>NZ_LN866274.1:3151250-3279315 GCF_001244495.1 Clostridium phoceensis | reverse complement strand
TTCTTTTCGGAGAAAGTAAAGTAGGTGCTGATTAGAGCGAGGGTCCACCCGTTCCCATTCCGAACACGGAAGTTAAGCTCGCTTCTGCCGAAGATACTTGCCTGGAGACGGGCTGGGAAAATAGGTAGTGCCTACACAGACGAGGAGCAGATAAAACTGCTCCTCGTTTTTATTTTTAACTGTGTTTTTTCCTTGACAAAGGGGCAAAATATGATATACTGAAGGCAATAACAGGAATGATTCCTATTAAATGAGTGATGAGTGCGGAGGGAATATTATGAATCGAAAGGCGTTTAACCGGATCAATTATGGACTATTCATCGTGGCGGCTGCCGCCGATGGGAAGCGCAATGGGTGCATCGTCAACTCCCTGCATCAGGTGACCTCTTCCAGCCCCTACAAATTCTCGTTGACGGTCAATAAGAGCAATGAGACCTTCAAGATCATCGAGGCCGCGGGCAGCTTTGCCGCCACTGTCTTGGCCAAAGATACTCCCAAGGATCTGGTGGACCTGTTTGGCTACAAGTCCGGCCGGGTGGTGGACAAATTTGAGGGCTTTGATGTCCAGACCGATGAGGCGGGCAACCCCTATGTGAAGGACCACGCCCTGGCCCGGATCAGCTGCAAGATCGTGGAAAAGCTGGATCTGGGGACCTATATGCTTTATATCGGAGAGGCTACCGAGGCGGAGACCTTGGGCGAAGGCCCTGCCCTGACGGTGGATGACTTCAAGAACGGCGGGGGCTCCACGCCTCCGGCCGCTACCGTGTACCGCACCCTGGAGGGCAATGAGGGCTGGAAGTGTACCATCTGCGGTTATGTGGCTGAGAAGGAGACACTGCCCGAGGGGTATCAATGTCCCATCTGCCGGGCCAATCGGGACAAATTCGTCAAGCTGTAAGCGGGCCGGAGAAGAGAGCATAAAAGAAGGGCGGCTCCCATAGGAGCCGCCCTTGCTCGCGTAAGGTGGACAGACAAAGTGACGGGCCGGTTCAGGGACGGCGGTTCAGGATCAGAATCGCCCCGAAGATGGCGGCCATACCCAGCAGCTTATAGGGGGTGACTGCCTCATGAAACGCGAAAATACCGATGAGGGCGGCCACAAAGGGCTCCACAGTGGCCAGAATAGCGGCCTTGCCGGGCTCTGCCCAGCGCAGGCCCTCCGTATAGAGCAGATAGGGCAGGATGCAGCACAAGACGCCTATGCCAAGACCGCCCAGGATGGCCCTGGGGTCTAAAAGGAGGGAGGCGTCCTCCCATAAACGAGACAGGGGCAGGGAGCCCAGAGCGGAGAACAGAAAAGTATAGAAGGTGATGGTGGAGGGGGAGTACCGTTTCAGGGCCAGTTTACTGAAAATGCTGTACAGGGCATAGCCGAAGCCGGAACCCAGGCCGAAAAGCACCGCGGCGGCAGAGATGCTCCCCACCCCGGCGGGAAACAGGCCGGCCACCAGCACACAGCCGCAGAAGGTGAGCAGGAGGGCGCCGATCTTGCGGGGGGTGATAGGTTCCTGGAAGCAGAGCGCAGAGAGCAGCATCACAAAGACGGGAGAGGTGTACAGCAGGACGGCGGCCACGGACAGGGCACTGAGTGAGATGGCATTGAAGTAGCACCAGTTGAAAAAGAGCACGCTGAAGATGCCGGTCCCCACAAAGTACCAGAGATCTTGTAGGCGTACCCGGAAGGCGGCCCGGTCAGTGAAGAGCAGCCAGAAAAAGTAAAGGATGGCGGCCACCGTGCTGCGTACTGCCACCGACTCCATGGAGTCCAGGCCCGCGGCGGTGAGCAGACGGAGAAATACACCGATGCAGCCCCAGAGGGCGGCGGCGGAAATAATAGAGAGGTAAGCTTTCTTCTGCATCGGGAGACTCCATTTCCTCGTTGTGACGGGCGGCGGGATGCCGGCGGTCCGTCCCTATCATACCATGATAAAGACAGGAGCGGCAAGATGAAATATGAAAAGATACGGCCCGGGACCTTCCTGGACCGGCCAAACCGGTTCGTGGCTCATGTGGAGCTGGGCGGTACGGCGGCTGTGTGCCACGTGAAAAATACAGGCAGGTGCCGTGAACTGCTGGTCCCTGGCGCGAAGGTCTATCTGGAGGAGAGCGGGAACCCGGCCCGAAAGACCCAATATGACCTGATCGCAGTGGAGAAGGGGACAAGACTCATCAATATGGACGCTCAGGCCCCCAACCGGGTGTTCGAGGAGTGGGCCCGGGGCGGAGGATTCCTTCCGGAGCTGTCTCTGCTGCGTCCGGAGACTACATATAGGAATTCTAGATTCGATTTCTACTGGGAGTCTTCAGCAGAGCGGGGATTTGTGGAGGTGAAAGGGGTCACATTGGAGGAGGACGGGGTGGTCCGCTTCCCCGATGCCCCCACGCTGCGGGGGGTAAAGCACCTTCAGGAGCTGGAGGAGGCCCGCCGGGCGGGATACCGAACGGCGGTGTGCTTTGTTATTCAGATGGAGAACGTCTCATGGTTCGAGCCTAACGACCGGANGGGGACAAGACTCATCAATATGGACGCTCAGGCCCCCAACCGGGTGTTCGAGGAGTGGGCCCGGGGCGGAGGATTCCTTCCGGAGCTGTCTCTGCTGCGTCCGGAGACTACATATAGGAATTCTAGATTCGATTTCTACTGGGAGTCTTCAGCAGAGCGGGGATTTGTGGAGGTGAAAGGGGTCACATTGGAGGAGGACGGGGTGGTCCGCTTCCCCGATGCCCCCACGCTGCGGGGGGTAAAGCACCTTCAGGAGCTGGAGGAGGCCCGCCGGGCGGGATACCGAACGGCGGTGTGCTTTGTTATTCAGATGGAGAACGTCTCATGGTTCGAGCCTAACGACCGGACCCACCCCGCCTTTGGGGCGGCCCTGCGCCACGCGGCAGAGGCCGGCGTGGAGGTGCTGGCCATGGAGTGCCGGGTGACGCCGGAGGAGCTGCTGCCCGGCCGGCCGGTGCCGGTGCGGCTGTGAGCCTGGGCGGAAACAAAAACAACGGCATCAAGACAGCTCCCGCCACGGTCTGCCCGCGGTGGGAGCTGTCTTGATGGGAGGGTCACATGCCCAGGGCCTCGGTCAGATCCTCCACGGCCTCATTGACATGCTTGGCCACCTTGTGGGCGGTCTTTTTCATCTCCCGGCGGGAGGGTGCCACGCTCATGCCCACGACGGCGCCGGCCACCAGTCCAGTGGTCATGCCCCACCAAAATTGTCCGTTGCTCATATCCATTCCTCCTTTTTTCCAAAACGCACCGTGGACGGGCGTTTCGGTCATACGCTATTCTTCCCCAAAAGCGGGAAAAATCCGTTGCTAAATCCTGCTGGTTTCGCTATAATAAAGCCGGTATCGAGATGCGGCAGGCTCCGGTCTGAGGCAGTGGAGCTGAGAAGGAGGACCTGGGCCGGACCGCAGGGGCATACAACACAGAGAAAAGCTGACAGTGGTGCCCGGGCATTCCCCCCGCGGTCCCCGGAGGAGTTTGACATGAAATTACTGATTCAGAACGGAAGGGTCCTGGACCCGGTGAGCAAGACCGTGACGCTGACCGACCTGCTGGCGGAAAACGGCCGGGTGGCCCTGCTGGAGCGGGGTCTGGAGACGGAGGCGGACCGGATCATCGACGCCTCGGGGCTGGTGGTGAGCCCGGGCCTGGTGGACATGCACGTACACCTGCGGGACCCGGGGTACACCTATAAAGAGGACATCCGCACCGGCACGGCTGCGGCGGCCCGGGGAGGGGTCACCTCCCTGGCCTGTATGGCCAACACGGACCCGGTGCTGGACTGCCCGGAGCAGCTGCACTATGTGCGGGAGCGGGCCAAGGAGGGGAGCGGCGTCCACGTCTACCCCATCGCGGCGGTGTCCGTGGGGCTGAGAGGGGAGGAGCCCACCGACGCAGAGGCGCTGAAAAAGGCGGGGGCGGTGGCCCTCTCTGATGACGGCTGCAACGTGGACAACGCCAACCTGATGCGGGACGCCATGATAAGGGCCAAGCGGCAGGAGCTGCCTGTCCTCTGCCACTGTGAGGACACCTCCATGGTGGAGGGCCGGGCGGTGAACGAGGGCAGCGTATCCCGCCAGCTCTGGCTGGAGGGACGGCCCGCCATCGCTGAGGAGCTGGAGGTGATGCGTGCGGCCATGCTGGCGGAGGAGACCGGCGCCCGGGTCCACATCTGCCATATCTCGACGGCCAAGGCGGTGGACATCGTGCGCCGGATGAAGGAGCACGGGGTGCCCGTTACCTGCGAGACCTGCCCCCAGTATTTTACCCTCACAGAGGACGAGATCCTGACGCAGGGGTCCCTGGCCAGGATCAATCCCCCCCTGCGGACACAGCAGGATGTGAAGGGAATCATCGCCGGCCTGCGGGACGGCACCATCGACGCCATCGCCACCGACCACGCCCCCCACTCCGCCGAGGAGAAGGCCAGGCCCCTCACCCGGGCGCCCAGCGGCATGGTCGGGCTGGAGACCTCCCTGGCAGTCACCCTGACCGCCCTGTATCACACCGGAAAGATGGAGCTGACGGAGATTGTCCGCCGGATGACGGTGAACCCCTCCTCTATCCTGGGGCTGTCGAAGGGACGGCTGGCTCTGGGAAATGACGCGGACATCGTCATCTTCGACCCGAACGAAGAGTGGACGGTAGACCCGGAGCAGTTTGCATCCAAGGGGCGCAACACCCCCTTCGCCGGATGGAAGGTAAAGGGGCGGGTGAAGTACACCATCGTGGGCGGAACGGTCATCTACGAGGCCCCCTGAGAGCCGGCCTGCGGCGGAGGGGGAGCGGAAGGGTGGGATCGGCATGAAGACGCGGAGGAGCGTGCCCAGCTGGGTGCCGACGCTGTTTTTTGTGATGGGGAATCTCCTGATCATAGGGGCATCGGCCCAGCTGATCCGGCTGGGATATATCCCTCTCCCAGGACTGATCGCGGCCTTCTTTTGGGGAGAGACCTGGGTCTTCTGGGGGATCACAGACCTGCTGGGATGGCCCTGGCGGCTGAAACGGTCGGTGAGGGAGGCCCCGTGGAGGAAAGAGTATCAGCGGCGGATCGGGCCCATTCAGATCATCACAGGGGGGCTCATCATGCCAGCCTCCCTGCTGGAGCTCATGCCGGCCTTTCTGCTGTCCCTGTTGGTGACTGTGGCGGGGGGCCTGGCCGCATATAATATCCGCTGTCAGTATCCGGGAAGCTGGTGAGACCGGCCGGAAGAGGGGGCAGGCCCCCAAAATGTGAAAACAAATAGTAGAAATAAAAATGAAAATAACGAAAAGGAATGATATTTGATGTCTTTTGACGTTCTCCAGGACAAGATCCGGGCCATGAAGAACCCTACAGTGGCCGGGCTGGACGCCCGGATCGACTATGTGCCCGAGCACATCCGCCAGGCCGCCTTCGCGGAGCACGGCACCGGGCTGGAGGGAGCCTGTGAGGCCATCTATCAGTTCAACGTGGGGCTGATCGACGCCCTGTGCGACATCGTCCCCGCAGTGAAGCCACAGTCCGCCTACTATGAAAATCTGGGCTGGCGGGGGATGGAGATGCTGGAGCGCACCATCCGCTATGCCAAAAGCAAGGGGCTGTTCGTCATCGCCGACATCAAACGGGGAGACATCGGTTCCACCGCCTCTGCCTACGCGGAAGGCTGGCTGTCCGGGGTGAAGATCGGGGAGGAGACCTTCAAGACCTTTGACGCCGACTGCGTCACCCTCAACGGTTATATGGGCTCTGACTCTATCAACCCCTTCCTGAAGGCAGCTCAGGGGGAGGACAAGTGTGTCTTCGTGCTGGTCAAGACCTCCAATCCCGGCTCCGGAGAGCTCCAGGATATGGTGGCTGGGGACCGGCTGGTCTATCAGGTGATGGGCGACCTGAATCAGCGGATCGCTAAGGGGACCGAGGGCAAGTACGGCTATACCATGGCTGGGGCCGTCACCGGGGCCACCTACCCCTCCGACATCCGGGCCCTGCGCAAGCGCCTGGAGCACACCTTCTTCCTGGTGCCCGGCTACGGCGCCCAGGGGGGGACTGCGGAGGACGTACAGTATGCCTTTGACAAGTACGGCCACGGGGCCATCGTCAACTCCTCCCGGGGCATCATGTGTGCGTGGCAGAAGACCGGCGGGGACGGCCGGGATTTTGCCCAGGCGGCCCGGGATGCGGCCATCGCCATGCGGGACGACATCAGGCGCTTCGTCACCATCGTGTAACAGCTCCCGCAAAAGGGCGGGGCTGGGGGAAGGAGGAAGGACTATGGCAAAGCGGGCCTGTGTGCTCTGCGGAGAGATGGCGGGAAGTTGGTCCCTGTGCTACATCACCCTGTGCGGCACCAGTCAGACCCTGTGCGAGAAGTGCATGCGGCGATACCGGGATGCGGCGGGGGAGGAGAAGATCGCCCTCAGGGAGTATATGGCCCGGTCCCCTCACCTGAGAGAGAGGGAGGAGGTGCGGGAGCGCCTCCCCCAGGCCCGGGTCCAGTGGCAGCGGGAGCTGGAGCAGGCGCGGGAGCGCCGGCAGCAGGAGGAGCAGCGCCAGGCCCAGGTGAAAAAGACCGCCCGCTGCTGCGGCCAGGACATGACCAAGCTGGGGGTATCCACCTTTCAGCTGGGGGAGCACACCTTTTTGGGCGGTGACCTGGACCATCTGCTGTCAGGCAGCATGAAAATGGCGGTGTTCCGCTGCGAGGTCTGCGGCCGGCTGAAATTTTTTGACCCGGAATGGGTCCAATAAGGGCCGCCCCAGGTGTGCCCGCGAGACACTAAACTTTCCACAGAGGGTGTGACGCCATTATGAAAGTAGAACAGAAATGCGGCATCATCAGCAGGACGATGCTCAATGACGCCGCCATCAGCCTCACTCTGGAGGCGGGGGACATGGTCCGGACCGCCTTCCGGGCCCCGGGGCAGTTCGTCCACATCAAGTGCGGACATTCCCGGCTGCTCCGCCGGCCCATCTCCGTCTGCTCCTGTCAGGCGGGGGAAGGGGACGCCCCCGACCGGCTGACCGTAGTCTTTGAGGTCCGGGGAGAGGGGACCGCCTGGCTGGCCGGCCGCCGTGAGGGACAGAGCCTGGACGTGATGGGCCTGCTGGGCAACGGCTTCCCCATGGAGCGGGAGGGCCGCTATCTGCTGGTGGGGGGCGGCATCGGCGTGCCCCCCATGCTGGGCTGCGCCCAGTATGCCCCCGGGCGGTGCACCGCCATCCTGGGGTTCCGCTCCGGGGACAGGGTGATGCTGGAGGAGCAGTTCCGCTCCGTGTGCTCCCAGGTGCAGGTGGCCACAGATGACGGCTCCTACGGCTTCCACGGCTATGTGGATGCGCTGGTGCGGCGGGAGCTGGAGGGAGACCGGGGCTATGACGCGGTACTGGCCTGCGGCCCCCGGCCCATGCTGAGAAACGTGGCCCGGGCGGCGGAGGACTTCGGCGTGCGCTGCCTGGTGTCCATGGAGGAGCGGATGGGCTGCGGCGTAGGCGCCTGCCTGGTCTGTGCCTGCGACATGGCGGACGGCAGCCGGAAACATGTGTGCAAGGACGGACCCGTCTTTGAAGCCAGGGAGGTGGATTGGGATGCCTGATGTGGATATGAGGGTGGAGCTGGCTGGGGTGACTCTGAAAAACCCGGTGTGCGTGGCCTCTGGGACCTTCGGCTTCGGCCGGGAGTACGGGGCGTTCTATGACCTGGGCGAACTGGGCGCCATCTGCGCCAAGGGCCTGACCCTCCACCGCCGGGAGGGCAACCCGGGCCCCCGAATCGCAGAGACTCCCATGGGCATTCTCAACTCGGTGGGCCTCCAGAACCCGGGGGTGGACGCCTTTGTGGAGACGGAGCTCCCCTTCCTGCGGCAGTATGACGTGAAGGTGATCGCCAACATCTCTGGGAACACCCCCGAGGAATACGGCATCATGTGTGAAAAGCTGGCCCAGGCCGGGGTGGACCTGATTGAGGTGAACATCTCCTGCCCCAATGTGAAGGCGGGGGGACTGGCCTACGGCACCAGGCCGGAACTGGCCGCCGAAGTCACCCAGGTGGCCAAGGCTCACGCCGGCTCGGTCCCAGTGATGGTGAAGCTCTCACCCAATGTGACGGACATCACGGAGATCGCCCGGGCGGTGGCCGGGGCGGGGGCGGACGCCCTCTCGCTCATCAACACCCTGCGGGGGATGCGCATCGACGTGAACACCCGGCGCCCTGTGCTGAAGATGAACACCGGCGGCCTGTCCGGCCCCGCCGTCCTGCCTGTGGCGGTGCGGATGGTCTGGGAGGTGGCCCAGGCGGTGGACCTGCCCATTCTGGGGATGGGCGGGGTGTCAAAGGGGGCGGACGCGGCCCAGATGATGCTGGCCGGGGCCTCCGCTGTGGCGGTGGGCACCGCCCTCTTCGCTGACCCCTACGCCCCCATCCGGGTGCGGGACGAGCTGGCCGCCCTGGCGGCCGGCCAGGGCCTGGAGCGGGCGGCGGAGCTCATCGGCGGAGTGAAGCCCTGGTAAGGATACGCGGCAGGCGGAGCCCCGGCGGGACGTGCCGCGAAACTCAAAAGAAGGAATACCGAATATGACGACCATCTATCTGATCCGCCACGCTGAGGCGGAGGGAAACCTGTACCGCCGCATCCACGGCTGGTACGACGCCCTGGTGACCGAGAACGGTCTCAGGCAGATCCAGGCCCTGGAGCAGCGCTTCCAGGGGGAGCACTTCGACGCGGTGTGGTCCAGCGACCTGTACCGCACCTGCACCACGGCCCGGGCTGTCTATGAGCCCAGGGGCCTGGAACTGCGTACCGACCCGGAGCTGCGGGAGCTGAACATGGGGGACTGGGAGGACCAGACCTGGGGCCAGGTGCGCCGCACCCAGCCCGGGGAGCTGGACCGCTTCAACCGCAGCGACCCCACTTGGACGGCCCCCCGTGGAGAGNCCCGCCGTCCCCTGCCTGAAGGGGGACGGAGCGGCGTCCCAGCTGGCCTCCGAGGGGGACAACTCCCACCTGGACCCCGCTATCCCCACCCGGGCCCGCCAGTCCTGGTGGCGGAGGGACGGGAAGCGGGCGGAGGACGTGAACCTGTGGTTCCGGCCCCTGGACTTGGAGCGGGAGAGCCAGACCTATTACGAGGCCCGGCGGGAGGCATGGATCACCGTCCACGGAGAGGACACCCCCTTTGATGGGGAGAGCTTTCTTCAGGATGCCCGCCTTCACTGCGGCCGCACCCCATGGGGGGTGACCTGCGCTATGGCGGGGGACCGGATGGCGGGGCTGATCCAGCTGGACCCAGAGCGGTATGCCAAGGACGGGGCCGGCTATATCCCATTCTGCTACATTGTGCCCCAGCTGCGGGCCCAGGGGCTGGGGGTGCAGCTCATCGGGCAGGCGGTGTCCTTCTACCGCCCCCTGGGGCGGCAGTATCTGCGCCTGCGCTGTGCCAGCTACAACACCCCCGCCCAGCACTTTTATCAGCGGTACGGCTTCTATAAGATCGGCGAGGAGCAGGGGAGCCGGGTGCCGCTGGATATCCTGGAGAAGTACATCGGCTATGACCGCTGAGCTGCGGCCGTTCAAAAGGAGGGACATGGGATGGACCATATTGCCCAGATCGCAGGAAAACTGGCGGACCATCAGCTGGACGCCATGCTGCTCGCCAGTCAGGCCGGGGAGCGGTACGCCGTGGGCTTCCACGGGGAGGGCCTGGTGCTGGTGACCCGGGAGGGGGCCCACTATTCCACCGACAGCCGCTACATCGAGGCGGCCCGGCAGGAGGTGCAGGGGGCTCAGGTGGAGCTGGTGACCCGGGAGCGGGGCCATCTGGCCCTGGCCGCCGGCTATCTCCAGGAGCACGGCCTGAAGCGGGTGGGCTTTGAGAGCGGGGCCGTGAGTGTGGACGCCCTGGCCCGGTATGAGAGGGTCCTGTCCTGCACCCTGGTCCCGGCTCAGGACCTGCCGGACGGCCTGCGGGCGTCCAAGGACGGAGAGGAGCTGGCCGCTATGGAGGCGGCCCAGCGCATCACCGACGAGGCATTTCAGGCGATTTTGAATTTTATCCGCCCGGGGCAGACGGAGCGGGAGGTGGCCGCCCGGCTGGTGTATGAGCTGCTGCGCCGGGGCGGGGAGCGGGTCTCCTTCGACCCTATCGTGGCCGCCGGCGCCAATGGCTCCAAACCCCATGCCGTCCCCGGAGACACGGTGATCCAGCCTGGGATGTTCGTCACCATGGATTTCGGCTGTGTGTGGAGGGGCTACTGCTCCGACATGACCCGCACCGTGGCGGTGGGAAAGCCCGCACCGGAGATGGAGCGGGTATATCAGGTGGTGCTGGAGGCCCAGCAGGCTGGCATCGCCGCCGCCCGGGCCGGGCTGGCCGGGCGGGAGATCGATGCCGCAGGCCGGACGGTGATCCAGGCGGCGGGGTATGGGGAGGCATTTTCCCACAGCTTCGGCCACTCCCTGGGACTGGAGATCCACGAGTCCCCCAATGCCGCGCCGGGGGAGGAACGGATCATGCCCGTGGGGGCAGTGGTCTCCGCCGAGCCGGGCATCTATCTGCCCGGGCGTTTTGGCGTGCGCATCGAGGACGTGATCGTCCTGTCGGAAACGGGGTGCCGTGACCTGACAAAGTCGCCAAAAGAGCTGATCGTCCTGTGATTTTACAGAAAACCTCTTGTCAAATCCAGAAAAAAAGGGTAGAATATATCAGTTCATAAAAACATTTGGAGGATGATTCCTATGGCAATGATTTCCGCCAGTGATTTCCGCAACGGCGTGACCTTTGAGATGGACGGCAAGGTCATGCAGGTCGTCGAGTTCCAGCACGTCAAGCCCGGCAAGGGCGCCGCCTTTGTCCGCACCAAGATGAAGAACATCATCACCGGCGGTGTGACCGAGACCTCCTTCAACCCCACCGCCAAGTTTGAGCAGGCTTTCGTGGAGCGCAAGGACATGGAGTACAGCTACAACGACGGCGATCTGTACTATTTCATGGACATGGAGACCTACGACATGCTGCCCATCAGCAAGGATATGCTGGGCGACGCCTTCAAGTTCGTGAAGGAGAACATGAGCTGCAAGGTCATGTCCTACAAGGGCAGCGTCTTCGGTGTGGAGCCCCCCAACTTCGTGGAGCTGGAGGTCACCGAGACCGATCCCGGCTTCAAGGGCGACACCGCCACCAACGTGACCAAGCCCGCCACCCTGGAGACCGGCGCCGAGATCAAGGTGCCCCTGTTCATCAACCCTGGTGACAAGATCAAGATCGACACCCGCACCGGAGAGTACCTGGAGCGCTGCAAGGGCTGATGGCAGAGACAGATGTCCGGCCCCGCAGAGAGCGGGGATGGGTATCGATAAGATTCTGCAGAGGCTGAAAAGAACAAAATCAGGTCGGGAGAGACACTGGGGCAGAGGGTACGACACAGAATTGAAGGAGGCTTAGCCTCAGAAAGGGAAACTGCTATGACTATTTCCGAGAAAGTTGCTTATCTGAAGGGGCTGGCTGAGGGCCTGAACCTGGATGTGGAGAAGTCCAAGGAGGGCAAGCTCATCTCCGTGATGATCGGCATCCTGGAGGAAGTGGGGCTGTCCATCGAGGACCTGGAGGAGAACGCTCTGGCCCTCGGGGAGGAGATCGACACCATTTCCGACGACCTGGCGGATGTGGAGTCCGTGGTCTACGGCGAGGACGAGGATGAGGACGACTACTTTGAGGTTGAGTGCCCCAATTGCGAGGAACCCATCGTCATCGACGACAAGGCGCTGGCGGAGGGGGAGGTAGAGTGCCCCAACTGCCAGACCAAGTTCTCTCTGGACCTGTCGGATGACACGGTGGAGGGAGACGAGGAGTAACTCCCTGCCCGAAAGCACAAAACAGCGGCGTGACGATTTCGTCACGCCGCTGTTTTTCTCTCCGCCCCGCTGGACAGGTGTTCAGGGCAGGGGAGCACTGCCCATGGCCGCTTCCAGAATCTTATCCGCTCCCCGCCGGTAGCCGCCGGCGGCGCGGAACCCTTCAGAGATGTGCTGGGCGCTGTGCTGAAAGGCAGGATCAGCCAGAACGAGGGAGAGGGCCTGATGGATGGCGGCGGGGGTGGGAGCGGGCAGCGGGACGCCCGCCCCCAACTCCTGGACCCGGCGGGCCACCATGCCCTGCTCCTCCTGCTGGGGGAAGAGGACCAGGGGGACCCCCAGGTAGAGGCTCTCGCTGACGCTGTTCATGCCGCAGTGGGAGAGAAAGGCGTCGGACTGAGACAGGACGGCCAGCTGGTCTACCTGGGGAAGGACCTGGACATTGGGCGGAACATCTCCCAGCTCTTCCGGCCTGCACCCACCGCCTAGAGAGAGAACGGCCCGTACCCCCTCCCAGCTCCGCAGGGCCTCCAGGCAGGCGCGATAAAAGGAGCGGCTGCGGTTGTTGACAGTCCCCAGGGAGATGTAGATCTGCCTGTCCCCGCCGGAGCGTGGGGCGTGAGTCAGCTCGGGCACCGAGGGCCCGATAAAGGCATACCGGCTGGAAAAGGTGTCGGCCAGGGGCTGGAATTCCCGGGAAGTGTAGACGATGGTGTCGGTGTATCCGTCGTTCTCAATGAGGGAGAGCAGTCCCTTCACCGGATAGCCCGCCTGGCACAGCTGGGCCATGCAGCGGCGGATGCGGCCCCGACCCGCAAGCAGCCGCAGGAACTGCCCCGGCGTCTGCTTCATCAGCTTGGCGGTATGGCGGTTGAAGGCGAAGGTGGTGGTGGAGCAGACATAGGGGCAGGCCAGCTTGGCGGCCCACAGCTTTCCCCAGAAGCACAAGGAGTCGGATACCACGCAGTGGGGCTGGAATTGGGCCAGATCCCGGCCCACGGGGCCATCCATGGCCAGGAGGGTTTGGGTGATCATCTCCACCAGGGCGGCGAAGTCGCGGCCCACCCTTCGCTCCAGATCCGGAGGCGCCGGAGGCAGATAGGAGTCGCAGGGGACGAATTGGGCGCCGGCGGCCTGGATCTTCTCCCGAAAGGGGGCGAAGGAGTAATAGCGGACCTGGTGCCCACGGCAGGTCAGCTCCCGTACCACCGGAAGAGTGGGATTGGTGTGCCCGTGAGCATAGATGGAGAAAAAGGCGATTCGGTACATGAAGTCCCCTCCTTTCCCTGGCAGAGCTTACCGTTCCTCAGGCTCTTCCGGTGTGCTCAGCTGCCGGATGGCCTGGGCAAAAGCCCTGGACTCCGACTCGCTGTGGTCAGGATAGATATCCCGGCCCCGCCCCTGGAAGATGGACTCGGCGATCTGCTCAAAGACCTGGTAGCGCTCCAGGGCGATGCCCCGTTGTGCGTCGGCCAGGATCAGCAGGGTGTCCCCGGGGCTGATCTGGAACATGTCCCGGATCTCCTTAGGAATGACGATTTGGCCTTTCGGTCCCACCTTGACGGAGCTCATATACTTCTCATTGTCAGACATCTTGATCCCCCAAATTTCCTTGAAGTAATACTTGTGTAACTAATTTTACATGTAAAAGGTGGAAATGTCAAGAAAAATCTGTCCCCTCTCCCGTGCGGGGGGTGGACGGCCGCCTGGCGCTCTGCTATAATGCACCTGTTGATCCAAAAGAGCGGCCCCCGGTGGGGTTGGCCGATTCAGAAGAAGGAGCGGGTGAGAACCGATGAAGACAAAGACCGTACTGTTGCGCGGGGTGGAGATCGGCGCGGGCAGACCGAAGATCATCGTCCCCATCGTAGGGAAGACGGAGCAGGAGATCCTAGACAAAGCCGCCCAGCTGGTCCAGGCCAAGCCCGATGTGGTGGAATGGCGGGTGGACTACTTCCAGGGCGTGGGCGACGTCCAGCGGGTGGTGGATACCGCCAGACAGCTGAACGAGGCACTGGGGGAGATCCCCATCCTCTTCACCTTCCGCACCAAGCGGGAGGGCGGCGAAAAGGAGATCGGTATGGAGGACTACACCGCTTTGAACCGGGCCGTCGCCCAGTCGAGCTATGTGGACGCGGTGGATGTGGAGATTTTTTCCGGTGACGAGGTGGTGCGCAAGAACATCGCCGCCATCCATGATGCCGGCGCGGCGGTGGTGGGGTCCAGCCATGAATTCCACCGGACACCGGAGCACGCCGAGCTCATCTACCGGCTGCGGAAGATGCAGGATATGGGGGCCGACATCCTGAAGGTGGCTGTGATGCCCCAGAACAAGGCGGACGTGCTGACCCTGCTCTCCGCCACTGAGGAGATGTATCGGCTGTACGCCCAGCGGCCGCTGCTGACCATGTCCATGGCGTCGGACGGCGTCATCAGCCGCCTGTGCGGCGAGGTGTTCGGCTCCGCCGCCACCTTCGGCATGGTGGGCCAAGGCTCAGCCCCCGGCCAGATCCCGGCGGATCAACTGGAACAGGTGCTGGAGATCCTCCACAGAGCGCTGTGAGCCCTGATATTTTGTCTGAACAAGGGGGAGAATAGAGCATGAACATCTACGATGACCGGCGCTTTTTTGAAAAATACAGTCAGATGTCCCGTTCCCGCCTGGGACTGGAGGGAGCTGGGGAGTGGAGGACACTGGAGCGCATGCTCCCCGATTTCTCAGGAAAGCGGGTGTTGGACCTGGGGTGCGGCTTCGGATGGCACTGCGTCTACGCAGCGCGGCACGGGGCGGTCCGCGTGCTGGGGCTGGACCGCTCAGAGAACATGCTCCGCCGTGCCCGGGAGCAGACCCGAGAGACGGCGGTGGAGTACCGGCAGATGGAGCTGGAGGAGTACGAATACCCGGAGGGGGCTTTCGACGTGGTCCTCAGCTCGCTGGCCCTGCACTATGTGAAAGACTTCTCCGATGTGTGCCAGAAGGCGGCCCGCACCTTGGTCCGGGGCGGGGACTTCGTCTTTTCTATCGAGCACCCCGTCTTTACGGCCTATGGGGAGCAGGAGTGGATGTACGGCCCGGCGGGGGAGATTCTCTGCTGGCCGGTGGACCGGTATTTTGAGGAGGGGGAGCGGGACGCCGTCTTTTTGGGGGAGCGGGTAAAGAAACAGCACCATACCCTGACAACACTGGTCCGGGGACTGCTGGAGAGCGGGTTTCAGATCACGGATCTGGCAGAGCCTCAGCCGCCGGAGGAGATGATAGATCTGCCCGGCATGGCAGACGAGCTGCGCCGCCCCATGATGCTGCTCATCTGCGCAAAAAAATTGTAAAACACAGCCATGTCTGCCCCGATTTACCGGCAGTAAAGGGCAACGCTGTGGGCACAATAAAGCTCGGATGGAACTTCCGTATGAGAAAAGTGTGGGATCAGGTCCCGTCTGGAACGTGTGCCAGGCGGGACCTGACAGCCCCGGCCGGACCGGCCGGGCTGGAACGGAAAACGGGAGGATTTGGAATGAAAAAAGAGCTGATCGCCCTGGGGGCGGCTCTGGCCCTGGTGGGGACCCTGACCGCGTGCAGCAGCACGCCGGCGGACCAGAATAAGGGGAGCGCCGGCAGCGGCGCTACCGGCAGTACTACCGGCAGCGCCGCCGGGACTGCCTATCCCCGGTCTACCCGCTACGGGATGAACGGGACCGCCAGCGGCCATGACTACACCTATGACGGCCGCTATACCGCCTTCCCCGACGGCAGAGTGGCACCGGGCCGGGGCAATGCGGCCCGGGACATGGAGCGAGTGGGAAAAGGCGTGGCTGACGGGACCCGGGACTTGGTGAACGGCGTGGGCGACGTGGTGCGCGACGCCGGGAACGGTCTGCGGGATGCCGGCCAGGCAGTGAAAAACGCGGCTGACCGGGACATGTGACCCATAAAACGCTGAGAAAAGACCGCGCGGAGATCACTCTCCGCGCGGTCTTTTACTTTGGAGGCCGCTTGCCCCGCTGGTGCGCCGGCTTTGCCCGGCGGCCGGTATGGGAGGCGCGGCCACCGGCTGCCGGGGCCGGGCGGCCCTTCCATGGGGCCTGCCTGCCTTGCCGGTCCTCCTTCCGGCCGGAGCTGCCCCGGGCCTGCTTGGCGGGGGCATCCCCCCGGCGTCCCTGCCGGCTCCCCGCCCCGGAGGCGGGGGCATCCGGACGGATCAGGCACCGCTTCCCATAACCGATCAGATCCTCACGGCCCGTGCGGTGGAGAGCCTCCAACACCAACTTCCGGTTTTGGGGCTTGCGCCACTGCATCAGTGCCCGCTGGAGGGCCTTGTCGTGGGGCGTGCGGGGGACGAAGACCGGCTGCATGGTGCGGGGGTCCAGGCCGGTGTACCACATGCAGGTGGACAGGGTGCCGGGGGTGGGATAGAAGTCCTGCACCTGCTCCGGCATGTGTCCCTGCCGGTTGAGCCACTCCGCCAGCTGGACCGCATCCTCCAGGGTGCAGCCGGGGTGGGAGGAGATGAGGTAGGGGACCAGGTACTGGTCCTTGCCGTAGCGGCGGTTGAGCTTGAAGTACTTCTCCCGGAACTTTTCATAGACCTGGATGTGTGGCTTACCCATATAGTCCAGGGTGTGGGCGGAGCAGTGCTCGGGCGCTACCTTCAGCTGGCCGGAGATGTGGTGCTGGATCAGGTCGGTGAAGAACTCGCCGCTGGGGTCCTTCATCAGAAAATCGAACCGGATGCCGGAACGGATGAAGACCTTTTTTACCTTGGGGAGCTGCCGCAGCTTGCGCAGGAGCATCATATAGTCAGTGTGGTCGGCGTCCAGGTTGGGGCAGGGCTCCGGCGCCAGACAGGCCCGGTTCCTGCACATACCGTGCTTGAGCTGTTTCTGGCAGGAGGGACGGCGGAAGGTGGCAGAGGGGCCACCCACGTCGTGGATATAGCCCTTGAAGCCGGGGTGGCGGGTGAGGGCCTCTGCCTCCCGGAGAACAGACTGGTGGCTGCGGGCGGAGATGGTGCGCCCCTGGTGAAAGGCCAGGGAGCAGAAGCTGCACGCCCCAAAGCACCCCCGGTTGTGGGTGATGGAGAAGCGCACCTCCTCAATGGCGGGGACGCCCCCCATGGAGTCGTACATGGGATGGGGCTCCCGTACATAGGGAAGCTCGGCCACCGCATCCAGCTCCGCCGTGGTCAGGGGATAGGCGGGGGGATTGACCAGCAGGAACTGGCGCCCGTGCTTCTGAAGGATGGCCTTTCCCACGAAGGGGTCGTGCTCGTCATATTCCACCATGTTGGCCCGGGCGTAGGCCTCCTTGGAGGCGGACACCTCCTCAAAGGAGGGGACCTCCACGAAGGGGTAGGCACATGCACCGGGGTGGGGGACGGCGGCGCATGTGCCGCGAACATCGGTGATCTCCCCCACCGGTGTGCCGGAGGCCAGCCGGGCGGCGATCTCCCGGGAGGCGGTCTCCCCCATGCCGTAGGTGAGAAGGTCCGCCTGGGCATCGAAGAGGATGGAGCGGCGCACCTTGTCTTCCCAGTAGTCGTAGTGGGCGAAGCGGCGCAGGCTGGCCTCCAGCCCACCGATGACGATGGGGATGTCGCCGAACACCTCCCGCACCCGGTTGGAGTAGACGATAGTGGCCCGGTCGGGGCGCAGGCCCGCCTTCCGGCCGGGAGAGTAGGCGTCATCGTGGCGGCGCTTTTTCGCCGCCGTATAGTGGGCCACCATGGAGTCCAGGTTCCCGCCGGAGATCAGCACCCCCAGCCGGGGGCGTCCCAGGGCGGAGAAGGCCTCCGGCCGCCGCCAGTTGGGCTGGGAGAGAACGGCCACCCGGTAGCCCTCCGCCTCCAGTACCCGGCCGATGATGGCGGGGCCGAAGGAGGGGTGATCCACATAGGCATCCCCAGTGATGAGGAGAAAGTCGTAAAAGTCCCAGCCCCGGCGGGCCATGTCCTCCCGGGAGACCGGGAGAAAAAGATCGCGGTCAAGTTCCATGGTGAACCTCGTTTCTCAGTGTGATCAGGCATGGGTCCCTCAGAACCAGAGGGCCCTTTCCTCCCGGAACATGGGCGGATCTCCGTTCCGGTAGGGGTCATAGGTGTCCAGGTTGCAGCCGAACTCCTGGAGACGGCGGATGGTGCCCTCCTGGGTCCACTCCACCAGAGAGAGGCCGTCAAAGGTCTGGACCGCGCCGTCGTTCATCACACAGCGGAAGCGCCACTCCACAATGGTGGCGTCCTCCCGGTGGAAGAAGCGGCCGCTGTCCCAGACCTCCACCCGGCCCCGGGTGTTCCACTCCTGGAACCAGTGACGGATGGCGGCGGCGCCGTGGTACTCGGGGCCCCAGCTTTCAAGATAAACGGCATCAGGAGCAAAGAGCTCCAGAATACCCAGGTCTTCCCGCCGCAGCCACATGTCCAGCCAGAGGCGGATCTTTTGTTCCCGTTCCTGCGTATGGTGCATATGGGTCTCTCCTGAAAATATAAAGATGTTTGAGATCGGGGTCCCGGGAGCGTCCTTATCCCTGTGCAGTCAGGACCTCCTGGTAGATGCGCTTCATGGTAAGGGCATCTTTGGCCTGCGTGCCGGCGCTCTCGCAGATGAAAGTGGGGGACCAGCCCCGGCGGGCGATCGCCCGGGCCAGCGGAGCCCAGTCAGGGCCGTATCCGTCGTCGTCGTCAAAGGTGCGGTGGCACTTTTCTCCCCCGCCGGGGGTGAACTGGATGTGGGAGAAATGGCTGTGAAAGACGCTGGCCCTGGACTGCCCCAGAACGGACTCCACCCGGTCCAGCATCCGCCCGAAGGCCTCCGCTCCGTCATCCGCCCCCAGGGAGCGGGCGTACAGGTGGCCGAAGTCGATGCAGGGGATCAAGCGCTCGTCCAGGGTGCACAGCTCCAGCACCTCCTCCAGATCCCCCAGTTGGTTGATCTTGCCCATGGTCTCGGGACACAGGGCGATGTGGCCGAAGCCTTGGCCGTCGCAGGTCCGGATCACCTCCCTCAGGGAGCGGAGGGCAGTGTCCAGCGCCTCCCGACGGGTGCGCTTCATCAGGGCGCCGGAGTGGATCACAACCCGGGAGGCCCCCATCTGACTGGCCACCAGGCAGGCGGAGGTGATATAGCCGATGGTCTTTTGCAGGCTGTCCGGGTCCGGGTTGGCCAGATTGATGAAATAAGGGGCATGGAGAGAGAGGGAGATCCCGTGCTTCCGGGCGTTCTCCCCTACCCTCCGGGCGGTGTCCTCCCCCACATGGACCCCCTTGCCGCATTGATATTCGTAGCAGTCCAGCCCCTGCTCCGCGATCCACTGGGGGGCGGCCAGGGAGGACTTGTGGACGGCGGAGAAAGCGTCGCTGTTGCCGGCGGGCCCGAATTTGGCGCTCATAGGAAGGGCCTCCTTTTGCCCAGCAGGCGGAAGGGGGTCTCCGCCGCGTAGCGGAGATAGCGCCCCGGGTTGCCCGCCAGCTGGATGGGTTCCACCAGCAAAGGGGTAACTCCGGCGTTGTTGGCCCCCAGGGTGTCGGTGAAGATCTGGTCGCCCACCATCACCGTCTGAGCGGGGGTGCAGCCCATGCGCTCCATGGCCTGAAGATACCCCCGGCGGCGGGGCTTGCCTGAGCGGCCCTGAAAGGGCACACCCAGGGCCTGGGCGAAGTTCTGGGCCCGGCCCGGCTTGCGGCTGTTGGAGAGGATGAACAGGGCGATGCCCTGGGCGGCCAGGGCGTCCCGCCAGGCGGTCAGCTGGGGGGAGGGCTGGGCGACCCGGTAGGGGACCAGAGTGTTGTCCAGGTCAGCCAGCACCAGCCGGATGCCCCTGGCGGCCAGGGCCTCTGGGTCCAGGGCGGAAAAACCGGGGTAGACCCCCCGGGGAATGGGTGAGAATCGCAATGAAGGTCGTCCTCCTGTCGGTGTTCTAGGATGGAGCGGGACGGCATAGAGTGGGGGTGTGAGGCGGCGGGGCCGGGCGGAAGCCCGGGCCGGACCGCTCCGTTGAGGTTGAGATTATATCATTATATCATTTCCAAAGAAAATGGACAAGGGGGAGCTAGATATGAGCATGGAACCGCTGATCGTCACCGTCCCGCCGGCCCGGATCGGGGAACTGAGGGGGCTGCGGGCCGTGCCGGCCCACCAGGGTTACCGGATCGGCCGGGGGCCCCACCTCTTCCGGGCGGCGGCGGGGCCGGTCCCTCAGGGCGGACTGATGGCCCTGGACTGCGTGGGCTTTGACGGCAGAGGGGAGGCCGCTCCCCTGTGTGATGAGGTGGTGCGGGAGTGCGCCGCCAGGGGCTTCCGGGGCGCGGTGTGCGACTTTGAGCAGGGCGGTGTGCCGCTGCTGGATCAGGTGGTGCGGCGGCTGGGGGAGGGCTTCGCCCGCCGGGGCTGGACGTTGTATGTGACGGAGCCCTATGGACACAGTTCTCCCCGGGCCCGGGTGATGATCCCGTCGGCCCTGTCCGGAGGCTCGCTGTCCCGGCGTCTGGAGGAGGCGGCGGAGCGCTTCGGCCGGGAGCGGGTGACCCTGGCGGTGCAGCGGGTGGCGGAGGACTTTTTTCTGCCCTCCCCCACAGGGAGCGGGGTGCCCCTGAGCCGGCGGGAGCTGGAGGAGAAGCTGGAGCAGCTGCACCCCTCGGTGTTCTTCTCCCATGAGCTGTGCGCCCGCTACTTCACCTACATGAGCCGGGAGAGCGGGGCCCACTTCGTCCTCTTTGACGACAGGGACACCCTGCGCAAGAAGCTGGAGGTGGCCCAAGAGCTGGGCATCACTTCGGCGGTGGCGGCGCTGCCTGAGGTGCTGGACGCGGCGGGGGAGCTGGGAATTCGGAATTGACGGCAGGGGGGCCAGGGAGTAAAATTGGGGTACAACAACTGTGAGGAGGCGGCCCCAATGGTACGTCATATCGTGTCCTGGAATTTCAAGCCCGAGCTGAGTGAGGAGGAGCGCAGGGCGGCGGCGGAGACCCTGGTGGCCCGGATGACCGCACTGCGGGATCTGGTGCCCTGCGTGGAGAGGCTGGAGGTGTTTCAGCCCCCCATCGGTCTGAGCAACTGCGACCTGTGCATGTACACGGAGATCGACAAGGAGGAAAATCTGGTGGTCTACCGGGACCACCCGGAGCACCAGAAGGTGGTCAAGCTGATCCATCAGTGGTGCTGTGACCGGCGGTGCACCGACATGCCCATGTGATGGGAAAAAGAGAGGCAGGCGGAGGGCGTGAGCCCTCCGCCTGCTGGCAGTTTTGAGGGGATGGATATGATGGGGAGCGGGGCCGGGTCTCTGTACTACATGGGGAACGGTGCCCTGCCCCGTCTGGGTGTGCGGCCCGATGGGGCAGGGGGCCCTGTATGGTGCACAGTTCTCCCTCAGTCCTTTGCAGGGGGGGCCTGCCCCCGCCCGCAGTTCCTGGATTTGCGGCGTAGCGTAGGGGCGAGTCCCAGACCGGCCCCTTCCGCCGATGCCGGCGGAAGGACACCCCTCATCCGTCACGGCTTCGCCGTGCCACCTTCCCCCCGGAGGGGGGAAGGCTTTGGGGGGCGGCTCTGGGGGCCGCCCCTGCGGGGTATCTCCGCCCTTTGCGTGATCCTTGAGGTGCAGGGTCCGATGGGGGCATCGGGCCCTGCATGGCGGGCATTTCTCCTGGTTTTGGTGTAGGGCGGATTCGGGGGTATTGAAACGCTCAGGCAGGGTCCTGGGCGTTTTCAGCATTTCGGCTGTCCATCATCTCCTGCAGGTGGCGGAAAAATTCCTCTGGAGGCATGATGGATTTAAAGCGGCGGTAGAAGGCCACGCCGAACCCCATGGACAGGAAAAGACTGACCTCTTTGTTCTCCTCGGTATTCGGGAGCATCTTGACGGCGGACAGGATGGTGGAGCCCAAAATGTCCACGATCTCCCCCGCCTCCTCCATTGTGGCGGGTCGTTTCAGATATGTTTGGAATTCTTCCAATGTCATAACACTCACCTCAACTCCTAACATACCAAAAACAATTAGAAAAAACAAGTTGTAATTTTGATTATATTAAACATCAAAAGAACAAAATATAATTTCCTCATAGAATAGTGAGGAGAAAGTGCAATGGCCTTTACGATAAAACCAACAAAGAGGAAAAAGGAATCCGTAAACCGTTCTATTTATTTGAGCAAAGAAGTTCATGACAAGGTGTTGAAAATTGCGGCAGAGAACGACACCAGCTTCAGCAACGTGGTGGTCAGCATGATCGAATACTGCCTGAAGGAGCAGGAGTCAGAGCAGGAAAGAGAGACATAAAACAGCGGGCGCCGGGATCTCCGGCGCCCGCTTCAATTTGCTAAAATTCGCGCCCGCAGGCGCGGATCAAGTTGAGAAGTGTTTTCCCCGGCGGCATGTGCGTCGGGGAAAACACTTCTCAGGCTGCAGGTGTGGGGTTTGTCCGCCTGCGGCGGACAAACCCTGCGCGCGGCAGACTGCATCTTTCTCCTCGAAAAAGCGGCAAAGCCGCTTTTTCGACAGTTTCCGGCGCCCGCTCCAGCTTTTGGAAAAACCTCGCAGAGTCCGCGCCCGCCGGCGGGGCGGGGCGTTCTCAATAGGTGTGGGTGCACAGCTCCTGGATCTTGGCCTGGAGCTTTTTCAGGTCCTCAAAGGTCTCGGGCCTGCGCCGGGGGTCACGGAGGATGGCGGCGGGGTGGAACAGGGCCATCATCTGGACGCCGGACTTCTCGAACCACTGGCCGTGCTCCTTGGTGATTTTGAAATCCTCCTTGATGATGCGCATGGCGGCGATGCGGCCCAGACATACGATGATCTTGGGGCGGATCAGGGCCGCCTGATTGCGGAGATAGCCGATGCAGGCATCCTGCTCCGTATTCAGGGGGTCCCGGTTCTGAGGCGGACGGCACTTGACGATGTTGGCAATGTAGACGTTCTTATGCCGGTCCAGGTCGATGAGCTCCAGCATGTCGTCCAGCAGCTTGCCCCCCCGGCCCACAAAGGGCTCGCCCTGAAGGTCCTCGTTCTCGCCGGGGCCCTCACCGATGAACATGACCTCGGCGTCCCGGGGGCCTACGCCGAACACCACATTGGTGCGCTTATCCGCCAGGGCGCACTTCTGACAGGAGAGGCACTGGGCCTCCAGCTCGTTCCAATTCAGCATCATGAAAAACCTCACTCCAAATGATCCGGGTCCGGGGGCGCGGCCCCCTCCTTTGTGCCAGTCTAGCATAAAATTTCCTCGTGTGCAACCAAAAATCGGATACGGATTCTGTATAAAATGACCATTGACAGGGAAAAGTAAAGAAGCGTATAATCCGACCATGAAAAATCCATATGGCAAAAGCGCTGATGAAGACCGCGCTCCAAGGCGTCCAACAGAGAGACCGGGTCACCGACTGAAAGCCTGGTTGGGAAAGACGGAGCTGCGCAACACTTCTGAGCTGGCGGTTCGAACCGGAGAGATCCGGCTGAGGGCCGCACGTATTCCCCACGTTAGCGGGGCTCGAAAGAGGTTCCTTGTTGGAGGAGCAACGCGGGTGGCACCGCGGAATGATTTGAAATTCCGTCCCGGGTCGTATCATTTTTAGATACGGCCCGGGATTTTTGCGTTCCTCCGGAAAGATCGATCAGGAAAGGATGAGATCAGCATGAAGTATGTCACGGAAACAAAGCACGTCCCCCTGGGGTTCGGGGAAATCGCGGGAGGAGCGCTGGACGGGCAGGCCGTCACCCTGAAGGGGGCGGTCCACAGCCTGCGGGCCATGGGCGGGATCACCTTCCTTGCCCTGCGGGTGCGGGACGGGGCGGTCCAGTGCGTATGCCGGCCGGAGGAACTGCCGGAGGGGCTGTGCGAGGAGTGTGCCGCGGTGGTCACCGGGACGGTGCGGCGGGAGGAACGGGCCCCCGGGGGCCGGGAGCTGGCGGCGGAGGAGGTGCGGGTGCTGTCCCGGCCCGCCGCGCCCATGCCGGTGGCCGTCTCCAAGCGGCGGCTGAGGCTGAACCTGGACACGGAGCTGTCCCTGAGGCCCCTTGTGCTGCGCAGCCTGCGCATCCGCTCCGTCTTCAAGGTGCAGGAGGGGATCAGCCGGGCCTTCCGGGAGTACCTCACCGCCCAGGGCTTCACCGAGATCCACACCCCCAAGATCGTCCACGCCGGGGCCGAGGGGGGCAGCAATATCTTCCGGCTGGACTACTTCGGGCGCAAGGCATTTCTCGCCCAGTCCCCCCAGTTCTATAAGCAGACTATGGTGGGCTCCTTCCAGCGGGTCTTTGAGATCGGCCCCGTCTTCCGGGCGGAGAAGCACTCCACCCCCCGGCACCTGAATGAGTACACCGGCCTGGACCTGGAGATGGGCTTCATCGACTCCTTCTACGATGTGATGGAGGTGGAGGCCGGGTTTTTGAAATACTGCATGGAGCTGCTGGCGCGGGAGTACAGCGAGGACCTGAAGCGGCTGGAGGCGGAGCTGCCCCGGGTGGACCGTATCCCCTGCGTGCGGTTCGATGAGGCCAAGCGGCTGGCCGCGGAGAAGTATGGCCGCCCTATCCGGGACCCCTTTGACCTGGAGCCGGAGGAGGAGGCCAACATCGGACGCTATTTCCAGGAGGAGTATGGAGCGGACTTTGTCTTTGTCACCCACTACCCCAGCAAGAAGCGCCCCTTCTACGCCATGGACGACCCGGAGGACCCCCGCTGCACCCTGTCCTTCGACCTGCTGTTCCGGGGGATGGAGGTGACCACCGGCGGCCAGCGGGTCCACGACTACCAGGCCCAGGTGGCCAAGATGGAGGCCCGGGGGATGCACCCGGAGGAGTTCCGGGACTTCCTCACCATCCACCAGCACGGCATGCCGCCCCATGGCGGCCTGGGCATCGGCCTGGAGCGGCTGACCATGAAGCTGTGCGGCCTGGAGAACGTGCGGGAGGCCAGCCTGTTCCCCCGGGACCAGAGCCGCCTGGAGCCGTGAGTTTGAAAACATGCAGAGAGGTGAAACAGAATGAAGATCACAACGGAAATGGCGGCCCATATCGCCGCCCTCTCCCGGCTGAAGCTGTCGGAGGAGGAGGCCGGGCGGATGGCGGGGGAGCTGGAACAGATCCTCTCCTATATGGACGTGCTGGACGGCCTGGACACCAGCGGGGCGGAGCCCATGAGCCACATCGTCCCCCTGAAGAACGTGCTGCGGGAGGATGAGACAGCCCCCTCCATGGACCGGGGGGAGCTGCTGAAGAACGCGCCGGCCACCGACGGAGGGACCTTCCTGGTCCCCAAGGCCGTGGAATAGGAGGGAAGGACGATGCAGGAGATCATGAAACTCACCGCGCTCCAGCTGGGGGCGGCCATCAGGCGGGGCGAGGTCAGCCCCACGGAGGCGGTGAAGGCGGCGCTGGAGCGCATTGAGGAGACGGCGGGGGACAACGCCTTTACTGAAATTACGGCGGAGCGGGCCTTGGAGCGGGCCGCCTGGGCGGAAAAGGAGCTGGCGGCGGGGCGGCTGGCGGGCCCCCTGGCGGGGGTCCCCATGGCCCTCAAGGACAACATCTGCACCAGAGGGGTGTCCACCACCTGCGCCTCCCGGATCCTGGCCGGGTTCCGCCCCCCTTATGACGCCACCCTGGTAGAGCGGCTGGAGGGGGCGGGGGCCGTCTCCCTGGGCAAGCTGAACATGGACGAGTTCGCCATGGGGTCCACCAGCGAGACCTCTTTCCTGGGGCCGGTGCGCAACCCCTGGGACCGGAAGCGGGTTCCCGGCGGCTCCTCCGGCGGTGCCGCGGCGGCGGTGGCCGCCCGCTCCAGCTGGTACGCCATCGGGTCGGACACCGGCGGCTCCATCAGCCAGCCAGCCGCATTCTGCGGCGTCACCGGGATCAAGCCCACCTACGGGACCGTGTCCCGGTACGGGCTGATCGCCTACGCCTCATCCCTGGACCAGATGGGTCCCCTGGCCCGGGACGCAGCCGACTGCGCCGCCGTGCTGGACCTGGTGATGGGCCGCGACCCGAGGGACGGCACCTCTCTGGATGTGCCCGCTGGGGGGCTGCTGGCCTCCCTGACCGGAGACGTGAGGGGCCTGCGGATCGGGCTGCCCCGGGAGTGCTTCGGGGAGGGGCTGGACAGTGCGGTGCGGGCCTGCGTCCTGGCGGCGGCGGACGTGCTGCGGGACCGGGGGGCAGAACTGGTGCCCCTGTCCTTCCCCATGATGGAGTATGTCATCCCGACCTATTATATCATTGCCTGCGCGGAGGCGTCCTCAAACCTGTCACGGTTCGACGGGGTGAAGTATGGCTGGCGGGCGGAGGGGTACGGGGACCTGCGGGAGCTGTATCAGCAGACCCGCACCGAGGGCTTCGGCCCCGAGGTCCGGCGGCGGATCCTGCTGGGCACCTTCGTGCTCTCCTCCGGCTACTACGACGCCTACTACCTGAAGGCTCTGCGGGCAAAGGGGATGATCAAGAGGGCCTTGGACGAGGCATTCTGTCAGTGTGATGTGATGCTCACTCCCACCGCTCCTGCCGCGGCCCCCCGGCTGGGGGAGAGCCTGTCCGACCCCTTGCGGATGTACCTGAGCGACATCGACACCGTGCCGGTGAACCTGGCGGGGCTGCCGGGGCTGTCTATGCCCTGCGGCTTTGACGAGACGGGGCTGCCGGTGGGCGCCCAGCTCATCGGCCCTCCGCTGGGGGAGAAGAACGTGCTGAACGCCGCCCACGCCTTCCAGATGGAGACAGACTGGCATACGCGGGCTCCGGCGGAAAAGGAGGTTGGATGACATGACCTGGGAAACTGTGATCGGGCTGGAGACCCACGCGGAGCTGGCCACCCGCACCAAGATATTCTGCTCCTGCACCACCCGGTTCGGGGGAGAGCCCAACACCCACTGCTGCCCCATCTGCACTGGAATGCCGGGGACCCTGCCCATGGTGAACCGAAAGGTGGTGGAGTACGCCTGCCGTGCCGGGCTGGCGCTGAACTGCGAGATCACCCGGCGCAGCCGGTTCGACCGGAAAAACTACTTCTATCCCGACCTGCCCAAGGCGTACCAAGTCTCCCAGCTCTACCTCCCCATTGCCCGGAACGGGCGTGTGAGCATCGCCACGGCGGCGGGGGAGAAGGTGGTCCGCATCCACGAGCTGCACATGGAGGAGGACGCGGGCAAGCTGGTCCACGACCCCTGGCTGGACCAGACCCGGGCGGACTACAACCGCTGCGGCGTGCCGCTGGTCGAGATCGTCACCGAGCCCGACTTCCGCTCCGCTGAGGAGGTGATCGCCTATCTGGAGAAGCTGAAGTCCATCCTGGAGTATCTGGGGATCTCGGACTGCAAGATGCAGGAGGGCTCCCTGCGCTGTGACGTGAACCTCTCCGTCCGGCCGGCGGGCTCCCGGGAGCTTGGGGCCCGGACGGAGATGAAGAACCTGAACTCCTTCAAGGCCATTGCCCGGGCCATCGCCTACGAGGCCCGCCGCCAGGCGGAGCTGCTGGAGGAGGGCGGGCGCGTGGTCCAGGAGACCCGGCGCTGGGACGACAACAAGGACGCCACCTTCTCCATGCGCTCCAAGGAGGACGCCCAGGACTACCGCTACTTCCCGGAACCGGACATCCCGCCTCTGGAGCTGTCGGAGGAGTACCTGGAGGGGCTGCGGGCGGAGCAGCCCGAGATGGCGGAGGAGCGGAAGCGGCGGTATCAGACCCAGCTGGGCCTGCCGGAGTACGACGCCGGCATCATCACCGGGCAGAAGGCCCTGGTGGACTTCTTCGAGGAGGTGACGGCCCTGGGGGTGCCGGCCAAGGAGGCGGCCAACTGGATGCTGGGGGACATGATGCGCCGCCTGAAGGAGGAGGAGCTGGAGCCAAAGGACATGAGGCTGACCCCCGCCACCCTGGTCAAGCTGATCGGGATGGTCCAAGCGGGACGGATCAACCGAAACACCGCATCCAAGGTGTTCCGGGGCATTTTCGCGGAGGACCTGGACCCGGAGGAGTGGGTGACGGTCCACGGCCTGGAGCAGATCCGGGACGAAAGGGTCATTGCCGGCGCGGTGGCCCGGGTCCTGGAGGAGCATCCCCAGTCTGCGGCGGATTATCGGGCGGGCAAGGAGAAGGCCCTTGGTTTCCTCATGGGCCGGGTGATGAAGGAGCTGAAGGGCAAGGCGGACCCGGGGGCGGTGAACGCTCTGCTGAAGAGCCGCCTGGAGACAGGAGGATCGGAGGGGGGATAAAAGAGTGCCCCGGAAAGGGAAAAAAGCCCGGTGTATCCTGAACGGAGGGGCGGTGCCACATATTGTGCGCTGAAAACCGGTCTATACAACGCCTTGCATGGGTCAAAAGATGTAAACCAAAATCGGGCGGCGGAAACACAGTTTCCGTGCCGAAAAACCGCTGATTTTCTGAAAAATCAGCGGTTTTTTTCTGTGCCGAATTGAAAAAAAGTCTTGCATTTTATGTAAAGTGCTTTTATACTAAAAGGCAGAGTGGGGCAAAGTGGAGTAAAATCCCGCTGAGATCCATCAAAGTGGGGAGGGAGAGCGATGACCGGCACCTATGAACACAGCATCGATGCCAAGGGCCGTCTCTTTATCCCTGCCAAGCTCCGTGAGGAGCTGGGCGTGACCTTCTACCTGGCCATGGGGGTGGACGAGTGTCTGGCCATCTACCCCCAGGAGACCTGGAACCGCTTTACGGAAAAATTTGCCTCCCTGCCCATGAGCCAGTCGGCCGCCATGCGCCCCCTGTTTGCCAACGCCTCGAAATGCGAGCTGGACAGCCAGGGCCGCATCGTCATCCCCCAGAAGCTGAGAAAATACGCGGGCTTGGAGAAGGACGCCGTCATCATCGGCGTCAACGACCGGGCCGAGATATGGAGCGCTGAGACTTGGAATGCCCGGGAAGAGGAGGAGATGACCCCGGAGAAGATGAAGGCCTGTCTGGCCGCACTGGGGTTCTGACGAAATGAGTGAGACCTTTACCCACCGCCCGGTGCTGCTGAATGAGTGCATCCAGGCGCTGAACATCCGCCCGGAGGGCGTCTATGTGGACGGGACCCTGGGCCGGGCAGGACACAGCCGGGAGATCGCCCGGCGGCTGACCACCGGACGGCTGATCTGCGTGGACCGGGACCAGGCCGCCCTGGAGGCGGCGGAGGAGCGGCTGGCCCAATGGCGGGACCGGGTGACCCTGGTCCACAGCAATTTCGACCAGATCGATAGGATCTTGAACGAGCTGTCCCTGTCCGGCGCGGATGGGATGCTCTTTGACCTGGGGGTGTCCTCGCCCCAGCTGGATGACAGCACGAGAGGATTCTCCTACATGGCGGACGCGCCCCTGGACATGCGGATGGACCAGAGCGGCGGGATGACCGCCGCAGAGGTGGTCAACCAGTGGCCGCAGGAGGAGCTGCGGCGCATCCTGTACCAGTATGGAGAGGAGCGGTATGCCCCCCAGATCGCCGCCGCTATCGTCCGGCGTCGGCAGGACAGGCCCATCCAGACCACCATGGAGCTGGCGCAGATCGTCCGGGAGGCCATGCCTGCCCGGGCACTGAAAGAGAAGCAGCACCCGGCCAAGCGGTCTTTCCAGGCCATCCGCATCGCGGTCAACGACGAGCTCGCCTCGGTGGACCGGATGCTCCAGGCGGCTGTGCCCCGGCTGAATCCGGGGGGACGGCTGGCCGTTATCACCTTCCACTCCCTGGAGGATCGGATCGTCAAGACCGGCCTTGCGGAGTTTGCCCGGGGCTGTACCTGCCCGCCCGATTTTCCGGTATGCGTATGCGGGAAAAAACCCCAGATCCGGTTGGTGAGCCGCAAGCCGATCCTGCCCTCGGAGGAGGAGGTCCGGGACAATCCCCGGGCCCGCAGCGCCAAGCTCCGGGCAGCGGAAAAGCTGTAAAAAACGACTCTGCGGTCGTCTGTGATATGTGTGTTATAAAGGATACTGAAGAGAAATGGAGTGAATGCCATGGCCACCCGCCGGCACAGTCAGCTAAGCTCATACCGAACCTATGGCAGTGTGGCCTACGCCCCCGCCTATGACGGCACCGCTGTCCGGGCGCCGAGGCGGGAGGAGGTGCTCCGTCCCAAGCCCCGGGTCCGCCCCAGGGAGCGGGTCCTCACCCGTACCCAGGTCCAGGTCCGAGAGGCGGGGCAGGCCTCGGTATTCGCGGTGATCGGCTTTTTAGCAGTGGGGGTGTTCGCCGCCCTGCTGCTGCTGAGCTACACCCAGTACGCCGTGCTGACTGACCAGGTGGTGACCCTGCGCAGTGAACTGACCACCCTCCAGACGGAGAACGCTACGCTCAGCGCAGAGTATGAGAAGGTATTTGACATGGAGCGGATCCAGGCGGCTGTGGGAGATACCATGATCCGGCCCACCGGTGACCAGGTGGAGTATATCGATCTGTCCGAGCCTGACAGCGTGGTGGTGTACGGGCAGGAGGACGCCAAGACCGGCATCCCGGGCCTGCTGGCGGGGCTGGAGGAGATCATCTCCAGTCTGATCGAATATTTCCGGTGACCCGCCGCATATAGTGATCCATGGGTGGACGAAAGAGATAGACCGGGCGGAAGGGGCTCCCCCCGCGCCCGGAGCAAGGGGGCGCAAGAAAAGAGAGCTTTTCTTGCGCCTCAGATTATCAAGGCAGAGCGGAACGCACGGCAAAGCAGGGAAACGGACCCGGAGGAGGAGACCCCAGGATGGACGATCGCAGAGAACGAAATACCGGCCGCAGTGGACGGGAGAGCGGCTCCAAGCGCAAGATATTCCGTCGCACGGTTTTTCTGATGCTGGTGTGCGGCGTGGGTCTGTTCATCCCGCTGATCGGCCAGCTGTGGAACATCGCCATCGTCCACCATGAGGAGTATCAGGCTGAGGCGGTGGAGCAGCAGACACGGGATGTAGAGGTGGCTGCTTTCCGGGGGAGCATCTACGACAGCAGCGGAGACGTGCTGGCCATGTCAGCCACCGTCTACAACCTGATCCTGTCTCCCAGGGACCTGGAGGCCAGCGTGGACGAGTCCAAATACAAGGATGAGGAGGGCAATGCGGACCTGACAGCCTATCAGGCGGCCCTCCAGGCCAAGAAGGACCTGGTGCTGGACGGCGTGCTGGTCGTGCTGGACCTGGACCGGGAGGCTCTGGCGGACCGATTGGAGCGGACCTACTCCCAGTATGAGGTCCTGAAGACCAACATCGAGAAGGAGCAGGCGGAACAGCTGCGCGCCTTTATCACGGAAAACAAGCTGTCTCATTTCCTGTACCTCACCCCCACCACCAAGCGGTATTACCCCTACGGCGACTTGGCGGCCCATGTGCTGGGCTTCTGCAACAGCGAGGGAGGCGCCTACGGTGTAGAGGCCATCTACAACGATGTGCTGGAGGGCACGGTGGGCCGGGTGGTCACCACCCGCACCGGCACCGGCGTGGAGATGTACGACAGTTACTCCGAGTATGTGGACGCAGAGGACGGCTGCGATCTGACCCTGACCATCGACACCACCATCCAGTCCTATGCCGAGCGCATCCTGGAGGAGGGGATCAAGGCCTATGACGTGCAGCGGGGCGGCTGGTGCATCGTGCTGGACCCCCAGACCGGGGCAGTGCTGGCCATGGCCAGCTCCCCGGACTACGACCCCAACCAGTACGGGACCATCCGGGATGAGAGCCTGCGGGCCCAGGTGGAGGCCGATGTGCAGGCCGAGCTGGAGAAGCGGCAGGGCGAAAAGGCGGAGGGCAAGACCGACGAGGAGATCTACCAGGAGGCGGTGAACGCCGCCACAGGCACGGCCCAGAACAAGCAGTGGAGGAGCCAGGCGGTGAACGACACCTACGAGCCGGGCTCCACCTTCAAGGCCCTGGTGCTGGCCGCAGCACTGGAGGAAGGCGTGGTGTCAGAGAGCGATACCTTCTACTGCCCCGGCTATTACATGGTGGAGGGCTGGCCAAAGCCTATCAGCTGCTCCAAAAAGGCGCCGGGCCACGGCACCCAGACCCTGGCGGAGGCGGTGCAGAACTCCTGCAACCCGGCCTTTATGCAGATCGGCCAGCGGCTGGGCATCGAGAAGTTTTATGAATATTTCCAAGCCTTCGGCCTGACAGAGCCCACCAATATCGATCTGAACGGGGAGGGCGTGAGTACGGTCTGGCCCCTGAACACGATGACCGGCGTGGACCTGGCGGTAGGCTCCTTCGGCCAGCGATTCACCGTCACCCCCATCCAGATGATCACAGCCTTCGCCGCTACCATCAACGGCGGCAAGCTGCTCCAGCCCTATGTGGTCCAAACGGTGACGGCCGCCGACGGCACGGTGGTGGAGAACACGGAGCCCACCGTGGTGCGGCAGGTGGTCAGCCAGGAGACCAGCGACAAGTGCCGGGAGATCCTCACCAGCGTGGTGATGGCCGAGAAGGGCACCGGCAAGAATGCCCGCCAGGCGGGCTACACCATCGGCGGCAAGACGGGCACCTCGGAGACCACCGTCCCCGGCGAGGTGGTGGTGTCCTTCATGGGCTTCGCCCCCGCCGACGACCCCCAGATCCTGGTCCTGCTGGCCTACAACACCCCAGCCCGGTCCGCGGAGGGGAGCAGCATCGGCACCACCGGCACCTGGATCAGCGGCGGCAACATGGGTGCCCCCATGGCGGGCAAGCTGATCGGCGAGATCCTGGACTATCTGGGAGTGGAGAAGGAGTACACCGCCGACGAGGCGGCCCTGGCCGACCTCCAGACTCCCAAGGTCACCGGGATGACCCCCGCCGACGCGGAGGCTGCCCTGGAAAAGAAGGGGCTGGACTCCCGCACCGTGGGTGAGGGCGAGACAGTCACCGCCCAGGTGCCCGCGGCCGGCTCCGTCATCCCCGGTGAGAGCACCGTGATCCTCTATCTGGGCGGCGCGGAGCCGGAGGAGACGGGCACCGTGCCCGACGTCACCGGGATGAGCTTCGCAGCGGCCCGCTCTAAGCTGGAGTCCGCCGGGTTCTTCATGCGGGCAGCAGGAGCGGCCACCTATCTGGGCTCCTCCAGCAAGGCTCAGGGCCAGAGCGTGGCCGGCGGAGAGACTGCGGCCATCGGCACCATCGTAGACGTCACGTTCAGCACACCTCAGGTGGAGGACGGATACCTCTACGACGGATAAGAAGACACAGGCGGAGAAAGACCTGATTTTTTGCGGCGGTCTTTCCTTATTTCGCACCTCTTAAAGAAAATGAAACCCACCCTTGAGGGGTGACACCATGAAGCTGCGAGATCTGCTCGCCGGCGTCCCCCTCACGGGGGGCAACGCCGACCTGAATATGGAAATAAATTCCATATCGTATGACAGCCGGACCCTGGAGCCGGGCGCCCTGTTTGTGACGCTCTCAGGGTCCAAGACAGACGGACACCGGTATGTGGCCCAGGCGCTGGAAAAGGGCGCCGCCGCCATCCTGTGCCGGGAGCCGCCCCGGACAGGGAGCTGGCTCTCCACTCCAGACCCCAGGGCCGCCCTGGCCCGGGTGTCCGCCGCTTGGTTCGGATACCCGGGGGAGGAGATGACCCTGATCGGGGTCACCGGCACCAACGGGAAGACCACCACCACCTATCTTATCAAGGCCATGCTGGAAGGGGCGCTGAAGACCCGTGTGGGCCTGATTGGCACCAACCGGAATCTGATCGGTGCCCTGGAGCTGCCTGCCCACCGCACTACACCGGAGCCCTATGAGCTCCAGGCGCTGCTGCGGCGCATGGCAGACGCGGGATGCACCCATGTGGTGATGGAGGTCTCCTCCCACGCCCTGGCCCAGAGCCGGGTGGAGGGACTGACCTTCCAGGCGGGGGTGTTCACCAACCTGACCCAGGACCATCTGGACTACCACGGGACCATGGAGGCCTACCGGCGGGCTAAGGGGAGGCTGTTCCGCCAGTCGGAGCGTGCGGTGCTCAACCTGGACGACGAGGCGGGCCGGTGGTACCGGGAACGGATCGCCTGCCCCTCCCTGACCTACTCTGAGAACAAGGACACGGCGGACCTGACCGCTAAGAACATCCGCCTCTTTCCCGGCCACGTGGAGTTCGAGGCGGTGGCCCGGGGGCAGATCACCCGGGTCCATCTGCCCATCCCCGGCGGCTTTACCATCTACAACGCCCTGGCGGCGCTGGCATGCGGGCTCTGCCTGGACATCCCGCTGGACAAGGCGGCCGCCCCCCTGCGTGCGGTGCGGGGGGTGAAGGGCCGGGTGGAGGTGGTGCCTGTCCCCACGGCCTACACCGTCATCATCGACTATGCCCACACGCCGGATGCCCTGGAGAACATCCTTACCACCGCCCGGGACTTCACTGCGGGCCGGCTGATCTGTGTGTTCGGCTGCGGCGGAGACCGGGACCGGGGCAAGCGCCCCCTCATGGGGGCGGTGGCCGCCGAGCTGGCTGACCTGGTGGTGGTCACCTCTGACAACCCACGCACCGAGGGGCCGGAGGATATCATCGAGGATATCCTGCCGGGCATGGAGGGGATGGACACCCAGTGCCACGTGGAGCCCGACCGTCCGGAGGCCATCTGCTGGGCCCTGTCCCAGGCGCGCCCGGGGGACGTGGTCGTGCTGGCTGGAAAGGGGCATGAGACCTATCAGGAGATCAACGGCGTCCAGTACCACTTGGACGAGCGGGAAGTCGTGGCCGGCTATTTCCGCGGCCAGCGGGAAGGCGCGGGAAAAAAGCAGGGACAGGGGACAGAAAACGGTGGAAAAGTCCCTGCGTATGTGGTAAAATAATACGCCATTGAGCACAGACCTGTGTGTGATACCCAAGAGAAAGAATGCCTGGAGGGTGGCAGCTATGTCATATATTCTCAGCTTTATCGTGGCCTTTGGAGTGACCTTTATTGCGGGACAGATCTTGGTCCCCCTGCTGCGCAAGTGGAAAGCGGGGCAGAGCATCCGGGAGGACGGACCCACCTGGCACATGTCCAAGCAGGGAACGCCCACCATGGGCGGACTGATGTTTATCCTGGGGATCGGGGTGGCCATTGTGACCGCGGGCTGGGAAGAGATCCAGCGGGGGAACTTTATCTATCTCTTCGTGTACCTCTTCGCTCTGGTGTTTGGAGCCATTGGCTTTGTGGATGACTTTCAAAAGCTGCGCCATCACGCCAACGAGGGGCTGACGGCCCTGCAGAAATTTCTTCTCCAGCTGGCGGCGGCGGTGGCGTTCACCGTGCTGCTGCGCAACTACGGATATCTGACCCCGAGTCTGTACATCCCCTTTTTTAATGTGGAGCTGGCCATGCCATGGGTGGTCTATATGATCTTCGCCGCCTTCGTCATGGTGGCTACCGTCAACGCAGTGAACCTGACGGACGGCATCGACGGGCTGGCCACCGGGGTCACCATCCCCGTCGCCCTCTTCTATGTGGCGGTGTCTGCCTGGTTCAACCGCAGCGACCTGACGGTGGTGTCTGCGGCCCTGGCGGGCGGCCTGTCCGCCTTTCTGATCTATAACTTCCATCCAGCCAAGGTGTTCATGGGGGACACCGGCTCCCTGTTCCTGGGGGGGGCGGTGTGCGGTCTGGCCTTTGCCCTGGACGTCCCCCTGGTCATCCCTCTGGTGGGACTGATCTATGTGCTGGAGACTCTCTCTGATATCATCCAGGTGATCTACTTCAAAGCGACCCACGGCAAACGCTTTTTCCGGATGGCGCCCCTTCATCACCACCTGGAGCTGGGGGGCTGGAGCGAGACCAAGCTGTTCTGCGTTTTCTCCGGCGCCACCCTGGTCCTCTGCGTGCTGGCCTTCCTGGGCGTCATGAACCGATATCCCATGTGACGGACGGGGCGGAGCGCTTTTCTCTCCGGCGGGTCACTGTCACAGTATCTCAGAACAGGGGGTGGTCCTCGTGGCCCGAAAACCAAAGCGCGACCTCACGGTGGAGGAACAGCTGGCCCGGGGGCCGCTGGATCTGCCCTTTCTCATGCTGACCATGCTTCTATTGGGCGTGGGACTCATCATGATGTTCTCCGCCTCCTTTGCCACGGCCTATTACAACGACGGCGACCCGCTGGTATATATCAAAAACCAGGCGGTCTATGCCGCGGCTGGGGTAGTGGTCATGTTCCTTGTCTCCAAGATCAACTACCAGACTTTCCGACTGCTGTCCGTACCTGGCATCGTGGCCGCTATCCTTCTGCTGGTGCTGGCCCTCAGTCCCCTGGGAGTGGAGCTCAATGAGGTGAAGCGCTGGGTGCGCATCGGCCCTATCCAGTTCCAGCCCTCGGAGGTGGCCAAGGTGGCGGTGATCCTGTTTTTTGCCACCCGCCTGTCCAAGCGGGACACAGAGAAAAAGAAGAAGTGGAGCCGCCGCACCCTCACCGGTCGGACGCTGGAGCGGCTGGACCGCATCGGCTTTCTGGAGCTGGTGCCCTATGGGGCCATCCTGATGGTGATCGCCCTGCTGATGCTGATGGAGCCCCACATGTCGGGCACCATCCTAGTGCTGGCGGGGGGAGCCTCGGTCCTCTTCGCCGCCGGGATCAGCCTGGGCTGGTTCGCCGCCGGCGGGACCCTGGTGGCGGGAGCCATGTGGTTCATCATCACCCAGACCCCCTATATGACGGCCCGCATCAATCTGTGGCTGGACCCATGGGCCCAGCGGCAGGGGGACGGCTTTCAGACGGTGCAGTCCCTGCTGGCCATCGGCTCCGGCGGCCTGCTGGGCCTGGGGCTGGGCAAGAGCCGACAGAAATTCCTCTATGTCCCCGAGCCGGAAAACGACTTTGTATTCCCCATCGTGGCGGAAGAGCTGGGATTCATCGGGGCGGTGGTGGTGCTGCTCCTGTTCTCCCTGCTGATCATGCGGGGGTACTGGCTGGCACTCCACGCACGGGACAAATTCGGAGCACTGACCATCGTGGGCATTATCACACTGCTGGCGGTCCAAGTTTTCCTGAACGTGGGCGTGGTCACCAATCTGATCCCCAATACCGGAATCTCCCTCCCCTTCTTCAGCTACGGAGGAACAGCGCTGATGATCCAGCTGGCGGAGATGGGGATCGTATTGAGCATATCCAGACAGATCCCTGCACCCAAAAATGACTGATCCGGAGGAAGACAGGCGGCGGGGCAGCCCCGTCGGAGCGCGCGCCTTCGGCCTAAACGAGAGAGTGGAGTGATACCATGAATATCCTTTTTACCTGCGGCGGCACGGCGGGACATGTCAATCCGGCGGTGGCGCTGGCCCGGATCTTCCAGGAGCGGAACCCGGACTGCAAGGTCCTGTTCGTGGGAGCGGATGGCGGGATGGAAAACCACCTAGTCCCCAAAGAGGGCTATGAGATCCGCTCGGTGACCATCACCAATTTTCACCGCTCCTTCGCGCCGGCGGATATCGCCCACAACCTGGGCACGGTGCGGAACATGGTCCGATCCAAGCAGCAGGCGGCCCGCATCCTGGACGAATTTCAGCCGGATCTGGTGGTGGGCACCGGGGGCTACGCCTCCTACCCCGTAGTGAAGGAGGCCGCCCGGCGGCACATCCCCACCGCCATCCACGAGTCCAACGCCGTGCCCGGCCTGACCACCAAGGGATTGTCCAAGGTGGTGGACCGGGTGATGGTGGGCTTTGAGGAGAGCCGGAGCCACTATGACCACCCGGAGAAGGTGGTGGTCACCGGAACCCCGGTGCGGGGCGACTTTTTCAGCTATACCCGGCAGGAGGCCAGGGAAAAGCTGGGGTTGACCGATGAGCGGCCTCTTCTGCTGTCCTACTGGGGTTCCCTGGGGGCGGAGGTGATGAACCGGAAGATGAGCGAGTTCATTGCCCGTGAATGCTATGACGGAGCCCCCTTCCACCACATCCACGGGGCCGGGCGGGACTATGGCTGGATGCAGGAGGAGATCGGCCGCCGGGGCCTGGCTCTGGAGGGCACGGGCATCGAGGTTCGGGAGTACATCTATGATATGCCCCTGGTGATGGCCGCCGCCGATGTGGTGCTGTGTCGGGCGGGTGCCTCCACCATCTCGGAGCTCACCGCCATCGCCAAGCCCTCTATTCTGGTCCCCTCCCCCAACGTCACCGCCAACCACCAGGAGAAGAACGCCCGGGTGCTGGCCGACCAGGGGGCCGCGGTGCTGCTGCTGGAGCGGGACTGTGTGGAGAACACCCTCTATGACGCAGCGGACCATCTGCTGCGGGACCGCCGCCGCCGGGATGACATGGTCCGGGCACTGACGGCTATGGCGGTGCCCGACGCAGGGGAGAAGATATACTGGACCCTCCGGGCCCTGATGAAGTAACCAAGATCCTCTTTTTTCCATAGAATGACCTGAATCCATAAGGATTGGAGGCCATTCCATGAGCTGTTATCAAATCAACGGCGGAACCCCCCTGCGGGGGCGGCTCGCTGTTCAAGGGGCCAAGAACAGTGTGCTGCCCATCCTGGCCGCCGCCCTGCTGGCCCCCGGAGAGAGCGTGATCCACAACTGTCCGGACCTGTCCGACGTGACCGCTACCCTGGACATCCTGCGCCTGCTGGGCTGCGGGGTGAGCAGGGAGGGGGGCACCGTCGCGCTGGACGCGAGGGAGCTGGATGGGACGGTGATCCCCGCTTCCCTGATGGGGGAGCTGCGGTCCTCTGTGATCTTCCTGGGGGCGCTGCTGACCCGGATGGGGGAGGTGGAGCTGTCCTACCCTGGGGGCTGCGAACTGGGCCCGCGGCCCATCGACCTCCATCTGGGCGCGCTGCGCCAGCTGGGGGCGGAGATCCGGGAGNTGGATGGGACGGTGATCCCCGCTTCCCTGATGGGGGAGCTGCGGTCCTCTGTGATCTTCCTGGGGGCGCTGCTGACCCGGATGGGGGAGGTGGAGCTGTCCTACCCTGGGGGCTGCGAACTGGGCCCGCGGCCCAGCGACCTCCAGCTGGGCGCGCTGCGCCAGCTGGGGGCGGAGATCCGGGAGGAGGGGGGCAGCCTCCTGTGCCGGCGGGGAAAGGAGATGCGGGGGCGGGAGCTGTGCCTCTCCCTGCCCAGCGTGGGGGCCACAGAGAACATCCTGCTGGCCGCCTGTGGCTGTCCTGGCCGGACCACTCTGGTGGGGGCCGCCCAGGAGCCGGAGATCGTAGACCTTCAGGAGTTCCTGAGGGCCATGGGTGCACAGGTGGAGGGGGCGGGGACGCCGGTCATCTCCATAGAGGGCGGACTGCCCCTCCACCCCGCGGAACATACCGTAATCGGAGACCGAATTGCCGCTGCGACCTATCTGTGCGCAGTAGGAGCCGCGGGGGGCGAGATCGTGACCACGGGAGTGGACCCGGACCACCTGACAGCGGTGCTCTGCGCACTCCAGGAGGCGGGCTGCCGGGTGGAGACCGGGGCGGGGGAGATCCGTCTGACCTGCTACAGCCCCTTGAGGGCTATCCGCCCAGTGCGCACCGCCCCCCACCCGGGCTTCCCCACCGATGCCCAGGCCATCCTCATGGCCGCCCTGGCCGGCGGGACTGGGAGCACTATGTTTGTGGAGAACATCTTCTCCAGCCGTTACCACCACGTAGATGAGCTGTCCCGTATGGGGGCTGACATCCAGGTAGCCGGCCGGGTGGCAGTGGTCAACGGGCGCAGGCTCCACGGGGCACGCGTCCGGGGCTGTGACCTGCGGGGCGGCGCTGCGCTGGTAGTGGCCGCCTTGGGGGCGGAGGGGACCTCCCGAATCTCGGGGCTGAAGTACATCCGGCGGGGCTATGACGGACTGGATACCGCCCTGCGCGCCCTGGGGGCGGAGATCACCACGATTTTGTAAGAGAAGGCCGGGCACCCGCTGCGGAGGGCCCGGAGGAACGGAGAGACCCATGTCATCCAGAAGCAAACGAGGGAGAAGGAGAAACCGGGGCCGCTTCAGCCTGCTGTTCAAGCTGCTGGCCGGAGCGGCACTGGTGGCTGCCCTGACCTTCGGGGCCACCGTCTTCTTCCAGGTGGAGCACATCCTGATCGCTGGGAACAGCCGCTACACCGCCCAGGAGGTGGAAGAGGCGTCCGGCATCCAGCTGGGCGACAACCTGTTCCGGCTGAACAAGGGGCAGATCTCAGAGGATATCCGGCGAAAGCTGCCCTATGTGGAGGAGCTGACCATCGTCCGGCACCTGCCCAGCACCATTGCCATCGAGATCCGGGAGTGGGACGCGGTGGCCAGCATCCTGCCCTCCAGCGGGACTTCAACGGCAGAGGCACCAGCGGCGGAGGAGGCAGAGGACACTGAATTGCCCGAAGAGACCGGGACGGCGGCCGGGGAAGCTTGGCTCATCAGCGTGGGCGGCCGTCTGCTGGAACCCGCTCCGGAGGACAGCACAGCGCTGACCGTCACTGGCCTGACCGTCCTCTCCCCCCAGGCAGGGACCCAGATGGCGGTGCCTCAGGCGGAGGAGACACGGCGCCAGGGCCTGATGGCCCTGCTCGCTGCCCTGGAGGAGCGGGGGACCCTGGAGAAGGTGTCCTCCATCGACCTGTCTGCGGGGACGGAGATCCTCCTGCGCTACGACGGCCGGTTCGATGTGAAGCTGCCCATCAGCGGCGATTTTATTCACAAGCTGCGGGCACTGGAGGCGGTGGTGGAGAAGCGGGAGAGCTATGAGACCGGGACAATGGACCTGACCCGGCAGGACTATGATGTGGTCTTCAGCCCCGGATGAAGAGAATTACTGGAAAGTTTGCGAAAAATCCCTGTTTTCTCTTGACCTGTCTGAAAAAGAGCGATACAATGTAACAAAATATAGACTGCGATAGGGCTTCCCCCACAACATGTCAGATCGTGGGGCCCCTAGTTTTTTACATAGGAGGAGCGATCAATGGCCTTCGGATTGGATATGGGTCCCGACAGTGTGGTAAATATCAAAGTAGTGGGTGTCGGCGGCGGCGGAAACAACGTGGTCAACCGGATGGTAAAGACGGGGACCAAGGGCGTGGATTTCATCGCGGTGAATACGGACAAGCAGGCGCTGGCCGTATCCAGCGCAACCTATAAGATCCAGATCGGCGAAAAGCTGACCAATGGCCAGGGGGCGGGCTCTGACCCCGAAGTGGGCCGCAAGTCCGCAGAGGAGAACCGCACGCAGATCTCCAAGGCCCTGGAGGACGCGGATATGGTGTTCATCACCGCCGGCATGGGCGGCGGCACCGGTACGGGAGCGGCTCCCATTGTAGCCGACATCGCCAAGGAACTGGGCGTGCTCACCGTAGGCGTGGTCACCAAGCCCTTCCGCTTCGAGGGTATGCGCCGCATGAAGCAGGCGGAGGGGGGCATTACGGAGCTGCGCAACAAGGTGGACTCCCTGGTCATCATCCCCAATGAGCGGCTGAAGCTGGCCACCGATCAGAAGATCACCATGGTCAACGCTTTCGAGATCGCTGACGACGTGCTTCAGCAGGCCGTCCAGTCCATCTCGGACCTGATCAAGAATACCGGATTCATCAACCTGGACTTTGCTGACGTGTCCGCTGTCATGAAGGACGCCGGCCGGGCCCACATGGGCGTGGGCCGCGCCGCGGGCAAGAACAAGGCGGAGGAGGCCGCCCGGATGGCCATCTCCAGCCCCCTGCTGGAGACCTCCATCAACGGCGCCAAGGGCGTGCTCATCAACGTCACCGGTTCCATGGATATCGGCCTGGAGGAGGTGGAGACCGCCGCCAACCTGGTACAGGAGGCCGCCCACCCCGAGGCCAACATCATCTTCGGCGCCGCCTTCGACGACACCTTGGAGGACGAGCTGCGGGTCACTGTCATTGCCACCGGCTTTGACGAGGTGGAGAGCTCCATGCCCAGCAAGCCCTTCACCCAGGCAGGGGCCAAGGTGGAGGAGAAGAAGGCGGGAGAGCCGGCCGCCCCTGTGGAGGAGCCTGCCCCCGCCCAGGAGAAGGCCGTGGTCAGCGACGACGACTGGGACATCCTGGAGCGTATTTTCAGCAAAAAGCGCTGATCTCATCCCGTTTTATGCACAGCCGCCCGGCGGAACTTTCCGCCGGGCGGTTTCTTATAGATAGATCAGCATTTATAAGGAGCGCATGCGCTGCATAACGACACGACCCTCTCCCTGGTCAGGCTCGTCCGTGCTGTGCTTCTGCCCCTGTTACATTGTCCACCTCATCCTCTATATCCCTCAACTGAAACTTTGCGGTCAGCTCTTTCAGGATTCGGGACTGGTTCGCCATCTCCTGGCTTGCTGCGGCGCTCTGCTCTGCTGTGGCGGAATTCGTTTGGACCACACTGGATATCTGGTCCACGCCCTGGGTGATCTGAGCCAGAGCCTCAGCCTGCTGATCGGACGCCTCGGATATCTGCTGGATCGTCTCTGTGATCTCCTGTGCGCTCTGGACTACCCTCTGCATATATTCCGCCGTCTCATTCATACTGGTTGTGCCCTGTTGGATCGCTGACAGAGACCTTTGGATCAGCTCTGCTGTGTCCTGGGATGCAGCAGAGGACTTCTGCGCCAAATTTCGTACTTCTTCTGCCACCACGGCAAATCCCTTCCCGGCAGTGCCGGCTCTGGCAGCCTCCACCGCTGCATTCAGGGCCAAAATGTTAGTCTGGAAGGCAATGTCCTCGATCGTCTTGATGATATTTCCGATTTCGCCGGAGCTGCGCCGGATCTCCGTCATTGCGGACAGCGACTCCTGCATCTTCTGGTTGCTGTCCACGATTTCACGGCCCACCGTCACCGCCTTTTCGCTGACATTCCGCGCATGCTCCGCATTGCTTTGTACATGCTCCAAAATGTCAGAGGCCGTGGCCGCCAGTTCCTGAATGGCGGATGCCTGCTCCGTGGCGCCCTGCGCCATAGACTGAGCGCCTACAGATGCCTGCTCTGACCCAGAAAAGACATGATTGGCCGCGCCATCGATCTGCCTCAATGTGTGGCTGAGTGTCCGGTTGATACGCCGTATCGAATCCAGGATACGTCCGTACTCCCCGACATAGCGCGCTTCCTCCCGGGTATTGATGCAGAAATTTCCCACGCTCATTTCATCCAGCATATAGTCGATATCCTGAATGATCGCCCTCAGGTTTTCTGTCATCGTCTGGAAGGAACCGGCGAGCAGTCCGATCTCATCATGACGGCTGACATCCAACTGGATCTCCAAGTTACCGCTGGCGATCTCATCTGCGGCCCTGGCCACCCTCTGGACAGGCCGCAGCATTTGCCGGAGAACTACGATCACAACGGCCAGGATCAGCAAAAGGCTCGCCAGGGAGAGGAGCAGGAGCAGGCGCGTCGTCTGGACCAGGGTGCTCTCCGCGTCGGCGGTGTAGAGGCCGGTCATAGACCACCAAGTCTCGTCCCCGGCCTGAAGTGGGTTAAAAAAGCAGGAAATATTTTTTCCTTCCTCAGCGGGTATCTCCGCCTGAAAAGCAGTTCCCTGGGCCATCAGGGACCTCAGCTCCTCCAGCCGGTCAGGGTCTGGCACCATATCAGACAGATTGAGCCCGGTGGACTCCGCGCTTTTACTGTTCCAGACAATGATCCCATCCTGATTGAACAGGGTGGCCCACATGGAATCATAATTCGTGCTTGTGGTTTTTACAGAAGAAAAGGCGCCCAGGTCCACACTGGTGATCACCACACCTACGACCCGTCCCCCGTAGGTGATAGGCGTGCCATAGGCCACCACCATGCCATCTCCATCCTGATAGGGCTGGGAGATGTAGGGATGTCCCTCTCCAGCGGGAATGCGGTAGGAGTCCTCTTTCGCATATCCCTCGTAGGCGTCATAGATATGAATGGAAGTATCCGCTGTATCCATGGTGACGTAAAATCCGTATTCTTCCATATCGCTCTGAAGCTGGTAGGGCTCAAACATAACGCCGAGCATCTTGATCTCGGGGGTGTTTTTCACTGTATTTCGGGCGGTCTCTACGACAAATTGTTCCAGATTATAGGCGGCGGACGTCAGAGCTCTCCCTGGATAAAGCATGCTCTGCTGCAGGTCAGCGTCGCCTTCTTCCGTGACCTGGCCGCTGTAAAGTCGTCCTATGTAGTCCTGGATGCCCAGGGCCGCCCGCTCCACTGTGTCAAACCCGCTCTGGATCTCCCCGCCGTTGAACTCCGCGATTGAGGCAAGCTCGCCGGAGATCCCCGTGTAAATGCTGGCCCTGGACGTAACGACAGTTATGGTGATGAGGACCGCGAATACCGCCATCACGACCGCGCTGATGACCAGAGTCAATTTTGTCGTGAGCTTCAATTTTTTGAACAATTTTTTCTTCTCCCCTCGTGCTGCCATCGATGATCCATACAGACCCCCATGGCAACTGATCTGTTTCTCCCATGTTTTATTTATTATATCGTCCCCTATTTTAAAAAAATAACATTTGTCATCAATTTTCTTCCTGAAAATGCGTTTTTTTCCGCTGCTTCAAAAAATACAGCAGAAGGGGACGGAGCAGCTCTCTTTCTGCTGGCTTCTTGCGGATTCCGTTCCTGTTCTGTATAATTAAGATATATTGAGTTTTGGGGAGATCCTATGTGTGATATCATTGAGGTGACAGACCTGGACGCGCCGGAGCTGGACGTGTACGCCCGGCTGACACAGGCTCAGCTGCGCAGCCGGCGGGAGCCGGAAAAAGGTATTTTTATTGCGGAAAGCCCTAAGGTGATCGGACATGCCCTGGACGCGGGCTGCGTCCCCCTCTCTCTGCTGATGGAGCGCAGGCAGCTGGAGGGACAGGGCCGGGACCTCGTAGAGCGGTGCGGCCAGGTGCCGGTCTACACCGGGGACCGTGCGGTTCTGGCCGGGCTGACCGGCTATGAGCTGACCCGCGGCATCCTGTGCGCCATGCGCCGGCCCAGGCTCCCCTCTGTGGAGGAGCTGTGCGCCCGGGCCAGCCGGGTGGCGGTGCTGGAGGGCATCGTGGACCCCACCAATGTGGGGGCTATCTTCCGCTCCGCCGCTGCCCTGCATATGGACGCCGTGCTGGTGACCCCCACCTGCTGTGACCCCCTCAGCCGCCGGGCGGTGCGGGTCAGCATGGGCACCCTGTTCCAGATCCCCTGGACTTTTCTGGGCACCGACGCATCCCAGTGGCCCCAGCCGGGGCTGGAGAGGCTGAAGGAGCTGGGCTTCCAGACTGCGGCCATGGCCCTGGACAGCACCGCCCTCAGCATCGAGGACCCCCGGCTCCGCGCGGCGGAGAAGCTGGCCATCCTCCTGGGGACAGAGGGGGACGGCCTGGCCCCCCGGACCATCGCCCAGTGCGACTTCACCGTGTGCATCCCCATGGCCCGGGGGGTGGACTCCCTGAACGTGGCGGCGGCCAGTGCTGTTGCCTTCTGGGAGCTCCGGGCCCGGTAGCGTCCCCATTGTATGGAAAAACGGCGGACCGTCTGGCGGTCCGCCGTTTTCCGGCTTGTGAAAAAAGCCTCGCAGAGTTCGCGCCCGCAGGCGCGAATCCAGTTTTGATCTGTTTTCCCCGGCGACACGTGCGTCGGGGAAAACACTTCTCAGGCTGCAAGTGTGGGGTTTGCCCGCCGCAGGCGGTCAAACCCTGCGCGCGGCAGACTGCTGTTTTCTCGCAAACGTGGCACAGCCACTTTTGCGACAGTCTCAAAAACGGCGGACCGTCTGGCGGTCCGCCGTTTTTCTTGTTTGATTCAGATCACGCCCGCCAGCACCAGGGCAAAGACCACGAAGGTGGCCAGCAGGGACAGGGCAAACAGCACGAATCCGGCGTTGATCCGCTTCTCCTGGGTGCTCTGGGAGGAGGGCACCACTCCGGCTCTCCGCATGGCGGACACCACCGGGGGGTAAAGCAGCAGGGTGGCCGCCATGTTCATCCCGCCCTTGGCCAGATTGAAGGGGAGGAACAGGGTGGGCAGCAGCCCGGCCACGTCGGCCCGGGAATAGCCGGTCATATACAGGGGGGTGATGAGGTAGTTCCACAGCAGCATCACCGCGACCAGGCACGCCACGCCGCAGGCCAGGCCCAGGACCGCGCCCTTCTTGGAATGGACCTTCTTGTAGATGAAGCAGGCGGTGCAGGAGAAGGCGCAGGTGGCCAGGACATTCATGATAAAGCCAATGGGGCCGGTGTGGCTGATGGTGAGCATCTCGATGAAGGCCACCAGGATGGAGATGATGGCGGCGGCGAAGGGGCCGAAGGTGAAGCCGCCGATGCAGACCACCACGTCCTTGAAGTCGAAGTCCAAAAACATGACGCTGGGCATCAGCTTGGACAGGAGCATCACGATGTAGGCGATGCCGGTGAGCATGGCGATGCTCACCATGGTCTTGGTGTCCATCTTGGGACGGGAGGGGGTCTGGACTGCGGAAGGTGCGGACATAAAAAACACTCCTTTTTGTTTTGGTACACCTGAAAGCCCATGTCTTCCAGGTGTAAAACAATAAAGGAGGTGCGCAGGACCGCGCGCCTGACGGCGCACGACATTGTTTTGACACACATCTTCTTCCATCCGGACTTTAACCGTTGGTCCCGGAGTTTCACCGGGTCAGCGGGCGCATTGCTGCGCCCGGTCGCGGACTGTACCGCCAGTGGGGGATCTCACCCCGCCCTGAAGACATTCGATTCAGTTGCCCGAACTCATTATAGTGCATCCCCGCGCCAAATGCAACAAAAATTTTGTTCCCCACTCCCACAGCCCCTGCGGTTCCGCGCCTCCTTCCATATGCCGCTTCCTTTTTTCGTCGAAATCTGATATAGTAGTCAGGTCACAGCCCCGGCCCTGCCGGTCTGGGGCCGCATGGGAGGGATCTTATGACCGGCATCGGTACGCTCGTCAATGTGTGCGCCATTATTTTAGGCGGATTCCTGGGCCTGCTTTTTAAAGGCGGCCTGAAGCAGCACTACCAGGATGCGGTCCTGCGATGTCTGGGCCTGTGCACCCTGTTCATCGGCGCGGCCGGCGGTTTGTCCGGCCTGCTGTCCGTCTCCGGCACCCGCCTGGAGTCCGGCGGCTCCCTGGGGATGATCCTCTCTCTGGTGCTGGGCACCCTGGTGGGGGAGCGCTTGAACTTGGAGGGCCGGCTGGAGCAGTTGGGCGAGTGGCTCAAGGCCAGGGCCTCCCGCGGGGAGGACAGCCGCTTTGTGGAGGGCTTCGTCACTGCCTCCCTGGTGGTGTGTGTAGGCGCCATGGCTATCGTGGGTTCCCTTCAGGACGCACTGGACCACGATCCCTCCACCCTTTTCACAAAGGCCATCCTGGACTTCATGATTATCATGGTATTCTCCTCCACCTACGGCAGGGGGGCCATCTTTTCTGCCCTTCCCGTAGGGGTCCTTCAGGGGAGCGTCACCCTCTTTGCCGGCCTTCTCGCACCCCTGCTCAGCGGCACCGTTATCGACAGTCTCTCCTTTATCGGCTCCCTGCTCATCTTCTGCGTGGGCGTCAACCTGGCTTTCGGGGATCGGTTCCGCGTGGCCAATATGCTCCCCGCGCTGATTTTCGGCGGCATCTGGGCTTCCCTCATGGGATGATTTAAAAAATGGCATGCCGGCAGACTGACCCAAACACTTGTTCAGTAACATGAATCATTCAAATCGCTCCAATCTTGTACTGAATGGGCTGAATCGCTCTTATCATGTCCCATACGAATGACTTCTTTTGCTCATGTATGCTGATAAGAATATTTTTCTGGATATCGCTAAAAAATTTTGAACACCACCGATACAACCGGTGGTGTTCATTTTGGGCGGCTTCCAGAGCCATCTCTACAAAAAATTCGGACGGCCGTGGCATCGGACCCTGCGTGGTTTGTACCATTCCTGCTCCCTGTCCGTGATATTGCTTTAAATTTTCTTTCCGTCCAGCTACATGGACCATTCTCTACCTGTACCGATATATAATGCATAACAGAGTCCTGTCTGTGTACAAGTATGTACTCGAACAGGCACACCGGAAAAGTCTTTTTTGTACATTACCTTAGTTTGAAAAGTATGGTAAATTGGATGCAGAACATGTCGAAGCGGGTGATTTTATGGATGATTTTTGGATCGAGCGGGCCCCGGAGAAACTTTCCAGCATCAGCCGGACCATCCGCTTGGATGCGGCGCTCTTTGAGCGCATCATGGAGGAGAGCGAAAAAACAGGGGTCTCATTTAATAAGATAGTCAACCAGTGCATTACATATGCGTTCCAGCACTACCGGGAACCGAAGGTAACACCGGATGGAAGATAAGACGATCCTGTATTCTGTGCGCTATCCTTCGGCCCAGGAGGAGGGGGAGCGCATCAAGGTCCGGGGGGACAGGCAGGCGGCAGAGGCGAAGCTGACCGAATTCCTGCGCCGCATGAGGGAGGAGCGGACTTATGAGCCCATCCCGGGGCGGGAGGAGAAGGGCAGGCGCTTCGCCGCCCTGGCCCGGGAGCTGTCCCAGATCTATGAGGTGGGCCTGGACATCCTGCGGACGCCCGACTCCATCGAGGCCGCCCTGCACCTGTACTGTTCCGCCTATTCCAGGGATATGACGCGGCGGCTGGCAGAGCTGTTGGGGATGTGTGATGTCTGTGCCGCCAGCCGGCCCAGAACGGAGCCCAGTGATCTCACCCTCTCCCTCATGCTGTACACCCACCGCTGTTATGTGTCCGGCCGGCTGATCAGCGGCTGACCGGCCCAAGGGATAAAAAGGCGCGCCGCCCGGCTGGGCGGCGCGCCTGTCTGCGTCCATCAATAGTTCATCTGCTTGCGGCGGGACAGGTTCATGGTCCCGTCCTGCATGTGGTCCAGGTCATCCAGGGACTTGCCCGTGCCGTAGGCCACACAGGAGATGGCGTCGTCGGCCACATGGGTCTCGATGCCGGTGTGGGACTCCACCAGCTTGTCGAAGCCCCAGATCAGGGAGCCGCCGCCAGTCATCACGATGCCGTTGGTGGAGATGTCGGCCACCAGCTCGGGGGGCGTGCGCTCCAGCACGCCGTGGATGGCCTCCAGGATGCGGGTGGAGGGCTCCTCAAAGGCCTCGATCATCTCGCTGGAGGAGACGGTGAACACCCGGGGCAGGCCGGTCATCAGACAGCGGCCCTTGATGTCCATGGTGACCTCCTCCGGGCGGGGGAAGACACAGCCGATGGTCATCTTCAGCTCCTCAGCAGTACGCTCACCGATGAGCACGTTGTGCTTGCGGCGTATGTACTTGATGACAGCCTCGTCGAACTTGTCGCCGGCGATCTTGATGGAGGCGGACTCCACCACGCCGGACAGGGAGATGACCGCGATGTCGGCGGTGCCGCCGCCGATGTCCACCACCATGTGGCCGTCGGGCTTGGCGATGTCGATGCCAGCGCCGATGGCGGCGGCCACAGGCTCCTCGATCAGGTAGACCCGGCGGGCGCCCGCCTGGATGCCCGCATCAATGACGGCGCGCTCCTCCACCTCCGTGATGCCGGAGGGGACGCAGATGACCACACGGGGCTTGAACAGGCGGAAGGAGGTGACCTTCTTGATGAACTCCTTCAACATCCGCTCCGTCATATCGTAGTCGGAGATGACGCCCTCCCGCAGGGGGCGCATGGCGATGATGTTGCCGGGGGTGCGGCCCAGCATGGCGTTGGCCTCGGCCCCCACCTTCAGCAGCTTGCCGGTGTTCTTGTCCATGGCCACCACAGAGGGCTCGCGGAGAACCACGCCTTTTCCCTTGACATATACCAGAACGGAGGCGGTACCCAGGTCGATACCGATGTCCTTGCTAAACCAATTCATATCATTACCTCATTCGATTTATCTTGTATTCCAGGAGAGTATAACCCTGAAACTGGAAAATATGCAAAAACAGGAGCTTTCTTATTTATTATAACGGCAAGCAGGCTGCATTTCAACTGTTATTTCGCAGTTTTTCGCGGCTTTTCCGGCCTGTCCTTCCGGGCTTGTGCCAGGGTGACGCACACCACCTCCGCCGCTCCGGCGGTGAGGAGGGTCCTGGCACATTCGGACAGGGTGGAGCCGGTGGTGACCACGTCGTCGGCCAGCAGGACCCGGAGGCCGGCGGCGGCATCAGGCGCTCTGTACACCCCCAGCACGTTGGCCCGGCGCTGGCCCGCCTCCTCCAGACCGGACTGGGGCGGGATATCCCGGGTCTTGTTCAGCAGGGGGAGGGCGGGGACCTCCAGCACCCGGGCGGCCTCCTCCGCCAGCAGGCGGGCCTGGTCATAGCCCCGCTGCCGCAGGCGCCTGGCGCTGAGAGGAGCCCAGGTCACGCAGTCGAACCGTCCGTCCAGCTGGTCCCGGACGCACTGGGCCATGAGCTGGCCGAAGGGGCGGGCATAGCTCCGGCTGCCGGAGAATTTGTAGCGGTGGACGGCCTCCCGCACCGGGCCCCGGTAGGCCAGGGGAGAGACGCACACCCCGAAAAATTCCCCCGTGCGCCGGGCGGAGTCCCCCTCCAGCCAAGGCAGCGTCCGCTGACAATCCGGGCAGAGCAGGGCGTGCCGCTCCGTCAGGAGCCGGCGGCAGAAGGGACAGCGGGGCGGGAACAGGAGGTCGAGGAGCGCGCTGCCCATCTTCACGGAACATCAGCCCTTTCCGGTCCGGCCTGCCGCGGGGGCACGGCAGCCGGGGATCATGCCCTCATGATAATACGCATCGGAAAAAGACGCAAGTGAAAGCGGAGAAAAATGACAGAGATCGGGGAAAAAGCAAGGGTGCCAGCCCCGTGGGCGGGCACCCTTGCTTCTTAAAAACACCCTCCCCGGAGGAGGGCGGAGGTCAGGTGGACTGGACAGAGGGGTCCTCCAGATCCTCTTTGGTGATCTTTCCATACTCCTTTTCATGCTCCTGAACGCATTTCCGAAGCAGATAGAGGACCTGACCGCTCATGGAGCGTCCCTCATAGGCCGCCACGTACTGGAATTTATCGTGAAGTTCCCCGTCCATTCGAATACTCAGATGTTTTTTGACGTTCAAAGCGCACTGCCTCCTTTCACCTGCTGCTTCAAAGCATAGCCTGCGCCGTTTTTTCGTCATTTAATCTTAGTGCAAATGTACGGCTTAAAATCTTAAACCGCTGGAAAAATATCGAAATTTGGCCGAATTGCAGGAGAAAAATGGTATGTTTTGGGCCGGGGAGAACTCAGGGCCCGGACAGGGGGAAATCTTAAACTGGGATGCAGGGAATATGAAAAAAAGATTAAATCGCGGCTGCCTGCCTTGCGCTGGCCGGGAAAGTAGTATAAAATGAAGCCACCAAGCGGAAGGACCGCGTTTGAAGCATTTGAAGGAGGTTTTGACCATGGCATTTTCTTTTGATGATCTGCGGGAGAAGGTCACGGACCTGGCCCAGAGCGGTGTGGCGAAGTCAAAGCAGCTGGCGGAGATCGCGAAGCTGAAGACCAGTAATATGGGCGAGGAGGACACCATCAAGAAGGCGTACCTGGAGCTGGGCCGGCTGTACTACGCGGAGCGGGGCGCCGCCCCGGCGGGGGCCTATGCCGCCGCCTGCGGACGGATCAGCCAGGCTAAGGCGGCCATTGAGACCAACAACGCCCGCATTGCGGAGCTGAAGGCCCAGGGCTGTGTGGAGGAGGAGGCAGAGAGCGTCACCGCTGAGCCGGTGGTGGAGGATGTCCCCCCCGAGGAGCCCGCCCCCGAGCAGGAGGTCCCGGAGACCCCGGCAGAGGAGGCCGCTGCCCCCGAGGGGGCGCCTGCGGCCCCGGAGGAGCCCAAGCAGGACGTATGACCCCATAGGCCAAAGGCCCGGACAGCTTCTGTCCGGGCCTTTTCCGCATAGGAATGGGGCCGGCGGGGGACACTGTGGGCGGAGGAGGATGACTATGAAGCAGTATTTCCGCCGACCCCAGGACGTGGTGGGGGAGGACCGCGACCTGCTCACCTACTGGAACACTATGTCTGGCAAGGTCCAGCTCCGGCTGCTGGAGAGCGGACTGTCGGTGTCCACCCTGGGGGAGCTGAAGATGCTCCAGGAGCAGATCGAGCACGAGGGCTGAGGAAGGGGCCGCGGGTTGCAATCCGCGGCCCGTTTCGGTATAATGGAGCAAGAAAACTGCGGTCCCGGTCCGGGGCCGGGATGGAGTGGGAGACATGCTTCTGGCTATTGATATTGGGAACAGCAACATCACCCTGGGGGGGATCCAGGAGGGGGAGATCCTCTTTGAGGCCCGCCTGGCCACTGACGCCACCAAGACCTCCGACGAGTATGGGGTGGAGATCAAGGACATGCTGGATCTCTTCGGCGCCAGGGTGGAGGAGATCCGGGACTGCATCGTGGCGTCGGTGGTGCCGCCGGTGTTCAACTCCGTCCGCAACGGCATCGTGAAGCTGACGGGGAAGGAGCCCATGGTGGTAGGCCCTGGCATCAAGACCGGGATCAACATCCTGCTGGAGGACCCGGGGGCCACCGGGGCGGACCTGATCGCGGCGGCGGTGGCGGCGGTGGACGCCTACCCCACCCCTCTCACCGTGGTGGACATGGGGACGGCCACCACCATCGCGGTCATCGACGACGGGAACGCCTTCCTGGGCGGGGCTGTGCTGCCAGGCCTGCGCATCTCCGCAGAGGCCCTGTCCAGCCGGGCCTCCCTCCTGCCGGGCATCCAGCTGGAACGGCCCCGGCGGGCCATTGGGAAGAACACTGTGGAGTGCATGCAGAGCGGCCTGATGTTCGGCGCCGCGGCCATGGTGGACGGCCTTATTGACCGGATGGAGGCGGAGCTGGGCCGGCCCACTACCGTGGTGGCCACCGGGGGAGTGGCACGGTTCGTGGTCCCCCTGTGCCGGCATGAGATCGCCCTGGAGCGGGACCTCCAGCTGAAGGGGCTGGACCTCCTGTATCGAAAGAACCGCCCTCGGAAGGAGGCGGCCCCCAATCCACGGTGAAGGAAAAAGGAGACTGTCGAAAAAGCGGCTTTGCCACATTTTTGAGAAAGCTTCAGTCAACCGCGCCCAGGGTTTGACCGCCTGCGGGCGCGAACTCTGCGAGGCTTTTCCGCAAGCTGAAAGGACCTCCCGGCCCAGGCCGGGAGGTCCTTCGCGTCCTATAGAGGCCTCACGAGAAAAAGGGGACATACCAGCCGCCAGGGACGCATACATTGGGAGCAACAAACGATAGGGGTGTTGCCGCAATGCAGACTGAATGGAATGAAAATCGGATCGTCCTCCACGGGCGGGTGTGTCAGGCCCCCGTGCCCTCCCATACAAACCACGGGGAGTCCTACCTGAAATTCCCCCTGGCGGTGTGCCGGCTGTCCGGAGCGGAGGACCGGGTCAATGTGGTGGCCTCGGCCGCCCTGCTGGAGCGCTGCCCGCTGACGGAGGGAGAGGAGCTGTCCGTAGAGGGGGAGGTCCGCTCCTTCAACAACAGGAGCGGGGTGGGCAGCCGGCTGGTGATCTCGGTCTACGCCAGACAGATGCACCGGGAACCGGGGGAGGAGGAGAACCGCCTGCGGCTGACGGGCACTCTGTGCAAGGTACCGGTGTACCGCAGGACCCCGCTGGGCCGGGACATCTGTGACCTGATGCTGGCGGTGAACCGGCGGTACGGGCGGACGGACTATCTTCCCTGCATCGCCTGGGGCTCCCTGGCCAGAAGATGCGCGGAGCTGGCTCCCGGCAATCGGGTGGAGCTGGAGGGCCGCCTCCAGAGCCGGGTGTACACCAAGCGCCTGGGGGAGACCAGCGAGGAGCGGACGGCCTTTGAGGTGTCGGTCTCGGTGCTGGAGCGGCTGGATGCCCCGGCTCCGGCGGAACAGCCCTGCGGATGAGCGCACGTGCCTGTGAATGAAATGTGAATTTTTTGACATAGTTCCAAAAGAACGGTTGCGCTTCGGCGGAGAAGCTGGTATGATATATCACAAATGAAAGGGGCGCGTCCACGGCTTTCCCGCCGCGCCCCCCGGCGGCCCGGGCCACCGGAGAGAAGCGGCTCGCGGAAGGCGGGCGGGAGGGACACTTACATGAGCAAAAAATATCGGATGGGGAAGCGGTTCCAAAAGGTGCTGACCATGGGCATCCTGGCGGAGATCGCGGTCCTGGTGGTCGCCTACTTTGTCTATGACTGGCTGCTTGGCGAATGGATCCCCAGTCTGACCGGCGGGCCTCTGCTGGCCATCTTCGGTTCCATCGGCATCCTGGCTGTCTGGTGCACCAATAAGTTTCTCCGGCGTTTTAACGAGAACTACTGGTATGAGGTGACGGAGAAGGGCCTGCGGATGAATCGCGGACAGACGGCCCGGTTCTATCCCTGGGAGGACTTCAAGGGAGCGCGGGTGAACCGCTTCAGCTTCCTCAGCGCGCTGCCGGTGATCTTTGACATGACCAACGGCCCCATGGAGCTGGACCGGAGCCTGGAGGACTCCTACGGCCTGACGATGGAGGTGCTCCGACACATCAAGGACCATGCGGACATCTCCCAGGACGTGAAGGATCGGATCAATCTGGTGGACCTGATGGCGAAATAAATGCAGAGATCCCGGCAGAGACCATGTCTCTGCCGGGATCTTTTAGATTCTGGCCGCACCGATCAGGCCAGGGCCTTCTTGGCGGTCTCGGTCAGCTGGGTGAACGCGGCCTTGTCATTGACGGCCATCTCAGCCAGCATCTTGCGGTTGATGGCGATACCGGCCTTCTTCAGTCCGTTCATGAAGGTGGAGTAATTCATGCCGTTCAGCTTGCAGGCGGCGTTGATCCGGGTGATCCACAGCTGCCGGAAGTCGCGCTTCTTCAGCCGGCGGCCGGTATAAGCATAGGTCAGGGACTTCATCACGGCCTGGTTGGCCATCTTGAAGTGCTTGGACTTGGAACCCCAGTAGCCCTTGGCCATCTTGAGGATCTTATTTCTTCTCTTGCGCGTCATCATCGCGCCTTTCACACGTGCCATTTGTCTGTTCCTCCCTCTATCTTACTTGTACAGGATCATGCGCTTGATGGCGGCCTCGTTGGTCTTGTCGGCGTAGGTGGTGCCGCGCAGAGCCCGCTTGAGCTTGGTGGTCTTGCCGTGGCCGTTGAGCAGGTGACGCTTCTTGGTCATGGCGCGCTTGACCTTGCCGGTCTTGGTGAGGGAAAAACGCTTCTTGGCGCCGCTGTGGGTCTTGATCTTGATCTTCGGCATAACAGAGAACTCCTTTACTTACTTTTTCGCGTCCTTGGCGGGTTTGGGGGAGAGGAAAATGGACATGTGCCGCCCCTCCAGCTTGGGGCTCTTGTCCATCACGGCGATCTCGCCGCACTCCTCGGCAAACTTCAGAAGCAGGTCCTGACCGATGTTGGTGTGGGCCATCTCCCGGCCGCGGAAGCGCACGGTGATTTTGCACCGGTTGCCGTCGGCCAGGAATTTCTGCGCGTTGCGGAGCTTGACGTTGAAATCGTTGACGTCGATGCTGGGAGACATCCGGATCTCCTTGATCTCTACCACGCGCTGATTCTTGCGGGCTTCCTTCTCGCGCTTGGTCTGCTCGAACCGGAACTTGCCGTAATCCATCAGCTTGCATACGGGGGGGACAGCGTTGGGAGAGATCTTGACCAGATCCAGCCCCTGCTCCTCGGCCATGCGCAGCGCCTCCTGAGAGGACATGAGGCCAAGCTGCTCGCCGGACTCAGAGATCAGACGGACCTCTTTATCCCGGATCTCTTCATTGGTTTGATGACCTGTGTTAGCGATGGGAAAGCACCTCCTGACAAAAAATAAATGCAGCTGCCAGAACAGGCACCCGCATCACGTGAAGACTACCGCCGGGAGACCCGGCGGAGCAGATCCATGTTGACCCTTCGGCGCTGGCCTGGGGTGAGGACGGGGTACCGTTCCTGCTTTGTTTTGCTCAACTACTATATCAGAAAGTTCCGTCCTTGTCAAGGGTGATTTTCAGAGATTACCCAGTGTATTTCAAAAGGGGCCGGGCAGAGAGGGCGGGACTTCTCCCTGCTCCGGCCTTCTCTGAGGCGCCTAAAAAATCCGGAGTTTCCAGCCAAATAAGGCAGCGCACCGACTGGCTTTTTATTTTACATAATACAGACATGGAATTTTTGTTTACGGAAAGTTATACACATTTTCCACAGGGTTATCCACAGCCTGTGTGGAAAACTCCGGCTCTCCAACCGGGGAGCGTAGGACTGTGGCGGGGAAGGAGGGCCGGGCGGCGGAGGGCCGGTAAACGAAACGCAGGTGACATAATGACAAAAAAGGTGTCATCCCAGGGAGATGTCCCGAGTGGCATAGGCATTCAGGTCCAGGCCCGCAGTGCGGCCGGCCAGAAATTCGTAGTACCCCTGGCAGCCGATCATGGCAGCGTTGTCGCCGCAGTATTTGAGCTCCGGGAGGAAGAGGCGGTCACCGCTCTGCCGGCAGGCAGCCTCCAGGTCGGCCNGCCGGCAGGCAGCCCCCAGGCCGGCCCGGATGCGGCGGTTGGCCGCCCCCCCTCCGGCCACCGCCAGCCTGCCGTATCCCTTCCGGCGGGAGGCCTCCATGGCCCGGGGGACCAGGCTCTCGCTCACCGCCCGGCCGAAAGAGGCGGCAAAGGAGGGCAGGTCCAGGGCATCCCCCTTCTGCTGGGCGTTGTGGATCAGGTTCAGGCAGGCGGTCTTCAGGCCGGAGAAGGACATGTCCAGCTCGGCCCCCTGGACGTGGGCCCGGGGCAGCTCATATTTGGCGTCGTCCCCCCCGTCAGCCAGGCGGTCCATGGGGGCACCGCCGGGATAGCCGATGCCCAGCACCCTGGCCACCTTGTCGAAGCACTCCCCGGCGGCGTCGTCCCGGGTCCCGCCCAGCACCTCCATCTCTGTATAGGAGCGAACATCAACGATGGCGGTGGTGCCGCCGGAGACGCACAGACAGACGAAGGGGGGCTCCAGGTCCGGGTGGGTAAGGTAGTTGGCGGCGATGTGGCCCCGCACATGGTGAACAGGAATCAGGGGCCGGTCCAGGGCCAGCGCGGCCCCCTTGGCAAAGTTGACCCCCACCAGCACCGCACCGATCAGGCCCGGGGCATAGGTCACCGCCACACCGTCCACCTCCTCCCGGCTCAGGCCGGCCCGCTCCAGGGCCTCCCGGGCCAGACCGCTCACTGCCTCCACATGTTTGCGGGAGGCGATCTCGGGCACCACGCCGCCGTAGATAGTGTGCATCTCAATCTGAGAGGCCACACAGTTGGACAGCACGGTCCTGCCGTCCCGCACCACCGCAGCGGCGGTCTCGTCGCAGGAGGACTCAATGGCCAGAATGTTCATTGGGAAACACCGTCCTTTTCCTCTTCCATCCAGCGTCCGGGGGGATTGGGCCGCTCCCCGGGCCGGAGGGGGATCTGTATGAAGCGCTGATAGAGTGCCGGCGGGAAGTGCCGGCGATAGATGGACTGATGGACCTGGAGCAGTTCCTCAGCCGTCACATCCTCCGCCCCACGGATCAGGGCCCGGTAGTGGACGCCGAACAGGGCGCAGTCGTACCCGCCGTAGCGGAAGCCGTTGCGCTGATAGAAGGCCAGCCGCCTGCGGCGCAGGGGCTCCCCGGCGGGGTCCCCGTTTTCAGGGGCCTCCGCCTCCCCGAAGATGCCCCGGAAGTGGGCGTAGTGCTCCGCAAGCAGGTCCAGCATCCGGCCGCCCAGGCCCCGGTCCCGCAGGCCGGCCATGGTGCCCAGGTAGTCCAGCAGGGCAAAGGGACAGCCCGGATCCAGCCAAATCAGGGCGTAGGCGACCAGATCCTCCCCGTCGTACAGGCCCAGGGCCTGGTAGCGTCCCTGCTCCATGAGGGAGAGCATGGAGCGCAGGGGCTTGAGCTCCTCTGGGGGAAAGGCGGAGGTCAGCTCCTGACGGTACAGCTGGGCCAGCTGCTGGGGGGAGAGCTCATTCAGCTTCATGGTGTTCAAACTCCCTTGTCATGATGATGGCGTCCTCCCGGGGCTGCTGGTAGTAGTTTTTCCGGCGGCCCGCCTCCTGAAAGCCATGCTTGCGGTACAGGGCGATGGCGGGGGCGTTGGAGGCCCGCACCTCCAGGGTCAGGAAGGAGAGATGGGCCTGCCCGAAGCGGCAGAACACGTCCAGAAGGGCATCCCCCACCCCGTGACGGCGGGCGGCCTCCTCCACGGCGATGTTGTCGATGTAGCCCTCGTCCAGCACCACCTGGAGACCGGCGTAGCCCAGCACGCCGCCCTCCCCGTCCTCGGCGACAATGAAGCTGGCCTTGGGGTCAAAGAGCGCGTCCGAGAGCATGTTCTCGCTCCAGGGCGTGGAGAAGCACTCCCGCTCCAGCGCCGCGATCTGGGGGATATGGCCCCGGTCCATGGGGACGATGATGTATTCCATAGGGTCCTCCTGTTCTCCCGGTGTGACGGGTAGATGTCATATTATCATATACCAGAGGCAGGCGTTTTGTAAAGGGAGAAGGGGGGGCTTTTCAAGAGGACCGGCGGCGCAAAGCCCGCCAGTCCAGTATGATCGGTGCTGCAGGGCGTAGAGAGGGGGCCCGGGAGCCATGCGCACTAAGCAGGACACGATGCCGGGAGGCCTCCGCCAGGAAAGACGGGCTTGTTGCGGGGGTATCTCATATGGTAAAATACAGCCAAACCACAGAGAAGAAGGGATCGGTGGAGATGAAGGGAATCAGAGCGGCGGTCCTGGCACTGGGGGGCGCCTTCCTACTGGCTGGATGCGGTGGGGAGAGCGGCGTTCTGGCGCCCATCCCGGCAGAGGGCTTCTCTCAGGGGGTGTACGACGCACTGGAGGAGAACTGGACGGCCTGGGAGGCGGTGGACGAGTTGGAACGCATGCTGAGCAGCACACTTCCGGGCCACTGCGCCCAGGAGTTTGACAGCTGGGCGCAGTGCGCGGATTTTCTGGGGCCGTCCATCCCGGACCCGGCGGCGGACTGCGGCTGGCTGGAGGAGGCCACCTATGCGGGCATGCCCCTGGAAGCCTCCGACGCCCCGCGGGTGAAGGCCGAGTGGTACGGCACACGGGAGGGCCAGGTGGAGTGGGTCAGCGTCCAGTCGGGCTGGCGGGACGGAGCAGTCCGGGTGATGGTATCCGCGGCCCTGTACGGGACCCGGGCGGAGGACATGCCCTCGGACAAGGGCTGGGGGACAGAGCTGGCGCGGCAGGCCTATCTGGAGGCGGCGGAGGCGGGGACGCCGGTGGTGACCGCAGAGAGCGGGGCGAGCTGGTGCTCCGTCCAGGCGGAGCACGCCCGAGGCAGCGTGCTCTATACCATCCGCGCGGTGGGGGAGTCTGGGACGGAGGAGCAGGTGCGGACGTCTCTGGATCGGGTGCTGGAGACCTGGCTTTCGGCCCCGGAAGGGGAAAAACATCTGAAATATGTTAAATACATACAAAAATTTAGCGATTATAATCTGGAATTATAGATGAAACGGCGATTGCAATTTTCACTTTATCGGGTTAAACTAAGAAAAAATGATTTTCAGTGAGGTGCCACATGAAGCAGCACATCCTCACAACTGCATCTTTCTATTTTACCAACAGCTGGGCTCGATTTATGAGCACCGGCTATTTCGTGCTGGGAAAATACAGAGAGATGGAATGGATGTGCCGGTCCCAGAGTGGGACGGCGGCCCTCTCCGTGTGATCAGATCTGGATGCTGATGCGGGGGACACATCGATTTCATCGGTGTGTCCCCCGTTTTTTTGCAGCACAGCGAGAAAAGGAGCGGAACATATGACAGTGATGATCGAGCCTGGGCTGCTGGCCGGTGCGGTGACGCCGCCTCCCTCCAAGAGCCAGGCCCACCGGCTGCTGATCGCCCGGGCGCTGGCGGGGGAGAACCTGGACGACCCCGCTCACCGGGCGGATTCCCAGGATATCCGGGCCACCCGGGACTGCCTGAAGAGCCTGCGGGAAGGGGAGGGGGAGCTCCCGGTGCTGGAGTGCGGAGAGTCGGGCTCCACACTGCGGTTCCTGATCCCGGTAGCGCTGGCCCTGCGGGGCGGAGGCGTGTTTCGGGGACGGGGGAGGCTGATGGACCGGCCCCAGGAGCCCTACTTCCGGATCTTTGACGGGATGGGGATCACCCACCGCCGGGAGGGGGACTCCCTGACGGTCCGGGGCCGGCTGCGTCCCGGGGAGTATCCCCTGCCGGGGGATGTGTCTTCTCAGTTCGTCACGGGCCTGCTCTTTGCCCTGCCTCTGCTGGAGGGGGAGAGCATCATCCGGCTCACCTCCCCGCTGGAGTCCAGAGGGTATGTGGACATGACCCTCCAGGTGCTGCGGGACCGGGGCATCCGGGTGGAGGAGCTGCCCGAGGGCTTCCGGGTGCCCGGAGGCCAGCAGTACGGCCGCGGTACTCTGGGGGAGGAGGCGGACTACTCCCAGGCCGCCTTCTGGCTGGCCGCCGCCGGGCTGGGGAGCCCGCTGACGGTGGATGGCCTGGACCCGGACTCCACCCAGGGGGACCGGTGTGTTGTACCCTATTTCCAGCAGCTGGCCGGGCCGGGCCGGGTGGAGCTGGACATTGCCCAGTGTCCGGACCTGGCTCCAGCCCTGGCGGTGCGGGCCGCCCTCCGGCCCGGGCAGACGGCCCGGCTGGTCAACGCGGGGCGGCTGCGGCTGAAGGAGTGTGACCGCCTGGCGGCTATCCCGGAGGAGCTGAACAAGCTGGGCGGCCAGCTCACCGAGGGGGCGGATTTTCTGGAGATCCGCGGCGTGGAGCGGCTGCTGGGGGGCGTTGCGGACAGCCACAACGACCACCGCATCGCCATGATGCTGGCGGTGGCCGCCACCCGGGCGGAAGGGACAGTGACCATCCGGGGCGCGGAGAGCGTGGCCAAGTCCTACCCCGACTTCTGGGAGGTCTATGAGAGCCTGGGCGGGCGCGTCCTGCGGCAGAGAGAGGAGCGAGAAGCATGCGATATGTGATCTTTGGAGAGTCCCACGGCCCCGCCATCGGTGTGGTGCTGGAGGGGGTGCCTGCGGGGCTGGAGCTGGACCTGGAGCGGGTATCCGACGAGATGGCCCGCCGGGCCCCGGGGGGAAGTCCCCTGTCCACCGCCCGGAAGGAGGAGGATGTGCCGGAGATCCTCTCCGGCCTGTTTGAGGGCAGGACCACGGGCACCCCGCTGTGCGCGGTGATCGCAAATACCGACACCCGTTCCAGGGACTACGCGAAGCTGAAGGACCTGCCCCGCCCAGGACACGGGGACTACGCCGGCTATGTGCGTTATCAGGGGTGCAACGACTACCGGGGCGGAGGCCATTTCTCCGGCCGGCTCACTGCGCCGCTGGTCTTTGCAGGGGCGGTGGCCAAGCAGCTGCTGGAGCAGAAGGGAGTCCAGGTGGCCGCCCGCATCTCCAACGTGGCGGGCATCCCGGACCCCACGCCGGAGCAGTATGAGCAGGCGGTGCTGGAGGCCAGGAGCCAGCTGGACTCGGTAGGCGGGTGCATCCGCTGTGCCGTCACCGGTCTGCCCGCCGGCCTGGGGGCGCCGGACTACGGGGAGAACGTGGAGGGCATCTTCTCCCAGTACCTCTTCGCGGTGCCCGCGGTGAAGGCGGTGGGCTTCGGAGACGGAGTGGGCTTTGCCTCTCTGCGGGGGAGCCAGGCCAACGACAGCTTTTATATGGATGGAGACACAGTGAAGACCCGGACCAACCACTCCGGCGGGGTGAACGGGGGCATCACCAACGGGATGCCGGTGGAGTTCGAGGTATGCATCCGGCCCACCCCCTCCATCGCCCAGCCTCAGCAGACGGTGGATCTGGTCCAGCGAAAAGACGCGGAGCTGACCATCACCGGCCGGCACGACCCCTGCATCCTGCATCGGGCGCTGCCCGTGATCGAGGCCGCCGCCGCCCTGGCTGCCTGCCAGCTGATGGACCTATGACCGATTTGGACAGAGAGAGGGACGCGATATGAGCGATTTGGAACAGTACAGACAGGAGATCGACGAGCTGGACGAACAGCTGGTCCGGCTCTTCCTCCGGCGGATGGAGGTCACTGGCAAGGTAGGGGAGTACAAGCTGGCCCACGGGATGCAGGTGCTGGACCGGGAGCGGGAGCGCCGGGTGCTGGCCAAGCGGGCCAGCCTGGCGGTGGACATCCGGCAGGAGGAGGACGTAAAGGAGCTATTCCAGACCATCATGGCCATCAGCCGCCGCCGGCAGCAGGAGCTGATCGACCGCAGCGGCACTGGCACGGTCCGAAAGACCAATGTGGTGCTCATCGGCATGCCGGGCAGCGGGAAGTCCTGCGTGGGGGCGGCCCTGGCGGAGCGGCTGGGGATGCCCCTGGTGGAGACGGACGCCATGGTGGTGGAAAAGACGGGGCGCTCCATCCCGGACATTTTTGCCCAGGACGGGGAGGCCGCCTTCCGCCGGGAGGAGACCGCCGCCGCCCGCCGGGCCGCGGCCATGGAGGGGACGGTCATCTCCACCGGCGGCGGGATCATCCTCCGGCCGGAGAATATGGAGATCCTCAGCGCCACCGGCACCGTCTATTTCCTGGACCGGGACCCCAGGGACATCGCCAACACGGAGCTGGACGGCCGGCCCCTGCTCAGCGGGGGGCGGGACCGGGTATTCCTGTTGTATGATCAGCGCATCAACCTGTACCGCAAATATGCCCGGTACACCGTCCCCAGCACCACGGTGGATGAGACGGTGGACTCCGTCCTGGCCCTGGTGCGGCGGGGCCAGGACGTGCGCTGACCGAGAAGGAGCGCCGCCGTGTCCCGCCGCCCGGAGAGGGGCGGGAGACCGGCGTGGGAAAGTGAGGCTGACATCATGATGGAAAAAACGGAGCAGGGCCTGGGCAGGCTGTGCGTCATCGGTGACCCGGTGGAGCACTCCAAATCGCCCCTGATCCAGAACGCGATGATCGCGAAGCTGGGCATCCCTTATCACTACACCAAGCGCCTGGTCCACCAGGGGGATACCCAGGAGTGGCTGGATACCGCCCGCCGGGAGGGCTTCGCGGGCTTTAACGCTACCATGCCCCACAAGGTGGCCCTGGTCCCACTGATGGATGAGCTGGGGGAGGATGCCCGGCTGTACGGCGCGGTCAACACCGTGTGCATCCGGGGAAAGCGGTGCATCGGCCACAACACCGACGGGATGGGTTTCTACCAGGCTCTCACCGACCTGGGGGTGGAGGTGCCGGGCCGCCGCATCACCCTGCTGGGCGCGGGGGGTGCGGCCAAGGCTGTGGCCCTGAAGCTGGTGCAGCAGGGGGCGGGCCCCATCACCGTGTGCAACCGGACCCCCCAGAAGGCGGAGGCCCTGTGCAATCTGGCAAAGGGCCGGATGGGGCACATCGGTTTCGCCCTTGAGGACCTGCGCCGGGGCGCCAGGGACTGCGACATCCTCATCAACTGCACCAGTCTGGGCATGACAGGGACGAACAGCCAGTTCCGGGACCTGAGCTTCCTGGACGAACTGCCCGGGCACGCGGCGGTGTTCGACCTCATTTACAGCCCGGCCGAGACCGAGCTGCTACGGCAGGCCCGGCTGCGGGGGCTGAAAGCGGCCAACGGCCTGGGGATGCTGATCTATCAGGCGGTCTTCGCCCTGGAGTATTTCGCCGGCGTAAGGATCAACGCCAAGGAGATGGAACAGCACGTGATCGAGGCCTGCGGCCTGGGCGGAGAGGCATAAAAACGGTCCCCGCGGAAAAGAAACCCCTTTTCCGCGGGGACCGTTCTCTTTGGGGCGTCGGTCCTTCCAGCCAGTTACGGGAACACAGACAAAATAAAACGAGAAAATCATAATGAGGCCGGTTGCGCCGGGATAACCTATGTGGTAGGATAAAAGAGCAGAAGGATTTTCCATACGAAAGAAGGTTTATGATATGCATTGTGTGCGGAACGTGACAGAGGATCTGATCTGGATCGGCGGCAACGACCGGCAGAGCCCCCGCTTTGAAAGTGACCACCCGGTCCCCAGGGGGATGTCCTACAACTCCTACCTGCTGCTGGATGAGAAGACGGTGCTCTTCGACACGGTGGACCGGGCGGTCCAGCACCAGTTCTTCGAGAACCTGGAGCACGCCCTCCAGGGCCGGAGGCTGGACTATGTATTCGTCCACCACATGGAGCCCGACCACGCCGCTACCCTGGGCGACCTGCTGGTCCGCTACCCCGGGACTACCATCGTCTGTAATGGGAAGTCGATGAACCTGCTCCGCCAGTTCCACTGGAGCGCCCCCAAGGGGGCCATGCTGGTGAAGGAGGGGGACACCCTGTGCACGGGGCGGCACACCTTCACCTTTTACTCCGCCCCCATGGTCCACTGGCCGGAGGTAATGGTGAGCTACGATGCTGCGGACCACATCCTTTTCTCCGCCGATGCTTTCGGCACCTTCGGCGCCCTCAACGGCGTGCTGTTTGCCGATGAGGTGGATTTTGACCGGGACTGGCTGGACGAGGCCCGCCGCTACTACACCAACATCGTGGGCAAGTACGGCCCTCAGGTGCTGGCCCTGCTGAAAAAGGTGGAGGGGCTGGACGTCCGGATGGTCTGCCCCCTGCACGGTCCGATCTGGCGCAGGGACCTGGGCTATCTGATGGACAAATATAAAAAGTGGGCCTCCTACCAGCCGGAAGTGCGGGGAGTGCTTATTGCCTGCGCTTCCATCTACGGGGGGACGGAGACGGCGGCCGGTATCCTGGCCTGCCGCCTGGCGGAGCGGGGCATCCCGGTGGAGCTGTATGACGTGTCGGTGACCCACTGCTCCTACGTGCTGTCTGACGCCTTTAAGTACAGCCATATCGTCTTTGCCTCCGCCACCTATAACAACGGCATCTTCACCCCCATGGAGGAGTTGCTGCGGGACATCGCCCATCACGCCCTCCAGGATCGGACGGTGGCTCTGATCCAGAACGGCTCCTGGGCTCCAGCCAGCGGAAAGCTGATGGCCCAGATACTGGGGGAGATGAAGAACATGGAGCTGCTGGAGCAGACCGTGACGTTGAAGTCCGCCCTGGCTCCAGGGCAGGACCAGGAGCTGGAGGCGCTGGCCGATGCCCTGGCCACCTCCGTGAGGGGGGAGCAGGAAGCGCCGGAGCAGGCGGTGGCGGACGCCCCCAAGGCCAAGGGCTTTATCTGCAAGATCTGCGGCTTCATCTACGAGTCGGACACCCTGCCGGAGGACTTCCGGTGCCCCATCTGCGGCCGTCCGGCCTCTGATTTTGAGCCGGTCACCTGAGAGAATGAGCGGGTCCCCCGGGCGGCATCGCCGCGCCGGGGGACCCGCTGCTCCTCTGGGGATACCCCCAGGGAAACGCCGCTGGCGTTCAGAGCTCAGCCGGCCGGGGTGACCGAGGCGGCGGTGAGCCCCGACTCCTTGGGCTCCGCCGAGACCACACCGGAGACCTCGTCTCCCGTGTCCACCGTGACGGTGGAGGAATCCGCTCCCCCGCCGGTATAGGTGTAGACCGGTCCCTCCTCGCCCTCGCCGTGGACCGAGCAGGTGAGGGTCCAGTCCTGCACACTGCCAGTGACGGTCAGGTCCAGTACGGTGCCCTCACTCTGCTGCTGAAAGGTGTAGTGCCCATCCTGGGCCAGGGCGTCTGTGATGTCCGTCTCCTCCCCGTCCAGAAGGAGGATCGCCCGGCCGTCCCGGTCCTCCAGGCTGACCTCAGGCATGTGGTAGATGGTGAGGTCCACCCCCTCCTCTGTGGTGATGTCCTGGCGGAACACGCCCACCTGAACGGCGGTGGAGATGTGGTACAGGAACTCCTGGACCGGTTCGGTGTTGACAGCGCCCACGGAGATGCCCAGCAGGGCCAGGGCGGCGGCCACCGCGGCCACGGGGCGCAGGGAGTGCGGGATATGTCTGCGGTCATTCTCTTTCATCTTGATGATCTCCTCCAGCTTGTCGGGATCGGCCCGCAGGGCCGAAATGGTGTCAAGGTACGATCTGCGGTCGAACATGCTCAGGTCCCTCCCCTTCCTCTTCCTCAGAAAGTGTGCGGCGCAGGCGGGCCCGGGCCCGCTGCAGCCAGGTCTGAACGGTGGATGGCTTTGCGCGGAGGGCGGCTGCCGTCTCGCTGACGGAGCAGCCCTCATAGTAGTAGAGATAGATGGTCAGGCGGTATTTGGCGTCCAAAGCCATCACGGCCTGAAACAGCTCGGACTGAGCCGGGTCCTGGAACACGGGGGCATCCCGCCACTCATCCAGGGGGACGGCGTGCCTGCGCCAGAAGGAGCGCAGCAGCTTCCGGCTTTCGTTGACGGCCACCCGGAGCAGCCAGTGCTTCATGTGCTCCTCGCTCTCAAAGGGCTGCCGGTGCTCCAGCAGCCGGAGCAGGGTGGTCTGCATCACATCCTCGGCGTCGGCCCGGTTTTTCAGGGCGTGATAGGCCACGCGGTAGACTGTGTCTCCATAGGTCCGAACGGCCGAGGTAAAGGACTCGTCTGTCAGGGGAGCTCACCTCCTTTGCGGGATCTTGAAAAGCTTTTCACCAGGAATATCCCCGGACACGGAAAAATATCTCATAGGGAACAAAAAAATTTCTCCAGAGGGGGAACTTTTTTACCCTTTGACCGTCTATCTCAGTGCAAGGAAAAATTTCCGAGCGTTTGAAAGAAAAAGGAGTGTTATGATATGAAACGAACCTTCTCTGCTCTCGTGATAAGCGGCGCCCTGCTCTGCACCCTTGCGGTCCCCGGTATGGCAGCGGAAGCCGAAGGTCAGCCTGGAGATTCCGCCGCCGCCTCTGCACCTCAGGCCCAGACTCTCCCGGCCAGCGTGCTGTACTTTGGACAAGTGACCCAGGTCGTTCGGGATGAAGCGGGCACAGTCACCCGCCTGGTCCTCTCCTCTGAGCGCTACGGTGAGTATATCATGAATATTTCTTCTGATACAGTATGGATCGACAGCGGGAACCGCACTGCATCAGATCCCGCGGACCTGAAGGAGGGGGAGAGCGTCTATGTGTTCCACAGCCCCATTTCCACCCGCTCCCTTCCGCCCCAGTCCGCAGCCTATGCGGTGGTCCGGAATATCCCTCAGGATATCTCCTGCGCCCAGTACCATGTGGTGGAGGAGATCACAGAGGGGGAGGACGGCGGCCTGATCGTCACGACAGACAACGGCGGACTGCTGATCTATCTGGACGGTGATACCCAGACTGTCCGTTATGCGGGCGGCTCTGCCGCACTGGAGGACCTGAAGGCAGGAGACCGGATCATGGCCTGGTATCAGGCGGTGGCCCTGTCCTATCCCGGACAGACCCACGCTGACGGCCTGATGCTCCTGCCCAGTGAGAAGGAGGAACCGTCCTCCGTTCTCCCGGAGAACGGCACGGCGCTGGACCTGGTGCTGGAGGGAGATATGGTCCTGCCCGTTACCGGCCTCGTTGAAAACGGCACCGCCATGGTCCCCGTGGCCGCTGTGGCCCAGGCGCTTGGCTATCAGGTGATCTACACCCCCGGCGAAGATGGAGAGGGTGACAGGATCGCCGTGGAGAGCGATCAGTTCTCTGTCCAGATGACGGTGGGAGAGGACCAGATCATTGGCGTGACGAAGATCAAGGGGGCAGTGGGGATGACCGCCCCTGCGGACTATGGGATGGCCCCCTACATTGCCGCCCCCGGCACCACCTGGGCTCCTGCCCGGCTCTTTGAGATGTTGGGCCGCACAGTCACCCTGGAGGGCGATGCCCTGTCCATCCGGTGAGCCGGGGCCCCCTGAAAAAGGAGCTCTGGAATATCGAGAACGCTCAGCCGGCACTGTCTTTTGGACAGTGCCGGCTGTCGTGGATTTAGAAGGCGATACCGCCCAGATCAGCCGTCTCTCTTTTTTTGCATTTTCCTACGGAATGTGGTATGCTGTTTCTGCCATTTCGATCCGAGAGGAGTTTTTCATATGGAAAAGCTGTACCAGCAGGACCCCTTCCTGACACGCTTCACTGCCCAGGTGGTGTCCTGTGCTGCTGACAAGGGTGGGTGGTCTGTGGTGCTGGACCGCACGGCCTTCTATCCTGAAGGGGGAGGGCAGCCCTGGGACACCGGTACGCTGAACGGCATCCCAGTCACCCAGGTCCAGGAGCAGGATGGAGCGGTGGTCCACACCTGCGCCGCCCGCCTGGAGCCGGGGACTCAGGTGGAGGGGGCTGTAGACTGGGCGCGGCGCTTCGACCTGATGCAGCAGCACTCCGGGGAGCATATCGTCTCCGGCCTGATCCACAGTACCTACGGCTATGACAACGTGGGCTTCCATCTGGGCAGCGACCTGGTGACCATCGATTTCAACGGGCCGCTGGAGGAGGAAGACCTGCGGGACATCGAGCTGCGGGCCAACCAGTACATCTGGGAGGACCGCCCCGTATCGGTCACCTACCCCACGACGAAGGAGCTGGCTGCGCTGGACTATCGGAGCAAAAAGGCGATCTCTGGGCAGGTCCGCATTGTCTCCTTCCCTGGGGCGGACACCTGCGCCTGCTGCGGGACCCATGTGGCATCCGCCGGGCAGGTGGGGCTGGTCAAGCTTCTCTCCGTACAGAAGTTCCGGGAGGGCGTGCGGGTGGAGCTGCTCTGCGGCGGCCGGGCCCTGAGCTATCTGGATCGGGTGCTGGGCCAGAACCGGCGGATCTCCAATCTGCTTTCCGCCAAGCCCTTTGAGACGGCCGGCGGGGTGGAGCGCCTGCTGGGGGAGAATCAGGACCTGAAGACCCGCCTCGCCCGTATGGAGGAGGCACGGTTTGCCCAGCTGGCCGATGGTCTGGCTGGGGCGGGGGATGTGATCCTTTTCGAGGAGGGGCTGTCCCCCGACGGACTGCGCCGCCTGTGTGACGCAGTCCTCCAAGTCTGCGGAGGCCGCTGTGCCTGCTTTTCCGGGGGCGATGGGGAGGGGTATAAATACGCCATCGGCCTGCGGGGCGGAGATCTGCGCTCCTTTGTGAGGGAACTGAATCAGGCCCTGGACGGCCGGGGCGGAGGCAGGCCGGACTTTGTTCAGGGTTCGGTCCGGGCCGGGAGGACTGCCATAGAGGAGTTCCTGTCCGCCGAAAAACAGAGATAAACAAATGGTGTACGCCTCCCGGCACAGAGGTCGGGAAAAACGGCATACTGCCTTTCGACCATCTTGATAAGGAGATCCTATGGATTATACTGTCTATCAGCTGCTCTGGCTCTTCCTGTTCTATTCCTTCCTGGGCTGGCTGGCCGAAACCGTTCTAGCCGCGCTGAAACGCCGCCGCCTCCTCAACCGCGGCTTCCTCAGCGCCCCCTTCTCTCCCACCTATGGCCTGGGGGCGCTGCTTTTTGCCATTTTTCTGCCTGAACTGCGGGGAGACCCATTTTTCCTCTTCCTTTTGGGCATGATCCTCGCCACATTTCTGGAGTTTGTTACCGGTGTATTCCTGGAGCGCATCTTTCATCAGAAATGGTGGGACTATTCCGGCCAGCGATTTCAGTTTGAAGGACATATCTGCCTGAAATACTCTGTTATCTGGGGCTTGTCCGCTCTGCTGGCCATCTTTGTTCTGAATCCCATCTTCCTTACATTGGTGGGCCTGATCCCCAGGACGGCGGGAGAGATCGCACTGCTGGTGGTGTATATTCTGCTGGGAGTGGACTTTGTTGGCTCCTGGGCCGCTGTGCTCCAGCTCCACGGCGCCCTGAGCGAGCCTACCCATATCTCCCGCTTCCTGAGCCGGCTTACCCATACCCTAGATACCACCGTGACCCGACACATCCAGAGACGTATGGAAAGGGCATACCCCAGCCTGGAGCGGGAACGGCTGAGCGGAAAGCAGGCTCCAAAGGTCAAGCCGGAGCGGTTTGCCCAGGGATGCGGCTTTTACAAGTTGGCCGCGCTGTTCTTCATCGGTTCTTTCCTGGGGGATATCACCGAAACTATTTGGTGCTGGGCAGTGTTGGGGAAGCTGATGAGCCGCAGCAGTGTGCTCTACGGCCCCTTCTCCATTGTCTGGGGGCTGGGCTGTGTCCTGCTCACTGCGCTGCTCTACAAATACAAGGACCGCAGCGACCGATATATTTTCCTGGCCGGCACAGTGCTGGGGGGCGCATACGAGTACAGCTGCTCCGTCTTTACTGAGTTGGTGTTCGGTACCGTCTTCTGGGATTACAGCCATATTCCCTTCAACCTTGGGGGACGGATCAATCTGCTGTTTTGCTTTTTCTGGGGAATTGCGGCCGTGGTATGGCTGAAGGGCCTCTATCCCAGACTCTCAGCGTGGATCGAGCGGATCCCCATCCGCTGGGGAAAGGCGGGCACCTGGGTGCTTATCGTCTTTATGGTGTGCAACATCATCATATCTGCCCTGGCACTGGACCGATACACCCAGCGCAGCGCCGGGGACGCCCCCCAGACTACTCTGGGGCTCTTCCTGGACCGCCATTACCCCGACCAGCGGATTGAGCGGGTCTACCCCAACGCCAAGATCGTGGACTGAGAGGACGGCCGCCTGCCCCCTGAGAGGGAGAATGTCCCAGGATAACAGCGCCCGGAAGCGGGCTGAGGTCCGCCCCTTAGGGGGCGGACCTCTCCGTCTCTCCAAGCAACTGTTCCAGCACCGCTACATTGCCCCGCAGCCGCGGGTCCGATGGAGCACAGGCGAGGGCAGCCCTGGCCTCATCCAGCGCCAAGGCCCTCCGCCCAGTCTGAAAAAGGGCCTGACAGCGAAGGTCGTGGGGCAAGCTGCCCCAGGAGTCCGCCTCACAGATATAGGTTTTTGGGCGGATAGTGATGGACAGGGCACAGCCGGTAAAGTAGAGCACTCCATCCCATTCCTCCATGTCATACAGCATCCTGGCTAGATCCATATACGGCTCCCGCAGATGGGGGGCCTCTGCAATGGCACGGAGATACCAGTCCCGTGCTCGGGCCCGGTCTCCCTTTCGGAGCCAGGACAGGGCGATATACCGCATGGAGGCCGCCCGCTCATCTTTCCAGGTGGCGGTGGGCATGGACAGGTGGTGCTCCAGGGTGCGGATGCAGTCGTCCCAGCGGCCCCGGTACATGTACTCCCGGCCCAAATAGTGGGTGTTCCGGTCATCCTCCGGCTCCTCCTCCACGGACAGCTCCAGCAGAGGCAAGTACTGTCCCCGGGACTTTGTGGGGTCGGGGTGGTGGTCCAGCTGCATCCCCTCTACCGTCACGGTGGGGCCGGGGACCCCCTCGCCCACCCATTTAAGGACCTCGTGGACCGGGTGTATCCACTGATAGCCGTACCTGGCATGGGCCTTTTCATACCAGAAGACCACCCCCTCGCTGCCGTCAGGGTTGAAACTCCAAGTATAGCGGTAGGTCGCCTGTCCGGCCCCCGGCTGCCAGGCCCGCTCCAGCGCAGCCCGCCATCCGGGGTGAAACACCTCATCCAGATCGGTGCACACACAGATGTCTGTGTCCTCCGATACTAGGTCCAGAGAGCGGTTGCGGGCCACATCGAACCGCCAAGGAGAGATGAGCTCTACCGTGACCTGAGCGCCCCGCTTCTTAAGGCGTTCCACTGTGTCATCCGTAGAACCAGTATCCAGCACCACCACCTGATCTGCTTCGGACATGGAATCCATCCACCGGTCCACAAACTGGGATTCGTTTTTACAGATCGCATAGACCGCGATCCTCATGACTGTCACTCCTCCTTCTGAGAGGCGGGGTGGACGGCACATCGTACCATCCACCCCGCTTTATGCCTCAAGGCGCTGCCCGGGCAGTATCTTTTGATCAGTTCAGCTTTTGAATCACGATGGCGGCCTCAGTCAGGGTCACATTGTTTTCGGTAGAGGCCAGTGTAATGGTAGCCGTTCCGGTCACATTTACCAGCACCGTGGCCGCCAGGTTGGCGACATTGGAGGTGGTGGCAATGGTGGCTTGGCTCTCGCTGCCGGGGACGGGAGTCGAGTTGTTCTCCAGCTCCACACCTACAGTCCCGGTGCTGGTGGTGTTGGACGCCACCGCAGAGTAGGAGATCAGGTAAATCCCTGACTCACCCAGCGTAAAGGTGGGGGTGCTGGCGGTATGGGTAATGGCAGACCCTTCTTCCACCTGGTTGGTGTCAAAGGAGGCGTCATCGCCGGTGGAAGCCAGTGTCTGAGTCCCCACATTGGTGGCATACAGTGCATTCAGCGGGGGAGGAGAGCCGGCAGGTCCGGTAGCGCCCGTTGCGCCGGCAGGGCCGGTGGGACCGGTGGGGCCCTCAGCGCCGGCGGCACCCGCCGCTCCAGTTGCACCGGCAGGCCCAGTAGGTCCAGTAGGACCGGTTGGCCCGGCAGGGCCGGCAGGTCCGGTGGCACCCGTTGCGCCAGCGGGTCCGGCAGGACCAGCAGGCCCGGTGGGGCCCTCGGCACCCGTCGCACCCGTCGCGCCTGTCGCACCAGCAGGGCCGGCAGGTCCGGTAGGACCGGTGGCACCTGTCGCGCCTGTGGCACCTGTCGCGCCTGTGGCGCCGGCAGGGCCTGTGGCTCCGGTGGGGCCGGTCACGGTGACCAGATCAAAGTCCGCCGAGGAGCCCGGCGTCCCGGTAGCGCCGCTGCGGTTGGTGCGGTAGAGGGCACCGTTGTAGTAGACCAGTGTGCCCAGGTCATACGGTACCCCGGGAACGAACTGCGTGACATCATTCAGCCCTTCACCGGCAGGGCCGGTGGGACCTGTGGGGCCGATGGGACCGGCAGGACCGGCCGGTCCAGTGGGACCCGTGGCTCCGGTAGCGCCCGTTGCGCCCGTGGCACCCGTAGCCCCGGTGGCTCCCGTGGGCCCGGTAGGTCCAATGGGGCCGGCCGCGCCGTTGGGGGAACCTGATATAATTGGGATAATCAGTAGGGACCCTTGTGCTGCCGCGGTTTCACTGGTCTAGTCCCATTTTTCACAAAAAATGCGGCCGCTTTTGCCGAGATAACAAAATAAAGGACCAGGTCATTTGACCTGGTCCTTCATTTTGTGACACTGCCCTATTTGTTGGCGCGCTGCAGGAAGCGGGTGGCCTGGACAGGCTGACCCGGCAGGGCAATTCCATTAGCTTATGAACTTCCATTTCCAGAAGCCTTACAGAACACCATGGTGTCTCTGACGGGAAAGATCATTCAGGAAGAACTGTTGCCTCAGCCGGAAAAATGTATCCTTGACTATCAGTAGGGATTTGGAGCCCTCAGACAAGAAAATGTTTCGATAGGAACGAAACCTGTGAACATGGACTTTGAAGAGTATCGATTGCAGGGATACATCACCCAGATCTCCACCCTCTGCGGCAGCAAACGTATTCCAGATCTTAACATGGTGCTCATCAACAAGAACATGCACAGGTCCGGGATGGAGCACAGTGCGCAAGAGCTGGGATCAGGGATGAAGCAGAGATTTTTCCAGATCCTCCACCAATTTGACGCAATCCACATTGGCCGAGTCAAGGTTGACAGAGGCCGCCTGTTGGAGCTCGCTGCGCAGGATCAGCACGTCTTTTGGGGCATTGATGCCCAGCATGACGGTGCCGCTGGCGTCGACCGAGAGGATGGTCACACTGATCTGATCGCCTATGACAAGCGATTCTCCGCCCTTTCGACGCAAAATCAGCATACAGACCCCGCCTCCTCAGATCGAAACTCAGAAAGCCGGTGGCGCATATGATAAGTTCCGGTATCCAAAATGACCTGGACCGCTTTTTTCTCCTCAGCATGGATCACAATGGGACATTTCAAATTCACGGTACTCTCGCCTACAGGCTCCCGGACGACACACAGGACATAATAGCACAGGTCCTGGCTGGAGGAGACCCCCATAAGGTAGAGTTCCTCATCTGACAGAACAGGAGCATAATTTGGATCCAGAGAAAAAGGATTCATGGCTACAAAAGCAAGTGAAGGGGTGCCAACGCTCTGAAAGCAGAGAAGATTGCCTCCGCCCCCATGAAAGGGGAGAAGCAGAAACTGCTTCTCCTCTTCAAATCCAAAGATCCCATTCGGAAACGAGAGCACCTCGGTGGGATCATAGTCGATTTGGCCAAAATATTTTGTCATGAGATGCAAGATCGATCCCTCCTGTTATGCCTGCATATCAATGGGCTCATAATTTGGATCAGAGGAGGGGGGGACGTACAGCGGACCGCCCACATATTTGATGATGACATCTGGGCGCTGAGTCATGGTAAATTCAATATCCCCGGGTACAAAGGTGAAATTCATCTGATTCATGCGCCAGTTGAAGTTCAGTTTGTCCATCTCATAGCGGATGCTCAGCTCACCTCCCTCCCAGGAGAGGTCAGGGGCGGCGCTGGGGAGAAAATCGATGTTTACATTCAAAGGTCCTTCCGCAGTCTGCTGCCGGGCAAGCTGAGGAATGATATCCTGATCGATTTTGGCTTCCATCATCATACGCCCCTCCCGGGCCAATACAGAGGTGGCCTGATAAGCACCCTGTACTCCGTTTTGCGCCTGCTGCTGGATCAGCTGGGCTGTGGTGGGAGTAACGGAGCTGCGAGCCTCAAAGGTGTCAATATTGACCCGGATGGGATGGCTGCGGATATTGAGCCCGCCCTGTTCACGGGAGATCTCCATCTGAGCCGTTCCTCGGGCATATTCCAGGTGAGCGTCAGTGACCTTCATCTGGATCTCGATTGGAACTGTGGTGATTTCGATCAACGGATACATCGATGTTCACACTCCTTTTTAATCAGATCCGCAGCTGGGATTTCGATCTCACGGGCGGGCGGGTCTCCTTCCGGCCCGGCCCTAGAGCCGTTACCGCAGATAATCCATCAAAGACTGGGGAATGACATTAGCGCCTACCTGAAGAGCGGCGTTATAGCAGGTCTGGGCATAGGAGAGCTGCAGGATCGCGTCTACCCGGTCGATGTCCTCAATGGCGACCAGCTCATTGTTCAGCGAGTCAAAGGTGCTTTTCAGGCGGGTCTGATTGGTCTCCAGATAGTCGGCCTGGGAGCTGAGCTCCACGTGCTCCTGAATAAGGCCGTTGTGGGCTTTTTCAAATTTGCTTACCAGACGGCTGGCATCGTCATAGTTGCCGGCGGGGCCCCATGTCCCCTCTGTATTGGCCGCGTCATTGTGCTGATAGCCGCCGAACACATCAGAGATGCGCAGCATGATGGAAACGATGTTTTTGGGATCTCCATCTTCATCCAGCCCAAAGCCGAGGATATCCATCCCGGACAGAGCGGAATCAAAGGCGGTGGAGGGGATCACGGCTCCATTTCTGTCCAGCTGGAAGCCGAGTCCCACATCCACATACAGAGTTTCTCCGGCCATGTCCGTCAGCTTGTCGTGGACGTCTGAGTTTGTCAACGGCACTCCATTTTCCAGAACTTCTTTTCCGTTCAGGTCCAGATAGACGTCATCGTTGTCCGGAACATCCACCCTCCAGCCCCGGAAGGTAAGCACATCCACGGGGGGATTCTGGCTCTGATCCTCCTGAATGGCGAAGGGAGCCTCTCCTGTTTCGGAGCCGTTAAAAATAAAGTCGTTCTCATACTTGCCATTGAGCACTTGAACAATGGCGTCCGCGCCCGAGCGGATGACCTGGGCGTAGGAGTTGAGCGAGCTGAGATGGCTGTTGTCCAGGCCGCCCAGTGCGGGAGCCTGCGCCAGGTCGTGGGTGAGCTCGTTGGTCACCTCATCCAAAATGGAGTAAGCGGTGCCAAATTTATTCAGGACAGTTTCGTTGTTGGCAGCTTGGGCATTGACGGCGTTCAGCGCACTGTGAAGCTTAAAGGCGCGGGTGGCCCCGGCGGGATTGGAGGCGTAGGAGTCAAAATTCCGCCCCGTCATGAGCTTTTCCATGGCGCTGTACAGCTGATTGGAACTCTGCATCAGATTGGACTGATACATATGGAGCGTGCTGTTGGTGGTCACGCGGATCATAGTTGATTCACCTCATTATGAAAAAATGCCGAAGGTCAGACCACAGTGCCGTTGATGAGGGAGTCCAAAGCCTCCTCCAGCACGGTCATCAGCCGGCAGGCGGCGGTATAAGCCTTTTGATAGGTCATCAGGCTGGTGGCTTCATCGTTTAGATCCACCCCCATGACGCCCTCGCGGTCTGTATAGACCTCGCTGGCCGTTGCGGAGTAGTTGGTCAGCAGGGCGGTGGTGGTCATCTGGTCCTCGGCCAGAACGGACTGCACATGGAGCAGCATGTCCTCGAAGGTGCCGTGATAAGCCTCTCCCACTGCATCTCCCCCGGCGACGTGGTCGGGATCGAATTTTATCTTCTGGTCAAAGAGGGCCAGGAACTTGGAGAGATTGGAGGTATCACCACTGGGGGCATCCGGTTTGGTGGAGGCCTGGAGGGAGACCTTATCCTCTGCCCAGGCCTGGGAGATGGAGATGTTCGCTGCGGTGATGGCGCTGGCGTCGTTGGTGGCGCTGCCCATGCTGAACAGATTTCCACCCGCGAGCAGATTTCCCTTATCATCGTAAATATGATTCAGCTCGTTCATAGCGGCGGCAAATTCATGGGCCAGGGAATCCAAAGCCTTCTGATAGTAGGGGATGCCCCGCTTTACAGCGGCATTCGGGTCATTGGTGGTGCCGTCTATCGTGTATTCGCCGGCTTCGGTCAGCATTTCACGGGTGGACTGGAGCGCGCCGTACAGGTCGTTATCATCCAAGATCTTCGGATCGGTGGCGTTGGGCTCCTGCTTCTCCCCGTTTTTGTCCCGCAGGGCGTACAGGCTGACCGGACAGCCGTCCTTGGCGCTGCCAGCCAGGAGTTTGGCAGAAAATCCCCCATCCACCAGCTTGTCCTTGCCGCCGGTGCCCAGCGTAACGGTCATTTTTTCCACCATCAGGCCGGCGCCCACGTCCTCCATCTCATATTTTACGTCGATATCCATGTACTGACTCAGCTGATCCAGCAGGAGATTGCGCTGGTCCCGCAGCTCCAGGGCGGCATCTCCCCGGATGTCCGCATCCCGGATGGATATATTCAGGTCCCGCAGGCTGGTCAGGATGTTATTGACGGTGTCTACCTGGTCCTTGAGCTGAGTCTCCCAGGTCTCCGTCATGTCCGCAAGCTTATCTGCGGCATCGTTGAACAGGGAGCAGAGGGCCTTGGCCGAGGCGCGGATCAGTCCCTCCTGGGTGGAGTCAAGACCGCTGGTGATGGCCTTGTTGATCAGATCGCGCAGGTCGTTGAGCTGGTTGAGGAGAACGCCGTCATCCTGCTCACCGTCCCCCTTGCCCACCTCATCCAGGATGGAGGCCAGCTTTTCCAGACCGGCCAGCTTGGCGTCGGCGGCGCCCACGTCAGCCGAAGCATTGCGGTAGGCGATATCCAGCCCGGGGTCCCGGAGCTGGGAGACCCCGGTGGTCAAAACGCCCTGCCCCACCCGGGTCTTATAGGGGGAATAATACCGGTCCGAGGCGGAGGTGATCAGGCTGACCTGATCCAGCCGCTGGCGGGTATATCCCGCTGTATTGATGTTGGTGATATTGTTTCCAGTCACGTCCAGCCCCTTTTGGGCGGCATAGATGCCGAGACGGACTGTATTGAAGGAACCAAATGTACTGCTCATGATCGGCCTCCTCAGACTCTGAGATCGGTGTGTGTGTCGGAGCCGGTGCGGCTGGCGGTGGAGGGACCTTCTTCCTCCAGCCCTCTGCGCTGCAACTCCTCTTCGATCAGCCGGAGCCGGCTCTCCATCAAAATGCGGGAGGGCTCCTGGGCGCTGCTCAGGATGCGGTATTGGTTGATAAGCCGCTCTGACATGCGCCTGGCGGCCTCCCGGTGCTCTGGAGGACAGCGGCTGGGAAGCTCCCGGAGGGAGACATCCTCCAGCCCCAGTGCGGCGAGGAGCCGCGCGCGCTTTTGCTCAAAGCCCTTCAGGGTCATGGAAAAGGCCTGCTCCCGCTTCATGCAGTCGTTCAGCGCATCCAGATCCCGGGCGCTGACAGCGGCTGACTTCTTCTGTTCAACGTCAACGAGCTGCTGGAGCGTGTGCTCCAGCTCCTCCAGAAAATTCAGATATTCAGAAAAATCCACCATATGTCAGTCCTTTCCCTGCAGCAGCATGCGGGCGGCGATCTGACCGGGGTCCACGGANGTCCACGGAAGAGAGGCCGTCCGGGACCGGGGGTCGGAGCGCCTCTCTCGCGGGACGGGGGGGGCGGGTCCGGATCTGTTGAGAGACCTGCGGGGTCAGGGGGCGCACCCGCCCCTGCATGCCGGCGGGCTGCCCTGAAAACTGGATCTGATCGAAGCTCTGCCGGAAGCCCCCGGAGACCTTTTGGGTGCGGGAGGAAGAATACCGGCCGACCTCTCCCAAGGGAGAGAATCCGCCGCGATCGATACGGAATTCCATGGAAATGTCTCCTTTCGCGGATGCTCAACAAATATGGAGCGGGACCCTGGTCCGGGGACTTGGGGGAGCGGACAGCCGGGAAGATAGGAGGGGGGATAAGAGACGGCTGCGGATATCCTTCCAAAGTCCCGGACCAGTACACTGTAAATATCGTCCGGAAAATCTAAAAGTTAAGCGGCGGGGGCAAGTTTTCTTGGAGAGCATGCCCGTTTGCAGGCAGTGAAGAAAAATTTTTGTCAGGGGCAAGGGGTTATTTTTTAAAATATTTGAACGATATAGAAATAGGGGAGACCTATAAAAAATAAGCCGCGGTTTTTGGGATGCTCCCTCTCTGGCGGATGGGCGGAGCATGAAAGGAAAACCTTCCCCAGGCGCCAAAACAAGATCCGACCGATCATAATTTTGAGGGGAGATAGAGCTATGGCAATGAAATATGAGCTGACCAGTGATCTGATGACAGGAAACAGTCTGATCGATGCGGAGCACAAGCAGCTGTTCGACGCCATCAATGACCTGATGGATGCCTGTGCCCAGGGGGTGGGGCGGGAGAAGATCATGTCCACCACCCAGTTTCTGAACAGCTATGTCAATAAGCATTTCGGCGACGAGGAGAAGCTGCAGGTCCAGAGCAAGTATCCCGGCTATGCGGCCCACAAGCAGTTTCATGACGGCTATAAGCGCCAGCTTTCCCAGACGACTCAGGCGCTGATCGCAGAGGGCCCCACCGTCAAGGCGCTGGGCGACCTGAACCGGATCGTGGGGGTGCTGGTGTCCCACATCCGGATCGAGGACAAGAAGCTGGCCCGCCATGTGAAGGGCGCCTGAGACGGACACGGCGCCCCCGGAGGCGGCGGAATAAAACTGTGAGACTGCCCGGGAAAGCGGCGGAGCCGCTTTCCCGGGCAGTCTCAGGGGAGCGGAAAATTTTCCTGCTCCCCTTATTTTTTTCAAAACCTGGACGATGAGACTCACAGAGGAGGCAGAGAGATCCGGAGTCTCCCGCCTGCTCGTCAGCAGGATCTTTTGGCCGCCGTGAAGGCCTGCGGAGGCTGGGAGATCAGAGCAGGGCAAGAAGGAACTTGCCCGCAAAACATCAAGGAGGAATAAAAATCATGCGTATTCAGCACAACATCATGGCGATGAACGCCTACCGCAACTACACCAACAACACCAGCGCCCTGTCCAAGAACCTGGAGAAGCTGTCTTCCGGCTATAAGATCAACCGGGCCGGCGACGACGCCGCGGGTCTGGCCATCTCCGAGAAGATGCGTGCCCAGATCACCGGCCTGGACAAGGCCCAGGACAACGCCAAGGACGGTATCTCCCTGGTGCAGACCGCCGAGGGCGCCCTCACCGAGGTCCACGACATGCTCAACCGCATGTACGAGCTGGCCGAGCAGTCCGCCAACGGCACCTATGAGAATGAGACTGACCGTGCCCAGCTCCAGAAGGAGGTCACCCAGCTCAAGGACGAGATCAACCGCATTGCTGACTCCGCCAACTTCAACGGCATCAAGCTGCTGGATGGTTCTATGGCGGCTAAGGCTGGCGTAGAAACTGTTAAAACAAGCATTGCAGGTACATCCGCTAATGTTACCGCTGGAAATGGCGCTACCTTTAAGCAGGACATCACAGTGCAGGCCGGCACAGCAAACAAGGATGTTTCCTTGACGCTGAAGTATCTGGACAAAGAGGGAAATCTGAAAGAGACCACAGTAAGTGCCACCCTCGGTATGGATGCCGCTGCGAAGGACGTGGGTGCAGCTTTGGCTGCCGAGCTGCAGAAGGTTTTCGGAAATGACTATACGGTGGAAGCGGATGGCGGAAGCGGAAAAATTACCATCACAAATGCCAATGGGAATGAGGCGGACCAGACCCAGATCATTTCCGCTGTTCAGAAAAATGATGGTACCGCAACAACCGCTCCTACAATTGGCGCGGTGACTGCGGGTAAGGACGATGTCTTTACGGTTGCAGGCGCCAGCATTACCGATGTTACCAAAGAAAACTTCCTGGAGATTGATGGCCAGAAGTACCAGATTCTTACCCGCGGCCAGACAGCGGAAAGCGGCGCTAAAGCGCTGTATATCGACAAGAGCAGCGGAGCGTTGGATGCGGACGCAGTTGCCCAGATCGTGGAGCAGCTCAAGGATTACGGCGTGAACGCCTCTGTCAATGCGAATACTAAGACGAGCATCGACATTGCCAAGGCAACTGATGGCTCCAAGGCTTCCGGCGGGCTGACCCTGCAGATTGGAGACACCAGCGATAGCTGGAACCAGCTGAGTGTTTCCATTGACGACTGCCATACTGCAGCTATCGGCATTGATGGAATTGATATTTCCAATCAGAAAGGTGCCGCCGCTGCGCTGGACACCATCAAGGACGCCATCAACTACGTGTCCAACGTCCGCGGCACCCTGGGCGCCACCCAGAACCGTCTGGACCACACCATCAACAACCTGTCCGTCATGCAGGAGAACATCCAGGATGCCGAGTCCACCATCCGGGACACCGACGTGGCCGACGAGATGATGGCCTATACCAAGAACAACATCCTGATCCAGTCCGCCCAGGCCATGCTGGCCCAGGCGAACCAGGTGCCCCAGGGTGTGCTGCAGCTGCTGCAGTAATCCCAGGAAAGTTCATACGCAAAAGAGAACGGCCAGTGGCCGTTCTCTTTTTTGCCGGGGGAGGAGCAGGGGCTTTCCCCGCCCTGGGGGAGGGGCCCCCGCGCGAGCCCAGCGGAGCGGGTCGCGTGGGGAGAGGAGGCGCGACGAAGAGAGGGAGCTTTGCCGCAGGCGGCAAAGCGAGCGGTTCGAAGTCCGTGCCGACGAAGGGCGTGCTGCAGCTGCTTCAGTAATCCCAGGAAAGTTCATACGCAAAAGAGAACGGCCAGTGGCCGTTCTCTTTTTTGCCGGGGGAGGAGCAGGGGCTTTCCCCGCCCTGGGGGAGGGGCCCCCGCGCGAGCCCAGCGGAGCGGGTCGCGTGGGGAGAGGAGGCGCGACGGAGAGAGGGAGCTTTGCCGCAGGCGGCAAAGTGAGCGGTTCGAAGTCCGTGCCGACGAAGGGCGTGCTGCAGCTGCTTCAGTAATCCCAGGAAAGTTCATACGCAAAAGAGAACGGCCGGTGGCCGTTCTCTTTTTTTGCCTGTTAAAAAAGCCGCGCAGAATTTTGTGCCATCATGGGCGAAAGCGTCCAGATCCGTTTTCTCTGGCCGCGTGTGCGTGGAAGAAAACACGCCCCGCCCCGCGAGTGCGGGGCCTTTTCACGGCCAGCAGACAAATGATGCGCGCGGCAGGCTGAGAAATCATTTGTCCCCTTTGAGGTGGGCCATCAGAACACCGGCAATGTTCTCGCAGGAGGCCTGGACAGCCACCGCACCGATATCATAGGCGACCATGGGCATTCCGTAGACCACGCAGGAGTCCTTGTCCTGACCAATGGTATAGGCGCCGGCCCGGCGCATTTGGAGCAGGCCGTCAGCGCCATCCCGTCCCATGCCGGTCATGATGATGCCCACCATAGGGCACTTCACAGCCGAGGCCATGGAGGAGAACAGGGCGTCCACGGAGGGGCGGTGGCCGCTGACCTTTTCTCCGGGCAGGCAGGACAGGGTGTAGCGGCTTCCCATACGGACTACCCGCGCCTGGAGGTCGGCGGGGGCGATCAGGGCCAGGCCGCGGCGGATCTCGTCTCCGTTCACCGCCTCCCGGACTTCCATCCGGCACAGCCGGTTGAGCCGCTCCGCATACATCTTGGTAAAACCCACCGGCATGTGCTGGACGATCACCATGCCGGGGATATCGGCAGGGAGGCGCTTCAGGACTTCCAGGGTGGCTTCTGTGCCCCCTGTGGAAGCGCCCAGGCCGATGATGGTGCGATCCAGATCCGAACGCCCCCCGACGCCAGCGGGAGAGACGGAGGACAGAGAGGGGGCGGCGGGAGAGACAGCGGCGCGGCGGCGGACCTTGGCGCAGGAGGCGACCACGATCTTTTGGGCGAGGGAGTCCAGAAAGGACTGCTTGCTCTCTGTGCCGTCCGGCTTCCGGACAAAATCCACTGCCCCGGCGGCCAGGGCGTCAAAGACCTTGAGGTTCAGAGACGAGACCAGGATCACCGGAAGAGGGGTGACAGGGAGCAGCTCCTTGAGAAAATCGATCCCATTGGTGCCTGGCATCTCCACGTCCAGGGTCATCACATCGGGCGCAAGACTGGAGATCTTTCCCCTGGCGTCCAAAGCGTTGACCGCATAGCCAACGACTTCGATATTAGGATAGGAAGAAAGCCCGCGAGTAAGAAAGGTGCGGGCGACAGCGGAGTCGTCCACAACGAGAACGCGAACTTTGCGGTTGATCGAGAGCATGGTAACGTCCTTTCCGGCTTGCCTGAATAAAAAGCCATTGTCACTTTTTGCGGTAGACTGCAGGGGCAACTGTCTGAAACAGGGGATTCTGGTTCAGGGATTCGGAGTGGCTGATGAACAGATAGGCCCCTGGGTTCATGGCATCGTAAAAGCGCCGGACAAGGGCATCTCGGGTGGGCTGATCAAAATAGATCATGACATTGCGGCAGAAAATGACATCGAATTTGAGACGGAAGCGGATCGGCTCCATCAGATTGAAGGAACGGAATATCACGTTGTCCCGGATGGGCTGGGAGACACGGTAGAGCCCCCCTGTCCCCTCCCGCTGGAAATATCGCTTGAGCCAGGCGTCGGGCATGTCAGCGGGTGGCTGGTAGACGCCGGCCATGGCCTTGGACAAGGCCTGCTGAGAGATGTCAGTGGCCAGCACCCGGGTATCCCACTGGGAGGCCCGGGTGCCAAAAAATTCCTTGAGACAGATGGAAAGCGTGTAGGGCTCTTCTCCGCTGGAGCAGCCAGCGCTCCAGATGGAGAGCACCTGGTCCCGCTGATGCTTTGCGGAGAGCTCGGGGAGGATCTTATCCTGAAAATAGGCGAAGTGATCCTGTTCACGGAGAAAAAACGTGTAATTGGTGGTGAGCTTGTTCAGCACCAGCTCCAGGTCCGCAGGATCACGGGTGGAAAACAGATGCTCCAGAAAGGTGCGGAAATCCTTATAGCCCAGCTCCCTCAAAGAATGGGAGAGACGGCTGCTGATCAGCTGGCGCTTTTTGCTCAGGTCGATGCCGTAATTCTGCTGGATGAACTGGACCAGTCTGTGGAAGTCGGCGTCCGATATGGTAAAGTCATGGGAAAATATATCCAAGATAACACCTTCTACTTTCCGGGCATCAGGTATGGGTCAGGATCTGAGGGCAGTCAAAGACCAGCATGGTCTGCCCGTCCTCCAGGGAGCACATGCCGGAGACCATGTCCTGGGTGTTCTGTGCCGGAGCGGGGAGAATGGCGGATTTCTCAATGTCCATCATTTTCTGTACGGTATCCACCAGAATGCCCACCATGGTGTCGTTGATGTTCAGAATGATAATACAGGTGTCCTGCTGGGCCGGACAGCCCAGCAGGATGCGCATGTCTACAATAGGAATGATCTGTCCGCGGAGGTTGATGATACCCAGGATATAGCTGGGGACCAGGGGGAGCAGGGTAATGGTGTGATTCGTGATGATCTCCACCACATATTCTGCCTTTACTCCAAACAGGAGCTGATCGGACAAAAAGAGAAGATATTTTTCCGTCTGGGAGTCAAGGGGGGCGGAAGGTGCCTCCTCCATCCCTGCGGGCAGAAGTAAAGCGTCTTGTGCCATAGCTGGCAGACCTCCTCTAATAAAAATGGGTCAGGCGGGGGTGTAAAGGTTGGAGATATCCAAGATGATGCTGATATTGCCATCCCCCAGGATCGTGCATCCGGCGATGCCGCTCTGCTTGATGTTGAAGCGGGAGAGATAGCTGGGCAGAGGCTTCACCACGACCTGCTGCTCTCCCAGCAGCTCATCCACAAACAGGCAGTAGGAGAGCTCGCCGGATTCCAGCCAGATCAGGATCCCATCGCTGATCTGGGAGCAGCCCCCCTCCAGCTGGTAGCGGTCCCGCATCCGGATAACAGGATAAAAACTGCCCATGCATTTGAACAGCTCCCCCCCGGAGGCGTCATGGATCAGGTCGGAGTCGTTGACCTTGAAGGACTGGCGGATGTTCTGAATGGGAATGGTGAAGATGGAGGAACCTACCGAGACCTCCATGCCGTCCATGATCGCCATGGTCAGGGGGATCTTCAGCGTTGTGGTCATTCCCCTGCCGGGATCACTGGTGATGACCACCGTGCCGCCCACGTCCTCCACATTCCGCTTGACCACATCCATGCCAACGCCGCGGCCGGAATACTCCGTCACCTCCGTGTTGGTGGAGAAGCCTGGGGCCATCAGAAAGTTGAGAATATCCCTGTGGGAATATTCCACGTCCGGCAGAGCGATGCCGTTTCGGATGGCCTTGTTGAGCACGGCGTCATAGTTAACGCCCTGGCCGTCATCCCGGATCTCAATGATGACCTCGCTCCCGGTGTGCCGTGCGGATAGGATGATCTCACCCACCGGGTCCTTTCCGGCATCGATCCGATCCTGAGGGGTCTCCTCGATCCCGTGGTCCATAGAGTTCCGAACGATATGCATGATGGGGTCGCTGATACTGTCTACGATGGTCTTGTCCACCTCAGTGTCCTCCCCCACCAGGGTGAGCTTGACCTGTTTCCCCAGCTTTTTGCACATGTCGCGCACGATCCGATGCATTTTTTGGAACGTCCCGGAGACTGGGACCATGCGCAGGGACATGGAAACATCCTGAAGCTCATCCGTAAGTTTGCGGAGCTGACGGGCGGATTTGGTGAAGGCATCCAGCTTGAGCCCCTTCAGGTCCGGAGAGGAGGTGACCATGGACTCGGTAATGACGATCTCCCCCACAACAGCGGCCAATTGATCCAGCTTGCTCAGATTGACGCTGATGAGACTTTCGCGGTGGTGAGCGCCGGCATCGGAAGAGGACTGAGAAGAGGGGGAGGGCGCAGCGGGCTTAGCATTGGCGGTGGTTTTCTGCTCCGGGGGCTCCGGGGCAGAGACCTTCTGCTCGGCGGGGAGCGCCTGCGGGGCAGGGGCAGGAATGGAGCTGGACTGCGGGCGGTCAAAGGCCTGATAGGTCCGGACAGAGCCCGCGCCCGTGACTGCATGGACGGCATTTTCACGGTCCTCTGCATCCCGGAAGTACATCATGAAGCCGGAGTCGATGATCTGGCCCGCGGTGCTGGGATCTGTGGAGATGTCGGCGGGAGAAAAGTGAAAATTCCCCTCACCGCAGATGTCACGGACCGCATTGACCAGCATAAAGGCACGGGCATTTTCCATGCCGCAGCCCTCATCAAAAAAGATTTGAAGTGCATAGGGGAAATCAGGATATTCTGTCGGCTGATCCTGGGCGACCGCCCCCGCCTGCCCTGGGGAAGGGGGCTGGGGAGCACCGGTGTTTTGAATTTGCTGGATCAGGGTATTAACTTTTTGCAGCAAGCTGTCGATATTTTCAGTAAGGGGTTGCCCATTTTCGATATGATCGATCTCCTGACGGAAGAAGTCGATGGTCTGGAAAAGCAGCTCGAACAGCTCAGGGCGGTTGGCCTCTGGGACGATGTCCATGGACTTGTCCCGAATGATGGAAAACAGGTCCTCAGCGCGGTGGGCGATCGTCATGATGGAGCGATACTCCATCATGGCAGAGGAGCCTTTGATGGTGTGCATAATACGGAAGATAGTATTGATATCCTCCTCAGAGAAGGTGTCCTTTTCCTCTGACGCCAGTACGATACTGTCCAGCTGCTCCAGCAGAGTGTTTGTTTCATAAAGATAGGCGTCCAAAATGCTGTCGTTCCCAGTACTCATAAAGCCGTATCCTTCCTTTGCAGTTTAACATTCACTCTGTTTATCGACCGTGAGAGAGAAAAAATAAGGCTTGAATTTCCAAAAGACACACTTTGGGCGCTGGAAATGGCGGAACTGCCGCTGATGCAGCGGGAAAGTCCAGACAGATGCAGAATAGAAAGGTGATTTGAAGTATGGCAGACCTGCTCGGTGCGACCAATCCGGTCCCAGGCTACGATGGCGCCAGCCAAAACAGAAGTCATTCCGCCTTGCCGCAGGTCCAGGACCCCAGGGTGCAGAACGTGCCGGACCTATCCAGGGTCAGCCGGGCGGACGGACGGACAGAGCAGCAGGGTGCCGGCAACCATCTGGATGCCGGCAGGCTGCGGTATGATTCCAATCTGCAGACCTTTTTGCAGCAGCTGCGGGACGCGCCGGATCTGGCCGCAGTGCTGGCAAAGACCGTGGTTTGGATGCGTGGACTGGTATCGGCACCCGGACTGTCTGAGGGGATCGCCCAGGAGATGGCACAGCTGCTGGAGATGCTGCGGATGGATCAGGAGGGATTTCAGCGCTTTTTTCTGAACCAGATGCAGGCGGGGAACCGATTTTCCGGACCGCTGTTCTCCCTGCTCCGACAGGCATATCAGAACATGCCCAGCGAAGGGATGCGGGAGGCTATTCTTAATTTTGCAAAGCGCTATGGAGATTTTTCGGCGGAGCAGCACCTGGCAGAGAATATGACGCTTCGGCTGAAGCAGATGGCAGACTATCTGCCCAAAAGCTGGCGCGGCCAGCTGATGGAGCTAACAGCAAGGCTGGAAAACGGACTTCAGGCAGGCAGCCGGACGGAAAATCTGAAGCTGCTCCAGGGAGAGATCATTCCATATCTGGGCTCCTATGTGGAGCGGACCCATGATATTGGGAAGCTGAGGACTCTGATCGGACTTCTGATGCTGGATGTGGCGCGCTATGAAAACGGCGGGGAGGAGGGGGTCCTGGCCGCCTTCCGCCAGCTGAGCGGATATGGAGAGATGCTGGCCGGACTGAACGAACTTGACGATGCGGCCCTGCTGCGCCTCCTGCGGGAGAACAGCTTCACAAGAGCCGTTCAGGAGGACCAATTTGCCCAGCGCCTGGCCCACACGGCGGCGCAGGCACTCCAAGGGAAGTATGGGGCTGATGTCCGGGAGGGCTTCCAGGAACTGGTGCGGGCGTTCCTGCTGAATGAAAGCGTTTTTATGCCGCTCAACCATATGATCATCCCGCTGGAGTGGAACGGAAGAGCGATGTATTCTGAGCTTTGGGTAGATCCTGACGCGGAGGACCGGGAGAAGGGGAGCCGCCAGCCGGGCCAAGAAAAAATTCAGTTCCTCTTCAAGCTGGATATCCAGTCGCTGGGGTATCTGGAGATGACGCTGGCCGCCCGGCAGGAAGAGATCGAACTGGATATTTATGGTCCGGATGCGGTGATGGAGTGCGGCGGGGTGGTCGCAGAGGACCTTCGGGAGATACTGGCCTCCCACGGATTGTCTGGAAAAAACGTCCGCGTGATGAAACGGGAAAGACCACTGGCTCTGACGGAGGTGTTTCCCGACCTGTTTGAGGGAAAGAGGAGTGTAAATGTCAAGGTCTAGCAGAGGCCAGATCCCCGGGGAGGGGGAGCGGGCGGTAGCCCTGCAGTATTCTCCGGGAAATGGGGCACCGGTCATAGTGGCGTCAGGTATGGGCCACTTGGCAGAGAAGATCGTGGAAGTGGCGGTGGAGAGCGGAGTGCCGGTCTATGAGGACAACTCGCTGGCCACGGTGCTGTCCCAGATGGAACTGGGACGGGAGATCCCGGAGGAGCTGTATCAGGCAATTGTGGAGATTTATGTGTATTTTCTCAATTTCGACCCAAAGGACCCTGAGAAATTTCGGAGAGAACGAAACAAGCAGACTGGACCAGCCGCAGGAGGGGAAAAGACATGAGACATCAATATTTGATGATCGACAGCCGCGGGAACCCCGTGGCCCACGGAACATCTGATGACGGGCTGGAAAAGTCGGTCTGGGAGATCCAAGTGGACAGCGGGGATATCAAGCGGGTGCTGTCCCATGAGTATGTCAGCTTGGTGAGCTCATCGGAAAAAGTTCCGGCGATGGAGGGACGGATCATCCGCCGGGATGGAAATATCATCTCAGTCGAGTCGGTCCGAAGGCTGGGAGAAGATGTGCGGCGCAACCTGCGGATGCCGGTCCGGTTTGAGAGCTACCTGTACCCGGTCTCAGGGGAATGGAAGGGCAGACTGCCTATTTTGAGCAATGACCTGAGCTGCGGGGGGATATCTTTTTTCTGCGCAAGGACGCTGGCGGAGGGAGAGATCGTGCAGATCGCCGTGCCGATCACGGCTCAGCCCCTGCTGCTGAACATAAAAGTGCTACGGCAGCGTCCCTCAGGGGAACCGATCCCACTGTTTGCAGCGGCGTTTGAGGAACTGGTCCATGAGGAAGAAAAGATGATCCGGGAGGCAGTATTCAGTCTGCAGCTGAGCGGGACGACCGGGATCTGAGTGAAGCTGAAAGAGAAAGGAAGCAGTGGACAGAGATGAAGAGATGGAAAGAGTTTCGTTTTGAATATCTGAGGACGGCGGCTGTCTTCCTGCTGCTGTGTGCCATGGCCTGCACCTTGATATGGGCGCTCCCGGCACAGGTCCATGCGGACTATACAGAGCCATATATGAAAAGAATGGAAGAGCTGGGACTGCTTCAGGGGGATGCAGATGGGGATCTGAGGCCGGGAGACCCCATCACCCGGGCGGAATTTGTCACTATCATCAACCGGGCATTTGGCTATCAATCTGCGGGGGGACATCCCTTCCGGGATGTTCCGGGCACCGCATGGTATGCGGAAGATGTAGACATCGGCTATACGGAGGGATATATTACGGGGACCTCCCCTACCGCCTTTTCCCCGAACCTGAGCATCACCCGGGAGGAAGCGGCTTTCATTCTGGCGAAGAACCTGATGATGGAACCGGCAGTGGGGGAGAACACCAGTTTTGCGGACGGAAGAAGCATCAGTACATGGAGCCGAGGAATGGTCTCCGCGGCAGCGGAGAATAACCTGATCAGCGGTTATCCGGACGGCACCTTCCGGCCGCAGAAAAGCATCACCCGGGGGGAGGCTGCGGTGATCCTCCTGAACGCCGTTGGCACCCCGGTCAGCAGGCCTGGTACTACTACACTGGGAGATGTTTGGGGCAACGTGACGATCACATCCTCCGGTGTTACTCTGAAAGATACCGTTGTGGCGGGAAATCTGTACGTCACTGCGGGGGTGGAACTGGGTGACGTGGTGCTGGAGAACGTGAAGGTGCTGGGGGAGATCGTGGTCAGCGGCGGCGGCGTCAGTGAAGCGGGCGAGGACAGCGTGATCCTCCGCAATGTGGACGCCCCCAAGCTGGTGGTGGACAACATCAAAAACCAGCAGGTCTCCCTCCGGGTGGAGGGAGATGGCCTGATCCAGCAGGCCAGCGTCCGGACAGACGCCTTTTTGGCGGACAATACCCCAGCCGGACACGGCATCGAGGAGATCGAGCTCAACGGAGAAAACGGCCTGGAGCTGAAGCTGGCAGGCAACATCAAGAATGTGGTCAACCGCACACCGGAGTCTGCACTGAGCATCTCTAGCGGACGTGTGGACACCATTACAGTGGATGAGAAGGCAGTGGACAGCACACTGGAGATCTCTTCCGGCGCGGAGGCAGATCATGTCAATCTGGATGTGGGGACCACAGTCACCGGGGACGGAGACATCGGAGATCTGGTGGTGAACGCACCGGGGAGCAATGTGTCCATGCTGCCCGATCAGATCGTGATCCGGCCGGGGGATACGGCCAACATCGACGGAGAAAACATGGACAGTGAGGCAGCGGCAGAGTCCTCTGCAGATCCGCGTCTGCTCTCAGGGTATCCCAAAATCACTGACCTGGCCCCATCCTCTGCCACAGCGCAGTTCAGCGGCAATAAGCGTGGGACCGTGTACTGGGCTGTCACCTCGGTGACAGATGGTTCGGTGGGGACGGATGAGCTGATCGATCCGCCCTCCTATACCACGAAGATCGTGGCAAATGGCTCTGCCGCTCTGAGCGGAGCGGGAGAGAGGTCTACGGCAAAAATCAGCAAGCTCGTCTCCGACGGCTCCTACTATCTTTCCGCGGTGCTGGTGGATGCCAGAGGGGATCAGAGTCCGTTGAAGGTGCTCTCCTTCACGACTCCGGACAATACGGTGCCAGGCTTTGCCGATGGGTACCCCTATATGTCCAAGGTCACAAATGTGTCTGCGCAGGTGACTGTGATGGCGACCAAGAGCTGCCGGCTTTACTGGGCGCTGCTGCCCAAAGGCGCGCAGGCTCCCACGGCGCAGGACTTCAAGGCCAACGCCGTAACAGGAAATCTTGGCTATGGAAGCAGAGATGTGACCAAAAACACCGCCTATTCCTTTGATGTGAACAACGTGGCACTGGAGGAACTGGAGAGCTATGATCTGTATCTGTGGCTCACTGATGTGGAAGGGGGACAGAGCTCCCGGGTGGAGAAGCTGTCCTTCACGACTGTGGACCGCACCCCGCCCAAGTTCAACACCAACGCCACAGTAAACAAGGTGGAGCGGACCACGGTGGGCCTCTATGCCAATCTAAATGAGGCGGGAACCCTGTATTGGGTGGTGGTGGAACAGGGGACAGAGTACCCCAAGCCTCTGGCGGGGCAGTCCGGCCCGGTGGACCTGTCCAGTGATACGGCCAAGATGCAGGTTTCTGCGGGGATGAACGCCCTGAAAAGCGGCAAGGTGAACATGAGCCAGGACAAAGATGTGAGCTTCAATGTCAGCGGGCTCGACCCAGAGAAGGCCTATGACCTGTATTATGTAGCGCAGGACAAAGCAGGCAACTACTCCGCCAGAGTTCAGGTGATCACCATCCATACCCTGGACCCCAGCGCCCCAACCGTGGTCCAGGAGTTTACCCGCTACAACGGGGACGAATCGGGGACGCCTTATCCGGACACAGATATCCGGCTGGTGTTCAGTGAGGAGGTCCAGGACGCGGCAGCCAATGTGACACTGAAGGAGTATTACGACCGGGTGACTGCCGCCAAGGGGGAGACGGAGAAGGAACAGGCCAGAACGGCCCTGGGAAATGTGCTGAGAAACAGCATCAAGCTATATGTGGACACAGGGAGCGGGCGCCCGGAGCTGGTGGCCGATGGTGTGGATGCCGCAGACAAGACCCAGGGAGGCTGGGTGATCGACTACCGTTATGCCGAGGTTACCATGGAAGAGGGAAAAACGGTGGTGATCTTCCGGACTGCGGACAGCGAGAAGGAGAGTGCTCTGAATCTCCAGAGCGGTGCAGAGTACCACTTTGAGATCGAGGCCAACACCATTTCCGACACCTCAGACGCCAAAAATATCATGGGAAAGACCAAGCTGGATACCTTCAAGACCATTTTCGCAGTGGTCAACCTGAGCAACCCCAATGAGTCCACGCTGGAGGGAACGATCACAGACTACCATGACCCGGGGCAGGAGATCCAGCTGACGGGGGATGACAAGCTGGTAGATATCAGCTGGCTGCTGGCCCCCGCCACTACTGAGAGCGTGCCGGACAACGTGGACTGGGATATGATCATCTGGTCAGACACCAGCATTGCCTTTGATCTGTACCGCCGGACCAATCTTGCTGAAACGCCGGGGAAATGGGAGCGGATCGGCGAGGAGATCGAGCTGACAGTGCCGGACGGAGACGACCGGAGGGGCGTCAGCCTGACTCGGATCCTCCAGAAGGGAAACAACCCCCAGTTCCAGCAGTTGAATCAGCTGCTGGAGGAGAACCAGTATGAGTATGCCGTCCACTTTACCCGGGTGGGCACCCTGGGGGACCGGGATACCTGGAGCCAGCGGGTAACGATGGGGGTCACTGTGGTGGCGGGCAGCACCAGCGATCTGGGAAGCCTGGCCAACGGACGGCTGGACAGCTCCGCACTGGAGGAAGCGCTGGCTGAAGGGGTGACCAACATTGGACAGCCGGACGACTTTACGCTGCGCAAGCAGTTCAGCGACCAGACCCCGCCCATCTTTGTGGATAACCGGCCGAACTTTGAGACGGGAGATTCCAGTGTCAAAATGTACCTGATGCTGGACCGGCCGGGGACCATCTATTATATGGTGGCTCCATACGGGACGGTAACTACAGAGGGCGAGGAGCGGGACGGCTCAAAGAAATATCATTTCAGTACCGATAAAACAGACTACGAAGCGCTTCCAAAAAATGGGGAGAACGATCCGGGCAGCGGCGGAATGGAATACCCATTTAACATCACCGCACCCACGCCCTTGTCTATCATCAACGCGGGGAATCAGGCCAACGCACGCATCAAGCACGGCTCCATTCAGGGCGGCGCCACAGAGGTGGAGAAGATCGTCCAGGATCTGGAAGTCAAAACGGACTACATCGCCTATTTTGTGATCCAGGGCAGCTCCTCCCAGGTCTATTCGGAGGTCTATGCCTACCGGTTCAGCACAGACGATGTGACTCCGGCCTACATCACGATGCGGGCGGTCAACCCGGAGGTGGAGTTCACCACCTCCCAGGATGCCACCCTGTACTATTCCCTGTTTGCCTCCAACAAGCTGCCCCCCCTGTTTGGGCAAAACCTGGCGGGAAATCATCTGGACCCAGAGTACCGAGATAAGGTTGGAACAGAGATAACTGACCTGACGCTGCTGGAGGCCATTCAAAAGACCATCAACGGTGTGACAGGCGAATCCTATTTTGACCGCTATGCCAGTGAGGAGACCAAGGAGCAGGTGCGTCAGGCCATCACCAGCCAGACCAGCAGCGAGGCGCTGGACAAGGGCAGTATCCCCAATATGGCGCAGAAAGAGCCCCAGGCCCATGACTTTACCAATGCCATGGACCCGGAGAGCGCCACTGCCTATGTCTGTTTGGCTACAGCCCAGAATGCGCTGGGCGGGAAGTGGACCTTCAAGGCGGTGGACGGGGTGCGCATCCCAGACGAAGACGCCCCTGTGCTGCTCAAGGTGACGACCACGGTGACCAAGGTAAACGATGCTGCAGATCCTGTACGGGTCTCCGGAACTGTGACGCTCCAGTTCAGCGAGACCATCTACCACATCAACGATTCCGGCAATCCGGACACCCTCCGGGCCATCATCCAGCGCGATGTGGACAAACAGAAGGAAGTGGGGTTCCTGAATCTGGTCAACCAGAGTCAGAGCAATTTGAAGTACAGCAAGGAATCGGGCAATACCACCAACACCATTACGCTGGATTTCTGGGATGCACCGGTGGGGGCCACGTTCAGCTTCTGCAACACGGGCCATCTGGCGGACGCATCCGCCAACAGCCGCCAGAACGACAGCTATACGCTGGAGCTGCAGCCGACAGAGGGGATCGGGCTGATCACAGGAGGGACCACCTATCGCTTTGTGGTGACACAGGGCAATTATCCGGGAAACTAAAGGAAAAAGCCCACATGGGCGGGCAAAGCATTGCCCGCCCATGGCTTAAGATCCGGGAGGGATCATGATGAAAAGAAGTATCGCGAACAGGATCGCCGCCCTGGCATTGGCACTGGTGCTGGCGGGCTCTCTGGTGCCCGGGGCCTGGGCGGCAGAGGGGGAGCCGGAGGGCGGCGGACAGCTGACCGGTGTGACGGTCACACCCTCCAACCTCTCCATGAAAGTGGGGGAGCGGGCCTCTGTGAGGGCTTCGGCCGCCGGGCTGAGCCAGGACCAGATGGAAGACGCGCGGATCGAGTGGTCCCTTGAGAACAACGATCCGGAGCGGGTCAGGATCGCCTCTGGTCGGGACAGCTGGACCGTGGAGGTGGAGGCAGTCAACACCGCCGAGACCACGGAGACAGACCCGGTGACCCTGGTGGCCACTGTGACCTGTCAGGGCGGCGCGGAGAGGGACACCTGCGCGATCACTGTGGTTCCGGATCAGCCGGCCGGCCTTCGGATCACCCCGGAGGGGGATCAGGAGCTGGAGCCGGGTGAGACCCTCCAGCTCCGGGCCGAGATCACCCCGGCAGATCAGGCTGAGCCTGTGACTTGGTCCAGCTCGGACCCGGATGCCGCCGAGGTGGACAGGGACACTGGACTGGTGACCGCGGGGCGGGAACCGGGGCGCACAAAAATTACGGCCCGGTCGCAGAGCGGCCTGACAGATTCCTGTGAGGCTGCCGTGCGGGGCATCGTTCTGCCGGAGAACCTTATTATGCGGGAAAATGAAAATCAGCGCCTGATCCCGGAAGTCTATGGCGCGGCGCTGGAGCGGGAGGATGCCGCCTGGACCAGCAGCGATGAGAGGATCTTGAAGGTGGACAATGGGTATCTCTATCCTGTATCCGTGGGAGAGGCCACGGTCACCGCCGAGATCCGGGCGGGCGGCCGCCTTTATACGGCTTCCTGCCAGGTCACTGTAGAGGCCAACACCGCTGATGTGATCACGGCAGCTGCAGGAGCGGGGGACCCGCTGCGCTTTGACGAGATCCAGAGAGAGTTGGAGCGGGAGTGCCGAAGCGTGCTGGGAAGCTCACTGGACTATGTGGGCGGCCTGTGGGTGAATACCCGGCAGGGCACGCTCTACTATCGCTATAATTCTGAAGGGGATACTGGAGCTGGGGTGGGGACCAGCGAGAACTACTATGCCGATCCCTCGGCCAGCCAGATGGGCCTGGGCGATGTGGCTTTTGTCCCCAAGGGAGATTTCAGCGGAACGGCGGTGATCTCCTATACCGGCTATGCAAGGGATGGGGGCTCCTTTCAGGGGACCATTGAGGTAGAGGTGGAGGAGACAGAGGAGATCGAGTATGCTGCCTCCGCCGATAAGGCGGTCCAGTTTGACCCGGATGACTTCAACCGAGTCTGCCGGAACCGGACAGGCCGGGATCTGAGCTATGTGGAATTCTCTCATCCGGACAGTGGAAAGGGAACTCTGTATTACCGTTATATCTCCCCGGCCAATCCGGGCAGCGAGGTAGACCCCTCCAAGGAGTACAAGCGTTCCGGAACTCCCAGTCTGTCCGATGTCTATTTTGTACCTGAGGGAGGCAGCGGTCAGGTCGTGATCTCCTATACCGGATACAACGTCTACGGCGACTCCTTCCGGGGGAGGATCACGATCCGGATCTCTGAGGCCAGCGGTCGGGGCGACCTGAATTATTCCATCGCTCAGGGGGGACGGCTGAACCTGGACGAGAGTGATTTCAATGACCTGGCCAAACGGATCACGGGATATGCTTTGGACTATGTCCAGTTTGAACTGCCTGCTTCTTCAGAGGGGACTCTGTATTACAACTATACCGGAAACGGCTCCTATGACAGCCGGGTAACAGAGGGACGCAGCTATTACCGGTCGTCTTCCCCTTACCTCAGACGGGTCACCTTTGTGGCAGATAGGGATTTCTCCGGAACGGCGGAGATCGATTTTAACGCCTGGGATACAAAGGGAAACCGGTTTGCCGGTACTATGGAGGTGGCCGTTGGCCGGGGCGGCAAAGGAGATATCCGCTATTCCGTCCATCAAAATGGAAAAGTCACACTGGATGACAACGATTTCAACGCGCTGTGCCGTGAACTGACGGGGAGCACGCTCGATCATGTCAGCTTTGACCCTCCCCCCGCAGCCCAGGGGACCCTGTACTATCGCTATGATAACGGAGATTATGACAGCAAGGTGACCAGCTCTAAATGCTATTACCGCTCCGGGAGTCCCTATCTTGACCAGGTGACCTTCGTGCCGGCCCGGAATTTTTCTGGCGTGGTCTCCATTCCCTTTACCGGGCGGGGGACGAATGGAGAGGACTTCTCGGGCCAGCTGGAGATCGGCGTGGATACTGGATCGGACCTCATCGAGTACCGGGTGAAGCCCAACAGCTTTGTCACCTTTGACGATGGAGATTTTGACGATCTCTGTCAGGAGATGACTGGAAGCCGGCTGCGCTATGTCCGCTTCGAGCTGCCCAGCTCCTCCAAGGGGACGCTGTATTACGGATATGACGATGGTGACTATGACAGTAAGGTGACGGAGTCCAAGAGCTACTACCGTGGGACAGATCCCTATCTGGACCGGGTGTGCTTTGTCCCCGCTGAAGGTGTTTTCGGAGCGGTGGATCTGGAATTTACCGGCTGGAGCACAGATGGCGGCAAATTTGAAGGGACTGTGAGAGTTACGGTGGAGGAGCCGAAAGGGCCTTCTGTGATTACCTACACGACAGACGGCCGCCCGCTCTCCTTCTACGCCCGGGACTTTCAAGAGGCATGTGAGGACCGCGGGATGGGCGGACTGGCCTATGTGCGTTTTGATATACCCAGCAGCAGTGTAGGAAGACTCTATTTTCAATACCAGGGAGCGGGGGAAAGCAATACAGAGGTCCGGATGACCACCAGCTATTATCCGGCGAAGTCCCCTGGAATTTCGGAGATCACCTTTGTTCCGAAAGTGGGCTATCAGGGGACAGCAAGTATCTCCTATACAGGATGGGACACAAAAGGAAACGAATACCGCGGTCGGATCCAGATCTCGGTAAGGCCCGCCACAGCCTCACGGTATTTTTGGGATATGAGCTCCTTTGAGTGGGCGGTTCCGGCGGTGGATCTCCTGTATGAAAACGGAGTGGTCCACGGGACGGGAAATGGGACATACAGCCCCGGACAGCAGATCACCCGGGGAGACTATGTACTGATGCTCTGTCAGGCGTTTCAGCTCTCTGGGCAGGGAAAGGCTGGATTCTGGGATGTTCCCCGGGACAGCTACTATGCCCAGGCTGTTATGACTGCCCAAGCGCTGGGCATTACAGGCGGCTATCCGGACAGAGGGTTCCATCCAGGATCACCGGTTACCCGCCAGGATGCTGCGGTGTTCCTGATGAAGGCAATGCAGGCGGATGGATGGAGCCTGGGCAGCGGAAATGAGCAGATGCTCAGCCGCTTCCGGGACGAAAGCAGCATTTCAGCCTATGCGCGAAGCGCCATGGCAGTTATGGTGGAGTATGGAGTCCTGTCAGGAACAGCAGATCAAACCATAAGTCCGCAAAAGGCGATCACTCGCGCTGAGATGGCTGTGATGCTGGCCAACGCGCTGACCCTTTGAGCGTTGAATATATGAGAATAGGATCCCTGCCGGACCTCCGTGAATACGGAGGTCCGGCAGGGATTTTTCTATGCAGCAGGGCAGGCAGTGAAATAGACTTCCGTACTTGGACTCATAATATATGTAAAAACATTCACTAAAACAAGGGAACTTTGTGTCCCACCTACTACAATAGATGCATACCTCAACATGAAAAAAGCGATTTGGAGGAGAAATTATGAGTCTAAAAAATGCAGGAAAGAATGTTTTTGAGAAAGAAGATGGGGCACTGGAAGCCTTTCGCCGATATCTGGAGCTGGATGAAAAAAGCGAGGCGACGATCAGAAAATATATGCATGATGTCAAAGTGTTCCTGACCTTTCAGAAGGGGAAAGGCTCCTTCCGGAAGGAGCAGATCATTGGATATAAAAATTGGCTGGGAGAGCGGTACGCGGTGCGCAGCGCAAATTCCATGCTGACTGCAGTGAATCAGTTTCTGAAATTTGTCGGGGCAGGGGAATGCTGCGTCAAGCTGTTCAAGCTGCAGTACCAGACTTTTTGTGACCAGAGAAAGGAGCTGGGGCGGGAGGAATATAGGCGCCTTTTGGAGACAGCCCGGCGGAAAAAACAGATCCGTCTGTACTTCCTGATCTTGACGCTGTGCGCTACTGGGATCCGGATCAGTGAGCTGCAATATATTACAGTTGAGGCGGCAGTGAGTGGAAACACTATTGCAAAAAATAAAGGCAAGAGCCGGGTGATCCTGATCCCGCAAAAGCTTTGCGATGTCCTTCTGGACTATGCGGCATGGATAGGGATCTCTCACGGCCCGATTTTTATTACCCGCGGTGGAAGGCCCGTGGACCGGAGCAATGTGTGGAGGGCGATGCAGAAGCTGTGCAGGGAAGCCGGAGTGCCAGAGGAAAAAGTATATCCCCATAATCTGCGGCATCTGTTTGCCAGCACCTTTTACGAAAAAGAGAAGGATATCCTGCATTTAGCGGATATCCTTGGACATAAAAACGTCAATACAACGCGTATATATACCCTGGCAACAGGTGAGGTTCACCGAGCACAGATCGAATCTTTAAACCTGTTCGTTCCGGTGCTGAATACGGAGCAGCCGTCTCGCAATAGAAAACAACGTAATAATAAGTTATGTTGTTTACATACGAAAAAAAAGTTCTGAAAAATCTTTTGGCGCTATTATTCTACAGTTTTCTCCATGCTTTTGCAAGTCGAATTTTGCCTCTTTTTATACAAAAAAACAAGAGGCCATTCTTTTTTCTTTTACATTTTCTAAGATATTTTTTGAAAAATCGCATTAAACCACCGAAAAAGTTTACATTTTGCTGGGATAACATCGATAAAACCGCTCAAATACAGGTCGGCATTTTGACCGCTTTCTAATCATGCCCACAATGGAAGAAACAACATAACTTATTATTATGTTGTTTCTTTTTTGTGCGCAAACAACATATCTTATTATTATGTGGTAACGGGTTTGTTTTTTTGCAGATTTTGTCGAAAAACCATGAAAATGACCGAAAAAGAAGAGAGGGCTGGTCGATAAAATGGATGGTCTCAGCAGCAACTCATTCCTGATGATGCAGCGCTCCATGGAATTTCTGTGGAGCAAGCAATCCTGCATTTTAGACAACATCGCAAATGTGGAGACACCGGGCTATCAGGTGAAATACGCTACGTTTGAGGAGGCGCTCAAAAATGCCGTCCTCTCCTCCGCCCAAAATGGAATCTCCTCTTCTTCCATCCGGAAGGCCATTGAAGAGACGCCCGTAGTCGTGCGGGAGGCGCAGGAGAGTGTCCGCATGGACGGAAACGGTGTCAATATCACAGAACAGTCCGTGGAGCTGGCACGCAACGGGTATCAAATGCAGTATGTATTTGGGGCCATTTCCAGCGACATTGCTACGCTTCAGGCCGTCATCCGCGGCTAATGAGACAGGGAGGGACCTAATATGGCGTTTTTAAGCTCAATGAATGTGGTGGGATCAGGGCTGACCGCTCAGCAGCTCCGCCTGGACGTAGTATCGGAGAACATCACGAACAGGACCACCACACGGACAGAGGGGGGCGGAGCCTACCGACGCAAGATGGTGGTATTTGAGGCGGAGGGAGAGCGCAGCCCGTTTCAGGCGGCACTGGACCGTGCCTTGGGGAGAGGAGCCTCCGGCACCGAGGGAGGCGTTCGGGTAACTGAAATTGTGGAGGACCCCTCTGACTTTAAGCTCGTCTATGATCCTGAGCACCCTGATGCCAATGCGGAGGGATATGTAGAGATGCCCAACGTGGATCTGATGCAGGAGATGGCGGATGCCATGGCGGCCAGTCAGGCCTATTCGGCCAATGTGACCGCATTCAATGTGCTCAAACAGGTGGCGGCTAAGGGACTTGAGATCGGGAAATAAGAGAAAGATTGAAACCAGCACCTGCTGATCAGGTGCTGGTAGTGCAGATGCGGAGGAGAAAACAGTGATGGATTTTCGGCCTATAGACCCCATCCAACCCCTTTTTCGGGGAGATACTGCAGGAGGCGTCGGGACAGCCGGGGACAGCCGGGAGCAGGGCTCGCTGTTTGCTGATATTTTTCAGGCGGCAGTGGAAAATGTGAAAGAGACAGAGCGGGTAAAGAATGATGCAGAATATCGTTTGGCGACCGGTCAGATGGACAACCCTGCGGAGATGTCCATTGCCAGCAGCCAGTGGTCAATGTCTGTCAATCTGTTGATTCAGCTGAGGAATAAGGCTCTGGATGCTTACAACGAGCTCATGCGGATCAGTTTGTAATCACAGCAGGAGCCGGAGGGAGTAAGCAGTGCAAGAGAAGGTAAAGGGATTCTTCCAGAAGATCAAACAGTGGTGGCTGTCTGCGGCAAAAAAAACAAAGATCCTTTTAGGGGCCGGAGCGGCTGCGGTCCTTGTGGTGATCGCTCTGGTACTGGTTGTGAGCCTGAACCAGCCCTATACAGTCCTTTTTACCGGGCTGAACCAGACGGATCTGACCGCGATCGTCTCCTATCTGTCTGATAACGGGGTGACGGATTACCAGATCCAGGGAGAGGACACGGTCCTGGTTCCGGAAAGTCAGGAGGAGCAGCTGAAGGCGGCACTTCTGATAGAGGGCTATCCAAACTCCGGGTCGGGTTATTCCATGTATCTGGACCACGTGAGCAGTCTGACCACAGAATCAGAGCGCAGTCAGTTGGCACTGTATGACTTACAGGACAGGCTGGCGGGCGTGATCCGCAATTTTTCCTCTGTGCGGGACGCGGCAGTCTTTATCACGCCTGGAGAGGATCATACCTATGTGCTGGACAGCGGCAATGTGGTGGAGGCCAGCGCCACAGTGATCGTGACCATGGAGGAAGGGGCCTCCCTCACAGACGGGCAGGTGAAGGCAATCCGCAATGCGGTCAGCCATGCGGTTCAGGGGCTGAGCATCGACGCTGTGGCCATTGAGGACCAGTTCGGCAACAACTATACTGCCCAGGACGGGATCACCGATGTACAGGACATCTCTGCGCTGAAGATGCGCCTGGAAGAGCAGACAAACAACAAGATCCGCACCCAGGTGATGCAGGTGCTGATCCCCTTGTTTGGGGAAGAAAACATCCGGGTGAGCGTTAACAGCATCGTAAACATGGACCGGACCTATACCGATTCCACCAACTACAGCGGTGAGGAAGATGGAGAGGGCATCATCGGAGACCGGGTCTTCGAGCAGGAGATCATCCGGGGGGGAGACGAGACGGCCGGGGGTACGGTCGGGACCCCTTCAAACGCAGATCTGAATACCTATGTTCAGGAGCAGCTGAATGCCAACGGGGATGAGGTGCTCATCTCTAACAGCGGTGAGGAGCACAGCCTGGTGGACACGGAGAAGGTCCAGGTGGAGCATCTGGCCGGAACTGTGGCGGATGTGATGGTGTCTGTCACCATTAACCAATCGGCGGCGGGGGGTGCCAGCGCAAACAGCCTCTATCCCCATGTGGCCCGGGCGGCCGGAATCGGCACAGAGCTCCAGAATGAAAAGATATCCATTCTGATCCAACCCTTCTATCAGGAGGGAACGGCGCCGATCCCGGTGCCGGATGGCGTTCCGGCATGGATGCTCTATGCGGCGCTGGCCGGGCTGGGCGTATTTGTGATCCTCCTGATGGTAGTCCTGCTGATCCGCAGGCGGTCAAAGCGCCGAAAGAAGCTGGATGGAGTGCAGACGGTCCAGAGGGCGGAGGAGATCCCGGCGCCTGCTCCCGAGGGGGCCGATATCATGGATATGAAGACGGAAAAGAGCTTGGAGCTGCGGAGGGATGTGCGGAAATTTGCGGAGGAAAATCCGGAAATTGCGGCTCAGATGGTGAAAAACTGGCTGCGGGAAGGAGATGACGCGGGATGAGCGAACCTATATCCAAGGGAGGCACCGCCCATCCCAGGCTGACTAGGCAACAGAAAGCGGCAGCGGTGATCGTCTCCCTGGGCACAGACAAGGCATCCCAGCTCTATCAGTACATGGACCCGGAGGACGTGGAACAGATTACCCTGGAGGTGGCAAAACTGGGTTATCTGGATTCCAGCGCCACTGAAGACGTACTGACTGAGTACTACCAGATGTGCATGACCAACAAGGCGGTGACAGAGGGCGGCCTGGAATACGCCAGGGCTGTACTGGAAAAGGCGTTTGGCCAGCAGACGGCTACCAGCCTGTTGGAGAAGGTGACCAAGTCGCTGAAAAACCGAGAATTCGCCTTTTTGAACAAGGCGGATGAGAAGTCCCTGTATGCGGCTTTGCAGCATGAGAGACCGCAGACCATCGCGCTGGTGCTGTCCTATGTGGATGCGGAGAAATCGGCAGCCGTGATCGAGGAGCTGGATGACGAGCGGCAGGTCCGGGTGATTGAGAATATGGCCAATATGGAGAGTGCCTCCCCCACTGCGGTAAAAATCATCGAGGCGGAGATGGAGAAGAAGTTCTCCAGCCTGATGACAGCCAGCAATGTAAAGGTGGGCGGAGTAGACTTTGTGGCGGATGTGATGAACAATCTGGACCGCTCCAGCGAGAAAAACATCTTTGACCGCCTGGCCGAGTACAACGAGCCTCTGGCGGATGAGATCCGCAAGCGCATGTTTGTGTTTGAGGACATCGTTACCATGGATGACCGTTCGGTGCAGCGCTTTGTCCGGGACTGCGATCCCAGAGATCTGGTGCTGGCGCTCAAGGGCGCAAACAGCGATGTGGCCAACAAAATTTTCACCAATATGTCGGCCCGCATGGCACAGAGCATCCGGGAGGATCTGGAGATCACCAGCAATGTCCGCATCCGGGACGTGGAGGAGGCCCAGCAGCGCATTGTTGGGATCATCCGGGACTTGGAGGAACGCAGCGAGCTGATCATCCTCAAGGGCGGAAAGGACGATATCATTGCCTAATATTTTTAAGAGCTTCCTGAAGCCGGCTGTCAACTCCTATGTATTTCCGGATGCAGAGAGCCTCCAGGTGGAGGAGAGCACGGAGCCCGAGGGGGAACAGGCGGAGGAAACGCCGCTCCAGGAGCAGGAGCCGGAAGCGCCCCGTACTGCGGCGGCGGATGCCCTGAATTACGCCAAGATCCAGGCGGAGAAGATCTTGGAGGATGCCCGGCAACAGGCGGAGGAGCTTTTAGAACAGGAGCGGCAGCACATCCGGCAGGAGGCGGAGGCCGAGAAGGAGCTGGCCAGAGCGGACGGCTACCGGCAGGGCTACGGAGAGGGACTGCGGCAGGCCCGGGTGGAGGGCGCGGCCCAGATAGAAGAGCATCGGAAACAGGAGGCAGAGCGTATCCGCAGCTTTCTGGAGCAGGCGGCGGCAGCGCGGGATTCGCTGCTGGAGCAGGCCCAGAATGAACTGTGTGAGCTGAGCCTGGCAGTAGCGGAGAAGGTCATCCACATCAGTCTGCGGACCAGCCGGGATGTGATCGCCCGTATGATCCAGGTGGCGACAGAAAAGCTGAAGCGCCGGGAGTGGGTGCATATCTATGTGGGGGGATATGAGGCCAGGGATCTGGCCCAGATCACCCCAGAGCTTACCACAGCGCTGGCAGGGCTCTCAGAGCATATCAAGATCATCCCTATGTCAGATGATGAGCTGGGTGCCTGTATCATCGAGATGCCGGACGAGATCATAGACGCCAGTGCGTCCACGCAGCTGAACAACATCCGGGACGTTCTCAGCGGAGGCTGACAGCCGGGACAGCGGAAAGGGCACAGATTCCATGTTTGAAGACAAGATCCAGCAGGTCCGAAAGGCGGAGACCATCAGCTATACCGGAAAAATTGAAAATATTGTGGGCATGTCTATCGAGGCATCGGGAGGCCGGGCGGCGGTGGGCGACATCTGTCAGATTTACAACGGAGAATCCGGTGGACAGGTCCTGGCGGAGGTAGTGGGCTTCAAGAACGACAGGATGCTGCTGATGCCCTACTCCGACATGAGCGGGATCTCTTCAGGAAATTTTGTCCGCAATACCGGACGCAGGCTGAGCCTGATGATGGGAGCCTTTCTCAAAGGGCGGGTGATTAACGCACTGGGACAGCCCATCGATGGAAAGGGGCCCTTCCATGGAGGTACGTCCTTCTGTGTGGAACGGAACCAGTATATCAATCCCATGTCACGCCCCCCTATCCGGGAGCGGATGGAGTTTGGCGTGAAGGCGATAGACAGCATGCTGACCATCGGGAAGGGACAGCGCATCGGTATCTTTGCGGGATCTGGTGTAGGCAAAAGCACACTGATGGGGATGATCGCGAAAAATGTGAAAGCGGACATCAATGTTATTGCCCTGGTGGGGGAGCGGGGACGCGAGGTTCTGGAGTTTATGGAAAAGGACCTGGGAGAGGAGGGGATGCGCCGCTCCATCTTGGTAGTGGCAACCTCTGACCAGCCGGCTATGCTGCGCAAGCAGTGCCCCTCAGTAGCCACCGGGATCGCGGAATACTTTCGGGATCAGGGGTGTCATGTGCTGTTGATGATGGACTCACTGACCCGGTTCGCCATGGCACAGCGGGAGATCGGGCTGGCAGTGGGGGAGCCCCCGGTGGCGCGCGGCTATACTCCGTCTATCTATGCGGAACTGCCCAAGCTGCTGGAGCGCAGCGGAAATTTTCAAAAAGGCTCCATTACCGGCGTCTATACCGTGCTGGTGGAGGGCGACGATACCAACGAACCCATCGCGGATACCGTGCGGGGCATTTTGGACGGACACATTGTGCTCTCCAGAAAGCTGGCCAACAGCAACCATTTCCCGGCCATCGACATCAACGCAAGCATCTCCCGCCTGATGAATGACATCGTCGCGCCGGAGCACCTGACTCTGGCGGCCCGGGTACGGGATGTGATGGGGATCTATGAAAAGAATGCAGATCTGGTCTCCATCGGTGCTTACAAGGCGGGGACCAACCCGCGGCTGGATTACGCGATCAGCAAGATTGACGGGATCAACCAATTCCTGACCCAAGGGGTGAATGAGGCATTCTCCTATGAGGAGGATCTGGAGGCAATGCGCGGGCTGCTGTGAAAAGGATGGAACGGAAATGAAGCGGTTTCAATTCGGTCTGGATACGGTCCTCCAGTATAAGCGCCAGGTGCTGGATGGTGCTCAAAATGAATACGCGGAGGCGATCCAGCGGGTCCGGCAGCAGGAGCGGCGGCTGCGGGAAGCGGAGGCGCGCCACCGGAGCCTGAATCAGCAGTTTCGCAGGGCAGAGGCAGAGGGGATCACCATTGCGGACGCCATGGGCTATGAGATGGGGCTGCGGATGCTGGAGGGAGAGATCCAGCGTGAGGAGAGCAGACTGCACCAGCTTCAGACGGAGGCCGAAGAACGGCGGAAGAGGATGATCGCGGCCAGGCAGGACACCTCGTCACTGGAAAAACTGCGGGAAAAAAAGCTGGAGAGCTATGAGAAAGAACTCCAGAGGCAGGAAGAACTGCGGATCGACGAACTGGTGGCCAATACTCGTGCGGTGGAAGCCGGCCTGCTCTGACTTTCAGCATTGAAAGGAGGTGAGAAAGATGAATACAAGTGATTTGACGCTTCAAATGGCTTATTTGGCCGGACAGATCGCCCAGAGCACCCTGCCGGATATCGGGGTGTCTGCTGGCAGGCCGGAGCAGAAGATGGATTTTCAGGCGCTTTTGAATGAAAAGCGAACCCAGGCAGACCGGGAAAGAACGGAGCAGGAGCCTCAGAAGACAGATCCGTCCCAAGATACAGAGACCGGAAAGACGGAGCAGAAGGACGAAGATGTAGCGGCTCAAGCAGCTGGACAGGGCGTTCCACTGATGCTGGATTTGAGTTCGGTCCTGGCCGGCAGGGGGATCGTGCCATTCGTGGGCTGCGCTGTTGTAACGGAGCAGGCAGAACAGATAACAGCACAGGCGCCTGCTTTGCCGGCAGCTGATGCTGTTGTGGAGGGAGAGAAGGCTGCGGAGCCAGCACTCCCGCAGAATATTGAGCGTTTTGGTGAAGCGGCTGTGCCGCAAAAAGTGGAACAGGAGGCCGCACCTGGGTCCCTTATCTCTTCTGCTGGACAGGCGGAGGGTGAAGGACAAGGAGCGGAGCTCCAGGTCAAGGCGGAAGGCCAGCACATGGAGCAGCCTGAGGGGCAGTCGGAGCAGAGTGGAAAGCAGCCGGGCACAGACCAGAAGATGGATGTGGAGGTCACACAGCTCCAGACCGGAGGCGATCAGAAGCTGTTCCAGGGGACGGAGGCCGCTCCCGTAAAGGTAGGAGACGGCGCAGTGCTGGATACCACGTCAGAACAGTTCGATGCCCGACTGAGCAGGACCATTCGCAGCATAGCGGACCAGGGGATCCAGAAGATAGAGCTGAAGCTGACACCGGAGCACTTGGGTAATGTGGTGGTGGAGCTGACCCGGAGTGAGGGCAGCGCACTCCATGTGGTGCTGCGGGCGGAGAGCGAACATACAGCCAACCTCCTGCGAGAGCACCTGGGGACTTTGGGCTCCATGCTTCAGAACGGAAGCCAGCAGGAAGTCCGGATCGAGGTGGCCCACCCTCAGGAGAGCGGGCGGAGCTGGCAGCAGACTGACCAGAACGGCGGCGGGCAGAATGGACAGCCCCAGGAGCAGCACCGGGACCCGAAGCGGGAGGAGTCGGAAAACTTCCTTCATCAGCTGAAGCTGGGGCTGCTGGAGCAGGAGACCGCACCTGTGTAAGAAAATAAGGAGGAAAGCACAGTGAGCAGCGATTTTATGCCCCAGGCGCTGGACAGCCTGCTGGCTAGTCAGCGGGCCAGCGTCTATGGCAGCAGCAAGACCGGCTCCTCGGACAACTCCTGGATGGAGGATTATGAGATCCATCAAAAGGGAGAGGACATGGGGCTGGATTTTACCGACTATCTGCAGCTGATGGTCCAGCAGCTGCAGAATCAGACCATGGACAACACCACAGATACTTCGGATATGCTCAATCAGCTGGTACAGATGTCGGTGGTGCAGATGATGACCACGGTCAAGACCAGCATTGACACGCTGGTGGACGCCAACACGCTGACCTATGCGGCCTCCCTGGTGGGAAAGACCGTGACGGTTGGAGAGTACGGCGAGGATGGAAAGCTCCAGGAGGTAGTGGGAACCGTCACCGGGACAGGGACGTACCAGGGAGTACCAGTGATCTTTGTAGACGGAGAGATGTACGCCCTCAGCGACATCATGGCGGTGGGGACCCTGCCAGATATTCCGGAGACTCCAGATGAGCCGGAGGGAGGCAGCGGTGAGGGCGGAGATACGCAGACGCCCGAGACCTGAGCCGCAGGGGCGGCTGATCCAAAGGAGGTGAGCGCAGTGATCGACAGTACAGCATCTATCACGGGGGCCAGTCTGGAAGCCGGGATAGGCCGACCGCGAGCCGTTCAGGCCAGAGGCGGGGACGGCTTTGTACAAGCTCTGCGCCAGGAGCTGGAACGGACGGGCGGAAGACAGATCGCCTTTTCCAAGCACGCCATGGAGCGGGCAGAGGAGAGGGGGATCGAGGTGACACCCAATCTTCTGGACCGGCTGACGGACTCTGTGGAGCGGGCGGAGGCCAAGGGGGCGACGAATATCCTGGCCCTTGACCAGAGCCTTGCCTTTATCATCAACGTTCCAAACGGCCGGGTCATTACCACCATGTCCCAGGATGAGATGAAAGAGAACATATTTACCAACATTGACGGCGCCGTGATCCTGTGACAAACAGAGGACAGGACCATTTTTGGATGTCCTGGGGGACGTGCGACTGACGGGCCCCCGGCGGCGCGAAACAGAGAACACCAAAAGCAAAGGAGATCTGAAGCATGGCATTGACAGGAGCAATGAGCGCGGGAATTTCCGGGCTGAAGGCACACATGGAGGCATTGAATACAGTGGGCAACAATGTGGCCAATGTAAATACTTATGGCTATAAGCCCGGCCGCGTCACCTTTCGGGAAAGCATCTATTCCACTCAGGCCGCTGGTTCCGCCGGCACAAACATGGTAGGCGGGACCAATCCGCGCCAGACCGGTTATGGATGCAGCATCGGCACCATCGATCTGGATATGACGACCAGCTCTCTGGAGTCCACCGGGATGCCCACCGACTGTTTTATCCAGGGAGATGGTTTTTTCCTGGTGGGGCCTAAGGATGTGGACGTGAACAACGCGGAGGACGCCAAAGCTCTCTCCCTCTCAAGGGTAGGTGATTTCCGATTTGACTCGGATGGATACCTGGTGGACGGCGCGGGCAACGTGGTATATGGCTTCGTGACCTGCAATATGGATGGAGCTGATCAGGCAGATGAGGCCGGTACGAACGGAGATGGGATCAGTACCCAGCTGGTCCCTATCCGCCTGCCTATGAAGGCGGTGGGAGACGCCGCCCAGGGAGATATCAAGCCGGGGGACGCCCTGTTCCCTGGTGTGGATGACACCGGACACAATGTTCCGGCGGAGGAAGGAACGGACGCAGAGAACTCCACCGGTGACTGCATCGCCTATAACAGCCTGAAGATCGACAGCAACGGGCAGGTATCCTGTGTCAACGATGATACCGGGGACCCGGTGGTTGTGGGCTATATTGCACTGGGAAAGGTGACAAACCCCAATGGCCTGGAGCACACCGAGGGCCCTTACTTCACCGCGGGCGACGCAGCAGGGACGCTGACCATCGGAACGGCCAACAGTTCTGTAACGGGATACCTGAACAATCAGGACAAGCTGGGAAATGCGGACCTGGATCCTGAAAACATGCTGGCCGCTGGCAGCAAGACCAGCCTTCAACCTGGCTTTCTGGAGGCATCTGGAACCGATCTGGCCACTGAGTTTGCCAATATGATCGTTTACCAGAGGGGCTATCAGGCCAACACCCGGATCGTCACCGTGACCGACACCATGCTGGAAGAGCTGGTCAACATGAAGCGCTGAGCGCCGCTGGAGTAAACAGATGCCTTCCCCCGCCGGATTCCCGGCGGGGGAAGGCCGGAAGCGAGGAGGCATAATCTTGATCGTATTGCGGAAAATGAATAATGAGCGCTTTTTGGTCAATCACAATCAGATCGAGTGCATCGAGCTGATCCCGGAGTGCAAAATCGTTATGATGAACCATGACTATTACCTGGTCAAGGACACCGTAGAAGAGATCATCCAGAAAATTGCCGACTATAACGCGAAGGTCCAGGACATCCACCGGGAGATCAGTGTTCTGGACAGGCGGAGCTGAGGCGGGGCCGCATCCTGCCTCCCAATAGAGAAAAGAAGGGATACGCGCTATGAATATTGTGTATATCGTCGGCATTGTGATGGCCTTTTTCTTTACTGTGTTTGGAATTGTGGTCGGTTTCGATATGTCGACACTTCAATTCAGCTTCAGTATTGAAAACCTAAAGAACTTTGTGGACCTGTCCAGTATTCTGATCGTCATCGGCGGCACGCTGGCGGTGGTGGTCGCCTGCTATCCCAAGCAGATCAGGTCCCTGCCAAAGCACTTTAAGATCATGCTCCACTCCAACACCTTTGATCCGCAGGTGTATGTGGATCAGCTGACCGAGCTGGCACAGATCGCCAGAAAAAATGGGCTGTTGGCACTGGAAGAGAAGGGGAACGAGCAGGAAAACTCCTTTTTTAAGCAGGCGATCATGCTGGTGGTGGACAACAATGACCCGGAGCGGGTGCGCAGTATCCTGGAAAATGAGATCGAGCAGACCTCCGAGCGGCACCGGGCAGTCATCGCCATGTATGAGCGGGGGTCCAATGCGGCACCGGCCTTTGGCATGATCGGAACTCTGATCGGTCTGATCAATATGCTGAAGAACCTGGATGGAGCGGATATGAACTCCCTGGGGCCTGACATGGCCGTGGCTCTGATCACCACATTTTATGGCTCTCTGCTGGCACATGTGGTATTCAACCCCATTGCCGCCAATCTGACGGCGCGGGATGAGGAGGAGATCCTGTGCCGCCAGATCATCATGGAGGGGATCATGGCCATCCAATCTGGTGAGAATCCCAAGTTCCTGCGGGAGCGGCTGCTGACCTTTATGAATGAGAAGCAGCGGGAAGGCGGAGAGGCGGCAGAGGGAGCCGATGACGGAGGCAAAAAACGCCGGGGAAAAAAGAAATGAGCTTCAGGCGGCTTCAAGGAGGCGGGACCCAGAATGAAGAGAAAGAAAAAAAGCGGAAGCGGCGGAGCGAACTGGATGGACACCTATGGCGACATGGTCACGCTTCTGCTCTGCTTTTTTGTAATGCTGTTCTCCATGTCCAAAATGGATGAATCCAAATGGATCGCCCTGGTCCAGGCACTCAATCCCAGTGCAGTGGTCAACGGGACGAGCATGGAGGAGCCGCCCGAGGGCAGCGTCGTGACACAGGATCAGGTGGACCGGGATATGGAACAGCTTTACCAGGCCATGGCAGAATATTTTCAGCAGGAAAATATGATGGAAAAGGTGAGCATTGGGAAGGGAAACGGCTATGTGTTCATCTCCTTTAATGACACCGTGTTTTTCCGTCCCAATGAATATACCCTTCTGGACGAGGGCAAGGAAGTTTTGGACCAGGTCGCCCGATCCATTGCGGAAGTGGGCCCTTCCATCAATGAGATCAGGGTGCTGGGCCATACGGCGCAGGCGACAGCCAATGAGGAAAATGACTATACAGTGGATCGATTCCTGGCGTCCAATCGGGCCACAGTGGTCACTGTATATTTGCAGGAGAAAGAGATCATTGACCCAGCAAGGCTGGTCAGTGTGGGATATGGCCAGTGGCGGCCGATTTCCAGCAATGCCATTCCGGAAGAACGGGCAAAGAACCGCCGGGTGGAGCTGATCGTCACCGGACTGGATCTGGATGCTTTGGCAGGCGATGATATCAAGCAGTATTACAGCATGCGGGAGAGTACCGGCACGCCGAGCCCGGCGTACCAGCCGGAAGAGCAGAACGCAGCATCCTGATCCATACTCTGCCTGGGAGGGAAAACAATGGCGGAAGTTCTATCACAAAGCCAGATCGACGCCCTGCTGAATGCTGCTCGCAGCGGCGAGATGGATTTGGCAGCGTCGGCAGAGAAAACGACAGAGAAAAAGTACCGAAAATATGACTTTTACAGCCCGAGGAAATTTACAAAGGACCGCATGAAAATGATCAGCGGCATCTTTGAAAATTATACCAGGGTAATTAACTCCAGGATCAATGGACTGCTACATACCACCTGCGAAATTTCTGTGGAGTCGGTGGAGGAGCAGCGCTATTACGAGTTTTCCAACGCACTGACAGAGGGGGATGTGCTGGTGCTGGCAGATGTGCAGTTTGCGCACAACCAGCAGGCGGAGGAACAGCCCGTTCTGCTCCACTTTTCCACCTCACTGATGCTGAGTATGATGGATCGCCTGATGGGTGGAGAAGGCGATGTCGATCCTGCGCTTCCGGCTGGATATAATTTTACGGATCTGGAGTTGAAGCTCTATGAGAGTATTGTGAAGGATCTCATCTCCGTGCTGGGGGGAAGCTGGGAAAACTACATTGACCTGTCCTTCGGAGTCCGGCGCATGGAAACCAACCCGACACTGGTCCAGCTGATCGGCCTGGATGAGACAGTAGTCATCATCGGTATCAACATCCAATTTTCCAACTGTTCCGGACAGATGAACTTCTGCCTGCCCGGTTCCATGCTGTCCGCCATCTTTGCCCGGATCGCCGCGGCCAATCAGGCGGGAAGAGGGGCCGGGGAGGACAATTCAGAGGAGATCCTTGATATTCTCAGGGACTCCGAGCTGGAGATATCTGCGGAGCTTGGCCGCACAGAACTGAGGCTGCAGGATATCTATTATCTCCATCCCGGTGATGTGATCGACCTTGGACACCCAACAGCGCAGCCCATTTACCTGTATATTGGGGGAAAGCCTTGGTTCAGCGGAAAAATGGGGACGTTGAGCAGCAATATGGCGGTAAAGATAGGGGAGACCTATCACAATCAGGGAGGAAGGGACAAGTAGGGACATGAAACAAAATATATTCAGCCCAATGGAGATCGATGCCATTGGTGAGATCATGAATATCAGCTTGGGGTCGTCCGCTACAGCGGTCTCCAATATGCTGGATCACCGTGTGGATATCACCACTCCATCTGTGTCGGTGGTGCCGATCGAGGAATTTACCCTGGGAGAACTAGAGCCTGCGATCGGGATCGAGATCAAATATGTCTCCGGCCTCGAGGGGAGCAACATCATGCTTCTCAAGCGCCACGACGTCAAGACGATCGTAGAGATCTTGATGGGAACGGAGATATCAGATGAGGAGTTCGAGTTTAATGATCTGACGATCAGTGCGGTATGCGAGGTCATGAACCAGATGATGGGCGCGGCGTCCACCGCTCTCTCTGACTTCCTAGGCCGCTCCGTCAATATCTCTACGCCCCAGTCCTTCACTCTGGATGACCTGGATCAGTTTGAGCGGGAACACTTCCAGTATGACAGCGGGATGGTGGTAGTGGCCAAGTTCATGCTGAGCATTGAGAATGTGCTGAAAAGTGAATTCGTCAATGTCATGTCTGTGGACCTGGCCAGGGAGCTGATCGCCGGATTTGGCGTAGATCTGAGTGATGGGGAGGGCAAGGGAGCTAAATCGGAAGAAGAGGTAAAGCCGGAGCCTTCCACCGGCGGAGCCAAGCTGAGTCAGGAGGAGATCGAGCGGCTGATGAGCGGGGGTGCCCCCTCCGCGCCGCCCCCCGCTTCCTCCGGGAGCGGAAAGCTGAGCCAGGAGGAGATCGAGCGGCTGATGAGCGGAGGTGCTCCCTCCGCACCGCCCCCCGCTTCCTCCGGCAGCGGAAAGCTGAGTCAGGAGGAGATTGAGCAGCTGATGAGCGGAATGGCTCCCTCTGCAGCTCAGGCGGCCCCACCCCGGCAGCCGGAGCCGCAGCAGAGTTCGGCGCGGCCTTATGAGGCAGCGGGGCAGTACATGCCGGCTCCTCCGGCATACGCTGGGGAACCGCGGGTGATCAACACGAAGCCGGTCCAGCTGCCGCCCCTGGATGTGGCGGATAAGATCGGCCAGGAGCAGGCTCAGAATCTGGAATTGATTATGTCAGTGCCGCTGGAAGTGTCAGTGGAGATTGGACGGACGCGCCGAAAGGTGGAAGATATCCTTACCTTTTCCAAGGGGTCCCTGGTAGTTTTAGACAAACTGGCGGGGGATCAGGTGGATCTGTTTGTAAACGGGCTGTGCGTGGCCCGGGGCGATGTGGTGGTCATTGACGACAACTTTGGAATCAGAATCACAGAAGTATTGAAGCGTCCTGAGCTGAGTGAGCTGACACGGGCAGACTAACCAATCAAATTTAGAAGAAAAGGATGATGTGACATGGCAAAAATTTTGGTCGTAGACGATGCAGCTTTTATGAGAAAGGTCATTCGCGACACCCTGACGAAGAACGGCTATACCGATGTCCACGAGGCGGTCGACGGAAAGGACGCAGTGGAAAAATACTTTGAGCTCCATCCCAACCTGGTCCTCATGGACATCACCATGCCGAATATGGATGGGCTGGAGGCGCTGAAGGCGATCCGGGCCAAGGACAGCAGCGCCAATGTGGTGATGTGCTCCGCCATGGGCCAGGAGGCTATGGTGATGGAGGCGGTACAAGCGGGGATCAAGGACTTTATCGTCAAGCCTTTCAAGGACGACCGCCTGATGAAAACGGTCAATTCCATTCTGGGCGCACCCTGATCAGAAAAGCAAAATGCGGGATGAAATACTGGAGCTGGTTTGGGCTCTGGCCGCGATCTGTGCTGTACTGCTGCTGTCCTACTGGTTTACCAGATATGTTGTGGCGGGGCGGGCGGCAGCAGGGCGGCTGAAAGGGCGGCATGTAACCGTCTTAGAAGAGATCCAGGTGGGGAAGGATCAAAAGCTGCTGCTGGTTCAGGCCGGAGAGCAGATCTGTCTGCTGGGTGCGGCGCCGGGCGGGATCACCTGTCTGAGGACACTGAACCGGGAAGAGATGGGGCAGTGGGAGCAGGAAGGAGCACCGGAGGGTGCCTGCCAGCGGATAAGCTTTCAGGAGGCCCTGAAAAGTGTGCTTCAGCAGAGAAGGAAATAAGGGGGTGGGAGCTTGGACGCGCTGATCAATGTAAATGGAGAGAATTTTCAGACGCTCCAGATCCTACTTCTGACTACCCTGATCACACTCCTCCCCTCTATTGTGGTGATGATGACCTCCTTTACCCGGTATATCATCTCCCTCTCCTTTCTGCGTTCTGCCATTGGGCTGCAGCAGAATCCGCCCAACATGGTGCTGGTGGGAATGGCACTGTTCCTCACCCTGTTTACCATGTCCCCGGTGATCAGTGACATCCAGACAAACGCTTATGAGCCATACATAGCAGAGAGGATCACTCAAGAGGAGTTTTATGAAAAAGCTAAGGTGCCTCTGAAGGAATTCATGCTGGATCAGACGGAGGACAGCTCTCTGGAGCTGTTCTGTGAGCTCGCCGGAGCGGATATGCCGGCCACACGGGCACAGGCGGAGGGGCTGCCTCTGCGGATCATTGTCCCATCCTTTATGACCAGCGAACTCAAGCACGCATTTCTGATCGGATTTTACCTGTATATTCCCTTTGTTCTGATCGATGTGGTGGTGGCGTCCACCTTGATGTCTATGGGAATGATTATGCTGCCGCCCTCCATGATCTCCATGCCATTTAAATTGCTGCTGTTTATTTCGCTGGATGGCTGGCAGCTGCTGTTTTCTACACTGGTGCGGAGCTTCCAATGAGTAAGGAGGAGTTATGGACGTAGTCGATATCCTGCGGGAGGGCGTGGGAGTAGCGCTGAAGCTGGGGGCACCGCTGCTGCTGCTGAGTATGCTGGTGGGGATCCTGGTGGCTATTTTTCAGGCTGTGACCCAGATCCATGAGCAGTCCCTCTCCTTTATCCTGAAAATGATCGTGGTCGTCCTTATCCTTCTGGCGGCGGGCGGCTGGATGCTGGAGACTCTGAAGGATTTTACACGCTACCTGTTTACCCTGATGTGAGGAACAGACAGTATGGTTGGATGGTCAGAGCTCTTTGGATTTGAAATGGTGTTGGCCAGGATCAGCGGTTTTGTCCTGTTCAGCCCGATCCTAGGCCGCAGCAATATCCCCGGGTACGCAAAGACGGGCCTGATTCTGGTTTTGTCCGTGTTTGTCTACGGGCTTGGACAGCCGATGCCAGCACCGCCAGGAACAGTGGTGGAACTGGTGGTCCGGCTAGGCGTGGAACTTGTGGTGGGATTCGTGCTGGGCTTTCTGATGCAGCTGTGCGCAGCTATCGTCCAGGCAGGAGGAGAGATTATAGACGCTCAGATGGGACTGACAATGGCGCAGATCTACGATGCAAGCAGTCAGGCCAACATGTCTGTGACGGCATCCCTGCTGAATATCCTCTTTTTTCTGAACTTCTTTGCAGAGAACGGCCACTACACCCTGATGCGCATTCTGCTGGGCTCGGCTGAGATCCTGCCCTTTGGCACCGCTGTCCTCGGGGAAGCAGCGGCCTCCTACGTGGCAGAGGTGTTTTTCTCTTCCATGCTTCTGGCGGTAAAGATGGCCCTGCCGATCTTGGCTGCCGAACTGCTGGGAGAGCTGGGAATGGGAATTTTGATGAAGGCTATCCCACAGATCAACGCCTTTGTCATCAACATGGAACTCAAGGTCATCATCGGACTGATCCTGCTCTTCCTGTTCCTGACTCCCCTTAGTGAATTCCTGCTGGGGGCAGAGGCGGACATGCTTTCTGGCCTGAGACGGGGGCTGGCCGTGATGGCAGGCTCCGGTTAGTGGGAAGGGCTCTGGAAGAGAGAAGAGGTGATGGGGCTTGGCAGACGGACAGAAAACGGAAAAAGCCACACCAAAAAAGCGGCGTGATGAGCGGAAAAAAGGAAATATATTTTTCAGTAATGACGCAGTCTCAGTGGTCGTATTGCTGGTCAGCTTCCTTGTCCTCAGGCTGAGCGCCAACTGGATCGCGGCACAAATATATGAGTTCCTGCGGTACTGTATGGATCTCATTACGCAGCCATCCATGGAAGTCCCGGCGGAGGGAAGCGGGCTGTTCATTCATCTTCTGGGAACGTTTGTCAAGGCTGCGGTCCCACTGATGGCTGCGGCTGCAGCAGCAGGGGTGGTGGCCACTTTTTTTCAGACAAAGCTGCTGGTTTCAGGGGAGTCCCTGAGGCCGAAGCTGAGCCGGATCAGCCCTCTGCAGGGAGTGAAACGGCTGTTTTCCCTGCGCAGTGTTGTGGAGGCGCTGAAAGGACTGCTGAAGATCGCAGTTCTTCTGATACTGATTTTCCGGTATATCACCAACGTGCTGGACCTGTTTACCAAATATCTTTACACCGATCTTTTGGCGGCCTGTGCCCATCTGTTTGAGGAGAGCTTCCTGCTGTCCATGCAGATCGGGGCGGCCTTCGCGGTGCTGGCTGCGGCAGATATCTTTTATCAGTGGTGGGACTATGAGCGGCAGATCCGGATGTCCAAACAGGAGATCAAGGAGGAGTTCAAGCAGACAGAGGGAGATCCGAAAATCAAGGGAAAGATCAAGGAGACCCAGCGGAAAATGGCTCAGTCCAGAATGATGCAGCAGGTGCCAAAGGCGGACGTGGTGATCCGGAACCCCACCCATTTCGCGGTGGCTCTGCGCTACCAGCCGGATCGGGACCCGGCGCCCATCGTGCTGGCGAAGGGGCAGGACGAACTGGCGGCCAGGATCGTGCGTACCGCAGAGGAGCACAAGGTGGCCGTGGTGGAGAACGTGCCGCTGGCCCGGGCGCTGTATGCCTCCACAGACCTCAACCAAGTGATCCCGCCTGAGCTGTATAACGCAGTGGCGGAGGTATTGGTTTATCTGTATCGGATGGATCAGAAGATTCCATGAGAAAGTAGGCTCCAGGAAGAGATATGAGACGAATACTCAACAATGCAATATCCCTGATCGTGGTGGTCATCGTTCTGTTCCTGGTGATCCCGCTGCATCCCAGTGTGCTGGATGTGCTGCTGATCCTTAATATCTCGCTGTCCATCATGATCCTGATGATCACCATGAATATTTCCGAGCCGCTGGAATTTTCCATTTTTCCCTCCCTGCTGCTCATTACGACTCTATTCCGGCTGGGATTAAATGTGTCCTCCACCCGTCTGATCCTCAAGAACGGGGGAAACGCCGGTGTGGTCATTAAGGCGTTCGGGGATCTGATCACCCAGGGAAATATCGTCATCGGGATACTGATCTTTTTGATCATTGTACTGGTCCAGTTCATTGTCATCACCAAGGGGGCGGAACGGGTCTCCGAGGTAGCTGCCCGGTTCACCCTGGACGCTATGCCGGGAAAACAGATGGCTATTGACGCGGATCTGAGCTCTGGCCTGATCAATGAGAAAGAGGCCCGTCTGCGCAGGCAGAAGATCCAGCGGGAGGCGGACTTTTATGGCGCCATGGATGGCGCCACCAAGATCGTCAAGGGGGACGCCGTAATGTCCCTGATCATCACGGTTATCAACTTCGTAGCCGGGCTGATCATTGGAATCGTACAGGGCGGGGGAGACCTGAGCACGGTCCTAAGTGTATATTCCATCGCTACCATTGGCGACGGCCTGGTGTCTCAGCTTCCGGCTCTGATGATCTCCACTGCCACTGGAATGATCGTGACTCGCTCCGTATCGGACGGGAGCCTGAACACCGATGTGATCAGCCAGTTCAAGGCCCAGCCCAGAGCTATTATGGCGACCGGCATGATCCTTCTGATGCTGGGGCTTTTCCCAGGGACTCCGACCCTGCCCCTTCTGTTGGTGGGAGCCGTCCTTTCCGTAGGCGGATACTGGAGCGATCACAAAATGGCCCTTGCCAGACAGATGGAGGAAGCGGAGAGCGCAAGGGCCGGTGAGGCGGTGCCAGAGCTCCAGGCGGCCAGCGAGGCGGACTACTACAAGGACATCAACAATGTCTACTCCCTGTTGACTGTGGAGCCCATTGAGATGGAATTCGGATACAGCCTGATCCCTCTGGTGGACGAAGCCAGCGGCGGAAAGCTGATCAGCCGGATCGTCATTTTCCGGCGGCAGTATGCTCAGGACATGGGATTTGTGATCCCGTCCATCCGGCTCCATGACGGCGCATCCCTGGGAACCAACCAATACATCATCAAGATCCGGGGAGAGGAAGTGGCACGGGGAGAGATCCTGGTGGACTACTATCTGGCCCTGGAGCCCTCCAATCCCACAGGAGAGATCGACGGGATCGAGACAGTGGAGCCTGCCTACGGTATTCCCTCACGCTGGATTCTGCCAGAAAACAAGGAGATGGCGGAAATCTACGGCTATACTGTGATCACACCGCTGACGGTGATGCTGACCCACCTGTCTGAGACCATCAAAAAGCATACTTACGAGCTGTTGAATCGTTCGGAGACCATACAGCTGGTCGAGCACTTGAAACAGACAGAGCCAGAGCTGGTGGCGGACGCCATTCCTAATGTGGTTTCTTATGCAAATCTGGAGAAGATCCTGAAAAGCCTGCTCCGGGAGGGCATCCCGATCAAAGATCTCGCAACTATCCTGGAGGCAGTGGTGGAGGCCAGCGGCGCGACCCGTGACATTGATATGATCACGGAACAGGTGCGCAGTGCGCTGAGCCGGACGATTACCCGGCGCTTCTGTGAAAATGGACAGCTGAGGGTGGTGACGTTGGACGCTGAGGTGGAAAAGAAAGTGCTGGCTGCCCTGACGAAAAACGATCACGGGGTGTATCTGGCCCTGAGCCCGGATATCATGCAGCAGATCATTGCGCAGCTGGGAGAGTTGAGAAAGAAGTTCAACGACCTGTCCCAGACACCCATCGTCCTGACCAGCCAGATTATCCGGGTCTACCTCAGCCGAATGATCGCCCAGTTTTATCCTGATGTCTATGTGCTCTCCTTCCACGAGATAACCAGCAGCGTGCAGATCCAGGCGATCGGCAACATTACACTTCAGCAGCAGAATCAGCCTTCATAGGTAAGGGGCGACACGGATGGAAAAGTGCAGAGAAAAAGTTGAGACTGCCGCCCAGCAGACTGAATTGCTTTCAGAGGAAGCAGTGGAGCAGATGAGCAACCAAGAGCTGCTGTTTCTGTACAGGGAAAGCGGAGATGAGGAACTGAAATGGAAGCTGGTACTCCGCATGACAGGCATGGTGCGGGCCATTGCCGCCCAGGTGTGGGGGATCTACAGCAGCTTTGCCCAGCTGGATGATATTGTGGAAGAGGGGATCCTGGTGCTGCTCAGCGCGGTGGACAAGTTCGACCCCTCAAAGGACGTGAAATTCGAGACCTATGTCTCCAAGCGCCTGCGGGGCATGATCGTGGACCTGGCCAGACACCAGGACTGGCTGCCGCGTCAAGTGCGGCAGAAGTCTATCCGTCTGAACCGGGCCAGAGAGGAGCTGTCCATGCAGATGGGGCGCACGCCCAGCAGCGCGGAAATGGCGGACCATCTGGGCGTGACAAGAGAGGAATATGGAGCTATGCTCTCTGAGACAGCGGTGTCCGGCCTGCTTTCCTTTGAGGCGCTGCTGGATACCCAGGGCAGGGGAGCACGGCAGAGGATCTCGGGGGAAAGCGGGAACCCGCCCGAAGAGCTGTGCGAGGAGCAGGAGCTGCATGAGACGCTCAAGCAGGGGATCTCATCCCTGCGGGAGAAGGAGCAGCTGGTCCTTTCCCTGTATTATGAGAAGGAGCTGAGCATGAAGGAAATTGCACAGGTGCTGAATGTGAGCGCCCCCAGGATATCACAGATCCACAGCCGGGCAATCGAGCATCTGAGGCAGTACATGAAGCAATACATGGAAGCGCAGTAAGTGGAAAGGCGGAGCGGTAACATGACAAAAGGCTTTTACAATTTGACCTCCGGCATGCTCTCCCAAAGCCGGAGGCTGGATGTGGTCTCCAATAACATGACAAATTTGACCACCCCAGGCTATAAGGTGGAACAGTACACGGACAGCACCTTTCAGGAAGTGCTGATCAGCCGCATAGGCAACAAGAACAAAAGCGGTGCACAGGAAATTGGAGAAGAGAGCTATATCCTGGCACCCAGTCAGCTTTACATAAACTTTGCCCAGGGGACTCCGGAGGAGACGGGGCTCAATCTGGATTTTGCGATCCAGGGAGAGGGGTTTTTTGCCATTCAGACGGAGAACGGCACAGAATATACCCGGGGAGGGAGCTTTGCGCTGGATCAGGAGGGCTATCTCTCCCTTCCGGCCCATGGCAGGGTGCTGGGACCGGACGGACAGCCTCTCCAACTGACAACGGATGATATCCGGGCCGATGAGTTCGGCCGGATCTATACCGAAGATGGAGATGCATACCTGGGACAGATCGGCGTATTCGCCTTTGCGGATAATGGACAGCTGACTAAGAATGAGAGCGGGCTGTTCGGGGCCGGCGGTCAGGCAGCTGAGCCAGTACAGCCGTCCATTCAGTGGCGGTGGGTCGAGAGCTCCAACGTGGATATGATCCGGGAGATGAGTACCATGATGACTGCGGAGCGGGCGCTACAGAGCGCGGCCCAAGTACTCAAACTCTACGACGGCCTGCTGACGAAGGCGGCCAATGAGCTGGCGCGGATGTAAACGGAGAGGGGGAGAGCTTATGATTCAGGCATTTTACAGCGCTGCGGTGGGCGCACAGCAGCAGATGCAGAAGATGAACGTGCAGGCAAACAATATCGCCAATGTCAATACCTGCGGGTTCAAGGCAGAAAAGCCAGCCTTTCAGGCGCTGATGTACGGCATGGTCAATGGGATTGGAGGGGATCAGCTTCCGAAGGGGAGCGGGACGCGCATGGTATCCACCGCGACAGACTTCAGTCAGGCACCTGTTGAGGAGACTGGAAGGAAACAGGACTACGCCATTGCGGGAGACGGCTTTTTTGCCCTCTTCGACCCATCCAAAAACGAGATATCGTTCACCCGGGACGGCTCCTTTGCGGCTGCAGGCTTTCAGGAGCAGGATGAGGAGGGAGAATGGCACGAAGTCTACTATCTGACGGACGGTGCGGGGCGCCAGGTCCTGAACTCCAGCGGCTACCCGATCCAGATGGAAGATTTTGAGGAAGAGCAGCCTGTGGGCGTGTTTATCGTGCAATACCAGGATGGACTGCAGCACTTGGACGGAGGGCGCTTCCTGGCAACGGAAAAAAGCGGAAATGTTTGGATGGGCAGTTCAGCAGTCCGGCAGGGATTTTTAGAGACATCCAACACGGATCTGGCCACTGAGATCGGAAAGGTGATCGAGGCACAGCGCTCCTACAGCTATGCGCTGAAAATGATAATCACGGCGGATGAGGTGGAGACGACTGTGAACAACCTGGCGAATGGATAAGACGGGGGAATTGTCTTGAAAAATTTTGATGAGCTGAATGTTTTGGAACTGGACACCATCCGGGAGATCGGGAGCATCGGCACGGGAAACGCAGCTACCGCACTGTCCAGCATGCTGGGGTGCGAGGTGCGTATCGACGTGCCGGAGGTCCGAATCATGGGCTACAACGAGGCCATTGACTGGATCGGCGGCCCTGAGGTAATTACGGCCGGCGTTGTAGTGCGCATGGGAGGCGAAGTGAATGGGATCATGCTCTCGGTGCAGCAGATAGAGTTTGTCAATCTGGTGTTGGGGCATATGGTAGGCAGGGAGATCGAAGATTACAGTCAGCTCACAGAGCTGGACCGTTCCGCCTTGGTGGAAGTAGGCAACATCATGATCTCCACGTTCATCAACGCTCTGTCCGGTTTAGCGGACCTCACCATCCAGGTAACGGTGCCCGCCTTCGCGGTGGACATGCAGGGGGCGATTTTGACCGTTCCCATGGCGGAATTTGGCGGTCAGTCAGATTACATTATGACGATCGGCGCAAATTTTATCTGCAATCGCAGGATCGTACCCTGCCGCCTGCTGCTCTCACCGGATATCCGCTCTCTAAATTTTTTGTTGAAGAAGCTGGGTGTTTTGGATGAGTGATAAGTTGGTGGTGGGGATCGCGGATATGAAAATGGCCCAGTATGAAGGGATGCTGGTGACATATGCCCTTGGGTCGTGCATCGGGATCTGTCTCTATGACCCCGGCCTGAGACTGGCGGCGCTGGTCCATGTGATGCTGCCGCTGAACATGGAGACCGGGCGGAGATCACCGATGAAGTATGCGGACACGGGAATTCGGGAGACCCTGCGGCAGATGGAGGCGAGAGGGGCAAGGCGCAGCCGCATGGTGGCCAAAATTGCGGGAGGCGCCCGTATGTTTGAGGTGGCGGGCGGCGGAAGCCTGGGAAATATCGGGCAGCGGAATATTGAAAGCGTGCATATGACGTTGAAAAGGGAAGGCATCAAGCTCCTGCGGGAGGATGTGGGCGGTACAGTGGCAAGGACGCTGCTGTTCGACGCAGAATCCGGAGAGGCATGCATCCGCAGCTATGGAAGACCGGAACTGATTTTCTAGCTAAAATTTTAAATGAGATCAGAAATGGGGGATCAGCATGGCAGAGCGAGGCAACCACGAGATATTACTGGAAACAGGGACAAATGAGATCGAAATTATGGAGTTTACCATTGACGGGAATCTCTATGGGATCAATGTGGCAAAGGTGCGGGAGATCCTGATGTCCGCACCTGTACATCCCATGCCCCATTCTCATCCCGCAGTGGAGGGCATCTTCAAGCCCAGAGACATAGTGATCACAGTGGTGGACTTGCCCAAATATCTGAGTGGACGGGAGGAAGAAAAGGGGAACAAGGACCTGTTCATCATCACCAATTTCAATCAGATGCATATCGCGTTTCGTGTTCATACAGTGGTTGGGATCAGCAGGATCTCCTGGCAGGATATACAGAAGCCGGATAAGACTGTCTCTGGGGGACCAGAGGGTGTGGCCACCGGTATCGCGCAGTGCGGTGAGGAACTGGTCACTATTTTGGACTTTGAAAAGATCGTGGCGGAGATCGCGCCTGAGACAGGGATCCAGCTCTCTGAGGTGGACCGGCTGGGGCCGAGAAGCCGGAACGAGACTCCTATCTGGGTGGCTGAGGACTCTATCCTGCTCACACAGATGATCCGCAGCGCTTTGGTGAAGGCCGGATATGTAAACCTAAATATGTATCCAAACGGCGGTGAACTATGGGACGCCCTCCAGCAGTGGAAGGGAGCGCCGGATCTGCGAGAACATGTGGCGCTGATCATCACGGACTTGGAGATGCCGCAGATGGATGGACACCGCCTGACAAAGCTGATCAAATGCGATCCGGAGTTCAGCCGTATCCCGGTGGTGATCTTCTCCTCCCTGATCACGGAGGAGATGCGCCGGAAGGGAAAAGAGGTGGGCGCGGATGAACAGCTGAGCAAGCCTGAAATTGGGCATCTGATCGGGATCATCGATCAGCTGATCGCCCGTGGAGAGTGACGGAAGCAGGAGGGAAGTCTATGAACAGCAAATATATCGTCCGCCAGCCGATCAAGGATGCAGAAAACCGGATCATCGGCTATGAGATCCAGTACTATGGTGAGAATCAGGCATTCAGCGGGGGAGATGGTCCTGGCGCCAGCGATTTCGCCGCAGCAGACACCATCTACAATTTTCTGACGCTGAACACAGACAAGCTGCTTCGGGGGTCCCTGAATTTTATGACCTTTACCACTACTCTGCTGATGAAAAAGACACCCAGGCTGTTTGACAAGTCGGAACTGGTCATTCAAATCGATGACAGTGTGATCATTCATCCTCTGGCTATGCGGATGGTACAGCAGTACGCGAAGGAAGGGTACCAGATCGCGGTCAATGAGTTTCAATTTGCGCCGCGGTATCTGGGGATTCTGGATGGCATCGACTACATCAAGCTGAATTTTCAGAGCACACCAGAGCTCACACTGAAAAATATCATTGAAATTGCCCGCAGCATGAAGAAAAAGTGCATTGCGGTGGGAATAGACCGGGAGGAGCTCTACCAGAAGGCGCTGAAACTGAAGGTGGATGCGCTGGAGGGCACTTATGTGGCGGAGAAGCTCCGGACAAAGACACACAGCAGCGGCTACCTGCAAAGCAATTTCTTCCGCCTGATGGTGGCGGTGACCAGGGATGAGCCTGATGTGGAGGAGATCGAGCAGATCATTTCGGTGGATGCTACTTTGACCTATGGCCTGCTGAAGATGGCAAATTCCTGCTATTTTGCCCTGAGACACAAGGTGGCTACTGTGCGTCAGGCCATCATGACCATGGGACTGAGCGAACTGAAGCAGTGGGTCTATCTGCTGAGCGCAAGCAATGCAGAAAACCAGATGGAAGAGGGAGCAGAGGAATTCCTGCACTTGTCCTTTATGAGAGCAAGCTTCTGCAGCAACCTGATGAACTATGCGAAAGACATGCCCATCTCCAAGCCGGAGGCATATCTGATGGGAATGTTTTCTACTCTGAACTATCTGATCGACGCACCGCTGGAAGAGATCCTGGAGCAGATCCCCCTGTGCGCAGAGGCGAAGGAGGGGCTTTTGCATCACACAGGGCGGTGCGGTATGCTCTATGATCTGGCACTGTCCTACGAGCGAGCCAACTGGGCAAGAATTGACGAACTCGCGGAGGGGCTGGGTATCCCGACCAACCTGCTGACCAGCCTTTATTTCAGCTGTATGGAGGAAGTAAACCGGGTGTGGAACGAAATCACACGTCCGGAGCCCAGCCAGCTGGAGGCGGGCCTGGCGGAGGAGCGCGGGACCTGACAGGACCGGGACGGCTGACAGAGAACAGGGGGGTCAGCCGTCCCGGTTTTTTGCTGCAGTGGAAAGTCGAGTATGAGGGTGAAGAGACATGATACCAGTTTGGGAGCACTTTGAGGACCTGGAAGAGATCCTCTATGTGGCGGATGTAGAGACCTATGAGCTGGTGTACCTGAACCGGTACGGCCGCTCCGTATTTAGAATCGAGGATGAGGACAACTACGCAGGGAAAAAGTGTTATGAGGTTTTGCAGGGAAGGAGAGAGCCATGTCCATTCTGTACAAATTCACAGCTGAAGGAAGGCAAATTCATTGAATGGACCTATCGAAATCCTCTGCTCAAAGCCCCCTATCGGATCAAGGACACCATCGTTGAGTACGAGGGCAGACAGTACCGCATGGAATTTGCCATGGATGTGGAGAAGGAAAAGCAGGAAGCGCAGAAGCTGGATCTTGCCGCGGTGCGTCATTATGAAGAGCTGATCAATGAGTGCTTTCTGAAGGTGCGTGCCGTCACAGACATGGATGAGGCATTAAGCTTCATGCTCCATTATCTCGGGACCCATATTTCCTGCAATGCAGTGATGATCTACGAGAGCAGGGAGCGAAAATGGCTGCTCAACACCTATAGCTGGAGCAGGGCGGGGAAGGCACCGGAGAAAAAACTGCTAGAGCTGAGTGTGGCGGAACCCGTGACAAAGTGGTATGAAACATTTTTTCATAACGAGCCGCTGCTGCTGACAGATATGGAAAAGCTGTGCCGGGATATGCCGGCGCTGTCTAAGGTGCTGTCTCCGGAGCAGGTCCGGCGTATGATCCTGATCCCGCTTCTGGCCAAAGCGGAGGTAGTCGGCTTTGTGCGCATAGACGACCCACCAGAGAAACCGATGAGCGCAGTGGCGGAGATGTGCAAGATCCTGTCTCATTTTATTGTCTCTCTCATACAGCAGAGGGACCTGATCCGGAATCTGGAGCAGATCAGCTTTCGTGATCAGATGACTGGCGCGATGAATCGGTACGCGCTCAATTCCTACTTAGCCAGAGCACATCTGGAGCGGGACATGGGGCTGATCTACTGTGATCTGATCGGCCTGAAGCGGGTCAATGACCGGTTTGGGCATGCCAGCGGGGACCGAACGATCATACAAGCCTATCAGGTCTTAGGAGGGATGTTTCCTGAGGACCAGATCTTCCGCATGGGCGGGGACGAGTTTCTGGTGGTGCGGGAAGGGGTAGGCAGGGAGAAGTTTCAGGAGAGTGTGGAGCAGCTGAAAGCGGCGGCGGTATCCAGCCGCTGCTGGCTGTCCATCGGAAGCGCTTGGTGTCAGGCCGGCGGAAAAAGCTTCAATGACCTGATGAATGAGGCGGACGAAAATATGTACGAGAATAAACGGACATATTACCGCCTGTGCGGCCTGACAGATGGACCGGAAGAGCACCGGGTGGAGCATGATGACAGGGAGCTTGTGCAGAGTCAGGATGCGCTCCATGCCTTTGTGAGGGACTGCTATTTTGATGTGACCTCCTTTTTGAAATCGCTGACCATGACAGGCTCTTCCTTCTATATCTATTTCGGAGATATGAGGAAAAATCTATATTATATTTCCGACAATTTAAAGGAGGACTTCTGCTTCCCGGGGAATATTGTTCCCAATTTTGTGTCGCTGCTGGAGCAGCGCATCTATGGGCCGGACCAGCAGATGCATGTCGAGGATACGAGGGCCATGCTCAGGGAAAAGCGGGAGAGTCACAGCGTCCGCTATCGAATCTATGACAAAAATGGAGAGCTGACCTGGCTGCACTGCCGGGGGATCATGAAGTGGAATGAGGATAAGACAGAGCCGCTGTTTTTCTCCGGGAGCATGGTCAGCCTGAAAAATGAGTCGGAGGTGGATCCGATCACCGGACTGCTCAACCTTTCCCTTGCCCTGAAGCGGATCTCGGAGTTCAACAGGCTTGGGATCGAGACAATGCTGATGTGCATCGTGCTCCGAAAATTTTCCGATGTTAACCACGTCTTCGGCCGGGATATTGGAGACGCGGTGATGAAAGAGATCGGCTGGCAGCTGGAGCGGAATCTGGGCGTGCAGTTCTATTTTTATCGGATAGACGGAGCGCGTTTTTTGGCAGTCTCTCAAACGGTGCTGGAGCCGGAAGGGGCGGTGGCATCGATCCAGAAGATCATAAAAGACATATTCAGAAAATATAAGATCCATGTTGTTTCCCCCTGTGCCATTGGGGTGCTCCACAGCGCAGCGGGACAGAGAGAGGCCCAGGAGCTGGTCGACAATGTGATCACGGCAGCCCATACAGCAAAAGCGTTCCCAGATTTGGATTATCTTGAATTTTCGTCCCATATGACAAAGACCTATCAGGAGCATACCGACATGAGCATGGCTCTGAATGCATGCATTGAACATGGGTTCCAAGGCTTCCGCATTGTGATCCAGCCCCAGGTAGAGACAAAAAACGGACGGATGTTCGGCGGTGAGGTGCTGCTGCGCTGGAAGAACGAGGGGAAAGAGATATCACCTTCCAAATTTGTCCCGATACTGGAGCAGACGGGAATGATCGCTCCGGTAGGGAAATGGATTCTGGAGGAGACCATGCGGAAAGGGAAGGAGATCCTGAAGTATCAGCCGGATTTCCGGCTCTCGGTCAATGTCAGCTATCTCCAGATCATGGATCAAAAGTTTTTCCCTTTTTTAGAAGATACCATGGAGCGCTTCCAGATACCGGCGGAAAATCTGCTGATCGAGCTGACAGAGACCCATTTTGACGAGATGCCAGAGCATCTTCAGCGCTTTATCCGGCAGTGCAAGCAGATCGGGATACGGTTTGCTCTGGACGATTTTGGAAGTGCCTACTCCGGGCTGCAGCTTCTTCTGCAGTATCCGGCTGACCTGATCAAGCTGGACCGGACTCTGATGCGGGAGATCACTACCTCCAAGGAAAAGATGAGGTTTATCATGAGCGTGGTCTACGCCTGCCATCAGTTCGGAAAGGAAGTCTGTGTAGAGGGCGTAGAGACAAAAGAGGAGCTGGATATCGTCCGCCAGACAGAGTGCGACTTTATCCAGGGATTTTATTTCTACAAGCCTCTGGAGTGGGAAGAGATGCGTCAGGTTTTGGAGTCGCAGAAAAAAGAAGATATTCTGAGTTGGAAATAGGAAAATGGAAGGTGAGAGGCTATGAGCCCCAAATATGAAGAGGACCTCTCCAGTGCTTTGGGCGCGATATGCGAGGTGCTGACCCGGGAAAATCATCTTCTCTTTGTGGGGAGGATACAGGAATACGACAGGGCAGGCGGCCGGCTCTGTGCAGAGCTGCGTAAAGGGGAGGGAACTCCCGGGGGTGTTTTATACCATGAACCGGTAAAGGTACACATCTATATGGGACAGGAGCAGGGCAAGGTGATGATCGCCTATGGACAGGTGGAGCGGAACGCAGCGGACCACTGGTGGATCGAACTGGAGAACGTTGTATCTGGGCCGGAGAGGCGAGAGAACTTCCGACAGATGGTGAGAGGCCGCGGCATTTTGACTGACCGGGAGGGGAGAAAGCAGCCCTGCAATTTGGTCGATATAAGCATCAGCGGGGTGAAATTTTACAGTCAGGGCCGGTATATAGAGGGGGAAGTGCTGGAGCTGTCTGGATTTCGGTTGAGGCAGGAGGGGGAGCTCTATACCCTGCTTTGCCTGGTGCGGAGGGTGGAGCGGATAGATGCCGGAAAGGGCTGGTATTCTTATGGGTGCAGCTTTTATGACCTGCGTCCGGGGCAGGAGGACCAGCTGTGCAGGGATATCTTCAACCTGCAGGCAAGGTCTATCAACCGGAAGAGCTGAGAGCGCCTGAGGCCCCCCGCCAATATGGCGG
>NZ_LN866274.1:3057473-3151135 GCF_001244495.1 Clostridium phoceensis | reverse complement strand
AAAAACGGGGGAAAGCGCAAGGAAATTGCCCTGTTCTCTTAACCACTTCGGGTGGGAAAAAGGCGAGAGTCCCACCCCGGGGGGAAGGGTCCACCAGCGGGAGGGGCGGGGGGCGCTGGGGCCCCCCCGCCAATATGGCGGGGGGCCTCAGTTTGTCAAAAAAGCGCTCCTGCGGAGGTCCGGCGCCCACAGGCGGCGGATAACGTTTGATGCTGCCCTAAAAGTGACTCCGCCACTTTTAGGCAGTCGCAGGCCCCACCAATATGGCGGGGCCTGCTGTGTCAATGACGCGGGTTGTCCCGGATCAGCTTGACTGCATTGCTGAGGGCGGCGAGCACATCTGTGCGGTTCTGAGAGTCACAATTCTTCAGCTTGACCATCATACGCCCGGTATCCGTCACCACATACTGCGGGGGCAGATGGTTCAGCGCATAGGCGATCACATCAGATTTACAGATGTCGCAGTAGCAGCAGCCGTCCGCCTCCAAGATCCTATCTACATGCTGCAGCACGATATCCTCCATCAGATTATGGTAATTCAAGCCCATTTCCACATTCCCCTTCTTTTGAGAAGCGATCATATTCTTCATGATCCATATCCTCTGCACACTAGAGGGAGGATCGATCTGTAGGCCGGAAAAAGCGAGGATCGCTGGGGAAATAAAAATTTTCTGTCAGCGAGAGCCGGCGGGCAGGATATGCCGGGGGGAGTCCATCACAGATTTGCAGGCCCAGATGATCTGCCTGGTGATCTCGCTGTCATACCGGGCCCGGTACACACTGAGCTTGGTGGGGAGCAGATCTGGCGGAAACACGGCATATTGGGCCGGGAGCCGGGTGAGAGCCAGTGCCTCGGCGTCCGCCAGACAGCGGGGACAGCTGCAAAGACCAAACAGCTTTACATAACGTTCCAGCTTTTCCGCCACCAAGAGCTGCATCACATTGAAGAGCTCTGCGCCGTCTGACAGCTCTGTGGATGCCTGCTCCGGCACGGAAGGAGAGGGAGCGGGAGCAGAAGGAGTGGGGGGCGGAGTGTCCAAAACCTGGGGAGAAGCCTCTCCCTCCGCTGCGGAAGCGGGAGATGCAGGAGGGACCGGAGAGGGGGCGGCAGTCTGCTCCGAGGAGGCCAGCTCCTCCTGAAGTGCGGATTCCAGCGCAGTGTGGATGCTCTCTGACAGCGCAGCATTGTTGCTGCGGGCCACCTCCAAAATGGGCGGGGAGAGACGGCGCGCAGCAGAGGACGGAGCCCCCGGCACGGACATGTCTGAAGCAGGGGGGGCAGGCTCCAAAGGGGCGGGGGGAGGTGCTTCCCTGGGGGGCGGCACCGCGTCCGGCTTTACCTCCGGCGTGCCGCCGGAAAGAAGATTCAGCACATGGGCCGTTTTGCTGCTTCGGCTGTTTTTGCCCGCCATCACACATCCCTCCCGGGCCCATCCTGATGGCTCCTGCGGGGAAAGGCGGCGCCGGCCAGCTCATCACACAGACACTCATAATCCTGGGAGGGCTTGGAGTGGGGAGAGTAATCTACGATGCTGATCCCGTGAGCCGGGGCCGCCGCCACCGAGACGCTGTTACGGATCTTAGTCTGGAATACTCTGGTATCCAGCTGTTCCGCCATCTGCTGGGAAAGCTCCAGCATTTCCCGATTGAGATTCAGCCGGGGATTAAAACGGGTGAGCAGAATGCCCATGACCCGCAGGCGGGAATTATAATACTCCCGCACACTGTCAATGGTCTCTTTGATCTGGGAGACGCCCAGCAGGCTGAGTACCTCCGGCGCCATGGGAATGATCAGGCCGTCAGTGGCGACATAGGCGTTGACGGTCAGAATATTAAGGGCGGGAGGAGTGTCGATGATGATGAAATCATATCGGTCCTGGAGCTTTGACAGGGCGGTTTTCAGCAGAAATTCCCGCCCCGGCTTCTGGAACTCCAGTTCGGCTGCGGAGAGAAGGATATTGGCTGGAAGAAGATCGCAGGTATCTGTAGGGGAGACGGCCTGTTCAGGGGAAGCGGTCCCGCGGAATACATCGTAGATCGTGACGCAGTGCTCAATATCAAGACCGAGGCTGAAGCTCAGACTCCCCTGCGGGTCCAGATCCACGCCCAGGACCTTGGCCCCGCGGTTATGCAGGGAGGACAGAAGGGCGCAGGCAGTTGTTGTCTTTCCGACGCCGCCTTTCTGATTGGTGATCGAGATAATAGTTGGTGACATACCCCTTTACTTCTCCTTTCGTCAGTTCCGGAAAAGCCTGTGCGCAGTCTGGCATAAGGGCGCCGCAAGAAAATGCGGTATCAGCTCTTAATTTTTGACGATTCCGGACGATATAAAAAGCGAGGTAGTAAGGAGTAAAAACGATGTGCAAATTGATTTTACTCAAAATAAACTGGATTGTCAATCTATTACAGTGCTGTCCTGGGGGGACAGCCGTGTCAAAGGAGTGAAGGAAACATGGCATCGATCGGAAGCTTGACTGGCAGCACCTCCAGCGGAAGCATTTATGGAAACAGAAATTCCAACATCATCTCCGGACTGGCCAGCGGACTGGACACGGAATCCATGATCGAGGGAATGGTCCAGGGCTACCAGCAGAAAATTTCGGGACTGGAGCAGAACCGCACGGTGCTCCAGTGGCAGCAGCAGGCGTACCAGAGCATTTCCAACAAACTGGTGGAATTCGCACGGAAATATGCCTCTTATACCTCCAGCACAAACCTGCTCAGTTCCAGCTTTTTCAACAATGCGGTGGTGACCACCCCCAATGGGACGTTTTCCAATCTGGTGACTGCCTCTGGAAAGACCAGCAGCAATGTGGTGCTCAATGCGGTGGCCCAGCTTGCCACCGCCGCCCGCTATACGGTCAACAACTCTCTGGGCGCGAGTGCGAAGGACGGTCAGATCACCGTAGAGGGTGAGAAGATCGATCTGGGGAAGGAGATACAGGTCAGCACCATGAGCGGATCGCTCACGCTGACTTATGGAAATCAGAACATCACCCTGGACTTCGGGGAGCTGGAGGATTTTTCCGGAAAAGACGGAAAGCTGGACTTGGATAAGTTTAAGGAAGCGGTAGAGAAAAAGCTGGCCGACCAGAAAATCACCACTTCCAGTGGAAATGTGGTCTCTGCCTCTGAGGTGATCGGGGTAGAAGTGGGACCTCATGGGATCGGGTTCAGCGACAAATCCGGTGCCGGGAACAGCATCTATATCAGCGGAGCTTCCGGGGACTTCAAGGACATGGTGATGGAGCTGGAGGATACCATCAGCGGCAAATCAAGTAGCATCCGGCTGGATACTGACAAAGCCGTGACCGAACGCGTATCCACAACAGAGTATCTCCGGGACAAGCCCCTTACCATCACCCTTAACGGGCAGACCAAGCAGATCAAAGTGGGCGAGGTGACACCGCAGAATGGTGAAACCTATATCAAGGCATTTGCACGCACTCTGAATGAGTCCATTGCGGACGCCTTTGGCGCCGGAAAGATCACCGTGGGAACGACAGATGCGAACAACGCCCTCACGTTCCAGGTGGCCAATGGAAACACCCTGTCCGTCAATTCCTCGGTCAACGAGCTGCTGGGCCTGGGGGAGAATGGCCTGACCTCATATCTGGATACCAGCCGGACGCTGGGTGATCTGCTGGGAGAGGATATGAAGGGTCTGACTGCCCTGAGAGGCGAGGGACTGGACGGCGGAAACAAGCCCATCGAAAAGGATGGGAAATATTATGACACAGCGGGAAATCTGGTGGATCAGGATGGCAACCGGATCGACAGCGAGGGAAACAAGCTCTATTCCATGAAAATCAACGGGGTCGAGATTGGGACCTATACCAAGGACACCGCGCTGGAAACTGTGATCAACGGCATCAACAGCAATACAGAGGCGGGGGTCAACGTCAGCTATTCCAAACTCACCAACCAGTTCGTCTTTACAGCCAAAGAGACGGGCGAGGGCGGTAAGATCGAATATGGGACTGTGGATGGACAGGGAAACGCAACGGATCTGGCGGCCGCCCTGTTCGGCGGCGTAACAAATGAGAATGCTCCCGGGTATGTGAAAGGACAGGACGCCATATTCCAGGCCACCATCAACGGTGAGACCATGACATTCACACGCAGTTCCAACACCTTTGAGGCGGATGGAATGAATATCACCTTCAGCGGAACGTTTAATGCCGCAGATGGTGTGGGAAAGGACCCCATTACCAGCGAGGAGCTGAAGAATAAAAAGCCGGAGGACCTCTTCAAAACAGACGGTGAGGGCGTTACCTTTACCAGCAAGACGAATGCGGACACCATTGTGGATGCGATCAAATCCATGGTGGAAGATTACAACGCCATTGTCTCCGAGGTGAAGAAGGCGTACTCTGACATGCCGCTGGAACAGTCCGACGGCTCCAAGTACAAGCCCCTGACCGACAAGGACAAAGAGGGGATGACGGAGAGTGAGATCAAGGCCTATGAGGAAAAGGCCAAGACCGGGATCCTCTTTATGGACCGGGACCTGTCCTCTCTGTATAACGCACTGCGCAGCGCTGTTGCGCCAGGCGGTGCAGATGGCTCCTTCCTGCGCTCCATCGGGATCAAGACCAGCTATGAGGACGGACTGACCACCATCAGCCTGGATGAGACTGCGCTGCGGGAGGCTCTGGAGACCAACCCGGACCAGGTGCGGGATGCCTTCACCAAGAGCAAGGACAACGGAGCGGCCACAGATGGTCTCATGACGATGATTCAGAAGGTGACGGACCGCTATGCTGCCACGACTGGAGATGTAAAGGGCATCCTGATCGAAAAGGCGGGATCGCAGTACTCTCCCACAGCGGCACTGGACAATACACTTTTGAATCAGATGAAAGAGATCGATGAACAGATCGAAAAATGGCAGGATAAGATGTCCAACAAAGTGGACTATTATACCAACAAGTTCACTCAGTTGGAGGTCCTGATCCAGCAGATGAACTCCCAGAGCTCCACACTTTCCGGTTTAATGGGAGGCTATTGAGCCGGATAGGAGAGAAAGGATTCCAACACCTATGGATATGAGAGGATACCAACGCTACCGGGAGGACTCGTTAAGCACCATGACCCAGGGAGAGCTCCTGCTCCTGCTCTTTGACGAGCTGGTGAAGCGGCTGACCCAGGCAGAGCTCGAACTGGAGCGGGAGCATTATCCTGCTTTTGAAGCGGCAGTAGACAGAAGTGTAAAGATCATCCGGTACTTGGATGACACGCTGGACCGCCAGTATCCGATCAGCCAGAACCTGGACCGCCTGTATGAATATTTCTGTTATGAGCTCAGCCGGGTCAAAAATGGAAGGAACCAGAAGGAGCTTTCCCGGGTCAAAGGAATGGCGGCGGAGCTGAGGGACAGCTTCCGACAGGCGGATAAAAGTCAGACGGACCGCTGAAGGAGAGACAGAAGATGCTGAGCAAACAGGAGCTTGACGCAGCCTTGGCGGCAGAACGGGCAATGTATCGGGCCCTGTCCGAGGTGCAGGATATCACCCGGGAGCTGCTGGATGCGGTAGACCGCCAGGATCAGGTATCGGTGCGGCTGTTTTTGAGCATGCGTCAGGAGCAGATCAACCAGCTTAGAGATCAGAAGGAACTGCTGAAAAAGCAATGTGGCGGACTGCCCAAGGAAGAGGGCGATCTGCTGCGCCAGATCCTGTCCGGAAAAAAGCCGGCGGGAGTGGAGGGAGAGGCCCTGTCCCTCCAGGTGGAACGGAACCGCGCGCTGTTAGAGCGGACGCTTCAGGCGGACAAGGCTCTGAGCAGGCGGCTGGCGGGGAGAGAGTCTTTTTACCAAAGCTGAGTCAGGCCGCTGTTTGGTGGAAAAAGCCCTCTGCCGGCATCTTGCCGGCAGAGGGAGCTTGATGTCATTTTAGGGTGGAGAAGCGCCAGAGCGGCGCACCGGAAGAGCGGCTTTGGGATAGCTCCGCAAGGATCACTTCCGGGTCCCACGCGGCCAGGCTGCGCTCCCGGCTGTTTGGATCAGCCACCAGGATTTTCCCATCCAGCGTGACCCCGCGCAGGAGAATAAAGTGCCCGGAGCTGGTAAAGTGACCGCTCCCCATCAGAGCTACAAAGATGTGCCCGGAGGAGAGATCCTGACGCAGTTCGCCAGGGGAGAGGTCCGGGACGGACTCAGCACTGAGCCCATATGCCTGGGAGACCCCCTCTACGATGGAGAGATAAGAGCCGCTTCCGGGCGCACAGTAGCCGTGCTCATAGGCCCACGCTGCCATTTCCTCCGGGTCGATGTCCTGATCGGTCAGAGAGGAGACCAGCATAGACAGGGCGGTGGGACCGCACCCATAGCCGGAGATCGGATCTGGTCCAAAAGGCCGGCTCGCCCAAGGCTCCTCACCCTGATTGTAATAAGTCAGCGCCACTGTGCCGCCGGTCAGGATCTCTCTATCGGCCCGGACGACGAACTCTGTAATGTTGGCGTCCTCCATCGGCGGTGCCTCCGAAATGGCAGGATCACCGGCAAGCTGGCTAACAGGGGCCTCTTCCGGTGTGAGCCGGTCCAAAAGTCCGGCACCGGCGGTGCGGACGGTTTGAAAGAGCCGGGAGGCAGGGGCTGTGATCCTCTGAAAGAGGGCTGGGTCGGCATAGGCGCAGACCGCCAGCTCGGTCAGACCGATGCACAACAGGGCCAGCAGGCCCCAGAGGACCAGCCTGCGCCTGAAATGAGACTTTGATCGACGGGACAAAAAAACCACTCCTCTTTATTTGATTATAGCAAATCCGGGCCCTGATGTATAGAGAAAAAGGGGCGAAAAGGAGCGTAGTATGCCACAGATCCGCTTGGAACAGGTGAGTAAATATTATCAGCAGGAAAAGAAAGCGGTTCCCGCGGTGAGAGAGATCGACCTTACCATTGAACAGCAGGAATTTGTCTTTGTTACCGGCAGCAGCGGCGCAGGGAAAAGCACTCTGCTGAACCTGATCGCGGGGGAGATCACTCCCACTGCCGGAGCGGTTTATCTGGACAATGTACCCATAGGGCAGCAGCGCAGATTCGGGCATCCCAGAAAGGCGGGCTGCATCGGCTATGTGCCGCAGATCTCCCAGCTGATGAGAAAGCGGACCATTGAAGAGAATCTGGCCATGGCATCCATGATAGGGCGGGGGCGGAGAAAGGTGCCGATGGAGGAGCGCATTCGGAAGGCGCTGTGTATGGTCGGACTGAAGGATGTGGAGAAACGGTATCCGGTGGAACTGTCACTGGGAGAGTGCCGCCGGGTGGAGCTGGCCCGGGCCATCATCAACAGCCCATCCGTGCTGGTGCTGGACGAACTTACCGCAAGTCTGGACGAGGACACTATATGGGATCTGTTTCACTTGATCGGAGAGCTTAACCGCCTGGGTACAACGGTAATCATGGCCACGCACGCCAAAAACTTTGTAAATCTCATGCGAAAGCGTGTGATCACTCTGGTGGACGGGAGGATCTTTGGAGATGTGAGAAATGGAAGGTATGGAGATGTGATGTAGAAAGAGCAGAGTATCGCAGGACTGATCGAGATAAATATAAAATAGATAATAGATAAAGGAAGTAGTTGCCATGCTGAAAAATATGAAGGTCAAAAAAAGTCTGATCCTGGGATATGGGATCACTATTGTGATTTCTGTAGCGCTCATTATTGCCTCCCTCATGATGATGAACAATCAAAGGGGCCAGTATGAGACGCTTATGAATGAAGATGTGGAGACCAATATGGCCATCCTGAATGCGCGGGTCAATGCCATTACGGCGGGCCGGAACTACCGTGATGCGCTTCTGGTCCCCGAAAGCAGTGCCAACGAAAGCCTGATCGCGCAGGCGGAAGCGGCTCTGGAGGCGATGCAGACCTATACCAAAAGCCTGTATGAGACATGGCCCAGTCAGATCGAGGACCAGTCGCTGCTGGAAAAGTATGACAGCATTAACAGCGAGTGGAGAGCGGTTGCGGAAAAGATCATGGGCCTTTACCAGCAGTATCGCAGCACCGGGAATGAGCTCTATCTGGAGCAGGCAAAAGAGATCATTTACAATGAGGATACCCCGCTTCAGACAGAGATGGGGGATGCGGCCACTGAACTGGATACTTTTTTGGAAAAGAGCATGGCCGAGGAGCGGACCAGAATCGAGAACAGCGTGAAGGGAACTTTCTTTGCGATTATTGCCGCTATGGTGGCTGCTACCATCGGTGTTCTGGTCCTGGCGTTTGCGCTGATCCGGAATGTGACCGGCCCCACAGAGGAGGTCCGCAACGCCCTGGTGGGCTTTAGCGAGGGCAACATGGATATCCCGGTCACATTTAAAAGCAAGAACGAATTGGGCGATATGTGTGAGGCCCTGCGTACCAGCCAGCATGTTTTAAAAGAAGTCATTGCGGATGAGTGCTATCTGTTGGAAGAGATGGCCAACGGGAATTTTGACGTACATTCCAAAAACGTGGACATGTATGTTGGCGTACTCCAGTCCGTTCTCAAGTCTGTCAGGGTCATCAATGGAAACCTGAGCGATACCCTGTCTCAGATCGGTGTCAGTGCGGAGCAGGTGTCTGCCGGTTCCGAACAGGTGTCCAATGGGGCCCAGGCGCTGGCGCAGGGCGCTACTGAGCAGGCCAGCGCAGTCCAGGAGCTCTCCGCTACCATTTCTGATCTGGACCAGAAAGCACAGGAGAATGCGGAGACTGCCAGAGTTGCCAAGGAAAAGGCGGACCAGGCCGGCGGAAAGACCCAGGCCTGCAATCAGAAGATGCAGGAGATGCGCCAGGCCATGAGCGACGTGCTGAAGAGCCAGACAGACATTGGAAAGATCATTGAGACCATTGAAAACATTGCCTTCCAGACCAATATTCTGGCGCTGAATGCGGCAGTGGAAGCTGCACGGGCCGGCTCTGCCGGAAAGGGCTTTGCCGTAGTGGCGGATGAGGTGCGGAATCTGGCTTCCAAGTCGGACCAGGCGGCCAAGCAGACAAAGAAGCAGATCGAAAATGCCATTGCTCATGTGGAGCGGAGCAACGCTCTGGTGGAAGATGTGGTAAAGAGCATGGAGGAGACTGTGGAATATTCCGGTACTGCCATTGACTATCTGGATCAGCTGGCGGAGAATTCCATTGCCCAGTCCGAGTCGATCGCTCAGCTGACCACGGGCGTGGATCAGATCTCTGCTGTGGTCCAGACCAACTCCGCCACCAGCGAGGAGTCTGCAGCCGCGAGTGAGGAGCTCTCCTCCCAGGCGGTCGTCATGAAGCAGATGATCCAGCGCTTCCGGCTGAAGGAAGGAAGTGCCAGAACTGAGGAGCCCGCTGTCGGCCAGTGTGAGCCCGCCATTCCGGTCGGTGGGCTGGAGCTGTCCCAGGGAGAGAACCGGTTCAGCAAATACTGAGTGCCGGGAGCTGTGCGAAAAGAAAAAAGGGGCACAGCCAGGACCTGAAAAAGAATATTCGGCAGATAGATAAACAGGCGGGGTGGGGAGGTTGTCTTAAAAGAAATTTTAAGATAGCCTTCCCGCTTTCGTAAGGGGGTAATTCCATGGAAGAGACCAGCAGACACTCGGACCAGGAACAGGATCTGATCTATGCACTGGACATTGGGACCAGAAGCGTGATCGGGCTGTTGGCCCGGCAGGAGCAGGATAAAATGCGGGTCCTCGAAGTGGAGAGGCGGCCGCATGAGAGACGTACCATGCTGGATGGACAGATCGAAGATATCCGGCAGGTGGCAAAGGTAGTCTCCGAGGTGACGAAGAGCCTGGAGGAGCGGAGCGGGAGAAAGCTGGAGCGGGCTTGTGTGGCTGCGGCCGGCCGAGCCCTGAGAACGGAGCGGGGAGAGTACTGTCTGGAGCTCTCCGCTCCGGAGATCGTGAAGGGAGAGCGGATCAGCCAACTGGAGCTGGAGGCGGTGGCAGCGGCGGAACGCACCCTTCAGGATAAGGAGCAGGAGCAGAGGATGTTTCTGGTGGGGTACACTGTTACACAGCTTCGGCTTGACCATTACCCCATGACCAGCTTGGAAGGACACACAGGGCAGGTGCTGGAGGCGGCCGTGGTGGCTACCTTTCTGCCCAGCGAAGTGGTGGACAGCCTGTACGCAGTGATGGTGGAGGCGGGACTCGAGGTGGCGAGCCTGACCCTGGAGCCGATTGCGGCCCTGAACGCAGCCATCCCGGAGGACATCCGCCTGCTGAATCTGGCGCTGGTGGATATTGGAGCCGGGACCACGGATATCGCTCTGTGCCGGGATGGAGGCGTTGTGGGCTACACAATGGCTACGGTGGCCGGGGATGAGATCACAGAGGCGCTGATGCGGGCGTGCCTTGTGGACTACCACACTGCGGAGCGGATCAAGATGCAGCTGGGGAAGGGGGCACCCATTTCCTTTGAAGACGTGGTAGGTGTGGAGCAGAGCTGTTCGGACGAGGAAATTTTTTCTATGATAGAGCCGGAGGTCCAGCGGCTGGCCGATGAGATCGCCCGCCGGGTCCTGGAATTGAATGAGAGACCGCCTTCCGCGCTGTTTCTGGCTGGCGGAGGCAGCAAACTGGCAGGACTGAGCGGACGGGTAGCAGATGCGCTGCAGATGGACCGAAAACGGGTAGCTGTGGCCGGACGGTACTTCCAGAACAGCGCCTGCTCCGATATCCAGGACCTGGACGATCCGGAATATACCACACCTTTGGGCATCGCGGTCTCAGCAGGATTGGGACTGATCAGCGACAGCTATCGGGTCGTGCTCAACGGGAAGCCGGCAAAGTTGTTCCGGAGCGGGAGGGTGACAGTGCTGGAGCTTCTGATGATGAATGGCTTTACCCACAGCGACCTGCTGGGCCGGAGCGGAAAGAGCCTGATGCTCTACCTGGATGGGAAACGGACTGTATTTTATGGAGAACCTGCCCTCCCGGCGAGGCTTGCGATCAATGGAGTGGAGGCAAAGCCCTCCCAGATAGTCCATGCGGGAGATGTGATCCAGTTCGAGCCGGCCAAGGCGGGAAAGGATCAGGAACTGAACGCGGGTCAGCTGAGCCGACAGCTGGGAGTGGGAGGACTGGCGTGCCAGGGAAAACTGCTGGCGCCGGACACTCCTCTCAGCACGGGCGACAGCCTGGAAACCGTGCAGGTATCTGAAAAGGGGCCGGAGAAGGAGAAGGCAGCTGGGGCGCCAATACAGATCGAACTTAATGGCAGACCGCTCCCCCTTCCAGGGAAGGCGGATGGTACGCCCTACTATTTGATGGACCTGCTGGAGCGGTCCGGAATCGACTTCAAACATGCAGAGCGGCCGGTGCGGCTTACAGTGAACGGTGCGGACTGCACCTTTCAGCAGCGGCTGAATGATGGGGATAGAGTGGAGATCCAATATGAGTGATCGGATGGAACAAGGAAGCTGGAGAAATCTGGCGGGAGGCGTACTGACGCTGTGCCTGACCCTGACGGGATGCGGCGGAGGAGCCGAGCCGCCCGACAATTATGGGATCGGATCAGATGCACTGCCCGCGTTGACCAAGCTGGTGGCCCTGGGCAGCGAAATGACCTGTTCGGTGCAGGAGAATACACAGGCCGGCGGGGACCAGGACACAGATGAGGCCCAGGGACAGCCGACCTATGAATACTCCGGGCTCGAGTCCGGAAACCAGGTCGCGGCAGAATATGTGCAGATGTTGGAGGACAATTATGACTGCTCCATTCTGGGCAGCAGAGACGCCCCAAAGGAGGAGCCTGACTTTCAGGCGGAGAGGGGGGAGGTGACGGTAGGAACAAAGTGTGCAGAAGGGGACGGAATCTTTGCCCTGGAGATCAGATGGCAGACACAGTCCTGTTCTATCACGCCTGTTCTGCTGGAAGGGGCGGAAGAGGAGGCAGAGTCCCTTACAGTTGAGGAGGCGGTGCACTTTCTGGAAGAGATGCCTCCGGAGAGGCTGGGACTGAGCGGCAGTGATATGAGTTCCTATCTGTTGTTCCCGGAGGAGGGGATCGTGATGGTGGACGGGATGCCCTGCTACTGCATCAATGCTTACGGAAGAGAGGATCACCAGATCCTGGATACCTACCTGGTATCAGAGGATGGGAGCGGATTGTACCGGCTTGACCGCGGGGAGGATGCAGTCTCAGCGCTGACATAAGGGGGCGGAAGGACTGCCTGAAAGCGGGATAGAAGTTCAGGAGAAAAGTGATGCGTTGGGCTGATGCCCTTTTTCCGCAGTGGGTCCGCAGAACATCAGTAAAATTTGATCGCGAAGAATTTCGATGCATGGACAGCGTGATAGAAAAGATGCTGGTCAGTTTTGGCACTGACGCAGGGGACGGCGGGCACTGTTCAAGGCGGTCGATGTTCAGACTGCCTGGGAAATTATTTTTCGGCAGAAGAAAGTGCAGGCTGTCGGACAGGCATTTATAAAAGAGGAAAAACTGGGTGGGACGATATGGATCATCAGATACAATATCCGGGGAATATGGCGGAAGGCACTTTGATGCCGCAAAATGATGCAGTCAAACTGACACCAGAGCTCATTGACAGCTTCGAGGCATACATGAAAAATAAGGGAATGGATCAGGGCTCCATTAAAAGCTACAGACAGGCGGTGGAGATGCTGTATCAGTGGCTGCCGGAAGAGAAAGTGATGGACCGGGATACACTGAGGCAATGGAGCGAGAACCTTCAAAAGGAATCGTATGCGGTCCGCACGATAAACCGATTCCTCTCTGTGGGAAATACCCTGGCGGATTTCCTGGGGCACAGGGAATTTCAGATCAAGACCCTGATGGTGGATGCGGACGAGGTGCTGCCGGAGCTGACGCGCAACGAATATTTGCGTATGCTGCAGACGGCAAAGGCGTTGAAGAACGAGCGGGTCTATTTTTTGATAAAGGTATTTGCTAATGTTGATCTTCCGGTGCAGCAGGCATCCAAGCTGACAGTGGAGGCCGCAGAAGAGGGAAAACTGGTGATAAACAGAGGCGGCGGGAGAGAGATCATCCGTCTCCCAAAGTGCCTGTGTCAGGAGCTCTTGTCCTATGCAAAGCGGAGCGGGATCACAACAGGCCCCCTGTTCCTGACCAGACAGAAAAAACCGATGCGGAGGACACAGATTTCCGACAGCATCCGAAGAATGTGTCTGGAGGCTAAAATACCAGAAGGAAAAGGAAATCCCAGGTGTCTGCGGAAGCTGTATAAAGAGACCATGCGGTCTATTTATGCCAACATGGATTTCCTATTTGCGAAAGCCTACGAGCAGATTCTAGATCAAGAACAATTGATATACGGATGGGAAGAGAGTGTTTGAATCGGGGAGCAAGTGTACGGACAGGACAAAAGGCACCTTGGGCAGGATGATACGAAGGTTTAAACGGAGTGGCGCGGTGTGAGCGAGCCACTCCTGTTTTCCATATTAGGAACAGGCTTTCCCTGCATAAGCATCAAATGAGGGACCGCCCAGCCTTTCCAGGGGCTGGACGGCCCCTCATTTGACGCTTAGGATCTGCAATCTTCATTTTGACAGATATTTGATACCCTCTGCACCCTGAGGGGATAGTGCTGTTGGATATAAAAAGTAATATGGACAGGCTGCCTCTGAATAGCTATAAGACACAAGCGAACAGAAAGGTTGTGCCGAGATTGAGTGAATATGAATTGGATGCGCTCCAACAAATTGACCTTGTTGCTTTGGAGGCTGTGGATGTCCAAACAGTATCCCCTGATGATCTGGTCGATTTGAAGGATATCCAAATCGACCCTTCCCTTCCGAAGGAGGAGCGGATCGCATCTTTTATCCGACAGGTTAAAAATCCCTATTGCTACAAATGCGGAAAGATCGTGGTGAAGGTGGGGTTTGAGGAAGGAACGACCCTGGAGGAACAGCTGAAGACGATCTTCTCTACTATGATCTAGCCAGCTCCGCCTTGAGGTACAGCTTTTTGGATCTGTCTGTTGCCGAAACCTGAAATTTAAGCTGGACGCCGCGAGGCGGTGTTATAATGTGTCTGGAGCGGATCAGAAAATACAGCACGCATAAAGGTTTCTGCGAATTGGATGGTCCATTGGGAGGAAACCTTTATGAGTGCTTTTTTTGCATCATCAACTGCATCACATGGACAGATCTGGGATGTAGATATCTATGTGCGCGCATCCCGCGAGGACGGCGACAAGGAACAGAGCGAAACCATTAGCAACCAGATCACTATGCTGACCGATTTTGTCCATGGGAGGCCGGAGCTCCGGCTGCACGAGATCCGCAAAGATGACGGTATTTCCGGTGTGACCTTTGACCGTCCGGGCTTTCATGCAGTCATGGACGATGTGCGATCCGGCGCAGCAAATTGTGTGGTAGTCAAGGACCTCTCCCGGTTCGGACGGAACTATATCGAAACCGGTAAATACCTGGAAGAAATTTTTCCCTTTATGGGGGTCCGCTTCATTGCTGTCAATGACAATTACGACAGCATGGCGGAACGCTCCGCCGCAGACGATGTGGTGCTGCCCTTCAAAAATCTGGTGAACGACACCTATGCCAAGGATATCTCCATCAAGGTCCGCAGCAGCAAGGCTGTAAAGCGCAGAAATGGCGATTTTGTCGGTCCCTTTGCTGCCTATGGCTACTGTAAGGACCCGGAGAATAAAAACCAGCTCATCATTGACGAAGGAGCCGCCGAAACTGTTCGACAGATTTTCAGCTGGAAGCTGGATGGTATGAGCGCCCAGGCTATCGCGGACCAGCTCAACAGCAAGGGCGTACTGTCTCCCATGGAGTATAAGCAATCCATTGGGTTGAACTTCAAAACCAGCTTCAAGCTCAACAAAATGGCGAAATGGACCGCTGTGGCGGTGCTCCGCATCCTGAAAAACGAACTCTATATGGGGACAATGGTTCAAGGCAGAGAAACGACGCCCAATTACAAGGTCAAGACCCGTATTTACCAGCCTCCGGAAAAGTGGAGCCGTATTGCAAACGCCCATGAGCCGATCATATCTCCAATGATCTTTGCCCGCGTCCAATACTGCCTTTCCCTGGATACCCGTTCCGCCCCCCACAGTAAGCAGGTCTATCTATTTTCCGGGCTCCTGGTCTGCGCGGACTGTGGTCAGCCGATGATCCGGCATCCGGTTCAGAGAAAGGGAAAAGAGTACATCTACTATGTCTGTTCCTCGGCCAAATGTGGAAAAAAGTGTGAGAACCACAATATCCGGGAGGACTATCTGAAGGAAAGTGTGCTGGTCTCCATTCAGGCGCGCATCCGCAGTGTGATCGACCTGGAAAACTTGGTTCGCTATGTGGATGCACTTCCCTTACAGCAGCGGGAGATCATCAGGCTCCAGGCCCAGCTCGCCCAAAAGCAGGAGGAAGCAGAGCGGTACAAGAGGCTTTTTCGCTCCCTTTATGAACGGCTTTCAGAAGGCATTTTGACCCAGAATGAATTTTTAGAGTTCAAAGCAGTCTATGCCCATCGTTGCGACGAGGCAGAGCGGGCGGCTGGCGCGCTTCAAAGGGAAATCAAGGCGGCAACAGCGGGAACCAGTGGAACCTTTCGGTGGATCGAAGACTTCAGGGAACATCGAAACCTGACGAAACTCACCAGAAAAGTGGTTGTCATGCTGATAAAGCAGATCAAGGTCTACAAAGATCAGCGCATCCACATCCAATTCTACCAAGAAAACGAATGCCGCTGTCTGGCTGAGCGGATCATGTCAGCCGCCGACGGCCAGCCTGCGGCTGATTACAGGAAGGGGGATAAGGATGGCGAGGACCAGCCGTAAACAGATACATCAGCAGACAGACCTTGCTCAGGCCCCTAAAACCTATCTGGGCGGCGCTTATCGCCGCCTTTCTGTGGAAGATGACCGCCACCGGGACCGCCACTCTCTGGAAAACCAGGAAAACATTATTCTGGACTTTTTAAAAACCCATCCTGATATCCGTCTTGTGGAGGTCTACACCGATAACGGAGAGACCGGAACCAAGTTTGACCGGCCGGATTTTCAAAGGATGATGGAGGATGTGCGTTCCGGGAAGATCAACTGCATCATCGTCAAGGACCTCTCCCGCTTTGCCAGGGACTTCCGGGAGGCTGGGCACTATCTGGAACAGATCTTTCCCTTTTTGGGAGTCCGCTTTATCTCTATCAACGATCACTATGATTCCAGTGATCCGAAGCCTGATAAGGAAGGAATCGCCATTCCCGCAACGAACTTGATCAATGAGCTGTATGCCCGTGATATTTCCCAAAAGGTCAACAGCGGCCTGAAAACGCTGCGAAGTGCGGGGAAATTTGTGGGTGCCCTGGCGCCTTATGGGTATAACAAATCCCCCCAGGATAAGCACCAGCTTGTGGTGGACCCTCCTGCAGCAGAGGTCATTCGGAATATTTTCCAATGGCTCCTGGATGGCTGGAGCGACTGCCAGATCGTGTATCATCTGAACCAGCAGGGGATCCCCTCGCCAGGACAATACCGCTATGAGCAGGGCCTTCTAAAGCATGAGCGATATGAGAACTGTGGTCCTTGGAACCGGACCGCGATCAAAAGACTGGTCCGGAACCGTGTCTATGCTGGAGATATGGTACAAGGGAAACGGAGCAGCTCTTATTTCAGCCGCCCTGGGCCAAGGCCGGAAAGCGATTGGGATATCGTAGAGGACACCCATGAAGCGATCGTGAGCAGGGAGACCTTTGATGCGGTCCAAAATCTTCTGAAGGACCGGACGGACTTGTTTAAAAAGCGGGCCGAGAAAAATAAGGGACTGACTTTCCATCAAAATCTTCTGCGTGGCGTGGTGTACTGCGGTGGCTGCGGCCGTCCTATGGAGCGCCTTTATTATCGCTCCGGCAGACACAAGAAAGGAGAACGCCATGTCTATTACTATACCTGCCAGACCTTTACCAAGCGATCCAAAAGTCTGTGTGCCAGAAATATGGTTTCGGAGAAAGAGCTGCGGGAGGCGGCCCTTTCTACGATCCAGGCTCAGATCCGCATTGCCGCCGACTTGAAAAGGATAGCAACGGAGGTGTGGGATACGGGGGAAACCAAAGACCAAATCGCGGATATGGATGCCGAGATCCGGACCCTTCGACAAAAGCTCGCCCGCAGCAGCACCCTAAAACGCGGCATCTATGAGAACTACATAGAAGGCGTCTTAAGCAAGAGCCAGTATCTCTCTGCCAAGGAAGAATACACAAAGACGGAGGCGGCATTCCAGCAGCAGATCGACGCCCTCCTGAGTCAGAAACGCTGCATGGCCGAACACCTGACTCTCAATAACAGATGGCTGAAAGACTTCCTGAACGATGAGAGGGGTATGGAGCTTTCTCAAAAAATGCTGGCCGGTCTTGTGCAGCGGATCGATATATTTGAGAAAAAACGGGTGAGGATCACGCTGAAATTTCAGGATGGATACCATCTGCTTACTGATCATTTGACGGAGAGAGCTCATAGCAGAGAGAAGGTGGCGGGATGAATGAACTGTTTGCTCCCCCGGAAAGCGGCCTTTTGATCTCCTATCTTCGAGTGTCTTTGGAGGATGAAAACACAGGGGAATCGGAGAGCATTTCCAATCAGCGGGATTTGATCGGCTGCTATCTGAAGCAGCATCCGGAATTTACAGCCTACAAGGTCATGGAAGTGGTGGATGATGGACACAGTGGGACCAACTTTGACCGTCCAGGCATCAAACGCGTGTTGGAGCTGGTACGGCAGCGGAAAGTCGCGGCCATTCTTGTCAAAGATGACTGTGTAATAATAGAACCAACACAGAAAGACCTTGAAAATCAAGGCTTTGTGGCTGGTTCTATTTGTTTTTGACCCGAAACAAAGAGAATTTTAATTATATAATGCAATCTGCGCCGCTGGCAGCGTAACGGAGGAAATGCCAGATCAGAAAAGAATAGTATTGAACATAGAGCGGTTATCTGCCGTCAGGAGAAATCCTGGCTGGCGGGTAACCGCTCTTTTTTTGTTTCTGCCGTTACTGGCAGAAGCAAAAAGTAAGCAATGCAAGGAGGTTGTGTGAAGTGAAAAATATGTTGCTAACGAGTACAGCGCCGTAAGGAGGTGGTTGAGATGGCAGTTTTCCGGGTAGAGAAAAACGCCAATTACACAACCATGTGTAACTACCATCTGAGGGATCAGACACTGAGTCTGAAAGCAAAGGGGCTTCTCTCCATGCTTCTCAGCCTGCCGGATACATGGCACTACTCTGTGAGAGGACTTGCGGCAATCTCCTTGGAAGGTGTAGACGGTATTCTCACCGCGCTGAAAGAGCTGGAAACACATGGCTATCTGGAACGCCATCAGCTTCGTCAACCGAATGGTCGCTTGGGACAGACAGAGTATGTGATTTTTGAAAAGCCGAGAGTACAGCCGTGTATGGATTCACCGTGTACGGAAAAGCCGGATACGGTAAGCCCGAATACGGTTCCGCCGGATACGATAACTCCCGCACAAAGAAGTAAAGAAGGATCAAGTAAAGAACAATTAAGTACGGATGAGAAGGCAAAAACAGTATCACAACCCTCTCGTCATCGGTACGGAATGTATCAGAATGTACTTCTTTCGGACGAAGAATTGCAAAAACTCCAAACTGAGTTTCCAGCAGACTATCAGAGCCGCATTGAACGATTGTCGGAATATATGGCTTCCAGCGGAAGGCACTATAAAAATCATTTAGCTACCATCCGCAGTTGGGCAAGACGGGATTCCAAACAGTCCAAACTGCCCGCCTACAGCCATGATAACTACCGGTACAAGGAGGGAGAAAGTTTATGAATACAATGTACGATTTTCTGGATCGTATTCAGGTTCAGAAAGAACCTGGGCCGCAGCAGTATCTCGGCGAAGATGGACTCCTCTATTGTGGGAAATGTCATACGCCGGTTCAATGTCGGATCACATTTGAGGGCAAAGAACGGCTCATGCCCTGTATCTGTAAATGCCAGAAGGAAGAACGGGAACGGCAGGAACAGCGCATGAAGGAGGAAGAACAGCTGCTCTACGTTCGCCGTCTGAAAGCGGCAGGTATTCAGGAGAGACATCTTCAGGATTGGACATTTGCGTCAGCGACAGATACTCCCAGCATCCAGATGGCGAAACGGTATACGGAAAATTGGAAGAAAGTCAAGGCGGAAAACCTTGGCCTTTTGCTTTGGGGCGATGTTGGAACAGGAAAATCATTCCTGGCCGCTTGTATTGCTAATGCATTGTTGGAAAAAGGTGTTCCCGTCCTGATGACCAATTTTTCCAAAATCCTAAACCAGATGGGTGCCATGTATTCGGATGAGCGGTATCGCTATATTGCTTCTTTCAACCGCTTCTCTCTGCTGATTATTGATGATCTTGGAATTGAGCGGAATACCGAGTATGCGTTGGAACAGGTTTACGCTGTTATTGATGAACGCTATAAGACAGGGCTTCCATTGATTATCACAACAAACCTGACGATCAGCCAGCTCCGTAATCCTGAAGATGTGGCACACGCCAGAATTTACAGCCGGGTACTGGAGATGTGTACGCCGGTACACGTTCCGGGGCATGACCGGCGAACTACGATTGGAAAATCAAAGCAGGAACTGGTCAAAGAGGTGCTGTTCTCATAATAGAAAAACGGCTGTACAGCCGGGAAAGAGAGGGTTTTATGAATGCCTGTAAAAAAGTCTGAACGGATTCAGGAGATTCCGCTCTCTGAATTACACCCGTTCAAAAATCACCCTTTCCGGGTGGTGGATGATGAAGCCATGCAACGCACAGTAGAAAGCGTGGCACAATTTGGCGTGTTGGCTCCAGCACTTGCCCGCCCCCGTCCGGAGGGCGGATATGAATTAGTGGCAGGTCATAGGCGTATGAGGGCTTCGGAACTTGCCGGACTTGAAACCATGCCAGTGATTGTCCGGCAGATGGATGATGATACCGCAACCATTGCCATGGTGGACTCCAATCTTCAAAGGGAAACGCTTCTCCCCAGTGAGCGTGCTTTTGCCTACAAAATGAAGATGGATGCGATGGCTAGAAGGGCTGGAAGACCGTCTAAGGAAAATTCCGGCCAAGTTGGCCGGGATTTTCAGGGAAAAGAGTCCAGAGAGATTATTGCTGAGCAAACCGGTGAAAGCGCCCGTCAGGTTCAGCGATTTATCAATTTGACCAATCTGATCCCGGAGCTTCTGGATATGGTGGATCGTAAAGAAATTGCATTCAACCCGGCGGTGGAATTATCTTTTCTGAAAAAAGAGGAACAGCAAGGTTTCCTGGAAGCTATGGATTACGGACAGTCCACTCCATCGCTGTCTCAGGCACAGCGGATTAAAAAGCTCAGTCAGGCAGGTATATGTACCCAGGAAGCTATGAACACGATTATGAATGAAGAGAAAAAGAGCGAATTGGATACGGTCACGCTCAAGAATGATGTACTCCGCAAGTATTTTCCACGCTCTTATACTCCAAAGCAAATGCAAGATACGATTATCCGGCTGTTGGAACAATGGCAGAAAAAGAGACAGCGGGATCAGTCAAGGTAAAGGAGAACAAATATGCTTAACAAAAATGAAATGAATTGTAAAGCCAATGCTGCGGACGTAGATGTGGACTTGCTGGTGGCAGGTATCGGAGAAATGTTGGATGGAATCCGGCACTGCCTGAAAGCCACCGATCTGCACAGCAGTTCAACAGACAGCGATTACATTCTGATGGTTGCTGCGCTTCCAGGGAAAGGTATCCAGGTGAAGGACGTCACCGAATGTTTTGATGTGCTGAAATGTTTCGGCACAGACGATTCCGTGATTCAGGCTCCGGACTGTGATTTGCTTATGAGCTATGATGAACGGCAGGTTCTGGTGCTGGATGGTCGGAAATATCTGGTCGGCCCTGCTATCTTCTATGATGTGGACGGTGACGGTGAGGACGTTTCTGTGACTGCAGAGGACATTTACGATGTACAGCGCATGGTCGCTCACCGCACGGTAATTCTTTGTGCCGACGGGCAGGACTTTCCGGCGCTTCTGCTGAATGGTGAGGTATGAAGAAATATGAGCTGATTTATGTCGATCCGCCCTGGCGTTACCGCAGCGGCAAGGTACAGGGAGCCGCAATCAATCATTACGCTACAATGTCAGATGAGGAACTATATCAGCTTCCCGTTGCAGAAATTGCGGCAGATAATTGTGTATTGCTTCTGTGGGCAACCTTTCCAAAGCTCCCGGAAGCCCTTCGGCTGATTGAAGCGTGGGGCTTCCAGTACAAGACAGTCGGCTTTGTATGGGTAAAGACAAATCCATCCGGAAACGGCTTTTTTCTCGGCCTTGGCTGGTGGACACGCAGTAATGCTGAGATATGTTTGCTGGCAGTCAGAGGGAAACCAAAACGTCAATGCGCCGGTATTTCTCAGCTGATTATCAGTCCCAGAGAGCGGCACAGCAAAAAGCCGGATATTGTTCGTGATCTGGCAATTTCGCTGGTGGGCGATGTACCGCGCATTGAGTTATTCGCAAGGGAAACGTCTCCCGGCTGGGATGTCTGGGGAAATGAGGTGGATTGCAGCATTACGCTGACGCAATCGGAAGGAGATGCACATGAGTAACGGAAAAACCATTGGTGAACTGATGGAGGAAATGCGTCTGAAAGCTGGCGCAAAGGAGTATCACGGACATGAGTATATGGCACTGGAGCGCTTTGCTGACGATACCCGCCATATGATTATCTTTGATGTTCTGACAAAAGATTCTCCTGTTGGATGGCAAGGTGAGCGAACCCGTTTGTTTTTAACGGATGAAGGGTATCGAAAATCCCTCGAAAATCAGGAAAAAGGTCACATCAAGATTTTAAGCCATGCCCGTGTAGTGCAGGGACACCTGCATTACGATAAAAAAGAACAGATTCGTTGATGCCGGAACGGTAGTTTTTCTACCTGATCCGGCATCTTTCATTTTCCCCGATTCCGTGTTCGGGTTAAGGAGGTGGTCTATTGCAGGAGGAAGTAGAAAACAGGACACTGAATCTGGCGATCAGCACAACAAAGCTGAGTGGTCGGGCGCTGCTTGCGGCGTTTCGGAAATATATGCAGCATCGACGCAATGTAAAAGCAAATAAGCTGGCTGCTGAAAACGAAAAGCCTGTAGGTGAGCAGACCATTGATCAGCTGTTAGGGCAAAATCAGGGTGCCACCAATATTGAGATTGAGAAAACGGACATCAAAGGCTTTAAGAGGTTTCTGGACAAGTATGGCATTGATTATGCCATTACGAAAGATCCGTCCCAGGCGCCGCCCCGGTATCTGGTATTTTTCAAAGCCAGGGACGGAGACGCCATGACGGCTGCGTTTAAGGAATACTCTGCGTCTCTGCTGCAAAAGCAAAAGAAACCGAGTGTACTCAAGCAGCTGAACAAACTGAAGCAGTTGGTGGCTTCCATGCCCGCGAAGGTACGGCAGAAGAAACAGGAGCGTGATTTATGAGTAAGAAAGAAATCAAACGCCTGGTAATTCTGAATATCCCGTATCTGATTCTTGGATTGCTTGCTACCAATCTGGGAGAAGCATGGCGTCTGGCAGAAGGAACGGATATTTCCGCAAAATTGTTGGCGTTCTTCTCCACAGTCGGTCAGGCTTTTGCCAATCCGATGCCCAGCTTCTACCCTTCCGATTTTCTGGTCGGGCTGTTTGCCGGAGGATGTGTCCGGCTGGCAGTTTATCTGAAAGGAAAAAATGCTAAGAAGTATCGCCACAATATGGAGTACGGGTCGGCGCGATGGGGAACAGCCAAAGACATTGAACCGTTCATGGCTCCGAAGTTTGAGGACAATATTATCCTGACAAAAACGGAACGCCTGATGCTGTCGAACCGGCCTGATAATCCGAAGAATGCCCGCAATAAGAACGTCTTAATTGTAGGTGGTTCCGGTTCCGGTAAGACCAGATTCTGGATTAAGCCCAATCTCCTACAGTGTAACTCCAAAGAGTATCCGACTTCCTTTGTAGTCACCGATCCAAAGGGCCAGATTGTCTGCGAATGCGGAAATGCATTGTTAAAGCACGGGTATCGGATCAAGATTTTTAACACCATCAACTTCAAAAAGTCCATGCGGTACAATCCATTCGCCTATGTGCATAGCGAGAAGGATATTTTGAAACTGGTGACAACTTTGATGGCAAATACGAAGGGTGACGGAAAAAGCGGTGACGAGTTCTGGGAAAAATCGGAGAAGCTGCTCTATACAGCGTTGATCGCCTATATCCATTACGAGGCTCCGGTAGAAGAACAGAATTTTGCTACGCTGCTGACATTTCTGAATGCGATGGAGGTCCGGGAGGATGATGAAGAATTTCAGAATCCGGTGGATTTGATGTTTGAGGCACTGGAACGAAAGAAGCCGGATTCCTTTGCGGTTCGCCAATACCGACTCTATAAATTAGCCGCTGGCAAAACCGCAAAGTCGATCCTGATTTCCTGCGGTGCCAGATTGGCTCCATTCGACATTCAGGAATTGCGGGAAATCACTGCCTACGATGAGCTGCAGCTGGATACCCTTGGAGATCGGAAAACGGCGTTGTTCTTAATCATGAGTGATACGGACAGCACCTTCAATTTTCTAATCTCTATGGTGTACACGCAGTTGTTTAACCTGCTTTGTGAAAAAGCGGATGATGTGTATGGAGGTCGGCTCCCGGTTCATGTGCGTTGTCTGATTGACGAAGCAGCCAATATCGGGCAAATTCCCAATTTGGAGAAGCTGGTAGCAACCATCCGAAGCCGGGAAATCTCTGCCTGTCTGGTGCTGCAGGCAAAAAGCCAGCTGAAAGCCATTTACAAGGACAATGCGGATACGATTGTCGGCAATATGGATTCGCAGATTTTCCTGGGTGGCTCTGAGCCGACAACACTGAAAGAACTAAATGCCGCCCTAGGTAAGGAAACGATTGATATGTTCAACACTTCTGATACCAGAGGCAACAGCCCGTCATACGGCACAAATTATCAAAAGACCGGTCATGATCTCGCTTCCATCGATGAGCTTGCCGTATTGGACGGCGGCAAGTGCATCCTTCAGCTGCGCGGTGTCCGGCCATTTTTGTCGGATAAGTATGATCTGACCCAGCACCCAAACTACAAATACACGTCCGATTTCGATAAGCGCAACACCTTCGACATTGAGAAATTCCTGAACAGGAAAATGAAATTGAAAAAGAACGATGTCTTTACGGTCGTGGATGCTGACGCTTTGTAACGTAAGTCTGTCTGGAATGGCAGGCTTTTTATTTATGCCATGAATCCCTGATTGCGCAAAGAACAGACCGACTGCGGTAAGCAGAGTAATTTATCTGGTTCTAATGTGCGGTTCATATTCAGGCATTCTCTCCGCCTGCAAAAACAGAATGCAGAAATCACAATATCAAATTAAGAAAGGAAAGACCGAAGCCGGGAGCCGTTGGAAGGAAAAATGCCAGCGGCTTTTGCTTTCTGGCTTTGCTGTGCGGATTCCTATTACAGACAATTTCCCGATATGCTTCGGTCACAGGTATTTTGTATGGATTTCTTTAATGAAGCGATTACCGTTCTCCAGACCCTCGTTGTTGCCCTCGGCGCTGGCCTTGGTATTTGGGGCGCGATTAACCTTCTGGAGGGTTACGGCAACGACAATCCCGGTGCCAAATCTCAGGGGTAATGAATGCCCTCCACGGACAAGTAATTGCCGTGAAGCGTGTGGTGAAAGTCCACACGATGACAGACTGAATTGCTGGGAACCCCTAAAGCCATGTGTGCCACAACACAGAGATGAAACAGGCTCCAATGTGATGGCTGCGAAAGCAGAAAGAAACACATGGATCGCGCAAGGTGCGAACCTAAACGCCGGTAAGAATGGGCAATCAGCAGCGAAACCTCGAACAGAGGGACGTTCAACGACTATCCTTTGCAGGAGTAGGGTCAAGCGGCCCGAAGAGGTCTGCCCCGCAATCAGCGGGTGAAGATATAGTCTGCGCCCATGTGAAAACATGGGGTGTTCGCCTGATAAAAGGTGGAACCGCGCTGGAATCGCGCACCGGCGTGAACAAAACGGATGAAACAGCTTATGGCGGGCGGCGGTGTTGCCCTGATCGGCATCACTCTCGTTCCGCTCCTGTCCGGTCTGTTTGGTTAATCGGAAACCCTGTAAATCCTCGCTCCGTCCCGCATAATGCGGGGCGGGCAGAAAGGAGGTCGCAGCCGGATGGATTTTATCTGGGAATCGATTACCGAATGGCTGAAAGAAGTGCTGGTCGGTGGGATTATGGATCATCTGTCCGGGATGTTTGATGCAGTCAACCAGCAGGTTGGCGATGTTGCGACGCAGGTGGGAACATCCCCGGCGAATTTCTCGCCGGGGGTCTTCTCTATGATTCAGAATGTGTCGGAATCTGTCATTATCCCGATTGCAGGCATTATTCTTACGATTATCGCCTGTTACGAACTGATCCAGATGATTATCGATCACAATAACCTTGCCAATTTTGAAACCTGGATTTTCTTCAAGTGGGTTTTCAAGACCTTTGTAGCAGTTATGCTGATCACCAACTGCTTTAATATCACCATGGCGGTGTTTGATGTCTGCCAGAACGTGATTAACGGCGCAGGCGGATTGATTTCAGATACCACAGCCATTGATGGAGCGGCTTTGGAAACTCTGGAAGAAACCCTGATGGAGATGGACATTGGCCCGTTGATTGGTCTGTTCCTCCAGTCGTTCCTGCTCAATGTCACCATGTGGGCGCTGAGTATCATTATCTTCATTATCGTGTATGGCCGGATGATAGAAATTTATTTGGCCGTGAGCCTTGCGCCGATTCCATTTGCCACATTCGGAAATCGGGAGCAAAGTCAGGTGGGACAGAATTACCTGCGCTCACTTCTGGCGCTTGGTTTTCAGGGATTTCTGATTCTGATCTGTGTCGGAATTTATGCGGTACTGATTCAGGGAATCTCTTTCAGCGATGACGTGATTGCCTCAATCTGGGGCGTAGTCGGCTACACGGTACTGTTATGCTTTACCTTATTTAAGACCGGCGCTCTCGCTAAGGGAGTGTTTTCCGCTCACTAGACTAGGAGGGATTCAAATTGGCAGCTTATATCTCGGTTCCCCGTGACCTTACACGGGTGAAATCAAAAGTATTATTCAATCTGACAAAACGACAGCTTCTCTGCTTTGGAGCCGGTGCGCTGGTGGGCGTTCCGGCTTTCTTCCTGTTAAAGCAGTCCGGCAATGTGTCGCTTGCCGCCATCGGCATGATGATTATCATGCTCCCCATGTTCTTTCTGGGGATGTATGAGAAACACGGCCAGCCGCTGGAAGTCATTGCAAAGCAGTTTATTGAAGCAAAATTTATTCGCCCGAAAGTCCGTCCCTATCAGACCAACAATTACTATGCGGTGCTGATGCGGCAGGCGTGGGCAGAACAGGAGGTACAGCGTATTGTTTGCTCTGAAAAACAGAAAAAAACAGACAGAACCCAGCGGAATGGCTCTGCCGGACACTCTGACAAAGCGGGAGAAAAAGCAGATTCACTCTGTCATTGAAAAGGCGAAGCGGGATGATGGCATTCCCCGCACGGCACAGCAGTCCATCCCATTTCAGAGGATGTTCCCGGACGGCATCTGTCGGGTCAGTGACCGCTATTACACGAAAACCATTCAGTTTCAGGACATCAACTATCAGCTGGCTCAGCAGGAGGACAAAACTTCCATTTTTGAGGAATGGTGCGGCTTCCTGAATTTCTTTGACAGCTCCATCCACTTCGAGTTGTCCTTTATGAATATGGCTACTGATATGGAGAGCTTTGAACGCCGGATTCAGATTCAGCCCCGGCAGGATGGCTTCGATGATGTACGCCAGGAATACAGCCAGATGCTCCGCCAGCAGTTGGAACGTGGCAACAACGGTCTGACCAAAACCAAATATCTGACCTTCGGTATTGAAGCAGAATCCATGAAGCAGGCAAAGCCCCGACTGGAGCACGTTCAGACAGACCTGCTCAACAACTTCCGACGCCTGGGCGTTTCTGCCCGGACATTAAATGGTAAGGAACGGCTGCACCTGATGCACTCCATGTTCCACATGGGCGACCATGACAAGTTCTATTTCGACTGGAAATGGCTTCCTGCATCGGGATTATCGGTAAAGGATTTTATTGCGCCCAGCAGCTTTTCTTTCCCCGGTGGAAAGACGTTCCAGATGGGATCGTTGTATGGGGCTATGAGCTTTCTCTCCATTACTGCCTCTGACCTTAGCGACCAGCTGTTGAAAGATTTTCTGGATATGGAATCCAGCGAGATTGTAACAATGCACATCCAGTCTGTAGACCAGAACAAAGCCATTAAGACCATTAAGCGCACGATTACAGAACTGGATCGCAGCAAGATCGAGGAACAGAAGAAGGCGGTCCGTTCGGGGTATGACATCGACATCATCCCCTCCGACCTAGCTACCTACGGGAAAGACGCAAAGGCGCTTTTGAAGGAATTGCAGAGCCAGAATGAGCGAATGTTCCTGATTACTTTTCTGGTGATGAATACCGGAAAAACGCTGCAGGAGTTGGAAACCAATGTGTTCCAGGCATCCAGTATTGCACAGAAGCACAACTGTAATCTGTGCCGCCTGGATTTCCAGCAGGAACAGGGGCTTATGAGCAGTCTCCCGCTGGCACAGAACCTGATTGAGATTCAGCGTGCGCTGACCACCAGTTCCACGGCTATCTTTATCCCGTTTACCACCCAGGAGCTGTTTCAGAACAGCCCGGAGGCGCTGTATTATGGTCTGAACGCGCTTTCCAACAATCTGATTATGGTTGACCGGAAAAAATTGAAAACGCCCAACGGTCTGATTCTCGGCACACCTGGTTCCGGAAAGAGTTTTTCGGCAAAGCGTGAGATCACCAATGCTTTTCTTGCTACGGATGATGATATCATCGTGTGTGATCCTGAAAGCGAGTACACACCTCTTGTGACGCGCATGGGCGGTCAGGTCATTAAAATCAGCCCTGCCAGCACCCAGTATATCAACCCCATGGACATCAACAGCAATTATAGTGAGGAAGATAATCCCATTGCGCTGAAAGCAGATTTTATCCTGTCACTCTGCGAACTGGTCGTGGGCGGCAAGGAAGGGCTGCAGCCGGTGGAAAAGACAGTCATTGACCGCTGTGTTCACCAGATTTATCAGCCCTATTTTGAGAACCCGTTGCCGGAGAATATGCCATTGTTGGAGGATCTCTACAACACGCTTTTGGCGCAGGACGAAAAGGAAGCCCACCATGTGGCAACGGCACTGGAAATTTACGTCAAAGGTTCTCTGAACCTGTTCAATCACCGGACGAACGTGGATATTGAAAACCGGTTCGTCTGCTATGACATCAAAGAGCTTGGCAAGCAGCTGAAAAAAATTGGGATGTTGATTGTCCAGGATCAGGTTTGGGGACGGGTGACAAAGAACCGCGGACAGGGTAAAACCACTCGCTACTATATGGATGAGTTCCATCTTCTTTTGAAAGAAGAACAGACCGCTTCCTATTCCGTAGAAATCTGGAAGCGTTTTCGGAAATGGGGCGGGATTCCGACAGGAATTACGCAGAATGTCAAAGACTTGCTCTCTAGCCGCGAAGTGGAGAATATCTTTGAAAATTCTGACTTTATTATCATGCTCAACCAGGCCGCCGGTGACCGGCAGATTCTGGCGAACCAGCTGAATATCAGTCCCCACCAGCTTTCCTATGTAACCCATTCCGGCGAGGGCGAAGGTCTTCTGTTCTATGGAAACGTGATCCTGCCCTTCGTTGACCGCTTCCCGACAGATTTGGAGCTGTACAGCATCATGACATCGAAGCTGTCGGAGGTTATGGAACGGGAGGCGTGAGATGCTGTTCAAAAATGAAGATAGGATTTTCCCCAGGGACTACGAAAACAGAATTTTTTGTGAGGACTGTCTGACTTTTATGAAAAGGATTCCGGACGAGTCAGTTTCCCTGATTTTGACCGATCCCCCTTATGGTATCCATTACAGCAATCAGTTTGCAAAGATTCCGCACGCCATGCTTCCGGGTGATGATGGGATTGATTATTCTGCATTTGCCAGAGAGAGCTACCGCATTTTACGCATGAACAGCCATGCGTATTTTTTTACCCGTTTTGACTGCTATCCTTGCCATTTTCAATGCCTGAAGGAAGCTGGCTTTACCATCAAAAATTGCCTGGTGATTGAAAAAGGAACGCTTGGAGGGATTGGCGATCTGAAAGGAAGCTATGCAAGCAGCGCAGAATGGGTGATTTTCTGTCAAAAAGGGCGGAGAATTTTCAACTCAACTACGCTTCTGGAAAACCGGAATAAAGAAGGCACTATGTTTCACAAGGGACGCCAGCCCAGCAAACGGTATAAAACACGGTTTTCGGACTGCTGGTTTGGCTCAGAATACCCGAAGGCCACACACCATTCCATGTGGCAGAAAAAGAATGGAATCTTTCATCCAACGGTAAAAAACGAAGTCTGTCTGCAGTGGTTGATTCAAATATCCAGTAATCCGGATGATTTGGTATTCGATGGATTTATGGGAACGGGAAGTACAGCGTTGGCCGCGATTCAATCTGGACGAAAATTTACTGGAACGGAAATCTCAGAGGAATATTGGAAAATCGCGCAAGATCGGATTCGGGAGGTCAGAAAGGGGATGCGGTCGGATGAAGAATAGAACCACACGCCTGCGGTTTGAAGAAGAGGAACTGGCGAATAAGCCGGTTGCCCATGCGGCAAAGAAAGCGGAACGGGCTGCGGATAAGGCGGATGCCGCAAAAGCCCGGCTGCCCACAAAGAATAAACTGAAGCATGAGAAAGATAAGGCGGCTGACCGCAAGGAACAGTTGCGCTTTGGCAAAAAGGATAATTCCAAAGATGCGGATGTTTCTCAAAAGACATCTGGTCAGGCAAGTAAGAAAGCAGTACCAGATCGAAAGAAACCGGCGGGCAAAAAGGGCGGCAAGCAGAAAATTGGCACAGCAGATGTAAATGAGCATTTACGCTTCGACGATTCAGCAGTGGATGTAGTGTCTCCCGGCAGCCGTATCAGCCGCACCGCTTCCCATGCGGTAACTGGTACGCTTGCTGGCCGTGTACACCATGAAATTGCGGAAAACGAGGATGACAACGTGGGTGTACAGGCGGCGCATCAGAGCGAAGAATTTGCGGAAGGCGCTGCACAGACTGTCAGTAATGTCCGGTACGGTCATAAGTTGAAAGCATACCAGAAAGCCGCCCGGCTTGACCGGAAAGCAGACAAGGCAAATGTAGAAGCCCTTTATCAGCAGGCTGTAACGGATAAACCGGAAATTGCATCCAATCCTATTTCCCGTTGGAAGCAGCGTCAGGAAATTAAAAAGCAATATTATACAGCAAAAGCTGCTCAGGGGGCTGCTGCCGGGTCTAAGACTGCAGGCGGCGCAGCAAAAGGCACCGAAAAAACTGCTCAGGGAGCAAAAACACTGCTGGAACGGCTCAAAGAATTTGCCGTCCAGCATACCCATGCCATGATTATTATTCTGGTATTTGCTTTGCTTTTTCTGATGGTTTCCGGGGCGTTTTCCTCCTGTTCTGCCATGCTGCAGGGCGGTACTGGCTCTTTGTTGGGTACTTCCTTCACTGCTACGGATGAAGACATTACCGGAACCAATGAGGACTATAAGGCACTGGAAGCCGCACTGAAAAATGAGATCGACAATATCGAATCCACGCATCCCGGTTATGATGAATACCGGTATCAGCTGGATGAGATCAACCACAATCCTTATGAGCTGACTGCCTACCTGACGGTTCTGTTTGAGGATTATACCAGAGCGGAAGTTCAGGAAACCTTACAGGCACTGTTTGACCGGCAGTATACGCTCACACTTGAGGAAGAAGTGGAGGTGCGTACACGCACGGAGACACGCACCCATACAGTGACTGATCCGGAAACTGGAGAAACCTCGGAAGAAGAATATGAGGTTGATGTAGAATACAACTACTATATTCTCAATGTCACCCTTAGAAACAATGGGCTGGGGACGGCAATCGCTGCGTCAGGACTGACGGAGGATCAGCAGGAACGATATAACATCCTGCTGCAGACCCAGGGCAACCGTCCCTATCTGTTTGAGGATGATATTTATGCCACGCCTACCGGTCCTTATACAGACTACGATATTCCGGGAGAAGCTCTGACCGATGAAAAATTCGCCAATATGATCCACGAGGCGGAAAAGTATCTTGGATTTCCTTATGTTTGGGGCGGAAGTTCACCCAGTACCAGCTTTGACTGTTCTGGTTTTGTCTGCTGGGTAATCAACAACTGCGGCAATGGCTGGAATGTGGGCAGAACCACGGCAAACGGCCTTATGAGTTCCTGCGATATTATTCCCGCCAGTGAAGCACAGCCCGGCGATCTGATTTTCTTCCAGGGGACGTATGATACTGCCGGTGCCAGCCATGTGGGAATTTATGTGGGCGGCGGGATGATGATCCACTGCGGAAATCCGATCTCTTATGCTTCGATAGAAACAAGTTACTGGCAATCTCATTTTTATGCGTATGGACGCATTCGTTGAGGAGGTATGTGAATGAGTGCAAAATTGGATCGAATCGGCGAAGAACGGGATAAAGCTCTTCGCAGGCGGGATGAATGGGACGCCCGCTATAAAGAACTGGATAAACGGTATCGGGAACAGGAAAACACGGAGATTCATGACCTGGTTCATGCGTTTAACCTGACTCCGGAACAGTTGGGGCAGCTGCTGCGCCAGACCGCACAGTCCCTTCCCTCTCCGGAAGCAGTGAATCAGGTGGTAAAGGAGGATGCCACAGATGAAGATTAAAAAGTTTTTCGCGCTGCTTTTGGCTATGACCCTTTGTATGGGGGTATTTTCGGTAAACGCCTACGCTTATGTGGACGAAAGCGCTGCGGCAGAATCGCAGCCGGTTCAGGAAGAATCAGTACCGGAGGAAACTCCTGAGCCGGAGCCGACAGAGGAACCCATGGAAGCCTTGACGCCGGATGGCAATCTGACGATTGTGGACGATAACGGCAGTGTAGCAGGGGCTGGAAAGCAGTTTATCACATTGGTGAGCAAGAACGGCAATTATTTTTACCTGATTATTGACCGTGACGATGAAGGAGAACAAACCGTCCACTTCCTCAATCAGGTGGATGAAGCCGATCTTCTCAGCCTGATGGATGAGGATGCGGCAGCACAATATCAGGAAAGCCTAGAAGTTGAAACAGAACCGGAAACTCCTGAGACAGCTGCACCGGAACCTGAGCCGGAACCGGTAGAGGAACCAGAAGAAAAATCCACGAATATGCTTCCGATTGTTGTGCTGTTTGCGGCAGTGCTGGCCAGTGGCGGTGGATTTCTGTTTCTCCAGATGAAGAAAAAGAAGCAGGCGGAACAGACAAAGCCTGATCCGGACGCGGATTATACCGAAGACGAGGATGATGATTTTGAACTGCCGGATGAGGATGATGTGACTGACAGCGAAGAAATTGACTCTGAGTCTGGAGAAGACGATGCATAGGATTAAACCGGCGTAACCCTACTTTCCCAAACGAGGCAGCTTTCGAGTTGCCTTGAACATACAAATTGCGATATGCCGTTACGGATGATATAATAAATAAATCAGCTATAGATATTAAGGGGGCAGATTTTTTGAAGCAGTGTACAATTTGTGGGAAGCCTTTACCAAATGATTATAAAAAAGACATTTGTAAAGAATGCAAAAAGGATAAACGGCAAAAATGGTTCCGAAAAAATGGAAAGTGGATCGCTGTCAGTGCGGCAGCAATAGCCGCATACATTGCCAAAGTCCTATTGACCTCTGATACATCAGAGGAGCAGGATACATCAGATAGTACGGAAGATGATTATTCACCCGAAGTCATTAAGCATGAACCGGGCGAAAAATATTGGAATCCGAACACCAATAATTGGGAGAAAGATGGGAAGCCATACTCATATCGTGTTTCTTATAGAGATCGAAGAGATGGAGAAATACATACTCATAATTATGCTGATGTAGATAACGGATATGAGGATTATCAATACTACAATAAACAGTGGTGGGCGGCAGATACACAATGGGATCATGTGCCACCTGATGAAGAATAAGAGTTGAAGTAAACATAGGCAGTCATGTACTCCGGTACAGGCTGCTTTTTTCATGCCAAAAATCGAAAGGAGTTGATTGCTCATGCTCAAACTCGTGGTTTGTGAAAAGCCCTCAGTCGCTCAGAGTATCTCAAAAGTGCTGAGAGCAACAAAGCGTGGCGATGGCTTTCTGGAAGGCGGCGGCTATATTGTCAGCTGGTGCGTCGGCCATTTGGTAGAACTGGCGCAGCCGGAAAGCTATGAAGAACGCTATGCCAAATGGCGAAAGGAAGACTTGCCGATTCTGCCCCATTCCTGGAAATACCAGGTGACGGCGGCAACGAAAAAACAGTTCTCCATTTTAAAGAAGCTGATGTTACGCCCGGATGTGGAGAGTCTGGTCTGTGCAACTGATGCGGGGCGCGAAGGTGAATTGATCTTCCGTCTGGTCTATCATCAGTGCGGATGCAAAAAGCCCTTTGAACGCCTTTGGATTTCTTCTATGGAAGACACTGCGATCCGGGAGGGCTTTGCCAATCTGAAACCGGGGACAGAATACGATGCTTTATATGAAGCTGCCCTCTGCCGGGAGCGTGCCGACTGGATTGTCGGAATCAACGCTACCCGGCTTTTTTCCTGCCTGTATGGTGTGACCCTCAATGTAGGGCGCGTAATGACTCCCACGCTCGGCATGGTAGTACTGCGGGAAGCAGCCATCTCCGCTTTTATGCCGGAACCGTTTTATACGGTACAGATTACAGTAAATGATTTTGCTGTTTCCAGCGATCGATTTAAAGGAAAAACAGATGCAGAATCGTGCCGCAAAGCCTGTCTGGAAGCGGGAATGGCAACTGTCAGAAAGGTGGAGCGCAGGGAGAAATCGGAAAAGCCACCAGCCCTCTATGACCTGACAACACTACAGCGGGAAGCCAACCGTCTCTTCGGCTTTACGGCACAACAGACGCTGGACTATACGCAGAGCCTTTATGAAAAGAAACTGGTGACATATCCCCGCACGGACAGCCGGTATCTGACCGAGGATATGGCAGCATCGCTTCCAGGACTGGCAGAAAACAGTGCTCTGGCCTTTGGTGTACAGTCGCCCGCTGTGGTTCATGCAAGCGCAGTAATCAACGGGAAAAAAGTTACCGACCACCATGCCCTACTCCCCACAGCAAGTATGGCGAAAGCTGACCTTGCGGCTCTGCCTGCCGGTGAACAGTCTGTCCTGCGGATGATCGTAGCAAGACTTCTTGCCGCTGTAAGCGAGCCGCATCGGTATGCGGAAACTGCCGTGGAATTAAGCTGCGCCGGTACTGTCTTTTCTGCCAAAGGGAAAGAAATTCTGGATGATGGATGGAAGGCGATGGAACGTCAGCTTCTTCCGAAAGAGGAAAAAGCTGCAAAAATGCTTCCGCCATTAGTAGAGGGAGAAACACTTCCCATTGAGAAAACAGAAATAAAAGAGGGAAAAACTTCTCCGCCAAAGCATTTCACCGAAGACCTGCTCTTACAGGCAATGGAAGCAGCCAGCGCTGATGACTTTCCAGAGGATGCGGAACGGAAAGGAATTGGCACTCCTGCCACCCGTGCCGCCATCATCGAAAAACTGGTTCTGAAAGGCTTTTTGGAGCGCAAAGGCAGCGGTAAGGTAAAGACGCTGATACCCACAGAAAAAGGGAAAGCCTTAATTACCGTAACGCCAGAGCAGCTCCAGTCCCCTGCTATGACAGCAGACTGGGAGGAAAAGCTGTCGGAGGTGGAACACGGCGAATATGTGCCGGAAACTTTCATGGATGAGATTTCCGGCATGATTATGGAACTGGTCAATAACTATGAGATTGTGAAAGGAGCCAAAGTGCTTATGCCTGGTACAACTGTAATCGGAACCTGCCCTCACTGTGGGGCTGAAGTCATAGAACGTCAGAAGGGATGGTTTTGCTCCAATCGGGAATGCCGCTTCATTCTCTGGAAAGACAACGCCTACTTCAAGAAAATTGGCAAACGCCTCACTGCTCAGATGGCGGAACGTCTGGTGCGGGACGGAAGAATCCGTGTGAAAGACTGCAAAAGCCAGAAAACCGGAAAAACCTACAATGCTTCTGTTCTGCTGATCACCGAAGCAGATGGACGCCCGAAATTTCAGCTGGAATTTGAAAGCGGAGGTGGCGGGAAATGAGTGCGGAAAAGTTAGAAGCAGTTTATCTGGTAGACCGCCAGTTTTTTCTCCACCTCAAGGAAACGGAAAGCGGCTTTCAGTATGAAGCGTTCCATCGAAGCGATAAGAAAGAAAATTACTCTGGAATGCTGGCATGGGAAGATCTACTGGAGAGTCGAATTGCCTCCTCGCTGGTAGCTGCACGGGTAGCGGCCTGTGAAGAGATCGGACTGGAAAGTCAGGAAGTGGCGAAAGTATCTCTGCTATCCCTGCTTCCGTATCCCCGGTCAGAGATTCGACGCCGAAGCCTTCAGGAACCAGCCTGTCTTCCCTCCCACGACATTCGTTTTATCGACAGCCGGTACAAGGAACTATTCCGTATTCCGGACGGAGGGACAATTCAGGTGGATTACCCGGATCGGCATTATGCAGCCAAATGCTGCTACATTGACGATTACCATACCCAGGTTGGAAACAACGTCTACCATATTTGCCAGTTTGCAGAGCTTCTGGAGCGCGGCGGCGGGACCTGCCGCCCGGAACCGGAGCTTGACCGGGATACTGCCGTGTGGCAGCTGGGGAGTCAAAACTATCTGACAGTGGAACGCAGTCAATCAGGCTGGTCGTACCATTTATACGATCAGGGATTTCAGCCGGTAGCTGCCGGAGAAGTAGACGGACTGGAAACTTCGATTCTGGAAGCCCGTGATCAGGCGATGGATCAATGCAGGCTTAGCAGCCGAAATCGAGAACTGATCGATTATGACCGGGAAGAATTTCAGAGGAGGGAGTTTATGTCACAGGATAAAATTGAAAAGTGGGATGAAGTAAACGGTAATACGGGAAATAACAGCAGACTGGAAGCCTTTCTGGACAGCGCCGGGGACAACTATGCGATTTTGCAACTGCGCGACATTGAGGAAACACGCATGGAGCGCTTTTCTTCTTTGAAGATGCTGGAACGGATGGGTATGGAAGTGAATATTGACCATTATGAAGTGGTATATATCGCACCGTTACCGATTCACACGAACCGCTCCGCCTTTCTGGAAAGCGTCTTCGAGAAATTTAATCTGGCTCGCCCGGAAGATTTTAAGGGACACAGCCTTTCGGTCAGCGACATTGTTGCCATCCGTGAAAATGGCGCGGTATCCTGTTATTACTGTGATAGTGCCTGCTTTCAGGAACTTCCTGGACTTATCCCTGAGAATTATCTGAAAAATGCGGAAATGCAGCTTGAAGATGATTACGGTATGATCGACGGCGTTGTTAATAATGGCGCAAAAGATCGTAAGGAGAAAGCGACAAAGGATAAAGCTGAGAAGCCTTCTGTGGTGGAGCAGCTGAAAAACCAGCCACACTGTGAGGTCAGAAAGAAATCCACGGTCAAATACACGGAACAGGAGCGATGATATGGGGAATGACCGCTATCAAATGACATTGGAGGAAGTGCTGGGAACTATTCTTAGTGTCCGGCAGGAAGGTGTTCTTATGGGGATATCCACAAAATGCATAGTGTCAGGCTATCTGCTTTCCAATGGAACTGTTCTGTTGGAAAGCGAAAAAGACGAAAACGGCTTCTATGTGGGAGGGGACTATGTGAATGGAGAGTATCTCAAATCTCAGGAACGATATGAGCCTGTACGGAATGAAAACGGTGCCATTACCGGTTTTCGGCAGATGAGCGCTTATCTCCACCAGTTTTCCGGAGACGAACAGAAACTCATTTTTCAGTACGCCTTGAATACGAAAAGTAACTTGCTGGAAGATCTGGAGCAGATCTTAAAGATAGTGAAAAATCACCAGCTTCGGCAGCTCGTTTCCGGCACCTGTGAAAAACTTGCCAGAATCCCGGATCGGGAATGTATTCGGCTGATGGCTGATATCCGGGCTACTTATAAAGAAAGAAATCTGGAATCAATCCGTCAGAGGCAGAAGGCGGTGCAGAAAAGACCAAATACGAGAAAAAGAAAAAGGAGCTTGGAACGATGAAGACTTTTACTTCCGAAGAAATGAATTTGATGTGCCTGTATAATTCCGGCACTCGTCTAGAACTGATCGAAAATCTGACGGATATGCGGGGCTATCTGCAGGCTGACGAAACAGAGTTGCTTTCACTGACCGACTGTGTGCTGGAAAAGCTGCGACAGATGAACGATCAGGAATTTTCAGCACTGGATTTGTACCCCGATTTTATGGACTGACAAGGAGTTAAATACTGCCGGGATGGAAATCACTGTCCCGGCTCTTTTCTGCTGTAAGGAAGGAGGCCAATATGTGGAGTAAAGCAGATTTTTATTCGGCGGTTGCAAAAGAAACTCTGGAAGGACTGACAGCCAGCTGGCAGGAATGGGCGAAGTTTCTTGCCACGGCTTCCCGGCTGTATAAGTATCCGTTCATGGATCAGATGATGATTTACGCACAAAGGCCGGATGCCACCGCCTGCGCAGAATACGATTTATGGAATGACAAGATGAACCGCTACGTCCGGCGCGGGTCAAAAGGGATTGCCCTTTTAGATGAGCGCGGTGACAAACTGCGTCTGCGCTATGTATTTGATGTGGCAGATACGGGAACAAGGGAAAATTCGCGAACGCCTTGGCTGTGGACAATGGAGGATCAGCATATCGTTCCCATTATGGCTATGCTGGAACGAAACTACGGCGTTGGCGGCGCTGACCTGGGCGAACAGATTGCGGCGGCCGCCCGAACTCTGGCAGACGAGTATTGGGCAGATAACCAGAAGGACTTCTTCTACATCGTTGACGATTCCTTCTTAGAAGGGTACGATAATTACAACATCGGAATCCAGTTTAAGACAGCAGCCACCGCCAGCATCACTTATACGGTACTCAGCCGGTGCGGTTTGAATCCAGCGGAATATATGGGGCATGAGGACTTCATGCCGATCTTCGACTTCAACACCATTCCGGCAGTTATGGCACTGGGTTCCGCCGTCAGCCAATGCAGCAGGCAGATTCTCCTGCAGATCGGGGACACCATCCGGACTGCGGAGCGGGAAGCCATTGAGGAAAGGAGAAAATGGGATGAAGAACACCTTAACCTACACGAGGAACGGGGATTACCTGATTCCGAACCTGAAACTGGACGAGCAGCCGGAGAAGCCCCTGGGCAAATATGGACGGATGCGCCGGGCATATCTGAAGGAGAACCGCCCGCTTCTGTACAATCAGTTCCTGCTGAACGGGACGCTATATCCGCACCTGTTGGAGATCGAGGAGACGGCAAACCAGAGGTTGGAGCTGATAATGAACCAGCTTCTGGAGAAAGATCCGGCTCCGGACAAGAAGCAGAACGCGATGGCGTGGGTACAGCACATGAACGCACTGAAAGCCCAGGCCGAGGAAGTGATTTTGACGGAGCTTATCAACAGCTAAGTTTTACTTTTCCAGAAGAAGCCCCCACCGCTAAACAGTCCACGAAAGGATCGAGCGAACCATCGCCCGGTCCTTTTTCTGTGCCTGAAAATCAGGATAACAAAAAGGACGCAGAAAACGCCGCCTCCGAAGAAACAGCGGAACAACAGGAAGTTCCTGACCTGAGCCAGTACCCGATTACCCGCCGTGGTGATGATATTACCATCGGAACCGGCAATGCCACTCATGTGGTAGACATCACGGTGTCGGAAGAAGAATATAAAGCAATCAAACAGGCCATTCCGGAAGAACCGGCATACGATCCCGCTTCGCTGCCGTATCACATGGGAGATACCGTTTACCTGGATAATCAGGTATATCGGATTACCGAACTGCGGGAAGACACGGTGCAGCTCCTTCCTAATGGGGTGACTTACCCTGTATTCCGTGCAGAAAGCCGGGAACGGTTCGAGGGACTGCTTCGGCAGGACAGCCGCAACGGCGCTGTAACGGAGTATCTTGCCCCCAATCCGTCAAATGTCGATCAGGATTTGCTGGAAGTGCTGGCTTCTGGTCTGCTCTCTGCGCAGGATAAAGAGTATATTTCTGGCTGGCTGCGGGATGGGGAAGGCAATACCCGGATTGCACAGCGGCTTTCAGAACTGTTTACAAACCGGGCGGAAACGATGGAGCTGACTACCGGGGACACGGCAGATTTTCGCACCTACACCACTGGTATCGAAGTGGAGATTCTGGACAGTGAAGAACGCAGGCTGGCTGCGCTGGGCGGCAGCTGGGGCGACATAGCTCCCATTCTTCGCGGACTGTATATCCATGAGCAGGAAGGCTTTTATCAGAACCCGGAAGGTTACCGGCAAAAGCAGACGGTACTTGAGGGACAGCCGTCCTACCAGGTAGGCGATTCTGTCTTCCTGCCTGCGCCTGATCAGCCTATCAGCGGCACTCTTGGTTACGTTGGCGACACCACTGTGCGGATTGATACCGGCCCATATTCCTGGAGTAACAAGGTTATGGGGCGCAGTCAGTTTGAAGAACTTCTCCGTCAGGATGAGCGAAACGCTAGCCTGTTTGTGCAAGAAGAAAAAGAATCAGATACACCAGAATTACCGGAACTGACAACGGAGCTGGAAACCATTTATCCTGCCGAACAAAACGAACTGCCTTATGATATTGTGGTGGAACGGCTGCGCGTAAACGAGGCGGAACGTCCGGAGCCAGAGCCTATTGCTGCAAACTTCCGCATTACCGATGAACACCTGGGTGAAGGCGGGCCGAAGCAGAAATTCCGCGCCAACATCATGGCAATCCAGCTTCTGAAAAAATGTGAGGAAGAAAACCGCCCGGCTACGCCGGATGAGCAGAAAATCCTTTCCGGGTATGTCGGCTGGGGCGGCCTTGCAGATGCTTTTGATGAGCACAAAGGTAACTGGGCAACGGAATACCTGGAGCTGAAAACTGTTCTGACACCGGAGGAATATGCGGCTGCCAGGGCTTCTACCTTGAACGCACATTACACCAGCCCCACGGTGATCCACGCGATTTACGATGCCGTGGAGCAGATGGGCTTCCGCCAGGGAAATATTCTGGAGCCGTCCATGGGCGTAGGAAACTTCTTCGGTCTTCTGCCGGAGAGTATGCAGCAGAGCCGTCTTTACGGTGTGGAGCTGGACAGCATTTCCGGGCGTATTGCAAAAAAGCTGTATCCCAATGCAGAGATCACTGTTGCCGGATTTGAAACCACTGACCGTCGTGATTTTTATGATTTGGCGGTTGGCAATGTCCCCTTTGGCGATTATAAGGTCAATGATAAACCTTACAATAAGCTGGGATTTTCCATTCACAACTATTTCTTTGCCAAAGCGTTGGATCAGGTGCGTCCGGGAGGTGTGGTTGCTTTTGTGACCAGCCGTTATACTATGGATGCCAAAAGCCCGGAGGTGCGCAAATACCTGGCACAGCGGGCGGAACTTTTAGGGGCGATCCGTCTGCCGAACAATGCATTCCGTGCCAATGCCGGTACGGATGTGGTATCGGATATTCTGTTCCTGCAAAAGCGGGAACACCCCATCGACCTGGATGCGGACTGGATTCACCTTGGACGCAACGAGAACGGGCTGACCTTAAACAGCTACTTTGTGGAGCATCCGGAGATGGTGCTGGGACGGCTTTCCACCGAAAGCACTCAGTATGGCAAAGAGGAATGTACGGTGCTGCCCATTGACGGCGCTGATTTAAGCGAACAGCTGAAAGACGCGATTTCCCATATCCATGGAGAATACGTGGCTCAGGAGCGGGAAAATCCGGAACTGGAGGATAATGCCTCTGTACTGCCTGCAGACCCGACGGTAAAAAACTTTTCCTACACGGTGGTAGACGGCGAAGTGTATTTCAGGGAAAATTCCATTATGTCGCCGGTTGACTTAAACGATACCGTAAAAGGCCGGGTCAAAGGCATGGTGGAACTGCGTCAGATCGTCAATGACCTGATTGAGTACCAGCTGGAAGACTATCCACAGGAAGCTATCGAGGCCAAACAGCAGGAACTAAATACCGCCTACGATGCCTTTACCCAAAAGTATGGGTTGATTAACAGCCGTGGCAACGAGAAGGCATTTTCAGAGGATTCTTCCTACTATCTGCTCTGCTCGCTGGAGAATATTGATGAAGATGGAAATCTGGAAAGCAAAGCCGATATTTTCACCAAACGCACCATTCGTCCGGAACGTCATGTGACCCATGTGGATACGCCCAGCGAAGCACTGGCGGTTTCCATCGGAGAACGTGGCAAGGTAGACATTCCGTTTATGGCAGAACTGCTGGGGAAAGCGGATGATTTCGAGGCCGTCACCGGCGAGTTGACTGGCGTGATTTTCCGTGATCCCATGGCACCGGAAGCGCCGGAACTTGGCTGGCAGACTGCGGATGAATATCTGTCCGGTAATGTGCACGATAAGCTGCGGATTGCACGGCTTGCAGCACAAACCGATCCGCAGTACACGGTTAATGTGGCTGCGCTGGAAAAAGCTCAGCCCAAAGATTTGGAAGCCTCGGAAATTGAGGTACGCCTGGGCGCTACTTGGATTGATCCAAAGTATATCCAGCAGTTTATGGAGGAAACTTTTGAGACACCCTTCTATCTCCGCCGTGCCATTGAAGTGAAGTTTTCTACGATTACGGCAGAATGGCAGATTTCCGGTAAAAGCAGTACCGGGCGGCATGATGTGGCAGCCTATGTGACGTATGGCACAGATCGGGCGAACGCCTATAAGATTCTGGAGGATACTCTGAATCTGAAAGACGCCCGGATTTACGATACCATTGAAGATGCAGAGGGCAATAAAAAGCGTGTCCTCAACAAAAAGGAAACGACCCTCGCTCAACAGAAACAGCAGGCAATCAAGGACGCTTTCCGGGACTGGATCTGGCGTGACCCGAAACGCAGAGAAACACTGGTGGCAAAGTATAATGAACTGTTCAACAGCACCCGTCCCCGCGAATATGACGGCAGCCACATTCATTTTGTCGGCATGAACCCGGACATTAAGCTGCGGCCTCATCAGCGGAATGCCATCGCTCATGTGCTGTATGGCGGCAATACACTGTTGGCACATGAGGTAGGAGCCGGGAAAACCTTTGAAATGGCTGCTTCTGCAATGGAAAGCAAACGGCTGGGACTGTGCCAGAAGTCGATGTTTGTGGTTCCCAACCACCTGACTCAGCAGTGGGCGAATGAATTCCTGCGGCTTTACCCCAGCGCGAAACTTCTGGTGACAACGAAAAAAGATTTTGAAACAGCAAAACGGAAGAAATTCTGTGCTCGTATTGCTTCTGGGGATTATGATGCGATCATTATCGGTCACAGTCAGTTCGAGAAAATTCCCATCTCTGCGGAGCGGCAGGAACGGCTCTTACAGGAACAGATTGATGATGTAACCGAAGCGCTGGACGAGCTGAAGCGAAGCCGGGGCGAGAATTTTACCATCAAGCAGATGGAGAAGACCCGGAAGTCTCTCCAGGCAAGATTGGATAAACTGCTGAACACAGATCGGAAGGATGATGTGATTACCTTTGAGCAGCTTGGCGTAGACCGGCTGTTTGTGGATGAGAGTCAGGCATACAAAAACCTGTTCTTATACACAAAAATGCGAAATGTGGCAGGATTATCCACATCGGAAGCCCAGCGAAGCAGCGATATGTTTATGAAGTGCCGGTATCTGGATGAAGTTACCGGCGGGCGCGGCGTAGTATTTGCCAGCGGCACTCCCGTCTCCAACAGTATGACGGAATTGTACACCGTCATGCGCTACCTCCAGTACAACACCTTACAGCAAAAGGGACTCACCCACTTTGACTGCTGGGCGTCCACCTTCGGGGAAAGCACTACGGCGATTGAATTGGCTCCGGAAGGAACCGGATACCGGGCAAGAACCAGGTTTGCAAAATTTTTCAATCTGCCGGAACTGATGAACCTTTTTAAAGAAGTCGCGGATATAAAAACCAGTGACCAGCTGAATCTGCCGGTACCGGAAGCAAAGTTTGAGACGGTTGTGGTGCAGCCCTCGGAGATTCAGAAAGAAATGGTTGCGGCGCTCTCGGAGCGGGCGGCTGCCGTCCACAGCGGGCAGGTTGATCCGTCCCAGGACAATATGCTCAAAATTACTTCGGATGGCAGGAAAATCGGGCTTGACCAGCGTCTGATGAACCCGCTCCTGCCAGATGATCCGAACAGCAAGCTCAATGCCTGTGTGGGAAATGTGTTCCGGATATGGGAGGAAGGAAAGGAAAGCCGTCTGACGCAGCTCCTGTTCTGCGATATGAGCACCCCAAAAGATGACGGTACGTTTAATGTCTATGACGACATCAAGGCAAAGCTGATCGCACGGGGCGTTCCTGCAGAAGAAATTGCTTTCATTCATGATGCGGACAACGAGGTAAAGAAAAAAGAACTCTTTGCTAAAGTGCGCACGGGTCAGGTGCGGGTGTTGCTCGGCTCCACGCAGAAGATGGGGGCTGGCACCAACTGCCAGGACTTGCTTGTGGCTGTCCATCACCTGGATGTGGGCTGGCGTCCTTCCGATATGACACAGAGAAATGGGCGTATCATCCGCCAGGGCAACCGAAACAAAGAGGTTCAGATCTACCAGTATGTGACGGAAGGCACTTTTGACGCTTACCTTTACCAAACGCTGGAGAACAAGCAGAAATTTATTTCGCAGATTATGACCAGCAAATCGCCGGTGCGAGCCTGTGACGATGTGGATGAGCAGGCACTCAGCTATGCGGAGATCAAAGCACTGTGCGCCGGTGACAGCCGGATCAAGGAAAAGATGGACTTGGATATTGATGTGGCGCGTCTGAAAGTGCTGAAATCTGACCATCAGAGCCAGCAGTACCGGCTGGAAGACCGCCTGTTAAAGTATTTCCCAGCAGAGATGGAAAAACAGCGCGGCTTTATTCAGGGATTTGAAGCCGATATGCAGACCGTGACAGCACATCCTCTTCCGAAAGAGGGATTTGTCGGCGCGGAGATTCAGGGACGCACATTCTCTGAAAAGGAATTGGCAGGTGAGGCGATTCTGGCAGCCTGCAAGAGTTATACTGGTATGGAGCCGGTGGCGCTGGGAACGTACCGTGGTTTTTCCATGGAACTTTCGTACAACAGCCTCAGCCAGGAATACGAGATTGCGCTGAAAGGCTCCATGACCCATACGGTTACGTTGGGAACAGATGCCAGAGGAAATTTCACTCGTATGGATAATACGCTCGCCGGTTTGGAGGGCCGTAAAGAAAAGGCGCAGGTACAGCTGGAAAACCTGCACAATCAGCAGGAAGCGGCGAAGGCAGAGCTTGGCAAGCCCTTCCCCCAGGAAGCGGAACTGGCTGAGAAAAGCGCACGGCTGGCTGAACTGGACGCCGCCCTCAATATGGACAATCACGGCATAGAGGAGGAAGTAACAGAGCCGGAAGGCCGTTCTTCTGTGTTGGCAGATTTAAAGGCAAAAGCAGCGATAGTCGGTGAAGCGCCCAAACGGCATACGGAACAAGAAGAGGTGCGATGATGGAAAAACTGAATGATACGATTATCCTGCGGGTTTCAAAAGCAGACCGTGAGCGTATCCGGGCAAAAATGGACGAGCTGGGTGTAATGAATATGAGTGCCTACATCCGTAAAATGGCACTGGATGGCTACTGTGTGAAGCTAGATTTACAAGACTTGAAAGAGCTGATCCGGCTGCTGCGCATCTGCAGTAATAATCTGAATCAGTATGCAAAGAAAGCGAATGAAACCGGGAGTATTTACCTGGCTGACATTCAGGATTTACAGGTGCGGCTGGATGATTTGTGGCAGGCAGCAAAAGTGCTGCTGGTACGACTGGCCAGCATTTCGTGAATCAGCCATATCAGGTGTTTCGCAGAAAGAAACGCCTGAAACATAATTGCAGAATACCACTTGTGATTTGGATAGACTTATTTGCCTATTTTCTGTATACTTCTTTTATAAGATAACAACAAATCTGAATTGGATGTGTACTCTATGAAATATGTTTTGTTAAGTGCAGATGGTGAGATAAGTGTGTTTTCTGTTCCGGATAAAGTGGCAAATAATCTACAAAAATATTGTTTGGAATTTTGCTGTAATTGGCTATATCAAAGCCCTGAAGCAGCAAAGTTTCGTGTCCAAATGGGCGATACAGTCGGTGTATGCTATGACGAAAAAGATTTTATAGATTATCTCAATCAATACATTTGTGATGAGCAGTCAACGTTGATTGCAACTCTTACGGATGTATACGGTGAAGAGAATTTGCCTAAGGAATATATTGGATTGCCTTATTTCAATTTCTAGCTAATAATTTCCTGTTTGGTGATGAGATAAACAATTATCACTTTTACAGCATAGATCACCTTTATATCCTTGCCTGAGTAAATGCAAACCGATATAATATTAAGTAGAAAGAAAGGCGGTGAGCATGGTGATGAAATTCATAAAACTCCCCTTTAAGCTACTGGCACTGCCCATCATTCTGATTTTGATGGCAGCGGCTCTTTTGATAAAACTTGTAACCAACCTGTCAGCTTATGTAATGGGGCCTCTGATGCTGTTTATACTCGGATGCGGGATTTATTCGGCTGTACAGCAGATGTGGACTTCGGTGGCAATTCTGGTCGTTCTGGAAATTCTATGTGTAGCCGCCATGTTCTTTGCCGTAGTGATCGAGACAGCCCTGAACGGGATGAAGGATTCTCTGGTGGGCTTTGTACATTCATAAAATAAAATGTTTCGGGCAGGCTGCTCCGCAAGAAATGAGCGGAACGGTCTGCCTTCTTTTTAGTTATGGGGAGGACGGTGAGCTATGGCGGCAACAAGACTGATTGCATTGCATATCAACAAAGGGAAGACCATTGCACAGTGCCTGCGCGACCGGACTGATTATGCTCAGAATCCGGAAAAGACGGAAAAAGGCGAACTGGTGAGCGGATATGAATGCGATCCCATGACGGCAGACGAGGAATTTCTTCTGGCTAAGCGACAATATCTCCACATCACCGGCAGACGGCAGCAAAATGATGTGATTGCCTATCAGATTCGTCAGTCCTTCAAACCGGGTGAGATTACACCGGAGGAAGCCAACCGGGTTGGTTATGAACTGGGGCTGCGGTTCACCAAAGGAAAACACGCTTTTTTAGTAGCAACTCACACAGACCGTGCCCACATCCATAATCATATCGTTTTCAATTCCACTTCGCTGGACTGCAAGCGTAAATTTCGTGACTTCCATAACTCCGGCCTTGCTCTTCAGAAGGTCAGCGACATCATTTGTGTGGAGCATGGGCTGTCTATTATTGAGAAGAAACCATACAAAGAGCGTGTCAAACGAACCACTTATCCGAAGCGGCACTGCTTTCGTGATGAAATCCGGCAGGCTATCGATCAGGCTCTTCTAAAGAAACCAAAGGATTTTGAAGAATTTCTCCGACTTCTGGAACAGGACGGCTATACCTGCAAGCGAGGCAAACACACGGCGCTCTGGAAGGCAGGACAGGATCGTTTTTTGCGGTTCCGCTCTTTGGGAGATGGATACACAGAGGAAGAAATCCGTGCTGTCATTTTGGGTGAAAAAGAACACCGTATCCGCAGCAAGAATAAACAGTCTGTTAGCCAGAAACGTCTGAATCTGCTGTTAGATATTGACGCCAGACTTCAGGCAAAAGGAAGCGGCTATCAGCGATGGGCTACGGTCTATAATCTAAAACAAATGGCGCAGACCATGATTTTCCTTCGTGAGCATGGAATTGAGAATATCGACCAGCTTCATGAGAAAACGAAACAGTCAACAGAACGCTTCGACCAACTGGATGAAAAAATCAAGACGGCAGAAAAACGTCTGGTGGAGATTGCTTCCCTGAAAAAACACATCATCAACTATGCCAAAACAAAGGATGTATATGTAGATTACCGTAAGTCTGGATACAGCAGAAAATTTTATGAATCCCACCGGGAAGCAATAACCCTGCACAAAGCAGCAAAGGATGCCTTTAACGAATTGGGAATCAAGAAACTTCCAAAGGTAAAGGATTTATCAGCAGAATATGCCGAAGTTCTGGCAGACAAGAAAGCCGCCTACGCACAATACCGGAATGCACGGACAGAGATGCAGGACTATTTAAAAGCGCAGAAAAATGTGGAGCAATTCTTGAATCTGACTCGTCAGGAAGAAGAAAAGGCGCAGGAAGAAAAAAGAAAAGAAGAAACTCAAAGATAAGCATGAACGCCCCGGATTGACTGTAATTGGTCGTCCGGGGCGTTTTTTGTGTATGAACTGCTATCAGGAGCTTTGCCGCAGCCATCTGCGGATTTGCAGTTCGCCTCTGTTTACCAACTGCTGTGCGCGGTTATAAGATACGCCTAATTGTTCAGCAAGCTGCCGATAGGTTGTACCACTGTTAATCGCCAGCACGGCGTTTCTCTCCCGTTCGGGAAGCTGCTCGATTAGGATGTCAATCCTGTCTTTGGTTTTTGGCAGATAAAGATGATGTAGTGCCGGTCTGGAGTTTCCGGATGTAGCAGTTCTGGCGGTTCTTTGCGTAATATTTGGAAGATTGTCATAATAATAGGCAATCATGTCATCACATTGATGGTAAAGCCAGCGGTCAATCTTATAAAAGTGTTGAATGAAGCGCCTTTCGTCTTTCTCACATTTACCGTCAAATGCGGGAGCAAAGTCAATCCGGTCAACACTACCACGGGGGAATTGATCGTGGCGAAATGGGATTTCCTCATTAAACTTATCCTCTCCCCACCTCAAGGGATCGATAATGGCTATTATTGACAGATGTTTTTCCGGTCGCTCCCTACGCAATTTCTGGATACAGGCGACTGCCTTTTGTGCAAAAATCTCGTGGCAAGTATGAAAATAGAACTCAACGACGCGATCCTCATTTGAAATTTTATTGATTTCCTGATATAACAAATCGCCCATTTCCTCTTCCCAGAAAAAGCGATCCGCTACAAAACACACTTTCTTCATGATCGCCTCCTCCAGATAGACATTCCGAGATCACCACGCAGTTTTTGAGCCGACTTTTTGATGAATTGCTCTGGTGAGGGGCATCTTTTATCAAAGCCCATTTCCTTCCATAGTGCCTGAGACTCCTGTGTGTCATCCTTGTGGCTGTACGCATCCGCAAGAGCTATCTGCATCTCACGGTAAACATCTTCTGGTGTCGTATTATTTTCGGTGGCAACTTGTTTCAGAATCTTTTGGAAATTCATAATTTCATCCTCCGTTAGAGTTTGTACTTGTTCTTTAGAACTACTTTAACATAAAATGACTGTCGGTGGATGGCATCTTTTGTCGAAATTATAAAAATTCTATAAAAAGAAAGAGAGCCTTTACGGCTCCCCTGATATTTCTTATTCTTCTGTCAGAATGCGGAATGCATTCAGGATCTTCATTCTCTCCCGATGCGGCAGATGAGAAATCCGATTGGATAGCTCACAGGCTGCGCTCTCCGTGGCATGGTCAACTACATCAATCAGCAGTGAATCTGCGGAAACGCCCAGTGCGTTTGCGATGGCTACAAAAGAATCCAGATTGGGAATCTTAAGACCTCGTTCTATTACGCTCACATGAGTGGGGCTGAGATCGACCAACGCTGCCAGTCCTTCCTGTGTTAGTCCCTTTGCCTCACGGGCAGCTTTGATCCGTTGTCCAACAGCTTGTGCGTCCATCTCGTCACCTCCTCCTTTAGAACTATTTCTCGTTCCTCTTTAGTATATCGGTCATCTTCTGTGTAATACAGAAGATAAAGAACATGAAATAGTGCTAAAGAACGAATTTCATAAGTTTATTTATATTCCGGTCTGCAGTGTTTGAGATAGATATATTTATGTATATGAAAATTAATTTGACTGTTTTTTTCGATTGGATCTGCTATAATTTTGATAAGCAGATGGTCAACGCCAGCAGAATAACATCTCAGTAAGGAAGGTGCCTGGTTTGGACAATGAGTTTTTTGTGGACAGCAGAGATTATCTTTATCAGCCATTTAGCCATGAGGGATTTTCCGGGCAGCTGCTTTTGGCAACTCCCATAAGAAAAGGTCTGACACCTCTTCTCATAAAACAGGAACAGCCATGTTCGGCCTGCTGTGAATTCATATATTCCCGGCTCGCGCAGGAAATGCAAATTCCGGTTCCGAAGGCGTTCCTGGTAAAAAAGAGCGCCCGCAAAGAGAGCTGGCCGTTTAAGACACCTTATGTAGTTGGAATCACTTACTTGGAAGGACTGCATCCATTCACAACGGAAGACCTGCAAAATTCTATCAATATGGCTTTTGAGTATGCCTGTCACTATGCTTTGGCGGTCATGTTCGAGCAAATTGATGCGGTGCAGATAGCAGCAACGCCTGACGGAAATCTTGTTGGCTTTGATTTTACGGATTGCTTCCGTCTTAGTGATTTGACCGAAGCAATATTAAAAAAGCAGGATACTTTGCTAATCCATTTCCTGAAAATGCTACTGAACGCATTCAAACAGGATGATTTTTCATCTTCTGCAAGACTTGGTGCTGAAGTGGTTGCAAAGCATCTTGGAGTTTCTCAGATACCGGCAGTATACCCATTCTACCTTGAGCCGATGAAGCGATTCTGTAGGATTGGAAATGAGCAGATCAAAGAGATTTTGGAAGCACTGGATGAGGTGTATCCGGTGGCAATCAGTGTATATTTTGAAGAATACCTGGTTGAATTAAAGCTGAAAATCAGCAAGTATCTTGAAACTATTTAAGACGAAGGAGGCTATTATTATGAAGTACAAACTGTATCGTTCTTTTGGTGACCTGGACAAAGATGTGAAAAAGCATGAATTAGTTGCTGTCGAGTATGGTAGTACGATTGAAGACGTAGAGGACGCACTGATAAAGGATGTGGCCGATGATTTGGCTGGTGACACCAAATATGCTGGATGTGAAACATCTGCCTATGCGCCGGAAACTATAAAGAATTTCCGAAAAGTGAAGCGATATAACTATGAAATGATGGGGATTGTTTACCCTCCCCACGCAGAAACGAATGTGCTGATTGACTACGGCATTATAGAGGAATCGGAAAATTGAGAGTTTGAAAAAATAGTTACTGCCCGGATGCCGCACCTGTCTAAAATCTGATGAGAAGGAGGCGTCGAACAATGTCAGATAAAACATATATTGCCATAGATTTGAAATCGTTCTACGCTTCCGTTGAATGTATGGAGCGCGGTCTTGATCCGATGACAACCAATCTGGTGGTCGCAGACGCCAGCAGGACGGAGAAAACCATCTGCCTTGCGGTATCTCCGGCTTTGAAATCCTATGGGATTCCCGGAAGACCCAGACTGTTTGAAGTCGTGCAAAAGGTCAAAGAGGTCAACTCCTTACGGCAGCAAAAAGCGCCGGGACGGAAACTGACAGGTTCTTCAGTTCAGGATGGAGAACTGAAAGCAAATCCCGCTTTAGCTGTAGACTATGTGGTGGCACCGCCGCAGATGGCACATTATATGAAAATCAGTGCCAGGATTTATGGGGTGTATCTCAAATATATCGCGCCGGAAGATATTCATGTTTATTCGATTGATGAAGTCTTTATTGACGCAACCAGTTACTTAAGAACGTATCAGTTGACAGCCCGTGAGTTGGCAATGAAAATGATTCTTGATGTTCTGGACACTACTGGAATTACTGCGACAGCCGGAATTGGCACGAACCTGTATCTCTGTAAAGTTGCGATGGATATAGAGGCAAAACACATTTCTCCGGATCGGAATGGTGTCCGGATAGCTGAACTGGATGAAATGTCTTACCGGCGCTCCTTGTGGTCACATCGCCCTTTGACTGATTTCTGGCGGGTGGGAAAAGGGTACGCAAAAAAATTGGAAGAGCATGGTCTTTATACGATGGGGGATATAGCCCGCTGCTCGGAAGGTAAACCGGGTGACTACTACAGCGAGGAACTTTTGTATCAGCTCTTCGGCGTCAATGCGGAATTATTGATTGACCATGCCTGGGGCTGGGAGCCTTGTACGATTGCCGACATCAAAGCCTACAAACCGGAAAGTAACAGTGTCGGCTCCGGTCAAGTGCTGCAGTGTCCATACCCGTTTGAAAAAGCAAAACTTGTTGTGCGGGAAATGACCGACCTGCTGGTTCTTGATTTGGTGGATAAAGGGTTTGTGACAAATCAAATTGTTTTGACAGTCGGTTATGATATTGATAATCTGAAAGACCCAGCGCGGCGAAAGAAATATCATGGAGAAATCAAGACAGATCGGTATGGACGAAGCATTCCAAAGCACGCCCACGGTACTGCCAACCTGAAAAAATACACTTCCTCCACTCGTCTAATTACTCAGGCTGTGATGGAACTGTTTGACCGAATCGTAGATGAAGAGCTTCTAGTACGCAGGATTAACATGGCTGCTACTCATGTTATCACTGAGGCAGAAGCACAGACACAAAGTGAAAACAGCTTTGAGCAGTTAGATTTATTTACAGACTATTCCGCTCGTCAAAACCTGCGGGAAAAGGAAAATGAGGAATTGGAGAAGGAGCGGAAAATGCAGGAAGCCATGTTGGAAATCAAGAAAAAATTTGGCAAGAATGCAATCCTGAAGGGAATGAATTTGCAGGAAGGTGCAACGGCAAAAGACCGCAACCAGCAGATTGGCGGTCATAAAGCATAAAAGTATTTGCACTGGCGAACATCCGGAAGAGGTGATAATTATTTTACAAGATAGAAATAACCCAAATAATTCTTATGGTGATATTATTAATCATCCCCATCATGTCTCCACACGGCACCCCAGAATGGCGATGACAGATCGGGCAGCTCAGTTTTCTCCATTCGCTGCGCTGACCGGATATGGAGAAGTGATAAAGGAAACCGCTCGGCTGACAGATCGCAAGCCGGAGCTTTCTGAGTCGGAAAAAGCAGAGCTGGATTATAAGCTGCAGATGGCTTGTGATTATCCCGGAGAAAAGCCAGCGCTTACAATTACTTACTTTGTTCCGGATCAGAGAAAAGCTGGCGGTTCTTACCATACGATTTCCGGACAGATTAAGAAAATAGATGATTACCAAAAGCAAGTGATTCTGATGGATAAGACGCGGATTGATATTGACTGCATTCTCGACATAGACGGACAAATCTATGATCTCGCCAATGAGTCAGAAACAGATTTTGATTAAGCTCATGATCGTCATACCGTATTTTCGATGGAACGCGCAGCGTAAAGCGTTCGGGACGAATGCGCAGCCCCGTATCACCAGATACGGATCTTCAAGGGGATTGGGGATTCCCCCAACGAGAAAAATACCGATGTAGCCTAGAAAGCTGCACCGGTATTTTTGCCTTTGTATATACAAAGGCCCTGCTCGCCAATTTGAAATAGGGCAAAACTACATTTGACTTGTCACCAGTTGGCGACAACTGCACGTTGACTTCATTCACGATTGAGCTTACAATAATCCATAGACAGCTTTGCACTTTATAATGTAATGAAGAAAAACAATGACAGAATATTTATCAATACGTTAAGCTGCTGAAAAGTGGGAAATATCAAAACGCAGAGTACAAGTTTTATGCGTTGAAGGTAGAATTTCCGGTTCAAGTCGAATAGATTCGATATGGGCTATTTCAGCAAATGCCAAAAAGCGGCAGATGCCAGGACAAAGAATGGAAAATATATAAAAAATAGGAACATTACATCAGAAAATAGAAATGCCATGATAATTGAGTTAACAGGAGGAACATTAAATATGGCTGAAAAAAAAATCATAGACGCGATGTGGGATGATTCCCCCGTTGATGTATCCACAGAGGTGAATTTTATATGGTCCATCGCAAATAAGCTGCGTGGTACATATCAGAGTGACAAATACAAGGATGTCATCATTCCGATGGTCATTATTCGCCGCTTTGAGTGTGCCCTCGCACCCACGAAGGCCAAGGTCGTGGAGACCTATAAGGCGAATCCGAACTATCCTGCGAAGGCGATGTACCGCCTGTCCGGCTTCCAGTTCTACAACACCAGCGAGTTTGACCTTGCGGAGCTGGTCAACGACTCTGATCACCTGGCGGCCAACTTCAAGGCATACATCCAGGGCTTCTCCGCCAATATTCAGGACATCATCCGCAGCCTGGATTTTGACAAACAGATCGACAAAATGGACAAGAACAACCGGCTGCTCTCTGTAGTAAAGGCGTTCTCTGAGCTGGATCTCGATCCGCACACCATCGACAACGTGAAGATGGGCTACATATTTGAAGACCTGATCCGCAGATTTTCTGAAAATGCAGAAGCTGGTGACCACTACACCGGCAGAGATATCATCAAGCTAATGGTCAACATCCTGTTGGCAGAAGGCTGTGATGACATCTTTGATGACGGCAAGGTCATTACTGTATTGGATCAGGCGTGTGGCACGGGTGGTATGCTTTCCACCAGCTATAATTTCATTAAGCGATATAACCCTTCCGCCGATGTGCGTCTGTTTGGTCAGGAGATCAATCCGGAGTCCTACGCCATCTGTCTGGCTGAGATGATGATCAAGGGGCAGAATGCGGAGAACATCTGCTATCAGGACACCATGAAAGCCGACCGTTTCATGGGCACGAAAATGCGCTTTGTCATCGAAAATCCTCCCTTCGGCACCCCGTGGGGCGGCAAAGATGCTGCCGAAGGTGTGGAACAGGCCGTTCAGGAAGAATATAAAAAAGGCTTTGACGGACGCTGGGGCGCGGGTCTGCCCGGCTCTGGTGATATGCAGATGCTGTTTTTGCAGTCTGCCATCGACAAAATGGACGATCATCTGGGGCGTGCTGCCATCATTGAGAACGGCAGTCCGCTATTTTCTGGCGGAACAGCCTCCGGCGAGAGCCAGATCCGCCGCTGGATGCTGGAAAACGATTTGATTGAGGCAATCATTGCCCTGCCGGTAGACCTGTTTTATAACACCGGCATTGCCACCTATATCTGGGTGCTTTCCAAGAACAAGCGCCCAGAGCGCAAGGGCAAGATTCAGCTTATCGATGCCTCCAGCTTTTTCAAAAAGCTGCGCAAGGCCCTGGGTGACAAGAAAAACGAAATCTCTCCCGAAGACCGCACCGCCATTACCAAACTGTATGCGGACTTCACAGAAAACGAGTATTGCAAAATCTACCCCAACGAGGAGTTCATCTATCGGGAGTATATGGTGATGCAGCCTCTCCAGCGCAGCTATGCCATCAGGGTGGAACGCATGGAAGCGATGCTATCCAAGGGATCGTTGTCCTCCCTGTATGACCAGGCAAAGGTCGATGAGATAGAAAATATGGAGGAGCCGACCGGCAAGGATTTAAAAAAGTTGGAAAACTACCAAAACAATCAGCCGATCTATGAAGCCATTCTTGCCGCACTGAAAGAAGCCATATCGGATGAGGTCTACCTCTCCCCGGTGGCGTTTATGCCGGTGCTCACCAAAGTGCTGGCGAATGTGACCGCCGACAAAAAGCTGCTGGAGAAGATCGCAGATGGCCTCTCTGTGATGGATAAGTCCGCCGAGATCCAGCGGGACCGCAAGGGTAACGTGCTCTACGATAAAGAGACCAAGGATACTGAGATCGTAAAGTGGGACGAAAGCATTGAGGACTACATGGCCCGTGAGGTGCTGCCCCATATCCCGGATGCCCAGTGGTTCTTTGAGGAGAATCTGGGAGCCAAGAAGCCGGTGGTCAAGACCGGTGCGGAGATCCCCTTCACCCGCTACTTCTACAAATACCAGCAGCCGATACCCAGCCAAGAACTGGAGGCAAAGTTTATGGAGCTGGAGCGTTCGGTATCGGAACGTGTGGCAAAGCTGTTTGATGAGGCGGTGACGGTATGAGAGAGATGAAGGATAGTGGCGCAAGGTGGATAGGTCTTGTGCCGACCCATTGGAAAGTAGATAAACTAAAATACCATCTAAAAAGAAATGAACCGAGAAACCCCGGAAATTGCATTGTTCTGTCACTTTATCGGGAGTTGGGAGTTGTTCCCAAGGACAGCAGAGACGATAACCACAATGTAACTTCAGAAGATACTTCTAAGTATAAATATGTAAAGCCCGGCGATTTTGTCATCAACAAAATGAAGGCTTGGCAAGGTTCTGTTGCAGTATCGGATTATGAAGGAATTGTTAGCCCTGCTTACTTTGTGTACAACTTTACAGATGAAGCCTTCTTCAAAAGGTATTTTCATTACCTGTTAAGAAGTTGTTATAAGGATGAGTTCATGCGCCTTTCAGGTGGAATTCGTGTGGGCCAGTGGGATTTGCCGTCTGAAGCGCTTGACAACGTAATTGTATTGATTCCTTCAACAGAAGAACAACGTTGCATCGCTGCCTACCTTGATGCCAAATGCGCCGAGATCGATGCCCTTACCGCTGACATCCAGACCCAGATCGACACACTGGAACAGTACAAGCGCTCCGTCATCACCGAGGTTGTAACCAAAGGGCTTGAGCCGGATGTGGAGATGAAGGACAGCGGGATTCAGTGGATTGGTAGTATGCCAGCCCATTGGAATTGTATTCGAGGTAAATATGTTCTGAAGTACATCCAGAAGCCAGTTCGTGAAGATGATGGCGTGATTACCTGCTTCCGAGATGGCGAGGTCACTCTCCGCAGCAATCGTCGCGAGGATGGTTTCACAATGGCGGACAAGGAAATCGGCTATCAAGGCATCGATGTTGGAGATTTGGTCGTACACGGCATGGACGGCTTTGCAGGGGCAATCGGCATTTCCGATTCCAGAGGTAAAGCATCGCCTGTTCTGAATGTCCTTGATACAGAACAGAACAAGAGATATATTATGTACTTCCTCCGCAGCATGGCTTACAGCGATGTATTCCTGGCACTGGCCACTGGAATCCGCGTCCGCTCTTGTGACCTGCGGTGGAACAAGCTTTCAGAGTTGTTCTATCCCGTCCCTCCGTTAGAGGAACAGGAAGCAATCGTGGATTATATCGATTCCGTTTTGCGCAGAACAGATGAAGTGATTGCAGCTAAAAGAGAACAGCTCTCCACATTGGAGGCTTACAAGAAATCTCTCATTTATGAGTACGTGACTGGGAAAAAGGAGGTGCCAGCTCAATGACAAATGTTCTCTCTGAAAAGGACTATCAAAAATATCTGTTGGAGCGGCTGGCAGCCAACGGGTATGTCATTCGCAAGTCCACCAACTTTGACCGCCTTTTTGCTGTGGATCGGGAGATGCTCATGAAGTTCTTGACTGACACCCAGCCGGACACGATGGACTATCTGCGGAAAATCTACAAAGACGATCTGGAGGATACCATCGTCAGCTTCATCAACGCAGAGACTACCAAAGCCAGAGGCAGCCTGATCGATGTGCTGAAGCACGGCATTGAGATATCCAACCGGCAGCTCGATTTGATGTACACTAAGCCTGCCACCACCTTCAATCCGGAGCTGACAAAGAAATATGGCCAGAACATCTTCTCCGTTATGGAGGAAGTCTGGGCCAGCGATAAAGAGCGCATCGATGTGGTCATTTTCCTGAACGGTCTTGCCATCATCTCCTTTGAGCTGAAATGCAACACCGCAGGTCAGTCCTACCAAGATGCCATCTACCAGTACCGCACCGAGCGTAACCCTAAGACACGTCTGTTCTTGTTCAAGGCGGGCTGCCTGGTGAACTTCGCGATGGACCTGGAGGAGGTCTACATGACCACCAAGCTGGCAGGAGATGCCACCTTCTTCCTGCCCTTCAACATGGGCAACGGCGAGGGTGTGACCGCCGGTGCAGGCAATCCGGCCTTTGAGGACAGATACAGTGTCTCCTACATGTGGGAGGATATTCTGACCAAGGACACCGTGCTTGACCTCATCAGCAAGTTTATCTTTGTGGAGGTAAAAGAAAAAGTCGATGACCAGACCGGCAAGGTGAAGCGTTCTGAAAATTTGATTTTTCCCCGCTATCATCAGCTGGATGTCATCCGCAAGATCCTCGCCGATGTCCGGGTAAACCGCACAGCGCAAAATTATCTGATCCAGCACAGCGCCGGTTCCGGCAAGACCAATTCCATCGCATGGCTGGCCCACCGTCTGACCTCCCTGCACGATGCCGATAATAAAATTATCTTCGACAATGTTATTATTGTCACCGACCGTGTGGTGGTGGACAGACAGCTTCAGAAAGCCATCATGGGCATGGAGCATAAAGCCGGGCTTATTCGTGTGATGGACGATAAATGTAACTCTGCCGATCTGGCGATTGCCCTCAACGGCAATACAAAAATCATCGCTACCACCATACAAAAGTTCCCGTATATCGTGGACAGTGTGAAGGGGCTGAAAAACAAGCGGTTTGCCGTCATCATCGATGAGGCCCATTCTTCCACCGCCGGTAAGGATATGGCTGCTGTGACCATGTCCCTGGGGTCCGGCGAGCAGTTTGAAGGCGATGTAGAGGATATGATCTCCGATGAGATCAAGCGCAATGGCAAACAGGCGAATGTGTCCATGTTCGCCTTTACCGCTACTCCGAAGCCCACCACCATCCAGCTCTTTGGTCGTCTGAACACCAAAGGCCAGCGGGAGGCTTTCCATGTCTACTCCATGAAGCAGGCCATCGAGGAAGGCTTCATTTTGGATGTATTGCAGAACTACACGGAATACTCGACCTTCTACCAGATCAACAAAGAAATCGAGGATGATCCCCGCTGCAAGACTAATGCGGCCAAGCGGCAGATCGCCCGTTTTGTGGAGCTGCATGACACCAACATCTCCCAGAGGATCGAGGTCATTGTAGAACACTTCCGAACAACGGTCATGCAGGAACTGGGCGGGCAGGCAAAGGCAATGGTGATAACCGCCTCCCGACAGGCCGCCGTGAAGTATCGTCAGGCCTTTGAGGAGTATATCGCCAAGAAGGGCTATGAGGGCATCCATGCCTTAGTAGCGTTCTCCGGAAAAGTGAAGCTACCGGACGACGAAACGGAATACACCGAAGCCTCTATCAACGGCTTCCCAGAGGACAGGCTGACAAAAGAGTTTGATACCGATGCTTACCAGGTGCTTCTGGTAGCCAATAAATATCAAACTGGATTCGACCAGCCGAAACTCTGTGCCATGTATGTGATGAAGCGGCTGCGGGGCGTAAGTGCGGTGCAGACACTGTCCCGCCTGAACCGCATCTGTGCGCCCTACGATAAGAAGACCTTTGTGCTGGACTTTGTGAACAGCTACGAGGATATCAAGGCGGCCTTTGCTCCCTACTATACCACCACGCTGCTTTCCAACTCCGTGACGCCAGGGGCCATCTATGACCTGGAGGCGAAGATCGATGCCTATGCACTGTTTGATCCGGCGGATATAGACAGCGCAAATGAGATTTTGTATGCGGAAAAAGTGACCGGAAAACAAAAGCAACGCCTGACCTTTTTCCTGCAAAAGAGCAAAAAGCTGCTGGATCACTATGAGTATGAGGAGCAGCGAGAAGCTGTGGCCGCCATGCGCAGCTTTGTACGTTATTACGAGTTCTTGTTGCAGGTGTCTTGCTTTGAGGATACCGCGCTGCATAAGAAGTATAACTTTATCGCCTACCTGTTGGCGTACATTAATATCAAGCATCCTGGTGCCGGTTTTAACCTTGACGGTAAAATTAAAGCATCCAACTTTATTCAGAAGAAGGGCGAAGAGCACATTTCTCCAAACCTGGTGGCAAAGCCGGTAATGAAACTGCCCACGGCGGAGCACTTTGGCCTTACAGAAGACAAGGAGCAGCGTCTGTCAGAGATTATTGATGAGATCAACAGCCGCACCGGAAAATCCTATGATAGCGATGTGGTGGTCAAGGCCATGCTTCAGATTCGGGATATTTTGATGAAGTCGGATAAGCTGAAGACTAGTGCTAAAAATAATACGCAAAAAGACTTTGAGTTCACTTATTTTGACGATATTGATGATGCATTGATTGAGGGACTTTCGCAAAACCAGGATTTCTTCTCCCTGCTGCTCTCTAATGATGAAATGAAGCGGCAGGTGCTTGGGATTTTTTCTGAAGAAATTTATAAAAGTTTGCGTGAAGCATGAACAGCATGGAATAAAAAAATTATCAATAGATTGGAGGATAATATAATGTCCGTAAATAGCTATTTAAGTGGTTTGGCAAGCAATCTTGTTCTTAGCAATACGGAAAAAAGTAATATTTCTACTTCGGTAGATACAATCAAAACAAGGCTTTCATGGTATTTATCAAATGAAGTAGTGGAGAAAAAGATTTTTGGTTCATATGTGCGAGGAACTATATTACCTCGAAAAGTTGATGAAAAGTCTGACGTGGATATTATGATTGTGTTTAACAATCCGTATGGTTATAAACCTCAGACCTTTCTCAATAAGTTAAAATCCTTTGCCGAAAAATATTACAGTAGTTCTGAAATTTACCAGTCTAGCCCGACGGTTGTATTAGAACTCCATCATATTAAGTTTGAACTGACGCCTGCCTATGTAGAGTACGGTATGTATTACATTCCGAATGGTCCCAGCGACTGGATGTACACAGACCCTGACGGCTTTTATAGCACTTTGACAGAATGTAATGTAAATAATGCTTCGAAAATCAAACCAGTTGTACGTCTCTTAAAGCATTGGAACATTCAAAAAAATTACCGAAATATGGCATCATTTTCATTGGAAAAGAAAATTGCGGAAGAAATGATGTATGCATATTTTGGCTGTACTACATACACAGATTATTTGAAAAAAGCGCTGAATACCATTAAATATAGCACAAATTATTCAAGAGTTGATACTGCTATTGGTCATATTGATGCTGCACTAAATTATGAGAAACAGGGATTACCGTATTCAGCCCTTTTAGAAATCAAGAAAGCATTTCCGGAGGTATAACGCCCTTGAGTAGACGGGATGATATTAACAAACTATATATACCATCGCAAAAGCTTGAAAAGTTTTGTAAAATTGTCTTTTGGCTTAATTGTATGCTATCATTGGTAAATATATTCCTGTCTGGAATGGCTACAGATATTGTATCTATTTTACAGATAGCATCTGCGTTGGGCTTTGTTTCAGCATCAGTTATTGATGATGGCTTGTTTTGGTACAATGCAGAACACGAACGACGTAAAAACAGTATTCAAACAGCATTTGGAATTAGGTTGTCTGAGTTAGAAACAGATGGATATTACAATAATTCAGTTCCTCCTTCAATGATAAAATATGCTACCAATACCTTTGAAAGTGTTTATTTTTCAAAATTTATTGCGTCAAAAATGCTGATATATAGCCTTGTAAAATCACTACTTGCAATTATCGTTCTCATTTCAGTAAGTTGGATAATTGCCAATGGCAATATTCTCCTCATTATAGCCCAAGCGGTTTTTTCTGCTTACATAGTTGAGGATACAGTTTATCTTACTATATATGTTAATCGTCTAAACGCACTTTACGATAGTATATATACAGCACTTATTACAACTGGGGTTCATTCCTCTCAGAAGATGCCAATATTGCTTTCATTTTGTACAGAGTACGAGTGTATAAAAGCTCACTATAAAATAAGATTAGACAGCAAGATTTTCATAAAATATAATCACGAATTGTCGGAGAAATGGAACACTATTTCCACCCACATTACTACTGATTAGCATAAAAGAAACACAAAAATGTAATATAATCGGAGAAGAAAATAGAAATGGAAACTGATCACCAGCTAAGAATTTTATATCTGTACCAGATATTGCTCCGTCATTCTGATGTAGATCATCCCGTCTCCACCAAAGAGCTGATTGATATGATGGAAACGTATCATCAGATCAAACTGCACCGGACAACCATCCCTAAATATATAGAACTGCTGAATGCCGGTGGCCTTGAAGTAATGGAGATTCGTTCCCGCGAAAAGAAATATTATCTCAATGACCGGCTGTTTGAACTGCCGGAAGTGAAATTGCTGATTGATGCGGTGCAGTCTTCAAAGTTTATCTCCGCAGGCAAAAGCCAGGTGCTGATTTCTAAACTGATGGCGCTTACCAGTGAAGCCAATGCGGCAAAGCTCAAGCGTAATCTATATGTGACTGGACGTGTTAAATCGGACAACGAAAAAAGCTACTACATTGTCGAAGCAATCAATGATGCGATTAACGAAGGTAAACGGATTTCATTCTACTATACGGATTACAATACTCAAAAAGAGAGGGTGCTGAAAAACGATGGGTTACCGTATGTTATCAGTCCTTATGCGCTGATATGGGATGGTGACTTCTACTATGTTCTTGGCCTGAACCATGGCCGGAATCAAATCAATACCTTCCGGGTAGATCGGATCAGCAGACAGCCGGAGATTCTTGATGAGGCAGCGACATCGGCACCAGACAGCCTGAATCTGGCAAATTATTCGCGTGAGGTTTTTCGGATGTACGATACGGAGGAACCGGTTGAAGTATCGCTGCTTTGCGAAAACAGTCTGATGAAACATCTGATAGATCACTTTGGTCTGGATGTAGAGACGGAAACTGTAGATGACAATCATTTCAGAGCAAGAGTATTTGTTTGTACCAGCCCAACTTTTTACCGCTGGGTCTTTGGTTGGTGCGGCAGGATGAAGATAGAAAGCCCAGCTTTCGTACTGGATGAATATCATCGGATGGCGAGGGCTGCGCTGGAATAAGTCTGTTTCAGATTTAACGAAGACGGTAACTGTATGAACCAACAACGAATGAATAATCCAAATAAGAAATATAAGGAACTAAAGCAGAAGCAAAAAGCCCGTATCTCCGATTTGATGTATCGGGAAACCGACCGGTTTCTGCAGGAAAAGAAGCAGCCACCGGATGATAATGAAGTTGTTCAAATTGCTGAGCGGGTATACTGTTGTATTCAGGGGCTTGGATTCTGGATTCCTTATGGCGAAGTGCTGAATGAATACCAAAAAAAATGTCCACATATTCTCCAGCGACTACAAGAATCCGGTTTGCCACAGCACTTGCTTCCCAAAACGAAAAAAGAACCATCTGCTGACTCAATGAGCACATCAAAGGCGAAACAGCGCAAAACAAAAGGACACAGGCGGCAAAAGCCAAAAGAAATTCCTCTTCTCGAACAGGATGATACCTTTTTCTTTATTGCCGGTTATACTTCCGGCGGCGCTCCCTATGGTGTGACCTGGGAGGAAATGGGATTAGAACCATGGGAGGAAATCGAATAAGCAATGATATTTCGCACGAGATGTCGCCAGTTGGCGACATCTCATTTTTTCTGGCAAAATATCCCTTGCAGGAAGAACGGGTGTTCGCTATAATATAAATATCTGAAACGAACCGTTTCATTTAGAATGTGAGGAATGACCATGAGAAGCAAGAACCCGGAAGTGATGAATGCAATCTGTACCTTTGTTGACCAGTATTACCGTGAACACCACGCCTCTCCGTCTGTAAATGAGATTGCACAAGGCGTTGGCGTGTCAAAGGCGACTTCCTATCGCTACCTTGTCGCCATGAATGAGCGCGGTATGCTTTCCTATGATGGCAAAACCATTGTGACAAAGCAGGTCGGCAAATGTACCTCCGGGTACTTTTCCGCACCGGTGGTTGGCAGTATCCGCTGTGGTGACCCGGAGCGTGAAGAGGAAAGCGTAGAGGAATATGTAAGCCTTCCCAAATCCATTTTTGGTGAGGGAAAATTTTATATTCTCCGTGCTAAAGGCGACTCCATGGTAGATGCGGGCATCGAGGATGAAGATCTGATCGTTATCAGAATACAAGATACGGCGGCGGTCGGCGATATTGTCGTCGCGCTGGATGAGGACAATGAGAACACTCTGAAAATCTTTGGCGGAATTGATGAGGAAAACGGCGATGTGATTCTTCGCTATGCGAATCAAACGAAGTATCCAGGCAAAGAAATTCGAGTGAAGCAGCTCATTGTACAGGGCGTGGCAAAACACGTCATCAAGGCCCTGTAACACTGGCCTTTACGATAAATCAGGAAAGGATGTGTTCTGACAATGGAAACCTACGATGTACGCTGTCCAATCTGCGGGGAGCTGAACCATAACCTCTATCTGGAGGAAACGGATGGCTGGATGGAGTGTGAGCATTGCCATCAGGCAGTGCAGATACTGGCATATGCTAAGACAAAGCCAATCCCTGTTTATACCGGCAGAGAGCTGGCAGAGAAATTTTTGATTTCAACAAAGTGACAAGACCATGGAGGGAGGATGGACTTATGCAGGAAAAAGAAATTTGGCGACCATTCTCATGGCATTGTCCAAACTGCGGTGAAATCTCCGTTGGATATAAAAACTCCAGCGGCACGATCAAGGTGGAATGCTCAAAATGCCATGCAGTAATGGTCAGAAAAGTAATGGGGCGTCGGCATGACCGAATTGACATCTACGCCCCCAAAGGCGAAGTCAATGAGACTGGGCGGCTCGCCGGTCTCTGACAAAAAATGAATACACAGGTATAACGACGGACAGGTTGAGATGAAACAGGCTGCGTAAATCCTGCTCCAGGTCACATACCTTAACAGTCCAGAGGTTTAACCAGACATTACATGAGAGGCCGCTGGCAGAATTGGATTCCAATTTTGGAGTCCGGCTCTGTCGGCGGCCTTCTTTTGTTTTCCGGCAGGGCTTTCAAAAAATATCGAAAGCCTGATATGCATTAAGGGCTGAGGATACAAATATTGCACTAATCCTGTTTTAGGAAGGTGCGGTATCGGTACCCTTCTCTTTTTGCGCTCATTTTCAGGCTGTGAGATGGGAAACCGCTGCGGAGTTTGTATCCTTTGCCGCTTTTCGCACAGGCGGAAAGGAAAAATTATGTATTACGATCCGATGGAATGTGGAATGAGAATTTCGAAACTGCGTATGGAATGCGGCAAGACCCAGCAACAGATGGCCGACAAGTTGAACATTAGTCTGGATCATTACAGGGCGTTGGAAAACGGAAGACGCGGTGGTTCGCTCGACTTGCTGATTGAACTTGCTATTACGTTTGATATTTCTCTGGACTATCTGATCTTAGGGCGGGTGAAATATTCGGACAGTGAGCGTATCCAGAGAGAACTGGAAAACATAATGGGTCAGATTGGACAACTGAAGGCTTCTCTTTAATCTACCGTGACAAACTCGACCAGTACCGTGACAGCGAGTCACTCTGGAAACAATTTGGATTCGGCTACAATTTAATCACAGCCAGGGAACACCGGTTGGGAACCTTGAAAACCGAATACTCATTCATCAGGTACATTACCGTATGTCAGAGCCGGACAGGCAGTACGCCATGACCTTCCACCCGGAGGCGAGCGAACCATACTTGCTACAAAATACCGGATTGCAACCGGCAGGGCCAGGACGGCATACAGGGATAATGATACTTCTGTAATTCGCAGCCCGGCCACAAGGAAGGCGGGGAGGTTAGATGCCTATGGAGCAGCCCAGCAAGCTGCCGCCTGATGATTTCCCGCTTCTCAGGGGTGTCGAGGACAAATGTGAGAAAATAACCGCTTAAGAAATTTTTGGGAGCCATAACCGGGAAGGTTATTCCCGTGTTCTGGCTCCTTTAACATACCCACAAGAAAGGAGTACACACAATGGATCGAGATTTCAAACAATATCATCGCGGAGAGATATACTTCGCAAACTTAAATCCTGCCTATGGCTGTGAGCACGGCGGTATCCGCCCTGTGCTGATCCTGCAGAATGACGTAGGCAACTTCTATTCACCGACATTGATTGTCACACCTGCTACAAAGCAGGCCGACAAAAAGCCATATCTGCCGACACACGTTGTTCTGAGCAAGATCCCCGGAATGAAGTATGACGGAGACTCCTTGTTCATGTTGGAACAGTTACGGGTGATCGATAAGCACCGCATACGCGGCTACGCTGGGCGGTTGACCAAAGCTCAGATGGAACTGATTGATAAAGCGGTATGTGCCAGCCTGGGGCTTTCCCAGGACGGTGTATGATGCGCCTGACCCGGCAAGGAAATGACAGGAATTCCCTGATCTGTCTTTGCCCCACCTGCCGGGAAAACTTCGAGATCACAGGGAGTTATCGTATCCGGCGGGCAAATTACCAGCAGACAGTAAAGGAAATCTGCACCTACTGCCAGATTCGCATGGGCTATGACTACTATGTAACGCCGGTATCGGAACGGGGGTGATGAGATGGATGAACTACTGCGGATTGACCCAGAGTTCGAGTCTAAAATTCCACCTCTGACTGAGGAAGAATATCAACTGCTGGAAGAAAATATTCTCCAGGACGGCGTTGTGCTGAATCCGTTGATTGTCTGGAACGGCTGCATCGTAGATGGTCATAATCGCTTTCGTATTATTCAAGCACATCCGGAAATCAAATACACAGTCTTTGAAAAGGAGTTTCCTGACCGCTATGCCGCCATTGCTTGGATTTGCTGTAACCAGCTTGGTCGTCGAAATTTGACACCACAGCAGAAGAAATATTTGATTGGACAGCGGTATGAGGCGGAAAAACAAACAGCGAGTTTTCATGGAAATCAACACACTTTAGCTGATGAAAGTGGTGGTGGACAAAATGTCCACCACCAGAAAGTCGAAAAAACCGCAGAAAGAATTGCCCGCGAAAACAATACAAACGAGCGATATGTCCGCCGAGCTGAACGATATGCTATGGGGGTGGATGCTGCTGATGAGATAGAACCTGGAATTAAGAAAGAGTTACTTTCTGGTTCCATTAAGCCTACGGATACTGCTGTTGCAGCTATTGCCAAAGCTGACCCGGATGCTCGCCCTGCATTGGTTGAACAGCTGCGTCAGCCAAAGCAACTACCAGATAAAACATCAGCCCCAGTTCAAGAGCAAGTACCGAGAGAAATTGAACCTTCATCAATCACTGATGATGAAGTTCAGCCAGAGTCAGAGCGGGAAGAAGCAGAGCATCCTACCCGCCCCATGACAGAAATCCAAAAAATCCTTGCGATTTCATCCTGCATGGAAACTGCGGAAGAACTGGCAGATGAAAGCACCATGTTCTATGAACTGGAGGATGCGGTATCCACCATGATACGCCGATGTCTCCGCTGCTTTGAAAGCTATCCAGGACTTTTAAATAAGAAATCGTACCGCCGCAAGGTACTGAAAATATTCAAAGAAGCCATTCAATTCATTCACAAAATCGAACAGGAGGAACCAACATGAAGAACCTGATTAACTGCCCTTTTGACGAGATGATGATCTACAGCAAGAACCTGGAAGTCCCTCGTAACGCTTACCAGCGGGAACTGAATCCCAACCGTGTCCGCAAGATCGCGGCAGAATTTGACGAGCATATCGCCAATGACCCGAAGGTCAGCTTCCGTGACGGTCACTACTATGTTTTTGACGGTCAGCACACTATTGCCGCCAGGAAGCTCCGCAACGGCGGTCAGGACTTGCCCATCCGCTGCAAAGTGTTCTATGGTCTCTCCGAACTGGATGAGGCTATTTTGTTTGCCCAGCAGACTGGCACTTCCGCTCAGCTTACTGCTGGTGCGAAATTGCGGGCGTTGATTTACGGCAATGACCCGGATGCGGTAGCGTTCCTGAAAGCCACGGAGGATGTGGGATTGCGGCTGGACTACAACCAGGACAGAGGCAAGTGCCGGATCGGCTGCGTTGGCACTGCCTACTCCATCTACAAAAAGGTGGGAGAAAAAATTTATAAGGAAGGAATGCAGCATATTGTAAATGCCTGGGACGGCGCTCCGGATTCTCTTCGCTTTGAGATTCTGCTTGGCGTGGTATTCTTCGTGGATCTTTATCACGATGAATATAGTCCTAAGCGCCTGGTTGAACAGCTGCGTCGGTACGATCCGCTTACCATTTACCGGGAAGGCCGTTCCCTTGGTGTGAATATGGCTGGGTACAAAAAGTATATGTACCAGGTCTACCGGATGTATAACGGTAGCAGCCGTCGCTATATGCTTCCCCTGAAATTCTGATGCCGGACGGATAAAGAAGACCGATCCGTAATAGGTATAGAATAACGAACCCCGGAAGGGAGGTCGTCGTGACTATTTTATTGAGCCGCATCATAAGATGGAAGGGGGAAATCATGTGGCGTATCAATCCGTAGAGGAAATGAAAAACGTAGACCCTCGGACGGTTGACCGCTCCCAGCTGGTTGACCGTGAGAGCGTCCGTTTAGACCCGGACGCCGGATATGAGGAACGCTTGAAATCCCATATCCGGCAAATCCGCAATCCTTACTGTTACTTAGACGGAGGCATTGTTGTGAAGCTGGCGTTCCAGCCGAAAGGCCCTACCATAGAGGAGCGCGTCAACAGCGTATATCTCTCCGGCAGCTGACATCCTTTTCAAATGTCCTGCCGGGATGGTAAGATAAAACCGGGTCAAAAACAAAACAGGAACACGAGCCGCAGTCATGATTTGCTGGGGCTTGTACTCCTGCGTTTATAGTAGGATCAGCCTCCGTCTTTCTGTGGTGATACATTGGAAAGATTGGAGGTTTTTATTGTGCCAGAAAAGATTTATCGAACGGGAATCTATGCGAGACTTTCCCGTGAGGACAACGAACACGGAGAAAGCAATTCCATATCCAGTCAAAAGGCCATTTGCATGGAGTATATCTCCCGCCATCCAGACCTGGAACTGGTGGAGATTTACGATGAAGACGACGGCTACAGCGGAACCAACATGGAGCGTCCGGGATTTCAACGAATGCTTCAAGATATGCGTTCCGGCAAGATTGACTGTGCAATCAGTAAGGATCTGAGCCGGTTTTCCAGAAACTACATTGAGGCAGGAAATTATCTGGAGAAGATTTTTCCGTCCCTGGGCATCCGCTATATTGCCGTTAATGACTGTTATGACAGTCTGGCACCGGGAAGTGCTTCGGATGCTATCGCACTGCCGTTTAAGAATCTGGTAAACGACATTTACTGCCGGGATATATCGGTAAAAATCCGAACCAATCTGGAAGTGAAGCGCCGGAAAGGGGAATATGTTGGCTCTTTCGCTCCGTATGGCTACCGGAAATCCGCAGAGGATAAAAACCGTCTGGTGGTGGACGACGATGCGGCGGAGATCGTGACCATAATTTTCGGAATGTTTAAGGACGGTTTTCCCATCCTGCGCATTGCACAGCGGCTGAATCAAAGCGGTGTGCCAACCCCGATGGAACACAAACGCCAGCAAGGGGTAAGGTTTCAGACAGCATTTCGGCGGCGGGATATTCCCCAATGGGAATACAACACCATCGCTAGAATATTGAAGAATGAGGTTTACTTAGGCAACCTGACTCAGGGCAAGCGAGGAACGCCCAACCACAAGGTACATGATATTCGTCTGAAAGATGAAGCAGACTGGATTCATGCAGAAGCTACCCATGAAGCGCTGATCTCACCGGATGATTTCATGGTGGTGTCGGAACTGCTCAAACGGGATATGCGGGCTGCGGATGACAGCGGACAGCATTATTTGTTTTCCGGATTCCTTTACTGCGGGGATTGTAAGCAGGGTATGGTGAGAAAGACTGTGACGCGCAGTGGGAAAAAGTATATTTACTATGTCTGCGGAAAGCACCGGAAAGAAAAGAACTGTTCTCCCCATTCTTTCAGTGAAAACCGACTGCGGGAAGTTGTATTCCATGCAATCCATGACCAGATTGAAACCGTTATGCATCTGGATCAGGTGCTTACGTTTATCGAACGTCTTCCTCTGGAAAATCGGAAATCTTTCAACTATGAAGCGCAGATTGTCAAAGTAGAGGAAGAAATCGAACGGTGCAGGAAACTGAAGCTCCGGCTCTATGAAGATCTGGCAGATGGCGTGATTACAAAGAGTGAATATACGGAGTTCCGCAACGCCTATACGGCTCGGATTGAAGAGAAATCGGAAACCGTGGAACGTCTGAAGAAAGAACAGGCGCAGGCGGCAACTACCGGTATGACGAACCGTGCCTGGGTACAGGCGTTTGCTCAGTTCCAAAATATTTCGGAGCTGGATCGCCGGGTGTTGGTGGCACTGGTAGACCGGATTTTTATTTACGAGAACAAAGCGATTGAGATTCAATTCAAATACCGGGATGAATACGAGCTGGCGCTCCGCTATGTCAAGGAATTTGAAGAAAGGCCAGCTGCGGCTGGCTGAACATAGGAGGATACCATGGCAAGAAAAAGTAGAAAAAACAGCAGTCAGCCGGAATCGGCAGCACAGATCGGGCAGATGTCCTATGTCACTGCAATCTATGCACGGCTGTCTGTAGAGAACAGCGGAAAACAGGACGAAGGCGCTTCTCTCCAGAACCAGATTGATGTTTGTAAGGAGTATGTTGCAGGCTGTCCCTATCTCAGACTTGCGGAGGTTTACGCCGATAACGGAAAAACCGGCACGGTTTTTGACCGTCCTGCCTGGAACCGGCTGATGGATGATGTGCGTAGCGGTAAGGTGGAGGCTATCGTGGTTCGTGATCTGAGCCGATTCGGGAGAGATTACATTGAAGTGGGCAACTATCTGGAAAAGATTTTTCCGGCATTGGGAACACGCTTCATCTCTGTCAAAGAAAACTTTGACAACTTTACCTGTGGCAGTTCCATGGAGTCCCTCTCTGTGTCGCTGCAAAATTTGATTAACGCCCTGTATTCCAGAGATATTTCCCGTAAGGTTTCCACGGCGCTCCTGGCGCAGCAGCAAAACGGAACCTTTCAGAGCCGTAACCCGCCTTACGGGTATATGTGGAATGAAGATAAATCCGCTTATGTAATTGACGAGGCTGCCGCTCCTTATGTGCGGAATATATTTCGCTGGAAGATGGAGGGCGTTTCTGTCAATTCCATGATTCACCGCTTAGAAGAAGCAGGCGTTGTCCATCCGGAACTTCGCAAGCGTGAAAATGGTTCCCGACATGGCAATCAGGTTGGAAAAGGCTGGGCAAAGTCCACGATCAATTCCATTCTTGAAAACCCGGTCTATCTGGGACACACGATTCACGGCAGAATGCGTACCGCTATTTATAAGGGTGTCAAGAAGCATAAGGAAGATCCAGAAAACTGGATTTGGTATGAAAATACGCATCCGGCGATTATTTGCCAGGAAGATTTTGATACAGTTCAGCATATTCTGGCGGAGGCCAGTCGTATCCGGCAGGAGAAAATGAAACAGTCTGCCATTATCCGGGAACAGATGATTGATTTCTTTGACCAGAAAATATTCTGTGCAGACTGTAAAAAGCGAATGTACTTCCGCCGACATCGGATTGACAAAAAGGGACCGGAAGAATGGATGGGGTCATATGAGTGCAGCACCTATACTTCACGCCGCCACGAACACTGTACAAAGCATTATATACGACAGAATGTTCTGAATGAAAAAGTGCTCACTGTCATACAGGATCAGCTACGGGTTGCCCTCAACTACGAGCGGCTGCTCAGTATCTTAAAGGGAAGCAAGGAAGAAAGCAATCTCAAAGAAAAGTACAACGCCGCTGTCTCCAGTATCAGCTTGAAGCTGAATGCCCTGAATCAAAAACGAAGCAAGTTATATGAAAGCTACGTGGAAGGTATTCTGAATGAAGAAGAATATTCTTTTGCTAAGAAGACCTATGAGAAAGAACATGAACGCCTGAGTCAGCTGATGGATGAAGCGGTTCAGCGCCGGACAAAGTTTCTGGATTCTATTTCTCCGGATAATAAATGGATGTCTATGATGAAGGCGGCCACCGGTACTACGGGACTGACGCAGAAGCTGGTGAATACCATGATAGAGAAAGTTCTGATTTATGAAAATGGCGCTGTCGAAGTTGTTCTTTATTACGATGATGTATATCAGGAAATGTGCCAGAGTGTTCTGGAAATGCAAAAGAAGAAGGAGGCGATCTCATGAAAGAACCAAAAGTTGCCATTTATATCCGTTTGTCCTTGGCTGACGAGGATACACGCCGATCCAAAGAGGAAAGCGACAGCGTACAGCATCAAAGACTACTGATCCACGAATTTCTGAACCGGCATCCGGAATTAAAAGATGCTCCGCGCACGGAATTTGTAGACGACGGCTTTACCGGCACAAACACCAATCGTCCGGCTTTTCAGAATATGATGAAAAAGCTCCGCTCCGGTGAACTGAACGTCCTCGTTACGAAAGATTTTTCAAGAGCCATGCGGGACTACACGGAAATGGGAAACTATCTGGAATGTGTGTTCCCTTTTTTGGGTGTGAGGTACATCTCTATCAATGATGGTTATGACAGCAACGATTATAAAGGTGTTACCAGCGGAATGGATGTAGTAATCCGAAATATTGTCTATGCGTCTTACAGCAAAGACCTGTCCGTGAAGACCACAACGGCAAAGCTGCAAATGATGAAGCAGGGCAAGTATGTGGGCAGCATTGCTCCTTACGGCTATCAGTTTCACCCGACTATCCGCAACAAGCTGGCGATTGATCCGGAATCTGCTTCGGTGGTGCGAAGGATTTTTGATCTGGCGCTGGCAGGAAAAAAGACCAGACAGATTGCGGAGATTTTGAACATAGACGGCATACTGACACCGGGCAGTTACTTCCGTCTGAAACATCCAGACCAGAACCGTTTTCAGAAACGGAAAGAAAGCAACGGCTGGAATTATCATACGGTGCTGGGCATCTTGCATCAGTACGAATACACTGGCGCAACAGTTGGGCATAAGCGTTCCAAAGCTGCTGTCAATGTCAAAAAAGCGCTTCCGAACAAGAAAGAGGACTGGATTGTAGTGGAGAATATGCACGAAGCCATCGTAACCCATGAGGAATTTCAGAAGGTGCAGGAAATACTGAAGCTCGGCAGGAAACGCGGTAGTCATGGAATACAGGAGTACCCATTAAAAGGTGTTGTCCGATGTGCAGAGTGCCATCGGATAATGACTCGCCGGACTGGCAGAAAAGGAGCTGTATATTATCTATGTGATAAGTCGGCATCCGATCCGGGCGCATCCTGCCCACGGGAAAAGCATTTCATGGAGACTGACATTGAACAGGTAGTGCTTCATGCCATTCAGCAAATGCTTACTTTGTATCGGCAAAAAGAAAACCAGAAAACAGCCTTACAGTTTACCCGGACAGGCAGGATCAACGCCTGCATGGCTGAATTGACCCGTCTGCAGCAGCTTCAGGAGCGCTACCGGCAGGAAAAACTGACTCTGTATGAAAGTTATATTGCCGGTGACTGTAGCAAGGAACGCTATCTTAAGAAAAAGGCTGAGATTGATAAAACAGTTCAAGAACTGGATGAAGATGTAAAGAAACAGGAATCGGCTTTGGCCGCTCTGGAGGAGGAAGCTCATACCTCGGAAAATCCACTGCGGGAACTGAGCAGACAGTACCGGAATACCCCATCTCTTACCAAAGAAATGGTACGGGGATTTATTCAGGATATTTACATCTATCCGGATTCGCAGATTGAGATTGTATGGAAATTCCGGGACTGCTTTGCAGACCTGACAGACAATCAAACAAAAGAAACGGAGGACAATTATGGAGTTGACGTTTAAAGACAACTGTGCTGCCGATATGCAGGATCGGGTGTGTAGCATTCTGCTATCGCTGAGTATGATGGCTGACGTGAGGAAGAGAAAGATTGATGGGATTAGTCAAGTGGCGCGTGTATGCCGCCAGGAGCAGCAATATCATTACCAACGTGCAGTGCTCAATACCTTGCGGCTTCTCGGCGTTATGATTGGTCACACCGAAATGGCCAGCGACAAAAATCTGGAAACCATCAGCGAAACCGGTTATGACGGCTTCCTTCACATAATCCGCGAATATGAGACATACTTTGATTTAGACGACAAATTCGAGGCATAATCCTCCTGATGAAAAGTCGGAGGACGCATCGGGCAGCCAGCCCGGAAACGTCCTCCGACTTTTCAAAATTTTTTGGTTCTTTGTTGACACAAGGAGATCTCTCCCGTTTTGGCCGGAATTACAAAGAGGTCGGGAGCTATCTGGAACAGGTGTTTCCCTTTCTTGGGGTCCGTTTTATATCTGTCAACGACGGCTATGACAGCAACGAATACATTGGCTCAACCGGGGGCCTGGACATCGCCTGCAAAGCTCTGGTTCACGATCTTTACAGCCGGGATATTTCCCGAAAGGTAAAGAGCAGCCGATATGCCCGCCTGCGGCGTGGCGATTACTTTTGCAGCGTTGCTCCCTACGGCTATGTGAAAAGCAGTGAAGATAAGCATAGACTGGTGATCGACCCGCCAGCGGCCAAAGTGGTCCGGCGTATTTTCGATATGACCCTGGCGGGCTTTTGCACCACAGAAATTGCCAGAACACTTAATCTGGAAGATGTGCCCTCTCCCCTGATCTACATGAGGCAGAAGTATCCGGGCAAAAAGATAGCGGCCCTGGAGGATGGTTTTTGGAACAATTTTGTGGTGCTGTCCATTCTCTATGAGGAACGATACACCGGCAAGGCCATCAGCGGCATGCGCCCCAATCTTCGGGTCGGCAGCAAGCAGCGCCGGAAAACAAAAAGGGAGGACTGGATCATCGTTCCCGACTGTTTTGAGGCCATTGTCTCCGAAAACGAGTTTCAGGAGGCGCGGCGGTGTATCGACCATTTGGAAAAGAGAAAAATGACAGCACCGCCGCACTTGTTCTATAAAAAGCTGCACTGTGCGGGATGCGGCAGGGCCATGCGCCGCAGCAACACCACGGTCCGATACTTTTATTGCAATACCAGGAAATTCCGCGATTCTCCCAACTGCATGGAAGGCAGACTGATGGAGCAGGACCTGATAGACGCGGTCCTGCTTGCGATCCGGCAGCAGGCCAGGATCGTTGTGGATACGGGCCAGCTGATTCAGCAGGCAAAGAAAAATCGCGGTACACGTGTATCCATACTGGAACAGCAGATCAGAGCCTTAGAAAAGCGGATCAAAGCATCAAATCGGTCCCGAATAGAGCTGTTTGAGCAGCTGAACGATGGGGTGATCTCGACTGAACAGTATAAGACAAGACGTGACCACTTAAACAGACAGATCCAAGAGCTGGAGGCACAGAACAGACAGCTTACTAAACAGATGAGGGAGCTGCAGGGAAATGCCACAGAGAATGGCTTTGTTTGGCTGTTCCGCCCCTGCGAGCAGGTCGAGTCTTTGACCCAGGAGATCGTAGATGCCCTGATCCGCTCCATTCGGATCTACAGGGCGGACCAAATTGAAATACAATGGAAATATTTAGATGATTATAAAAAATGCTTGGATCTCTTGAAAGATCAAACGGACAGGAAGGCGGTGTGATCCTATCAGATAAGCCCCTTGTTGAAGTATCTTAAAACACGATCGCGACAATTTGAAATCATAAATGGCAGACTTGTGATAATATTTATCATAAGCCTGCCATTTATTTGTCGTATTGGAGGAAGTGGCTTTTTGCTTACTTGACAGGTGAGGGCCCGGGAATACCCTGAGGGCCGGTAGGGCCAGTGGCACCGTTAGGTCCAGGGATACCCTGCGGGCCGGTGGGGCCAGTGGGGCCAGTGGGGCCGGTCCCGACGGGCGGGATGGGCCCGGGGCAGATAGGCGGGCAGGGAGCAGGGCCAGGCCCAGGGCAGATAGGCGGGCAGGGAGCAGGCCCAGGCCCGGGGCAGATGGGCGGGCAGGGAGCAGGCCCAGGCCCGGGGCAGATGGGCGGGCAGGGACTGGGGCCGGGCCCGGGACAGACGGGCTGGCAGGAAGGCGGGCAGGAGCACGAGCAGCGGCTGCCCGTACCCTGGGAGCACATGGAGTCCCAGCGTGTCAGACTTCTGTCTGAAGGAAGATAACGGTTCATTTGGGTCTCCTTTTCTTCATTCAAGATTGCGTGGCTTTGCCACAGCCCATTCTATGCGACTGCCGTTCTTCCGGTGCGCCTCCGCGCCCGGACGTCCTTTCCCGCAGCCGCCCCTTTACAATCCAGAACATTTCTGACATAATGGAGGCAAACCACCACCATTCACCAGGAAAGGCCGTGTTGTTATGTCTGACCGCCCCTATGTTCTCGCCCTGGATCAAGGCACCACCAGCAGCCGATGCATCCTGTTCGACCGGCAGCAGAATATTGTCGGCCTGGCCCAGCGGGAATTTGGACAGCACTACCCAAAGCCCGGCTGGGTGGAGCATGATCCCATGGAGATCTATTCCAGCCAATACAGTGTCCTCACCGAGGTGCTGGCCCAGAGCGGGGTGGACCCCGCCCAGGTGGCGGCTATCGGGATCACCAACCAGCGGGAGACCACCATCGTTTGGGACCGGGAGACAGGCAGGCCGGTGTACAACGCCATCGTCTGGCAGTGCCGCCGCACCGCGGCCCTGTGCGAGGAGCTGAAGGCGGATGACGAGCTCACCTCCTACATCCGGGAACACACCGGCCTGCTGCCGGATGCCTATTTTTCCGCCACCAAACTGAAGTGGGTCCTGGACCACGTGGAGGGGGCAAGGGAGCGGGCCCGTCGGGGGGAGCTGCTCTTTGGAACGGTGGACTCCTGGCTCATCTGGAAGCTCACCGGCGGCCGGGTCCACGTCACCGACTATACCAACGCCAGCCGTACCATGCTCTTCGACATCCAGCGCCTGTGCTGGGATGAGCACATCTGCCGGACGCTGGACATCCCCATGGAGATGCTGCCTCAGGTGAGGGACTCCAGCGCGGTATATGGCACTGTGAACCTCCAGGGAGTGGAGGTCCCTATCGCCGGCATCGCCGGTGACCAGCAGGCGGCCCTGTTCGGGCAGGCCTGCTTCTCTCCAGGGGAGGCCAAAAACACCTATGGGACTGGCTGCTTCCTCCTGATGAACACTGGGCGGGAGCTGTGCCGGAGCAGGAACGGTCTGCTCACCACCATCGCTGTGGGCCTCAACGGTTCGGTGCAGTATGCACTGGAGGGTTCTGTCTTCGTGGGCGGAGCGGTGATCCAGTGGGTACGGGACGAGCTGCGGTTTTTCAGCGAGTCCCGGGATGCGGAGTACTACGCCCAGAAGGTGCCGGATACCGGCGGGGTCTATCTGGTCCCGGCCTTCACCGGCCTGGGAGCCCCCTATTGGGATATGTATGCCAGGGGCTGCCTGGTGGGGCTCACCCGGGGCACGACCCGGGAACACATTATCCGAGCGGCCCAGGAGTCCATCGCCTACCAGAGCTGGGATCTGGTCCGGGCCATGGAGCAGGACACCGGCCTGCCCCTGGCCGAACTCCGGGTGGACGGCGGGGCCAGCCGGGACCGGTTTTTGATGCAGTTCCAGGCGGATATCCTGGACAAGCCGGTCCGCCGCCCCATGATCCGGGAGACCACCGCTCTGGGGGCTGCCTATCTGGCGGGCCTTGCGGTGGGGGTGTGGGACAGTCTGGATGAGATTCGCGCCCAGTGGACCCTGGACAGACTGTATCAGCCCCAGATGGAGGAGCCCGTCCGCCGGTCTCTGCTGGCTGGATGGCACAAAGCCGTGGGCCGCAGCCTGAATTGGGCAGAGCCGGAGACATGATAAAAGGTGGCGTCCATCCGCACACTGCGGATGGACGCCTCAGCTTGTCAAAAAGCCCTCCTGCAAGGAGTTCCGGCGCCCGCAGGCACCGGAATCAAATTGGAGCACGTCATTTCCGGGGGCGTGTACCTCGGAAATGACACCTCTCACGCAAGATAGGACGACTTTTCCGAGAGGAATCAAGGCCTATCTTGCGTGCTTACTTTCTCGAAAAAGCGGCTCTGCCGCTTTTTCGACAGTCTGTGGCGTCCATCCGCACACTGCGGATGGACGCCTTTCGACTCTTATGCCATGCCTGTGAACCGGTCCAGGAGCTGCTCCTCCTCCACAGGGAGCACCCGCCTCCGGTCCAGCCACAGCTCACAGATCCCAGAGTCGCCGCAGTCCACAAAGTAGCGGACCAGCCGCTCCCCTTCCTGACACACCACTCCGGAGCGGCTGTATGCTCCGGTCCCGTAGCGGTAGGAGGACCACAGAATGTCGTGCTCCAGCGCCCGATCCCCGCCGCCCCCTAGAAGCCGCAGCCCGCCAGTGACTGCGCCGTCCTTGGTGAGCGAGACAGGGCCGCCGTCCTCCGGCTGGACCAAGGCATAGCCCGGGGGCAGCTCCATGCGGCAGTAGGGAGTCTCTCCGGCACGGCTCTGTCCCATGCCCAGCAGGGCTGCCCCCAGCAGCAGACCCGCGCACAGCAGCACCGCGCGGGGAAGTTCCGATTTTCGCCTCGTCATCAACGCCCCCCGTTTGTTTTTTTCAGCCTATCACACTCCGCCTGGCGCCGCCACCGCAGGGAGGAAAAAAGTATGTAAAACCTGTATGGAGGTCTTGGCCCCGGGCTTATGATGCCCTGAAACGGCGGCGCTATTCGTCGTGTTTCGTCGTGCGCCGACAAAACAACAGAATGAAAAAATATTTGGGAGGCCCCTTCGGTCCTCCCAAACGATTCAAAGCTCGGCCAGCTGGGCCTGATAGAGGTCCTCGGTCCTGGCGTCAAAACAGACAAAGGTGACCTGGGGCCCCTCCGGATGCTCCTCCAGGAAGCGGCGGACAGTGTCCACCGCGATCCGGGCGGCCTGATCCGGCGGATAGCGGTACACCCCGGTACTGATGGCAGGGAAGGCCGCGGTGCGGCAGCCCAGCTCCAGGGCCAGAGCCATGGAGTTTCGATAGCAGTCCGCCAGCAGTTCTGCCTCCCCATGCCCGCCTCCGTGCCACACGGGGCCCACTGTGTGGATGACGTATCGGGCGGGCAGGCAGTAGCCTCCAGTGGCCTTGGCCTGGCCGGTGGGACAGCCGTGCAGAGTGCGGCACTCGGCCAGCAGCTCCGGCCCGGCCGCCCGGTGAATGGCCCCGTCCACCCCGCCGCCTCCCAGCAGGGAGGTATTGGCGGCATTGACGATGGCGTCCACCTGCAATTTGGTGATGTCCCCTGTGACAGCGCGCAGTTCCATGGAAAGCCCTCCTGTTTTCTGAATTTTGGGATGCTTCTAGTGTACCACGCCCAGCCCCGGAGCACAAGGAAGAGGCGCGTATTATGTAAGTCTCAGCGGCACCATCAGGGTGCGGGCATCGACTCCCGACGGCGCACACCGCATGCCACTCAGAGCAGGTCACGTTCTGAACGTCACAAAAGTGATCAAAGCTGGAGATGCCCGGAGCGGCTGTGTCACCACTTCACAGCACAGGGGCCCGCAGGATGCCCCGGTGCAAGTACCGCAGAAACCAGCATCTTCAGGCCGCAGAGGAGGGACTCAGAAGCCCGGCAGCATCGGCAGGCATTCAGAAGGGCACTCCCATGGAGAGCAGGGGGCTCCGGCAGATCATCCATCTGCCTCCTCCTGGGGCTGAGGATGGCCGCCGCGCCGGGCCAGGAAAAGTCCGGCGCACAGGGCGGTGAAGGGGGCCACAGTGACCAGACCGAAGGAGCCGATGACGGTGTGGATGATCTCCGCCGCCACATACTTGTAGTTCAGGATGTGGTCAACCGGGGTGCCCTGGGCCATGAAGACCATGAGCAGGGCGATGTAGCCGCCGGAGTAGGCGAAGAGCAGGGTGGTGGTCATGGTGCCCATGGCGGCCCGGCCCACGTTGAGGCCGGAGCGGGCGGCCTCCTGCCAGCTCAGGTCGGGACGCTTCTCCACCACCTCGTGGACGGCGGAGGTAATGTCCACGCTCAGGTCCATCACCGCTCCGGAGGCCCCGATGAAGATGGAGGCCATAAAGATCTGGGTCAGGCTCAGGTGGGCGTAGCCGGAGTAGAGCAGGCTCTCGGAGTAGGACATCACTGCCCCGTGGATCTGGAACAGGTCGGTAAAGAGGATGCCCAGCACACAGGTGACCAGGATGCCAAGAAAGGAGCCGGATACCGCCGCCCAGCACCGCCGGTCAAAGCCGTACACCAGAGCGATGATCAAAATGGTGAGAAAGAGGGTGATGGCCAGCCCGACCCAGATGGGGTTCCAGCCCTTGAGGTAGAGGGGGACCAGGAGCTTCCACAGGCAGAGCACCGTCAGTACGAAGGAGGCGATGGCACGCACCCCGGTGCGCCCAGCGAACAGGATGAGGAAGAGGGCAAAGCCGGCGGCCATCAGGGCCTCCCAGCCCAGGCGGTAGTGGTCGCTCATGGTGACATTGGTGATGGTGTCCCCGTCGTGGCTCACCACCACCTGGGCCCTGTCCCCGGGAGAGAAGAGCTTGTCCTGCTCCAGAGAGCCGTTGAGCATGTTGATCCCGGTGACCGTCCTTCCCTGAAATCTGCCGTCCAGGATCTCAAGCTGGCAGCGCTGCTCACCAGAGCGGACCAGGCCGGTGTCGATGATGGCGGAGTTGTCTGTCTCCAGCACCCGGGCGGTGCAGCGCTCCGCCTCCTGGTAGATCAGGGCGCCCTCAAAGCCAGTGGGCAGGACCAGAAGGAGCAGGATGGCCAGCAGGCATACCAGCACAGGAGCTTGGTAGGAAAAAGAATGGGATCTGAGGCGGTCGAGCATGGATGAAAACTCCTTTTCGCATGATTTCGGGGGACAGGAAAATGTCTCATTCCAGAACACAGGGGCGGCCCGCCCCCGGCAAATATGCCGGAGGCGGGCCCGGAAGGGGCTGTCTGGACCAGCTCAGGCGATGTTCAGCAGGTCGGCCAGCTTGTTGTAGATGTCGGTGTTGTCATAGTAGCCGTTGAACATCTCGCTGCCTGCGCCCTCGGCCAGGACTGCCACGGGCAGACCGGTGTGGCTGTAAGAGGTGAAGGAGATGCCGGACTTGTTGTTGATGATGTGGGTGATGGTGACAGAGAGGGGCTCGTAGGTGCCGTAGAGCACATACTCCGCTTGGTCGTACTGACTGGAGGCGGTACCGTTGATGCTCTTTTCATAGGCGGCCCGTAGCTGCTCCATCTCATAGGCGGTGAGGACCAGCTTGTCGCCCTCCTCGCCCTGGGCCTTCAGGCCAAAGAGCTTCTCAATGTCGGCCAGCACGGTCTCAAAGGGGGTCTTGTTGGCCTTATAGGAGGCCACATAGTCGCTGTCGTACTTGGCGAAGGAGATCTTTTGGTTCTCCAGCAGATCCAGATAAGTGTCGTAGTCGGTTCCGGCGAAGCCGATGGTCAGGCCGCCGGTCTCATGGTCGCCGGTGACCAGGATGAGGGTCTCGTCAGCATGCTCCTTGGCGAAGTCGATGGCCACCTGTACCGCATCGGCCAGGGCCTGGGTATCGTGGATGGAGGAGGCGGCGTCGTTGGCGTGGCAGGCCCAGTCGATCTTGCCGCCCTCGCACATCATAAAGAAGCCGGTGTCGTTGTCCAGCACTTCGATGCCCTTGGCTACATAGTCAGCCAGAGCCCACATGTCGTCGGTGCGGTCCAGCTCATAGGCCATGGCGTCGGAGTCGGCCAGGTCCTCGTCGATGATGATGGCTTTCTCTGTATTGGTGCCGATGGCGTCGGCCTCGGCGTGGGTCTTGGCCACGGTGTAGCCGGCCTCCTGGGCCAACTCATACAGGTCGGTCTGGTCTCCGCTGCTGCCGGTGGGCTTGAGCAGTCCGCCGCCGGCAAAGTAGTCGAAGCCAGACTCGACCAGCTCCAGGCCGATCTCATAGTAGCTGCTGCGGCTGGCCTGATGGGCATAGAAGGCGGCAGGGGTGGCGTGGTTCAGGTTGACGGAGGTGATGACGCCGATCTCCCAGCCCTTCTGGGCTTTCAGCTGCTCGGCAATGGTCTCATACTCGATGGTGCCGGTTTCATCCACATTGATAGAGCCAGAGTAGGTCTTGTGGCCGGTGGAGATGGAGGTGGCGGTGGAAGCGGAGTCGGGGGCGAAGGAGTTGGAGTCATAGGTGACGGCGGAGCCGGCAGCCTCAAAGTTCATAAAGTTGAGGTACTCGGGGCCGTCGAGGATGGCGCCCTGGTTGTCATCCAGACTGGGCTGGGCCTGCCAGTAGTCAGCGTCCTTCAGGGCACCCAGGTAGTCGGAGGTGGACTGGATCTGGGGGTAGCTCATGCCGTCCCCGATGAACAGGAAGACGTATTTAGGGGACTTGACGGACGCGGCCGCAGTGGCAGTCAGAGCGGCGGTATGCGGTTCCTGAGACTCCTGCGGGACCTGGGCGGCGTTGGCGGCGCAGCCGGCCAGCGTGGCGGCGGACAGGGCACAGGACAGAAGTGCGGTTGCGATTTTTTTCATGTTTGTTTGTTCCTCCCAATTTCTCTTGGACAGTTTGTGACCGCTGGGTCAAGGCTATTCTAGCGGCTCTGCGTTAAGTCCAAAACAGCTGAAGTGTGAAATCTGCGTTAAAGAATATTATCGGCTCAGCAGCCCATGCCCGCACAGAGAGAGCGAGCGGAGCGGCAAGGAACGGAATAGAGGAACACGGCGTTTTGATTCAGATTCAGACAATGAAGGGACACAGGAGAATGTCATATAGGAATGACTATAATGTACAAATTTTGAAATTGAATTTTGTACAGGACTGCCAATTTTGCGCTGAGTAAAGAGGGGAGGTCCATCAGAAGGCTGGCACAGGGGGAGGGGGGAGAGAAAATATTTTTCAATCCAGCGGAAAGTGAAAAGCGATTCGGATATTTGTTACAAAATTGTTAACGGAAAATTGGATGAGTCTACCAGAAATCCTTTTAAAACAATGAAAAAATAAACAAAAATAATGAATAAATTAGATATTATGAAAATGTAAAACGGGTAGATGCAAAAAATAGATTTAACTTCAGGCAGAATGAATGATAAAATAAAGGCTCAGAGGACACGGAGTTGTCTGAAACTGACAAGAACACATGGGACAGGCTTTCACAAAAATGAATCTCATGCATAAAGGGAGCGCTGTCCGGCTAGGGTGTTTTTTGTGAAACAGCTCAAAAATGGCCATGTCGGACGGTTTAGGCATTAAAAGCGCATCAGCCGCTCTGACAATGGGCTGAGCGGGATGAAAGGGAGGAAGTTGAACGATGCATATCGGAACAGGAGAGCTGATCGTCGTGCTCGTGGTGGCGCTGATCATCTTCGGCCCGTCGAAGCTGCCCGCGCTGGGCAAGATGGCGGGCAAGGCGGTGGGAACGCTGCGTCACTATGCAGACAGCAACAACTGGGACGAACTGCTGGAGGAAGAGGAAGAGGAGAAAAAGTCCGGAAAGAAGCAGGAGGAGAAGTCTCAGAAGCAGACGGAGAACGAGCAGGAGGCGGAGCCTGTAGAGGAGCCCGCCGAAGAAGCAGAGCAGGCGGAGCCTGCCGAAGAAGTGGAGCAGCCGGAGCAGGCCAAGGAGGGCTGAGCAGTTCCGGCGGCAGAAATTGTCAAGAATAAAGGAGAGCGGATTGTAATGTTTGGAAAATTTGGTACGGTGGAGATACTGCTGATCCTGGCGGTGGCTCTGCTGATCTTCGGGCCCACCAAGCTGCCGAAGCTGGGCAAGGCTATTGGGCAGACCATTGGAAACTTTAAGCGGAGCAGCGCCGCCGCGGAGAAGGCTGAAGAGAAGCACGACAGCAAAGAGTCCTGAGCCCATCCATGAGCCGCGCCACATTAGAGCAGGACAAGAAGAAAACCAGAGCGAAGGACGGTCCGGGCGCTGAAACGGATCGGAAGGAACGGGAGGAATACGGAGAGGAGACGGACGAGCTGGAGGATGACGTGCCCCAGGGGGGCAGGATGTCCCTGCTGGCCCACCTGAATGAGCTGCGCCGCCGGCTGACCATCTGCGCGGTCTGCTTTCTGGTGGGGGTGGCACTCTGCCTGAGCCAGGCGGAGTGGTTCACCAACCTGCTGCTCTCCCGGGGAGAGAACTTCTCCTTTGTGTACATCGCACCGGCTGAGCTGATGATGACCTACGTGCGGATCTCCCTGGTGGGGGGCGTGGTGATCATCATCCCTGTCATCATCTATCACATCTGGCGCTTCCTCCAGCCGGGGCTGAAGCGGGCGGAACAGATGGGCTTCAACCTGATCATCACGGTGGGGCTGCTGCTGTTCTGCCTGGGGGCCCTGTTTGCCTTCACCATCGTGCTGCCCATCCTGCTGGGCTTTTTTGCACGGCTGAATACCTCCGGGACTGTGACTGCCATGGTGTCAGTGCAGGAGTATGTCAGCTATGTCATTTCCACCATGCTGATCTTCGGCGTGATCTTCGAGACCCCCATTGTGCTGGTGGCCCTCACCGGCGTGGGGCTGGTCAAGCCCAAGACGCTGCAGAAGAACTTTAAATATGTAGTGCTGATCATCCTGATCGTGGCCGCCGTCATCACGCCGCCTGACGTGACATCCCAGGTCCTGGTGGCCATCCCGCTGATGATCCTGTTCTACGCCAGCATCATCCTGTGCAAGATCCTGTTCCGCCGCAAGCTGGCAGAGCAGGAGGAAGATCTAGATTGAGCGTGTGCAACCACCGGGACGGCGGAGACAGAGCGTGAAGCATTGAGGGGACGCGCCCCGCCCGGAGTGATATTGCAAATTGAGAAATGAGGAGGAATACAAAGTGAGTGGTAAAAAGGAGAACGTGCAGAGCAGCGGCATTACCCGCCGAGACTTTGTAAAGGGTCTGGCCATCGGGGCTGCGGGCCTGGGGATCGCCACCATTCTGCCCGGCGGGATCATCACCGCGGCTTCCGCGGCGGACACCACCACCAAGCAGCAGGTCGGCAAGCAGGGCGACGGCATCTATATCGATGGCGTGGCTGAGAACATGAAGAGCAAGACCTATACTCTGGAGTTTGTCCAGCCCATCAAGCTGGTGGCGGTGAAGGACGGCAAGGTGCAGAGCGAGGGCACCTGGCGTACCACCAATAAGCACCTGGTCTCTGTGGACCCGGACGGAACCACCATCATGCGGGACGGCGTGGGCGGCTACGATGTGGAGATCTCCTGGACATTGGGGAGCACCACCTATGCCGTGACCCTGCACACCGGCCAGACCGCCGGAGCCCACGCCATCGAGGTGGATCACCCCATGACCCGGGGCGACTTTATGATCCGCCTGGCCAAATATTTCGGCTGGCCCCACTACAACGCCGTGATGGACGACGGCACGGACATCAATGACAAGGGCGAGGTCATGACCACGGAGCGGGTGCGCAACTTCTATGATGTCACTGGCGACAATGACTATGTGAAAGCCATCGAGTCCGCCCTGGATATGGGCGTGCTCACCGCCACCTCCCCCGAGGACTGCTTCTATCCCATGTCCGAAATGACCCGGGAGGACGCGGCTGTGATCTTGGTCAGCGCTTTCAAAATGTCCAAGCTGGGCGCCGACTACATCTCCAAGTTCGATGACACCAACAAGATCGACAAGAACTGCTATGACGCTCTGAATATCCTGGTGGGCCGCAACTTTATGCGGGGCCGCAGCAACACCACCCTGAATCCCACCGATGGCATCACCGACACCGAGGCACGCATCATCATCGACAATATCGACCGCCGTGTAGTCTGCCCTGTGTGGGCCATGCCGGTGAGCAACCGGAAGTTCGTCCGCGTCCGTCCCGAGTGGTTCACCTCCACCCAGGATGCGGTGGTCCATTGGCGCTGTAAGGTGGACAAGTACTCCCACCCCGAGCTGAACGGCCTGTTTGTCCAGGACCGCGGCGTGGGCGTGTACGTGGGCACCGGCTGGAGCGACTGGTATGACTATATCCCCGGCTACTCCACTGACCCCTGCTTTGGCCTGAACAACAACAAGGACCTGCCTTACGACGCGACTTGGCTTATCGTGGACGTGGAGTGCTATGCCACCAAGCCCGGCATGGAGGACAGCCCTGTCACCAAGTTCATGTGGCGGATCGAGCGTCCCGCGTGGCACGACTTTGCCTTTGACAAGCTGCATGACGCCGGGGAGAACTTCCCCGCGGTCTACCGCTACTTCGACAACTTCCAGGCAGCGGCCTACTACATCGAGGGCAGCAAGATGGGCATCCTCTTCGACGGCCTTATGCCCACCAACACCAGTATTTCTCTGATCGATCGGGTGAAGGAAGTGGCGACCAAGCCCTTCGTCTTCGTGCTGGGTCACAACCACGGCGACCACTCCGGCGCGATGCCCTATGCCTACGACGCCGGCGTGGATGTCTACATGTGTGACCGTGTTGGCCCCGCCGGCGGGGATTGGAGCATCCAGGTGTACAACAAGAAGTACACCAGTGCCAATGCGGTGATCGACTCGGAGAAGACTGGTACCTACACTGGGGACAAGGTGCACCTGATTGATGAGGGCTATGTCTTCGATTTGGGTAACTGTAAGTTTGAGGTAGTCCATCTCCCCGGCCATGAGGACGCATCCATCCTGATCTATGACCGGGCCAACGGTCTGCTCTTCTCCTCCGATATCTACGCCGTCAACCGCTACTGGGTGGCGGACCAGTTTGCCGCCAAGGGAGTGAAGCAGGACCTGCTCCTGTCCCTGCACCAGCAGCTGATGGACATCTATACCAAGGATGGCGCTCAGGTCAAGGAGCTGTACACCGGCCACAACCGCATCGGAATGGGTGGCGACTACCTGACTATCTGGGAGCAGTGCCTCCAGAAGCTGGTGGACTACGGCCCTGACGGTGTTTCTGATGACCGCCGCGGTGACGGTGCCATTCTGGCCATTGATGGAAACCCCTACGAGACCATGAACTGGACCGGCTTTGCTGAGAGCGGCAAGATGATCCACGCTCAGTACAAGGGCCTCTATGACGGCAAGACCTATTACCGTCTTGAGGTGGACAACCGGGGGACCGAGAACCCCTTGGTGTCCAGCAACATGTACTGGGATTACAAGACCAACGCCCACCTGAGCAATATCACTTTCAAGGACGCCACCCTGGTGGGCCACGACTTCAAGTACAAGACCGGCTTCGACACTGTGGACGACAAGCTGGAGGACGGCCGTCTGAAGTACGCCATCCCCAACAAGTTCGTGCCCTATGAGTATGACTACGAGGTAAAGGTGGGGGCCCTTCAGAGCACCGTTACCTTTACGCCCGTGGCCATGTCCAACCGGATCAAGGACCTGAAGGTCAACGGGAAGTCGGTCTCCAGCCGCTGCCCGGTGAGCGTGCCCGCCTCCGGCAAGACCACCATCGAGGTCACCGGACCCGACGGGAGCACCAAGGCGACTTACACCCTGACCTTTGTTGTTGGCTGAACCAACAGAAAAGAGTGAATAAAAAGTCCCGGCCTGGCGCAAATGCGTCAGGCCGGGACTTTTTTAGAAAATTTTGTGTTCCCCTGGACAAAGGGGGGAGCCCGAGGGTCTAATAGGCAGAAAGGGGGGAACAGCGTGAACGACCAGGAGTACTGGCAGGGGGTGGAACAATGCCGGGAACGGCTGTGGCGCATCGCGCGGATGTGGCTGTCCGATGACAGCGCGGCCATGGACGTGGTGGACGAGGCGGTGTTCCGGGGCTGGAGGGCCTGCGGGAGACTGCGCCACCCGGAATATTTTACCACCTGGCTCACCCGCATCCTGCTTAACGAGTGCAGCCGGGAGAAAAAACGGCAGGACCGGGAACAGGCGGTGGACCAGCTGCCGGAGCAGGCCTGGGAGGACCCGGACCACCTGCCTCTGAGGGCGGCGGTCCAGGCACTGCCGGAGCAGCTGAGAGCAGTGATCCTTCTGCGCTATTTCTTCGACTGTACTTTGCGGGAGACGGCAGAGCTGCTGCGGATGCCGAGGAGCACGGTCCACACACGGGAGAAAAAGGCGCTGAAGCTGTTGAAGCTGGAATTGAGTGAGGAGGTCTGAAGATGGAGCGCATGGAGGAATACCAGAGAATGCGGGAAGAGGAGGCCGGCCGGCCCGTCCCGGCAGAGCTGGCCTGCCTGGAGACCAGGGTCAGGGCCCGGGCGGCGGAGCGGCCGAGGAGGAGAAGAGGACCGGTCCTGGCGGCTGTGTGCCTGTGTCTGGTCCTGGGGACCGGCATGGCCTGGGGCATGGGCGGTTTCGCCGCGCTGGACCGGCTGCTGGGGGAAAACGCGGGACAGTTGATCCCCTTCTATCAGGAGGTGGGAGAGACGGTCCGCCTGGAGGACGGGATGGTGGAGATCCAGGGCGTCACTTTTACCAGCCACAGCTGTACCGTGGTCTACCGGCTGACCGCCCCAAACGGAGAAGAGGCGGCGGAAACGCCTCCCTTCTACTGGAAGCTGATCCAAGGAGAGGCGGGCCCGAAGGAGTCCCCCTTCTCCTCCTTTGTGGAGCCCAGCCGGAATGGGCAGGATCTGGGAGGAAACCTCGGCTGGGAGGAAGTGTTGGAGGGAGAGAAGCGGGGGAGCACCTATCAGGTCTTTACCATCAGCGTGGAGGAGGACATGAGTCAGGTGGAAGACCCCAAGCTCCTTCTCTACTTTTCCAGGGCGGTGGACGGGGTCCCCTCTGCCGATGACGTGCCCGGCGGCACTCTGCTGACTATCCCGGCGGAGGAGGTGCTGGAGGAGCGGGTGGTCCGGGTACCGGGGGACGGGGAGATCCGGCAGGTGAGAGTCAGCCCGGCGCTGATCTCCGCCCAGACAGCTGTGCCTGCCGAGGGAAATCCCGTCAACCTCGAAGTGCTCCGGGAGGCCCCGGAGATCCGGCTGCTCTACCGGGACGGGACGGCCTGGGAGCTGGAGCGGGAGCATGTCTTTCAGAAAGAAGGACGGCCCGACTACTGTGCCAACGCGGGAGAGGACGGTCTGCTGATCCTGAACTGGTTCCTGCGGGAAGCCCCCCCGGATCTGGAGGATCTGGAGGCGGTGGAGGTGAACGGGATCCGGTGTCCCGTCGAGTAGGCGCAGAAATGCCGCGCCGCGTACAGGAAAGCTGTACGCGGCGCGGTGTTTTATCGTTTCAGGGTGGACAGGCGCCCGGCTCACTTGCCAGGCTTGAAGCTGTCCTTCAGGGAGACCGCCCGGTTGAACACCAGAGCGCCGGGCTTGGAATCTTTGCTGTCCACGCAGAAGTAACCCAGCCGGAGGAACTGGTAGTGGGCGGGGGCCTGGGCATCGGCCAGAGAGGCCTCCAGTTTGCAGCCCTCCAGCACCTCCAGGGAGTTGGGGTTCAGGCAGTCCAGGAAGTTCTTATCCCCGGCGTCCGGGTCGGGGTCGGTGAACAGGTTGTCGTACAGGCGTACCTGGGCGTCCACGGCGGTGGCGGCCTCCACCCAGTGTAGGGTGGCCCCCTTCACCTTGCGGCCGTCGGCGGGGTCTCCGCCCCGGGAGAGGGGATCATACTCCGCCAGCACTTCCACCACGTTGCCCGCCTCGTCCTTGACGCAGCCGGTGCAGGTGATGAGGTAGGCCCCCTTCAGGCGGCACTCAGGCCCGCCGGGGAAGAGACGCTTGTACTTGGGGACCGGGGTCTCCAGAAAGTCATCGGACTCCAGATACAGGTGACGGGAGAAGGAGACCGTGCGGGTGCCGGTGCCGGGATCGTTGGGGTTGTTCTCCACCTCCAGGGTCTCGCTCTGACCCTCGGGATAGTTTGTGATGGTCAGCTTGATGGGATGGAGCACCGCCATGGCCCGCTGGGCATGCTCGTTCAGATCCTCCCGCAGGCAGTGTTCCAAAAAGGCATACTCCACGGTGGAGGTGGCCTTCGCCACGCCGATGCGGTCGCAGAAATTGCGGATGGAGACGGGGGTATAGCCCCGTCGGCGCAGGCCGCACAGGGTGGGCATGCGGGGGTCGTCCCAACCGGAGACGTAGTCCTCCTCCACCAGCTTGCGCAGCTTCCGCTTGGACATGACTGTATAGTTGATGCCCAGGCGGGCAAACTCGATCTGCCGGGGCTTGCTGGGGACGTCGGTGTTTTGGATGACCCAGTCGTACAGGGGGCGGTGAGCCTCATACTCCAGGGAGCACAGGGAGTGGGTGATGCCCTCCAGGGCATCCTGGATGGGGTGGGCGAAGTCGTACATGGGGAAGATGCACCACTTGGTGCCCTGGCGGTGGTGCTCGATGTAGCGGATGCGGTAGAGCACCGGGTCCCGCATGTTGAAGTTGCCGCTCTCCAGGTCGATCTTGGCCCGCAGGGTGTACCTGCCCTCGGGGAACTCGCCGTTCTTCATCCGCTCAAACAGGTCCAGAGACTCCTCGATGGGGCGGTCACGCCAGGGGGAGCGGGCGGGGGTAGTCACATCGCCCCGGTACTCCCGGAACTGCTCGGGGGTGAGCTCACAAACATAGGCCAGGCCCTTCTTGATCAGGCCCACAGCCAGCTCGTAAGTCTTTTCAAAGTAATCGGAGCCATAGAAGAACCGGTCGCCCCAGTCGAAGCCCAGCCAGTGGATATCCTCCTGGATGGCGTCCACGTACTCGGTGTCTTCCTTGGCCGGGTTGGTGTCATCCATGCGCAGGTTGCAGATGCCGCCAAACTTCTCGGCAGAGCCGAAGTCGATGATAAGCGCCTTGCAGTGGCCGATGTGGAGATAGCCGTTGGGCTCGGGCGGGAAACGGGTGTGGACCTGCATCCCGGCAAAGCGGCCGCCGGGGGCGATGTCCTCCGCGATAAATTCATGGATGAAATTCTGGCTGGGGGCGGGGCCTTCCCTGCTCTGAGTGGAAATAATGGTTTCGTCGGACATATCGGGTCCTCCTCTTGCGTAAACTTAACTCTAATTTTATACCATATTTCAGAGGAATAATCAACCGATTCCCACGTAAATGGGAGAAAACCGGGGGAACATACAGAAAAGAGGGGAAGAGAGGAGACAGCTCCGTTCAGTTCGGAGAAAAGCGGGCGGGACCGGCCTGGCGCGCCGCGGAAAAGCGTTGCCTTTTTGACAAAAGGCAGGTATAATAAGACAAACCAGAACACAGGTCCGGGAGAGCACCCGGAGGCGGAGAGGAGGCGCGGCCTTGAACTACGATGTGCTGGTGGTGGGCAGCGGCCCGGCGGGCCTGGCGGCGGCTGTGGCCGCCCGGGGACGGGACAAGAGCGTCCTGGTGGTGGGCAATCCCTGGCAGGAGAGCCCCCTGGCCCGGGCGGAGCGGATCGACAACTATCTGGGGCTGCCCGGGGTCAACGGACGGGAACTGATGGAGCACTTCAGCGCCCATGCCCAGCGGGTGGGGGTGGAGTTCCACACCGGCCGGGTGGTGGCGGTGATGGCCTGGGAGGGGTTTGCCCTCACGGCGGGCAGCGAGGTGTTCCAGGGGCGCACTCTGGTGCTGGCGCCAGGGGTGGCCCGGCTGGCCAAGTACCCGGGGGAGGCGGAGCTGCTGGGCCGGGGGGTGAGCTATTGCGCCACCTGCGACGGGATGCTCTACCGGGGTCGGGCGGTCACAGTGGTGGGCCGGAGCAAGGACGCCCCCCAGGAGGCCAACTACCTGAAAAGCCTGGGCTGTCAGGTGGTCTATGTCTCCCCCCAGGAGCCCAAAGGGCTGGACCGGGAGATCCCATTCGTCCGGGCCGGAAAGCTGGAGGTGCGGGGGATCGACCGGGTGACCGCCCTGGTGGCCGACGGCGCGGAGCTGCCCTGCGAGGGGGTGTTCATCCTTCGGGACGCCCTGGCCCCCACCGATCTGCTCCCTGATCTGGAGCTGAGGAACGGGGCCATTGCGGTGGACCGGGAGATGGCCACCAGCCTGCCCGGCGTGTTCGCTGCGGGGGACTGCACCGGCGGCCCTCTCCAGGTGGCCAAGGCGGTGGGCGAGGGCCACACCGCGGGCCTGAGCGCGGCGGAGTATGTGGACCGGAAACGCAATGAACACCAATGAGACAGAAGGGAAGGATCAAAAATGTCATTGAAGCATTTTACCAGAGAGACCTTTGAGAAGGAACTGAACGGCGGCGCGCTGATGCTGGTGGATTTCTGGGCGGAGTGGTGCGGCCCCTGCCGTATGCTGGGCCCAGTGATCGAGGGACTGGCCGACGAGTATGAGGGCCGGGCCGTCATTGGAAAGGTGAACGTGGACGAGGAGGGGGAGCTGGCCATGCGCTATGGCGTGATGAACATCCCCACCGTGATCCTCTTCAAGAACGGCAGGGAGATCGACCGCAAGGTGGGCGTGATGCCCGGCGCGGTGTTCACCCAGGCGCTGGACGAGAATCTGTAAAAGCCAAAGCGGGCCCCGCACCACCGGTGCAGGGCCCGCTTTTATTCATGCATCCGGGGAGGCGAGGAGCAGGTCCAGCTCCTCAAGGGTGTCGTTGGGCAGAAGGGCCAGGAGGCGGACCACCTGCCCGTCCTCACCGGCGAGGGCCAGGACATGGTAGGCGTTTTCGTGATACGGAATCAGAGAAAAGCGGAAGACCGCCCCGTCCCGGCCGGTCAGAGACAGGGCGCGGGCACGCTCCAGGTCGTACCACTGGTCCAGCGTTCCCTGGGACTGATAGGCCAGCCACTCTGACAGCCAGAGGGAGGAGTCCTGAAAGTCCCGCTGGAACAGGCGCTCCATCTCCCGGGCGAAGGCGGGGTCTGACCGCCGGACCTGGCCGCAGACCCACGCCTGGGGGGCCTGGATGGCGGCGCGGATCTGTTCGGCCTGGGCCTCTTCATAGTCCAGCTGCGCGCCCCAAAGGCCGTCCAGGGCCCGGACTTGGGCGGCGGGGCGGAAATTTTTTCATGGGGCACCTCCCGGCAGGTATATTTGAGGGGCCTGGAACATAGACTTGGGATACCATTGTATCCCAGAACGGGGAAAAAGACAAGCTCAGGGAGGGCGGAGGCATGGGCCGGGGCAATTCTGTAACCAAATTTTCATCTTCTCGTAACGAATTCGATAGGATATCTCCGCCGGAAGATGCTATACTGAATACACAACAAGGAAGGGAGGTTCCCTCAATGAAGAAATGGATGATCGCGCTGATGATGGCCGCACTCCTGATCGTACCCATGGGCGGTATCGCCTATGCCGTCGGAGAGGGAGCGCCCGCCGCCCCGGCTGCCGGGGAATTCATACCCGGCGACGTGCCCGCCCAGAGCGGCACCATGGATGCCATGGTGGCCCCTGTCAACGCCCTGGTGATGTGCATGGTGGAACAGGGCCTGGCCTACAACGACCAGGATGACGTGTTCCTGTGGAACAGCCTGTACTATATGCTCAGCCTGTGCGGCCAGATGGACGAGCGGGCGGAGCTCACCGATGACATGCTGATCCTGCCCGCGGAGACGGTGGCCGACTACGCCGGCGCTCTGTTCTCCAACTTCGACGGACTGCCAGCCCTGCCCCGGGAGATGAACGGCCGGGTGAGCTATGACTGGCAGAACGACACCTTCCGTCTGGCCCGGGGCGACGCCGGACTGACCGAGACCCGCCTGGGTGAGATCACCGAGCTGGGCGGCGGCCGTGTCCAGGTGGCCGGAGCCCTGGTGAGCCTGGAGGATGAGTCGGTGCTGTGCAGCTTCACGGTGGACCTGGTCCGCAACAACAGCATGTTTGGCTATGCGATCTCCGGATTGGATATCCTCTGATATGCCCCTCAGCCCAGAAACGCGCCGCAGCTGCGGCGCGTTTTTGGCTGTCCGCCCCAGGCTTTTTCCCGGGACGGAGGTATGAAATGGGGAGGATCTGCCTATATTGGAAGAGATACCTTGCTATTTTGGGGAGCGCATATTATAATAGGCCCTGTTCGCGGCGAAGACGCCGCAGGATCTTGAAAAACTGGGGAGAGGTGCTTGAAACATGACCCTGGAGATACATGACTATATTCAGCCCGGGCGGACCGCCCATCTGGTGGGGATAGGAGGGGTGTCCATGTCCCCGCTGGCAGAGGTGCTCCACGGGGCGGGGGTGCGCATCACCGGCTCCGACGCCCACGAGAGCGGGGCGGTGGAGCACCTGCGGGCGCTGGGGGTCCCGGTGACCATCGGCCACCTGCCGGAGAGCGTGGAGGGGGCGGACTGCGTCATCCGCACCGCCGCCGTCCATGATGACAACCCGGAGATCGCCGCCGCCCGCCGGCTGGGCATCCCCGTCTTCGAGCGGGCCCAGGCGTGGGGAGCCATCATGCGGCACTACCACAACGCCCTGTGTGTGGCGGGGACCCACGGAAAGACCACCACCACCTCTATGTGTACCCACATCTTTCTGGCCGCAGGGCTGGACCCCACTGTGATGATCGGCGGCACCCTGCCCGCCATCGGCTCCGGCTACCGGGTGGGCAAGGGGGAGACCATCATCCTGGAGTCCTGTGAGTACTGCAACTCCTTCCTCTCCTTCTTCCCCACCGTGGCGGTGATCCTGAATGTGGATGCGGACCACCTGGATTTTTTCAAGGACCTGGAGGACGTGGAGCACTCCTTCCGCCGCTTCGCTGAGCTGGTGCCGGCAGACACCGGCGTAGTGGTGGCCGACCGGGACGACCAGAACACCATGGAGACCCTGGCCGGGCTGGAGCGTCCGCTGATCACCTTCGGCCTGGAGGAGGGGGACGTCCACGCCGCCGGGCTGGAGTGGGTGAACGGCTTCCCCAGCTTTGACATCGTCTTCCGGGGGGAGAAGGTGACCCGGGTGGAGCTCCAGGTGCCGGGGGAGCACAACGTGCGCAACGCCCTGGCCGCCGCCGCCGCCGCG
>NZ_LN866274.1:3053086-3056924 GCF_001244495.1 Clostridium phoceensis | reverse complement strand
GCCGCCGCCGCGCTGGCCCTGCGGGTGCCGGTGCGGGGCATCCGGGAGGGGCTGGGCGCCTTCCAGGGAGCGGGCCGCCGCTTTGAGCATAAGGGAACATACAGGGGGGCGCAGGTCTATGACGACTACGCCCACCACCCTGAGGAGCTGCGGGCCCTGCTGACCATGGCCCAGAGCCTGGGATATGGGCGGGTGATCTGCGCTTTTCAGCCCCATACCTATTCCAGGACCCACGAGCTGTTTTCCGATTTTGTGGAGGTGCTGAAGCTGCCGGACCAGGTGCTCCTGGCGGAGATCTTCGCGGCGCGGGAGCAGAACGAGCTGGGCATCTCCTCCCGGGACCTGGCAGAGCAGATCCCCGGCGCGGAGTTCTGCCCCAGTGTGGAGCAGGTGGCGGAACGGCTGGCCCAGCTGGCCCAGCCGGAGGACCTGATTTTGACCGTGGGAGCGGGAGATATCTTCCGAGCCGGAGAGCTGCTGCTGGCCGGACAAGAGAAGGGCCCGGCCGGAAACTGAAAAAGAAGTTTGCAGGGGCGCACCATGTGCGCCCCTGCTGCTGTGATGCGGCCCGGCGGAAAGCCGCCCCCACATCCGTCGCGGCATGCGCCGTATCACCTTCCCCGGGAGAAGGCTTTTGGGAGCAATCTCTGCTGGAAGAGGCGGAGGATAGAATGATCCCCACAGGAGCGGCGGGGCCCCTGTGGGGATCGCTGTCTATTTCAAACTGCGCGGTTCAGGGGGTCTCTTCCTGTATCGGCGTTGGGATGGAAGCGGGGCAGCGGCCGTTCCGGACAATCTGGACGGTGTAGGCGATAAGCATTTCGTAGATCTGGAGCGCCAGGGGGGATAGCTTGGAGACGGGGGTGAATTCTTTGGCATAAGCCAGGTCAAAGGTCAGATCCTTCTCAAGAGAGAGCTTCAAAAGCGACTTTCTGACCATCCTGGACAGCTGAAGAGGGGTGTGAGAGCCGCCGAGGTGGATGGAGGCCCGCAGCATAGCTGAAAAGAGGAACTCGTCCATCCGGTTCAGATCGATCGGCTCGATGGCGGGATCAGTCAAGGTAAAGTTGGTTTGACTATCTGACATTAAAATCACCTCGTCACCATTATAATCTGTTTTTCCGATAATAACAACGGGAATTCTCCATATAATCTGTTTACCAGATAAAAATGGAGGTATCCCCCGTGAGAGTCAGGAGGGACTATGGAGATAAGAATTGTATTGGAAGAAATGTGGTTTCGCTTCGCAAGGAAAAGAACATAAAACAGAAAATACTGTTGGCGCAGCTCCAACTGAAGGGGATCGACATCGGGCAGTCCAGCCTCTCCGCCCTGGAGGGTCAGCGCCGGGAGGCCAGTGACCGGGAGGTGCTGGCTCTCTCCCAGATCTTTCAGGTGCCCATGGAGCGGCTGTTCCAGCCGCCTGAGGAGTGAGTCCCGTTTCAGAGGGGGCGGCATCCCACCGGACGCCGCCCCTTCGGCCCAGGGAAGGCCGGGTTTTCGGTTGACCTGCCCCCCGGATTACGGTACAATAGGAGTTAACTGTGAAACTGAAGAACCGAGGACAGAGAGATATGCTGGATCAAGAACAGAAACTGAGATTTTCCAAGGCCCGCCGGGGGGCCATCGCCCGGGAGTTCGCCCATCTGAACCCGGAGCAGCAGAGGGCGGTGCTGGCCACCGAGGGGCCGCTGCTGCTGCTGGCCGGGGCTGGCAGTGGAAAGACCACCGTGCTCATCCACCGCATCGCCAACCTGATGAAATACGGCCGGGGCTCCGACAGCCCGGAGGTGCCGGAGCGGGTGACGGAGGATGACCTGCGCTTCCTGGAGGAGTATGCTGCCTCCGGCGCGGGAGACAGGGCACGGCAGGAGGCACTGTGCCGCCTGGAGCCCGCCGCCCCCTGGACCATCCTGGCCATCACCTTCACGAACAAGGCTGCCGGTGAGCTGAAGGAGCGGCTGGAGCGGATGCTGGGCCCAGCCGCCAATGACATCTGGGCCTCCACCTTCCACTCCGCCTGTGTGCGCATCCTGCGCCGGGACATCGAGAAGCTGGGCTTCTCCTCCTCCTTTACCATCTATGACACCGACGACTCCCTGCGGGTGGTGAAGGACTGCCTGAAGGACCTGAATATCGACGAAAAGCAGTTCCCGCCCCGGTCCGTGCTGGGCTACATCTCCCGGGCCAAAGACGCTATGAAGCTGGCGGAGGAGTATCTGGCCGACTGCGAGCGGGCGGGGGATTTCCGCCTGACCAAGATCGCCAAGGTGTACGTGGAGTACCAGCGCCGGCTGTGGGAGGCCAGCGCCCTGGACTTTGACGACATCATCCTCCACACGGTCCGCCTGCTCCAGCAGCACGAGGACGTGCGGGCCTTCTATCAGCGGAAATTCCGCTATGTGCTCATCGACGAGTATCAGGACACCAACAATCTCCAGTATCTGCTGGCCTCCACCCTGGCGGGGGGATATGAGAACTTCTGCGTGGTAGGGGACGATGACCAGTCCATCTACCGCTTCCGGGGAGCCACCATCGAGAACATCCTCTCCTTTGAGGAGCAGTACAAGGGCTGCCGGGTCATCCGGCTGGAGGAGAACTACCGCTCCACCCGCCACATCCTGGAGGCATCCAACGCCGTCATCCGCAACAACCAGGGCCGCAAGGGCAAGGAACTGTGGACCCGGGCGGGGGAGGGGGAGAAGCTCCAGCTCTACACCGCCATGAACGAAAATGACGAGGCCCAGTATGTGGCCGCCCGTATCCTGGAGGATTACAGCCAGGGCCGGCACTGGAAGGACCACGCCGTCCTCTACCGGATGAACGCCCAGTCCAACCAGGTGGAGCAGGCGTTCAAGCGCAACGGCATCCCCTACCGCATCATCGGGGGCACCCGCTTCTTCGACCGGGCGGAGGTCAAGGACATGATCGCCTATCTGGCGGTGCTGAACAACCCGGAGGACGACCTGCGCCTCACTAGGATCATCAACAACCCTCCCCGTGGCATCGGGGCCAAGACGGTGGAGACCGCCCAGGAGATCGCCCGGCGGGAGGGGGTGTCCCTCTTTGCCGTCATCGACAACGCGCGGATGTACCCCGAACTGGACCGGGCGGCGGCTAAGCTGGCCCAGTTCTCCGGAATGATGGGGGAGCTGGCCCAGCAGGCCCAGACCATGCCCCTGCCCGACTTCTATGAGGAGCTCATCGCCCGCACCGGTTACGCCGTGATGCTGGAGAGCAAGAACACCGTGGAGGACCGGACCCGTCTGGAAAACGTGCGGGAGCTGCTCACCTCCATCAACGGCTATCTGGAGAATGCGGGGGAGGAGCCCTCCCTGGCGGGCTTCCTGGATGAGATCGCCCTGTACACCGACCTGGACAGCCACGACCCAGATCAGGACTGCGTGGTGATGATGACCATGCACTCGGCCAAGGGGCTGGAGTTCCCGGTGGTCTTTGTGGTGGGGGCCGAGGAGGGCATCTTCCCCGGTATCCGGGCCATCGGAGAGACGGAGGAGATGGAGGAGGAGCGCCGCCTGTGCTACGTGGCCATGACCCGTGCCAAGGAGAAGCTGTACCTCACCTGCGCCAATCAGCGCATGCTGTTCGGCCGCACCAGCTCCAACCGTCCCAGCCGCTTTGTGGACGAGATTCCCACGGAGCATCTGGAGCGCTCCGGCCGCACCTTCCTGGACCCGGGCGTGGGGGACTGGGGGGGCATCCCCAGCCGCACCTCCGGGTACGGGGGATACCAGCGGGGGGAGCAGAGCTACGGCGGCTACGCGGCCCGGGGGAGCGAGGCGCCCCAGCGGCCCGCTCCGCCTTCCTACGGCGGTTT
>NZ_LN866274.1:2798322-3052314 GCF_001244495.1 Clostridium phoceensis | reverse complement strand
CGTCCCCAGCGCCCCCTGGGCGGCCGGCCGGCCGCCGCTGCAGTACCGGCGGTGCTGCCTACCTTCCAGAAGGGGGACATGGTGCGCCACAAGGCATTCGGACAGGGGATGATCCTGTCCGTGCAGAAGATGGGGGGCGACGCCCTGGTGGAGATCGCCTTTGACAACGTGGGCACCAAGCGGCTGATGCTCAAATCCGCTGCCGCCCACATGGAGAAGATATGAGGAGGAGCGGCTGTGGACCGAAATAAAAGGACGGCCAGGACGCTGACGGCGGCGCTCTGCCTGGCCCTTCTGGCTGGATGCGGCGCGGAAACGTCCGGGGAGAGCCTGGATGCCGATGAGATGCACCCGGGATGGAGCACCGTGACCACCGATCCCTCCGCCTACGGCATCACCTATCAGGAGCTGGAGGATCTGAGCGGCATGCCCCTGGACCAGCTGACGGCCTACTGCCTGGGGGCGGACGGGGTCTACGGGGAGAACGGCTTTGACCAGCTGTACCACCGGTTCTTGGAGGCCCCGGATACCGTGCTGTCCTACCTAGCCTTGATCGACAGCCGGGAGGAGCGGGAGCTGTTGTGCACACACTTGGCTTCCGCTGATGTGTCCTGGTACGGCGGGACCGAGGCGTTTGGAGCGATTTTGGACCGCCTGGCCGGAGAGAGCGGGACCAGTGGGGGGCTGGCGGAGCTGATCCAGACAGAGTGGAAATCTTTGCAATAAACAGAAATAGCTGCGCGCCCTCCTTTCGGGAGGGCGCGCAGCCGTTTTTTGGATAAGGGCCCGTGGGCATCCATGTCACACAGACAGAGAGACGGAGGGGACGGCCTGCTGGGGCGCGGCGGCGGGGATGGGCTTCGTCCCGGCGTGAGCGGTGTGCAGCAGCAGTACCCCGGCGCCGGCCAGCAGGATCTGGGTCAGGGGGACGGACAGCCAGACCCCGGACAGCCCCAGCCCAGTGCGGGGCAGGATCAGGGAGAGGGCCACCAGCACGACGGGCTGGCCGTAGATCAGCAGGTCGGCCCGGGTGATCTGCTCGGTGGCGCAGAAGTAGGAGGTCAGGATGCGCACTACCGACATGAACGGGAGATAGAGCAGGAACAGGGGCAGGATCACCTGGAACAGCCGGGTAGCGGCATTGGATGCCCCAAACAGGTGGGGGATGGCGGACCGCCCCAGAAAGAGGGCGATGCCGCAGAGCAGGGCGGCGGCGGGGGCGGAACGGAAGGTTAGTGTACGGACCTGAGCCAGCGCCTCCTGTTCTCCGGCGCCGTAATACCGGCTGAGAAGGGGCTGCGCCCCGTCCCCGATGCCCTGGATGATGAAATGGACCATGCAGATGGCGTAGCTCATGACCGCATAGCAGGCCACCGCCAGGGAGCCGCCGTAGGCCAGCGCTCCCCGGTTGATGACCACCAGCGTGACCGTGTTCAGAATGGTCAGGCCGAAGGGGGACAGGGAGGTGGCAAGCAGGCGGAGAACGGTCCTCCGGTTCAGACGGAAGCTCACCCCCCGGAACACCCGCTTCACCCGGAACAGATAGACCAGCCCCAGAGCGGCGGACACCCCCTGGGCGATGACGGTGGCGGCGGCGGCCCCGGCGGTGCCCCACCGGAAGACGGAGATGAACAGAGCATCCAGCACCACATTGGTGAGGAAGCCGGCGGTCATGGAGCACATGGCGGCGTCCGCCCCGTCATAGGTGCGCAGCAGGGGGACCAGCCCGGTGCCCAGCACCTGGAAGAGCGAGCCCAGCACGATGACCCGGGTGTAGCTGTCAGCATAGGCCAGGACGGAGCCCTCCGCGCCCAGCAGAGGGAGTAGGGGGCGGTAGAGCAGGGCGAGCAGGGCGGTAGACAGCACGCCGGCCAGCAGGAGCAGCACGGCAGTGGAGCCCAGGGCGCGGTGCTCCTCAGCGGCGTCCCGGCGGCCGATGCACACGGACAGCACCACGGCGGCGGCCATACCCAGCCCAGTGCCTAGGGCCTGGACCAGGGCGGTGACCGGCCAGGCCACATTGATGGCGGCCAGCCCGGCATCGCCCACGCCCTGGCCCACGAACATCCCGTCCACGATGGAGTAGACGCCGGAGAAGGCAAAGGCGATGACGGAGGGGAGCACATTGCGCCAGAAATTTCTTTGGATCATGAGAGGGGCCTCCTCAGGCTCCGAAAGACCGGAGCAGATGTGATCAGAAAGAGGGAGCGGTCTCGGGCATTTTCACAAAAATAAGGGTCTTTCTTTGTCTAAAACAGAAAGTGCCCGATTCCGAACTATATATATAGTGCGGAATCGGGCAAAAGTCAAGAAACATCTTAACAAAACATTAACACATTTTCAGGGGCAGGAAAGAGCAAAATTATGGAATCTGCCAGAGGGTGGGAGAGGCATCCGCAAATCGTTCCAGGCGATGGTGGCACAGGGCCTCCATCTCCCCCCAGCGGGGGGCAAAAAGGGGGTCAAAGACCCCTACCACAGTGAAGCCAGCCTGCCTGGCCGCAGCACAGTAGCTGGGAGAATCTTCGAAGAGGAGGCAGGACTGGGGAGGGACGCCCGACCGTTCCGCCGCCAGACAGTAGAGAGCCGGGTCCCGCTTTTCTATTCCCAGCTCAGCGGTGGTGTAGACGGCCTCAAAGCAGTCCAGAAGGCGGTGGTGCTCCAGGGCGGCGCGGCACAGGGGAGGCATGCAGGAGGTGAGCACCGCCATCCGTGTCCCCCGGCGGCGGCAGGCGTCCAGAAAGGCGGGCACGCCGGGCTTCAGGGGCAGAGTGTGAGCATAGGCGGAGCGGGCCATGGACATCCAGCCCTCCATGATCTCCTCCGGCGTCTCCGGGAGGGAGAAGCGCTCCCTGGTGTACCGGGCCGCGTCGGGAGCGCTGTGGTGGGTGACGTAGTCGGTGTAGTCCTCAGGCACCGGCGAGATGCCCCGCCGGCCCAGAAATTCAATGTCGATGTCCAGCCAGATCCCGTTGGAGTCCAGCAGGGTGCCGTCCAGATCAAAAAAGTACATGGCGGGACCTCCGTGCAGGATGGGGGCCTCCTGCCTGGGGCGGGGCCGGCCCCCGGGTTGCGGCCGGGACGGTTTTCTGGTATAATAGCTCCGTTTTTGACAGACCGGCCCGGCATGCTTCTTTCCTATCATACCACGCCGGGGGAGACTAGTTCAAGATGGGAAGTGAAGCCATGTCTCCGCATGTGATGAAAAAACTGGCCAAGCCCATGCTGTTCGCGGCAGCCATCATCTGGGGCACCTCCTTCTTTGTAATGAAGAACGCCCTGGACGTGATCCCGGTGTTCTACCTGCTGGCAATCCGCTTTACTGCGGGCGCGGTCCTGCTGGCGGCGGTCTGCTGGAAGAAGTGGGCGGGCTTTACCCGGGACTATCTGTGGCGTGGGGCGGTGATAGGGGCTTTCCTGTTCCTGGCCTATTCGGTCCAGACTTTTGGACTGGACCGGACCACACCCTCCAAAAATGCATTTTTGACGGCGGTGTACTGCGTGATCGTCCCCTTTCTCTACTGGGCAGCCGCCCGGCGGCGCCCGGACCGGTACAACATCCTGGCCGCCCTGCTCTGTGTCACCGGAGTGGGACTGGTCTCTCTGGACGGGGACCTGTCTGTCAACGCAGGGGACGTGCTCACCCTGATCTGCGCTTTCTTTTACGCTGCCCACATCGTGGCGGTGGCCAAAGTGTCCCCGGAGAAGGACATCTACCTGCTCACCGTATTCCAGTTTGCCTTTGCGGCGCTGTATGCCTGGGCAGGGGGAGCGCTGTTCGAGAACTTCCCCGCTCAGGCGTTCCTGGACCCGGCGGTCTGCCTGCCTATGGCCTACCTGTGCGTTATGGCCACCACTGTGGCCCTGCTCTTCCAAAACGTGGGGCAGGTGTGGTCGGACCCGGCCTCCGCGTCGGTGATCCTCTCCCTGGAATCGGTGTTCGGCGTCATCAGCTCGGTCCTCTTCTACGGGGATCTGGTCACTCTCCCCATGGCGGTGGGCTTTGCCTGCATCTTTGTGGCGGTGGTGTGCTCTGAGACGAAGTTCTCTTTCCTGACCGCCGGGAGGCAGAAAGAACGCCGCTGACGGGCGGAAAGGGCTTCCAACATTTTCAGACGAGAAAAGAGGATTGCGCTTTTGAAAAAAAGCGTGTAGAATCAAATCAAGGACAAGAGGGAGAAGGGAACGGGCCGCCCCGGCGGGGCGCGCGACAAGAAGAAGGAAGTGGACCTGATGAAAAGAAAATGGTTGTCCGCACTGCTGAGCGGGGCCCTGGCGGCCGCTTTGACGGCCGCGCCAGTCTCCGCGGCGTCGGTATTTACAGGCGAGACCGTGGATGAGTGGGCGGTGGAGCGGGTGGAGTCCGCCATCCGGCTGGAGCTGATGCCGGAGTGCCTGGAGGGACAGGACCTGAGGGCGGAGATGACACGGGCGGAATTTGCTGCCCTGACCGTGAAGCTGTATGAGGCTATGAGCGGGAAGCTGGCGGAGGTGCCGAAGCAGAATCCCTTCCGGGACACCCAGGACCCGGAGGTGCTGAAGGCCTATGGGCTGGGGTTCGTGACGGGGCTGACGGAGGACACTTTCGGCGGCGAGGAGCCGGTGACCCGAGAACAGGCGGCGGTGATGCTGACTGCGGTGTACCAGTATCGGAACGAGGACAACAGAAAGGCATTCCTGCTGTGGGCGGCGCTGTACGGCAGGGACAACGACCTGAACGATGACTCCAACCTCACGGAGCAGCAGGCGTCGAATATGCTGGCCGGTATCTACCATAAGCTGGATACTGTCATCAGCTCGGTGGGGGCCAAGGAGTTCGCGGACGACGGCGAGATCTCTGACTGGGCGAAGAACAGCGTCTATTTTATGGAGAAGAACGAGATCATCACCGGCGTAGGCGGGGACCGGTTCGATCCCCAGGCGGATATCCAGGCCCAGGCCGCCCTGGTCATGTCGGTCCAGATGCTCCAAAAGCTGGGGTGAGTGGGACCCCCAGAAAAAAGGCAGCAAAAAGAGAGGCGCTCAGCGCCTCTCTTTTTGCTGCCTGCCGGGCAATGGTCAGGAGGACCGGCGAAGCGATTTACTGGACCTGGTACTGGATCACATGCCAGTAGGAGGCGTATTCCCCCTGGCCCAGATCGCGGATAAACCGCAGCGCCACCTTCAGGGAATCGCCCTGAAAGTCCTGGGCAGTGTCGATCTTGATGTAGACCTGGTTTCCGTCCAGGGTATTTTCATTATAAAGGGAGTTGTTTACATTGGGGCCGCCGCCATTGGCCAGGGAGACGGTGGCGGGGCGGAGGAGAGGTGTCTCGCTGGCTTCGTGTGTCAGCTGGATGTCAGTGACGCTTCCCTCCAAAACAGCCCACTCTACATCCCACTCCTGATCAAAGGCGTCCCAGTCATCGCCGTAGCCGCCGGTGTAGCCTTGGACAGTGACAGCGACGGAGTCACCCGCCTGAATGGTGACAACAGGGGTGTCCTGTGTGGCATCATCATAGGAGGTGGCAGTCTCGTCCCCGATACGGACCTTGCTCAGCCAGGTCTTCCCAGTGCCGCCCTCTCCCTGGACCAGAGCGTTGGCACCGGCCATCACCTGGTCCCAGGTGGCGTTGTCGGCGGGCTCGGTCCAGGAGGAATAGGGATTGGCCTCAGCCCAGCCCTCCACAGAGGAAAGGACCTGAACGCCGGCCCAGTCATAGTCCGCAGGAGTCCCCTCTGTGGTGACAGTGGGGGAGGCGGTGCAGGGGACGCCTTTGACCTGATCGAAGAGCCACTCCATGTAGGAGGTAGGGACCGAATCAGAGAACATGTCTGATTTGCAGTGGCCTCCCTGCTGGATCTCCAGGACAAGATTGGTCATGCCCAGGCTGGTCAGGGTATTGAAGGCGCGGTAGGCCTCGTTCACCGGGATGTAGGGGTCCTCATAGCCGTGCCAGATGTAGACATTGACGCCAGAATCCGCAATGGCCTGCATGTCGCACTGATTTCCCCAGGTGGTGTGGACGGTAGTGCCGGCGTTGATGAGAATGGCAGCCAGCAGCTCGGGCTGGACGGAGGCCAGCTCATAGCTCCAGCCTGCGCCTTGCGAGTGGCCGGTAGCGTAGATTCGATCCATGTCCACATTGCCGTAGCTTTCCGCAATGGTTCGGATGATCTCACCGAACTGATAGATATAGGCCAGCTCCGCCTCATAGTTGACGCAGGCCTCATAGGGGACGGTGATATTCAGGACATAACAGGGGTGCTCTGCCTGAAATGCGTCGGAGGCAAAGGCGGAGCCGCGGGAAGCGTAGCCATTGTTGGCGAAGGAATTGGTGCTGCCCAGCCCGCCCAGGGTAGCCACGAGAGGGTAGTCCTCTCCCTCCTGAATATGTTCCGGGACGTACAGGCGGAAACGGAGCAGGCCCAGGCCATCGCCGGCGGTGCCCACGGTGTCCATGGCGGGGTCGATCTGGAATGTCCAAGTGTACCAGTCAAAACCGGACTGGAGAGCGGTCTCACCAGCAGCAAAGGAGGCGCGGTTTTCTGTGTCTACCGAGAGGGCAGGATAAGCTTGGCGGTCCAGCGATGCGGTGCGGGCGGCCCCGTCCCAGCTCACTTGGTACCCGAAAGTCTCAGCCAGATGGTAGAGGGGGATATAGAGCTGGCCGTTCTGAAGGGCAGCTGTGGTATCCCCTGCCGCGGTACCGGCGCTATAGGTCTGAGAACGGCCGCACAGCGAGAAGGTAGCGCTGTCGCCGTCAGCTGTACAGTCTAGGCCCAGCGCCTCTGCGATGGTGACAGGGACCATGGTGCGGGAGTCTGCGTTGATGTAGGCGGAGGTGTCCACTGTGCCTCCATCTACCTGCACAGCGGGAGCTGAGACGGCGCTGGCGGGGAGCACCATGCCGGCGGAGAGCGCGGCGGTCAGAGACAGTGCGGCAAGCTTGCGGAAGAGTTTCATGTTCTTTCTCCTTCCTTTCCTGATTTGAGATGCTGATCCCCTATGGAAGGCCGTGGTCCAGCCAAAGAGATGCATGCATCTGGTGCTTTGATCCTATCACGAAAGAAAAACGAGGTCAAGGACAGGATGTTGCATTTTGGTGTGTTATTTTATGAGAAAGGGTACGGCATAAAAAATTCCGTCCGCGTTTGCCGCGGACGGAAAGTGAAGAGGGGACGGTCAGCCGCCCAGATAGGCTTTTTTCACTGCCTCGTCCTCCAGCAGCTCCTCGCCGGAGCCGGTGGTGACGATCTTGCCTGTCTCCAGCACATAGCCCCGGTGGGCCACAGACAGGGCCATCTGGGCATTCTGCTCCACCAGGAGGATGGTGGTGCCGTGCTGGTTCAGCTCCTGGATGATGTCGAAGATCTGCTCCACCAGGATGGGGGCCAGACCCATGGAGGGCTCATCCAGCATCAGCAGGCGGGGCTTGGACATCAGGGCGCGGCCCATGGCCAGCATCTGCTGTTCGCCGCCGGACAGGGTGCCCGCCACCTGTCGGCGGCGCTCCTTCAGCCGGGGGAAGCGCTGGTACACATCCGCGATGCCGTCATCAAACTCAGAAGAGGGGCGGGTGAAGGCTCCCATCTCCAGGTTTTCCTCCACAGACATCTGGAGGAAGATCTGCCGGCCCTCCGGCACCAGAGCCAGACCCTTGGTGATGATCTTATGGGCCGGGGTGCCCCCCAGGCGCTGGCCCAGGAACTCGATGGAGCCGGTATGGGAGGTGAGCAGACCTGCGATGGTCTTCAGGATGGTGGACTTTCCGGCACCGTTGGCGCCGATGAGGGTGACTACCTCCCCCTCATTTACCTGAAAGGAGACGTCTTTGATGGCATGGATGGCGCCGTAATAGACGTTGATGCCCTCTACCTTCAGCATGGCGTCCATATCAGGCCCCTCCTTTCTTTTTCTGACTGCCCAGATAGGCCTCGATGACCTTTGGATTGGCCTGGATGTCCTCCGCGGTGCCCTTGGCGATGATCTGTCCGAAGTTGAGGACACAAATGCCCTCGCAGATGCCCATGACCAGGTTCATGTCGTGCTCGATGAGCATAACGGCGATCTGGAAGGTGTCCCGGATCTTGACGATGTTCTCCATCAGCTCGGCGGTCTCGGAGGGGTTCATGCCGGCGGCGGGCTCGTCCAGCAGAAGCAGGGAGGGGTTGGTGGCCAGGGCCCGGACGATCTCCAGGCGGCGCTGTGCGCCGTAAGGCAGGGAGCCGGCCTGGTGGTGGGCCAGGTCCTGCATGTCGAAGATGGAGAGCAGCTCCATGGCGCTCTCTCGGGCCAGCTTCTCCTGCTTCCAGAACTTGGGGAGGCGGAGCACGCCGTCCCACATGGGGTAGCGGATCTGGTTGTGCAGGCCGATCTTCACGTTGTCCTCCACACTCAGGTTGGAAAACAGGCGGATGTTCTGGAAGGTGCGGGCGATGCCGGCCCGGTTGACTTGGGCAGTGCTCATGCCGTGGGTGTCCTTGCCATTGAGCAGGATGGTGCCCCGGGTGGGCTGATACACCTTGGTGAGCAGGTTGAACACCGTGGTCTTGCCCGCGCCGTTGGGGCCGATAAGGCCGGCAATCTCTGTGCGGCCGATGGTGAGGTTGAACTCATTGACAGCGGTCAGGCCGCCGAAGTCGATGCCCAGGTGCTGGCACTCCAGAACGGGGAGCTTGTTCACATCCCGCTCAGGAACGATGGAGTGGCTGGGGACGGGGACCATCTTGCCTTTCTTAAATTCCTTAGCCATTCTGAGCGCCTCCTTTCTCGGTGCCGCGGCCCAATATCTTCCGGCGCAGGGAGGAGAAAAACTCCTTGGAGCGCTCGTTGTTGGTGGCCAGCATGACCAGGATGAGCACGATGGCGTAGATCAGCATCCGGTAGTCATAGAAATCACGCAGCAGCTCGGGCAGGACATAGAGCAGGGCGGCAGCAATGATCGAGCCCCGGATGTTGCCCAGTCCACCCAGCACCACGTAGACCAGGATCAGGATAGAGGTATTGAAGTCAAACTTCTTGGCGGCGATGGAGGAGTAGTTCATGGCATAGAGGGCGCCGGCGGCTCCAGCCAGCACGGCGGAGGTGACAAAGGCCATCAGCTTGTATTTGGTGGCGCTGATGCCCACGCTCTCGGCGGCGATGCGGTTGTCCCGCAGGGCCATGATGGCCCGACCGGAACGGCTGTTCACCAGGTTGAGGACCACGATGAGGGCTACCATCACCAGCAGAAAGCCTGCGGTGAAGGAGGAGAGCTTCACGTTGGCCGTGACTCCCATGGGTCCCTTCAGGATGGCCTTGCCGGTCTCAGACAGGTTGAGGGCCGCCTCACTGGAGGTGGAGAAGTGGAGGCCGTTCTCGTCTACGCCCACATAGAGGATGTTGATAATGTTCTTGATGATCTCGCCGAAAGCCAGGGTGACGATGGCCAGATAGTCGCCCCGCAGGCGCAGGACGGGGACGCCCACGATGACGCCGGCGATGCCGGCAAAGAAGGCGCCGATGAGCATGGAGACCAGCAGGCGCAGGGGGCCCATGGGGATCAGCTCCTGGAGGGAGATGGAGGCCACCACGCCGGAGAAAGCACCCACGCTCATAAAGCCGGCGTGGCCCAGGCTCAGCTCGCCGGAGATGCCCACCACCAGGTTCAGTGCCACAGCCATGGTGACATAGGCACAGATGGGGACCAACTGCCCCTGAAGGGAGGGGGAGAGCATCCCGCCGGCATTGAGAAGCTGAAGGATTACAAAGGCGGCAGCAACGATACAGTAGGTGAGGAGATTGCCGAAAAGGCGCTTGCGGCGGAGGGAACGTGTTTTCATATCGGTCACCTCACACTTTCTCGGGCACATACTTGCCCAGCAGTCCGGAGGGCTTGACCAGCAGCACCACGATCAGGACGGCAAAGACCACCGCGTCGGAGATGTTGGTGTTGAAGGCCTTGGCAAAGATCTCGATGATGCCCAGCAGGATGCCGCCCAGCATGGCCCCAGGGATGGAGCCGATGCCGCCGAAGACGGCGGCGGTAAAGGCCTTGATGCCGGGCAGGGCGCCGGTGGTGGGCATGAGGGAGGGGTAGGTGGAGCAGAGCAGCACACCGGCGATGGCTGCCAGGGCGGAGCCGATGGCAAAGGTCATGGAGATGGTGCTGTTCACGTTGATACCCATGAGCTGGGCAGCCGCCTTGTCTTCCGAACAGGCCCGCATGGCCTTGCCCATGCGGGTATGTCCGGTGAACCAGGTGAGCCCCAGCATAATGACGATGCAGGCGGCCACCGTCACCAAGGCCACGTGGGTGATGGTGAGCTGGCCGTCCAGCAGTTTGATAGAGCCGGTGCCCACTACGGAGGAGAAGGACTTGGGATTGGAGGTCCAGAGCAGCAACGCGCTGTTCTGGAGGAAATAGCTCACGCCGATAGCGGTGATGAGCACGGCCAGGGAGGGTGCCTGGCGCAGCGGCTTATAGGCCAGCCGTTCGATGACCATGCCCAGGACGGTGCACACTACCATGGCCAGCAGCACGCCGGCCAGAGCAGGGACCACGGCGCCGGCCAGAGAGCCCTCCTCAAAGCTGCCGGACAGGCCGCTCATGGTGAAAAAACAGATATATGCCCCCACCATAATGACGTCTCCGTGGGCAAAGTTCAACATTTTGGCAATACCGTAGACCATCGTATAGCCCAGGGCAATGATGGCGTACACGCTGCCCAGACTGATGCCGTTGATGAGATTGTTGAGAATACTCAAGACCAGTCACCTCTTTTTCTTTTGCTGCGCAGATGCGCGCGAAAAACTGGACAGCATGGCGAAAACCTCTGCGGCAACGTCTGCCGCAGACGTTTTCGCCATGCGTGCAAGAATAAGGGACACGGGCTGCCGAGGGGACCCCGGCAGCCCGTTCCATGGATTTCCCGGGAAAAAGGGGAGTTCGGAAAATCAGCGGGCGACGTAGACGCCGTCCTGCACCTCGAAGACCAGGGGAGCCTTGGAGATCTCACCGGTGGCGGCCCAGGTCATACCGGAGCCAGTGAGTCCGTCTACGCTGAAGTCGGAGGAGGTGAAGGTGGAGATCAGGGCGGCGCAGATATCCTCGTGGCTCATGTCGGCGGTGACACCGGCCTTCTGGCAGGCCTCGTAGATGGCGTAGATGCAGTCATAGCCGTCAGCGGCGAACTGGTTGGGGATCTCATTGTAGCGCGTCTGGTACTCGGAGACGAAGCTGGCAGTGCGCTCGTCAGTGGCGGAGGCGTTGAAGGGGGTCATCAGCAGCAGGCCCTCCGCCAGGGAGGTGTCGAAGCCCTCGATGGCCAGGATGCCGTCCATGCCGTCGCCGCCCATGAAAGTCGGCTCATAACCCATGCTCTTGGCCTGATTCAGGATCAGGGAAGCGGGGGTGTAGTAAATGGGCATGAACACCAGCTCAGCGCCCCCGTCCTTAGCGGCGTTCAGCTGCACGGTGAAGTCGGTGTTGGTGTCATCGGGGAAGGTCTGCTCAGCCACGACCTCCAGGCCCACCTCGGCGGCCTGGGAGATGAAGCCCTGGGCGATGCCGGTGGAGTAGGCGTCGCCGTTGTTGTAGATCACAGCCACCTTGGTAGCCAGGCCATTTTCCGCCACATAGTTGGCAGCGGTGACGCCCTGGTCGGGGTCAGTGAAGCACATCTGGAAGACGTTATCCTTGCCGGCAGTGACGTCGGTGGAGGAAGCGGAGGGAGTCAGCTGAAAGTAGCGCTCGTTGAAGGTCTCAGCAGCCACGGAGACGCAGGGAGTGGTGGTGGTGCAGCCATAGACGATCTGCATGCCGTTGCCCTTCAGGGCGTTGTAGGCGTTGATGGCCTTCTCAGCGTCACCCTCGTCATCCTGAAACTCCAGGGAGAGCTGGATACCGCCCAGGGCGTTGATCTCGTCCACCGCGATCTCAGCCCCCTGCTTGGTGGCGATGCCATAGGTGGCGGCGGAGCCAGTCAGGGGGCCGATGCCGCCGATCTTGATTGCACCATCCGCACCGGCGGTGCTGGAAGCCGGGCTGGAAGCGGAGGAGCCGCCAGAAGGGGCGCTGGTGGTGCCGGAAGAGCCGTTGGAGCAACCGGCCAGCAGGCCGACACACATCGCGCCGGTCAGGGCCATGGCAAGAAACTTTTTCATCTTCATAACCTCCTGTCAAATGGAAACAGAGGCGGGTCTGGAGCGGCCCGCAGACCTGAATAAAATAAGGGAATTTTCAGGTTTGGAGCCCATTATATTGGCAGGAAGGACAACTGTCAATGGGGAAAATACACAAGGCGGGGAGCGGATGGGATGGCTTCAAATGGTGATGGGGCGAAAAAAAGGAAGAAAAAGAAAAAATTTTTCAAAAAAAGCCCTGCACTTTGCGGAAAAACTGCAAATTTGCCGTCATGGAACAGGGAGAGGAGAGAAAGAATATAAAGTATGTTACATTTGGAACGGAAATTTCTTTGAAATCTATGGCGTCTCACAAAGCTGTGCAAAATGACGGAAGAAAAAACAAAACATGCAAAAAAATAAGGCGAAATCGAAAAAGCGGGCTGCTCTCCAAAGAGAGCAGCCCGCAGAACGGCCAGAAAAGATATTACTTCGCAGCCTTGGCAGCCTTGATGGCATCGATGAGCAGGGGAGTGACCTTGAACAGGTCGCCGCAGATGCCGTAGTCCGCGACCTCGAAAATGGGGGCGGTGTCGTTCTTATTGACGGCAATGATGCACTCGGAATCCTGCATGCCGGCCTTGTGCTGGATGGCGCCGGAGATGCCCAGAGCAACATAAATCTTGGGGTGCACGGTCTTGCCGGTCTGGCCGACCTGGTGGTCAGCAGACATCCAGCCGGAGTCTACAACAGCACGGGAGGCACCCACGACGCCGCCGAGGACCTCGGCCAGCTCCTCGGCCAGCTTGATGCCGCCCTCCACATCCTTGCTGATGCCGCGGCCCACGGAGACGACCACGTCGGCACCGATCAGGTCCACCAGCTTCTTGGCGGCCTTGACCACTTCCACCACCTGGGTGTCCAGGTCGTCGGCGGACAGGGCAAAGCTGGGCTTAATGATTTCGCAGGCGTCAGCCTTGGCCTGGTCGAAAGCGGCCTTCTTCATTACGCCGGGACGGACGGTAGCCATGCAGGGACGGAAGCGGGGGCAGATGATGGTCGCCATCAGATGGCCGCCGAAAGCGGGACGGGTCATCTTCAGGTTGGTGTCTTCCATGTCAAACTTGATTTTGTCCACGTCCAAGGTGGAGCTGTTGCGCAGGAAGTCCACATAGGTGTCCATGTCGATGTCCAGGTGGGTGCAGTCGGCGGTCAGGCCGGTGTGCAGGCGGGCCGCGCAGCGGGGACCCAGGTCACGACCGATGTTGGTGGCGCCGATCAGCAGCACCTCGGGCTTGAACTCCTCCACCACGTCGCAGATGACCTTGGTGTAGGCGTCGGTGGTGTACTCCTTCAGCAGGGGGTGGTCACAGACATACACGCCGTCAGCGCCGTAGCCGCCCAGCTCCTTGGCGATGCCCTCGATGCCGTCGCCCAGCAGCAGACCGTACAGCTTGGTGCCGCGCTCGTCGGCCAGCTTGCGGCCCTCGGAGATCAGCTCGTAGGAGGTGGACATCATCTTGCCCTGGCGCTGCTCGCAGAAGACCCATACGCCGCCGGTGAAGGCAGCGATATCAGCACTATTAAAAGTAGACATATTCTTCATTCTCCCTTCTATCAGATGATATGCTTGGTGGCCAGAATGCCGGCCAGCTTATCGCAGGTGGCCTTGTCGGCGCCTTCCAGCATCATGCCGGCACCCTTCTGGGGAGGAGTGAAGGACTTGAAGATGTTCGTGGGGGAGCCCTTCAGGCCGATGGTGGTGGGGTCGATGAGGGGATCATCCTTCAGGGTCTCATAGCCAAAGACCTCATAGGGCTTGCTGTAGCACTCAAAGATGCCGGGCACGCTCATGTAGCGGGGGGTGTTCAGCTCCTTGATGCAGGTGATCAGGCAGGGGGTGTTGACCTTGATGGTCATGTAGCCGTCCTCCAGCATCCGCTTGATGGTGAGGGTCTCGCCCTCCTTCTGGATGTCGGCGGCGTAGGAGACCTGGGGGATGCCCAGCTTCTCGGCGATCTGGGGACCGACCTGAGCGGTGTCGCCGTCGATGGCCTGACGGCCGCAGAAGACCACGTCGTCGTCCTCCAGGCCGATCTTCTTGATGGCAGCGGCCAGGATCTGGGAGGTGGCGTAGGTATCGGAACCGCCGAACTCGCGGGCGGAGACCAGTACCGCGCGGTCAGCGCCGCGGGCCAGGATCTCACGCAGCATGCCCTCTGCGGGAGGGGGGCCCATGGAGATCACGACCACTTCAGCGCCGGTCTGATCCTTCAGAGCCAGAGCGGCCTCAACGGCGTTCAGGTCGTCGGGGTTGGTGATGGTGGCCATGGAGGCACGATTCAGGGTACCATCGGGATTGACCGCCACCTTACCGGAGGTGTCGGGGACCTGCTTGACACAAACAATGATTTTCATTTCGAAACTGCCTCCTATCTTATTTCACGCCCAGGTGATTGGCAATGACCATCCGCTGGACCTCGGAAGTGCCCTCATAGATCTCGGTGATCTTGGCATCGCGCATCATGCGCTCCACGGGGTACTCACGGGTGTAGCCGTAGCCGCCGAACAGCTGGACGGCGCGGCGGGTCACATCGCTGGCAGCCTCGGCGGCGAACAGCTTGGCCATGGCTGCGTCCATGGAGTAGGGCTCGTGGTTCTGCTTCTTCATGGCAGCGGAGTAGACCAGATACTGGGCGGCCTGCATGCGGGTGTGCATGTCAGCCAGCTGGAACTGGGTGTTCTGGAACTGGGAGATGCGGCGGCCGAACTGGACGCGCTCCTTGGTGTACTTGACGGCCTCATCCACGGCGCCCTCGCCCAGGCCAAGGGCCTGCGCAGCGATGCCGATGCGGCCGCCGTCCAGGGTCATCATGGCGATCTTAAAGCCCTGGCCCTCCTTGCCCAGAAGGTTCTCCTTGGGAACGATGCAGTCCTCAAAGATCAGGTCGCAGGTGGAGGAGCCGCGGATGCCCATCTTCTTCTCGTGCTTGCCGGTGGAGAAGCCGGGGAAATCCTTCTCCACGATGAAAGCGGAGATGCCGTGGTTGCCCTTGCTCTTGTCGGTCATGGCAAAGACCACGAAGGTATCGGCCACGTTGCCGTTGGTGATGAAGCACTTGGAGCCGTTCAGGACGTAGTGGTCGCCCTCCAGCACGGCCATGGTCTGCTGGCCGGAGGCGTCGGTGCCGGCATTGGGCTCAGTCAGGCCGAAGGCACCGATCTTCTTGCCGGAGAGCAGGTCAGGCAGATACTTCATCTTCTGCTCCTCGGTGCCGTGCTCAAAGATGGGGGCGCAGCACAGGGAGGTGTGGGCGGACACGATGACGGCGGTGGTGCCGCACACCTTGGCCAACTCCTCCACACACATGGCATAGGACAGCACATCGCCGCCGGCGCCGCCATACTGCTTGGGGAAGTAGATGCCCATCATGCCCAGCTTGGCCATCTTCTCCACGGTCTCCATGGGGAAGCGCTCCTCCTCGTCCAACTCCTCGGCGAGGGGCTTGACCTCAGTTTCCGCGAATTCGCGGTACATCTTGCGGATCATCTCTTGCTCTTTCGACAGATGAAAATCCATTTTTTCGTCCTCCTAATTTTATTTACTTGGAACAATCATGGAAGCCCTGTTCCGACTGCGCTGCCCGGCAGCCACCGTGCGCGATGTCCCGGAGCAGCAGGGCCGGACCACCTAGACAGGACATGCAAGCAAGACGGTGATCTGAGGTCCGCCGTTTTTTCCTCAGATCTCCGCCTCCCATGGGGGCTCAGCCGGGGCGCTCCGCCTTCTTTCGTTAGATTTTTAACAAAAGAAGACCAGAAAAAGCGCAACGACGGATAGGGACCCGTTGTTGCGGCGCCAATCAGGCTGCGATAGATAACTTCCTGTCCCTCAAATTATATCGTTTTTCCCATATGGGCGCAAGAAAAACAAATACGGTAAAATGTACAGTTTTTGCGACAAAATTTTGGGCAAAATGATGATATTTGCGGATATTGCTTGAAAGTATGCTTTTCTTGACCTTCAAAAAAGAAAAAAAGTAAAAAGGATAAAAAAGAATTATTAATTTGAACAAGAAAGAAGGGATTCCAATACAGAAGTGGTAAAGTTTTTAATTTTGCAAATCGATATGTGACATATATCTCCATTGCCCTGGGCCTTGTGTGCCTGGGGGTCTCCTCAACGCCGATGGGGAGCCAGTATGACAGCCTGAGAGGGGCCCCGGGGGCGGTGGACCAGCTCCTGATGCTGGCCGGGGTGGCGCTGCTGGACGCCGCGTGGAGGCTGGAGCACAGCGGGTACAAGAAGAACAAAGGAAAATAGAAAAACGCCGGGGAGGAAAGCTTTCCTTCCCGACGTTTTTGTCAGCAGGCCGCTTACTTGGAGTAATCGTAGAAACCCTTGCCGGTCTTACGGCCCAGCAGGCCTCCACGGACCATCTTCCGCAGCAGCAGGGCGGCACGGTACTTGGGGTCGTGGGTCTCGGCATACAGGGTATCCATGATGGCCAGGCAGACGTCCAGGCCCACCAGGTCGCCCAGGGCCAGGGGGCCCATGGGGTGGTTGGCACCCAGCTTCATGGCAGTGTCGATACCCTCGGGGGTAGCCACGCCGGTCTCCACCAGACCGATGGCCTCGTTGATCATGGGGATCAGGATCTTGTTGACCACGAAGCCGGGGGCTTCAGCTACCTCCACGGCCTCCTTGCCGATGTCGGCGGACAGCTGGCAGATGGCGTCATAGGTCTCCTGGGAGGTGTGGACGCCCCGGATGACCTCCACCAGCTTCATCACAGTGGCGGGATTGAAGAAGTGCATCCCGATGAAGCGGTCGGCCCGCTGGGTGGCGGCGGCGATGGCGGTGATGGAGATGGAGGAGGTGTTGGTGGCAAAGATGGTGTCTGCCTTGCAGATGCCGTCCAGCTCCTGGAACAGGCTCTTCTTCACGTCCAGGTTCTCCACGATGGCCTCCAGCACCAGGTCGGCGTCAGCTGCGGCGGCCAGGTCAGTGGTGAAGGTCATGTTGCCCAGGATCTCGGCCCTCTTGGCCTCGTCCATCTTGCCTCTGGCCACCAGCTTATCCAGCGCGGCCACCAGCCGGCTGTGAGACTTCTCCGCCAGCTCATCGCTGATCTCCCGGACCACGACGGCATGGCCGCTGCGAGCAAAGGTGTGGGCGATGTCCAGGCCCATGGTGCCGCCGCCTACAACTACGATTTTTTTCATGACATCTCGATCTCCTTGTCTTTCAGAAGTGATATTGGGAAAGCGCCCTGCCGCTGGGGCGGCGGAACGGATTCAGCGGTTTTTGAAGGTGGTGATCTTCTCCTTGTTCAGGAAGGCGTGCATGGCGTCCTTCTGGTCCTCAGTGGAAAAGCACAGGCCGAAGGCCTCTGACTCAAAGGCGATGGCGGAGTTGATGTCGATCTGTTTGCCGATACGGATGGCCTGCTTGGCCTGGCGGACTGCCACCTGGGGGCGGGAGGCGATCAGGTCGGCCAGCTCCAGAGCCTTGTCCAGCATCACGTCGGCAGGGTAGACATGCTTGACCAAACCGATCTGAAGGGCCTCTTGGGCGTCGATGGTGCGGCTGGTGAGCACCAGCTCCATGGCGGTGGACATGCCTACGATGCGCTGAAGGCGCTGGGTGCCGCCGAAACCGGGAGTGATGCCCAGCCCAACCTCAGGCATGCCGAAGGTTGCCTTTTCACTGGCTACCCGAATGTCGCAGGACATGGCCAGCTCACAGCCGCCGCCCAGGGCGAAGCCGTTGACTGCGGCGATCACCGGGCTGGGGAAGCGGGTGATGTGCATCATGGTATTGTTTCCATGATGGCTGAAGCGCTTGGCGTCGTCGGCGGTATAGTTGACCATCTCGCCGATGTCGGCACCGGCCACGAAGGAGCGTCCGGCGCCGGTGATAACGATGACGTGGACATCCTCCTGGGATTCTGCGCGCAGCAGGATATCGTCCAGCTGTTCGATGACCTCCAGGTTCAGGGCGTTCAGGACTTCCGGGCGGTTGATGGTGATGAGGCCCACGTGGCCGCGTTGCTCAAATTCTACAAAAGCCATAGGGGTATCCTCCTTTTTACAGTGTCTCATTCTTCTTCCAGAAAATCACGGGGATAAAGGGAGCGGGATCTCTTTCTTAATCGTACTATAAACGATTTCCCGGGCGGAAGCAAGGCGTCTGGTGACAAAGGTAAAGATACGCCAGTTTTTGGTCAATTCAGGCATGATTCTCCCCTGGAACGAGAGAAATATGTGAAAAAGATAACGAATTTCTTGCAGGAATGGCGGGGCGGCGGCGTGAATACAGTGAAGGGAGGACCGCCCGCTGGGGCGGGGAGGAGGGACTGGATTTGCTGCGTCACGATGAATGGTCCGCTGGAAGCAGCGCCCTGTTTCTGACCGCCTTGGCGGCAGTATCACAGGGGCTGTCGTTCTGTTACCGGGTGGCCCTGTCCCGGCTGGTGGGGGCGGAGGTGATGGGGCTGTATCAGCTGCTGATGCCGGTGTGCTCGGTACTGCTGTCCCTCACCGCTGTGGGGCTGACCGCAGCCATGTCCAACCTCAGCTCCCAGTATCTGGCCCTGGGAAACGGAAAGGGAGTGGCGCAGACCAGGCGGATGTGCCTCACCGCCCTGGGAGTGGGGCTCCTGCCGGTATCGGCGGCAGTGGTGGCCTTCTATGACCCCATCTCGGTCTATCTGCTGGGGGATGCCCGGACCCAGCTGGGGCTGATCCTGCTGCTGCCCTGCGTGGCTCTCACCGGGGTGGAGAACATCCACAAGCACTTTTTCTATGGGACCGGAGTGGTCCGCCCGCCTGCTGTCGTGGAGCTGATGGAGCAGTTCATCCGGGCGGCGGCGGTGCTGGGGCTGCTGGTGCTGTTTCTGCCCCAGAACCCAGAGCGGACGGTGGGGCTGATCGTCACCGGCATGGTGATTTGTGAGATATTTTCCGCCGTGGCGCTGACAGTGCTCTACCGCCGGCGGATGGCGCGGATCGGCCGGACGGGGCCGGGGGAGCGGGGCGGGACTCTGGCCCGGCGGGTGACCTCCATCGCCGTCCCTGTGGGGGCCACCGCCCTGCTGGGTAATCTGATGTCGGCGGTGAACGCCGCCCTTATCCCACAGAAGCTTGTGGAGAGCGGCATGGACCGGGCGGCGGCCATGTCGGAGTTCGGCGTGGTGTGCGGGATGACCCTGCCCATGCTGGCCCTGCCCACTGTCTTTCTGGGGGCGCTGAATCTGGTGCTAGTCCCCAGGCTGGCCTACTCCACGGCACTGAACCGCCCGGAAGAGGTGAGGCGGCGGGCCGGGCGGGCCATGCTGGCGGTGTCGGTGCTCATTCTTCCCTCTATGGCGCTGATGGTGGTGCTTGGGCCGGACCTGGCCCGGATGATGTTCGGCCAGCCCTCGGCGGGGGAACACCTGCTCCCCCTGGCGGCGGCCATGGCGCTGAGCTGCTACCAGTCCACCCTTGGGGGCGTGCTCAACGGCGTGGGACGGCCGGGGAGCCACGCCATGGCGGACCTGATCTGTGACGGCATACAGCTGGCCTTCACCTTCACCGTGGGCCTCCCGGGGGTGGGCATCCGCGGCTTCGTGGCGGGGACTCTGGTCTCAGCAGCGGCGGGGGCCCTGCTCAACGGCTGGCTGGTGGTGCGTTACACCGGGCTGCGGCCCAGCCTGTTCCGGTGGGTGACCGCGCCGGGGCTGGCCGCACTGCTGGCGGCCCTGACCTCCAACCTCCTCTTTCGGTGGCTGAAGGACAGCGGCGTCTCCCTGCTGGCAGGCGGGGCGGCCAGCCTACTCTTCGGCGGAGTGCTGTATCTGGCCGCCCTGAGCGCCCAGGGAGTCTATCTCAGCCAGGTGTTCCGGCTGCGGAAATAAGGCGGCCGCTCCAGAAAGGGCCCCAAACCCCTCCCGGAGAGCTCACTTTAGCCTTTTTCCATCCTGGAAAGCACGGCCCACCTTCTCTCCCAGGGCCAGATAGTCGTGATTGACCGGGTCGAAGGAGATGGGGCGCAGCTTGGCGGGATCGATCTTCCCATCTTCCCCCAGGATGTACTCCTCGGCGCTGACGTTGATGATCTCCCCCAGGAGCAGCTCCGTCTCCTCGTCAAAGCTGAGGAACCGGCACTCCAGCGCCATTGGCAGTTCGTCAATGAGGGGGGCATCCACAAACTGGCTTCTGGTGGTGTGGAGGCCGGCTCGGGCCAGCTTGTCAGGCACCTGGTTGGCGGACACGATACCCACATAGTCACACTCCACCACATGGTCCTCGTCCGCCATGCTTACAGTGAAAGCCTTTCGGGACAGAATGTTCTGTACGGTCTTGTGTCCCGCGCTTAGATACATAGCAACACGGTTGCTGTCGCTGATCCCGCCCCAGGCGGCGTTCATGGCATCTGGGGTCCCGTCCTCTCCATAGGTGGCGATGATCAGCACCGGCTGGGGATAGAGGTAGGGCTTGGGGCCAAAGTTTTTCCGCATGATGGATTCCTCCCATTATTAAGATCGGGGATGCTGTGATGGTACTAGGATAACACGAAATAGCGGCGGAGGACAGAGGGAGAAAAAGAAAAAACGGGCCCCGGGGCATTTTGCCCTGGGGCCCGTTGACTTCTGTCTGGGGAAAAGCTTACTTCAGCTCGACCTTGGCGCCGGCCTCTTCCAGCTTCTTCTTCAGCTCCTCGGCCTCATCCTTGGAGACAGCCTCCTTCAGAGTCTTGGGAGCGCCCTCGACCATAGCCTTGGCCTCAGCCAGGCCCAGGCCGGTGATCTCACGGACAGCCTTGATGACCTTGATCTTAGCGGCGGCGTCAAAGCTGGCCAGGACCACGTCAAACTCGGTCTTCTCCTCAGCAGCGGGAGCGGCAGCGCCGGCACCGGCAGCGGGAGCGGCCATAGCGGCGGCGGAAACGCCGAACTCGTCCTCCAGGGCATGCACCAGCTCGGACAGCTCCAGAACGGTCAGGCCCTTGACTTCCTCAATCAGAGCGGTAATCTTCTCGCTAGCCATAATGAATGTACCTCCTAAAAGTTGTTTTCAGTCAAAATGTTATGGGTGCCGATACTTACTCGGCGGGGGCGGCCTCGGGCTCGGCAGCGGCCTCTACGAAGCCGCCCTTCTCCTCGGCAATGGCCTTCAGGACGATGGCCAGGCTGGTGATGGGGGCCAGCATGGTGCCCAGGACCTGGGCCTGCAGGACCTCCTTGGAGGGCAGCTCGGCCATGGCGTTGATCTCATCCAGGGGAAGGATCTTGCCGTCCATGAAGCCGGCCTTGATGACGAACTTGGCGCCGTTGAACTGCTTGGCGAACTTGTTGATGACGCGCATGGGAGCGATGGGGTCCTCGTGGCTGATGGCGAGAGAAGTAGTGCCATTCAGGGAGTCGGACAGATCGCCCAGGCCGGCATTCTGAGCAGCAAAGCGGGTGAGGGTGTTCTTGACGACAGCGTACTCCACGTTGTTCTTGCGGAGCTCGTTGCGCAGAGCGGTATCCTCAGCCACGGTGATGCCCTTGTAATCCACCAGCACACCGCTGGCGGCGTTCTGCAGCTTTTCGGTCAGTTCAGCCACAATGGCTTTCTTCTGTTCCAGAACAGATGCGTTAGGCATTTTGGGTTCACCTCCAGAGAATAGTGGGAAACGCGAAAAAACGCTGTTTTCCGCGCCCAAAGCGTGAAAACAGCGTAAAAACACAATATGGATCATGTTTCTGGCTGCATCCTCGGCAGGACTTCCGCTTGCGCCGCCTGCTGTCTTTGAACGCAGATGATAGTATATCCGAAAAAGGAGGAAAAGTCAAGGACTTTTCCGAAAATTTAAAAAATCTGATGCACAGGGAAGAAAGCCTCCCCCGCAGTCCCCGGGAAACTGCGGGGGAGGGCAATCAGATGATCACATCAGCTTCGCGCCGTTGACTTTGACACCGGGGCCCATGGTGGAAGCCACCACGCAGCTCTTGATGTACTGGCCCTTGGCAGCGGCGGGCTTGGCCTTTACGATAGCGCCCATGATGGCGTTGAAGTTCTCGGAGAGCTTCTCAGCGCCGAAGGACACCTTGCCGATGGGGCAGTGGATGATATTGGTCTTGTCCAGGCGGTACTCCACCTTACCGGCCTTGATCTCGTTGACGGCCTTGGTCACATCCATGGTGACAGTGCCGGCCTTGGGAGAGGGCATCAGGCCCTTGGGACCCAGCACCTTACCCAGACGGCCCACCACGCCCATCATGTCGGGGGTGGCGACCACCACGTCGAAGTCGAACCAGTTTTCCTTCTGGATCTTCTCCACCAGGTCCATCTCGCCCACATAGTCGGCGCCGGCGGCCTTGGCCTCGTCCGCCTTGGCGGCCTTGGCGAAGACCAGCACGCGCTGGGTCTTGCCGGTGCCGTGGGGCAGCACGATGGCGCCGCGGACCTGCTGGTCGGCGTGACGGGAGTCAACGCCCAGCTTCACATGGAGCTCGACGGTCTCGTCGAACTTGGCGGGAGCGGTCTTGACGATCAGCTCCATGGCCTCATTGGTATCGTACAGAGCAGCGCGGTCGATCTGCTTGGCGCTCTCCTGATATTTCTTGCCTCTAAACATTGTTCACACCCTCCTTACTCGCCCACGACGACGCCCATGGAGCGGGCAGTACCGGCGATCATGCTCATAGCGGCCTCGATGCTGGCGGCATTCAGGTCGGGCATCTTGGTCTCAGCGATCTTGCGCACGTCTTCCTTGCTGATGGTAGCGACCTTGGTCTTGTTGGGCACACCGGAGCCGGACTCGATGCTGCAGGCCTTCTTGATGAGCACGGCGGCGGGGGGGGTCTTGGTGATGAAAGTGAAGGAACGGTCAGCGTAGACGGTGATGATGACGGGGATGATCATGCCCACATCGTTCTTGGTCCGCTCATTGAATTCCTTGGTGAAAGCGGCGATGTTCACGCCATGCTGGCCCAGAGCGGGGCCAACAGGGGGGGCCGGCGTCGCCTTGCCGGCGGGGATCTGAAGTTTTACGTATCCAGTTACTTTCTGTGCCACGAAAGAGCACCTCCATATGAAAAATGTGGTTGGATATGGACCAGCTCAGGCCGTGCCCGGCGGGTCCAACTGGCGGGACGGACCGTTCCGTCCCTCCCACGGGCCGCGTCTGCACGCGGCAGGATTGTGTTTCGATGGGTCAGGCTTTAACAGGCTCCACCTGGTCCAGCTCCAGCTCCACGGGGGTCTCCCGTCCAAACATGGACACCACCACACGGACCTTGCTGCGGTCCAGGTCGATCTCCTCCACTGTGCCCAGGAAGGACTCCAGGGCGCCATCGGTGATCTTGACGCTGTCTCCCACCTCGTAGCCCACCACGATCTCGCGCTTCTCCACGCCCAGGGCGGCGATGTCACTCTCAGACAGGGGGATGGGCTTGTTGCCGGAGCCCAGGAAGCCGGTGACGCCGCGAATGTTGCGCACGATGTGCCAGCACTCGTCGGTCATGACCATCTTCACCAGCACATAGCCGGGGAAGACCTTGCGCTCCACCTCTTTGGGCCCGTTGTCTGTGATCTCGGTGACGGTCTCCAGGGGGATGCTGATCTCGTGAATCAGATCCTGAAGACCGCGGTTTTCCACGTACTTCTCAATGGTGGCCTTCACCGTATTTTCGTATCCGGAATAGGTGTGGACCACATACCACTGCGCGCCGTCAGACATATTCGCCACCTATCAGCGGAACAGGCCGAGCAGGAACTCGATCAAAGCGCCGGCCACCGCGTCAAAGAGCCAGATGAAGATGCCCACCACGATGACGCAGAGGATGACGATCCCGGTGTTGTTCATCGTCTGCTTGAAGCTGGGCCACTGGACCTTCTTCAGCTCGCTCTTCATGTCCTTGAGCCACTTGCCGATGCGGGCGAAAATACTGGGCTTCTTCTGCTTTTCAGGCTTCTTGTCCTTCTTCGCCTTGTCGGCCTTTTCGGAAGCGGAGGCAGAGCCCTGGCCCTGCTCCATCTTTTCGTTTTCAGACATTCAGTTACCCTTCTTTCCTTTCAGCCATCTGGAGACGCATTACTTCGTCTCGTTGTGGACGGTATGCTTTCTGCAGAAGGGGCAGTACTTGTTCAGCTCCAGACGGTCGGGGGTATTCTTCTTGTTTTTCATGGTGTTGTAGTTTCTCTGCTTGCACTCAGAGCACCGCAGGGTGATCTTGATGCGAGCACCGGCCTTGCTTGCCATATGTTCGGCACCTCCTTTAAGTATTGCGGAGAACGGCCGGTCCGGGCCGCCCCGCTGATGTGAGCCAACAGCAAAAAAAGCTGGATCAGGCTCTGAAAGCCGAATCCAGCCATACGAGACACAGCAGGGCTGTGTCTGACATGCTCACGGTGGGATCCGGCGATTGCCTCCCTGTGTCCCGAGAGATGGGGGAGGGGTGCCTGCGCATACACCGTAAAAATGCGCAAAACAAAAAAGCCCCTTTTCACAGGTAGTGTCACTATAACACAAGGAAAGCGCGGCGTCAAGAGGAAATTGGGCGGACAGGGTTGTTTTTTTGCGGGGAGTGCGGTATAGTACAGTTGACAAAAAAACGCGGAGCGGGAGAGGGGGGAGTTTATGCGGATCATGGCCATCGACTACGGCGATGCCCATACCGGCATCGCCATTTCCGACCCTACCGGCTTCCTCACCGGGACTACCACGACTATCCACAGCAGAAAGGCGGAGGAAGTGGCAGGGGAGATCGCCCGGCTGGTCCAGGAGCACGGTGTGGAGGAGCTGGTGATGGGGTATCCCCGGAACATGGACGGCACCGAGGGCCCCCGGGCGGAGCTGTACCGGGACTTCGCAGCCCTGGTGGAGGACACCGCGGGGCTCCGGCCCGTGCTCTGGGACGAACGGCGGACCACCGTGGACGCCCACCGTATCCTGTTTGAGGCGGGAAAAAACGCCAGAAAGCGAAAAAAGACGGTGGATGCGGTGGCGGCCTCCCTGATTTTGGAGGGATATCTGGATCACAGAAGGCTGCGGGGCTGAGGAGGCCTCTCAGCCCCCTATATTATGGACAGAAGAAAGGAGAATGATTCCATGGCATTTATTCTCAACGTGACCTATACCATGAAGCCCGGGCTGCGGGCGGAGTTCCTGCGGGAGGTGTCCGAGCACGGCATCCAGAAGGCGGTGCTGGCAGAGGAGGGCTGCCTCCAGTACCAGTATTTTGAGGCTGTGGACGAACCAGACAAGCTGCTGCTGGTGGAGCGGTGGACCGAACGAAAGGCCCAGGAGGTCCATATGACTCAGCCCCATATGGTCCCCCTAAAGGAGATCAAGGAGCGCTGCGTGGCAGACAGCTTGGTGGAGAAATTTGATGCCTGACCCGCGGTAATGACGCAGGGAGAAAGACAAGGAGGAACAGAAAATGGAGATGCAACGCGTGTGGGCGGTCTATTTCAGCGGTACCGGGACCACGGAAAAAGTAGTGACCCGGATGGCGAAGATCGCGGCGGAGGATCTGGGGGCGGAGTATAAGACCTTCTGCTTCAACCTGCCTAAGGACCGGGAGGGGGAGCTGTCCTTCGGGCCGGGGGATCTGGTGATTTTCGGCACCCCGGTGTATGCCGGGCGGGTGCCCAATCTGCTGCTGCCCTATATCCGGGACAAGGTGAAGGGAAACGGGGCCCTGGCTGTGCCGGTGTCTCTGTTCGGCAACCGGAATTTTGACGACGGGCTGATCGAACTGCGCAACGTGCTGGAGGCGGACGGCTTTCACACCGTGGCGGGCGGCGCTTTCGTGGGGGAGCACTCTTTCTCCAGGACCCTGGGGGCGGGCAGGCCCGACGCCCAGGATATGGCACTGGTAGAGGAGCTGGCTCACAAGACGGCGGAGAAGGTGAAAGGTCTGGAGCGGGCCCCAGAGATCCCTGCCTATGTGGCGGGCTGTGACCCCATCCGTCCCTACTATACCCCCAGGGACCGCCACGGGGAGCCCATCAAGGACTTTTTGAAGGCCAAGCCGGTGACTGACTCGGACAAGTGCGTCAAGTGCGGCCTGTGTGCCCATCTCTGCCCCATGGCAGCCATCGACCCCAACGACGTGTCCAGTGTGGTGGGGAAGTGCATCAAGTGCTGTGCCTGCGTGAAGAAGTGCCCCAAGGGCGCCAAGTACTTTGACCACGAGGGCTATCTGTACCATCAGCACGAGCTGGAGGAGCTCTATGCCCGGCGGGCGGACAGCGAGATCTTTATCGAGATGTGACGACAGCAGAGGAGAGCAGAAGAGTGCCATGCTGGACAAGTGTGTGAGTCATGCTGCACAGCCTGCAAAAAGGGCTTCACAGAGTTTGACATGTGCAGGTACAAAAAATCAAGTCTATTCGGAAAGTGACAGCACCACTTTTTCGACAAATCAGGGCCGGCGGAGCAATGCTCCGCCGGCCTTCCTCAGAGATACAAGAATAAAAAGAAATAACCCCTGACTGTTGCACCCGCGGTTCACTCACAGTCAGGGGTTATTTCTGTCCATTCTTGTTATCTAACATCAATTGTTTACCTCTCTTTCTACAGATTCGCGCGACCACGTTTTTTGCTCTTTAGCAGTCTCCGGAACACTGTTGCACAACCAGTTTCATTTTGCACCCAACGCTTCGGTGCTCCCTCATACATGAGGCATTGTCTGTTGGAACGTTCCTTTTCGCTTGCTGAGATGCTTTTTCTGTGGCAACGCGTGGGGTTCAGATGTCGTGCGCGCGCTTCGCTGGGATGCTGTTCTTTTGCTGACCACTGCCGGCATGGACTCCATCGCCTGGAACCGCTTACATCAGGAAAAGATTTGATGCATGTTACGCATCCCCTTGTCTGGGGGAGTGACATCTGATCAATCAGACTTCTTAAAACATTGGACTCATCCTTTCTGGCTATAATGTACCACAAAGACAGGCGGATGTCAAGAGGTTTTGTGGAAAAAATATAAAATTTTTCAAAAAGGATGCGGCCCCCGGGGGCTGTCCCAGGGGCCGCGGGTATCAGCGGGAGGCATCCGGGGCTGGGTCGCCACGGAGGGAGAGAAAGTAATCGTAGTAGGGCTTGAGGAAGCGGAAGCTCTCCTCCGCCTCCCCAGCCAGCTCGGGGGTGAACAGGGAGCCCTCGCAGTTGCGGTCCCAGGTCAGGGCGATGTTTTTCCGGTTGTACCAGGGAAAGAGCAGGGGGCCGGGGTCCCCTTTGGGGCGTTTGTACATCTCGCCCTCCAGCACGAATCGGTGCTGCCGGCTGAGCCGGCGGGCCAGCTTCTCCATAGGGGCCGGGTCCCGGTCGATGCGGGAGCGGAACTTGACCATGGTGACGGGCTCGGCGCCGTAATAGCCCATCCCCAGGCTGTGATACTCCGGCGCGATCTCAAAATAGAAGGCGGGGACATGGGTCCACCCCTCCTGCTCGGGCCGGATGGTGAACCACAGGTGGTCCTTGTAGGGGCCGCGGCCGTGGAGCCGCCGTGCATCCCGGTAGATGCGGGAGACATGAAGGTTCAGATGCTCCTTGGGATAGGCGGCGGTCATGGCGGCATGGACCTGGCGGCCCAGCTCCTGGAGGGGGGCGATGACCAGATCCAGATACTCCTGCTTGTGGGCCTCGAACCAGCTGCGCTCATTGTTGAATCGGACGCCCCACAGAAAATCCACGGCGCCCTGAGAAAAACCTTGAAACATAGGAAACGGACCTCTTCTGTATGGTAAGTATGTGCTCAATAGCCGGGCGGAAGCTCCCCGGCGGGGATCTCATACCCGTAGTGGTCGTCCTCCGGGGAGGACTGAGCGGGGCCGTCAGCCGCCCCGTCCCCTGTGTCGGGCGCGGGGATATCCTCCGTGGGAGCGGAGGAGCTGCTGCCGGACTCCCCGGCAGACGTCTCGCTGTCAGTTCCTGTGCCGACGGCAGGCTCACCGCCGGTGCCTCCCCCGGACTCTGTTCCGGTCTGCGTCCCAGCGCCGGTGCCGGCCCCGGTCTCTGTCCCGGGCTGGGTGCCGGGCTTGGGGGGGACCCCGTCTACCCAGGTGGAGGGATCGCCGTCAGCGGGATTGTAGAGGATGGTGGTGGGGCGCATCTTATAGGTGCTGACCCCCAGATCCTGCTTCTCCACCAAGGTGCCGTCCTTCTCATAGATGACGCGCCAGGCGCGGGCAGAGCGGCCGGTGTAGGCGTTCTGCTTGGCATCCACCTTAGTGGTGCCCTGTGGGATGGACTCGTCGGCGCGGTACTGGGTGGTGGGGGATACAAAGTCGAACTGGGTGCGCTCCGGCACGGCGTACCGGCCGTCCACATTGGTGCCGTAGAGCTTGACAGTGAGGTAGCGCAGGCCGTTCTTGTCGTAGCTCTCAGTGACGATCTTCACCGGGTAGTCGGTGTTGTTTTTGAAGCGGAAGTCGGACAGGCCGAAGTAGACGGTGGCGTCCATGCCGTCAGGGACGTAGCCTACGGAGTACATGTGGGCGTGGCGCTCCACGATCTCCAGGGTGGTGTGGAGGACGGCGTAGTAGATGGTGGAGGAGGTCTGGCAGATGCCGCCGCCGGTCTCGTCCACGGAGGCGCCGCCGGAGTAGACGGGAGCGGGGAGATAGCCCTTGTCGGCGGAACGGCTTCCGGTGGTGTTGTTGTAGGAGAATTCCTCGCCGGGCATCAGGATCACGCCGTTGCAGGCCTCAGCGGACAGCTTCACGTTGAACTTCCGGTTGGAGGAGCCGCTCACCTGGCTGGTACCCTGCCCCAGCAGGTCGGCAAAGAGCCGGTCGGCCAGTATCTCCTGGGTGATGTCGGGCTGAGTGACGGTGAGGGGGACCTCCACGGTCTCTCCCTCCTGGGCCTGCTGGAACAGGCGCTGGGCCTGGGCGGTGTCAAAGTCCACCCCCACGGTGTGGGGCAGCACCTCGCAGGTATCCGGATCGATGGCTGCGTTGGCCGCCTCCGCGTACAGCTCCCCGTGGATGGCCTCGAAGTCCGGCTCCTGAGGAGCGGAATCCAGGATGGGGAGCTGGACCGTGTCCGCCTGACCCTGGGCCAGGAGTTGAGCGTAGGCAGACTTCACCGCCTCCTCCGCTCCCTGGCGGTCCACCGAGCGGTGGGTGTGCCCCTTTACCAGGGTCAGGGTGCCCGCCTCCAAGTCTGCGGTGTAGCCATCCTCGCTGCCGCCGCTGCCCAGGGCACTGTCAGCGGCCTGGAGCTGGCGCTCCAGCTCTGTACGGCCCGCCTCTGTCAGTTGGACCTGATCGGCACCAAGGTCCTGGGCAGCGCCGAACAGGTGGCGCAGGTACTGGGCCCCCCCGGTGAAGAAGCTGCCGCGTCCCACAGACAGGGACGCCTGGGCCAGGGAGGCGGCGTCCACCTGAAAGGATGAGCCGTCCAGCGTACCGATATAGCCGTCGCAGCTCAGGCCCACGGCCCAGCCGGAGCCAGCCTGCTGGGCGACGGAAAGATTCTCGTTGATGGCCTGCTCCGCCTCAGCCTGGGTCATGCCGGACAGGTCCAGTCCGGCGGCGGTGACGTTGGGCAGGATGGTGTCCGAGGCGCTGACCCAGCCGCACAGGCCCAGGTAGGCGGCAAGGAGGACAGCCAGGATGGCGGCCGGGACCCAGACGGCTGGGCCGGGCTTTCCGCCGCTTTTTTTCTGTACACGTGCTCCGTCCATGAAAACTCCCCTTCCTGTCCCACTCAGCCCAAGAACCCACGGACAGGTCAAATAATTTCAGACTATATTATAGCATCCTACGTTTCAGAATGTAATTACAGAACAGTTACAGTTGACCGTCCAAATTTCCCCGGATTTCCTCAATTTTGAAAAATATTTTTAGGAGGTTTACTTTTCACCTTCCCGGCAGTATGATAGAATGGTGTATGTGGAACAGAGAGGGCCAGACCCAGAAGAGAAATTTTCAAGGAATTTTAAGAAAAAATCAATGTTGTTTTGGGATGGGTCTGGTATTCTATACAGCAGAACACCAGGGGAGGCAGAATGATGGCATATTACGGAGATCAGGGAAATGAGAACTACGGCGGAAAATGGGAGCCCCGCAGGAGCTCTGGCGGAGGGATGAGTGACCTGCCGTACTGGATCTTGGCGCTGGTCTTTCTGTTTGCCTTCCCGCCGGTGGGCGTGCTGATGATCGCCCTGAGGCTCTTCGGCGGCGGGAAGCGCCGCGTGGCCCGGGGGCGCCATCCCTATTATATGCAGCGGGATGGGCAGGCCCCCGTGGGGGCCCGGACCACTGTCAGTGAGCCGGCACGGAGCCAGGAAAAGACCGGCCGGAGGGAGAAAAAGCGCCAGGAAGGGAAAGCGGAACAGGATATGTCCCCGGTGTGCCTGGACGTAGTGGAGAAGATGGCCAAGCGGGGCCGGAGGCTGATCCAGGTGGGCGGGATCATTACGGCGGTCTTCGCCTTCACGGTGCTGGCCTGCCTGGGTGATGCGTCCTACTGGCTCCTCCACGGCGACGCGATCTGGTTCTGGGACCAGCTGCTGAACGCCATCCCCCTGCTCTGCTTCCTGGGCGGCGGTGCCGGCGTGCTGTGGGCCGGCCTGCGGAAAAAGAAGCAGGTGCGCACCTACCGGAACTATCTGGCCATGATCGGCCGCCGCCAGACCATCTCCATCTCGACGCTGGCGTCCGCCACCGGTGCCTCCCCGGCCAAGGTGCGGGACTGCCTGGAGGATATGCTGGATGACGGGCTGTTCCCCCTGGGTTTCCTGGACTACGGCGGGGACCGGCTGGTCCTCTCCGGTGAGGGGCTGAACGACCCGGCCCCGGCACAGGAGGAAAAGACGGAGGAGAAGAAGGCTGCCCCGGTGGACGAGGAGAACGCGGTGCTGGCCGAGATCCGGGCGGTGAACGACTCCATCGAAGACGCGGCCCTCTCGGCGCAGATCGACCGCATCGGGGTCATCACCGCCAAGATCTTCGAGTATCAGAAGAGCCACCCGGAAAGGTCTGCCCAGCTCCATGCCTTTCTGAGCTATTACCTGCCCACAACCCTGAAGATCCTCCGGGCCTATGCCCAGCTGGAGTCCCAGGGCGTAGAGGGGGAGAACATTGCCGCCGCCATGAGCCGGATCGAGGGGATGATGGGCAAGGTGGTGGAAGGCTTCGAGAAGCAGCTGGATCAGCTCTTTCAGGGGGATGCTATGGACATCACCACCGACGTGGCGGTTCTGGAGCAGATGCTCCAGAAGGATGGACTGTCCTCCTCCGGCGGGATGCAGATCGGGATTTGACTGATTCAAAGGCCGCGGGGATCTTCCCCGCGGCCTTCACGTTTCTTCTTTTACCCGACCGAACAGCTCGGACAGGCCGATGAGGATGAGAAAGCCCCCAAAGAGCTTTCGGAGCAGGTCCACGTCCAGGGCTGTGGCGGCCCATGAGGCCAGCGCGGCGCAGAGCAGGCCGGCGGAGATGGCAGGGAACAGAAGCCCCTTTTCCACATATCCGTTTTTCAGGTGGGCGGGCAGGGCGGTGAGTCCGGCGGGGAGAAAGTACAGCAGATTGATGCCCTGAGCCAGGTGCTGGTCCAGTCCGGCCAGGGTGGTCATATAGACCAGCAGAAGGGTGCCGCCCCCCACGCCGAAGCCGGACAGGACCCCGGTAGCCGCCCCCACCAGCAGGGGGATCAGCCAGCCGCTCACAACAGACACCTCAGGCCGCCCCAGATGAGCAGGGCCCCGAAGCCCCGCTTCAGCCACGGGAGCCGGACGCCCTTGAACAGCCGTCCTCCGGCCCAGCCGCCCACAGTGCCGCCGATGAGATAGGGCAGGGCGGCGGAGAGATCCAGTCCGCCCCGGAGGAGATAGACGGCTGCCGACAGGGCGCACAGGGGCAGGATGACCGCCACTGAGGTGGCAAAGGCCCGCCGCTGATCCAGTCCGCACACCCGGGTGAGCATGGGGACCAGCACCGAACCGCCGCCCCCGCCGAAAAAGCCGTTGGTCAGCCCGGCTGCCGCCCCGGCAAGCACGGACTTCCAGGTAGATTTATGCTTCAAAAAAACGCCCCCTTGCCGGTCTAGTGTGCCAGGCAGGGGGGCGTTTTATCCATTTTGCCTGCCGGGGGAGCGGGATCTCAGTCGGCCAGCTTATCCAGCAGGGCGGCCAGCTCCTCCAGCTTGGGGGCGGGGTCCCCGCTGTCCACGGCCTCCCGCACGCAGCAGTTCATGTGTGCCTTCAGTACCAGGCGGTTGGCTTTTTTCAGAATGGACTGGGTGGCCATCAATTGGTTGGAGACGTCCAGACAGTACCGGTCCTCCTCCACCATCTTCAGGATACCGTCGATCTGGCCACGGGCCGTCTTCAGCAGCCGGGCGACCTGGGCGTGGTCCGCTTTCACTGAATGGACACCACCTCGTATCCGGCCTCAGTGACTGCGTCGGTGAGGGACTGGTCGCTCACCGCACCAGTGAGGGTGACTGTGGCGCACTTGCCCTCCAGGTCGGCTTTGACGGAGGCCACCCCCTCCAGGGTGCCCAGGGCTTTCTCCACGTGGGCGGTGCAGTGGGCGCACATCATGCCGTTGATCATGATCTTCTTTTCCATCGTTTCATTCGCTCCTTTTCGTTCTTCCTGATGTTGTGGTTCATATGTGGGCTGCTCCGAGGGGTCAGGGACAGGCTGGACCGGGCAGGTGCCGCTGGGGCAGGGAACAGGGGAGGCAGGGACGCTCTTGGGCTTGAAGAACCGAAGACGCAGGGCGTTGGTCACCACGCATACCGAGCTCAGGCTCATAGCGGCAGCGGCGAACATGGGGTTGAGCATGACATCCGTCCACCCCAGGGCATAGAACAGGCCGGCGGCCAGGGGGATGCCCAGGCTGTTGTAGAAAAAGGCCCAGAATAGGTTCTGCTTGATGTTGCGGATGGTGGCCTTGGACAGTTCCACCGCAGCGGCAGCGTCCAGCAGGTCCGACTTCATCAGCACGATGTCGGCGCTCTCGATGGCCACGTCGGTGCCAGCACCGATGGCCAAGCCCACGTCGGCCCGGGCCAGCGCCGGGGCGTCGTTGATGCCGTCCCCCACCATGGCCACCTTCTTGCCCTGATCCTGGAGCTGCTTCACCTTGCGCTCCTTGTCCTGGGGGAGCACCTCCGCCATCACCTGGGAGACGCCCAGCTGTGCGCCGATGGCGCCGGCGGTGCGCTGGTTGTCGCCGGTGAGCATGATGACGTCGATCCCCAGCCGCCGGAAGGCGGCTACCGCCTGGGCGCTGGTAGGCTTGGGGGTGTCGGCCACAGCCACCAGGCCAAGCACCCGGTGCTCGTCGGCAAAGTAGAGGGGGGTCTTGCCCTGGGCGGCCAGCTCCTCGGCCCGTGCGGGGAAGGAGCCCAGCTCCACCCCGGCCTCCTCCATCATGGCGCGGTTGCCGCCCATGCAGGTGCGGTCTCCCAGGGCGGCCCGGACGCCCCGGCCGTGGACGGCGGTGAACCCGCCCACCGAGGTGATGGGGAGGCCACGCCTTCTGCTCTCCTCCACGATAGCGGCGGCCAGGGGGTGCTCCGAGGGGCCCTCCAGGCAGGCGGCCAGGATGAGCAGGCCTTCCTCGTCCATGTCCTCGCCCGGCAGGATGTCGGTGACCACCGGCCTGCCCTGGGTCAGGGTGCCGGTCTTGTCCAGTACCACGGTATCCACCAGATGGAGGGTCTCCAGGGCCTCAGCGGATTTGATGAGGATGCCCTGCTCCGCTCCCTTCCCGGTGCCCACCATGATGGCCACGGGGGTGGCCAGACCCAGGGCGCAGGGGCAGGAAATGACCAGCACGGCCACGCCCGCGGTGAGGGCGGAGGTGGCGCTGCCAGTGGCGAACCACCAGGCCCCGGCAGCGATGGCGGCGATGACCATGACGGTGGGGACAAAGACGCCGGCCACCTTGTCGGCCAGCTTGGAGATGGGGGCCTTGGAGGAGGAGGCTTCCTCCACCAGCCGGATCATCTGGGCCAGGGTGGTGTCCTCGCCCACCCGGCTGGCCTCAAAAACGAAGTAGCCGGAGCGGTTGATGGAAGCGGCGGCCACCTTGTCCCCGGGGCCTTTGTCCACGGGGAGGGACTCGCCGGTGAGGGCGGATTCGTCCACGGCGGAGCTGCCCTCCACAATGACACCGTCCACCGGGATGGACTGGCCGGGGCGGACGGCTACCCGGTCGCCCACCCGGACCTCCTCCACCGGGATCTCTGCCTCGGCCCCGGCCCGCAGGACGGTAGCCGTCTTGGGGGCCAGGTCCATCAGGCGGGAGATGGCCTGGGAGGTCTTGCCCTTGGAGCGGGTCTCCAGGAACTTGCCCAGGGTGATGAGGGTGAGGATCATGCCGGCAGACTCGAAGTACAGGTCCATATGGTACTGCTCCACCCGGGCCATGTCCCCGTGGCCCAGGCCGTAGCCGATCTGGTAAATGGCAAAGACGCCATAGATCACAGCCGCGATGGAGCCCACAGCGATGAGAGAGTCCATGTTGGGGCCGCCGTGGAGCAGGGAGCGGAAGCCGTTTTTGTAGTACTTGTCGTTGATATACAGGATAGGCAGGGTGAGCAGGAGCTGGGTAAAGGCGAAGGATATGGCGTTCTCGTGACCCACCAGGAAAGCGGGGAGGGGGGCGCCCATCATGTGCCCCATGGAGATATAGAACAGGGGGATCAGGAAGAGAAAGGAGAGGATGAGGCGGCGCTTCATAGAGGAGAGCTCCGCTTCCATCTGGGCCTCCGGCCTCTTAGCGGCTCCCCGGGCTGGGACCCCAGCCTGGGCGGGCAGGGAGGCGCCGTATCCTGCCTGGACCACCGCCTGGATGATGCTTTCGGGGGCAAGGGCGGCCTCGTCGTACTCCACATTCATGGAGTTGGTCATCAGGCTGACCTCCGCCCTGCGTACGCCCTCCAGCTTGTTCACCGCCTTTTCCACATGGGCGGAGCATGCGGAGCAGGTCATACCGGTGACGTCAAATTTCTGTTTCAAGGGAAACACATCCTTTCAGAGGAGGGCTCCGCCCATGGGCGCCCCAGCGCCCCGCCGCCGAAGCGGCGCAAATTCGGAGCGGAGCAAATGCGATACACCCCCCTGGGGTGGGGTATCTTCAGCATAGCGCGGGGGAAGAAGTTTGTCAAGGCTTATCATGGAGATTTTTTGAGATTTTATGCAGGAGAGCCCCTGCTCTGCGGGAAGCAGAACAGGGGCTCTCAAAATTCAAAATAGAAGGAAATGAGGAGGCACCTCATAGCTGATGGTATAAAACCCGTCTATGTGAAACGTGATTGTTTCTTGTATGGTATCAGATGGGAGGGGTGAGGTCAAGGACAAACATGGATTTTCTTCCCAGCCTCGACAGCTTGTGCCCGGTTTTGCAGGGGGCTTGTCCTATAATCTCCTCATATCACCCGGCAGAGAGGACCGGGCCAAGGAGGAAGTCTGAATGACCGTAGATTGCGTGTCCGAGGGGCGGACCCTGACAGCGGCGGTGCGGGGGGAGCTGGATCACCACCGGGCCAAGGAGGTGATGACAGAGCTGGATGAGCAGATCGACATGGCTCTGCCCCGGCGGCTGACTCTGGACCTGTCAGGCCTGAGCTTTACGGACAGCTCGGGCATCGCAGTACTGATCCGGGTCAGCCGGCGGATGGAGCAGATCAAGGGCGAGCTGATAGTGCGGGGCGTGCCTCCGCAGCCGTGGAAGGTGTTTCAGGCGGCCGGCCTGCACAAGCTGATCCGATTTGAACAGGAGGAGCCCGCCGCGGCGGGGGAGGAGGACGTACATAAATGAAGGTGGAAAATTACGCCGCGCTGGAATTTCCCAGCCGGTCAGCCAACGAGGGGTTTGCCCGGGCGGCGGCGGCCTGCTTTGCCGCCCAGCTGGACCCCACGCTGGAGGAGATCAACGACATCAAAACCGCCGTGAGCGAGGCAGTGACCAACGCCATCGTCCACGCCTACCCGGACCGGCTGGGCAAGGTGGCCCTGAAGCTGCGTCTGAAGGAGGGCGGCATCCTGGAGATCTTGGTGCGGGACTGGGGGGTAGGCATCGCGGACGTGGAGCAGGCCCGGACCCCGCTGTTTACCACCGGGAGCGAGGAGCGCTCCGGGATGGGCTTTACCATCATGGAGAGCTTCATGGACGTGGTAAAGGTGCGCTCTACCCCGGGGAAGGGGACCCAGGTGACCATGCGGAAGCGGATCTCCCCCCGCATAGGCGGACGATGAATGGCACGCCAACGGCTCCAGAGCTGCTGGAGGCGGCCAGACAGGGGGACAACCGGGCCTGTGAGCAGGTGTTGGAGGAAAACGCCGGCCTGATCTGGAGCATTGTGCGGCGGTATTACGGACGGGGCGTGGAGCCGGACGACCTGTACCAGCTGGGCTGTCTGGGCTTTTTGAAGGCGGTGCGGGGCTTTGACCCATCCTTCGGGACCCAGTTCTCCACCTATGCGGTGCCCAAGATCGCGGGGGAGATCCGGCGTTTTCTCCGGGATGACGGCACTGTGAAGGTGAGCCGGGGCATGAAGGAGCGGGGGGCCGCAGTGTGGGGCGCCCGACGCCGGCTGGTGGCCGAGATGGGACGGGAGCCCACCCTGTCAGAGCTGGCGGCGGAGACCGGCCTGACGCCAGAGGAGATCGCAGCGGCGGAGACCGCCTCTGACGCAGTGGCATCCCTCCAGGCGGAGACAGGAGAGGGCGGATTGACCCTGGAGGGGATGCTGGGCACCGGCGGGATGGAGGAGGACGTGGTGGAGCGGCTGACCCTCCGTTCCGCCATGGAGGAGCTGCCGGAGCGGGAACGGCAAGTGCTGCTGCTGCGCTATTACAAAAACCTCACGCAGATCCAGTGTGCCAGAGTCCTGGGGGTCTCCCAAGTCCAGATCTCACGGTTGGAGCGGCGGGCGGTGGACCGGCTGCGGAAGATCCTGTGCGAGGAAGAAGTGTTCTGAGACTTCTCTGCCCCAGACGGGGCAGAAAAATAATGGGATGCAGGCTGCGGAAAAAGTCCCTGGAGGACTTTTTCCGCAGCCGTAAATACTCCGGGCCCGTACCATCTCTGGTACGGGCCCGGAGTATTTACGGAATAATTTTAGGAAATGATGTCTGGAGCTCCAGGGTCAGGCGAGGGCGGAGACGACGGCGTCCGGGTCGCTGACGTGAAAAAACAGCAGGCCCACCACACGGTCGTTGCCCTTCTTGATGCCCATCACAGCGTTGGCGCGGCTCTTGCCGGCCTCACGGCCGATGGCTGCGTTGAAGCAGACGTTGCCGGCACCGCCGTCGCGGCACTCCACCGCACAGGTCACCTTCTGGTCACGGGGCATGGTCATCACGTTGGATTTGACCACGGCGATGATGCGCTGGTCGGTGATGGCATAGATGGTCTTCTGCTCCAGCAGCTTCTTGTCCAGATAGGGACGGACGGCCACCGCCAGCGGGATGCCGATCATGGGCACCAGGCCGATCAGGATGATCCCAATGCTCTTATTGTCCGCGATGGCGAAGGGGAGGAAGACACCGAAGGAAAACAGGGTCATGACGGCGGTGATGATCCAGGCCACATACTGGGAGACACGGTCAGGGGACCGGAGGAGCTTCGTCTTGGTGGGTCGGCCGAACCAGAGGACCTTCTCGTTGTCCCGCAGAGTCTTTTGGAGGATCTGTTCCATAAATATGTTACTCCTTTCATAAATAAGAATGAATTCTTATCTTGATAAAAGATTACCACAACATTTATAAAAACGGTATAAATAGGGGGTATATTGACGTTAAGAAAGCGAAAAAATAAAAAATAGAATCAAATAAATGATGTAAAAAATAAAAGAATACCGCCTCCCCTTTGGCGGAAGGGGAGGCGGCGGATCGGCCGGGCGGTGAGCCGGTATGGGGCGGACGTTTAGGAGAGAGAAACGCCCGCTCCCTCACCACACGGAGAAGAAAAACCGAACCAGAGAAAAGTGAGAAAACTCCGGCCGTTTAGGAGAGATATCCAAGCAGGGATTCTGGCTGAGGGATGTGGAAGAACAGCAGGCCGGGGACGCCGGACTGGGCAGGACTGCCGCAGCGGACCCCCAAAATAGCGTTGTCCAGCATTTTGGAGGAGGACTGGCCCACCGCTTCACAGAAGCAGAGGTTGCCGCTCTCCCCGTCCCGGGCTTCAATGGAGTGGGTGAGGATGCGGCCCAGGGGAATATACATCAGGTTGTTCTTCACCAGAGCCAGCACCCGGTAGTTGGTGATGGCGTAGATGGTGTCATGCTCCAAGCTCCACTTGTCCAACAGGGGGCGGATGGAGATCATGGCGGGGAGGAAGGCAGCGATCATGAGGATCACGGTCAGATCGGTGACGGCCTGATGAGTGCGGAGGAAAAAGGGGATCAGACCGCCCAGGATCACGGCCAGCGCCGCGGAACAGAGGACCCAGGTCAGGAGCAGAGAAGTACGGGAGGGGATGGACATCAATTTGAAAGGGGAGGGACGGCCGCTCCAGCGGACAATCTCACCGTCCAGAAGCACTTCCTGTAATCTCTGTTCCATGATGTGGGCTCACTTCCTCAAATTCTCTTCTGTCTGTTATTATAGCCTCTGGGCTATAAAATGGGTGTTAAACTGAAACAGAGGGTCGCTAAATAATTGTTAAGAAAAAAACAGGGGAGAAAAACAGCACCTCCGGAGCCTTAGCCTCCGGGGGTGCTGATGTGTATGGAAGGCTCAGCTGTCCTCCAGCATCCGGTATCCGATGCCCAGTTCTGTCAGGATGTATTTGGGCTCGGAGGGGTTTTCCTTCAGCTTGCGGCGGATGTTGGCCATGTTGACCCGCAGGATCTGGTTGTTGCTGCCCTCGTAGGGGCCCCAGACATGCTTGAGGATGAAGTCATAGGTGAGCACCTTGCCGGCATGGAGACAGAGCAGCTCCAGGATCTTGAACTCGTTCTGTGTGAAGTGGATCTCCTCGCTGCCCACGAAGACCTGGTGGCGGGCAGTGTCCACGACTAGGTCTTTGACCTGATAGCGGTCCTTCTGCTCGCCCTGGCTGAGGTTGATCCGGTCGGCCCGGCGCAGGGTGGTTCGGATGCGGGCCAGCAGCTCCGGAACGCCGAAGGGCTTGACCACATAGTCATCCGCCCCCATGTCCAGGGCTTTGACCTTCTCAGACTCCCGATCCCGGGCGGAAATGATGATGACAGGCACCTCCTGGGGCAGTCCGCTGAGTTCCTTGAGCACGTCCAGTCCGTCCATGTCGGGCAGGCCCAGGTCCAGAAGCACCAGATCGGGACGGTGGGAAAAGAATAGGCTGAGAGCCTCCTTGCCGGTGGTGGCGGACATGGCCTTGTAGTCGTTGGCGGTCAGAGCGCGGCAGATGAAGTTGCTGATGGTGCGCTCATCTTCTACGACCAGGATCAAACGTTTTTCACTCATATGCTTTCTCCTCCATGGGAAGGCCGAAGCGGAAGACCGCTCCGCCCTCAGGGTCATTTCCGGCGGCGAAGAAGCCGCCGTGGGCTTTGATGATGCTCTGGCAGACGGACAGGCCGATGCCCATGCCTCGGGTGGAGTCGCCTGACAGGTCCCGGGGGAGGGGACGGCCGGACTGGACTGCCTGCATGATGTCAGGAGACAGTCCAATGCCATGGTCCCGGACCTCCACCACCGCCCACTCCTCCTGGCGGAACAGGTGGAGCTGGATGTGCTGAGTGTCCCCGGAGTGGCGGACCGCGTTTTCCAGCAGATTGACGATGACCTGCTTGATGAGCATGGGCTCCATGGGCAGGAACAGGATGTCCTCTGAGAGGTCCAACTGCACATTGGCGTCCGGGAAACGGCGGCGGGTAGTGAGCACCGCGTCCCCCGCCACCTCCTCCAGCATCTCCTCCCGCTTCTTCAAAGGGACAGAGGCGTCCTGGATACGGGTGATGGACAGCAGATTCTCCACCATGGTGGTGAGAGCTTCGGCGTCGTTTTTGATGTCGTTGAGCAGGGAGACATCCTTCTCACTGCGGGGCTCCTCGCTGGACAGCAGTACCGCGGCCGCCCCGGAGATAGCAGTCAGAGGGGTGCGGAGGTCGTGGGAGACGGAGCGAAGGATATTGCTGCGGATGGTCTCCCGGGCGGCCTCCAGCTGAATGGCATTCTTTTCCTGGTTCAGGCGCTCGTTCAGCTCATACAGGGCCTTGGTGTTCTGCTCCCGCTGTTCCGCCTCCAGGGCCTGGAGCTTGATCCGGGAGGTGAGGGTGCAGATGATGATGGCGATGGCCGTCATGCTCAGCATGGCCACCGGGTATCCGGCATAGCTGAGAGAGAAAGCGGAGTAGGGGTACATAAAATAGTAGTTGATGCAGAAAGAGCTGAACAGAGAGGCCAGGATACCATAAAAATATCCAGTGGTCAGCCAGGATACGAATGTGACGGCCAGCACATAGACCAAGGCGGAGTTGTTCTCCACGCCGAACTGAAACAGCAGCCGGCTGAGGTAGTATGCCCCGGCCATGAAAAAGGCGGTGATCAGAAAATTCATCACGCCCCGTGGGACAATGGCGGTCAGATCATGGAGCTTGGCTTTCCATTCTTTCAAAAGGAGCCCCCCTTCCAGCGGCCGGTCAGAGGATGACACGACGCTTGTATTCTTAGTCCCATTATAATAAGGAACGGCCCGGCCTGCAAGCAGAAAATGAGGGCGTCCTCCTTCAGGACCAGAGGAGGGGAAGGAGGCACACATAGAGGACAAACAGGGCCATACCTATGACTGCGTTGCTGGCGAAGGCGTTGCTGGCGATCTGGGAGTCCTCCAAAGAGCCATACTCCGAGATGTAGGCGTTGAGGATGACAGAACCGTGCTGGGAGATCAAGGTAAAGAACGCGGCATTAAAATAGAAATCCTGCCCCACCATGGGGTCCATCAGGAAAAATTTGACCCCATAGCTGACGGAGAAGATCAGAAGATAGCGCCAGGCGACCAGGCGCAGGCTCTCCCGAATCTTGTCCGGATTGTCCATATGGATCCGGTAGCCCACTGTGATCAGGATCAGGGTGGAGCTGATGCCGCCCAGCTTGGAGATGGTGTCGATCACGCCGCCGCCCAGGTCTGTGGCGGAAACGGCGTCCCGTATGCCCAGAAGCTGAAGTGCCAGGGCCAGGAAGATCATGACAAACAGTGGAGATAAAAGGTTTTTTCCGATTTGACGCGGTCCGGCGGTCTCTCCCTTTAGATAGATCCGGGCGACCGGCATGAAGACTAGACCGATAAACAGCTCATGCCCCACTCCCATGCTGGTGAGATACCCCATATTTTCCAGGCCGAACACAGTGGAGAAAAGAGGAATGGCCATGAAGCCGAAGGCAAAGGCACAAGGATAGAGGGGAGCGAAGCGGCGTTTGAAATGGAACAGGCGCGCGGTGAGAAAGCCCAGCCCCAGGAGCAGAAGCTGGATCAGAAAGGTGCAGGCGGCCAGCCCAAAATGCTCGGGGCGCAGATCCAGCCCAATAAAGGTGGTGAAGATGGTACAGGGGATCAGATAATCTGAGACCAGCTTTGTCACACCCTGAACGGTCTCTTCCGAAAAATAATGGCGTTTTTGGAGCCAAAAGCCAAAAATAATGAGCAGGATAACAGGGAGAACGCTGCGGATCAGATGTTCCGGCTGCATGATACGGTATCCTTTCAGATGTCAGCACAAAGTATGAGGCGTCCCGGCAGAAAACAGAATGGGGAACGGACAGGCCCGACCCTGGGGATTCGGATATGCCTGCTGTCTGAAAATTATAACACACAGAACAGATGCTGTCACCAGTATTTCACAGGGAGACAGGCGGAACGGAAAAAACTTTCCGGGCTTCCACAGGATGGAGTTCTTGTACCTGAGCAAAAAAAGTGGTATAATAATACGATTTCCCCCAAGAGATCAGGCCCGTCGGGGCGGCGGGCCTGACAGGGGAGGACAATGAATGGAATGAGGGATTTTGTATGACCTACAAGGAAGAATTTATCACGTTCATGGTGCGCTCCGGCGTGCTCACCTTCGGGGACTTCACCACCAAATCCGGCCGCAAGACCCCCTATTTTGTCAATACCGGAAACTACAAGACCGGTGCCCAGGCGGCCAAGCTGGGGGACTACTACGCTGCCTGTATCCAGGAGCACATGCCAGACGGCATTACCTGCCTGTTCGGACCGGCCTACAAGGGCATCCCCCTGGCGGTGTCTGCCGCCGCCTCCCTGTACCGCAATTATGACCGGGATCTGCCCTACTGCTTCAACCGCAAGGAGGCCAAGGACCACGGCGAGGGCGGTTCCATGGTGGGCTACAAGCCCCAGGACGGGGACGACGTGGCCATCGTGGAGGACGTAGTCACCGCCGGCACCGCCGTGCGCGAGTCCATCGAGCTGTTCAAGCATGTGGCCGACGTGAACATCAAAGCCCTGTTCGTCTCGGTGGACCGGATGGAGCGGGGCACCCGGGAGTGCTCCACCCTGGATGAGCTGCGCCAGGACTACGGCATTCAGGTCTTCCCCATCGTCACCGTGCGGGAGGTCATCGCCTTCCTCCACAACAACTCCATCGACGGCAAGGTCTATATCGACGACGAGATGAAGGCGAAAATGGAAGCCTATCTGGAGGAGTACGGGGCCAAGGGCTGAGCCAAAAAATTCCCCGTCCCCTCGGAGAGCGGAGGGGGGCCTCCGGGGGGAACTGGTGCCCCCCGGAAAACGCGGCGCGCGAATGCGCAAAGCGGTCCCCGCAGGGACCGCCCGCGTTTTGAATGGAGGCCTATCTGGAGGAGTACGGGGCCAGGGCCTGAGCACGGCAAAAGAGGACAGAGAAAGAGAGGGAGCAGGGATGGCGGAGAGGCGCAGATCCATCCATACAGGGCACCGGCAGCGGGTGAAAGATGAATTCTCCGCCCGGGGACTGGCGGGCTGGCCGGACCACCGGGTCCTGGAACTGCTGCTGTACTACGCCATCCCCCAGGGGGATGTGAACGGGCTGGCCCACGAGCTGGTGGAGAGGTTCGGCTCGCTGGCCGGGGTGCTGGACGCCGCGGAGGAGGAGCTGTGCCGGGTGCCCGGAGTGGGGCAGCACACCGCTGTCCTGCTCAAGCTGATCCCGGCGGCAGGGGCGCGCTACCTCCAGAGCCGGGCGGACCTGGGGGAGCCGGTGCGCCGGACGGAAGACGCCTACGCACTGCTGGAGCCCTACTTCTTCGGGGCCAGGAACGAGATGATCTACCTGCTTGCGCTGGATGGGAAGAACAAGCCTCTGGGGGTGCGGAAGGTGGCGGAGGGCAGCATCTGCGCCGCCAACATCAATCTGCGCCGGATCATGGAGGAGGCAGCCGCCCTCCGGGCGCCCCAGATCTATCTGGCCCACAACCACATCAGCAACCTGGCCTTCCCCTCCCCGGTGGACATCTCCACAACTCAGACCATGCGGACGGCCCTGGCGGGGGTGGGCATCGAGCTGCTGGATCACCTGGTCTTTGTGGACGGGGATATGGTGTCCATGCGGGACAGCGGGATGATGAAGTGATGCCTGGGCCCTGTCCCTCTGTGGACAGGGCCTTGACTTAGAACATTTGTTTTATTATAATAGGGCGGACGAAGAGCGGCCCGGGAGGAACAGGAGGGACGGCTATGCCCAGATTTGAAGTGGTTTCAGAATACACCCCCAGCGGGGATCAGCCGGAGGCCATCGAGGCCCTGGCCAGCGGACTGGAGATGGGGCTGGACGAGCAGACGCTGCTGGGCGTCACCGGCTCGGGCAAGACCTTCACCATGGCCAAGATCATCGAAAAGGTCCAGCGGCCCACCCTTGTGCTGGCCCACAACAAGACCCTGGCCGCCCAGCTGTGTGCCGAGTTCCGGGAGTTCTTTCCCCACAACGCGGTGGAGTACTTCGTCTCCTACTACGACTACTACCAGCCGGAGGCCTATATCCCCCACACAGACACCTTCATCGAAAAGGATTCCGCCATCAACGAGGAGATCGACCGGCTGAGGCTGTCCGCCACCGCCTCCCTGATGGAGCGGAGGGACGTGATTGTGGTCTCCTCCGTCTCCTGTATCTACGGTCTGGGCGAGCCGGAGGACTTCGCCAAGATGATGGTCTCCCTGCGGGTGGGGGCCACCCTGGAGCGGGACGAGCTGCTGAAAAAGCTGGTGGCCATCCGCTATGAACGCAACGATATCGCCTTTGACCGCAACATGTTCCGGGTCCGGGGGGACACGGTGGAGATCTGGCCCGCCTATTGGAAGGATACCGCCCTGCGGGTGGAGTTTTTCGGGGACGAGATCGACCGCATCAGCGAGATCAACGTGGTCACCGGCACCCCCATCCGCCGGCTGAACAACATCCCCATCTGGCCGGCCACCCACTATGTCACCCCCAAGGAGAAGATGGACGCCGCTATCCAGGAGATCTACAAGGAACTGGAGGAGCGGGTGGCCTTCTTCGAGGGAGAGGGCAAGCTGGTGGAGGCCCAGCGGCTGAAGCAGCGCACCATGTACGACGTAGAGATGATGCAGGAGCTTGGCTACTGCTCCGGCATCGAGAACTATTCCCGGGTCATTGAGGGGCGGCCCGTGGGCTCGCCCCCCCACACCCTGCTGGACTACTTCCCCAAAGACTTCGTCCTCTTCATCGACGAGAGCCACGTCACCCTGCCCCAGGTGCGGGCCATGTATAACGGGGACCGGGCCCGAAAGACCACCCTGGTGGATTACGGCTTCCGGCTCCCCTGCGCCTTTGACAACCGGCCGCTGAAATTTGAGGAATTTGAAAAGCGGCTCAACCAGGTGGTCTATGTCTCCGCCACCCCGGGGGAGTATGAGCGCACCCGCTCGGGCCAGATCGTGGAGCAGGTGATCCGGCCCACCGGGCTGCTGGACCCCAGGATCGAGGTCAGGCCGGTGGAGGGCCAGATCGACGACCTGATCGGGGAGATCAACCAGCGCACCCAGCGGAGCGAGCGGGTGCTGGTCACAACCCTGACCAAGCGGATGGCGGAGGACCTGACCGCCTACCTCCAGAACGCGGGAATCAAGGTGCGCTATATGCACCACGACATCGACACCATCGAGCGGATGGAGATCATCCGGGACCTGCGGCTGGGCACCTTCGACGTGCTGGTGGGCATCAATCTGCTCCGGGAGGGCCTGGACCTGCCCGAGGTCTCCCTGGTGGCCATCCTGGACGCGGACAAGGAGGGCTTCCTCCGGTCCGAGACTTCCCTCATCCAGACCATCGGCCGGGCCGCCCGGAACGCCGACGGCATGGTGGTGATGTACGCGGACACCATCACCCCCTCCATGCGCCGGGCCATCGACGAGACGGAGCGCCGCCGGGAGAAGCAGGACGCCTTCAACAAGGCCCACGGCATCGTCCCCAGAACGGTCATCAAGTCGGTGCGGGAGCTGCTGGAGACCTCCGCCACGGCGGAGGACGTGGCCTCCAACCAGCGCCAGGGCAGGGTCAAGGCCATGACCAGGCAGGAGAAGGCCGCCGAGATCGCCCGCCTGGAGAAGGCCATGAAAGAGGCGGCCAAGATGCTGGAGTTCGAGCTGGCGGCAACTTTGAGAGATCAGATCATCGAACTGCGGGGGAAGTGAGAAGAATTCTATGGAGCTGCTCCCGAAACGGAAGCCGAACCGTTTGACCGGATACGATTACAGCCAGCCGGGGTGTTATTTCATCACCATTTGCACAGCTGGGCGGCAGCCAATTTTGCGTAGGGGCGCACAGTGTGCGCCCGCATCGGAAATTCCGCCTCTCACAGAAATCGGGGAAATTACGGAACGGGCAATTCAAAGTATTCCAAATCATTATCCGTATGTTTTTGTGGAAAAATATGTAGTCATGCCCAATCATATCCACCTTATGTTGCGTATCGAGGGAACCGGGCGCACACTGTGCGCCCCTACTCCCGTCGGAGCGGTTCCCCGGATCATCAAAGCAATGAAAGAGACGGTCACCAAATGTGCCAGGTCTCCCGTCTGGCAAAAGGGCTATCACGACCACATCGTCCGCGGCGAGGCGGACTATCTCCGCATTTGGAACTACATCGACACGAATCCTGCCAAGTGGCGGGAGGACTGTTACTACTGCCAGAATGAGGGAGTGTAGTTACTGTGGAACACACCTATCTGCTCCGTCCCGGCCGCTGGCGGGCGGAAGGGACCTACTACGACGAGACGGGCCGCTCCTTTCCCCTGGCCGGGGAGACAGAGCTGGTCCAGGAGGGGGCGGAGCGGCATCTGGACGGCTGGATGGAGGTGTCCGGGCCCGCTCCGGTCCGATTCACGAACCGCTATGTCATCCGGGAGACGGACCGCCCCTTTACCCTGACCTGGCAGTCCTTCAACCCGGTGCTGGGCGTGCTGGAGGGTACTTTCGAGCTGGCGGGAGAGAGTATCCTGTCCCGCTATGTCTCACGGGACCGGGTGTACTCCGGCTGTGAGGTGCTGACCCTCCAGGCGGACGGCAGCTATCACAACGCGGGCGTGTCTATGAAGAACGGACGGCGCATGTCCGCCTGGACCGCCGTGCTGAGCGAGGAGAGGGGAAGGACATAATGGCTAAGGTAAAAGAGGAAAAAACCAACGTCATGCGGGTCCTGGACCAGAAGAAGATTCCCTACACCCCCCACGCCTATCCCCACGGGGACGGCGAGGCCCCCGACGGGGTGACGGTGGCCCGCTCCCTGGGGCAGGACCCGGAGCGGGTCTTCAAGACGCTGGTGACCCGGGGGGCATCCGGGGGATACTACGTCTTTGACATCCCGGTGACAGACACGCTGGACCTGAAAAAAGCGGCTAAGGCGGTGGGGGAGAAGTCCATCGCCATGCTCCACAGCAGGGAGCTGCTCCCCCTGACCGGCTATGTCCACGGGGGGTGCTCCCCCATCGGCATGAAGAAGCAGTTCCCCACCGTCTTCCATGAGACGGCGGAGATCCTGGACACCATCATGGTCTCCGCCGGAAAGATCGGCTTCCAGGTGGAGCTGTCCCCAGCGGACCTGATCGAGCTGGTGGGCGGGACCACGGCGGACGTGACAGTGTGAGGAAAAGAAACTGATATACCCAGATGTTCTGCAATCGGCCGGCTGTGACCGCTTTGTGAGGAGGGGATAAGATGGAGCAGCAGGAAAAGCCGCCCAAGTTTCTCTATCTCCCAGAGGTCAAGAATGACCATTTCATCATCGGCGGGGCGGATGACCGCCCCGATGCGTCCGTACCGGGATCAGAGCCGGGGCCGGGACCTGAGGAGCCCACGGGTATCTACCCCTGCCCGTGCTGCGGGTATCTGACCTTTCCCGCCCCCAAAGAGGAGGCCATAGCCTACATCTGCCCGGTGTGCTTCTGGGAAAACGACGTGTTCGACCCGGGGGAGGACGATCCCAGCGATGAGAACCGCGGCCTGACCCTCCGACAGGGCCGGGAAAACTACCGGCGCTGGGGCGCGGTCCGCCCCGACCTGGTTGTCCACGCCCGACCGCCCAGGCCGGAGGAGCGGCCGAAAGAAATGCCGGCCTCCCGGCTTACGGCTTCTCCTGGAACTGGGACAGCTCCCGGGAGAGGGAAAGCCCCAGGTCCAGGCCCAGCGTGAAGGCGTGTTGGGCCTGGAAGGAGGCTAAGATCTCCATGCTGTCAGTGAGATGGAAGAGCAGATCCTGGTCGGCCTAGGAACAGGAGCGGACCTTCTCCTGGGCCTGCTCCAGCCGCTCCAGAAGCCCGTCCTCTGTGGGGGAGCGGGGCTCATAGGGGAATTTTTGGATGACCAGCTCATAGAGCAGGGAAAGTGTGTCATACATAGAGTACCACCCAAAAGTAATAATTTAATTATGACTAAATTATAGGCGAATTTAGAATTGGTGTCAAGAGGGAGATTGGCAGGATGGAAAAGATCATGCTGCCCCTGGGGCGGCGGCTGAAAGAACTGCGGAAAGAAAGAAAACTCAAACAAAAGGAAATGGCCCGGTTTTTGGAATGTACAGACCGAAATTATCAGAAAATGGAGTACGGAGAGATTAACGTTCCCGGACTGACACTGATCAAACTGGCGGACTTCTTTCAGGTCAGCCTGGACTACCTGGTGGGCCGCAGCGACGACCGGGAGCAGTAAAAACGATCCCCGCCCCCCCCCCCGCCGGGCGGGAAGAGCAGGGAAAAGCCGGGGGGCTGATCTTGGCGGGCGTGTGCCTGATCCTCTGTAGAATGAACATTCAAGCCATTTCCCAGTCAAACCTCGACCCCAGTGTCATCTGCCTGCGCATACAGGCGTTACCAAAGGAGAAACCAAAATGCACAGTCATATTTTTGTCAAGGGCGCCCGGGTGAACAACCTGAAAAACATTGATGTGGACATCCCGCGGGACAAGCTGGTGGTCCTCACCGGGCTGTCCGGTTCGGGAAAATCCTCCCTGGCCTTCGACACCATCTATGCCGAGGGACAGCGGCGGTATGTGGAGTCCCTCAGCTCCTACGCCCGCATGTTCCTGGGCCAGATGGAGAAGCCCGACGTGGACTATATCGACGGGCTCTCACCCGCCATCTCTATCGACCAGAAGACCACCAGCAAGAACCCCCGCTCCACTGTGGGCACCGTGACGGAGATCTATGACTACCTCCGTCTGCTGTGGGCCCGGGTGGGCACCCCCCACTGCCCCATCTGCGGCAAGGAGATCAAACAGCAGACCATCGACCAGATCATCGATCAGGTGATGGCGCTGCCCGAGGCCACCCGCATCCAGATCATGGCCCCGGTGATCCGGGGCAAGAAGGGGGAGCACGCCAAGATCTTCGAGGACGCCCGCAAGTCGGGCTATGTCCGCTGCCGGGTGGATGGCATCGCCTATGATCTCAGCGAGGAGATCAAGCTGGAAAAGAACAAGAAGCACGACATTGAGATCGTGGTGGACCGTCTGGTGATCCGGGAGGACATCGCCCGCCGTCTCACAGATTCGGTGGAGACCGCCGCCTCCCTGGCGGGGGGGCTGGTGATCGTCAACGTGGTGGGGGAGGACCGGGATATCCTGTTTTCCCAGAACTACGCCTGCGAGGACTGCGGCGTCTCCATCGAGGAGCTCACCCCCCGCATGTTCTCCTTCAACAACCCCTTCGGCGCCTGCCCCACCTGCACCGGCCTGGGCAGCCAGATGAAGATCGACCCGGAGCGCATCATCCCCAATAAAAACCTGTCCATCATCGAGGGGGCCATTACCGCCTCCGGCTGGAGTAGCATCAAGTCGGACGGCATCTCCCGGATGTACTTTGACGCCCTGGCCAAGCGGTACAAATTCAAGCTGAACACCCCGGTGAAGGACCTGCCTCCGGAGGCGCTGGACGCCATCCTCTACGGCACCAACGGGGAGAAGCTGACCCTCTACTACGACCAGCCCCGGGGGAAGGGGACCCTGTATCAGGCGTTTGAGGGTATTGTCAACAACCTGGAGCGCCGCTACCGGGAAACTCAGTCCGACTCTGTAAAGCGCGAGCTGGAGGAGTGCATGAGCGAGTGCCCGTGTCCCACCTGTAAGGGCCGCCGCCTGCGCAAGGAGTCTCTGGCGGTCACCGTGGGGGGGATCGATATCGACGCCTTCACCCACAAATCAGTGGACGACGCCCTGGAGTTCGTGGATCAGCTGACCCTGACTGAGACCCAGATGCGCATCGCCCAGCGGATCCTGAAGGAGATCCGGGAGCGGCTGGGCTTCCTGCGGTCGGTGGGGCTCCAGTACCTGACCCTGTCCCGCAGCGCCGCCAGCCTGTCCGGCGGCGAGAGCCAGCGCATCCGGCTGGCCACCCAGATCGGCTCCTCTCTGATGGGAGTGCTGTATATTCTGGACGAGCCCTCCATCGGCCTGCACCAGCGGGACAATGACATGCTGCTGGAGACTATGAAGCACCTGCGGGACCTGGGCAACACCCTGCTGGTGGTGGAGCACGATGAGGACACCATGCGGGCCGCCGACTATATCGTGGACGTGGGCCCCGGGGCCGGCGTCCACGGCGGACAGATCGTGGCCTGCGGCACAGCGGAGGAGATCATGAACACCCCCGGCTCCCTCACCGGCGACTACCTCTCCGGGCGGCGGAAGATCCCGGTGCCGGAGCAGCGCCGGAAGGGGAACGGAAAGTACCTGAAGGTGCTGGGGGCGGCGGAGAACAATCTGCGCCACATCGACGTGTCCTTCCCTCTGGGGACCTTCACTGCGGTGACCGGCGTGTCGGGCAGCGGAAAGTCCTCCCTGGTCAACGAGATCCTCTATAACCGGCTGGCCTGCGACCTGAACCGGGCCAAGACCCGGCCGGGCAGACACGACGGCCTGGAGGGGGAGGAGTTCCTGGACAAGGTCATCAACATCGACCAGTCCCCCATCGGGCGCACGCCCCGGTCCAATCCGGCCACCTACACCGGGCTGTTCAACGACATCCGGGACCTGTTCGCCTCCACCCAGGACGCTAAAAGCCGGGGCTACGGCCCGGGCCGCTTCTCCTTCAATGTGCGGGGCGGCCGGTGCGAGGCATGTCAGGGGGACGGCCTGCTGAAGATCGAGATGCACTTCCTGCCGGACATCTACGTCCCCTGCGAGGTGTGCAAGGGCAAGCGGTACAACCGTGAGACCCTGGAGGTGCGGTATAAGGGGAAAAATATCTATGAGGTTCTGGAGATGACAGTGGAGGAGGCCCTCCCCTTCTTCGAGAACCTGCCCCGGATCTACGGGCGGCTCAAGACCCTGATGGATGTGGGGCTGAGCTATATCAAGCTGGGGCAGCCCTCCACCGAGCTGTCCGGCGGCGAGGCCCAGCGGGTCAAGCTGGCCACCGAGCTGTCCAAGCGCTCCACCGGCCAGACCATCTATATCCTGGATGAGCCCACCACCGGCCTGCACAGCTATGATGTCCACCGGCTCATCGAGGTGCTCCAGCGTCTGGTGGAGGCGGGCAACACCGTGGTGGTCATCGAGCACAACCTGGATGTCATCAAGACCGCCGACCATGTCATCGACCTGGGCCCCGAGGGGGGCGACGGCGGCGGCACCATCGTCTGCACGGGCACGCCGGAGGAAGTGGCCGCCTGTGAGCGGAGCTACACCGGGCGGTATCTGAAAAAGATGCTGGAGCGGTGAGGGCGCGTCCTTCTGCCTGGGCCAGATCAACAGAACGGACAGGCCGCGGGTCCCTGCGTGAGAATCGGAAATAAATGCGCCCCCGCAGAGCCGGATGCCCCCATCGGGCCGGACGGCCCCCTATATACCCATCATAATATATAACGCGCGGAGCGCTCCGGCGGCCTTTGCCGGAGCGCCGCAGAAAATCAGGAGGAGGATCCTATGGAACACATCCGAATCATCGCCCCGGGCGATCCTGGCTTCGACTGGCTCTATGACCTCTATATGCAGAGCTTTCCCGTCCACGAGCAGCGCCTTCGGGAACGGCAGGAGGGGGTGCTGGGCCATCCGGAGTACCACTGCGACCTGCTCTGTCAGGGGGAGACACGGGTGGGGCTGTTGATGTGGTGGGCCGGGCCCGGCTTCCGCTATGTGGAGCATTTCGCCATCGCCCCGCAGCTGCGGGGCCAGAGCTGGGGCAGCCGGGCACTGCGTGAGTTCCTGGCGGAGGGAGACCCGGTGGTGCTGGAGATCGATCCTCCGGAGGACCCGGTATCCCGGCGCAGGAAGGGCTTTTACGAGGGGCTGGGCCTTGTCTCCAACCCATGGCCCCACATCCATCCCCCTTACCGCCTGGAGTTCTCCGGCCACGCCCTGGAGGTGATGACCTTCCCCGGCGGCTGGGACGAGGGACAGTACCGGCGCTTTGCCCGATATCTGGACGAGACGGTCATGGCAGACCGCCCTCAGAAGGTGGCGGGGGCGTAAGTGGTCCATCCTCCAGGTCCCGGGCCAGCGCCAGTCCTGTCCGTAGTCCCAGACGGAAGCTGCGGAGGGCGTAAAAGCGGTTGAGCTCTTCCAGCTGTTGCTGGAGAAAGGGGTCCAGCACGCTTCGGAGCAGGTCGGCCCGGCAGGCAGTCCCGAAATCTGGGGGCTGAGAGGAAAGGGTAGTTTTGATATAGTGCTCATAGAACCAAGATAGAAAGTCTTCCATATCAAATCAGCGTCCTTCAAACACATCATATTGCGATGTTATTATAATACATCATTTAATAATGTGTTAAGAGGAGATTAAAAATGACAGAAGTGATCCTTCCGGGGCTGGCGGGCCGGCTGAAGCCGCTGCGAAACGAAAAAAAGATGACCCAGAAAGAGATGGCCGCTCTGCTGGACTGCACAGAGGGACATTATCAAAAGATCGAGTATGGAAAGATCAATCTCTCTGCCCTCCAGCTGATGGAGCTGGCCGACTTTTTCGGCGTCACCACCGATTATTTGCTGGGCCGGGATTGACGGATGGACCGGTATCGTGTAAATTGGTTATCAGCTTGCCGCGGCGCGGCAAAATACGGATTTGACAGGAGACCAGAATGGATCTTTTTCAGTGGCTGACCGACACTACAGAGGGGAAATGCCTGTTCACCACCCTGGTGTCTATGATCCCCATCATCGAGCTGAGAGGGGGCATCCCCTTCGGCGTGGCCCTGGGCCTGCCCTACTGGCTGGCCTTTCCCGCCGCGGTGATCGGGAACGTGATCCCCGCCCCCTTCATTATCGTGTACATCCGCCGCATCTTCGCCTGGATGCGCAGACATCTGCCCCGCCTGAACAGCATGGTGGACAAGCTGGAGGAGAAGGCCCACCTGAAGGGACAGAAGGTGCGGCGCTACCAGTATCTGGGCCTTTGGATCTTTGTGGCAATTCCCCTGCCCGGAACCGGCGCATGGACCGGCTCTCTGGTGGCCGCCTTTCTGAACATGCGGCTGAAACAGGCCCTGCCCGCTGTGGTGCTGGGGGTGATGACGGCGGGGTGCATCATGACTGCTCTGACCCACGTGGGTATCAATCTGTTCGCCTGAACCCCGGCGGCGCTTCCGGCATAGGATGGGCCGGAGGTGAGCCTGCATGGAATATGTGTGGGAGATCGTGCTGACCGTCCTGTGCCTGATGGGGCTGGGCCTACTGGTCTGGTGCCTGCTGGGGCGGCTGGTGTGCCCGGTCCCCGGGCAGGAGGTCCTGGCCGTCCTGGAGGGGCAGGGGGACGGAGGGGGGCTGGAGCAGAGCGTCCGCGCCCTGATGTGGCTGAGGAGCCTGGGCCTGCTGCGCTGCCCGGTGGTCATCGTGGACCTGGGTCTGGACCGGGAGGGCCTGGCGGTGGCCCAGCGGCTCGCCCTGCGCTGGCCGGTGGTGGACCTGTACCGCCCGGAGGATGGGGCGGAGGCGCATTGATACAAGAGAGGAGGTGCCCAAAATTGGAGGACGGCAGAGAGCTGGAACTGGTGGAGGGCACCGTGGCCTCTTTGATCTTTCAGAATGAGGAGAACGGCTACACCATCCTCCGGCTGGAGCGGGGGGGCGAGGAGCTCACCCTGGTGGGGGAGATGCCCGGCGTCTCCCCCGGGGAGTACCTGTCGGTGCAGGGGCGCTGGGTGCGCCACGCCACCTACGGCGCCCAGTTTAAGGCAGAGATCGTGGAGCGCCGCCTGCCCCAGAGCCTGAAGGAGGTCTTCCACTACCTGGCCTCCGGCGCAGTGAAGGGGGTGGGCAAATCCACTGCCCGCCGCTTGGTGGAGGAGTTCGGAGAGGACGCCCTCCGGGTGATGGAGGAGGAGCCGGAGAAGCTGGCCTCCATCAAGGGGATCACCCCCAAGCGGGCCCGGCAGATCAGCGAGTCCTTCCGCCAGCAGATGGGGATGCGGAGGCTGATGGAGTTTTTGGGGGAACACCAACTCCCGCTGACCCTGGGGACCGCCCTGTACCGGGCCTATGGGGATGTGGCGCTGGAGGTGCTGCGCTCCAACCCCTATCTGATCGTGGGGGAGGAGTTCGGTGTAGAGTTTTCCCAGGCGGATCAGCTGGCCCTGTCTCTGGGGGTGGGGGGGGAGGACCCACAGCGCCTGGAGGCGGGGCTGCTCTTTGAACTGGCCCACAACCTGAACAATGGACACAGCTTCCTGCCCCGGCGCAAGCTGATAGAGGCCACCGCCATCCTGCTGGACGTGTCCGGCGGCTTGCTGGAGCCCTGCCTGGAGGCCCTGGCCAGCCGGGGCGAGGTGGTCTGCGAGGCAGTGGCGGGGGAGGATGGGGTATATCTGCCCGCCCTTTACGATGCGGAGTGCTATGTGGCCTGGCGCGTCGGGGAGATGAGCCGGTCCGAGCTGCTCCCGCCGGACGACCTGGACAAGCTGATCGCCCGAATCCAGCGGGACCAGGGAATCCGTTACGCACCCCAGCAGCGGGAGGCGGTGGAGCTGGCAGCCCGCCGGCAGGTCATGCTCCTCACCGGGGGGCCGGGTACCGGTAAGACCACCTCCCTGCGGGGGGTGCTGGCCCTGTTCGAGACCCTGGGGCTGGAGACCGCCCTGGCGGCCCCCACTGGCCGGGCGGCCAAGCGGCTGGGGGAGCTGTGCGGTACGGAGGCATCCACCATCCACCGCCTGCTGGAGACCGGCTTTGACCCCCACAGTGGGCGTCTGGTCTTCAGCCACGGGGAGGACGACCCTCTGAAGGCGGACGCCGTCATCGTGGACGAGACCTCCATGGTGGATGTGCCTCTGATGGCGGCGCTGCTGGCCGCCCTGCGCAATGACTGCCGGCTGGTGCTGGTGGGAGACCCGGACCAGCTGCCCTCCGTGGGGCCGGGGAATCTGTTCGGGGACCTGATCCGCAGCGGGACTGTGCCCACCGTGCGGCTCACCCAGATCTTCCGGCAGGCGGCCCAGAGCGCCATCGTCCGCAACGCACACCTGGTGAACGCGGGGGAGATGCCCGACCTGCGGAAGAACGATAACGACTTCTTTTTCCTCTCCCGCCGGGACCCTCAGAGCGCGGCGGAGACCATCGTGGACCTGTGCCGCCGGCGCCTGCCGGAACGGATGGGGATCCCGGCGGACCAGATCCAGGTGCTCTCCCCCACCAGGAGGCGGGGGACGGGCACCTCCGCCCTGAACCAGGCCCTCCAGGCGGCGCTGAATCCGCCCTCGGAGGAGAAGGGGGAGCGGCGCTTCGGCGACACCCTCTTCCGGGAGGGGGACCGGGTGATGCAGGTGAAAAACAACTACGACATCCTCTGGAGGGAGGACGGGGGCGCGGCCTCCGGGATGGGGGTGTTCAACGGAGACATCGGCCGCATCCAGTCCATCGACCCGCGGGGGGAGTGCATCACCGTGGACTTTGAGGGGCGGATCGTAGAGTATTCCCCGGACATGCTGGGAGAGCTGGAGCCTGCCTATGCCGTCACGGTCCACAAGGCCCAGGGCAGCGAATACCGGGCGGTGATCCTGGCTGCCCTGGATGGGGCCCCCATGCTGCTCACCCGGGGCGTGTTGTACACGGCCATCACCCGAGCCCGCAGCCTGTTCATTGTGGTGGGGGAGGAGAGCGTGGTGGCCCGCATGGTGGCTAACAACCGCCAGACCCGCCGGTACAGCGGCCTGCGGGCCCGCCTGGCGGGGGAGACAGCGTCGCTCCCCCTGTGACTGAAAAGCGCCAGCCTGCCAAGTACGGCAGGCTGGCGCTTTTCCCCGAGAGAATGGATGCTCATTTCCGGCGGAGGAACAGGATGCGGGCGGCCTCCGCCAGGAGGACCAGGCTGCCGGCGGCCAGGCATACCCTGGCCGCCGCGGCACGGCCCTCCTGAGCCAGGGGCATGGCCTTGGCGATGAGTCCGGCGCCGGTGAGCAGGGAGAGGGCCCCGCCCATGAGCCGCACCGGGCGGTGCTCCCAGGCCCGGTTCATGGAGCGGTCAAATCTGCCGGCAGCCCCTTCCACCAGCTGTTCCAGTCTTTCTTCCGTCATAGGGATACCTCCTTATACATTCGTTCTGATTGTATGTATATTTGCAAAATCAAATGCCCCAGGGGGCATCTGATGGAAGCTAGGTCCGTTCCTCCCCGTACAGCACAGCGCCCATGGCGGAGAAAGCAGCGGAGACCTGGTCGTTGATCAGGGGGAGGCCGATGCTCTCCAGCATGGTGCTCACACAGGCAACCTTGCGCTGAAAATCGGGGCCCGTGGACGAAAAGACCAGAGGGCTGAGCAGGAGGTTGGTAAAGACGGCCACAACCTCTGCCGCGATTTGAGGCGAGTCCACAGTGATGGAGCCGTCCGACACCCCTTCCTCCAGAAAGGTGCGGGTCATAGGGACGACGGAGGTTCGGCAGCTGAGCAGGTAGGCACAGACCAGCTTGGGGCTTTGGTAAAAGGTCCGGGAGAGCATGCGGTACATCTGGAGCTGCTCCCGGTTGGAGACGGAGGCAATGATGAGCCGCTGTAATTTCTCCAACCCGTTCCGGGAGGTGTCCTCCTGGATCTCACGGCAGGGGACCGTCTCGTGGAACATATAGGTGGTGACGGCGTCCAGCATCTCCTCCTTACCGTGGAAGTGGTGGTAGATGGCTCCCCTGGTCAGGCCGCAGGCTTCTGCGATGTCCTGCAAGGTGACATGCTCATAGCCGTGCTCCAGAAACAGCCGCTTAGCGGTGTCCAAAATGGCCTTTTCCGTCACTTCCGGGTACTTATTCCGCGGCATGGTTTGTGCCTCCCAATAGATACATAATGTATGTATCTGTAGAATAGCACAGAACGATCCTGCTGTCAACCCCCTGGCGCGAAGCTGAAAAAACTCCCGGCCATTCCATGGCCGGGAGGATCCGGTGTTTCAGGGAGGGTCACAGGGGAGCGACCACGGAATACATCAGGATAAAGTGAGACACGCTGCCCAGGACGATAAAGACGTGGAAGATCTCGTGGCAGCCAAAGCGGGGGTTGTTCCGGCCGGGCCACTTGACCGCGTAGAGCACCCCGCCCACGGTGTAGAGCACTCCGCCGGCGATCAGCCAGAACATGCCCGCGGCGGGCAGGACGCGGGAGAGAGGGGCGATGGCGAACAGAGCCATCCAGCCCATGGCCAGGTAAATGACGCTGGTGAGCCAGCGGGGGATGTCCAGCTTGGCGATGGTGAGGATGATCCCCGCCGCCGCACACAGCCAGATGGCCAGCAGCAGGGGGGCGCCCACGCCGCCCCAGAGGACGGTCATGCAGATAGGGGTGTAGCTGCCGGCGATCAGCAGGTAGATGGAGCAGTGGTCATATTTCCGCAGGGCCAGCCGGCCCCGGACTGTGGTGTTGACGCAGTGGTACAGAGTAGAGGCGGTGTAGAGGCCGATCATGGACAGCCCATAGACCAGGAAGGCGGAAAATTTGATCCAGTCCTCCAGCCCGGCGGCCCGGACCAGAAGAAATGCCGTGCCCACCAGGGCCAGCACCGCACCTGCCCCGTGGGTGATAGCGGACCAAGGCCGCAGGCCGTCATAGGGGTCCCGGCGGGGTCTGGGAGCCTGCTGATGGCGGGCGGTGAGCGGGGCGGAGCGGGTGATATCCGGTACCACAGAGGGATTATAAGCAGGTTCGTGCATAGAGAGCTCCTTTCCAGGAAGGCACATCTGTTCTTGCGTATCATTAGTATAACACCAAACGGGCAAAATATCAATATAAAAATTACTAAATATAGTATTAAAAATTATATCTGAAATGCGGAAAGTTACAGGAGCCCGCCGGCGCCGAATCGCTGGACAAGGTCAGGATATGCGGAAAGGGCGAAACTATGAGAAGGAGTGGAAGAAAAAAACTTGGGTCTTTTCAAGAATCTGAGAGCTCCGGGTTATGAGCTGCGATTCCGATGTGATGCCCAATCTGTTGAGAATTTCTGTGCCTTTTCTGTCGAAACAGCTTTACAGCTTGAGATCATTTGTTCTGTTGTCTCTTAAACGTCCAAACCTCGTATGGGTCACGGCTTGGATCAGGAGAAATAGTTCCAACACCAAATCCAATGCCTAAGTTTACACCTATAGCAATGCCCAATCAATCTTCCCAAATCACCAAATTATTCTCGCTCAGGACTTGTTCGATGCGTTCCAGATTCAGCGTGGACTGGGGGGCGGTGCGGCGTCCCAGCTCAGCTACCAGAGCCTCGATCACTACCATCAGGGGAGCGTCCCCACAGGGGTGATTGACTGAATTGGCATCAATCATCACATCGGCTGCCTTCGCCAGGGGGTTAAGGCTGGTATTTGTGACCAGAATGATGGGAATACCCAGCTGATGACAGAGCTTGCCTACCTGGATGGTCCGTTTGGTGCAGGGCCATACTGAGAAGACCAGAAGCACATCTGTGGGTTTCATGTGGACGGAAACCTTGTCAAATACAAATTCTCCCTCCAGGCTCAGCTGGCGCACATGAGGGTAGAAGCAAGAGAGGGCATACTCAAAATAGAGGGCCAGTGCCTTGCTGGAGCGCAAGCCAATGGTATAGATCGTGTCCGACTTGAGCATCAGCTGGATGGCACGCTCAAATTCCTCAATATTTGAGGGAGTACAGAGGTTTTCCACGATGCGCAGGCTGTCGGCAGCCACCGAGCGGAAGGTATCGCTGCTCTCTGTCTCCTTGGTGCTGACAAAGCTCTGTTTCTGCCCCCGGTAGGAGGAGGTGTTCTTCAACAGAACCACATCTGCCAGGGTGCGCTTGAAAGCGCTGAAGCTGTCATATCCAAGCGTTTGTACCAGCCGCATGACAGTGGTGGTACCGACGCCGGCGGCGCGGGCCAACTCAGCCACTGTCATGACTCCTACCCGCTCGTAGTTCAAAGCTAAGTATTGACACAGGATGCGCTGTTTCTTGGGCAGCACATCTTTTAATGTCATTATCTCATCAAGAAGTGTTTTTTCCATTACAAGCACCTGCAGTTCTTCCCTTGAAATCGGTGGTTTTCCATTCTTATCATAACCTTTTTTTGCGGCATGGTCAACTATGGCATGGCTCTGGCGCAGAATGCGGGGGAAGGCGTCTAAAAGAAGAGATGGAGAATTTTATGTGGCAAACTACGGAACTACTTTACTATTTTCTCTAAAAAATATAGTATCAATCATAATATAGAATATATATGCCAAATATTTCGTTAAAAAGAACAAAATGAAACATATATTTTCTATAAAGGGAACAAAAATTCTATTTTGCAAAATAAATGGTTGAAATATTCTTTTTAACGGAATATAATTAGCATCACAAAAGCAAAAAACAATTTAAATGACATTTGGACTGATAAAACCACAATTATTTTTTAGGAGGTAATTTGAAATGAAAACCAGAGACGTCGTATTCTACAGCGAAGGTGCCAAGATGGCCGGTACCATCTATCTGCCCGACGATTACAAGGAGGGAGAAAAACGGGCTGCCGTGCTGTGCAATTCCGGCTGGACCGGCGTGAACAAGTGCTATCCTGCCCTGTACGCCCGTGCTCTGACCGCCTACGGCTTTGTGTGCATGGGATTTGACTACCGCGGTTTCAAGCCCAGCGAGGATGTCCATCCCTGCCTGCCCAAGTATACCACCCTGGAGACCGAGGTGGAGGACATCGCCAACGCCTTCACCTTCATGCAGGTCCAGCCGGAGGTCGACCCCGAGCGCTGCGGCCTGCTGGGATGGGGCGTGGGCGGAGCCGTGTGCATCACCGTGGCGGCCCGGGACAAGGAGGTCAAGGCGGTTGCGACTCTGAACTCCTTCATCAACGGCGAGCGCTGGATGCGAGACGGCATGGGAAACGACGCCTTCGGTAAGTCTGTGGCCCGCCTGCGTCAGGACCGCATCAAGCGGATCACCACCAACGACCCTGTGCTGATGCACCCCTACACTGACTACCCCAACATCACCGAGAGCGGCGACTTCTACACCGACCACGTACTTAAGGAGATCAATGGCGGCATCCAGAGCTCCGTAGATGCGGACAGCGGTGAGGAGTTCCCCACCCCCATGTCCACCGCCATCGGCGAGAGCTTCATCCGCTTCAATGTGGAGGACCTTCTGCCCAAGATCGCGCCCCGGGCCGTCTTTGTGGGCCACGGCTACTACAATGAGCTCCACCAGCGGGTAGAGGCCGAGGAAGCCTACCGCCTGGCTAATGAGCCCAAGCAACTCTACTATGTGGATGGCAAGCACAACGAGTGGATGTTCGACGAGGATCCCAAGTTCCAAGCTTTGGCCGCCGCTCTGGCTGACTTCTATAAGGAGCATCTGAAACCCATGGAGTTTGGTCTGCAGAAATAATTTTACACAAGTCCAAATGGGGTTTAGGGCGCTCCCGCCGCATGTTTATATACTGAGACGGGAGCGCCCCTTTTATCCGGCTTACCCTCTTGATGCGAGGGAGACTAACAAAGGAGAATCTCGGCCATGGAATACAATTATATGTCGTTTTTGACGGATTTCTGTTTTATGTCCCTGCTGCTGGTGATCGCTCAATTTATGCGGGCCAAGATCAAGTTCCTGCAGATGTTCTACATCCCCGCCTCCCTCGTGGCCGGGATACTGGGACTGCTGCTTGGGCCTCAGTTCTTGGATCTGATCCCCTGGAGCGGTCAGATCGGCTCCTACGCCTATATGCTGGTGTGCGTGCTGTTCGGCGGTCTGTTCCTGGGAAAGAAGGAAAAGACCAGCGTGAAAAAGATTTTCACCCAGGTGGGTGATTCCTTCTGCGTCAATATGGGTGCGGAGTTCTTCTGCTTCGGCATTGCTTTGCTGGTGGGCGGCGCGCTGGTCACGTTCCTGTTCCCGGACGTCTTTACAGAAATCGCCCTGCTGATGCCCTCCGGCTACTGCGGCGGGCACGGCTACGCCTCCACCATTGGTACTGCCCTGAATAACCTCCTGGGCCGCACGGACGGCGTGGTCATCGGCCAGACCTTTGCCACCATGGGCCTGCTCACCGGCCTGTTTGTGGGTATTATCTGCATCAACTACGCCACCCGGAAAGGGGCCACCCGGCTGGTCAAAAGCGCCAAGGCCCTGCCTGAGGACTGCCGCACCGGCATTGTTCCTGCGGAGAAGCGCATCTCCATGGGCGAGGAGACCATCAACCCCATGTCCATGGACCCCCTGGCCTGGCATCTGGCCCTGACCTTGATCGCCACCCTGGCCGGCTATACCTTCTATGACTGGTATAAGCAGTATCTTCCTGATATTGAGCTGCCAGTCATGTGTTTGACCATGATTGCCGGCGTGCTCCTCCAGACCCTCCTGAACCACACCCCCTTTAAGGATAGCGTGGATGAACATGTAGAAGGCCGCATCGGCAGCATGGTGACCGACTATCTGGTGGGATTCGGCGTGGCCTCCATCTCCATCACTGTGGTCATGGAGTTCGTGGGCCCCATCCTCCTGCTGTGCGTGCTGGGTACCCTTACCTCCCTGACCCTGGTGTTCTTTGTGGGCCGGAAGCTGTTCCATAACTTCTGGTTTGAGCGCTCTATTTTCGTGTTCGGCTGGACCACCGGCGTGGTGGCCATCGGTGTCACTCTGTTGCGCATCGTAGACCCGGAGGCCAAGAGCGGCACTTTGAACGACTATGGTTACTCCTATACCCTCCAGTCGGTGATCGAGGTGTTTATCATCGCACTGACGCCGATCCTGGCAGTCTCCATGGGCTGCCTCGCGGTAGGCGCCATTGAGACAGGCATTGCTCTAGTGCTGTTCCTCATTGGAGCCAAGATATTCGGTGTACACAAAGAGAAGATGAACGAGCTGCGCCAGGGAGAGGCGGAGATCATCAGCACTCTTCACGAATAAAGATCCCCACAAATAAGGAGTATTTCTGGGTTGCACAGGGCATTGACTACAGCCTGTTCCGCAATTTTGATAAAAAACAAAACAAATATCATAAGACACTAGAGAGAAGCCAAGAGACTGCCCCCACAAAATAATACTGTTCACAGGCGGGGCGGCTGAACTCTCAGCCGCCCCGTCCTTATAGAAAGGAGCTTATGATGTCCAGTTTAGATCAGGCTCGCGCCCTGCTTCAGGGCAGCTATGACCTGCATATACACCCAATTCCCTCCCATGTCCCGCGTCTACTGGACGACTTTGAGGTGCTCGCCCAGGCAGAAGAGGCGGGGATGGCTGGTGTGTTGCTGAAAAACCACTACGAGCCCACCGGGGCCCGGGCCATTCTGGCCAACCGACGGGGAGAGGGCTTCCGGGCTAAAGCCTACGGTGCGGCCGTTCTCAACTGGCCCTTGGGCGGCCTGAATCCCTACGCAGTCCACAGCGCCTTGAAAATGGGGGCCCACGTGATCTTTATGCCAACCCGAGACGCGGCCAACTGCCTGTTCCACGGGGATATGCCGGGAGACTTTTTCCAGCGGGAGGGCATCAGCCTACTGGATAAGCAGGGGAATCTGCGCCGGGAAATCTACGAGATATTCGAAGTGGTCCGGAGTTATCGGGCCCTGTTGGCTACCGGCCATATCAGCCCCCTGGAATCCGTCCTGCTCTGCCGGGAGGGCCGCCGGATGGGGGTAAGGATGGTTTTGACTCACCCGGAGTGGGACCGTACCACCATGGACGCAGACACCCAGGCTGAGCTGGCCCAGCTGGGGGTGTACGTAGAGAAGTGCTGGTACAACATCGCAGAGGGCAACTGCACAGCCGAGAGCATGGCCAGCCATATCCGCACGGTGGGACCGGAGCACTGCTTTCTGTCCACGGACCGGGGGCAAAGCGGAAGGGAGACGCCAGCAGAGGGGATGGCCCGTTTTGTGCAAGTCCTGATAAAGCATGGAATATCTGCTGAAAATGTGACACAAATGCTTCGAATTACCCCTGAAGATATGCTTAACAGATAAGTCGGTGTTCACTTTTTGTATAGTGGCATTAGTTTTGAATTTATGTATACTTATCAGATGGATAAACATTGTTATGTTGTCCTTGACACATCCGCTGACTGAATATTTTTGGATAATTTTTGATTCTGGTACTGAAACGACGGTCGTTCGCCACCCTGTTTAACCGTGCAGGCCGCTGTGTGCCCCGAAAAGGAGTGAGGGGTATCCATGCCCCTTCGGAACCATCCACGCCTGTTTCGGGGCCGTGTGTCGAAAACTGGATGCTGCTCTGAAAAACAGTTTTCCCCGAAACTAGGGGGGACCGGGTGGCCGAAAAAAGTACAGGATAAAGCGGTGACATCACCGCTTTGCCCATCTTTCCACAGTGCGGGCCGAGGACGGGAAAACGACACGAATTGGAAAAATGTGAAACTATTTGAGAAAATTACGTGATATCACATTTTTCACGCGGGCATCAGATGTGATATCACAAAGCTGTAAACTGCCATGCCCACAAGGGTTCTTCTGGTATCACATGTGATATCTACCCGATTTCAAGTAGTGTTCAAGGCTCAAAAATTGCGCCCCTTAAACAAGGATATAGACCTAGGCCCGATTTGCCGGATAACCGGCAAATATGAATGTTTTGATAACTCTGCGCCATGGCCCTGGATATTTTTCTCTTTCTGCAGTATGTTGTGTTGCTGCAAAGGAGGTAGTGCATCATGGAAAAACGCAGAGCCAACGGGGAGGGAAACCTCCGAAAACGAAAGGACGGCTGGTGGAGGAACAGTACACAGAGGGCCGTGCCCCAGAGACAGAAAAGACAATTTACAAAAATGTTCTGGGCCGGACCCAGGCGAAGGCCAAGGCAAAGCTGAAAGAAGCCATAGAAATGGAAAGGGATATTAACACGGTGAAATCGAAGAAGTACGCAGTGGGGGAATGGATGAACGAGTGGTTCGAGAACTATGCAAAAGAGTGCGCCCGTCCTCTCACCAGACCTACCGGGGGTGCATCGACAACTACATAGTTCCCAACATCGGAGCCATTCCGCTGGAAAAGCTCACCTCTCTAGACTTGCAGAAGCTCTACAAGAAGCTGCTGACCAAAGGCCGGATAGACAGTCTGGAGGCCAAGGGACAGCTAAAAGGCCTCAGCGCCAAGACGGTGCGGAACATTCTCCAGATTCTTTCCTCTGCCTTAAAGCTGGCTCAGGAGTAGCGGATCATACTCACCAACCCGGCGGAGGTTTGTGCCCTGCCTAAAGTAGAACAGCGGGAGATGAAGACCCTTCCGGTGGAGCAACCCCGGTCCTTCCTGCGGGAAACCAGGGAGAGCGGCGTATTTGAGCTCTACTATCTGGAACTGGCCACCGGGCTGAGAAGGGGAGAACTTCTGGGCCTGAAGTGGGGGACATTGATTTGAAACGGGGTGACCTCCGGGCTCTACGGCAGATATCCCGGATCAACGGAGAGGTAGTGGAGGCACCGCTGAAAACAAAAAACGCCTACCGCACCCTGCCGTTGGCGGAGGATACGGTAAGCGTACTGTTAGGGCAGAAGAAAAAAGCGGGCAGCTACCTGTGGGTGTTCCCGTCGCCCAACGGTGGACCCATCTTCCCGGACAGTGTCCTGCATATGCTCCATCGGGTGCTAAAGCGGGCGGGACTGCCTAAAGTCAGGTTCCATGACCTCCAGCACACCTTCGCCACCCTGGCCCTGCAAAACGGAGTGGACATCAAGACGAGGTCCGGGATGCTGGGTCGCTTCTCTGCCGGGTTCACCCTAGACATCTACACCTATGTGACGGGGGCTGCCCAGTGTCAGGCGGCACAAACTATGGCGGGAGTGCTGGAGGGGAAGTAACCCAAATGTGAGTCCAGAGCAGCGAGGCACATTTGGAAGGGAGGCGCAACGGAGGGAGCGGACCCTGCCGCGGACGGCGAGGGGAGAGATCCGGAGCTTGTGCCGACGTGGATCAAAGTATAGGTCAAACAGCAGACACAAAAATAAACCGGGCAGAAAAGTAATAAAGAAATCCGCTGAAATCATACGATTTCAGCGGATTTTTGGTTGTGGGAGGAGGACTTGAACCTCCGATCTCTGGGATATGCTGCGGTCTGGATGTGGGTTTGGCTCCATTGGTTCCATCCAGCCTGAACCCTGTATGGGTCACGGTTTGGGCCAGCGGAAACAGATGTAGCCCAGAAGTTCTGCATGACCTTTATTTGCAGCTGTGCAGCTTACGCATTGCACATTGACAAAACGCATCTACGAGAGGGTTTTGGTTGTCTCGGTGGGATACTGCCACTATATCCGTAAGGGTAGCGACTTCCGGAAGGGAGAAGTAGATCAAGGGAGTTTGGGGCTGGATACAGTGAACATAGGAGGGGCAGATGAAGGTCATTCCCCGTCCACAGCCTACCAAACTGAGCGCCGAGGACAGACTTGGTACCTCCACCACCCGCTGAGGGGCAAAAGAGTAATGCCGACAGATCGTCTCAGCAACGATGCGCATGTTCTGCCAGGCACGAAGAACAATCAGGGTTTGCTGCTCAAATTGGGACAGGTCTACCTGGAGTGGGTGTTCCAAATTGTTGCCGCAGTCAGGATAGTACTGCTGCATTTGTTCATCATACTGTGTAGCCAGCACCACAGGATCGCCCATGAGGCGTTCGTAGCGCAGATGAGGATTGTCCGGCCTAAGATTGGTCAGCACCAAATCTACATCGTCATGGTCTAGCTGTTTTAAGATTTCAGCACTGGAGCATTCTACGATTTTCTGATCCACAGAAGGAAATTGCTCCGCAAAATCCGGTACGATGCGTGGCAGAACATAGATGCCCAGGAGAGGGAGGGTAGCGATGGTCAGACGGTTGAAGGACTGCTTGCCCATGGCGGAAAATTCCTGCCGCATATTCCGCTCCAGACCCTGAAACTGTTCCACATATTCCAGATATCGCTGACCGGCTAACGTAAGGCGCAAGGGAATGGTATCCCGGTCAAACAATGTTACCCCAAGCTCATCTTCCACTTTCTTTACGAACCGGCTCAGGGCGGGCTGAGAGACATAAAGAACTTGAGCCGCTTTGGAAAAACTATGATATTGAGCAATGGTTTTAATATATTTGCAAAAACGCTGGTCAATCATAGTAAGCTCCTTTCCGGACATGAGTGGGCGGAGATCTGTTTGATCGTGAAATTGTTTTATCTAATGATATCAGACTATTGTATATCGCGCAAAAGATTTCTTCCACTGTCCTATGCGCTTTTTATCATATCGTCATGTCAAAATGGGTATTCGACATTGTAAGTGGCTATGTTGTACAATTCTTAACAAGGATAGACCACATTGCGGGAAAGAATGCAAGGTGCAGAACAGAAAATAAGGAGGAATCTGTTATGAGCAAAAATCATGCCCAGGACCTGCGCCGTATTTTGGCGGAGAACAAATTTTTAACCCTGCCGGGTGTATATGACTGCTTGTCGGGCAAGATCGCAGAGGAGGCGGGATTCCCTGCCCTGTTTCTGTCCGGCGGAGCACTGGCCTACAGTGTGCTGGGCCGTCCCGATTTTGGCTTTTTGAGCTTGGCGGAGTTTGGTACTGCCATTCAGCACATCGTTTCTACCTGTTCTGCGCCTCTGCTGGCGGACGCGGACAACGGATTTGGCAATGCCATTCAGGCAGCCAACACCGGTGCCATGTATGAGCAGCTGGGAGCAGCTGGCTTGCAGATTGATGACAAGGTTCTCCCCGCCAGCCACCCCGCCCGAGACGAAATCATCAATTGGGATTTGATGAGTCCCAAGATCCAAGCGGTCCGGGACAATGTTTCGCCTGACTTTGTGATTGTATTCCGCACCTGTGCAAATTTGTACGGCTATGGTATTGATGAAGCCATCCGCCGCATCAATCTCTCCAAGGAGTGCGGTGCAGATTACGCCTATGTGGATGGGATCAAGTCTATGGAGGAGCTGGAAAAGGTCTCTCAGCAGGCTGCGATTCCCCTCATGGTTAATCTCAATGAGAAAGGCTTTGTGGGCGGCAATGTACCCATTGAGCAGGTGAAGGAGCTGAATTTCTCCATTGGACTGTTCCCTATCTCTTCCATGCTGGCTGCATCTCAGGGCATGATCGAAGTTCTGGGTGCACTGGCCGACCAGGGTTCTACGCTTTCGGTACGGGACAAGATGACAGATCCCCCCACCCGCATCCACCGCATGATGGGACAGGTTTCCCTGGTAGAGAAATATACCCCCTACTATTCGGTGCCCTGAAAATCTTACTCAAAGAGAAAGGTGTGAACCTGCATGACATTGACGGATGTATTGAAAGATTTTGCATACCTCAGCGTTTTGCTTCTCATCGGCTTTGAACTTCGTAAGCGGATTACCCTTTTCCAACGTTACTTTATCCCCACCTCTTTGATTGCAGGAACCATCGGTATGTTTTTCAGCCCCAGCTGGCTGGGCGAAGTGTCTCCTGCTTACATTCCGTTTTCCAGTGGCATTGGGCAGTGGTCGGGAGTACTGGTTATTGTTGTGTGCGCCACGATGTTCTTGAGCCTGGAGCTCAATCAAGTGGGCCGTGACGGTATGGCCACCACCTTTTTGGCCGGTGCGGCCCACCAGGGGCAGATGGTAGTTGGTCTTGGCATCGCGGCGCTGTTCGGGGTGCTGGGCAGCACGCTTCCTTATCAGTTCGGTTACATGGGCGTTTGGGGTTTCTATGCGGGCCACGGCAATGCCACCACCGTGGGTAACATCATCCAGGATGCCGGCTTGTGGAACGATGCAGTGGGCGTGGGCGTGACCTTCGCTACGATCGGTATTCTGTGCGGCGTGATCCTGGGTATGGTAATTATCAATATGGGAGCCAAGAGGGGCCTGACCCATGTAAAGATGTCCTTTGCGGACATGGATGAGGGAGAGCGTACCGGCTACATCCGTCCGGAAAACCGGGTGTCTGTTGGCAATGGTGTGACCAATGTGTCCTCCCTGGATCCGTTGGCCTTTCAGCTGGCTATCGTTGGCGTTGTAGTCGTGATCGGCATTGTGGTCCGGACACTGCTGATGAAGATTCATCCCATCATGTCCAACTTTCCTCTGGTAGGCGCCGTGCTGGTATCCAGTATGATCATAGGTTTTGTGATCAACAAAACAACGCTGAGAGAGCGCATCGACCGCAAGCTGATGAACCGCATCACCGGAACTGCACTGGAGTATATGATCACCGCTGCGATTGCCACTACTTCCCGGCAGGTGTTTGTCTCCTACGCGCTGCCGCTGGTGCTCATCTCCATCTGCATGGTGCTGGTCAACCTGTTTGTCTGCTTCGTGCTGGGCAAGCGTTGGCTCCAGGATAACCCCTTTGAGACTGGCGTAGGCCTGTTTGGCATGGCCTGCGGCGTACTGGCTACCGGCTTGATGCTCGTCAAGGTGGTGGATCCTGACAACGAGACGACTGCTTCCACCTGCATTTCCACCTCCAGTACCTTGGGTTATGCCTGGCAGATCCCCTACATGGTAGTGGGTTCTCTAATGATTTTTACTATGCCTACGATCACCACCGTGATTTCTGTTGCGCTGCTGCTGTTTTTCCTGATTGGCGGCGAGATTTTGTTTGGACGCAACCGGAAAAAAGCATCTGTCTGATTGCATTATAATTAAGAAAGGAGTATTCCTTTGAATAAATTTACCGTAGCTGTTTTGCAGCTTGATTCCCAAGATGATGTACAGAAGAATTTAGATACCGTAGTCTCCTTTATTGAAGAGGCTGCGGCTCGTGGCGCCAAGCTGATCACCATGCCGGAGAGCATGAACTATGTGGGTTTGGATAATGCGGGGCATGCGGAGGAAATTCCCGGAGGTCCTACGTTCCAGCTCATGTCGGAGCAGGCAAAAAAATATGGAGTCTGGCTCCACTGCGGAAGTATCTATGAGAAAAACCCCAATGATCCCCGGCCTTTTAACTCCACCATGGTCATCGATCCCCGGGGTAATCTGGCAGCCAAGTACCACAAGATCCACCCTTTTGATGTGGTCATCCCCAACGGTCCGGTGAATCGGGAGTCAGAGCGGATTTGCCCGGGCGATGAGATCGTCACCGTGGACACAGGAGAGGTGGGCCACTTGGGTCTGTCCATCTGCTACGATATGCGCTTTGCAGAGATGTACCGTATTATGGCCCTGGAAGGGGCGCAGATCCTTCTGATGCCTGCTGATTTTACCATGCCCACCGGCAAAGACCATTGGGAGACCATACTGCGCACCCGAGCCATTGAAAACGGCTGTTATGTAGTGGCTCCGGCGCAGTACGGCGTGAAGCCCAAGTTCCAGGCCTATGCCAACTCTCTGGTGGTAGACCCCTGGGGCAATGTGATCGCACGGGCGTCCAACCACCCTCAGGTGATTACAGCGGAGATCGATCTGGATTATTTGCAGCAGGTTCGCCGACAGATCTTTACCTTGGAAAATCGTCGGCCTGACGTCTATAGTCTGTTGCGTACCAAACAGTGATTCAGAAGGAAGAGCAGGGTAGCGGTCCTGCTCTTCTATTTATGAGGGAGGAATGGATTCCATGAGCCATAAGAAAGCCATCGCCATCACGTGCTTTGTTGCTCTGATGTGGAGTCTGGCAGGATTCAATATTAAAATGATTGAATGGAGCCCGTACGCCATTGCGGCGGGACGTAGCCTAGTCGCTGTTATCCTTCTGGCCCCCATGGTTCTGCGGAAAGGCTTCCAAAAAATCGACCGGTATGTCATCGGTGGGGCAATCTGTTACGCCGCTTTCAACTACTGCTTTATTACCTCCACTACTCTCACTTCCTCCGCCATTGCTATTATGATGCAGTATACTGCACCCATCTATGTGGCCCTGCTGTCCTGGCTCTTTCTGCGGGAACGGGTCGGATGGGCGGATATTATCAGTGTAGGGTTTGTCTTTTTAGGGATGATCTTTTTCTTCTTGGACAGCAACAGCGGTGGGAGTTTAAAGGGAAATATCGTCTCCATCTTTAACGGAATCACCTTTGCTGGTATTTCCATCTTTCTGCGGCTGCAGAAGGACGGGAATCCCGCACTATCCATGTATCTGGGCAATGTAATTTCCGCTGTGGCAGGACTGCCTATTATGTGGAACGCCGGTATGCCGGACACGATTAGTTTGCTGTTCCTTCTGCTGGCCGGCCTGTTGGTTGCAGTCAGCTATACCCTCTATGCTAAGGCCAGTACTGGCTTGTCCGCATTGGAAACAGTGTTAATACCAATTATTGATCCAGTAATGAACCCAGTGTGGGTATTCCTGTTCCTGGATGAGCGACCGGGGGCATTGACCATTGTGGGTGCAGCGGTGATCCTTGTGTCGGTTACGATTCGAGTGGTTTCAGGACTGACCCCATCTTCAGCGTCTCGGACAAGAGGGTAGTTTCGGTGCTGTCCATGGTTACATAAAAGCAACCCTCTCCGGTAAACAAAGATAACTGTCTTGTAACATGATGAAACACCGATTTTTGAATTCCAAACTATTTGCTTTTATTAGCTGCGATATACTTTCTTGAAGACGGAGGGGGGCCAGCCGTTTAATCAAGCCCCTTTAAAAATGGTTCTGGGCTGTGGTAAGAGCAGAAACAGGTTTTGTCAAAGAACAGTACAAGCTGATTCTTCGATGGGAGAGACGGTACACGGCAGGACATGACCCGGAGACGAGCAAGACCATCTACAAGAATGTACTGGGCAGAACTTAGGAGGAGGCCAAGGAGAAGCTGAACGCCGCCATTAAGGAGACACAATCTCTGGACTTACAGAAGCTCTACAAGAAGCTGCTGACAAAAGATTGGGTAGACCGGCTGGAGGCTAAAGGGCAGCCCAAGGGCCTTAGTGCCAAGACGGTGCGGAACATCCACCAGATTCTTTCCTCAGCCCTAAAGCTGGCCCAGGAGCAGCGAATCATCCTCACCAACCCGGCGGAGGGCCGCGCTCTGCCTAAGGTGGAGCACAGAGAGATGAAAACCCTGCCGGTGGAGCAGTTGGCCTCCTTCCTGCGGGAGGCGAAAGAGAGCGGTGTATTCGAGCTCTACTACGTGGAGCTGGCCACCGGCCTGCGGCGGGGAGAGCTGCTGGGCCTCAAGTGGGAGGACCTTGATTTGGACCGAGGTGACCTCCGGGTACGGCGGCAGATCTCCTGCATAAACGGTGAGGTGGTAGAGGCACCTCTGAAAACGAAAAATGCCCACCGCACCCTTCCATTAGCAGAGGATGCGGTAAGCGTTCTGTTGAAGCAGAAGAAAAAAGCGGGTAGCAGCCCATGGGTGTTTCCGTCACCCAGCGGCGGCCCCATCTCCCGGACAGCGTCCTGCACATGCTCCACCGGGTGCTGAAACGGGCGGGACTGCCCAAAGTCAGGTTCCATGATCTCCGGCATACATTCGCCACCCTGGCCCTGCAGAACGGAGTGGACATCAAGACGGTGTCCGGGATGTTGGGTCACTACTCGGCGGGCTTCACCCTGGACACCTACTCCCATGTGACCACAGCGGCCCAGAAAGAGGCGGCGAGAGCCATGGGAAAGGTGCTGGCGAACGCCCTCTGGAAATATCCTAAAACAAAGCGAGGTCCGGGCGCGGCAGAGCCGCACCCGGACCTCGCTTTTGGCTCGTATGGGTCAGAATATGGGTCAACCCCAAAGGTCCAAAAATCAGTCTCGACTTTTTTGAGCAATAAACAGGGAAAACCGTCTGACTTCAAAAGAAATCAGACGGTTTTGTGGTTGCGGGGGCAGGATTTGAACCTGCGATCTCCGGGTTATGAGCCCGGAGCCTTTTTCAACGTGGATTGAGCAGCCAAACACCCCAATTGAGATAGGCCGCAAAGGTCACCCAGAGGAGATACGGGACTTGCAGCCACCCGGCGGTGCAGTCCACCTGAAGGAAGGACAGTAGCATCCACAGGATCAGGGCCCAAAGCACTGCCAGCCAGACAAGGGCAAAGCCGAAATTCTGGAACTGAAAGAAAATGATGCTCCAAAAGAAGTTGAAAGCGAGCTGGACTAGGAAGAGCAGCAGGCTGCGGGACCGGAGACCGGAGGGGGGCGCCAGATAGACCCGGGCCGCGCCAATGCCCATCAGGGCGAACAGGATCACCCATACGATGGGAAACACGATGCTTGGCGGGGAAAGAGGAGGCTTGGTAATGACCTGGGAATAGAGCTGTGTACCGTCCCTGGTCAGCCAGCCGGCCAGGCCGCCCACCGCCTCGGTGAAGAGGACCCAAGTCCCATAGGTCCCCCATAGATGCTTCTTCATTTTCATCACCCATGGACAGCATATGTGAAATCGGAAATTTTATGTGTTCGGACCGGGGCGGCTGATAGGGAGGGCTCCGGCGGCCCGCTCCCAGCCTGTGGAAAACGGAGGTCCAGAAAAAAGGGGTTGACAAGTGGGAAAGGGGCGGCTATAATAAGCCCAACAAATCAATCAGCAGAAACCTGCGAGGAAGATGAGTAGCCAGTGGGCAAACCTTCAGAGAGTCCTGGGTGGTGGGATCAGGGCGGGGCGCAACTGTGTGAATGGACTTCCGAGGGCGGCTTGAACGGCTTTGGCTCAGTAGATGCCGACGGGGACCCACCCGTTATCCATCGGGCACGCGTGATGGCGCGTGAAGCGAGCGGACGTTTACGTCAATTTGGGTGGTATCGCAGGAGTGCAGCTCTTGTCCCATGTGGGATGAGGAGCTGTTTTTTTATTGGCTGCGCTCCCAAGTCAAGGCCGCCGGCACCGGCCCCTCCATCGCCCACCCGAACAAATTTTGTTTTTTGGAGGAAAACACGATGAAAAAGCATGACATGATGAAGAAGTTTACCGCTGCCGCCCTGTCCCTGACCATGATGGCCGGCCTGGCCGCCTGTTCCGGCGGCAGCAGCTCCGCCTCCTCCGGCGCCGCCCCTGCCCCGGCCGTTTCCGGCTCCGAGACCGGCGGCACCGCCATCAAGGTGGCGGTAGTGAAGCAGATGGACCATGCCTCCCTGGATGAGATCGCCAACGCCATCACCGCCCGGCTGGACGAGATCGCCGCCGAGCAGGGCATCACCATCGACTACGGCCAGGTGTACAGCGGCCAGGGGGACGAGACCATCCTGAACCAGATCGGCGCCCAGGTAGTGGCCGATGGTGTGGACGTCATCATTCCGGTGGCCACCACCGCCGCCCAGCTGATGACCGTGGCCGCCGAGGGCACCGGCATCCCAGTGGTGTACGCCGCCGTCAGTGACCCGGAGCAGGCCGATCTGCTGGACCTGGACTATGTCACCGGTATGAGTGACGCCCTGAACACCCAGTTCATCCTGGACATGATGCTGGCCCAGGACCCGGAGGTGCAGACTGTGGGCCTGCTCTACTCCCTGTCTGAGCCCAACTCCACCAAGCCCATTGCAGAGGCGAAGGAGTATCTGGACGGCAAGGGCATCGCTTATAAAGAGTACACCGCAAACAGCGTAGATGAGGTCATCGCCGCGGCCGGGACGCTGATTGCCGACGGCGTGGACGCAGTCTTCACCCCCACCGATAACAAGATCATGGAGGCCGAGCTGGCCATTGCCCCCGAACTGGCGGAGGCGGGCATCCCCCACTACACAGGCGCTGACTCCTTTGTCCGCAACGGCGCTTTCACCACCTGCGGCGTGAACTATACCGACCTGGGCACTCAGACCGCCGACCTGGCCTATCAGGTGGCGTCGGAGGGCATGGACGGCATGGAGGACTACTATCTGGTGGAGGGCGGCATCATCACCGTCAACACCGAGACCGCCCAGACTCTGGGCGCGGACTACTCCATGTTCAGCGACATGGGCCAGGTGGTGGAAGTGGCCACCACCGAGGACTAAGCACACCCTGACCGCACAATACCGCCAGTCCCTCCGGCAGGACGCCGGAGGGGCTTTGGCCTGAAAGGACGGAACCCGCTATGCTCTATATTCTCCAGACAGCCCTGGAACTGGGCCTGTTGTACGCACCGGTGGCCCTGGCTCTGTTCCTCAGCTACCGCATCCTGGACATTGCCGATCTCACCACCGATGGGGCTTTCACCCTGGGGGCGGCCGTGTCGGTGACAGTGTGCATCGCAGGCCACCCCGTCTTGGCGGTCCCTGCCGCCATGGCTGCCGGGGCGGCGGCAGGCTTTGTGACCGCTTTCCTCCAGACCAAGATGGGGGTGCCCTCCATCCTGGCGGGCATCATCACCAACACGGGGCTCTACACCATCAACCTGATGGCCATGGGGTGGACCTCCACCGCCAGCCTGCTCCGCCAGGACACTATTTTCCGCATGTTCCAGGCTACCGGTATCGGCGGAGCCTGGAGCGAGATCCTGCTGGGCGGGGTGCTGACGGTGGGGGCGGCCCTGCTGCTGGTGGCTTTCCTGGGGACCCGGCTGGGCCTGTCCATCCGAGCCACGGGGGACAATCGGGACATGGTCAGGGCCTCCTCCATCAACCCAAACTTCACCATCACCGTGGGGCTGTGCATCGCCAACGCCCTCACTGCCTTTTCCGGCGCTCTGGTGGGCCAGTCCCAGCGCAGCGCCAACGTAAACATCGGCACCGGAATGGTGGTCATCGGGCTGGCCTGCCTCATCATCGGTGAGACGGTGCTGGGCCGTGGCTCCATGCTGCGGGGGGCGCTTTCCGTCTTTGTGGGCAGCATCCTCTACCGGATCATCTATGCGGCGGCCCTCAGCTCCAGGATCATCGAGGCTATGAAGCTGCTGACCGCCATCCTGGTGGCGCTGGCCATCGCGGCGCCCACCCTCAAGCAGTGGGCTGCCTTCCAGAAGCGGAAGGCGGAAATGAGAAAGGGGGGACGCTGAGATGCTGGAACTTGCGTGTATCTCCAAGACCTTCAACCCCGGAACGGTGAACGAGAAGAAGGCGCTGAGCGGAGTTGCCCTCCGTCTGGAGAAGGGGGACTTCGTCACCATCGTGGGCTCCAACGGCGCGGGTAAATCCACCCTCTTCAACGCCATCGCGGGGGCCTTCTATGTGGATGAGGGCGCCATCCGCCTGGCGGGGGAGGACATCACCTTCAAGCCGGAGTACAAGCGCAGCCGGGAAATAGGGCGGCTGTTTCAGGACCCCATGCGGGGGACGGCGCCTCATATGACCATCGAGGAGAACCTGGCCTTGGCCTATCTGCGCACTGCCAAGAATCAGAACGCTTTTTTCAGCCGGACCAGCAAAGCGGAGAAGCAGTTCTTCCGGGACCGGCTGGCCCTGCTGGATATGGGGCTGGAGGACCGGATGAAGCAGCCCGTGGGGCTGCTGTCCGGCGGACAGCGTCAGGCGCTTACCCTGCTGATGGCCACGCTGGTCCCGCCCAAGCTGCTGCTGCTGGACGAGCACACGGCGGCCCTGGACCCCTCTACAGCAGAGAAGGTGCTGGGCCTGACCCGGGAGATCGTGGCGGAGCATCATATCACCACCATGATGGTGACGCACAACATGAAAAATGCTCTGGAGCTGGGCAACCGCACCCTGATGATGGACAGTGGAAGGGTCGTGCTGGACATTGGGGGGGAGGAGCGGAAGGGCCTGACGGTGGAGGACTTGCTGAAGCGGTTCAAGGCTGGGGCCGGCAGGGAGCTGGACAACGACCGCATCTTGCTCTCGGAATAAAAGGAAAGAGCGCCGCCCCGCCGCGATCAGCGGCGGGGCGGCGCTGTATTCAGACTCAGGCGAGGAACAGCCGGGCCATGCACCAGCCCAGGGTGAAGCAGCCAGGGAAGGTGAGCACCCAAGTGAGGGCGATGGAGCGGGCCACCGACCAGTCGATCCGGCGGCCTGAGGTGCTCCCCGCACCCAGCAGGGCAGCGGTGCGGGTGTGGGTGGTGCTCACTGGAAGGCCCAGCAGGGTGGCCAGCAGCAGACAGCCGCCGCCGCCCAGATCGGAGGCCAGCCCCTCCCGGGGACCCAGACGCACCATCTCGCGGCCCACGGTGTCGATGATGCGCCGCCCGCCCATCCCAGTGCCCAGGGCCATTGAACCGGCGCACAGGGTCATGAGCCAAAAGGGGATGAGGAAGGTCTGCTCGTCCTGACGGCCCTGGGACAGGGCAATGCCCAGTAGAAGGATGCCCAGAAATTTCTGCCCGTCCTGGGCACCGTGGAGGAAGGCGGTGAGGGCAGCCCCGGGGATCTGGGCCCTGCGGAACAGCCGGTCGCTCCAGGACAGTCGGCTGAGCGCCCTCAGGGCCCGGCGGCCCGCCCAGAAGCCCGCTCCCACTGAGACCAGCAGCCCCAGCACCACCCGGGCCCAGCAGTCCCACCGGATGCAGGACAAGCTGCCCTCCAGGGCGGCGGCCGCCCCGGAGATGCCGGCTACCAGTGCGTGGCTCTCGCTGGTGGGGATGCCGAACCACCAGGCCGCTGCCGCCCAGAGAACGATGGAAGCCATGGCGGCGCAAAGGGCGGCCAGGGCCGCCCGGGGACCGCCGCCGAAAGAGGCGATGGAGTAGATGGTCTCGGCCACTGATGTATTCACCGCCGTGACGCACAGCACGCCCAGAAGGTTGCACAGGGCGGCCAGCCCAACCGCCGGACGGAAAGGGAGGGCCCCGGTGACCACAGCGGCGGCGATGGCATTGGGGGCATCGGTCCAGCCGTTGACCAGCAGGACGGCCAGAGTGAGCAGCACCGTGAGGGTCAGGGCCGGGCTGGCCGCCATCTGGCACAGGAACTCAGGCAGGGACAGGGGCATGGGATCACCTCCACCCCCCACTATATGGGGGCGGAGGCGGGGGTATGTCCCGAGAAGCTGTCACTTCAGGGCGGCGGAGACCAGCAGCAGGGTCTCCTCATGGGTGCGGTCCACCAGGTGGGTGTAGATCCGGCCGGTGGTGGCGGGGGTGCTGTGTCCCATGGCTTTGCCGATGTCGAACAGAGGGACGCCTTGGGCAGAGGCGATGGTGGCGAAGGTGTGGCGCAGTCCATGGAGGGTGAGCCGGGGAAGGTGGTTCTTCCGCACGAACCGGGTGAAGGCCAGGGACAGGGCGTTGGGGGAGTAGGGCAGTCCCTCTCTGTCCAGCACCACATGTCCAGAGGCGGCGTAATCCCCGCCCCGGATGGCGCGCTCCTGCTCCTGCCGGGCCTTCTCACGGCGGAGCAGCTCATAGAGCTCGTCAGGCATAAACAGGGTGCGCATGGAGGAGCGGTTTTTTGTCTCCTTCTGGACCACTGTGGCGCCATAGGCAGTGCGGGCCTCCTTGATATGGACGACGCGGCGCTGGAAGTCCACGCTCTCCCATTTCAGGCCGCAGATCTCCTCCCGCCGCAGACCCAGCCCAGCGGTGACCTTGACCACCATCTCCAGCCAGTGGCCCTCTACCAGCTGGTAGAGCACCTTCAGGTTCTCCTGGGTATAATAGGAGGCCTCGTGGAGCTTGGGGCGGGGCGGCTCCACCCGCTCTATGGGATTGACCCGGAGCATATCCTGCCGCACTGCCATCCGCAGGGCGGCGGAGAGCAGGTCATGGTGCCGGCGGATGGTGTTGGAAGAGAGCCCCTCCGTCCGCGTCATGGTCTGGTAGTACTCCTGGATCTGCTTGGGGCTGAGCTTGGACAGGGGGACGGCGCCCAGTAGCGGGTCCAGGTGGTTGTCGATGATCTTCTGATACGCATACACCGTAGTCTCCGCCCGGTTGGGGCGGATGATGTTCTCCATCCAGTAATCCAGCCACTGGCGCAGGGTCTGCTCCTGCTTGGGCGGGTGGAGGAGCTTGTCCCGGTCGGCGTAAAACTCCCGCAGGCCCGTCCGGGCGGAGGTCAGGTTGGGGAAGGTGCGGTACTGCTTGACCCGCTTCCCCTCGCTGTTCTTGCCCAGATCCATGCTGACATAATATACCTTTCGCACGTCATCAAAGGAAATGTTGCGTTCCACTCGTTTCCTTGCCATAAGATGATCCTCTCCTTTTGTCGAAAAATGTCGTTTTTGCAGGAACGTGTTACAAGAATAGCATAGGTGGGCGGGGAGCAGGGGGGAAATCAGTGACAAAACAGGCCGAAGGCCTACATTCATTATTTGCAGGTATTGGGAAAGCATACCCTCTGTACACTGAGAGCATCGAAAGAGAAAAAAAGGGCAGAAAGCCCTCCGGACAGACCGGGCAAAATGGCAAAAGCAGGCGGTGCCCTTGCACGGGAGGAGAAGCTGTGGTACAATCACACCGCGAAACGGGGCCCTGCCCCGGGAGAAGAAAGGGTGGGACCTTATGATCCGGATCAGTAACCTGTCCCTTCCGGTAGACGGAGATTTGGAGCAGCTGCGCAAGCGGGCGGCCCGGGCCCTGGGGCTCCGGCCGGGGCAGCTGGGAGAGCTGGAGATCGTCCGGCAGTCCATCGACGCCCGGAACAGGAGCGAGGTCCACTATGTCTATACGGTGGAGCTGTCCATGCCCCAGGAGGAGCGGCTGGTGGAAAACGCGCCGGGGCGGAACGTGTCCCGGACGGAGCGGCAGGCATACGCCTTTCCGGCAGCGGGACGGCGCTCCGCCCTGCCCCCGGTGGTGGTAGGCATGGGCCCGGCGGGCCTGTTTGCGGCTCTGTTCCTGGCCCGGAACGGCTTTCCCTGTGTCGTGCTGGAGCGGGGCCAGGACGTGGACCAGCGGACCCGGGACGTGGACCGCTTCTGGACCGCCGGGGCCCTGGACGAGGGCTCCAACGTCCAGTTCGGAGAGGGAGGGGCTGGCACTTTTTCCGACGGAAAGCTGACCACCGGCACCCATGACCCCCGCATCGCCGCTGTGCTGGATACGCTGGTGGAGGCGGGAGCCCCCGCCGACGTGAAGTATTCCCATAAGCCCCATGTGGGTACCGACGTGCTGCGGCAGGTGGTGAAGCACATCCGGCAGGAGCTCATTGCCCTGGGCTGCGATGTGCGCTTCGGCCACCGGCTGGAGGGGCTGACCATACAGGGGGACGCCCTGACGGGGCTGCGGGTGGCGGGGCCCCAGGGGGGCTATCTTCTGAAAGCCGACACCCTGGTGCTGGCCCCGGGACACTCCGCCCGGGACACCTTTGCCATGCTCCATCAGGCGGGGGTGCCCATGGAGCAGAAGCCCTTTGCCGTGGGGGTGCGCATCGAGCACCTTCAGCGGGAGATCAGCGCCCGGCAGTACGGTCCGGCATGGAAACAGCTCCCGCCCTCCGATTATAAGCTGGCCTGCCACCTGCCCACGGGCCGGTCCGCCTTCACCTTCTGCGTGTGCCCCGGGGGGGAGGTGGTGGCCGCCTCCTCCGCCCAGGGACAGGTGGTGACCAACGGCATGAGCTTCCGGGCCCGGGATGGGAAGAACATCAACGGCGGCTTTCTCGTGGGGGTGGTGCCGGAGGACTTCCCCGCCGGTGCCGGACCGCTGGCCGGGGTGCGCTTCCAGGAGGAGTGGGAGCGGGCGGCATTCCAGGCGGGGGGTGGCGGCTTCCTGGCTCCTGCCCAGCGGGTGGAGGACTTTTTGAAGAAGCGGCCCTCCCAGGGACCGGGTGCCATCCGGCCCACCTACCGCCCAGGAGTGACCTGGACGGAGCTGGACCGGTGCCTGCCCGGGGCGGTGGCGGATACGCTGCGGGGAGCCCTGCCCCTGATGGACCGGAAGCTCCGGGGCTTCGCCGCGCCGGACGGGGTGCTCACTGGAGTGGAGACCCGGTCCTCCTCGCCGGTGCGCATCCTGCGGGACGAGACCTTCCAGTCCGCCCTGCGGGGCCTGTACCCCTGCGGCGAGGGGGCGGGCTACGCCGGCGGGATCGTCTCCGCCGCCGTGGACGGCATCCGGGTGGCCGAGGCCGTGGCCCGGGGATAAAAAACAAAACGCGCTGCCCAGCGGGCAGCGCGTTTTTGCTTGGTGGGGAGAAGAGGCCGGTCATTCCGGCAGACCCATATGAAAGGTAAGAATGTCTCCGTTCTCCAGAGTGACAGGCTGATCAAAGTCAAAGACCAGATCCCGGTGGCCATTGCCGCCGCTCCACCAGAGATTGCCTGGAATGGGCTCCCCATTCTTGGCGGCCTGGAGCCACTGAGAGGCCTGAGCCATCTGCTCCGGCGATGCCTCCAAATCAGAATCATCTTGAAAGACGGAGGGGAGTTCCAGGTCCAACAGCTTCTGATAGAGGAGCCCATAGGGGGTGCCGAAAAAGTCTTGACTGAACAACCCCTGCTCATGGACAACGGCGATGCCGTCCTGGCTGACGGTGATGGACATGAAGTAGGAAGGAAGGGAACCATCCAGACAGACCACTTCGGCTGTCCCCTCGGGCCGGCTCAGGGTCAGGGATACACTGCCGTCAGACAGGGGAGGCGTGGGCGGGAGAAATCCTTCCGGCCAGGTCTCTGCTTCATAATAGGCGGACCACTGGGTCAGCGTCTGGGACAGGGGATGCATGGACCGCATGGTGCCGCTGACCAGATCGACTGTACAGAGGGTATCTCCCCAGTCCTTGGTTTCGCCGGTAGCCCAGTTTATTGTCTCTTTCACCGGGGAAATAAAGGTCAATACAGTTCCGGCATCATCCAGTTCGATGTCCCGATAACGGGCGAAAGAGTGAGACCCACCCATATAGGCGGGAAGAAGACTGATGATATCGAGTTTTGTTCCGTTGTTTCTCACAAAATATAGTTGGAAACTGCTCCCGTGGGGAACGCCGCCCATCGAGCCGGCAAATAGCGTCCCGGAAGCCGAGGGATACAGCTGATATTCCACATTGATAAACTCTTTTACATCCTCCATGCGCTGGATCAGATCATCCAACTGGATCTGCATGGGATCGCCGAGGGTCAGCTCGGCGGTGCGGCTGTCCTCGTCGAAGGCAACGGCACCGTAAGGAGCCAGGTCGGAGAACCAGATCAGGGTCTCGCCGCCGATGTTGCAGCTCCTGACATACTGCCCGGCCACATAGGTGTCAATGTCCGTGGACAGGATGGGCTGTGCCCGGGTCCCCACCGGCTGGGTGAGGACGGGCGGCGTGTAGTCCGGCCAGGACGCCGGGAGGGCAGGGCAGCCTGTGCTGTCCGCGGCCCGCTCCACGGAAAGGGTGCGGTCCTCTGCATCCCAGAGGACCTGGAAGCCATATCCGCGCAGGTCCTCCGCCACCACGGCGGTGCTGCCATTCACATTGTAGGAGCGCAGAGGGTGGCCGTTGATCTGGGCGGTGATGTCGGTGTACAGGGCCCAGTCCACTGCCCGGCCGGTCCCGGCGGCGGAGGAGGGAAGGGCGAGGGACAGGAACAGGGCCGCCGAGAGAGCGGCCGTGAAGAGCCGTTTCATGGAGAAGACCTCCTTTTTTGCTGGTCTCGCCTCTATTATAGTCTCCGGGGACTTGCAATACAAGAAGATTTGTGGTATATATACCTTTAGTACAAATGCGAAGAGCGGGAAAATAACGTGCTTTCGTTTCTCAGAGAGGGGTGGTCACCGGCTGAAAGCCGCCCTGAAGCGTGTCGTTTGGTTCGCCCGGGAGCGGCCCCTGAGAGGGGGACGGCTGTTCCGCCGTTATCGGGAAGTTCAAGTGCGTGTCTGACACGAATACGGGTGGTACCGCGGAAGGGTTGCCTTTCGTCCCAACAGGTTTGGGGCGGAAGGCTTTTTTGCTGTCCGCCCCCGTCCGATCAATTTACCTCTGAAAGGAAGAACACAGATGAAAGAACAGTTAGCAAAGATCCGTTCGGAGGCGCTGGCCGCCTTTGGGCAGGCCCAGTCCGCCGCCGAGTTGGACAGCCTGCGCGTCCAGTATCTGGGCAAGAAGGGTGAGCTCACCGCCGTTCTGAAAATGATGGGCAAGCTGTCCGCCGAGGAGCGCCCCGCCATGGGCCAGCTGGCCAACGAGGTCCGCTCCGCTCTGGAGGCGGCCATTGAGGCCGCCTCCGGTAAGCTGGAGGCCCAGGCCCTGGAGCAGCGCCTGAAGGACGAGGCTGTGGATGTGACCATCCCCGGCCGCGAGGTGAAGCTGGGACACAAGCACCCCATGTACCTGGCCCTGGATGAGATCAAGGACATCTTCATCGGCATGGGCTTCACCGTGCTGGACGGCCCGGAGGTGGAGCTGGCCGAGTACAACTTCGACAAGCTCAATGCGGAGGAGGGACACCCCTCCCGTGACTGGTCGGACACCTTCTACTTTGACGAGGACAGCCGGGTGATGCTCCGCTCCCAGACCAGCCCCATGCAGGTGCGGGCCATGGAGACTATGGAACTGCCTATCCGCATCATCGCCCCCGGCCGGGTGTACCGTAAGGATGAGGTGGATGCGACCCACTCCCCCATGTTCCACCAGGTGGAGGGCATGGTCATCGACAAGGGGGTCACCATGGCCGATCTGAAGGGCACCCTGAACACGGTGGTGGAGCAGCTTTACGGCAGGGGCACCAAGACCCGCTTCCGTCCTCACCACTTCCCCTTCACCGAGCCTTCCTGCGAGATGGACGTGCAGTGTCACAAGTGCGGCGGCGTGGGCTGTCCCACCTGCAAGGGGGAGGGCTGGATCGAGCTGCTGGGTGCCGGCATGGTCCACCCCAAGGTGCTGAAAATGGCGGGCATCGACCCGGAGGTCTACTCCGGCTGGGCCTTCGGCATGGGGCTGGAGCGCACCGCCATGCGCCGCTTCAAGATCGCTGACCTGCGGCTCATCTTTGAGAACGACGTTAGATTTTTAGAGCAATTCTGATTGCTCTAAAAATCAATTAGGAATTAGAAATTAGGAGTTAGGAATTGAAGCGGTTTCTTCCGCAGCTCAATTCCAAATATTCCGGCAAAACCGGACACCGCAATTCCTGATTTCTAACTCCTCATTCCTAATTCAAACAAAGGGAGTTTTATACTATGAATCTATCTCGCAAGTGGCTCAGCGAGTTTGTGAGCGTTGAGGCCGATGATAAAGAGTTTGCGGAGTCCATGACCCTGTCCGGCTCCAAGGTGGAGCTGACCCACGACCTGGGTGCCGAGATCCAGAACGTGGTGGTGGGCAAGGTGCTGTCCATGGAGCACCACCCGGACAGCGACCACATGTGGGTGTGCCAGATCGACGTGGGCCGGGAGGAGCCGGTGCAGATTGTCACCGGGGCCTGGAACGTCCACATAGACGACCTGGTGCCTGTGGCCATGCACAAGTCCACCCTGCCTGGGGGCAAGAAGATCGAAAAGGGCAAGCTGCGGGGCGTGGTGTCCAACGGCATGCTGTGCGGCCTGAGTGAGCTGGGCCTGGACACCCGGGACTTCCCCTACGCCGTCATCACTCCTGCCGCCATCCTGGGGGACTACAAACCCCTGGATAAGGACAAGCCCTCTATCTCCGCGGACATCCAGCCGGGGGACAAGATTTATGGGCCGGTGATAGCTGCCCTGGTGGAGGGAGTAGAGCCCGCCGGAGAGGCCGGCTGGACCTGCCGCCTGTTCTGGGCCGGCCAGGAGGCCCTGTCCGTGACAGTCACCACCACCTGTGCCAATCTCCACAACGGCGACCTGGTGGCCTATGACACCAAGCGAGGGGCCGTCTGCACCCTGGATGACCTCCACGCCCAGCAGGCGGAGTTCCCCCACTGCATCCCCGACGGCATCTTCATCCTTCACGAGGACTGTAAACCCGGGGACGACCTGAAGCCGGTGGTGGGCCTGGACGACCACGTGGTGGAGTTCGAGATCACCCCCAACCGCCCCGACTGCCTCTCCATCATCGGCCTGGCCCGGGAGGCCTCCGCCACCTTTGACGCACCCCTGGCCCTCCACCAGCCGGTGGTGAAGGGCGGCGGCCCCGGCGTGCTGCCGGAGCTGCTGGATGTGGAGACCCCGGCGGCCGACCTGTGCCCCCGATACACCGCCCGAATGGTGCGCAACGTGAAGATCGCTCCCTCCCCAAAGTGGATGCGGGAGCGGCTGCGGGCCATGGGCGTGCGCCCCATCAACAACATCGTGGACATCACCAACTACGTCATGCTGGAGTACGGCCAGCCCATGCATGCCTTCGACTACCGCTATGTGAAGGGCGGCAAGATCGTGGTCCGCCGGGCGGAGGAGGGCGAGGAGCTCACCACCCTGGACGGAAGCGTGCGCAAGCTCAATCCCAATATGCTGGTCATTGCCGATGAGCACCGGGCCGTGGGCCTGGCGGGCATTATGGGCGGCCTGAACAGCGAGATCGTCTCCGACACCGCGGACGTGGTCTTTGAGTCCGCCAACTTCGACGGCACCACCATCCGCCGCACTGCCCTGGCCCTGGGCATGCGCACCGAGGCCAGCGCCAAGTATGAGAAGGGCCTGGACCCCCTGAACACCCTCCCCGCCGTGGAGCGGGCCTGTGAGCTGGTGGAGCTGCTGGGGGCCGGCGAGGTGGTGGACGGCGTCATCGACATCCTCAACTACGTCCCTCAGCCCCGGGTGCTCAAGCTGGAGCCGGAGAAGATCAACGCCCTGCTGGGCACCGACATCGCCGCCGAGGAGATGGTGTCCATCCTGAAGAAGCTGGACTTCCAGGTGGAGGGAGACCAGGTCACCGTGCCCTCCTGGCGTTCCGACGTGGAGGCCATGGCCGATCTGGCCGAGGAGGTGGCCCGGTTCCACGGCTACAACAACATCCCCACCACCCTCATGCGGGGCCAGACCACCCGGGGCGGCTACTCCCCTGAGCAGGAGCTGGAGCGCGCCTTGGGGGCGGTGTGCCGTGCATGCGGCTATGACGAGATCATCACCTACTCCTTCATTTCCCCCACCTACTACGACAAGATCCGCTGGGCTTCGGACGATCCCCGCCGCCAGTCCTTCAAGATCCTCAACCCTCTGGGGGAGGATACCTCCATCATGCGCACCACGGTGCTCCCCTCCATGCTGGAGATCCTGACCCGGAACTACAACTTCCGCAACAAGTGCGCCAAGCTGTATGAGGTGGGCCGCATCTATCTCCCTGGCGGGGCCGACGGCCTGGCGGTGGAGAAGAAGGTGCTCTCTCTGGGCGCTTACGGCGAAGGAATGGACTTCTTTGCCCTGAAGGGGGCGGTGGAGGCCATCCTGGGAGAGATCCGGGCGGCGGACGTCACCTTTGAGGCCCCTCAGATCCCCAATCCCTCCTACCACCCAGGCCGCTGTGCCCAGGTGCTGGTCAACGGCCAGGAGGTGGGCGTGTTTGGTCAGATCCACCCCCTGGTGGCCCAGAACTACGGCGTGGACGCAGAGTTCTACTGCGCCGAGCTGGACTTTGACCAGCTGATGTGCGGGAAGGGCCCCGATCCCCAGTACGTGCCCCTGCCCAAGTTCCCTGCCGTTACCCGGGATATCGCCGTGGTGTGCGGCGAAGCGGTCACCGTGGGAGCCTTGGAGGACTGCATCCGTCGGGGGGCGAAGGGACTGCTGAAGGAGGTCACCCTGTTCGACATCTATCGGGGCAAGGGCGTGGCCGAGGGCAAGAAGTCTGTGGCCTTCAACCTGGTCCTCCGGGCCGACGACCGCAGCCTGACCGCCGAAGAGGCGGACGCCGATGTGAAAGCGATTTTGGAAACTCTGGAAAAGGAGCTGGGCGCGGTACTGCGCTGAGGCCGCCCCGTGGCAGACGGGGCGCGCAGCGCGTACAAGCGTTTTCACTCAGACCCGCGAAAAGCTTTGACGGGGGCGAAACTTAGTTTCGCCCCCGCTTTTTATGCCCGATGTAACCATAAAACAGTACGAAGCCAGAGACGGCACTAGGGCGGGCGATCCTGTACCTGATGTATGGGATATGTTGTCTGTTTTTATATTATTCCTATTGGCATTTGATCCTTTTATTTGTGATCCCGGAAAGAAAGAGTGATGGACGAGATCGCGAGACCTGTACAGACAGCTGAGCCGGTCGGCAATGCACAGTGCTGTGAGCCGGAGGTTTACAACATTTTGCAGGGGACGCATCCTATGTGCCCCCTGCGGCCTGAGACCTGATTTTCCACTTCCGGGAACAAATTCCTGTCCCGCGAGAGCAGATTCTCACCCTCCGGGGTGGCGGCGGGAATGTTTTTCCGGTATGATAGAGGCAAGAAAGGATCACAGGAGGAGACACCATGGATGAACTGGAATTTGCCCAGCGGCTGAAACGGTACCGCCGGGAGCGGGGGCTCACCCAGCAGGAGCTGGCCGATCGCATCGGCGTGTCCAACAAATCAGTCTCCCGGTGGGAGAGCGGGAGCTACCCGGATGTCCCTACCCTGCTCTCTCTGGCCCGGGCACTGGATGTGACGGTGGATGCCCTGCTGGACCCAGGTGCCCCTGTCCCCACATTGCAGAAAAGCGACTGGCAGAATCTGCTCTCCTTTGCCTTCGCCATCGGCGGAGGACTGGCCTTTTATTTACTGCGGAGGTTCGTCCCCGTGCCGGTGTGCTGGGCCCTCTATCTGGGCTGTCTGGCCTACGGCATCTATCTCCAGGCTCACTACACCTATCACGCCCGCTGGTTCCGCCTGGGCAGCTGGGCCATGTGCTTTTGCGTCAGTTGGACCCTGGCGGAAGAACTGGGGGGCGTGGTGTTTCAGGTGCTTTTTCCCACAGTTCTGAGCCAGTGGAAGAACATGATTTTCCAACTGCTGAGAGGGGATGCCGGCGCGCTGCTTCAGCTGGTCCTTGTTCTGGGGCCCCTATGGCTGGCGGGCGCCTGCGGCCTCACCGTTCTGACTCAGCTGGCTGCCCGGCGGCTGGCGGGGGAGAGAGGGGATCTCCCGGTGCGGCTGCCCGACCTGCGGGGTCATCCCCGGCTGGCCCGGGCCCCCTTCGCCTGGAGCAAGGCCATGCCCGCTCTGTGCCCCATCGTCCTGGTCGGGTTCTGGTATCTCTACCGGCAGACTCTCCTGCCGAGATTCTGGTACCAGCACCAGCAGGAGCTCTATCTGGCGGTCTGGACGATGGCAGGGGTGCTGGCTCTGCTCCCCTGCCTGAAGCGGAGGCATTGGGGGATGCTGCTCCCGGTCCTGGCCATGATGCTGGCTTGCCTGGGGTTCCGGGGGATGCTGGCCTATCCCCAGGTCTATTCCCTGTTTTCCGGCAGGCTGATGGAGGAAAAGGCAGAGATGTCCACCCAGTATTATCTGCGCTTCGGCCAGCCCAGCGAGGAGCTGGCGGTGGCCGCCCTTCTGGTGGCCGCTGTGTACCTGCTGTGCTGCTTCCTGCGGGTGGAGTGGGTGCCGGCGGAGCAGAAGGGCCGGCAGGAGCCGGAGGAGTCCTAAATTTTTCTTAAAATTTTGCCCCATACCCTTTACACCGCCTCCTTTTTGGAGTAAACTAAGCACAAGTGTTCCACTTCAACGCTGCAGGAGGTGTGTTCGATGGATGAGATGGATTTCACTCGGAAGTTCCGGCTGGGCGATCAGCGGGATCTGGAGATCAAGGCGATCTTGACTACGGTGTATCAGGCGCTTCAGGAGAAGGGCTATAACCCAGTCAATCAGATCGTGGGCTATATCCTCTCAGAAGATCCCACCTATATCACCAACCACAATAACGCCAGGGCGCTGATCCGAAAAGTGGACCGGGATGAGTTGCTCCAGACTTTGGTGAAATATTATTTGACCCATTGACAGCAGATCGAGGGCCCGCTGCAAGGCGCAGCGGGCCCTTTTCTGATGTTGGGGAAGGGGAGAGACAGATGGATATTTTGGTCAGTGCCTGCCTGCTGGGGACTCCCTGCCGGTACGACGGGGCCTCCAGGCCCTGCGGGGAGCTGGCGCGGCTGGAGGTGCTGGGGCACCGGCTGATCCCCGTGTGCCCGGAGGTGATGGGCGGCCTGCCCACGCCCCGCCCGCCGGCGGAGCTCCAGAGAGACGGCCGGGTGGTGGACCGGACGGGAAAGGACGTGACGGAGGCGTACCGCCTCGGAGCCGAAGAGGTGCTGGAGCTGGCCCGGGCCCATAGGTGCACCCTGGCGGTGCTGAAGGAGAGGAGCCCCTCCTGCGGCAGGGGGCAGATCTATGACGGCAGCTTCACCGGCAGGCTGACTGAGGGCTCCGGTGTGACCGCCCGCCTGCTGGAGGAACACGGGGTCCAAGTGTACGGAGAGTCAGAGGCCGGCACATTGGCGGAGCGCGGGGAGGCGCGGGAGGAGGGGCAAAGGGCGTCCCGCCCTTTGCCCTCCAAATATCCCGGGAAAAACGATTGACATATCGGAAGTTCTATGCTATATTTTGTAGCAATCTGACTGGAGTTTATCTGGCCAAGAATACTGGGACCACTCCTCCGGGAGTCAAGGCCATACGGACAGCCGGGTCCATTGCCGATCGGCGGGTCACCGCCCTTATTGATTGAGTTAAAAGCTCAAATTTTATAAGTTGGTTACTTCATAACCAGATGCGTGTTTGCGCAGACTTGTGAAACGGTCAATAACAGAGTGGTAAAAGTATCTTGTTGCTATATAGACTCTCAGTACCAGACATATCTCCCGCCCCCAGCTGTTATTTGCAGGCGTTTGTCCGCCATCGCGGCCGGACAGGGGACTTGGAGCTTATCGTGTACAAATTGATCCAAACACAAGCTGTTCAAATGCAGCTTGTGTTTTTTTGTGCTTCGAGGTGTTGGCAGATGAAAGAAGAACATACCCTGGACCAGAACAAGGCCCCGATCTACGAGGCGCTCCAGACCTTCCGGCAGATGCGGGTCGTTCCCTTCGATGTGCCCGGGCACAAGCGGGGCCGGGGCAACCCGGAGCTGACCCGCTTCCTGGGGGAGCAGTGTGTCAGCATCGACGTGAACAGCATGAAACCCCTGGACAACCTGTGCCACCCCATCTCTGTCATCCGGGAGGCGGAGGAGCTGGCCGCCGACGCCTTCGGCGCGGCCCACGCCTTTCTGATGGTGGGGGGCACCACCAGCTCGGTGCAGAGCATGGTGCTGTCCACCTGCAAGCGGGGGGACAAGATCATCATGCCCCGGAATGTCCACCGCAGCGTCATCAACGCCCTGGTGCTTTGCGGTGCCATCCCTGTCTATGTCAACCCGGAGGTGGACCCGCGCCTGGGCATCTCCCTGGGCATGAAGCGGGAGCAGGTGGCCCGTGCTATCCGGGAGAACCCAGACGCTGTGGCGGTGCTGGTGAACAACCCCACCTACTACGGCATTTGCAGCGACCTGCGGGCCATCGTGGAAATGGCCCACGAGGCGGGCATGTACTGCCTGGCGGACGAGGCCCACGGCACCCACTTCTACTTCGGGGACCACATGCCGGTGTCAGCGATGGAAGCCGGGGCGGACATGGCCTCCGTGTCCATGCACAAGAGCGGCGGGAGCCTGACCCAGTCCAGCCTCCTGCTCATCGGCCCCGGCATCCACGAGGGGCATGTGCGGAAGATCATCAACCTGACTCAGACCACCTCGGGCAGCTATCTGCTGATGTCCAGCCTGGATATCAGCCGCCGCAACCTGGCCCTCCGCGGCCGGGAGGTCTTTCGCCAGGTGTGCGCCATGGCGGAGTACGCCCGGGAGGAGATCAACGCCGTGGGCGGGTACTACGCCTTCGGCCGGGAGCTCATCAACGGCGACTCCATCTTCGACTTCGACCCCACCAAGCTCAGCGTCCACACCCGGGACGTGGGCCTGGCCGGCATCGAGGTCTACGACCTGCTCCGGGACGAGTACGACATCCAGATCGAGTTCGGGGATATCGGCAACATCCTGGCCTATCTGTCCATCGGGGACCGGCCCCAGGAGCTGGAGCGGCTGGTCAGCGCCCTGGCGGAGATCCGCCGCCGCTATCAAACCGACGGCAGCGGTCTGATGAACCAGGAATACATCGCCCCCGAGGTGGTCACCAGCCCCCAGGAGGCATTCTACGCGGACAAGCGCAGCGTCCGCCTGGAGGACAGTGTGGGACAGGTGTGCAGCGAATTCGTTATGTGCTATCCCCCCGGCATCCCCATCCTGGCCCCTGGGGAGCGGATCACGGCGGAGATCCTGGACTACATCCGCTACGCCAAGGAGAAGGGCTGCTCCATGACCGGACCCGAGGACCCGGAGATCGAGGAGATCAACATACTCACACAGGAGGCGCGGTAAATGGAGCTCTGGTTCAGCGAATTTCATACCCCCGACGTGAAGCACAGCATGCGGGTGGACCGGCACCTCTACTCCCACCGGAGCGAGTACCAGCAGATCGACATCTACGACACCCCAGAGTTCGGCAAGGTCCTGGCCCTGGACGGCAATGTGATGCTCACTGAGCGGGACGAGTTCATCTATGACGAGATGATCACCCACGTGCCTATGGCCGTCCACCCCCATGTGCAGGACGTGCTGGTCATCGGTGCGGGGGACGGCGGCGTGGTGAAGGAGCTGGCCCGGTACGAGTGCATCCGGTCCATCGACCTGGTGGAGATGGACGAGCAGGTGGTGGAGGCCTGCCGGCGCTATCTGCCGGAGAACGCCTGCCGCCTGGATGACTCCCGGGTGCACATCTACTTCGACAACGCCCTGCGGTTCATCCGCCGCCGCCACGCCCAGTATGACCTGATCATCGTGGACTCCACTGACCCCTTCGGCCCCTCGGAGGGCTACTTTACCCGGGAGTTCTACGGCATCTGCTACAACGCCCTCCGGGATGACGGCATTATGGTCAACCAGCAGGGCAGCCCCTTCTACCGCCACGACGCGGAGGCCATGCAGCGCAGCCACAAGCGCATCGTCAGCACTTTCCCCATCAGCCGGGTGTATCAGGCCCATATCCCCACCTATGCCGCCGGCTACTGGCTGTTCGGCTTTGCCAGCAAGAAGTATCACCCGGTAGATGACTTCGACCGGGACAAGTGGCTGGGGCTCCATTTGAAGACGCAGTATTACACCGTCCGCCTGCATGTGGGGGCCTTCTGCCTGCCGGCGTTTTTGGAAGAGATGCTGAAGGAGGTAGAGTGAAGATGGATCCCAATATCGAGACCTTTATCGGCTGCGACAGCAGCTTTGAGGAAGCGCGCATCGTTCTGTTCGGCGCCCCTTTCGACTCCACTACCAGCTTCCGTCCCGGCGCCCGGTTCGGCCCCTCTGCCATGCGCCATGAGAGCTTCGGCCTGGAGACGTACAGCCCTTACCAGGATAAGGACCTGACCGACTATCGCATCTTCGACAGCGGTGATCTGGAGCTGTGCTTTGGCAGCGCGGAGCTGGCGCTGCTGGACATTGAGAGCCGGGCGGAGGAGATTCTGGCCGCAGGCAAGCTGCCTGTGCTGCTTGGGGGCGAGCATCTGGTGACCCTGGGCAGCTTCCGGGCCATCCAGCGGCGCTGGCCCGACGTACATATCATCCACTTTGACGCCCATGCCGACCTGCGGGACGACTACCTGGGCGCGAAACTCAGCCATGCCTGCGTCATCCGCCGCTGCCACGACCTGCTGGGAGACGGACGCATCCACCAGTTCGGTATCCGCAGCGGGGAACGGGAGGAGTTCCGCTTCGCCAGGGAGCACACGGACCTGCACCCCTTCACCTTTGACGGTCTGGAGGAGCTGGTCCAGACCCTGGAGGCCAGCCGGGCCCCGGTCTATCTCACCATCGACCTGGACTGCCTGGACCCCTCCGCCTTCCCCGGAACCGGCACCCCCGAGGCGGGCGGCGTCACCTTCCCCCAGCTGCTGGAGGCCATTCAGATGGTGGCCAAAACCAACGTGGTGGGGGCGGATGTGAACGAGCTGGCCCCCATGCTGGATCAGAGCGGCGTGTCCACCGCCGCCGCCTGCAAGGTGCTGAGGGAGCTGCTGCTGGCCCTGTCCCAATAAAAAACACAATATCTGGCCCCCGGAGGGGACCGGGGCGTATAAAATGAGAAGAACAAAGGAGAAGTGATTATGAGCAGAGTATTAGTGATCGGCTGCGGCGGCGTGGCTAACGTGGCCATCCGCAAGTGCTGCCAGGTCAGCGATGTGTTTACCGAACTGTGCATCGCCAGCCGCACCAAGTCCAAGTGTGACAAGCTGGCCGCCGAGCTGGCGGGCAAGACTGCCACCAAGATCACCACTGCCCAGGTGGACGCCGACAAGGTGGAAGAAGTGGTCGCCCTCATTAAGAGCTGCCAGCCCGACCTGGTGATGAACATCGCCCTGCCCTACCAGGATCTGACCATCATGGACGCCTGCCTGGAGTGCGGCGTCAATTACATGGACACCGCCAACTACGAGCCCGAGGACATTGAGGAGCCGGAGTGGAAGGCCGCCTATGAGAAGCGCTGCAAGGAGAAGGGATTCTCTGCCTACTTCGACTACACCTGGCAGTGGGCCTACCGGGAGAAGTTCGAGCAGGCCGGACTCACCGCCTTGCTGGGCTGCGGCTTTGATCCCGGCGTGACTCAGGCCTACTGCGCCTACGCCAAGAAGCACGAGTTCGACACCATCGACACCATCGACATCCTGGACTGTAACGGCGGCGACCACGGCTACCCCTTCGCCACTAACTTCAACCCCGAGGTGAACCTGCGGGAGGTCTCGGCCCCCGGCAGCTATTGGGAGGACGGCCGCTGGGTGGAGATCCCCGCCATGAGCATCAAGCGGGAGTACAACTTCGACCAGGTGGGCGAGAAGGACATGTACCTGCTCCACCACGAGGAGATCGAGTCTCTGGCCGAGAACATCCCCGAGGTACGCCGTATCCGCTTCTTCATGACCTTCGGCCAGAGCTACCTCACCCACATGAAGTGTCTGGAGAACGTGGGCATGCTGTCCACCACCCCCGTGGAGTTCGAGGGACAGCAGATCGTGCCCATCAAGTTCCTGAAGGCCCTGCTTCCAGACCCCGCCAGCCTGGGGCCCCGCACTCACGGCAAGACCAACATCGGCTGCATCTTCACCGGCAAGAAGGACGGCCGGGAAAAGACCTACTACATCTACAACGTGTGCGACCACCAGGAGTGCTATCGGGAGGTGGCCAGCCAGGCCATCAGCTACACCACCGGCGTGCCCGCCATGTGCGGCGCCCTCATGCTGCTCACCGGTAAGTGGACCCAGAAGGGCGTGCACACCGTGGAGGAGTTTGATCCCGATCCCTTCCTGGACGCCCTGGACAAGTACGGCCTGCCCCGCAGCGAAGACCACGACCCCGTGCTGGTGGACTGATGGGATATAAGACCTTACAAGATCCCCAGTTTGCGGGCCTGGCAAACTACGACCCCCGGGCCCTGTTTGCCCAGCTGCCCACCCCGGCCTACGTCATCGACGAGGAGCGGCTGCGGAAAAACGGAGAAGTGCTCGCCGCTCTGGCGGAGCGTACTGGCTGCCGGGTGCTGCTGGCCCAGAAGGCTTTCTCCAACTACGATTTCTACCCCCTCCTGTCCCGGTACCTGGCGGGCACCGAGGCCAGCGGCCTCTATGAGGCCCGGCTGGGCAAGGAGGAGATGCCCCAGGGGGAGGTCCACGTGTTCTGCGGGGCCTACCGGGAGGACGAGTTTCAGGAGCTCCTGCAATACGCCGACCACATCGTCTTTAACTCCGTCCACCAGCTGAAGACCTTCGGGCCCCGGGGCAAGCAGGCGGGCAAAAGCCTGGGACTGCGGGTGAATCCGGAGTGCTCCACCCAGGAGGGCCACGCCATCTACGACCCCTGCGCCCCTGGCAGCCGCATGGGGGTGACCCGGGACGTGTGGGACCAGGAGATGGACGAGGCCACCCTGTCCCTGCTGGACGGCATTCACTTCCACACCCTGTGCGAGCAGAACTCCGACGATTTGAAAACCACCTTAGCGGCGGTGGAGGAGAAGTTCGGGGACATTCTGCCCGAAATGAAATGGCTCAATATGGGGGGCGGGCATCACATCACCCGCCCGGACTATGATTTGGGCACCCTGGAGGACTGTATCCGTCACGCCCAGCAGTCCTGGGGGGTAAATGTCTACCTGGAACCTGGGGAGGCAGTGGCCCTGAATGCCGGATATTTGGCCAGCCGGGTGCTGGACGTGGTGGAAAACGGCGGTGTCAGGATCGCCATCTTGGACGTCAGCGCCGCCTGCCACATGCCCGACGTGCTGGAAATGCCCTACCAGCCCCCCATCCTGGGGGCCAGTATCGAGCCAGGGGAGGGCCATATGTTCCGCCTGGCCGGCCCCACCTGTCTGGCCGGGGACGTGATCGGGGACTACGACTTTGACCGGCCCCTTCAGGAGGGCGACCTGGTCCTGCTCGGCGACATGGCCATCTATACCACCTGTAAAAACAATACCTTCAACGGCATGCCTCTCCCCAATCTCTGGAAGCTGGACAGCGCCGGGGGTCTGGAGCAGCTGACCGCCCACGGCTACAACGCCTTCAAAAGCCGGCTGGGCCGCTGACGGGAGATCTGCGTCCGCCCCGACGGTCCTGCGGCGCAGGACCGTCGGGGCTTTTCTGGTCCTCCGGTCCGGCGCCCCGGCTGATTTTGCCTTGAAAAAGAGGGAAAATTAGAGTATAATGCCTTTGACTTTTGTGTCAGGGTGTTTTCCCGGATGGGGGCGCCCCCAAAATTGCGCTGCATCCGCAGATGGCGGAGCGGCAGCAGGAGGAATTGAATATGGTAAGGGCAAAAACAAGTCTCACGTATCTGATGGAATTGGCTCTGTTGGTGGGGATCCTGCTGATGATGAACATCACAGGATTGGCCATGATCCCGCTGCCCGGACAGTACGCGTCCATTATGACGGTACCAGTGGCCGTGGGCGCTATGATGCTGGGTCCGCTGGCTGGGGGCGTCCTGGGGGGCGTGATGGGCTGCATCAGCTTCTACACCGCCATCAAGACCGGGTTCAGCACCCTGTTCCTGGCCGGCTATACCGGAGGTGTGGTGGTGGTGCTGAGCTTTGTGAATAGCATCATCCCCCGTGTCCTGATGGGGGTGTGCGTGGGCTGGGTCTACCGGGCCGCCCGCAGGCTGGACAGGGGGAACACCATTTCCTATTACATCGGGGGGCTGGCGGCGCCGGTGCTGAACACCCTGCTCTATATGACGGTGCTGATCCTGATCTTCCTGAACGCCCCCACGCTCCAGGTCCTGCTGGGCGAGGAGCTGATGGCCAAGTTCCAGGACAACATTTTACTGTTTGCCGCCGCCTATGTGGGCATTCAGGCCGTGATCGAGGCCGCAGTGGGCTGCGTCATCAGCGGCTCGGTGTGCAAGGCCCTGCGGGTCGTGCTGAAGGAGTGAAGGGGAGAGATATGATGAGAGAGATCGGGATCATGGAGGTGGGCGGTTTCCAGGTGGGCCACGCCCAGGATCTGGAGGCGGCTACCGGCTGCACGGTGATCCTGTGCGACCGGATGAGCTCCGCCGGGCTGGATGTCCGAGGAGGGGGCCCCGCTTCCCGGGAGTCACAGATCTTGGCCCCGGTGGCTGCCGCCCAGGGGATCAACGCAGTGCTGCTCTCCGGCGGCAGCGCCTTCGGGCTGGACGCTGCCGGGGGTGTCCAGCGGTATCTGGAGGAGCGGGACATCGGCTTTGACGTGGGGGTGACCAAGGTACCACTGGTGAGCCAGTCCTGCCTCTTCGACCTGGGGGTGGGCAGCAAGGAGGTACGGCCTACCGCCGAGATGGCCTACCAGGCCTGTGAGAATGCGGGGCGCTCTGCCCCCGCTGAGGGCAATGTAGGGGCGGGTACGGGCTGCTCCATCGGGAAATACCGGGGGATGGGCCGGGCGATGAAGTCGGGCTTCGGTACCTATGCGCTCCAGACCGGACCTCTGAAGGTGGGGGCGCTGGTGGCGGTGAACGCCCTGGGGGACGTGTACGGTCCCGACGGACGCCCGGCGGCCGGCCTGCTTAATGAGAAGAGGACGAGCCTGTCCTGCACCCTGGAGGAGATGTTTGCAGACATCGCCCCGGCGGAAAATCTGTTTGCGGGCAATACCACCCTAGGCGTGGTGGTCACCAACGGGAAGTTTGATAAAACGCCCTTGACCAAGCTTGCCGGCATGGCCCATAACGGCTACGCCAGGGCTATCCGGCCGGTCCACACCACCGCAGACGGGGACAGCATCTATGCCCTCTCCCTGGGGGATGTCCCGGGGGACATCAATGTGGTGGGGGCCATGGCCGCCCTGGCCATGGAGCGGGCCATCCTGCGGGCGGTCCAGTCCGCCGGTTCCGCCTATGGGCTGATAGGCTGGGAGGACCTGCCTCGCTGACCGGCTGCGCTCCGCGGTTCCCAACGCGCCATTTCTGAAACCTAGGGAAACAGCTCACACCACCTACCTTTACCATCTCCATGCTGAGATACAGAAAGCCCGCAGGTCTTTGCGTGACCTGCGGGCTTCTTGGATATGCAATGTGTTGCCCCCGCTTGATGGCGGATATGCAGCTTCTACGATATACAGCCCATGTTGTGGGTTTGAAAATACCATATGTATGAGGCTTCGAGGTGGAGTTGAATAGGTGTGTGATCACATCGACCTGCAGCTATTCACCACAATAGTATTTGACCCGGAGGTCAACTGCTTCATTGGTAACCTGTGGCTGCATATGTGACTGAACATCCAGCGCCATATATGCTGGTGAGGTACGGTCATAGGGCGTCCATACTGGTAGCGCACCTCCGTTCGGATCACCATTTTTGATAAAATTAGCCCAGTAATTGCTGACAGCTTTTGCCAACTGATAATCATTTCCGTCAAAAGGACGCCAGCAGTGGTCTAAGGTACGGAACACATACCAATGTTCCGATGCGTGGAATGCGCCGGCATCGTCGCCAGGCAATTCCCGTTCCAGACGATAGAAGTAGACCGGGTTTCTGCCATGGAGACTTTGCATCCGGCAGAATGCAGCGCAATAAGCTAACATGTCCTCGGTAAATCCATGATTGAGTTGAAAATCGTAAATTTCTTCGTCTGTTGAATATTTTACGACCCTTTGATATGCTTCGGAATAGTGGCCATAAGCATGTTCCAGCTTATGGGCAATTTCTTCGCTGGTGGCATGGAAGCGGTTTCGCATGGACCATGCCTCTTTGTTGGTACATCCTACCATGTAGCAGATATCATGAAGATGGCCGTTTTGGAGGGAATCTCTGACCCCTTCAGGCAGAATAACCCCGTCTATGCAAGGCTGGATAAATGGAGACTCACCGCGATCCAGGTCGGGACCATACTGGCAGAGGATAGAAGCATCTACCTTGCGGGCATCTTCGATAGAGTACAAGCCGTATCGCTCCAGCAGGGCTTTCCCCATATTTTCGGCCTCCGACTGTGAAAAATTTCTTTCTAGAAGAGGACCGCTCTGCATGATGGCGCCTTGAAACCATCCTTTGACTAGTGGACATGCAGACAACATGAGTACGCTGGATGCGCCAGCAGAACCGCCTGAGATAGTGATCTGTTCTGGATTCCCGCCAAAAGAGGCAATGTTTTCACGCACCCAGCGAAGAGCCAATATCTGGTCCTGAAGACCATAGTTTCCGGCTAGTCCATGAGGAGACTCGTCCCGCAGATCTGGGTGCGCAAGAAATCCAAAGAGTCCAAGCCGATAGTTGATCGTTACTACTACGATGCCTTGGGCGGCCATCAGTTCACCGTCAAATTGGGGAGCGAAGCTGTAATTGGTCTGAAAACCGCCGCCGTGGATAAATACCAGCACGGGGAGATTATCGCTCTTTGAGTCTGCGGGAGTCCAAATATTGAGTTGGAGACAGTCTTCGTGGTGAGTCTCCAGATGCTGATAGGAGAAGAATTCCTTATGATAGAAGGTGCCTGGCTGAGGGATTACTTGGGGACAGATATTTCCAAAGCGGACCGCATCGAAGGTTCCGGACCAAGGCTTTTTGGGTATGGGGGGCCTCCACCGATTATTTCCAGTGGGAGCCTCCGCATAGGGAATGCCTTTAAATGCAGTAACCGCAGGATTACCAGCCGCTATTCCACGGATATGTCCACAAAGGACATCAGTTTCACGTATAGCCATTATATTCGCCTGCCCATTTACTGGATGACAGAAACCAAGGCATCCACAGCCTCGTCTCCGATCTCGCTGCGTACCATATCATAGACGGGCTGAGCGATCTCACGCATGGCAGCCATATCCTCAGCACTCAGTTCGTTGATCTCCATGCCGCTTTCGATCAGTGTATCATAAGCGGTCTGATCAGCCTCCTGATAGACAGGGATCATCTCAACAGTTGTTTCAGCGACGGCGTTTTCAATGATCTCCTGATAGGCGGCAGGAAGGCTGTTGAAGTAGCTCTCACTCATGACCATCATATTGGTGTACAGAGTGTGGTTAGTTAGGGTGATGTAGTCCTGAACTTCGTGCATTCCGCCCACAACAACGGTGTCCAAGGCGTTCTCCTGGGAGTCTACCAGCCCGTTCTGGAGAGACATATACAGTTCGCTGCCAGGGACAGGAGTCGTGTTGCAGCCCATATCACTCCAGAATTTGATCTGGTATTGGTTGTCCATAACCCGCATGTTCAGTCCTTTGAAGTCTTCGATGGAAGTCAGCTTTTTATTAGAAGAGAACTGACGAAAAGAGGCACCTTGGGTAAAGCCGAGGCATTTCAGGCCGGCATTGGCGAAGTAACCGTCCAGCTTTGTCTTGAAATCGCTCTGGTTCAGCACCTCGTTGATCTCCTCGGCAGTGGAGGTGGAGAAGGCACAGGGCAGATCAAAAACACCCAACTCGGGGACAAAAGCGACACAGGGAGAAGGCTGCATGGCAGCGATCTGAATAGTATTATCCAGAACGGATTCAATGGCCTCAACATCGGAGCCCATCTCGCCATTCGAGAAGATATTTACAGTGATCTTGCCATCAGAAGCAGCCTCTACCTTCTCTTTGAACAGGATACCCCATGCCCCTACCATGGAGCTTTCAGCCCCCATATGTGCATAGGAAATCTGAATGCTGTCTTGAGTATTAGAGGAACCAGACGGAGGAGCAGAAGCATTACCGGGATTGCCGCCGCAGGCGGCCAGGGGCAGAGTCAGAGCAAAGCTGAGTGCCAAAGCGAGAAACTTTTTCATAATTATTTTTCCTCCTAAAATTTATTTGACCAGCAACATGCTGAACTGCGGCACAAAGGCAATAATGAACAGTGCGATGACAAATACACCTATGTAGGGGATGGCGGACTTGCCGATAGTCATGGGCTGTTCGCCAGAGATAGAACTAGTGACAAACAGGTTCAGGCCAAAGGGAGGAGTGACCAGACCTACAGCCAGGTTGCAGACCATCAGAACACCCAGATGGACGGGGTCAATGCCATAACTCTCTGCAATGGGACAAAGAATGGGACCGAGGATGATAAGGGCAGGGCCGGTATCCATCACCATGCCCAGCAGGAAGAAAGCGATGATAACTACAATCAGGAAAGAGATCTTGTCAGTGGCGATGGTCATGATGGCATTTTGTACGATATCAGCGGCATGAATCAGGGATAGTGTGCGGCCGAAAGCAGTAGCAAAGGCCAGCAGGAAACAAATAGGGGCCGCAGATTTGACGGCAGAGCGCAGTAATTCAGGGAGCTTTTGGAAGGAGACTGTTTTGTAGATAAACAGGCTGACAAAGAGCGCATAGAACACCGATACAGCAGCGGCTTCGGTAGGAGTAACAATGCCGGCATAAATTCCGCCCAGGATTATAACAGGGGAGAGCAGAGCCCAAAAACTGTCCTTGAACAGGGGCAGAAAGCCGGCAGCGGCAATTTTTTGATAGTTGGATTGAATCTTTGCCTTGTCCTCGCCATGGATTTTACAGTATGTGACGGCATAGAACATCAGCAGACAAGCAACTAGGATGCCGGGCAGAATGCCGGCCATAAACAGTGCACCGATGGAGGTCTCGGTAGCCATGCCATACATCATAAAGGGGCCGCTGGGAGGGATGATGACACCTAAACCACCGGATACCGCCACAGTAGCAGCAGCGAATTTGGCGTCATAGCCCAATTCAATGAGCAGTGGGATAGTCATGGCACCGATTGCAGCGGCAGTGGCAGCGCCAGAGCTGGAGATCGCGCCGTAGAACAAGCAGGTGATAATGACGGCACAGGGCATTCCACCGGTTTTATTGCCCACAAAGTATGCAAATACATCAAACAGCTTTTTAGAAATGCCGCCCTCTGCCATGAGAACGCCTGCAAAAATAAAGAGAGGCAAACAGAGAATATTGGGAGAGTTTGCACCACTGAATGCGCCGCGGATCAAAGCTGCTATACTGGTGGCCCCAACTGCATCCATAGCCAGTGGAGTGATTGCGCCGCCAATCATGCACATAATAATGGGATACCCCAATGCCAGTAAAACAAAAAAGATTAAAAATACTAAACCAGCCATTTAATTACCCCCTTTTTGATTTCGGAACAGCTGCTGAGAAGCCTCATCCAACTCCTCCTCCACCGCCGTCATGGCATCGACCTTAATGTCTCCACCGGTGAGTAGAAGCTTGATTGACTGGAAGGAGGACTGGACAGAACGGATGATTGCGAGGAAAAAGCCAATGGATGTGGCCAGATAAGGGATAGTCATGGGGATCTGCAGTGCGGGGGAACGCTGGCCGGAAATGATGGTGGCTTTCACACAATCGATGCTGCCCCCAAAGAATATGATAAACACGATCAGCATGGATACTTGAATGAGGATATCCAACGCCATACGGAGAACGCGGGGGAGATGGTCCTGCAATAGAGTGATATTTAACAGACAGCGATTTCGCACCGCGTATCCCGGGCTTATGAAACAAAAGTAGATGTAGCAGAACCGACAGAACTCTTCTGGCCAAGGCAAGGCGTGGCGAAAGACGTAGCGCATGATGATTTGCATCATAATGACGATGCCGATCAGGCTGCCTGTGATGATCAGGATAGTTTCTTCCAGATGAAGGTCTAGCCATGCGATGACACGCTTTAATGGGTTTTGTTTCATGATTATCCTCCTCAAATAGAAATGGCGCCTCAATTCATGCTGTGATTTTGTACTTCGTATACAATATATAAAATACAAATCTGAAAAAGTCAAGATTTAAAAAGCAAATAAAAAATATTTATAGAAACCCCCAATTATAGGCGTTTAAATTTGGGGGAAATGTAAAAATAGAAATGAGAAGACAAATCAACTTAATCAATTTGGAAAATAAGCTTGCATTTCCACATAAAAATAGATATAATTAAAAAAGTATTTTGTATACGAAATGAGGCGGTCAAATGGACTCAGTGATTTTGGAGAGTGTCAACCTGAACGACTTGGCCTATGAAGAAATCAAAAAGAGAATCATCAGCCGAGAGTTTGCACCTGGTCAGCGATTAGTAGATTCCCAGCTGGCAACAATTTTTCAAATCAGCCGGACACCGATTCGGGATGCGATGCGCCGCCTTACAAAAGAGGGATTGTTGACCAACACATCCTCCCGTGGTTTTTATGTGTTTGCGCCGACGCTCAAAGATATTGACGAAATCTTCAGTATTTCAGGAATGATCGAGACGGAGGCTGCCGCTAGAATTATTTGCCGCCTTAGGGAAAACCCCTCACCTAGGCTGGAGGAAGAGCTTAATATCTTAGAGAAAAAGGCTAGTGAGGTTTTTCCTATGGAAAAGGATGAAGAGTTCAAGCGTTACATGATGGAGCTCGCCGAAAATCAGAGGCTATACGATATCTATTTGCAAAATCATGGACAGCGGGTTTTGCTGGCAAACATCATTCATCATGGGAAAACCGACGAGATAGACAGCTTTCGCGCTGAAAAGTCCAAGCTTGTACACAATCGCATTGTATTAGGTATTCGAAATCAAGATTTTGAATATACCCGTCAAGCAATTGAGGAACATAATGGCTATGGGATTGCTGATGCCACCGATTATGTCCTTCAATTGAATGCTTAATGTCCGTTGTAGACTGAGAATTGTGATTTATTGGGTGTGGTGTGTTACATCCAATATCTCTGCTTTTGACAAATTTCAGAATCGGAGCCAAAGAATATCATGAATCAGTCAGGAGTAGATACAAGAGATATTGATAATTTGCAAAGCGTTTAATGTTCACTTCTATGCTTCAGTGTCGTAGATTTTGTATGGGTTGATTCTTTTCAAACTGCTTCTGCCACAGATTTGCCCCCAGAACAAGTCACAGACAGAAAAAATCATGGCTCCGGCGGGACTGTCCCGCCGGAGCCATGCGCTTTCCGCTGGCAATGGAGGAGCACAGCCGTCCGCCATGCCTTGGTTTTGGGTGGAGAGGCCATCAGCTCACCCCGGACTCGATGGACCTGCCGCTCCACTTGGAGCTCCCCGGTTTTCGGATTCAAGTTATCCCACTGGAGGGTGCAGATCACACCCCCGCGCAGGCCGGTGGTCAGCTCGGTGAAAAAGTCCCGCCACACCTCGTCCTGCTCAATGGCCTCCAGAAAGGTGCCCAGCTGTTCCCCATTCAGAATCTGCTTTGGGAGGTAATTGGGCTTTAGAATTGCTGTGCCCCGTCGAGTTTAGTGCTATGCTCCGTATCCTCAGACGAGTCAATGGCGTGGCTGACACTGGAACTGCCGCCGCCGCTGGAGGGGAGGACGTCCACATTGTTTAGTATCAGCTTGTAGGTTTCGGTATTCAAGCTGTTTTGGACAATGATTTCCCACTTGGTAGTACCATAAGGCAGAGAGTGCGTGGAGCGAGCAGCCACTTCATAGGACTTGCCATCAAAAGTGATCTTCGCGTTTTTAGGGTCCTTAGCCTCGATTCCCGGGATGCCGCTGGTCAGCCCTGCGCCGGTCGTCGTATAGGTCTTGGTGGCCGAGGCATAGGCCCTTTTACATAAAGGTAAAGGACTGTGTGGCACTCCTCTCGTTGGAAAGGTCTAGCAAGCCATCCTGCTTCGTACAGCTCTGTTGCTTTTCCAGAGGCTGACCGTTGATGTCTAGCAGTATAACGATCAGGTTGCCGCTGGCTGTCCCCCTCATTTTGTTGTACTGGAACGTAACTTCGACAGTCGTGCCGTCTTCATCGATGCTCATGGTATGGATCAGCATCACATCTTTGTTCCGGCGCACCGCCAGATCCAGTGTCACGGAGAAATCATTGTTGCCCTGATAACTCGTTCACAGTGTCATATTCGGCATTCCTTGCCATAGACTTACAAGTGCCTCCACCCAGGCTTTCACATGGGCGGGGATACCGGGCCACCACCCGGAAGTACTGGAGGCCGAAGAGGATGTCTTTTCCGCCAGCACCGCTCTGCTGTTCCCTGAAACACGAGCATAAAAGAACTCCGCCGTCCCAGTTTCAGGGAACGGCGGAGTTCTTATTTCAGAGATTCCACATAGCGGGCCATAAAGTCGGGAGAATACGGCGGCTGGCGGGAATGGATTCGCCTGTGTTCCCGGGGTCAGGGTATCCCACTCCACCCGTGTCACATGGGACAGATTAACCAGACAGCTGAAATGGCTTAGGCAGAAGTCCTGATTCTGGAATTCCTCTTTCAATTTGAAGAGAGACGGCGTGCTCAATCTGCCTACTGGTTTGTATGGCAGCCTTACGGCCCGAGGTATTCAGACAGGTGATCTCGTCCAGAGGAAATAGCACGGCCACCCACACGCAGCACCGGGCGCTTTTGCTGTCGGTCCCAGTCCAGAGCGGCGGCCAGCCGCCACTCGTCCACCGGCTTGAGCGGATATTCTAGTGGGGAGACAGAGAAGCTGTCCAGCGCGAAACCGGGATAATCCGTAATGTAAATAATGGAGGCGTTGACCTTACGTTCCCGCAGGAAACGGGCCAGCTCCACGCCGTTTTCTGACCACAGAAATTGCCATAGACACGCTCGGAACACATGAAAGTATTGCAGTTAAAGCGTGGCGGAAAACAAATCAAGCGGAGCAAAATAGCGAAAAACAAATGAAAGTTATTCAAATTGTCTATAGCATAGCACGCCTTGCGGTGGCCTGATGGTTCTCCCTCATGAACATACTGCCGGAAGCCGGACCAAAAATCGATTCCAGCCAGCCTGATTTTCCTCCACCCATACGCTGCCGCCGTGGATTTCTGCAATGGCCCGGACCAGGGCCAGCCCCAGGCCGACACCCCCCAGTTCCCGGGAGCGGGCGGTATCCGCCCGAAAGAAGGGCTCGAAGATCCGCTCCCGTAACTCCGGTGGGATACAAGGTCCCTGATTGGCCACGGTGATGACAATATCGGCTCCATTCAACTCCGCACAGAGCCGTGTCTGTCCGCCATCCGGCCCGTATTTGACCGCATTTTCCACCAGATTGAACAGTGCCCGGCGGAGCAGCTCTCTGCTGCCGGTGATCGTGCCAGGGGAGGCTTCCACCAAAATGGCGATGCCCTTTTTGGAGGCCAGAGGGGAAACATCCTCGGCAGCTTGGTGGAGCAGTTCTCCCAATTTAATCCGGTCGCTGCGGGGCACCTGTTCCAGATTGGTCAACTTCAGAAGGCTGTCCACCATGCCGGAGAGTCGATCCACCTCGCTCTCCATAATACTGAGGAATGCCTCTGTGGTCTGCGGCGCAAAATCTTGTTTCTTACGAAACAGACCGATCCGGGTCTTGAGGACGGCCAGCGGGGTACGAAATTCGTGGGCAGCATTTTGGGAGAAGCTGCGCTGCATCAAAAAAGCCCGGCTCAGCCGCTGAGACAGGTCATCAAAGGAATGTGCCAGTTGTGTTACCTCATCCCCTCGATCCGGGATGGAAAGGGGCTGATCCAGATCCTTGGCGGTCCGGCCCAGGATCTGGTCATTCAGGTCTTTCAGCGGCGCAAGAGCCCGGCCCACCAGCAGGTAGATCAATAGAAGTCCCGTCGCCAGGATTACGGTAGAGGCCAGAATACTCTGGATCTGAAATAGCTGCTGGGCCTGTTGGACCACTGGAGCTGCCTGTGTGGTAAGGAGAGGCATAGTCCCTTTCGCGGCCGCCTCCGGATCAAGGGCGGGTGAGAGGGGAGCGGCGGCGATGGTGTCTGTCAGATGGATGGCAGACAGATTGCTGGTAACGGCCAGGGCGGCACAGCACAGCGTCAGCAGCAGGGCACACAAGAGGGTGATACGCAGCCGCAGAGAACGAAAGGGTTTCATAGCGTCTCCTTTTCCATCAGGCGATACCCCTGACCGACCTTCGTTTGGATGGGGTCATCACCCAGAGCATCCCGTAACTTTTTCCGCAGGGAGGAGATGTGCATCCGAACGACATTGCTGAAGGGGTTGGCGTCCGACTCCAGTACATGCTCCATCAGCTCCTCCTGATTGACCCAGCGGTCCCGGTGGAGCATCAGGTGCTCCAGAATGGCGAACTCTCTGGGCGTCAGTTCCAGCGCTTTCCCGCCAGCGGAGATGGCGCGGGAGGACGTGTCCAGCGTCAGACTACCCACAGTAAGTACCGTATTTCGGGAGACAAACTCCCGGCGCAGCAGGCTGCGAACTCTGGCCTCCAGTTCCTCCAGGGCAAAGGGCTTGGTGAGATAGTCGTCTGCCCCCAGATCCAGCCCCGCCACCCGGTCGGATAACTCCGCTCTGGCCGACAGGATCAGCACCCGCAGCTCTGGCTGCTCCGCGCGAACGGCCCGCAGCAGGTCCAGCCCGTCCATGCCGGGCAGATTCAGGTCCAGGATCAGCAGGTCGAAGGACTCGCTCAGAAGCAGGTCATAGGCTTCCGCGCCGTCATAGCACCGTTCCACCGTGTATTTTTCAAGTTCCAGATCCTCCGCAATACCATCGCACAGCAGCTTTTCGTCCTCGACCACCAGAATACGCATCATCAGCCCTCCTCCGCATGATATACCATGATAACAGAAAACTGTAAATTTTTCATCAAGGGCAAATGAGCGGTTCTTGGACACGGCTCATCATCCCTCCACAAAGGAACGACTCATAATATAAAATTCTTCTTGGCTTGGAAGGTGCTTCTTTTCCATAGGCTCCAATGCAGCATCATAGCGTTCCGCATCTTCCTCACTGATTGCCATAACAGGACTATCCTGATAGACCCATTTATGACCATCCAGTGCATGAGGACGCAGTTCTTTGACCATCATCGCAGCAGGGTATTTCCCACTTTCGATACAGACATTATATTTTTTGCAGCTTTTGAATCCACGGCTGACATAGTTGACAGGACTTCCAAAGATAACAATCGTATCATATCCTAACTGTATGGCTGATTGGAATGAATGCTCCATAAGCATTTTTCCATACCCCATTCTCTGATAACCTGGATGGATACTAACTGGACCAAATGTTAAAATTTCTTTTTCAGTTCCATTTTCATCGATCAATTTTGCTTTTGTATAAATGATATTGCCGATCACCTGTCCGGCCAGTTCCAATACAAAATCCAGTTCCGGAATAAAATCCTCATGTTCCCGCATGATGTGGACCAAATAGTGTTCCACACACCCCGGCACATAAAGATTATAGAAGGCTTGTCTTGTGATTTTCTCTACAGTTTCCCAATCTTCTTTCTTTTCATTTCTAATAACAATATTTTCTTCCATAAAGCAGTACCTCCTTTTACACTCTGATTGGCATTTTTTTAATCAGCTTTGAAATTTCTTTTTCCCGTCTTCCCTTTGCAATCATGTAGCTCTCTTTATCTTCCATATAATCATTTTCAGCCTTTAACTTCCGATAAGATTGCCAGCGGTCCATGTCCAATTTTCCCATTTCCAGTGCTTTCTGAATAGCACATCCGGGCTCGTTTGTGTGAGTACAGTTGCGGAATTTACACTGAGAAGCAAGCTCCTCAATGTCCCTAAAGGTTCTCTCAATTCCGTCATCATTGTCCCACATTCCCAATTCACGCATGCCCGGGGTATCGATTACCATGCCGCCAGAGGGGAGGAGGAACAATTCTCTGCGAGTCGTGGTGTGCCTGCCCTTATCGTCATTGCGAAGCCCATTTGTTTTCAGCCGTTCTTTCCCCAATAGACGATTGATCAGGGTGGATTTCCCCACGCCGGAAGAGCCGATAAAAGCAATCGTTTTTCCCTCCGAAATCAATGGAAGAAGTTCCTTGTATCCATTTTCTTCTGTTGAAGTCGTGACCAGAACATCTATTCCAAAAGCAACCGAAGATACTTCTGAAAGTTTGTTTTCCAAATCATCACATAGATCCGATTTTGTCAGGATAATGACCGGCATGGCGCCGCTGTCCCACGCGATCGAAATATATCGTTCCAACCGTCTCAGATTAAAATCATGGTTCAATGCCATGCACAGAAATACAGTGTCAATGTTCGCAGCAACGATCTGCTCCTGTTGTGGTTCCCCGGCTGCTTTTCGGACAAAAGCGCCTTTTCGGGGCAGAACCGATTCAATGATGGCGCTGCTGCCGGATCTGTTCCAATTTACCAGTACAAAGTCTCCAACAGCCGGATAGTCGGAAGAAACTGCAGCTTGAAATCGGAACTTTCCTGACACCTCTGCCAACTTTTCTCCTTTGTCCGTTATAATTCGATAAAACCCTTTCTCCTGTGAAAGAACGCGAGCTGGTTCTAAATGATTCTCTTGCGAAATTTGACTTAAAAATACTTCGGAAAATCCATATTTTTTTATGAGAACGAAATGCTCCACTATAATTTCCTTTCTTCTTTCAGTTTTTGGGAAAAATGTCTTTGAAGAAAATCGTCAATATAACACTCATAGCTTTTGGCGATTTCCTCTTTTGTTTCTTTACGCTCTACTCCATCGGACATGCTGAGCAACAAATAAAAGGGAGAATAAAACTCGATCGCCAACGCATGAGGGGAGGGAAGCTGTTTCTTTTGTCTCTTTGACATTTCACAAAGCAAACGCTCAGTATACTCCAATGGTCCGCTGACAAGAACTTTTTGATATAAAGCGCTCATTTCTGAAGACTTGTATTGTTCAAGCGTCAGCATTTTACGAAAGTTGCAAGCAATTTCATCTTCGCTCCAGTAGTGGAATTGCGCTTTCATATAATCGCCTAAACTTTTTGGCAGTACATGAGAAAAAGCTTCCGGCATATCTGAGTAGTCCTGTTCCGGAACGCCGCTTTTTCGAGAACGCTCCACGTCCAACTGACAGACATATTCAAAGATACAATTAAAAATGTCTCTCTTGTTTTTGTAGTGCTTATATAAGGCGCCCTTCGTTATGCCTAATTCTCCAGCGATCCGGCTGACAGATACCGCCTCATATCCATAAACGGCAAAGAGCCGTAAGGCAGTCACCAATATTTTCTCCTTCGTATTCATTACCATGACCCTCCCAATAAGTAAACGTCTGTTCACTTAAGCAGTATAGTGAACAGACGTTTACTTGTCAAGGGGATATCAGTATATTCCCGCAATAGGCTGCCTTGATGAAAAATTTACACCGTATTTGATATACTCCCTCCTGTTCCATCAGAACAAGGAGGTTTTATGGATGAAATTTTGGACGAAGAAACGGGCGGCGGCTCTGGGGCTGGCCGCACTGCTAACCCTCTCCCTGGCTGCCTGCGGCGAAAAGGCGCCCAGCCTGGAGGAAGTGGAGCAGGCCATCGAGGCCGGGACACTCACCGTAGAGGACGCTCAGGACAAGGGCTGGGTGGACCAGGCGTGGGTGGATGACTATTGGGAAGCGCGCACGGTACCCGCCGTGGATAAAATCGAGATCAACCGGGTGGGAGAGTTTACTACAACGACCCTGTCCGGTGAGCCCTTTACTCAGGAGGATCTGGGGCATGTGCTCCTGTTTGCCTTTGTAGATCCGGCCAGTGAGGATGCAGGCGCATTTTATGACGCAATGACGGCGGCGTGGGACGGTGTGCAGGAGGCGGGAGCCGGGATGGTGCTCTGCCTCAAGGGTGAGGATGAGCGCGGACAGTTTGCCGACGCCCCCTTCCCGGTGATCCTCTATAACGACTCTCTCAAGGAGGCGCTGGGGAACAACAGCGGCATGGTGGAGGACAAGGATGTGCCAAACACGGCCTCCTGGTATGTGAACGGTTCCTTCCTGTCCGCCTGGGCACTGGTGCTGGATGCCGAAGAACTGCCCGAGGACGCGGCGGCCTTTGCCAAGGTCAGCGGGCAGGCCGACAGCGCAAACTCCGATCCGGACAGCAGCGGAGCATCTGCCATGAGCCCTATGGGTTGAGCCGGCATGAGAAAGATGACCATGCTCTGCCTGCTGGCGGCCCTGCTGATGATGGGCCTCGGTCTGTGGCGGGGCGAGGGGGGAACCGTCCTCTCCAAGGGGATCAATCTGTGCATGGAGTGTGTGGGCATTGGCTAAGAACAGACATCGCTGGAAGATCCAGCTGGGAGCGACGCTGGCCACCAACCCCTTCTTTCTGAACTTCTTTCAGGGGAATATCTCTCGTGGAAAGCTGAAGGGGGTCTGCGTCCCTGGACTGAACTGCTACTCCTGTCCGGCTGCGGCGGCCTCCTGTCCCATCGGGGCGGTCCAGGCCGTGATCGGCTCCTCCAAATTCCATTTTGCCTACTATGTAGTGGGTTTTCTGCTGTTCATCGGCGTCCTGCTGGGCCGGGTGGTATGCGGCTTTCTATGTCCCTTCGGCTGGTTTCAGGAGCTGCTCCACAAGATCCCTGCAAAAAAATTCAGCACAAAGCGGTTCCATATCCTTACCTATTTGAAATATGTGATCCTGGTCCTCTTTGTCATTGTCCTGCCTATGACGGTGGTGAACGAGGTGGGAATGGGGGACCCCTTTTTCTGCAAATACCTCTGTCCCGCCGGGATCTTGGAGGGCGGAATCCCTCTGTCCCTGGCCGACACCGGCATCCGGGCCAGTCTGGGCTGGCTCTTCACCTGGAAGAGCTGTATCCTGCTGGGCGTCGTGGTGCTGTCGGTGTTCTTCTACCGGCCCTTCTGTAAATGGCTGTGCCCTCTGGGGGCCTTTTACGGCCTGTGCAACAAGGTCTCGGTCTATCGGCTGGAGGTAGATCAAAGCAAATGTACCTCCTGCGGTGCGTGCAGCCGGGTGTGTCAGATGGATGTGGACGTATTCCGCACACCCAACCACGCCGAGTGCATCCGCTGCGGGGACTGCGTGGCCGCCTGCCCCCATCAGGCCATCACCAAGACCTTTTCTCTGAAAAAACAAACGAACAAGAAGGAGACTATATAATGAAAAAAGGATCTTCTCTGCTGTTGGCATCGGTCCTGCTGCTGGCTGCGCTGGCCGGCTGTTCCACCGGGGAGGACAGCTCCCTGGTATCCAAAACGCCCTTCCCGGAGTTCTCAGAGGCGGACACCGAAGGGAACCCGGTGAGCAGCGACATCTTCGCAGACTACGACGCCACCATCGTCAACTTCTGGAACAACGGCTGCGGCACCTGCATTGAGGAGATGCCGGAGCTGGAGGAGCTGTATCACCAGCTTCAGGAGCGGAACATCAATCTCATCGGCGTAGGCACCGACTCCGGCGAGGGAGAGGAGCAGCTGGAGACCGCCCAAAACATTCTAAAGGAGAAGGGCGTCACCTATGTGAACATCTCCCCGGACCCGGAAGGCGAGTTCTACAAGGACTTTGTCTCTGAGATCTTCAGCTATCCCACCACCTACATCGTGGACGGTGAGGGCAATATCATCGGCGCCCCTATTGTCGGAAATGTGAAAAAACAGATCGACACGGTGAACGATCGGCTGGCACTGAGCACAGCCTCAGATGAATAAAAAAGGCCGAAGGGCAAGCCATTACGGCTGGTCCTTCGGCCTTTACCTTGTCAACAGGATAGGATCGAGGGAATCGATCCGGTCAACTTTCCAGCGCCGTCGCGATGATGATCCTGATCTGTCTGCCTGCACTGCTGCTGGAATTGTTGTACCAGCCGGTCAGCGTATAGTCCTCCGCATTGACAGCGGAAAGGGCAGTCAGGTAGTAAGAACCGTTTTTACGCAGGTAGACCTGCACATCATCCGCAATGGCGTACCTCTGATTAGAGGCCATAGCCCAGCTTCCGGACAGCTCCGTCAGCTTTACGGACTTCATTCGCTGCATGGTCTGGATGCTGCCGTCGGACTTATAGGCGATGGCTATGCCGCCGGTCTCCACAGGATACTTAACGGAAGCAGAACGCAGGGTCTGTTCAGTGCCGTCTACCAAATAGGTGTAGGTGACATTGATGGACATCTCCTGGGACTGATCCTCCAGATTGGTCAGATAGGCGTAGGTCCAGAGGTCTCCAGTTACATCATCCAGAATAAGATACTCGATCCTGCCTTCCTCGTTCAGTCCGTAATAACGGATGTCGTCACTGTCCAGGCTCATCCCGGACAGACGGGAGGCATCCACGGCAGCAGCAGTACCTTCGCTGCTGGTATCCAGGATCTCAACATTGTCCGCAAAGGAAAGATCGCCGAGCTTTGTAGCAGTGCTGTTCACCTTACCGCTGGTATGCTTTTCTGTCAGTGTTTTTATGGTCACGCTGCCCTCGCTGACATTGACAGAGACCAGACGGCCGGCCTTATAGTCCATGGCTTTGTCCACCGCAAAGGTTTTTGCCGTGCCATCTGTGCAGAGCACGGTAACATTGGTCTGAACTGCGGCATTTCCGTCCTCGGCGACCACTTTTTCAGAGGATTCCACCATCCCATAGTACACCGCTTCCACGCTGGTCCCAGTGAGCACATCCACCACGGAACCGTCCATCCCCAGCAGCAGCGTCACGATGGTGCCGGCTTTGCCTCCGCCCAGCGCAGACAGCTTATAAGTGGCGGCAGAGCTGCCAATTTCATAGGCAGCGCCGGCTACCGTGACGGAAGTAGGAGACGTGGCGCTGGGAGACAGCTCCGTGATCTTGCCGGAGACCCGGTCGGTGTAGATCCACAGCGTGCTGCTGCCCTGATCATAATAGTAGACATCGTACTGATTCAGCGCGGCGGAGGAGGAGACTTCCCCGTTTCGATAGACCGTCGTTGGCTGGAAAGGGAGGGAGACGGAGCCGTTCTCAGCCACATAGGGGCCGCTGAGGTTTTCCAGCGTCAGGGCGGTATAGTCCACCTCTCCGTTGGTCACTGTATAACCCAGAGTCTCGGCATAGATCTGACCGCCGCTGGTTTTAGCTGTCATCAAATTGGAGAAAAGTGCAGCGCAGTCCCGCCGGGCCATAGTGCCGCCCTGCTTCAGGCTGATCCCGTCCCGCAGGCCCAGTGCTGCGGCCTTACTCAACTGAGCGCTTGGGAACGAGCCGGCCAGAGCAGAGGTGTCGTAGCCCAGCAGCTTCAGCACCGCGGCGCACGCCTCCTCCAGCTTTACTGTTTCATCCGGCCGGAAGGTCCCGTCGGTATAGCCGGTCATCCAGCCCTCTGACACGGCGCAGCGGATATACTCCGAGGCCCAGTAGCTGCTTTTCACATCCCTGAACAGGGAATATCCGCTGCCCTCGCTGCTGACGCTATCCTTATAGGAGGAGGCTGCCACCAGCATTTTGGAAAACTCCGCCCGGGTAACAGGGCTTTCCAGATCTGTGCCGTCCAAAATACCCAAAGCCTGGACCATCTGGACTGCGCTGTCTCCGCCGACTGCGGAGGCCGGGGACACCAATAGCGAGCAGAGCGTGCACACAGCCAGAATGAGAGAGAGAACTTTTGATTTCATATAACAGATACCTCCTATCAGTCATACCGCAGGGCTTCGATGGGATCGAGGCGGGCGGCTCTTTTTGCGGGCAGATAGCCAAACAGGATGCCGATGCCGGCGGAGATCCCAAAGGCTGCCAAGACCGCCGTGGCCGAGGGAGAGACGGTAATGGCCGTCTCCATCAGCCGTTTGATGACCTGTGTAGCAACCGCCGACATGAGATAGCCAAGGATGATGCCCAGCCCTCCGCCAAGGGCGGAGGTGGTGGCGGCTTCGATCACAAACTGCCGCAGGATGATGCCCTCCCTGGCCCCCAGGGCCTTGCGGATACCGATCTCCCGGGTGCGCTCTGTGACAGAGACCAGCATGATGTTCATAATGCCAATGCCGCCCACCAGCAGAGAGATGCCGGCGATGGCCGCCAGGATGGCGATGACCATATTGACCATGCTGGTCATGGTGTCCAGCATCTCCGCCATGCTGACCACGGTATAGGCGTCTTCATCCTGAAAAATTTTGTAGAGAGCGGTTTCGATGGCCTCTTTCCCCAGGGTGGCGTATTCCTCATCGGTCACGGTCACAGTATAGCTGCTGATGGTGCCGGTAAAGAACAGGCGGGCTGCGGTGGAGTAGGGGACATAGACGCAGTCGTCCGTGCCCCCCTCCTCCATCTGCTCCGCCTCCTGAGCCATAACGCCCACGATGGAAAAGGTGGTGCCGCCTACCTTCAGACTCTGGCCCACGGCATTCCCGCCAAAGCAGGTCTGGGCCACATAACTGCCCACCACGCACACCTTTTTCCGGTTGACGATGTCCATATACTCGATGCCCCGGCCCTGAGCTACCTCGTAGCCCTTCATATCAAACCACGTCTCCCCGACACCGGATACGGAGGTGGAGCTGTAAGTGGTGCTGCCGATCTTTACACTGCCTGTCATGGACACAGTAGGCGAAATCTGGTCCAGATAGCCGGCGTTGTCCTCCACGATCTGATACATCTGCTCCTCGGACACGGTGCGGGAGGTCCCACGGCCCATGATGGACACCGTCAGGGTGTTGGTCCCCATCTCCGCGAAGCTGTCCTCCATATATCCGGCCATACCGTTGCCCAGGCCCACGATGACGATGACGGCGCACACGCCGATGATGATGCCCAGCATGGTGAGAAAGGTCCGCATTTTGCTGCCGGAGATATTTTTGACAGCAAGCGTAAAAGTCTCCCAGAGGCTCATGACGACACACCTCCCCTTAGGCCGGGGGTCACCACGGCCTCCGGCGCGCGGGCGTCCCCATCATAGACTACATGGCCGTCCTCCAAGCGGATGATCCGCTGGGCCTGGACCGCAATGGAGTTGTCATGGGTGATAAGTACCACCGTGTTGCCCTGACGGTGCAGGTCCTGGAGCATCCCCAGCACCTCCCGGCTGGTGTGAGAGTCCAGGGCACCGGTGGGCTCGTCGGCCAGGATGACGGCGGGACGGCCGGCCAGGGCCCGGGCGATGGACACCCGCTGCTGCTGACCGCCGGAGAGCTGATTGGGCAGGTGGTGGAGCTTGTCGCCCAGGCCTACCTGCTCCAGTACCTCTCGGGCCCGCTGCCGGCGCTCCGCCTTGGGGACGCCGGCATACATCAGCGGTACCTCCACATTTTCCAGCAGGTCCAGCTTGGGCAGCAGGTTGTACTGCTGAAAGATGAACCCCAGCAGCTCGTTGCGGATCGCTGCCAACTGATTGGTATCCATCTGCCCTACGTCCCGTCCGTCCAGCAGATAAGTGCCGGAGGTGGGGACGTCCAGACAGCCGATGATGTTCATGCAGGTGGATTTTCCGGAGCCGGACTGGCCAACGATAGCCACAAATTCCCCCTTTTCGATGCGCATGGAGATGTGGTCCGCCGCCCGAACTGTGGTGTCCCCCATCTGATAGGTCTTGCAGACCTGACGAAATTCGATCAGCGCGCTCATCCCGGGAACCCCCCTCCGGGGCCGCCGCCGCTTGGCATTCCGGCGGGCATATCGCCGCCCATGGCGCCGGGCATCCCGCCCATCATCATGCTGCCGGACTCTGTGGAGCGGGTGACATACGCTACGGTGTCCCCCTCCTGCAAACCGCTGAGGATCTGGACATAGCTGTTGTCGCTGATGCCGGTCTCCACCTGCACATAGACGTAGCCCTCGGGCGACTCCTGCTCCACGGCGCTTTCCGCACTGGGAGAGTCCTGAGTGATGAGTACCAGAGAGGTGTTCCCGCTGCCCCTGGTGACGGCGCTGCTGGGGATGGCCAGGGTATCGGCGGCCTCCTCCAGCACGATCTCCGCGTCCACATTCATGCCCGGTAGCAGGCCGTCGGTCTCGTCGATACGGACGGTGACCGGGTAGGAGGTGATCCCGCCGGAGGTGGTGCCTGCCACCGAGACCTTGGTGACCACGCCGGTAAAGGTCTTGCCCTCCACCGCCTCCGCAGTGATCTGAACCGTTTGTCCCGCCTCCACCGTGGAGATGTCCAGCTCATCGATGTTCAGGGTCATCTCCAGATAGCTCAGGTCGTAGATGGTACACAGGGTCTTGCCGGATTCCACGGTATCGCCGGCCTTGTACTCCTTGTCGATGACGGTCCCGCTGATAGGGGATGTAATGGTGTAATTCTCCAGCTGCTTCTGTGTGTTCTCCATGGACAGCTCCGCATTTCTCAGGCTGTCTGCCGCGTTTTGGAGCTGATCTTCCAAATCATCACCGCCCAGAGTGATCAATACCTGTCCCTTGGAAACAGCGCTGCCTTCAGAGACGTGGACCGCGGCGACAGTCCCGCTGGCGCTGGCCGTGACCGTGCTCTCTGACTGGTAGGTAAAGGTCCCGTTTCCGGCGCTGCCCAGACCGTTGACGGAGGCTGTGGCTACCTGAACTGCACTGAGCCCGCCGGGATTTTGCACGGCGATGGTCACATCTCGGGTAATGGTGTTGCCGGTTCCGACGGCATTCCCGCCGGAGATCGACTGGACTGTACCGGTCAGCGTCTCAAAAGAGCCGTCCAGTGTCACCTGAGCGGTCTGCCCCACGTGGAAGGTAGCAGCGTCCTCAGCGGGGAAGGGGACGGTCAGTGTCATGGTGCTGTCGTTGCGGATGGTGGCGATGGTCTGCCCCTGACTGACCTCGTCCCCCTCTTTGACATCCAATGTGTACAACGTACCGGAGGAATTTGCCTTGACTGTCTGGTTTTCCGCCGTGCTCTCATAGCTGCGCTGGGCCTGAGACAGGGAGATCTGCGCCTTTTCGATGTTGGCGGCGGCGTCCTCGCTGTCGATCTCATAGAGCACGCTGTCCTGTTCCACCATATCGCCCTCCTCAAAGTCCGCAGAGAGGACCTCGCCTTCGATCAGGGTGGTCACAGTATAGGAATTGGCGGGCTGGAGGGTACCGCTGCCGGTAAGAGAGTTGGTAATGGTCCGTGGGGCGACCTTTTCCTCTGTGTAGGTGATTGCCGCCGCTGAAGGCCCTTTGCTCAGCAGGAATTTTCCGGCGAAGGCCAGGATCAGAAGGAGAGCCACAATGAGGAGCGACCACCGCTTCCCGTGCTTGGGGCGAGGGAGACGGTGTGTTCGCTTTTTCGTTTGCTCTCCCTGCACTTGGTCGTCGGACTTTGGTTTCACTAAGGTCATATGCGAGAAACTCCTTTCGTGCCGCACTTAAGTTCTGGAGTGATACGGCAGATGATATCTGATGATAACACCGTTTGCTGAATAGAAACTGAAAATACGCGGGAAAGTGCTGCGGATCTTTCTGCTTTTTCAGCTTCGATTCAGTATTTTTGTGTAGTATAATATCAAAAAGGAATACCGCATCCCATCGGAGGCTGTTATGAAAGTACTAATAATTGAGGATGAAAAACTGCTGGCAGACTCCATCCAGTCGGTTTTAGAGCGCAAGGGCTTTGAGGTGGAGTGCGTCTACGACGGTGAGACCGGGGCTGAGTATGCGGAGCTGGGGATTTACGACCTGCTGATCCTGGATGTGATGATGCCAAAAATGAACGGCTGTCAGGTGGCCCGGGAGGTGCGGGCCAAGCGCTGCGGCACCCCTATCCTGATGCTCACCGCCCGCTCAGAATTGGAAGACCGCATCGAGGGGCTCAATGCCGGGGCTGACTATTATCTGACCAAGCCCTTCGATATCCGGGAGCTGCTGGCCTGCATCAATGCCCTGCTCCGACGGCAGGGGCCCCAGGTGGATCAGGTGACCCTGGGAAATACCGCTCTGGATCTGGGAGCCTGCACCCTGATCTGCGGAGAAAAGCGGGTCCAGCTCTCTGCCCGAGAATTTGACGTGATGCGCATTCTCCTGCGCTCCCAGAGCACCATCCTCTCAAAGGAAGTGATCCTGGCCCGGGTGTGGGGATATGACTCCGATGCGGTGGAGAATCATGTGGAGGTCTATGTGGGCTTTCTCCGAAAAAAGCTGCACAGCATCGGTTCCAATATCCGCATCGAGGCAGTCCGGCGGCTGGGCTATCGTCTGGAGGTGGATGAGGAATGCTGAAACGTCTGCGCCTTCAATTTGTCGCGGTCATCATGGTGATCGTCACCATCATGTTGTGTACGGTCTTTGGAATGCTCTATTTTTTTACACGGAGCAGCCTGGAGCAGGAAAGCTTTGCCATGATGCGCGCCGTTCCGGTAGGTATCATGGCCCCTGATCGTCCGCTTGCCCCCTTTGCACGCCCGGGTGAACAACCGGAGCAGGTCCGTCTGCCCTTTTTTGTGGTGCAGGAGGCGGAGGACGGAACACTGACTGCTGCCGGTGTGGGATATTATGACCTGTCTCCTGGAGAAGCCTTTGACCAAACTTTTTTGCAGGAACTGATCCAGGAGGTGGAGCGGGTGAACCGCCCATCCGGGGAGTTGAAGCAGTATCATCTGCGTTTTCTGCGAGTAGACGCTCCGTTTGGACAGAGTGTGATTTTTGCAGATACCACCAGTGAGCAGTCCACCTTAAACAATCTGGTCAAGAACTGCATCCTCATCGGCGTGCTCTGCTTTTTTGCTTTTCTGGGGATCAGCATCAAACTGGCCGCCTGGACAGTGAAACCGGTGGAGTGGGCTTGGCAGCAGCAGCGCCAGTTTGTCTCCGACGCCTCCCACGAGCTGAAGACGCCCCTTACCGTCATCATGACCAATGCGGAGCTGCTGCAAAGCGAAGAAAATGACCGGGACAGCCAGGTGCGGTTTTCTGCCAACATTCTCACCATGTCCCGGCAGATGCGGGCCCTGGTGGAGCAAATGCTGGAGCTGGCCCGGGCGGACAGCGGCCAGGGAAAGGCGGACCTGAGGCCGGTGGATCTGAGCACTTTGGCAGCGGACGCTCTGCTGCCTTTCGATCCGGTGTTTTTCGAGCAGGGGTTGATGCTGTCAAGCCAACTCGCCGAGGGGATCAACGTCAACGGGGATGCCGGCCGGCTCAAAGAGGTGCTGGATATCCTGCTGGACAATGCCCGGAAATATACCGAGCCGCCAGGGACTGTGAACGTCCGTCTGGAGCGATGGGGGCACCACCGCTGCCGGCTGACTGTAAGCAATCCCGGCCCGCCTCTCTCGGCGGCGGAGCAGAAGGATATTTTCAAGCGCTTCTATCGGACAGATCCAGCCCGGAGCCGGGACGGCAGCTTCGGTCTGGGCCTCTCCATCGCCCAGCGCATCACAGAGGAGCACCACGGGCGCATCTGGGTGGAGAGCAGCGGTGGATACAATCGCTTCACCGTGGAACTTCCGGCCCGGTGACCAGAGAATCAAAAAAGTTTGTTGGGAACGGAGTAGCTACGGTTCGACTTTTTGCTGCTTCAGTGTAGCGCAATGCTCTATGGTATCCAGGGCCTGTCGGCTGGTTTCTTTGTCTCAGCGTCACGTTTCCTGCATGTGGCCGGCGTCCTCTTGGTGCTGCTTCCTTCGGTACTTGACCACGGAACGAGCGACAGACAAGAAACGGGGCTCCGGCGGTGGTGTTCTGCCGGAGCCCCGTTCAGGTAGCATAAAAGACAACCACCGGCTATGACGGCGGTCAAAAATAGCTTATAGAAGAGTAAAGTAAAGATTAAACTATGACTGATTCTATAAAATATTCCCGGTGTTTTTAGCTCGGGTAAACCCAGCTACCATAGACAAGACGGGTATGCATCCAGAAGACAAGAGCGGTGCTGATTAGAAACCAGGCGTCAAACACCACGCTGTCAACCCAAAGAATCAGTTCTACAGACATCGATCCTCTCTCCTTTGTGAGTGCAGATTCAGCAGTTTTTTCTCATGGTCGTTCTATACTGTAGAGAAAAAGAAGAGGGCGCCGGATAAGACCCGGCGCCCTTGCTATGTCTACATTATAAAAGTCGGCCATTCAAGAGCCAATCTGCAAAAATTCTGCATTTTTTGACAATATAATCAAAATTTTCTAATAACTCATATAGGTGGTCAACACCTTTCGTATTGCCAACATTGTTGTGGTAATATCGAAATAATGAAACTCACCTAAAGGCACTCATCGTCCGTAGCGATGGTAACATAATCGAAAAATACCCGGTCATCTACCCCTGCCTCCATCAAAACAGTTCTGCGCTCTTGCCGCCTCCTCATCAAAAATCACTTCCTGATACAGTACCTGACGAGAGTATTCTAACATAAAAGCGAAAATAGCAGAAGTACTGAGCTCTACTGCCCTTGGACAGCTGAATACCTGCTGCCGGAGTGCATACAACGTAAGGGAATCATCGTTATGACCCGCAGAGGAACGTACTGACTGGGATGATGCCATAGAAGGCCCGGCGCAGGAAGGCAAATAATATGCAGCAAGTCATTTTATGAGAGAAAGTAAATTTGTTATCAGTTTTCTCAGAAATAGAGTTCAAATCTATCCCCAACAATTAGTTGCAAAGAGCGGTGGCACGGTGCTCCCGATGCATCGTAGGATACGCACGCGATAGAAATGAGCGGATATCCTTTGGAAAGAGAGAGGTACTTTGCCTGCTCATAGGTAGCATAGACCTGCTTCAAGGTTTTTGTTCCTGTCCCGGTAAAACGAATGTGGTACTTTTCGGCCAGGACCATAATCAGGGATGTGTCATTTAAATCCTCTTCAATAAGAAAAGAGAACCGTTCCGGGAAGCGGGAAAATTCGATAGCGACCGGCTTATCGTTTGCATATCGAATTCTCTCCAGTACTACAACTTTTGAGCCTGCTTCGATACCCAGTTCCTTTACATCTGAGTCAGTGGCGTCTTCAATGACTGACTTGATTGTACGTGCCCCTGGGACTAGACCTGCAAACTGACAGATCTGTGTGAAGCTTGAGTTTTCCGAAATGTTTCTGCGGAGAGAATGATCTGCTACAAAAGTGCCTCGTCCGCGATGACGAATCAGCAGGCCATCCTGTTCAAGCTCTTTCAATGCTTTCCGGATGGTAACTCTGCTGACGGAAAAGATATCCGCAAGAGCACTTTCTGTTGGTATCTGCTGCCCGCAGGTATAAACTCCGGATTTTATCTGCGCCAGAAGTGTATCTTTGATTTGCAGATACAGGGGGCCTGACATTGTAGTTGTTTGCATAAGCTTCCTTCCATTTACACTTTTGTTGCTTATTTGTATTATATATGAAAGAGATGAAAAAGTAAATACCCTTATGAAAAAGTATTATTTATATTTTTTGATTTTTCAAAAAGCTATTAATAATATGTAAAGAACGACAATATAAACTAAAATTGAACAAATATAGACGATGAAAAATGTAAAAAACAACAAAGATACAAATTTTTATAAGGGGGGACCTGTATTGACATCCCAAAGAGAAAGGTATATTGTATTAAATACAAACAAGACAAATTGCGTGGGAAATCCACAAAACGAAAAGTGAAGGTGAAATATATGTGGACTGAAGACCTGTTTCGAGTGAAGCAGCCTGTAATCGCGCTGCTTCATCTGCGTGCCCTGCCAGGAGATCCGTTGTTTGACAAAGAAGGTGGACTCCAGAATGTGATCGACATTGCCAGAAGGGAGTTGCATGCGCTCCAAGACGGCGGGGTGGATGGTATCCTGTTTGCCAATGAGTTCAGCCTTCCTTATCAGCGCAAAGTCGATTATGTCACGGTTGCCTCTATGGCTCGTGTGATTGGCGAACTGCGCAGTGAGATCGCAGTTCCTTACGGTGTGAATATCGCGTCCAATCCCATGGCGGCTATTGATCTGGCCGTGGCTACCAATGCGCAGTTTGTTCGCGCAGCATTTACCGGTGCCTACTTGAGTGAAGCGGGTATCATAAACACGGATGTAGCTCAGGCGGTCCGCCGTCGCCTTTATTTGAACCATACAGATATTAAGATGCTGTTCAAGGTAAACCCGGAGTCGGATGTTTACCTTGCAGAACGCAGCCTCCAGAAGATCACTAAGTCCATCCTTTTCCACTGTTTTCCTGATGGACTCTGCGTATCTGGTGTCAGTGCCGGTTCTGAGACAGACGATGATATCCTGAAGGATGTCAAGGCGGTTGCTGACAGTGTCCCTGTTTTTTGCAATACTGGCTGTACTGCACAGAATGTGGCACAGAAGCTCAGCGTTGTGGATGGAGTCTGTGTGGGCACAGCATTTAAGAAAGACGGAAAATTTGAAAATCAGGTGGAACTGCAGCGTGTCGTCGAATTCATGGATGCTGTGCGTGCATACCGCGCTACAAAATAAAGGAATTTGTCATGAGTACTGGAAATGCTCCTTATTACATGGGAATCGATGTGGGGACATCAGAGACAAAAGGGCTTCTGATCGACCGGAACTGCAGAATCGTCCTCCAGAGCTCCATAAAGCATAGTATGGAACACCCCAAGCCCGGTCAATATGAGCATGACGCAGAACGTGTCTGGTGGCATGACCTCTGCATTGTTGCTAACACCCTGATTCGAGACTCTGGAGTGGAGGCAAAAGAGATCGCAGCGCTTGGGATCAGTACACTCGGGTCTGATTGTCTGCCGGTAGATGAAACCTGTAAGCCCCTTCGGAAAGCCATCCTTTACGGCATTGATTCCCGTGCACAGGAGGAAATTGAATGGCTAACAAACTACTATGGCACAGAAGAGGTGAATCGCCTGTTCGGACGGCCCATTTGCACCGGCGACGTAGCGGCAAAAATTTTATGGATCAAACATCACGAGCCTGAGATTTATAAGCGCACCTATAAATTCCTGACCGGCTCATCCTATCTTGTTGCGAGACTGACCGGAAAATATGTGATAGACCAATTTCTAAGCCAAGCCTCGTTTCGCCCTTTGTATCGAAAGGATGGCAGCATTTGTGAGGAGGAGTGCCAGCTTTATTGCAGTCCGGAGCAGCTGGCGCAGACTATGCCGGCCAGCGACATAGCTGGTTTTGTGACCAAAGAAGCGTCCTTGGCCACAGGACTTGCAGAGGGCACTCCCGTGATTACCGGGACGGGGGATTCTTCTGCAGAAGCGATCAGTACCGGCGTGCTTGCGCCGGGGGACATGATGATTCAGTTTGGCTCGACCCTGTTTCTTTACTACTGTAGCGCAAAACCTGTTCAGGATGAACGCATGCGCGGCAATAACTTTCTGATTCCAGGTACATACAGCCTGGCCGGCGGCACCAATACCTGCGGTGCCATGACGCAGTGGTATCGGGACATCCTGTTTTCGGACTATCTGCAGGAAGAACAGCAGGGCGGGAAAAACGCATTTGCAAGGATGCCGGAGGGAATCGAAGAAATCGCCCCAGGAAGCGAGGGCCTGATTACACTGCCTTATTTTGCGGGTGAGAGAACTCCTATCAACGATCCCAAAGCCAGGGGAATGATTTTTGGGTTAACACTTTCTCATACAAGAAAACATTTGTATCGCTCGGCTTTGGAAAGCGTTGGTTATTCCGTACGTCAGCACCTGGAAGTGCTGAGAGACCACGATCTTCCGCTCAAGAAGCTTATGGCTGTCGGCGGCGGGACTAAGAGTGCCGTATGGATGCAGATCGTATCCGATATCATCGGATTGCCCATCAGCGTTTCGGAAGTGTCTGTGGGAGCTGCATTTGGAGACGCGCTGATGGCCGCACTTGGGACAGGCCGTTTCAACAGCTTCCGGCAGCTCAACGAAGTCATTACCACCGCCCGAATTTATCAGCCGGACCAAGAACGGCACCGTCAGTACGAGCGTTATTACAAACTCTATTGCGAACTTTATAACCAGACGAAAAATATGATGCACAGGATAGGAGAGGTGGAAAACGTGCCTTAAGGAGATACAACTTGGATAGGAGGTAATTTTATGGAAGGACAATATATTCCTGAAGGTGCACTGGGAAAGGTATGGCGTGTGCTTGACCGCTGCATTATGTTCACTACAGTCGTTGGTTCGCTGGCTTCTGTTATGTTCATCGGCGCCATGTTCCTAAATGTCATTATGCGTTACGTGTTTAGCAGCCCCATCTGGTGGTTCGATGAAATGATCATTGCACTGCTGGTGTGGTATTCAGCTCTCGGCACAGTTGTATGCTATTGGACTAATGAGCATGCAGTTATCCACTTCTTTTTAAAATTTATCAATCGTACCGGGAAGCTCTTTTTCATGTTCATCCCGCACGTGGTTGTGGCAATCACGTCACTGGTTTTCGTTTCTGGGGGAATCACACTTTTTGGCCTCCAAGTGACCAAGCTGCCCCAGGGAGGTCTTCCGTTCACCAAAGCCTATTACTATGCGCTTCCCATGATCGTCATGGGGGCAATGATGACAATCTGTGCAGTATATCGTATCGTCGAGTACATTTTAACGCCAAAACATGTGTTTTTGGATCGCTTCCAAAAACTTCAGGACGAAGGAGTGATGATCGTTGAGTGACTACATGGTTTGGATCTACTTCCTTATTTTCGTTGTTCTGATCCTTTTGGAAATGCCGATCGGAACGGCAATGCTGCTTTCAAGTCTGCTCTATGTTATTCAGAACGGCCAGAGCTTCGTCATGTTCGCCCAGAAGACGGCAACATCGTTTGCGAGCTACTCACTTTTGGCGGTTCCAGCTTTCGTTTTTGTGGGCTGTGCAATGAATGAGATCGGATTCAGTGACAGAATATTTGGTTTGGCCGAGAAAGCAATCGGACATATTCCAGGTGGTCTGGGCCACGCAAATGTTCTCGCAAGTATGATCTTCGCTGGCATGTCCGGTTCTGCTATGGCAGATGCAGGCGGCCTGGGTGCCATTGAGATCAAGGCAATGAACGAGGCTGGCTATGACAAGGGGTTTTCAGTAGCCATCACTGCGGCCTCATCTGGTATCGGTCCGATCATTCCTCCAAGCATCAACCTTGTGATTTGGGGCTTTCTTGCAAGTACGGGTACCGTAGAACTGTTTATGGCCGGTGTTCTTCCGGGTATTTTGATGGGCCTTTGCTTGATGGTCTATATCTATATCGCCGTCACGAAGTTCCATGTAAAAGCACCCATTACTCCTAAAGCTCCTTTTAAGGACTTCTTACATGCACTCTGGCGTGGCCTCCCTGCACTGGGGGCACCAGCCATTCTGCTGGGCGGCATCAGCACAGGCGTCTTCACATCTACTGAGACCGGTGCTGTGGCCTGTGCATATATCATTCTGCTTGGTTTCTGCTACAGGCGGTTAAATTTTGCGAAGATAATGAAGATCCTGAAGGAAACGATGTCCACCACAGCCCTGACTATGTGGCTGTGCGCTACCGGTTCTGTATTTAACTGGATGATAATTAACAGCGGGATTACCAAGACTCTGTCGGATCTTCTGTTGAGTCTTAACAATGAAATCATCGTTCTTCTGCTGCTGAATCTTCTGCTTTTGTTCCTTGGCTGCTTTATGGGTTCGCTGCCGGTTCTTATCATGATGGCCCCTGTTCTTTTAAATGTGGCCGACGCATTCAGCATGAGCTACATCACTATGGGCGTTATGGCAGTACTGAATTTGACCATAGGAGGCATTACACCGCCCATGGCGCCATCGCTGTTTGTCTCCGCAAAGGTGGCTGACCTTCCCTTCGAAAAGACATTGAAGCACATCTATCCCATGCTTGTTCCTCTTGTGGTCGCACTATTGATGGTGACCTTTATTAAGCCGCTTACCCTGTTCCTGCCTGGACTATTGCTCTGAACTTTGTAACGGAATTGGCCGTGTATGACGAATCAAAAATAAAATTTTAGGAGGAATCGATATGAAAAAGATGAAAAAAGCGCTGGCGCTATCCCTTGCACTGGTCATGTCTGCTACTCTGTTTGGCTGTGCCCCCAAGGAAAATCCCGCTGCCAATTCTCCCACAGCGTCTGATCCAGCCGCAAGTACTCAGTCTTCTCAGTCTGGAGAAGAGAGACAGGATCACGATGAGATTGTGATTAAACTGGGGGCATCCTCTGCTTCTACGGAACCAACTGGTATTGCTGGGCAGAAGTTTGCTGATCTGGTCAATGAGAGATTGGCTGGTCGGGTCAGGGTGGAGTACTATCCCGGCGAGCAGCTGGGTGCTGCAATGGAAGAGGTAGAGAATATGCAGGTGGATTTGCAGCAGGGCGCCATTTTCTCCTTTGATAATTACAGCAGCATCGCAAAAGACCTGAATATTATGAGTATGGCTTTTGCGTTTGACAGCATTGAGCACGTCTACGCCTTCCTGGACTCCGAGCTGGCTGATAACGCATTCCAGACATTGGAAGACAACGGTATCCATATTGTCTCATATAAGCTGCAAAAGAACCCTCGGGCCATCTTTGGAAAGAAGCCTTTAGCGACTGCGGCTGATCTGAGTGGTGTAAAGTTCCGTATTCCCAATATTGACATCTGGGAAAAGAACTTTACGACTCTGGGAGCAAAGCCCACCATCGTCGCTTGGTCCGATTACACCATGGCCATGATGCAGGGCGTGATTGATGCTGGTGAGTGCTCTTACGAATCTATTAAGGCATTGGACCTGCATAAGTATGCTCCCTATATTTCCTTGGTCGACTACGCCTATCCTCTGGAGAGCATCGCTATCAATATGACTACCTGGGAGAAACTGACCCCCGAAGAGCAGGAGATTATCACCCAGTGTGGTGACGAGGTCGCTCAGTGGTTCACCGCTTATGTTAAGGAGCAGTGGGAGGCAGATAAGCAGACTATTATAGACGAAGGTGGCCAATTTGTAGAGTTTGACAAGCAGACCTTTATCGATGCCATGGCGCCTTTGGCCCCCCAGCTGGAATCTGAAGGCTATTGGGCTACTTCGGGTCTGTACGATGCAGTTCAGGACCTTGAGTATTAATTATCAAAAGTAATCACCAGATGTACAGCTTGGGCACATAGTGCCCAAGCTGTACACAAAATAGAGCGTAAGGAGTGACGAATCTTGAGTTATATGATTGGCGTAGATGTTGGGGGAACATTTACTGATTTCTCGTTTTTTAATATTGAAACGGGGGCGTTGAGGCATTATAAGCGCAGTTCTACTCCGGAAGATCCGTCCAAGGCCATTATGGGCGGCATTCAGGAGATCCTGAGTGAACAGAGCATTGATACCGGGGAGATTACCTATTTGGCCCATGGAACTACGGTCGCCACCAATGCGCTGATTGAGAAAAAAGGAGCCCGAATGGGGCTTATCACGACTGAAGGTTTTAAAGACCTGATGGAAATCGGGTGGCAGCGCCGCCCGTCACTGTATGACTTGCGTCGTCCCAAGCCGGAGCAGCTTATCCCGCCTGGAATGAACCAGGAAGTTAAGGAGCGTATTCTTCACGACGGCAGTATTTTAACGCCGTTGGACGAAGACAGTGTTCGTAATGCGGTGCGCTTCCTCAAGGAAATGGGTGCAGAGACCATTGCGGTGTGCACATTGTTCTCGTTCATCAATCCTGTTCATGAAGATCGCATCAAGGAGATCATTGAAGAAGAGTATCCGGGAGTGTATGTTTCTGCATCCCACGACTTGGTTGCTGAATTTCGTGAATACTCCCGCATGAGCACTACTATCCTGAACGCATATCTCGGCCCAGTAATGAAAGAATATGTACACAACTTTGAAAATTCTGTCAAGGAAGCCGGTATTACTGTATCGCCTTATGTGACCCAGTCCAACGGTTCGATCATCTCGATCAAAGAGACGGTCGATTGTCCGATTAAGACTGCGGTTTCCGGGCCCTCTGCCGGCGTTATTGGTGCCATTTACATTGGCAAGCAGTGTAATCTGGATAAAATTATTACCTTTGATATGGGAGGTACCAGCATTGATGTCAGCCTGATTGAAAATGGTAAGGCCCAGCTTTCCAATGAACGCACTGTGGAGGGATACCCCGCCCGAATTCCTATGATCGATATTGTGACAGTGGGCGCAGGTGGTGGCTCCATTGCCCAAATTGATGCGGGCGGAGCATTAAAAGTGGGGCCGCGCAGTTCAGGTGCTACTCCTGGGCCCGCATGCTATATGCGCGGTGGTGAGCTTCCCTGTGCCACTGACGCCAATATTATTCTGGGCAAGCTCAACTCCAAGAAAATCTTGGGCGGCAGAATGGATGTTGACATCAAGCTGGCTGAAAAGGCGATCCGCACCCACATTTGTGAAAAATCGAACTTGGATTTGCAGCGGGCTGCGGCAGGAATCGTTTCCGTGATCAATTCCAACATGGTTCGTGCTGTACGAGTCGTAAGTGTTGAACGCGGATATGATCCCAGCGAATTTACCCTTATGGCATTTGGCGGCGCAGGACCTCTGCACGCCTGTGAGGTTGCTAGGGATATGGGAATCAAACAGGTCCTTATTCCCCCCTCTCCCGGCACCCTGTGCTCGTTAGGTCTGCTGATGGCGGATACTAAATTTGATCTCAGCTGTTCAAATCTGACCACTGCAGAGCTAACATCTCTGCCTAAGGTTCGGAAGATCTTTGATAACTTGCTGGACGATGGCAATGCCCTGCTGGATAAGGAGCATGTTGCAGAAGACAGACGCAAGTACGCCTATTCCGTTGACTGCCGCTATCTCCACCAAAACTACGAGATCCCGATCCAGGTAACGGTGCCCTTTGACGAGGCGGCTATGGAGGACATGATCGAGCAGTTCAATCTGGAGCATGAGCATGCGTATGGCTACTGTGATCGGAATATGACAATCCAGATGGTGAACTTCCGTATCAGCGCCATCGGTGTTATGGAGAAGCCCGACTTGGTGGCCGTGGAACTGGAACCTGATGCTCAGCTCCCTGAGCCGATTGAAGTTCGTAAGGTCCTGTTTGACCGCGAGGAGCAGTACATTGACACCAAGGTGTACCAGCGCGGCGAACTGAAAGCCGGTACGACGGTAGAGGGGCCGGCAATTCTGGAGCAGATGGATTCCACCACGGTAATTCCGCCCAATTGGAATGCCTACACAGATGCCCACTACAACCTCATCGCGACTTATCAAGGGGGTGGAGAAGAATGACACGGAAAACAGATGCGGTTATGCTTGAAATCATTGGAAATCAACTCCTCTCCATTGCGGAGGAAATGGGAGTTGCCATCATCAAAAGTGCATATTCCAATAATATTAAGGAACGCCGGGATATTTCTACAGCTATGTTTGATCCCGAAGGTAATATGATTGCTCAGGCCGAACACGTGCCCATGCACCTGGGCTCATTACTTGGGATCATCGGAGAGGTCTTCAAGAAATTCGCAGTCTCTGACATCAAACCTGGCGATATGTTCGTTGGTAACGATCCCTACAATGGAGGAGGGACTCACCTCAATGATATCACCATCGCCGCCCCTATTTTTGCATCCAATGGAAAGCTGATTGGCTGGGCGGCAAACCTTGCCCATCACAGCGATATCGGCGGCAAGGAGCCGGGGTCCACCTGCGGTGATGCTGTAAGTATCTTTCAGGAGGGGCTCAAGATCCCGCTGGTGCGTATTTGCCGCAATGGCGAGCCCATCGCGGATATTGTAGACTTCATTCTCTGCAATTCTCGGATCCCAAACGAGCGCTATGGTGACCTTCAGGCTCAGATCGCTGCCAATCGTGTGGGTGCCCGCCGTCTTCAGGATGCCTATACGCGTTATGGAGACCTGTTGATCGATTGCATGCATGAGCTTCAAAATTATGCTGAGCGCCGTCTGCGCGCCGGTATTCGGAACCTGAAGGACGGCGAGTACAGCTTTATTGATTATATGGATGATGCGGGTGTGGCGTCTCCGGACCCAGTAAAAATCTGTGTAAAGATTACGATTAAAGGCGATGATCTGCATGTCGATTTTGCAGGCACACAAGGACAGGTTTCTGGCCCCATCAATCTCACAAAAAACGGTATGCTGGCCGCAGTATTCTACTCCTTGAAGGCGCTTATTGACCCTGGCACGCCGTCCAACGCAGGCATATATCGGGCGTTTACAGTAGCCGCCGAACCCGGCATGATCTTGAATGCCAAAAATCCTGCTGCCGTCGGCGAGCGAATTGATACGGCAATGCGTATTGCGGATGTTATCTTCGGAGCACTGGCTCCGGCGGCCGGAATTCGCTCCATGTCCGGAAGCAATGGCAGTTGTACAACGGCGTTGTTCAGTGGCTATGATCCTAACGACCCTGAGCAGTACCATGTGTATCTTGAGACCATTGCTGGCGGTGCCGGTGCGCACCGGGATATGGACGGTCAAAACGGTGTACAGGTCCATATGACAAACACCTCGAACCTGCCTGTGGAAGCGCTGGAGATGGAATTCCCGCTGATCATGGTCAAAAAATATGGACTTCGCCCGGACAGCGGCGGCGCAGGTCTGTACCGTGGCGGTCTTGGTATTGAGCGCGTCTATGAGGCGGTAACAGACCATGTAATATATACTGGCCTTGGAGACCGCCAGCGGTTTGAGCCATGGGGGATTGATGGAGGGCATAATGGTGCGGGCGGCTGTTATGATTTGACCCGCAGCGGACAGACGGAATCTCAGCGGCTGACATCCAAATGTACGGGCCTTGTGATGAATCGCGGCGATGTGGTCTGCGTCAGAACGCCTGGAGCTGGAGGTTGGGGGGATCCCAAACGGCGCGATGTACAGAAGGTGCTTGAAGACGTCCTGGAAGGAAAGGTGTCTCCTGGAGCGGCAGCTTCGGAATACGGAGTTGCACTGAAACGTGATAAGATGCTCTGGACTGTGGATGAGGAACAGACTGACGTACTTAGAAATACCCCCTGAAGATATGGGAAGAAAAACCGTCACAGATACTACGGAAAGACGGTTACTAAGACCAACAAGGAATGCCAGATAAACGAAATATCATCACAAAAGGGGAACTGCGGGGGATGGCGAAACACCAGCTTAGCCGTCATCTCATTAAGATAAGCGACAGACCGGACTGCGTGCAAAGCAGTCCGGTCTGTGTTGTTGGCGGACTGCCTGATCTTTTTTATCGTATTGCGTCCTTCATGGTTTTGACATACGCACCGATACAGCCAGGGGCAGCCTTCCCGTGCTGTTCCAGCAGCTTGACGATGGTAGAGCCGACAATCACGCCATCGGCGAGCTCTGCCATCCGCTTGGCCTGTTCCGGCGTGGAGATTCCAAAGCCGATGGCGGCTGGGATATGGGTGTTCTGCCGCACAGTCTCCATCATGGAGGCCAGATCCGTTTTGATCTCGCTTCTGGCTCCGGTGACGCCCAGGGAGGACACCACATAGAGAAACCCATCCGCCTCTCTGGCAATCATGGCGATCCGGTCCTTGGATGTAGGCGCGATGAGGGAGATCAGCTCCACCCCGTACCGCCTGCAAACCGGCAGAAATTCCTCCTTCTCCTCAAAGGGCAGATCGGGGAGGATCAGTCCGTCGATCCCCGTCTCCCGGCAGGCGGAGAAAAAGCGCTCCGCTCCATAGGAGAACACTACATTGGCGTAGGTCATAAAAACCAGAGGTATTGTTACATCACGGCGCAGGTCCCGCACCAGTCCGAAGATCTGGTCTGTGGTGACCCCGTCCTGCAAGGCCCGGAGGTTAGCCCCCTGGATCACCGGCCCCTCGGCGGTGGGGTCGGAGAAGGGAATGCCCAGCTCGATGAGGTCCGCGCCATTTTCCACTGCGGCCCGGACGGCGGCGGCGGTGGTCTCCAGATCCGGGTCGCCGCAGGTAATAAACGGGATAAATGCCTTTCCGCGGGCAAATGCCTGTGCGATCTTACTCATGGAGATCCTCCCCTCTGTATCGGGCGATGGCGGCGCAGTCCTTGTCGCCCCGGCCTGAAATAGTGATGACGATGATCTGCTCCCGCTCCATAGTGGGAGCAAGCTTTATGGCATGGGCCACGGCGTGGGCCGACTCAATGGCAGGGATGATACCCTCCGTCCGGGCCAGATACTCGAAGGCGTTGACCGCCTCCTCGTCAGTGACCGGGACATATTCCGCCCGGCCGATGTCATGGAGGTGGGCGTGTTCCGGGCCGATGCCCGGGTAGTCCAGTCCGGCGGAGATGGAGTAGACCGGGGCGATCTGGCCGTACTGGTCCTGACAGAAGTAAGACTTCATCCCGTGGAAGATGCCCAGCTTCCCGGTGGCGATGGTGGCCGCCGTCTCCGGGGTATCCGCCCCCCGGCCGGCCGCCTCGCAGCCGATCAGCCGGACCTGTTCGTCCCCGATAAAGTGATAGAAGCTGCCGATGGCATTGGAACCGCCTCCCACACAGGCGAGCACCGCGTCGGGCAGCCGCCCCTCCTTCTCCAGAAGCTGTGCCCTGATCTCCCGGGAGATCACCGCCTGGAAGTCCCGGACGATGGTGGGAAAGGGGTGGGGCCCCATCACAGAGCCCAGGCAGTAGTGGGTGTCTTCGATGCGGGAGGTCCATTCCCGCATCGCCTCGGATACGGCGTCCTTCAGCGTGGCCGTGCCCGTCTTTACGGGAACCACCTCCGCCCCTAGAAGACGCATCCGATACACATTGAGGGCCTGGCGGACCGTATCCTCTTCCCCCATAAAGACCACGCACTCCATCCCCATGAGGGCGGCGGCGGTGGCGGTAGCCACCCCGTGCTGCCCCGCCCCCGTCTCGGCGATCAGGCGGGTCTTGCCCATCCGCTTGGCCAGAAGGGCCTGTCCCAGCACATTGTTGATCTTGTGGGCCCCGGTGTGGTTCAGATCCTCCCGCTTCAGATAGATCTTCGCCCCGCCCAGATCCTCCGTCATCTTTTTGGCAAAATACAGCCGGGATGGTCTGCCCGCGTATTCATTGAAAAGCTCGGTGAGCTCCCGGTTGAAAGCTTCGTCGTTCTTGTAGTGATCGTATGCCGCTTCCAGTTCAATGACCGCGTTCATCAGCGTCTCGGGGATATACTGTCCCCCGTGGACGCCGAAGCGTCCCTTTGGATTGGTCATGCTCTCGCTCCCTTTCTGACTGCGGCCACAAAGGCCGCCATTTTTTCAGGATCCTTGCCCCCATCCGTCTCAATACCGGAGCTGACGTCCACCGCATAGGGGTGAAGCCGCTCCACCGCTTCTTCCACATTCTCCGGTCCCAGTCCGCCGGCCAGGAAATAGGGACGCCGGAGCTGCCGGAGCATACTCCAGTCAAAAACGGTTCCCGTACCCGCACCGGCATCCAGCAGGATATGGTCAGCAGCACTGGCCTCGGCGCGGAGGACATCCTGAACCGTGGCGATCCGGAATGCCTGGATAATGGGCTTTGGGGTAAGCATCCGCAGCCGGTCAACATAGTCCCCGCCCTCGCTGCCGTGAAGCTGGGCCAGGTCGATCACACCGCGGTTCAGCAGGCGGGCCACTGTCTCTGCTGTCTCGTTGACAAATACGCCCACCGCCTGAATGTTCGGGTCCAGTAATTCCTTCAATTCAGCGGCCCCTTTGGGTGCGATATATCGTTTGCTTTCAGGGGCAAATACAAATCCGATATACTCCGGCCTCAGCTGATTTGCGGCCAGAATATCCCGGGGGCGGGACAGGCCGCACAGCTTGATTTTTGTCATGCTCCGCCTCGCAGTCCGGCCAGAGCGGCCTTTTTATCGGCCGCCCGCATCAGAGTTTCTCCAATCAGGACTCCGTCCGCTCCCAGCTCTCGGAGCACTGCGACGTCTCCGGCGCTGCGGACGCCGCTTTCGGAAACAAACAGCACCTCGCGGGGGATCAGCGCCCTGAGCCGGCGGCTGTTGTCCGGGTCCACAGAGAAATCCTTCAGGCTGCGGTTGTTCACCCCGATGATCCGCGCCCCTGCCCGGAGGGCAGTTTCCGCCTCCGCCTCGTTGTGGACCTCCACCAGTGCGGACAGGCCCAGCTCATCGCAGGTGTGCAGGTACTCCCGGATCTGCCGCTCCGTCAAAATGGCACAGATCAGCAGGACTGCCGACGCCCCCAGCACCTTCGCCTCATAGATCATGTATTCGTCTACGGTAAAGTCCTTCCGCAGGCAGGGGATGGAGGCCGTCCGGGCGATCTCCTGCAAATGCCGGCCGCTGCCCAGAAACCATTTGGGCTCAGTGAGCACTGAGATGCAGTCTGCACCCGCCGCCTCATAGTCCAGTGCAATTTGCAGGTAGGGATACTCCGGGGCGATGAGTCCCTTGGAGGGCGAGGCCCGCTTGCACTCACAGATGAAAGAGAGTCCGTCTTTTCTCAGGGCTTTCTCAAACCCATAATCTCCTTTGGGGAGAGAAAGGGCCTGCAGACGCAGCTCCTCCAGAGGGACAGCGCTCTTGGACGCCGCCACCCGCTCCCGGGCATGGCCGGCCAGCTGGTCCAGTATGGTCATGCCTCCACCTCCGGGCCGTTGCTGACCGCGATCAGCCGCTCCAGTAGGGCGGCGGCCTTTCCTGTATCAATGAGCTCCGCCGCCAGGGCCACGCCGTCCTTCATGCTATCGGCTTTGCCGCCGATGTACAGGGCCGCCCCGGCATTGAGCAGCACCGCGTTCCGCTTGGCGCCCCGCTCGCCATTCAAAATAGCCCGGGTGATGGCGGCGTTCTCCTCCGGCGTCCCGCCCTTCAGCTCCTCTTTTTTGCAGCGGTCAAAGCCAAAATCCTCCGGGGTGATGACCGAGGACTTGAACCAGCCGTCCCGGATCTCGCAGACGGTGGTGGGCGCACTCAGGGAGATCTCGTCCAGCTTGTCCTGTCCATATACCACCATGCCCCGCTTGATCCCCAGATTGATGAGCACCTGTGCCAGGGGCTCCACCAGATAGTCGTCATAGACGCCCAGCAGCTGCCGGACCGGCGTCCCGGGGTTGGTCAGCGGGCCGAGGATATTGAATACCGTGCGGAAGCCCAGCTCCTTGCGGATGGCTCCCACATATTTCATGGAGGTGTGGTAATCCTGGGCGAAGAAAAAGCACATTCCCACGTCCCGGAGCAGCTCCACGCACTTTTCGGGGCGCTGGTGGATATTGACCCCCAGTGCCTCCAGACAGTCCGCCGTGCCGCACAGGGAGGAGGCCGCCCGGTTTCCGTGCTTGGCCACCTTCATGCCCCCTGCCGCCGCCACCAGGGCGGCGGTGGTGGAGATGTTGAAGCTGCCGGCGTTGTCTCCGCCGGTGCCCACGATCTCAAAGAGCTCCATGCCGGTCTCCACCTTGACGGCGTGGCCCCGCATGGCGGCGGCGCATCCGGCGATCTCGTCGGTGGTCTCCGCCCGGGCGCTCTTGGTGGAGAGGGCGGCAAGAAAGGCGGCGTTCTGGGTGGGGGTGGTCTGGCCGCCCATGATCTCATTCATCACGGTGTAGGCCTCCTCATAGGTGAGGTCCCCTTTATTGACGATTTTGACGATAGCTTCTTTGATCATGGTTTACATCTCCTTTATGAAGTTTTGCAGCATGGTTTTCCCGTCGGGCGTCAAAATGGACTCCGGGTGGAACTGCACGCCGTAGATTGGATACGCCCTGTGCTGTACCGCCATGACCTCTCCGTCCTCGGTTCTGGCAGTGATTTTCAGGCACTCCGGAAGGGTTTCGGCGTCCGCCGCCAGGGAGTGATACCGCCCCACAAGGGCTGTTTCCGGACAGCCCCGGAACAGCGGGCAGTCCAGATCGAATCGGACCTGGGACTGCTTCCCGTGCATCAGCGCCTTGGCGTAGGTAATGGAGGCGCCAAAGGCGGCGCAGATGGCCTGGTGCCCCAGACAGACCCCCAGAATGGGGATCTCATGCCCCAGGGCGGTCACCACCTCCATGGTGATTCCCGCGTCCTCCGGCCTCCCCGGGCCGGGGGAGAGGATGATCCGTTCCGGCTGGAGCGCCCGAATTTCTTCTGCGGTCATCTCATCATTGCGGATGACCCGGATATTCGGCTCGAATTCCCCAACAAGCTGGTACAGATTGTAGGAAAAGCTGTCATAGTTGTCGATCAGCAGGATCATAGCTCCGCCTCCTGTGCAAGCTCCAGCGCCCTCAGGGACGCCCGCGCCTTGTTCATACATTCCTCAAATTCCTGCTCCGGGACCGAATCGGCCACGATCCCGGCTCCGCTTCTCACAAACACCCTGCCGTTCTTCTGATAGGCGATCCGGATGGCGATGCAGGTGTCCATATTCCCGGTGAAGTCGATGTAGCCGATGGCCCCGCCGTAGATGCCCCGCTTGTTGTTCTCCAGCTCTGCGATCAGCTGGCAGGCCCGGAGCTTAGGCGCTCCGGAGAGGGTCCCGGCGGGCAGCACCGCCTCGATGGCGTCCAGCGCGTCCTTGTCCTCCCGGAGCTCTCCCCGTACGGTGGAGCCGATGTGCATGACATGGGAGAAGCGCTCAATGGTGTGGAACTTCTCCACCTGGACCGTACCGAACCGGCTGATCTTCCCAAGATCGTTCCGCCCCAGATCCACCAGCATATTGTGCTCCGCCAGCTCTTTCTCATCGGAGAGCAGCTCTGTCTCCAGAACCTGGTCCTCCTCCGGGGTCTTTCCCCTGGGCCGGGTGCCCGCGAGAGGGAAGGTGTGGAGCACGCCGTTTTCCAGCTTGACCAGAGTCTCCGGCGACGCCCCCGCCACCTCCACATCTGTTCCGGAAAAATAGAACATATAGGGGGAGGGGTTAAGGGTGCGTAGCACCCGGTAGGTGTTGAACAGGCTGCCCTCAAAGGGGGCCGACAGGCAGTTGGAGAGGACGATCTGAAAAATATCCCCTTCCCGGATGTGGACCTTGGCCTGCTCCACCATTCGGCAGAAGTCCTCCCGGCCGAACAGCGGCGTCACCGGGCCCAGGAGCCGCCCGGCACGGTCCTGCTTCTTTGCTCCGGTCCGCAGCAGCTCCACAAGCTGTCTGAGCTCCAGCACCGCCTTGTTGTAGCTGGTCTCCGGCTCGTCCAGGGACATATTGACCATGAGAATGAGCTTCTGCCGCAGATGGTCAAAGGCAATGACCTTGTCAAAGAGCATCAGATCAAGATCCCGAAATTCCTCGCTGTCCTCCACCTCCGCCCGGACGGACGGCTCGCTGTACCCCAGATAGTCATAGGAGAAGTATCCCACAAGCCCGCCGGTGAAGGGAGGGAGATGGTCAAAGCGGGGGCTTTTGTGCTCCTCCAGGACCTGACGCAGGTAAGCGGATGGGTCCGCCGTTGGGAAGTGAAGGCATCCGGCCCGCATCTCCCCGTTCCTGCAGGTGATCTCCAGACTGGGATCAAAGCCCAGGAAGGTGTAGCGTCCCCAGGTCTCATGGCTGGCTGCGGACTCCAGCATATAGCAGTGGGTGGAAACCTGCTTCAGGATGCGCATGGCTTCTATGGGCGTGGTGAAGTCAGACAGGATCTCACAGCTCACCGGCAGCACCCGGTATCGTCTGGCGGAAGCGATCTCCTGGACTTTCTCCAATGTGGGAACGATCTGCATGGTCTGCACCTCCAAATAAAAATACTCCTCTGGCGTTTCTGCCAGAGGAGCAAAAAATCGTCCTTGACAGAAACTACGGTCTGTCAAGGACGAATAAAACACATTATCCGCGGTGCCACCTTGATTCACGGCATGACCCGTGCGCTTAGCGGGATACCAACATATCCCCGGCAAATGACGTCTGCCTGCAACGTCGCAGCATACTCTGTGAATCTCACATTTGACTGCGCCCTCAGCGGTCCATTTGACAACTTGTTTCTTACCTGACTCTCAGCACCACAGGCTCTCTGTAAAGGCATGATTGCCGTTATCTCCGCTTCAACGGTTTAGGATATTAAATTTTTTATCACTATACTACTATGCCCTCTACTTGTCAAGGGCTATTATAAAAAATTCCCCACGAACGTGTATTGTATTCCTACAAATACGCAACAGCAACTTTTTAATTACCCCTTGACTTAGTAGGAAAATGGTGGTATAACATTATACATACCAATTCCGTGGGTAAAAGGAGCCGGTTATGCAAAAACACTTTTTCAGACTTCTGCGGAATAACTTCCGTTTCGGACGAATGTGTTATCTGTTCTTCCTAGCAAAATAAATCATGGGACAGAAAGGAACACAACTATGTCTGATTACAAATTTGAAACGCTCCAACTCCATGTGGGCCAGGAGCACCCTGACCCTGCATCTGATGCCCGTGCGGTTCCCATCTACGCTACCACTTCTTATGTATTTCATAACAGTCAGCACGCAGCAGATCGCTTTGGTCTGGCTGATACAGGCAACATCTATGGCCGCCTGACCAATTCCACCCAAGGTGTTTTTGAACAGCGCATTTCCGCATTGGAGGGCGGCGTTGCCGGTCTGGCTGTCGCCTCTGGCGCCGCCGCGATCACCTATACCATTCAGGCGCTTGCAAAACAGGGAGAGCACATTGTAGCACAAAAGACCATCTACGGCGGCACCAGTAATCTGTTGGCCCACACCTTGCCACTCTACGGCATCAACTCCAGCTTTGTGGATGTCCACGACCTCGCCGCCGTGGAACATGCGATCCAGCCCAACACCAAGGCCATCTACATTGAGACCCTGGGCAACCCCAACAGTGATATTCCTGACATTGACGCCATTGCTGACATTGCTCACAAATATGGACTGCCGCTGGTAATCGATAATACATTCGGCACCCCCTATCTGATCCGTCCCATTGAACACGGCGCTGACATTGTGATCCACTCCGCCACCAAGTTCATTGGCGGCCACGGCACGACCCTGGGCGGTATCATTGTGGACGGCGGCAGCTTTGATTGGGCGGCAAGCGGAAAATACCCCTGGATCAGCGCAGCGAATCCCAGCTACCATGGCGTAAAGTTTACAGAGGCTGCGGGAAAGGCCGCTTTTGTTACCTATATCCGCGCAATCCTGCTGCGGGACGAGGGTGCCTGCATCAGTCCCTTTGCGGCTTTTCTGCTGCTTCAGGGTACGGAAACCCTGAGTCTCCGGCTGGAACGTCATGTGGAGAACGCAAAGAAAGTGGTGAAATACCTGACTTCCCATCCCCAGGTGGAAAAAGTCAATCATCCTTCTCTGCCGGAACATCCGGATCACGCGCTGTACGAAAAGTATTTTCCGAACGGCGGCGCTTCCATTTTTACATTCCAAATCAAGGGCGGACGGGAGGATGCCTTCCGGTTTATTGACAATTTGAAGATTTTCTCTTTGCTGGCCAATGTAGCGGACGTCAAAAGTTTGGTGATTCATCCAGCTTCCACCACACACAGCCAGCTGACGGAGGAGGAACTGGAGAACGTGGGAATTTACCAGAATACCATCCGTCTTTCCATCGGCACAGAGCACATTGATGACATTATCGCAGATCTGGAGCAGGCGTTCCAGCGTGTCAAGGAGGTATGACCATGGCAAACATTTATACTTCTGCTGACCAGCTCATCGGCAAGACGCCTTTGCTGGAGCTTACCCATATTGAAAGATTCGAGGGCCTGGAAGCCAGGATCTTGGCAAAGCTGGAATACCTCAACCCCGCCGGATCTGTTAAGGATCGTATTGCGAAAGCCATGATCGATGATGCCGAAGCGAAGGGATCGCTGAATACCCGGTCAGTTATTATTGAACCTACCTCCGGCAACACGGGAATTGGCCTGGCATCTGTTGCCGCGGCAAGGGGCTACCGCATCATCCTTGTCATGCCCGACACCATGAGCGTGGAGCGCCGCCAGCTGATGAAGGCGTATGGCGCGGAGCTGGTGCTCACCGAGGGGGTGAAGGGAATGAAGGGAGCCATTGCCAAAGCAGAGGAGCTGGCAAAGGAAATTCCGGACAGCTTTATTCCCGGCCAATTCGTCAACCCGGCAAACCCCGCCGCGCACCGCGCCACTACTGGCCCGGAGATCTGGGCAGATACCGACGGCGAGGTGGATATCTTTGTTGCCGGTGTGGGTACGGGCGGCACCATTACCGGTGTGGGCGAATATCTCAAGAGTCGGAACCCCGCTGTCAAGGTGGCAGCGGTGGAGCCGGCGGCCTCTCCGGTCCTTTCTCAGGGAGTGGCCGGAGCCCACAAGATCCAGGGCATCGGCGCAGGCTTTGTGCCAGACAACCTGAACGCCGAGATCTATGATGAAGTCCTGGCAGTGTCCAATGAGGATGCCTTTGAATATGGCAGACGTGTGGGACAGCAGGAGGGAGTGCTGGTGGGCATCTCGTCCGGCGCCGCTGTCTGGGCTGCTGTAGAGCTGGCAAAGCGCCCCGAAAACAAGGGTAAGACCATTGTGGCCCTGCTGCCGGACACCGGCGACAGATACCTTTCCACTCCCATGTTTGCAGATGAAAGACCGAGGAGTATATTATGATTTACGCAGACAATGCTGCAACCACCAAAATGAGCAAGGCGGCTATCGATGCTATGCTGCCCTATATGGAAGAATATTACGGCAACCCTTCCAGCCTCTACGCCTTTGGACAGCAGGCCAAGGAAGCGCTGGAAAATGCCCGGAGCCGGATCGCGGCCTGCCTCCATGCCGATCCGCGGGAGGTCACGTTTACCTCCGGAGGTAGCGAGGCGGATAACCAGGCCATTATGACCGCCGCTGCGCTGGGGATGCGCAGAGGCAAAAAGCATATTGTTTCCACGGCGTTTGAACACCATGCCGTTTTGCATACCCTGGAAAAATTGAAAAAGCAAGGCTTTGAGGTCACCCTTCTGGATGTACACAATACAGGACTTTTGAGGCCGGAGCAGGTGGCTGAAGCCATCCGGGAAGACACCTGCCTTGTGACCATCATGTATGCAAACAACGAGATCGGTACTATTCAGCCCGTCACAGAGATTGGGGCTATTTGCCGGGAGAAAGGCGTGCTGTTTCATACAGATGCAGTACAGGCGGCGGGACACCTGCACATTGATGTAAAAGAACAGAACATCGATATGCTCTCCCTTTCCGCACACAAATTTCACGGTCCGAAGGGAATCGGTGCTTTGTATGCCAAGCGCGGTATTATCCTGGAAACTATAATCAACGGCGGCGCGCAGGAGCGCGGAAAACGCGCGGGTACAGAGAATATCCCTGCCATCATGGGCATGGCAGCGGCGCTGGAAGAAGCCTGTGCGGCCATGGACGAGCACAGCGCAAAACTAACGGTCCTGCGGGAGCGGCTGATCCATGGATTGGATCAGATTCCTTATAGCGAACTGAACGGCGATCACAAACATCGGCTGCCCGGTAATGTGAATTTCTGTTTTGAGGGCATCGAAGGTGAATCGCTCTTGCTTCTGCTGGATGACAAGGGTATCTGCGCTTCCTCCGGCTCCGCTTGTACAAGCGGCTCTCTTGATCCCAGTCATGTGCTGCTGGCGATCGGCAGACCCCACGAGGTCGCCCATGGTTCTCTGCGGCTCAGCCTCGGCGAGGACATGACAGAAGCAGATATCGATGAGATCATTCTTGCCGTCACAGATGTGGTAAACTATCTGCGGAATATCTCTCCTTTCTGGAGAGATTTGGTCAATGGTAAACGGCCCCACATATTTGAAAGATAAGAGGTGTGTCTATGGCTTTGTATAGCGATAAAGTAATGGATCATTTCCGAAATCCTCGGAATGTAGGTATCATAGACGATGCAGACGGTGTTGGAGAGGTTGGTAATCCTGTCTGCGGGGACATTATGAAGATCTATCTGAAGATCGCGGATAACACCATTACCGATGTGAAGTTTGAAACATTCGGCTGCGGCAGCGCCATTGCTTCCAGTTCTATGGCAACAGAGCTGATTAAGGGCAAATCGTTGACCGATGCCCTTGCACTGACCAACAAGGCCGTTACTGAAGCATTAGATGGACTTCCGGCTCATAAACTCCATTGCTCTGTATTGGCGGAGGAGGCTATAAAAAAGGCGGTTAAGGATTATTACGATAAAAATGGCATTCCTTATGACCACAGCCTGTTCCCGGATTGTGAGCATTGTGCTCACTGCAGCAGGTGAAAGCTTGATCGCTATGAGCGGCGGTGTTGACAGCAGCGTCGCCGCTCTGCTGACACAGAATAGAGGCTATGACTACGTTGGATGCACCATGAAGCTATTTGATGATCCATCTACGGAAACTGCTCGGAGCCGAACCTTTTGTGCTCTGGAAGATGTGGAGGATGCGCGAAGTGTTGCGTTCAGAACAGGAGTGCCCTATTATGTGTTTAATTTTAGAGATAACTTCCGCAGTAAGGTAACTGAAAAAAACATCCAAAGCTAATATTCAAAAGACCATAGACTTTGCTGCCACCTGTTAGGGTATGGAAAGAATGCAGAGATATCAAAAGTTTGAATGGTTGACCATCGCTTTAGATAGCCAAATATGCAGAGCCTATATACCGTAAAAGATACTATCAGCAGAAAGAGAGCTAACTGACGAATCAAGATCAGTTAGCTCTCTTTTTATGAATCATGAAAAAATGTTGCAAAATCGTTGGAACAGAAGGCCTTAACCCCTCAAAAACCTAGTAAAATCAGGCTTTTCTAGGCTTCTGAACTTATTCCCACTCGTTGTTGGGCATCGTGTTTAACGGATTTTGCTTCATAAATTTGATACCTCATTTTTTTGATTATTTGATGTGTCCATATTATCCAGCCTATACGATGGGCTGTTATCAAATTGTTATCGGTGGTGATAACGGGGGGTAGCAGGGTTGTTGTTTTCTCTGGTGGTTTACAACTACATTTTACCACGAAAGGCAGGGAAATGCAATAACCATCCTTGCTGTGGCGTATCAAGGAATCTTACTGAACATATGGCGCACCTTATCCAAACGGCTGTTTGGACGACGGGGCTGGATGACTGGCTCGCCGACAGTGGCCTGATACCCTTTCAGTTCCGTCAGGCACACGCTCCGCCCGTTGGTGTAAAAGGCCAAATCAGTACGGTATGCCTGTATGCAACGGGCGGGAATCTCGCCAGTAAAGACAACTTCATCCTTTTTTATCTGGGCCGTTTCGATGGTGGCACAGTATTTCGGCGCATCATGATAAGCCCTGGAAAGGTATTCCTGGGGCGCATAGAGGGTGAAGGAGAGATAAGGTTCCAGCAACTGCGTCCCAGATTTCTTCAATGCCTGTTCCAATACAATCGGGGCCAATGAGCGGAAGTCCGCCGGCGTACTGACCGGGCTATAGTAAAGTCCATATTCAAAGCAAATCTTACAGTCCGTTACGTTCCAGCCACACAAGCCTTGCCCCAAACCGTAACGGATACCATCCATGACAGCGTTTTGAAAACTCTGGTTCAGGTATCCCAGGGAAACCCGGCTCTCGTATTTTACACCGGAGCCAAGCGGGAGCGGTGTAACAGACAGTCCGATAGATGCCCAAAACGGGTTAGGCGGCACCTCGATATGGATGGTGTGACTGGCCACTTTGAGCGGCCGCTCTAAATAAATGACGGTGGGTTCCTTCACTGCTGTTTCAATCTTGTATTTTTCCGTCAGCAAAGCGGAAACAACCTCCAACTGCATCCGACCCAAAAAAGAAAGAATGATCTCATGGGTGGTGGAATCCACCTCGTAGTGCAAAAGCGGGTCAGTATCCGCAATTTGCGTAAGAGCGTCCAGCAACCGGTCTCTTTGCTCTGCCGTTTTTGGCGTAATCGTCGTCCGCAGCATAGGGAAGGGAACATCACTCCACATTTCACGAGGAAGTTGGGTTTTGTCCCCCAATATATCGTTTAATCTCAAGCTGTCGCTGGGAAGGATGACAATTTCGCCCTTATGGGCGGTATCTGTCCGAACAATCTCCCCTTTGGATGGAATACGCATCTCTGTGATTTTCAGCTTTTCTCTCCCGGCCAGGGCCACCGTATCCCGCAGACGCAGCGTTCCGCTGTATAGCCGCAGATAGACAAGCCTCTGGCCGCAATCTGTATACTCCACCTTAAAAACTCTACCGCACAGGGCGGCGCTCCCCTGTTCCTTGGTCGATTGGAACAGCCCTATCACCGCATCCATCAACTGTTGAATGCCAAGGCCGTTTTTGGCGCTACCATGATAGACCGGGAGCAGGGAGGCGTCTTGAACTCGCCGCTGTTCTTCTTGCGCAAGTTCTTTCTGACTGATTGATTCTCCTGCGATATACTTTGCCAATAACTCATCGTTATTTTCGATGACCGAATCCCACACCTCTGCACTAGTGTTTTCTGTCAGAGTTATTTTCGAGGACAGCGACACTGTCTGCTTGATGATAATATCAGCGGAGAGCTTATCCCGAACAGACTGATATACGCTCTCCAAATCAATGCCAACCTGGTCGATCTTGTTGATAAAGATAATGGTGGGGATGTTCAATTTCCGTAGGGCATGGAACAGAACACGGGTCTGGGCCTGCACGCCATCTTTAGCGGAGAGCACCAAGATGGCCCCGTCCAAAACAGCCAGAGAGCGGTATACCTCTGCCAAGAAATCCATGTGGCCGGGAGTATCCACAATATTGACTTTACAACTGTGCCACTGGAAAGAAGTGACTGCCGTTTGAATGGTAATTCCACGCTGCCGCTCCAAAAACATAGTGTCCGTTCTCGTTGTCCCTTTTTCGACGCTCCCCGGCTCTGAAATGGTTCCGCTGGCATACAGCAGGCTTTCTGTCAGTGTCGTCTTGCCCGCATCTACATGGGCAAGAATCCCGATATTGATAATGTTCATGTCTATCCTCCATACAAGGCCCAAAAGGGCGCAAAAATCCCCAGCGGCAAATACTTTTACCGCTGGGGATCATGACTTCGGATACATAGAAACGCATTCAGCTAACATGAGCCGTTATCCGTCACGATATTTGATAAAAAGGCAAAAGCATTCTTAAATTGGGTACAAAAACCAAGCCCCTGCAAGGGGCAATTATTTTTGTGCCCATTATCAAATTTTATTTAAGAATACCTTGCCGCATGTTGAATAGACTCCTCAAATCAGGATGACAGCAGTATAGCATAGCACACTCTAAAATGCAAGAAGTTTTTACCCGCTGTCCCAAATAAATCAGGAGGGCATTCACCGGGACACCCTCCGATTTGGGGCCTCATGCGCAAATAATTTCTGTGTCCACGATTTCCGCCGCACACGCCCGAATATTGTTAGTCCCTCTGCAACTCATACCACAGACCGTTGCCCTCGTCAAAGATGTACTTTTCCATGAAATTACCTCCATTTTTTGTGATTATCGTGCGCCTACCCTCATTTTTGACCTTGCACCCCATTTCCGCTCCTTTTCGACCTGTTCCTGCTGGTAAGCTGCCTCCAGTATCCTGTCCGCCTGTTCCGGGCCAATGGCCCGTCTGACCCGCTCATAGTCCCTGACTTGCCCTTTCAAGCCGTCCCTCTCGGCACAAACCTCATAAATCCTGGCTGACAGGGAGCCGTTCTTACTGACCTCACGATCATAGGCGCTCTGCAACCGCTCAAACTTGCTCTTGAGGTCGAAGTAGGCCCGGTAGACGGAGCGCAGCACCTTGACGATCTTCTCCCAAAGGGGCTTGGCCTTTTTCTCCCGGTAGGACTTGGCCGATTCCAGCGGCCCCGCCTCCGGCAGCGTCCGCTCCGGGTCGTCGGAGAAGTCCGCCGCCAGTTTCTCCATGCCCTTGAGCAAGGGCGCTACATCGTCCAGCTTAGCCCTGGCCTGGGCCGCTTTCTTCTCAGCTGATGCTGCCTCCTTATTCTTTTTGTCGGCCTCAACCTGGGCCAGCGCCGACACCTCTTGAAGCTGTGCAAGCCGTTCCTGCTCACGCTCCGTCTTGAACTGCGTAACAGTCAAATGTTCTTCGGAACTACCACGTTCCCCACGCTCTACATCGTCATAGCCAGCGGAGCGCATATGCTCAAAGAAATCATCTTGCAGGACACTGTACGACTTTCGTAGAACGGGTTTGCCCTTAGCTGTGCGTAACGGCTCCCCGGTGGTTTCGTCCAGAATGGGCTTGGACGCCCACTTCTTGCTCATGCTCACCTGCATGATCGTTTCCTTGACCTTGCCCACCAGGGACTTGTCCTTGCACCGCTTTGTCCAGCGTATCTCCTTCTCCACTACCGGGATATAAACCACATGGAGGTGGTAGTGGTACACGTCCTCCCCCAGCGCCTCGGACATGGCCCGGTTGCGCTCGTCAGCGTGCATGACCGCCGACAAAATATACTGCTCTCCGCCCACGATTTTGATTGCGGCTTTGTATGCTTCGGTGTAAAATTGTTTTGCAAAGTCATAGCCGCCGTGGTTGTAGAAGTAAGCGGAGTTTACGTCAAAGACCAGCTCACCATATCGAAAGGCATCCTCCTTGATACCACGAGTGGAAATCACGCCATCAGCCTCCATTCGAGCAAACATCTCTCGATACCCGGCAGACGGGGTTTTGAAATGGACATTGAGCGGCGTCCGCTCCAGTACAATGTCCTGATTGACATAGGAATCCTTCTCACGCTCGTTGTGCTGCTGGGTGTTACCGATCTTGGTTTCGGTCAGCCTCATATTTCTTGCGTTGGTACGGTCAATACCGTCGCCTCTCGCCATAGGCAAAAATCCTCCTGTTTCAGATGTTGGGTTGTTGAAAGAGGACGGGGGTTCGGGGGAGGCACTTCCTGCGGGAAGTGTAATAACCCACTATGACACTTTCATCCCTTCGGTCTGCAAAGTGTCGTGGGCTCTCCGAGGGGGTGTGGGGGCTTTGCCCCCGGCAACTGCGGTTGCCTCCCCCAGCAGGGCCGCCCTTTGAAAAGGGCACCCTGCACCCCGCCTAAACTTTGCTGCTCCCCGTGACAGCCGTGACGACCGTGACGATGTTTCAGACACCGCCGCCACTCTCAAAAAAGCCGTCACAGCCGTCACGGTCGTCACGCCTGGGACGGTTCCAGCGTCAGGCTGATACTTCTCCCGGCGTGGCTCCTGCTGTTCTCATAGCGGATGTGGTAGTCTGTCAGCAGCTTCCCGGCCCGGACGTTTAGCCGCATCGCCAGGGCGTTGGGCTTCATGTCAGTCTGGAGCGCCGCTACCAGCTCGGTGGCCGTACCACCCCAGGTCGGCTTCTCCACCGTCACAAGGGCGGCTATGGCCTCCAGCACCGGGTCGGGCGGCTCTGTCCATGCCTCCGTTTCCGTACGCTCCAGCGTCCATATCAGCCGTTCCTTGTCCTTGGTAAGATAGAATCGCTGGTCTTGCTGGTCACGCCCGGCCACGTCCAGAACGGCGCTGCCGTCTGTCCGCTTCTCCTTTTGAAGAAGAAAGGCCCCGTCCGCCGCTCCGAGCAGGCCGTTGGTGCCGGAAATCATATCGAACTTATCATCGGCCTGTTGTTTGCGGGTGTGATGTACCAGCAGGAGGCAGACGCCGCAATCATCGGCAAGGCGTTTCAGTTTCCCCACCACTTCGTAATCATTGGCATAGCTGTACTTATCCCCGCCAGCCTCCCGGATTTTCTGGAGAGTGTCAATGATAATCAGCTTGGTGTTCGGGTGTTCCCGGACGAACTTCTTTAGCTGTTCCTCCAGGCCAACGCCAAGCTGTTTGGCGTAGACCGCAAAGAGCAGATTGTCGGTGCCCTCTGTGCCGAACATTCGGTATAGCCGCCCCTGCAAGCGGCGGTGGTCGTCCTCCAACGCCAGGTAGAGGACAGTCCCCTTGTGAACAGGATAGCCCCACAGGGGGAGGCCCATGCTGACATGGTAGGCAAGCTGAGCCATCAGGAACGACTTGCCCACCTTGGGCGCTCCCGCAAAGAGGTATGTCCCAGGGTAGAGCAGACCGTCAATGACGGGCGGTCTGCTCTGGTAGATGTTCTGGTAAAGGTCGTTCATAGAAACCGTGTGGAGGTAGGCCGGGTCGCTCATGCGCCGCATATCTCGGAGCATTTCTTCCAAACTTTCCTCTTGGGGGTTGTTTTCAGCCGTTTCCTCTGCTATACTTTTGGCAGTTGTTTGTGAAATGGGCTGTTCCCCGTCTGTTGGCGCAGACGGAACCGGGACAGTCCTTTTCGTTTCTCTGGAATCCATCAATCTATCAATCCTCCTTCATGCCGCCCATGATAGCGGCGATCATCCGAATGGTGTCCAGCAGCTCGCTGTCCACGTTGGCCCCGTCCCTGATCCGCCACAGCTCGGCCAGCACAGTGGCCAGTTCGTCCCGCAGGGCCTTATACACCCTGGGATTGCCCTGCACTACCACGTCCCGGCACAGGAGCCGCTTGGTGATGTAGTCTTGCTTCGTCAGGCCAGAGAGCCGCACAGCGGCGTCGATCTGCTCGTTTTCCTCCGGGGATACCCGGAAGGCCACGGTCTTGTTCCTCCAGCGGTTGTGAGTGTCCAAATTCTTAGCTGACATTACGCTCCCATCCTTTCAAAGTCCAGTTTGTCCGCCATCTCCGTCTGCTTGGACGGAAACAGGTGGGCGTAGCGGTAGGTGATCTCGATACTCTCATGCCCCACGCGGTCAGCAATCGCCACAGCGGAGAAGCCCATGTCAATCAGAAGTGAGATGTGCGAATGCCGGAGGTCGTGGATTCTGATACGCTTGACCCCTGCCGACTTCGCCCCTCTGTCCATCTCATGGTGGAGATAGCTTTTCGTGATGGTGAAAATGCGCTCCTTCTTCTTGATGCCGTAGAGCATCCCCAGGTAGTCCTTCATCTCGTCACAGAGGAAGTTGGGCATTTTAATGGTGCGGTTGCTTTTCTTCGTCTTTGGCGTGGTAATGACGTCCTTGCCGTGGAGCCGCTGATAGGACTTGCTGATTTTCACCGTCCCGGCCTCAAAGTCAAAGTCTGCCGGGGTCAGGGCCAGCAGTTCCCCCTCCCGAATACCACACCAGTAGAGCATTTCAAAGGCGTAGTAGGAAACGGGCTTGTCCATCATGGCGTCCGCAAACTTCTGGTACTCCGCTTTCGTCCAGAACAGCATTTCCTTCCGTTCCTCTGACCCCATGTTTCCAGCCTTGGCGGCGGGATTGGAGCGCAGCTCATAGAAGCGGACGGCGTGATTGAAGATGGCGCTAAGCTGGTTGTGCAGGGTTTTGAGATAGGTAGCCGAATAGGGCTTGCGCTTCTCGTCCCGGTAGGCCAGCAACTCGTTCTGCCATGCGATCACGTCCTTGGTGGTGATCTCGCTAATCTTCCGCTTGCCAAAGTAGGGCAGAATTTTCTTCTGGATGATGTTCTCCTTGGTCAGCCAGGTGTTCTCCTTGAGCCGGGGTTTCACATCCTTGGTGTAAAGCTCGGTAAAGGCTTCAAAGGTCATATCCAGGTCGCCGGAGGTCTGCATCTGGAAACTGCGCTCCCACTCCTGGGCCTCCCGTTTGGTGGCAAAGCCACGCTTGCACTTCTGTTTGCGCTCCCCCGTCCAGTCCTGATACCGCACCATGACGTACCATGTTCCTCTTGCTTCGTCCTTAAAGACTGGCATTTAGTTCCCTTCCTTTCTGGCCCCGTAGAGCCGTTCGTTGAAATACTGGCGGTTGACCCGCCCTGCGATGGTGATGAAGCCCTTGTCCTTCAATTCTTCGTTGAGCTGCCGGATGAGTTTATAGGCGTAGGGCTTCGATACACCCAGCTCGTCCGCAACTTCTTCCGCCCGGATGAATCTGTTCTCCATATGGATTCCTCCTTTCTTTTGATTTAACGCTATTTGCTTAACGTAGTCCTATTATACTAACTCTATTCCGTTATGTCAAGACCTTCCAACGAGAAAATATAAACAAATTTATTTATTTTTCTCTTGACTGGTCTAAACATATCTGTTATACTTCAAGTGTCCCCATTACATAGATTGGAGTTGGCAGTTATGGCGATTGGTGAACGTATTCGTTTCTTCCGCAACATGAAGGGCATCACACAGAAGTATCTTGGCATGGTGGTGGGTTTCCCGGAACGCTCCGCCGATGTGCGTATGGCACAGTATGAAACCGGGAGCCGCACCCCCAAGGCCGACCTGACAAAGACACTGGCTGACTTCTTTGATATTTCCCCTGATGCCCTGACCGTCCCTGACATAGATACCGACATCGGCCTGATGCACACCCTCTTTGCTTTGGAGGATATTCGGGGGCTGACTATTGGGGAGATTGACGGCGAGGTTTGTCTGCGTCTGGACAAATCCAAAGGCAAGACCTATACCAATATGCTTGATATGCTGTCCGCCTGGGCGGAGCAGGCCAAGAAGCTGGAGGCCGGGGAGATCACCAGGGAAGACTATGACCGCTGGCGGTACAACTACCCCAAGTACGACACCACTCACCGCTGGGCCAAAGTCCCCTCCAAAGAGTTGAGCGATTTTCTGGTAGAAGCGTTCCGGGACAGGCTTGACATAGACGAATAGACAGCAAAAGCCCTTACCGACGTTGCCATCGGTAAGGGCTTTCTAATATGGTTGTCCTCACTTATAAGCCGTAAAAAAGCATTCTTTACCCGCAATCCAGTGGGAATATAGAATGATACGGTATATGGGGAGCGTTATCAAATCGTTATCAAAAGAGAGATATAAAACCGTAAAATCGTTGTGCCACAACGGGTTCGGAGTTTCAAAAAATCACTCCCACTCGATTGATGGGGGCTGTTTCGCCTTATTTTTCGCGGTATTTCGGTCTATCTGCCTGTCCTGTGTTGCGGTGTTTCTCCATAGTCTCCACCGCTTTCAGGCGGCGTAATGCCAAAACAATTCCACGCGCAGATTATACCACGGTCAGGTAGGACAGCGCAACCCAGGACGTGATTTCCTTGAGAAGCGCCTCCTGGACCCCCTTGTGGGTGGCGATCTGCTTCACGGTGTACCGGCGGTTCTTGCCGCTCACGTAGTCCGGGACCTTGGCCCCTCTGGAGGTGGCGAGGCCGCCGTAGACGGCCCCGGCCTGGATGGTGACGGTGCTGCCCACCGTCACGGCCTTGGACGCCGTAGAGCTGCTGGTGCCGTTCTTGGTGGCGTAGTCCAAAGAAATCCACCCGGCTCCGCTCTTGAGCTTGCCCCACTTGGAAGCGCCGGTGCCGCCGGCCTCCGCAACGATGGTGTAGACGCCGGGGTTGATAGCGCCCTTGCTGCCGTAGTTGGTGCCGGGGCCGGAACGGATATTGAGGTCCGTCGCTGTCACTTTCACCGTGTAGTTTACGGCTGTCTGAGCGCTGCCGGATGCGCCGGTGCCGGTGCTGGGGCTGGTGGTGCTGGAGCTGCCACCCAGCCGCTTCGTGACCTCGGCGGCAATCTCGCCGTGGAGGTTGTAGAGGTAATCGCCGGGGCAAGACTTGTTCGCAAACCAGCGGTGAACGGTCATCACCATCTCCCCGGACTTGGGGGCATAGGCAAGGGTCTTCGCCTTGTCCCCGAACCAGAGCAGCTTCTTGGCCCCGTTCCGGCGGCAAATATCCGTCACAAGGTCCAGCAGCGCGGCATAGGCCGCCGCCGTGACCTTGTAGGGGGCCTTGTTCTCGCTGGCCGTCTCAATGGTAATGGCGCGGTGGTCGTTGGAGGAGCTGGAGGTACACCAGCTCCGGTCCTTTTCCTCCACGCACAGGCCGATGGAGCCGTCATAGCCCACAACGTAGTTGCAGGACGCTTGCTTGCTGGAGGGCTGGAAGACCTCACACCCGCGCTTAGCGGTCACTTGGCCGACGAAACAATGGATGCTGATGGTGTCGATTTTATGATTGCGGGGACTGTTCTTGTTGGGGCTGATGAGGGTATAGGTCGCAAGGCTGCTGTTACTCATGGTTGGTTTCCTCCTTGTCCTCGCTGACTTCGGTAGTGGTCTCAATGGCGATGCCCTCCAGAGGGATGATGCCCTGGGTCAGCTCATAGACGGCGGCCTCGATGAGCGCGTCAAGCTCATTCTCATTCACAGTGACGCCGCGCTCTTTCAGCCAGGCAATAACGTACTGCTTCTTCTCTTCTCCGTGCCCGCTGCCCTTGAAAATCTGCTCAGCAGCGGAGACGGCGATTTTGACCCAGGCGTTGATTTCCGCCTGCTGGGATGCCGTGGTCTTGGACTTGATGAACGGGATGAGCACACAGGTAACGATGACGCCGATCAGAGCGGCCACAGCTTCGATGATAGGGGTGATGTCGTACATGATAAATCCTCCTTGTTTTTATCCGAGTGTAGGTCCGCTGGTGTCGGACCCGCCCTCTGTGTTGTTGGTTTGGAATGGGTTTCCGTCAGCGTCCAGCCCGTGGCGGTTTCGACTGACTTTTTCGGTGGTGGATGCCGCCGCATAGCTCACCAGATAGCCGATGCAGGCGGTAAAGATGGTGGTGGTAACATCGCTCGCGGTCTGCTTGTCCAGGTAGGCGAGGATGTAGGAAGCTACGGCGGTGGCCGTGGCAATAAGGACGGCCCACGCAGCGAGCTTCTTTTTGAACTCCCATGGGCGGCGCGTCTTGGCGCGTTTCCCCTCATACTTACCAGCCATAGCGTCCCCCTCAGTCCATCAAGGAGGAAACGCCTTGCCGGGTGAGGAAGTCCTTTTGCTTGTGTTTGATGTCGGCGGCGTAGTCCAGGGCGTCGTGCATATCCCCGTTACAGTGGGCGTCGGGGATGCGCTGGACGGCCCTTGCAGTCGCTTCCCCCAGGGCAATAGCGGCATTGGTCCCCTGGACAACCAGGACGAAGAGGTCCTTTTGGCCCTGTTCCTGGGCCGCCTGTTCCTTTTCCCGCTTGTCGATACGGCGCTCCAGACGCCAGATGATAAGGCCCATGATCGCGCTCGGAATACCCATAGCCGCGACAAAAGCAAGCACCATCTGGCCCAGGCCGATGTTTACTTCCATTGGTCTCACCCCTTTACTCCGTCACGACCTTGTAGTAGTCGTCCAGGAGCGCCGGGGGCGCCCAACCATCCTGCTTGGTGAAGACACGCAGGACCTCATACTCCGTGCCGTCGTGGGTGAAATGGTCGCCTACCTGGAACGTGTGATTGGCCTCCAGTTCATCCCAATCCGGGACATTCCCCGGCTCCGGCCCCGGTTCTGGTTCCGGCTCCGGCTCTACTTCTTCGTAGAGCTTGTACTCAGAGGGGACCAGGTGGGGGTAGTGCGGCTCATAGAGCGTGACGCCCGCCTCCTTGATGGGGGTATAGAGCTTCTGGTCCACGGGGTCCCGGCGCACCGCTCCGTAGGGGACGTGCTCGCCCCACATGAAGTCCAGATACCCTCCGGGTTCCTCCGGCTCGCTACGAAGCGGACGGAACAACGTCCGCCCGCCCACGGTTCCAGGTGCCCAATCCGCCTGCGCCTGGTGCTGCGTGGTGCAGATGTAAAGCTCGCTGTCCGGCCCCACGATAGGCTCATCCTTGAAGATGGTCCCCATGGTGGCACTCCAGATGCGGGTGCCGTCCGCCGCCGCGATGATTTTCAGCTCGGCGTCGGTGTAGTCTCCGCTCTCAACCTGTCCGGCGCGGATGAGGTTCGCCCGCGCCCGGTTCACATGAAGCTCCGGGAGGCCAGGGCCGCCCATCTCCACCAGAGCGTCATGGGTGGCAAGGATGGCTGCCCACAGCTCATAGGTGTCCACGCTCTTTTCCTGCTTCTGGTAGGCGCGGGCTTCGTCAAGACTTCTCATAGTCATTCCCCCTTAGATGTAGCTTGCGGACAGAGAGTAGCAGGCGATGCTTTCATACCCTCCGACCTTGGTGATCTGGACGCGGACACCCACCGCAAAGCTATCCGCAGTCTTCGCGGAATTGCTGAAAATGTGCTTGAGGCCGAGCTGTGCAGTCTCCCAGGTCGGCTCTTCGTCGTTGTAGTTGTTGCAGACCTGGATTGTCACGCCGTCCTCGTGGGCGTTGTACCGCATGGAGACAAGGATTTTCTGAGCGGCGGCGCTGGTGTCATCCACCTTCCAGTCAAAGTCGATGATGGAGACGGACCGGGTAAAGGTGATGGTACGGGTGACGCTGTTCCCGGCGCTGTCCGAGACCTTGATAGTCATGGTGTGCGGCCCAGTGAGGGCGGCGAACTGCGCCGCCGTGAGCGCAAAGGTGTATTGGTGGTTCCGCTCTGCCGGGGTGATGGTATTAAGGGTCACACCATCCAGGCTCTCTACGATGGTGAGCGTGTCTCCGGCGTCCCCGTCGTTGACCGTGTACTGGAACGAGGGCGGCGTAGTCACCACGCCGAGCTGCTGATCGCTGCCGCTCACTGTCGGGTCTACATTGTGGGTGACGGTCCGGGTGGGGCTGGTGGTGTATGCGCTATACGCGGCCTTGCTGTCCTTGGCGCGGACCCGGTAGGCTACCGTGTTCATCGCCGTGGTGATCGTGTCGCTGAACTGCGTCGCAGCCCCGTCGTAGATTTTGGACCATGCGCCGCTATTGTACTGCCGCTCAAGCTCGTAGCTTACGGCGTCGCTGTCCGGGTCCACCGACGCCGCCCAGGAGACGGTGAGACCTTTACCGCTCCGCACGTCCTCCGGCACGGTGATGGACGGGGGCGTGGTGGGGGCGTTATTCCAGATAATCGTGTAGTACCCCTCTCCATCCGGTGTATCAGATACCAAGATGTCAGAGGACAGATTCAAAGCCGGGCGCACACCCCCGTTGCCGCCGTACGCGTAGCTGCTGCCGAGGCTCCCGCCCGAGCCCACGCAGCGCACGCTGTACGCGTACGACGAATACGGGGAGCGGAGCCACCAGTACCAGAACTGCGACGCGCTCAAGCTGCTATTGGTGTACTCGCTGTTGCTCACGGCCTGAGCTGTGGGCTTGCACTGGCGGCTTGCGTTGTCGCTGAACATAGCCAGCTTCGTGCCCTCCGCGACGCCGTTCTCCGAACCGAGGCCAACCTCTGCCATGGACAGCAGAAAAATCTTGTCTTGGACGGTCTCGGACCCGCCGCCGTCCGTGCCGGGCTTTGCGACGGTCAGGGTGGTGGTGAGCAGCGCGGCCAGCATCTCCGCGCCGAAGCCGGTCAGGAAGCCGGATTGTGCGTCGTACGCGTTGTGGCCGTTCCAGACGTAGGAATTGGACGGGGGCCGGTCATAGCTGTGCTGGGCCTGATACCAGCCGGTCCCGCTCTTATTGAGCCACTGGCGGATGTTAGCCAGGGAATAGCGGTTGTTGCCGTATCTCTCCCGGTCCAAGATGCCGTCGCTCTCCATAGCGTCGAAGCAGCAGATTTTGATGATGCTCTCGGCCACAAGGGTTGTGCTGTTGGCCGGATAGCCTGCGTGGTTTTTATCACCGATTTCCCAGCCGATGGGGATGCCGTAATACTTAGTCTTTGCGTCCCGCACTTTCGCCTTTACGGGTAGGGCGCTGATTTTCTGCGGCATGGTTTGACTTTACACTCCTTTCAAAGATGGAGGCGCAAACCGCGTCGTACTTGGTGATGAGTTCCCGGCATTGGCCGTGGGAAGCATGAGACCTCCAGCTCTGGTAGCTCTCTTCAATCTGCTTCCGGGTCATAGCGCCGTTTTCATACATCACCGCGTATTTCCGCAGCTTGCGCCTCATACGGTCTTTGCTGGAACGCCTAACTTTCCGTATTACCTTTCCGGTGTCGGTCAGGTATGTGTGGAAGCCCAAAAAGTCCAGGCCGTTCCGCAAGGGGAAGATCTGTGTCTTCTGGTTTAGCTCAAGACCTCTCGGGGTCAAGAACTGCTCGACTTTCCTCCACGCTTCACGAAGCGCCTCCTTGCTCTCGCAGATGATATAAAAATCATCCATGTAGCGGCCATAGTACCGCATTCGGAGGACTTCTTTGACGTAGTGGTCGAGTTCATTCAGATACAATAGGGCGTACACCTGGGACGATTGATTGCCTATGGGGATGCCGACATTACCAGGGGTGCTATCTATGATAGCGTCGGACAAGGCCCGGCTCCGTGGGTCTGTGAGCAGCTTATTGACATCTCGCTTGAGAATGTCGTGCCGGATGCTGGCGAAGTAGTGCCGGACATCCGCTTTCAGGACCCAGCCGTCGGCGCTCCCGTGCTTCCGGTAATACTCCCGCATGAAGTCACGGAGGCGGTCGAGGCCGAAGTGGGTTCCCTTTCCGACTTGGCTCCCGTAGTTATCCAGGATAAAGGGGCGGCTCAGGACGGGGTAAAGGATGTTGTCGCAAAAGGCGTGTTGCACGATTTTGTCCTTGACGCTGTTCGTCTGGATGAGGCGTCGCTTTGGCTCAAAGACGTAGAACTCATGGTAATTTCCAGGCTTGTAGAGACCGTCCCGCAGCTCAGCTTGCAGGACGGTGATCGCCTCCAGAGTGTTCAGCTCCACTTTGGCAACGGAGTCTTTCCATCGCTTGCCTTTCCTGGTTGCCCGATACGCCGCATAGAGATTAGCGAAGTCATAAACGACTTCAAAATTCTGTTCCATAATAGGCTCCTTGCGCCGCTGGTAGCGCCGAAGCTCCAATGGGCGAGCCTCAGCGCGTCGGCGCTATGTGTTTATCCCTGCCCTGTCAGGCCGGGACCGGATACGTCCTCCTTTGATGGTGGGCTTCTGCTTTCTCCCTTTCGGGTTACTCGGTCACGGTATTCCACCGAAGCCGGGCGCACACCCCTGTTGCCGTTGTACGCGTTGTTGTTGTTGAGGCTCCCGTCCGAGTTCACGTAGCGCACGTTGTTCGCGTTCGACGAATTCGGGGAGCGGACAAGGCACACCCAGGGGGATGCACGTACAGGACGCACCCGCGGCCTCTCAAATCATCGCCGTGCGCCGCCGGTCTGAACTTGCTGCCGGAAGCGCTCGGCGTCCTTTTTACGCCACGACGCGGCAAGGTTCTTTACGTCGGTGGTGAGGCCCGTCCAATATTCACACCGCCTGATGTCGATATACCCCTGCTCCAGAGCTATATCCAGGAAGTTCAGGAAGACCTTGCAGTTGGTCAAGACCTCTTTCTGGAGGTCAAGGCGCGTGTTCATCTCAGCGACGGTCCGAGGGTATATCTCGTTGGCCGCTATGATGTCATGCAGGATTTGGATTGAGAGGTTCTGCATCCTCTGGCAGAGGGTGAAGCGCACCTTTTTAGGGAACAGCTTAGTGTTGTTCGTGAGCTGCAAGGTATGGTTTACCAGGTCTTTTGCCTTGCAGATGATGGTGAGTTCACCGTGCCGGTTCTGCAAACAGGACACCTCCTTTCACGCAGGGCCTCCAGCTCATCAGCCGGTACGCCGTCCACTTCGAGGACGCCGGGCCGGACGCGGATAGTGACCCTCTGGCCTTTATATCCCAAACCGCAGAGCACAAGCCCCTCCAGGCCCTCGCAGGGGCAAGGGGTCTCCAGCTCTGCGATAAGGTTCGGAATAAGACAGCTCGCCTCTTCGGGGCTGCAAAGTAGCCCCGTCATGCTGTGATGGAGCGTCCGGTCTGGCTCCAAACTCCGTCGCGCATGGCGATACCGGCGAGGGTGGCAAAGTCGGCGGTCTTGTTGATGCCTCCGGGCATATCGCCGGACACCAGATCGTTGAGTAGGTCGATTGCGGCCGCATGGTCGCTCAGGGTGTTGGCGAGGCCGGAAACGTCGCTGATTTCATGGCTGTGGCCCAGGAGCGCATACTTTTCCAGGTCCACCACGCGGGCCAGGGCGTCCGGGTCAATGATGGCCGAAACGCTCGCCGCCGCGCCCACAATGTTGATGATGTTGAAAGTCACCATCTTGTTTACCGGGCTGCCCTGGGGCCTCATCCACTCCGGCTTGCTCTGGAGGGGAAGATAGGAATAGGCAACGTCTCCATCGCCCTCCGGGTCCTTGATGTAGAGCATGACGCCTTTGACGTAGAAGCCGGTCTCGACGCCCACGCTGGTAGCCTGGACCACCACCGTAGCCTCGCCGGTGCCGGTGTTCTCGCACTTGGCAATCATGGCGTCTCCGGCATATTCAACCGGGGCGGTCAGGTCCTCAACCGCCGTTCCCTCCGGGAGATCGCCGCTGTCCAGCTCCGCTTTTGTGAACTGGATGCCGCCGCTCCCGGCCATGACTTTGCCCAGGGCGGTGTAGCCGCTGTTGAGCAGCACCGCGCCCTCTTCGCTCTCCGCGATGTCAGGAGAGGCCAGGATTTCTCTGTTTGGCATGGTATTACCTCGCTTTCATAGATGCAGTTATCGACACGTCCTCCCACACGGCCAGACCCACATAGCTGCGGGAGGTTGCCGTGCGGAATGGGGTTGTCCGGGGTTTCGCCTCAATCTCGTTGTAGATCAGCGCCGGGACCGCGTAATAGCTCCGGGACCGTGCTGTGTGGTAGGTCCGCAGGAAAACACGGGTCCCGACGCCTGCCGCCGCGATGCGCTTCATCAGCTCCGCTATCAGGGGCGCGGCCTCCAGGCGCTCATAGTCCAGGACAGCTTCATCGACATAAATCCAGATTTTCGCCGGAAACAGCTCTCGGACCTCTATCTCCGATACGTCCACGTTGAAGAGCGAGGCCGCAGCGGAGATGATGGTGTCGATGTCACCGCCGGAAAGCAGCGCAATCATCTTGATTTTGATGAGCAGGCGGTAAAAGGTATCGTCCGCTCCACCGCGAGCGACGCCGAAATTGGCCCCGTAGCGGTCCAGGACGGACCCTCTGGCATTGTCTATGTCATCCCATAGCTTGAGCCGGTCCGCGTTCTCGTGGATGATTTCAAGGCCCCAGGCAAGGGTCCCGAATAAGCGCCCGATGTTCGTCTCCATGGGGAGGCTGTGTCGGCTGTTGCGGATGTCCGACCGGGCATAAGCCCCGGTCAGATACTCCAGCATTTGAGACAGGTAGCCGTAGCTCATCAGCTCACCTCCGCAATGGTGATTTTGTCGGTCGAGGTCACGGCCTTTTCCCTGGTGTCAATGACGATGTTCTCTTCCCCGTAGTCACTGGCGGTCTCGCTGATGCCCAGGTCGAAGTCCACCACACCGGGGACAGACAGGATGACACCGGGCAAGGCCATATAGAGAACGTCCGAGCCGATAGTCAGGCCGCCCCTCACATCGCCGCCGATGTACTCCACCAGGGCCTCCTTGATGCGGTCCTGCCCATCGCCCGGAAAGTCGCTGTTGGTCTCCAGGTTCTTGATTTGAATATACACGGCAACGGTGGTCGGCCTGGAAAACTTGATATTGATGCTCTGTCCGCTCTTGGCGATGACGGCGATAGAAGAGCTGCCGGAGGTCTGGATGCCCGCCGCCTTGCGCCGGAAGATGGCCTGCGCGATGTCGGCGTCCAGGCCGCCGTAGACGATGGCCTCAATGCTGTGCGGGGGGAGGCCCAGGGCGTCGGTTTCGTCGGTGTCGTTCTCGTAGCAGATCGCGGAGTAAACCGCGTCCACGTTCTGCATGATTTCACCGGCGATGGCGTCCGCGTTGACGCCGCCCGCATAGTCCACGGACTGATAATAGCGGTCCCGGAACTCTTCATCGGTTTCCCGGCCCCGCCCGCCGTCGATGGCTGCCGGGTTCGTGCAGGCGCTCACGCCGTCCATGGGGTTTGTGATTTCCTTGACCGTCTCGGCGGCCACGTTGTAGTCCGCTCCGGTCTCAACGGCCTGGACCGGCAACGTGACTTTCCCGGTATCGTCGATGCGGCCGGCGGCCAGGACTGCATACTGCAATCCGGCCACGGTGCGGACCAGGAAGCCCACGGGGATAGGAGTACCGGCGGCGCCGGTGAACTCGACGTAGCCGGACGCCTTTTGCGCGGGAAGCAGGGACAAGCCGATAGCTTTCCCCAGGTTGTAGAGGCTGGTCCCTACCGCCGTATCAACGAAACGGCTATTGTAGACATCTTCCATGAGGCTGAACAGGATGTTCAGCATCCATGCGAAAATCCGTAGGAAGATGCCCAGGGGGGACCGGACGGTCAGGTTGGCCTTGCTCCCGAACAGCTCCCGCGCCTTGTACTCGATGGCGTCCAGAAGCTCTACGTAAGTAGGCCGGTGGAAGCCGCGCTCGGTCACGCCCCATTCTTGATTGCTCATGCTGTGCTCACCTCCGTAGTGATGGTATTGCCGCTCTGGAGGCGGCCAGTCACAGAGACCTCCAGGCCCCGGCCCACAAGCTCATAGTCCACGGCGCTCACTTCGGCAACCTGTGGCTCCTGGAAGACGGCGTCCCGAATTACCTCCGGGATTTCGTCATCCTCCAGCTCGCTCCGCTTCTTGCCCATGATGCGCTCATACTCCGTGCCGTGGGTGGGGTCAAAGGGGAACTCCCCTCGGTAGACCTCCAGCGTCAGCCGGACGGCCTGGGCGGTGGTTTCATCGCCCGATATGGTCTCCAGCGCTCCGGCGTCATCGAGGATGAGGTCTCTGCTTTCGGGGTCAATTTTAAGGGTCCAGTTATCTTGCATATCTCACCCTCCGATCAGAACGTCCCCGCTGCCATCAGAGACGGCCCCGGTGCCATTGTGGGCGGCCAGGGTGTCCCCGATACGGGCGGCGGGTTTTCCGTTGATGAAGACGCTGCTGCTGCCCTGGGCGATGCTCCCTTGGCTGCTCCCGCAGCAGGCGTCATTTTCGGTTGTGGTGCTTCCGACATAGGCCGCCGGTCGCCCGTTGATGAAAACGTCCCCGGAGCACCCACCGGAGATCGTTCCCGTGATAGGGAGGGGACCGTGCGGGGTGGCGTGTCCGTTGTGCTCCCCCGCTGTGGTGCCTTGTATGGCGTCCCCTTGCCGTGCAGCTCCAGGCATAGCGCATACCTCCCTCAGTTCAGGTTGACCACGCCGCCAGTAACGGTCAGGTCCCCGGTGATGGTCACATTCCCCTTGATGTCGATGCCGCTTGGCGAGATGGACAGGTACACGCCGCCGTCGGATGTCCCCAGGCTCAGGGACCCGGCGGGGAGGCCGGATATGGAGTTGCCGCCGGTGCGGATGCCGCCCACAAAGACAGCATCATCCCCGCTGTGCAGGCGCTCGGTGTTGGGGTCTGCCTCCGCACCTCCAGCGATAACGGCGTCACTGTCCCGGTCCAGGTAGACCACCACGCCGATGTCCCCGGCCTTGTAGACAGGACGGATGACAAAGCCGCCCCCGTAGATGGTAGCCACGGGGACGGCCAGGACCGGCGGCTTGGTCTGGAATGTGTCTTCGTCGGGATAACGGGTGATCGGCTGAACATCGACGGTCAAGGCCGCCTCGTCAAAGGCAAGGACCTTTACAACGTCCGCAACGCAAAGGCCCGCCGCGTCCGCCTGTTTCTTGGCGTCCTCATAGGCTTGCTTTCGGTTTTGTCTCGGCATGGTAAGGTCCCTCCTTTACGCCGGTTTCATTTCGATGGTGGTTTTCCAGTTGCCTTTCGGTGTGCCGGTGTGCTTCCCCTTGGCAACGATGAAGCGCCCGTTGAGGCTATGAGACTGGATGACAACTTGCTCAGCCGGTCCGATGTGGTAATTGAGCAGGCACTCACGGGTCACATAGTTGCCCTCTCCGCTCTTGGTGGCGCTGCTTTTCTGGCTGTCGCTGCCCACGGCTATGACGGTTTCCTCAACCTCATTCCCGGACAGCAGCAAGCCGCTCTGAGGGGTAAGGACAAGGCCATTTGCGATGCCCTTAGTCGGGTCATTGATGAAGACGCTCCCGTTGCGTATAAGGAACCGGCTCTTGCAGTCGTTCACCACAATGCGCTTGAGTTCGTCCTTTACCTTGCCGTTGCACACCAGCCCCCGGTCATAGACCTTGTTCGTGGCGAGGGAAAAATCCCCGATTTCAACCCCAAAGATATTGAGCAGATCGGAGACAATCTCTTTCGCCGTGCTGCCCTTGGCATAGGTCTTGGAGACCTTGGAGTTGAGCCATTGGTCCATAGCGGCGGTTGCTGAGATTTCGGTGATCCACTCGGTATTTTGGTGCTTGTGGCTGCAAGCGCTCACTTGGCCGACGAAGATAGCCCCCACGTCGCCCTCGTAGCCTGCGTTGAGGATGATAACGTCCCCGCGCTTGATACCCTTTCGGGTGCTCTCAGACAGGTTGTAGGCTTTGAATTTGGCCGTCTGGATGGTGTCGCTGTCCTCAAAGGGGACCTCAAACTCAAAGTACAGATTGTCCATACTGTACTTCTTGCTCCCAATCTGGAGACTGGCCTCTCTCATCCAGAAGCTCATTCCGTTCCCTCCCTGTCGAAGAGATAGAGCTTGACCTCTTCCCCCAGGTTCTCCCACGTCACGGCGTCCACATCGTCCCCCGTGAGGCACAAGGGAATGATGACCGGCAAAGGAAAGCGCTCATCCTCAATGGGGCCGAACAGTGGCCGCCCGTAGCGGATGGGGTCTCCGTAGGCAAGCACTTCGCCGGTGGCCGTCACAGACAGGTCCAGGGTAAAGAAACCGCCGGTGTCGTTGTACCGGATGGTAAAGGAATAGGTCTTGTCGCTGAGTTTCACGGAAAAGGTGTAGGGGACCTTGCTCACGTCGATGTCGATATACTCAACCTCTTGCCCAAGGTCAATAAGCTGCATGGTCCGTTACCTCCTCCCGGTGTTGCTGGGAGTAGCGCGGGACGTTGGCCCCGCGCTACTCTTCGGCTTGCTGTTGAAGCTGTTTACATAGGACATATAGGCGCTGGATGAAATCGTGGTGGAGACGGTGGTTTTCAGGCCGTCCGCCTTAGTGCTGGAGGTTTGGGAGGAAGACTTCTGCGCCGCCTTGGTGGTTGCCTTGGGCTGTGACGCGGAGGCCGCAGCGTCCATACCGGCCATAGTAGAGGCCGTTCCACTGTCCACGGAGCTACCCAGGGTGACTTGCTTTAGGGTGGCCGTAAACGTGAAGCCCCCACGGTTCTTGGCGTCGTGGGTGCTCTGGAGCTGCTGGATGACAAGGTTGCTGATGCGGTTCCTCCCGGTGTAGGTGATGATGTCGCCGCTCTTCCACATCTTTTGCAGGGCGGCGATGGTGTCCGCGCCATTGATGGCCGTCCCGCTGATCTGGAAGCTCAACGGCTGAGTAAAAACATGGTCTTGGATATTGGAGCCGCCCTCAACCGGGTTATCGGTGATCGTGCTGCTCCGGCTCACGCTCTCGGAGGTCACTACGCCGGTAGTCAGAGGCTCGAAGCGGACCACTCCGCATTTTCTTCCCTCAAGTGTGTAGATAGTAGCACCCCCTTATGCAAAGCCAGCCTGCATAGCGCGGTCCGTGTAGTCCTGGGCCTGGGCCTCTTGGTAAAGCTCATCGAACAGGGCGCGAAGCTGCTCTTTCAGGTTGGCAACGGTGGAGCTGTCGGCATTACCCGCAATCGTGATTTGGACGCTGGGGGCAAAGCTGACGCTCCGGCTGCTTCGGTTGTTGGTCGTGTTGTTGGTGTAGGATTTCATCAGGCGGTCAGTCTGGTCCGCCGGAATGATGGCAGAGCCGCCGGGGAGGATGGCAAGCTCGCCGCCCTCTTCGTTCATCCACGTGGGACCGCCCTCAAAGTTATCCGTGCCTCCGGCGTTGTGCGGGATGCTCGCTCCTATCTGGACATTGGAGGCGTTGCTCGCTTCACGGGCCGCCGCCGTGATACGGGAAAACTGTGCGACGATGGCGTCCGTGCCTGTGGTGGCTGCGGTCTGCATGGCGCTCCAGGCCGTCTCCGCGTCGGTCTGCATGGTCCCATAGGCCGCCGTAGCGGACGCGCCCATAGCCATGAAATTTACGTCGGTTATCTCGGCGGCCTGGTTGGAGCTTTCGGTGACGGCCTCGGTGGTGGTCTCCGCTGCTCCGGTGACTTCCTCCTTGTACTGCGACGTATCGACCACAAGGGAAGTCTCCTTGCTCGCGGCGTCATCAAGGCCATTGATGGACCCGCTCAGGTCGTTTACCGCCTCTTCGCTGTCCTTGGCTCCGCCGAACAGGTTAGAGAAGAAGCCTACGACCTTGCCCACGCCGTCGGCCAGCCAGCCTACCACTTTGCCCAGGACCTCAGCGATGACGCCCAGGACATCTCCGATGACCTCAAGCACAGGGCTTACGGCCTCCAGGATGGGGGAGATCAGGCCCAGCAGTTGCGCAATGGGCGGTAGCAGCGCCTCGGCCAGCTTTTGAATGACCGGCACAAGGGGCTGAATGATGGAGGTATTTAGGGTGTTCAGGATGTCCACCAGGGGCGGCATGACGGTCTCGGCTATCATGCCTATGATGTCCGCCACAGGCGGTAGGATGGTCTGCGCCAGGTCTCCGAACACTTGCAAGAGTGGGAGGCCGGCCTCGAACACGGTCCCCAGCACGTCCGTTAGGACGGGCAACAGGGTCATGCCCAGCTCCGTGATGACCGGCATAGCCTGGGCAAGCCCGTTGCTCAGCATATCCACGAACTGCATGAGCATCGGCTCTATGGTCGGCCAGCTATCCAGGATGGTGCTGAACAGGCTTTCGATGACCGGCGTAAACCGGCTGCCAGCGTCGGCCATGAACTCGCTCCAGATGCCCTTGAGGTCTTTGGTGCTGTTCACCAGGCCGCCGGTGCTGTTGGCCGCCGATTGCTGGATTTTCTCGGTCTGCCCCAGCAGGGCATTCATGCGGACCTGGGCCAGAGTAGCATCGTCCATTTCGTCTATCTGGTCTCCCAGGCCCATTGAGAGCGCGGTATTTTTCAGGGCCACTTCATCAATGTGGATGCCGTACTCTTCGAGTGCCGCATTGTTCCCGCTGATGTAGTCCTGGACCACGCCCAGGGCCTCGGTGTCATCCATGGCAAAGGCGTTGCCGAAGTCATAGGCAAGGGACGTGGTGGCCTTGGACAGCTCTGCGGCCGCGTCCCCGGTGATGCCCATTTCCCCGTATAGGGCCTTATTGGACACCATGAAAGACTTGACCTCATCGCTGCTCCGGTGGATGGCGTCGGCGTAGTTCTCTGCCCACTCCCCGGCGTCGGTGCCTGAGAAGTTGGCCTCAAACTTCCGGCCCACATTCTCAGCGGACCCGGCTGCTTCGATGGCCGCCGCGCCCAGCTCCTTGAGCATATCAATACCGGCCTGGATTGCCTCAAAGCCGATAAAGGCGGCGAGGGCGCCCTTGATGGCCTCTTTGATTTCGCCTCCGGCCTTGTCGCCCTCATCCCCCATATCGTCCAGGTCTTTTCGCGCATCGTCGGCCTCATCGCCCACATTGTTAATCCTGTCGGCAGCGGCCTCCACCGCGCTCAAGAACTTCCCCCGGATGGTGTTTATCGGGTGCGTGAACGCGGTCCCGATGCCCTTTACTCCGGTCTTCACCTTGCCGGTGAAGTCGGAAAACTTCTTTTGGGAGTAGCCTATGGCCCCGTCAAATCCGGCCTTGATGGTCTTGGAAACGCTATTGGTCTCTTTGGCCGCAGCGCCCATAGATTTTCCTACGGCAGCACCGAAGCTGTCCGCCTCTCTGCCAATATCCCGGAAGCTGGTGCCTACATCGTCGGCGTCATCCTCCAGGTCATCCAGGGCGTCGCCTGCATCTCTGGCTCCGTCTCTGATCGCGTCAGTACCGGCGCGGACGCGAGCGCCCATATCCTGAGCGGCGTCCTCAACGTCCTGGGCGCGGTCCACGATCTGCTCCAGGCGGTCTATCGTCTCGCCCAGGCGGTTTATCGCGTCATCCAGGCCAAAGTCCATGCCAAAGGTAAGCTCCCGGTTGTCTGCCATTGGCTCCACCCCCTTTCTGCAAAAAGTAAAGCAGCGGGGTCACTCGCCCCGCTGCTTGCTCCAGTCTTCGTTGTAGAGTATGCGGGCCTGCACCGCCTCCTGGTACTCAGCCAGGTCCATGCCCTTGAAGTCGGCATAGCACAGGCCGCCGCCGGTGAAGATGAGGACCCACATATTCCGGTTTCGCTTGGCCTTTCTGATTGCGCGGTCTACGTTAAGCTCACTCTCGCAGAAAGGTTTCGATGGCCTTAATCAGCTTCTCCGGGGTCTTGATGTCATCCTTTTCATCGAAGTAGCTGATGCCGTCGGCCTTGACCTCGGCGGGAGAAATGACCACGTTCTTGAGCATGGTGTCAATGTACTTGGTGGTGTCCCGGCGTCCGCCGCCGGTCATGCCGCAATCGTCATTGACGCCGAAGTACCAGGTGGGAGAGACGGACTGGAGGGTGTATTCCTCGCCGTTGACGGTGACTTTCTTCTGCTTAGCCATAAATTTTCGGTAGCCCCTTTCAGATAGTGATTTTGGTTTGTTCGGCCAGTTGGGATAGCCTTTCATGGGTAGCCCCCCTTAGCGGGGGACTACCGACGGTGCATAGATGTTGACGGTGATCGTGCTCTGCTCCTTATTGCGGGTGAGGTCGGGCATTTTCATTACCCGGCAGTTGTCCGCGCTGAGGGTGAACGCGTCCGCGTCGTTCACGTCGGAGATCGTCACGTTGACGGCCCGACGCTTCGCCTCCAGCTCCCGAAGATAGGACAGGCTGGAAGACGTGGACATGAGGGTAATAGCGATGGTGCCGCTCTCGTTGGCGTTCTCGGAGTAGGTCACGTCGCCCTTTGCGCCTACGGCGGGGGTGATGCTGTCCTCGTTCTTGGTGACGGACACGACACCATCAGCAGCAAAGCCGGTGATGGTGCGGCCCCCGACAATGACGTTGACCTTTTTAGGGTCATAGCTCGCAACTTCGATGCCTTTAGCCATGATGAATTACGCTCCTTTCTCACGCGCTCAGGGTGGCCCGCAGTACGCCCTTGACTTTGACGGTGTGGACCGCGCCCTCAAGCTGCGCCTCCCAGGTGATGTCCGGCATTTGCCGGGCGCGGGCCTCTTCGTCGGTGGCCTGGGACCGCTTGGGGACTACAACGGTAAAGACGCCCTGCTCGCTCTCCGGGTCCAGGGCGATAATGCCCAGGTCGGTAGCGCGGTTCAGGGCGGAGAACACACCGGCAGCGACCAGGGCAAAGCCCGCGTCGGTGTAGCCAATGGTGGGGTTCTCCAGGAAGATGTCGTAGAGGTTTTCCCTCATGTTCTTGGCGATGTAGTCAGCGCCCATCTGGACGTCGATAAATTCGCCGTCGGCGCACACGCCGTTCTTCACATACTCCCGCTTGTACTCGACGGTCAGGAAGTTCACGTTGGCCTCTTCCAGAGCGTCGCGCTCGGCGTTGGTGAGGTCCGGGACGGTGAGGCCCTGGGGCCGCTTGAACTTCCACGTTACGCTCTCAGGATAGAACGGACCCACGTTGCCCACATAGGCGGCGTCGGGGTATTCCTCATCCTGGTCCCCGTAGATGACGATGGACCGGCGGTTGGTGACGGCAAGGCTCTTGTTCTGGGTGCGCCCAAAGTAGAGCTTGCGGTGGTCTTCCTCGCCCGCGCCCAGCTCCGCTTCGGTAGGCTCGGTAGCCTCGGCCCAGGCGCAGAGGGCTTTCACGGCCTCATCGCCGTCCTGGTCGGTCAGCAGGATATACCAATCATCATCGGTCTCCCGCAGGGTCTCCACGGCCTGCACCAGAGCAGATGCCTTTTCGGTCTCACCGCTCCCGGAGGGGGCAGCGATACCGGCGATTTTCACTTTGCGGATAAGGGTCTCCGCAAGGGTGGTCTTGCCCTGCTCAAACAGGGCTTCGGCCATAGCAGCGACCTTTTTCCCGGTGAACGCCTCCTTGATGACGTCCAGATCGCGGTAGACGGCCACGTCCTTAGCGCCCTCGGTGGACAGCAGCAGAATGTCCAGGTTCTCCGTTCCGCTGGGCTTGGCGTCGATATTCACGACCACAACAACGTCTTTCGGCATTAAAATCACTCCTTTACGTTTCCTTTGATTGTGGGTTTCTCAAGTTTGCTGATGGCCGCCGCGTCGGTCCGGGTGTACCGGAGCCGGACATCGAAACCGAACCGGCGGCCCATTTCGTCAAGCTCCAGGGCGTCCCGGCTGGTGGCGTTGGTGACATCAACAACGACGAAACCGGCCCCCGCTATGGCGTCTCTCCCGGTATGCAGGAAAAAGCCCTGGGCCAGCGTTGCCAGCTCCAGGGCCTCATCTGCACCCAGGACTTGCACCTGGGAGCCTTTATCGTCGTAGCAGCGGTTCACGCTGCAAGCAGTAAATGACAGGGTGGCGGTGGGCTGCTCTTCCCGGACCTCCACCAGATCGTCTTGCGTCGCACCCTCACCCAGCGAGTAGTTGCCCAGGCCGCCGTCCGGGATGTAGTCTGCGGTCACTGAGTAGACGATGAACGGGGGTTCTGCCTCCGGCTGGACCTGGGAGGCCAGCAGGACCGGGACGCCCACGGTCTTATGAAGCGCGGATATGAGGGCATTCCGCTTCGTGACGAAACTCACGCCCCACCGCCCCCTTTCGGCGCCGCGCCGGTTCTGGCCTCTACCAGATACCGCTTCATCGGGTGGATGCTGTTGTGGCCCAACTCCTGGGTCACGGTGTAGGTGTTTCCGCTGTCAGGGTCATAGACCTGTGCTCCCACCTGGAGCGCATGGCCGTTGGTATAGATTTTCTCGCTCAGATCGGACACGGTGCCGGTGATTTCACGCCGTAGGTCCTTGTCGCTCACAGGGAGGACCGCGCCCTCAAAGGGGACGCGCACAGGCTCACCGGCTACCCACTGGCCGCCCTTGTCCTGGTCGTAGTGGCCTCCCGCCTGGACCTCGTACATGGTATGCAGCAGGCCGCCCGGTATCATGGGCTGCGCCATTTTGAACGGGACGCCCATTATTCCTCAACCTCCCACGTGATCGAATTTCGGAGCCGTCCGGTCACCATGAGAGGGCTGTCCGCATAGGACGGATAGCGCTCCCTCTGGATTTTTCCTTTCGGCTCAAAGTTGCTCGCGTCGCTCATAAACTGCTGGATAAGGCCCACGGCCTGCCCGCCTATCCACGATATGGCCCCGTCCGCCGTCTGCTGACCTTGCCAGATGCGGGCAACCTCATTCTGGACGATTTCGGCCAGCTTGTTCTTGTTGTGGTCGAAGCCCGCCCGGATGAAGCTGCGCTCCGGTATGGTGACGGAGGGCAGCAGCAAGAACAGGAACTTGAGGTTATTCGGATTATCCTTGTCCCTCCGTCCCTTTTTGGCTACGACGCCGAACAGGTAGCCGTCCCTGGACCGGATAAAGAAGAGGTCCTGGAAGTCCCTGGGGCTTTTGTCGTAGCTGTCCTTGTGGATGGGTATGCAGAGGTTTCGGGTGGCCTTGGGCGTGATGGTGGCCCCGTACTCATGGACACGGGCAATCATCAGCAGCTCACTGTCTGCGTTGCCCTGGATGCCTATTTTTATCCGGGTGTGGTTCAGTTTCTCCAGCTCGGCCTTGACCCGCCGCAGGTGCGGTAGGACGTTATCGCGGACCTGCATAGGCTCACCACCTCATGTAGTGGGCCAGGGTCTCCATCCAGGAGGCGCGGGGTTCCTTGTCAAAGGTCCACGACACGTCGGAGATGGAGAACGCCGCAAGGCCCTGAGCGCCGTTCCGCAGGATGGAGAACTCCTGTTCCGCGATGCCCCAGACAATCGCCACGATGTCCTCCGGTAGATCGGATGGCTCATCTTCGGTCGCGTCCTTGGGCAGCACGTACCCGGCGGTGAACTTTACTTCCAGGTAGCGCCGGGGGGCTATGTAGTCGTTCGCAAGGCCGCCGACATAGCCGCGGAATACCCATCCCTCATCGCGGTACAGTACGCCCACGTCTCCGGTCATGGTGAAGTCGTAGCTGCCGGGGGCAATGTCCACGCCGTTCTCGGTGTCCCGGACGTACTCAACCGCCCGGATAGGGTACTGAGTGAGCACAAGCTCCTGAGCACCGGGGGCAACATATCTGTGGGTGTAGGTGGCCTTGCCGAACTTTCGCCCGGTGATGGTCTCAATCCAGGCAGACGCCGAATTGATAAGCCGGATGATGTTGTTCTTTACGGCGGTGTCTGCCGCCTCCGGTGGGATGCCCAGGCGCTCCATCGTGTCTTCGAGCGTTGTCATGGCGTTTGAGGCCAGCTTTACAGTCGGTTCATTTTCCACGGTGTCGCCTCCGTTCTCAGGGGAGGCGCGGGCTACTCGCCCGCGCTCTCCTTTTTGCTGTCGTTCTTAGGGGTTTCCGATTTCTTCTCCTTGGGGCCTGCCTCCCACTTGTTCTCGGCGGGTTTCACACCCTCAGAGGGATAATGTCTTGCCATAGCAAAAACCTCCTTGTAGGGCCTCTCAGGGCCTAATTAAACGGGGACCTCGGAAGCGTCGCCCAGGGCCAGGGCGGCAGTCGCGGTGCAGGACGGAGAAGAGCCGCCGGTGCAGACCATTTCCACCTTGACCTTGACGTACTGCTTGAGGCCCACCAGGTCCAGGTCGAAGTTGACCAGCTCGCCGCCCTCCGCGTCAGTGGAGACGGAGATCGCGCCCGCAGCGTCCAGGGGCGCGTTGCCCACGCAGACCAGCTTATCCTTGACGGGCGCGTAGCCGGTGCTCTGCTGGTCGCTCTCGGTGATGGTCAGCTTCACGGCCATACCCGTAGGGGAGCCGGAGGGAGAGCCGACCTTGACGGCCAGGATGCCGGAGAGGAAGCCCTCGCGGTTGATGGCGTCCTCGCTGGTGTACGGGGTCACTTTGACACTCTGAATAAGTGCGCGTTTCATAGTTGAAATTCCTCCTTGTTGAAATTATAGGGCCGGGGCGGTATGCCCCGGCCTCTGATTAAAACGCCTTGATGTTCTTGACGTGCAGGAAGCTCTCCTTGTGACGGGCGGCGATGTCCACGTACATGAGGGCGCGGGTGGCGGCCAGGTTCTCTTCAAAGGCGTTGTGCTGGTTGCCCTCTTCATCGACCCAGGAGCCGTCCAGGGTGGTGTAGGTCTCAAGGCCCATCTGCTCGCCCACCAGGAGGTCCGCCCAGTTGCCAAAGGCCAGCTCAGTGAGGCCGGTGGTGTCGGTGGTGATCTGGTTGGACACGCGATAGGGGAAGCCCAGCAGCTTGCCGGTGTTCATCTCATCGCGGTAGATGTACGCGCCGGTGGTGGTCTTGAGGTTCATCAGGTAGCCCTCCAGGACGGAGTTGAACGCCCAGCCGAGCTTGTTATCGTCCACGTTCTTTGCCAGGACCTTAGAGCGGACGAACACGGGGAAGTCGGCAGTAATCTTGCCGTTGCTGTCGGCCAGGTCCTCGTTGCTCAGGGTCTTGGCGTCCACGTGCTCAACCTCCTTGTCGGTGAACACGCCGAGGGGCTGGAACTCGCCGCCCTTGCCGAACATAGCGCCGAAGTCAAGGCCCAGCTCCATGCGCCGGGTCAGGTCGTTGGCGAAGAGCTGATCGGCGGAGTAGTTGGTGCTCATCAGCAGCTCGCGGGTCTGAGGCACGATGGCCTCCAGGCGCTTTGCGGACAGACGGATGTTGCCGTAGGTGGGCTGGGTCTTCGCAATCTTGCGAGCCTCACCGCCCCAGGTAGCGCGGGCGCCGCCGGTCATCTTGGGGATGTTCAGGTTGCCGTTGGCCATGGGGACTTTCTGAGCGCCCAGCTCAAAGATGACGGTCTTGGAGTACAGCAGCTCGATGATCTGGTCCAGGTAGATTTCGGGGATGAGGTAGCCGCCGGCAGCAGGGTTGGTGGCAGACAGGGCCTTGAACTCGCGGGCCATGTCCGCATCGTCATACTTCCGCTGCGCGTAGAAAGAGGCGGCGTCGGGGTCATGCTTGCCGAACACGTCCAGGCACTTGATAGCGCGGGCGAGCTGGATAGCAGGCGGGACGGACTTCTTGGCGGTGCTGGTGGGGGTGGTACGGCTCATGTAAATGGAGCTGTACTTCCGCTGGACGGGGGAGGCCGCGCTCTTGCGGGCGCTTTTGGTCTGGTGCTTGCGGGCGGCGGCCTTGCGCCCCTTGGCCTCATCAGTCACTTCCTCATCCTCCTTGACCTCTTCCTCAACGCCGTCATCCTCCTTGGCCTCGCCCTCGGTGGCGTCGATAATCTCACCGACGGCCTCCATGACTTCCTCGGCGGTGACGTCGCCCAGCTCTTCGCCGGCCTCCTTGCGGCTCTTGCGCTTCTCAGCGACAACGGCCATAGCGTCCTCAATCAGACCGGAGATGTCAGCGGGGGCAACCTCGGCAACAGCGTCCTCGGTCCCCTCTTCGCCCTCGGCCTTGGCCTCGGCCTGCTCATCCAGGGCCTCCTTGACGCAAGCCTTGATTTTCTCGGTCAGCTCATCGGCCTCCATCTTCATAGACTTGCGGCCAGCGGGTGCGGTTCCTTTCTTGGGAATAGCCATTTGTAATTTCCTCCTTATAGCAGAATTTCATAGGTGATGCCGGTAGTCGGCGCGGACTTCTCGGCTCTGGTGTTGGCGGTACGGGAGATGGATTTCTCGGTGTCGCTTGCCTCTCGGATGATGCCGTCAAGGACCTTGGTAGCGGCTTTCATGGACGCGCTCGCGTCCTTGAGGGCCTTTAGCCGGGTCCCGCTGATTTTCCGACCGGCCTTGACTTCGGCGGTGGCTGCCTCCAAAAAGGCGTCCAGGAAACCGGCGGCGTCGGTGGCCTGCTTGTAGTCGGTGATCGTCGCCTCCGGGTTCATGGCCCAGGTAACGACGGAGACCTCCCACAGCTTGACTTCCCGCAGATGCCGGATGCCGTTTTCGTCGTAGTCAAAGACGATGGGGTCATATCCGATGGACAGCTCAGTGAGAACTCCATCTTTCAGCAGCACTTTGATGTCGCGTCCCATCGAAGTGTCGCTGATTTTGGCCTTAATGAAAAGGCCGTTGCTGTCTTCCCTCAGCTCCAAAGGTCTGCCAATGGGGAGCCAGCAGTCGTTGTGCAGGGCGAGTATCTTCACCCTCTCCCAGCCCTCGGCGATTGTCTTCGTGAAGGCACCAGGCTCAATTATGTCCCCGCCACTGTCGATGTTGCCATAGACGGCGGCGTAGCCACTAAAGATGCCGCTCTCTTCGTCGTACTCTTCGGTACGGAAAGACAGCGTTTTGTGCTCCGTCTTGGAGCTTTTCACTTTCACCCCTCTACGGAGCGAAGCCTCCCACGCTTTCAGGCCCCGCCCGGAGGCATAGTAAAACGGCGAGACCCGCAGATGTGCCGCTGCGAGCTTCGCCGTCATAACGGGGTCATCGTTGGTAATATTCGTGTCCGGGTTTGCGGTGCCGTGTTCAAGCTCCGCATTCATCCCGGCTGTCAGGGCTTTCAGGTCGAACCGCTCTTTCTCCAGGTCGATACCCGCAGATCGGGCGGCCTCCTGAGCCTGCATCTCGGTAAATTCCATCAGGCGTCCTCCTTATTTGTCGAATGTCAGGAAACAGTGGCAGTTCACGACCTCGGCGGGGTCCGTGCAATCCGGGTCACAGGGCTGCATGAGGCCGTTTGAGAATTTGGCGTCAATAGGGACCCGCTCACCGTTCAGGCGCTTGTGGGAGGGTCTGGCGGCGCTCATGTTGGCAACGTGCCAGGTCTTCCAGGCGGCCCCGGCCTTTCGCATCATGTCGTAGTGGCCGGTCAGGAGTGAGGTATTGCACTCTTGGGTAGCGATGGTACGCGCCCTGGATGCCGTGGTCTGCATCTCCTGTTCAATCTGCTTGGCGATGGTGGCCCGGCTGTCTCCGTGCTCCAGGCCAGCGGAGACGATACGGGCGATGGACTGCTGGGTGGTCTCTGTGATGCCTTTGACCCGGACGCCGCCCCGCAGCTTCGCCGTGCTGACAAGCTCCGGCCTCTGGACCGCCTGGAGGTTGTAGAGCTTGGCAGACACCCCAGCGCCTTTGTCGTAGCTCTCTTTCCACAGCGGCTCAAAGATATTCAGCAAGGCCGTTTCCTCCTTGGGCCAGTCGATGAGGCCCAGGGTAAAGGCGCTCACAAGGCGGGTGCGGTCTGCCTCGCTCAAAGAGGACCACGCCGCCGCGCTCTGCTCCGCTGCGTCCTCGCTGTTCGGGTCATAGCCGGGGATGGCCCCCATGAGAATGTCCCAAACGCTCCGCTCATCCTTGGTGGTGCCGCCCATGGCGTCACTCACCCGGCGGCCCTGCTCCCGCAGATATTTGAGGGTGGCAATCTCAAAGCGCTGGGTCTGCTCCCTCTCAGCTTGCAGCAGGGCGCGTTGTGCGGCCTGCACCTGGAGGCTTTTCCGCTCTTCCGGGGACGTACCCTTGGAGGACACGATTTCTATGCCCTCTGTGCCGTCTCCCGCCCCCTCTGAGCCGTTTTCGGCGTCCAGGGGTATTCCGTTATCTGTTATCTCAATGTCCTGTTCTCCGCCCGTCTCAAGCGGTGGTGCGCTCTCTGCATACTGGAGGTTAGCCGCCGCCGTGGAGATCGCCACAGGGTCATCGTCTTCCCGGATGTAGACATCGGAGAACTGCGTCTTGTAGACGTCGCCGCCCACCAGGGCCGGAGGCATACCCAGCTTCTCGCGGGCCTCATCCTTGGTGAGTAGTCCGGCATTCCAGCCGTCGATGCCCAGGGCCTTGTCAAACTCCTGGTTCCGGGGGATGATGTCATCGAAGCGCCACACCAAGTCGTTTCCGAAATACGGGATGATCTGGTTGTTGATGGCCTCTTCCCGGCGGCGTAGGTTGGGCATAAGGACGTTTTGGGCATAGATGAACTGAGCCGCCTCCGACGTGGCCCGGTTGCTGCTCTCCGTGATACCCATAATCTCACGGGGGACGCCGAAGTGCTCAAGGACGGCATTCCGCAGGAATGTGCGCCCGTTCACCATGTCCATGTCTTTCATGCTGTCTCCAACCTTGTTCACCGTGACCTCGCCGTTGACAGTAGCGACGCCGTGGCTCTGGAACACTCCCCGGAAGCGCTCAAGCCATTCAGACCGGAAGCGCTGTCGCTGCTCCGGGGTGGACTTGGGCATACCGATGATGAGGTTCGGCGTGGCGTCGTTGAAGAAAAAGCGCTTTTGGAACTTGGCCGCGTATTCGTCGGTCTCAATCTCATCTGCCAGGGCCTCAGCTTGCCCCAGGCCGCGCTTGAACGGGTCTATCGGGTTCAGGTCTTTCATCACGAACATATCATCTACGGACACGTTCATCAGCAGACCGTTGGTGAGCCGGACGGTGTAGTACGGGTGGTCCAGGTACGGGGTCATCTGTACCCAATGGACAGGGACCGGCCACAGCTCCACAGGGACGCCCAGGGGCGATTTCTCCATGATGAAGTACCCCTCTCCCTTGAGCTTGAGGTAAATCTCCAGGAGCCGCCACAGGGCCGCGTTGCTCATCTCATGCAGCGGGTTTGGGTTCGCCCAAAAGTCCAGGAACGGGTGATGAGTAAGCTCCTGTTCGTCTCCGTTCTCATCCACCCGGTAGAGCTTGCCCTCTGCAAAAGACAGATCGGAGGCGATGCGCTCCACGACGGACAGGCGGGGGTTGGTGTGAAACGCGTCTATCCATTCCTGGGTGTTGCGCTCCGGCGGGTTGGTCCACCTGGGCAGCATAACGCTGTCGCTCCGGTAGGTCTGGCTCGCCCTCCCCGCACCACCCCCTCTAAATCGGTTCCAGAATGGCACGGTTATTCGCCTCCCTCGCGCTTCGGCTTTTTACCGAGCACCTGGGAGACAGCGGGGTTTTTGGGGCCGCCGGTCATCTTCTGCCAGCGGCGCCGGGCCTCTGCCGCCGTATTTGCCCGGATGTACTTCATCGGCCAGCCGTCAGCCGATACAAGGTAACTGCATTTCGCTTTCATGGTGTCCTCCTTAGTCAATGCTCCAGTCGCTTACCAGCGGGTCATGCAGGGCCAGGGCCAGCGCGTCTCCCATATCCGGGGAGGACAGGCCGCGCTTTTTCATGGCCTCTTTCCTCTCCAGCTCAATCTTGCCTGCGCTGTTCACCACGTATTTCCGGTTGGAAAGTTGGCTTATCTGCTTATCATCGGGATATAGTTTGATGCTCTGCGTCCGCAGGGCCTCCCGGACCGCGCCCCACATAAGGCCGGTGCTGTTCTGGTAGTCGATGGGGTCATCGTCGCTGATGGTGCCGCCCTCGCCGCCGAAGTGACACTCCACGATGTCCAGGGAGAACGGGGGTGGGGCGTCCTCATCGTCGGCATACCGGCGGTCTCGCTGGGCCTGAACTTCCTCCACGATCTGCTCCCGCAGCTCCATGAGGCGGTCAAAGACGCCGACGCCCAGGCCGTCACAGTCGATTTTGACGTGTATCTCTGCCCAGGGCTGCTCCAGGGCATAGCGCTTGATGAGCTGGACGGCCTTGCCGCTCAGCTCCATTGTGTCGTTGTGGTGGTATATCTCCGGCTTTTCCTGGAGCTTCTTGTCCAGGACAGGGGATAGGACGCTGCTGTCATCGCCGTAGCGGGCGACGTCAATCCCGATGTCCACGCGGGCCGCCCGGTCAATCTCCGGGGCCTCAGCCTCGCTTGCCCGCTCTGCCCACTCCATCGGTATGAAGCTGTCAGGCAGGGCCTTGGGGAACTCCCCAGCCACACGGACTCGAAAGACGTCGCTGTCCTCACCAAACATATCAATGATGGTGTCGATGAACTGCTGATCTACTCGGCTGCTGTCCCGCCCGTCAATGTGCATGGCGTTGTAAAGCTCGCGGGACTTGTGGTGGCTGTCATAGAAAAAGCCGGTAATCTTCGTGGGGTTACCACACATTACCAGCTTTGCGCCCTCCGTAGATAGTGCGCCGAGGACCGGCTCGAATATCTCATCTCGGACGCCGGAGGCTTCGTCGATGATGTAGAGCACGTGCTCGGCGTGAAAGCCCTGGAGGGCGTCGGGCTTACTGGCCGTCCGGCCTACCGCGAACCACTCTTCCGGGTGGCCTCTCATGTAGACCTTTTCCTTGGTCCATATCAGCTCTTGAGACAGGGCCGGGTTACTGCGGAGCCATTTCGCAATCTCGGCCCACAGGATGTCCCATAGCTGGTGCTGGGTGGGGGCGGTGCAGGGTATCTTGGGATATGGCCTGGTAGTCAGAAACCAGATGGCAAGCCAGCTCTCCACCGCGCTCTTGCCGATACCGTGGCCGGAGCGAACAGAGGTCATGGGGTACTGCGCTACACTGTTCAGGATGGCCTTTTGATTGCTGTCCGGCTTGGCCCGTATAATGTCCTCTACGAAGTCCACCGGATTGTCGGCGTAGTAGAGGATGGCGTCACTTGTCAGGTTCATTCTGCTGCTTCCTCCGTTCCCACGCCTCAGAGATGACGGCGGCAAGGCTGCTGTCGGCCTGCTCATTCGCCTTGCCCGGTGCTGTGTCGGCCTCCAGCTCCATGCGGTTCTCACGCTCCAGCTTGGTAGCCTCCCGGATGAACGCCACAAGGTTCTTCGGGTCTATCTCGCTGGGGTCCATGTCCTTGAGGGCCCGCAACGCCTTTTCCTGCAATTTCAGGGCGATGCTGATATGACGGTCAGCCATTTTCCGGCGCTTCTTGACGGCCTGGGCATGGGCTTTCCTCTGGACGTCAACGTCGTATGCGGCGGTCCGCTCCACCCACTGATAGGTGCGGCTCCATCGGCCTATGAGCGTGGTACTTTTGTTTAACTGCTTAGCAACCGCCCGGATGCTGCGCTCTTCCCCCAGCTCCAGGTAGACCGAAAACGCCTCATACGCTTTGACACCCTCGCCCTCCAGACGCTCCCACGGCTCGGTGTCTCTGTGCTTCGGCATTCCGATCTACCCTCCTTTCGGGGCCGGTAGCCGTCACTTAACGGCTATCCAGCCACAGAAATTCAGGCAGCGCCAAAACATATCGACTTGCCGAAAACCGGCGGTCCGCATCATGTCCACGCTCCACTCGGCCTTGAGCGGAGACAGCACATTTTCCAGGCTGCGCCGCTTGGACATGATTTGCTCATCGGTATAGCCGTTCTCCCGCTTCATCTCGTAGTAGAGGTCCACCATCAGGTCATCCATGTTTTCACTGAGGATTTTCTCTACAAAGATGAGCGCCCCGCCGTCGGTCAGGCCGTCGTAAATCTGCTTGAGCATCCGGGGCCGGTAGGACGTCGGCATGAACTGCATGGACAGGACGGAGAGGACCAGGCTGCTCTTTTGCTCAAATGGCAAATACTCCCAAATATTCCCTTGCCGGACCGTGACGTTGACGTCTGCCCGGAAGCGCTTCTCGCAGGCTTCCACCATGGCCGGTGCGTTATCCACCAGCAGAAAGTTGTTGCTCTGGCCGTACTTCACCACGAATGGCTCCACGGCCAGGCCGGTACTGCACCCGACATCCACAATCAGGGTCTCCGGCTGGATGAAGCGCTCGCCCAGCTTGTAGGTAAGCGCCCGCATAGATCGGTAGTCCGGGATGCTGCGCTCAAGCATATTGGCGAAGCAGGCGGCCACTTCTCCGTTGAACTCCCATTTCTCCCCAGGGTGTACGTTGTCTCTCATTTTGCCTCTCCTTTCGTCGGAGGGGGCAGGCGAATACCGAGCCGGTGCTCAAACGCTTCCCGCGCTCGCTGAGACAGTCCCATGCGTGAGCCGTCCGGGTAGGGAAGCTCAAATTCAAAGTCCAGCGCAGCGGCCAGGGCCGCAGGGTCCACAATCGGGTCTGCCGCCTCCATGTACCAGAATTTTGTTATCATCTCCAGGCGCTTCACGGTACGGAAGCACGGGGCGAAGATCGCCCGCATCTCTTCCTCGGTGTGGCCCTTTTGGACCTTGGGGTGTGCTCCGATGTCCCCCAGGATGGTGTTAGGCTCATAGTCCAGGTCAAAGGTCAGGATTTTTTCTGCGGCCATGAACTTTTTCTTCGTGTTCACGAACTGCGGGGCCTTGTTGCTCTGGCACCAGCAGACCACCATCCCGTCCGGGGCGCACAGGGCTGCCGCGATGACCGCAATCTGCTTCCGGTCCGCCATAAAGGGTACGCTGTTGAACACGCTGGAGATAAAGACGCTGCTATACGGCGTCCCGGCCTCAACTTCGTCCAGGAAGCGGGCGGCAATCTCCAGGCTCTTTTCCTTGTGGATTTTCTCGCCCACGGTCACGAAGTACGGCTCAAAGGCTGATACCTGAATACCGGCCTTGCGGAGCGTCCTGGTGTTGTTGAGCTTCCCGGCTCCAAAGTCTACCACGCTGGACCCGTAGTGTCGGCGCCAGGTCTCCAGGGCCGCGCCCTCCAGCTTGCAGAAGTCCCGCCCGCAGTTTTTCGGGAACACGCCCTTAAAGAAGCCGTCCCCCAGGGCGGCGTTGCCCTCGGCGTCGGTCTCCCTGGTGTTCCGCTCCCGCATGAAGCTGTTGAAGCGCAGATCGTCGGCGTAGGTGCTCTCCATGTCAAAGTCCATGGATAACAGGTTGAGCATGGAGGACGCGAAAGCCTCTTGCTCCGGCCTCACCTTGACGCAGGCGATGACCTTTCTGCCGGCCTCCGCTGCTACTTGCAGGCGGCCTATCCCGTTGATGACGTTCCCGGCCTCCCCGATGACTACCGGCATGGCGTTCCCGATTCGGCGCTCCAGGGATTTTGCAAGCTGCTTGATGTGGGTGTCGAAGCTCCGGTGATTGAGCTTTGCCAGCTTCACGACGTCCATCCGACGCAGGGCGTAGACGCAGGGGAATGATGCTTCGGTCCCCGGCTCGATGTCCGGCAGCTCCCCGGTCATGGCCTCGATGTCCATTTCATAGAGGCGGCGTCGGATGATGGCGCAAGTGTCCTGCTTCTGGAGGTCATTCGTGGCCCGGTTGAACAGGACGTTCACGGCCCGCCGCTCGCCCAGGGTCTTTCCGCTCACATACTCCACGGGTATCTGCCGGAAGCCCATGCGGGAGGCTACAAGGTGCCGCTGGTGTCCGCTCAGGATTTCGCCGCTCTCATCGGCGTAGATCGGGAGCAGAAAGCCCAGCTTACGGAGGGACAGCTCTGTGAGGGCAAGGCGCTTTTCGTCGTTGCGCCGGGGGTTATACTCCGACGCTCGCACAGCGTCGATGGGGACAAGTTTAATCATGGCGCAGCAACCTCCGTTTCATCTCCTGGGCAATTTCTCCCTGGTCGAAGATACCGGCGTCCCGGATGCTCTCGACCAGGCGCTTGTAGCGCGGGACCTCGACCTTGAAGTGTANCTTTTCGTCGTTGCGCCGGGGGTTATACTCCGACGCTCGCACAGCGTCGATGGGGACAAGTTTAATCATGGCGCAGCAACCTCCGTTTCATCTCCTGGGCAATTTCTCCCTGGTCGAAGATACCGGCGTCCCGGATGCTCTCGCCCAGGCGCTTGTAGCGCGGGACCTCGACCTTGAAGTGTAGGTGTCCAATTCGGACACCCGTAGTCCCCATGGCGGGCTCATCGTCCCCGCCGGCGGGTTCGTCCTCTTCCTCGCCGTCGGCGTCCTCGGCGTCCGGGTCTTCGTCCTGGTCCCAATCCGGGTCATCGTCGGCGTCCTCGCCCTCGCCGTCCCCGCCGAGCTGCCGGTAGACCAGGACCTCGTCGCGGTCAAAGCCGGTCTCAAACTCCAGGACCTCATCATCCCGCAGCAGCTCGCCCAGGCGGTCGGTGTCCCAGCGGCCCTCGATGCGGTTCAGGGCAAGGCAGAGCTTCATCTCCTTGCTTTCGTCCGGCTGGTCGATGACGGAGCAGAGCACTTCTTTCCATCCCAGGTCCCGGAGGACCACAAGGCGCTGATTACCACCAATGCAGCGCATATTGTGGAGGTTCACGACCGGCGGCTCCACCATGCCGTTAAGCTCAATACTCCGGCGCAGGGCCTTGTACTCATCGCTTCCGCTCTCGATGTCTTCACGGGGGTTATACGGGGCGGCCACGATGTCGGAGAGCTTCAGCATCTCCAGTCTGGTTTCATACTTCATCGAAAAGCCTCCCTTTCAGCTCCGCGCAGACAAGCTCCTGAGTAAAGCCCACCTTTTCCCGGACGTCTGCCATAAGGTCCTCAAACTCCGCTTCCTCCAGACGGAAAGAGAAGTCGCCCACGATACACTTAATGCCGTCGGCGGTGTCCTCTTTCTTGCCCAGGGAGGGCGGTTCCTCATCCTCGCCCAGCTCACCGCCGATTTCCCCCAGGAGATCGTCAATGTCTGCCTGGGTAAAGCCGGTGGCGAGTAGGTTCTCTCCATCGTCGATGAGCTGCTGGATGATGTCGGCCAGTTGGCCGTAGTCCCATTCGCCGTCCAGCTTGTTCAGGGCGATGCACAGCGCCTTGGCCTGGGCCTCCGGCATATCCACCACGACGGCGTTTGTCTCCGTCTCCCCGGCGGCCAGCAGGACGGAAAGCCGCTGGTGTCCTCCGATCAGGCAGTTGTCCCGGATGTTCACGATGAGAGGCAGGACCAGGCCGTTTTCCTCAATGCTCGCGTCCAGGGCTTTATACTCCTGGTCCTTGGGCGTGAGCTGCACCCTGGGGTTATAGGGGGCCGGTTTGATGTCGGCCAGCTTGATTACTCTGGTTTCCACGCTTCCACTCCTTTCAGATTTGGGCAATAAAAAAGCGGGGCGCTCTCGCGTCCCGCCTGGTGGCTGATATTCAGTTATCCGAATAAGCTGCATTGGTCGAAAGCCGGGACCCTCGCCATGCCCGCCGATTTGATGAAGCGGTCATAGGGGGCGGCCTCAATACCGAACCGCGCATACATGGCCCGCGTCTTCGGATTGCTCTCCACCGCGTAGTAGTGCGCCCCCTCCGGGCCGTTCTGTGCGCCGTGCCGGGGCAGGATGAAGCGCCGGAGGGCGCTCTCCTTGAAGACCGGAGGCTCCGCGTTGATGTCGTTGAAGTACCACTCCTGGGGCTGCCAGCCGGTCTTCCGCTTGATGTTCGCCATAGTCTGCTTCATCTGGTAGTCCGGTCTGGCCGTCACGATGATAACATAGTCATCCCGGATGGCCTCAATCAGATCGGCCCGGTACTCTTCGGCCTCCATGCGCCGGGAGAATGGCCGGAGCATTCGCGTGTCCGCCTGGTTTCCTACCAGGGTGTAGTTTAGATCGAGTAGGCAGATGTTTTTCATAGGTTAGTTACTCCTTTGCTTTTTCCTACCGTAATTATACCACATTTCAGGGCTTTTGTCACAGGTTTTCCCAAAAAATATGCCGTGAACTTGGTATTTATGACGGTTTTCTCTACCCACACTCTTTCATTGTGGATGAGTATAACACAGATAAATTGCACCGTCAAATTGTAAAATTGCACGGCAAAATTGCAAGCCCTTATCTCAAGGCTTCCGCGCCGTATAGCCAGACTGCGACGCGCTGCACAAGCCTCTTTCGGTGCCGCCAGACGGTGGAGGTATCACACTCCAGGGCCTCAGCTATGTCCCTATCGTCCACGTCATCCAGGTACTTCCCGGACAGCGCCCGGTAATAGGGGTCATCCCGGACCGTGGCGAGCGCACGCTCCAGGGTCTCAATCTCATAGCGGTCCGCCGCGATGGTGGCCTCCATGTCCATGAGAACGGCCTCCCATATCTCATCCGGGGTGAGCCGGTTCCCGTTCTTGACAAACCGGGTGATGCTCTTGCTCCGCTCTCGCGGCCCGTAGAGCTTGAACTCTTCCAGCCGCTCAAGGTCATCCTCCAGCTTGATTTTCAGGGTGGGCAGGCCGTAGAGACGGCGCTCAGTAGCCTTGAAAGCATCTTTGGCGGTGCGCTCGGCAGAGATGCGTCCGGCTTCAACGGCCTGCATGATGATGTCCCTGATGTTCTCCTGTGATTTGCCCATTGATTTTGTCGCCTCCCATGTGGTAAAATAGCTTTGTCACGGGCTGTCTTCCCTCCGGGGGAGGCGGCTTTTTTATTTGCTCAGGGCTTCCCGCCCTTTATGATCTGGAAGTTTCTCCGGCGCGTCTCTGCGGCCCTCGCTCTCCGCTGTTCGACTATCCTCTGCATCTCAAGGTACTTTTCCGGGAGCTTGTGCCTTGGGCAGTCCGGGCGCCACTGGCTGCGCTTGGAGAAGTCGCCGTCGTAGTGCTTGCACTCATCGCAGCAGAAGCAGATGTCCTCGGCGTTCTGGACCTCGCCCGGCGTCATGTACCACGCCTCAAGCTCCGAATTGTAGAGACAGTGATCGCAGGCGCACCCATAGCAGCTCATGGCAGATTGATGTCTACGGCGATGCACTCCACCCAGGGGAGGGCGTTGTAGGCTTCCTGGGCCTCCTTATCCGTCATGGAGAGAAATTCATCGTACCCCTTTACTTCGATGAGGACGGCCTCAACATCTTCATCGTCAAAGAAAAAGATGTGCTCTTCCGACACCAGGTACTTTGTGACGCTGGCCGCGCCCCAGGACCCCCGCCAGCGGGCGTAGCCCTCATCACAGACAATCTCGCTGTCCACCATCGGGACGATGGGCAGCTCCGGGTGAGCCTTAATCAGCTCCAGCAGATCGGCAATATTCTTATCCATACCTAAACCTCCACAGCTCACTTGACGCCATTAACCGCAGTCTGGAGCAGAAAGCCCAGGAGATACCAGACGCGGTCCTTGATTTTCTTCATGCAGATTTCGCGGCCCAGCTTCTCATCGTAGTTTTCAGGGCTTACGCAGGAAGACGCCTCCACCAGCTCAAAGCCATTCCGCAGCATGGCCCGGACGATGGTAGTCTTCTCCCCAGCGGTCTGCGTCCAGGTCTCCAGGATGAAGTTGTCCACCATCTCCTGACTGATGCTGGGCTTGCCGGTCCGCAGCTCCTTGTTGGTCTCCAGGGGAAGATAGGCCCGCTCAAACGTGTCCTTGGGGGACCAGCTCACATACCCGTCCGCATACCGGACGCGGTAGCCGTCCTCCACGCTGGGGAAGTTGGGGAACGCCTCGGACGGGTCATCGGTGATGGTGACGCGCCCCTGACCGTCCATGCAGCGGTAGGCAGGCTCGGCCTCAATAATCTTGGTCCCGATGTACTGTTTCATTTCTCATGTCCTCCAGTAAAGATATTTTTGAGCCGGTCCAGCAGGCTCAGCCGCTTGTCGGGGTGGGTGTCGGCTTCCTCCTTGCTCCACACGGCTTCCAAAACGTAGTCCTCTCCGCCGTCTCCCTTGGTGTGGATGAACACCGGAGTAGCGGCGATGGTCTCCAGCTCCGCGACCCGGCGCTCCAGGTTGCGGAGACGGTGCTCCCGGCGGGCGCTCATCTCTGACCCTCCATCAGCTCGCCCAGGCGGTTTTTCACCCGGACCAGGATGTCAAGCTCACGCTGGGCCGCTTTCTGTGCGGCCGGCATAGCGGCCCGCAGCACCGGCGAGATCGCGCCCATGATGGCGGTGCTGCCCTCCGGCGGGTTGACTTGCTTCTCCCGCTTCTCAATGAGGCCCTGGAGGTCCGCAAGAAGCTGGACGTCTTTCTGGAAATTACTCATGGTCTGTCCTCCAATCCCTCCAGGAACAACAGCACACCGGGGCCGCCGATGCGGACCTCATAGGGCGCTGCCTCCTGGGGCGTGATGTACTTATGCCCAAACCGGCCTTTCATGTCCCGCCACACTGTCCATGGGATGCGGTAAAATCCCACGGACCCAAAGGAGCACAGGACAAAGGCCACGGCTCCGAATTGATGCGCCCGCTCCAGGCGCTCCGTCTGGTCCGCTGTCACGCGGTCCTGGGTCATCTTCTCAACGTCGGTGTACTTGGCCTCGAAGTTGACCGCCCGGCCTCCGAACAGAAAGCCCTTGTAGTCGGCCTGAGCCGTGCTGGTGTAGTGCGCGATGAACTTCCCGCCGCCCAGGTCCTTAGTCGGCTGCATCGGCTCCGGCGTCTTCTCAATGTCAGCGATCTGGCGGCTCCGGTAGAAGTCGCAGGCCCCGTTTATCATCTGCTCAAAAAAGGCTCCCTGGGCGCGGTTCTTCCGGTTCTGGTATCTAAGGGCCGCTTTCGCCCTCTCGCTTGGTGTCATGCTCTAACATCGTCCTCCCCTCAGCCTCGGTGGAGAATACGGTCTTTCCCCAGGCGTCCAGCAGGGCCAGGGTAAAGGGCGTAGGCTCCACGATGCGGCGCGGGGTGACTACTCGGCCAAAGAGGAATTTCTCAGCCTCCCGGACCCCATAGTGACAGGCCGGGTTATCCCGTACCCGCCATACCGTAGCCCCCAGGGGGACCGGCAGGCGCAGCAGCAGGCCCGCCGCCTCATCCCTCCGGTATTGCTCAAGCTCCCTCAGCGCCGCACCGTAGATGCCCATTGTCTACTCTCCTAACTTTTAAGGCTTATTTGTTTGCTTTTTGTGGTGTTTTCCACAAATTCCACACACTTCTCCACAGAATTTGGCCGCCCTCATCAGCTCATCCACCACGCGCCCAGGGGATATGCCCAGGCGCTCAGCCTCGGCCTCCAGGTGGTAGGCTGTCTGCGACGATACGCGGATGGTGATTTTCTTTCGGTGCTCGCTCATGCCTCGCCTCCGCCAGTAGGCCGGAGGTAGCCATTTTCAACGGCCATGGCCCGGATTTTGCGGATGGTGGCGTCGCTGACCCGCAGGCCGGTGTCGCTCCTGGTAGCCAGGCTGTCAATAAAGCCGTTGATGACTTTCTCAAGCTCATCCTGCGAGATGACGATGGGCTGGTTGCGGGCCTCCAGCTCATCCAGGTAGGCACAGAGCTGAGCGTCGGTCATCTTCCGCACCCGGATTGCCCGGTCGTGCTGCTCCTGTTCAAAGCCGGTCCTCCGGCAGCTTCGCTTCTTCAATAGTTCTCCCTCCAGTTATTCTCCGTCTACCCGCACCATACCCTCGGGGTACTCCTGAATGAGAGGGCCGCCCCACAGGTCTTTCAGACTGTTTTTCATAAAGACGGGGACCCCGGCAGACTGAGCAACTTCCGTGATGGCCGCTACCCATTCCCGCTTCGGCTGCTTTCGCTTGCTCCCCGGTCCGGTCATGGCTCCGATGATGACCCAAAGAGGCTCACCGAGCCGCCGGAAACCGGCGCAGTCATCCGCGCTGAACGGCTCCAGCAGCGGCTCGATGCTCAGGAACGTGTTGACGCAGGAAGCTCCAAAGTATTCCGTCTCAGGGCCGGTGATCGTGGTCCCGTACCAGAAGTTCCGCTCCATGGGGAGCTTCCCGGCATGGCCCATGTCAAGATACCTCTGCGGGTTCTTGGTGAGGAACAGGTAGGTATGCTGCGGCGCTCGCTTGCAGGCAGCGAAGACATCCTCAATCCAGATGTCCGGCACCCACTCCCCAAACAGGTCTCCCATGCTGGAGACGAATATCCGCGCAGGCGTCTTCCGCTTCTCAGGATAGTCCATGGTGTAGGCGTGATAGGTGGGGGCAAAGCCCTTGGGGTACGGGGTGGAGCGCACAGGCTCCCCGTTTTCGTCGCAGAGCTTGGTAGGCTGCTCCACGTAGTAGCACCCGGTCCCCTTGGGCAGTACCTCCAGCGGCTCAATGATGGGCCGCTCGCAGGGGTGCGGGCCAAACCTGGACACCATGCGCCGGGCGTAGCAGTATTCGCACCCGTGCTTACACCCCGTTACAGGGTTCCATGTGTGGCTGCACCACTCAATGTCGGTCTTGTGAATATTCATAGGTCAGTTATTTCCTTTCCCTGAGCCAGCCGCACCGCATATTGCAGTCAGAGGAACAGGAGGCGCAGCAATCGTATGGCTCCGAGCAGTAGGCGGCGGCCCCACAATGCCCGGTCGGGCTTTTCCCCGTGATGCACTTCCCGTTCAGCGGCCCTTTCTCAGTTTCGGCCTCGCCGCCGCCCGGCTTCACAATGTCAAATAGGCTGCATTGGTTCTCCATCATCTTCCGGTCGGCCTCTTCCTGCTTTATCTTCCGCAGGCAACAGGGACCGTACCCATCCCGCAAGCCCTGGGAGGATGTCAGCAGACCTCCACACCGCTTGCACCGGCGGGCGGGGATGGTGAACACTTCATCGTGCATAGGCTACACTCCAAACGCGATTAGAATAGACAGGGCCAGCATACCCGCAGATGTAACCTTTGCGCCGTTGCTCCGGTCATTCATGGTCTTGCCCCCAAAGGCGTAGCAAAAGCCAGTGAATGTAATCAGGATGAAGAGGGTCCACGTAAACAGCAGCATCGTCATTCACCCAGCAGCTCACAAAGGTGCTCCAGCTTGGCAATCTCCATGTCGGTGTTGTCACCGAAGATGACGTGGAGCTGGTTCAGCATGATTTCCACGTCGGCCCTCTCTTCGGAGATCGCCGCCAGGATTTCCGCCTCATCGCCCTGCTCATGGTCCTTGAAGCGCAGATACTTGAGTAGGGCCTTTTGCAGCTCGCTCATCTCTTCCACCGCCATGAGGATTTGAGCGCTCTCCCCGAACTGCTCCACGGCCTGCTCATAGAGGGCCATTTCCGCTTGCTCCGGCGTCTCATCCACCCCAGGCTGAGGACCGTCGGCGGGCCGGATTTCCGCCGCTCTCTTCTTGTCCTCGGCGTCGAGGATAGATGCCAAGATGTCAGATTTCAGAGTTAAAGCCGGGCGCACACCCCTGCGGCCGTTGCACGCGCTGTAGCTGTTGAGGCTCCCGTCCGAGCTCACGTAGCGCACGAAAGAGGTCCCGGAACTCTTCGGGGTCCCGTCCGGCGTGATGAGCCAGCGCCAATGCTCCGGCGCGGGGTGCAGATCGCGGGTCTGCCGGTATTCTTCGGCGGTGAGCATCGTTACCTTGTCCAGACAGTTTCCGTAGTCCCGGAGGCCGTCATCGGCGGTCAGGTCGCGGTAGGTGGGGACGATGGCGTCTTTCAGGCCGGGGCATTCAGCGATGAGCTTATCCAGGAACTCGCCGTTGAGCTGCTTCCGCAGGCTCGCCTTGTTCCAGTCGTTGCAGTCGTTCTCATCAAAGGGGGCCTGGAAGACGTCTTCGGTGGCCTCGCAGAAGTGGAGATCGGAACAGTCCGGCGTCGGCGCCGGGGTGGTCCGCAGCACAATCCAGTCCAGACCGGCCACGTGGAACACGTCTCCGTACTTGAAAGTCCTCTTTTGCTCTTGCATGGTAAATTCCTCCTGATTTTTATTTCCCCGGCTTCTGGCCGTGGGCTGTCTGTGGCGGCTTGACCTGTCCGCACCGGGTCGGGTGGTTCAAGCAGGGGTTCTTGCAGTTCTTATCCCGGTAGCCGCAATCGGCGCAGCAGATGTTACCGTGCCGCCGGTCGCAGTTGAAGATATTGCATCGGCGTGGATATGTTTTCTGCATGGCGTCTCCTTTCATGGGTTCGCCTCGTAAAACGCCTGAGCGAATCCAGGCGGGGTGATGGCTCTGAAATCGGCATCGCTTTTCGGTTTGGCCCACGCAAGCTGAGGGATAAGGGACTGAGCCGATTTGTGTAGGTATGCAAAATTTGGTTTCCCTCTTCCCGGCCTTGTGTATAGGGGCAGCTTGTCAGGTACGTCCTCCCACCGCTCATATAGCTTTTTCGGCGGGGTGAATGTACCCCAAAGCTCGGTTCTCTTGGTCCAGGGGTCTCCGTACTCCCATGGCTGGAAAATCATTGTAGACGGCCCCATGTATTCCCGCAGATGTCCAACGGGGTTTTCCATGGCCCACCATTCAGGACGGCACTTTTCAATAATTCTCAGACAGGCCATCACGACTTTCAGGCCCTCTTCCGGGTTCCGCGCCCGCGCCTCTGCCTTGCAGTTCAAGACCGAAAACTCCGTGCATGGAGGGGCCGCAAGAACGCCGTGGACTTTTTGGGGCGGTTCGTAAGTCAGTACATCATAGTCCGGTAGGGTTATGTTTCTAACGTCGTACCCCCCCCCCGCTACATACGGCCTCGACCAGCTACCGGAACCTCCGCATAGGTCGAGGATGATTTTCTTCTCGCTCACCGTCTACCTCCCAAAGTAGATGCCGCAGTCCTCGCAGCAGATGACGTCGGCTCCCTGTTCAAATTCGGCCTGGTAGATGTACCCCTGCCCGTAAAGGTCCGAGTGTTCGCCGCTCAGGACGTCCCGTGCGGTCTCCCAGGCCCGCGCAACGGCGTGGGCCTCTCCAGGGTTTTCAGCCCGGTCCGGCCACACTACGCCGGTCCAGTAGAAGCGCCCGTACTGCCGGTAGGCCGTGAGCACTTCCTCCACGGTGTCCGGGAAGCGGTCATCCTCCATCCGGTTCAGGATGACATCGCCCACACGATGGCGGCACAGGTCGCAGCAGGCGTCACCGCCCGCCTCCTGGTAGATCGCGCAGGCCAGCATCTCAACCTCTTCCTCGGTCCAGCCGAAATAGGGCGAGACAGTGGGGACCGGCGATGCGGTGAGGGTAGGCGTCGGGTCCAATACCTGGACCGGATGCGCCGCCGTGTCCTCTTGCTCATCAAAGGCCGCGCCTCTGGCCTGCCCCGGCGTAAACAGGGCACTCACGAACACCAGGGCGCACAGGGCGCCGCAGGCAAGGGTTATCGTCCGTTCTTTCACTTGTTCCATCCTCTCCGTTCATAGAATTTTTCTTCGTTCTCGTAGGCTTCCTCTACGGTTTTAATGCCACAGTCCCTAAGATTTCGCATGACGCTCTCAATGTACCCCCAAAAGAGCTTCCCGCGCTTCCGGCCCTGTTCAAAGGCGTAGCCCAGCAGCTCCTTGTTTTCCTCCGGGAACGATATAGACCACTCATCTGTTTCCTCATCATGGTACTGGACCATGATCTGGAAGAACGTCCGCTTCTCATCGTATGGTCCAGGGGTCTTGCCTGGAAAGAACTCTGCCCACAGGTGGGCGGTTGTCTCCGCAAGCTCCACCCCCAGGGCCTCCGTGTAGCCGAAATAGCTTGTCGGGTCCTCTTTGAACTCTGCCAGGAAGTCTCCCTCCAGGTCATCCGGGGGCGGCTGCCAGCCCTCCATCTCTTCCACTGAGCGGAGATGGTAGGTGCTGGGCCGCCCCTTGATGCCAGGGGTGAAGTCCAGATAACCGCCGTCTATAAGCTCCTGTCGGGCGGATATGGCAGTCCGTTTTGCCGTGGTGTTTATCATCGTGCATAGCCTACTGTTGTCCAATGCGAAGTGCTCCGGCCAACGCAGGCTATTGGCTAAATCCATCAGCTTGTACCATAGGAGCTGCGCGGCCATGGATAGAGGGGTCCGCCTCATGCGGTTGGCGAAAGCTCGGTGCTCCATGATGTACCTCAGGCGGACCCCTCCTTTCCGTGGATTTGAGGCCGCCCGGCCTCATGGGTTTCACTCCATCGTTACAGAGCTACCGTCTTCGCCGCCGGTCACGATGATATTTTGACTGAACCGCGCTTTCATGGTCGGGTCATGGGAGATAGCCAAAATCCGCATATTGGGGTTTCTGGCCGCCATGTTCACCAGCGCGTCCGCGTAAGCCTCCGTCCCGTCCGCGTCCAGGAAGGGCGGCTCGTCGATGAAGAGCATACCGAGCTGGACGCCCGCCCGCCGTGCCTTGACGTCGGCCAGGCCCAGGGTGACGGCCAGGGCAATCTTGACCTTTTCGCCGCCGCTGTGGGACTGATAGGGCCGGTTCCCGCCGGTGATGGTGTTAATCCAGACCTCCAGGCTGTTGACTACCGTTTTCGTGCTCTTCTGCTCGCGCTCGGTGCGGATGTCAACGGCCATGCGCCCGCCGGTCATGGCGGCCAGGATGTCGTTGCTCTGCCTCATAATCTCCGGGACTACGCCCCGGATAATCATGTACTGAATACCGTCCAGGCCAAAGGCTTGAGTGAGCACCGTGTAGTCATTCAGGGTGGCCGCCGCGTCCTCGATGTCCCGCCGGAGCTTTGCCGTCTGAGCTTCGGCCTCGGAGATCGCCTCCAGCTTGGCCTTGATGACCCCGCGCTGGGTGGCAAATTCGGTGAGGCTCTTCCGGCGGCTCTCCAGGACGGCCCGCAGGCCCTTAACGTCCCCAGGCGCTTTCGGTGCTCGCTGCCGGATGTCCTCGGCCTCCTGGTGCGCGGTGATGACTTTCCGGGTCAGCTCTGCAATCTCCAGGCGCAGGCGCTCAAGCTGCGGCTCCAGGGCGTCGGCGGTCGCGCCGGCCGCTTGGCAGTCGGCCAGATGTCCGGCGATGGGTTCATCGTCTTCGATGCTCTTCTGCGCGGCCTGGTACTCGATGACCGCCAGCCCCAGGGCCGCCCGCTCCGCGTCAATCTCCACAGTCCGCTCCTTGGCGTCCTGGGCGGTCTGCTCGGCGGTCTGGATGGAGGCGGTGATTTCCTCCAGCTTCGCTTCCGCCGCCGCGATCTGCGGCGCGATGGCGGTCATGGTCCGGTAGGTATGCTCCTTGGCCTCCAGCTCTGCTAGGTCCCCCGACGGATTGCCCAGGGCCTCATGCGCTGCCAGGGCCTCTTCATAGGCTTTCGTCAGCTCTTCATACCGGGCGCGGTCCTCCGCTTTCATGGTCTCCAGGGAGTAGGACAGCTCCGGGATGGCGGCCTGAGCCGCCACAGCGGACACCAGGAACTTGCAAGTAGCGGTCTCCGGCACGGGGCAACCGCTGTCGGCCAGCTTCCCGGCCTCCGCCTGGGCCGCCGCAAGGCGGGATTGCAGCTCCCCGATGCGGACCCGGCTGTCTGCCAGGTGCTTGTCCTTGGCCTCCCGTGCGGCCAGCAGCGCCTTGGTGGTCTCAAAGGACTTGGCAAGCCGCTCCTGAGCCTCCGCTTTCGCCGGGGCCAGGGCGTCAAGCGCGGCCTGGGCCGCCTCCACGTCTGGCTTTCTGCCGATGATGTCCTGATACTGCCGGAGCTTTCTCCGGGCCGCCTCCGCGTCCAGCTCCGCCTTGCCGATTGCTTCCCGGAGGCGGGCCAGCTCTTTCAGCAGCTCCTTGTCCCGGTCCACCTTGGGGGAGAGGTCCTGGAGTTTGGCCCGTGCCGCCTTGACCCTCTCAGCGGCGTCCTGGGCGTCTCTGAGGCCGTTTGCAAGGTGGCGGGCGTCCTGGTATTGGCCCTCCAGCTTCTCCAGCTCCAGGGCCTTTCTGTCGCGCTCCCGGTCATATTCCTTGGCCTGGGCGTCCTTGTCCTCGGCCTGCCGTATCACTTCGGCAAGCAGGGCCTCGGCACTCTCCAGCGCCCGGATGTCCGCCTCGCCGGATGCTACGTCATGGACAGCTTCGTCCATCTCTTCGGACAGCACCATGTCCTCATCCAGCAACTCATCCTTTTCGCTGATCTGCTCGCCCAGGACGTTGATGCGCTCCTTGAGGGCGGCGATGGCGCGGCGCTGCTCCGTAGCGGACGCCTTGGCGATGTCCCCCATCCTGCCGTAGATGTCCAGGCCCAGGAGCGCGGACAGGACCTCCATGCGCCGGTCGCTGTCGGCGTCCAGGAAGAGGCCGTAGGCGTCCTGCCGGATGAGGGCGATACTGCAAAAGGTGTTGCAGTCCATACCGAGCAGCCGCTCAATGCGGGCCTGGGTCAGTTTCATGGTGGTGTCGCTCTCATCTGCCCAGGCGTCCCCCTCCGGGTTCCACCGCTGGAGGGCCAGGGTACCGCGCCCGCTCTTGGTCCTGGTGCGGATGACCCGGTAGTCCTGCCCGCCCAGGGCAAAGGTAAAGGTGATGCTGCCGCTCTTCGTCCCGTCGCGGACCCAGCCGCCGATGTCCTCTTTCCGGGTCTGCTCATAGAGGCAGTCCGCGATGGCGTCCATGAAGAGGGAGGACTTGCCGACACCGTTCTGGCCGTTCACCATTGCCATGTGTACCGGGGAGAAGTCAAAGGCCGCCTCCGTGTAGCTCCGGTAGTTCTTGACCTCAATCGTCCGGGGCATAAATGCTCCAGCGTGTTTGCTGTCCTCGCGTCCATCGTCGGCCTGCTTGATGATCGGCGCGGCCAGCTCCATGAGGCGGGCCGCTTTCTCGCCTGTGATGTCGTTGGTCTCCAGCCAGCGTGACAGGCACTCGGCGGGGCCGTCGTGCTCCGTGAGCTGGTCCTTGGCGTCCAGGGCCTCCACGTCATCCGGGATAATCTCGGCCACATAAAACGCGCCAGCGTCCATCAGGCGCTTTTGCAGCTCGGCCCGGTTAAAGGCTTTTTCCTGCTCCAGTGTGCAGGAATACCGGACCCGGACCACGCGCCCCTCCACGTCCCCAGGATTGAGGGTGCCGCTGGAGATGAAGTCTGCCACGTCCTGCTGCTTCATCGTCACCGTCCGGTGTACTCGCTCCGGGGTGCGCTGGAACTCCGAGACAACGCTCCGGTCCCCGTCTGAAAGCTGGTGCAGCCAGAAGCCGTGAGCGGTCCCCTCATCGTTGAAAGTGAGCTGGTTCACGCTCCCGCAGTAGTAGGCCGGTGTGGTGGAGCTGAGACGCTGGGGCTTGTGGATGTGGCCGAAGCAGGCCAGGTCCACGCCCGCCGCGTCGATGGTAGCCGGGAGGACCACCACATCCTGTCCAGCAAGGAACGTGCTGCCGTTGTCTGCCTCGCTCCCGCTTACCGTGTAGTGAGCCGTGAGAATGGAGGGGAGGCTCCTGTCCAGCTCCGTAGCCAGCCCCAGGATGATGTCGTTGACAAGGGCGGTGGCGTTCCGGTTCTCCGTCTCCTTGTCGGCGCCGGGGCAGAAGAGGCGCAGCCGCGCCTTGTCGAAGCCGGGGACGGCCATAATCTGGACCGGCCCCTCCGATGTCACCAGGCGTTCCACCCTCGGCTCGGTGTAAATGTGTAGGTTCTTGAGGTCCGGCGTTGCCTTGCGGATGACCTCAAAGGCGCGGGGGTTATCATGGTTCATCGTGCCGAACAGCAGCACCACCGCGTCGCTGTACTCGCACAGAGGGACGATGAAGCGGGAAATGGCGTCGTTGACGTCATCCAGGGCGGTATCGGCCCACACGCGGGACCGATTGAAGAGATCGCCCGCGATGATGGTCACGGTCGGCCCCTCCGTCCGGGCCTTGTTCACAATGGCGTCCATGCACCGCAAGGTGTCTTGGCGGCGCAGATTTGCGCCGTCCTTGGTGGGGCCTGCCAGGTCCCCCAGGTGAATGTCGCCGGTGTGCAGTATCTTAATCATGGCCTTTCGCCTCCTCATCCTCTCGCTTCTGCGCCCTCGCGCCGTCCAGGTAGGCCGCCCAATAGCGGGCATCGTCAAGGTTGTAGCCGCTCTCTTCCTCCAGCCGCTTTTCCGCGAACTCAATAACCGTCATCTCCGCGCTCCTTTCATCTTCTCCTGACACTCAGGGCAGAGGACCCGCCCATAGGTGCGCTGACTATACCCGGCAATGTCCTCCGCGCTCCACTTACGGCCATTCCTGCTCTGACCGCCGGTAATCTCCCGGCGGCACTCCGAACAGAACACGCCCTGCGGCTCCGGGTCCGCCCAATCCGGGGCAGCTCCGTACTCCGGCGATCTGCTCCAGCTATCCTCCGGCTCTTCCGGTGCCTCATCCCAGGGCATAGGCCCCTCATCCTCGTAGGGGGTGACGGTCTCGGCGGCCTGCGCCGCCGGGAGGCTCGCCCTGGACGCCTGGGTGGGCATCTCAAAGAGCATACCCATCGACTGGAGGTAGTTGCTCGCCACGGCCTGCTTGATTTCCGGGGCGTCCAGGTTGGGGACCACGCGGGCCACGACAAAGGGCTTTTTCAGTTCCTCGTAGGCGTAGGTCCCGGCCAGGCCCAGGGCGGCCCGGATAGCCCGCATAAAGGCTTTGCTCTCAGCCATGGCGGTGCGGTGGGGGAGGAAGCGCCTGAACTGTTGACCGTTGGCTCCGTCTTTCATCCCGGCGGCCTCCAGTGTGCAGTCAATCTCCTTGGTGGCTTTCATCAGCCGGAAGCCGCCGGACGGCTCCGGGACCCGGATAGTCACGGTGACAGCTACGTCGTGGACGTGCTCACAGGTGCCGCATACCCTGGGCTTTCCGGTGGCCCGTGCCATTTCAATGCACCGCTGGCAACCCTCGGTCCGCTCGGTGGCGGTGTCCACGATGCTGATGTTGGCCGCCGCAGCCAGCTTCATGCCGCCTACCTTGGTGATGGCAAAGGCGCTGCTGGACTTCTCGTAGTAGATGTCCTTGCTCGGCCCCCGGTTGGAGCTGTCCTGCCGGACGTCGAGCTGGACCTCGGAGACGGTGATCCGCTGGAGGTTGCTCGCTACCTGCATGGTGGTGACGGGGACCAGGACGTTGTACTTGTCCTTGGGGTACTTGTTGAGTTGGACGATGGCATTTTCCATATTGGGTAATCTCCTTTCGGCTTGACAGGGCCGGTAGGAATGTGCTACAATAACTCCAGGTTAGTTATTTTCGCGCTTGGCCGCTTCCCGTTGCACCGGGGGCGGCCTTTTCCTTTCCTAAGCCAATCAAGATGATGTCGTTGATACTCTCTTCCAGCTTCCGCAGGAAGTCCAGGGCCTCCATGAAGTCGGTCCGCTCGGAGGCATCTATCACGCCGTCAAAGGCGATTTCCTCCAGGCGGTCGGCCACGTCTTGACCGTCCTCGATGAGCCGCCGGACCCTGAGCGTCGCATGTGCAAGAGGGCGGTCGGTGGCCGTTCTCCCGATTGCCCGTCCTACCGGACAGGTAGCGCAATACCTGGGTAGGATGTCCGGGCTTTGGTAGCACTCTGCATAGACCAGGGCGTCTTCCGGCTCCATCTCCACGTCGCCGCGCTCATGGCGTCCTATGGTCTCCGGCGAATACGGAACAACGGTTGACGCCGTTCCCCGGCTGACAAATCCAGCCCTCATCCTTGCCTCCCGCAGATACGCGGGGGGCTTTTTTGTTGCTGCGATAGCCACTCTCATTCACCCGCTTTCTGGTATGATTTTGGTAGATGGTTCAGACCTGGGGCGCGATGCACTTCAACCGGCGGGCGGCTCTCATGGCGTTGTCGGTCAACTGCCGCTGCCATGCCCCCTGCGACGGCGCCCACCGGAAGCCCTCTCCCTTGAGTTCAGTTCGGATGTCCGCGTCGGGTTTCCCATCGAAGATGATCTGGAGGCGGTTCTCCGCGGTGTTCACCACGACCCGGCCCCCGTCGAACTCCCAGCCCTNTGGTAGATGGTTCAGACCTGGGGCGCGATGCACTTCAACCGGCGGGCGGCTCTCATGGCGTTGTCGGTCAACTGCCGCTGCCATGCCCCCTGCGACGGCGCCCACCGGAAGCCCTCTCCCTTGAGTTCAGTTCGGATGTCCGCGTCGGGTTTCCCATCGAAGATGATCTGGAGGCGGTTCTCCGCGGTGTTCACCACGACCCGGCCCCCGTCGAACTCCCAGCCCTCCGGGGTGTTCTCGGTCCGCTTCTTGAGTTCTGCGATCCGGCCACGGATGCGCCGGATATTGGCGTTGTTGTTCTGGAGCGCGTAGGCCGGATAACCGATGCGCCCGCAGAAGTCCGGCGCTCTGAGCTTGGCGATGTCCTCCGGGGTGTAGCCCAGCTCCGCGAGCTTGGCGTCTCCCTTGGCCGGGTCTTTCATACGGATGGCGGCGTTGGCCGCTTTCATCATCTCCTGGTTCTTCTCCAGGGCGGCGAGCTTCGCCTCCAGCTTCTCCACGGCCTGCGGGTCATCGGAGCTGATACCGCCGGTGCCGACGCTGCGGATTTTATCAAGCAAGCCCTGGATGTGCTTCCACTCTTCGAGCCTGCGCTCTTCGGCCGCATTCTGCTTCTTTTTCTTTTGAACTGGGAAGTTCGCTCTGCCAGATACCAGCATAGAGGGGCAGCGGGCGGCAATGGCATACTTGTCATTCAAATTTTCTGCCAATTTCCGACAGTAGAGGTCAAGAAGCCGGTCGATTTTCTCATGGTACATGGGGTCCACGCGCTTCTTCTGGCGCTCGGCCAGCTCGGTAGCCTCATCCACCTGCCTCCGGTATGAAGCCGTGGCGCTTCCCTCGCGGTAGGTATAGTGGCTGTTTAAGTCGTTGGCGGTGCGGGCGGCCTCTTCATTGATGGTGTAGTAGCTCATTTCTTCGCGGCTCCTTTCTTAGTCTTCACAATGCAGATCAGGGCCTCGCTTCGCCACATATCGTAGATGTCCTGGAGCTTGTTGGCGTTGCGGTAGTTCCGCATACTGTCATAGCGCTTCTTAGCCTCTTGCGGGGTATCGTACTCAAAGACCATGTTCTTTTTCTCGCTGTCCGCGAGGAATGCCTTGAGCGCGGTTGTCTCTTCGCTGTCCTTACGGCTATTCTTCCGCTGGGGAAGCACTTGCAGATTGTAGGTTATTTTCACGCTTATTCCTCCTATGCCGAGTACACAAGATGGTCCTCGGTGATGATGTCTTCCCAGGTCATGCCGTCCGTGCCTGGGATGGGGTCATCCAGGCTCACGGTCTTAATGCGCCTGGATTGCTTGCGCTGCTCGTTGCCGATTGCACTCCGCATGGCAGCACAGGCGATGGTGGTAAACTCATAACGGTAAAGGTCCGGGCGGGCAAACCACCGCTTCACAGCCAGCAGATAGCCGAACACGGCAACATCGAGGTATTCATCCACCGGGAGGCCCCGATGTCTGACGTACCACTCCACAAGCCGGTAATGCTGCTCGGCTACGCTCCGTTCCGCCGGAGACAGGGTCGTGAGGGTCTGACGCCTGCACATAGTACCCCCCCCCGCAGCTTCGCTTCATCGTTTCGGCCCCCTCTCAGCAGTAGATCGGGTCCTTGCCACGGGGGACGGTCTCGCCCTGGAAGCAGCAGCCGCAGAATTGCCAGATACCGTTAGGCCACTCTCCGGCCACACGCTTGAACGTGTAGTAAGTAGGCCGGAGCCGCCCGGTCTCCGGGTCCTCCCGGTGGGAGTACGGTTCGCCCATCTGAGCGCACCGGGCGCTCATCGAGGCCGGAGGCAGACAGTCCATGGCGTCATCCACAACGGCCTGCTCCACATAGTCGCCTATCTTGGCCTCGGAGTAGTTGAAGTTCTCCTGGGTGAAGATCGGCTTGCCGTTGTACTTGGCCGGGCGGTCCTGGCAGTCGCACCGCTCTCCGGGGTCAAGCGCCGCTCCGCAGCGGTCACACTTGTAGGTCCACATGATTTTTTCTCCTTTCCTTGACCGGTCCAGGTTTTCAGCTCCCAGCCGGTGAATACCAAGATTGCCGCGCTCGCGGGGATTGAAAAAGCCCCGGCGGTCTGGATTTGAAGCTGGATAACATCAATCATCAGTAGAATGAGGCGGGCCGTCACCATGGCCGCAAGGCAGAGGACGGACAGCCGGTAGTAGGCGCGGGCATAGCTCCGGCGTCTCTTGCTCTTCTCCATGGCTACGCCCCCCGTCTCACGGGCGCGTTCAGCTCATCCAGGCCGTAGCGCTCATGGAAATACCGCTTGATGACGCGCCCGTCACAGGTGCATTTGCCCTGGTCCTCCAGCTCGCGGTTGAGGCTCTTGATGACCTTGTAGCTCTTGGACTTGGAGTAGCCCAAAATCCGCATCACGTCCTCCACGAAGTAGAACATATCGCGGGCGGTCTTGAGGGGCTTCGTCGCCATGGGTCATGCCTCCTTTTGCTCGTAGTTCGCCATGTACTCCCGGACAATGGGGATGAGCTGGTGGCCCGCACAGCGGCCCGTGGTGGTCTCGATCAGCGTCGTGTACTTGACGCCGGACCGCTCGGCCAGCTCTTTCACCGTCATTCCGGTCTGTGCGGTGAAGAGCCGGACCTCAATGCCGAAGTCGGTCTTCGGCTTAACTCGGTTTGCCGTTCTCATGCTTGGTTCCTCCTTGTGTCTAATTTATACGGCTTGTTTTTTGGGTGGTTTTGGTATATACTGTTACCAGGTGTCCCGGCGCGGAATGAAGATAAAATCTCCATCTACCGGGTCGCAGGGTTCACCGTCAAAGGCGTTGCCCTGCTTGGTGCAGATGTCCGGTTTCCGGCCAGCTCGCGGGTCCACGTCCACCAGGAGGCGGCCCGTTCCGTCATCGTAGACCGGGCGGCTCCAGCTATCTCGGCCACGGTGGAAGATGGGCAGCAGTCCGCAAGTGTGGGGGTGGTAGGCCACGCCCACGGCGTTCTCCAGCTTTCCAGCCGGCGTCCCGTAGATGCTTTCCCCGTTGGGGGTCAGCAGGGACAGCATCTCCGACATCGCGGCCCCGTCCCGGACGTGCCAGTAGGTGATCGGGGCGGCGTCGCAAACGACGCTGCGCCCTCCCGACCGGATGCGGATGACTTCGCACCCACAGTTCTTGCACTTCATCGGTATCAACCTCCAATCGCGGCCCGCTCCGGCGCACCGGACAGGCGAGTTGTCGGGTCAAATTGCTTGCCGTCCTGGTAGCCCAGGGCGCGGTAGGCGTCGCGCCAGCCGCCGGTCTTCTCCTTGCCGAAAGATGTCTTCTTGCCCATGTCGGCCATGTTGTCATCTACGGCCTTGGGGACCACCATCACAAGGCCCCATTCCTGGTGCTCTTCTTCCTGCTCGCGGAAAGCAGCCGCCACGCCACGGGTGAAGCCCCATCCGTAGGCGTTGCACTTCTCACGGTAGGTCCCGGACGGGTCGCTGGGGTCCCGCTTGATGTTGGCCTTGATGGAGGCCATCACGCAGTCGTAGGCGTAGAGGAAAATCCTCTTTGCAATCTCGAAGTCCTCTTCCAGCCCCACCAGGCCAATCCTGTTCGTCTTGCAGCCAGCGCCCCGGTTCCGGTAGGCCCGGCAGCAGTAGTGCTCCGCGATGATAGCGGAGAGGGAGACGGCCCAGGGGTTCGTCATAGCGGTGCAAGTGACGTCCAGGACCTCCCGGATGACTTTCACCTTGTCGGCCTTAACGACCTCTTCCGGCCTGAGCTTGTGCTCAGCCATGAGTTCGCGGGCCTTGAGCAGCGCGGCCTTGGCCTCGTTCTCATTCGGGCTTTCTGCCAGGGCCAGCAGCTTAGCGATTTTGTCCTTGATGTTGGTTGCCATTTGGTTAGCTCCTTTCGCACTTGGCCGCCGTTGCACCGGCGGTTTACGGCCTCTTGGTGTTGTAGTCCTTGAGCCTGATTTGGAGGGTGATTTCCTGCTTCCCGATGACCGCATACTCCAGGCGGGCTTCCAGAACTCCGGGGGACCCGTGCAGCTCCAGCCACCGCAGGCTCTTTGCGGTTCCGATGGTCTTAGGTCCCTCCTTGACGGTCACGGGAATATCATCGCTCGCCGCTCCGATGCAGCAGAGGAAAGACAGGACGCTTAGCCTCTTAGCCAACTTCATTCTCTCCTTTCAGCCATTCCAGGCACTCGGCCTTGGTTCCAAACTCTTCCGTCCAGGCATGGCCGGTGCTGTTGTCAATCCCGGTCCAGGTGCCGCCGGCCTCTCCCACCAGGAAGAGGCCCAGCGGCTCATACCGCCCGGTCTCAAAGCCGGAGGCCAGCAGATCGGCGGCCTCGGCCTGGGTGATTTCCTGCGGCTCCATGGCGTCTACTCCTTGTGGGCCGCCCGGTACGCCCGGTTCCGGGCGGTGAGGGCCTGGAAGAACTGCTTGCCGTTCTCAATCCCGCCCAGGATGCAGTCAAGCTCCCGCTCACAGGCCGCCTGCTTGTCTGCGTCGCCGCTCAGAAAGTGGGCCGCGATTTCGGCGTCCAGCTCGCACAGCCGCATTTCCGTTTCATAGTCAATCTCGGTGCTGCTCAAGGAGTAGATGTCGGTCTCAGTGACATCCACCCACCGGACGCCCTTGTAGACCTTGCCGGTAAACCGGGTGACGATACCGTCAATCTCGGCTTCCTGTTCCTGCATAGCCTTGTTGACCGCGCAGCAGGCGAAGCTATTTTCCATGCCGCTGTCCCGCATGGCCTCGCAAGCGCCGATGAGCTGCTGGTAGCAGTTCCAGGCGATGCGCCGGTCATCATGGGTTTCCTCGAAGCTCTTGAGGATGTCCGCGTACTTGTGGGTGAGGACTTCGCGGTGCAGATCGTACTTGTTGCGTTCCATAGGTCAGTTATCCTTTCCGCCGGTTGCACCCGGCCTTGTGGCTTCGGGATGGTCCAGAGGTTGCCGTTCGTACCGCCGTTACCGCCTGCCGGTCATCCCCGGAGCTATGCCCGCTTCCGACCCGGCTTTCACTGCCGCTTCCTGTTTTATCCTCTGGCCCGTTCCCTGGGCCGTTTGTTTTTGGGTTTTTACCTTATTCCTTTGGCTTGATTATATTATACCACATATGCGTGTTAAGTCAATAATATTAGCAAGCGAATGTGAGAAAATTTTTACCTTATTTTTTGGGTATTTTGTATTCCAGATTGGAGGTGTCTGAATGACGATTTGCGAGCGACTGTTTGAAGAGCTTGACCGGCGCGGCCTGACGGCCTACGGTCTTTGCCGACACCTCGGAGTGGCTACAAGCGTCACTACTGGATGGAAACAACGTGGGACGGACCCGCCTGCAAAATACGTGGTACGCATTTGCGAGTTTTTGGGGTGCTCAATCAGCTACTTCCTGACCGGCAGCGACACGGAGCCAGAAACAAAAAAATCGCCCGCCCCCGGAATATCCGAGAACGGGCGAGAGATGCTGGAGCTTTACGAGAAGCTGCCGGAACGGGAGCAGATACTCTTGATAGGCCGCCTCCAGGAAATGACCGCGCCCCTGCTGGGCGAAGTCAAAAAGGGCGGAACCACCGAGGCCGCGTCCTCAAGCGGACGGGCCGTGTAATCTACGTCGATTTCAGGGGGTGATACCATGCAGAAGATAAGCCCGCAGACCGAGGCGCGTCTATCGGCCGGCGTCCAGAAGTTCCAGCCTATCCTACGCCGCGCCCAGCTTGCGGGCCGGAATGAGAGCGACACGGTAATGATAATCACGGACATTCTCTGTGAGGTCTTCGGCTATGACAAGTACGAAAACATCACTTCCGAGCTGTGCATCAAGCAGCAGTTTTGTGATCTGGCCGTCCAGCTCAACGGCAAAGTCCGCCTGTTGCTGGAGTGCAAGGCGGTGAGCGTGGCCCTCCGGGATGTCCACGTCTCCCAGGCCACAGGCTATGCGGCCAGCGCGGGGATTGATTGGGTGGTGCTCACCAACGGTATCACCTGGAGAATATACCAGGTCCTCTTCGGGAAGCCGGTGGAGACGGTGCTTGTCTGCGAGTTCAACTTCTGCGAGCTGAATGTGAACCGGCCAGAGGACTACGCGCCCCTCTACGCGCTGAGCGTCGAGGCTTTCCAGGAAGAGGGCAACGCGGCCCTGTCCCAGCTCTACGCCCAGCGCCGGGTCCTCAACCGCTTCATAGTGGGTCAAGTCCTCTTGAATGACTGGATGATTGGGACCATTCGCCGCTCCCTGGAGCGCCACTACCCAGGCGTGAAGATGGATGACGGGGAGGTCCGGCGCATACTCCGGGAAGAGGTCTTCCGCCATGAGATCGTCGAGGGACCCCAGGCAGAGGACGCCCGCCGGGACGTGGACGCCGCCAACGCCCGGATGCGGGCCGCGCAGAAAGAGCGTCGGAAATAGCCTGTTGAAAACTCTGTGGAAAAGCTGTTGAAAACTGGACCACCGAGAAAGCGGCCCGGAAAATAGGGTATCAATTGATACCGCATTTCAGAAAATAGGGTATCAATTGATACCGCAAACCCAAAAAATGTGGTATCAATCAGCACCCCATAATAAGACAGTATGTATATAAGACTTAGTAATTATAATATTCCTCTATGCGCGTGCGCGTGCGCGAATAGAGCGTACATCGGTATTGGAGGTTGTGAACTGTGGAAAACTTGCCTATCGGCTATCTGAGCTGTCGGAGCTGCGGCTCCATCGAAAACTGCGCGGACCTGGTCTCCGGCCTCTGCCCTGTATGCCGGAGGGAGAGGGCAGCCCACCTTGCCCAGCTCCAGAGCGACTACCAGGAGGCGCTGCAAGCCGGGGACCCCGCCGCCTCTGTGGAGATCGCCCAGCTCATCCGGGACTACCAGCAGTCCGAGGGCGTCCGGCTCAAGAACGTGCCAGAGGCCTACCGGGTCTCCTGAAAAGGGGCCTGTGCGTATTTGGCCCGTGGGAGGTCCTATAAGCGCTTCTCCGTTCTGGGGGTCCTGGTATATTCATAGACCCCCTATCGTGGCTCCTGGGCCGTCCTGCACCCGCTCTGGCATGAATTTGGGAGACTTCCGAAAGGGTGATTGAAATTCCAGCATACAAAGACGAACTGAGGAACACATGGTACGCGTCGTTTTACTACACCGACTGGCAGGGCAAGCGACGCCTCAAAAAGAAGCGGGGCTTCCAGCGCAAGAAGGACGCCCAGGCGTTTGAGGAAGAGTTCTTGCGGACCCGCGCCCGGAGCTGTGACATGACCTTTCGCTCTTTCGCAGAAATCTACCTGGGGGACATGGAGCCGCGTCTCAAGCGGACCACCATGCAGAACAAGCGGTATCTCATCGAGCACCGGGTCCTCCCGTTCTTCGGGGACCTCCCGCTCAACGAGATTACCCCGGCCCACGTTCGCAAGTGGCAATCGCAGCTTCTCGCGGACAAGGTGGCCCCGACCTATGCAAAGACCATCAACAACCAGCTTTCGGCCATATTCAACTACGCCTGCAAATACTACGGCCTGGGTATCAATCCGGCCCGCCTCGCCGGTAGCGTGGGCAAGAAAGACGCCCAGGAGATGTCATTCTGGACGGTGGAGCAGTTCAACCAATTCATCCCCCACGTCAAGAAGCTGCCCGCCCGGACCGGCCTATCGGTTCTGTTCTGGACCGGCCTGCGGATAGGGGAGCTGCTGGCGCTCTGCCCGGAGGACATCGACCTGGAGGCCCGGACCCTTACCGTCCGCCGGAACTTCCAGAGCGTAGAGGGCGAAGAGGTCATAACGGACCCAAAGACCCAGCGAGGCCGCCGGGTGATACCGCTGCCGGAAAAGCTGTGCGATGAGATACGGGCCTATGAGAACGCCCTATACGACCCCCAGCCGGATGACCGGCTATTTCCGTTCACGAAGCACTATTTCCGGCGGGCGATGCTCAAGGGGTGCGCGGAGGCCGGTATGGACCCAATCAGGCTCCATGATCTGCGTCATTCCCACGCGGCCCTACTCATCCACCTGGGGACGCCTATTCTGCTGGTGAAAGAGCGCCTGGGCCATGAGGACATACAAACGACGCTGCGGACCTATGGGCACCTGTACCCCACCACCAGCGATGAAGCAGTCAAAAAGATGGATGATTTGATGCGTTAATGCCAAAGTAATGCCACAGAAACAGGAAAAGCCCCGCAAACCCTTGATTTATCAGGGCTTGCGGGGCTTTTGTACTTTATTCCCACTCGATGGTGGCCGGGGGTTTACTTGTGATGTCGTAGACGATGCGGTTGATGCCCTGGACCTCATTGACGATGCGGGTAGAGATCCTGTCCAGTACGTCGTAGGGGATTCGGGCCCAGTCGGCGGTCATGAAGTCGCTGGTGGTGACGGCACGGAGGGCCAGGGTATAGTCATAGGTCCGGCCGTCACCCATGACACCCACCGAACGGGTGTTGGTGAGGACGGCAAAATACTGGTTGATGGAGGCACCCAGGCCGGCAGCGGCGATCTCCTCCCGGTAAATGGCATCGGCGTCCCGCAGGCGGTCCAGCTTGTCCTTGGTCAAGTCTCCGATGACCCGGATGGCCAGGCCGGGACCGGGGAAGGGCTGACGCATCACCAGATATTCCGGCAGCTTCAGCTCCCGACCCAGCTGACGGACCTCATCCTTGAACAGCAGACGCAGGGGCTCGATGATCTCCTTGAAGTCAACGTAGTCGGGCAGCCCTCCTACATTGTGGTGGCTCTTGATGACGGCGGCATCTCCGGCTCCCGACTCGATCACGTCTGGGTAGATGGTGCCTTGGACCAGGTAATCCACCCGGCCGATCTTCTTGGCCTCCTCCTCAAAGACCCGGATGAACTCCTCGCCGATGATCTTCCGCTTGTGCTCCGGCTCAGATACCCCGGCCAGCTTGATGAGGAAGCGCTGCTCCGCGTCCACGCGGACGAAGTTGATGTCCCACTTGGAGAAGGCGGCCTCCACCTCGTCTCCCTCATTTTTCCGCATGAGGCCGTGGTCCACAAACACGCAGGTGAGCTGACTGCCCACCGCCTCGGCCAGCAGGGCCGCGGCTACGGAGGAGTCCACTCCGCCGGACAGGGCCAGCAGCACTTTCCCGCCGCCGATCTTCTCCCGGATCTGAGCAATGGCGGTCCGGCAGTAGTCCTCCATAGTCCAGTCGCCCTTGGCGCGGCACACCTCATAGAGGAAGTTGTGGATCATGTCGATGCCGTGCTGGGTGTGGTTGACCTCGGGGTGGAACTGGACCCCATAGAAGCCCCGGGCCTCGTCCGCAATGGCCACATTGGGGCAGCTGTCGCTGTGGGCGGTGAGAGCGAAGCCGTCAGGCACCTTGGCCATGTAGTCCCCGTGGCTCATCCAGGAGATACCCTCCTGAGGCAGGCCCTTGAAGAGGGGAGAGGTGGTGTCGTAGTAGGTCTGGGTCTTGCCGTATTCCCGAGCGGAATCGTCCTGGGCCTCGGTGACCTGGCCGCCCAGGGTGTGGGCCATGAGCTGGCAGCCGTAGCAGATGCCCAGGATGGGCACTCCCCAGGTGAAGATCTCCGGGTCCACGTGGGGGGAGGAATCCAGATACACACTGTTGGGGCCGCCGGTGAAGATGATGCCGATGGGGTCCATGGCTTTCAGTTGGGAAAGGGGCGTGGTGCAGGGCATGACCTCGCAGTACACATTGCACTCCCGGACCCGGCGGGCGATCAGCTGATTGTACTGGCCGCCGAAGTCCAGAACGATGACGGTCTGATGGGACATAGACTCATCCTTTCTTCAGTGAGTAGATTTTACAGAAATTTCACCAAACTTCCCTTGTATCCCCGGGAAAAGAGGAGTATGCTGAAGGCAGACAGAGGGAAAGGAGATGATCATATGATGCAATTCCAGGAAAACAGCCGGATCGACCTGGAGGACCTGCTCTACGACGGACAGGAGCCTGCGGTCAGCGAGCGGTAAAGGGGCCCCCTGCAAGGAACCACACCACTTTGGTGTGGGTTTTTTGTTTTCAGCAGACAGACCTATGATATATCCGGACAGAAAAACAGGCTGTCCTGTATCTGAAATTCTGCCGCAGAAAATCCGGCATCCTGATATGTATCGGTTTTATGGTCATAGATGTGGTAATGAAATACGATGCGGTAACAGCCATCCGGAAAGCCGTCTCCGTAATGCTGGGGCAGCTGGGATATGGAGGTCCGGCCGCCCGGTTCTAAAGTGTAGGACTCTGCGGTGACACCGTAGTTCAAATCTGTTTTCCACGGAACGCCATACCACAGACCATCCAAAAGGACTTCTAGACCCGCGCTGCCGGAATTCCCGTGTAAAAGGGCGTCATTGCTTTGATTGGAGACGCTCCATTCCAGGGTATGGCCTGCAGGGGAAGAGAGAATCATGGGGACGTCTGCTCTGGGCGTCCCCAGGGAACCCTCCGGCAAAAACCGGCAGTCCCACTGACCTGACAGAAGGGCAAGCTCACGAAGGCAGGGGAGAGAGGACATGCCCTCCCTGGTATGGGTGTCAACAGAAAGCTGCTCCCAAAGAGAGGAAAGGTCCAAATCAGTGGAGAGGACCCGGCCGCTGTTATCGATCCAGAGACCGTCCCATACAACGGCATCAAAGTCTTTGCGGACACCAGCGACAGAGAGACCATACACGGGCTGGGAAGCATCAGCATGCTGCTGAAGCTGAGCGGGCCGAGCCCCGGCTGTCAAGAGTGTAAAATGAAATTTCAGCATGTCCTGCCATGTATAGATCAATTTCTGCTGGGTCGTTTCACCGTTGTAGGCAGTAAGAGTGACACTCTGGCCGGGCCAAATAAAGGGAAGCGCGAAAAAATGCCTCCAAATCAGAAGACTGGCCAGCAGGAGCAAGACGATTGCGGAACGAAACCGGCGCGCAGACTGAAAGAACTTCATGGCAGGCACCTCCGTTTTTGTGTTCTGCCTTATGAGACGATCCAAAAACAAAAAAGTTCCATAGGAGGCGGGGAGGTCCGTCAGGGCATCTCCCCGGGCCCAAACGGGCCCGGGGAGATGATGGTCAGATCTGCGTGATGTCGATGGGGGTAAGATCCTCGCTGCGGCTCTGCTGACGGACAGTGAGGATGGCCCGGGCGGTGTCGATGGCGGTGATGCAGCCCACGGAGTGCTCCACCGCAGAGCGGCGGATGCGGAAGCCGTCGGTGTCGTGCTTGCGGCCCTTGGTGGGAGTGTTGATGATCAGGTCCACGGTGCCGGAGGCGATCATATCCAGAATGTTGGGGTGGGCCTGAGAGACGCGGTTGACCCGCTTGCACTCGATGCCCGCCTCCTGGAGCACGTCGCAGGTGCCGGAGGTGGCAAAGAGCTCGATGCCCATCTCTTCAAAGCCCCGGGCGATGCCCACGATCTCCTGTTTGTCCTCGTCCTTGACAGTGATGATGATACGGCCGCCACGCTTGGGCGCCTTCAGACCGGCCCCCTTGAAGGCCTTCAGCAGGGCCTGAGGGAAGGTCTCGGCCAGTCCCAGCACCTCGCCGGTGGACTTCATCTCCGGGCCCAGGCCAGTGTCTACATCAGTGAGCTTTTCGAAGGAGAAAACCGGGGCTTTGACGGCGTAGTAGTCGGCTTCCCTGTAGATGCCGGTGCCGTACTCCAGGTCCTTCAGCTTCTGGCCCAGCATCACTTTAGTGGCCAGATCGATGATGGGCACGCCGGTGACCTTGGAGATATAGGGGATGGTGCGGGAGGAGCGGGGATTGACCTCGATAACATAGATGTCGTCGTTATAGAGGATGTACTGGGCGTTGATCAGTCCAATGACGCCCAAGTGCTTGGCCATGTTCTTGGTGTGCTTCAGGATCAGCTCCCGATGCTTGTTCTCCAGGTGGAGGGGGGGATAGACCGCGATGGAGTCGCCGGAGTGGACGCCGGCCCGCTCCACATGCTCCATGATGCCGGGGATGAGGATGTCCTCCCCATCGAACACGCCGTCCACCTCCAGCTCCCGGCCCATAAGGTACTTGTCGATGAGGATGGGATGCTCCTGAACGGTCAGGTTGATGATCCGCATGAACTCCTCGATGTTCCGGTCGGAGTAGGCGATCTCCATACCCTGCCCGCCCAGTACGTAGGAGGGCCGGACCAGCACGGGGTAGCCCAGCTCATTGGCCGCCTGAAGGGCCTCCTGGGTGGTAAAGACGGTGCGGCCCTTGGCCCGGGGGATGGCGCACTTCTCCAAAATCTCGTCAAAACGCTCCCGGTCCTCGGCGGCGTCCACGCCGTCGGCAGAGGTGCCCAGGATCTGCACCCCCATCTCAGTCAGCGCCTTGGCCAGCTTGATGGCGGTCTGTCCGCCGAACTGGACCACGGCGCCCCAGGGCTTCTCCAGCTCCACGATGTTCTGCACATCCTCGGCGGTCAGCGGCTCGAAGTACAGCTTGTCCGCCACATCGAAGTCAGTGGAGACGGTCTCGGGGTTGTTGTTGATGATGATGGTCTCATAGCCCATGCGGCGGAAGGCCCACACAGAGTGGACAGAGCAGTAGTCGAATTCGATGCCCTGGCCGATGCGGATGGGGCCGGAGCCCAGAACCAGCACCTTCTTCTTGCCGGAGCCGTTGTCCACCGCCTCGTTCTCTCCGTCATAGGTGGAGTAGTAATAGGGGGTCTCGGCGTCAAACTCGGCGGCGCAGGTGTCCACCATCTTGAAGGAGGGGATGATGCCGTACCGCTCCCGCAGGGCCTTCACCTGGGCCTGGGTCATGCCGCACAAGGTGCCGATATAGCTGTCGGCGAAGCACATCTCCTTGGCCCGCTTCAGGGTGTCCATATCGGGCTCACCCTTACAGCGGGACAGCTCGTTCTCCATGTCGATGATCCGCTGGAAGCCGTCCAGGAACCAGATGTCCATCTTGGTGATGTGGTTGATCTTCTGGGGGGAGAAGCCGCGGCGCAGGGCCTCGGCCACCACAAAGAGACGCTCGTCGGTGACCTGGACCAGCAGGTCCTCGATCTCGTCGGTGTACAGGCCCTCCAGCTTGTCCAGCTTCAGGGCCCGCACGTTCAGCTCCAGGGAGCGGATGGCCTTCATCAGCGCGCCCTCGAAGGAGTTGGCGATGGCCATGACCTCGCCGGTGGCCTTCATCTGAGTGCCCAGGGTACGGCTGGCGGTGGTGAACTTGTCAAAGGGCAGGCGGGGGATCTTCAGCACGCAGTAGTCGATGGTGGGCTCGAAACAGGCGGTGGTCTTGCCGGTCACCGCGTTGGGGATCTCGTCCAGGGTGTAGCCCAGGGCCACCTTGGCGGCCACCTTGGCGATGGGGTAGCCAGTGGCCTTGGAGGCCAGGGCAGAAGAGCGGGACACACGGGGATTGACCTCGATGACTGCATACTCGAAGGAGTCCGGGTTCAGGGCGAACTGCACGTTGCAGCCGCCCTCGATCTCCAGGGCGGAGATGATGTCCAGGGCGGCGGAGCGGAGCATCTGGAACTCCCGGTTGGCCAGGGTCTGGGTGGGGGCCACCACGATGGAGTCGCCGGTGTGGACGCCCACGGGATCGATGTTCTCCATGGAGCAGATGGTGATGACGTTGCCGGCGGAGTCCCGCATGACCTCGAACTCGATCTCCTTCCAGCCGGCGATGCACCGCTCGATGAGCACCTCGTGGACCCGGGACAGGTTCAGGCCGCGGTCGCAGATCTCCCGCAGGGAGACCTCGTCGTAGGCGATGCCGCCGCCGGTGCCGCCCAGGGTATAGGCGGGGCGGACGATCACAGGGTAGCCGATCTCGTTGGTGAAGGAGACGGCATCCTCCACGGTGTTGACCACCTTGGAGGTGACGCAGGGCTGGCCGATGGACTCCATGCAGTCCTTGAAGCCCTGGCGGTCCTCCGCCTTGTGGATGGAGGCGGGGCTGGTGCCCAGCAGGCGCACGCCGTACTTCTCCAGGGTGCCGTTCTCATACAGCGCCATGGCCAGATTCAGGCCGGTCTGGCCGCCCATGTTAGGCAGAAGGGCGTCAGGACGCTCCTTCTCAATGATCTGAGTGATGGAGGGCAGGTTCATGGGCTCGATATAAACGTGGTCGGCGATGTCCTTGTCCGTCATAATGGTGGCGGGGTTGGAGTTGATCAGGACGACCTCCAGGCCCTCCTCCTTCAGCGCGCGGCAGGCCTGGGTGCCGGCATAGTCGAATTCGGCGGCCTGGCCGATGACGATGGGGCCGGAGCCCAGCACCAGGACCTTCTTGATATCGGTGTACTTCGGCATTACTTGGCACCTCCCATGGAGTCGATAAAGCGGTTGAAGAGGTATTCCGTATCCTTGGGGCCGGCGTTGGCCTCGGGATGGAACTGAGTGGTAAAGCAGTTGGGGCGCTTGTACTTCAGTCCCTCGCAGGTGCCGTCGTTGACGTTGATGTGGGATACCTCGGCCACGGCAGGGTCCACCGTGTCAGAGAGGACCATATAGCCGTGGTTCTGGCTGGTGATGAACACACGTTCCTTCTCCAGGTCACGGACGGGGTGGTTGCCGCCCCGGTGGCCATAGGCCAGCCGGCCTGTCTTGGCGCCGGTGGCCAGGGCCAGAAGCTGGTGGCCCATGCACACGCCGAAGATGGGGATGGTGCTGTCATAGAGCTTGCGCAGCTCAGCGATGATCTCAGTGTTCTCAGCGGGATCACCGGGGCCGTTGGAAAGCATCACGCCGTCAAAGCCGCTGGAGAGCACCTCGCTGGCGGGGGTGTAGGCGGGCAGGGCCACGACCTTACAGCCGCGGCGGCGCAGGCACTCGATGATATTCTGCTTCACGCCGTAGTCCATCACGGCCACCAGGTGCTTTTCCTCGCCATAGGCGTCAAACACCTCGGGCTCGGTCCGGGTCACCCTGCGGATGGTGTCTTTCACCTCATAGGAGCGCAGCCGCTCCATGACCTCGGCCACATTAAAATGCTCCGCACAGGTGAGCATACCGTTCATGCTCCCCTGACTGCGGAGTATTTTCGTCAGTGCCCGGGTATCCACGCCCTGGATGCCGGTAATGTCGTATTGTTTCAGATAGCTGTCCAGTGTGTCCTCACAGCGGAAATTACTCCCCTGGGGAGACAGATGGCGGACAACAAGGGCCTCCACCCAAGGGCGGCGGGACTCGTTGTCCTCGTGGTTGACGCCGTAATTGCCAATGAGGGGATAGGACATCACCACGCCCTGTCCAGCATAGGAGGGGTCGGTCAGGATCTCCTGATAGCCGGTCATGGAGGTGTTGAACACCATCTCACAGATCCGGTCGGAGGTGCCGCCGATGCTGGTCCCGGAAAAAACGCTTCCGTTGGCCAGGATCAAAGTCGCTTTCATCAATTCTCTCACACGCCTTCCGTTCCAGGTTCTCATACGCATTGCTTCAGGAGGGCATGACCCTCCAGTTTGCTTCTTAATATTTTATCGGAAAACGACCCGCAATGCAAGATGTCGTTTCTCCTTTTTTCGAAAAAAAACACCGGCGGCTTTTGGAGAAAACGCACCGAAGAATTAAAGAATAATAGGGCCGGAGAAGGGCAAGAATGAGAGGGATGGAACGAAGCGCCCGGCGGGCCGGGGGCGGACAGGAGGAAGCCATGTTCACCGCGCTGATCCGTACCGTGATCCTATACATCCTCATCATCGCCGGGGTGCGGCTGATGGGCAAGCGCCAGGTGGGGGAGCTGGAGCCCTCGGAGCTGGTGCTCTCCCTGCTCATCGCGGACCTGGCCTCGGTGCCCATGCAGGACCTGGGCATCCCCCTCCATGCCGGGGTGGTGCCCATCCTGGCCCTGCTGTCCCTGACCATGATCCTCTCGGTGCTGACCATGAAGAGCATCCGCTTCCGCACCCTGATGTGCGGCCGGCCCAGCATCGTGGTTCGGGACGGAAAAGTGGACCAGGGGGAGATGCGCCGCAACCGGCTGACGGTGGATGAGCTTCTGGAGGAGCTGCGGGGGCAGGGCTACACCGATCTGGCTGGGGTGAAATACGGCATCCTGGAGACCAACGGCCGGCTGTCCGTCCTGCCCTACGCCGAGCAGAGGCCGGCCACCGCCCGGCAGCTGGGGCTGGAGAGCCGGGAGACCGGGCTGCCTGTGGTCATCATCAGCGACGGGCGCATTTTGCAGGACAACCTGAAGCGGCGGGGGCTGGACCTGTCCTGGCTGGACAAGCAGCTGGCGGAGCACGGGTATCCCGACTTCCGGGACGTGTTCCTGCTGACAGTGGACGAGGCCGGGGGCGTGTATTTCGTCCCCAGGGAGGGAAAGTAGGGAATGGGAGAGATGAAGCGCCTTTGGGCGGCGGTGGGCATCCTGGCCGCTCTGCTGGCCGCCGCCCTGGGTACCGGCTGGTGGGTGGACGGACTGACTGCAGATTATGTTTCCCGGCTGGAGCAGGCCCAGGCCATGAGTGAGAGGGGCGACTGGGAGCGGGCTGCCCAGGTGACGGGAGGGGTGTACCGGAACTGGCAGGAGAGGAGCTTCTGGCTCCATGCCCTGCTGCGACACAGCGACACGGACCAGGTGCTGCTCCTGTTCCGCTCGGTGGAAGAGTACCTGAAGCTGGAAGAGATGGACCAGTACGCAGCCGCCAACGCCCAGCTCATCGCCCAGCTGGAGCTGCTGGCGGAGATGGAGGACCCCTCTCTGGAAAATGTGCTGTAAGAGAGGACCGGCCCGGACATGGCATCCATGTCCGGGCCGGTCCTTTGCATGACGTGAAGACAAGGGGGCGCTTCTCACGATTTTTACGACCGTGCCCTGCCCCTGCGGGCATAGAGGGCGTAAAATCCAGCGCCCAGGGCCGCGGTGACGGCTTCGGTGAGGGGAAAGGCCAGCCAGACGCCCGTCATGCCCCAGCAGGCGGCCAGCAGGAAGGCCATGGGGAGGATCAGGAGGAAACCCCGCAGCAGGGAGGTGATATGGGCAGGCAGGGCCCGCTCCACCGAGGTGAAATACATTGACAGGATGATGTTGAACCCGGCAAAGAGCGCGCCGGTGAAATAGAGCCGCAGGCCCTCTTCGGCGATCTGCTGGAGCCGGGGGTCCCCCTCACTGTTGAAGATTAGGGCCACCGGTCCGGCAAAGAGGAACAGCAGGAGGTAGAGGGCGGCGGACAGGACCAGGAGGGTGATCAGGGCATAGCGCAGGTACTGGCGGATCAGACCGGGACGGTCCTGGCCGTGGGCGGTGCTCACCAGAGGCTGGATGCCCTGAGAGATGCCGGTGTACACGGCGGTGACCACCAGGGAGATGTTGGCGATGACGCCGTAGGCCGCCACTCCCGTGTTGCCCTCCAGACCCAGGATGATGCTGTTGAAGGCGATCATGACCACGGCGGAGGACAGCTGGGCCAGCAGGGAGGGCAGGCCCAGGGAGAGGGCAGAGGCTGTGGGGCCGGGGGAGAGAGGGCCGGGGACCAGGCGCAGATCTCCCTTTTTGCGGATACAGTGAGGAAGCAGGATGAGGATGCCCAGCACGGGGGACATCCCGGTGGCCAGCACCGCACCGAAGATGCCCATCCCCATGGGGAAAATAAAGATGTAGTCCAGCACGATGTTGGCCAGGCTGCCTGCTGCAGTGGCCAGCATCGACAGCCGGGGGTCCCCGTCGTTGCGGACGAAGCAGAGCAGCACGTCGTTGACGAGGGTGGCGGGGGCGAAGAGGAGCAGCACCTGGAGATAGGTCCGGGTCATCTCAAACACAGCTTGGTCGGCCCCCAGGAGGACGGTGATCCCATGGGAGCAGAACAGGCCCAGCAGGAGGAAGGGGATGGAGAAGAGGACGGACAGAAGAAGCATGCCGGTGAACATCCTGGAAGCGCCGCCGGGGTCCCCCCGGCTCTGATGAATGGAGTATTTGGTGGCCCCGCCCATCCCCAGCATCAGGCCGGTGCCGTGGATGAAGTTGTAGATGGGGATGGCCAGATTCAGGGCGGCCAGCCCGGCAGTGCCCAGGCCCTGGGCCACGAAGAAAGTGTCGGCCAGGATGTAGCAGGACACCGCGATCATGCCGCAGGAGCTGAGGGCGGAGTAGCGGACAAACTCCCGCAGAGGAGTGGACTGTGACATATTCTGCACCTCTTTCAGTAAGGTCCAGCCCCGGCCGCGCCAGGGCAAAGAAAAAGCGTTGTGATCCCGTATCTTACAAAGGCCTAACGATACAGGAAAACAACGCATGGGGCCCACCCGGCGGTGGACCGTCTATCCAATTTGTACTCTTAAGATACCAGAAGAGGGCGGGAATGTCAAGGCCCTTCCAGGAGGGGAAGGGAGCTGGCGGGTTTGGTCTGGACCGATCCCGCCGGAGGAGTCAGGCGCGGGGGGATGGGGCGGTCTGCCCATCTGGGCAGGGCGGGCCGGAGAAAGAAAACAGGGCTGCCTACGGGATAACAGACAAATCGCAGGCGGGGGCGAAGGTGTGCACCGGCTCCTCCCCCCGCAGCAGGCGCAGGCCGCCCAGGGCCAGGGCCTCCATCTCATTTTCCCCCGGGATGACCACCACCCGGGCCAGGTTGTGGAGGTAGCCGATGACCATGTCGGTGAGCATCTTGGAATAGGCCAGCCCGCCGGTGAGGATCACTGCGTCGATCAGTTCGGTGAAGCAGCCCAGCAGGGTGCCAACCCCCTTGGCGATCTGGAGGGCCTGGGCCTTGTACACCAGGGCGGCCCGCTCGTCTCCCGCCTGGATGCGCCTCTCGATCTCCCGGCAGTCGTGGGTGCCCAGCAGGGCGGACATGCCCCCCTCGCCCCGCAGCTTTTTCAGCATCTCCGCCTTGGTGTATTTGCCGGAGTAGCACAGGTCCACCACATAGAGGGTGTTGGTGCTTCCCGAGCGGTCAGGGGAGAAGGGGCCGGCGTCATCGGATACCGAGTCGATGATTCGACCGTGGCTGTGGGCACTGATACTGATGCCGCCCCCCAGATGGGCCACCACCAGATTCATGTCCTTATAGGCCAGCCCCCGGCTCTCGGCGTACTTGTGGGCGGTGGCCCGGGCGTTGAGCACATGGCAGAAGCTGGTGCGGGTGACCCCCTTGAAGCCGGTGATCCGGGCCTCGGGCAGCAGCTCGTCGCTGGTGACGGCGTCATAGATGTAGGCGGGGATGCCCAGGGGCCGGGCGAAGGCCAGGGCCATCACGCCTCCCAGGTTTGAGGCGTGCTCAAAGACCGGATAGTGGAGCAGGCAGTCCACCAGGGCGTCGTTCACCTGGTAGCCCCCGGCCACGATGTTGGGCAGGATGCCGCCTCGGCCCACCACGGCGGTGAGGGTGGACAGGTCCACCCGCTCCTGGGCCAGCAGGCCCCGGACCAGGGCCACCCGGTAGTCCAGCTGGTCGTTGAGGGTGGGGAAGGGGGCAAGGTCCTGATTGGAGTGGGGGATGCTCCGGGAAAAGAGAGGCCGGGTGCCGTCATACACCGCCGCCTTGGTGCTGGTGGAGCCGGGGTTCAGGATAAGCAGCCGTTCCGGCATGAGAAACGCCTCCTTTTTGGCAGGATCACCGCCGGGACATGGCGGCGCAGATGAGGATGGAGTTATATTTCTCCTCCCAGGAAGCCCCCCGGGAGTTGAGGGCGATGGGCACCGAGGCGCCCAGCACCACACCGGCCATCTTCCCGCCGGCCAGCCCATAGAGGGCCTTGCCCAGCAGATTGCCGGCGGCGATGGAGGGGACGAGAAGGATGTCCGCGTCCCCCGCCACCGGGCTGCAGTAGCCCTTGAGGCGGGCCGCCTCAGCACTGGTGGCCAGATCCAGAGAGATGGGGCCCTCCACTAGGCAGGGGCCGAAGTCTCCCCGCTCCCCCTCCTCCCGGAGGGCGGCGGCGTCTCCGGTCTCGGGCATGCGGGGACTCACCGTCTCCGCAGCACACAGCGCCGCCGCCTTGGGCCTCTCATACCCCAGAAAGCGGCACAGTGACAGGGCGTTGCGGAGGATGGCCCGCTTCTCCTCCAGGCCGGGAGCGATGACCAGCCCGCCGTCGGTGATGTAGAGCAGCTTGTGGTAGGCGGGGACCTCCAGAATGGCCACATGGGAGAGCAGCCCCTCCCCGCGGATGCCGTTGGCACGGTCTACTACAGCCCCCAGCAGGGCACCCGTGGACAGACGGCCCTTGATGAGCAGACTGCCCCGCCCCTGGCGGACCAGGGCCACGGCCCGGGCGGCGCACTCCGCCTCTGTTCCGGCGGGGACCAGGTCCTCCTCCGGGACCGAAGCGCCCAGACGGTCCAGCAGGGGGCGGAGCTGGTCCGGGGGCCCCACCAGGATGGGGTGGATCAGGCCGTCCCGCCGGGCGGCCAGTACGGCCTGGAGGGTGTGCTCATCCTGGGCGGCGGCCACCACGGCGGACCGGGGACCGGACTGATGGAGCTGCTGCCGGAGCTGGGCAAAGGATGAAAGCATGGAAAAAACCCTCCTTTTTTGGATAGTTTACCACGGAAGAGGAAAAATGTACATCATTTTTCTCTGGGAGGCCTGGGCGGAGGATAGGGGGAAACAAAGACCGCCCGCCCCCCATCGGGGAGGCGGGCGGTGGATCAGGCGGTCAGTTCATCCTCGGTTCTGGGCCTCCACCAGGCGGACGCCGCAATACTGCTCCCGCAGCTTGGGCTTTTCAATCTTGCCGGTGGCGTTACGGGGGACGGGGGCGAAGATGATCTTCCGGGGGCGCTTGTACCGGGGCAGGTCAGTGCAGAACTGGTTGATCTCGCTCTCTGTGCAGGTCATGCCCTCTTTGATCTGGATGATGGCGGTGGCGATCTCCCCCAACCGCTTGTCGGGCAGGCCGATGACGGCCACATCGTGGACCTTGGGGTAGGCGGCCAGGAAGTCCTCGATCTGCACCGGGTACAGGTTCTCGCCGCCGGAGATGATGACGTCCTTTTTCCGGTCCACTAAGAAGTAGAAGCCGTCCTCATCCTGCTTGGCCATGTCGCCGGTGTGGAGCCAGCCGTCCTTGAGCACCTCGGCGGTGGCCTCCGGATTGTGGTAGTAGCACACCATGACGCCGGGGCCCTTCACACACAGCTCCCCCACCTGGCCGAAGGGGACGGGCTGGTCGTTCTCATCGGTGATCTTCACCTTCCAGCCGCAGCCGGGGACGCCGATGGCCCCCACCTTATGGAGATTGCCCAGGCCCAGGTGGACGCAGCCCGGTCCGGTGGACTCGGACAGGCCGTAGTTGGTGTCGTACTGGTGATGGGGGAAATAGCTCATCCAGTGCTTGATGAGGGAGGGGGGCACCGGCTGGGCGCCGATGTGCATCAGCCGCCACTGGGACAGGCGGTAGTCCTCCAGCTTCAGCTCACCACGGTCCAGGGAGGCCAAAATGTCCTGGCACCAGGGCACCAGCAGCCAGACGATGGTGCAGCCCTCGTTGGAGACGGCATCGAAGATGGCCTTGGGGGAGTTGCCCTTGAGCAGGACGGCCCGGCTGCCGGTGAACAGGGAGCCGAACCAGTGCATCTTGGCGCCGGTGTGGTACAGGGGCGGGATGCAGAGGAATACGTCCTCGTGACAGGTCTCGTGGTGGACGGCCTCCATCCGGGCGGACTGGAGCAGGGCCTGGTGCTTGAGGAGGATGGCCTTGGGGAAGCCGGTGGTGCCGGAGGAGTAGTAGATGGCCGCGTCATCCTCATCCTGGATGAGCACCTTAGGGGGCTCACTGGAGCAGTTGGCGGTGGCGGTGTGGTAGTCCTCGGCAAAGGAGGGGCAGTTCTCTCCCACAAAGAAGAGCAGGCGGCCCCGGGACAGGGAGGGCGCCACGTCCTCCACCCGGCCGATGAACTCCGGGCCGAAGAGGAGCACATCCACGTCGGCCAGCTGGACGCAGTACTCGATCTCCTGGGCGGTGTAGCGGAAGTTCAGAGGGACGGCGATGGCTCCGGCCTTCAGAATGCCGAAATAGATGGGCAGCCACTCCAGGCAGTTCATCAGCAGGATAGCCACCTTGTCCCCCTTCTTCACCCCGCGGGAGAGGAGCATGTTGGCCACCCGGTTGGCCTTCTCGTCGAAGACGCCCCAGGTGATCTCCCGGCGGTAGGGGACGGTGGATGCGGGCTCGATGAGCTCATATTCCTTCCACGTGACCCGGTGCTTTTCCTGGATCTCCGGGTTGATCTCCACCAGGGCGGTCTCGCCGCCGTAGAGCTTGTGATTGCGCTCCAGCAGGTCGGTAATGGGCATTTGCCTCGGTCCTTTCCAAAAGGCGGCGGTGCCGCCTGACTTCATTGATTTTACTCGTTAAAGTATCATAGCGAATTTTTTCCCGAATGTCAAGAGGAAAGGTCCTTTCTTTCCCAAACGCCTCCTGCTGGCGGGATCTTTCAGAGGCAGCGTCTTTGGAGCGAAGGAGGGGACCCCTGCCTGGAGACACAGAAAATCCCGCTTGACAAATGGGAAGAGAGGTGTATAATGCAAACCAACAAAGGCGCAGACGGAGACAGCATAGAGCGCGGAGAGAGCCAGTCAGAGAGTTCCCGGTAGGTGCGAGGGGCCTGGTTCCGCAGCTTGAAATTTCCTCTCCCGAGCCGTCCGAGGAACGCTCCCTCCGGGGGCAAGTAGAGCGGAACCGGGTCCTCCCGTTACAGAGGCTGGGTATTGCTGGATACCCATTGAGGCCGCACTCGCGAGGGGGCGGTAAAAAGAGGTGGTACCACGGGGCACGCCCCGTCCTCTGGCGGCAGTCGCCAGAGGTTTTTTTGTACCCTTTTTCAAAAAACGGTCCCCGCCAGGGCGGTTTTCTCTTTACCTTCACGCTTTGATGTGCTAAAATCACTTTAAACCATTGAACCACGGGCGTCCCTTTGCCCGCGGCGCGAAAAAGGAGTGACACTATGCCCAAAGCGGAACATCAGAGGGGCCGCAGCATGGCCCTGTATGAGACAATCCTGAAGCTGAAGGACCTGGACGAGTGCTGCCGTTTTTTTGACGACCTGTGCACCCCCACCGAGCTGCGCTCCCTGGAGCAGCGGTTCGACGTGGCGGTCTACCTCCAGCAGGGGTTGGTCTACCTGGACATCCTGGAGAAAACGGGGGCCAGCAGTGCCACCATCAGCCGGGTCCGCCGGGCCATGCTGGACAACGGCGCCGGCGGTGTGATGCAGGACGTCATTATCCGGGAGGGCCTGGGAGAGCCCAAAGCAGATCCTGAGCCGTGACGGTGCGGGAAGCCGTCCGGCTTTGCGGGGAAGAACAATACAGAAAGCAGGGAACAGATTCATGAAACAACTGATGTTGGGCAACGCCGCCGTTGCCCGGGGACTTTACGAGGCGGGCTGCTGCGTGATCTCCAGCTACCCCGGCACCCCCAGCACCGAGATCACCGAGGAAGCCGCCAAATTCGACGATATTTACTGTGAGTGGGCCCCCAATGAGAAGGTAGCCATGGAGGTGGCTTTCGGCGCCAGTCTGGCAGGAAAGCGGTCCTTCTGTGCCATGAAGCACGTGGGCCTCAACGTGGCCGCTGACCCGCTGTTCACCGTGGCCTATACCGGTGTCAATGCGGGCATGGTCATCGCGGTGGCCGACGACCCGGGGATGCACTCCTCCCAGAACGAGCAGGACTCCCGGCACTACGCCATCGCCGCCAAGCTGCCCATGCTGGAACCCGCCGACTCCGCCGAGGCCCTGGCCTTCACCAGGCGGGCCTATGAGATCTCCGAGGAGTTCGACACTCCGGTGATCCTGAAGATGTGCACCCGGGTGGCCCACTCCCAGTCCATCGTGGAGACCAGCCCCCGGACCGAGGGGCCGGAGCGTCCCTATGAGAAGAACATCGCCAAGTATGTAATGATGCCGGGCAATGCCATCCGCCGCCACCCGGTGGTGGAGGACCGGATGCGCCGCCTGGCCCAGTACGCCGAGACCTGCGATCTGAACCGGGTTGAGATGGGGGACACCAAGCTGGGCATCATCACCTCCAGCACCTCCTACCAGTATGTGAAGGAGGTCTTTGGGGAGGAAGCCTCTGTCCTCAAGCTGGGGATGGTCCACCCTATGCCCGAGGGACTGATCCGGGACTTCGCCGCCAAGGTGGACCGACTGGTGGTGGTGGAGGAGCTGGACCCCATCATCGAAAACTACTGCCGTCAGCTGGGCCTGACCGTTTCCGGCAAGGAGGCCCTGCCCCTGGAGGGGGAGTTCTCCCAGAACCTGGTGGCCGCCAAGCTGGGCGGCGCGGTACATACCGGCACCGCCCTGGAGGACGCCATCCCGCCCCGCCCGCCGGTGATGTGCGCCGGCTGTCCTCACCGCGGACTGTTCTACACCCTGGCAAAAAACAAGTGTACCGTGCTGGGCGACATCGGCTGTTACACCCTGGGGGCGGTGGCCCCTCTGAACGCCATGGAGATGACCCTCTGCATGGGCGCCTCCATCAGCGGCATCCACGGCTTCAACAAGGCATTGGGGGAGAAAAGCGAGGGGAAGACGGTGGCCGTCATCGGAGACTCCACCTTCATGCACTCCGGCATGACCGGCCTGGCCAACATCGCCTATAACCAGTCCAACTCCACGGTCATCATCCTGGACAACTCCATCACCGGCATGACCGGCCACCAGCAGAACCCCACTACCGGCTACAACATCAAGGGGGAGCCGGCGGGAAAGATCGATTTGGAGCAGCTGTGCCGGGCCATGGGCTTTGAACGGGTCCGGGTGGTGGACCCCTATGACCTGAAGGCCACCGACCAGGCGGTGAAGGAGGAACTGGCCGCCCGGGAGCCCTCCGTCATCATCAGCCGCCGGCCCTGCGCCCTGCTGAAGTATGTAAAGCACCAGGCCCCTCTGGCGGTGGATACGGACAAGTGCGTGGGCTGCAAGAGCTGCATGCGCATCGGCTGCCCCGCTATCTCCATGAAGGAGGGCAAGGCCCATGTGGACAACACCCTGTGCGTGGGCTGCGGCGTGTGTGAACAGATGTGCGCATTTGGTGCCTTCCAGAGCACCGAGAAGGAGGGCTGAGCCATGAAGACCAAGAATATCATGATCGTAGGCGTGGGCGGACAGGGCTCCCTGCTGGCCAGCAAGCTGCTGGGCCATCTGCTGATGGAGCAGGGCTATGACGTAAAGGTGTCCGAGGTCCACGGCATGTCCCAGCGGGGCGGCAGCGTGGTCACCTATGTGCGCTACGGCGATCGGGTAAATTCCCCTGTTATCGACAAGGGGGAGGCTGACTACATCGTCTCCTTCGAGCTGCTGGAGGCCGCCCGCTGGCTCAGCTATCTGAAGCCCGACGGCCAGATCGTCACCTCCACCCAGCAGATCGATCCCATGCCCGTTATCACCGGCGCGGCCCAGTACCCGGAAAACCTGGTGGAGAAGATGAAAGCGGCCGGCGCCAAGGTGGACGCCCTGGACTGCTTGGCTCTGGCCGAGGAGGCAGGCTCCTCCAAGGCGGTGAACATCGTGCTGATGGGCCGGCTCTCCCACTACTTCGATCTGCCCGACGAGGCGTGGCAGAAGTCCCTGGAGGTCTGTGTGCCTTCCAAGTTCCTGGAGCTGAACAAGAAGGCATTCCAGCTGGGTAAGAACGCCTGAAAGGAGGGCGGAGAGATGGCGGAGGAGCGCGTCCCTTTGGAGATCCGCAGGGCAGAGCCGGAGGACGCGGCGGAGCTGCTGTCCATCTATGCCCCATATGTGGAGGAGAGCTGGGTGACCTTTGAGTGCGTCCCGCCCACGGTGGAGGAGTTCCGGCGCCGCATGGAGGAATTTTCCCGGCACTACCCCTATCTGGTGTGCTGCCGGGCGGGGGAGATCCTGGGCTATGCCTACGCCCACCGCCACATGGAGCGGGAGGCCTACCAGTGGAACGCGGAGCTCACTGTCTATGTGCGCCGGGGTCGGGAGGGCTTGGGGATCGGCACCGCCCTCTACGGGGCGCTCATCCCCAAGCTGCGGGAAATGGGGCTGGTCAACCTGTACGGGGTGCTGGGACTGCCCAACCCGGGCAGTGAGGCCCTGCACCGCCACTTCGGCTTTACCCGGCAGGGGCTGTACCCTCGGATGGGATTCAAGCTGGGGGAGTGGCACGACGTGGCCCAGTACGGCCTGCGCCTCACCCCCCCGGACCGGCCGCCGGAGCCCCTTTTTCGGACAGAAGGGGGGACGCAGGGATGATCTGGAAGTATCTGCTGCGGATCTGGGGCTGGGTGTGCCTGCTGGCAGCCGCCCTGCATGGGGCTTTGACCCTGTATGCGGCCGCTGTGCCGTACAATATCTATCAGCCGGGAAGCACCGGACTGGCGGAGTGGCTGGGCATGGGGCTGATCTCCCACGGCCTGGCCCATGTGATGGCCCGCCTGGACGAGCTGGGATGATCGCAGGGGGTCCATAAAAAATCAGGACAGAGGGGGGGACATGGATGAAATTTGTCATTGTCATAGAGTGGCTTTTGGGGCTTTGGGGAGCATTTGCCCTCTATGTGGCTCTGGTGTGCGGAATTGCTTTTTTTGATGCGAGCACGCCGGAAAATCTGGCCATGTTCCTGTTGAGCGGGTGTGCCGCCCTGTTTTCCTTTGCTCTGATCGCGGTGCTGGAACTGCTTCGGAAAAAGCAGCAGACATCGCCTAAATAAAAGCCGAGAATTTCTTTGACTCCTTTTTTGCATGAAAGAGAAGAAATATGAAAACGAGAGAGGGATGATTCCATTGGAACGCTATTATCAGCCGGAGATCGAGACTGCGTCCCGGGAACAGATCAAGGCCTGGCAGGACGAGCGCCTGGTAAAGCAGGTCCAGCATGTGTGGGACAACGTGCCCTACTACCGCAAAAAGATGGAGGAGAAGGGGGTCACACCGGCGGATATCAAGTCCAGCGACGACCTGTACAAGCTGCCCTTCCTCACCAAGTCTGACCTGCGGGATGCTTACCCCTACGGGCTGGTGGGGATGCCCCTGAAGGACTGCGTCCGCATCCAGTCCACCTCTGGCACCACTGGCAAGCGGGTGGTGGCCTTCTACACTCAGGAGGACATCGATCTCTGGGAGGACTGCTGTGCCCGGGCTATCATGGCTGCGGGGGGCACCAATGAGGATGTGTGCCAGGTGTCCTACGGCTACGGACTGTTCACCGGCGGCCCCGGCCTCAACGGAGGCAGCCACAAGGTGGGCTGCCTCACCATCCCCACCTCCTCGGGCAACACCGAGCGTCAGATCATGTTCATCAAAGACTTGAACGCCACCATCCTGTGCTGCACCCCCTCCTATGCCGCCTACATCGGCGAGACTATGAAGGAGATGGGAATGAGTCCGGAGGAGATCCCCCTGAAGGCGGGCATATTCGGTGCGGAAGCCTGGTCCGAGGAGATGCGCCAGGACATTCAGAATACCCTGGGCATCAAGGCATATGATATCTACGGGCTCACCGAGCTGTCCGGCCCCGGCGTCTCCTTCGAGTGCTCCGCCCAGAGAGGGATGCACATCAACGAGGACCACTTCATCGCTGAGATCATCGACCCGGACACCGGCGAGGTGCTGCCCGAGGGCAGCGAGGGCGAGCTGGTATTCACCTCCATCACAAAGAAGGCGTTTCCTCTGCTGCGCTACCGCACCCGGGACATCTGCACCCTCACCCGGGAAAAGTGTCCCTGCGGCCGCACCCATGTGAAGATGTCCAAGCCCAGGGGCCGCACCGACGACATGCTCATCATCCGGGGGGTCAACGTATTCCCCTCCCAGATCGAGACGGTGCTCCTCAATTACGGTTATCCCGCCAACTACCAGATCATCGTGGATCGGGTCCACTCCACCGACACCCTGGACGTGCAGGTGGAGATGACCCCGGAGATGTTTACCGACAAGGTGGGCGAGGTGGACCGCCGCCAGAAGGAGTTGGTGGACGGCCTGCGCTCCATGCTGGGCCTGTCCGCCAAGGTCACCCTGGTGGCTCCCAAGTCCATCGTCCGCAGCGAGGGCAAGGCGGTCCGTGTCATCGACAAGCGCAAGATCTGACTGATTTGACAGGAGGGAAGAGTTATGAGCGTCAAGCAGCTTTCCGTGTTCCTGGAGAATAGGCCCGGTGCCCTGTATGGGATGACCGGTATCCTCTCCCAGAACAAGATCGACATGCGGGCCCTCTCGGTGGCGGAGACCCGGGATTTCGGCATCCTCCGCATCATCGTGGACGACCCGTACAAGACGGCCACTGTCCTGAAGGACGCGGGCTATGTGTACAACATCACCCCCGTGCTGGGGGTGGCGATCCCTGACGTGCCGGGCGGATTGAACAAGGTGCTCCAGGTGCTCACCGATGCCAGGATCAACGTGGAGTACATGTATGCATTCCTGGGGGGCAAGACCGAAGCCGCCTATATGATCTTCCGGGTAGAGGACAACAATGCCGCGGCGGAGGCCCTGGCCTCCCGGGGCATCAAGACCCTGGAGGAAGCGGATATCCAGCGGATGTAAAGCGAAACAGCTTTCAAGAAAAAGGACAGACCGCGCGCCAGCCGGCGCGCGGTCTGCTTTTTCAGGTCCGGTCGTAGAAGGGGAAGACTCCCTTGGAGGCGTCCTGGCCAAAGCGGGAGGAGTGGGGGACCAGATCCACCGTTTTTCCCTCCAGCCAAGGGCGGGCGGCCCCGGCAATGGCGGAAAAGATAGCGTCCTGCTCTCCATCCTGGTCCACTACCACCAGATAGCTGGGCTCCATCTCACCCTCCCGGACCATCAGGCGCAGGTAGAGTGCCTTTACAGCTGGGAGCTCACGGGCAGCGGAGCAGATGGCCTCCACCATCCGCTCCGGGTACTCCGCCGGGTCCCCCAGCATGACTCGGGTATCCTTCTGAATCACCTGCCGGACCGGTGGAGTGCCCTCTGCCTTCTGCCGGGCCAGGCGGGCCACCGTCTCCCGGTCCAGGGTGAGGCTGTCCCCGAAGGGATCGACCACAAAGCCGGCGGCCCGGCTGTCCTGCTGGAGCATAGAGGCATAGTCGTCGAAGGTGAGGACCAGGGTCTGCTGGTCCCGGGGGCCGCACAGCTTCCGCAGCTCCCCCCAGTTGGTGAAGGCGGGAAAGAAGGGACGGCCCTCCTGGCTGGAGATGAGCTGAAACTGGATGGCGGTGTTCTGCCCCAGTGTAGTCTGGCCGGAGACAGCGGGGGGCGGCGCGGGGGTGAGGACCACAGGCGCGAGCAGATGGGCCTGGGTCATGAGCTCCCTCAGCGCCCGGTCCTGGTTGGCGGGCGTGTTCTCCCGGTGGAGGGCGGCGAGGGCTTCAGACAGACGGGGATTGACGATGGGCTTTGTGACATCAACCATGGCGGTGACCTCCTTGTGTGTCATGGGTAGGGTGCGGGGCCTGACCTGCTTGTCTCTGCTTGGAGCCTCAGGAAATCTCCCGTTCAAAGATCACCTGATAGCACTGGGCGGAACCCACACCCCGCCCCTCACAGAAGGGGATCACGATCTGCTTGAATCGCCACCCATTTGCTGCCTCTTTTTCGATTACGTCCTTACAGGCATCGAAGGTAGACCCTGCTTTCGGGGGACGGGAAATGATCCCCTGGGTATTCCAGGCCACAGGGACCTGTATGAATTTGTACTCGTACTGCTTCATCAAGATGACCTCCCTGCGGGCTTTCTTGCCCGCTGCTTTATGTACTGACGGCCTGGATCTCTCCGGAAAATGGGAGAAAAAGGCCCCGAGTGGCTACAGCCCCAGCAGGCGCTGGGCGTTGCCGCCCAGAATGGCGTCCCGCTCTTCTGGGGAGAGGGGCAGGGCGCGGATAGAGGCCACATCGGCGGATTGGTCCCCCCAGGGGCTGTCGGTGCCGAAGAGGAGGCGCCGGGCCCCAAATTTTCGGACAAAGCGGACAAACTGCTCCTGTTCCATCATGTGCAGCTGGTCCTCCGAAAAAGGGTGTCCCTCCAGGGGGGTGAGGTCGCCGTAGGAAAAGGCGGTATCCAGCAGCACGCTGGACTGGGGGAGCAGGGCCTCTACCTGGTCCCACTGGCGCCAGCCTCCCATGTGGGCCAGGATCAAGGTCACCGGGCCCACCTGTTCCAGGGCGCGGAGCACCATCTCCGGGTCGCAGTAGGTGGGGGCGGGGATGCCGATGTCGATGCCGGCGTGGGTGAGGACCACGAGCCCCAGCTCGCCGGCCCGGTCCAGGATGCGCAGATAGCGGATATCGTCGAACCGGGTGGCCTGATAGGCGGGGTGGAGCTTGATGCCCTTCAGACCCAGGGCAGCGATCCGAGCCAGCTCTCCCCTGGGGTCCGGACAGTCCGGGTGGATGCAGCCGAAGGAGTAGATGCCGGTCCCGCGGCCCCGGGCGTTGATCTGAGCGGCGCTCTCGTTGACATGGGCCACCTGATGGGGGTTGGTGGCCACCGGCAGGACTACGGAGCAGTCGATGCCCGCCCGGGCCATGGAGGCGGCCAGGCCGGCGTTGGTGGCGTCGGTGAAGGCCCGGGTATGACAGGCACCCTGGAGCTTGCGGATGGTGGGGGCCGCAAGCTTGTCAGGGAAGGTGTGGGTGTGGATATCAATGACCATGGCGGTCCTTCCTTTCCTGGGAAATGATGCCGCAGCCAAGGGAGCGCGGCATGTCGGTCCCAAGCATACCACATTTTTCGCTCGGAGGCAACGACAGCCCGTTCGAGGTCCGTTTATCTTAAAACTCCAAACTCCGCTGGGGTTGAAGCGGCGGTTTCGTATTGCCATACAGAATCGGCTGCGGTATAATCAGGGCGGCAATCAAAAGCTGCGGAGGTATGTCCATGAAAACGATCTATGAAAAGTATATGGCATCGCCGATCGACAAGGAGCTTTTATGCTTGGAGCATGGCGAGATCACAGAGCCATATTTTTGCTACCCTGTCAATGCAGAGCCGATAGGATTTGAAGGGTGTATCCTGTACTGCTTTTTGCCGGAGTATGGAGAGATGGTATTTGCCTGCGACCCGGAAAGCTGTGCAGATCGGAATGTATATCCACTGGCAAAAAATTTCGAGGATTTTCTCCGTTTGATCCTGGCGTGCGGCACCGCTGATCCAGTGGAGCAGATCGTTTGGATGGATAAAAGGCAATTTGAGGAACACATGGAACACGAAGAAAAAATTTTGACACAGGAGCAGAGGGCGGCGGTACAGCAGCTTCAACGCGAAATGGGTCTGCTGCCAATGGAAACCCCGTTTGAATATGTCAAGGCGATCCAAAAAGACTTTGATGACAGTAAAATACAGTACAGCGATGAATATTACGAGGTGACTGGCAGAGAGGCCCCGAAAGAAACAGACACGCCCAACAAAACTTTATTGGAATTTCAGACTGTCACAGTTGAAGTTCGCGGCCAAAATGATAGAGCCTGACAACTTCTGATCTATCTTTCAGTTACCCGATAAGGTCAGCTGCGGCTTGACTGTTTTGTAAGGAGCATTTCCAAAACTGCTTCTCAGCTAAAAAGAGGAAAAGGGGACCGCCCCGGCGGGCGGGGGATGGGAGGAGCAGTGCCGGACTGCGTTCCGGCCCTTGCCAAATGGCGGGAAAGCATCTATAATACCAGTAAAACAACGGCAGAACGTCTGCCGCGATGGAGGGAACGACATGGCTCTGGATATGAAGTATTTTGAGGAGATGGAGGCCAAGATCCCAAAGGGGAAGGTCCGCACCCGGTTTGCCCCCTCTCCCACCGGCTATATGCACGTGGGCAATCTGCGCACCGCCCTTTACACCTGGCTCATCGCCCGGCACCATCAGGGCACCTTTATCCTGCGCATCGAGGACACTGACCAGACTCGGCAGGTGGAGGGCGCCACAGAGGTGATCTACCGCACCCTGGCGGAGTGCGGGCTGGACCACGACGAGGGCCCCGACGTGGGCGGCCCGGTGGCCCCCTATATCCAGACCCAGCGCCGGGACACCTATGGAAAGTACGCCCGGCTGCTGGTGGAAAAGGGACACGCCTACTACTGCTTCTGTGAAAAGACCAAGTCGGAAGAGGACTCCGGCCAGTTCGACCGGGCTTCGGACCCCTGCCGCGCCCTGAGCCAGGAGGAGGCTCAGGCCCGGGTGGACGCGGGCGAGCCATATGTCATCCGCCAGAAGATCCCCAGCGGCGGGACCACTACCTTCCATGACGCCATCTTCGGGGACATCACCGTGGAGAACGACACCCTGGACGACCAGGTGCTCATCAAGCGGGACGGCCTGCCCACCTATAACTTCGCCAATGTCATCGACGACCACCTGATGGGCATCACCCATGTGGTCCGGGGCAGCGAGTATCTGTCCTCCGCTCCCAAGTATGATCTGCTCTATCAGGCCTTTGGCTGGGAGGTGCCCACCTATGTGCACTGTTCCCCCGTGATGCGGGATGCCCACAACAAGATGTCCAAGCGCCACGGGGACCCCTCCTACGAGGACCTGAAAGCCCAGGGCTACCTCACCCCCGCCATCCTGAACTATGTGGCCCTGCTGGGCTGGTCCCCCAGAGGAGAGCTGGCGGAACAGGAAGTATTCTCTCTGGAGGAGCTGGTGGCCGCCTTTGATCTGGCGGGTGTATCCAAGTCCCCGGCCATCTTTGATATTGAGAAGCTCACCCACTTCAACGCCCTGTACCTGCGGGCCATGGAGCCGGCGGACTTTGCCCGGGCGGCAGAGCCTTATATCCGCCAGAGCGTGAAAGACCCGGCGCTGGACGCGGCGGAAATCGCCGGCCTGCTCCAGGCCCGGTGTGAGCGGCTCACTGACATCCCGGAGAAGGTGGACTTCTTCGATGCCCTGCCTGACTATGATGGGGCTCTGTTCACCAACAAGAAGTCCAAGACCGACCCGGAAGTGGCCCGGGCCATGCTGGAGGCCGCCATCCCCGCCCTGGAGGGGCTGGACGGCTGGACCACGGAGGGCATCCACGACGCCCTCATCGCTCTGGCGGAGAAGCTGGCGGTGAAGAACGCCACCCTCATGTGGCCGGTGCGCATCGCCGCCGCCGGAAAGGCGGTCACTCCCGGGGGCGCGGTGGAGATCTGCCACGTGCTGGGCCGGGAGGAGACTCTGCGCCGCCTGCGCCTGGGGCTGGACAAGCTGCGATAAGATCCACCTGTCCCCGGCGGCCTGTGCCGCCGGGGACATTTTTTCCGAAACAGGAAAAAACAGGCTGTTCAAGGCTGGGCCGGGATGGTATAATAGCGGAGAAAACACATGCCCGCGGCAGCCGGGCAACCACAGAATGGAGGAATCGAGATGAAATGCCCCTTCTGCGCCTATCTGGAGAGCAAGGTGGTGGACTCCCGTCCCGCGGACGAGGGAGCCAGCATCCGCCGCCGCCGGGAGTGTCTGTCCTGCCATAAGCGCTTCACCACCTACGAGACCATGGAGAGTCTGCCCCTGATGGTGGTCAAAAAGGACGGCAGCCGCCAGAGCTTTGACCGGAACAAGGTGATGAACGGCCTGATCCGGGCCTGTGAAAAGAGGCCGGTCTCCTTCAGCACCATGGAGGAGATCGTCAACGAGATCGAGCAGACCCTCCAGAACGAGATGGAGCGGGAGGTCAGCTCCGCCGAGATCGGAGAGCTGGTGATGGAGCGGCTGAAAAAAGTGGACGAGGTCTCCTATGTGCGCTTTGCCTCCGTCTACCGCCAGTTCAAGGACATCAACACCTTCATGCGGGAGCTGAACAAGCTGCTGGAAGATAAGTGAGCAATCCGGCCCCGGGACCACATGGTCCCGGGGCTCAAATCGTCGCAAAAGGCCGTCGGGTCTTTTGCGACGAAGGGTTGCATGACAGATGAGGCCTATTTTTTCTTGTCAAAAAGCCGCCTCATCTGTCATGAGAGGTGTCATTTTCCAGAAGCATGTCCCGGGAAATAATGCTTTTGATTTGATTCTGTCTTCCACGGATGACAGAACTCTGCGGGGCCCCCTCTGGGGGAGATTTTTCACTAGCGGAAGCGGGGGGCCGAGCCATCGGCCTCCCGCTTTTTGTGCCGCGCCAGGGCGGAGCTTAAAGGAACCGCTTCATCTGCTGGATGTTCTGTTCCTCGGTGTGCAGCAGGCGGCTGCCCAGGGCCAGCAGCTCCGGGTCCGCCTTGCCGGTGTACTGGTGGATGCGCCGGGTCATCTCCACAGTGCCCATGGTGCTCCCCTGGATCATCAGCTGAGCCAGCTTGGAGGTGGTGTGGTCGGCGGCAGTGCGGGCCTTGAGCATGGCACCGGACATGGCCCGGACAGCCAGACCCGGGGTATGGAGCCGGGCACCATGCTTCCGGGCATAGGCCTGTGACTGGGCGGCGATGGTCCGGTACTCCTGGAGCTGGCTGTTCAGGGCCTGGCCCATGGCTCGGCTCTGGGGCAGGGACAGCACCTGGGGGATGGCGCTCACCCCCATGGCCGCGTTTTTATGAATGAAAGACAAAAACTGCTGATCGTGATCCATGAAATTTCTCTCCCTTCCTCCATATTATCTGAAAAATTCTGCAAAATATACGAGAAAGAGCAGGAATTTTGTAAAAATATTTGAGATCCTGTCCTTGATGGTCGGAGCGGGGGGCGCTATAATAAACTATCTTTTTCCCGGGGCACGCGGGGCACCGGAGTCGAAAGGGGCGGAGAATATCGTGAGTATGGAAGACATCCGGCTGGAGCAGGGGCTCCACGAGGAGTGCGGTGTATTCGGGATCTATGACCCGGAGGGCAGCTGCGCCCAGACCACCTATTACGGGCTGTACGCCCTCCAACACCGGGGGCAGGAGGCCTGCGGCATCGCGGCTATCAATGACCGGGAGCAGTCCTTTTATAAGGACGTGGGGCTGGTCAGCGAGGTCTTCGACCGGGAGACCCTTCAGCGCCTGAATGGGACCATGGCGGTGGGCCATGTGCGCTACGCCACCACCGGCGCTGGGGCGCGGGAGAACGCCCAGCCCCTGACCATCAAGTATGTGAAGGGAACGCTGGCGGTGGTCCACAACGGCAATCTGGTGGACGTGGACCGGCTGCGGGCCCGGTTCGAGTACCAGGGGGCCATCTTCCACACCACCAGCGACTCGGAGCTCATTGCCTACGCCATTGCCCAGGCCCGGCTCCACGGGCCCAGTGTGGAGGACGCGGTGTGCCGGGCTGTGGGGGAGCTGAGAGGGGCGTTCTCCCTGATCGTCATGTCCCCCCGTAAGCTCATCGCCTGCCGGGACCCCTGGGGCTTCCGCCCCCTGTGCATGGGCCGGAAGGGGAAGGCGGTGCTGTTCGCCTCTGAGTCCTGCGCCATCGAGAGCGTGGGGGGCACCCTGGAGCGGGAACTGGACCCAGGAGAGATCGTGGTGGTGGAGGAGGGGCAGGTGCGCTCCATCCGAGACAACTGCAGGGGCCAGTCCCACATGTGCATCTTCGAATATATCTACTTCGCCCGGCCCGACTCGGTGATCGCCGGGCAGTCAGTCCACGAGGCCCGGGTGAACGCCGGCCGTCTGCTGGCCCGCCGCCATCCAGTGGAGGCCGACCTGGTGGTGGGGGTGCCTGACTCCGGGCTGGACGCCGCCCGGGGCTATGCCCAGGAGAGCGGCATCCCCTACGGGGTGGGCTTTGTGAAAAACCGCTACGTGGGCCGCACTTTCATCACTCCAGACCAGACCAGCCGGGAGCAGGCGGTGCGCATCAAGCTGTCTGCCTTGCGCAGTGAGGTGGAGGGCAGGCGGGTGGTGATGATCGACGACTCCATCGTCCGGGGAACCACCTGCCGCCAGATCACCAACCTGCTGCGGGAGGCCGGGGCGAAGGAGGTCCACATCCGGGTGTCCGCGCCCCCCTTCATCGCCCCATGCTACTTTGGAACCGATATCCCGGACCGGGAACGGCTCATCGCCTGCCAGCATTCCCTAGAGGAGATCCGGGAGATCGCCGGGGCGGACAGCTTGGGCTATCTGCCTCTGGAGGACCTGCACCAGCTGGCCCCCAAGGCGGCCTGCGGCTTCTGTGACGGCTGCTTCACTGAGCGCTATCCGGTGGACCTGGAGTGAAAAACGAGCCCGCGCGCCTGCAGTGTTCTGCGGACGCGCGGGCCTGTTCTTTTTTGGTGGGTTCTTGCTGACAAGGAGTTCAGCCTGTCACTTATCCTGGGGCTGTGGATTTCTGGTGGGGAGCAGGGAGTTGATGAGGAAGGCCACCGTTACTCCCACCACAGTCTCCGACACCCGGGCGGCGGCGTAGTAGTAGCGCTGGATGCCGGACACGTCACCGGAAATGAGCATGACGCAGGGGAGGATGCAGGCCATGCCGCAGGCCGCGGGCCGGTTGAAGAGCATGCAAAGCCAGATCCCGCACACACAGGCGGCTCCCAGCATCAGGACGATGCCCACCCAGTGGGACAGCAGGGGCTCCAGGAGCAGCATAGCCACCCCCAGGATGGCACCGATGAACACCCCCACAAAGCGGGAGAGCCCAACCTGGAGGGTCTGCTCCAGGGAGCTCTGCATGCACACGATGCAGGCGATGCAGGAATAGGTGGGGCCCACATAGGCCAGCACCCCAGGGTAGCTCTCGTTATAGAGGAGGCCGAAAGGGACAAAGATCAGGTAGGAGAGCATCACTGCCACGGCGGTCTTAGTGGTGCGCATCCCAATATGTGGGAACTTGAACTGTTTCATGGGGCAGACCTCCTGCTGTGTCCTGTTGTGCCAGGCCCCGCAGCCGGGGCGCCCTGCTAGGATGCCCGGAAAGTCTGAGCAGTAACAGGGGAGAGGGTAGAGTTTGGGAAACAACTCGATTGTATCCTGAGGCGGGGGGAAAGTCAAGCCGTCCACGCCCTGTACCCTTTTCCCCTATGGACCGGTCTTCAGGACAGAAACCCTCCCCGCGTCCATTCAGATGAGGGGGATCTGCTCCAGGTCACACGGGTCAATAAGCAGAAGGCGAATTATCATTCGCTCTAGTGATCTCAATCACTTCTAATTGCAGATGATATGTGTTTTCCTCTCCATCCAGATCAACTGTTTTCAGCTCAAACCAAAGACCATCAACTAAATTATCAATATCATCAGGGATAAGAATGTCCCCGGTTATTTTTCCTATATCCTCGGAAATATTTATTGCGCCTCCTGTTTTATCTTCAACTCTATTGGACATTAAAATATTCTCTTCACCATCTGATGTAAAATAAATGGTAGCTGAGTATGAAGCAATATCCGTAAACTTATCTTTTCTTGTTTCCAAATTACCGCCATAACAGATCTCTTCTTCAGCGTCTAAAACGATGACCCCATTTGAAACAGAAATAAATTCATTTTCCCCGCTAAAAGAATAGACTGCTAGCGGCTGCCCTTGCCTGCTTTGAGAAGAAATACTGCACCCTGCGAGCAGCAAAGCGCAGAATACGATTGCCATCAAAACTGGTGTTACCTTTTTCATGACACCACCCACTTAAAATTGTGATTTATCCCTTTTTGCTTTCATTAACGGGATGAAAGGGGGAAGTCGTCCTCTGCCGCTCCAAAGGGAACGCTCCCTCCGGGCAGGAAAAAATTCCCCGTGCCCCTGGCACGGGGAATGGATCACTTGCGGACAGCGGCCTTCACCCGCTCCACGGCTTCCACTGTGGCGGCGGCGTCGCCAAAGGCGGTGAGGCGGACGTAGCCCTCACCGCTGGGGCCGAAGCCGGCGCCGGGGGTGGTGGCCACATTGGCCTGATCAAGCAGCAGATCAAAGAAGTCCCAGGACCCCATACCGCCGGGGGTCTTGAGCCAGATATAGGGAGCGTTGACCCCGCCGAACACCTGGAGCCCGGCAGAGGTGAGGCCCTCCCGGATGACCTGGGCGTTTTTGCGGTAGTAGTCGATGGAGGCGCGGGTCTGCTCCCTGCCCTCGGGGGTGTAGATGGCGGCGGCGCCCCGCTGGACCACATAGGGGACCCCGTTGAACTTGGTGCACTGGCGGCGGTTCCACAGGCTGTTCAGCTTGGCACCGTCCCGCTCCAGCTCCATGGGGACCACGGTGTAGGCGCAGCGGTTGCCGGTGAAGCCGGCAGTCTTGGAGAAGGAGCGGAACTCGATGGCACAGGTTCGGGCACCCTCGATCTCAAAGATGCTGTGGGGGACATCCTCCTCGCAGATGAAAGCCTCATAGGCGGAGTCGTAGAGGATGACGGAGCCGTTGGCGTTGGCGTAGTCCACCCACGCCTTCAGCTGCTCCCGGGTGGCTACCGCGCCGGTGGGGTTGTTGGGGAAGCAGAGGTAGATGATGTCCACCTTCTCACGAGGGGGAACAGGGGTAAAGCCGTTCTCCTCCACACAGGGCATGTAGACCAGCTTGTTCCATCGGCCCAGCTCCTCCTGGTAGTCACCGGCCCGGCCGGCCATGGCGTTGGTATCGACATAGACAGGGTACACCGGGTCGCACACCGCCACCACGTTGTCCAGACCGAAGATGTCGCCAATGTTGCCGCAGTCGCTCTTGGCGCCGTCGGAGACAAAGATCTCCTCCGGCTTGATGTCCACGCCCCGGGCGGCGTAGTCGTGCTGGGCAATGGCCTCCCGCAGGAAGTCGTAGCCCTGCTCCGGGCCATAGCCGTGGAAGCCCTCGAAGGTGCCCATCTCGGTGACGGCCTGGTGCATAGCCTCGATGACAGCAGGGGCCAGGGGGCGGGTCACGTCGCCGATGGACAGCCGGATGATCTTGGCGCCGGGGTGGGAGGCGGAGTAGGCGGTGATCCGGCGGTTGACCTCGGAGAAGAGGTAGCTGCCGGGCAGCTTCAGATAGTTTTGGTTGATGTGGGCCATGGGGAGACCCCTCCTTTGCAGAAAAACTTACAAACTATTATGGCGGAATTTTGCCCCGCTGTCAATCCTAACCTCCGGGCCACTCCCCCTCGAACACGGTGACGGCGGGGCCGGTCATGCGGATGTGCCCGCTGGCTGTGTCCAGAGACAGGACCAGGGAGCCTCCGGGGAGAAGGGCGGTGACCTCTGGGGGGCACAGTCCCAGGAAGTGGGCGGCAGCCAGGGCGGCGCAGGCGCCGGTGCCGCAGGCCAGAGTCTCGCCGCTGCCCCGCTCCCACACCCGCAGCCGCAGCTGATCCCCCTCCACGGCCACAAATTCCACGTTGGTCCGGTCGGGAAAGACGGGGTGGCGTTCCAGGGCGGGGCCCAGCACGTCCAGGGCGATCTCCTCCGGGTGGGGGCAGAAGAGGATGCAGTGGGGGTTGCCCATAGAGACGGGCATGACGGAGTAGGTGAGCTCCATCAGAGGGATGGAGATCTGGGGAAAGACGGAGGGCTCCCCCATGTCCACCTCCACCTGTCCGATGCCGGCGGGGCCGGGGAGGAGCCGGAGGGCACGCAGGCCGGAGTCGGTGTCCACCTGGAGGCTGGTGCGGCGGGTGAGCCCCTTATCGTACACATACTTGCCCAGGCAGCGGATGCCGTTGCCGCACATCTTTCCCCGGGAGCCATCGGCGTTGTACATCTCCATGGCAAAGTCCCCCCGCCGGCCGGGGCAGACGCAGATCAAGCCATCCGCCCCCACACCAAAGTGGCGGTCGGAGAGCCGGACCGCCAGACCGGCGGGGTCGGGGGGACGGTGGGAGAGGCAGTTGAGGTAGATGTAGTCGTTTCCCAGCCCCTCCATTTTGGTGAAGCGCATGCCATCACTCCTTTTCGGGGCGCGGCGGGCGCGCCCGGTCTGGAGGATGGATATGCGCCGGCAGGCGGGAATATGCCGCAGCTCAGCCTCCGCCCTGGGCGAGGGTCCGCCGGGCGGTCTGGACCAGTGTGAGGCCCTGGTCCATACTCCGCTTCTGGAGGGTCCGGTGGGCCTGTTCCTCGGTGAGCCCGTCCCGCTCCATGAGCAGGGCCTTGGCACGAGCGATGAGATCCTGCTCTAAGGGGGAGCGGCGGTGGCGGGTATAGCGCTCCATCCGGTGTCCGAACTGGAGCAGCAGGGAGACGGTGGAAAGGGCCTCCTCACGGCGGATGGGGGTCGGCAGCTTGAATATGTCCGGGTCAGAACACAGGGCCAGCTGGTGGGCGGGCCCCACCATCAGCAGGGAGCAGAAGGGGGGCAGATCCCCGCACAGCCACTCCGCCGGGCCGTCGGACAGACGGGTGCCGCAGACCACGCAGTAGATGGGCTGGGCGGCGGCGGCGCGGCGCACCTGGCTGCCCGAGTGGCAGATGAGGCAGGCGGCGGAGCCGGAGCCCTCCAGCAGATCCCGGAATTTGCGGCAGAGGGAGTCACTCTCAAAGGCGACGATGACCGTATCCAATGGGGGGCTTCACTCCTTTCAGCGGGGGGACGGGGCTCAGTAGGTGACCAGATACTTCTCCAGTTCCCAGTTGGACACCCGGATGCAGTACTCGTTCCACTCCTTCATCTTGCCGTGGATGTAGTGAGAGGCCACATGGCCGCCCAGCACGTCCATGATGACGGGGTCGGCCTCCATCTCCCGCAGGGCCTCCTCCAGGGAGGAGGGCAGGGCCTGGATGCCGCTGGCGGCCCGGGTGCTGTCGTCCATCTCATAGATGTTGCCGGTGATCTCAGGGGGAGGGGTGAGGCCCCGCTGGATGCCGTCCAGGCCGGCGGCCAGGCAGGCGGCCACCGCCAGATAGGGGTTGCAGGAGGGGTCAGGGCTGCGCAGCTCCACCCGGGTGGACTGGCCCCGGGCGGCGGGGATGCGGATGAGGGCGGAGCGGTTGGAGGCGGACCAGGCGCAGTAGCAGGGAGCCTCGTAGCCGGGGACCAACCGCTTGTAAGAGTTGACCAGGGGGTTGGTGAGGGCGGTGAAGCCCTTCACATGCTCCAAAAGGCCGGCAATAAAGGAGTAGGCCAGGGAGGAGAGCTGTTTTTCCCCCTTCTCGTCAAAAAAGATATTTTTTCCGTCCCGGAACAGGGACATGTTGATGTGCATGCCGGAGCCTGCCAGCCCGAACAGAGGCTTGGGCATGAAGGTGGCGTGGAGTCCGTTCTTTTGGGCAAGGCTCTTCACCGCCAGCTTGAAGGTCATGATCTTGTCCGCACAGTCCAGGGCTTCATCGTACTTGAAGTCGATCTCATGCTGGCCCCGGGCGCACTCATGGTGGCTGGCCTCGATCTCAAAGCCCATCTGCTCCAGATTCAGGCAGATCTCCCGGCGGGTGCTCTCACCGTGGTCCAGGGGGCCCAGATCGAAGTAGCCCGCCTCGTCCCGGGTGAGGGTGGTGGCGTGGCCCTGGTCGTCAGTCTCAAAGAGGAAGAACTCCAGCTCCGGCCCGATGTTGAAGGCATCAAAGCCCATGTCCCGGCTGCGCTGGAGCACCCGGCGGAGCACCCCGCGGGGGTCGCCCACAAAGGGGGTTCCGTCAGGGTTATACACGTCGCAGATCAGCCGGGCCACCTTGCCCTGGGCGGGCCGCCAGGGGAAGATGGCAAAGCTGTTCAGATCGGGGTAGAGGTACTGATCGGACTCATTGATACGGGTGTAGCCCTCGATGGAGGAGCCGTCAAAGGTGATCTGGTTGTTTACCGCCTTTTCAATTTGGGAGGCGGTGATGGCCACATTCTTCAGCTGTCCGAAGATGTCCACAAACTGCATCCGAATGAATTCGATGTCCTCCTCCTTCACGATGCGGATAATGTCTTCCTTAGTATAGCTCATGGTGTGTCTGCCCCTTTCTCACCGCCCCAGGGACGGAAAATGTTTGGATAAAACAGTATTGCACTGAAGGGGGGCGGCTGTCAAGACTTTTCCGAATGGGAGTGCTGGAGAGGACGAGTACCGAGCCCGCCGCGCAGGGCGCGGCGGGCCGGCAAATGGATGGGGCGGACTTCATTGGGGCACTTTGCGGGCAAAGGCGGCCCCGCGCGGCCACCCGGTCTCCGGGAACCTGCCGGCGCCATCTCACGGGAGAGGGATTTGTGCGTTTTCGCAACTCCTGCCCCAGAGGGCCCCAAAAAAATGGGCGTTATGGTGGAAATGAAAAAAACACTTGCAAAAACTTCCGGAAAGGAGTATGCTGTCAACCAGAAAGCAGTCCGGTCCGCCGGTCCGTTTGGGAACGAATGAAGACAAAGACGTCTTGATAGGATGTCTTTGTCTTTTTTGTTTTTGCGGCTGGGAGATCAGGAGCGGCTTGGAATTACGGAAATGGAAAGGGTTGACTGGAAATGAGTACTGCGATCACCGAGCTGTTTGGCACAAATGTGTTCAGCGTCTCCGTCATGCGGGAGCGCCTGCCCAAAAAGGTGTTTGCCGAAGTGACCAATGTGATGGAGAATGGCGGCAGCATCAGCATGAGCACCGCCGATGTGGTGGCCAACGCCATGAAGAATTGGGCGCTGGAGAAAGGGGCTACCCACTATACTCATTGGTTCCAGCCCCTTACCGGCATCACTGCGGAGAAGCACGACTCCTTCCTCACCGCCCCGGTGGAGGGCAAGACCCTGCTCCAGCTGTCGGGCAAGCAGCTGATCCAGGGGGAGCCGGACGCCTCCTCCTTCCCCTCCGGGGGCCTGCGGTCCACCCACTACGCCCGGGGCTACACCGCCTGGGACATGACATCCCCCGCCTTTGTGAAGGAGATGTCCTGCGGCACCATCCTGTGCATCCCCACCATCTTTGTCTCCTACACCGGCGAGGCACTGGACAAAAAGACTCCCCTGCTGCGCTCCATGGAGGCCATCAACACCCAGGCCCTGCGCATCCTGCGGCTGTTCGGAAACACCGAGGCCCACAAGGTGACCCCCTCCGTAGGGCCGGAGCAGGAGTATTTCCTGGTGGACCGGGAGAAGTACCTGAAGCGTCGGGACCTGATCTACACCGGGCGGACACTGTTCGGTGCCCCTGCCCCCAAAGGGCAGGAGCTGGATGACCAGTACTTCGGCGTCATACGGGAGCGGGTGGGCGCCTTTATGAAGGACCTGAACGTGGAGCTGTGGAAGCTGGGCATTCCGGCCACCACCCAGCACAACGAGGTGGCCCCCGCCCAGCATGAGATGGCCCCCATCTATTCTATGTGCAACTTAGCGGTGGATCAGAACCAGCTGGCCATGGAGACCATGAAGCGGGTGGCGACCCGCCACGGTCTGGTCTGTCTGCTCCATGAGAAGCCCTACGCCGGCGTCAACGGCTCGGGTAAGCACAACAACTGGTCCATCGGCACAGATACCGGGGAGAACCTGCTGGACCCCGGGGACACCCCCAATGAGAACATGCAGTTCCTGCTGGTGCTCTCCTGCATCATGAGAGCGGTGGACCGCCATGCCGACCTGCTGCGCCAGTCCGCCTCCTGCGTAGGCAATGAGCACCGTCTGGGTGCCCAGGAGGCCCCTCCCGCTATCATCTCCATCTTTTTGGGGGATCAGCTGGACGATGTGGTGAGCCAGATCGTCTCCAACGCGGACTCCATCAAGCTGCTCACCTCCAGCGGACTGGATACCGGTGTGTCCACGGTTCCCGTCATCAAGAAGGATGCCACCGACCGCAACCGCACCTCCCCCTTTGCCTTCACGGGCAACAAGTTCGAGTTCCGCATGGTGGGCTCCTCCGACTCCATCGCCGACGCCAACACCACCCTGAACGCCATCGTGGCGGAGTCCTTCTGTGAGGCGGCAGACGAGCTGGAAAAGGCGGCGGACTTTGACTCCGCCTGCACCAAGCTTATTCACGATATGATGACGGAGCATCAGCGCATCGTATTCAACGGCAACGGCTACTCCGACGAGTGGGTAGAGGAGGCGGAACGCCGGGGCCTGCCTAACCTGCGCTCCATGGTGGACGCGGTGCCCGCTCTGCTCACCCCCAAGGCGGAGGCTCTGTTCACCAAGTTCGGCATCTACACCAAGGCGGAGCTGGAGGCCCGGGCAGAGATCATGTATGAGACCTATGCCAAGGTGCTGAAGATCGAAGCCAAGACCATGACCCACATGGCAGGCAAGCACTATGTCCCCGCAGCCATCACCTATACCACCCGGCTGGCCGAATCCATCACCGCCGTCACCGCCGCCTGTCCCCAGGCCGACCTGACGGTGCAGCGGGAGCTGCTGGAGAAGGTGAGCCTGCGCCTCACCGCCGCCACCAAGGCCCTGAACAGCCTGACCGAGCTGGTGGAGCAGGTGGACGCCATGGAGGATGTGAAGGAGATGGCCCTGGCCTACCACGACCAGATCGTCCCCGCCATGGCCGCGTTGCGCAAGCCGGTGGATGAGATGGAACTGCTGGTGGATAAGTCCATCTGGCCGGTGCCCACCTACGGCGACCTGATGTTCGAGGTGTAAGGACCAGCAGAGATCCTGATGCATACAGAGCCCCGGCGTCTGACGGCGCTGGGGCTCTTTCCGTTCAAAGAAATCTGCCTTTTCAGAACGGCGGAAAAAGAAAAAGATTTTCAATGGCGGAGGGTATTTACTCCAGGCCACCGGTCTCGTATAATAAAGCGTCCCACCCGAGCTATGAAGCAGGAGCGAGACAGGAGGAGAAGCCATGACTGAGCGGGAAAAGATGCTGTCCGGCGCACTATATGCTTCAGAGGACCCGGAGCTGGCCGCGGCCCGCATCCGGGCCCGTACCCTGTGCGGCAGGCTGAACCAGACGCCGCCGGAGGAACGGGAGGCGCAAGAGGAGATCATCCGCAGGCTGTTCGCCTCGGTGGGGGAGAACAGCACCGTCAATCCTGTCTTCTGGTGTGACTATGGCAGCAACATCACCGCTGGGGACAATTTTTATGTCAACTACAATTGTGTCATCCTGGACTGCGCACCCGTCACCTTCGGGGACAACGTATTCATTGCCCCCAACTGCGGCTTCTATACCGCAGGCCACCCCCTGGACGCCCCTACCCGGAATGCCGGGCTGGAGTACGCCAGGCCCATCACCGTGGGCAGTGACGTGTGGTTCGGAGGAAACGTGGTGGTACTGCCCGGGGTGACCATCGGCTCCGGCTCGGTGATCGGCGCGGGCAGCGTGGTCACCAGGGACGTGCCGCCCGGGGTGCTGGCGGCGGGCAACCCCTGCCGGGTGATCCGCCGCCTGGTACCGGAGGAGGGGTGAGCATGCCGCAGCACGTGCGGGTGATCCCGCCGGACCCGGCCTGGGCGGAGGGCTATCGCCGGGAGCGGGCCCTGCTGATACCAGTCTTCGGGCCGCTGCTGGTGGAGCTGCACCACATCGGCAGCACGGCGGTGGAGGGACTGTGGGCCAAGCCCATCCTGGACCTCATGCCGGTGGTCACCAGCCTGGAGGCGGTGGACCGGCTGGACCCGGAGCTGGAGGCCCTGGGCTACCAGTGCATGGGGGAGTTCGGCATCCCGGGCAGGCGGTATTTCCGCAAGGGCGGGGACCATCGGACCCACCAGCTCCACGTCTTTCAGGCGGGCGACCGGAAGAATATCCTCCGGCATCTGGCGGTGCGGGACTATCTGCGGGCCTGCCCGGCGGAGCGGGAGGCCTATGGGGCGCTGAAGCGGTGGCTGGCCGGACAGTACCCGGAGGACATTGAGGGTTACTGCGACGGAAAGGACGCCTTTGTCCGGGCGCTGGAGCGGCGGGCCCTGGACTGGTACGACGAGAAACGGCCGTGATATGAGATATGAGGGCCCGCCGCCCCTGGCGGTGGCCTTGATATACCAGCTTCGCAGAGAGAAAGGAGGACCATGGGCTCTGGCCCATCAGAAGCGCCAGCGCCCTTCCCGGCAGAACGCCCGGGGAGGGACGACGAGGGGAAGGGAGTATCGAGGGGGAGCGCCGCCGGCACAGGGGGCGCTCCGGTTCGGCGGATGCCCTTCCGCGCCGCTCCGGGCGCGTGACATGGCTCGAAATATGCGGGCGACCGCAAAACAGAGGGGCAGTGACCGGGGAACGAGGTGCAAATGGCTGCGAGTTTGTCCTCCATTTCAATTTAGGAGGATCATCATTGCAATGTGTGGTATCGTAGGATATATTGGAACGGAAGAGGCGGCCCCCATCCTGCTGGAGGGGCTGCGCCGCCTGGAGTACCGGGGGTATGACTCCGCGGGGCTGGCGGTGCTGGACCCAGAGCAGGGGCTCCAGGTGGCCAAGGCCAAGGGGCGGCTCCAAGTGCTGGCCGACCTCACCGGTCAGGGGCAGAAGCTGACCGGACACATGGGGCTGGGGCATACCCGCTGGGCTACCCACGGGGCGCCCAACGACGTCAACTCCCACCCCCAGGTGAGCCAGTCCGGCCGGATCGCTGTGGTCCACAACGGGATCATCGAGAACTATGCCCGGCTGAAGGAGTTTTTGGAGTCCAAGGGGATAGCCTTCGTCTCGGAGACAGATACGGAGGTGGTGGCCCAGCTGCTGGACTACTACTATGAAGGCGACCTGCTGGACGCGGTGGGCAAGGTGCTCCACCGCATCGAGGGGGCTTATGCCCTGGGCATCGTTTGCGCCGACGAGCCAGACCGGCTGGTGGCAGTGCGGAAGGACTCGCCCCTGATCTTGGGATACGGGGCGAACTTCCACATGCTGGCCTCTGATGTCACCGCCGTCATCCAGCACACCCGGGAGGTGTGCTATCTGGAGGATGGGGAAGTGGCGGTGCTTACCGCCTATGGGGCCCAGGTGTACAACTCCCTGCTCCAGCCGGTGGAGAAGGAGATATCCCATGTAGATTGGGAGATCTCTGCCGCGGAAAAGGGGGGCTATGAGCACTTTATGTTCAAGGAGATCATGGAGCAGCCCAAGGCCCTGCGGGACACCATTTTCCCCCGCCTGCGGGACGGGGAAGTGGTGCTGGACGAGGTCTCCCTCACCCGGGAGGAGCTGGAGAGGCTGGACCGGCTGTACGTCATCGCCTGCGGCTCCTCCTACCATGTGGGGGTTGCGGCCAAATACACCCTGGAGCGGCTGCTGCGCATCCCGGTGGAGGTGACACTGGCCTCAGAGTTCCGCTACTGTGACCCCATCGTCACCCGGCGCACCCTGGCCGTCGTCATCAGCCAGTCCGGCGAGACTATCGACACCCTGGCCGCCATGCGGGAGGCCCGGAGGCTGGGAGCCCGGCTGCTGTCCATCGTCAATGTGGTGGGGTCCACCATTGCCCGGGAGTCGGACGACGTGATCTACACCTGGGCCGGGCCAGAGATTGCCGTGGCCACCACAAAGGCATACTCCACCCAGCTGGCGGTCATCTATCTGCTGGGCCTGCGTTTCGCCCATCTGCTGGGCACAGTGGGGGAGGAGGAGTACGCCGGCATGGTAGCCCAGCTGAGGCAGCTCCCCGCCAAGGTGGAGGAGATCCTGTCCGACACAGAAAAGATCCAGTACTACGCCTCTATCTACTTCAACCACGACTCCGTGTTCTACATCGGGCGGAACATCGACTATGCGGTGGGGCTGGAGGGGTCTTTGAAGCTGAAGGAGATCTCCTACATCCACTCGGAGGCCTACGCCGCCGGGGAGCTGAAGCACGGCACCATCTCCCTCATCGAGGACGGCACCCTGGTAGTGGCCCTGGCCAGCTGGGGGGACCTGTTTGACAAGCTGATGAGCAATGTGAAGGAGGTAAAGGCCCGGGGGGCGGACGTGGTTGGCATCACCACACGCAGCCATGGGGCGGAGCTGGCCAAGAGCGTGGACAGCGCCATCCAGATCCCGGACACCCACCCCATGTTCCTCCCCTCCCTGGAGGTGGTGCCCATGCAGCTGTTCGCCTACTATGTGGCCCTGATGCGGGGCTGTGACATCGACAAGCCCCGGAATCTGGCGAAAAGCGTCACGGTGGAGTGACGGCCCGGGGCTGCACAGAAAAACAGGAGCGCGCGTCTCCTTCTGACGCAGAGGGGGGCGCGCGCATTTTTGCGGAGGAAAAGAGAGAGATGGGACATCTGCTGTGTTTTTATCTGCTGGAGCTGGGGATGGCGGCAGCCTGGTGCCGGTGGGTCATCTGCCGCGAGGTAGACCTGCCCGCCCTGCTCCGCACCGCCCGGACCGTGTGGAGCGGGGAACGGCAGGTGCTGGGGGAGCTGCTGCTGGTCCGCCGCCGCTGGACAGAGGGGGAGGAGACAGAGCGCTTCCGCCAGGCCTGGCGCAGGATCGCCCTGCGCCTGCTCCCGCCTCTGCTATACCTCACCCTGGGTGGGGCGCTGGCCCCAGTGCTGGCCTGGAGCATGTTTCCGGAGGGGGCCGGCCAGCTGGCGATGGGCTGCTGTGTGCTGGCGGGGCTGGCAGGCGGCTGCTTCAAGGCGGGGACCCAGAGGACCGTAGAGGAGCTAAGCTGGATGCAGGGGGAGCTGGAGGGCCTGCGTTCCCGACCTGGGTTTCTGAAAGAGCACACGCGGCCAGTGGAGTGGGACCAGAAAAAGAGAGGGCTCCTTGTCTTGCTCCTGCTGGCTGCGGCAGCCATTTTTGGAACCGTCTGGGGGCTGAGCCACAGTCTGGCCGCCGCCGGTCCGGTGGGAGAGGCGGCGGCCCTGGTTCTGCTGGCCCTGCTGTGGCTGCTCTCAGAACAGCCCTGGCGGAAGAAAAAGGGGAGGAGCGCAGCAGCAGAGCCGGGTGTGACCATCCAAGGGAGCAGCCTGGAGCGGTATCAGGAGGCGCTGGAGGACTTCTGCCGGGCGATGAAGATCCCGGCCCTGCTGGTAACGGAGACCCAGGAGGGGACGGTCAACGCCAGCGCCCGCCTCTCCCCAGGCCAGGTGCCCGAGCTGCGGGTGACCGGGGGACTGCTGAAGCAGGCTGAGCTCCTCTTCCAGCGGACGGGAAACCTGGAGCAGATGGACCGGACAGTGCTTTCCATCCTGGGCCATGAGCTGAGCCACATCGCCCACCGGGATGCCCTCCAGCTGGAGCGGCGGGCACGGAAGGCGGCACTGGTCAGCGGAGGCCTCTTCCTGCTGCTGGCGGGAGCGGTCCTGCTTCTGCCGGCGGCTGCCCCACTGCCCGCTCTCCTGCTGGTCCTCTATCTGGGAGCAGACCTGCTCTTTGGGAAGATCCTGACGGACCGCCGGTTCTGGGGACAGATGTGTGAGCTGCGGGCGGACCGGACCGGCCTGCGCCTGAGCGGGGCGTCCGGGGAGGAGTGGATGCAGTTCTGGGAGATCGCGCGGCTGCTCCAGGCGGAGGAGAAGCGGCAGGCGCGGCTGAGAGGGGAAAATGTGCTGTACCAAGGTTACCGGCGCTATCTCAGAGTGGAGTTCCACCCCTCCCTCCGGCGGCGAAGAGCCATGATGGAGCGGGGGCGGCCCTGGGGGTGGCGGGACTATCTGGATCAGCTCTGGTATCTCCGGATGGCTCTGTGGCAGGGGAGGGGCTGGAATGAGTGAGAGACATGGGGAGGAGAGCCGCATATGAGTTTGGAGCGGGCCCGGCAGGCCGCCCTGGTCCAGGCTGCCCTGCGAGGAGACGAGCATGCCCGGGAGGAGTTGGGCGCGCTGGCAGAGGAATATTTGCGCCGCTGTTTCTTCCGGCACGCACGGCGGTGCTATGGGGACGGTGTGAGAGAGGAGTTAGAGGACATCGCATCCGACGCGGTGGAGAAATGCCTGGCAAGGCTGGACCGGTTTCAGGGGGGAAGAGCTCTGTTCACCACCTGGGTCTATGGGTTCGCGAAGAATGTCCTTCGGAACCACCACAGGAAGAGGGCACGCCGAGATCGGATCTGGGAGGAAGTGCGGAAGGATCAGAGTGCATGGTGGCATGAGCCGCCACCGGATGAGCCCCACTTCGGCGGCGACCCGCTGAGGTGGGTGATCCATCAGGAGAAACTGGAGGCCCTCCACTTGGCTATGGCGGATCTTCCAGTCAACGATGAGGTCATTTTGACGCTGAGGGTGGCAAAGGCACGGCCTGAGGCAGAGACAGCCAGACAGCTGAAGCTGGAGGATGAGGAGGCGGAAAAGCTCTATCGGTGCGCCCTGGAGCTGCTTCGGGAGCGGTTTTTCCGCTACTATTACGGAGCCCCCAGGCGGAAGAGAGCGGGGCAGCCGAAGTCGGCCTGAAAAAATTGTCCTTGACAAAAGGATGGGACCGCCTGTAATATATAGATATCCGATATATAGGAGGTCTATCTATGAGCATCGATAAAGGATGGATGGCCGGGAGCACAGCGATGCTGCTCCTTCGGCTGCTGGAGGAGAGAGACCGGTACGGCTATCAGATGATCGAGGAGCTCCGCCGCCGCTCAGACCATACGTTTGACTTGAAAGCAGGAACACTTTACCCTTTGCTTCACGGGCTGGAGGAGAAGGGGTGGATCACCTCCTATCAGGGGGAGGGGGGCGGAAGAACCCGAAAGTATTATCACTTAACAGAAAAGGGAAGGCGGGAGCTGAAGGAGAAGCGGGCGGAGTGGGACCGCTACACCCGGGCGGTGTCCCGGGTGCTGGAGGGGGGCGTCTGTTTTGGATGACTTTTTTGCGGATTACCTGGATCAGGCCATGGAGCAGGTGCGCTGGAGGCGCGCCCGGCCCGCTCTGGCCCAGGAGCTGCGCACCCACCTGCTGGACCAGCGGGACGCCTGCCTGGCCCAGGGGATGAGCCAGACGGAGGCGGAGGCGGAGAGCCTGCGGCAGATGGGGGACCCGGTGGAGGTGGGTACCCAGCTGGACCGGGTGCACCGGCCTGTGCCCCAGTGGGGCATGCTGGCCCTGGTTGGGCTGCTGCTGTGCTCCGGATTTTTCATCCAGGCCACCGTGATGCAGCAGCTAGGCAGAGTTCAGCCCTATATGCCTACCGTGATCGTAAGCATCCTCCTGGGGGTCGCCGCTATGGCGGCGGTGTACCTGGGGGACTATACCCTGCTGGGACGGCGTCCGGTCCTTCTCTATGGGCTGGGCATGACCGGCCTGGTCCTCCTGACGGTGACGAGTGAAGTCAAGGCCCAGGGCGTCANGATGTGTATAAGAGAAAGCGATGGGCTATCCCCTGGTGGGGCCGGTGCTCTACGCCTTGCTGGTCTATGGCCTGCGAGGGAGGGGCTGGGGGGGACTGCTCCGGGCCCGGGGGGGGCTGGTCCCGCCGGTGGTCCTGCCCTGCCTCATCCCGAATTTCACCAGCGGTGCCATCGCCGGCCTCAGCGGAGCAGCGGTGGTGCTCACCGCGGCGTGGAAGGGCTGGATGGGGGTGCCCCGGAAGAAGGGGGCAGCCGCCGTGGCCGTTGGGCTCCTGGTATTGAACGGGGCCGCGCTGTGGCATCTATCTCAAAGCCCTTATGCGTTGGAGCGGGTCCGATTCGCCCTCCACCCGGAGCTGGACCCCCTGGGGCTGGGATATTTCCCCATGATGGTCCGGGAGATGCTCTCCGGCGCCCAATGGCTGGGGAAAGGGGAGCTGGGGGAACTGAGCGGAGCGGCTGGCTATCTCCCTGGCGTTTCGGATTACTGGCTGGCCCGGGTGATCCACGAGCTGGGCTGGGCCGCTGGGCTGGCCCTTCTGGCCCTGATGACTGCCCTCTTCGCACTGGGGCTGCGGCGCTGTATGCGGCAGAGGGGGATGCTGGGACGCCTGCTGTCCACCGCGGCCCTGACGACTCTGGTCCTGGAGACAGTGTGCTTTGTGGTCTATGATCTGGGATTCCCCCTGGCCGCGCCGCTGGTGCTCCCCTTCCTGTCCACCGGCGGGCGGTATATGGTGGTCAATCTGCTGCTGCTGGGGCTGATGCTGTCCGCCTTTCGGGAAGAGAGGCTCCCGCAGGGGCAGAAGGGGCCCGCCGCACAGTCAAGCCGGGGCCGCCCTCTGATCTCCTGGAGGGACGGGGATCTGGTCATCGCCTTGGGCAGAAGGACGGGAAAATGACCGCAGGGGAAGTCTCCGACGCATCTTGAATAAAAGGCCCTCCAGCGGGGATTATCTGGAATTTTGTTTTTTCCCGGGACATGTGTCTGGGAAGGGACATCCCATACAAAAGATGCCTCAGACAGACAAAACCTCCGGCTCAGCCGGAGGTTTTGTCTTAAAAGTGGAGCTGTTTCGGATCTCCGCATCAGGACCAGCTGAACCAGATGCTGCCGTCCTGATCTGCCATCACGTCCATCGCGCCGTCCAGCAGCTCGGCCACGTCGGCCCGGGTCAGCGGGTCGGCCATGGCCTGGGCGCTGTCGTCCCCNCGTCGGCCCGGGTCAGCGGGTCGGCCATGGCCTGGGCGCTGTCGTCCCCGCCGTGGATAACGCCTGAGGCGGACAGGTTGGCCGCGGCCTGGCCGGCCCAGTGGCCGCCGCTATCAGAGGCAAAGACCTCCACGGGCACGTCCAGGATGCCCATGAGGTTATCCAGCATCACCGTGGCCTCCCCCCGGGTCACCGTCTCACCGGAGCCGAAGACGGGCTGGCCCTCCTGGTCCAAACTGCCTTGGATAGCCCCTGCCTTCAGGGCAGAGGAGACATAGCCCTTGGCCCAGGTGGGGATGGCCTCGTCGTCATAGAAGCCGGTGAGGGTCACGTCCTCCAGGGGTTCCAGGCCGGTGGCCGCCATGGCCATGGTCAGAAATTCCGCCCGGCTGACCGGCTGGTCTGGGTCAAAGAAATAGCTTCCGTTGACATAGGAGCCCACAAAGATGCCCTCTTCGGCCAGGCGGATGGAGGCCTTGTGGGCAGGGTTGCCCTCCATATCAGCGTAGGTCACCTTGGTGTCCGGCTTTTCGATCTGGATGGATACCTTGGCCTCGGGAGATACGTTGCCCGCCGGGTCCACCGCCACATAGGTGAAACTATCCTTGCCAGTCTTGTTCTCATAGGGGGTATAGACGAACTGGCTGGAGCCGTCCTCCGCCACAGTCACGGCCCCCCGGGCGGGGGTGGAGGTGAGCTGGAAGGTGAGGGAGTCCCCTTCGCCGTCCTCCGCGTCGAACCAGCCGGTGATAGCCACATTTTTATAGGTGGACAGGTCCATATTCCGGGCGATGGGGGCCTCGTTGGCCTCGGTGAGCAGATATAGGGTGACGGTCACCTCCTCACCGGTCTCTCCGGTGGTAAAGGAGGGAAGGAAGGTGAAGGCAGTCTCGTTGACAGAGGGGGTGGGCAGAGCTTGGAACTGGAGCCCGCTCAGGGCGGAGGCGTCCACCAGGGCGCCCTCGGTCAGGGGCTGTCCTCCTACGGTGAGCATCCCTGCGCCGATATCGGGCAGAGTTTTCAGCGTAATGGCGGCCAGCGCGGTCCCGCCGCTGCCGCCGGAGACAGGGAAGTCCTCGGCAGAAAAGGAAATGACCTGCCCCACCATGCCGTTTTTGGAGAAATCGGAAACGCTGGGGACATCAGTTTTCTTGTTCCAGAAGAAGGCGGAGGCGGGCAGGGACAGGGTACAGACCAGCGCCAACGCCAGCACCGGGGCGAGCATCCTGCGGAAAGCTGGGGAATGATTCAAAGGAATGACCTCCTTACTTTGTTGATGTGCCCTTATTTTCTGTGCTAACAGGAAAAATATGCGGGCCCACATGCCGGAAAAGCCCATGGAAGATATTGAGAACCAGCAAAAGGAAGTGCAAAAGGAGCTTTGAGGCAGATCCTCCACATCATCTTATTTAGATACAGAACGGGCAGAACGAAGTGCTGCCGTGATGAATGGGGGGGATGTTCTTCCATCAGAACAAATCGCCGGGATCGGGCGTGTATGGGACACGCCCCTGTGTGAGACGGCAAGACCTGGCGCGCCGCGCCGGGCTCAGCGATCAAAACCATCCGAAAGAGGGAAGATAATGACAGGTGCCTTGACGGGGGGCGGCAAAGGGGATACAATGAAAAAAACTATGGATGTCCACGGGATGCCGCCGGGGGCGCGGCACCGGCCTGGAAAGGAAGTTTCATCATGAAGACTGGATTGGTGCTGGAGGGCGGAGCTCTCCGGACGATTTTTTCCAGCGGGGTGTGCGACGCCCTGCTGGACGGTGGCGTGATGGTGGACTACGTGATCGGGGTGTCCGCCGGGATCGCCTATGGGGTGAGCTATATCTCCCGCCAGCCCCGCCGCAACCTGGAGATCGTGACCCGGTACGCCGGGGACCGGCGGTATATGGGGATGAACAACCTGGCGGACCGGCACAACAGGAGCTACTTCGGCCTGGAGTTCGTCTATGACACCATCCCCAACGAGCTTGTCCCCTTTGATTACCAGACCTTTGCCGCCTATCCCGGTCAGGTGGAGGCGGTGGTGACCAACCTGAACACGGGGGAGGCGGAGTATATGCCAGTCCCGCGGGAGGATGACAAATTCCTGCTGCTCCAGGCCACCTGCGCCCTGCCTCTGATGTTCCCCATCTACCATCTGAATGGACAGCCCTATCTGGATGGCGGCGTGGCCGACTCTATCCCCTATGAACGGGCCTTCCAGCAGGGGTGCGACCGGGTGGTGGTGGTGCTGAGCAAGACCCGGAGCTATGTGCGCCGGCCGGAGAAGCTCCAGCCGGTGATCGAGCGGACCTACCGGGAATATCCCAACTTCTGCCGGGCTATGGCGCGGCGGGCAGAGCAGTACAACACCTGCCGGGAGCGCTTGTTCCAGCTGGAGCGGGAGGGCAGGGTACTGGTGCTGGCCCCGGTGTCCACCCACAAGGTATCCCGCATCGAGCGGGATACCAAAAAGCTGAGGATGCTGTGGGGAGATGGGTATCAGCAGGCGGTGGACCGAATGGACGAGATCCGGGCTTTCCTCACGCCGGACAGGGCGTGACCTCGTCCTCCTCCGCAGCTGGACAGCTGGGCTGGAGGGCCAGCAGAGCCAGGGCGTCCCCCAGCACAGTGAAGAAGGCGGCCATGCGGCCCCGCTCGTCCACGTCGGCCTCCCAGGCCAGGAGGACGGCCAGCAGGACGGCCGCCGCCAGAAGGATGTAGGAATTTCGGGAAAACATATGGGACAAAAAAGACCACCCCCCGCAGTCCATTCTATGTGGACGGCGGCGGGGCGGTCTCTTTTTAGTCAGAAAGTGGGGCGGTACAGTAGACCGTCACGCCCCCGGCAGTAAGATAGAGGGCGGCCTCCCGGCTGCCATCGGTGTGCCCTGTGATACCATACACCGCCCAGCCTGCCTCGGCGCCGGGGAAGGACAGGGGGTAGGCGGTAGTGCCGTCGGAGAGGGCCTCGCCGGGGGCGAGGGTGCCGCTCCATCGCTCTCCGGTCTCCGGCCGGGTGAGGACCACGCTGTCTGCCTCCACCTGGACGGACAGGGAGAGACGGGGAACGTCCTTTCCCCCTTCCCAGCCTGGGGCGGCGGAGAGCAGCGCGCCTCCCTTCTGGTCAGTGACGGTGAGGGCCTGCCAGTCCAGACCGCGGGGGATCCCATTCCCCAGCCCACAGCCGGGCAGGGGGAACAGGAGCAGCGTCAGCAGGAGAGGGAACAGGCGCTTCATTTCAGCCTCCTCTCCAGGCAGTGGAGCCGGAAAACCAGTACGCCGCAGGCGGCGCACAGGAGGGCCAGCAGTGCCGGCCGGAACCAGGCGGGGAACAGGGGAGCCGAGGAAGTGATGATAACGGTGGGGCCCTCCGCGCTGCCGATGACCCCCATCTGGGGCTCGATCACCCAATGAAAGTAGAGCTGGGAGACGCCGTAAACCAGGTACGGCAGCAGAAAGAGGAAGCAGAAGACCGCCGCGGCGGTGCAGACCCACCGGAACAGCCGGAGATAGCGCAGGACGGTGGTCTGCTGGTACTGGTCCATAGCGCGGGCCGCCACCTGTCCCGCCTCCTCTACGGACAGAGTGGGGGAAGAGGTCCGCTCCCCCTGGAGCAGCTCCACCAGAGAGACCTCCAGGGTCTGGGCCAGGGGCTCCAGCAGCTTCAGGTCGGGAAATCCCCGTCCTGTCTCCCATTTTGAGACGGCCTTGTCCGTCACGTGGAGCCGCTGGGCCAGCTCCTTCTGGGTCAGCCCCCGCTCCTTTCTCAGCTGGGCCACAAAGGACCCAAAGCGTATGTTGTCCATACAGCCCCTCCTTTTCTATTTTATTATGACATGGGGCGGAAAAAAGTCAACCTACGAAAAGTAGACAGGGCCAATGAGGGAAAATCAGGAGTAAAATTCCGGACTTCGGCGCAAGCTACTTCTGAAAAAGGAGGAATGCATTATGGAGGAGAACCAGCAGGGGGAGCAGCAGGAGATAGAGCAGGCCATCCAGCCCATCGTGGAGATGGGGTCCTCCACCATTCGGACCGGCCGCGGTACGGTCCATGTCCTCACCATCGTGGGGCAGATCGAGGGACATCAGCTGCTGCCTCCTACCAGCAAGAGCACGAAGTATGAGCATGTGATGCCGCTGCTGGCCATGGTGGAGGAGAGCGAGGAGGTGGACGGACTTCTGGTCCTGCTGAACACGGTGGGCGGGGATATCGAGGCAGGGCTGGGCATCGCGGAGCTGATCGCCAGCATGTCCAAGCCCACGGTGTCCCTGGTGCTGGGCGGAGGGCACTCCATCGGCGTGCCGCTGGCTGTGTCGGCCAAGCGCTCCTTTATCGCCCCATCCGCCGCCATGACTATCCATCCGGTGCGGCTGAATGGGCTGGTGATCGGCGTGCCCCAGACCTTTTATTATTTTGAGCGCATCCAGGAGCGTATCCTGCAATTTGTGACTGCCAACAGTTCCATAAAAAGGGAGACCTTTACAAAGCTGATGCTCCAGACCGGAGAGCTGGCCGCCGACGTGGGTAGCGTGATCTACGGTGAAGAGGCGGTGGAGCTGGGGCTGATTGACCGGATCGGCGGCTTGTCAGATGCCCTATCCTGTCTGCACGAGATGATTGAGGAACGGAAGAGCGGGGCCGCCCCTTCCCCGTAGGGGACCCATCAAAGCTGGTGCGGCCCGGAGGATACTTTCGGTTCTTGCATAAGGGAGGGGGGCCCCTCCCGCCTCCAGCTTATAGGGGGAGTTGTCACGGCGGATGCAGTGACGGATGAGAGGACACCAGGGCAGTCAAAAAAGCTGTGAGGAATTTTCCTCACAGCTTTTTTTATAAATCGGTACTCTGAAGCTTTTCTGAAGAGAACAGTGAACTAAAGGGGAGGAGCGATAGACTGCGGGAAAGGCAAGGAGCCTATCTGGTCCCAAAATGTTCGCCAGCGTAGCGGAGGAGCTCCTCCCGGAAGCTTGGGTGGGCGATGGAGGCCATAGCCTGGGCCCGCTCCAGCAGGGACAGGCCGGTGAGGTTGACGACCCCGTACTCCGTCGCCACATACTGGATCATGGTACGGGGGGCGGAGACCACGCTGCCCGCCGGGATGCAGGGGACGATGTTGGACTTCAGTGTGCCGTCCTTCTTTTGGTGTGTGGAATTGAGGCAGATGAAGCCCTTTCCGCCCTTAGACCGGAAGGCACCCTCCAGGAAATCCAGCTGCCCGCCGATGCCGGAGAGCTGCCGGGCGCCGGCGCTCTCTGCGTTTTCCTGGCCCATAAGGTCCAGTTCCACACCGCCGTTGATGCTGATCACATTGCTCATCTGCCCGATGCGTTCCGGGGAGTGGACATAGTCCACATCGCTGGGGCGGAACAGTCCGGGCTCCCGGTCCAGCCAGTCATAGAGCTCCTGGGAGCCCATGGCCAGGTTCCAGGTTGCATATCCCCGGTCCACCTCCTTGCGGCTGTTGGTCAGCTTTCCCTTCTGGAACAGGCGCAGAAAAGCGTCGCTGATGGTTCCTGTGTGACAGCCCAGATCCTTGATGTCGGAGTCGGCCAGCATGCTTGCTACCGCAAAGGGGACGCTTCCCACCCCCAGGGAGAGGACCGCTCCGTCCGGAATCTCCTGGGCCACCAGCTGGGCGATCCTGAGATCAGTGGGGCTGGGGTCCCGGTAGGTGCGCAGGGGCAGGGGTTCATGCTCACCCTCCACGATATAATCCGCCTCCGAGAGATGGACGCGGTGGCTGCCGTCCACCCCTTGCAGCCGGGGCAGGCGCTCGTTGATCTCAAAGACCACCGTGCGGGCGGACTGGAAGATGGTACGCCAGGCGTAGTTGGAGATGCCCAGGCCGCAGTAGCCCTGGTCATCCGGCAGAGAGACGGGGACAAATGCCGTGTCGCAGCGGATGTGCCGGTCCCGGTAGAGGCAGGGCAGGGAGCGCAGGATCATGGGCAGGAACTGGACCAGGCCACGGGCCTGCAGCTTCCGCTCGTAATCCCCCAGGTGCCAGCTGTAATAGTGGAAGGAGATCTGCTCCGGGTCGCACTCCACCACCTCGATCCTGGGGCGGATGACCAGTCCGCCGCGGATCTTCACGTCTGTCAGCCGGCCTTTCCGGGCGGCCAGCGCCCTGTCCATCAACTCCGGATATCCGCCGCCGAAGCCGTAGTCTACCCAGTCACCGGAGCGGACCGCCCTCTCCGCGGCCACCTCCGGTGTCACAAATTTGCTCCTGTCAAGCTCCATATTGACCTTGTCCTCCGTTTCTGTCTCTGTGTGGTGCGGCCCGATAGAGATCCGCCGGTGATTTGCTATGTCCCATATAGTACACAGAAATGCGGACTCTGTAAATAGAAATGAGCATAAGAAATATCTCCGGAAACAGAAAGCGCTCTGGAGAGAGGAGGCCCGCTCAGGAACACAAAATGGGATCGGGAGAAATTTTTAAAAAGGGGTTGACAAATTTGCACCAATGTATTATTGTACTAATTGCTTAATACAATAATACGAACAGAAAGGAGCACAGACATGCAATGGCAGCTGGAAGGCGACCGGCCCATCTATCAGCAGCTGGTGGACCAGATCATGATGCAGATCGTCAGCGGGCAGCGGAAGGCGGGGGACAAGGTCCCTGCCGTGCGGGAGCTGGCGGCGGAAGCCGGGGTAAATCCCAACACCATGCAGCGGGCGCTGGCCGATCTGGAGCGCCAGGGCCTTCTGTACACCAATCGGACCAGCGGACGGTATGTGACGGAGGATGAGGAAATGATCACAAAGATCAGGGAACGGATCGCGGAGGAGCGGATCTGTGCCTTTTTGGAGAGCATGTCCCAGCTGGGCTTCACCCAGGAGCAGGTCCTGGGGCTGATCCAGCGGGAGAGAGAGGAGAAGAACGCATGAGACAAGACAACGATTTGGTGGTCTGTCAGGGACTGACCAAGCGGTTCGGCCGCCAGACGGCCTTGGACCGTCTGGACCTGAATTTGCCCAGGGGCAAATTCATCGGCCTTCTGGGCCCCAACGGAAGCGGAAAGACCACCATGATCAAGCTGATCAACGGGCTGCTGACTCCCACCGAGGGGACCGTTCTGGTGGACGGACAGGCGCCGGGGACCTACACTCACAGCATCATCAGCTATCTGCCGGACCGCCCCTACCTCAGCGACTGGATGCGGGTGTCCGACCTGCTGGCCTTTTTTTCCGACTTTTACAAGGATTTTGACCAAGTGAAGGCGGACGAGATGCTCAAGGACCTGAAGATCGGCCCGGGGCAGAGACTGAAGGTGCTCTCCAAGGGCACCAAGGAGAAGGTGCAGTTGATCCTGACTATGAGCCGGAAAGCCCAGCTCTATGTGCTGGATGAGCCCATCGCCGGGGTGGACCCGGCGGCTCGGGACTACATCCTGGGCACTATATTGTCCAATTACAGCGAGGAGGCCAGTGTCCTGCTCTCCACCCACCTGATCGCCGACATCGAGCGGGTGCTGGACGAGGTGGTCTTTATCCGGGAGGGCGTCATGGTCCTGCACAAGGACGTGGACGCCATTCGGGAGGAGACGGGCAAGTCGGTGGATACTCTGTTCCGGGAGGTGTTCGCATGCTGAGCAAACTGATTCGATACGAGTGGAAGGCGGTCGCGCGGGTGTGTATCCCCATGTATGGCGGCCTGATCCTGGCGGCGATGCTGACCCACTTCCTGCTGGGGAACCTGGAGCGGTTCAGCTCCACGCTCTATGATATCATCACTATGGCGATGAGCACCCTGTGCTTCGGCCTCTTTATGGCTGCCTTCGTGCTGACCCTGATCATCCAGATCCAGCGCTTTTCCAAAAATCTGCTGGGGGACGAGGGATACCTGATGTTCACCCTGCCCGCCAGTGTGTCCCAGCATATCACTGCCAAGCTGGTTGTGGCGG
>NZ_LN866274.1:2535534-2798181 GCF_001244495.1 Clostridium phoceensis | reverse complement strand
TTAGGGCTGCCTGCGTGCTGACCCTGATCATCAAGATCCAGCGCTTTTCCAAAAACCTGCGGGGGGACGAGGGATCCCTGATGTTCCCCCTGCCCGCCAGTGTGTCCCAGCATATCACTGCCAAGCTGGTTGTGGCGGTGCTGCTGGACGTGCTTTCTGTGGCGGCCGCCATCCTGGCCGTGCTGGCCCTGGCGCTGGACGGCACCATGTGGCTCGACCTGCCCGGTGATTTTTTTGACATGATCGTATATGTGGACTGGAGCGACTGGCTGCTCCTCCTGGAGGTGCTCATCCTGTGTCTGGCCGCCGGCGCCGTGGGCATGCTGCACATCTATGCCAGCATTGCGGTGGGCCACCTGGCCCGGAAGCACCGTACCCTGGCAGCCTTCGGCGCCTATTTTGGCTTTGCAGTGGCGCTGAATATCCTCTTTACCGGTCTGCTGGAGATCTTCGTCTCCTCCCCCTGGATGGCGGAGATCGGCCGCTGGTTTATGGAGCAGAAGGGGGATACGGGGGGACACCTGCTCATGTGGCTGCTGATCCTGGGCATCGCGGTTCTGGGTGCCGGGTTCTTTGCTCTGACCCGGTATCTCCTGAAAAAACATCTGAACCTGGAATAAGGGATGCCGGACCGTTTTCAAGGGGGGCGCCGCGGACTGCGCGGCGCCCCCCTCTTTTTTGCGGGCAGGCGGGGCATAGGACGGGCCCGCAGCTCATAATCTGAGGGCAGGAAGAACATCCCCTGGAAGGAGGTCCGAGCATGGAGACCAGGATCGCGGAGCTGCGGTACAAGGAGGTCATCAGCGTCACCGACGGCAGCCGGTTTGGATATGTGGGGGACATGGAGGTGGACCTGGAGAGCGGGCAGGTCCGGGCCCTGGTGGTGCCGGGGCGGCTGCGGCTGTTCGGCCTGCTGGGCCGGGAGGAGGACCGCTATATCCCCTGGGACCGGGTGCGGCGGTTTGGGGAGGACATCATCCTGGTGGAGCAGGAGCCCCAGCCTCGGGCACTGCGCCGCCGCCGGTGAGAGAGGCGCGGAACGGGAAAGGCCCGCCGGTCACAGACCGGCGGGCCTTTCCCTATGAGGGGAACAAAAAAGGGGAGGTCAGCGAGCAAGATCCTCACAGAAGTTCATGAGGATCTGGGCCACTTCGGCCCGGGTGGCGGTGCCGGCGGGGTCCAGATAGCCTCCGGGTCTGCCGGAGATCAGGCCCTCGGACACGGCCCAGCCCATGGAGTCGGCCGCCCAGACGGCGACGCTGTCCCGGTCGGCGTAACCGCTCAGGCTGACGGAGGCGCTGGTGTCATAGCCCTTGTATCTGGCGTAGCCATAGAGGATCAGGGACAGCTGCTCCCGGGTCACCGGGGCATCAGGAGCGAAGGAATTTTCACCCATGCCGGCCACGATGCCCTGGGCCGCAGTCCAGTTCACCGCATCGGCGTACCATGCGCCGGCGGCCACATCGGAGAAGGTGGCCGCGCCGGAGACAGCGGGCTTGTCCTCCATGGCATAGAGGATCTGGGACAGCATGGCACGGGTCAGTGTGCCGTTGGGGGAGAAGCAGGAGCCATCGGTGCCCGACATGATGCCGTTTTCGGCCACATAGGCCACTGCATCATAGTACCAGTCGTCCTCTGCCACATCGGAGAAGAGGGGCTGTTCCTCCTCCTGCTCCAGAGCCGTAAAGACGGCCTCTACCGTGACCTTGGAGGCGGGCATGGTGAAGGTGAACCTGCCGTCGCCCTTGTCCTTGAGCTTGATGGAGTCCCCGTCCTTGTCGGTGACGGTCAGCTCATCCAGTTCATAGCCGTCATCGGGCTTGACAGTGATGGTGACCGTGGTGCCCTTGGAGGCGCTCTTGGGGGAGACAGTGACGTCGCCGTGGCGGCTGCTGTCCACGCTGACCGTGTAGGTGGCGGAGCCGCTGGAGCCGCCGCCAGAAGAGCGGCGGGAGATGGTATAGGAACCGTTGCCGTGATCCGTCAGACGGTACCCGGAGGCGGCCACCAGAGTGGGCAGGGTATCGACGTCCTCACCCTTGACCAGGGTAAAAGTCTTACTGCCCTGAATGGTGACCGTGCCCAGGCCATCCTTCAGCACGGTGATAGTGCCTCCGTCAGCAACCGCGTCGATAGCGTCCTGAAGATCAGCGTAACCCACATCTTCCACCTGGGCCGCTGCCTCGTTGGTCAGAGAGAAGGTGAAGGGGCTGAAGCCGTGGCGGGTGCTGAAGGTGAGATTGGCTCCCTCATCCGCCTCCGCGGTGTAAAAATAGGTCCTGCCGTTAGAGGCCTGATGCTTGATATAGATGGTCTTGCCGGCAAAGTCGTCGGGCAGGGTTAGGGTGACATGGGCGGTTCCAGTGATGTTCAGATCCTCCTGGGGGATCTCCTTGACCACCACGGAGTTGCCCTGGTTGATATCGCCTGCGGTGCTGGCGGTGGAGGCCACCACCTGTCCCTTGGGCGAGATGTCCAGGGTGACGGAGTTAATACTGCCGTCCGTACCGGTCAGAGCGTCTACTGTGGTGACCTGCAGATAGGTCTGAGTATAGAGGACAATCTCCTCGCTCCCAAGTTCGGACTGTCCTTTTTGTAGCAGTTCGTCCTTTTCTGCGCTGTCGGCCAGCTGGCCGGCCTGTTCCTGGGCTGCCTGAGACAGGGCGGAGCCTGCGTTCACAGTGCCGGCCGCCTCGTTTACGGCCTCCTTGACCTCATCATTCAGGCCGTCAGGCAGCTGGTCCACAGTCTCGGTAGGCTCGGTGCTGGGGAGAACGTCTACGTCCGCCCCGGTGACGGTGACAGTGCAGGAGGCGCGGTAAGCGCCAGCAGAAGCAGTGATGATGGCCTCACCGGCGGCCACGGCGGTGACGGTGCCGTCTTGAGCCACAGTGGCAACGGCCTCGTCGCTGCTGGTCCAGGTCACCGTCTGGTCTGCATTGGAAGGGGAGACGGTGGCGGTCAGGGCAGTGCTGCCGCCGCTGACAAGTGTCAGGGCGGAGCGGTCCAGGGAGATGCCGTCCACACCGGCGTAGCTGACTGTGACGGAGCAGGTCAGTGATTTTCCGTTTACCTCAGCGGTGATGGTAGCCGTCCCGGGAGCCGCAGCGGTCACAGTGCCGTTGTCCACAGCGGCCACAGCCTCATTGTCGCTGGACCAGGACACAGCGGAAGCAGGCACAGCGCCCCAGGGCTCGGCATTGACAGACAGGACGGCCTCGCCGCCCTTGGTCAGGGCGAGGGTCTGCTGGCTCAGGGCCAGCGTGCCCACCATGTACTGGTAGCCATCCTGATTGCTGGCTACGGCATCCTTGCCGCTGACAAGATAACTGGTAGGATCGGCGGTGAAATAGCCGCCGGAGATCACGATCTGGCATCCGGAGGCGCTAAGGCCGTCATCGGTGAGGGAGCCGGAGATCTTGCCGCCCTCGATGGTGGTCTTTGCAAACTGGGTGACTGTGTTGCTGCTGCCGCCCCAATTTGTATTGTTGATTCCGCCCTTGATGACAGCGCCATCCTTGATGGTAATAGTGCCGATGTATTCCTCTGCCCCATCCTTCCAGCTGGAGTTGTAGATAGCCCGGCCGCCGCCGGAGATGGTGCCGCCGGAGATCTCGCCGATGGTACTGGTGTTTTGGATGGCTGTCTGGGTCTCGTTGGTGATTACGGCGTCTCCGCAGATCTTGTCAATCTTGCCGCCGTCATCATTTTTGATGGTGATGCTGCCGCCGGTAAAGGTGCCGCCAGAGATGGTGCCGATGTATCCCTGCACAGCAGGGCCGGGGTTGTTCCAGCCGTTTACCAGCATGGAGGAGAAGGTGCCGCTGTTTTCAAAGGTTCCGCCTGTGATCTTCTCAATGGTGCCGGCATTGTAAACGGTGTACCAGGAGTTCCCGTTTCCACCCTCAGTGGTGCCGGCTTCCTTGCTTCTAGTAAAGGTGCCGCCAGAGATCTCGGGGATGGCCCCCTTGTTGTATAGCGCCGCCTTGCCATGGGTGACCACATCCACCACACCGCCGCCGGCGCTGTCCAGAATGGTCAGGGTGCCATGATTGACGATGGTGTGGCTGGACGCATTGGTCAGGGTTTGGCCGTTTAGGTCCAGAGTGAGGGTCTTGCCTTCGGGGATGGTGATATCTTCCTTCAGATCATTCAGCAGCTTTACCTGAATGCTAGAACCACTCGCGGCGGAAATAGCGGCAGAAATTGTATCATAACAATTCTCACCAGCCAAAACTTTGACGCCGTCCGCCGCAACCTCGTCTTCTGTCAGGTACAGACGATTGCCAGCACTGACCTCTCTCATGGCAATGGGCATAATATCTTCGTCTAAGTTTTCATCCTTAAAAGGACAAGCCTTTTGCCAAGCATTATTATAACTTGTACCACCTGTTCCAATACAGACCGCCATTGGCGCATCCATGTAATTACCACTTAAATTTACTTTATCGGCGTTGACAGGATAATACACTTCCAGACCTGTCTGATTTAACGCCTCAACACCAAAAAATTTATTTCGGGTAGCACAAATAGAAAAATCTGTGTTTTGGGCTGACTCAACATGGATAAACCGAACAGTCTGACACTCGGCATCCGTGCGGAAAATATTGTCTGTAATAGTAATGTTCGCACCCTTTAAAGGTGTGATTTGGATGGCATCCCAATCAACATTCTCAAATGTGCATCCAGTTATGGTGAACGTTCCTGTCAGCCCGGATCCATAGATAGCCGTCAGATTTCCGGTCTTATTATTGAAACCATAGTTACCACCCGAACCCACATCAACATTATTGTGGATATCCTTGAACATTGCGTTTTGAATGGTCACATTACTTGCGTCCTTTTGGACTGTAACCTTAATATTTCCTTCGATGGTATTATTATTTCCCTCCAGCGTTACATTAGAGGGGAGACTAAGGTCAACTACCTTGTCGTAATTATAGTTCACCAAATCAGAGAGAAGTTCAACTTTAGTCTCAGTCTCACTCTTAATGCCTTTCAGTGCGTTTGCAAATTCTTCCAGGGTTGTGTACTCCGTATCACCAATTGCTGCGATCGCATCAGATGTAGCCGCCGTAAGAACCCCTTCAACGCTGGGGTCGTCTCCAGCATCTGGGCCATCTCCGGGGAGGCTGGGATCGTTCCCTTTGTCCGGGCCGTCCCCGGGCAGGGTGGGATCATTCCCCTCGTCCGGGCCGTCCCCGGGCAGGGTGGGATCATTCCCCTCGTCCGGGCCGTCCCCGGGCAGGGTGGGATCGTCCCCCTCGTTCGGGCCGTCCCCGGGAAGCGGATCGTCCCCGCCGCCTCCGGTGTTCCCCAGATCGGGGTCCTCCTGCACCTGCCCCGCGGGCTGACTGCCGATGTCCGCACCGTCAGCCAGTGCTGTGACAGGGAGCAGAGACAGTGCCATGGCCATCGTCATCACGATGGCCAAAAGCCGTTTTTTCATGCATAACACTCCTTTACAAAAAATAGGGTCTGCTGTATGAATAAGCGGATGATACCGCTGATTCAATAAAACGAAATATAAATTACGTCTATAATTAAAGCGCGTTTTAGTGGGAAACGCCTGCCATCTTCAATCTTGAAGATGGATCATGCCCATATGGGCATGATCATGAAATTTAAATTACGATTTTTTACAAGAAGAAAAGACCCTCCAGCTGATCTCCTGGTTCCCGATACGTGAGCAATAATATTCAAAATAATTATTATGTTATTTTTAAAAGAAGTATAGCACAAGTGCGGACTGTTTTCAAGGGAACACTTCTTTTTTGCTTTTGCGAAATTTGAAGAAATTTCCTGAAGGGCAGGGCAGAGACAGAAAAGGGGAGCTGCCCGCTCACTTTTTTCAAAAAATACTTGTATTCGGCGGAAAACTGTGATATACTACCAGCGCATTATGCCTGGGAGTGCTGATTTTCCGCCCAGTGCCCGGCCTCGGCCGGGTTGGCGGGGAATATGAGGCGCCCAGAAAGATCAAACTGAATTTTAGGAGGAAACAAGAATCATGGCAGTCGTATCTATGAAGCAGCTGCTGGAGGCCGGCGTGCACTTCGGCCACCAGACCCGTCGTTGGAACCCCAAGATGGCCGCTTACATCTACACCGAGCGCAACGGCATCTATATCATCGACCTGCAGAAGACCGTGAAGAAGCTGGAGGAGGCCTACAACTTCGTCCGTGAGCTGGGCGAGAAGGGCGAGACCCTGCTCTTCGTGGGCACCAAGAAGCAGGCCCAGGAGGCCATCAAGGAAGAGGCTTCCCGCGTGGGCATGTACTATGTGAACGCCCGCTGGCTGGGCGGCATGCTCACCAACTTCAAGACCATGCGGGGCCGTGTGGACCGCCTGAATCAGCTCAAGCGGATGCAGGAGGACGGCACCTTCGACATGCTGCCCAAGAAGGAAGTCATGAAGCACCTGGGCGAGATCGCCAAGCTGGAGAAGTACCTGGGCGGCGTCACTGAGATGAAGAAGCTGCCCGGCGCCCTGTTCGTGGTGGACCCCCGCAAGGAGCGCAACGCCATCAACGAGGCCCGCAAGCTGAACATCCCCATCGTCGCTATCGTGGACACCAATTGCGACCCCGATGAGATCGACTACGTCATCCCCGGCAACGACGATGCCATCCGCGCCATCAAGCTGATCTCCTCCGTCATGGCCAACGCCATCCAGGAGGGCAAGCAGGGCCAGGATGAGGCCCCCGCTGCTGAGGAGGCCGCTCCCGCCGCCGCGGAGCAGTAAGCCTTGACCCAAAGCGCCCGCCCGACGGACGGGCGGGCGCTCTCTTTCTGTATTCCAGAGAAAAAACGATCATATTTTATGGAGGTAATACAAATGGCTTTTACCGCGAAAGACGTACAGGCCCTGCGCGAGATGACTGGCGTGGGCATGATGGACTGCAAGAAGGCGCTGACCGCCGCTGACGGCGACAAGGACAAGGCTATCGAGTGGCTGCGTGAGAAGGGCCTTGCCGCCCAGACCAAGAAGGCCGGCAAGGTGGCCGCCGAGGGCGTCTCCTACGCCATCGTCAATGAGGCTGGCGTGGGCGTCGTGGTGGAGGTCAACTCCCAGACCGACTTCGTGGCCAAGAACGAGGTGTTCCAGGGCTTTGTCAAGGACGTGGCCTCCGTCATCGCCGCCGAGGACCCCGCCGATGTGGCCGCACTCCAGGAGATGACCTACCCCGGCACCGACCGCACCATCGCCTCCGTCACCGCCGACAAGGTGCTCTCCATCGGGGAGAACATCCAGATCCGCCGCTTCGTCCGCTATGCCGAGGGCGTCAATGTGCCCTATATCCACATGGGCGGCAAGGTCGGCGTGCTGGTGAACCTGGCCGTGGAGGGCATCGCTGACATGGCCAAGGTCGTCGAGGTGGGCAAGGATGTGGCCATGCAGATCTGCGCCATGAACCCCACTTTCCTGGACAAGAGCGACGTGGATCAGGCCACCCTGGACAAGGAGAAGGAGATCCTGATGGTCCAGGCCAAGGAGGACCCCAAGAATGCCAGCAAGCCCGAGAATATCATCGAGAAGATGGTCATGGGCCGCATTGGCAAGTATTACGAGGAGAACTGCCTGCTCCAGCAGGCCTTCGTCAAGGAGAATAAGATCTCCGTGGAGAAGCACGTGGCTGAGGTGGCCAAGCAGCTGGGCGGCAAGATCACCGTCAAGGCCTTCACCCGCTTCCAGACCGGCGAGGGCATCGAGAAGAAAGAGGACGACTTCGCCGCCGAGGTCGCCAGCATGATTAAGTAAGACCGCTTTACAGCGCCTGACAGATAACTTGATGGAGAGAGCCCGAGGCAATGAGAGTTGCCTCGGGCTCTCTTTTAGTTTTTCCACAATAGAAGATCCCCCGCCGCAGGATTCGGCAGGGGATCAAAAGGACATCAGGCATCCAGCAGACCGGACTGGACCAAGAAGTCGTGGGCGACGGTCTCCACCTCCTCGCCCGCCACGTCCACCCGATAGGTGAGCTCACTCATCAGTTCGTCGGTGAACTGCTCGTTGAGGAGCTGGATGGTCTCCTTGAGGCCGGGAGCATCCTCCGCGAAGCGTTCGAATACGTCGCTGCGGGCCAGAATGGTGCCGTAGTAGTCGGGGAAGAAGTGCTGGTCATCGTCCAGAAGAGTCAGATTGGCCCGTTTGTTCAGGCCGTCGGTGGCGTAGACCACCATCACATCGTAAGCGCCCTGCTCGATCAGGGTGTACTTCATCATAATGTCCACCGGGTTGGCCACCTGGAAGTTCAGGCCGTAGGTCTCCACCATGGGACCGAACTTCATGTTGCCCGCGTCGGTGAAGAAGTCCTGCTCAGCGCAGAAGCGCAGCTCTCCGGCGATGGGCACCAGGTCGCTGATGGTCTCCGGGTGGTAGGTATCCACCACCTCCTGAGTGACACCGATGACGTAGGTGTTGTTGACACCGATCTTGCCCAGCAGCTGGAGGTCGTACTCCTCATTCATCTTCTCGTTGACAAAGTCGTAGAGGGTCTGTCCCTCTGGGATATCGGTGGTGTCCAGCCCCATGATGGTGGTGAGGAGGGTGCCGTCCCACGTGTACATCAGATCGCAGGAGTGATTGGCGGCGGTGAGGGCGTTGAAGTTGTTCACCGCGGTCATCTCGTCCTGGATGGTGACAGGGATGCCATGGCGGTCCTCCACCAACTGCTTGATCATGCTGTTGACCAGCTGTACCTCGGAGAACTGGCCCTCATAGAGGAGCAGGCCGGCGGTGCTCTTGGGCAGGAAGGCGTACACGCACAGGGCCAGGGCCGCCGCACAGGAGAGGACGGCAGCTCCCCGGGCGGCCATCCTGCGGCCCCTGGGGCGCTGGCTGTCCCGGCTGTTGAGATACCGCTCCGCCATGCCCATCAGCAGGTCCAGAACCAGGGCCGCCGCCATGAGTACGCCGGTGCCGCCCAGGATGGCCTGCATGTCCTCCTGGCGGATGCCGGTGGTGATGACGCTGCCCAGGCCTCCGCCGCCCACAAAGGAGGCAAAGACTGCGGTGCCGATGGCGTTGACTGCGGCAATGCGGATGCCGGTGAAGATGATGGGGGCGGCGATGGGGATCTCCACATGGACGAGGCGGTAGGTACGGGTCATGCCCATGCCCCTGCCCGCCTCGATCAGGTGCTCAGGCACTTGGTCCAGCCCCAGGCAGGTGTTGCGGACGATGGGCAGCAGGGAGTAGAGGGCCAGACCCACGATGACAGTGGGCTTGCCCGGACCGATGAACACCATGATGATGCCCAGCAGTGCCAAGGCGGGGGTGGTTTGGATCAGGTCCACCACTCGGAGGACGATCTTCCGGGCAGCAGGATAAAAGTGGCAGAGGATGCCAAGGGGAACACCCGCCAGGACGGCGAAGATGAGGGCGGCGACCACCAGAGACAGGTGCTCTAAGATCATGGAAGCGGTCATACCTTATCCCCTCCCTTCCGCATCCCCTTGGGGACCACCTGACGCTGGACCAGATCCACCAGAGAGCCCAGCACGAAAGCCAGGAGGGCGGCGGGGATGGCACCCATCAGGATGAGGCCGTTGTCATTGGAGCTGATCCCGGAGTAGATGAAGTCCCCCAGGCCGCCGCCGCCGATCATGGAGGCCAGTACCGCCCAGCTGACGGTGTAGACGGTGGACATGCGCAGCCCGCCGATGATGGTGGGCATGGCCAGGGGCAGCTCCACCCGGATCAGGCTCTGTATGGCGCTCATGCCGCAGCCACGGGCAGCCTCGATGTACTGCTGGTCCACGGATACCAAGCCGGCATAGGTGTTTTTCAGCACCGGGAAAGTGGCGTAGATGCCCAGGGCAACCAGTACCGTTGCAGTGCCCGCCCCCCAGGCCAGCACCAGCAGACCGATGAACACGATGCCCGGGATGGTGTTGAAGACGGACAAGACGGGCAGGACTACTCCGGAGAGCTTGGGCCGCCGTGACAGCAGGATGCCCAGCACAAGGCCCAGGGCAAAGCCGATGGCGACGGACACCAGGGTGAACAGAAGATGTTGGCCGATGGCCACAGGAAGTTTATCCCATCCCAATGTGTCTCACCCCCAAAGCTGTTCCGCCATAGCGGAGGTCATGCTGGTCTTGGTGATGATGCCGTCCACCTTTTCCTCCTCGTTCAGGACGATGAGGTAGGGGGCGCCGCTGGAGATCAGCAGGTCGAAGCAGTCCTTGGCGCTGTCCCCTGTGTGGACGGTGGGGGTGTTGCAGCGGATCAGGGGCTCGATGGTCTTGACCACATGGCCGGTGAGGCGGATGTCCGCAATGGACACGGTGCCCTGATAGCGGTCCTGGTCGTCCACCACGATCAGGGTGTCCACGTTGCGCCGTTGCATCTTGCTGACGCACTCGTTGACGCCCCGGCGGGCGGAAACGGTGGACACGCCGGAGCGCATGAAGTCGGCGGCGGTGAGCTCCTTCTGAGCGTGGGTGTCGATGAAATTGCCCAAAAAGTCCTGGATCTGTCCGCTGGCGGGGTGGGCCAGCATCTCTTCCGGAGGCGCCATCTGGACGATGTTGCCGTGGTCCATGAAGATAATGACGTCGGCCAGATCCAGAGCCTCCGCCATGTCGTGGGTGACGAAGATGAAGGTCTTGTGCAGCTTCTGCTGGAGGCCCTTCACCTCCTGCTGCAGGGAGCGGCGGGTCATGGGGTCCAGGGCGCTGAAGGGCTCATCCATCAGGACGATAGGAGGGGAGGCGGCCAGTGCCCGGAGGATGCCGATGCGCTGCTGTTGTCCGCCGGACATCTCCGAGGGGTACTTGTTGGCGTACTGCTCATAGGGCATCTCCACCATGGCGAGCATGTCGCGGACGATCTGGTCGCACTGCTCCTTGGAGTACTTCAGCAGCTTGGGCACCACGCAGATGTTTTGGGCCACCGTCATGTTGGGGAACAGGCCGATCTGCTGGATCACATAGCCGATGTGGCGGCGCAGCTCCACCTTGTCCTTGGAGGTGATGTCCTCCTCGTTCAGATAGATCTTTCCCGTGTCGGGCTGGATCAGACGGTTTATCATCTTCAGTGTAGTGGTCTTACCGCAGCCGGAGGGGCCGATGAGCACGGCGAACTGCCCCTCCTCAATTTCAAAGCACAGATCGTTTAGGATCTTTTGGCTGCCGTAGGACAGGGATACATGGTCGAATCTTAACAAATGAGACCTCCTTTTCCGGTGTGGCCGGAGACCGGCCAGCGGGCCAACGAGAACGGCACCGGAGGGGCGCCCTTCAGGTATCAGGTGCGGGATGGAGGGGGAGAGCCCTCTGCTCCAGGTAGAAAATTGGGTAACATTACAACTTTATTATAGCAGTACCAGAAAAAACTGTCAAATAAACAAAATGTAAATATGGGTCGGATGACATAAATATGGAATTAAACTGGGAAATTAAGAAACTTTTTATAAAATCTTAACCATATCCCGGGCCTGTCCTTAAAAAACGTCTGGTACACTCGAACCAGCAAAGGAGGCGAGCGCATGAATCTGGAAATCATCCTGGTCAGGACGGTCCTGGTGCTGACCGCCGCGCTGTCGGTGGGGATCTCTCTGTGGGGCGGATACTATCTGCTGACGGGCCTGATGTCTTGGCGCAGGCCCATGGACTACGGCCGGCACCCCGCCGGCACCCGGTTCGCGGTGCTGATCGCGGCCAGAAACGAGGAACTGGTCATTGGTCCGCTGATCAACAGCCTGCTGGAGCAGGAGTATCCGGCGGAGCTGTATGACATCTATGTGATCCCCAACAACTGTACGGATAACACAGCGCTGGCCGCCCGACAGTTCGGGGCGGAGGTGCTGGAGTGCACCGTGCCGGTCCGGTCAAAGGGGGAGGTGCTCCGCTTCGCGGAGGAGCAGCTCTCCGGGCGGCGCTATGACGCCTTCTGCGTCTTTGACGCGGACAATGTGGTGGATCGGTGCTTCCTAAAGGAGATGAACAATGCATATCGGGCCGGGGCCCGGGCGGCCCAGGGCTATCGGGACAGCAAAAATCCCTATGACAGCGCCATCTCGGGATGCTACTCCATCTACTACTGGATGATGGACCGCTTTCACAACCAGGGGAAAGCCGGACTGGGGCTGTCCGCCATGATCAACGGCACAGGCTTCATGGTAGCCGCCTCTACTCTGAAGAAGCTGGGGGGCTGGCGGACGGAGACCATCAGCGAGGACCTGGAGATGACCGCCCAGTGCGTGCTGGCGGACGTGCAGGTGGCTTGGGTGCCGCTGGCCGTCACCTATGACGAGCAGCCCCTGACTTACCGGGAGTCGGTAAAGCAGCGCAGGAGGTGGAGCAGCGGCACCATCCAGGTGGCGCGGCAGTACCTGCCACGGACCGGACGCCAGATGACAGCGGCCCCCCGGGGAGCGCTTCTGGACATAGGCATGACGATGCTGATCCCGGCCTATCAGCTGGTGGCGGTGGTCAATACGCTGGCCGCGGCCGCGGCGGCCGGCCTGAGCGGACGGCCCTTCACCTTCGCGGCNCTATGCCATGGAGAAGGCGGGAATCGCCAGGGAGAGGCTTTACATCGACAAGCAGAGCGGGAAGGATTTCAACCGCCCGGAATACCAGCGCCTGCTCCGCAAGCTGCGGGAGGGAGACGCGCTCTTTGTCCAGAGCATCGACAGGCTGGGGCGGAACTATGAGGAGATCCTGGAGCACTGGGGGCTGCTGACCCGGAAAAAGAAGGTGGATATCGTGGTATTGGACTTTCCTCTCCTGGACACCAGGGGGAGGGGAGAGGACCAGAGCCTCACCGGGAAATTCCTGGCCGACATGGTGCTGCAGATACTGGCCTATGTGGCACAGAAAGAGCGGGAAAACATACGTCAGAGACAGGCGGAGGGCATCGCCGTGGCGAAGGCCAGCGGGAAGCGCTGGGGGAGAAAAAAGAAAAACTTACCTCCTGATTTCCCGGCACTCTACACGGCCTGGAAAAATGGGGAGATAAGTGAGGGGCAGCTTCTGGAAGTCTGCGGAATGAAGCGCAGCACGCTGTATAAACGTCTGCAGGAGAAGAGGGCGTGCCAGAGGGAGTAGGAAGAAAAGTCCCAAAAAGTGTACTCAGATAGACTTCTGTCTGCTCCTGGGTCTCTGTTATGTACTTCGGCATTCCGGCGGAAAAGTTAAGTATTACAGAGAGAAAAGATTTTTTTCTTTCNTGGCGGTGGTCAATACGCTGGCCGCGGCCGCGGCGGCCGGCCTGAGCGGACGGCCCTTCACCTTCGCGGCAGGGGCGTTCTGCGGCGCGATCCTGCTGAACGTGGGACTGACGGCGGTGTTCGCCACCTTGAGCGGCGCCCTGGTGCTGACAGTGGAGAGAAAGTGGGACCGCCGCCTTTGGAAGAGCTTGCTGGTCTATTGGCTCTTCCTGCTGAGCTGGCTCCCCATCACCATCGGGAGCTTTTTCAAGCAGACTACGGTCTGGGAGGAGATCCGGCACACCCGCAATGTGCTGCCGGAGCCGGTCCTGGCCCGGAAGTGGTGATACATGTGGAAAAAGGAGGACCGCCCATGCCCATGGGCGGTCCTCTCAGTTTGTGGGAAAAGCCCTCCTGCAAAAAGCTCCGGGGACCGATGGGCGGCACCAAATCGAAGCCAAACGCAGTGGATTCGATTTGGAACGGAGGAGCAAGGGAGCGGCAGAATGAGTGCGCGATGAGCTTTGCAATTGAAATGAAAAAGCTCGTGGCAAGCGATATGTCGCTTGCCACGAGCTGGCGCAGAAGGAGGGATTCGAACCCTCGCACGGTTTAACCCGTCTACTCCCTTAGCAGGGGAGCCCCTTATAGCCACTTGGGTACTTCTGCAGCTATCAATAGCGCCTCGTCAGGAAAGAGGTGGCGGAGAGAGTGGGATTCGAACCCACGGCTCTTGCGAGTCACCGGTTTTCAAGACCGGCTCCTTAAACCACTCGGACATCTCTCCCTGTTGATCTCCAACTCAGAGGCGAATGAAAGCATACCATATTTTGAGCCGTATGTCAACCTTAAACTGCGTTTTTTGTGGGCTGTTTTTTCTGAGACTCAAAACAGGGGCGGTCAGCCCGCCGGCCCCCGACCGAAAAGGCCCCTGGAAAAAACGGGCAGTGCATGTTCCGCAGGGTGCTTTTGGTTTTTGATATAATAAGAAGGACCCCGTCCAAATTCATATTTGGGACGGGGTTTTTTGATGGAACTTCCCGATTCCCATTTGGTGCGGCTTGTTTATGCAGGGCGTTCTATGCCGCATCGATCTGAATTGGGGCGATGAAAGAGGAGGAGCCGGAAAGCGTGGAATATGGATATGTTCGGGTGTCGGGAAAGAGTCAGAATGAGGAGCGGCAGCTCTATGCCATGGAGAAGGCGGGAATCGCCAGGGAGAGGCTTTACATCGACAAGCAGAGCGGGAAGGATTTCAACCGCCCGGAATACCAGCGCCTGCTCCGCAAGCTGCGGGAGGGAGACGCGCTCTTTGTCCAGAGCATCGACAGGCTGGGGCGGAACTATGAGGAGATCCTGGAGCACTGGGGGCTGCTGACCCGGAAAAAGAAGGTGGATATCGTGGTATTGGACTTTCCTCTCCTGGACACCAGGGGGAGGGGAGAGGACCAGAGCCTCACCGGGAAATTCCTGGCCGACATGGTGCTGCAGATACTGGCCTATGTGGCACAGAAAGAGCGGGAAAACATACGTCAGAGACAGGCGGAGGGCATCGCCGTGGCGAAGGCCAGCGGGAAGCGCTGGGGGAGAAAAAAGAAAAACTTACCTCCTGATTTCCCGGCACTCTACACGGCCTGGAAAAATGGGGAGATAAGTGAGGGGCAGCTTCTGGAAGTCTGCGGAATGAAGCGCAGCACGCTGTATAAACGTCTGCAGGAGAAGAGGGCGTGCCAGAGGGAGTAGGAAGAAAAGTCCCAAAAAGTGTACTCAGATAGACGAAAGAAAAAAATCTTTTCTCTCTGTAATACTTAACTTTTCCGCCGGAATGCCGAAGTACATAACAGAGACCCAGGAGCAGACAGAAGTCTATCTGAGTACACTTTTCTGGACTTGGAAAAGCCTTGGGCGTTTGGAGGGAAGAGCATGCTGGTGTTGGGAGTGCGCTCCGGCGAATACATCACCATCGGACAGGATATCGTGATCCAGGTCGTCAAGGCCGGTGAAGTGACGCGGCTCGCCGTTCAGGCGCCCAGGGAGTGCCCTGTGGTGCGGGGAAAGCTGGTGGAGTCCAGCGGCGGGGCGCCCGACTGCATCCGTAAGCTGCGCCAGAAGAAGACACCTCCCCATGCATCAAGATTCAAACAGGACCGGGACGAGACCGGGGCCCTGTCTGAATAGTACCATCCACCCCTGCGGACCGGAGGGAAGGAACCGTCCGGGAATATCAAAAATAAAGGAGAAATCACTATGCGTATTCAGCACAACATCATGGCGATGAACGCCTACCGCAACTACAGCAACAACACCAGCGCCCTGTCCAAGAACCTGGAGAAGCTGTCTTCCGGCTATAAGATCAACCGGGCCGGCGACGACGCCGCGGGTCTGGCCATTTCCGAGAAGATGCGTGCCCAGATCACCGGCCTGGACAAGGCCCAGGACAACGCCAAGGACGGTATCTCCCTGGTGCAGACCGCTGAGGGCGCCCTCACCGAGGTCCACGACATGCTCAACCGCATGTATGAGCTGGCTGAGCAGTCCGCCAACGGCACCTTTGAGGACGCCACCGACCGCAATCAGCTCCAGAAGGAGGTCGACCAGCTCAAGAGCGAGATCGACCGCATCGCCGACTCCGCCAACTTCAACGGCATCAAGCTGCTGGACGGCTCCATGAAGGAAGGCACTACGGTGGCTATCGATGCAGGCACCGTCACTGGTAAAGTGAATGGCCAGGCTATCGCCGCTGCTAGCGGAACAGTCGACTTCTCTGCTGGGTGGGCGTCCGGTGACAACGTCACCATCAACGGCGTTACCTATACCTACGTGAGCAAGGCCAAAGGCACCGATGGTAAGACCTTTGGGGATTATGCTGCACTGCAGAAGGCTGCCAAGGAAAACGGTGTGAGCATCACCGGTAATTCCTCCGCGGCTACCTTCTCCAAGGCGGGCAAGGATCTGACCCTCCAGATCGGCGACACCAGCGAGAAGTTCAATCAGCTGGAGGTCTCCATCAACGACTGCCACGTAGATGCTTTGGGACTCACCGAAATGAAGATCTCTGACCAGGACAGCGCCGCTGAGGCTCTGAACATGATCAAGAGTGCCATCAACTATGTCTCCGACGTCCGCGGCACCCTGGGCGCCACCCAGAACCGTCTGGACCACACCATCAACAACCTGTCCGTCATGCAGGAGAACATCCAGGATGCCGAGTCCACCATCCGCGACACCGACGTGGCCGACGAGATGATGGCCTATACCAAGAACAACATTCTGATCCAGTCCGCCCAGGCCATGCTGGCCCAGGCGAACCAGGTGCCCCAGGGTGTGCTGCAGCTGCTGCAGTGATCCCGGTGTGCTGCAGCTGCTGCAGTGATCCCGGGCAGTTGTTCTGGAACAGCGACCACAGGGGGCCGGGCTCAGTGCCCGGCCCCCGTTTTTTAGGCGCGGAGGGCGCTGGCCCCTCGCAGGAATACTTGCGGACCGTGAGGTTTTTCTATGGATACGATCAAAATCGCCCGCCGGCTGGCGGAGCTGGGACAGACGGCGGACGCCCAGCGGGCCTACACCCTGGCGCTCCAGGCGGCAGGATTGTCCCCGGAGGAGGAGCTGGAGGCCGCCAGCTATCTTCTCTTTTCCAAAGGCGACTACCGGGTGGCCTATACCAGCTTCCTGTCTCTTTACCGCCGGGGTCTTTTTCAAAAGGAACTGCTGGAGCTGATGACCCAGGCCTTCTACCTGCCCAATGTGGAAGCTCTCCGCAGGCAGTATGAGGAGAACTGCACACTGCTCTCCCGCTATCCCTATCTGTTTCGGAGAGACTTTCTTCCCTTTGAGGACCTGCCTATTCAATTTTACCCCTATGACGATGACGGCTATCTTCCCTTTGACTGGAAGAGCGGCCTTTTTTCCGACTATGTGAATTTCCATACTCCAGTGATCGACCGAAATTTTTTCCATGACCTCGAAAAGCCTGTACTGGCATCAGATGTGTACTCCCAGTATCAGCTGGAGTACCTGAACGACACGGTGCGCAAGAGTGAGTGGGTGGGCCGGGAGAATCATATCTACCTTCACTACACGGATTGGGGGACCTTCTGCGCCCATCTCCAGTGTCTGTCCTTCAAAAAATTGCTGAAGGAAGAGAAGCTTGTTTTCCTGATCGAGGACGAGCTTGCCCAATATCCCATCGATTTTCAGGCACGGTTCCATATCGATTACAGCCGTTACCCGGTGCGCCCGGTGGGCATCCGGGAGGTGAACCGCCTGATCTGGCACACCCAGCTGGCGGCCCACAACGGCGGCGACTTCTTCAACGAGATCTTTTATGGGCACCCCAATCTTCTGGCCTATGAATCCGTTATTCTGGATGGTATCGACAACCTTTTGGACGAGATGCGCCGCCGGGTGCGCGAGCGTCGGCTGGAGACCGCCACCGACCGTCAGCTCCTCCAGATCAAACATCCCACTGACAAGGACCTGCTGGTTGCCTATTTTTTAAACCAGCAGGAAAGCAACAGCAGCCTCGATCCCAATTCCCGCATCACCCCGATCCTCTTCTTCCAGCCCCACTTTTATAATATTTCGTATGATATCTCAGTGGATACGAAGAGCAACAAGACCGTGCTCCACTCGGAGCAGTACGACCGCATCCGTTCCTCCGCTGTGTTCCAGAACTTCAAATACATCAAGACCTTCACCCCCATCCGCCGTCCCACCACCAGCTATGCCGCGACCATTCGCTTCATGGAGCCGCAAATTGAAAAAGAAGGGCGTATTGTGGCCGATGACCTGACCGCCCGCATGCTCAACCGCAGCTTTATGGTGGACCCCTGGGATCGACTCTACCGGGACAGCGTCCTGGTGCGCTTCGAGGACGGCAAGCTGAACCCCAAAGCCACCTTTACTGCCCTGGCGGAGTTCCTTGACCTCCCCTACACCCAGAGCATGACCTATTGCTCCGGGGCCAGCGGCATCGACCCGGAATCTCTGGCCGGAAATGCCCGCGGCTTTGACCCGGCTACGGTGTATCGGACCTATGATGAGTTTGCAAATGATGATGAGCGGGCATTTCTGGAATACTTCCTCCGCGATGTCTATGAAACCTATGGATATGATTTTCACTATTATAAGGGCGAGCCGGTCGATGAAGAGTGGGTGACGAAAAAAATATCCAGATTCACCACCCTCAACCGGTTTATCAGCCGTTCTTGGGAATCTCTATACCGGAATACTCATAATCAGAAAACTGGAGCTCCCTTGGATCAGGAAGAGATCGAACGGCGTATTCAGGATACCCTCTCCGGCCTGGATTCCAACCGGCTGCACGTTTCCAAGCTTCTGATGCGGGGACTGCGTTTTATCAACGAAGATGGTCAGCCCCTGAAAATGATGACGCCGCTCAAGCTGGACCCGGCCCTGCTGGAACAGCCGCTCTATCACTGAGGAGGACCACATGGAACACAAGGGAACCGTTTACTTTTTCACCGGCCTCTCCGGCGCGGGCAAGACCACCGTAGGCAGCCTCTTTTACCGGCGGCTCAAAAACACCAAGCCCAACGCGGTCTATCTGGACGGTGACGAGATCCGGGTGGCCTTCGGTGAGGATGTGGGCTACACCAACGACGAGCGCCTCCGATGGGCGGGGCGGATCTTCCGGGTGTGTAAGCTCCTCTCCGACCAAGGCATCGACGTGGTGTGCTGCTCCATCGCCATGTATCAGAGCGTCCGGTCCTGGAACCGGGCCAATATCCCCAATTACAAGGAGATCTATCTGAGGGTGAAGCCGGAGACCCTGCTGGCCCGGAACCAGAAGGGGCTCTACACCGGGGGGCACAATGTGGTGGGGGTGGACCTGCCCTTTGACGAGCCCCAGACCCCCGATCTGATCATTCAGAACGACGGAGAACGCACCCCTCTGGAGGTGGTGGAGGAGATCGAGCGGGTCCTGTATCCCAACATCGTCGAAAACCCCATCGATAACCGGGACTACTGGAACCGCTATTATCAGGACGGCCTCTGTCCCATGGACCCCTCCCCCTTTGCCCGGTATGCCGCCACTCTGGTGGAACCGGGACGGACCCTGGTGGACCTGGGCTGCGGCAACGGGCGGGACGCCCTCTACTTTGCCTCCCTGGGCCTCTCTGTCATCGCCATTGACCTGTCAGACACGGCCATTCAGACGCTGCGGGAGCGGGGCGGAGACAACCCGCGCTTCCTCTGCGGGGACTTTATCAACGCCCCCATCCACCGGCCTGCCAGCTATGACTATGCGTACAGCCGCTTTACCATCCACGCCATCAACCAGCAGCAGGAGCGGATGCTGCTGCTGGCCATGCACCGCGCGATCAAGCCCGGCGGAAAGTTTTTCATCGAGGTGCGGGGCGTCCATGATCCGCTGTACGGCAGGGGACAGCCCCAGGAGAAAAACGCGTTCTTCTACAACAATCATTACCGACGCTTCATCGTCATGGAGGAGCTGACCGCCTCTCTGCAGGAGGCGGGGTTCCGCGTGGAGTACGCACAGGAGCGGACCGGCTTCGCCCCCTACGGAAATGATGACCCGCCGGTGATACGGATCGTTGCTATCCGCAAGGAGATGAAAGCATGACCGTCCTGGCAGACCTCCACACCCACTCCACCGCGTCTGATGGGCAGTATGCGCCGGCGGCGCTGGTGGAAAAGGCTGCCGCCGCCGGCATCCAGGTGCTGGCGGTCACCGACCACGACACCATTGACGGCGCCGAGGAGGCGGTCCGGGCGGGCACGGCCCTGGGCCTTACAGTGCTGCGCGGCGTGGAGCTGGGGGCGGCCGAGGACCGGCACATGCACATACTCGGCCTGCACCTCGGCCCGGAGTGCCCCGCCCTGACAGTGCTCTGCCGCAAGCTGCGCGCCAGCCGGGACGAGCGGAAGTTCCGCATCGTGGACTTTCTCCGGGAAAAGGGCATGGATGTGTCTTTGGAGGAAGTGGAGGCACTGGCAGGCGGCGGGGTCGTCGCCCGGCCTCACTTCGCCCAGGTGATGCTCCGGCGCGGGTATGTCACCTCCCTCCGGGAAGCATTCGACCGCTATCTGGATTCCGATGAATATCAGCGCATCGAACGCTGGAAGGCCGGCGCCGCGGAGTGCATCGCCGCCGTCCACAGCGCCGGCGGCAGGGCCGTGCTGGCACACCCTTACCAGCTGGGCTATGCGGATGATCGATTGGAGGAGACCCTCCGCACCCTGCGGGAGAAGGGGCTCGACGGTTTGGAGTGCTTCTATCCCCGTCATACCCCGGGACAGACTGCCGCCTATCTGCGTCTTGCGGAAAAATATGGGCTCCATATCACAGCGGGCAGCGATTTCCACGGGGAAGCCGTCCGTCCGGACACCAGACTGACGCCCATTTCCCTCGAACTGGGGTGGCTGATTTAACAGCGGGGGAGGTAGACTTGACAAACACATTGCTTCCATCAGCGCAGGTAATATGAGACCGGGTTTGGCAAGAGCGCCAAACCCGGTCGTTTTTCAGCCATCCCAGCTTCCAGTATGTTCAAAATCCCTCTTTTTCTTTGAGAAAGACATAGTGATCGTGCCCGGAATGGGCGGCGTCATACCGGTAACCCAGATCCTGAAAGTCTTTCAGCTCCTCGCTCCGGCGGACGCCGCGCTCTGCCATCCAGCGGACCATCTGCCCCCGGGCCATCTTGCACAGCGTGCCCTTTTCCACCACCCGGCCGTCCTTACGCAGCTCGCCGAAGGTGCAGGTGAGCACCTCCACAGAGGGGGGCAGGTGGGGGAGCACCGCCCGGCTGTACTCCTGGGAGGCCAGGTCCACCACCAAGCCGGCCTCTCCGGCCAGCGCTCGGGCCAGCCTGTCTCCCCAGAAGGCGTACAGATCAGGGCAGCCGTTCACCGACAGACGGGCCTGCATCTCCAGGCGGTAGGGCGTCACGCCGTCGAAGGGGCGGAGCATGCCATAAAAGCCGGAGAGGATGCGCAGATGTTCCTGAAGATAGGTGAACTGGCCGGTCTCAAAGACGCCGGGGGCCATGTACTGATACTGGATGCCCTGATAGGAGAGCAGGGCGGGGGTGAGGCCCTTCCCCAGCTCCATGCGGGCCAGCCGCTCCACATTCAGATCAGTGATGGCATCGCTGCACCGCCACAGCTGCTTCAGCTCCTGCCGGGACAGGGAACGCAGAGCGGAGAGCAGGCGCTCCGTCTCTGGGAGAAAGGCGGGCAGAGCCTGGGGAGAGAGCGTGTCGGTGTCGGTCCGCATCTTTTTGGCGGGGGAGATGAGGATCTTCATGTGCTCGCCTCCTCCCACTGCCTCAGAACCGCCAGCTGTTCCGGGGTATGGAACCAGTGCTCCATCCCCTCCGCCGCAGTCAGGGAGCAGCGGAAGCGGCGGGCAAAGCGGTCCACTGTGTCCCGGGGCACCAGATGGTCCTTTTGGGCCCAGAGGATGCGGGTGGGGGTCTCCCAGCGGGAGACAGGGTGGGCGCGGACGTACTGGAGATAGGGCCAGGACAGGGTCTCACCGAACTCAGTGGAAATCTCTCCCTCGGCCTCCAGGCGTGACTCGGTCACCCCGGCCCAGGACATCATCTCCTGGATCAGGCGCTCCATGTCCAGCACCGGGGAGACGAAGAGGGCTCGGTCCAGGGGGTGGTCCTGAAAGGCCAGCAGGGAGAACCAGGCCCCCAGGCTGACGGCCCGGAGGGCCAGGCGGTTCCACTTCTGTCCGGACAGGGAGAGCAGGTCTCTCAACTCGGGGACAGCGTGCCAGGGGGTGAAGAGCTCCGGCCCGCCGGACCGTGCCCCGTGGCCGGGCAGGTCGATGGCCAGTACTTGCCAGCCCTTGGGGCAGACCACCTGGGCGAAGGACTCGGCCTCCTCCTTGCGGCCGCCCTTGCCGTGGAGGCAGAGCCAGACCTGAGGGGACGGGAAGCCGTAGAGGACAGCGGGGACGGAGGCGTGGTTCAGAGTCAGAGTCATGGTATCCATAAGGTTCCTCCCGCTCCCTGGGGAGCGATCTGTCGTAGGATGGCTGGGAAGGCGTCAGGGCTGGATGGCCACCTTGATGACGCCCTCCCGCCGGGACTCGAAGAGCTGGTAGGCCGCGTCGATGTCCTTGAGAGGGTAGGTGTGGGTGATGAGGGGAGTGGTGTCCAGCTTCCCGGCGGCGATCAGGTCCAGGGTCTGGGCACAGTTGCAGCCATCCACCCCGCCGGTCTTGAAGGTGAGATTCTTGCCGTACATGTCGGGCAGAGGGAGCAGCTGCGGCCGGTCGTAAAGGGCCACCACCGTCACCACCGCATTGGGCCTGGCGCACTCCCAGGCCAGACGGAAGGTGTCCTCGCTGCCCGCCACCTCCAGCACCACATCCGCCCCTCCGTGGGCGCTGTGGGCCAGGACCGCCTCCCGGAGCCCCTCCGGCTCCAGTGCCAGCACCTGAGGATAGTGGGCACGGACGAAAGCCAGGCGCTGGGGGTCCCGCTCACAGACGATGACCCGCCTGGGGTTTTCCAGCAGGACGCACTGGAGAGTGCACAGGCCGGTGGGGCCGGCGCCCAGGACGAGCACCGTGTCCTCCGGTGAGATCTGGGAGATCTGAGCGGCCCAGTATCCGGTGGCCAGGATGTCCCCCACGAACAGGGCCTGCCGGTCCGTTACGGCGTGAGGGATCTTGGTCAGCCCCTGGTCGGCATAGGGGACCCGGACATACTCCGCCTGCCCGCCGTCGATGCGGCAGCCAAGGGCCCAGCCGCCGCTGGGATCGGTGCAGTTGTTGACCCAGCCGTGTCGGCAGAAAAAGCAGGAGCCGCAGAAGGTCTCCACATTGACGGCCACCCGGTCTCCGGGGCGGAGGGTACGGACGTCCGGGCCTGTCTCCTCCACCACGCCTACCATCTCGTGTCCCACCGTGACGCCGGGCACCGCCCGGGGAACAGAGCCGTGCTTGATGTGCAGATCGCTGGTGCAGATGCTGGCCAGCGTGACCCGGACGACCGCGTCCCCGGGGTCCAGCAGGACCGGCTTTGGCTTGTCCAGCAGGGCGAATTTCCCCCGCTCCAGATAGGTGTAGGCGAGCATGGATCAGACCTCCTGTGTTTTGAGATGGATGAAGGCGGCGCCGGATCGGAGAGAAGGTGCCGGTGCCCATGTCACACAGCGCGCCGGAACCCAGGGCGCGCCCTAACAGCGCCGCCCGGCCTGCCCATTATACCTCAGGAAGAGAAAAACAGCAACTCGGGAAGTTAGGGGGAGCGGCAGGGGACATGTGATGATAAAACCTGAGAGGAACTAAGGCCGTCAGGCAGTTTGGTCAAATGTCCTGATAGTTTGTTCCCTGAAAAAGCTGCAGTAATCTGCAGACTCCCCAAGGAATTTCATCCTGATAGGACAGAGAGGCTTCTGACTGCTCCTGCGCTAGTTTTATGATGGTGCTGTCTGTTGCTTCGAGTTCATTTCCGTTTGGATCTAAAAGCTTTCCCAATAACAGCACTCCGTGCGGCCCGCAGAGTTCCTCTTTAAATTTCAAGGCGTCAATAGCCTTATTTTCTTGTTCTGGAGTCACTGTATAAAACATCAGCTTCTTTTCGATCTGCTCCAGTTGTTCTTTTGCTGTTTTAAAAATCGGGAACAAATCGAAGCACTCTTCCAGTTTGGTAAAAGCGGCGCGCTGGGGAGCGGTAAAGCGGGAGTTGTCGAGCAACCGTCGACGATGTGCATATATCTGCGCGGGCATGCCTAAACGCACGGATATACCGTCAAAAACATCGTCTACATGTTGGAAATTTCGAAGGGCATATGTAATTTTATACTCATCGTAAGTATCGAAGGCAAGCGTGGTCAGCTTTTGATAAGCGGAAAAATAGTTGGATCCCTCGCCATAAGCTCTGACTATATAGGTTCTCCAATGATCAAGACACTCGTTGAAAGAGTACAAGAAATTTGCCACAGCATCCTTTGCGTTACGTTCTAACTTTGCGGCGTTTTTTTCAGGGGCTTCCAGGATTTCCGCTAATGCAGAAAATCGATCTTCTACCCTCTGAAAACGGTCAATATTCTTCTGATAGGGGCCCAGCTCCTGTGCTAATGAGTGATACCACTTGCGCTCATCGCTTGTGGCCGGACGCAGATGCTGAAGAGTGCTATCATCGACATAGAAAAAATACTCTATATCCATATCTATATTCTCCTCTCTCAAATTTTAAAATCAAGAATCTCATAGAGTTACTTTTGGTATATCATTTATTAAAAATCCTGTCACTCAATTTTGCTTTCGAGTGTAGTTATAGGATTTCCAGTTATGAATATTCCTACTATTCCACATGCACACAGGCATAGCAAAAGACCGCCGATAAACGTCGACGGTCTTTCCAATTTGGTCGGAGTGGAATTATAGGATTCCACGAAATCAGAACAACAGAAATGGTATTCGGGTAGTCGGCGATCAGTATTTCCCTTTTCAAATTTTCTGACGGAACTCTTGTATTTTTTCGATGATAATGCGACTTGGGTCATTCCCTCGTTGTTTTCCGAGTAACATCTGCTCTACATCATTATCGCTTAAAATTACTATCATTTTGTTTTCACTTTGCCAAATGTCACGAAGGTGTATTTCAGAACTTGGGTCTCCGCCACATCTCGAAAAAATAAGGCCAAATAAGCCAACGCCCTTCTCTTTTAAATAATGGGCAACTTGCAAAATATCATCTTTTCCAATTTCATGCGCAGAATTCTTTGCATCTACAACAATAAACTCTGCTTTATACCGATCTCGAAGGTACATCCAATATCCATATTCTGAGTAATTTGGGATTATATAGTCTCTTCGATTAGCGTAATTGGCATCGGAGTTTTGTTCAGACACAGGATCGAGAGGCGGGCAAAATAGGGCGAATAGAATTTCGCCAACCAATTTTTGATAGACCTGCCAGTCTTCATACCCCGGTCGACATTGTTTAAGCTTAGCAATCAATTCGTCATATTGATCCGGTGCAGCACAAACTGGCAACGCAATGTCCGGAACCCCCAAACGAAGAGTTTCACTATCCCATAGTGTAATTCCTGCCGTTTTAACACGTTGACGGTATTCTGAGGCAAGAAGTGTAGGAACAGCAAGAATATAATTGATATTTGGACAGGCTTGCTTATAGTAAGATAACTGTCGAATTGCTGATAATATTCTTTGATCTGTAGCGGCTAACATCTCTTTTACCTCGATAGCAAACATTTCTTCTTTGCCATGAAGCTTTCGAGTAAATGTAATGTCAAATAGTATTTTTTGTCCATCGGATGTTTCGGCAGGCGTGTCCATGCAGACATTTTCAAATCTGACATCTTGATCTAAAAATTGCTTCAAGTATTCTTTAAACGCATATTCTGAAAAATAAGCGCGATTTGATAGCTTTGAGTTGCATTGTTTGCAAAGCAATCTTAAGTTGTCAATATGATCCGCACCGCCAAGACTTTTGGGGAAAATATGATCAATAACGGTCTCTTCGTATACTAAAGGCCTGCCACATCGTGCGCATCGTCCTTCTCCGCTTTTCCAAAGCTCTCTTTTTGTGCTATCATTGATCATATGCCTCACCTCAGATTAAATATTATCATAAAAAGAAAGCCATAACAACTCTTACACTATTAGTTGATGCCAGATTAATCCGATTTTGGGACAAAATAGAGCTGTTGACAAAATAAATGTGCATAAAACGGTTGACAAGAAAGATAAAGTACTGCACAATATAATTAGCACGTGCGCAAATCATATTGTACAGGAGGACTCGTGATGGATACAGCAAAGGAGCTTCAGGTATTGCGTGAGGAGTTGATCTGGGAAATCGATGAGAAGATCGGACAAATGCTAAAAAAACTGCAAAACGAGAATAATACAAACCACCAAAAAAATCATGTACAGACGAGAGTATATGAAAGCGTTTACCCTTTGAACGTGGGAACAGGCATATACAAGGGAAAGCGGCCAACAGCAGTTATATTCCCTGGTGAAGTGCGAAAAGAGTGCCCAACATGGAAAAAAGTTATGGAAGAAATATTGAAAGATTGCTGTAAAAATTTGGAGAGACACCAGATGCTCATGGATCTCCGTGGTAAAATCTTGGGGCGAAACCGGGTACTGCTGGGCAGTGAGACAGGGAAAATGCGCAGTCCGGTGAAAATAGATGAGGCTCTTTTTGTAGAAACGCACTATGACGCAGAGACTTTGCTGCGTATATTGACGACCCGCATTCTGGATGAGGTTGGTTATGACTACAGTAAGATACAAATTGCAGTAAAAACTGAGTAAAGAGGAGGAAAAGTCCATGCAGCTGAAAATACACATGCTGACAATAGAGGATCTGGTGCCCGCAGATCATTTACTGCGAAAAATTGACGCTGCACTGGACTTCTCCTTTGTCTAGGAAGAAACATCCGGCCTGTATCAACGGCGGTACGGCCGTCCGCCCATCGACCCGGTGGTAATGGTAAAATATTTGTTGATTGGCTTTTTGTACGGCATCCCATCGGAGCGGCAAATCGAACAGCGGTGTGCGGACAGTAATGCGTTTCGCTGGTATTTGGGGATAGATTTGGATGAACGGGTGCCAGACCACAGCACGATTTCTCAGCTGCAAAGGAGGAAGCCCGCGTTCCGGAAAGTATTCCGGCGGTTATTTGAAGAGGTGGTGCGGCAGTGTGTGGAAAAAGGTCTGGTGAGCGGACGGCTTGCGGTGACGGACTCCACCCATGTAAAGACCAACGCATCCAGAGCCTCAGAGCAGGCAATAGAGGTACTGGAAGAGGCCGGGAACTATTGGAAGCTGCTGGACACCTATGAGGAGGAGGGGCTGGAGGAGCTGAAACGGCAGACGGGGAAGCGCCGGGCGAAGCGGACAAAGCAGGTCAAAAAGGACAAGCGCCGTTCCCGCAAGAAGGTGAGCGGCACGGACCCGGAGGCAGGTTATATGAAGCGGCCCGGCAAGCCCAGCGGATTTTATTACCTGTCTCACCAGACGACCGACCCGGACCACGGTATTATCACCGCTGTGACCGTGACGCCGGGGGACGTCCATGACTCCAGGCCCTACTAGAGTATGTCCATAAAAATGTCGTTCCGCTGAACGCCGCTGCGGCAGACTCCGCCTATGACTTCTCGCTGGCACACTGGGTGCTGGAAGAATTGGGCATTGACTTTTTTGTTGTGCCCCAGCCCGCCCATGACCGCACGAAGGCTGAATTTAAGCGGGATGTATTCACCTATGCTGAACAGCGGGCTGTTCTGGGAATACTGGGCGGAAAAGAAAGACTGCGGCAGCTGTCCTTTGCGGCAGAAATGTTTGAATGAAACGGACAAGGCCGGCGCCAGAAAGCTCCAGGACAGTTATTTCAAGACTGCTGTTCAGCAGCATTTCTTCAGGCAGTGGGAATCGGAATACCGGGAGGCGCTGAAGCAGCGGCAGATTTGGTGCGAGGGTACTTTTGCCGCGCAGAAATGGGGACACAACCTGACACGTCTCCTGCGACGAGGTTTAGAGGCAGCGGAGGACCACTGCCTCCTTTCCGCTGCGGCCTTGAACGTCAAAAGAATGATCCGATGTCTGAATTGACGCTGGGAGGTGTCTTTTTTCTTGCTCTAAACCACGCTTATCTCTCAAATTTAGCACTTTGCCAACAGCTCCAATTTGTCCCAAACTGTTTACTCTCGCGTAGCTCGGATGATATATCCCTCGTTGCCGCATATGGTTCAGAACAGCCGGGCACTGTCTGTCAAGGGTACATAGTACTGCCGTTGTACGACGGCTACCTTTGACTGGCTGTCCTGGCTGTTCTATTTTATGGCGGACAGGGGGATATCCTCCAGAGCCACTTCCTTTCTCAATCTTGTGAAAGAGCGGGGGATAGGTTGAACATCAAAGAAATTGTAAGGATAAATGTTCCCTATGAGCGCATGATGAACGGGTCTATGCCGTTTCCCGGCAGCACTGCGGTTTGGGATTATGATTCACTTTCACACCAATGGTGAAGGAATAAGGTGACGGCTAAAAGATCTGCACAGCCGCCGGGAGACAAATTTTTCTCGATGAAGGTCTGATCCAGCCGGGAAATAGTTTCCCAATCCGGAAGCGGATTATCCGCTAATAAGGCTTGTACGTTCCGCATGGCTTGGCGTGCTTCTTCCAATCCGCCTCGGGCGATCATATTGGTGTCCGATACATGAGCAATCAAATAAAGCAGCGTGATGGCAGCGGCATCGTTGTAATGCTTACCTGCCGTCAGTGCACGACGAAGAACGGGAATACCGATGCGGGAAACAGAAGGGAGGCCTGCGGCAATTTCGCCGCGAATTCCCTTTATCCCCTGCTGCAGGTAGAGCCGCTGACCTGTGGTCAGTTTGAGGTTTCCATTGCTGTTCATTGTCATGGTACGAAAATCGGCATCGATTGCACGCTGGGTCATCTGTGCGCACATATCGAGAATCGCGGTGAGGTTCCGACAGGGCTGTTCGGCGTTCCAAAGTCGGCCAATTGCACCGCAGACAGTGCCCATGGTAAAAATGGCACCTTTGTGGGTGTTAATCCCCCCGGTAGCCTGGAACATATCCTGTTCCGCTTGAATCCCCGTTCTGCGCAAACGGGCAAAGGTTTCATCGGGAGAAAGCTCCTTGGTTTGCTGTCCCAGGGCTACGCAGCGGGACAGGTAAGGCGATAAAGCAGAAGCGCTAGCGGTAAACGTGAAGATGTCCATGTCTTTGTGGCTTCCACTGTTCACACGATCGACGAGCCCGGGTTTGGGTGTGACACATACCTCGTCTAGCAGGCTTCGCAGAGCCAGCGTTGAGATTTGACGCTGATCTTCCTGCTGAAAATGATGGCATAAAATTTCCATTGTAACTGCCTGCAACTGCTCCACGGTGTGCAATCTTCGGGAAGCGCAGCGGCGCCCGGATGCTCCGCAGACGATGCAGCCCCGAGCATGTCCACCCACTTCCTCCCGGCGCAGCTGTGTTCCCGTTTCGTCCAGCACGTCCATATCAAATAGCCTGCCAAGTGGGGAAGAATCTTCGATTCCGGTGCACAGCTTTTTAATCATATGTGCATTAGCGCGTACGGCATAGTATGCTTCACAACCCGTATGTTTCAGACGTGTTTGCTGGCCTGCGACCTCGACATGGTGCTCATGGAAAGCAGCCAAAAGCGTTTGACAGCCAAAGTGAAAGGCGCGGCGGACCAAGGGGGAATCTTTTTTCGGCCCAGCGATATTCATCGTAAAACAGACCAAAGGAAGGCCATATGTATGTATGAACTCTTGTTGCAGGCCAGCCCTATATTCTCTTGCTTGAAGTATCTGTTGTGGTGTGACGCCCATATGATTGCCTCCTGTGGTAATCAAAGAAATCGAATGTTTTCCAGTGAGCCGGATAAATCTCTCTGTTATGCTATTATAGCATAACAGATTGCTAAAACAAAGAATGGTAGGACGAATTGGAGCGTACGCCTCCCAAAGATGACAGGGCGTTGCAGAAAAACATGCAGGAATACTGACAATCTTATTGCAACTTTAAGTTGCGGTCCTTGCCGGTTTTTTTGCTTTTCAGATGCGGTGATCTGTGATATTTTAACCTATATTATTAAAAATGAATGAAGAAAATATATATATTGCAAAAAATAGAATGTGACAGACACATGTAAAAGTTTGAAATTATGAAAAGACGAGAAAAAGAAGCAAGCTATAGGATATAGCAGAAGAACCTACAAGTACGTTGCCGCGTTTCAGAGGCAGAAATGAAAGGAAGGACTATATGAAAAATACAAAAGCAGACTCTGTGTGCCCATGCCAATCCAACCAGGATCTGCGAGCCCAACAACTGGCTACATGGATTGCGCAGCATAAGCAGGAGCCGGGAATTGCACTTCCAGCACTGCAAAAGGCGCAGGAAATCTACGGCTTTTTGCCGGAGGCAGCGCAGCGCGTTGTGGCGCGGGAGTTGGGGAAGTCTCTGTCGGAAATTTACGGAATTGCCACGTTTTATTCCATGTTCAGCCTTACCCCAAAGGGACGGAATCACATTAACGTATGCTTGGGAACTGCATGCTATGTAAAAGGCGGAAACCGGATTTATGAACTGTTGCAGAGTAAGCTTGGAATACAAGGGGGCGAGTGTACCCCAGATGGCCGTTTCAGCTTGGATGCCTGCCGCTGCTTGGGATGCTGCGGTATGGCGCCAGTCATTATGATTAACGAAGATGTATACGGCAGCTTGACTGGTGAGGAATTGGATGCCATTTTGGCGAAGTATCCATGAGTGATATGTGAGGCAGGATGATGAAAGAGAACATACAAATTCGGAATCTGGCCGCGCTTCGGGCCATCAAGGAAGCGACGCTTGCCGTAATGGACCCGGAGAAAAGTGGAAGTCCCCGTGTCGTTGTGGGGCTAGCCACTTGCGGGATTGCGGCGGGTGCACAGGATGTATATGATGCGCTGAAAAATGAACTCAAGGCCCAGGGAATGGACTACGTCCTGTTAGAAGCTACAGGATGTGTGGGAATTTGCCAGTTTGAACCTGTTGTGGAAGTGTACATTCCCCACCAGCCTAGGACGACTTATGTGCATATGACCCCGGATAAAGCGGTTCGAGTGGTTCAGCAGCATCTGCGGGGCGGCAATCCACTAGGCGAGTATACAATTGGTTCCGTACAGTAAGGAGGTGTGAGGCGTGTACAGAGGATATATTATGGTTTGCTCCGGCCCAAACTGCGGGCGTACCTCCGACCGTATTGCAGAAGAATTTGAGGTACAAATTAAGATTGCTGGTCTTCGTCAGGAAATACAGGTCATTCGCGGCAGCTGTATGGGCCTTTGCTCATCTGGCCCCAATGTCATTATGTTCCCAGAGGGGACGATTTACAGCCATGTTCAGATTCAGGATGCAGCTCGCATTGTCAATGAGCACCTTTTGAAAGGCAATCGCGTAGAAGAACTGCTGTATGATGAAACGAAGGTCACAAATACAACCCGCGGTTTGGATCAGACGGAGTTTTTCCAGCGTCAGACACGGGTGGCGTTGCGCAACTGCGGAGTGATTGATCCGCAGAATATTGAGGAGTACATTGCAGTGGACGGCTATGCAGCATTGTACAAGGTGTTGACGGAGATGTCTCCTGATGAAGTGATCGATACAGTGCTGGAAAGCGGACTGCAGGGCCGGGGCGGTGCAGGGTTCCCAACCGGAATGAAGTGGAAATTTGCCAGCGGAAACCGGGGGCAGGTGCAAAAATACGTTTGCTGCAATGCAGACGAAGGCGATCCAGGCGCATTTATGGATCGCAGCATTCTGGAAGGAAATCCTCATACGGTCATTGAAGCCATGGCCATTGCTGCGTATGCCATTGGAGCGGACAAGGGGTATATTTATGTCCGGGCGGAGTATCCAGTTGCCGTAAAGCACCTGAGCATTGCCATTGAGCAGGCCAAAGAGCGGGGGCTGCTGGGGGAGCATATTTTTGATACTCCCTTTAACTTTGATCTAGAAATCAAACTGGGTGCCGGTGCGTTTGTCTGCGGCGAGGAGACCGCGCTGATGACCAGCATTGAGGGAAAACGCGGCGAACCGCATACCAGGCCGCCCTTCCCTGCGGTCAAGGGACTGTTTGAATCGCCCACCATTCTGAATAACGTAGAAACCTATGCGAATATCTGTCAGATCATTTTGAACGGCCCCCAGTGGTATCAGTCCATTGGCAGCGAAAAGAGTAAAGGGACGAAGGTGTTTGCGCTGGGCGGAAAGATTAAAAATACCGGCCTGGTGGAAGTGCCTATGGGCACAACCTTACGTGAAATTATCGAAGAGATCGGCGGGGGAATCCCTAGAGGAAAGAAATTTAAGGCGGCGCAGACCGGCGGCCCATCCGGCGGATGTATTCCGGACCATTTGATTGATACGCCGATGGATTATGACAATTTGCTTGCCATTGGCACGATGATGGGTTCCGGAGGATTGATTGTGATGGACGAAGACACCTGTATGGTAGACATTGCCAAGTTCTTCCTGGAATTTACCGTTGATGAAAGCTGCGGCAAGTGTACGCCGTGCCGGGTCGGAACTAAGCGGCTGCTGGAGCTGTTGAATAAAATTACCCAGGGGCAGGGGACCATGGAGGATCTGGAGCGCATAGAGGAGCTGGCCAGCTTTATTAAAAGCAACAGTTTGTGCGGCTTGGGCCAGACGGCACCGAATCCTGTGTTGTCTACTCTGCGGTATTTTCGGGATGAGTATGTGGAGCACATCCAGAATAAACGCTGCCCGGCCAAGGTTTGCAGAGCCTTGCTGACTTACCAGATTGACCCAGGGAAGTGCAAAGGCTGTACCGCGTGTGTGAAAGCATGTCCGGCGGATGCCATCATCGGCAGCGTGAAGAATCCCCATAAAATCGACGTACAGAAGTGTATCAAGTGCGGCAGCTGCATTGACAAATGCCGCTTTGACGCCATCAGCAGGAATTAAGGAGGCGATGGAGCGATGGAAACCTTGAATAGACAGGATCAGACTATGGTCCACCTGACCATAAACAACATCCCTTGCTGTGCTCCTGCTGGTTCCACCATTTTGGAGGCGGCGCACGCTGCGGGTATCGCCATTCCAACCCTATGCTACCTGAAAGGTGTGAATGAGATTGGCGCTTGCCGCATGTGTGTGGTAGAGGTGCGGGGGGCGCGCAATCTGGTTCCCGCCTGTGTCCATCCCATTGCAGAGGGAATGGAGGTATTTACCAACACCAAAAATGTTCAGGCGGCCCGCCGAACCAATCTGAAGCTTTTGTTGTCCATACATAACCAGGACTGCCTGAGTTGTCCCAGAAGCGGCGACTGTGAGCTTCAAAAGCTATGCCGCGAGTATGGCGTGGATAACCATATGGCATTTGAAGGGGAGAAGAACCACTACGAGATTGATACCACTACGCCGCATTTGATTCGGGACAACAGCAAATGTATTTTGTGCCGGCGCTGTGTGGCTACCTGCGAGAAAGTGATGGGAGTGGAAGCTATTGGTGTGTCTCAGCGCGGATTCAAGACCCATATTGGACCGAGCTTTGACGCCATGCTGAATCAAACCGCCTGCATTAATTGCGGACAGTGCATTGTGGCTTGTCCTACGGGCGCTCTTACCACCACCGTGGAGACCGATACAGTTTGGGCGGCTATTGATGACCCTACCAAACACGTCATAATCCAGACAGCTCCCAGTGTGCGGGCCACCTTGGGTGAGTGCTTTGGATTGCCGGTTGGCACCAATGTAGAGGGGAAGATGGTTGCCGCTCTGCGCCGTCTAGGGTTTGACGGTGTTTTTGATACTGACTTTGCGGCGGATATGACCATCATGGAAGAGGCCACGGAGTTTCTCCACCGCTTTGAAAGCGGCCAGCGACTTCCCCTGTTTACCAGCTGCTGTCCGGGGTGGGTTAAATATTGTGAGGAGTTCTATCCGGAATTCTTACCCAATCTTTCTACTTGTAAGAGTCCCCAGCAGATATTTGGTGCCTTGGCAAAGACTTATTACGCACAGAAGAAAGGAATTGATCCCAAAGATATCGTCTGTGTGTCGATTATGCCCTGTACGGCCAAGAAGTTTGAGCACAAGAGAGGGAACCAAAGCACAGCTGGAGATGGAATTCGGGATGTAGATGTAGCGCTTACGACCCGTGCCCTAGGGCATATGATCAAACGCGCAGGACTTCTCTTTGACCAGATGCCGGATGAGCAATTTGATTCTGCTTTGGGGATTGCAAGCGGTGCCAGCTATATTTTTGGCGTGACCGGAGGAGTCATGGAGGCTGCTTTGCGGACCGCAGCGGAGGTACTGACCGGAAAACCGCTGGCCGACCCGGTATTCCAGGACATTCGTGGAACGGACCAGGGCATCAAGGAAGCAGAGTATCAACTTGTCGGAAAGAAAATTCGGGTCTGCTGTGTCAGTGGGATTGGCAATGCAGCTACCGTGTTGGAATGGATCAAAAGCGGCGAGAAACAATATGATTTCGTGGAAGTCATGGCCTGCCCGGGCGGCTGTATCAACGGCGGTGGCCAGCCTACCCAGCCTGCGGAGGTACGAAACTTTTGGAACCTGAAAGCATTGCGGGCCAAAGCACTGTACGATGAGGATGAGGCGACGGTGCTGAGGAAGAGCCATGAAAATCCATTGGTTCAGCGCGTGTATGAGGAATTTCTGGGACAGCCGGGTAGTGAAAAAGCCCACCATATTCTGCATACCAGTTACGTGGAACGGGATTATGAATATTAATCCTGCCCGGGCAGTTCAGAAGCGCAGCCGAAAGTCTTGAAACAGCGGACCAGGCGGCAGCCGGTACTATACCGGCCGCCGCCTTTTGATACTGGATAGAAGTGCAATAACACGGCCCATCAGACCCGGACGTACACATAGCCTTCCATAATGCGGCGAGCAGTGCGGTCTAAATTGCCGCTGAGAACGGTATGGGTGCCGTCTTCATTTTCCTTCAGGTCAGCGTAGGCGTCCATGATGCCCCACGGGTGGCCGATGCGAATGTGGGGTGCGCGGTTGGAGGGGATCTTGCCGTTGCCGCAAATGATTTCGTTGACAATGGTACCGGGAGTATTGGCAGCGGTAACGGTGCAGATGGCGCCGGTTCCCATGTAAGCGTCGATCATCTTCATGTTGACGGAGAAAAGGCGTCCCACAATGTCGATATCTTCTGCATGGATTTCCGTTCCATTGCCTGCAGTATAGTTGACGGGCTTGGTGGCAAAAGCGATCTTAGGCAAGGTTTGACTGTTCTTTTTAGCATCTTCCAAATCCTTGGCGAAGCCGAGGATAATCGCGCCGGTTCCCCGAATGATTTCCAACTTGCGGCAGATCTCCTGACAGTCAGGCAGAGCATTGAATTGGGCAGGGGTTTCTGTGCCGGTCACGCCAAAGTCCTTAGGGTGAACAAAGATGACAGGGTTGGCGGCGTCCACAAAGCTGTACTCATATTCCTTGCCGTCAATTTCAATGGTGTCCTTTACGTTCCCGGTGGGCAGCAGTTTGCCGGAGGCGGCACCCTGGGGGCCGACAAACTTCAGGGTCACTTTCGCGCCGGTTCCGGGTACGCCGTCAATGGCAAAATCGCCCTCCGTCATGGCGCGCCCGTCTTTGACAGGAACTTGGGCAATAATTTCCTTTTGCGTATTCGTGTTAAAAATGTGTACCTCCGTGATAGGCTCCACAGCCTCTACCAGGCCTTCGTCGATAGCAAAGGGACCTACGGCAGAGGAAATGTTGCCGCAGTTCATGGTCTTGCCCACGATGGGAGCGGCGATATCCACCTGGCCAAAGTCATAGTCTACATCAATGCCGGGGCGGGAACTTTTCTTGATGATGGCGACCTTGCTGGTGGAGGTATTGGCGCCGCCCATGCCGTCAATCTGGCGGCGGTCAGGAGAACCAAAGGCGCTCAGAATTACCTTATCGCGCTGCTCCACATCCTGAGGAAGGTCTTTGTCATGGAAAAACACGGCCTTGGACGTGCCGCCTCGCATATAGACGCAGGGAATTTTCACATTGGGTTTGTATTCAGACATGGTTGTGTTCCTCCTTATGGTTTACTGAGTAAAACAGGGATGACAATATTATGCGCACTGTGCTACAATAAAGAATAACGCTATCACGGCCGGAAAAAGGAGTGAGAATTGTGCTGCAAAATTACGAATATTTTCTTATGTTGGCGGAAACCAAAAACATATCTAAGGCGGCGGAAAAACTATATGTTTCCCACCAGTGCCTCAGTCGGTATTTGAAAAATCTGGAAGACGAGTGCGGGCTGATGCTCTTTCAGCGAAAGCCCACACTTGAACTGACCTACGCAGGAACCGTCCTGGCAGACTCTATGCGGGAGATTCAGCGGATTGAGCAGGATACCCGTCGTAAATTAACAGATCTGAAAGACGGTTCCACCGGAGAGGTTCGGCTTGGTGTGACAGAGGGGAGGCTGAGAATTTTCCTGCCCGGGCTGATCAAAGCCTATCAGGAGATGTTTCCCGGCGTTATGTTGCGGGCAGTCAGCGCGCCGACCAAGGAGCTACTGGAGCTGCTGGTAGACAATAAGCTGGATTTGGTACTCGGAAGCCCCACCGACCGCGTGATTCACAATCTTGAGTATCTTACCATCATGGAAGAAGATCTCTATTTGGTCGTGTCGGATTCGCTGCTCCAGCAATATTTTCCAGATTCCTATCCGGAATGCAAAGAGAAGTTTTTCAAAGGCGCAGATATTCGCCTTTTTCAAAACGTTCCATTTTGTGCCGCTACCAAGGGATATAATTCCCGCAGTATCATAGATGAGTTCTTGCAGACGACCAATACCACCATCCGTATCATCTATGAAGCAAACCAACCCGACCTGCTCCACCTTATGACGGCCCACGACTATGCGGCGTCGTTTTCTTTGTCCATGTACCTGCCTCATATTCATTCCCTGAATCAGTCCTTGGCTGAAGGACATAAACTCAATGTATTTCCCATAAAGGGGCTGAGCAGAAAGAATCCGATTTTTTTGATCTATCGGAAAGGAACCTATCTGCCCAACTATACCAAGGCACTGATCGGCCTGATCCAACGGCAATGCACCGCTTACCAGGAACCGCTGGACCAGCTTTTATAGTAAGAGCTGTGTCAAAGCGGCTATATCGTCCTGCTGATCCAGGCAGCGGAACTGCTGGACCAGAGACTTGGAGCGGTCGGCGGAAAGCATGGCAGCGGCGTTTGCCAGGAATTTGGCCTCCAGTTCGGCCCAGCCCACAGGATTATTGGGAGATCCCTTCAGATCGTAAAGTTCCTTTTCGTAGGTACGGCCGTCGTTCAGGATGATTTCCACTTTGGCCCCGCGCTGTTGGGGGAATTTTGCCTGCACCGAGGGGTCTACTGCACAGGTGACCCGTTCTGCAAGGGCAAGGTAATCGGGATTCGTGTAGCTGGGGGCGGTTAAGTGGCCAACACCAAAACAATGGTCCATCAGTGCCACTGCACTTCCATAAGCAAGGCTGAATTTGGCTTGGCCAGAATTCTGAGGCGCCTTGATGATACCGGTCAGATCGTAAGCCACCTGATGGGTTCCAATCCAGATATGCTCCACTTGCTCCGGGGTGATTTGGTGCTCCTGCGCCAAATCCAGCACGGCCTCAATACCCGGCTGAGCATGGCGACAGGAGGGGTACATTTTGTTATAAGTATTTGCGATGGAGTAAACAACACCCAAGTCTCGAATCACATCGTCCGCATCAACCTGCTCAGATTGCGTGTGGAACAGGCCATCCTTTCCTTCCAATGCACTCAGGCAGCCCTCCATATTCTGGGCAGCCAGGAAGGCGGCCATGATACCGCTGTATGCTGCGTTGCCTACTTGTACACATTTGGAGCGCTGGCCTGAGCAGGTTGCCTCCATGGTTCCACTGGCCAGCATACCGGCCTGTCCCAGGCCGTTGGCGAGCTGTTTTTCATTCAAGCCCATGAGCTTTCCGGCTACTGCCATCGCGCCGAAGACATCACAGTTACTGGAGGGATGGAAACCTTTGTTGATCTGCTTTGGATTCATATGGGATGCGATGCGGTATACCACCTCATACCCCAGCACAACAGCGACCAGGATCTCCCGGCCGGAGCGCTTAAATTCCTGGCCGAGGACAAGGGCAGTCGGAACAACCACCGCGCCGGCATGGCAACCGGCATTCTTATGCCCGTCATCCAGCTCCACTGCGTGGGCGAAGGTAGCGTTGATCATGGCTGCGTGGGCAGGGGAGTAGATGGCGTTTCCACCCAGAACCGAACAATGGCCCGTGCCCAAGGCTGCGATTGCCTGGCGGAAGGACTGGGCATATTCCCAGTTGCAGCAGCCCGCGATGGCAGCGCCTACGGTATCCATAATGCGCTCTTTGGCTTGTACAATCACGTCTTGAGGCAAATCCTCATAGTTGGTATGGGCAATAAAAGAAGCAAAATGTTCCGTCAAATACATATTTTGTCCCTCTTTTAATTGCGAGACTCCCTTGGGAGTCTCGCAGTATGTTATCATTAGCGCTTTATCTGGCGGATGACATCAATTACCGTGCCATCCCGGTACTCTACTATGCAGGTGATTCGGTCGGTTGTCTCAATCGCCTTCGGCTCGCCGGTCATGGAAGTGGAAAGTTCGTGAAGCTGTTGAATGGAGACGAGTTTGAGATTGGTTTTTTCCAGATCCTCTTTCAGCTCCTGATAGTTTCTGTGCTTGGGATTCAGCGCTATGCCGGCCTCGGTCACAACTGCCGCAACAGTTTCGCCGGGGGTGCAGAGGGTAAAGACCCGCTTGACGATGGAGGGGGTACGACCACGGATAATGGGCAGTGTAACAATGGAGATCGCTGCGCCGCCGGCTACATCAGGGCCGCCGCCCAGGCCACCCATCATTTCTCCGGAAGAGCCAGTGAGGATATTGACATTGAAGTCGGTGTCCACTTCCAGTGCACCCAGTACGCCGAAGTCCTCCCGATTTAAAAATCCGCCCTTACTGTATGCGTTGGCGTAGTCCGCATTGTCGATTTCTACCACGTCTTGGCGGTCATAGATGGCTCTTGCAGCCACCGCGTCAAAGGACTGGCTGCATTCGACTACGCGGACAAGTCCCTCATCATACATATCGATGATGGCCGCGGGAATTCCGCCCAGGGCAAAGCTGGCCTTAACGCCTCGCTCACGCATGCGGTCAGCCAGGTATTTGGTAGTAGCGATAGAAATGGCACCTGCCCCTGTCTGGAAAGAGAAGCCGTCCTTAAAACGGCGAGAGGCGGCAATCAGATCCACGGTCCGCTCTGCAATGAGCAGATCCCGAGGATTTTTGGTCAGCCGGGCAGCGCCGGCACCGATTTTTACTGGATCGCCGATGGAATCAACCTGCACCACATAGTCAACATACTGCTGAGAAATGCTGACCGGGCAGCAGGGATACTCCACTAAGTTGTCGGTAATAACGATCGTACAAGCTGCGCTTTGCGCGTCAATAAAGGCGTACCCCAGAGAGCCGCAGGCATTGGGGCCGATTTGCCCGGTACAGTTGCCATAGTCGTCGGCGGCAGAGGCTCCGATAAAAGCAACATCGATTTGCAGCTCTCCGGCCTCAATGGCTCTGGGCCTTGCACCATGGGTGCGAAGGATCACCGGGTTTTCCATCTCGCCGGCCAGAACAGCATCGCCCAGCTGTCCACGGATTCCGCTGGCCTCAATGCGATCAATGGTACCGTCTTTTACAAAATCTGCAATAGAGGGATTTTTAATGTTGACCACGGCGCTGGGCGCAAAGCGAAGACCTTTGATTCCCAGTTCGCGAATTGCAGTTAAGACCTGACCAATGACCTGGTCACCCTCCCGGAAGCAGTGGTGGAAGGAGATGGTCATCCCGTCCGTTAATCCGGATGCGGTGATAGCTTCCTTTAGACTTCCTAAAAGCTTTGTAGAGCCGGGAATACGGTGACCGGCTGTGCGGTGGGTGATGACCGTGCCTTCCTTCGCGGGGGTGCTGTATGGGCCGGTATAAGGCTTGACCACATAATCCCCGATTTTTTCCGGCAGCTCACGCCCCAGACTGTTGATTAACATGATGTGACACCCCCTGTCTTAATACCGGCGGCTTTGGCCTTTGCCAGCACAGCGCGTGCGCGCAGTTCCATGGGTTTATCCACCATGCCGCCGTCCAAAACACAGACGCCGGTATGATTTCTGGCTGCCTCTTCCAGTGCCTCCAGAACTCTTTGTGCATTGCGGATTTCTTTGGCTGTGGGAGTGAAGCAAGCGTTTACAGTGTCGATTTGCCGGGGATGCACACAGGTTTTTCCGTCAAAGCCGAGGGTTCGTGTCATCTCAAGATCGCGCTTGAGTCCTTCTTCATCGTTAAGGTCGGAAAAGACTGCATCTTGTGCGGAGATTCCCGCAGCGCGGCAGGCCATCAGCACGGCATTGCGGGCATAGAAAATTTCCCAGCCCGGTTTGGTGCGCTGGGCGTTCATGCTGGCGGTAAAGTCTTCGGCGCCCAGAGCCATTGCGACGACCCGAGGGCTTGCAGAGGCGATTTCCTGCGCATTCATGACACCCAGATAGGATTCGATGTTGCACCAGATTTTAATGCTCCCTTCGGGCAGACCGGCCTTTTTCTCGATGGCGGTAACTTTCTCATCCACTCGTTTTACTTCGCTGGCATATTCCACTTTTGGAATACGGATGGCATCAGGCTGAGCCCGCACAGCAGCTTCCAGGTCCTCGTCCAACTCCTTGGAATATAATCCGTTCACACGGATCAGGATATACTTTCCTTTGGGGCGCTGTTCCTTCACCGCGTGGTATACCAGCAATCTGGCGGCATCTTTCTCTCCCACGGAGACAGAATCTTCAAGGTCATAGACCAGGCAGTCTTCGTTATAAAATCCGGCCTGAATCATTTTAACAGGGCTGGTTCCTCCAACATACATGGAGGTCCGCATTAACTCATTGTCCGACATTGGGATCCTCCTTTCCCCAGTTAAACGGGCTGTCTGTCGCCCGGCAGACAGCACATTCCATTCTGGCACGGATGGCAAAGTCCAGAGCGCCCTTGTCATTGATCTCTACTATGGCGTCTATAATTGCAAATTCCTCCAGGACGGACCGGACAGTAGCCTCAATGGCATCTCCAAACAGCGCCTTTACGTCGCTTTTCAGGTCGATTTGAATTCCCTGACCGGGGTTTGGCCGGAGCATAATCTGTACATCGCTGGATTCCAGAGTCCCGGCGACGGCCGGTTTTTTCAGTTCCATATCCTTGCCCTCCTTACGGCTGAGTATGGGCCTTCATATATTGGAAAAGGCCTCCGGCCTGCATGATGTCATGTTCCAGATCGCTGACCGCATCGCCGTGGAAGTTCTCCCCGGTAGCGGTATCTACGATTTCACCGGTGGATAAATCCACTTCCAGGGTGTCACCGTTTTTGATTTTGCCCTCTTCAATGGCCTGGGCAATTCCCTTGACAAAGAGTACCGGGTAACCGTTGTTGATTGCATTGCGGTAATAGATGCGGGAACAGGTTTCTGCCAGCACACAGGGGACACCGGCATATTGCAGGCAGTAAACTGCGTGCTCACGGCTGGAGCCGCACCCAAAGTTTTTTCCAGCTACCACAAAGTCTCCGGGCTTTACTTCCTTGGCGAAGTGTTCCATACCGGGATAATATTCAAAGGCATACTGCGGCATCTGCTTGGGATCAGTCTCTGCAAGGTATTTGTTGTGGTAGATAAGGTCGGTGTCTACATCATTTCCAAAGACCCAGGCCCGTCCAATCTGCTTGCTCATTTGCTGCACCTCCTTAGTTCAAATAGTCTCTGGGATCGGTGATCTGTCCGTTGACTGCGGTTGCCATGGCGGACATGGGGGAGAGCAGATAAGTGTGGCTGCCTTTTCCCACTTTGCCGATGAAGTTTCGGTTGTTTGTTGCCACGCCTACATCTCCGGAAGGTAGCGCGCCGTAGTGCTCTGCGGTACAAAGTGCACAGGTTGGGTTCGTGAAGACGATGCCGGCTTTTAAGAAGTCAAATACCAGCCCCTCATGAATACACTGCATTTGTACTTCGGTGGTGCTGGGGGTGATGATAACGCGGGTATCGAGATTTACTTTCCCACCCATGGCCATCAGCACATCATGGGCGGCCTTGATATCTTCATAGCGGCCGTTGGAACAGGAACCAATATGCACCTGATCTACATGGACACCGGCAACTTCCCGTACCGGCTTTACATTGTCAGGGGCATCAGGGCAGGAGGCCATAGGCTCCAGCGTGCTGACATCGTATTCCAACACCTTGCAATATTCCGCATTTTTGTCAGCGGAGAGCATCTTTACTCGCTCCAGGACTTCTTCGCCTGCGCGCTCCACCAGCCAATCCAGCACGGCACCATTTGGCATAATCAGGGGGACTTTGCCGCTCATTTCTGTAATCATGGAGCAAAGGGTGATACGTTCGGCCAGCGAGGCCTTTTCAATTGTTTCGCCGACAAATTCCACGGCCAGGTAATCCATGCCGCCGGCCCCCAAGTCGCCTACGATTTTTGTGAGCAGGTCCCGCATACACACCCCCTTGGGGAAGGAGCCTTTTACAATGATTTTCATGGTTTCGGGTACCCGGAACCAGCTAATACCCTTGATGTATGCCGCTGCCACATCAGAGTTACCGACACCGGTGGCAAACGCACCCACTGCCCCCAGTAGATTCATGTGGCTGTCGGTGCCTAAGATCACATTGCCGGGCTTGACCAGACCGGCCTCCAGCATGACATGCTGGCCGATGCCGTGATTGATATCAAACAGGTAAGAAATGCCCTGACGCTTTGCAAACTCCCGGATGATCTTTTGGTTGTTCGATACTTTTTCAGAGTGAGAGGGGGCCTGAAGGTCAAACGTAAAGGCGACCTTATCCGGGTCCCATACCTTGGCATCCCGGCCCATTTCCTGTTCAAATTGCAGCACACAATTTGCTCCGCCGAAATCACGGGCTGAGGCCAGATCTACCTTGCACCAGACCCGGTCACCCACCTGAACACTCCGCCCGGCGGCCCGTTCCATGATTTTCATAATACAAGTTTTACCCAACGAGATACACTCCTTTCAAATGGAGAGAGGTCGATAGCTTCTACTCACAAGGACTATGATATACTGCAAGAATGAGGTGCCCATTGGGTAGAGACCGTCGCACTGTCCCGCTTTCTTCATCTTAATGTTACACGGCACTTGTGCCACAGAAAAGCACATTTTTTTTGTTGCGCTGCATATTTAAGTTGCATATGTCCTTTGCGTTTTTCTTCAAATATTGGTTGGATAATTTCCTATTTAATTGGATTTGCAAGGATGTTTCTTTGTGGTACCGTAAATATGGAATTTTGTAGTTGTGCTACAGCTGTGCTTGCAAAATGCGGTGAAAAAATCTTTATAAAAACCAAGGAGGAGATATGCAATGAGCACCCCGACGAATCAGCTGTCCTTTACCATGCCCCCAAATGCCTGTAACGCGCATCTACACATTATTGACCCTGCTTTTCCCAATGATGGACATGCAGCGGCCCAGATAGGGACAGTTGACGCCTATCGCCAGTTGGCTCGGGATCTGAACCTGCCCCGCGCTGTGTTTGTACAGGCTAAGCCCTTTGCATTGGATAATACCTGCCTATTGGATGCGATTGCTCGTTTCGGCAAGGAAAATGCCCGCGGTATTGCGGTTGTGGATCATACGGTGACCAATCGGGAACTGGAGATTCTCCATGAAGGGGGAGTAAGAGGCCTTCGGTTCAGTGTGTGGAACCCAAACAATGCGGTTATCACAATGGAGGACTGCCTGCCTTTGAGCCAGCGTATCAAAGAGTTCGGCTGGAATATCCAGCTGCATATGAGCGCCGCTCAGATTGCGTCTTACGCAGATTTAATTTCAAGTCTGGAGTGTAAGGTAGTGATTGATCATATGGGGCGGCTGGATCCCAGGCTGGGGACGTCTGATCCCGCTTACCAGGTGATTTGCCGGATGATTGACCGCGGCAATACATGGATCAAATTATCCGGTCCTTATTTGAATACCTGTCAGGGGGAACCCTGGGACGATGCCACCAGAACTGCCCAGGTCATTGTGCAGTTTGCCCCCCAGCGTGTGGTGTGGGGCAGTGATTTTCCCCATGTGACGGAGAAGAAAAAGCCTGAGGAGCTTACGCTTGTGGAGATGATTCCACTTTGGCTACCAACAGAGCAGGCCAGAAAGCTGGTCATGAGTGAAAATCCCCAGAAGCTGTATGGTTTTTAAAAAATTCTATTTGCGGCAAGGAGGCGCTTATAATGATAGAGGGATATCGAATTGCACCGATACCGCTGCACTTTCCCGAGGAACGAGAGCAGTTGAGGGCATTTCTTGCGCGCCACCAGCTGCGTTATGAATCTGACATTCAAAGCGCGTTTGGCATTTATAATGAAGAGGATGTGTTGGTAGGGTGCGGGTGTGCAGCCGGATATTTGATGAAATGCTTTGCTGTGGAGCCCGATTTGCGGGGGCAGAATGCGCTTGGACTTCTGGTTTCCTATTTGATGCAGGAGCGCTTTTCTGCAGGATATTATGATCTGTTCGTCATTACCCGTGCACATAACGAAGAACTGTTTTCCCAGTGTTCCTTATTTCCAGTGGTTCGTACCGGTGAATTGGTTCTGCTGGAAAACCGAAAGGATGGGCCAGAGAGATTTGCCTCTGAGTTTTGGAAAGACGGAGATGAGGAAAAACAGGTTGGCGCGATCGTTATGAACTGCAATCCCTTTACGATGGGGCATCTTGCGCTGGTAGAGTATGCGGTCCAGCATTGTGATGTGCTGCACCTGTTTGTTGTGGAAGAGGACCGCTCGGAGTTTCCCACCCGGGTCCGGTTGAAGCTGGTACAGGAGGGAACCAAACACCTGGATAATGTCAGGGTTCATCTCAGCGGGCCATATATGATTTCAGCCGCTACGTTTCCTACTTACTTTTTAAAGAAGGGGGAAGATGCCGCCGCGCTGCAAACAGAATTAGATATTGCCCTTTTTACCCAGCGTATTGCGCCGGAATTAAACATCAAGCGCCGTTTTGCAGGAGCGGAACCACTGGATGCAACCACTGCACGTTATAACCGCGCCATGAGGGAGCTTCTTCCCACGCATGGGATAGAGTTTTGTGAAATCCCGAGGGTGGAGCAAGACGGCACAGTGATCAGTGCCTCGCGAGTGCGGAAGCTGCTCAAGGAGAAGGGCGTATGCGATGAGGTAATTGCTATGGTAGCGCCGCCCACCACAGCTTATCTGAAAAGAGAATTCCTTGGCGGGAATAAGGCGACACTGACTTAAATACAAAAATATGCAAGAATGCGGTGAGAATGAAACCTCACCGCATTCTTGCATATTGGAGAAAAGAAGAAATGGTTGAATTATAGAAGCACGCCGGAAGACCAGTGTCGCAAGATGATTTCAGAGAGAAGTTCTGGGTGAGAGCGTGCAATGTAGGGGGTGCCCACCGGGGCTGGAATGGCCTCTACCACGCCGTTGGCAATATACGCTTTGGCCGTTTCCACCAGAGCCTCAGGATTGCGAAAGCAACCATAAGAGAGGGTAAGTGTGGGGACGGACAGCCGGGGAAGCATTTCTATGAGAGGGGTATCTTCAAACAAAGCCCAATGCAATGTCTCACCCAGAATTCCAGATGAGTGTAAACAGCGGCACCTGGCATCACAGATATCTGCATTCTCCCCATATTTAAAGCACCGTGACCAGAGCTCTAAAAGATGGCTTCCATCTTCTTTGGGCGTAACTACAGAGTATTCCGGTAGATTTCGTTTCTGAGCATATTGAACGGGATCGGGGGCGTAAAGAGGGTGGGCTAGAATCAAACCGGCAATATGTTCAGGGTGATTAACACCCAGGTGAACGATCATATTGGCAGTGGCTAGATTTCCATAGAGGATAGCTTTTTGAATCCCCAGCTGCTCCATAAAAGAGAGAACGGTATTTGCGTGATCGGATAAGGTATAGTACCGTGGAGGCGCATCTGAGCTTCCAAATCCAAGCAGATCCGGCGCATAGACATAAAATCCAGATTGGGCCAGCTTCTCACCCACAAGCTCAAATTCATCACTGGAACTTCCGGACATATGCAGAAAAATGATCACATTGGAGCCGGTCCCGGAAAAGCGATAATGCATCTGGCCTTCAGGAATATCCGTGTATGCACGTTTCAAACTGATACCCCCCGTATCACATTTACTCAGAAATAATGGTCACCCGTCCATCCTTACGAGGCGCCGTTGCGGGCTTTGGGCCGGCAGGGTGTCCAAGTACGATGCTGCCGCAGATTTCCTCGTCTTGTCCGATTCCGTACGGCTGCAGGAAATTGCGGAGGACAGGATTTTCACTCAGCCAATGTAACTGGTTGACCCAACAGGCGCCCAAACCAAGCGCGGAAGCGGCAACCTGCATGTTTTGCAGTGCACTGGCACTGTCTGCCATACCGTTAGGCCAGCCCAAAGGAGCACCTGCAATGATCACCACAGGCGCATGGAAGGAAAAATCGTAGCTATCCGGACGATTATGTGCATTGCGGATCGCGATATTCTGATATAGCCCCTCCTGAGGGGTCATCTTCAGAAATTCGCCTCGAACCAGAGCGGTGAGCTGATCTAAAAGGTCGCGTCGAGCAAGTGCGGTCAGATGGACCACCTGATGATTTCCTCCATTGGCTGCATAAAGTCCGCATTGAATGATTTGATTTAAATCGTCGGGCGATACCGGCTCGTCAGTGTATTTCCGAATACTGCGGCGGCTCAAAATAGCATCGATGATCTGATTCATGGGAATATCTCCTTTCGCTAGATGAAAGCGGGGGAGATGTACAAGGTACTGTTCCCCTAAAACATGAAGATGTTACTCCTTGATGCCAAGCGTTTGGTAAATAGCGGGGCGATTTTTTTGGGCATTATCGATACATTGCGCATAAACACTGTTCCCATTGGCATCCATTGCAACGAACAACGGACCAAATTCGTTCAGTTCAAACTTGAGGCGCTGGTTATCCACGGGCATAAGTTCTGGCCAATAGTCATCGACCAACTTGGCCGCGGGGGTATAAACAGCAGAGCATCCTCCCACAATGGCCAGGTATACACAGCCATATTGCTTCATGGCATCCAGAGTGGCCTGGTCCATACCGCCTTTTCCAATCACGGCGCGAATGCCGGTGGCAGCGATAAAGGGAGGCGTCTGCTGGTTGAATTTTGAACTGGTCGTAGCACCCAGAGCGCGCATATCATATCTGCCGTCCTCAGTTCGGCGCCAAATTGTACCGGTGTTATAAATCACACCGCCATTTAAATTCATAGGAATTTCCTGGCCTTGCTCCATCCAATCAAGGATCAGCGTGTAGTGATCGGCGTAGAGCATGGAATAGGCCTCGCCGGAGAGGTAGACCACATCGTCTAATTCCAGACTGCGAATCTCCTCTTCCGAGAGGGGGGTATGCATGTGGACCGTCTTAGACATGGGAATCCTCCTTTCGCATTTGCTTCACCGTGCCGTCTTTGTAGATACGGCAGACCGCTTTGCGTCCAGGCCAGCAGTTGATGTTGACTGCCACCGGCATCCACGGGCGGTGAGTGCCGGAATACTCTATGTTGACAGCCAACGCGGTAGTATCGCCGCCCATTCCCATGGGGCCAATCTGGCTCATATTCAGTGCGGCACGCAGCTCTTCCTCTAATTGTGCAATATCTGCCTCAGGATGGCGCTGATCGATGGGACGTGCAGTGGCTTCTGTAGCCAAACGGGCAACTTCTTCCAGAGGACCACCGATTCCCACGCCTACAATTAAAGGAGGACAGGGATTGGAACCAGCCCGTAGGACAGAATCCACCACAAATTTTTTCACGCCTTCAATTCCTACATGGGGCGGAAAGATCTGCAGTGTGGACCAGGTGCCACAGCCTGCACCCTTGGGCATGGCTTTGATTTCCATATAATCAATGCTGTTGTCCAGCTCCACATGGATCAGAGGAACATTAGCGGCAGTATTATCGCCGCGATCTTTCCGAGTCAGAGGATGTACGACCATGGGCCGCATAGGGAATTCCTTTTTGGTCAGGTCCCTCAAGGCACCGTCAAACTCAGCGCGGATATCTCCAGTAAAGGGAAAGCTGAGGGAGGTTTTAACAAAGAAGGTTGGAACCCCCGTATCCTGACAAATGACGATGCGATTTTCCTTGGCCTTCTTTGCGTTCTCAATCAGGATGTCGAGATACTGCTGTCCACGGGGATTGGTTTCTTCTGCTCGTGCTTTGACCAGCGCATTCAAAACATCAGGCTGCACTTCGGTCAGTGCTCTGATCCAAACTTCTTTGATTGCAGAGCGCAAAACTTCCGGCTGGATGGACTCCATGTTTGCGATAACCTCCAAAATGTAAATTTTCACCTTAAAGCTAAGATAGACTTACCAAAAATTTAATTACAAACGGCATAACACTGAACAATCCAATATAGCGTACAAGCTGTAGGACTCCCACTCTTGGAGCGTCGCCGCCCAAATCTGTAGCGATGAGCGCCATATCCGATACGCCGGCGGGAATGGAACCAAACAAGCTGGTAGAAAGATCCAGCCGGCAAACTTTGTGCAGGAGGAAAGCACAGAAATAATTACAGATGGTTGTACAAATTAAAACGAGGATAACAGGTTTGATCAGTGTTCCCATATTCAGTACATCTTCAATGGTAACATTGATGCCCACCAAGATACCAGTCAGGCACTGGGCGCCCAATTTCAGATACCTAGGCAGATAGGCAGTGCCGCGGGTGATATTCTGTCCGGCTACGGCGAATACGGCGAAGGTAAGAGCGCCGCTGGGAATGCCGCTGAACTTTCCGACAATGCCAAACACTTCAGCCAGACACAGGGTGATCAACATGTTCTTCGTGGTGCGAAGTTCCGGGGGCTTGGTTTCCAGCTTTCGCGCCATTGCACGTTGACGCTCCAGTTCTTCTTTGTCGTGGCTAAAGTATTCACACAGACGAAAAGCGGCTTGGGGAAGAATGATGATAGCAAAGAGCGTTCGGATGGTGTGAACGACCGTCGTCTGAGTGGAGTTGGCACCTAAGTCAGAGCTGACGACAGCAATATCACTGAGACCGGCAGGCATAGCGGAGACCAAAGCAGTAGCCAGGTCCAGCTGTGTCACTTTGAAAAGCATGAGTCCCACCAGGATGGAATAAAGCACCATGGTGAAAAACATCAGAATACCCGCGGCCAATGTCCGCCGCAATTCAGCCAGGTCATTCCGGGTGACACGCTGGCCAATAAATGCACCGGCAACGGCTTGAAGCACGGTTTTCATAAAGCCTGGGAAGGTTCCGACGCCGGTAATGATATTTAACGCGGCACTGAAGATAATAGCGCCGATCAGTGCGCCTGCGGGAATCCGCAATTTATAAAAGAGATAAGACCCTGCGGCGGCCACAAGAATCGTTAAAAGTAAATTCATAGCACCTCAGACCATTTTGAAATCAGGTTTGTTGTTTATAACATTATCATAACTTGCGTAATTTTTCATCCAATGTGCACATTAAAAAAAACGGCACTTTTCCTGCTTTTATAGGAAAGTGCCGTAAAAATCATATTTTAAGAAGTAGAACTACTGTTCACCTTATATAAAAGATAGGCAATATATAGTGTGAGACGGTCCCGCGTATTGAAATAGCTGTAACCCGTCAGCTGCTCGATCTTCTGAAGGCGATAGCGAAGTGTACTGATGTGGAGGTGGAGCTGATTGGCAATTTGCTCCATTTTTTCGTTGGCAAAACTGGATTCCAGGGTTCGCATCAAGTCCGTACCGCTGTATTTATCATGATCCAAAATCGGATTGATGATCCGGGTATAGAAAATGTTGGATTCCACGCTGTCCCGGCCATAGGAAATCAATCCTAAATCATAGTAATTGCTATAAAGATAAACGTGCCCATTTATATCAAGATTGCGCCCGAATTGCACGGCCTTTTTCGCCTGTGCGTAGCAGTCTGACATTTTGGACAGATTGCAAACGGGAGCGCTGCACCCAAGATCGAAATGTTCATGCTCTGCATTAGCCAAAGAGGATTGACATTCCGTCAAGGCAGAAAGAATACGTTCATCATTCATTTCACAATCATACGAGATGAGCACGATATATTCACTTCCGCGCTTAAAAGAAATCACGGAGGGGAAATGATTGGCAAAAACACGCTGAATACTGTCTACGGTATAAAACCAGCTTCTTATTTGTGCTTCCACAGGTCTGGATAAGAGGAGCAGAAGAAAGAATTTACGGGGGAGAAAATTGAGAAGCTCAAGCCGCTCTGCCGCAATTCTGTGATCTGCTTTATCGGAGAACAGGATATCGTCCAGTGTAGCTGAGACAAGTCCCCGTCGGGCCTGACGCTCGAGATTCTGCTCCAAAAACTTGATACTGATTCCGCTGACAATAGCTTGAGCCAACGGGATCACGACGTCCAGAGATTGCTCAAAGACAACAATGCACAGTGCGGCAGACATTTCGTTGTTGACCATGCACGGGAAAATGAAAATGTTGTTTTCCTGAAAATAAGAATCCCGCTGCTTATCGGGCTGAACAAAAAATGCTTTAATGGCGCGATAAACGGAGTCGGTATCAAAATCTGTAGAGAGAGAGGAGGTCTCGGCGAATTTCTTCCCGGTGGGGTCAAAGCAGCAGCAATAGCAGTCCAGATGCTGACACAGTATATCAAGTAAATCTTGGATGGAACGATTATGCATAATGGCGCGAATCAGAGACTGATTTACCGTATTGATCTGACGCAGAGTGTGGCGCTGATTTCCGGTAATCAGAGAAAGCGTTTCACTTAAAATTTCACGGAAGTAGGCATGGGGAGAAATAGACAATAAAACAACGTGGTATTGCTCTGCGATAGCAATGGTAGAAGGATCGATTTCGTTTACAAATCTGCCCAGCTTGATGCCGATGGCAGAAATACCAGCCTGACATAGTCCGCGGATAAAACAGTTTGTTTCTTCCAAAGAGTTGTGGTAATTGGAAAGCGTTGTCAGAACAAAAATTTTATCACCTAAATTGGAAAAGTTAATGGAGGAGGCCTCTGCGACCGTCACATATTGAACTTCGTTTGTATATCCACTGCCACAAATAACAGTTGAATATTCTTTCATAATTGGCAACTGTAAAAGCATATCCATTGTGATACTCATGAGGTACTTCTCCTTTCTGAACGAATGCGATAGAAGTCTTAAAGATGACTTCAATCACAAGATGACATTATATGACAAAGTTTTTATCATTATAACATATATTTCTGTTAAGATACAATATAAATTCAGAAAGCAGAAGGGGCTTAGAGGCCTTGGGGAGGAGGAGAAATTATTCAGTTGTAGAAAAATAGGAAAGTGCAAGAGAAATTTCAAAAGAGTGTAGGATGACGGATAAGAGAAAATGAGCTATTTTAGTATTGTAAAGCGATAATACAAGTGACTGATTTGTATGAATTGACAAAAATGTCATGGAACATAGAAAGGAGAACCGAAGGTGAAAAAGGGTATTAAGTCTGTGGGAGCGTATCTTCCCTACAACTATCTTACCAGAATGGCGCTTGGAAAGGCCTGGGGAGGAAAAGGAGGCAAGGGCGAAAAGAGTATTGCCGATGTGGATGAAGATAGCATCACCATGGCAGTAGAGGCGGCTATGGGCTGCTTCCGGTTTATCAGCCGTGAGGATATTCATGCACTTTATTTTGCAACTACGACCGGTCCTTATGCGGAAAAGGCTCAAAGCACATTGGTAAGTGTAGCCTGTGATTTATCTGACGATACCTTTACCTCTGACTTTACCGCTACCACCCGTGCTGGTACCAACGCTCTAAAGAGTGCTCTGGATGGTGCGGTAGCCAACGAGGGGCAGAACTACCTGGTGACAGCGGCCGATACGAGAAACGGCTATCCCAAGTCCGCTCAGGAGAGTGGCTTTGGAGACGGCGCTGCAGCTGTGGTAGTAGGTACCGGAGATGATTTGATTGCAGAAGTCAATCATTTCACCAGTGTCAGTGAGGAGATTAACGATTACTGGCGTAATGAAGGCGAGAAATATACCCGTCACGCAGAAGGCCGTTTCTGTGATACTGCTGGCTACCTGCAGGAAATGAACCTTGTACTCCGGAAGTTCCAGCAGGAGACTGGGACCAAAGCCTCGGAGTATGACAAGGTTGTCCTGGTAGCCCAGAATGCTAAGCTGCAAAACAAGATTGCTTCCAAGTTCGGAATTGAGCCTGAGAAGATGGTGGACACGCTGCTGCTGAATGCGGGAGATACTGGTGTTGCACAAGCTCTGCTGGGTCTGGTCCATGCTCTGGAGTATGCCAGTGCGGGTGAGAAAATCCTGGTAGTGGACTATGGCAATGGAGCCAGCGCATTTTCTCTGACGGTAACAGAGAATATTTCCAAGCTGGCCGGCAAAGCACAGATTCAGCGCTATCTGGAGACCAGAGCGGAGCTGGATTCCTATGCTAGATTCTTGTCCTGGAGGGAGATTGCCGGTGCTGAGCCCGGCGGCGCCTTTAAGCTGCCCGCTTCTACCTCTCAGACCTGGCGTGAGCAGAATATCAATCTGCGGCTGCATGGCAGCAAGTGTAAGAAGTGCGGTGCGACTCTCTATCCCATTGCTCGGGTGTGTGATGCCTGCGGAAGTCTGGATGAGTATGAGGAGGTTCGCCTCTCCGATCACATCAGCAAGCTATATACCTATTCCATTGACAAGTACGCCGGCCGCAGCGACGCTCCACTGATTGTCCAGGCTGTGGCAGAAGACCCCAACGGCTGCCACGTCTATACCATCATGACCAATGTGAAGCCAGGGGACGTACAGGTTGGAATGGATCTGGAATATACATTTCGAAAGATGCACGAACTGGGCAACTTCCCCAACTACTTCTGGAAGCTGCGCCCGCTGAGAAGGGAGAGTCTATAATATGTATTTTAAAGATGGATTTCGTGATGAGGTAGCCATTATTGGCATGGGATGTTCCAAGTTCGGCGAACGTTGGGACACCGGTCTGGAGGACCTGATCATTGAGGCAGCCTTTGAGGCTTTTGCCGATGCTGGTATCGGCCCTAAGGATGTGCAGGTGGCCTATTTTGCCAATACTGCCGCACCCAATAACTGCTCCGGTACCCCGGTAGCCGACGCTTTGAAGATGCACGGTATTCCCATTACCCGAAATGAAAACTGGTGTACCGCTGGCCATATCGCCCTGATCAATGCAGTCCTGGCTGTTAAGAGCGGCATGTGCGACATCGCCATGGCCATTGGCGCGGAAAAGCTGAAAGATAAGGGCGCAGGCGGCCTGGGTGTTGGCCGTGGATTGAATCCCGTGCGTGAGACTCGCCGCGATGCTCCCGGCTCCTTCGCACTGATTGCTGAGGCCTACTTTAAGAAATACGGTCTGACTTATGAGCAGGGCAAGACTATGTTGGCCAAGATTGACGTGAAGAACCACTTTAATGGTTCGCTCAGTCCCAAGGCTCACTTCCACAATGTGATCACCATGGAACAGGTGATGAATGCGCCTCTGATTGCTTCCCCGCTGGGCCTGTACGACTGCTGCGGCACCAGCGATGGTGCTGCATGTGCTATTGTGACTCGAGCCGATCTGGCCAAAAAGTTCCGGGATGATCCCATCTATGTAAAGGGCTTTGGCTGCTCCACGGATATGATCACGCCTCACTACCGTTGCCGTGATTTTGACTGGACAAGCTTTGAGGCACTGCGAAATTGTGCCAAGATGGCCTACGATATGGCCGGAATTAAGAATCCCCGTCAGGAACTGGACCTAGCAGAGGTCCATGACTGCTTCTCTATCACAGAAATGTGTATCTATGAAGATTTTGGTTTCTGCGAGCGGGGTACCGCTTACCAGAATGTTATGGACGGCTTCTTTGAGCGGGATGGCGGCCTGCCTGTCAATGTGGACGGCGGCTTGAAGTGCTTTGGGCACCCGGTAGGTGCCAGCGGCATCCGCATGACTTATGAGATTTATAAGCAGCTGCAGTACAAAGTCGATAATCCCGCCCGTCAGCTCAAGGATGTACATCGTGGCTTGTCCCAGACCTTCGGTGGCCCGCCTCAGATTGCGGCCTGTATGATTCTGGGCAATGAAAAAGGATAAAAATTGACCGCAGGAAAGGAGAAGTATCGATAATGGCAGGAGTACTGGAAGGTATCCGCGTATTAGACATGGGCCGCGTGTTGGCTGGGCCCTCTGCCGCTGCGCTGTTTGGTGATATGGGGGCAGAGGTGATCAAGCTGGAGCAGCCTGGGCGCGGCGACGACAGCCGTGGCTTTGCCCCCATGAAAAATGGCGTCAGCTGCTACTATAAAAATTTTAACCGCAGCAAAAAAGGAATCACTTTGGATCTGAAAAAGGGTAAAGAAACATTTTTGGAACTTGTGAAACAGGTGGATGTTCTCATTGAAAATTTCCGCCCTGGTACGATGGAAAAGCTGGGACTTGGTTATGAAGAACTGAAGAAGGTAAATCCTGGCCTGATCTATGGCTGTATCTCCGGCTTTGGTTCCACCGGCCCGTATAAGAACCGTGCGGGATATGATACTATGTCTCAGGCGTGGAGCGGCGTTATGAGTATCACTGGCTGGCCCGAAGACGATCCTGTGCGGTGCGGTGCCTCCTTTGGCGATGTGATAGGCGGTCTGCACCTGGTAATCGGTATCCTGGCGGCTCTTCGGCACCGGGAGCGCACCGGACATGGCCAGATGATTGATGTATCTCTGACGGATGGTTGTGTCGTTGCGGCTGCCAGTATGTTCGAGGTTTATCTGGCCACCGGTAAGGTGCCTACCAAAAACGGCAACCGTTACACTTCTTCCGCTCCTGGCGGAGGTTACCACACCAAAGATGGTTACTGTGTAATCAACGGCAGTGCCCCTAAGTTCTGGGGAATGCTGGTAGAGATTATTGGCCATCCTGAGCTGCTCCATGATCCCCGCTTTGAGACAAACGCACTTCGCGTCAAAAATCGTGAGGAGCTGGATCCCATTGTGGAGGCATGGACTTTGGAGCACACCACGCAGGAGGTTATTGACATTCTTCTTCCCAAGGGATTTGCCTGTGCACCGATTTTGAAGCTGGACCAGGTGGTGGCCAACGAGCAGATCGGCGGCGCGCGGAATATGTTCCCCGAAGTTGACGACCCTGAGGTTGGACCTACCCGCTTTGTAAACTCAGCCATTAAGATGCAGGAGGGAGGACCTGAGATCCGCTGCCCGGCTCCCACTCTGGGACAGCACAACGAGGAGGTTTATGAAAAGATTCTGGGGTATTCTCAGGAGAAAATTGCTCAGATGAAGGCAGAGGGCATTATTTAAATCGTGAGAAAGAGGTGCGTTGATCCATATGTCTGGAACAGTAAAGTTCAGAGTCTTGGTAACCAACAAGATCAGTCAGTGCGGCATTGATTATATGCAGGAGCACGGATTTGAACTTGTGTGGTCCAGGTCCAATTTGGTGCAGGATGTCAAAGAACTGATTGGAAGTTGCGATGGTATCATCGCACGCATGACCCCAGTCAAAAAAGAACTGATTGAGGCGGCTCCAAATCTTAAGATTATTGGCATGCATGGTGTCGGTTTGGATGGGATTGATGTAGAACTGGCAACCCAAAAGGGAATTGCAGTGACCTATGCTCCGGGAGCCAATGGGGTATCTGTGGCGGAGCATGCGATGTCCATGATTCTAAATCTTTCTAAAAAAAGTATGCAGGCAGATCATGCTTTGCGCATTGATAATCGGTTTCAGGATCGTGACCGCTTCGTTGGCCATGACGTCAACGGTAAGGTACTGGGTATTGTTGGTTTGGGACGCATTGGACGTCAGTTAGCGAAAATGGCGTCCTGCGGATTTGATATGCAGGTGATCGCTTACGATCCCTATGTTTCGGCCGAGGTCATGGGTCAGGTGGGCAACGGCGTGAAAAAAATGGAAAGTGTGGAAAAGCTGATGAGTCAGGCGGACTTTGTCTCCTTCCATACCCAGATGACGCCTGAAATGGTCGGATTTGTCAACTATGAGCGTCTGAAATGTATGAAGCCGACGGCTTATTTGATTAATGAAATGAGAGGCGCACTGGTGAACGAGGCTGACCTATACCGTGCACTGGAAGAGGGAGTGATTGCCGGTGCCGCGCTGGATGTTTTTGGAACCGAGCCCACACCGCCTGATTATCCTCTGCTGAAAGCTCCCAACTTGATTGCAACGCCGCACATTGGTGCGTCGACGTATGAAAGCATGGATCGTACCATCATGTCACTGGCAATGGATTTTGATCGTTTTGTCAACGGTGATGAGCTGTGCTATTTGGCAAACCCGGGTTATCAGAATAACAAACGTTAAAAGGAGCTCAATATGTTTGATAGTGAATTGCTGTTTTCCGGTGCGTTTAAAAATCTGAAAGGGAACATCATTCGGGAATTGTATAAGTATACGACTCAGCCGGGTTTTATCTCCTTTGCAGGAGGCAATCCCTCTCCACAGACATTTCCCAATGAGATTTTGGCTGACCTTTCTGCGGAAGTGCTGCGTAATAACGGGGTATCTTGTCTTCAGTATGGCGTGAGCAATGGTCAGATGCCGTTGCGTCAGTATGTGGCTGAGACTATGACAGCAGAGCAGGTTCCTACTGCAGTTGAAAATGTTGTCATCACCAGCGGTTCTCAGCAGACATTGGATTTGCTGGCAAAGGCAGTGATTAATCCGGGAGACCGGATTCTGGTAGAGAGCCCTACCTATGTGGCAGCACTGAAAATTTTCAGTATTTACGGGGCTGAGGTAGTTGCGGTTGAGTCCGATGACGAAGGCATTATTCCCCAGGCACTAAAGGAAGAGCTGGAAAAAGGGCCTGTCAAGCTTATTTACCTGATCCCAAACTTCCAGAATCCTACAGGTATCACGCTATCCCTTGAACGCCGCAAGGAAATTATGGACATTGTGCAACATTATAATGTCATCGTAATTGAGGACGATCCCTATGGAAAGTTGCGTTACAGTGGAGAAGCGGTTCCCCATTTGAAGACTATGGATCCTCAGGGTCAAGTTGTTTATATGGGGTCTTTTTCCAAAATCATTGCGCCTGGTCTGCGCGTGGCTTATGCGGTGTGTGACGAGAAAATCGCGCAGAAGTTGGTGTTGGGCAAGCAGAACAACGATATGCACACGCCTAGCCTGACCCAGTTGATTGTGTATGAGTACTGCAAACGCGGCTATCTGGAACCCCATATTCAGGAGTGCTGTAAGCTTTACACCCAAAAACGCGATACCATGCTGAATATGCTGGATAAATATTTCCCAAAAGAGATGCACTGGATTAAGCCTGATGGTGGACTGTTCCTCTGGTCCAAGCTACCCGAGGGATATTCGGCCATGAAGCTGCTGGATTATGCACTGCCTGCCAAGGTGGCGTATGTGCCGGGTGATAGCTTCTTTGCGGATGAATCCGGCATCAACACAATGCGTCTGAATTTCTCAACTGCGACAGAAGAGGATATGGAAAAGGGTCTTAAACTACTCGGCGAACAGATTGAGAATTATTTAAGAGATAGCAAGTAAGAAGGGAGAAAGAAACATGTCAGAGAAGGGGAATACAACAAGAGAGATTAAAAAACCGAGCTTTGGCTTTGCCTTAATTACAGTTCTGCTTCTGGTATTTCTGATCATTATGGGTACCAAGGGTATCGAAGTAATTGGACTGCACGGATTAAACGTTGACCTGCGGCTGATGTTCTTTATTGCATGGCTTCCTGCAATTGGCGTAAGTTGGTATCTGGGACACAGCTACAAGGATATTGAGAAATCGATCGTTGATACCATCCGTGCGGGAATTCAACCTGCTGTAATCCTGCTGGTAGTCGGTGGTATGACTTCTGCCTGGATTGTCTCGGGCACTGTCCCCACTCTGATTTACTACGGTCTGAAAATCGTAAATCCCCATGCGTTTCTTCCCATTGTTCTGGTGATCAGCTCTGTTACATCTCTGTTTACCGGAACCTCCTGGGGCACTATTGGTACAGTCGGTCTGGCCATGGTTGGCATTGGTATGGGTATGGACATGAATATCGGATTGGTCATTGGTGCAGTGGTCAGTGGTGCCTATTTCGGTGATAAGATGTCTCCCATTTCTGATACCACAGTTATGACCTCTGCTCTGGCTGGTATCCCTGTGATGAAGCATATTCGACACATGCTTTGGACGGTTGTCCCTGGCTATGCTTTAACATTTGTTCTGTTTTTGATTCTTGGAATCCAGAATGCCAATGCGACCATTGACTATACAACCATCAATGAGACTATGGCGACGATGGAGGGAAGCTTCAAGCTTGGGATTGTTCCCATCCTGCCCATGCTGCTCCTGTTCTATCTGCTGGCGACCGGAAAGCCCTCCATTCCTTCCATTCTGACGGCTGGCCTGTTTGGTGTGCTCGTGGCAATCTTCTACCAGGGTGCCGGTGCAGGCGAAGCGCTGAACATTATGTATAGCGGCTATGTCAGCGAGAGCGGCAATGACTTTGTGGATACAATCCTGAGCCGCGGCGGCTTTACCAGCATGCGTGACTTTACAAATGTTATGCTGGGTTCGTTCGGATTTGCTGGGATTTTGAAGGGTGCTGGCATTCTTGATGCGGTTATTCAGCCCATTTGTGCGAAAGTGAAGACTACCTTTGGCGCGACAGTGGCATGCTTGGTTGTTGAGGCATGTGCACTGGCAACCGGATCTACCCAGAGCTTTGCCAATGTTATGACTGGTACACTGGTTTCCCCCATTTACAAGCACCTGCGCCTGAAGCCCGAGAATATGTCTCGTGCAATGGAAGACTTTGGTACACAGGGCGCCATTCTGATTCCCTGGGGCGTCAATGCGCTTTATGTGGCAGGTATGTATGGTGTGGCTCCTATGGTCTTTATTCCTTTCTGCTTCCTGAATATCCTGGTTCCCGTTATTTCGCTGATCTACAGCTTGACTGGGTTCTCCATGACAAAGTACAAGGAAGACGAGGAAATTCCCGAGGATGCCTACCCCATGGCATAAATCACAAACAGGCAGGGGAACAGATCTGTTCCCCTGCCTATTGAAGGTATTTTCATACGGGCAGAATCACTACATCAGCGCTTGCAGATTGTATGGCGCGGATTGCGTTATTGTTATTAGTAGAATAAAGCGGAGGAATCGAATATGACAGATTTGGAACGCCTTGAGAAGTTTAAACATCTTAAGGAAATGATTAATGGCCCCGAAGCAGAGAAATTTAAAAATTATTGGGACGGACGCTTTTTTACCGGAGATATGACCTTTATCTTCGATAAAACTCCATACAATATGTATTTCTACAAGGGGACCATGATTGACGTTCAGATTGGACAGCCTGCAAACGGATACTATGTAGGAATCAAGGGAACACAGGCCCAGTGGGATGAGTTCTTTGACCACCGCAATTTCCAGTTGTCCATATCCGTAAAGCATTGTGAGCATCCCTTTGAACAGCTGGGCAGTGCACTGGCGAACAGACAGAACAACACCATTGTTGCACAGGTCATGCGTCTGACCGCCAAGGCAATCTGCGACTGAGAAAGGAGTGATATAATATGGCAATTACTGGTGGATATATTACCGTAAATGGGATCAAGACATATTACGAGACCAATAATGGTCCACATAACCCAAAGGGGACCATTGTGGCACTGCACACAGCGGGCAGAGATTGCCGGCAGTACCATGGCATGATGGACCTGTGGGAGGACCAATACAATGTAGTTGCATTTGATATGCCTGCCCATGGTAAGTCTTGGCCCCTGCCTGGCAATGTAGGCATCACAGACTATAAGGAATATGGAAAGTTTGTCTGGGACTTTATTCAGACGATGAACATTACCGATCCCATTGTGATTGGCTGTTCTGTGGCCGGCAACATGGTCTACTATATTGCCGAGCACTACCCGGTGAAGGCAATGGTATCCATGCAGGGCTCTACCTATATCAAGGCTATGGGCAGCTCCTACGGCGCAACGGTGGATCTGCTGGATAATCCTTATGTGAGTTGCCAGCATTCACACTGGGATTTCTCCGAGAGTTTGATTGGCAGTAAGTGTCCGCCCGAAGCCCACGAATTTATTATGTGGGGGGTGTGCCAGGAGTGTGGGCGCACCAAGAAGGCTGACTTGTCCATCTACAATAATTATGACGTCACGGACGATCTGAATAAGATCACATGTCCTTGTCTCCTCATTCGCGGCGAAGAGGACTGGAATGTACCTGAGCATTATTACCATACCGCTATGGAGGGATTGGTAAACGCGAAAAAAGTTCAGTTTGTACCGGTTCCCGGGCATGGCCACTTTATCGCGGTGGAAGCGCCTGAAGTGATTTGCAAATTAATCGATGAATTTTTGATGGATTGTCAATGATTCAACAAATGAGGGGGTAGTTTTATGAAAATGCTACGCAGATTTTTAGCATTGGCCGTAAGTATGGCTCTGGCCGCTAGTTTAGTAGCCTGCGGTTCCGGCAGCGGGACCGAATCCGGTGGTAGCACAGCTGGCAGCACACCCTCTTCTGGAGAAAAACGTGCGCTTTGTATGGGGACAGGGTCCTCCAGCGGTGCCTGGTACATTATTGGCGGCGGCATTTCCAACGCAGTGAACCTGAATTCCAGCCAGTTTACGATTACAAATGAAGCTTCTTCCGGTGGTGGTGAGAACCTGCGTAACCTCCAGGAGGGTAACGTGGATATCGTAATGCTCAATTGCGATATGGGTTACTTCTACTATACCTCGACTGACTCCTATGAGGGGGCTGGCAGTGATACTCTGCGCAGCATGATTGCCATGCCTTCTTCTCCCATGCACATTGTAGTGAAAGCCGGTTCCGGCATTGACAGCCTGGATGATCTGAAGGGCAAGAGCATTGCCGTCGGTACTGCGGGTAGCGGCTATGAATCGTTTGCCAGCAAAGTGATTGCCTGTGCCGGCATGTCTTATGATGATATGAAGGTGCAGATGATCAATCCATCCCAGATGCCTGAAGCCATGCAGAACGGCCAGATTGATGCCTTCTTCTATCCGGTTCAGGCACCTGGCAGCGCCATTACTGAGTTGGCTCTGAGCACAGATATTGAGCTGATGAACTTAAGCGAAGAGTTTATTGATAAGTTTATGAGCGAGTATGTAGGCTATATTGAGTATACAATTCCTGCCGGTACTTATAATGGCCAGGATGCGGATATTTCCACTTTGGCGACTGGCCAGTTCATTGCCACGGATCGGGACAACTTTACTGAAGACGAAATGTATGCCCTGATGTGTGACATTTTTGACAACCGTGAGGAGTGGGTGGTGTCTCACAACACTTGTGCCGAGATTACCGAGACCAACATCGGCAGTCTGATTGTTCCTCTGCATGTGGGTGCAGTGAAGTTTTATACCGAGCGAGGCGTGGAAATTCCAGAAGAACTGATTCCTGCTGAGGCACAGTAAGCGGTGCCTCAGAGCAATTAGTGATTCTTGATTATGATACAGAGGGAGCTTATGTAAGCTCCTTCTGTATCTATCACAAAGAAAGGAGATTTTGCATGCCGTCGGGATGTATCATTGACTCTGCTGCATATAAACGTATTGCTACGATTATAGCAATCATAATGGCTGTATTCCAAATCATTGTGGCTGGGTATGGTTTTATCGTGACCAATATGAGGTGCGCGATCCATCTTACCTTTGCCATTACACTGGTAGGAATGTATAAGCCTGTTCGCTTTAAAAGTAATATTCTAACGGATACATATAATATTGCATTTACTTTATTATCAATCGTATGCGGCATTTTCCTAACCTATGAGACGAGAGCTGATTATGCTTTGACCTATACGCTAAATGGTCCGAGCCAAATGGATGTGATTGTCGGTACCATTCTTATTGTTATGATTCTGCTGTGCGCGAGACGGACAACGGGCAATGCGCTTCCGATTATATGTGCCATTTTTATACTCTATGCAATTTTTGGCCATCATCTTCCTGGATTGCTTACGCACAAGGAGTACACCTGGCGCAGTATCGTTGACGTTGTGATTTTTACAAGCGAAGGCTTGTTTGGACAGCCGCTCAGCACGTCGTCTTCTTATGTGGCTTCCTTTGTGATTTTTGGCGCTTTTCTGTCTGCAACGGGTGCCGGGCAGTGGTTTATCGATATGGCATATTCCCTGACGGGGAAATTTAGAAGCGGACCAGCAATGACAGCTGTGGTATCCTCTGCGGCTATGGGAACCATTTCCGGTACGGGCGTGGCGAATGTAGTAACGACAGGCGCCTTTACAATTCCCCTGATGAAGTCCTGTGGCTACTCATCCAAGCTGGCTGGTGCGGTGGAGGCTACGGCCTCAACCGGCGGACAGATCATGCCGCCTGTTATGGGAGCCGGTGCATTTATCCTCGCGGAAATGATTGGCATTTCCTATGCTGAAGTTTCTGTGGCAGCTATTATGCCGGCGCTGATTTACTTTTTGGCCGTTGCGTTCCAGGTAGATTTTGAAGCGGGCAAATTGGGCATGAAAGGCCTGCCTGAAGACAAGCTTTTGCCCAGGATGAAAACCTTGAAAGAGGGATGGCTCTTCCTGATCCCAATCGCAGTTCTGATTTGGGCTTTGTGTATCATGGGCTATTCGGCCAACTATTCCTCTTTATATGCCATTGCAGTTATCTTACTGATTGGATTCCTCTTTCTTCCCAAAGGAAAAAAATTAAATGTTCAAAAGGTATTTGAGGCGCTGGAAGGAAGTGCCAAGGACATGCTGCCTGTTGCTATGGCTTGTTCTGTGGCCGGACTTATGATTGGCGTACTGACCAAGACTGGCCTGGGCTTGAAGTTCACCTCCATCTTGCTGAGCGTTTCCGGCGGGGCTAAGCTGCCTACCATGGTTCTGACGATGGTATGCTGCATTATTCTCGGCATGGGCTTGCCCACGACTGCGGCGTTCATCATCACCTCGACTCTGTGTGCACCTGCACTGATCCAGCTTGGTATTACTCCAATGGGTGCATATATGTTTGCCTTCTACTTTGCCTGCCTGTCTGCTATCACACCTCCTGTGGCGCTGGCCGCTTTCGCTGCGGCCGGACTTTCTGGTGCTAAGCCAATGGAAACCGGATTCTGTGCAACGCGGCTTGGTTTGGCCGGATTTTTGATTCCGTATTTCTTCTGCTTTACTCCGGCCATGCTTATGCAGGGAAGTCCCTTTGAAATTATTCGTGTCTGCGTGACCTCTGTAATCGGAATTTACTTCCTGTCTGGCGGCCTGGAAGGCTTTATGTATCGGAATTTGAATGTTATTGAGCGTATTATTCTCATCGTGGCGGCCTTGCTTTTGGTTGAAGGCGGTGGCTTGACCGACTTGATCGGTATCATCATAGGTGGTTTCATTGTTTTTATTCAACTGCGGTATATGAAAAAAGGCGACAAGGAACAAGCGAAAACCGAGGCGAAGAACCTATAAGTAAACTAGCATATTGCCGTTTGAGTTGAAAAATAATCACTCAAACGGCAATATGCTGATGCGTACGTTATTTCAGGCAGAGCATTTGTACGGAGCTACAACCATAAAGCGGCCTGAACGTAAAGCATGGTATTCAGTGGATATCATTACAATATGAGAAAAGGAAGTAGATTCTATGGAACGCAAAAAAGGTTCTGCTCTGGCGGGATTAAAGGTGTTAGATTTAGGGCGAGTCATCGCCGGTCCTTTGGCCGCTTCTATGTTGGCAGATATGGGAGCTGATGTCATCAAGGTGGAAACACCCAAAACCGGTGATCTTGCCCGGAACATGCTGCCGAAAAAGGACGGAATCAGTACATACTTTGTGGTGTTCAACCGAGGCCAAAAAGGTGTTACATTAAATCTAAAAAGCGAAGAGGGGAGAGAAATCCTTCTAAACATGGTACGGGATGCAGACGTGCTGATCGAAAATTTCCGGCCAGGCGTTATGAAACGACTGGGGCTTTCTTACGAGGATGTGTCAGCGGTGAATCCCGGAATTATTTATGCCTCTGTGTCCGGATATGGACAGGAGGGAGAATATTCCGGGCGAGCCTGCTTTGACCCTGTGGCACAGGCCATGAGTGGTTTGATGAGTGTTACAGGATCTGTTGACGGGGAATGTGTTCGCTGTGGAGCCTCGATTGCCGATGTGCTGGCAGCACAGAATACGGTGATTTGTATTCTGGCAGCGTTGGAATATAGAAGAGTTTCCGGCAAAGGGCAGAGAATTGACATTGCATTGCTGGATTCGTGCATTACGGCGCTGTCGAGCATCAACCAGATCTATTTTACCAACAATAAAATTCCCAAAAATTTGGGCAATTTCTTTGAGGCCAGCGCCCCAGGAAATACGTACCCCACTAAGAGCGGGGAAATGGTCATGATCAGTGCGGGACAAGCCAATGCATGGCCCAAATTTGCACATATTTTGGGCCATGACGAATGGGTGGAATGGCCTGAATTTAAAAATGTGGAGGACCGAGTTCGTAACCGTAAGCTGTTGGATCCTCTCATTGCGCAGGAGACTGTCCGATTTGACAAGGAGGAACTACTGAATCAGCTGGCGCAGGCCAAGATTGCTGCGGCGCCGGTACAGAATGTGGCGCAGGTGGCCAATGACCCATATTTCCGGGATGAGCGGGAGATGTATACCGAAGTGGAACATCCTCAGCTAGGCGCAGTACGAATCACCAATGCTGCTCTGAAAATGTCTGAAACGAATCCTTATGTGCGCGGATGCGCTCCCCTGTTGGGAGAGCACAACAAGGAAATCTACAGTGCTATGGGATATACACCGGAGCAGCTGCGTGAGTGGGAAGAAAAAGGCGTGATTTAAATTGGAACTGGAAAAGAAGTTATTTCTGCCTTCTTGTGCAGACTGCGGTATGAAGGGGTGTAGGGGGCAAGAAAATCATTATCCCCCTTTTTGCCCTACCAAGGGCGTTTCAGAGTCCCTAAAAGGTGAGACAGTGAGCTGCCTTCAGGGAGAAGACCAGCGTGTGGCTATGGCCTCTGCACTGGTGGAATATGAGGGCTATGGAGCCTGGTGCAGAATCGAAGATACGATTGCATTTGCCCGGCGGATGGATGTAACGCGGATTGGTGTGGCCACTTGTTTGGGGTTGTTGCAAGAGGCGAAGCTTCTCACCCAGGTGCTCCGGGCCAGGGGCTTTGAAGTATATACGGTTTCCTGTAAGGTTGGAGCAGTGAAAAAGACGGAACTGGGCCTGCCGGAGTGCTGTGATATCTGTGGGATGAACATTTGCAATCCGGTTTTGCAGGCCAAGCTGCTGAATCAGCACCAGACTCAGCTGAACATTGTATTTGGTCTGTGCGTGGGACATGACAGCCTTTTTTATAAGTATTCTGACGCGATTTGCACTACTTTAGTGGCCAAAGATCGTGTGACAGGACACAATCCCGTGGTTCCTCTCTATCAGCTGCAATCTTACTACAAGCGTTTGATGGAGGAACCTGTTCCGGTTCGCCGAGTTTCTCAAAAGGAGGAATCGGTTTGATCGACGCGCATGTTCATTGTTTTCCTGGCAATCTGGCACCCCGTGCACTGTCGAAAACAAATATGTACGGGACATATGAAACAGATGGAACAATTGAAGGGCAACTTCGTCTGGCGAAACGATATGCCATCGAAAAAATCATGGTTTTGAACATCGCCAACAAACCTGAACAGCAGGAGCATGTTAATCAATATGCCATATCGATCAACGGGCTGGAAGATAAGGTGGTTTCCCTGGGGTCAGTTCATCCCTTTGCACCCAATGCGGTGGAGACCGTAGAGTGGTTGTATGAGCAGGGAATCAGAGGAATAAAATTTCAGCCGATTCGGCAGAAATTTTATATGGATGATCCGATTTGCCGCCCAATTTTTCGCAAGATTGGAGAGCTTGGAATGCTGACGGTCATTCATGGTGGACGGTCCATCCGCACCGAGCATTTCCATGTCCTTCCTAAAGCGATTGGCCGTTGCATCGATGAATTTCAAGGTGCACCTGTGATTTGCTCTCACATGGCAGGAATGTTTTGCGCCGAGGACGAAATCAAAGAACTTGCCGCTATGCCTGTTTATACTGATACGGCACTGTGTGCCCGGCATCTGGATCAAAAAAAGTTTGATTGGGTGGCAGAGCAGTTTGGCGCAGATCGTATTTTATTTGGTACAGATATGCCCTGGGCGAATATGGAAAAAGAAATGTCCTATATTCAGAAATCGTTCTTCGGGGCAGGAGACCAGGAAAAAATTTTTCGTGGGAACGCGCTTGCCTTGTTCGAGCGCTGTGGGATGATACCGCATCTGTCCATATCAAATTGTTTGGACTGAGAGGAGTCTTTATAAAAATTACATGGTTAGGACATTCGTGTTTTAAGATTGAATCCAAAGGATACCAGATCATCCTAGATCCCTATCAGGATGGCAGCGTACCTGGTTATCGTCCAATTGCTGAGCAGGCCGATCAGGTGTTGTGTAGCCATGAGCACCGGGACCATAACGGCAAGGAGGCAGTTACTCTGCGCCAGGGTATGAATTCCCCGTTTACAGTAAGAACCATCGACACATGGCATGACGATCAGCAGGGAACCCTGCGTGGAAGCAATCTGATTCATATTTTGGATGACGGCCAGTTTACCGTTGCTCATTTGGGAGATTTAGGCTGCGAATTGATGCAGTCACAGATCGAGGAACTAGAAGGCCTTGATGCACTATTGATTCCCGTCGGTGGATACTATACGATTGATGCCGTCCAGGCCCGGGCTGTTGTAGAAAAGCTGCGGCCGAATATAACGGTTCCAATGCACTATCCGGCGAGAACTTTGGCTATGATGTGCTGGAGACAGTCGATGCCTTTGTTACAGTGGAGAATCCTGTAGTGCGCTACGGCAGATCTTGGATGAACTTGGATAAGAATTCCAGTTCTTATATTGCGCTTCTCGAGCCGCAAAATAAGCCGGTGTAGTTTGAAATTCCGGAAGTAAATGGAAAGAAACACATGCCGGGGCGTAAAGCAAAGCCGCCGTTGGAAGCCGTCTGGATTCCAATTTCAATATATAGTATATAGATTTCCCAATCTTTTCTTAGCGGGAAATCAGAACCCACGGCATAGAAAACCAACAGGAAAGGTGCTCCTTGTGAAAAGGGGCACCCTTCCTGTGATAAAGCCAGAAAACCGTCTGTAGTATTTGGCAGTCGCCTGTGAAATCAAAATTGTAAAATTTGCTTCTTACAACATAAAGCAAGAAAAATTCGCTATTTTTATACGAAAACAGCTGATTTTTAGCCTGAGTAGCGGAACTTGTAGCCGATGCCCTATGAATCCGAAGGACTCTGTGAAATTTTCTCTGCTTTTTGTGGTTGCTTTTTAGCGTTTCATATCCAATCCGCTCTTTCTCAGAACTCTTTGAACATAGTGTTTCCATGGTGATCAGAGGCGGTGTGTGGTAGGTTCTGTGGTCAGAAACGCTCCCCATTCTTTGGCAGACCATTTCTATGTGTTTTGCGACGCCATGGGTTGACACCTGTCGCCCAGCACCGCGTACTACAACTTCAAGCGCATCGCCAATGATATCGGTGTGCCTGACACACGGCTTCATGACCTGAGCCACAGCTACGCAGTGGCTTTCTTGGAGGCTGGGGACGATATCAAGACCGTCCAGAGCAACCTGGGACATCACACAGCATCCTTTACCCTGGATGTCTACGGCCATGTGGGTAGTGTCAAGAGTTTTTCGCAAATTGGTTTGCAGCCTTTGGGATGAATGAAGTCAGCCAGCAATGGAGGTGTCCTCAAGGGTCGCCTCCAGGTGCTTCATGTTCATGTACTTCTTATTGCCCCACTGGGTGCCGGCCACATGGCGCAGCCTGGCACAGACCAGCATGAGAGCAGAATGGCCGTCCGGGAAACTGCCTACCACACGAGTGCGGCGGCGGATCTCACGGTTCAGCCTCTCAATAACATTGTTGGTACGGATGCGAGTCCAGTGCTCGCTGGGAAAGTCACAATAGGTAAGCGTTTCCTCAATACCATCTTCCAACTTCTTGGCAGCCTCTTTCAGCTTCATGGAGTGCAGTTCCTCCTCTACCGCCTTAGCCTTTTCTCGGGCAGCTTTCTTGCTCTCTTGTGCGTGGATCGCCTTGAGCATCTTAGCAACCAGCTTCACCTTTGAGTGAGGCGTGACAGAGAATACATTTCGGTAAAAGTGTACAGTACACCGCTGGTATTTTGCTTCAGAAAACACTTCGCCTACAGCCTCCAGCATACCAAGATACTTGTCGCCAACAATGAGTTTCACTCTATCCAGACCACGGCCACTTAGCTATTGGAAGAAACTGACCCAGCTGGACTTGTCTTCTTTCATCCCCTCAGCGGCGCCCAGAACCTCACGGTATCCGTCCTCATTGACTACAATCACCACCAGAATGGCCACATTTTCAAACTCTCCGCCCCAGTTGCGGCACAGGTAGATCCCATCCACATAGACGTACGGATACCGCTCACCTTGCAAAGGACGGTTCCGACAATCCTCGATATGGACATACGCTTTCTTTTTCAATTCACTGATGGTAGAGGGAGAGACTTTGCTACCCCACAGGGCCTCAGTAATGTTTTCTATGTGGCGGCCAGATACATTTCAATAAGAGCCTCTTCCACACTACTCTCCCGCCGGCGGTATCGCTCAATGATGGCGGTCTCAAAGGAGATCTCCTTGAGCTTGGGTACTTTGAGGGTGACATCCCCGGAAGTGGTGGTGAGGTTGCGGTTATAGTGACCGCTACGGTAGCCCCGGCGCTGCTCGTTACGCTCGTACCGGGCAGCCTGGGTCAGCTTCTCCGCCTCAGCCTCCAGCAGCTCATTAAGGGTTTCCTCTACACTGCCGCGTACCAACTCCTTGAGCTGACCCTTGATAACTTCTTCGTTTAGCTGTACAACTTCTCAGACATGGTTTGCTGTCTCCTTTCAGAATGGTGTGTCGCGACTTCATTCTACCAGAGGTATGCAAACCATGTCTCTTTTTGTTTTTGCGAAACTTATTCTACCTGACCCGAAAAGGGAAACAAAAAGGGAAAATGAAGGCTGAAAACAACAAAGGAGCCTTGAAACCCAACAGTTTCAAGGCTCCTGAGGTGGTCGGAGTGCCGGGATTCGAACCCGGGGCCTCTTGGACCCGAACCAAGCGCGATACCAAACTTCGCCACACCCCGATGCAGTTAGCTTATCTATTATATTTTCTTTTCTAAGATCTGTCAAGAGGAATATAGCATCTTTTCTCGGAATAGATTGGGGGTATCCATCAAACAGGACAGGGAGGGGCATCTATGTACAGCCAGTCCACACAGGCAGCGCGTCGGAGGAGACCGGCCGCGCAGGGGAGGCGCACAGGGAAACAGGAGGAGAGTGGCAGGAGGGAGCGTGTCCGGCTGGTCCAGCTGCTGGCGTGTCTGGCACTGTTCCTCACCGTGTTCATCGGAAAGGGAGTCTTTCCCCAGCGGCTGGACCAGCTGGGGGAGGATATCCTGGCGCTGATCGGCTCCAACACTGATTTCCGGGCGGCGTTTTCCGACCTGGGTGAGTCACTGGCGGAGCAGGACTCCGTGCTGGGAGACATCGGGGAGTTCTGCATCCAGGTGTTCGGGTCCGGGCAGGACTCCGGCGGAGAGGCATCTCCCGCCCTGGCTGGTGGGGTGGAGGAGGAGAGCCGCTTCCTTAACAGCCGGCCGGACATGGCGGAGCTCACCGCCCACTATCTGCGGCTGGACCGGGTGCCCGACAGCTGGCTGCCGGGGGAGCAGGCGGAGGGAGAGGCAGCCCAGCAGACACCGCAGGCCCAGACGGCAGCGCCTGCGGTGGGAACGGTGCTGCTGAAAGCCAATTATAACGGCCCGGAGCTGCCAGCCAACTATACTATGGACCAGATATCCCTGGGGGACCTGAAGACCGTGACCCCGGTGTTCGGCCCCCTCTGGTCCACCTACGGCTACCGGGACCACCCCATTGACGGAGAATACAGATTTCACAACGGAGTGGATATCGGCGCCTATCAGGGGGACCCCATTCTGGCATTCGCCGCAGGCACGGTGGAGTATGTGGGGGAGAACGACGACCACGGACTGTATTTCCAAATCGACCACGGCAACGGCATCAAATCATTTTACGCACATTGCAGCAGGATCTGTGTGACCACGGGACAGACCGTGTCCGCGGGGGAGAAGGTGGCAGAGGTGGGGTCCACAGGGAACTCCACTGGTCCCCACCTGCACCTGGAGCTGAAATACGCGGGGACCCATCTGGACCCGGCATACTATATCGACTACAAGCAGGCCGTCTGAGTGGGGCGGGGGAGGATCACGGTCACGCCCGGATTCCTGTTCCTGATGGCCTGGTGCAACTATGCGGACCAGCAGGGGCTCCTGCTCCCGGCCCTGGCAGGGTGCGCGCTCCACGAGCTTGGCCACCTGGCGGCCATCTGGGGGCTGGGCGGATCGGTGCGGCGCCTGCGGCTGACGGCTGTGGGGGCGGAGATCCAGCTGGAGCGGCCCATGTCCTATCCGGGGGAGCTGGCAGCGGCGCTGGCGGGCCCGGCGGCCAACCTGGCGGCGGCCTGGCTGTGCTGCCGGGCAGAGGGCGGGGCCCTCTTCGCCGGGCTGAATCTGGCGCTGGGCTGCTTCAATCTGCTTCCAGTGGGCAGGCTGGACGGGGGACGGGCGCTGCACTGTCTGCTGTCCATGTCCATCGGGCCGGCTGCGGAGGAGGCGGAGGCGGTCCTGGACCGGGTCCTCATCGCCTTTTTGCTGGCGCTGGGCGTGCTCCTGATCGGCTGGGGAGGCAGTTTTACCCTCCTCCTGGTGGCACTCTGGCTGCTGGCAAAAGAAAAAGAGGGGAAAAAGGGAAGAAATAGGTCTTGTCAAGGGCTTCAGAAACGGGTAAAATGGTTCCTGCACTCGAAATGAGAGTTACCTGGAGGGACGTCATGAACCGGACACTGGAGCGTATTCTGCCAAAAGTACAAAAGCCCGCCCGTTACACTGGCGGAGAATATAATGCGGTGGTGAAGGATCGGGCCCAGGTGGACACCCGGTATGCCCTCTGCTTTCCAGACACCTATGAGATCGGTATGTCCAACCTGGGGATGCGTATCCTGTATGGGGCCATGAACCAGGTTGAGGGCCTGTGGTGCGAGCGGGCTTTTGCTCCCTGGGGAGACATGGAGGAGGAGATGCGCCGGGAGGGCATCCAGCTGTACGGCCTGGAGAGCGGCGATCCTCTGTGCGACTTTGACATTATCGGATTCTCGCTGGGCTACGAGATGGCCTACACCAATGTGCTGAACATGCTGGATCTGGCGGGCCTGCCTCTGCGCTCGGAGGAGCGGCGGGACCTGGCCCCGCTGGTGGTGGCGGGGGGGACCTGCGCCTATAACCCGGAACCCCTGGCCCCCTTTGTGGACTTCTTCGTGCTGGGGGAGGGGGAGGAGGTCACCCTGGAGTACATCGCCCTCTACCGCCGGGCCCGGGACGAGGACTGGACCAAGGAGGAGCTGCTCCGGGAGGCGGCCCGCATCCCGGGCATCTATGTGCCCTCCTTCTACGAGCCGGTCTACCGCCCCGACGGAACACTGGAGGAGATGCGCATCCGGGAGGGCTCCGGCGCGCCGGAGCTGGTGCGCAAGCGGGTGGTGGAGGACATGAACAAGTCCTATTTCCCGGTGAAGACCATCATCCCCTCTACAGAGATCGTCCACGACCGGGTGATGCTGGAACTGTTCCGGGGCTGTATCCGGGGCTGCCGGTTCTGTCAGGCCGGATACGTGTACCGCCCGGTGCGCAGCCGGGACCCCAAACAGCTCGCAGAGTATGGAAAGGCGGCCTGTGAGGACTCCGGCTATCAGGAGATGACCCTGTCTTCTTTGTCCTCCACCGACTATCCCTGCCTGCTGGAGCTGTGCGATGACCTGCTGGACTACTGCGCCCCCCGGGACATCGGGCTCTCACTGCCCTCCCTGCGGGCGGACACCTTCTCCATGAATCTGATGGAGCGGCTCCAGCGGGTGAGGAAGGGAGGCCTCACCTTCGCGCCGGAGGCGGGGACCCAGCGGCTGCGGGACGCCATCAACAAGAACCTGCGGGAGGAGGACCTGCTCCAATCCTGCCGCACCGCTTTCGCCGGCGGGTGGAGCGGCGTGAAGCTCTACTTCATGCTGGGCCTGCCCACCGAGACTGATGAGGATGTACTGGGGATCGCGGATCTGGCCCGCAAGGTCTATTTCGCCTGGCGGGAGTACACTCCCAACCCCAAGCGGGGGGTGCGGATCACGGTGTCCACCTCCTGGTTCGTGCCCAAGCCCCACACGGCCTTCCAGTGGGAGGCCCAGATCCCCGTGGAGGAGTACCAGCGGCGGGTGGGCCTGCTGCGGGACGCCCTGAAGCGGGACAAGTCCATCACCTACAACTGGCACGACCCCCAGACCAGTTATCTGGAGGCTATCTTCTCCCGGGGGGACCGCCGCCTGGCCGACGTGTTGGAGTGGGCCTGGCAGCATGGGGCCAAGTTCGACTCCTGGAGCGAGTATTTCGACTACCAGCGGTGGATGGATGCCCTGGAGGCATGCGGGCTGGATGGGGACTTCTACGCCCACCGGGAGCGGCCGCGCAGCGAGGTGTTTCCCTGGTGCCGCATCGACCCCATGGTGACCCCCGCTTTCCTGTGGCATGAGCGGGAGCTGTGCTACCAGTCCCAGACAACCCCGGACTGCCGCACCCGTTGTTCCGGCTGCGGGGCCAACCGTCTGCTGAAAGGAGGGGTGTGCAATGGCTGACCGCCTGCTCTTCTCCAAGACTGGGAGAGCCAAGTACATCTCCCATCTGGACCTGATGCGCACCTTCCAGCGGGCCTTTTTCCGCTCCGGCATCCAGATCAGGCACACGGAGGGCTTCAATCCCCACCCCTTCGTCTCCATCGCGCTGCCCCTGTCAGTGGGCTACTCCAGCCAGTGCGAGATCCTGGAGTTCGGGCTGGTGGGGGGCGCATCCTATGAGGAGGTGCCGGCGCGGCTCACTGCCGCCATGCCGGAGGGCATCGTGATCCATAGCTGCTATCCGGCCCAGCGGCCGGTGAAGGAGCTGTCTCGGGTCAACTACATCATCAATATGGAGTACGAGGAGGGGCGGCCTTTGGAGGCAGAGACCGCCCTGAGCCGCCTGCTGGGGCAGGAGAGCCTGGTGGTGCGGAAGAAGTCGAAGAAGGCCAAGGCCGGCTTCACCGAGGTGGACCTGATCCCTCTGATCTACAGCTGGAACCTGGAGGTGCAGCGGGACACCATGACCCTGGATGCGGTGCTGGCGGCCCAGAACCCGGGACTGAATCCAGAACTGATCCGGGCGGCTTTTTGCGAGACTTACCCAGATCTCCAGCCGGATTTCGTCACCTTCCACCGCCGCGCGGTGCTGGACGGGGAGGGAAAGGAGTTCCGCTGACCGGCGTGTAAAACCAGGTTTGAGAAAATTTGCAAAAAAGGCTTGTCAACCGAAGGGGAAACAGGTATAATGACAAAGACGCCTTTTGGCAGCACTACCGAATTTTTGGAGGGAATCTACCTTGGATAGTGGGATGTACAGCATTGTTTTGTTAGTCCTGATGTTTGCGCTGCTCTACTTCTTTATGATCCGCCCGGAGAACAAGCGGAAGAAGCAGGCGCAGGCCATGCGGGACTCTCTGACCGTTGGGGACGAGATCACCACCATCGGCGGCATCATCGGCACCATCTGTGCTGTGAAGGAGAACACCATCGTTATCGAGACCGGTGCCGACCGTGTGCGGATCGAATTCACCAAGTGGGCCGTGTCCACCAAGGGGGCCCAGACTTCCGAGACCACGAAGTAAAGGACTCCGTGCCGTGCTTCCGGGCTGCTGTGCCCTGGGGCAGAAATGACAGGCATGACAAGCACCCTTCCCGCATAAGATTCCATACCTGGAACTTGCGGGGAGGGTGTTTTTTGTGAAAACGAAAGGAAAGCGGGAAGAGGCGGAGAGCCCCTGGCTGGGGACCATGTGCGGGATGCTGAAGGGGGGCGCACTGGCGTTTCTGACGGCGGTGGCCATCCTGTTCCTGTGTGCGCTGGCGGTGTCCAACCGCTGGCTGGGGCAGGGGATGATGGACAGCGCAGTGATGGCGGCCTGTGCCCTGGGGGCTCTCGCCGGCGGCCTGCTGGCCGTCCGTCAGGGCCGGGGCAGGAGCCTGCTGATGGGCTTCGGGGCAGGTCTGATCCTGTTCCTGCTGCTGCTCACTGCCGGTTTCCTGTTCTATGAGTCAGCGGATCTGCGCAACGGCGGGCTGGGACTGCTGCTCTCCTGCGGCTGCGGCGGTGCCCTGGCGGGCGTACTGGGGGGAAAACCAAAGAAAAAACGCAGAAGATGATTGAAATCCCGGCCTGTGTATGGTATAATCCTACCATACATATTGGCGGGGCCATGCTCCGCCCTATGACAGCATATTAGGGAGGAAGATTCCGATGAAGCACATCCAGACTCTGAACGGAGCCACTTTGAAGAACAGCGCAGCCCACGGCGGCTGCGGCGAGTGCCAGACCTCTTGCCAGTCCGCCTGCAAGACTTCCTGCACGGTCGCCAATCAGAAGTGCGAGAACGACAACAAGTAAGGACAACATCCTGACCGGAAAGGGGCGGGCGTCAGCCTGCCCTTTTTTCGCGGCTGAAATCGGCCGCCAATCTTTGCAAATTCGGAGGAATATCATTATGGTACACACATTTTCCGCGCTGGGCCGGAACTTGGCGGTGGATGTGAACAGCGGGGCGGTCCATGTGCTGGACAGGCTGTGCTGTGACCTGCTTTCTCTGGTGGAGGGCCCCATGGGAGATGCCTGTCCCCAGGATCTGAAGGACCGCCTCTCTCAGTACGACGCCAGGGAACTGGACGAGGCCTGGACGGAGCTGCTGGAGCTCCAGCGGGCGGGGCTGCTCTTCTCAGATGACGACTACATCGACCCGGCTGCCGCCATGGCCCTGCCCAAGGCGGCGGTGGTGAAGGCACTGTGTCTGCATGTCTCCCACGACTGCAACCTGCGCTGCCGCTACTGCTTTGCCTCTACTGGCGACTTCGGTACCGGACACCGCATGACCATGGACTTTGATACCGCCAAGCGGGCCATCGACTGGGTGGTGGAGAAGTCGGGCAAGCGGCGGAACATTGAGGTGGACTTTTTCGGCGGGGAACCGCTGATGGCGCTGGACACCGTCAAGCGGACGGTAGAGTACGCCCGCTCCCTGGAGGAAAAGCACGACAAGTGTTTCCGCTTTACGATCACAACCAACGGTGTCCTGCTGGACCAGGACACCATCGACTACATCAACCGGGAGATGTCTAACGTGGTGCTCTCCCTGGACGGCCGGCGGGAGGTCAACGACCACATGCGCCCCACTGTCAACGGGAAGGGGAGCTATGACGTGATCGTCCCCAAGTTCCAGCAGCTGGTCTCTCAGCGGGGGACCAAGGACTACTATGTGCGGGGCACCTTCACCCGGGAGAACCTGGACTTTGCCGACGACGTGGAGCACCTGGCTTCCCTGGGCTTCCGCCATGTTTCGGTGGAACCGGCCAGCGGACCGCTGGACGACCCCTTCGCCATCAAGGAGGGAGACCTGCCCGCAGTGGAGGCGGAATACGAGAAGCTGGCCCGGCAGCTGCAGGGAAGGAAGGACGTGAACTTCTTCCACTTCAATGTGGATCTGGCTCAGGGGCCCTGCGTCATCAAGCGGCTGCGGGGCTGCGGGGCGGGCTGTGAGTATGTGGCCATCACTCCTGATGGGGACATCTATCCCTGTCACCAGTTTGTGGGCAGGGAGGAGTACCGGATGGGCAATGTCCGCTCCGGGGACTTCGATATGGACATCTCCGGGAAGTTTGCGGAGCTGAACATCTACACCCGGGAGGACTGCCGGAACTGTTGGGCCCGCTTCTATTGCAGCGGCGGCTGCTCCGCCTCCAACCTGCTTGTCAACGGCGACATAAAAAAGCCCAATGCGGTAGCCTGCGAAATGGAGCGTAAGCGGCTGGAGTGCGCCATCGCCCTGCGTGCCATTGCGGCCGGGATGGGAGAGACGAAGAATACAGAATGTAATAATACGGACTGTAGTCTGTGCGGCTCCTGCGCAGAATAGCAGGAAACACAACATCTGCGGGGTCTGACGGTACAAAATCACTATATTTAGAAAGAAGGCGGGCCAGCAGACGCTGGCCCGCCTTCTTTGGTCAACAAAGTTTACATAATCATGTTGACATAAAGTATTGACGGAAATGACGAATTTTCACAAATCCTTCAAAACCCCTTGCGGAAACGGGCGCCGAGCGGTATATTAAGGATAAATTCAGATTCGGTAGGGGGATCCAAGGGTTCCCCGCTTCTATTTTTTTATCCCGCCTCATAGGCTGACACTGAGGTGAGCGCCATGGGGAGACAGGGAAAGATCATGCTGGATGTGCCGTCTGGGACGTTGGCCGCGATGGCGGTGCTGGGTATGGCGTTCCTGCTGGGGGGCGGCGCGGGCTGCCTGCTGGGCGGCATGGTGAATGGTGCGGGCGGCAGCGCCCTGTCCGACTATCTCCAGACCTATCTGACGCTGGCCCAGGACGGGACTGAGGGAGCCCCGGGCTTTTGGGCGGTGCTGTGGGAGCAGATGCGTTTTCCCCTGGCGGCCCTGCTGATGGGATTCACGGCGTTGGGGGTGATCGGACTGCCAGTGCTGTTTGCCGTGCGGGGCTTTTTATTTTCTTTTTCCGTGGCCTGCTTCTGCCGCTTGTTCGGCGGGGCGGGGCTGATCCCGGCGCTGTTCTTGTTCGGGCTGCCGGCGCTGCTGTGGGCGCCAGCCCTCTTCGTGCTGGGGGCCCGGGGGATGCTGGGGGCCTACGGCCTTCTGCGGCGGGTGACGGGGGACAGCCGCTATCCCCTCAGCTATGACACCGCCTATGGGGTCCGCTGCGCGCTATGCGGCGGGGCAGTCATGCTGTGTGTGATCTTGGAGCTGAGCATCGTTCCGGTGCTGGTGGGGGCTTCGGCCCGCTTTGTGCTGTGACTTGCGGGAGGGCCCGCAATCTGGAATCAGGGAGTTTTGTGTGTGTCGAATCTGTTGGAGGACTATGAGAGCTATCTGACAACTGAAAAGAAGGCCTCGGCCAACACGGTGAGCTCCTATCTGCGGGACGTGCATCAGTTTGCCCAGGAGATGGAGGAACGGGACGTCCCGCTCGACGAGGTGCTGCCCCGGGACGTGGAGGACTATATCCGGGGCCTGACCCGGCGGGGCAAATCCGCTGCCACGGTGACCCGGTCCGTGGCATCCATCAAGTCCTTCTACAACTGCCTGCTGTCAAGGGGACTGGTGGAGAGCAACCCAGCCCGAAACGTGACTGCGGCGAAGGTGGAGCGCAAGCTGCCCCAGATCCTCACCAGCCGGGAGGTGGAGCTCTTTCTGGAGCAGCCAGACTGCAGTGACCTGAAGGGGTACCGGGACCGGGCCATGCTGGAGCTGCTCTACGCCACGGGTATCCGGGTGTCGGAGCTGATCGAGCTGGACGTGGACGACCTGAACCTCTACGCCGGGGTGCTTCACTGTGCCAGCAAGGGGAAGGAGCGGGTCATCCCCCTTTACCCCGCCGCCATCCGGGCGCTGGAGGAGTATCTGCGCAACGTCCGCCCGCAGCTCATCAACGAGCCGGACGAGACGGCGCTGTTCGTCAACATGAGCGGGGACCGGATGAGCCGCCAGGGCTTCTGGAAGCTGATCAAATACTACCAGGAGAAGGCCGGCATCCAGAAGGACATCACGCCCCACACCCTGCGCCACTCCTTCGCCGCCCACCTGCTGGAGAACGGGGCGGACCTGCGCTCCATCCAGGAGATGATGGGGCACGCGGACATCTCCTCCACTCAGATCTACTCCCGGATGCTGAACCACAAGCTGAAGGACGTCTATCAGAAGGCCCACCCCAGAGCATGAGCCAGGCCGGATGCAGTTCGTCCTGGTTTTTGCTTGACAGGGCGGCTCCGCTGTGCTACACTGCATGGGAATCTAGAAGAAATGGAGGCGGGAAAATGCGCAATGCCGCTTGCTGAACCGCATGATGGAAGAGAGAGGGGCCTGAAAAGCCCCGGTTCTGTCATGCCTGAGCAAGAGGGTGTTGTCTTCCCGCTCCGGCTGTTCGTATGGAGCTGCCCCAGGGGGGCGGCTGTGGATCGTCTGCCAAAGCCGTGAGAAGGTGCGCCTTCTTGCGGCTTTTTTCATATGCCCCGCCGGCGGCGGGGCGGAAAGGGAGGCAGAACAGTGTCTTTGATCCAAATCGAACATTTGTATTTTACCTATGACGGCGGCAGCGAGCCGGTCTTTGAGGACCTGGACCTACAGCTGGACACAGACTGGAAGCTGGGGCTGGTGGGCCGAAATGGCAGGGGGAAGACCACCCTGCTGCGCCTTCTGGAGGGCGGGCTGGAGCACCGGGGGCAGATCCGCACGGGCCTGGCCTGCCGCCGGTTCCCCTGCGCCGTCCGGGAGACGGAGGTCCCGGTGTCCCAGGTGCTGCGGGATATCTCACCGGAGGCGGAGGAGTGGCAGCTGGTCCGGGAGCTGTCCCTGCTGGGGCTGGATGAGGAGGTGCTGGAGCGCACCTTCTCCACCCTGAGCGGAGGGGAGCAGACCCGGGTGCTCCTGTCCGCCCTGTTTCTGGACGAGGGGAGCTGGCCCATGCTGGACGAGCCCACCGACCACCTGGACGAGGAGGGGCGGGAGCTGCTTGCCCAATATCTCAGCCACAGCCGCCGGGGCTTCCTGCTTGTCTCCCACGACCGGGCGTTTCTGGACCGGTGCGTGGACCATGTGCTGGCCCTGAACCGGACGGGGCCGGAGCTGGTGAAGGGAAATTTCTCCGTGTGGTACCAGGAGAAGCAGGACCGGGACCGGCGGGAGCAGGCCCAGAACCAGCAGCTGAAGGGGGAGATCCGTCGACTGGAGCAGGCGGCCCGCCGGACCTCTGCCTGGTCCGACCAGGTGGAAAAGACCAAATACGCCAGCAAAAATTCCGGACTGCGCCCCGACCGGGGCTATGTGGGCCACAAGTCGGCCAAGATGATGAAGAGGGCCAAGAGCCTGGAGAGCCGGCAGGAGTCTGCCATCCGGGAGAAGGCGGCTCTGCTCCACGACGTGGAGCGGGCCGAGCCCCTGAAGCTGGCCCCCCGGGCGTTCCACAGTGCCCGCCTGCTGGAGCTGGACCGCATCTCCATCGACTACGGAGACGGGCCTGTGTGCGGCGAGGTCAGCTTCTCCCTGAGCCAGGGGGAGCGGCTGTGCCTGGAGGGGAGGAATGGGAGCGGCAAGACCAGCCTGCTCCGGCTGATCCTGGGGGAGGAAGTGCCCCACACGGGGACCGTGCGGCGGGCCGCTGGCCTGGAGATCTCCTATGTCTCCCAAAAGGTGGACCATCTGCAGGGAGCCCTTCGGGACTTCCCAGCGGAGGAGGGGATAGACGCCACCCAGTTTATGACCATCCTGCGCAAACTGGACTTCCCCAGGGCGGCCTTTGAGGGAGAAATGGGTGCGTACAGCGCGGGCCAGAAGAAGAAGGTCCTGCTGGCGGCCAGCCTGTGCCGCAGCGCCCACCTGTATGTCTGGGATGAGCCGCTGAATTTTGTGGACCTGTTCTCCCGTATCCAGATGGAGGAGCTGCTGCTGGAGTACCGGCCCACCCTGCTGTTCGTGGAGCACGACGAGGCGTTCCGGGAGCGGGTGGCCACCCGGCGGGTGTCCCTGCCTGAGCGCGGGCTGGAAAAAACAGACAAAGATATGAAATAAGATTTGCAGTTTTTCCATCTCCTGCACGTATAGAGGCAGGAGAAGACTTGGCAGCCACGGGAGAGGGGGGAGTCAGGGCAAAAGGCAGGAATGAGTGTGGAAAGACTGTTGCCTCAGATGCTGATGTCCATAGCCGCCATCCTGGTTGGGATCCTGCTGGTCCTCATGGGGCTGCTGCGCATAGGGAGGTCGATCAAGTTCCACCATCACCATCGGATTTTCCTCCAGCGTTGTCGTGACCATCGACAGAGGCCAGCTGGAGGAATTCTTCCGCCGATCCGGCTGGGCCCGGTGGCCGATATCTGCATAACAGAGGGGCTCCCCGGCAGTGCCGGGGAGCCCTGACGATGTGGGAAAGTGGGCGGTCCAGAGCGCAGTTAGCGGGAGGCCCGGGGGCAGGCGGTGCCGGTGCCTGACTCCGCAGAGGCTGGAGCGGCCGCCTGGACATAGACGGCGTCGTCCCTGGGGTCCAGCACGGCCAGTGCAGACAGGGCCTCATCGTCGGCCCTGGTGAGGGACAGGACCAGACGGTTGTTCTCCTCGTCCAGGGCGCAGGAGGACAGCACCGCCTTCACTGAGGGCTGGGCACAGATCTGCTCCTGGAGCTTGGTGAGGGAGGCGAGGGAGTAGCGGGCCCTGGCAAAGGACACCCCGCCCCCGGCCCAGTCCCGGACCTGACTGCGCAGGGCCTGTGTGTCGCAGCCCTGGACCAGCAGGACCACCACATCTCCCGCGCTGTCCAGATAGCCGCCGCCGTACCAGTCCGGGTAGGTGCCGTTGCCGTATTCCCGTTGGATCTCCCGAGTCAGGCGCTCCAGGAGCAGGGCGCCCTCTCCTGCGTCGGCATCGGAAGAGGTCTCTCCCTCCGCACTGGGCAGCTGCTGGGCAGGGAAGCCGCCGTCCTGGGCGGAGGCGGGAAGCCGGCTGAGGTCGTACGGCTCCCCCTCCTCTGCGGGGAGGGTGTCCGGTCCAAGTCCGCTCTCGCTGATGATGAGGCCGGGGCGGGGGGCTGCCTCCTGGGTACTGGCGTCCTGTCCCTGCCCCGCCGCTTCCTCCACCGTCACATAGCTGTGGAGGGGCGGAAAGAGGAGGGCGTGTCCCAGCGGCAGGGCGGCCGCCAGAAGGAGGCAGGCGGCCAGCACCCAGTACCGGCACCGGTGGACGGGGCGGCGGACAGGCCGGGAGAGCCCCTCCTCCAGCGCGGCCCGGGCCGCCGGGCTGGGGATGAGCTGTTCCTTCATCTGAGAAAAGATGGGGTCATTCATGAAAATAGTCTCCTTTCAGCAGCTCCCGCAGGTGCTCCCGCCCCCGGGACAGGCGCATCCGCACCGCGCCTGGGCGGAGGGAGAGGAGCCGCGCGATCTCCTGGGTGGACAGTTCTTCAAAGTAGAACAGGTAGAGGGGGACCCTCAGCCCGTCTGGCAGAGAGGAGAGGGCGGACCAGAGCCCGGTCTGTTCCGGGGTCTGGAACTGCACCGGCGCATCCGCACGCTCCGAGAGGGGGACCACACGCCTCCGCCAGGGGGAGGCGGTCACCCGGCGGCTGAAATTGAGAGTAGTGCGCAGGAGCCAGGCCCTGCGGTGCTCCTCCTCCCGGAAATGTTTGCCGCACTGGAAATAGGCCAGAAATACCTCCTGAAACACGTCGTCCGCATCCGCCCGGCTGCCGGTCCGAGCCAGTGCGAAGCCGTACACCATTTTTTCGTACCGCTCCAGGATGGAGGTGAATCCCTCCTCCGGGCTCAGCGGTTGCTCTGCCATATCACGACCTCCCTTCGCATAATACTCCATTTTGCAGGGGGAAATGTCACGGTGGAAGCAGACTTTTTTCTCCAGAGCCCCCATCCCATTTTCCGTTGTACCATACACCCGCCGGGAAAGCAAGGGAGTGCCTCTTCCCATGCCTCCCGACAGCCGCCCAGTGTGCCGCGGTATCGAAAGAGAGAGGGAAAGTGAAAACAGTCTTTCCATTTGGAGAAAAACATGATACACTTACTTCGTATGTATGGAAGCGGGAGGGGCCCATGATCGTTTTAGGCATCGACCCGGGCGTGGCCACCATCGGATTCGGGGTGGTGCGTGCGGAGCGTCAGAAAAACACGCTGGTCCAATACGGCGTCATCACCACCCCGCCGGGCATCCCCCTGTCCAGCCGCCTGCTCCAGATCTCTGACGACATGGAAGAGCTCATTCGCACCTTCCACCCGGACGAGATGGCGGTGGAGGAGCTGTTCTTCACCAAAAACATCACCACCGGCATCGCGGTGGCCCACGGCCGGGGGGTCATCCTCCTCTCGGCGGAGCGGCTGGGGGTCCCCGTCTTTGAGTACACCCCCATGCAGGTGAAGCAGGCTGTGGCGGGCTACGGCGGGGCGGACAAGCGGCAGGTCATGCTGATGACCCAGCGCCTGCTGAACATGAAGCAGGTTCCCCGGCCCGACGACGCCGCCGATGCCCTGGCCCTGGCCATCTGCCACGGCCGTGCCGCCACCAGCCTCCTGAACACCGAACGGGTCTTTGACCCCATGAAATACGACACACGATGAAAGAACAGCGGATCAGGAGATAGGACCAGGGGGACTTGACTCCCGGAAAGGATGGGACCCATGCCTGTCATCGTAAAGCAGCACGCCCCAGACCTGCCCTACAGCCTCCACGACGCCTATATTCTGGAGGTGCGGCTGGAGGGGGATACCCTGCGGCTGGTCACCCAGTACGGCTATGTGGAGACAACAGAGCCCTTCGACCAGGTGCAGGGGGATGTGGAGATCGCTGGGGTAGACTGGGACAGCTCCCACGCCTATGTAATGGAGTACCGCGGCGTCCTCTGCGGAAACCGAGGGCCCTTTACCGGCCGGAAAATGGCGGTGGAGGATTTTTTGAAGACATACCCTCAGGGGACGCTGGACATTATGGACGAGACCTACGGGTACCGCCAGGTGAAGCTGGACGGCTTTCTCAACCTGACCGGCCGCTGCCTGGAGTTTCGGCTGGAGCTCTATTATAGCGGAGAATTCCGATACCTGCTCAAGGAGCCGGCGCCTGGAGCGGCTGTCTGAACTGTGTCCGGCGGAGCTGGATACCGCATCCATATCTCATAACTCCTATCTGATCTAATGTGAGGTCCTATCTTATGTTTTATTATCTCAGTGGAACCGTGACCCATATCGAGCCCTATCTGGCTGTCATCGACTGCGGCGGAGTGGGCTATGCCTGCCGCACCACCAGCTATACCCTGTCCGCCCTGAAGAAGGGGGATAAGGGAAAACTCTTTACACATCTCAACGTGCGGGAGGATGCCATGGAGCTCTACGGCTTCGCCACCCAGGAGGAGCTGAACCTGTTCCAGCAGCTCATTTCTGTCTCCGGCGTGGGCCCCAAGGCCGCCCTGTCCATCCTGTCGGCCAGCACCCCGGCCAACCTTGCTCTGTCTATCATTACCGGGGATGAGAAGGCCCTCACCTGCGCCCAGGGCATCGGCAAGAAGATCGCCCAGCGGGTCATCTTGGAGCTGAAAGATAAGCTGGCCAAGGGCCAGACCATCAACGGGGCGGGGGAGACCTATGGAGGCACCGGGGTCACCGTCATCCCGGAGAACAAGCTGTCTGAGGCCTCCGCCGCCTTGGCGGTGCTGGGTTACTCCCAGGGGGAGATCAACCTGGCGCTCAAGGGGATCGACTTGGACGCCCTTACCCTGGAAGAGGTCATTAAGCAGGCGCTGAAGAAGATGATGAAGGGGTAAAGTTCCGACTGGAGGTGCAGGGAAATGGCCAAGTTTGAATGTGTGTTTCCAAGCGGCTATTCCTTTAACGATATCCTGCAGTATTTCCATACCCATCTCACCAAAAACCACGGGGAATGCACGGGGAGCAGCGACTATTCCTCTGAACGTGCCCGGGTTGCCGTCCGGGTGTATGAGCGATACAGTCTGATGGGGGACAACTATCTAAGCCTGACGCTCACCCTGGTCAATGACGGCGGGGATACCTTCGCATCCGCTATCTCCGCCGCCGGGCGTGGGGGCGGTCTGGGGATCTCCATTCACTGGGGTGAGGACAAATTTTTGGAGATTTTTTCCGACGGCGCAAACATGTTCCAGGGGATGAGGGTCCTGGAGAAAGGCTGAAGGGTGCCGGGACGCGGCGGCCAAATATGAAAAACACTTCTGCGGCGATTTTAGACAGGTTTTGACCCTGATCGACCGGGCAGTGATGGACGGCGGCTCCTCTGCCGCGCTGGAGACCGCAGTGGCATGAGCTGCGGCGAGGCCCGCCCCGTGGGCGGCCGGGACAGGAGGGGACGATGAAGAAGCTGGAGCGGAACATACCGGGGGTCTACGACTTTGATGAGGTGCTGGACTATCTGCACCGGGGGATCATGGACATGCGGACCAATGTGGTGTGGAACCTGATCCAAATGCAGGATACGGTGACCCTGGCGGGCCAGTGGGACGGCCGGCGGGATGGCGTCCGCTGCGCCTTCCGGGTGTATGAGAAATATATTTATACTCATTCAAGAGGTTACCGCCTTACCCTGACCATGATGCTGGCGGGCCGGAACGGCAGGCTGTTTTTGTCCGTTGTCCCAGGCGCGTCCCACCAGTATGCTGATATAGCCGGAGTGGATGAGACGATGGACTGGATCAGGACACTGGCGGACCAGCTCACCGGCTGAGTCCGCCGAAGGAGGGGACACGATGGCAACGCTGGAGCGTGAGTTTTCCGCCCGCTGGGGCGTGGACGAGGTCTTCCGTTATTTCCGGGACGGGATCCTGGCGGGGAGCCAGTCTGTTACCGACGGGGGAGGGAGTGTCTATGAGACAGAGGGGGCGCGCTTTATTGTCCGGGTGTTTGAGCGGTTCAGCCTGACAGACCGGGATCTGGTCTCGCTGAGCCTGCTGCTGGCCGACCTGGGGGACGGCAGGATCCGGCTCACAGGGATCACCGCCGGCTGCGGCAGGCTGGAGAAGCTATGGACCTATGGCGAGGAGGCCTTTTTGAAGAAGCTGACGAAGCTGGCAGACGGGTTCGATGCCGCCCACCCACAACAGTAGGGGAGAGGGCGCCCTCTGCTGGCGGCCGCTGGCACCTTGCTAGAGGTCATCAGCGCCGAGCCGCCTAAGATCTTTTTCGACGGCTTCGGCATGGAGCTCCCGGAGGGGACCTATCGGGAATATCCCAAATGCGACCTGCTGTACGACCTGCCCTGACCGGTGGGGCGCGTGCGGCCGGGATCGGACCAATGAACAGGAAGTGGACCTATGGCCATTGATTTTTCCAACACAGAATTTGAAGCGGAGGGGCTGGAGGAGCCCCTGGTGACCACCTCCCTCACCCGGGAGGACGAGGGAGAGTACTCCCTGCGGCCCAAGACCCTGCGGGAGTACATCGGCCAGGAGAAGGCCAAGGGCAACCTGGAGGTGTTCATTCAGGCGGCCAAGATGCGCCATGAGCCCCTGGACCATGTGCTGCTCCACGGCCCCCCTGGACTGGGCAAGACTACCCTCAGCGGCATCATCGCCAATGAGATGGGGGTGAACGTGCGCATCACCTCCGGCCCAGCCATCGAGAAGGCGGGGGACCTGGCCGCCCTGCTTACCAACCTGAACGAGAACGACATCCTCTTTGTAGACGAGATCCACCGCCTGAACCGGGCGGTGGAGGAGGTGCTCTACCCTGCCATGGAGGACTACGCCATCGACATCATCATCGGCAAGGGGCCCTCAGCTAACTCCATCCGCCTGGACCTGCCCAGGTTCACCCTCATCGGGGCCACTACCCGGGCCGGACAGCTGTCCGCCCCCCTGCGGGACCGATTCGGTGTGACGCTGCGGCTGGAGCTTTACAGTCCGGAGGAGCTGGCCCTGATCGTCACCCGTTCCGCCGGCATCCTGGAGGTGCCCATCGAGCCGGAGGGAGCCATGGAGATCGCACGCCGCTCCCGGGGGACGCCCCGCATCGCCAACCGGATGCTCCGCCGGGTGCGGGACTTCGCCCAGGTGCGGGCTGGGGGCGTCATCACCCGGAACGTGGCAGACCAGGCCCTTACCGCCCTGGAGATCGATCCCCTGGGGCTGGACTCCATCGACCACCGGATGCTTCGGAGCATCATCGAAAATTACCGGGGCGGCCCGGTGGGGCTGGAGACCCTGGCGGCCACCATCAACGAGGAGGCGGTCACCCTGGAGGACGTGTATGAGCCCTACCTGATGCAGCTGGGCTTCCTCACCAGGACCCCCCGGGGCCGCTGCGTCACTCCCAAGGCCTATCAGCACCTGGGGCTGCCGATGCCCGGGGGCGCGGGCGGCGGCGGACTGGACCAGCTGAGCTTCTAAATCGGAAAGGGGAGAGGACCATGGGCTTTTGGCTTTTCTGCACCGCCTCGTCCCTGCTGATCCCGCTGGTGATGCTGTTTTTTGGCCGGCGTTTTTTGACAAAGCCGCCCAAGAGCATCAACTCCCTCTACGGTTACCGCACCGCACGATCCATGAAAAATCAGCAGACCTGGGACTTTGCCCACCGGGTGTGCGGGAAGCTCTGGTCTCGGGCGGGGGCTGTCATGCTTCCTCTGAGCCTGCTGGCTATGCTGCCTGCCCTGGGGCGGGGCACAGAGGAGACCGGGATGTGGTGTATTCCGGTGACAGGGGTGCAGCTGGCAGTGCTTGTGGGCAGCATGTTCCCTGTGGAGCGGGCATTGAAGGAAAACTTTGATCAATTCGGAAGAAAGAGGTAATCATATATGGGTAAACTATTCGGAACTGACGGCATCCGGGGCGTGGTCAACGCCGGTCTGGACGCGGACCTGGCCTATAAGGTGGGCCTGGCGGCGGCGGAGGTGCTGGCCAAGGGCAAGCAGCCGGGGGAGAAGCCCCTGGTCACCATCGGCAAGGATACCCGCATCTCCGGCGACCTGCTGAAGGGCTCCCTCATCGCGGGGCTGTGCACCGCGGGGGCCGACGTGCTGGACCTGGGCACCCTGCCCACCCCCGGCGTGGCCTGGGTGACGGTGGACGAGGGGGCGGATGCGGGCATCGTCATCTCCGCCAGTCACAACCCCTTCGAGCACAATGGCATCAAGATCTTCAACGGCCAGGGCTTCAAGCTGTCCGACGAGCTGGAGGAGAAGATCGAGGAGATCGTCCTCTTCGGCCACAACGACGTGCCCCGAAAGACCCACGGGGAGATCGGCAAAGTGAGTTATGTGGCCCCCAAGGCGTCAGAGGACTACATCGACCACCTGGANGACCTGGGCACCCTGCCCACCCCCGGCGTGGCCTGGGTGACGGTGGACGAGGGGGCGGATGCGGGCATCGTCATCTCCGCCAGTCACAACCCCTTCGAGCACAATGGCATCAAGATCTTCAACGGCCAGGGCTTCAAGCTGTCCGACGAGCTGGAGGAGAAGATCGAGGAGATCGTCCTCTTCGGCCACACCGACGTGCCCCGAAAGACCCACGGGGAGATCGGCAAAGTGAGTTATGTGGCCCCCAAGGCGTCAGAGGACTACATCGACCACCTGGAGTCCACCATCGACTCCCCCCTGGGCGGCCTGCGCATCCTGGTGGACTGTGCCAATGGTGCCGCCTCCGCCACCGCCGCCCGCCTGTTCGACCGCTTCTCCAAGCTGCGCACCGACGTCATCAACGCCGACCCGGACGGGGTCAACATCAACGAAAAGTGCGGTTCCACCCACATGGACGCCTTGGCCGCCATGGTAAGGGCTGGGGGCTATGACATCGGTATCGCCTTTGACGGCGACGCAGACCGCTGCCTGGCAGTGGATGAGCGGGGGGAGCTGATCGACGGCGACCAGATCATGGCGGCATGCGGTCTGGACATGAAGCGGAAGGGGAAGCTGCCAGGAAACGCGGTGGTGGCCACCGTCATGTCCAATCTGGGGCTGCATCTGTTCGCCAAAGAGCACGGGATGGACCTGGAGTGCACCTCCGTGGGCGACCGCAACGTGCTGGAGCGTATGCTGGAGAAGGGCTATGCCATTGGAGGAGAGCAGTCGGGACACATGATCTTCCTAGAGCACGCCACCACCGGAGACGGGCAGCTCACCGCCCTCCAGGTGCTCGCTCTGCTGAAGGAGAGCGGGAAACGGGCCTCTGAGGTGTTCGGGATCTGCCAGCGGTATCCCCAGGTGCTCATCAACATCCCGGTCGCCGACAACGACAGGAAAAAGGCCGTTATGGCCAGCCAGGCCCTGGCCGATGCCGTGGCTGCGGAGGAGGAGAAGCTGGCCGGCGAGGGCCGGGTGCTGGTGCGCCCCTCGGGCACTGAGGCCCTGATGCGGGTCATGGTGGAGGCCAGAGATCAGGATACGGCCCAGGCGGCGGCGCAGCGGCTGGCGGACCAGATCGCCGCCCTGTGACAGAAAACTGGAAGGTGTGGAAGTTCGTGACAAGGGGCAGTTTTCCTGCTCTGTGAGACTTTCACAAATCGATTCAAAATTTTTCTTGACAAATCCGTCGGTTTTGTTTATTATGTATAGGAGCCATAGTATATGGATTTGGTGCAGTCCCAAACACAGTCTTACTCGGATGAATCGCTCTGCCGTCTGGCCGCCTCCGGCGACCCGCTGGCAGAGACCGAGCTGGTCGGCCGCTATACACGTCTGGTGCGAGTGTGTGCCCGCCCGCTTTTTCTGGCAGGCGGCGACAGCGAGGATCTGATCCAGGAGGGGATGCTAGGACTGCTGGCCGCCATCCGCGGCTTCCAGAGCGGCAAGGAGACCTCCTTCCGCACCTATGCGGAGATTTGTGTCCGCAGCAGGCTCTATGCCGCCGTCCGGGCGGCGCAGCGGGATAAACACTTTCCCCTGAACCATAGCGTCTCATTCGAAACCCCTCTTTTTGACGGAACCAGCGCACACCTGTTCTCCAGCGAAGAGAGCCCGGAAGATGTTGTCATCGGCAGGGAAGAACTGAGAGAGCGCCTAGACGCTCTGAAGGGACAATTATCCGGTTTCGAGGCAGAAATCCTATCCTACTATCTGGGCGGTCTCTCCTGCGCCGAGATCGCCAGCCAGGTCGGGCGCTCCACTAAGTCAGTGGACAACGCCGTTCAGCGGATCAGGCGAAAGGTGGCGCAGCAACTTTCTTCCGGCGATCTCAGCAAGAGCTGATCGCAAATATTACACCACCCATGAAAAATGGGGAACGAGTCAAAGAGAGGGAAAACCATGTACGAAGACAAGATCCTGGTATGCAAAGAGTGCGGCAATGAGTTCACCTTTACCGCCGGTGAGCAGGAGTTCTACGCGGAGCGCGGCTTCCAGAACGAGCCCCAGCGCTGCAAGGCCTGCCGTGACGCCCGCAAGAACGCGGCCCGTGGCCCCCGTGAGTACTTCACTGCCACCTGCGCTGCCTGCGGCGGCGAGGCTCGGGTCCCCTTTGAGCCCAAGTCCGACCGTCCTGTTTACTGCAGCGAGTGCTTCGCCAAGATGCGCGAGCAGCAGGGCTGATTTCATCCAGGAAAAAAGGGCGCCCACCGGGCGCCCTTTTTCTCTTTTCCACCCTTTCTCAGATGTTGAGGAGCGGGAAGGAGGTCCCGGGGCTGAGAAGATAGGGGGGCCGTCCTCTTTCTCAGGGAAAGAGACCACATCTGGAGAAAGCAGAAAACATAAAATTCTCCATTGCAAAAATCCTGTCGATAGGATATACTATTCTTATTCCAAAGAAAACGGAGGAATTCTGCTATGACCATCACCAAGGACACCATCATCGGTGATATCCTCAACATTGCGCCTCAGACCGCCCCCCTCTTCATGGGGATCGGCATGCACTGCCTGGGCTGCCCTGCCTCCCGCGGGGAGACCGTGGAGCAGGCCTGCATGGTCCACGGGGTGGACGTGGATGATCTGCTCCAGCAGGTCAACGCCATGATCGCCGCCGAAAACTGAGCTGCTGAAAAAGCGGGGCGGAGCAATCCGCCCCGCTTTTTTATTCATTAAACAACAGGGGAGGAAACAGCGTTGAAATATACGGTTTTGATGGGGAGCCCCCGGAAGAACGGCAATACCGCCGCTCTGCTGCGGGCATTTATGGAGGAGAACCGGGACATGGGGATCGAGCAGGATATGATCTGGCTCTATGACCGGACCATTTTGCCCTGCCTGTCCTGCAAGCAGTGCCAGAGCACGCCCTGGGGGACCTTTGGCTGCCCCCAGGAGGACGACATGCAGGCCATCTTTGATTCCGTCCAGACCAGTGAAGTACTTATCCTTGCAAGCCCTATCTATTCCTGGTACTGCACTCCGCCTATGAAGGCGGTGATGGACCGGCTGATCTATGCACCCAACAAGTATTATGGGCCGGAGGGCCGTCAGCCCGCCCTTTGGAAGCTGAAGCAGGTGGCTGCTATCGCCAGCTGCGGCTATCACCCCGACCGGGGCGCGGACCTGTGGGACGAGGGGCTGAAGCGCTGGTGCAAGCACGGGGAGATGGACTATCTCGGCATGCTGTGCCGCCGGGACTTCGGGCCCCAGGAGCCCTTTATGAATGAAGAGCGGGATGAGGCAGCCCGGGACTTTGCCCACGCCCTTTACCTGACGGTCAGCCTGTCCCTGTGACTATGGAGAAGCGGGCGGAGCTGAGCCCCCGGCTCCAGGGGGTGGCGGAGATGATCCCGGAGGGGGCCCGGCTGGCTGATGTGGGGACGGATCACGCCTATCTCCCGGCATGGCTGCTCCAGAACGGACGCATCCCCAGCGCCATCGCCTCAGATGTGCGGGAGGGGCCCCTCTCCAGGGCCCGGGCCACCGCCCGGGCCTGCGGCTGCTTTGAGCGGATGTCCTTCCGCCTGTGCGACGGCCTCGCTGGGATCGCTCCGGAGGAGGTGGACACTCTGGTCATCGCCGGGATGGGTGGGGAGACTATCACTAATATCTTGGAAGCGGCGCCATGGGTAAAGGAAAAAGACTTTCCAATTATTCTCCAGCCCATGAGCACCCAGGCGGAGCTGCGGGGTTGGCTGTGGCGCAATGGATTTCTATGCCTACGGGAGAAAACGGTTTTGGAAGGGGAAACCCTTTACAGTATAATTTTGGCGAGACAGGGAGGCGCGGTCCCCATGACGCCCGCCGAGGAGTGGGCGGGGCGCCAGTACCCGGGGATGGAGGACCCGCTCCGGGGCCTGCTGCTGGACCACTTGCTGGGGCGGGTGAGGCGCGCCCTGGATGGGATGGCCCGCTCCCGGGCGCCGGCGGAGGCGCGCCGCAGGGAGCTGGAGCAGGTCCTGGAGGGCCTGATGGAGATGCGGAAGGAGTGGGATGCATGGCAGCAACGATAATAGACGTCTACCGGGCTCTGGACCAGTGGGCCCCCTTCGACACCCAGATGGACTTTGACAATGCGGGCTTCCTGGTGGGCCGGGGAGAGCGGGAGGTCCGGAGGGGCCTGGTGTCTCTGGACATCACGGAGGCGGTGGCGGCGGAGGCCGGCCGCTGGGGGGCGGAGCTGATCGTCTCCCACCACCCGGTGATCTTTCATCCGGTAAAGGCCCTTACCGACCAGACCAGCACCGGGCGGACCCTGCTCCTGCTGGCGGAACAGGGTATCGGGGCGGTGTGCGCCCACACCAATCTGGACGCCGCCCAGGGGGGCGTCAATGACTGTCTGGCCCGGGCCCTGGAGCTGGACGGTGTGGAACTGCTCTGCCGGGACGGGACTGACGGACAGGGGCGGCCCTACGGCATCGGCCGGGTTGGGACGGCCCCTCAGGCCGGCTGTTCCGCCGCTGAATTTGCCGCCTTTATCAAGGAAAAGCTCTCCGCCTGCAGCATCCGTTTCGTGGAGACGGGCCGGCCGGTGCGCCGGGTGGCGGTGGGGGGCGGCGCCTGCGCCTCCATGCTCTCCGACGCCCTGGCGGCGGGGTGTGACACTTTCGTCACTGCCGACGTGAAGTACGACCAATACCTGGAAGCAAAGGCCCTGGGCATCAATCTGATGGACGCGGGCCATTTTGCCACAGAGGATGTAGTGTGCCCAGCGCTGGTGCAGTTCCTCTCCCGGCACTTCCCGAAGGTGGAGGTCCGGCGGACGGAGAGCCACCGGGAGGCTTATGATTCGGTGTGAGAAAGGCGAAAAACAGGGAAATTCTACTTGCATTTTGAAAAATACTGTGGTATAATCCTTTGGTCTGATAACGGGCGGTCCTCTGCGGCGCCCCAGCGACAGCGGGGCAGACGGCCGGCAAGAACGCCTATATAAACAGGAGGAATCATTATGGATCTCATGCAGGCTTTTACTCAGAAGCACCTGAAGGCTGAGCCCCCCGTCGTAGAGGTGGGCGACACCGTGCGGGTGCACATCAAGGTCAAGGAAGGCAACCGCGAGCGTATCCAGGTCTTTGAGGGCACCGTCATCGCCAAGAAGCACGGCGGTCTGGAGGAGACCTTCACCGTCCGCCGCGTGTCCTACGGCGTCGGTGTGGAGAAGGTGTTCCCCGTCCACGCTCCCTCCATTGAGAAGATCGAGACCGTCCGCCACGGTAAGGTCCGCCGCGCCAAGCTGTACTACCTGCGCGACCGCGTGGGCAAGTCCGCCAAGATCAAGGAAGCCCTGTAATCCAACATAAAAAGGGAGCGGTACTGGTACCGCTCCCTTTTTATACCATGGCGGCGGGGAGAGCGGAGCACGCCCTCCGCCGTAGGGAAGGAGAAGACGAGAGTTGAATATTCAGTGGTATCCGGGACATATGACCAAGACCCGACGGCAGATCGAGGCGGACCTGAAGCATGTGGACATCGTGGCGGAGATCATCGACGCCCGCATCCCCATCTCCAGCCGGAACCCGGACATCGATGCCATCTGCGCCGATAAGCCCCGGCTGATCGTGCTGAACCGGGCAGATCAGGCCGACCCGGCCCAGAACCGGGCCTGGGGCGAGTATTTCCGGAAAAAAGGATATGCGGTGCTGGAGACTGATGCCAAGACCGGCCGGGGTGTAAACCAGTTCTCCTCTGTGACCCAGGAAGTGCTGAAGGAGCAGATCTCAAAATGGAGGGAGAAGGGCCAGGTAGGCCGTCCGGTGCGGGCCATGGTGGTGGGAGTCCCCAACGTGGGAAAGTCCACCTTTATCAATAAGGTGGCCCGGAAGAAGTCGGCTAAGGCGGGGGACCGCCCCGGCGTTACCCGGGGCAAGCAGTGGGTCAACGTGGACAGTGCCCTGGATCTGCTGGACACACCGGGCATCCTATGGCCGAAATTTGAGGACCCGCACACTGGCATGGTACTTGCCTTTACAGGCGCTGTCAAAGACGAAATCATGGATGTGGAGACCCTGGGCTGTCATCTGATGGCCTATCTTGGGGAGCACTATCCCCAGGTCCTGACCCAGAGTTACAAGCTGCCGGAAGTTCCTGCCCGCCAGGAGGAGGAAAACGACATCGCCTACGGCTACCGGCTGCTGGAGGCCGGCGCGGCAAAGCGGGGGATGCGCATCTCCGGCGGCGAGTTGGACACGGAGCGGATGGCTCGGGTCCTGCTGGATGAATACAGGGCCGGGAAGCTGGGACGCTTTACACTAGAGACACCAGAAGGAACGTCTATATGAGCAGCCTGGAGAAAAGGAAGGAAGGCATGGGACCGGGAGAGTATGAACAGAAAGCAGTGGAGGCCGGCTTTGTCCGGGTCTGCGGCTGTGACGAGGCGGGGGCCGGACCTCTGGCCGGACCGGTGTACGCCGCGGCGGTGATCCTGGCCCAGGGCGCGGACATCCCCGGCCTGAATGACTCCAAGAAGCTGACAGAAAAAAAACGGGAGGCGCTCTTTCCACTCATCCAACAGAGTGCGCTGGCCTGGTCGGTAGCCCGGGTGGAGGCTGAGGAGATCGACCGGACCGATATCCTCAGCGCGCGGATCAGGGCCATGCAGCTGGCCATAGAAGGGCTCTCCCTCCGCCCGGATTTTGCCCTGATCGACGGAAACCGGGACCACGGGCGCTCTGCCGCCATTACCGTTCCCCACTGGTGCGTGGTGAAAGGGGACAGCATCTCGCCCTCCATCGCCGCCGCCTCCATTCTGGCCAAGGTGAGCCGGGACCGCTTCATGCTGGAGATGGCGGAGCGCTATCCACAATACGGGTTCGAGCGGCACAAGGGGTACGGGACCCGACTGCACTATGAGATGCTGCGCCGGTACGGCCCCAGTCCCATCCACCGCCGCACCTTTTTAAAAGACCTGTGAGCGGGGGAGAGAGCAGGCTGCTGGGCCGGTGGGGAGAGGCTCTGGCGGCGGAGGAGCTGCGCCGGCGCGGGTGCCGCCTGGTGGAGGCCGGCTGGCGCTGCCGGTTTGGCGAGGTGGACCTGATCGCGGAGGAGGGGCCTTTCCTCTGCTTTGTGGAGGTCAAGCTGCGGAAGGACGGACGGGTGGCCCAGGCGCGGGAGTTCGTGGACCGGAGGAAGCAGGAGAAGCTGCGGACCACGGCCCAGCTCTATCTGGCGGAGCATCCCACGCAGCTCCAGCCCAGGTTCGACGTGGTGGAGATCTACGCGCCCCAGGGGCTGGCGACCCGGGCCCCGGAGATCTATGTCATCCCTGACGCTTTTTGACGTCCCCCTGCCCCGATCCGGAAAATGGGCGGGGCCCGGGGGGAGAAAATCGGGGAGAAGGGGAGACTGCCCCTCTTTTTTGCGACAAACGCTTGACCGGAGAGAAAAGAACTGGCATAATAAAGCATTAGATTGAATAGCGGGGCGAGGCGGCCCTGTGGTCTTGATGATCGAGATTTGACTGGATAAAGGACTGAGAGAAATGCAGTACATCAGCACACGAGATAAGAACACCACATATCTGGCATCTCAGGCCATCGCCCAAGGGCTGGCCCCGGACGGCGGCCTGATGACCCCGGCGTATCTGCCCAAGCTGCCGGGCAAGTCCCTGTCTGACCTGAAGGAGATGTCCTATCAGCAGCGGGCGGTCTATATCATGAAGCTGTTTCTGGACGAGTTCTCCGTCAAGGAGCTGACGGAGTTCGCTGCGGCGGCCTACGGGCCGGAAAAATTCGACACTCCCGCCGTGGCCCCGGTCCGCGCCCTGGATGACGGAACCTTCTGCTTGGAGCTGTGGCACGGCCCCACCTGTGCTTTCAAGGACATGGCCCTTCAGATGCTGCCCCATCTGCTCACAGCCTCTCTGGTGAAGACGGAGGAGGAGAAGACGGTGTGCATCCTGGTGGCTACCTCCGGGGACACTGGGAAGGGGGCGCTGGAGGGCTTCCGGGATGTGGACCGCACCCGCATCCTGGTCTTCTACCCCAAGGACGGTGTCTCCGCCATCCAGGAGCTTCAGATGGTCACCCAGGAGGGGAAGAATGTGGGCGTCTGCTCGGTCTTCGGCAACTTTGACGATGCCCAGACCGGAGTCAAGAAGCTCTTTTCCGACGAGGCGCTCCGCCAGGAGCTGGCCCGCCGGGGGTACTTCCTCTCCTCCGCCAACTCCATCAACTGGGGCCGGGTGCTGCCCCAGATCGTTTATTATATCTCCGCCTACTGCGACCTGCTGCGGGACGAGAAGATCCAGCCAGACCAGGCGGTGAACGTCTGCGTCCCCACAGGAAACTTCGGCAACATCCTGGCCGCCTACTACGCCAGGGAGATGGGGGTCCCAATCGACAGGCTGATCTGCGCCTCCAACAGCAACAATGTGCTCACTGACTTCATCCGCACCGGCCGCTATGACCGCAACCGCGCCTTCCACAACACCATCTCTCCCTCCATGGACATCCTGATCTCCAGCAACCTGGAGCGGCTCCTGCTGGCGCTGACCCAGGATGACGAGCAGGTGAAGGACTACATGGCCCAGCTGTCCGCCACCGGGACCTATCAGGTCAGCGACCGGGTGAGGGAGAAGCTGCAGAAGCGGTTCGCTGGCTATTTCTGCGACGACGCGGAGACCAAGGCCGTGATCGGCCGCATCTATCAGAAGTACGACTACCTCATCGACCCCCACACCGCCGTGGCCTTCGACGCCCTGGAGCAGTACCGGAGCGAGACGGGGGACCAGACCCCCTGCATCGTGGTCTCCACCGCCAGTCCCTTCAAGTTCTGCGACAGCGTCCTCAGCGCCCTGGGCGAGGAGGAGAAGCAGAACGGGCTGGAGCTGCTGGACGAGCTGAGCGAAAAGACCGGGATGCCCGCCCCCAAGCCGCTGGCATCCCTCCGGGACAAGGAGATCCGCTTCACACAGACCGTGGAAAAGGACCACATGGTGGACGCGGTGCTGGGGATGCTGGAGTAAGCGATGGCCCTGTACGCCATTGGAGATACCCACCTGTCCCTCAGCTCCGACAAGCCCATGGATGTCTTCGGCGGCGGATGGACGGGATATGTGGAGAAGCTGCGGGAGGGACTGTCCGTGCTGGAGCCCGGGGACACCGTGGTGCTCTGCGGGGATCTGTCCTGGGGCATGAGCCTGGAGGAGGCGAGGCGGGACTTTGCTTTCCTCAGTTCCTTCCCAGGGCGGAAGCTGCTTTTGAAGGGGAACCATGACTACTGGTGGACCACCGCAGCCAAAATGGACCGCTTTTTCCAGGAAAATGGGTTTTCTTCCTTTCAACTGCTCCACAACAACAGCCATCTCTATGGAGACATCGCCCTGTGCGGCACCCGGGGCTGGTTCTACGAGGAGGAACGAGGCGGGCACAGTGCCAAGATCTTCAACCGGGAGCTGATCCGGCTGGAGGTATCACTGAAGGCGGCGGGGGAGCGGGAGAAATACTGCTTCCTGCACTATCCGCCCCTGTATCAGGGGTACCGGTGCCAGGAGATCCTGGATCTGCTCCATCGGTACGGCGTGACCCGCTGCTTTTACGGGCACCTCCACGGGGGGAGCCACCGCCTGGCAGCGGTGGGAGAGCAGGACGGCATCCAGTTCCGGCTGGTCTCCGCGGATTATCTGCGGTTTCAACCAGAAAAAATCTGCGATTGAGCGGAAAAATCAAAAATATCTCTGGTCAAACAGAGCCACATCTGTTAGAATATCCAGGCGAAAGTAAAAAGGCGGGCTGTTCCCAACAGGGGACCAGGCGCCTACAGGAGGAAAAGGAAACATGAAGGTCACCAACGTGGAAAAGAAAGAAAAGAGCACCGTGGAGCTGACCATCCAGGTGGAAGCTCAGGAGTTTGAAGACGCCGTTCAGAAGGCTTATCTGAAGAACCGCGCCCATATCAGCGTGCCCGGCTTCCGGAAGGGCAAGGCCCCCCGCAAGATCATTGAGGGGATGTACGGCTCCGGCGTGTTTTATGAGGATGCCATCAATATCGTCTACCCCGGCGCCTATGAGGAAGCTGTGAAGGAGCAGGGCCTGGACGATGTGGGTTACCCCCAGACAGAGGTAGTGGAGGTCGGCAAGGAGGGCTTTACTTTCAAGGCCCTGGTCTCCGTCCGTCCCGAGGTGAAGCTGGGCCAGTACAAGGGCCTCACCGCCCCCAAGGCTGAGCCGGCCGTCACTGATGAAGACATTGAGAACGAGCTCAAGCCCTACATCACCCGCGCCACCCGCCTGGTCAGCGTGGACCGGGAAGCCCAGAACGGGGACACCGCCGTCATCGACTTTGAGGGCTTTGACAACGGCGTGGCCTTCGAAGGCGGTAAGGGAGAAAATTACAGCCTGGAGCTGGGCTCTGGTTCCTTTGTCCCCGGCTTCGAGGAGCAGATCGTGGGATTGAAAGCCGGCGACGAGAAGGAGCTGAACATCACCTTCCCCGAGGACTATGTGCCTGACCTGGCCGGAAAGGCCGTGATCTTCAAGGTAAAGGTCAAGGAGGTCAAGGAGCACCAGGCCCCCGTGGTGGACGACGAGTTCGCCAAGGACGTGTCCGAGTTCGAGACGCTGGAAGAATTCAAGAAGAGCCTGGGCGACAAGCTGCTGGACAGCAAAACCAAGTCCGCCCAGCAGGAGTATGAGAACGCTGTTATCGAGCAGCTGGTGGGCAATATGGAGGCTGACATCCCCGATGCCATGGTGGAGGTCCAGCTGGACAAGCTGATGGAGGACTTCTCCATGCGCCTGTCCAACCAGGGCATGAAGATGGAGGACTACCTGGCGATGATGGGCGCCACCCCCGAGTCCATGCGCGCCTCTGCCCGCCCCACCGCTCAGCGTCAGGTGGAGGTGGACCTGGCTCTCACCGCTGTGGCCGACGCCGAGAGCATCACCATCTCCGACGAGGAGCTGGAGGAAGAGCTGAAGAAGATCGCCGGGGAGTACAAGCTGGAGCTGGATGAGGTGAAGAGAGCCATCCCCGTGGAGGATATGAAGCGGGATCTGCGCCTGAGAAAGGCCTCTGAGCTGGTGATGGCCGAGGCCAAGGTGGGGGAGGCCCCCAAGAAGGAAGAGGCCGAGGAGAAGCCCAAGAAGACTACCCGCAAGAAGAAGGCTGAGAGCGCCGAGGGCGAGGAGGCCGCCGCCGAGGAGAAGCCCAAGAAGACCACCCGCAAGAAGAAGGCCGAGGAGGCTGAGGAGCCCAAGGCGGAGTAATTTCCAAGGTTTTTGTGTCCGGAGGTATGCGCTCCGGGCGGGCGGGCATACTATTGGTATCACTGCCCAAGTCAAAGGAGATCATTCTATGAGTTTAGTTCCTTATGTAGTCGAGCAGACCAACCGGGGGGAGCGTTCCTACGACATCTTCTCCCGACTGCTCAATGACCGGATCATCATGCTCTCCGAGGAGGTCAACGACACCACCGCCTCTCTGGTGGTGGCCCAGCTGCTGTATCTGGAGGCCCAGGACCCGGACAAGGAGATCCAGTTCTACATCAACAGCCCCGGCGGATCGGTGACAGCCGGTATGGCCATCTATGACACCATGCAGTATATCAAGTGCGACGTGTCCACCATCTGCATCGGACTGGCCGCCTCCATGGGGGCGTTCCTGCTGTCCTCCGGGACCAAGGGCAAGCGGCTGGCCCTGCCCAACGCCGAGATCATGATCCACCAGCCTTCTGCTGGGACCCAGGGGCAGATCACCGACATGGCGATCCACCTGAAGCGGCTGGAAGTGGTCAAGAAGCGGATGAACCGCATCCTGTCGGAGAACACCGGCAAGGCCATCGAGGTGGTCACCGCCGACTGTGAGCGGGACAACTTCATGACCGCCCAGGAGGCCGTGGAGTACGGCCTGATCGACAAGGTCATCGAACACCGTTAAAGGAAACAGGGGAGTGGGAACAGGCTTCTGTTCCCACTCCGATTCCTATCTGAACGCACAACAATGAGGTGCATTATGGCAAGAAACGACGAAAAAAAGTCCATCCGCTGCTCCTTCTGCGGCAAGCATCAGGACCAGGTCCGGCGGCTGATCGCCGGCCCGGGCGCCTATATCTGCAACGAGTGTGTCCAGCTGTGCATGGGCATCCTCAGCGACGATGTGGACCTGCCAGAGGAGGGCTACGCTGGAGAGATCCCTGACGAGATCCCTACGCCCCGGGAGATCCATCAGGTCCTGGACCAGTATATCATCGGCCAGGATCAGGCCAAGGTGGCCCTGTCAGTGGCGGTGTACAACCACTACAAGCGCATCTATTTTGGAGGCGCGGAGGATGTGGAGCTCCAGAAGAGCAACATCCTGCTCATGGGCCCCACCGGCTGCGGCAAGACCCTGTTTGCCCAAACCCTGGCCCGAATCCTGAAGGTGCCCTTCGCCATTGCCGACGCCACCACTCTGACCGAGGCGGGCTATGTGGGCGACGACGTGGAGAACATCCTGCTTCGTCTGGTGCAGGCCGCCGACTACGACGTGGAGCTGGCGGAGCGGGGCATCATCTATATCGACGAGATGGATAAGATCGCCCGGAAGAGCGAGAACACCTCCATTACCCGGGACGTTTCCGGTGAGGGCGTGCAGCAGGCCCTGCTGAAGATCCTGGAGGGCACGGTGGCCAATGTTCCGCCCCAGGGCGGACGGAAGCACCCCCACCAGGAGTTCATCCAGGTGGACACCAAGAACATCCTGTTCATCTGCGGCGGCGCCTTCGACGGCATCGACAAGATCATCGAGAACCGCCTGGATAAGCGCAGCATGGGCTTCGGCGCCCAGCTTCAGAGCAAGAAGGAGCGCAATGTGGGCGAATTCCTGAAGGAGATCCAGCCCCAGGACCTGCTGAAATTCGGCATCATCCCGGAGCTGGTGGGCCGCCTGCCCGTCATCACTACCCTCCAGTCACTGGACCGGGAGCAGATGATTCAGATCCTCACTGAGCCCAAAAACGCCTTGGTGAAGCAGTATCAGAAGTTGCTGGACTATGACGAGGTGGTGCTGGAGTTCAGCCGGGAGGCCCTGGAGGCGGTGGCCGACCGGGCGGTGGCCCGTGGCATCGGAGCCCGGGGCCTGCGGGCTGTGCTGGAGGAGGTCATGACCAAGATCATGTACAGCGTCCCCTCTGACCCCACCATCGTCAAGGTGACAATCACGGCTTCCTGCGTGACGGACGGGGCCGACCCGGAGATCGTCCGGGACCCGGAGCGCCGCCAGCGCCCCCGTCTAGGCAAGGCGTCCCTGCGGGCCGAGCGCGGCGGTGCGGTGGGCACCAACGCCGGCTGAATCCCATTTGAATGACCATTGCTGCAATGTCCCGCGGAAGCCTATCCTGTGCGGGCCTCCCGGGACTTGCTTTTTATTCCCAGAGAGGAAGTGACGAACATGGACCATGATCCTGTTGCCAGAATCCAGACTCTCCCGGCCATCGCGCTGCGGGGGCTGACTGTGTTTCCCAATGTACTGATCCACTTCGACGTGGGCCGCGCGGCCTCCATCAAGGCGATGGAGGCCGCCATGGCTGCCGGAGAGCCGGTGTTCCTGGTGGGCCAGAAGGACATGACGGTGGAGCGCCCCGAACGGGATGACCTGTACACAGTGGGCACCCTGTCCAACGTGCGACAGATCCTCCGCATGCCCGGGGACAACGTGCGTGTGATGGTGGAGGGCATCTCCCGGGCCCGCCTGAGGGACGTGACCCAGAGGGAGCCCTATTTGATGGCGGAGATAGAAGCCATCCCGGAGGAGAAGGCGGGCAGGGCCTCGGCCAAGACCGAGGCCCTGATGCGCAGCACCTATGAGATGTTCCAAAATTACACGGAGCTCGCCCCCAAGATCTCCCCGGACCTGCTCATCAATGTGCTGGCCAGCGACGACCCAGGCTATATCGCGGACTATATCGCCCAGAACATCGCCATGCGCAACAGTGACAAGCAGGCCATCCTGGAGGAGCTCCGGCCGGTGCGCCGCCTGGAGCGTATGTACCGCCTGCTGTGCCGGGAGGTGGAGGTGCTCTCCCTTGACATGGAGATCCAGAGCCGGGCCCGGGAGCAGATGTCGGAGAACCAGCGGGACTACTATCTCCGGGAGCAGATGAAGGCCATCCAGGCCGAGCTGGGTGAGAGCGAGAACGGGGACAGCGAGACGGCGGACTATCGGAAAAAGATTGCTGAGGCCCAGCTGCCGGAGCCGGTGCGGGAGAAGCTGGAGAAGGAACTCAACCGCCTGTCCAAGCAGCCCTTCGGCTCCTCAGAGGCCACCGTGATCCGCAACTATCTGGATGTATGCCTGGAGCTGCCCTGGGGCAAAAAGACCCGGGAACGGGTCAGCGTGGAGGCTGCCCGCAAGGTGCTGGACAAGGACCACTATGGGCTGGAGAAGGTGAAGGAGCGCATCCTGGAGTTCCTGGCTGTCAAGCAGCTGGCCCCTGAGCTGAAGGGGCAGGTGATCTGCCTGGTGGGCCCGCCCGGTGTGGGAAAGACCTCCATTGCCATGTCCATGGCCCGGGCCATGAATCGTAAGCTGGCCCGCATCTCTCTGGGCGGCATCAGCGACGAGGCGGAGATCCGGGGCCACCGCAAGACCTATGTGGGGGCCATGCCGGGCCGTATCATCAACGCCATCAGCCAGTCTGGGAGCAGCAACCCCCTGCTCCTGCTGGACGAGATCGACAAGCTGGGCTATGACCACCGGGGTGACCCGGCCTCGGCCCTGCTGGAGGTGCTGGACGGAGAGCAGAACGCCTCCTTCCGGGACCACTTCCTGGAGGTGCCCTTCGACCTGTCCGATGTGCTGTTCGTGACCACTGCCAATACCACGGAGACCATCCCACGGCCCCTGCTGGACCGGATGGAGGTCATCGAGCTGAACAGCTATACCGACGAGGAGAAACTTCAGATCGCTAAGCGCCACCTACTGCCCAAGGAGCTCAAGCGCCACGGGCTGGCCCGGACCCAGCTGAAGGTGTCTGATGGCGCCATCCGGGAGATGGTGGCCTCTTACACCCGGGAGTCGGGGGTGCGGGTGCTGGAGCGCAAGATGGCCACCCTGTGCCGGAAGGCCGCCATGAAGCTGGTGGAGGGAGCATGCAAGTCTGTTTCCATTACAGAGCGGGACCTGGAGGAATATTTGGGAGCGCCCCGCTTCCACCCGGAGCGGGAGGCACTCGCCCAGCGGGTGGGCGTAGTTAATGGCCTGGCCTGGACCTCTGTGGGCGGTGAGCTGCTGGAGGTGGAGGTCAACGTGGTCCCCGGCAGCGGCAAGGTGGAGCTCACCGGCAACCTGGGCGACGTGATGAAGGAGTCGGCCCACGCAGCCCTCAGCTTTATCCGCAGCCGGGCCTCTCAGCTGGGCATTGACGGAGATTTCTACAAGAACAGGGACATCCATGTCCACTTCCCCGAAGGGGCGGTCCCAAAGGACGGCCCTTCCGCGGGCATCGCCATCACCACGGCCATGGTGTCCGCTTTGACAGATACACCGGTAAAGCCGGGACTGGCCATGACCGGCGAAGTAACGCTGAGAGGCCGGGTGCTGGCCATCGGCGGACTGCGGGAAAAAACTATGGCGGCCCTGCGCAACGGCATCAAGACCGTGATCGTTCCGGCGGAGAATGAGAAGGACCTGGAGGAGATCGACCAGACGGTCCGCGCCGCCCTCCATTTTATCCTTGTGGAGCAGGTGGACCAGGTGCTGGCTGCAGCGCTGTCTCTGTCCGGCACCGCCTGTGAGCGGGACACCGAGCAGGGGGGACCCTTCCCTGCAGGAAAGGGCAGGACGTCCATCGGCCTGAAGCAGTAAGAGGGGGAGAGACCATGGCCATCAACTTCCAACAGGCGGAGTTCATCCGCTCCGCCACCGCCCCCAAGGATTTTCCCAGAGACGGGCTCCCCCAGGTGGCTTTTGCCGGACGCTCCAATGTGGGGAAGTCCTCGGTTATTAACCGGCTGCTGGGGCGCAAAAACTTTGCCCGGGTGGGGGCGGCCCCGGGCAAGACCGTCCATATCAACTACTTTCTGATCGATAAGACCTTTTATCTGGTGGATCTGCCCGGCTATGGCTACGCCAAGGTCTCCAAGGCAGAGCGGGACCGGTGGGGCCGCCTGATGGAGGACTACTTCGCGGACCGGGAGCTGATGACCTTCGGCGCCATGATCGTGGACGCCCGTCACAAGCCCACCGCCGATGACTGCACCATGGCCCAGTGGTACCGGGACGCCGGCTGCCCTTTTGTGGTTGTGGCCAACAAGCTGGATAAGCTGAAAAAAAGAGAGATCGAGTCCAATCTTCTGACAATTCGAGAGACGCTGGAGTTGGATGAGTCTGTAAAGTTAATTCCCTTTTCTGCTGAGAAGGGCGAAGGAAAACAGGAGCTTCTGGATTTGATCCTATCGAAATTGTGAGGAAGCACGGCCCCTCTGCGCCCATGCGGGCACGGAGGGGCCGTGTGCGTGTTCCCGCTGCGGCGGGGAGAAAAGGGAGGGAAACGGAGATGTTGGAGCGGAGCTATCAGACGAGACAGGGGACCATCCGATACTGGGTGAGCGCGCCCGGCCCTCGCGGGACCGCGCTGGTCTTTCTGCCGGGCCTGACGGCGGATCATCGGCTGTTCCAGATGCAGTTCTCCTTTTTTGCATCCCGCCGGCCCCTGCTGGTGTGGGACGCACCGGGCCACGGGGCCTCCCGCCCATTTGCCCTGGATTTCTCCCTGATGGAACAGGCAGAGTGGCTCCACGGGATCTTGGTTCGGGAGAGGATGGGAGGGCCTGTATTGATCGGTCAGTCCATGGGAGGGTATCTGGCGCAGTGCTTTATGGAGCGATTCCCCGGACAGGCCCGGGGATTTATCTCCATTGATTCCGCCCCGCTTCAACGGAGGTATGTCACGGCGGCAGAGCTCTGGGCACTGCGGCGCTGCGAGCTGCTCTACCGCTGTTACCCCTGGAGCATACTGCGGAAAGCCGGAGCCAGAGGGTGCGCGGAGACAGCCCAGGGGCAGACGCTGATGAAGGAGATGATGGACTGTTACAGCAAAAGGGAATTCAGCGCCCTGGCGGGGCACGGGTTTCGGGCTCTGGCGGAGGCGATGGCGGCTGATCTGCCGTACAAAGTGGACTGTCCCGCCCTTCTGCTGTGCGGGGAACGGGACCGGGCGGGACTGACGAGACGGTATAACCGCCGCTGGTCGGAAGAGACCGGCATCCCCCTGGTGTGGCTCCAGAGCGCGGGGCACAACTCCAACACGGACGTGCCGGATCAGGTCAACTCCATCATCCAGGGCTTCCTCAGGGAACATGGACTTTGAAACGTGTCGGCGGGGACCTGGCCCGGTGGGGAGGCAGAGGCCGCCCTTCTACGGCAGATCCCAGTCATCCTCAAAAGGAAAAATCTTACCCTCCGGCTTTCTGTAAATTTCCGAAGTTCTCTCTACGCAGCATTTTTTGAAAAAGAGCTGCCTGATTCGCCGTCTTGTATTTTCTTTGAGAATCTGGTATGATAAACAAGTATTTATTTGTCCATGGGTGCCCCATGGACAGGGAAGGGAGGCCGCCATGGGGTCGCTGAATGGTTTTCTGGAGCATATGGACTGGTTTCAACTGTTTCTGCTGCTGATCGGTGCGGTGGCCTGCCTGTTCTGCATCACCTTCCACGAGCTGGCCCACGGGTTCGCGGCCTACCAGCTGGGGGACCCCACCGCCAAGGTGAACGGCCGTCTGACGCTGAACCCGATCTCTCATATCGACTGGATCGGCCTGATGCTGCTGCTCACTGTGCGGGTGGGCTGGGCCAAGCCGGTGCCAGTGGATATGCGGAACTTCCGCCACCCAAAGCGGGACATGGCCATCACCGCCCTGGCCGGCCCTGCGGCCAACTTCCTTCTGGCCACGGCTGCCCTGGGGGTGGCCTCCCTGATCTATCACTTCGCGCCTCAGGGGACGGTGGCGGCCTATGCCATCTATTTCTTCCTGTATATGGCGGTGCTCAGTGTAGGGCTGGGGATCTTTAACCTGGTCCCTATCCCACCGCTGGACGGTTCCAAGATCCTGTTCGCCCTGCTGCCCGACCGGATCTACTACCAATACCTGCGCTATGAGCGGTTTTTTATCCTGGCTGTGGTGCTGCTGGCCTGGATGGGGGTGTTCAGCGTGCCCCTGAGCTTCTGCATGGAGGGCATCGTCCGCGGCCTGTGCGCGGTGACCGCCTTCCCGTTCCAGCTGGCGCAGTACTATTTCTTCTGAGAGGCATTGGGGGGAACGCTTTGGACAGTCCGATCTACCACCTGGAAGGGGTGGTCAAGGCCAAAACAGAGGACATGGAGGACTTTGTCGGCCCCCTGGACCTGATCCTTCACCTGCTGAGCAAAAACAAGATGGAGATCAAGGACATTCAGATCTCTCTGATTCTGGACCAGTATCTGGCCTGGATGGCCGCCCGCAAGGAGATGGACCTGGAGGTAGCCAGCGAGTTTGTCACCATGGCCTCCCAGCTGGTCTATATCAAGACGAGGATGCTCCTCTCCATCCACGACGAGGAGGCCCTGAGCGAGATGGAGCAGCTCATTGCCAGCCTGGAGGAGCACCAGCGCAATGAGAACTATCTGAAAATCAAGGAGATCACCCCCCTGCTGGACCGGCGGTACAGCTATGGGAGAGACTTCATCACCAAAGTGCCGGAGACCATTCAGCCGGACAGGACCTACCGCTATGTCCACGACAGGGAGGACCTGAAAAAGGCTATTCTGTCTGTCTTGTCCAGGGCGGACCACCAGCTGCCGCCCCCAGTGGCGGCTTTTCAAGGCATCGTGGGGCGGGAGCCATACCCTGTGTCGGAAAAGGCAGGGGAGATCATCCGCCGGCTGCTCCGGACCGGGGTCACCCGGTTCCGCGCCCTGTTCCAGGGTAACCGCAGCCGCTCCGAGGTGGTGGCCACCTTCCTGGCGGTGCTGGAGCTGTGCAAGGCCCACCGCCTGCGGCTGGCCGGGACGGAGGAGGACTGTACCATCACCTCCACCCAGGGGGAGCAGGGGGACCATTTAGAGGTCACAGCGGATTCCTTTGAATTTTAACAGGATGGGAGAAGAGGCATGGAACTGAAGGAGCTGGAGGCCGCGCTGGAGGGGGTCCTGTTCGCCGCCGGGGAGCCGGTGGGGGTGGAGCGCCTGTGTCTGGGGCTGGAGGTGGATCGGGCCACCATAGACGCAGTGGCCCAGCGGCTGATGGACCGGTACAGCTATGAGCGGCGGGGTATCCGCCTGGTGCGGCTGGATACCAGCTACCAGCTGTGCTCTGCTCCGGAATTCGCTCCCTATATCCGCAAGACTTTGGAGAATCGGAAGCCGGCGCGGCTGTCCCAGCCTGCGCTGGAGGTGCTGGCGGTGATCGCCTACTACCAGCCGGTGACCCGGGCCTATGTGGACCAGATCCGGGGGGTGGACAGCGCCTATACGGTGGGACTGCTGCTGGAGCGGGAGCTCATTGAGGAGTGCGGTCGGCTGGCCGTTCCCGGGCGGCCCATCCTGTACCGCACAACGAAAAATTTCCTGCGCTCCTTTGGGCTGTCCAGCCTGGAAGAGCTGCCTGAGCTGCCGGATGCCTCCCAGGAGAGCGGACAGCTGACCCTGGAGCTGGAGGCGGCGGTAGCCCGTTTGAGGGCGGAGGAGAGTGGGCAGACTGTCCAAGAGGACGGGGCAGCTCACCCGGCCCAGGAGGAGACGGAATGAGGGGGTGGATCGTTCTGGCGGCGGTCCTGCTGCTGTTGTTCCTGCTGGGGCAGCTGCGGCTGGGCGCGGTGGGGGAGTATGGTCCCGGAGGCGCCGGAGCCTGGTTCCGGGCGGGGCCTGTCCGCATCCGCCTCTACCCAAGGAGGCGCTCAGGGCCTTCGAAAAAGGAGAAGGCGCCCAAGCCCGGGAAGGAGCACCCTGCGGGGGAGGCATGCGGCGGCGGACTTTTGGAGCTGATGAAGGAGCTGCTGCCCCTGGCCTTGGAGGCGGCGGGCTGTTTCCGCCGCAGGCTGCGGGTGGATCAGCTGGAGCTGAAGCTCACCATCGGCGCGGCGGACCCAGGAGACGCAGCTATCCGATATGGACAGGCCAACGCCCTGCTGGGAAGCATCTGGCAGCCCCTGACAGAGGCGTTCCATGTGGAGGAGGGCCGGGCTCGGGTGGAGGTGGACTTCACCGCGGCGGCCCCGGTGCTGACGGGGCAGGTGTCCCTGTCCCTGAAGCTGTATCAGCTCCTGTGGCTGGGGCTGCACTTCGGCCTGCGGGCCCTGAGTACCTATGTGAACCATCGAAATCGGCATAAACAGCAGAGAGAGGCGGTTTGAATATGGAAAAACAGCATCCCATCAATGAAATGATGAGCACTACAATGGAGAAGATCCGCAGCATGATGGACGCCAACACCATCATTGGCGACCCCATCCAGACCGGGGAGGTCACCCTGATCCCGGTCTCCAGGCTGTCCTTTGGATTTGCCAGCGGCGGGAGCGACTTTGTGACCAAAAATCAGAAACCCGGGGCTGAGAACACCTTTGGCGGGGGCAGCGGCGCCAGCGCGAAGATGGAGCCGGTGGCCTTCCTCATCATCAAGGGGGACAGCGTCAAGCTGCTCCCGGTCGATCCACCTCCCGCCACCACGGTGGACCGGGTCATCGAGGTGGTGCCTGAGGTGGTGGAAAAGGTCACCGATTTCCTGGAAAAGCAGAAAAAAGCAGACGAGCCCCCGGAGGGAACGGACCACTTTGTGGTGTGACCGCACTGATCTGACAGAATTTGCCGGATCCGGCAGGGAGAGAAAACCGGCGGCCCGGAAAATACTAAGGTCACTTTGTTTGATGGAAGGTGACCATATTGAAACGACTGCTGGCGGCAGCGCTGGCCGCTGGATCTCTGCTCTGCCAGGTGCCCACTGCCCAGGCGGTGGGCACCTCCGCGTCCTCTGCCATCCTGATGGAGGCAGAGAGCGGCCGGGTGCTCTATGAACAAAACGCCCACGAGGAACGGCTCATCGCCAGTATCACCAAGCTGATGACCGCCCTGGTGGCGCTGGAGTCCGGCCACGACCTGGAGGAGACCGTCACAGTGGGGGAGGCCTGCACCCGGGCAGAGGGTTCCTCCCTCTATCTGCGCCCAGGGGAGGAGATCTCGCTGAAGGGGCTGCTCTACGGGGTGATGCTGCGCTCCGGGAACGACGCAGCGCTGGCAGTGGCGGAGCACTGCGGGGGCAGCGTGGAGGAGTTCGTTGGACGGATGAATGAAAAGGCGGCCCAGTTGGGGATGATGAACAGCCATTTCGCCAACCCCAACGGGTTGAACGCGGAGGGGCATTACTCCTCTGCCTACGACATGGCCCTGCTGGCCCGGGCCTGCCTGGAGAACGAGGCACTGGCGGAGATCGCCGCCACCAAGAGCGCCACTGTGGACGGCCGGGTGCTGACTAACCACAACAAGCTGCTGTGGCAGTACGAGGGCTGCATCGGCCTGAAAACGGGCTATACAGAAAAGGCGGGGCGGACCCTGGTGTCCGCGGCCCGGCGGGGCGGGATGACGCTGATCGCGGTGACCCTCAACGACCCGGATGACTGGCGGGACCATACCGCCCTGCTGGACTACGGATTTTCCACCTATGCCGCGGTGACGCTGACAGAGGAGGGAAAGGCCGTGGCACGGCGGCCCGTGTCCGGCAGCCTGGTCCCCTTTGTGGAGATCCAGGCGGCAGAGACGGTGCGGATCCCGGTGTGTGAAGAGGACAAAATCGACTGGGAACTCCAGTGGGACCAGGAGGCGCTGGAGGCTCCTCTCCGGGCCGGCGGCAGTGCGGGCCGGATGATCTGCCGGGTGAACGGCGAGGAGGCGGCCTGCGTGCCTCTGGTGTTCGCCCAGGATGTGGAACGTACGCTCCAGCCTCCTGGTGGAATCTGGACTCGGCTTATGGAGCTTTGGAACAGATAAAGAAAGAGAGGGGGGAGTCAGCATGGAGGAGCGCCTGCAAAAGCTGCTGTCAGCCTGCGGGCTGGCCTCCCGCCGAACGGTGGAGCAGTGGATCGAGGCGGGGCGGGTCACCGTCAATGGGACGAAGGCACGGCTGGGGGACAAGGCGGACCTGGACCGGGACCGCATCGAGGTGGATGGCCGGCCGGTCCGGCCCGGCGGAGACCGGCTGTATCTGATGCTGAACAAGCCTCGAGGGTATGTGACCACCCTGTCTGACGAGAAGGGGAGAAAGACGGTGGCGGAGCTGGTCTCCGGATGCGGACGGAGAGTGTGGCCGGTGGGGCGGCTGGACTTGGACTCCGAGGGGCTGCTCCTGCTGACCGACGACGGGGAACTGACCCAGAAGCTGCTCCACCCCAGTCATCAGGTGGAAAAAGAATATCTGGTGTGGGTCACTGGGGACGTGAGCCGGGGGCTGCCGGTGCTGTCCGGCCCCATGGATCTGGACGGCGTGCCGCTGTCCCCGGCCAAGGTGCGGCGGGGGAGGACCAGCGGAGGAGTGACCCAGCTATCCATCACCATCTGTCAGGGGAAAAACCGGCAGGTCCGGCGCATGTGCGGTCAGGCGGGTCTGAAGGTGCTGCGCCTGAAACGGGTCCGGGAGGGAGGGCTCTGCCTGGACCGGACCCTGGGGCCCGGAAAGTGGCGGAGACTGGAGCAGAGCGAGGTGGCCGCCCTGCTGCAAAAGCCCTGATTTTTTGCCCCGTACCGGATAGAACATAAATTTTTTGCAAGATAAAGTTTTTATCCTGCAAAAATGGCTTGCTTTTTTCCGGGAAACAAGGTATCATAAGGAGCTGAAACAGCTGGTTTCCTCAAAGAGAAAAGCAGGAGTTGACCGAGATGAATCGAGACATTTTGACTGTGATCCAGGAAAATATGAGCACCTTCTCCAAAGGGCAGAAGCGGATCGCCAACTATATCCTGGAATCTTATGACAAGGCGGCCTTTATGACCGCCAGCCGCCTGGGCAAGACCGTCAGCGTCAGCGAGTCCACCGTGGTCCGTTTTGCGGCGGAGCTGGGCTATGATGGCTATCCCAGCATGCAGCGTTCCCTGCAAAAAATGATCCGGAACCGCCTGACCTCCGTCCAGCGCATCGAGGTTTCCAATGACCGGATCGGAGATCAGGATCTGCTCTCCAGCGTCCTCCAGTCGGACATCGAAAAGATCCGCCTCACCCTGGAGGAGGTGGATCGCCAGAGCTTTGACCGCGCGGTGGACGCCATCGTCTCCGCACGGAAGATCTACATCATGGGTGTGCGGTCCTCCGCCTCCCTGGCCACCTTCCTCAGCTTCTATTTCAATCTGATTTTCGACAATGTGATCTCTGTGGCGGCCAACACCGCCAGCGAGGTCTTTGAGACCATGCTCCGGGTGGGGGCGGAGGACGTGGTCATCGGCGTGAGCTTTCCGCGGTACTCCAGCCGCACCGTCCAGGCCATGAACTTCGCCCGGGACCGGGGCGCCACCACCATTGCCATCACGGACAGCGAGGCCTCGCCCCTGGCCCCCATCTCCAACTACACACTGAAGGCCCGCAGCGATATGGCCTCCTTCGTGGACTCCCTGGTGGCCCCACTCAGCCTGGTCAACGCCCTGCTGGTGGCGGTGAGCCGGAAGAAAAATGACGACCTGGCCCATACCTTCCAGACCCTGGAGGACATCTGGGATGAGTACGGGGTCTATGAGAAGGTGCAGGACTGAACGATGGCCGATGAACTGATCGTGGTCGGCGGCGGGGCCGCCGGCATGATGGCCGCCATTTCCGCTGCGGAGACGGGAGCGGCCGTCCGGCTGCTGGAGCGCAACCCCAAGGTAGGGCGCAAGCTGTACATCACCGGCAAGGGCCGGTGCAACGTGACCAACCACTGTCCGCCGGAGGAGGTGCTGGCCAGCACGCCCCGGAACGGCCGGTTCCTCTACGGGGCCGTGACCCGTACGCCGCCGGCGTGGGTGGAGGACTTTTTCACCGGCCTGGGGGTCCCGCTGAAGGTAGAGCGGGGCAACCGGGTCTTTCCGGTGTCGGACCGGGCGGCGGATGTCATCGACGCCCTGTTTTTTCGTATGAAAAAGCTGAATATCCCGGTGACGCAGGCCCGGGCCTCCCAGATCTGTCTGGAGGAGGGACGGGTGTCCGGGGTGGAGACCGATTGCGGCTTCTTTCCCTGCCGGGCTGCGGTCCTGGCCACTGGCGGCTGCTCCTATCCGGCCACCGGCTCTACCGGCGACGGATATGAGATGGCCCGGGCCTTGGGCCATACTGTGGTCTCGCCCGTTCCATCCCTGGTCCCCTTGGAGGCAGAGGAGGACTTCTGCGGAAAAATGCAGGGCCTGGCGCTGAAAAATGTGTCCCTCCGGGTCAAGAACCAGAAGGGGAAGGTGGTCTATCAGGAGCAAGGGGAGCTGCTGTTCACCCATTTTGGCCTCTCCGGTCCCCTGGTGCTCAGCGCCAGCGCCCATATGCGGGACTTTGCCAGGGAGCAGTACACCTGTGTCATCGACCTGAAGCCGGCTCTGGAGGAACAGAAGTTGGACGCCCGGCTGGTCCGGGAGCTCTCGGAGCAGGCCAACCGGGACTTTCAGAACGTCCTGGGCAGTTTAGTGCCCAGGCTGATGGTGCCCACCGTCATCGCCCTCACCGGCATCCCCGGGGACCGAAAGGCCCACGACATGACCAAGGGGGAGCGCCGCCGCCTGCTGGAGGTCCTGAAGGGCCTTGTGATCCATATCCGGGGTCCCCGGCCCATTGCGGAGGCCATCATCACCTCCGGCGGGGTGAAGGTGGGGGAGATCGACCCCAAGACCATGGGGTCGAAAAAGGTGCCCGGCCTGTTCTTCGCCGGGGAGCTGATCGACGTGGATGCCTATACAGGGGGCTTCAACCTCCAGATCGCCTGGGCCACCGGCCGGGCGGCAGGGGAAAGCGCCGCCCGGACCTGCCTGGGGCAGGACCTGGGGGAGCAGGGGCCTGAGTACCGTCGGACCGGAGCGGAGAATCAATCAAATTTTGGAGCGAAATAAGAAATGCAGGAAAAAAGCGTTGCCATCGACGGCCCCGCCGGGGCCGGAAAGAGCACCCTGGCCCGGGCCCTGGCCCGGGAGCTGGGGTATTTGTATGTAGACACGGGGGCCATCTACCGCACGGTGGCCCTGCGGGCCTGGGAGGCAGGGGCGGACCCATCCGACCCGGAGCAGATCGCCCCTCTGCTGAAGGGGCTGGACCTGCGCATGGATTATGGGGCAGATGGTGTACAGCGGATGTACTTGTCTGGACGTGACGTGACAGAGGCTATCCGGGTCCACCAGATCTCCGGACTGGCCTCCCAGGTGGCTGCCCTGCCCCCGGTGCGGGACTTCCTGCTGGACTTTCAGCGCCGTCAGGCCATGGAGCACGACGTGGTCATGGACGGCCGGGACATCGGGACGGTGGTGCTCCCTCACGCCGGGGCAAAGGTCTTCCTTACCGCCGCGCCGGAGGCCCGGGCCCGCCGCCGCCTGCTGGAACTGAAGCAGCGGGGACAGGAGGCGGAGCTGGAGACCGTTCTCCGGGACATCGTCCAGCGGGATGAACAGGACCGGAACCGGGCGGTGGCCCCTCTCCGTCAGGCGGAGGACGCTGTGCTGTTGGATACCACGGAGCTGGGACTGGAGGAGAGCCTGAAGGCCCTGATCTCCCTGGTGAAAGGGAGGCTGGCTCAATGAGTACAGAACAGTTCTACCGATTCCTCTATCTCGTCGTCTGGCCCTTTTTCAATCTGTTCCATCCGGTACGCACCGTGGGGCGGGAGCACATCCCAGAGGGGGCGGCGGTGATCTGCCCCAACCATACCGCCCTCAGCGACCCGTTTTTTGTGGCTTTCGCCTTTCAGAAAAAGAACCCTCTGCGGGTGATGGCCAAGATCCAGCTGATGCGGGTGCCCGTGATCGGCTGGCTGCTGGGCAAGGCGGGCATCTTCGGAGTGGACCGGGGCCATGCGGACATGCACGCGGCCAAGACGGCTCTGCGCTGCCTGAAAGAGGGGCACAAGCTGCTCATCTTCCCCGAGGGGACCCGCGTGGAGGAGGGGGAGAACGTGGACGCCAAGGCGGGAGCGGCCATGTTTGCCACCCGGACGGGGGTGCCCATCGTCCCCATGTACATCCCGGCGCAGAAGCACTGGTTCCGCCCTACCACTGTGGTGATCGGCGAGCCTTACTATCCCCAGATCCAGGGGCGGCGGGCCACGGCGGAGGAAAATCAGGAGATCGCCCGTGAGATCATGCGGCGCATCCACGCACTGGGGGGACTTCCCCAGTGAAGATAAGGATCGCAAATTCGGCCGGCTTCTGCTACGGCGTGCGCCGGGCGGTGGAGCTGGCGGAGGGGGCCGCCCGGTCCGGCGAGCCCTGTGTGATGCTGGGTCCCATCATCCACAACCAGGACATGATGGACCATCTGGCCCGCCATGGCCTGCGGGCGGTGGTCAGGCCGGAGGAGGTCCCGGAGGGGAGCGAGGTCATCATCCGCTCCCATGGGGAGAGCCGCGCTGTCCACGAGGGCCTGCATGCCCGGGGCGTCCGCATCCTGGACGCCACCTGTCCCAATGTTACCCGTATCCATCAGATCGTGGCCCGGGCTGAGGAGCAGGGGAGGCAGCCCATCATCATCGGAACCCGGGACCACCCGGAGGTGCTGGCCATTGCGGGCTGGTGCTGCCGCCCGGTGGTCCTGTCTGGAGCGGAGGAGCTGGAAAACTGGCTGGCGGAGGACCCGTCCCGACGCCAAATGCCACTCACTTTTGTGTCCCAGACCACGGCCATCCGCAGGGTTTGGGATTCCTGCGTGAAAAAAGCAAAAAAAGAGTGTACAAACGCAGAATTTTTTGATACAATATGTGGAGCGACATCAAAACGCCAGGAAGAGGCCGTCCAGCTGGCCGCCCAGTGCGGCGCGATGGTGGTCATCGGCGACCGCCAGAGCTCCAATACCAGGAAGCTGGCGGAGCTCTGCCGGGAAGTCTGTCCATCTGTCCAGCTGATCGAGCGGGCAGATGACCTGGAGTTGTCTCCTCTGCGGGGGACAGAGACTGTCGGTATCACTGCGGGCGCATCCACGCCTGCGTGGATAATAAAGGAGGTCTGTGACAAAATGAGCGACGAAATCATGGAGATCGAGGAATCCTTCGCTGACATGCTGGAGAGATCGATCAAAACTTTGAATACGGGGGATAAGGTAACTGGCGTTATCACTGGGATCACGCCGACTGAGATCTATGTGGATCTGGGCACCAAGCACGCCGGCTACATTCCCGTATCCGAGCTGACTGATGACCCCACCGCAAAGGTGGAAGATCTGGTCAAGGTAGGGGACGAGATCGAGACCTTTGTGGTCCGCGTCAACGACCAGGAGGGTGTTGTCACCCTGTCCAAGAAGCGCCTTGACGTGGTCAAGGGCTGGGAGGACGTGGAGGCCGCCCAGGAAGAGCAGACTGTCATGGAGGGCGTCGTCACCGAGGACAACAAGGGCGGCGTTGTGGTGTCCGTAAAGGGCGTGCGGGTCTTCGTTCCCGCCTCCCAGACCGGCCTGCCCCGGGAGACTCCCATGTCCGAGCTGCTGAAGAAGAAGGTCCGCCTGGTCATCACCGAGGTGAACCGTGCCCGTCACCGCGTGGTGGGCTCCATCGCCAAGGTGCAGCGCGCCGAGCGCGCCGCCGCCGCAGAGAAGGTCTGGGCCGAGATCGAGGACGGCAAGCACTACACCGGCGTGGTGAAGTCCCTGACTTCCTACGGCGCTTTCGTGGACATCGGCGGCGTGGACGGCATGGTCCACATCTCCGAGCTGTCTTGGAGCCGCATCAAGCACCCCTCCGAGGTGGTCTCGGTGGGCGACACCGTGGATGTGTATGTGATCTCCGCCGACAAGGAGAAGAAGAAGATCTCCCTGGGCATGAAGGACCACAGCCAGGACCCCTGGACCGTGTTCACTTCTCAGTACCAGGTGGGCGACGTAGCCAATGTCCGCGTCGTTAAGCTGATGACCTTCGGCGCCTTTGCCGAGATCGTCCCCGGTGTGGACGGCCTGATCCACATTTCTCAGATCGCTGACCACCGCATCGAGAAGCCCGGCGACGTGCTGGCTGAGGGAGAAAAGGTGGACGTGAAGATCACCGACATCGACATGGAGAACAAGAAGGTCTCCCTGTCCATTCGTGCACTGCTGGAAGAGCCCGAGGCTGAGGAGGACGCTCCTGCCGAGGAGTGATTCAGCCCTAATCCTATTTTACCATGAAAAACAGCTCCCTCTGCCACGGCAGAGGGAGTTGTTTTTCTGATCCGGTCCTGTAGGGCACTGCTCCAGGGTCCCTGACCGGGGGGAGGCCATATGGACCAGAAAGCCGCTCATCCGGGGGATAAAAAGCAGCCGAATGGAGGTATTATGGTGGATTTTTCATAAAATTTACTTGCAAGAGAGGGAATAGATTGGTATAATAAGACTGGAAAATCAGAAATTCTGGTCTATTTTGGAGGTGAGACTGTTGTTTCAGGTAGGGGATAAGATCGTCCATCCCATGCACGGAGCAGGTATCGTAGAGAGTATCGTCCAAAAGAAGGTAAACGGTGTAATGCGGGATTACTATGTGTTGAAGCTCCCGGTGCGTGCGATGGTGGTCATGATCCCCACAGACAACAGTGAAGAGATTGGAGTGCGCCCCATCGTGGACCGGGAGCAGGCCGACCAGGTGCTGGCGGCCATCCCCGGCATAGAGGTGGACATGACCCAGAACTGGAACCGACGGTACCGGGAAAATCTGGAGCGCCTGAAGAGCGGGAACCTGCTGGAGGTGGCCCGGGTGGTGAAGGGGCTGATGCTCCGGGAGCTGGAACGGGGGCTTTCCACTGGGGAGCGGAAGATGCTCCACTCGGCTAAGGAGATTCTGATCTCAGAGATCGTACTGTCCCAGAGCTGTACCTATGAGGATGTGGAAGCGCGCATAAATACGGCGCTGAACTAATATGCTGGGAGAGAAGCGCGGGCAAAAAGGGACCGGATGGTCCCTTTTTGCAGGCAGGAAGGTGAACCGATTGGCAGGAATTTGGAAACGATTGGCCCAGAGAAAGGGCAGAGGGGTGCCCATCTGCTCGGTGGTGATCCCAGCGGCAGGGTCCTCCTCCCGGATGGAGGGGATCGACAAGATTCTGGAGCCCCTGGGAGAACTCCCGGTGCTGGTGCGCACCCTTCAGGTGTTCCAGAGCTGCGATCTGGTCCATGAGGTGATTGTGGTCACCCGGGAGGATCTGATCGTTCCCGTGAGCCAGCTGTGCAGGGATTTTATGCTGGATAAGGTGACCAAGGTGATGGTAGGAGGAGCCGAGCGGGTTCTCTCCGTCCGGATCGGGGTGCAGGAGGCCCGCCGGGACGCGGCGCTGATCGCCATCCATGACGGGGCGCGGCCGCTGCTGAGCCGGGAGGTGCTGGAGGAAGTGCTGAAAAAGGCTGCGGTTACCGGGGCGGCGGCGCCGGCCATTCCCATGGTGGATACCATCAAGCGGGCAGAGCGGGGCGTTGTGGTGGAGACGATGGACCGCTCCAGCCTGTGGGCGGTCCAGACGCCCCAGGTCTTTGAGGCGTCCCTGATCCGGGCGGCCCTTGAAAAGGCGGTGGCGGACGGGGAGACTCTCACAGATGACTGCGCCGCTGTGGAGCGGATCGGGATGAAGGTCTCCCTCACTCGGGGAGACAGGGAGAACATCAAGCTGACCACCCCCTTCGACCTGATGGTGGGGGAGGCGATCATCCGGCAGAGGGAGGGATAGTGAGTGACACGGATCGGACAGGGATACGATGTGCACCGCCTGGCAGAGGGCCGGAAGCTGATCCTGGGGGGAGTGGAGATCCCCTATGAGCGGGGGCTCCTGGGCCATTCGGACGCGGACGTCCTCACCCACGCAGTGATGGACGCCCTGTTGGGCGCGGCGGCACTGGGAGACATCGGTTGCCACTTTCCGGACAGCGACCCGGCCTACGCCGGAGCGGACAGTCTAGCCCTGCTGGACCAGGTGATGCAGCTGCTCCATGCGGAGGGATGGCAGGTAGAAAATGTGGATGCCACAATCCTGGCCCAGCGGCCTAAATTAGCGCCCTATCTGGGTGGTATGGCGGATCATCTGGCCGCTCATATGGGAGTGGAGCTGGGACAGGTGAATGTCAAAGCGACCACAGAGGAGGGGCTTGGCTTCACTGGAAGTGGAGAGGGGATGGCTGCCCATGCGGTCTGCCTGCTGACAAAAGAATAACGGAAAATGGAGCGCGGGCACCGGAATTTCCGGTGCCCGCGCTCTGTGAAGAGAATAGCAAGGAGGTGTAGGATCAGAAATCGATGCGGCGGCCTTCCTCGGCGGACTGATAGGCGGCGTACATGATCTTGGTGGTCTCGTAAGCCAGAGCAAAATCAGAGGAGGGCGTCTTATCGTAGGCAATGGTTTCCATGAAGTCCTGGAGCTCACCCATGTAGCCGCGAATGATCTCATCGGAGACGAAAGCCTTGTTCCAGCCCAGCTTGGCGGGCAGCATCTCGGAGATGTACACATCATCCAAGCCTTCTTCATCCAGGAAATAGGTGTTCAGGATGTCAGTGGGGGTGATGTTGCACATCAGGGAGCTGTCGTTGCTGTAAACCTCGATGTAGTTCTTGGTGCCGCCCAGTACGGTGTCACTGGCGATGGTCAGGCACTTGGTCCCGTCGGAGAAGGTAACGGTGACGGCGGCGTAGTCCTCCACGTCCTCGGGACGGGCGGCGATGTGGCGGTGCTCATGCTCGCTGAGGCAGGCAGTGGTGACGCCCACGTCGGCGGAGACACTCTTGACAGTAATGGTCTCGCCCCGGGCCAGGGCCTCCTGCTGCTTCAGCCACAGCATGCCAGTGAGGGGATGGGTACCGGTGCGGACCAGGATGCCGCCGCCAGTCTTGTTCCACTTGCCAGCCACAGGGGAGCTGGAGCCTTTCAGGCTCTCCTCACCCTTCATGAACAGCACCTTGCTCTTCTTGGCGCGGATGATCTCAGCGGCCTTCTGGACCGGAGTGGCATAGACGAAGTTCTCGGCGTACAGGAACTTCTTGTCGGTAGAGTCCACCACTTCCTTCAGCTCATCCATGATGGCCATGACCTCTCGATACATCTTGGCCTTCTCGGTCCTGCCCACATTCTCCTCGCCGGGCTTGCCGAAATAGCCGGTGAGAGGCTTCTCACAGATGACATGCTTGCCGGCCTTCAGGGCCTTGATGGCCATGGAGCAGTGGAGGAAAGGAGGGGTGACGATGTCGATGACATCGATCTCCGGGTCTGCCAGCATATCGTCAAAGTTAGTGATGGCCTGCTCATAGCCATAGCGCTCCTTGACCTGATTGGCCAGATCCAGGTTCAGGTCACAGACGGTCTTGAGGCGGATGGGCACTCCACTGACCTTTTCATAGCCGTTGCCGTGGAGATGCGCGGCATAGCCGGCTCCGATGGTGCCGATGACCACGGGTTTTACCTGCTTGTTCATAGAAAGTTCCTCCTTCATGATTTGTGAAAGGCTCACGGGCTTTTCAGATTTGATAGACTCAATATAGGGGAAATCACACAAAAAGTCAAATGATGCTTTTTCATTCAAAATTGAAAAAATTTAATGCAGGGCAGGCGCATCCAGACCGCAGTATCCGGCAGCCCGCTGCCAGCATACATTGTATTGAGAGGGTATCCCCTCCCGGCCGCGCCGTCGGCTGCGGCCACCCGTACTCCAGGAAAGGAACTATGCCATGCTCTATTATTTAATCGTGTGCCGATCCCTGACTTACGCACAGCGGACCGCCTCCGCCCTGGAGCGGGCAGGGATCACGGCTCATATCATGCGCTCCCCTAAAAGCATCGCGGGGGAGGGGTGCAGTCATTCCGTGAAGGTCTCTCAGCGGAATCTGCCCGATGCGTTAAGAATACTGCACCGAACAGAGCTGGACCCCCGCCGGGTCTATATCACGGCGGGAGACGGCAGCTACAAGGAGGTGCAGCTGTGATCTATCTGGACAGCGCGGCCACCTCTCTGCAAAAGCCGCCTGCGGTCGCCCGCGCCTGCTCCTACGCCATCTCACATTATGCCAGTCCGGGCCGAGGTGGTCACAAGCCGGCCATGGACGCAGCAGCAGCGGCCTTTGCCTGCCGGGAGGCGGCAGCCCGCCTGTTCCAGGTCCCCAAGCCGGAACAGGTGGTCTTTACCAACAATGCCACCCACGGCCTGAATATCGCCATAAAGGCCCTGGTTCGTCCGGGAGGGACAGTGGTCATCTCCGGATATGAGCACAACGCGGTCACCCGGCCGCTCCACGCCATCCCGGATGTGACGGTCCGGGTGGCGGCCGGACAACTGTTCCGGCCGGAGGAGACCGTGGAGGCATTCCGAAAGGCCCTGACCCCGGAGGTGACTGCGGCTGTATTCACCCATGTATCCAATGTGTTTGGAATGATCCTCCCCATCCAGGAGCTGGCCCGGCTTTGCCGGGAACGGGGGGTCCCCTTCATCCTGGACGCGTCCCAGTCAGCGGGCTGCCTCCCGGTCCATCTGGAGGAACTGGGGGCAGCCTTCATCGCCATGCCGGGCCACAAGGGGCTGTACGGCCCCCAGGGGACCGGTCTTCTGCTCTGCGGACAGACCCCGCCGCCTCTGCTGGAGGGGGGCACGGGAAGTGAATCCATCCGGCAGGAGATGCCGGACTTCCTGCCCGACCGTCTGGAGGCGGGGACCCACAACATCGCCGGGATCGCCGGGCTGCTGGAGGGACTGCGCTTCGTGGAAAAGCAGGGGGTACAGTCCATCGGCAGCCATGAGCGGGCCCTGACCGTCCAGATGGGGGAGGCTCTCGCCCAACTCCCGGGGGTGGAGGTGTTTCGGAGCAAAGACCCCAGCCAGCAGGCCGGAGTACTCTCCTTCCGGGTATCGGGGATGGACTGTGAGGAGCTGGGGGAGGCGCTGGGCCGCCGGGACATCGCCCTGCGTTCCGGGCTCCACTGCGCCCCGCTGGCCCACCGGACAGCTGGGACACTGGAGACCGGGACCGTGCGGGCCAGCGTCTCCGCCTTCAACGTCCCCCAGGAGATCCCACGCTTCGTCCGAGAGCTGAGGCAGATCCTCAGCGAAAAGCCGTAAGACCTTACAAGGCGTCAAATGCCAGAGATCTTGAAGAGAGATCCCTGGCATTTTTTCTGTCCGGCTCCTGCCGGAACGGCCGGAGCCCAGGGCAGGCCCTGCCCTGCAGCCTATCCGGCGTCAGGGGTGACGGGAGACATATTCATGAAATTTTCATTCTTTCCTTCTCGTTTCATGTTGCCAACTTCCGCGGAATATCGTATAATTATCAAATAGGTAATTGGGCAGACCCATGCGGGCCTTTTGAAAAGAGGAGATTCCATGAGCGAACTCATACAGAGGATGCCGGCAGTCGTTCAGACCATTCGCCTGTCCGACCTGGTGGATATCGCGATCCTGTCTATCGTCATATACAAACTACTCTGGATGGTGCGGAAGACCAGCTCTGGGCGGGTGCTCCGGGGGATTATGATCGTGGTGGTGGCCATCTGGGCCTCTGCCGAGTTCAACTTATACGCCACCAGCTTCGTGCTCAACCGGGTAGTGGAGTACGCCATTCTGGTGCTGGTCATCCTGTTTCAGCCGGAGATCCGCCGCTTTCTGGAGCGGGTAGGCAGCAGCAGGATGAGCAAGGTCTTCGTCCAGCCCCCAGAGGCCGCCCACGACATCGACAGCGCCATCTCCCAGACTGTGGAGGCCTATACCTCCCTGTCCAAGGACAAGGTGGGGGCGCTGATGGTCTTTGAGCGGGCCAACCTGTTGGACGAGGTCATCAAAACCGGCACGGCGCTGGACTGTGCCGTCTCCAGCGAACTGCTGAAGAACCTGTTCTGGAACAAGGCGCCACTCCATGACGGGGCGGTCATCGTCCGTAACGGCCGCATCGTGGGGGCTGGCTGCATGCTGCCCCTCTCAGGCAACACCAACCTCAGCCGTGACCTGGGGATGCGCCACCGGGCAGGCATCGGCATGAGCGAGCACTCTGACGCGGTGGTAGCCATCGTCTCGGAGGAGACCGGTTCCATCTCGGTGGCGGTGGGCGGCATGCTCAAGCGCCACCTGGCCCCTGAGACCCTGGACCGCCTGTTGCGCAATGAACTGAAGACGGACGAGGATGACGGGGAGAAGAAGAGCGACCTCTTCCCCCTGGTCGCCGCCCTGTTCAACCGAGGGAAAAAGGAGGGGACAGAATGATCCAGCGTATCCAGAACAGCAAGTGGGTCTTTGTCCTGATCTCCGTCTTTTTGGCCGTGATCTTCTGGATGTACGTCCGCAACGACCTGGACCCCCCGGGGAGCCGGACGATCTACAACGTACCGGTGACCCTGACGGGAGAGACTATCCTGGAGAGTCAGGGGCTCACTATCACTGCGGTCTCTGACACGGCGGTGGACCTGAAGATCACCGCCCCTATCAGTATCCTGAACAAGCTGAGCAACCGCAATCTCAGCGTGACCGTGAACGTGTCCCAGTGTACCGAGGGGGAGCAGATCCTCCAGTATGACGTGAACTGGCCCCGGGACGTGAGCACAGCGGAGATCACCAAGGAGTCTCAGGAGCCTGCCGCTATCACCGTTATGGTGGCACGGCTGTACTCCAAGACCTTTGAGATCCAGCCCGTGCTGAAGGCCAGTATCGCCCCGGGCTACCAGGCGGGCCAGATCACCATCAGTCCAGAGACCGTGACCATCAGTGGCTCGGAGGAGGCGGTCTCCAGGGTGGCGAAGGTGGAGGCGGTGCTGGAGGGCGAAGAGCTCAACACCCGCTTCTCCGGCAATGTTCCTCTCGTTCTGCTGGACGCAGAGGGGAACGAGCTGACGGATCTGGAGATCAACATGGACACAGATACCACCTATGTGACCATGCCGGTCTATGTGGTGAAGGAAGTTAAGCTGACCGTAGACTACACGCCGGGCGGCGGTGCCACCGGCGAGGATGTGACCTCGGCCATCATCTTCCCGGACTCTATCACCATCGCCGGCTCAGAGGAGGACGTGTCCAAGGTAGAGGAGATCTCGCTGGGCAGTATCGACCTGTCCAAAGTGGTGGGGACCAACAGCTTCACCCTACCCATCGAGCTGGACTCCAGCCTGGAGAACGTCAGTGGCATCACAGAGGCCGTCGTCACGGTGACCATATCCGGCCTGTCCACCCGTACCTTCAACGTGACCAACATCGATTATGACAATGCACCGGAGGGCTATCATGTGGAGGTGGCTACCGAGTCCTGCTCTGTGGTGGTGCGAGGCAGCGAGGAGCGCCTGGAGGACATCTCTGCCAGCCAGCTGCGCATCGTGGCAGACCTGTCCAATGTGATGACGGTGGGCTCCGTCTCCGTCCCAGCCAGAGTGTATCTGGACTATAACAGTGAGGTAGGCGTCATTGGAGAGTACTCTGTTGTGGTCAACATCAGCAGATAGTAAAAACGGTTTTTGAGGCAAAACTTTGGAGGCAGCAGCATCATGAGTCAAAATGCCATTGTAAAAAAAGTGGTCCATCCCGGTGTGGTGGAGGTGTCCCTTATGCGCCAAATGGAGTGCGGCCTGAGCTGTTCCAGCTGCGAGGGCTGCCCCCAGCGCCCCAAGGAGGAGATCCTGGCCCTGGCCTCTGATCCGCAGGGGGGGGCCAAGCCGGGGGACTGGGTGGAGGTGGAGCCCGCCTCCGGCAGCGCCATCGGCTTCGCCCTTCTGGTCTTTTTCCTCCCCTGCGTCTTTCTTCTGGGGGGATACCTCATCGGCAGACTTCTGGGTCTGGGAGACGGGGGTTCCATCGGAATGGCAGCCGCGGGGCTGGTCCTGGGCTTCGTTCCGGCGGTCCTGATCAACCGGACCATCACCCGGCGGAAGACCCCGGAATTCACCGTGCTGGGGTATCTTCACAGCGTGTGAGGAGAGCCCTGTGTTTGGATATGTCCGGCCTGTCCGGGAGGAACTGAAGTGTAAAGATTTTGACCTTTATCGTGCCACATACTGTGGGCTCTGCCGGGAACTGCGGCGGAAATACGGCCTGCTGGCACCCATGTTCCTCAATTTTGATTTCACCTTTCTGGCCCTGCTGCTCTGGCCGGCAGAACAGCGGTTCGTCCCCTGCCGCGGCAGGTGCCACGCCAATCCGCTGGCCAGAAAGGAGATGTGTCCCGCTGATCCGGCCCTGGAGGCGGCGGCGGACGAGAGCATCATCCTAACCTACTGGAAGCTGCGGGATTCTGCTCGGGACGACGGCCCCTTCAGCGGCCTGCCAGCCAGAGGGCTGGCCCTGCTCCTAGCTCCCGCCTACCGAAAGGCGGCGGTCTGCCGGCCGGAATTTGACCGGACAGTCCGTTCCTGCCTGGAGGAGCTGACAGGGCTGGAGGCAGAAAACTGCCCCTCAATCGACCGGACGGCCGACACCTTCGCCCGCATCCTCCAGGCAGCCGCGCCCCCCTCTGAGGACCGGAGCCGGGATCGGGCGCTGGAGCAGCTCCTCTACCACTTGGGGCGGTGGATCTATCTCATCGACGCCCGGGACGATCTGGAGGAGGACCGCGCCTCCGGCTGCTATAACCCTGTCCGCGCCCGATATGGGGAGGGAGGGGACGACCAGGCGCTGGCCCTGACTCTGGAGCACTCCCTAAATTTGGCCCGCTCCGCGTTCTGCGTACCGGACTTTGGCTGCCGAACCCCTGTGCTGGAGAATATCCTCTATTTGGGGCTCCCCATGATCCAGCAGGCCGTCTTTGATGGCAGCTGGTCCCGTCTGAAAAAAGAAAAGATTTGGAGAAAACCTACATGAACGATCCGTACAGTGTTTTGGGGGTCAGCCCCAATGCCAGCGATGAAGAGATCAAAAAGGCCTATCGTGAGCTCGCCCGGAAGTACCATCCGGACAATTATCAGAACAATCCCCTGGCCGATCTGGCTGAGGAGAAGATGAAAGAGATCAACGAGGCCTATGAGACCATCACCAAGCAGCGCAGCGGAGGTGGGGGCTCTTATCAACGTCCGTCCGGCGGATACGGCGGGCAGAGCTATGGCGGCGGATACCAATACAGTCATCAACAGAGCGGCTCCGCCAACCCTACCTACGCCCGCATCCGGAACCTGATCAACAGCGGAGATCTGGGGACGGCGGAGCGCCTGCTCAACGAGGTGCCCCAGAAAAACGGGGAGTGGTATTTCCTTTCCGGCAGCATCGCCTACCGGAAGGGCTGGCTGGATGAGGCGATGCAGAACTACTCCCTGGCCTGCCAGATGGACCCAGGGAACATGGAGTACCGCCAGGCCCTGGCCATGATGCAGCAGGGGGGACAGGCATACCGCCCCTACGGATACAGCGGAGGGATGGACGGTCTGGACTGCTGCACCAGCCTGCTGTGCCTGAACTGCCTGTGCGGAGGGGGGCACTGCTGAGATGGCCTCTTTTCACACCACCAGCCGCCGCACCGCGGTTGCCGGGGTCCTGGCAGCTGGGAGCCTGGCCGTGCTCTGGCTGGCCTGTATGGTTCCGTCAGGGCGCATCGGCCTGACCGGCGCGGCCGGTCTGTTTCCGGTGGCCGCGGTGCTGGCCGCCGGACGGGCGGCGGGCTATCTGTGCTGGGCCGCATCCGCCCTGCTGGGGCTGTTCCTGCTGCCGGACAAGGGGGTCGCTCTGCTCTACCTGATCTTCTTGGGGCTCTACCCGGTAGTCAAAAACAACATCGAGGGCCTGCGGCGCCTGCCCCTGGAGTGGCTGTGCAAGCTGGCCTGCTTCAACGCGGCCCTGTCTCTCTTCTGGTTCGCGCTGCGGGCGCTGTTCCTGCCCGATCCCCCTGTGTGGCTGGGGGAGAGGACCTGGCTGCTCTATCTGGCAGGGAATCTGATCTTCGTCCTCTATGACGTGGGCCTGTCCCGCCTGATCGCGCTGGTGATGGCCCGGATGCCGGGGCGCCGCCGCTGAAATCAAAATAAGGAAGTGAACCGCACCAATGGTGAAAAGCATGACCGGCTACGGCCGGGCGGAGCAGAGCCTGAACGGGCGTACCATCACGGTGGAGCTCCGTTCCGTCAATAACCGATATCTGGATTGCTCTATCCGCATTCCCAGGCTCTATCTGTTTGCGGAGGATGGGCTGAAGTCTCAGGTCCAGAGTTCCATTTCCAGGGGAAAGGTGGATGTCTTCGTCACAATAGACAGCGCAGGCGCCGCCGGCGTGAAGGTCTCCATCAATCGGCCGGTGGCGGACGGATACTGCGCTGCCCTGCGGGAGTTGGCCCAGAGCTATGGGCTGTCCGATGACATCTCCGTCTCCCTGCTCTCCCGATTTCCCGATGTGCTGCTGGTGGAGAAGGAAGAGGAGGATGCGGAGCAGGTCTCCCAGGACATCAGTGCCGTCATGGAACAGGCGCTGTCCGACTTTGACCGGATGCGCAGCCGGGAGGGCCAGAAGCTATCTGATGACATCCTGACCCGGGCGGACACCATTGAACGCCTGGTCACCCTGGTGGAGGAGAGATCCCCCCAGACCGTGGAGGAATACCGGGCTCGTCTGGAGGCTAAAATGAATGAGGTGCTGGCCAACACCCAGCTGGACCCGGCCCGCATCCTCACAGAAGCGGCCATCTTTGCTGACAAGGTGGCGGTGGACGAGGAGACGGTGCGCCTGCGCAGCCACCTGGGGCAGCTGCGGCACATGCTGGCTCAGGGCGGAGCCACCGGGCGCAAGCTGGACTTTCTGATCCAGGAGTTCAACCGGGAGGCCAACACCATCGGCTCGAAGTGCAGCGACATCGAGATCGCCCGCTATGTGGTGGATATCAAGGCTGAAATCGAGAAGATCCGGGAGCAGGTCCAGAACATCGAATGAGGGGGCGGGACATTTGAAGCTCATCAACATCGGATTTGGCAATATGATCTCCGCCGGCCGGCTGGTGGCTATCGTGTCGCCGGATTCGGCCCCCATCAAGCGCATGGTGCAGGAGGCCCGGGACCGGGGCACGCTCATCGATGCCACCTATGGCCGCCGGACCCGGTCGGTGCTCATCATGGACAACGACCATCTGGTTCTCTCAGCGCTTCAGCCGGACACTGTGGCCAGCCGTCTGGAGAGCCGGGAGGCCCCTGAAGCAGAGGAGGATGAGGAATGACCAAAAAGAAAGAGAAGGGACAGCTCATCGTTTTGTCCGGTCCATCCGGTGTGGGTAAGAGCACCGTGATCGCAGAGCTTTTGGGCCAGCGGAAGGGGATCTATTTCTCTGTGTCCTACACCACCCGCCAGCCCCGGGTGGGAGAGGCAGACGGGATCAACTACAACTTCGTCTCCCGGACGGAGTTCGAGAGGATGATCGCGGACCAGGAGCTGCTGGAATACGCGGAATATGTGAACAACTACTACGGCACCTCCCTGAAGATGATCCAGGAAAAACTGAACGCCGGCATCGACGTTCTGCTGGACATCGAGGTGCAGGGGGCGGCAAAGGTTCGGGCCCGATGCCCTGAAGCCGTCTTTATCTTTATCATCCCGCCCTCCTTTGAGGAACTCTCCCGCCGTCTCCACAACCGGAACACGGACAACGAGAACGTGATCGCCGGCCGGCTGGAGAAGGCGAAGATAGAGTTCCGGGAGATCCCGACCTACGACTATCTGGTGATCAACGACAAGGTCTCTAACGCAGTGGAGGAAATCGAGGCCATCCTGGTGGCCAATGAGTGCCGGGTGGACAACCGCAGAAACATTTTGAAAGGGGAATTTTCGTTATGATGCTTTATCCTGCTATGAGAGATCTGCTGGCTAAGGTGCCCAGCCGCTATCAGCTGGTCAATGTGGTGGCCTGCCGCGCCCGGCAGATTGCCAGCGAGGCGGAGACCGCCGGCGTCCCTCTGGACGACAAACCGGTGAGCATTGCCATCCGCGAAGTAGCGGAGGGTCAGCTGGACGTGTCTGAATCGTAAGCAGGCGGCGAGGAGCAAGCGGAGGGAGGCTTCCCACGCTTGCTTTGCCTTGTACGGAAGAGGAGGGGATCGGTATCGGGAGAGTGGTGGCCAAGGTGGCGGTATCCAAAGCGATCTACGCCATCGACAAGCCCTATGACTATCTGGTCCCTCCGGAGCTGGAGGGACAGGTACTGCCCGGGATGCGGGTGGCCGTCCCTTTCGGGAGCGGAAACCGTGGGTCGGATGGCATCGTGCTCTCCCTGGAACGGCAGGAGGAGAACACACCCACACTGAAGCCGGTGCTGTCCTGCCTGGACGACGCTCCCGTCCTGGATGAAAAGGGGATCCAGCTGGCCCTGTGGATGCGGGAGCGGTACTTCTGCACTGTCAGCGACGCGGTGAAGGCCATGCTCCCGGCGGGGATGTACTTTGCCCTGCGGGACAGCGTGACCTTAGTCCCCGGGCTGGAGCCGGAACAGATCTGGGATCTGCTCTCGGACGCTCCAGCTGCCGCCAGGCTGGCGGAGATGCTCTGCTGCTGGGGGGGGAGCGGGGACGTGACCCAGATCCACACCGCCTTTGGCGCCAAGGACCCCACCCCCGCCATCCGGGTCCTTCTGGACCGGAAGATCGCGGTACTGGAGACCAGCGCCCAGCGGGCGGTGGGGGACAAGACAGAGCGGCTGGCCGTGCTGAATATGCCGGCAGAGGAGGCCATGGAGCTGGTCACCTCCAGACGGAAGCGAGCCCCCCTGCGCTACGCGGTGACGGAGCTCCTCTGCACTCTGGGGGCGGCCTCCACCAAGGAGCTTTGCTATTTTACCGGCGCCTCTCCCGCCACGCTGCGATCTCTGGAAAAGAGCGGCATCCTCACCCTGGAGAAGCATGAGGTGCTCCGGAGGGTCCGGGTAGAGGACGTGGAGCCCGCCGGACCGGTGGAATTAAATCAGGAGCAGGAGGCGGCCTTCCGCGGCCTGGACCGGTTCTGCCTCCGGGGGGAGGCGGGCGCCGCCCTGCTGTACGGCGTCACCGGCAGCGGAAAGACCCAAATCTATATCCGCCTGATCCAGGAGGTGCTGGCCAGGGGGCAGACCGCCATGGTACTGGTCCCGGAGATCTCCCTGACGCCCCAGCTGCTGCGGGTGTTCGCCTCCCACTTTGGGGAGCTGGTGGCGGTGCTCCACAGCTCCCTGCGCAGCGGAGAGCGGTACGACGAGTGGAAGCGGGTCCGTTCCGGCGCGGCCCGGGTGGTGCTGGGCACCCGTTCCGCTGTTTTTGCCCCTCTGGACCACATCGGGCTGATCGTGCTGGACGAGGAGCAGGAGAGCAGCTATAAATCAGAGAACGCCCCCCGCTACCATGCCAGGGACGTGGCAAAATACCGCTGTGTCCAGCATAGAGCGGTGCTCCTTCTGGGCTCAGCCACCCCGGCGGTGGAGTCCATGTACCAGGCCAGGGAGGGGCGCTACCGTCTGTTTACCCTGAGCCAACGCTTCAACCAACAGGCCATGCCGCAGGTCCGCATTGTGGATATGAAGCGGGAGCTGCGGGCGGGGAACTGCACCGCCATCAGTGCGGAGCTGCGCCGGGAGCTGGCCTGCAACCTGGAACGCGGGGAGCAGAGCATCCTGTTCCTGAACCGCCGGGGCAGCAGCCGCATGGTCTCCTGCGGGGAATGCGGACAGGTCCCGGAGTGCCCACGATGCTCGGTGCGGCTGACCTACCACTCCGCCAACGGAAGGCTGATGTGCCATTACTGCGGCTATTCTGAGCCCCTTCCTCCTGCGTGTCCTTCCTGCGGCGGCAGGCTGAACTTTATCGGTGTGGGGACCCAGCGGGTCCAGGAGGAACTGGAGGCACTGTTTCCCGGGATCGAGATCCTCCGCATGGATGCGGATACCATCTCCGCCGCCCACCCCCACGAGGAGCTTCTATCCCGATTTCAGAAACAGCGCGTCCCCATCCTGGTTGGGACCCAGATGGTGGCCAAAGGGCTGGACTTTGACAATGTGACCCTGGTGGGGGTGGTGGACGCAGATCTGTCCCTCTATGCCGCCGACTTCCGCGCCGGGGAGCGCACCTTCTCTCTGATCACCCAAGTGGTGGGCCGGGCCGGCCGCGGGGAGAAGCGGGGGAGAGCGGTGATCCAGACCTACACCCCGGACAACGACGTCATCCGTTTCGCCGCCGGCCAGGACTATGACAGCTTCTATGAGCAGGAAATCCAGCTGCGCCGCCTGCGGGACGAGCCGCCCTTTCGGGACATCCTGGTGCTGACCGCCTCCGGCCCCAACGAGGCGGGGGTGCTCCGGGTGTGCACCCGGCTGAGGCAGTTTTTGGAGAGAGAGCTCCCCAAACTGCCCGATCAGTCCTTCCGCCTGCTGGGTCCCGCGCCGGCAGTCATCGCCAGAGTCAACAACCGGTATCGATACCGCCTCACACTGGTCGGACAGGACAGCCGCCCTCTCCGTTCCCTGATCGCCGCCCTCCTCCGGGCGGTGCGGCAGGACCGGGAGAGCCGGGGGACTTCTGTATTTGCCGACCTGAATCCCATGGATTGATTATGCAAAGGAGAAATGTTTCATGGCGCTTCGAGAGATCATCAAAAAGGGGGACCCTGTCCTCGAGAAACACTGCCATCCGGTCACACGCTTCGATCAAAAGCTGTGGGATCTGCTGGACGACATGCGGGAGACCCTGGCCCAGGCCAACGGGCTGGGCCTGGCCGCGCCCCAGGTGGGCATCCTGCGCAGAGCGGTCCTGGTGGTCAACGACCAGGAGGAGATGCTGGAGCTGATCAACCCTGAGATCATTGCCAGCGAGGGGGAGGAGGACGGCCTGGAGGGCTGCCTCTCCGTGCCCGGTTACTGGGGCTATGTGAAGCGTCCCGCATGGGTGAAGGTCCGGGCCCACGACCGGAACGGAAATGAGTTTGAGACTGAGGGGACAGGCATGACCGCCCGGTGCTTTTGCCACGAGCTGGCCCACCTGGACGGACAGCTCTACACGGATCTGGCCGACCGGATCTACACCACCGAGGAGCTGGACGCCATGCTGGAGGAGCAGGGGAAATGACGATTCTCTTTATGGGCACCCCGGATTTCGCTGTCCCGTCCCTAGAGGTGCTGATTGCCGCAGGACACACCATCTGCGGCGTATTCACCCAGCCGGACCGGCCGAAAAACAGGGGAATGAAGCTCCAGGCACCACCTGTAAAGCGGATAGCCCTTGCACATGATATTCCTGTTTTCCAGCCTGTTACTCTCAAGGACGGCACTGCCCTGGAGGAGATCCGCCAGATGTCCCCTGAGCTGATCGTAGTGGCGGCCTACGGCCGTCTCCTGCCCCGGAAAATTTTGGAGCTGCCGGCCAAGGGGTGCATCAATGTGCACTCCTCCCTGCTCCCCAAGTACCGGGGGGCTGCCCCCATCAATTGGGCGGTGCTCAACGGGGAGGAGGAGACCGGGGTCACCATCATGTATATGGCCCAGGAGCTGGACGCGGGGGACATCATCGCCCAGGCGTCCACCCCGATCGATCCCGAAGAGACGGTGGAGTCGGTTCATGATCGGCTGGCCGGGCTGGGCGCCCGGCTGCTGGTCCAGACAGTGTCCCGGCTGGAGGCCGGAACGGCGGAGCGTACCCCCCAGGACGGGGAACGGGCCACCTATGCGCCCATGCTTTCCCGGGAGCTCTCTCCCATTGATTGGACCCGCCCGGCCCGTGAGATCCACGACCAGATCCGGGGGCTGATCCCCTGGCCTGCCTCCAGCACCGACCTGCTGGGTGCTGGTGTGGTGAAGGTGTTTGGCGGTCGAGAGACCGGGGAGTCCACCAGCCGGCGGCCCGGCACCATCCTTTCTGCCGACAAACGGGGCATCCGGGTCGCCTGTGGAGATGGAAAGGTGCTCTGCTTGACAGAGCTTCAGGCGCCTGGAAGTCGACGGATGTCTGCGGCAGACTATTTGAGAGGACACCCTGTTTCGGCGGAAGAGGATTGAGACCCATTCAGAAGCGGGAGGTGAAGCCCTGTGGATGCCCGAGAAACGGCGCTCCTCACCCTGAACGCCTGTGAGAGACAGGGGGGATGGTCGGACGGCGCCCTAAAAAAGCAGATATCGGCGGCCGGATTGGACAGCCGGGACGCGGCGCTGGCCACCCAGCTGTGCGCCGGTGTTTTGCAGAACCAGATGCTCCTGGACTTCTATCTGGCCCATTTCTCCAATATCCCCCTCAAGCGGATGGAGGGGCGGGTGGTCCAGGCCCTGCGCCTGGGGGCCTACCAGATGCTCTTTCTGGACAGGATCCCCCACAGCGCAGCGGTCAACCGGTCCGTAGAGCTGACCCGGGCCTACTGCAAGAACCCCCGGGCGGCGGGGATGGTCAACGGCATCCTCCGCAGTCTGGAGAGGAGCCTGGAGCGTCTGCCCACCATCCCCCAGCGGGACCCGGTGGAGTACCTGTCCATCCTGTACAGCCATCCGGCGTGGATGGTGCGGGAATTCCTGCTGACTCTGGGGAACGACGGCGCTGCGGCCCTGCTGCGGGCCAACAACGCGCAGCCTGCCACGGCGGCCCAGGTGAACACCCTGAAGATCAACGCCCGGGAGCTGCGCCTGCGCCTGGAGGAGCGAGGGGTCCGGGCAGAGGAACACCCCTGGCTGACAGACTGTATCCTCCTGTCTGGGACCGGGAATCTGGAGGAGCTGCCGGAGTTTCAGGCGGGTCTCTTCTACATCCAGGACCCAGCTTCCCGGCTGGCGGTGGCGGCAGCAGGCCCTGCCGCGGGGATGCGGGTGCTGGATGCCTGCGCGGCGCCTGGCGGCAAGTCCTTTGCCGCAGCTATCGCCATGGGGGGCAGGGGAACGGTGTGCTCCTGCGACCTGCACCCCCACAAGAAAAAGCTGATCGCCAACGGCGCGGCCCGTCTGGGCCTGGACTGCGTCACGCCTATGACGGCGGATGCCTGCGTCCACCGCCCGGAGTGGGAGGGTGCCTTTGATCTGGTGCTTGTGGACGCCCCCTGTTCCGGTCTGGGCGTCATTCGGAAGAAGCCGGACATCCGCTACAAGGACCCGGAGCCCCTGGCAGCCCTTCCCAGCGTACAGCGCCGAATCCTGGAGAACGTCTCCTCCTATGTGCGGCCCGGTGGGACACTGCTCTACTCCACCTGCACGCTGCTGCGGCGGGAAAATGAGGATGTGGTGTCCGCCTTCCTGGAGGCGCACCCCCAGTTTGGACCCGAGCCCTTCCAGCTGCCTGGCGTCCCCGGAGCGGAGGGGAGCAGCTGGATGCTGACGCTGTGGCCCCACATACAGGGGACGGACGGCTTCTTTATCAGCCGCATGAAAAAGAGGGAGGAAGCCCTTTGATCGATCTCAAATCCATGACGCCGGAGGAGCTGGCCGCCTGGTTCCGGGAGCAGGGGGAACCCGCCTTCCGGGCCAAGCAGGTGTTTCAGTGGCTCTATCGAGGTGCCGTCTCCTTTGACGAAATGACCGACCTCCCCAAGGTCCTGCGGCAGAAGCTGGAGGAGCACTGTTTTCTTACAGCTCCCCAGGTGGCCAGAAAGCAGGTCTCTGCCCAGGATGGCACCATCAAATACCTGTGGAGGCTGTCAGACGGAAACTGCATCGAGACGGTTTTGATGCGGTATAAGCATGGGAATACTGTGTGTATCTCCTGTCAGGTGGGCTGCCGGATGGGCTGTGCTTTCTGCGCTTCCACCCTGGGAGGCAAGGTGCGGGACCTTACGCCGGCAGAGATGGTGGACCAGGTCCTCTTCACCCAGTTGGACAGCGGGGAGCCGGTCTCCAACATCGTGCTGATGGGGATCGGGGAGCCCCTGGACAATATGGATACGGTGCTGAAGTTCCTGACACTGGTCAACCAGCCAAATGGTCTGAACATCGGCATGCGCCACATCTCCCTGTCTACCTGCGGGCTGGCGGATCAAATTGACAAACTGGCCCAACATAGGTTACAATTAACACTATCGGTCTCCCTCCACGCGCCGGACGATGAGACCCGCTCCCGTCTGATGCCGGTGAACCGGAGCGTGGGCGTGGAAAAGCTGATGGCAGCCTGCCGGCGGTATTTCCAGACCACTGGACGGCGCATCTCCTACGAATATGCAATGATCGACGGGGTCAACGACTCTGACTGGCAGGCTGATCTCCTGGCTCGGCTGCTGAAGGGGACACCCGGCCATGTCAACCTGATCCCGCTCAATGATGTGGAGGAGAGTCCACTGAAGCCCAGCCGCAGGGTGGCCGCTTTTCAGCGGCGCCTGGAGGGGCACGGCGTGACCGTTACGGTGCGCCGCAAGCTGGGAGGCGATATCGACGCCTCCTGCGGCCAGCTGCGCCGAAAGGCCATGGCTCAGACACTCGGCCGGAATGACGGCAGGAAAGAGGCAGATATTCCATGAATGTATGGGGGATCACCCACCGGGGAATGGTACGAGAGCAGAACCAGGATGCGTTTGCCTGCCGGACCCTGCCGGACGGCCGGATCATTGCGCTGGTCTGCGACGGCATGGGCGGCGCCCGGGCGGGCAACATCGCCAGCACCATGGCGGTGGAGCTCTTTATGGAGGAATTCCTTTCACGAAAGGAGGACGAGTCTGACCGGGTCCGGATGGAGCGGGCGGCATCCCGCGCCAATGACGAGGTCTTCCACCGCTCTAATGTGGACATGGAGTGCTCCGGGATGGGCACCACCCTGGTGGCAGCCCTGGCGGGGCCCCACGAGACAGTTATCCTCAACGAAGGGGACAGCCGGGCCTATCACGTCACCCCAGAAGGCATCACCCGGGTCACCAGGGACCACTCGCTGGTGGAAGATCTGGTGGAACGAGGGGATCTGACCCGAGATCAGGCCAGAGTCCATCCTCATAAGAATCTCATCACCCGCGCCTTGGGGGCGGAGTCCCATCTTCGGGCGGACTGTTTCTATCTTCAGGCCCTGCCCGGCCACTACCTGCTGCTGTGCAGCGACGGCTTGAGCAATGTAGTGACCGACCAGGAGTTGCTCTATGAGGTGATCCACGGCGGGGAGGCGGTCACCTGCTGTGAGAGGCTGCTGGATATCGCCCTGAAACGGGGCGCGCCGGACAACGTGACGGCGGTCCTGATTCAGTACGAATAACAGCGACAAAGGAGGCGATTTACCATGGATCAATACATAGGTAAATTACTCGATAATCGATATGAGATCCTGGAGATCATCGGCACCGGGGGCATGGCCCGGGTGTACAAGGCACGCTGTCACCGGCTCAACCGGCTGGTGGCCATCAAGATCCTTCGGGAAGATCTGGCCCAGGACGCGGAGTTCCGCCGCCGCTTCCACGACGAGTCCCAGGCCGTAGCCATGCTTTCCCACCCAAACATCGTGGCCGTTTATGACGTCAGCCGCTCCTCCGACCTGGAATACATCGTGATGGAACTGATCGACGGCATCACCCTGAAGCAGTATATGCAGAAAAAGGGGAACAAGCTGAACTGGCGGGAGGCACTCCACTTTATCACCCAGATCGTCAAGGCATTGGGGCACGCCCACAGCCGGGGCATCATCCACCGGGACATCAAGCCCCACAACATCATGGTGCTGCGGGACGGCAGCGTGAAGGTGGCCGACTTCGGGATCGCACGGGTGGCTTCAGGCGGGCACAGCACCCTGACTCAGGAGGCGCTGGGCTCCGTCCATTATATCTCCCCCGAGCAGGCCAGAGGGAGCCATATTGACGCCCGCTCCGACCTGTACTCTGCGGGGGTGGTGCTCTATGAGATGATAACTGGCCGCCTGCCCTTTGAGGGGGACACTCCGGTCTCCGTGGCCATCCAGCACATCAATTCCATCCCACTCTCCCCCCGTGAGCTGGACCCTACCATCCCAGAGGCTCTGGAGGCCATCACCATGAAGGCCATGGCTCCCAACCCGGACAACCGATATCCCTCCGCAGACGCGATGCTGGCCGACTTGGAAGAGTTCCGTAAGAACCCCAGCATCAACTTTGACTACGACGTGAGCGAGTTCGTGCCCGAGGAGCCGGAAGAGAGCGCCATGACTCAGATCCGCACGCCCCATACGCCGGTGCGCAGCCGTGTGCCGGAGCCTGAACCCCGCAGGCGCCGCTACGAGGAGCCGGAGGAGGAAGAGGAGGAGCCGGAGAACCGTCCCAGGCGCCGGGACCGTCGGCGGGGAGGGACAAACTGGCCCATCATCGCGGCCATCGTTGTCATCCTGGCCTTTGTGGCGGGACTGTTCTACTTCATGTATCAGTTCTTCATCTCCTCCATCCTGATGCCCTCGCCGGACTATACCATCCCCAAGCTGACGGGCTACACCTATGAGGAGGTCCTTCAGGACCCGGAGCTGAGACAGGAGTTCAACATCGTCGTTGGCCAGACGGTGGAAAGCGAGGAGGCTGCGGGGACGATCCTCAGGCAGGACCCTGCTGCCGGGAGCACCGTGAAGTCCAACAACGCAGAGATCACGGTGACGGTGAGCGGTGGACCCGAGGTGATCCAGATGATCGATGTCACCAACCAGGAATATCTGAAGGCCCTGGCCACCCTGCGGGACATGGGGCTGAGCGTGGAGGCCCCCGAATATCAGTTCGATGATGAGGTGCCCGCCAACTATATCATCTCCTATACCCCTGCGGAGGGGACCGAACTCAAGGCGGGGGACAGCGTCCATCTGGTGGTCAGTAAGGGGCCTGAGGCGTCCAAGGTCACGCTGATCTCTTTCGCGGACATGGCCCAGAGCGACGCGGAGAGCCGGATCCGTCTGATGAACCTGGAGGTGGGTGAGATAGAGCATGTCTCCAGTGAAACAGTACCGGAGGGAAAGGTAGTGGAACAGTGGCCGGAGGCTGGTACAGAGGTGGAAGAGGGGAGCAAGGTCAACCTTACCGTCAGTACAGGGCCTGAGAACCCGGACATTCCTCAGACATCAACCAAGACACTCACCATCAACCTGCCGGTGGTGGATGAGACGGACCCTGTCCAGTCCATCAATGTGATGGTCACCAGCGACGACGGAAAGGAAGTTTATAACCGGGATGTAAACCCTCTTATGGAAGTGGCTGTGTCAGTACCGGTCAGTGGGACAGGGAAAGTGACATACAACGTCTATTTCAATGGGAGATTGGACCACGGCGTCACGGTCAACTTTGACGAGTGATATGGCAGAAGGAATGATTTTAAAAGCCCTCAGCGGCTTCTACTATGTGGACGACGGGACTCAGCTGTTCGCCTGCCGGGGGCGGGGGAAGTTCCGCCATGAGAAGGTGACCCCTCTGGTGGGTGACCGGGTGCTGTTTACCCCGCTGGAACACGGGAGCGGCTCGCTGGACGGGATTCTCCCCAGAAAGAATGAGTTCCAGCGCCCGGCGGTGGCCAACGTGGACCAACTGGTCATCATCGTGTCCCAGGCGGTCCCTGCCACCGATCCCTTCCTCATTGACCGCGTGATCTCCATCGCGGAGCGCCGGGGATGTGACAGCGTCATCTGCGTCAACAAGTGGGACTTGGTGCCGGGGGAGGACCTGTACCAGATCTATACCTCCGCTGGCTTCACCACCCTGAAGGTGAGCGCGGAGACCGGCGAGGGGATCGAAGAGCTGCGGCAGGTCATTTCTGGAAAGGTGTCTGCCTTCACAGGAAATTCCGGCGTCGGTAAGTCCAGCATCCTAAATGCACTGGAGCCTGGGATCGCCCTGCAGACAGGGGAGATCAGCGAAAAGCTGGGGCGGGGTCGGCACACCACCCGCCATGTGGAGCTCTACCGGCTGAGCGGCGGGGCTCTGGTGGCCGACACCCCGGGGTTCTCCTCCTTTGATACGGACCGCATGGAGCTTTGCCGCAAGGAGGAGTTGGAGGGCTGCTTCCGGGAGTTTGCCCCTTACCTGGGAAAATGCCAGTTTACCGGCTGCTCCCATGTGAAGGAGAAGGGCTGCGCGGTGCTGAAGGCGGTGGAGGCCGGAGCGATCCAGCCCAGCCGCCACGCCAGCTATATACGCCTGTACGACCAGGCCAAGCAGATCCCGGACTGGGCGCGATAAAATTTTATCAGTGGAACAGTGACACATCGCCTCCCCGTGCATAGACTGGATTAGCCGGAAAACGGCCAGTCTATGCGGAGGGGAGGCTTTCTTATGGGCATCGTCGTGGTACGTTCTCCCAGATGTCTGCGGGGTCTGCTGCGGAAGCTGTTTGGCCTGAAGTGATCCCGGGGCCCAGGGGGCACTGAGTCCTTTTCTGAGGGTGGCATATTTGTCCCTGCCTGTACATATAGTGGTCCCAAAGCGGAATGGCTGACCCGGCGCGGCGGCCCAGGCCGCGCCGACTCGATTTGTAAGGGAGAGGACGATTATGGAGCTTGAGCTCAAACGAGATGCGATCCACTGCTTTGAGACCGTAGCAGACGTCACCATCTGTCAGGAGGAGACCCAGGAGGCTATCGTTCCGGATGCCTGTCCGGACATTCTGCGCATCGTTGAGGTATGCGGTCAGGCGTGCCTCACAGGAAAACAGGCCCGGGAGGGAATGGCCACCGTCTCCGGCATGGTGCGCGCCTCGGTGCTGTATCTGCCGGAGACGGGGGGATGTCTGCGCCATATGGAGCTCAGCGTCCCCTTCACCTGCCAGGTCGAGGCCCCCGGCCTGACCTCCCAGGGGACCATTTTGGCCGATCCCCGCCTGCGGTGGGCGGAGGCCCGGGTGCTGAATCCCAGAAAGATCCTGCTCCGGGTGGACCTGGCTGTGGAGATCAGGGCCTGCCAGCCCTGTGAGCGCACCATATGCCAAGGGGTAGAGGCGGCGGAGGAACATGGTATCCGCCAGCTCCAGGAGGAGCAGACCACCGATCAGATCGTAGCCGTGCAGGAAAAACCCTTTACATTTACAGATGGTGTGGACTTGGGGCTATCAGAGGGTGGTGAGCTGCTCAGCCTCCGGGGAGAGCCATCCTGTGAGGAGAGCCGTCTCATTGGCAGCAAGCTGATCTTCAAGGGCAGTGTGGAGCTCCACGCCCTCCTGCGGGACGCGGACGGGACCCTTCGGACAGCCAGGGAGTCCATGCCCTTTTCTCAGATCATCGAAGTTCCTGGGGCCGGAGAGGACGCGGAATGTGAGGTGCGGGTCGTCCTTACCGATCTGAATGCCCCCGCCATTGGGACAACGGTGGGCTCCGCCGAGGTGACGCTGGAGCTCCTGGCCCAGGCGGTGGTGAGGAGCCAGCGGCCGGTCACCATGCTCCAGGATATTTACAGCACCGGATGGATGCTGGAGGTCCAGACCGAGGAACACACCATGCGCCAGGTGGTGGATCAGTCCATTCGGCCCCAGAGCGTCCGTGAGATCCTGGAGACCACCACCCTGGTACGAAACGCCATAGACGGGTGGCTGTCCCTGGGGGAGATCCGGCAGAGCCGGGAGGGCGACCAGATGATCCTTTCGGCAGAGGTACTCATCACGGCCCTGTATCTGGATGACGGGGAGGAGCTTCAGTCTATCCAGCGCACCGTCCAGACGGACTGCAGGCTGGACTGCCCGGTCCAGGCGGTGTGTCAGTGCTGGTGTACCGCCCCAGGCGAACTGGCCGTGGTGCCGGCGGCCGGCGGACTGGAGGTGCGCTTCACTCTGGAATTCCACTGCCTCTGTCTGGCGGAGCGCAGGCAGGCCGCTATCTCCTCCGCGCGTCTGGGGGAGGAACGGGCCAAGCCGGACGGGACACAGCCCTCTGTGGTGCTGCGTATGGCCGCTCCGGGAGAGCGGCTGTGGGACATCGCGAAAGCGTACGGTACTACCACGGAGGAGATCACCCAAGCCAATGAGCTGGAGGAGGGCTGCCTGCCCACGGGCAGGATGCTCCTGATCCCCCGGGTACGCTGATCTCATCGGCAAGGAGCCGGACCGGGCCTGTCGGCCTGCGGTCCGGCTCCTTTTTCAAACAAAGGCTGGAAAAGCTATGCGGCAAGGTCATATTCCACAGCTTATCCCCATACACTGTAAGGAAATCACCGGCTTGCTCGGCCGAAGGAGGAATTTCAGTGGAAGATCGCAAAATCTACGAGGATATCGCGCTTCGGACCGAGGGCGATATCTATATCGGCGTCGTGGGGCCGGTCCGGACCGGAAAATCCACATTTATCAAGCGGTTCATGGAGACGCTGGTCATCCCCAACATTGAAAATGTGTACCGCCGGGAGCGGGCCAGGGATGAACTGCCCCAGAGCGGCTCCGGGCGTACCATCATGACGGCGGAGCCCAAATTTGTCCCGGAGGAAGCGGTAGCTGTCACAATGGAGGGGGGCGCCGCCTTCCAGGTCCGGCTCATCGACTGCGTGGGCTACATGGTGGAGGGAGCGGTGGGACATCTGGAAGGAGAGACCCAGCGGATGGTGACCACCCCGTGGTTCGATCACGAGATCCCCATGTCGGAGGCGGCGGAGATCGGCACCCGGAAGGTCATTGCGGAACATTCCACCATCGGCATCGTCATCACCACGGACGGGACCATCACCGAGATCCCCCGGGAGGACTATCTGGAGGCGGAGGACCGGGTCATCACGGAACTGAAGGAGCTGGGGAAGCCCTTTCTGGTCCTCCTCAACTCCGCCTATCCCAACTCGGAGCGGGCCCAGGCCATCCAAGCGGACATCAGCCAGCGGTACGGGGTGGCCTGCCGGGCACTCAACTGCCTGGAGCTGAGCGAGGGGGACATCAACACCGTCCTGAAGGATGTGCTCTACGAGTTCCCGGTGAAGGAGCTGGACCTGTTCCTGCCCCCCTGGGTGGACGCCCTGGCTCAGGACCACCCCATCAAGTCCGCCCTGTACACCGCCATCCGGGAGGGGGCCTCCGACCTGTACCGCATCCGGGACGTGGAGCAGACGGTCCGCTCCATCAAGGAGTGCGAGGAGGTGAGCGACGCCCGGGTGACCTCCATCGACCTAGGCACCGGGCTGGCCGCTGCGGTACTGGACCTGCCCAGGGCCCTGTTCTACCACACTCTGTCCCAGCAGTCCGGCTTCCAGATCCAGGACGACGGAGATCTGGTCTCTCTGCTGACCCAGCTGGCTGGAGTCAAGGCAGCATATGACAAGGTGGCAGATGCTCTGAAGGAGGTGGAGGAGACCGGCTACGGCATCGTGGTGCCCTCCATCGATTCCCTGGTGCTGGAGGAGCCGGAGATCGTCCGGCAGGGGGGACGCTACGGCGTCCGACTCAAGGCCAGCGCCCCCTCCATCCATATGATCCGCGCGGATATTGAGACCGAAGTTGCCCCTATCGTGGGTACGGAGAAGCAGAGCGAGGAGATGGTCCACTATCTGCTCCAGGAATTTGAGGGGGACACCTCCAAGATCTGGCAGTCCAACATTTTTGGGAAATCCTTCTACGAGCTGGTGGGGGAGGACCTGAACACCAAGGTCAAGCGGATGCCGGAGGACGCCCGGGAAAAGCTCCGGGAGACCCTCCAGCGCATCATCAACGAGGGCTCCGGCGGACTGATCTGCATCATCCTGTAACAAATAAGAGGGCAGGGCGCTCCAATCGCGCCCCGCCCTCTAATATTATGTCAACTGGGAGAAAACTGCTTCATAGTCCTTTCCAAAATACTGCAGCTAATGTGAGCATGAGCCTTTGCCTTTTGGACCTATCTGCGGTATAATAACATGAAAGCGGCCTCCCGGCCATAGGATGGACGGGAGGTGTATGCCAATATGAAACATGTCATTTCGGTCCTGTGCGTCCTGGCAGTACTGCTGTGTATGGCCCCCTTCGTGTCTCCGAACGGAGAGGGAGAGGCTGTCTCCGCCGCTGCCCGCACGGAGACAGGCCCCTTCATCGTGGATGCCGGCCACGGAGGAGAGGACGGCGGTGCGGTCTCGGCAGACGGCACCCAGGAGAGCGGCATCAACCTGGCCATAGCCCTTCGGCTGGAGGACATCCTGGCTTTCTGCGGTGCCGCCCCCGTCATGCTGCGCCGGGAGGATATCTCCCTGCACGACCCGGAGGCCGGTTCCCTGAAGGAGAAGAAGTCCTCGGACCTGCGCAACCGGACCCGGGCCGTCCAGGATCTGTCCGGCGCCACCCTGATCAGTGTCCACCAAAACAGCTACCCGGAGAGCCGCTACGACGGTGCACAGGTGTTCTACGCACCCACAGAGGGCTCCCAGGCACTGGCCGAATACACCCAGGAGATCCTGCGCCAAACGCTGGACCCGGACAACGGCAGGCAGGCCAAGCAGATCCCAGACACAGTATATCTGATGAATCACATTGACAACCGGGCGATTTTGGTGGAGTGCGGCTTCCTCAGCAATCCACAGGAGGCCGCCAGGCTCCGAGACCCGGTCTATCAGACCAAGATCGCCGCAGCCCTGGCCAGCGCCTGCCTGACCTTTCAGGGGGAGCGGATCACGGCCCATACCACAGAGATTTGAGGATGAGATATGAAGGCCAAGACGGTATTTTATTGTACGGAATGTGGAAATGAGACGCCCAAGTGGCAGGGGAGATGTCCGGCCTGCGGGGCCTGGAATACGGTGGTGGAGCGGCCCGCAGAACAGATCCCCAGGAAGGGAGGGCCCGCCCGGGGGACATCCGGTATCGGCGTCCCTCTCAGCCGTCCTAAGTCCATGGAAGAGGTGGAGGTCACCGATGAGCTGCGCTTCCGCACCGGGATGGGAGAGCTGGACCGGGTGCTGGGCGGCGGAGCGGTGCGCGGTTCATTGGTGCTGGTGGGCGGCGCACCAGGCATTGGAAAATCCACCCTGATGCTCCAGATCTGCGACAACCTGTGCCGGTTCGCCAAGGTCCTGTATGTATCCGGTGAGGAGTCAGAGCGGCAGATCAAGCTGCGGGCCCAGCGGCTGAACGTGGCCGGCGAGGAGCTCTATCTCCTGTCGGAAACAAACCTGGAACACGTACTGGACGCAGTCCACAGCCTCCAGCCCGATGTGCTCATCGTGGACTCCATTCAGACCCTCTATCACGGGGATATCAGCTCGGGGCCGGGAAGCATCTCCCAGGTGAAGGAGTGTACCATGTCCCTGATGCAGCTGGCGAAAGGGGAGGGGATCACCGTCTTTGTCATCGGCCACGTGAACAAGGAGGGATCTATCGCCGGCCCTAAGGTGCTGGAGCATATGGTGGACTGCGTTCTCTATTTTGAGGGAGAGCGGCAGATGGCCTACCGCATCCTCCGGGCGGCGAAAAATCGCTTTGGCGCCACCAATGAGATTGGCGTCTTTGAGATGGCAGACGCGGGACTGACGGAAGTGCCCAACCCGTCGGAGGCCCTGCTGGCCGGGCGGCCCACCGACGCCCCCGGGACCTGCGTCACCTGCGTGATGGAGGGGGTGCGGCCAGTGCTGGCGGAGGTACAGGCGCTGGTGGTGCCCTCCAGCCTGGGCAATCCCCGCCGGGTGAGCAACGGGGTGGACTACAACCGGGCCATGCTGCTGCTGGCGGTGCTGGAAAAGCGCGGCGGACTGATGCTCAGCGGCTGCGATGCCTATGTGAACGTGATCGGCGGCCTCTCACTGGAGGAGCCCGCCGCTGATCTGGCCGCTATGATCGCTTTTGCCTCCAGCTTCCGGGACAGGCCTGTTCCCAGCGACCTGGCTGCCATCGGAGAGATCGGCCTGACCGGCGAGCTGCGGGCGGTGAGTGCCCTGGGACAGCGGCTCAGTGAGGTGCGGCGCCTGGGATTTACCAAATGCCTGATTCCGAAACGGGTCCAGGGAAAGCTGTCTGTTCCGGAGGGCCTGGACGTGATTCGGGTGGCCAACATCCGGGAAGCACTGGCCGCCATTTTGTAAGCGGGGAACAAAGTTGACACAGCCGCTCCCGCCGGTACTCCCGCAGGATGCCGCCCGGGCCAGAGAGCAGTAGCCGTCCTGTTGGTAGACGCAGGGGTCGGTGCAGACGATCAGGCTCAAAAGATCACACCTTTTTCTTTTTGTTTGGCTGAAATGCGGGCCATGATATCATGGTCATCAGTGTGCCCAGATGAGAGATATCTATGCGAAAAGACCGCATCAGGAAGCTAGAGTCTTTCTGATGCGGTCTTTTCGTGCGCATGATTTATGCGATGGCCGACCGGCTCTTGCAGGCGTCCCTGGAGGCCAAGGCGGCAAAAGCCGGCCGCAGGGCTTGCGACCGCTCCGCCGGTGTGGTATGATGCAGGGGAAGCACTGCGAAGGGAGGTACTGCGGGAAGACTCTCAGGTCAACAAAATAAAAATTTTGTTGACCTGAGAGGAGGAGCAATAGGAGAAAACCGTGTTTTCACCCATCCCAGGCCCGCAGGCTGCGATTTGGACTACCGCTCAGAATCACCACCCATCCTTCGGGATTTTCTGGTCTATCATGAGACCATCCAGGGCCACTCCCCAAAAACCGTGGACGAATACTTTCTGGATCTGCGCAGCTTTTTCCGCTATCTCAAGCTGGAAAAACGGCTCGTCCCCAAGGATACGCCCATGGAATCGATCCCCATCGATGATGTGGACATCCAACTCATCCGCTCCGTCACTCTGACCGACGTCTACGCCTATATGAGCTATCTCAGCCGAGACCGCGCGGCCCATCCGAACAGCCCAGACACCAGCTATGGATTGTCTGCGTCCTCCCGGGCACGCAAGGTGGCGACCATCCGCTCATTTTATAAGTACCTCACCAACAAGGCCAAGCTGCTGACTGAGAACCCTATGCAAGATCTGGATTCCCCCCGCCTCAAGAAGTCACTGCCCCGTTACCTGGATCTGGAAGAGAGCGTGGAATTGCTGGAGTCGGTAGACGGAGCTAACTCTGTGCGGGATTACTGCATCCTGACCCTGTTTTTGAACTGCGGCCTGCGGATCTCAGAGCTGGTCGGCCTGAACGTGACCGATGTCCGGGGCGATCAGCTCAGAGTCCTGGGCAAGGGCAACAAGGAACGGGTCCTCTTTCTCAACGAAGCCTGTCAGCAGGCTCTCCAGGATTGGCTGACAGAGCGGAACATGCTGGCACTGATCGATAAGGAGGCCCTCTTCATCACCCATCAGAATCGCCGGCGCATCTCCCGCGCTGCGGTGCACAAGCTGGTGAAAAAGCATCTGGCCGCCTCCGGGCTGGACAGCACCCAGTATTCCGCCCATAAGCTGCGCCACACTGCCGCTACTCTGATGCTTCAAAACGGCGTAGACGTGCGCACTTTGCAGGAGGTCCTGGGCCACGACCACCTGAACACGACCCAGATATACACCCACGTGGACAGCGATGATCTGCGCACCGCAGCCCGTGCCAATCCTCTGGGGATGGTAAAGAAGAAAAAAAGGGGAAGTGAGGACGAGACATGAACCGATATTCCTGGCTGGAGGGCTATCTGCTGTCCATGCCCGGTGCCGTCACCGACTACAAATTGGAATGGCAGTGGCAGCGTTATTTGGTAGGCGGGCGGATGTTTGCAGCCGTCTGCACCCCAGGACCGGAACACGCCGCCCATGCTGGGCGGACTATGGTGATCCTGAAGTGCGATCCCAGGCTGGCCGAGGCATTTCGCGAGCAGTACCCGGAGGTAGTGCCCGGTTTTTACAGCGATAAGCGGAATTGGAACTCGGTCTATTTGGACGGGGCTCTCCCGGACGACGTGCTGCGGGACTTTTGCGGCATGTCCTATGAACTGGTATTCCAGAAGCTGACCAAGCGGGCCCAAAGAGAGATCATGGAACAGGAAGAAAAAAGGAGTTCGTGACCCATGTATTATGTACTGTTCGTCTTTGCCATGCTCACGCCGGTCCTGATGGCGGTGGTGGGGCTGATTTGGCGCATCCATCCCCCCAAGCGGGACGGTGGCTTTCTAGCCTACCGCACCGCCCTCTCCAGCAAAACCGAGGAGACCTGGGCCTTCGCCCACCGGCACATCTCTAAGCTCTGGCTGCGCATCGGACTCCTTCTCAGCATCCTGTCCGCAGTGCTTATGGTTGTGTTCCGGGAGAGTGCCTCCTCCTTTGTACTGTGGCTGATCGGCGGACAGATGGTATTTCTGTGTATCTCCGCATTTCTGGTGGATGCCCTGCTGAAAAACACCTTTGATGAAAATGGCCTCCCCATAGAGCGTTAAAGCGATAGACCTCCCAAAACCAATTGGGAGGTCTATCACTTATCTGGGGCGGACCCCCAGAATATGGATGCCCCGCAGGGCTTGATATGGGTAGGTGCTCAACGGCCGGAAGTCGGCGTCCTGGCTGTGGGCGGCCACCAGAATGGTGTCGGGAAAGGCCGGCTGCCGGATCTCCACCACGATAGGATCATGGGCAAAGACGCCGCCGGCAAAGCTGAGCTGGATAAAATCCCCCGGCTCCAGTTCACCCAGTCCGGCTTCCGTGCCAAAGGGCCCCGGCCTGCTGTCCTTTCGGGTCAAAAAGTTATAAAAGTAGGGCACGCCGCTCCAGGACGGAGATTTCTGATTTCCGCTGATGTAGTACCATCCGAAGGTAGGCGTATGGTCCATCACGCCGCTCCCAGCATAAAGGCATTGGGATGCGAAGTTGGTGCAGTCTCCCCCCAGTTCAGAGAAATCGTAGTACGCCGGATTCCGATCATACGCCCACCGGTGGGCATAGTGCACCGCCGCCCCGCGGTCATAGGGCAGGATATCGTGCAAAGGACCTCTCCCCTCTCCTGCCCCCATTCTATGCAGAAAACGGTCCCGGGTTCATCTCACCTGAAAGTTCTGTCTCCTTCTTCTCACCATGGGCCTACGGGGCGGCTTTGGCGAACTAGGTATGAAAAAAGGGAGCGCCGAAGCGCTCCCTTTTCAAAAGGCAGAAGTTCGATCAGGCCTTGCCGTCGCAGCCCAGCACGTTGATCAGCTTATGCTTGACCAGCTGCTTGATGTTCTCACGGGCGGGCTTCAGATACTGCCGGGGGTCAAAGTCGGCGGGATGCTCGGCAAAATACTTGCGGATGGTGCCGGTCATGGCCAGACGCAGATCGGAGTCGATATTGATCTTGCACACGGCGCCCCGTGCGGCCTGACGCAGCTGATCCTCGGGGATGCCCACAGCGTCAGGCATCTTGCCGCCATTCTCGTTGATCATCTTCACAAACTCCTGAGGCACGGAGGAGGAGCCGTGGAGCACGATGGGGAACCCAGGCAGGCGCCTGACGATCTCATCCAGGATGTCGAAGCGCAGCGGAGGGGGAACCAGCTCCCCCTTCTCATTGCGGGTGCACTGAGCGGCAGTGAACTTGTAAGCGCCGTGGCTGGTGCCGATGGCGATGGCCAGGGAATCACAGCCGGTGCGGGAGACGAACTCCTCCACCTCTTCAGGACGGGTGTAGTGGGAGTCTTCGGCAGACACATTGACCTCGTCCTCCACGCCTGCCAGAGCGCCCAGCTCGGCCTCCACCACTACGCCGTGGTCGTGGGCATACTCCACCACCTTCTTGGTGATCTCGATGTTCTCCTCAAAGGGCTTGGAGGAGGCATCGATCATCACGGAGGTGAAACCGCCGTCCACGCAGGACTTGCACAGCTCGAAGCTGTCGCCGTGGTCCAGGTGCAGGCAGATAGGCAGGCCGGTCTCAGCGATGGCGGCCTCTACCAGCTTGATCAGATAGGTATGGTTAGCATAGGCCCGAGCGCCCTTGGAGACCTGGAGGATCAGGGGGGCGTTGACCTCTTTGGCCGCCTCGGTGATCCCCTGGACGATCTCCATGTTGTTGACATTGAACGCGCCGATAGCGTATCCGCCGTCATAGGCCTTTTTGAACATTTCAGTGGTCGTTACCAGTGGCATAATGACCATCTCCTTCTTCAAATTTACATGTTATATTGTACCATTTCCAATTGCGAAATACAATAGGACATGGTATGATTTACTTTGGAATTTTCAATCAAGAAATGTGCAGTTTTCCAATCCCGCTGCAAGATTTTTGAAGGAGGCAACCAACATGAATCAACTGACTGGAGCCTGTATCATCGGCCAGTCCGGCGGCCCCACCGCCGTCATCAACGCCAGTGCCCAGGGCGTCATCCAGACCGCCCTGAAGACTCCCTGCATCACTCAGGTGCTGGGCGCCGCCCACGGCATCAAGGGTGTGCTGGAGGACAAGCTGTACGACATGGCTCAGGAGGACCCCGCTGAGCTGGACCTGATGAAATACACCCCCTCCTCTGCCCTGGGCTCCTGCCGCTACAAGCTGGCGGATCCCGACGTAGATGATACCGATTACCAGCGTATCCTGGAGATCTTCAAGAAGTACAATGTCCGCTATTTCTTCTACAACGGCGGCAACGACTCCATGGACACCTGCAACAAGATCTCCAAGTATATGCAGAAAGTGGGCTATGAGTGCCGCATCATGGGTGTTCCAAAGACCATCGACAATGACCTGAACGGCACCGACCACTGCCCCGGCTTTGCCTCCGCGGCCAAGTATATCGCCACCTCCTGCGCCGAGGTGTGGCAGGACGCCCACGTGTATGACACCGGCATGGTCACCATCATCGAGATCATGGGCCGCCACGCCGGCTGGCTGGCCGGCTCCGCCGCCCTGGCCTCCCTCACCGGCTGCGGTCCCGACCTGGTCTATCTGCCCGAGACCGATTTTGACATGGACCGGTTCCTCTCCGATGTGAAGGCCGTCTACGATAAGACCGGCAAGTGCATGGTAGCCGTGTCCGAGGGCATCCACTACGCCGACGGCACCTTCGTCTCCGAGGCTAAGACCTCCGCTACTGACGGCTTCGGACACGCCCAGCTGGGCGGTCTGGCCTCCATGCTGGCCGAGACCGTGAAGCAGAAGCTGGGGGCCAAGGTCCGCGGCATCGAGCTCTCCCTGCTCCAGCGCTGCGGGTCCCATCTGGCCTCCAAGACCGATGTGGAGGAGGCATATCTGGCTGGCCAGGCTGCGGTGGAGGCCGCCGCTGAGGGCTTTACTGACAAGATGGTGGCTTTCCAGTGCACTCGGGATGGCAGCTATGCATGCAAGACCGTCCTGGAGCCCCTGGATATCGTGGCCAACTTTGAGAAGAAGGTCCCCCGCGCGTGGATCAACGAGGCCGGGAACGGTGTGACTCAAGAGTTCATCGACTATGTGCTGCCCCTGATCCAGGGAGAGACCGATGCCCCCAAGGAGAACGCCCTCCCCCGTTTTGCCCGCCTGAAAAAGGTGCTGACCACCAGCCTGTAATAGGTTTCCAGTAAAGAAGCCCTGCATGGCAATGCCATGCAGGGCTTCTTTCTATCCCGCTGAATCAGGCCATATGCCGCGCCAGAAAGGCGTCCACCGCGGGCCAGTACAGCTTCGGCGCCACGGCGGCGGACTCCGCGTGAGCGGCACCGGGGACGGCCAGCTTCTCCTTCTCGCAGGAGGCGGCCTGATACAGCTCCTCCAGCATCCAGAAAGGAACAAAGGTGTCCTCCTCTCCATGGATGAAGAGCGTGGGGGTGACAGAGCGCTCCACCTGTCTCAGGGCACTGGCCTCTGTGATGCTGTAGCCGGCCCGGATACGGCAGACCAAATCCGCAGCGTTGAGAACGGGGAAGGGCGGCAGGCCGAACAGCTCCTTCAGCTGGCCAGAAAATTCATCCCAGACAGAGGTATAACCGCAGTCCTCGATCACACACCGGACCTGGACAGGCAGATCCGCCTCACCGGAGGCCATCATCACGGTGGCAGCGCCCATAGAGACGCCGTAAAGCACGATCTCCGCCTCCGGGTCCTCCGCGATCAGCTGTTGACACCACCGGACCACATCCCGGCGCTCCGGCCACCCCATCCCGATGTAGTCTCCCTCGCTCTCTCCGTGCCCTCTGGCGTCGGGGAGCAGCACCGTGTAGCCCAAATCAAACAGATGTTTGCCATAGGAGGCCATGCCGGTGGCGTTGTTTTGATAGCCATGGCAGAGGACAGCGTAGCGGTGATGGACGCTTCCGTCCACCCGGTAGGCGTGGAGCTCCAGGCCGTCATCACTGATGAGGGACACGTCACGGCTGTCCTTCAGCAGCCAGCGGGTGTACTCGCTGTCCACGATCCCGGCGGCGGAGCCGAAGCCGCCCTTGGCGTTAGGGTCCAGGGCAAAGGTGTAGAAATAGTTTCCCACAAGGATCAGGGCACCCAATGCCAGCAGGATCAAAAGGAAGACGATCACCAGGGCCGCCCTGAGGCCGCAAATCGCTGTTTTATTCACAGGGGGTCACTCCTTCGGCCTGGAGAGAGGCCCGGTCCGTCCCAGATACTCCTGGGTCTCCACCGGGAGCTTCCGCTTCCCCAGCCCATAGCGTACCAGACGGTTGACCACGCTGTAAAACATGGCAAAGACCGGGACACCCAGCACCATGCCGGCGAATCCAAACAGCCCGCCGAACAGCAGGATCGAGAACAGCACCCAGAAGCTGGCCAGTCCCGTGGAGTCCCCCAGGATCTTGGGGCCCAGAATATTCCCGTCAAACTGCTGGAGCACAAGGATAAAGATCACGAAATAAACACACTGGATAGGACTGATGATGAGAATCAGCAGGGCGCATGGAATGGCACCGATAAAGGGGCCAAAAAAGGGGATGACATTGGTCACACCGATGATGACCGCCAAAAGGGCGGGGTATGGGAAGTTAAAGAGATTGCAGCACACCAGCGCGATGATCCCAATGATGAGGGAGTCCAGCAGCTTGCCGTTGATAAAGCCGCTCATGATGCGATAGGCATTGCGCACCTCCTCCACGATCAGGTCCGCCCAGCGGGTCTCACACACACTGTACACGATCTTTTTGGCCTGGGCAGAGAAGATATCCTTTCTGGCCAGCAGATAGACGGAGACGATAACGGCGATCAGCAGGTCCTTGGCCAGCATCAGCAGGGCGATGAACACAGCGGACACACTGGAGAACATGGAGGTGAGCCGGGGAACGATCTCCTGCTGGAACCAGGACAAAGAGCTGTTTACGGACTCCAGATTGGGGAGCAGATCGGACTGGAGCCACTCCTCCACCGACACAGCTACCGAGTTGTAGTAGGGCATGACCGCTGTCTGAATGTCCGGGTTATTGGCCAAAAATTCCATCAGCCGCTCCTGGAGGGTCATAAAATAGCCGGGGATGGACTGGACCAGCCCTACCACGCTCTCATAGACCTGGGGCAGGACCATGGCCAGCAGGATATAAATGACTAGGGCGGCGAACAGAAGGCTGAGGATGATGGCCACTGCGTTGAGAAAGCTCAGGTTCCGCCGGTCTGACAGGCGGCTGTCCGGGGTGAGTCCGGTGAGAAATCTTAAAATGGCCCGGTGGATGGGCAGCAACAGGAAAGCCAGGACCGCTCCGTAGTAGATGGGACGGAGAATGCGGTTGACCGTGGAGAGAAAGCTCAGGATGCCCTTGAAGTGAAAGACGGCAAAAAAGACGAGGATAGCGGCGGCGATGACCAGAAATGCAGTCACGCCGGCAAAAAAGTATGGATTTTGCGGCTTCTTGTTCACGTGGGCAGCTCCTTTTTCTCAGACTTTCAGCTCTGTGTCCTCATCCTTCAGGCAGTCCTGATATTTGGCCAGAGCGGGGGCGACCTGCTCCTTCAGGAACTCCTCCACCTGCTGGGGGCAGCGGCCGATGTAGCGGCTGGGCTCCAGATGGGCGGTGAGCTCCTCCCGGCTCATACCAAAGGCCGGGTCCTCTGCGATCAGATCGATCAGATTGTTGGGCAGGCCCAGGTCCTTTACATTCCGCCCGGCTTCCTGGGAGAGCACACGGATACGCTCGTGGAGCTCCTGGCGGTTGCCGCCCCGCTTCACCGCATCCATCATGATGTTCTCGCTGGCCATGAAGGGCAGCTCCTCCAGAACGTGGCGCTCAATGACCTTGGGATGGACCACCAGACCGGAGGCCACGTTCAGGTAGATGTTCAGGATGGCGTCCACAGCCAGGAAGGCCTCTGGCACAGACAGGCGCTTGTTGGCGGAATCATCCAGGGTGCGCTCGAACCACTGGGTCGCGGTGGTGACAGCGGGGTTGCCCGCGTCCACCATGACGTAACGGGCCAGGGAGCAGATACGCTCGCAGCGCATGGGGTTGCGCTTGTAGGGCATGGCGGAGGAGCCGATCTGGTTCTTTTCAAAGGGCTCCTCCACCTCCTTCAGGTGGCAGAGCAGCCGCATGTCGGTGGCAAACTTGCTGGCGGACTGAGCGATGCCGGACAGGGTGGACACCACGTTGTAGTCCATCTTCCGGGAATAGGTCTGGCCGCTCACCGGGACCACGGCGTCAAAGCCCATCTCACGGGCTATCTTCCGCTCCAGCTCCTTGACCTTCTCGTGATCCCCCTCGAACAGCTCCAGGAAGGATGCCTGGGTACCGGTGGTCCCCTTGGAGCCCAGCAGCTTCAGGGTGGAGATGCGGTGCTCCACCTCCTCCAGATCCATGAGCAGCTCGTTCATCCACAGGGTGGCCCGTTTGCCTACCGTCACCAGCTGGGCAGCCTGAAAATGAGTAAAGCCCAGGGTGGGCAGGGCCTTATACTCCTCTGCGAACTTGGCCAGCCGGGCGATGACCTTTACCAGCTTGGCCCGGACCAGCTCCAGTCCCTCCCGCATGAGGATCACGTCGGTATTGTCCCCCACATAGCAGCTGGTGGCCCCCAGATGGATGATGGGCATGGCTTTGGGGCACAGCTCACCGTAGGTGTGGACATGGGCCATCACGTCATGGCGCAACTTCCGTTCCCACTGGGCCGCCTTCTCATAGTCGATATCAGTGATATGGGCCTCCAGTTCATCCACCTGCTCCTGGGTCACCGGGAGCCCCAGCTCCATCTCGGCCCGGGCCAGCGCGACCCACAGACGTCTCCAAGTGGAGAATTTCTTGTCAGCGGAAAAGAGATACAGCATCTCGTCGCTGGCATATCGGGAGGACAGCGGACTTTCATAGGCGTTGGTCGGCATTTGCATCAAACCTCATTTTATTTAGAATCTGGGCAGCTCTCCCCTGCCCGCTTGTATCAAATATTATAACGTACTCCCCGGGGGATTGCCAGTGCTTTCCCAAATTTTCACGAAAACTTAAGAGAGGAAAGCGGGAGCGCGGACATGGGTCTGTCCGTGCTCCCGCTCTGTTTCGTCATGTTTAGATGGTCTCGCCCTTCAGGAAACGCTCCAGCCGGTTCAGGCCCTCCTTGATGTTCTCAATGGAGGTGGCATAGGACCAGCGAACAAAAGTGGGGGCACCAAAGCCAGTACCGGGCACCACAGCCACCTTGCCGTACTTCAGGAAGAGGTTGCCGAAATCGTCCGCGTCCCGGATGACCACGCCGTGGAGCTCCTGGCCGATGAGCTTCTCGATGTTCATCATCACATAGAAAGCGCCGTGGGGCTTGATGCAGCTGACGCCCTCGATGCTGTTCATCCGCTCCACCATGTAGTCACGGCGGCGCTCGAAAGCCTTGCGCATGACCTCCACACTCTCCTGGGAGGCAGTGAGGGCGGTCACAGCGGCCTTCTGGGAGATGGAGCTGGGGGAGCCGGTGCAGTGGCTGAGGTAGTTGGCGATCACCTTGGAGACCTGGTCGTTAGCGGCCACATAGCCGATGCGCCAGCCGGTCATGGCATAGGACTTGGAAACACCATTGACCAGCAGGGTGCGTTCCTTGATCTCCGGGCTGATGGAGGCAAGGCTGACGAACTCCTCTCCATCATACACCAGATGATAATAGATCTCGTCGCAGATCACGTAAATATCCTGTTCTACGCAGACCTTGGCGATCTCCTCCAGCTCCTTGCGGCTGTACATCATGCCGGTGGGGTTGGATGGGTTGTTCAGGATCATGGCCTTGGTCTTGGGGGTGATGGCGTCCCGCAGCTCCTGAGCGGTGAGCTTGAAATGGTCCGCCTCCCGGGTCTCCACAATAACAGGCACGCCGCCGGTCATCTTGATGAGCTCAGAGTAGCTCACCCAGTAGGGAGAGGGCAGGATGACCTCGTCCCCGGGGTTGATGAGGGCCCTCAGGGCCACATAGACGCAGGGCTTGGCGCCGTTGGACACGGAGATCTGCTGGGGGGTGTACTCCACGCCGCAGTCGGCCTTCAGGCGCTGGCAGATGGCCTTGCGCAGCTCCACCGTGCCGCTGGAGGGAGTGTAGCGGGTCTCGTTGTGCTCGATGGCGGCAATACCCGCCTCTTTGATATAGTCCGGCGTATTGAAGTCGGGTTCTCCGGCTCCAAACCCGATCACGTCCTGCCCCTCGGCTTTCATCTGCTTGAACAGAGTGTCGATGGCCATGGTGCTGGACGGCTCAACAGCCAGTGCGATCTTGGAAAGCTCTTTCATATCAATGTTGTCCTCCTTCTGGCGAATCACGCATGGCATATTATATGCGCCGACTTGCAGGATTGCAAGTGGTTTCCGGTTATTTTCCTGAAATTCTGAACAATTTGGCAGGGGACGGTGCAAGTCAGGGGTAGAGCTCCCTCCATTCTGTGCTTTTTCACCAAATTCTCCTCTGCCCTGTTCCCACTCCCGTTCCTCCAGAGGGCAAAAGGACCCGGGCCCCCCTCCCGGATCTGGCTTGGGGGTCCCGGGTCTGTGTGTTTTCTCTGAGTCAGAGCTTTTCCCGGATGCGCCGGCCCATCTCCCGGGTCCCGATGGGGATGACGCCGGGCTCGGCGATGTCAGCGGTGCGCCAGCCCTCAGCCAGCACCGCGTCCACGGCGTTTTCGATGGCCTGGGCCTCCGCGGCCAGGTGGAAGGAGTAGCGGAACATCATGGCCACAGACAGGATGGTGGCGATGGGGTTGGCCTTGTCCTGGCCGGCGATGTCCGGAGCGGAGCCGTGGATGGGCTCATACAGGCCGGGGGCGGCGTCCCCGATAGAGGCGGAGGGCAGCAGGCCGATGGAGCCGGTGACCATGGAGGCCTCGTCGGAGAGGATGTCCCCGAACATGTTCTCGGTGACCACCACGTCGAACTGGCCGGGGTCCCGGACGAGCTGCATGGCGCAGTTGTCCACCAGCACGTCCTCATAGGACACGTCGGAGTATTCCTCCGCCAGCCGGTGCATCACCTTCCGCCACAGGCGGCTGGTCTCCAGCACGTTGGCCTTGTCCACGCTGGACACCTTGTTCCGGCGCAGGCGGGCCAGCTCAAAGGCCCGGCGGCCGATGCGCTCGATCTCCTGCTCTGAGTAGGCCATCAGGTCGGTGGCCTCCTCCCCCCTGTCCTCAGTCTGATAGCGGTCCCGCTTGCCGAAGTAGATGCCGCCGGTGAGCTCCCGGACCATCATCAGGTCGATGCCTTTCTCGGCGGTCTCCTTCTTCAGGGGGCAGGCGCCGGCCATGGCGGGACGCAGGGCGGCGGGGCGCAGGTTGGCGTACAGCCCCAGGTCCTTTCGGATGGCCAGCAGGGCCGTCTCCGGGCGCTGTTCCGCTGGCTTGTCGCTGCCCCACTTGGGACCGCCTACGGCGCCCAGCAGCACCGCGTCGCAGGCCCTGCACTTCTCCGCGGTGCCTTCGGGGTAGGACACCCCCACTGCGTCAGTGGCGCAGCCGCCCATCAAAATGTCCTCAAAGGTAAAGCTGTGGCCGAACTTCTTCCCCACGGCTTCCATGACCTGGACCGCCTCGCCCACTACCTCTGGGCCGATGCCGTCGCCCCGGATCAGCGCGATCTTGTAGTTCATTTCGCCACCCCCCGGTCCTTCAGGGAGTTGAGCAGGCCGCCGCTTTTGATAATTCCGTCAATAAACTCCGGGAAGGGGGCCGCCTGGTAGGTCTTGCCGGTGGTCTCATCGGTGATGACACCAGTGGCAAAATCCACCTCCACCTGGTCCCCAGCCTGGATCTCCTCCGCCGCTTGGGCGCACTCCATAATGGGGAAGCCAATGTTGATGGCGTTGCGGTAGAAGATGCGGGCAAAGGAGGGGGCGATGACGCACTTCACACCGCAGGACTTGATGGCCAGAGGGGCGTGCTCACGGCTGGAGCCGCAGCCAAAGTTAGGACCGGCCACGATGATGTCGCCGGGCTGGACGGTGGAAGCGAAGTCCTTATCGATGTCCTCCATGCAGTGGGAGGCCAGGGCCGCGGGAGAGGGGTCGTTCAGGTGCCGGGCGGGGATGATGACGTCAGTGTCCACGTTGGCACCGTATTTGTAAACCTTCATTGGTTCGTCGATCCTTTCTTTACAAATTAAGAATTAGGAATGAGGAGTTCGGGACCTTATATTCCCCGTTCGCTTTAGATGCGGGGGTCGGCCACGCAGCCGGCCACTGCAGAGGCGGCGGCCACGGCGGGAGAGGCCAGGATGACTTCCGACTGCACATGACCCATGCGGCCCACAAAGTTGCGGTTGGTGGTGGAGACGCAGCGCTCCCCCTCCGCCATGACGCCCATGTGTCCACCCAGGCAGGGGCCGCAGGTGGGGGCGGAGACAGCGCAGCCGGAGGCGATGAAGATCTCCAGCAGCCCCTCTTTCATGGCTTGGAGGGTGATCTCCTGGGTGGCGGGGATGACGATGCAGCGCACATTTTCCGCCACCTTTTTCCCCTTCAGAATAGCAGCGGCCTCCCGCAGGTCCTGGATGCGCCCATTGGTGCAGGAGCCGATCACCACCTGGTCGATGTGCAGGCCGGCCACCTCGCTGACCACCTTGGTGTTCTCGGGGAGATGGGGCATGGAGACGGTGGGTTCCAGCTTGTCCAGATCGATGACTACCTCCCGTGTGTAGACCGCATCGGGATCGGCCTCAAAGGCCTCGCAGGGGCGGCCCACCCGGCCGTTGATATACTCCATGGTCTTCTCGTCTACGGGGAAGATGCCGTTCTTGCCGCCGGCCTCGATGGCCATGTTGGAGATGGTGAAGCGGTCGTCCATGGACAGGGAGGACACGCCCTCCCCGGCGAACTCCAGGGACTGATACAGGGCACCGTCCACCCCGATCTCGCCGATCAGGTGCAGGATCACATCCTTGCCGCTGACGCAGGGCTGGAGCTTCCCCTTCAGGGTCACCTTGATGGCAGAGGGGACCTTGAACCACAGCAGGCCGGTGGCCATGCCCGCGGCCATGTCGGTGGAGCCGATGCCGGTGGAGAAGGCACCCAGCGCGCCGTAGGTGCAGGTATGGGAGTCGGCCCCCACGATGACCTCTCCCGGGGCGGCCAGCCCCTTCTCGGGGATCAGGGCGTGCTCTACGCCCACCTGGCCCACGTCGTAGAAATGGGTGATGCTGTGCTTGTGGGCAAACTCCCGTGCCTGCTTGCACAGCTGGGCAGACTTGATATCCTTGCAGGGGGTATAGTGGTCCAGCACAATGGCGATCCTGTCCTTGTCAAAGACCTGGGTGAAGCCAGCCTTCTCAAACTCCGTGATGGCCACAGGGGTGGTGATATCGTTGCCCAGGACCAGGTTCAGCCTGGCTTCGATCAGCTGGCCCGGCTGGACTGAGGACAGCCCGGCGGCCTTTGCCAGAATTTTTTGTGTCATCGTCATTCCCATGGAATGTGCCTCCTCACTTTTGTGGGTGATTTTTTCCTGTCCAGTATGACGGTTCTCTTGCCAAAAGAATGTTAACTATGATACAATTAATAGGATTTCTTGGGAAAAGAGGAGAGATCGATGGAATACGCCAACACCTTTTCGCTGGACTTCCCTGTGGAGCTCTGGCGTCCCTTCGCCCAGGACCGCCCCTCGGTCCGCTGCTCCTCCGGCTATCTGATCTACCTCCAGGGGACAGAGGCCACCTGCTTTTATTATTTGAAAAAGGGAAAGGTAAAGAGCTTCATCCAGTCGGAGGACGGGGCGGAGCGCACCCTAAACCTGTATCAGCAGGGCTCCATCTTCGGGGAGGCATCCTTTTTTGACGAACTGCCCCGGGTGTCCTCCGCCGTAGCCCTCACCCCCTGCGAGATCGTCCCCATCGACCGGGAGCAGGTCACGGCGGAATTTACCCGGAATCCAGGCATGGCCATGGCCATGCTGAAATATCTGGCCCGGACGGTGCGGCTGCTGTCCGCCCATGTGGACGACATGGCCTTCCGTCCGGCAGAGTGGCGGGTGGCTCAGTACCTGCTCTCCGCAGCATCTGGGCAGGATCAGGTGTCCTGTACCCAGGAGGAGATCGCCTCATCCATCTCTGTTAGCCGGGTGACCGTCAGCCGCATCCTGAACCAATTCTCCCGCAGGGGGCTGGTCGCTCTGGGATACCGGAGCATTTCTCTTTTGGACCGCAGGACTCTGGAAACGCTCTGCACACCCTAAAGCTGGAGCGGCGCATTTCTGATGCGCCGCTCCAGCTTTTTAGGTCTCTAATGTATCCATAAGCTGCCGAAGCTGCTCCAGCTCCGGCTGACAGCCATAGTCCTCTAAGTCCCAGGGGTCCAGCTTCTCACAGAGCAGCGCACGCCCCAGCTGCCGGGCCGTGTCCGGATCACGCGGCGTTCCGATCCCCAGAGCATAACATCGAATCAGGCGGCAGCGGCAGTTGACGTTTCCCTTTTCCGCACCCGCCTGGTAGAGCGCAAACGCCTGCTTCGGGTCCTGCTCTACTCCAATTCCGATCTCATAAAAACGCCCCAGTGCCCAAAAGGCAGCTTCATCCCCGGACTGCTGGGCCTGTCGGTAGCAGTCCAGCGCCTCTGCGATGCGGCCCGCCTGTTCTGCATGCCAGCCCATGTTATAGAGCGCACAGACACTCCCTGCCTCCGCTGCACGCTGATACCAAAACATAGCCTGTTCGAAATTTCGGGGCCCTCCCCTTCCATTTGCCAGCATCTCCGCCAAATTGTTCATGCTGGAGGCATTCCCCTTCTCTGCCGCACACCGGTAATATTCGACTGCCCTGGCGTAATCCTGTTCTGTCCCGATGCCGTATTCATAAGACCAGCCCAAAAGCCCCAAGGAGTCGGCATCCCCCACTTCGGCGGACTTGTGAAACCAGATCAACGCCTGCTTCAGGTCCTCTGCAACTCCAATGCCGCCCTGACAGCACCGGCCCAGTTCATACATGGATCGGACGGAACCCCGCTCTGCTCCCTGCCTGTACCAACTTACCGCAGCTGCCGGGTCTTTTTCCACACCTTTTCCCTTTTCATAGCACCAGCCCAGATTTCCCATCGCAACAGTATTTCCGGCCTGTGCCGCCCGCCGATACCACTCCACGGCCTGCTTCCAGTCCTGGGGAACACCGTGTCCACGCTCATAGCACCACCCCAGGTTGCACATGGCGTTGTCCTGCTCTTGTTCCGCAGCCCTTCGCAGCCAGATGACTGCCTGCTTGTCATCCTTCCCAATGCCCCTGCCGTGGAGGAGCCGGTATCCAAAGCTGCTCATAGAGCGGGGATTGCCCGCTTCCGCGCCTCTGCGATACAGCTCTGTTGCCTGGACCTGGTCCTGCTCTACCCCGATCCCTTCAGAATAGCACCAGGCCAGATTTCCCATGGCGCGGATGCTGCCCGCCTCCATTGCACGGCGGTACAAAGCTGCGGCCTTTTTCCCGTCCTGATCCACGCCCTGCCCTGTCTCATACAGCCACCCCAGGCAGCGGCTGGCTTCCGCGTCTCCGGCCTCAGATGCCTGTTCATACCAGTGCGCGGCAAGAGGGAGGCTGGCCTCTACGCCCTCCCCATGCTCATAGTCCCAGGCCAGGCAGTACATGGAACGTACGTCTCCAGACTCGGCTCCACGCTGGAACCACCGGGCGGCTTCGGCGTGGTCCTGCTCCACGCCTTTTCCGTTGTCATAGCACCAAGCCAGGTTGCCCATGGCCCGGCCGCTCCCGGCCTCGGCGCTCCGCAGATACCACTCCGCCGCCTTCTCCCAGCTCTGCTCCACGCCCTGGCCCGCCTCATAGAGCCAGCCCAGGTTGCACATAGCATCGCTGTCCCCTCCGTCCGAAGAGCGGCGGTACCAGTAGGCGGCCTGAGCATAGTCCTGTCCGATCCCCCGGCCCTTCTCACAGCACCATCCCAGATCATACTGGGCCGTGGAGTCCCCCTTCTGAGCCCCCAGGGTCCACCAGCGGACCGCCTCCTGGTCATTTTGAGGGACCCCATCCCCCTTCAGGCACATCTGTCCCAGCTCGCAGGCCGCGGACTCGGCCCCCAGCTCCCATGCCCGGACCAGCAGGTCCCAGGCCCGGTCTGGGTCCCGGGGCATCCCGGTCCCATTGAGGCAGCAGATCCCCAGAAGCAGAGCGGCCCGGCTGTGCCCCTGCTCCGCCGCCTGCGAATAGAGCTGGACCGCGCCGTCCGCGTCCTGCTCCACCCATTTTCCGTGTTCCATCAGCCAGCCCAAACAGCACTGTCCGTCCGCATCCCCTGCCTGAGCCGCACGGCGGTACCACTGTACGGCCTGCTTGGGGGAGATCTCCGTCCCGATGCCAAACTCATAGTGCCGGGCCAGCTCCGCCTGGCTGGAGGCGTCCCCCTGAAGGGCGGAGGTCCGCAGCCATTCCAGGGCAGCCTTTTGGTCCTGGGGCAGTCCCAGCCCCTGTTCCAGACAGCGGGCCAGCAGCCTCTGCCCCCGGGAGGAGGCGTGCTCCGCCGCTTGCCGGAACAGCTCCACCGCCTTTTTCTGGTCTGAAGTGGTGCCGATCCCCTGCTCATAGCAGACGCCCAGATTGCACACCGCCGACAGGCTCCCCATCTCCACGGCCTGCTGATAAAGCCAGAAAGCCTGGCGGGGGTCGGCCTCCACTCCGAGCCCCTGTTCCATACAGATGCCCAGGTTGCAGGTCCCCCAGCCGCTTCCCTTGCCGGCGGAGCGGCGGAAGCAGGCCAGTCCCCTCTCTTTCCCATCGGGCCGGCTGATCCAGAAGACACCAAGGGCGGACCAGTCATCTCCGGTCATCTCCCCCTCCGCCGCCTGGAGCATCCGCTTGCCGCAGCGGGGACAGAACTCCGGCAGCCGGGGCCCCTCTCCAAAATAGCCGCACCCCTGGTCTGAACAGCGAAAAATCATACTGCTCTCCTTTCTCTGGCCAGCCTACTCCAGGCCCTGCTCCAAAATTCGATAGATGGCCTCCATGTCCAAGCTCCGCCGCAGCATGTCAGCCAGCCGGTCATACTGCCGCTCCTTAAAGGTACGGGCGTCCTCGGTGCAGGACTGTTCTCCGTTCCACTCCACCCCCTTCTCATCCAGGAGCAGATCCACCAGCCCGCAGGTGAACGCACCGCTGTCAAACAGTCCGTGGAGATAGGTCCCAAGCACCCGGCCCTCCACGGTGAAGATACTCTCTCCCCCGCTGGTCCCCATATGGATCTCATAGCCCTCCAGAGGACACCCCCTGAGCCGTCCATAAAATCCGTCAGGGAGATCCGCTTGACAACACTTCTGTTCTCTGGACTTTTTACGAGAAAAGGTGGTGGCCACCGGCAGGAGTCCCATCCCATGCATGGAGCCGCCTCCCTCCACGCCCTGGGGGTCCTCCAGAGTGCGGCCCAGCATCTGGAATCCGCCGCAGATCCCGATAACTGGGACACCCTTTCCCACCAGCCGGAGGATCGTCCCCTCCAGCCCGCTCTGCCGAAGCCAGGACAGGTCGGCCAGGGTGCTCTTCGTACCTGGGAGGATGACCAGATCCGGCCTTTCCAGTGCCTGGACCCTGTCCACATAGCGCAGTCCTACCGCCGGATGGCGCTCCAGAGGGGCGAAATCGGTGAAGTTGGAGATGCGTGGCAGGCGGATCACCGCCACGTCCAGGGGCTTCCCCTCCCGTCTAGCAGAAAAGTGCTGGGAGAGGCTGTCCTCTTCATCCAGATCCAGCTCCATCCAGGGCACCACCCCTACCACCGGCACATGGGTCAGCTCCTCCAGCTGGGTCAGGCCGGGGCGGAGGATCTCCACGTCGCCCCGGAATTTGTTGATGATAGTCCCCTTCACCATAGCCCGCTCATCAGGCTCCAGCAGGGCCATGGTCCCGTAAAGGGCAGCAAAGACACCGCCCCGGTCGATGTCACCCGCCAGCAGCACAGGCGCCCCCGCCATCCGGGCCATCCCCATATTCACGATGTCCTCCGCCTTCAGGTTGATCTCTGCGGGGCTGCCGGCCCCCTCCAGTACGACGATATCGTGGGTCTGGGCCAGGGCGTGGTAGGACTCCAGAATAGTGGGGATCAGCTGCTTTTTGTAGGACAAGTAGGCAGCGGCGGACATGCTGCCCACCACCTCCCCGTTGACGATCACCTGGCTCCCCACATCGCTGGTGGGCTTGAGCAGGACGGGATTCATCCGCACAGAGGGCTCCACGCCGGCCGCCTCCGCCTGCATCACCTGGGCCCGCCCCATCTCCAGTCCCTCCCGGGTGATGAAACTGTTCAGCGCCATATTCTGGCTCTTGAAGGGAGCCACAGAGTACCCGTCCTGCCGGAAGATACGGCACAGCCCCGCCGCCAGAACGCTCTTTCCCGCATTGGACATGGTCCCTTGGATCATGATGGATCTAGCCATGGAAAGCCTCCCTCTCCTGCTGAATGGCCTGGATCAGCCTCTTATTTTCCCTGCGGCTCCTGACGCAGACGCGGTAGAAGCCAGGACCCAGCCCCTGGAAGTCGGCGCAGCTCCGGATCAGGATGCCCCGGTCCAGCAGGCGCTCCCGCCAGCCCTCCTCCCCCTGGAACAGCAGGAAATTGGAGTCGCTTGGGTAGACGTGGAACCGCAGCCTGCTCAGTTCCTGAGAGAGATAGCGGCGCTCCTCCTCCAACTGCTGGTGGACGCGAAATGGCCAGTCCGGCGCATACTGTAAAGCAGATATCCCTGCCTGTTGTGCCAGCTGTGACACCGGCCAGGGCGGGCCCTCCTCCGCCATAGCGGCCAGCAGCGTCCGGTCATCGGACAGGCAGTAGCCCAGCCGCAGCCCGGCCATGGCATAGCTCTTGGTCAGGGCCCGCAGCAGTAGCAGCCCTCCGCCCTCCAGCTCCCGAACCAGCCGGTCCGGCTCCCCTGGAGACAACTCCAGAAAGCACTGATCCACCACCAGCAGTGCTCCGGCCTCCCGGCAGCGGGCCAGAAGGGCCCGCAACAGCTGGGGAGAGATCAGTGTGCCTGTGGGGTTGTTGGGATCACAGAGGAACACAGCATCAATTTCCTGGGAAATTTTTCCGAGCAGGGCGCTGGAAAAGCGGAAATCTTCGTGCATATTTGCGTAATGGAATTTAACTTTACAATTATTTTTGTACAGGGCCCTGTGGTACTCTGAAAAGGTCGGGGCCAGGACCAGGGCGTGGTCCGGACGCAGGGCTCGGACCAGCCGGTCGATTAGGTCAGAGGCCCCGTTCCCACACAGCACCCAGTCCTCCGGAACGCCGTCCCGGGCGGAGATGGCCCGCCTTAGGCCACGGCAGAGGGGGTCAGGATAGGCGGGAGAGCGCTCCAGCGCCTCCCGCGCCGCCTGGATGGCGCAGGGCGGCACCCCCAAGGGGTTCAGGCTGATGGACAAATCCAGCACAGGCCGCTCCAGTCCATAGATGTCGCCACCGTGGGTCCTCTCCTCCATTTCGCTCCCTCCTATCTGAATATGTGAGAACACAGCACTGCCGCTGCGGCGCACAGGGCCAGACACAGGACCTCGGTCCCGTACATCAGTCGGTTGGCCGCCGGGATGTCCTCCGGCCGGATGGGCCGCTCCGCCTCCCCGATGGTGGGCTTTCGGACCAGCGTCCCAAAATAGCTGGCATCCCCGGCCAGCTGGACCCCCAGCGCCCCGGCACAGGCCGCCTCCGTCTGAGCGGAGTTGGGGGACTTGTGCTTACGCCGGTCCCTGCGCCAGATCCGCAGTGCGTCCCGCCCCCGGAATCCAGGCAGCAGAGCGGCGGCCAGGCACATGAGCAGGGCGGACAGCCGGGCTGGCAAATAATTGGCCACGTCGTCGGTGCGGGCCGCAGCCCTGCCGAAAAAGAGGTATCGCTCGTTTCGGTATCCCACCATGGAGTCCATGGTATTGACAGCTTTGTACACCATGCCTAGGGGCAGCCCGCCCAGAGCCAGCCAGAACAGGGGAGCGATCACGCCGTCAGAGGTGTTTTCTGCCACCGTCTCCACTGCGGCCCGGGTCACGCCGTCCCGGTCCAGGCACTGGGTATCCCGTCCTACAATGCGGCCAACCGCCCTCTGCGCGTCCATGAGGCTCCTGCCGGTCAAGGCCCGATACACCGCCATACTCTCATCCCGGAGGCACCGGGCGGCCAGCAGCTGATAGCTGAGCCAGACCTCCGCCGCAGTCCCCGCCGCCGGAGAGAGGGCATATAGAGCGGCCAGGAGCAGCAGGCTCCCCCCTCCGAAGAGCAGGACCATGGTCAGCACCAGCACCCCGCCAGCCAGCAGTTCTCCTCCCGGCGTCCTGGGAAAAAGCCGCCGCAGGCCGGTCTCCAGGCGGCTGATGGTCCATCCCATCAGCCGTATGGGGTGGGGCATCCACGCCGGGTCCCCCAGGAGCCAGTCCAGCGCGGCAGCGGCCAGCAGGACCCACAGGCGGCTCACAGCGTCTCCAGAAGGGTGAAGGCCAGCTCCTTCCCCTCCTCCACCCGGACTAGGTATCCGCCGCAGTTGCTGGGCAGCCAGCTGTAAAAATCCTGATGTGGCACCGCAAAGCCGGACATAGCGGACATCAGGGTCCCGCCATGGGCCAGAATCCCGGGCCGGGACATGCCCAGGGCACGGGCCTGCTCCACCACATGGGCCACCCCCCGGCGGCAGCGGGCGATGTGCTCCCCCAGCACCTCTCCTCCGGGAAAGGCGATGTGGGGGTCCCCCGCCAGCCACGCCTGATAGATGGGGTTGTCCTTCAGCTCTGCCCAAGTCTTGCCCTCAAAGGTTCCGAAATCGCACTCCTTCAGCGCGTCCACCAGCCGCTGCTCCACGCCGGGAAACAGGATCTCAGCCGTCTGCCGGCACCGGAGCATAGGTGAGACCCACAGCCCATCGATGGGAGGCATCTCCCCCCGGCGGCGCTCCGCCAGCGCCACGCCCTCCGGGGCCAGGGGGTGGTCCTGGGAGCCTACATACTGCCGCAGCAGATTCCCTCTGGTGGAGCTGTGGCGGATCATCAGCAATTCCATGTCTATTCCTCTCTGTCTGTTCTATTTTAGTCTTATAGCCAGCCCGCAGGAGATCCGGTACACCGCCTCGGCCCTCTCCGCCAGCTGGCAGCAGAGGCGGCCCACCGCCTCCCGCCGCTGCCGTTCCTCCGCCTGGATGGGGACCAGGCCGCAGCCCACCTCGTTGCAGATCACTGCCCGCAGTCCCATCAGCTCCTCCAGATCCGGGAGGGGGTCCAGCGCCTGGAGGTCGTAGAGCACCTGTGTCCCAAGCCCCAGGACCGGGGACAGCTCCTCCTCCCGGACCCCCAGCTCACGCCGGGCGAAGTCCCGTTTTCCTGCCCCAAGGCCGCCCACGATCAGGATCATATCAACACCTCCGCTATCTCTCTCGCCAACACCATCGCCGCCAGACAGCCCAATTCGCACACCTGAAGGAACCACCCCGCCAGGTCACCCGTCAGACCGCCGAACTCCCGACGGGCCATTTGGATATACCAGAGATAGACGAGGATGGCGGCGGCCACAGCGGCGCAGCCCACCCCCAGCATCCCGATGGCCAGCGCCAGCAGAGCGCACAGAAACAGCAAAAACCGCTGCCGCCCCCTCCCCTGCTCCTGCTCCGTAAAGGCGGCCAGCAGGCCGTCCGCCCTAGCCCCCGGCTGGGTCAGCGCCCCGTACCCCGACATGGCCCGGGAGAGCACGGGGACCAGAGCCAGTGCCCACAGATCCTCCTTCTCCCAGCCCGGCTGGCACCACAGGGCGTATTGCAGGAGGAGATAGGACACACAGCCCAGCACCGCGAAGGCCCCCACGCGGGAGTCCTTCAGGATCTCCAGCTTCCGGGCCCGGTCCTGGTGGGAGGCCAGCGCATCACAGGTGTCGCAGAAGCCGTCCATATGGATACCACCGGTGTAGGCCAGCGGCAGGAGGACCGCCCCCGCTGCCCGGAGCTGCGGCGTCAGCGTCAGCAGATCCGCCAGCGCGGACCAGGCCAGCAGGAGCAGACCCAGGACAGCCCCCACAAGGGGAAACGCGCACAAAACCCAGGCCCGGCAGTCGTCGGACCACCGGACCCAGGGCATGGGAAGACGGGAGTACATGGAGAAGGCCATAGAGACCGCCCGCAGATACCTCAACAGCACTCCTCCTTCCAGATCACCGGCAGTCCGCAGACCACCTCTATTACCCGGCCGCACCGCCCTGCAGCCAGCCGGTGCAGGCTGGCCAGCCCGTCCAGATAGACCGCCGTCTCGGGAGAACAGGGGACCTCCTCTCCGAACACATCGGCGCTCACCACCACCAGGTTCTGGGCCTGGACGCTGAGCCGCTCCAACCCCTCCGCCGTCCGGAGCAGGGCCCCATCCGGGTCGAAGCCCGAAGGGGAAAACAGCTCATTGGCCCATAGATTGCCCAGATCCTCCAGCAGCACGCTGCTCCCCACCGGGATGGTCAGCCCGCCCAGGTCCCGCGGGCACTCCAGGGTGGAGAAGCCCTTGTTCTGCCGCAGGGCCCGGTGGCGCCGGACCCGCGCCCGGCTCTCCTCATCCATCGCCTCCATGGTAGCCAGATAGATCCGAGGCCCCTCACCGGACAGCGCACACAGAAGATCTTCCGCGTACCGGCTCTTGCCGCTGGCCGCGCCGCCGTACACCAGTGCCTCCATCTCAGCTCTGGCGGCGATAGGGCGGGATGCCCAGGCCCTGGAAGGTGGCCATGTCCCGATAGATGGACATGGCCATATCCAGCATGGGCATGATGGTCACGGCACCGGTCCCCTCTCCCAGCTTCAGGTCCGCCGAAACAATAGGGCGCAGCCCCAGGGCGTCCAGGAGCAGGCCGCTGGAGGGCTCCGCTGACCTGTGGCTGGCGATGAGGGCCTTGGCCGCGTCCGGGCAGAGCCGCACAGCCAGCAGGGCGGCCGCGGCGGAGATGGCGCCGTCCAGTACCACAGGCACATGGTGGAGGGCGGCCCCCAGATAAAAGCCCGCCATACCGGCGATATCCAGCCCTCCCACCTTGGAGAGCACATCCAGCGGGTCCCGGGGGTCAGGGGCGTTGACTTCGATGGCCCTGCGGATCACGGCGATCTTCCGCTCCAGCCCTTCATCTGACAGGCCGGCGCCCCGGCCCGTCACCTCCTCCACCCGCCGCCCCAGCAGCACTGCTGTCACGGCGGCGGCGGTGGTGGTGTTGCCGATGCCCATCTCCCCTGCCGCCAATAGGCGATATCCCCTGCCCTTGAGCTCCTCTGCCAGCGTGATGCCGGTGACCACTGCGGCCACCGCCTCGTCCCGTGTCATGGCAGGGCCCTTGGCGATGCTCCTGGTCCCACGGGTCACGTGGCGGCGCAGCAGGCCGCCCTCCTCCACCGGGTGGGCGATCCCGATGTCCACCGGGAACACCTGTGCTCCAGCGGTCCAGGCCATGCGGCAGACACAGGCCTCCCCCCAGGCCATGGAGGCCGCCACAGAGGCCGTCACCTCCGGCCCGGTCTGGGTGACCCCCTCCTCAGTCACACCGTTATCTGCGCAGAAGACGGCCAGAGCCTTTCTGTCCAGACTGACATCCGCGGTCCCCTGGACTCCGGCGGCCCGGATCACCGCCTCCTCCAGCAGACCCAGGCCCCCGATGGGCTTGGCGATGGAGTCCCAGCGGCGGGCCGCCTCCGCCATAGCCCCCTGATCCGCCGGCGTGATGCCGGAGATCGCGATACTCAATACGCTGGTCGTCATAATGCTCCCTCCTGAAATCGCCCGCACGCCGCCACGAACCGGGACGCAAAGGCCGGATTTGACCGAAAATACAGGTGCGGAAATCCCGCGAACAGGGCTCCCTCACACCGGACACAGAGCCACGCTTCGCCTGTCAAAGGCTTTTGCGCCCGGCAGGCCGTTCCGTTGTCCCCACTGTCCCAGCGGTGGAACTCGTGGGCTGCGATGGTCTCCCCCCGAGGAAGATAAGGGGTGTCCTGCTCTGCCGTCAGGGAGATATAGCCGAAGCGGCCGGTTCCGGATGCCCGTTTCCCCCTGCCGGACAGGACCCCCGCCATGGGCCAGAAGACACCGTTTTCATCCTCCAGCTCTTCCTGGAGATAGAGAAAACCGCCGCACTCCGCCAGCACTGGCATCCCGGCGCGGGCTGCCGCACAGATCTCCGCCCGCAGAGCCCTGTTCCGGCTCAGCTGCCGGGCATACAGTTCCGGATAGCCTCCGCCCAGATACAGGCCCTTTGCCCCGGAAGGCAGGTGCCGGCTGGTCAGGGGGCTGAACTCCACCAGCTCCGCCCCCAGCTCCTCCAGCAGTTCTAGGTTATCCTCATAATAAAAGGAGAAAGCCCGGTCCCGTGCTACGGCGATGGGTATCCCGCCGCCGCTCCGGGGCCTCGCTGTCTCCAGCGATGCAGTCAAAGGGGGGGCTGAAGCCGCAATGGCGAACAGGGCGTCCAGGTCCACGCTCTCCTCCATCTGGCCGGCCAGACGCAGGATCTTCTCCTGAAGCCCCTCTACCTCGGCCGCCGTGATGAGGCCCAGGTGGCGGCTGGCCAGCGCACAGTCCGGCATCCGCGGGATATGCCCCAAAACCTGCAGGCCGGTCTCCCTCTCCAAAATGGGTGTGAGATGGCGGCAGAGCTTCGGGGAGCACTGATTCAGGATGACGCCCTGTATCATGTCGGGTGCCTGGAATGACCGCAGCCCCTGCAAAACAGCAGCCAATGTGAGGGAGGTGCCCCCTGGAACGACGGTGAGAACGACCGGCGTATCCGTAGCCCTGGCCAGGTGCCAGCTGCTGGCCCGTTCCGTTCCGGCGATCCCATCATAAAAGCCCATGCAGCCCTCCAGAACGGCCAGGCCATGGCCCGCACCGGCACGGGCCATCAGCCCCCGCACCGTGGGCTCGTCCGAAAAAAACAAGTCGAGATTGCGGCTGGGCAGACTCAGCACCTCCCGGTGGAAGAGAGGGTCAATATAGTCCGGGCCGCATTTGAAGGCACAGGGGTCCAATCCCCGGTTCAGGGCGGCCTGGAGCAGCGCGCAGGTCAGAGATGTCTTCCCGCTGGAGCTGGCAGGGGCCGCCACCATCACTCTGGGGAGCGATACGGTCTGATGTTCCATGGATCAAGTTCCTCCCAGTGGGTTCCTCGGATTCTCATTATAGCGGCTCTCCAGACAAAATGCAATCTGAGAATCCAGACATTCCTGCCCTTTCCAGGCCCGATCCAGAAAGCTCCTCGAAAAAAAGAGGGCGATCCGCCGCGGACATGCTCTGGGACGCCTGTGTCCCGCCGGGGCCGCCGCTCTCCCCACGGCATAGGATGGTGCGGAGGAGCAATCCTCCAATCCACACAAGGAGGAATCCTGCATTGAACAAAGAAACTTGCAGCGCGGCCGGATCGGCCAGCTGCCCGGACTATTTCGGCACACTCCCCTCTTGTGCCGGGCTGGCTGTCCCCTATGTCCCCTTTCAGCAGAATGGGTCTCAAAAATATTCTCAGGGGGATGCCCTGAGTAACGGTACGCTGTTTCCCGGTCTGAATCTGCCCTTCCATCTGAAAGTGGAAGGCAGCACCCTTCCCTCCAATCCGCTGGTAGAGCTCCAGGCACTGGAGTTCGTGGTGCTCGAGCTGGGCATCTATCTGGATACCCATCCGGATGACATGGAGGCATTCCAGCTGTTCCAGCAGTATGCTGCCATGGAAAAGTCCGCCAAGGCGGCCTATGAAAAGCGGTTCGGGCCGCTGATGAAAAGCACGGCGGCCACGGAGGACACCTACCGTTGGCTCCAGGACCCATGGCCCTGGAACTACCAGCAGAATGAGGTGAAGTGACATGTTTATTTATGAAAAAAAGCTCCAGTTCCCGGTAAAGATCGCCACACCTAATCCCAAACTCGCCGCTTTTATTATCAGTCAGTACGGAGGTCCCGACGGGGAGCTGGGCGCTTCCATGCGCTATCTGTCCCAGCGCTACTCTATGCCTTATGCCGAGGCAAAGGGACTGCTCACCGACATCGGTACTGAGGAACTGGGCCATATGGAGATGGTGGCTGCCATCGTCCATCAGCTGACCCGGAACCTCACTGACGAGGAGGTACGGAACTCCCCGTCCTTTGCCCCCTATTTTGTAGACCACACCACCGGCGTCTATCCCACGGCAGCTTCGGGCTTCCCCTGGAGCGCCGGCTCTATCCAGTCCACGGGCGACGTCATCGCTGACCTTACAGAGGACCTGGCAGCAGATGGTGCAATGGCGTAAGGCCAACAGCCCTTAAAATGCATCAAACTCCCTGATTCCGCAACAAAAACGGAATCAGGGAGTTTTCCTATCTTATACGGTTTAAGTCAGCGCTGTCAAGCCCTTCTCCTTCAGGAAACCATCTGCATTTTGAATCGCCGCATCAATTTCTTTGTGGTTGATCCGGTTTAAGTCGGCCTCCTTCTCCCCCTTCAAAACCAGCCGCACCTTGCACATCTGGAAGAGCATGCTTACCAACCGGACCGTGTTCTCTGTCAGCGTCTTCTCCGCATCGGAATAAAGATTCCAGTCAGTTTTTCCGGACAAAATCACCAGATTGCCGAGCTGCTCCAGATGACGCCGGTAGACCCGATCTACAGCGGAGAGTGTTTTTTCAAATTTTGCCTCCGTATCGGCCAGCTCCACCAAATACAGCCGGATCTGGTTGATTTCTTCCTCCGCCTTTTTCATTTGCTCCATGGCTTGATTGGCCTTATCTGAGAGCTTGCTGCCGGTCAGATTGAAGATGATCCCACCAACCAGAAGTCCCATGCCCAACGTCGTCGCGCCGAGAATCGTCGTACCAAGTGCGATCCCTCCGCCGCCGGCCGCAATCGCTCCGCCGCCCAGAGCAGCCAGCGTGGCATTGGTTGCCGCAGCGCCGCTCAATGAGGCAATGGCCGTTCCGGTAGAGGCTGTCCCAAACGCCATAACGGCGGCTGTTGTCGCACCAGCAGCGGCAAACCCACCGGCTGTGCCCAACGCGGCACCGCCAAGACCGCCCAGCAGGACTCCCGCTCCTACAGATACTTCCTTCAGTTCCTCGGCATTATACATGGGGATCTTCACATCATCCTTGCTATATTCTTGGAACTCAGGGCGGTTCTGGATTCGGTCAAAAATGTCGGAAAATTTCTGAAAGCTCTCCAGGATCTCCAGTTCTTTCTTACCCAGCGCATCCATGGCTTCGGTCGTCTGCTTGTTCTGCGCTTCAAAGCGAGCAATGTTGTCCTGGTGCCGCTGTTCCGCACTCTTCATGGTGTCGTGAGCTTTTTTCATTTTTACGCCCCCATGAATGGCGCTTCCAACCCCGGCAGCAGCGGCAGCAGCGGCGGCTCCTCCTAAAATAAGCGGTAATGGCATGATAATATCCTCCTTCACTCTTTCAATAATTTACATGCCTCTTTATTGAGACGGATATACTCCTCATAAGTCATCATCTCCTGAAAAAACAGATGATAACATTCATCGACCCGGCACAAAAGCGGCCGGTTTTCATAAATGCTGCACAGATTTCCAGCCAGGTACCGGCACGTCCCGTCCCCCCGGTCCAGTTCGGCATACAGCTTGGACTTCCTTAGATTCCGGCAGCATGCTCCGCATCGATCGCAGTAAAACATCACCGAAACACCAGATGATTCTTTTTGTTGGACATAAAGGTATCAAAATTTCCCTGCCAAGGAAGGTCAATTCCTAAGTCAATCATGGATTTCCGAAGAAGGATGTTAAGTTGATCTTCTGTCTGAACGTGATCCATATACTGAAGCGAATGATTATAAAATTCCGTTTCTTGCTGGAAAGATTCCAAATCAATGCTCTTCAGTTGGGTAAGATAGAGCTCGAGACTTTTGTTAATCCGCTTATATGCATCCAATTGTTTTTGAAGTGAAAGCGCAATTCCGGTACGAATACAGATTTCTTTCAAAACCAATGTACTGAAACGTACCCAGGCAATCAGATTCATACGCAAAAAGAGATTTAACCAATTCCCGCCAGAACGAATAGCCGCATCTGCTCCATCCATCAGACACAGCGTGCCGTGTCCAAAAAGTAGCATTACTCTCAAATCCGCATGAGCTTGCGTTGGCACACACTCGGTCAAAGGAATTCCACGATAAAAATACCTCTTTATTGTCCAAATGAGCCGAATGGTTAAATCACATACCAGAACCGGGATCGCCATAGCAAGGCTAAAACGGGCATCATATCCCTCTTGGAAAGCCCGGATTGCTAAGGTCGCAAAATCTTGTCGATCTTTTCCGATTTGAAAACTTCCAAAATTACAAAATTGAAAAAGCTCAAAAAAAGGAATAGCCACGCCTGTCCCTCGTCCAGAATTTCCTCGACTACCGGAACTCCCTGCAATATCGGACATGATATGTCCAAACCAGTTTGCCACACCACAGAAAAGTTTTGAAATAACATTATGTCCTTGCAATTCGAATGTCTGTGTCTGTATTGTAATTAGTTTTCCATTGCTGATAAAGGAAGCAGTTGAGGTAAATTGGTTCAGAATGGAAAAAAAGAGCCCGACGACATCCGGCGAGTGGGCCAGCGATTTTATATGATGATTCTTGGTGCTCATAGCAAAAACGCTGTCTACATCCGCTGTGTAACGTTGATCATAATTTACTTTAAATTTTCGCTCTAAGTAACCGATTGCACTGGCAACATTGCTTTCCTTTCCAGCAGCCGGTTTCCAGCCTGTCATGCTTGCAAATTTCATGACGGCAGTATCGACCTGTTTGTCCGTCCACTGCCCAAGCGCACTCTCGCCCGGAGCCCCTACAAAAAAAATATCAAGCAAACCTGCAATGGCTCCGCAGGCAATGGAACACAAATAATCTTGTGTCTCACAGGAATCCTGTCTTAACAAGACAGCATCACTTTTGGAAATGGCTCCCCACTCCATTATGGATTCTCCTTCCAATTATTCTACAACCGTTTGACTCGATTCCCCTGACTTTTCAGCCACATATCGATCCCCTTTCCAAACACTTCCGCCCGGATCTCATACGTCCCGTCCCGCTCGCCGACAATCTCCGCTGTGGGCAGGCGGTCCAGGACGGCTTCCACCGACAGTCCCTGATACAGAAAATGAACCGTCCGCAGCCTCCCTCCGTACATGAATTGGACCCGCTTTCGAAATTCCCCTTCTGAAAAGCGCTGACTATATGGGACGGTGAAGTGTTCCGATTGTACCTGGATCTGTTCCAGGCGGTCCACCCGATAGATAGTGGGATAGGGGTCCTCCGGATATTCAAATTCCTCATTTCGGTCCACGTTTTTCAAAAATGCCGCCAAATAAAAGTAGAACTCGGAGCACATCAGGCCCACTGGTTGGAGCCGGCGGTGCTTCTTCTCTCCTGTCTGAGTTTGATAATCCGCCTCGATCTCTGAATGGGTCTGAATGGCCTGCCCCAGGGTCCATAAAATGTCTACCAGCGGTTTTCCGTGGCGGGGCTCCACATAACAATGGCGCTCGTTGGAAAGAATCTCCTGGAGCTTTTCCCGCTCCGGCGGCCGTATGCCAGGAGCCAGGAGTTTATCCAGAATCTGATCCAGCTCCCGCTTTGATAGCGACCGGCTTTCTAGGAGAATCTTGCAAACCGCCAGCATTTCCCCACAGGAGAGAAGCGCACCCTTACCCTCGGACAGCCGGTAGCAGTTCCGCTCCGGATCATAGTGGATCTCCAACGGCGGAGTCTGCTCCGCAAAAAAGTTCCGGAGCTGTTCAATATCCCGCTGAATGCTGCGCTCAGACACGCCAAAGACTTGCGCAGCCTCTTTCTTCCAAATGCTCCCCCGGTTGACCAACTGATCGTACAGAGATAGGAGGCGGAATCCTTTTTCCTCTGCCATTTCTCTCCCTCCTTCTCCATTATACCGACCGGGTTAGACGGAAACTGTCCATGAGAAGAAAAAAGCTCCTGTTTCCTATCCCTTATTCTACCCTAAAAGTTCTTTTATTTCAACACCAAAAGTTTATTTATAGAAGGAACTCTCCGGGATAAACTGAATGAAACTACTGGGGGGCGCTATATGGACTGGATAGCAATCGGAAGCAGGATACGAAAACAGCGGGAATATCTTGGCTACACCAGAGAACAGTTTGCCGAACTGCTGGAGGTCACACCGAAATTTTGTTCGGATATTGAACTCGGCGTCAAAGGGATGTCTGTTCCGACCCTCTGTAAGATATCTTCCACGCTCCGTCTGACCACAGATTATATTCTATTTGGCAGAGCAGAGGCTCAGGCCGACGATCCGATTTCTCTTCTCCTCCACAGCTGTACAAATACAGAGCGGGAGTACGCCGAAAGTCTGCTGAAAACCTTTCTTTTGGCCATGAATACAAAAAAAGATTCGCCTTAACCGGCGAATCTTTTTGCTTTCCGATAAAATGTGCTGGGTGACAAGTCCAGCTTTCTCATAGCTTCTGCTGCTGTCAGCTCTCCTGCCCGCCACCGTCGTATAACCATGTCCAGACCTGGCGGCTCAATGGGTTTTCGCCCCTTATATCGCCCTTGACCTTTTGCAGCCGCAATTCCTTCCCGCTGCCGCTGGAGGATGTATTCCCGTTCCAGTTCTGCCACCGCACCAAAAACGGTCAGCATAAACTTTCCTGTGGGCGTCGTAGTGTCGATCGCCTCCTTCTGGGATATAAATTCTACACCTTTGCCTGTAAGCCGCTCTACTAATTCGAGCAGGTCGCGGGTGTTCCGAGCAAACCGGCTGATCGACTCGACAATAACGGTATCCCCCTTTCGCACATACTCCATCATTTTCTGCAGTTCCGGTCTCTGTGCATTTTTCCCACTGGCCCGGTCGATGTAGAGGTCATCCACGCCCAGGCGCTCCATCAGGATCTCCTGACGAATCGTATTCTGCTCTTGTGTGCTCACTCTGATATAGCCGATTTTCATCGTTCATTCCCTTTCTCTTGCCAAGTTTACAGTTCCTTGGTATACTAAAATTGATAAAGTTTGTACAGAATCTTGTTTCGGGGAGTGGTTATTATGGCAGTCCGCACGCTATCTGAGATCCAGGATATCGTTTCCCGCTTAGCCCGACAATACGGTGCGAAGCGGATCTATCTATTTGGCTCTTACGCCCGCGGAGATATGAATGAGGACAGCGATATCGATCTCCGCATTGATAAGGGCGCAATCCAGGGGTTACAGCTGGCAGGTCTTCTCCTTGATTTGGAAGACTCTCTTGGAGTGTCCGTCGACTTGATTCCAACCACCAGTTTGGATTCCTATTTTTTGGAATCCATTCACAACGATGAGGTGCTGCTATATGAAGCCTCTTAATCGTGATATCCACATCCTGGAGCATATTGTCTCCTATTGTCAGCAGATTGAAGATACCGTGGCCCGTTTTGGCAACGATGGCTCTATTTTTTCCTCAGATCCTATTTATCGAAACGCAGCCGCTCTCTGTATCCTGCAAATTGGAGAGCTGGTAGGAAAATTGAGCGAGGAATTTCGATCTCAGCATTCTTCGATTCCCTGGCGTCAAATCAAAGCCATGCGGAATATTGTCGCTCATAGTTATGGTACCGTAGATCCGGAAACTACTTGGGAGATCATTCAATATGACATTCCAAAGTTAAAGGAATATTGTGTTTCCCTCTTAGATGCTCCTGCAGAAATAACTTGAACCTTTCTCAAAAGGGTCGGTTTCCAAATTGGCACATGCCAAATCTCGGAAACCGACCCTTTTGAAATACATAATCCGTGTGCCACTAGGGTATGCCCTATTGGCACACGGTTTTGGTTTATCCAGGCAGGATCAGCAGACTTCCGCTGATGTTCAGGAACTGCTCCGGTCGCCGGAAGATGCTCATATATCTCTGAATCTGTTCCTCTGTCAGGGAGGCAAAGCTGTCCCCAGCCAGTCCGCACACAAAGAAAGGGCCAGAGATCATATCATAGACCGTCCCATCTACCGTTCGCAGGGCTCGGTTCAGGGGCAGCTTCAGCAACTTTCCCTCCTCGTGACACACAAGAGCGGCAGAATCCTGAAAGGGGTAGACCGCTTGGATTGGGCCGCCCACTACCTGCTGCATTGCGTTCAGGCCATGTGCGATTTCTCTTACATAGGGTGCTTTTCCTGGCTCCACCATTAGAATTTTCATGCGTTTTTCCTCACCATAATTCTCTGCTATATAGAACGGACTCCAACTCTTCGGGCGTAAATCCTCCCTGGTACAGCTGATCAATGTCCTCCGGTGTGTATCCAAAGGCGGCAGCCACTGACTTGATTTCCTCCAGGTAAGGGTCCGCTTCTTCCGTCTTTTCTCCAAACCTGCGCCAACTGCTGTACGGATACCATCCCGGCCATCGCCAGGAGGAAAACAATTTACTGTCGTCAAACTCTCCGTAGGAGATATGTCCGTCCTCGTCGATTTTCAAAATCTCTCCGCTCTGAATTGAGACCGGTATCGGTTTTCCAAACGACAGACGCAGACACCGCAGCGCCCGGTTCAGGATCTCCTCTGTAGACGCATACAGGTAAAGTCCCGCACTTGGGTAGTGGTAGAGGCACATGGGGTTGTCCCCCTTGATGAAGTACAGTTCATTCTTAGGCCCCAGCAACGTGACGGTGTAGGAGCCCTCCAGCTGCTCGGCCATCCGCCGTAGGCTGTCAAAGTTCAGCGCTCTCTCCCGCTCCAGGATCTGGACCGCCACATAGCTGTCCGTCTCGATCCTGGTCTTGGGTAGCCGCAGCTTTTTCCGCAGCGACCGGTCGTTCTGGATCACCCCGTTGTGGGCCAGAGCAAAGGGTCCCTCCTTGACACGGCCCGGAAAGGGGTGGTTATTGTAATTGCGTTTTTCACCCCCCTGGGTGGTCATGCGGGTGTGCCCCATCACCGCCCAAGCGTCTCCAGGAATCCTCCAGTGCATGGCATGGGCGGGCCGTGGACGCTTATAGACGTGGAGCTGTCCCCGGCTGTGGTAGGCAATTCCGGCGGCGTCCGTTCCCCGTACCTCGCAAGCCGTGGAGAGTACGGCAAGAATCTGGTTTCGCTCCCCTTTGGACAGGCTGTGTCCGTAGTCGATTAGGCCGAATAGACAGCACATCTCACAGCTCCTCCTCTCCGGCCACCGGCTCATTTACATACAGGCGGCGCTCCTTACAATACTGCACCAGCTCCGGAGCCTGACAGCCGGAGACAAAGGTGGTCCAGGATACGGCCTTCAGCTCCTCGTCAGACAGAAAAATCGCCACATCGCAGATCCGGTCAACGAGCTGCAAAGTGGCGATTAACGTGTTGTATTTTAGTGAGCCCCGGAAGATCCGAAACTCAATGGTACTGTCGTTCTGGAGATTGACGCAGGTATAGCGGCTTCCATTGGTTCCCTTCTTGGCGTGGTCCAGAATATCCTTGGGATGTTCCTTGTAGCCGTATCGGGCCGCCCAGTGTTCCAGCTGGCGCGGAGTCCGGCGGCTGAACTTCAACAGCTCCTCCCAGTGCTTCTCAAAGAAGTAGAGCACCCGGGCAATGGCGGCTTCCTGCTCCTGATAGGTCTCACCGAAAGCGGCACGGCTCACATGGACATGGAGCCCGCAGGTCCCGGCCTGATGGCTCCGGTACCCCATGGAGACTGCCTCTCGCAGGATCTCCCTCCAGGGCATGTTCTTCTGGTGGAACTCCGGGGTCATAGGATGGGTCACGATCTCAAACCCATCGCTCAGGGAGCCGTCGTGCTTGCAGTAGATCAACTCCCGGCTTTCGTTGGCCAGTTCCAGAATCTGCTGGGCGTTGTCGCTGCACTCCCCAGCTCCATCAATCTCCAGTTCCACGCCCAAGTAACGAGGGCCCTTTCCATAAAAGATCGGGGTAGGCTTGTAATAGTAATCTTGAATGGCCTTTTGCTGAGTGGAGCGGGAATAGCAGTCGCGACACAGAGGTTCCTCATTGCCGACATCATCCCAGGCGTAAAAGGCCTGGTCATTACGAATCAATCCCCCACAGCGGCTGCAGTTGGTGTAAAGGCGTTCATAGCAGTCCTGGCAGAGGCGCGTGTTGGAGTCTCCTGCGTTATGTTCGCTCCAGAGCCGTTCCCCACAAACAGAACAAATTTCGGTTTCCTGGTCCAGACAGTCCGGGCAAAGATCCTGGTCGTCAAACTCCCGCCGCTGGTCCAACTCGTATTCCCCACCGCAGACGGCACATGTAAAAGTTTCTCCTGTCATGGCTCTTCATCCTCCTGTTTCACAAAATAGTCTATGGCTGCACACAGTAAGGCTGCTGCAGCCGCCAGAAGAACCCCGAGCAGCTTCTCCTGGGCCTCCTGGCGGTCATCCTGATTCACCCCATAGTAGTACAGACTTGCCGGAACAGCTGATTCACCAGTTCCACGATGACGGCGCGAATGACGGATAAAAGCGTTTTCAGCATAGTTTCCTTCTCCTTTCCAACGAAAAATGAGAAAAGCCGGAAGCTGCGTTTGAGGCGTAAACCTCAGCAGCTTCCGGCTTTCTATCGAAATGATATATTTTTGAAGAGGACAGGAAAAGCAAACAGGGTGCAACAGGGGAATAATGCAAAAAGGGGGAATTCATATGTACCGTGATTCACTCGACTACGCCCAGGACCGGTTCTCAAACGTCCTGGAATCGTGCACCGTCCTTACTCCGGCTGAAGTAATGGAAGTTCTTGGAATTGGAAAAAATAGTGTCTATACACTCTTGAATTCCGGGAAGCTCCGTGGATTTCGGATTGGAAGAAGCTGGAGGATTTCAGCAGAAGCACTGGAGGAATTCATCGTAAAATAAATCGCTAAATCGACTAATACTTTTTAAAATTTTACTTAATTAATTTAGTCCATATAATTAGTCTCCTTTCAACCATCTTTATCAAAAAACGCGCAGACACTTTTTCCCATGAAGTGCCGGCGCGTTTTTTCTTATTTGGTCATGAACCCGAGCGGTAAGAGCTTGTGTCTTGCTCCATCTTCTGCAGCGCAACGTGCACGATTTTATGAGCAAAAAATTTCTCCGACAAAATTTGGGCACGGATTTTCAGGACAGATACCTTTTCAGAACTCCCCGTCTTGGTCCGAATCTCAAAAGAGCGGCGGGTCTGAGTTTCTCGCTGTACTGTCTCCAGAAAGCCTGCCTTCTCCATCAACAGTTCCCAGTTTCGTTTTGTAAATTTATAATTTTCTGCAAACAGCTTCTTTAGCTCAGGAAAATAGGAATTTTTTAGCAGGAACATTTGTTTCCTCGGGTCGTACCAGAGGCAAACAGTTTCCCTATCACTACCTTTCCCGCGAAGACGAGCACAGCGTTTTTCTGAAATTAACTTTATCAGGTAGGTCTCTAAAACGGCTCGGACCGGAAACTCCGGCTGGAACTGCTGCCACTCCCGCAGAAGCGCACGTTCCAGCTGTGCGATCATAGGCCCCTGTTCGTCCTCCGGAGCGCACAACTGTAAGAAACACTGATATGCCGCCAGAAAATAGGCGACCTTTTTCTGTGATTGCTCATCTAGATTGTATTTTTTCACACCTTCCACTACGTCTTTGTAAAGTCGTTCGAGCGTTTGCTTTTCCACAAAAATTTTTCTCTCTATCGCTCGAATGTCTTTGCGGGCCTGTTTGAATCGATTACGGAATTCTTCCTCCAAGTGATCTATTTGAGCTATCGCCCATTCCATTATCTCATCTCGGCACTCTCCCACATCTTGTAATACAAACATCTCCAATGACTCCAGCCGTAATGTCTCAGATTTCGTATTGTTTTGATACCACTCCTCTGGGGTATCACCGGAAAAAGCAAAATTATGCTTATTCGCTGCCGCCATAAGATGGTCGACAAGATCTTTGACAACCGGAATCGATTTTGTAAATACAGCTTTCTGCCTGGCTTCCCAACTGTCAACAGATACATTGCGTAGTATCCCTGTGAAGTACGCCAACAGAGGCTGTAAAAATGGTTCCACAAGGAATTCTGCTCCCGTTGGGATGGTAAGAGAAAGACACAGTTTTTGGGCCGAGACTTCCACAGAAGGTTTTCTCCCCACCCACAGTACACCCGCCTTCTGAAGGACCTTTGCCTCAAATTCCGACATCGAAACATCCTTACGTGCCATCTTCTCTGTGGCTTGAAAGATCTTCACTCCATCTACAATTGGAAAACGCGGTGGAAGTTTAGGGACGATATCACAGCACAACTTTGCCAGTTGGGTTGCTTTGTCCAGGTCCATACAGGAAACACAAATTGCAAACTGTTCAGAAAAATGTTTTTTTACTTGCAGATACGGCGTCGACCGGTCCAGTCGATGGAACTGGGGAAAAAACGGCTTCAGGACCGAGAACAATGTAAATGCCAGCAGTATGGCTGCAATATCCCCTGCATTCGATTGAAGCAAACTTTTGAGGCGGTTCCATGCCTGATCCTTCGCTTCGATCAATTCGGGTCCTAATGTTGTATACGGACATCCTAAATAGTAGGCGATTCCCTCCTTTGTAAACTGCCAGACTGGAATGGGCCCCATTCCCCAACACCGAACCAGAAAATTATTGAAGAGAACTTTGTTAATCCGCGCTACCTGTTGTTTTGGAAAGGGAAAAACCGGAACTCCTATACTGCCCGACTGGTGTTCTGTGCTGCGCCTAAGAATCCGGCCGGATCTATCAGTTTCGATCAAAGAGAGGCGTGTATTTGAGGCCCCATTTAACGTCCAGCTCTCCGCCAAAATATATCGAAACTTGAGGGCTTCCGGTGCTATGGAATACTTTCTGCATTCAATATCGATTGGTTTAAGGAACCAAATACTCTTTTTCTCTTCTTGATGTTTTTTGGGGGGATTCTTAAACCATTTGACGCGCTGTTTGCCCCGTTTGTTATGATACGAACATTTGCAGATACAAATGCTGGAGACCGCGTTCGCAAAATCTGGGCTCTGAGGGGATGGCCGGTAAAGTGGAACATTGTCTAGTGAGAGGCGACCCAGAAGTTCTTCGCCACAGTCATCCCAAAAATCTTCCGCCTTGTCTCTGTCTTTTTGATATATGGATGTCACCACGTCTCCTGCACCTCCTTTGCCCTCTTGGGTTTTCTAGGGCTTATAAAAAATTATACTATCCCTACATAGTCCATAACGGGTTCCCCAGGGAATGCTCACTGCACAGAAATATTGCGGGCATTCCCCGCTTGCGGGAATTGTACCAAATAAGGAATGAACTTAAAATGGGAAAAAGAACACCAATACTGGTCTATCTTACATCAGATGAACGGCAGCGCATCACCGCATTGGCCCAGAAAGTTGGAATGGATCGCTCTGCTTATATCCGACACCAATGCCTCAATGAAAATCCAAATCTGGAACCCGTCAACCGCGATTTGGCACAGCTTCTATGTGACCTGGCGAATGCAGCTCAGGAACTGGACTGTGACAAGGCGCTTCGGGAGAGGCTCAGCAGATTGGAGGAACAGTTATGGCAATCTATCGAGTAATCCACCATTCGGGCAAATACCACGATTGGAACGCGATCCGGGATCTACTCCAATATGTCAGTTCACCGGAGAAAGCGAAAAACGGACTTATCTTTGGCGGAGCTCTCTTTCCAAATATCGCAGCAGACTCTATGGAGGGACTCTGCCGGACGTTGGGTAAGACAGAGGGACTTCTGCTCCGGCACTCAATTCTCAGCTTCTCCCCAGAGGAGAGGATCGATGCCTGGGACGCAGCGGACATCGCAACCCGAGCCATCCGCTATTACAAACAGCAGTACCAGATCTTAGCCGCTGTACATGAGGACAAACCACATCTTCATATTCATTTTGTGATGAACACTCTCAACTACCGCACAGGGAAGAAGTATCCCGGAGATCGAGCCGATTACTATGGCTTCCTGGCATACCTTGGTAAAATTTTAAAACCCTATGGACTAAAGGTCAAGCCAGAAAAATAATCAAATATCATCCTATTAGAGAAACAGCAATCATAAAATGACTAAGAAAGGAGCACACCCTTTATGAATCGACTTCCTCTCCCTACCCCATCCTGCCGGAGTGTATTCCGGAAATCCGAGACTCCCCTGACGGCGGAGCGGTACACCAAGATCTGGATCCAGCTGATCAACCAGATGGAGCATTCCAACTCCATTGCAGCAGGGCTCCAGTAACAACCACAAAAGCGGTCTCCTGACGAGCATTGTCAGGGGGCCGTATTTTTTATAGGAGCGATGTCCAATGTCCAAAGCTGCAATCTACTGCCGCCTGTCGGAAGAAGACCGGAATAAGGCCTCCGCCGAGGACGACAGTGCCAGCATACAAAACCAGAAGTCCATGCTCCTGCAGTACGCCATACAGCAGGGCTGGGAAGTATTTCACATTTACAGCGACGATGACTACACGGGTTCCGACCGAAACCGCCCGGAGTTTCGCCGCCTCTTAGCGGATGCTCAGGCCCATAAATTTGATATCATCCTCTGCAAAACTCAGTCCCGCTTTACCCGTGAGCTGGAGCTGGTAGAAAAGTACATACACGGGCTTTTCCCGCTGTGGGGAATCCGTTTCGTCAGCATTGTGGATAATGCTGATACCGACAACAAGGGGAACAAAAAATCCCGCCAGATCAATGGCCTGGTAAACGAGTGGTACTTGGAAGATATGTCGGATAATATCCGCAGCGTCCTCACCAACCGCCGGGAACAGGGCTTTCATATTGGCGCCTTCGCCCTCTACGGATATCAGAAGGACCCGGCTCAGAAGGGCCATCTGATCATTGACCCAGAGGCCGCCGCAGTCGTGCGCCGGGTCTTTACCTTGTTTTCACAAGGATACGGAAAAACGGCCATCGCCCGAATTCTGAATGAGGATGGGATCCCCAATCCCACCGAGTATAAGCGCCGGAAAGGATTGCGGTACCAATCTCCCCCTGGAAAAACAGGAACGCTGTGGAAATATCCTGCCATCTCCCACATGCTGACCAATGAGATCTACATCGGCAACATGGTCCAGGGGCGGTACGGCAGTGTATCTTATAAAAGCAAACAGAACAAGCCCCGCCCCAAAGATCAGTGGATCCGAGTGGAGCATACCCATGAGGCAATCATCGACCGGGACCTCTGGGATCGGGTCCAAGCATTGATACATGAAAAGGCAAAGCCCTTTACCGGCGGTTCGATTGGGCTCTTTGCCAAAAAAGTGCGTTGCGCCAACTGCGGATACACCATGCGCTCAACGAAGAACCGCGGACGGCACTATCTCCAGTGCTCCAACCGCCGCGTTTCGAAAGAGGTCTGTACCGGCGCATTTATTTCCGTGGAAAAGCTGGAACGCATCGTGGTCCAGGAGCTGAACCGGCTTTCCGCGCAGTATTTGGATCAAGATGAGCTGGAACGAAACCTGGAGTTTTCCAGCTCCCTCCAGGCCCAGAAACAAAAAGCGCTGGATCAGCTCTCCAAATATCAGGCGCAGCAGGAGGAGTTTCAAACGGGCCTGCGGGAGCTCTACCTGGACAAGGTGCGGGGAATTCTGTCCGAGGCGGATTTTCTCAGTCTCTCTCGGGACTTCTCCAAGGAAAAGGAGCTTATCGAGGGGAAAATCGCGGAAACCAACTGCCGGCTGGAAGAACTGGACACCCGGATTGCCGCTGGGGACAACCGCCGGGAACTGGTCCAACGATACGCCAACCTGGAGCACCTCACAAGGGAGATGGTGGAGGTTCTGATCGACTATATTCTGGTCGGCCGGAGGCAACCTGGGGAAACGGCCCCACCGGTGGAGATACACTGGAATTTTTAAGCAGGGCCAAAGACGCAGGGAAAAGAAAAGGCTCTTTCCCCTGCGTCTTTTTACCACACACTCAGGAAAAGATTATTTTTTGTCAGTATAACCCCCGCACATGTGGGGAAAAGGACGGCTACACGATAGCCCCGGAGTTTCTTCTGGGATCACCCCCGCACATGCGGGGAAAAGTTGCAGGTTGTATGGATATGGCGCGCCGACTAGGGATCACCCCCGCACATGCGGGGAAAAGTGATGGAACTCAAGCCGCCGCACCTCTACGTTGGGATCACCCCCGCACATGCGGGGAAAAGTGGCTCCCGGAGGAGCTGATCCGGTCGGAGACGGGATCACCCCCGCACATGCGGGGAAAAGGTAGAAAGAATCAAGTCCCTGGACGATGACTCGGGATCACCCCCGCACATGCGGGGAAAAGAGGACCTGGGCGGGAACGGGCACCTGGAGACCGGGATCACCCCCGCACATGCGGGGAAAAGAGGACCTGGGCGGGAACGGGCACCTGGAGACCGGGATCACCCCCGCACATGCGGGGAAAAGTATCAGGAGGATGATGATATGACTCAGGATCAGGGATCACCCCCGCACATGCGGGGAAAAGCCCGTGTCCGAGCTCACGGAGTAGGGCACGTCGGGATCACCCCCGCACATGCGGGGAAAAGTTCTGACCAGCGGCAACGGTTACGATTGCGCTGGGATCACCCCCGCACATGCGGGGAAAAGCTCTGTGTCGTTACTACCCCAACCGGAGGTTCGGGATCACCCCCGCACATGCGGGGAAAAGATCCATTAGCCGCACAAGAGCCGCCTTGTACTGGGATCACCCCCGCACATGCGGGGAAAAGTCTCTTGGCTGAACACTTCTCTGGCATCATCAGGGATCACCCCCGCACATGCGGGGAAAAGCACCGCCGATATTCTGGCCTACATGGAGAGCCGGGATCACCCCCGCACATGCGGGGAAAAGACTCAGAAAGCCTTGAAAGACAAGCGCTTATTTTTTCAAGTGCTCATTTTCCATTTAACTTCTGATATATCCCAAGTGTCAGTTCACAGTCTTTCTGTGCTCGATGGCAGCCCGTCACATCCAGTCCCAAATAAGCGGATATTGCCTCAAGGGAATAACTGTTCAGCCCGGCAAGTTTCTGTCGGGCCAGCTTCAAGGTATCTATACACTGGTTTCTTGGTATCGGCAGCCCCACTTTCTTACAGCCAGCCTGGAGGAAACCGTAATCGAATGCAGCATGATGCAGCACCAACGGGTCAGAGCCGATAAACGTAAGGCAGTCTTTTAATATATCCCATAGTGCCCTGCCACTATGCACAAGCTGTCCATCTGTTAATCCTGTCAGCGCCGAAACGGCAGGAGGAATTGGGATTGGACACTGAACCAAGGCATGGAATTCAGCATCCACAAAGCCATTTCTTACGCGGAGCGCAGCGATTTCTATGATATGATCTTTCAAGTGTGAAAGGCCAGTAGTCTCAAGATCCAGCACTGTATAGTCAGATTCAAACTTGGCCTTTTGCCGTACTCGTTGGATACGGAGGCTGCGCTGATATGCAGCCGCTTTGCTGCATAGATCCCGTGAATTTTTCTCCTTCTTCTCCGCCTCCGTGATTTTACGGCCAAGTGGTCGCCGCATGAGTTTGACTCCGTCGTAATCGACCATTTCCCATGTAGTATTATGTACTCGGAATTCCATTTTCTGCTCTCCGGGAGCAGGATACACCATTGTAGCCTGACCTTGCTGGACTGTTTCACAAATGCGGATCCACAGTGCTTCTCGCACTCGGGCAGATACGTTTCCCACATAGACTCCGGTGTTAATTTCAAACAGCCATTTGGATAGGTCTCCCCTTAGTTTTGGAGGACAGTCCGTCAAAACGACGATGATCATTCTGGCATATCCCCTTTTTCCGCATAGTTTCTGCCGTTTGAAATCAATCTCTTATGGCTGTCCCAGAGATAAGTAATGTCTGTTTTTCCATTATCCGGCTGGTCGTCATCTGACAGTAAAAAACGTATATCCCGCACAATTTGCTCCAGAAGGTGTCTGGCGGCCATTTCATCTCTTATTCTGCGGCGAACTGCACTTGGAAGATCATCCGGCTTTTTTGCCGCTATCTCAAATGCAATGGGAATGGTGAGGTCCGCCTTATAGAGGTCTGCAATATCATAAACAAATGAGCGCTCATGGCCCACATGAATGAATCCCAGCCCCGGAGAACAACCCAACGCTGCAATGACAGCATGCGCAACTCCATACAAGCAAGCATGCCCAGCTGAAAGTGCCTGATTCACAGGGTCTCCGGAGGAGAAATTATCCGGGTCAAATTCCCGGCCGTTCCAAGGAAGATTCCATTCCTTCGCCGCTGTGCGGTAGGCTTTTCTGACACGGACTCCCTCTCTGCCCCGCAGTTGTTGTGTGGTAAGGCCCGAAACGTCCTCCTCTGGGAAGCGGAGTTGATACATTTTTCTGACCACAGCCAAGTGAGTACGCTGATTGCTGACCAACTGAGCCTGTTTCATCAGCAACTGAGCACGGTGGGTCAGCGGTCGTCCGCTGGCATAGAACCTCACCCCGTGCTCTCCCACCCAGACAATCCCTACACCGGCATCTCCAATCAACTCGATTGCCCTATGTGTGACTGTCGTACCTGGTCCCAGCAGCAGCACTGTAATGGCTGCTGCTGGGATTCTTGTCGTTCCCCGCTCATCCCGCACCAGGATTGCGCTGTCCTCCCGGTTGATCTGGCAGTGCTCCAGATACAAAAAGGTCAGCCGATCTCCAATTTGGGGCAGTGCCTGTAAATCAGGGCGCTCCATCCCAGGTATCTTATCCATGAGCGGTCCCTAGTCCCATGACAGTCAACATGCCCTGTCCAAATGCTTTGCCGCGCCCGATTCCTTCCACCAGGGTCTGACGGAAACGCACCTCATCTGTCACTGTAAGTATACCGTCAAAGGTCACGGAAAGCAGTGTGATCGGATGCTTTCGTTCATTGCCTTTGTAGAACCGCTGCCATTGACTACTGATAACCACAACTTCCTCCGGATCCACGAAAAAACCGTGGGCCTCACACCGGTCAAGCAGCCACTGAGTCTGGTGTTCCGGCGTAATATGTGCATGCACTGCCCCCCGCTTTTCGTTTTCAGCAGACTTGACACTTTTCGTTGGATTTGCCGTCAGACGAAACTGCCAGATTCTATTGGAGTGAATACGCTCCAGTAATGTATCGTAGGATTTGGTCTGCCAGGGCGGTCCGCCCTCCTCTTTTCCAAACTGCTTTACCATCTTCGTCAGTTCTGGAATCCGGGCGCTGAGTAAGAGCAGATCATACCGTCCCTGAAACTTATCTATCCGCCAAAGTCGCCGCTCTCTCTCACCCGGAAAGGATGACTCTATGGCTCCATGAAGCAGATTAGGGGAGATCAGCGCCTTCCTTGTGTCGCGCTTGTTCACATCCAGTTCCATTCTGGTCAAATACATAGAAAATCCCCCTCTATGACAGCTCTGACATCGGATCGTGCATAACTTCTGGTGGTATTACCGGAAAGTGCTCCTCCATGCCCCGATAGGTGTATGTCCGGGCACTGTTATGGAAGGTGACCGGCAGGTCCCGCTGGAGCCCCATATTTCTTCCGCCGCAGTGGGCATCGGTCATTAGACGCAGTTTCGGCTGCTGCTTTCCCAGCCGTCTCTGCATCCACAGTGAGGCCTGCCATGGCTCCTTTTTCAGTGCGTCTACCAGATTTTCTTCCCGGATCCCAAGTGTAAGAGGCAGGGTGGGCGGACAGGAGCGCCTGCCCAAGAACAACGGGTAGATCGGGGATTGCAGAGCCTTGTCCAACTCCTGCAGCCATTCTTCATCCTTACTTTCTAAACCTACCAGGAACACTGCATCACAGAGATAATACCGCTGGGTAACATATGTGGTTTTCGCCCCCTGATGAGCGGTGTGAAAGTCCCGGAGCAATTGCCCCTCTTGATCTACCCGTACTCCAAACCGGAGTTGACACAGATCATCAATAGAATCAGCTCTACTTCGTCCTAGTGCGGCCGCCAGCAGTCCAATGACTCCGCTTTTTGTTGGTTCTCTGCCTGTGCGCCGCACCTCAAACCTAAAGTCACTGCCCCACGCCTGCATAGATGCGGCCAAGCGTAACAGCAGGGTGCTCATTTTTCTTCCTCCGCTTTACAGTAGTCCGCCACCATATTCTGCACCGCATCCAGCATCTCCTGCATTCTGATCGATGGCGCGAGTGCTTCAGCTCTCTCTGCCGAACCAACACAGAAAGCCTGCTCCGGCGGTGCCACAAAGGACTGATAGGTTCTCAAGGCATAGCGACCCAGGGCTCGGACCGAGGCTCCTACATACCCTTCACCATTGGCCCGCACAGGGCACTCAAATGCTCCAGCCAAGTTGACCGGCTGGTCGCACCGCAGCGTAACATAGGCTAAGTCAGGCGCTGTACGATTAGCAAAGGTATTCTGCTTCCCGGTAGGCATGGACAGCAGAAACGCCTTTACAAAGTTCTTTGTAGCCTCCGGAGTATCCTCCTTCAGATGCTGCGCCAACTCCTGCACGTTGACCGTTGCGTACCGATAGAGGGTCGCCGAATAGAATTCTACAGTCCCCAAATGACCTGCTCCCATGTTGTCATTGTGAGCGCAGTCATCCACGGCGGTAAAATAGTCATATTCGTTGCGCACCTCATGGGTAGAAATACTGTGGGCCACCTGGGCAGCGGCATCGTAGTTGAGAGATGGGTCGCTGGCCACCATACGGCCAAACAGCGCCATATCCACGGAAGGATACTCCTGAATGGCGTTTTTATAATACTGCTTGTCCGTTTCCCCCACGATCGCTAGCCGGGCCAGTTCTTTTGCTTGGGCTTGACTGAGGAACAACAGGGCATCAGTCTGAGATGCTTTATTAACCTTGATCCCGGCATTTTCCAGTGCTTTGGCTGCCATCTTTTCGCAGCCTTCCTCCACACCCTGCGCTTTCAACTGAGCTGTGACCAATTCCACCGCCCGTTTGGTCCGCAGGCCCAACTGCTCCCGGGAAAACATCTCCCGGAACATAAGCCGAACCGCTCTCTTCCACGCCTGGCTGGACACTCTGGCCCGAGTGACGCCACCGTAAACGGCGGTTTTAGGGCTTCCCGTGTCATCCCGGTTGATACAGCTGGGGGGAACGGTCTGCAACACATGTACATCCACATACAACTTTGACTGATTATTCATGAACTCCATCCTCCTTTGTTCCCGCAATCTGCTCAGTCAGCGTGCGGCGGTAAAAATCCTGTCCCCAACGAAGGCGCACTTGTGCCTGAAAATTTGGCTGCTGATACCAGAATAAATCTTCGGCCAATGCCGGGTAGTCCAAGGGGATTCCCTTGCTGCGCAGAAGCTGCACCATGCCCCGCATATGATGGGATAATTCCTCCATGCTGGCTGCAGTAGCCAGTGCGTAAAAGCGCCTGGATATCCGCCCTTCATCCTCTTCCGAACCAATCAGTCTGGCAGCAGACTTTCCTAATGTTGCTCCAGACTGGCTCATCCACTCCTTTTCAGGATCCTGCCCCTGCTGGTGGAGCGCAAACAGAGTCAGTGCCGTATAGACCGCCCACTCCGCCCGGCTGGGTTTCCGGTCTCCCATCCACCCCTCGGGCATTCCATCCAAAAAGAAGCCCCACAGTTGAGGTATCTCCCCCGGTACGTATCCAACGCCCCTGCGCAAGTGGGCCAGCGTGCTGCGGAAAGCGCTCTCCCCCGCCTGGCTTTTTAACTGTTTCAGTTTCCGGGCTGTAAACTGCGCCACCCGGCCAATGGTGTTTCCCTGACTCATCCTGTTTCACCCTCCCATTGCTTTAATTCTATCAAAAATTGATTAAACGCTTTGGGTGCACAGTAGTAGTGGTCTTTCTCTTTCTTTCCCATTTTCTCCGTGACTTTCCTGCCCACCAGCGCCACAGTTCCTCCTTGCTCAACCAGCTCATGGCCCAGATCCAAAGCGATCTTTTTTGCTCGACTCCGCCAAACCGACAGCAGTTCCCGCTGTTCTTTCAGCTTGATATCCGGATCGATGGTCAGCAGCCACTGGCGGAATGGGACATCCAGCCGATAATAGCACTGCTCTTGCGTTCTTTGTACCGCTGTTTTTCCATCTCCCCCCATAGCCCGTTCCAATTTATAGGCTAACTTCCCCACCATCTTTACAAGCTGGTCACAGTGGCTCACTTCATCGCTTATGATTCTCTGCCACTTGTACCCCAACTCGTCCAACAGGCCGCTGTACATCTGCAGCTGATCGGAAAATTCGTCCGTGATACCACAATACATATTGCCGTATTGGACTCCTGCAATCTGAAAGACAATCAATTTGCTCTTTTCCAGTTTCTTTTTGGCTTTTATAAGACCAATCCAGGCCAAAACGCCAGGCTTTCTCCCCGTTTGCCCCATCATGACGGAGAAATCCCGCCACATCTGCCGGCTGGGCTGGTGGGGTTTTGGACGATATCCGACGACTGTATCCCGCTCCCGGATTCCATCCCAGAGCGTCATCTGTTCACTGAATGCATTTTCCTTTGGAAAATAATCGCCTGCAGCCTCCACATAACCAACTACTCGCTGATCTTTTCGCAAAAGGAGAATCCGGCGGCATTGAAGGGTCAGCAGCGCAGCTTGGCTTCCGGGCAGGGGAATCTCCCGCAGTTTTTCCTTGGGAAGTTCCTCTTCCCACGAAGGGACGCCCGCCTCCCACCGTTCCGTTCCGTCCTTCCATAGCACTAGATTCAGCATCAGGGTTTCAAACAGTGTATCTCCCTTGGCAATAATAAGCCCGATGCTACCCAGCCAACTCAATTTTGGGGATGGCTTTTTGGCTGCAGTATCACCAAATCCTTGAAGAAAAATCAACCACCGGGCAGCCTCCGCATATGTCAGCTGGTTTTTCCGCTCTCCTGCCCACAAAGAAAACAGTTGGGGCTTGTTGCTGCTCTCAACCAAGGCCCCATTCATCTTTTTAGCTGGGTTGGTCGTGCCCTGCAATTGCGGAACCTGGTAAAAAGGTCGCTCCGGATGAAAAAGCCAGAACCTCTCCTGCCACTGAGACAGATATCGTTGAATGGGCTCCGATGGGAACATCCCTGACTCCCACAGAGCCCCCCATCGTCGAAGTGCCTCCTGTACACTTGTAGTCTCATGTGGTTGTCCTCCCTCATCTACACGAGAGAATACTGTATAAACCACTGCCAGCAGTAGCCGCAGGATGGCGCTATCCTGTGTCTTGCTTTCCCCTGTCAGATCCCGGATCTGATGGGCTTGCAGCAGTGCCTGCGTCAAAGACACACTTCTTACCTGGTCATCCAGCCCGATTACACAAATCCAAGGCTCTTCCAACAGAGAGAATTCCCGTTGCTCCATGTTACTCCTCCTTTCGCACACACTGAAGTCCGATCTCTCTGGTATAAGTCAATTGATATCCGCGCAGCTCCGCTCGTCCTTGCTCATCTAAGAAGAGAAACAGCTCTCCCTGCAGGAGGGACGCATAATTCCATTCTGGTACAACTGCCCGCTGATTTGCTTCTAACTCAGCAATGGTACGATCTATCGTTTTGCCGCACAACACTCTGGGAAGCTGTAGCCGCTGACGCAGGATATATCTGCATTCCTGTTGAGAGGGGATATGATCCCTTGGTACCAGAGCCCCCCCATATTGCCAGGGCAAAAAGGCCACTTCTCCGGAATCTCTCTGTTCCATGACCAGTACATCCAATCCCGGTGTACCATCACGAACCGAAGCCAGGGATACCCATTCACTGTCACCCAAAGCACTGTCCAACAGTCCGTGGATGGTCTCATCCAAGCTGTCGACACCAGGAATTCGCAAGGATTGGGCCCGCCCCTCTTTCTCCAGAATATTTCGCTGGTACTCCTGCCAAAGTGCCAGAGCAGGATCTCCTTCAGGCAGCACTGCATTTCCATCCAAGTAGGCCTGCTGTACCAGTGGGGAGATATCGTCCGGCAAGATAATCTGCTCCGGAAGAAGCTGAGCGGTACGGTATAACAGCCACTTCCCATAGACCGCTGTTGTGCCATCATCGGGAGCATTTTGATCCAGCACCACGCATGTGGCTTCCTCAAGTCCCGCTGGACGCTGCCTCTTATGCCGGTGCAGCCGCCCGATCCGCTGCAAAAGCAGATCCATAGGACACAGCTGTGTAATCATAAAATCGAAGTCAATATCCAGAGACTGCTCCAAAATTTGAGTTCCCACCACGATCATTCCTCTGCGCTGCTCCGGGGTGGATCGTTTTCCCAACAATCGAAGTAGTTTAGCCTCTCGCTCTGAACGGTCTCCCATGATGAGTCTTGCATGAATGAGAATGACAGGATTTTCAGGGAAAATATGCTGCAGCTCCTGAGCCAGCTGCTGCGCCCGATGGACTGTATTCACAATGATTCCCATACAGCCCCCCTTAGCAACGACACCTCCCACCAGAGCATACAGCTGCTGTTCCTCTGCCTGCTGCATCCGAATCAAACGGGGTGGTTGATCTACCCGGATATTTTTCTGCTGTACCTGCATCCCATCTGTCCAGGTCAGCAGTGGATAAGCCTGGTTCTTCTCCCAACTCAATCGGATCTCTTTTTCAGGCATCTTGTTTTGATACGCAAAAATCAGATCCCTGCGCCGCCGAGAAGGCAATGTAGCTGAGAGCAGGATGACAGGAACCCCGTATTTGCCAAGCCAGTTGAGCGCACGGTCCAGATATCGATTCATATATGCATCGTAGGCATGGCATTCATCCACGACAACTACCTTACCTGCCAATCCCAGATGGCGCAGCATCACATGCTTCTGTTTCAGGGCGGACATTAAAAGCTGATCTACCGTTCCAATGACAAACTGCGAGAGGAGGGCCTGTTTTCTCCCTTCAAACCAAGGGTGAACCACCAATCCAGATGGATCTACATCCTCATTCTGCACTGCCTTTCCGCGAAAAATGGCCTGGTAATCCTCGTTCAGATCGGCCATGCCGTGGGCAAGGCGGATTCCATGCTGCACCCACTCAGATTGCTGTTGTGCCCACTGCTTCAATCGGGGAAAAATCCCGTTGGATGTGGCCTGTGTAGGTAGGCCAAAGAAGATGCCAGTACATCCAAGTCTGCTACCAATCAACTCCGCCGCTGCCAGCGCTGCTTCCGTCTTTCCAACTCCCATCTGGGCCTCTAAAATGAAGATTCCAGGCCGTGTACTCTCTTCGACCGCCTGAACCATTTCCTGCTGAACCGTATTCCATGTAAATCCAAACCGACTGCAGAATTCCTGCACATCCATGGAATAGGTATTTGGGCACCACTGCTGAGGGAAAGACAGCCTCTCCCATCCCTTCTGAATCCGTGTGGGATAGGTGAGGGATTCACCCATATCTTCCAACTCTAGAAGCGGGAAATACGTGGTATTGCTGGCAATCCAGTCTGCCATAATCAGCAGGCCGGAAATTAACATTTGGGTTGGAACATCCAGTTGGGGAAGATTATCAATCTGGGAGTACCCACACTCGTCCAATGCAAACTTGATCCAATCTTGCCACATTGACTCCCACTGCATCCCATCGGAGCTTCCCTCCCCCTCTAAACCGTAAAAATTCTCCTCATATAATTCCAGCCAGTCTTCTACATCATCCCAAATTTCCTGTGGACGCCCGTGATGCGCACCTACAACAGCAGCTACCCCAGGTGGGCAGCCAAAATGGAGCAATATTGCTTCTCCAGATAATCCATGAGGGGTTTTACCCGGCTCAAGGAAGGAACTCCGGGACGAAATCTTTATACCACAGTTTTGTAGTATCTCTTCCAGTACAGGTGCTTGATCCTTTATTTTTGATTGAAACACCGGTGTGCATTTTCCGATATCGTGAACCAGCGCAAGAAACACGCACACCTGTGTCCATTCCCGCTCTGTCAGTTGCTGTGTCTCTAAGGGGTGGCATGGCCCCCGCTCGGACACCAGTAGTTCCATCACTCCAGCTGTATCTAACAAATGGGCCCAGAGGGGCAGCCACCCTGGCTGCCGCCGTTGCCCAGACTTAGCGATCAGATAATAAAATGACTTGTTTGACAAGTCATGGAATATTGGAATCTTCAGCATATTGTCTTCTCTTTTCTGCATTATAGCTGGTTTCTGATAAACACATTATATTTTTCCTCTTATGCAAAAGCAAGATATTTTCAATAAATTTCCTTTTTTATTCTCTATTTTATATTCAAATATCACAACATCAAGATCTTCACAACTATGTTGCCCTTACACCATTGCAGCAGAGCAGAAAGCCCGCCTCACCTATGACAATATCCTGCGTCTCAGTGATGACCCGGATGTGAACAACGTGATCCGCTTCCTGCGGGAGCGGGAGATCGTCCACTTCCAGCGCTTCGGCGAGTGTCTGCGGCTGTGCAAGGAAAAGATGAACAGCAAGAATGTCTATCTCACCAACCCCGCATTCGACAAACAGATGACGCCCCAGCCCCGGAATGCCTGAGTGTCCCGGAGTCTGCTATCAAAAAGTGCAAAAAAGCCTGCGGTCTGATGGACCGCAGGCTTTTTTGTGGGTTCAGACCCGGATCAGCTCATAGGTCCGGCTGCCCAGGCCGATCTTTTCCCCATGGGCCAAGCAGCTCTCCCACTCGCACTCCGGCGTCACATTCCGGAAGTGGTCGTGGAGATCATGGAAGCCTTCCTCATGCATCCGGTCATCCAGAAGGCTGCCTGGGATGGGCTGCTGCCGCAAACAGGCATCCACGCACGCCTGGTCCAGGGCCACCGGGTCAAACGAAGCGAACATCCCCACATCAGGCAGGATGGCCATATCGTTGTCCCCATGGCAGTCGCAGTAGGGAGATACATCGATCACCAGGCTGATGTGGAACTGGGGCCGTCCATCCACCACCGCCTTGGCGTATTCGGCCATCTTCCGGTTCAGCTGCTCACAGGCACAGTCGTTGGGGTTAAAAATGGCATCAAAGTTACACACCGCGATGCACCGCCCGCAGCCCACGCACTTTTCCTGGTCAATAAATGCCTTACCCCCATCGTAGGAGATAGCGTCCTGCCCGCACTGCTTGATGCACTGGCGGCAGCCTGCGCAGCGCTTCTGCTTCACCACCGGCTTGCCGCCGGAGTGCTGCTCCATCTTGCCCCGGCGGCTCCCGCACCCCATGCCAATATTTTTCAGCGCACCGCCGAACCCGGTCTGCTCATGGCCCTTGAAGTGGCTCAGGCTGATGAACACATCTGCGTCCATGATGGCGCGGCCGATCTTAGCCTTCTCCACATACTCGCCCCCCGCCACCGGGACCTCTACGTCATCATTGCCCCGCAGGCCGTCTCCAATGATGACCTGACAGCCGGTGGAGAAGGGGGAAAACCCGTTCTCATAGGCGCTCTCAATGTGCTCCAGGGCATTTTTCCGCCTCCCCGGGTAGAGGGTGTTGCAGTCCGTCAGAAAGGGAACGCCGCCCAGCTCCTTCACCACATCCGCCACCGCCTTGGCGTAGTTGGGCCGCAGATAAGTCAGGTTCCCGGGTTCTCCGAAGTGGAGCTTGATGGCCACCAGCTTTTTTTCCATGTCGATCTCACCGATCCCAGCGCTGCGGATCAGCCGCTGAAGCTTGGTGAGCTGGCTTGTCCCCACAGGGGCCCGGAGGTCCGTAAAGTAAACTTTCGATTTGTTCATAGATCTCACATCTCCTCACATGCATCGATTGCATCGATCAAAACTCAGTTGGACGGCATCTGTTGTTTGGCGCGTCTGATCTCCAGTATCCCGGGGATGATATTGGCAAACGAGCCCGCCAGGATCAGCAGGATACCCGCCAGCATATTGCCCGGGATCTCCTCCCCGTGGACCATCCAGGCCAGTATGGGCGAGAGCGCCGGCTTGAAGAAATACACCAGCGAGACCACGCTGGCCGGCTGGTATTCCATAGCCAGGAAGTAGGCGCAGAAACCCACGCCGGCCACGCCGGCCGAGACATAGAGCACATAGGGCAGGTTCTGGAGGGTATAGCCCTCCAGAATGGGGATCTGGGCAAAGGAGGGCAGACCGATGGACTGGAAGAATCCCGCCACGGCGGGGATATGGGTGATCAGGATAAAGCAGAAAATGATGACGCTCCCGAAGAGGAAGCTGAAGCAGGTGACCACCGCGCCCCCGTACTCCGCACACTTTCGTTTGCCCATCACCCCGTAGATGGAGAACAGCACAGTGGAGCACAGGGCCAGTCCTACGCCCACCATGTTCAGCTTGATATGCAGGGGGTTGATAATGGCCAGGGTCCCCAGGATCTCCAGACTCAGGGCTGCCAGATGGCGCCTCTTGATGGGCTCCTTCAGGATCATGAAGGCAAAAAAGGTAACAAAGACTGGGTTGCAGCTGAACAGGACCGCCACCACGGAGGACTCGGTAAAGTTGATGGACATCTGATAGATCGGCATGCAGATGGCAATGCCGATCAGGCCCAGCAGGGCGAAATAGGCCACGCTTTTCCGGTCCAGGCGCTTGCTTCGCTTCTTTAGGGTGTAGACAGCCACCGGGGCCAGAAAAACGAAGCCGATGGAAAAGCGGGCCAGCGTCAGCTGGACCGGATTGACCTCCCCCGCGATGAGTTTCAGCACCACCTCCATGGAACTGAACGCGATAGTTGCAATCAGGATAAAAAAATATCCTTTTTTCATGTTAAGTGTCTCCCCTTACAGGCTCATGTAAGTTTGTTTTTTGATTATAGCACAGCAGGCCCTGAAAAGGAACCAAAACTCAGAGCAGACACCGAAACGGCTGGACCAGGAGCGATGTGATGGGATAAAGTGCATGCTTCCAGTCTCCGTTATCCCAGGGGGTCACCCCTTCCTTCTCCACATAGGTCTCCAGTCCGGACACCAGCAGAGAATCCTCCTCCATTTCCGCTAGGTAATGTTCCAAGACCGCATTAAATTCCTCCCCATGGATCACGAACATCACTTCCGTATCCACATAGGTGCTGCGCATATCCAGATTGTAGGAGCCTACCGCCGCGAGGTCCTGGTCAATGAGCAGGGACTTTCCGTGGGAGGAGTAATCCCCGTACCACTCCCATACCTGAGCACCGGTATCCAGCACCCGAGCCTTATTGCGGTAATAGTCGGAAGAGGCCATAAAATTGTCCCCTACTCCCATGGAGTTGATCTGAACGGAGAAGGGCACCCCGCGCCCAGCCACCCGTGAAAGTCCGTCATACATCGACTGATCACATACTGCGTAGGGTGTTTGGAGGTAGACTCTCTCCTCAGCACCCTCCATCAGCTGCTGCAGCTGCCACCATACCAGAGGTTCTTTTGCCAAAATATTGATCGGGTTATGGATAAAAGTCACAGCTTTTAATGGGACCGTGGCCTCTATGTAATCTGTATTCTGTTTGCTCAAAAGCTCCGGATGAGCCTCCCTCCATGTGCTGTGCCGCATATGGAGGGCTTCTGTCTCCAGAAGTACGCTCTTTCGATAGAAAAATGGTGCGGACTCCAGCCAGGTTTTGCTGTGGCTGTCAGACCAAACCATCTGAAAGTACTGCTCCACCTGATGGAGTACGCTCTCACCGCTGTCAGCCGTCCCTGCGGCAGAATTATAGAACAGAATATCCAGGTCATGACTCTTTTCCGGGTCCGGGACATAGTCCCCTAAAAATTTATCAAAAGTGTTTCGTCCGCCTGCCAGCAGCAGCCGGTCATCTGAGAGAATATATTTGTCATGGAGCCTGCCGTTAAAGGTCCAGGGCATGAGCGGATTGGGCGTATTATAGAAACGGATCTCAATATTGGGATGTGCGCCCAGGGCATAAAACACCGGCGAGGAGGCCATGCTGACCAGGCCGTTCATCCCATCCGTGAGGACCTGGACCTGGACCCCGCGCTCCGCTGCCGCCAGGAGGGCCGCTGCCACATCCCTGCCGCTCTCACAATCCCGGATATCAAAATTGGTGAAAATCAGCCGCTTCTGCGCCTCTTCAATCATGCGGATCCGGATCTCCAGTGCGGCAACATTGTCATCTATCAGGGCTGCACGATCCACGCTTCCAGTCCCATAAAATCCACTTTTGTCAAATCCTCTCTGAAATTCTTTTGACACTCCCGGCTGGAACAGAAATGGGAGCCACATTCCCAGGAGCAGATAGACCGCATAACACAGAAAAACCACTGGCAGAATCCGCAGTATAAGGTGTACATGCCGGCCACCAGCTCCCCCTGCTTTGAATAAATGTTTCATCTTATCTGTAAACCTCCGGGCTTTGTTATGAGAGCAGACGCTTTCATTCTCTATTTTTCATTATTATAGAACGAAACGACTTTTTTCTCAAGGGGATATGATCGGAACCCACACAGGCTTTCGATCGCACTGTCCCTCAGAAGCGGACGGCGGACCGTCTGCCCCCTGCTGGCCTCCAATGAGCTGACAGCCGGGTATTCTCTATCAGAATACCCGGCTGCCTCTGACTTTTCACATCTTTACGCGGTGGAACACCTTTTTTCCTTTTTTGAGCATCAGGCCGTCGCCTGCCATCTGGTCGGCAGTGTAGGATGCGGCCACGTCGGTGACCTTCTCCCCGTCCACCTCCACGCCGCCCTGTTCCACCAGGCGGCGGGCCTCCTTCTTGGAGGGGGCCAGCTTGCACTTCATCATCAGGTCCAGGATGCCGATGGAGCCGCCGGCCAAGTCCTCCTGGGACAGCTGGGTGGCCGGGACATTGCTCATGTCTCCGCCGCCCACAAAGAGGGCCTTGGCGGCCTCCTGGGCCTTCTCAGCCTCCTCCTTGCCGTGGACCAGAGCGGTCAGCTCATAGGCCAGAATCTCCTTGGCGGTGTTCAGCTGGCTGCCCTCCCACTTGTCCATCTCGTCGATCTGCTCCAGAGGCAGGAACGTGAGCATGCGCAGGCACTTGAGCACGTCGCCGTCGCCTACGTTGCGCCAGTACTGATAGAACTCATAGGGGCTGGTCTTGCTGGGGTCCAGCCACACCGCGCCCTTGGCTGTCTTGCCCATCTTCTTGCCCTCGGAGTTGAGCAGCAGGGTGATGGTCATGGCGTGGGCGTCCTTGCCCAGCTTTCTCCGGATCAGCTCAGTGCCGCCCAGCATGTTGGACCACTGATCGTCGCCGCCGAACTGCATGTTGCATCCGTAGTGCTGGAACAGGTAGTAGAAGTCGTAGGACTGCATGATCATATAGTTGAACTCCAGGAAGGAGAGTCCCTTCTCCATCCGCTGCTCATAGCACTTGGCCCGAAGCATGTTGTTCACCGAGAAGCAGGCTCCCACATCCCGCAGCAGCTCGATATAGTTCAGTTTCAGCAGCCAGTCGGCGTTGTTTACCATCTGGGCCTTGCCCTCACCAAACTCGATGAACCGCTCCATCTGCTTTTTGAAGCAGTCGCAGTTGTGCTGGATGGTCTCCGGGGTCATCATGTTCCGCATGTCGGTGCGGCCGGAGGGGTCCCCAATATAGCCGGTGCCGCCGCCGATGAGTGCGATGGGCCGGTTGCCCGCCATCTGGAGGCGCTTCATCAGGCACAGGGCCATGAAGTGGCCCACATGGAGGGAGTCGGCAGTGGGGTCAAAGCCGATGTAGAACACCGCCTTCCCCTCATTCACCATCTTGGAGATCTCCTCCTCGTTGGTCACCTGGGCGATCAGTCCGCGGGCTTTCAGTTCCTCATAACAGGTCATCGTACTTTCTCCTTTTTATTCAATATTCTGCTGGCATGAAGTGTTTTCAGCAGGACTGTTGTTTCTCTCCCTGAGCAGGCACGCGCTCCTTGTGCTCCCTGCGTCCACAGATCACATTGTAGGCCACCACGCTGCCCACCACGATCACCGCGCCCACCAGCGCAGTGGGACCGATCATTTCATGGTAAAAGACGGCTACCAGGATGGGGTTGAGGACCGGCTCGATGCCGGAGACCAGGCTGGCCGTCACCGGCGGAGTGGTCTTCAGGCCGATGGTGAGCAGGATATAGGCCAGTGCCACCTGGAACACCCCCAGGATCAGGACGCTGACCACCGCTGTGGCGGAGAAGTCGGTCTCCATGGCCACAAAGGGCAGTCCCACCACCGCGCTGAATACATCTCCCCAGAAGACCGAGCTGATGGCGTCCCCCTCCGGCATGTCGTTCATCATGAACACACCGGCGTAGGAGATCCCGGAGATGAGGGCCAGCACGTTCCCCACCATCCCGCCAGCGGAAAGGCTGTCCACAAAGAAGAACAGGATGCCGCCCAGCACGGCCGCGCAGGTCACCAGATCCAGCTTTCCCGGCCTGCGCCGGAAGAAGATGGCGGTGAACACCATCACGAAAATGGGGGCGGTGAACTGGAGGACGATGGCGTTGGCCGCCGTGGTCATCTTGTTGGCGATGGAGAAGAGGATGTTGGTCCCACACACCGCCAAAGCGCCCAGCAGGACCCAGCGGTTCATCCTGGGCTTGTGGCGAATGGCCCACAGGTACAGCCCGATGACCACCAGGGCCACCGCGGTCCTGGCTCCGTTGATAGACATCCCGTTCCACGGGATCACTTTGATGCAGAGCCCCCCGATGCTGTACAGCACCGCGGCGGCAAAGACGCACAGGACGCCTCTCTGCTTTGCGGACACGACACCGCCCCCTTTTCTGTCTCTCTCCACATTTCCAGACCGCCCGAACTCATTTTGCGGAGTCTCCCCCGCTGTTCCCGCCCCTGCGGCGCGGGAATACACAGAGAGGATCGGGCTCTCTGAAAAATGCCCCCTGTCCCGAAGGACAGAGGGCATGAAATGCGGTACCACCTCTGGACCGTCCTGTCCTCGCGGGCAGGACCTTATGGAGTGCTGGACTCCGGCGCGGTAACGGGCGCGGACCGGCCTGTCCCCTACTGCGGCTTGTCCGGTTCGGGCGGCTGCTCGGAGGCGTATTCCCGGAGCGCCCCTCTCCCCCTCTCACCGTCCGGGGGTTCTCTGGGCAGCGGCGGCTCCGCTACTGGTCCTCTTCATTGCAATGTGTGCAATATAGCACACGCCGTTTTCTTTGTCAAGGGGCGGGCGGGGATTTCCGGACAGATCTGGGTCCGGGCGGCCGCCCCGGCCCTTGTCACTCGGACCGGCCCATGGTACAATAGCACCGCCCCCCGGCGGGGTCCGGGGAGGCGGATCAACAGATAAGTGGTGATATCTCATGCATCAGATCCTCATCGTGGAGGACGACCCTGCCCTCAGCCAGGGCATCCGCCTGGCACTGGGCCAGGAAGGGCGCCAGTTCGTCCAGGCCGGCACCATCGGCCAGGCGGAGCGGGAGCTGGCGGAGCGGACCTTTGACCTGCTCATCCTGGACCTGAACCTGCCCGACGGGAACAGCCTGGACCTGCTCTCCCGGCTGCGGGACCGCTCCGCCCTGCCGGTGCTGATCCTGACGGCCAACGATCTGGAGATGGACCAGGTGACCGGTCTGGAGCTGGGGGCGGATGACTATGTGACCAAGCCCTTCTCCCTGGCGGTGCTGCGCGCCCGGGTGAACAGCCTGCTCCGGCGCAGCCGTCCTGCCCCCGCCGCACTGGAGCTCCCCCCGTTCCTGTTCGACTTTGACGCCATGGTCTTTGCCAGGGACGGCGTGCCGTTGGAGCTGTCCAAGACGGAGCAGCGGCTGCTGCGCCTGCTGGTGGAGCACCGGGGACAGACCCTGTCCCGGGAGGTGCTGCTGGACCGGGTGTGGGACGGCGGCGAATTCGTGGACGAAAACGCCCTTTCCGTGGCGGTGAACCGCCTGCGCGCCAAGCTGGCGGACGCCCCCATCCGCACCGTGTACGGCCTGGGCTATCAGTGGGCGGTGGACTGAGATGGACTGGAAGCTGATCCTCTGCATGGGGCTGGCGGCGGCCGGCCTGCTCTTTGGTCTGTCCCAGTGGCTGCGCGCCCGGCGTCAGTTGGAACGCATGGACCGGATGCTGGACCGGGCCATCGATGGGAGCTTTTTGGAGAGCTCCTTCGATGAGTCCGTCCCCTCCGCCCTGGAGTCCAAGATGTCCCGGTTCCTCAACGGCTCCGCCTCCTCCGCCCGGAATCTGGCGGAGGAAAAGAGCAAGATCGCGGCTCTGATCGCCGACGTGTCCCACCAGACCAAGACCCCCATCGCCAATCTGCTGCTGTACGCCTCCCTGATGGCGGAGAGCGAGCTGACCCCGGAACAGCGGGCCCAGGCCGAGGCCCTGAAGACCCAGGCGGAGAAACTCTCCTTCCTGGTGGATGCTTTAGTCAAGTCCTCCCGGCTGGACAACGGCATCCTCACTCTGTCCCCAGCACCTCACCCCATCCAGCCCCTGCTGGATGGGGCGGCCGCGCAGGGGCTGGCCGCCGCCGGACAGCGTGGCATTTCCCTCACTGTCCTGCCCTGGGAAGGCGCGGCCCGCTTTGACTCCAAGTGGACGGCGGAAGCCCTTTACAATGTTCTGGACAACGCCTTGAAATATACCCCGCCCGGCGGGACAGTGACCCTGTCCGTCACCGCCTACCATATGTTCTGCTGCATCCAGGTCTCAGACACCGGCCCCGGCATCCCGGAGGAGGAGCAGGCCCAGATCTTCTCCCGCTTTTACCGGGGGGCCGCCGTCCGGGAGCAGGAAGGGCTGGGGCTGGGCCTCTACCTCACCCGCCGCATCCTGACCAGCGAGGGGGGCTATATCCGGGTGTCCTCTCAGCCGGGAAAGGGCAGCACCTTCTCCCTCTATCTGCCACTGGAGTGACGGCTCCCCCGCGGCCCCGCCCCTGAAATCTTTCAGCTCTGAAAGATTTCAGAAAGAGTGTGGAAAGGATCTTTTGCTAGAATGGGCACTGTCAACAAGGGCAGCGCCCATTTTTATCCATAAGGAGCGATCAACATGACAATTTTGGAGACCAAGGATCTGAGAAAATTTTACGGCAGCGGCGACACCCAGGTGAAGGCCCTGGATGGGGTGGACCTGAGCGTGGAAAACGGGGAGTTCGTGGCCATCGTGGGCACCTCCGGCTCCGGCAAGTCCACCCTGCTCCACATGCTGGGAGGGCTGGACCGGCCCACCAGCGGCGCTGTGCTGGTGGACGGGAAGGACATCTTCTCCCTGAAGGACGAGGAGTTGACCATCTTCCGCCGACGGAAGATCGGCTTCGTGTTCCAGTCCTATAATCTGGTGCCGGTGCTGAGCGTGTATGAAAACATCGTCCTGCCCATCCAGCTGGACGGCGGCAAGGTGGACCAGTCTTATGTAAATCAGGTCATCGAGGCCCTGGGGCTGGAGCAGAAGCTCGAGAACCTGCCCAGCCAGCTCTCTGGGGGACAGCAGCAGCGCGTGGCCATCGCCCGGGCTCTGGCCACCAAGCCCGCTATCATCCTGGCCGACGAGCCCACAGGCAACCTGGACTCCAAAACCAGTCAGGACGTGCTCTCCCTGATGAAGGTCACCGGGCAGAAGTTCGCCCAGACCATGGTGATGATCACCCACAACGAGGAGATCGCCCAGATGGCCGACCGCATCGTCCGCATTGAGGACGGCAGGATCGTCAAGCGCTGAGGGGGTGGATTCCATGAACGTCTCCAACGGCAAGTGTATCCGAGATCTCTCCCGTAAGAGCCTGCGAGCCAACCGCACCCGGAACCTGATCGCGGTGCTGGCCATCGCCTTGACCACGGTGCTCTTCACCTCCCTGTTCACCATCGCCATGTCCATCAACGACGGCATCCAGCAGAACAACTTCCGCCAAGTGGGCGGCTTCTCCCACGGCGGGTTCAAGTACCTGACAGAGGAGCAGTTTCACGAATTGAAGGACGACCCCCTCATCGACCAGTGGGGTCTGCGGCGCTTTGTGGGCATGCCCAGTGAGGTGCCCTTCAACAAAAGCCATGTGGAGGTGGGCTACTCCGATGCCAACGAGGCCCACTGGATGTACTGCGACCCGGTTGAGGGGCGCCTGCCCCAGGAGGGCACCGATGAGGCCGCCACGGACACCCATGTGCTGGAGCTGATGGGGGTCACGCCGGAGATCGGCGCCAAGTTCACGCTCACCTTTGACGTGGACGGCCATGAGACCACCCAGACTTTCACCCTGTGCGGCTGGTGGGAATATGACGAGGCCATTGTGGCCAACCACATTCTGATCCCGGAGAGCCGGGCGGACGCCATCCTGACGGAGACCGGCGTGGTGCCCGGGCAGACCACGGACGGCATGACCGGGACCTATAACATGGATGTGATGCTGAAAAATGGGGCCCGAAATATTGCAGGCGACCTGGACCAGATCCTGGAAAACCATGGCTATCAGGCCGAGAGCTCCGCGCAGCCGGGCTATATCCATACCGGCGTCAACTGGGGCTACACCGGCGCCCAGCTGTCCGGCAGCATGGACCCCGCCACCTTCATCGCCATCTGCGCGGTGCTGCTGCTCATCATCTTCACCGGCTACCTCATCATTTACAATGTGTTCCAGATCTCCGTCACCAACGACATCCGCTTCTATGGCCTGCTGAAGACCATCGGCACCACCCCCCGGCAGCTGCGGCGCATCATCCGGCATCAGGCCCTGGCCCTGTCCCTGGCGGGCATCCCCCTGGGGCTGGTGCTGGGCTGGCTCATCGGCGGACAGCTGACGCCGGTGATCGTCCGGCAGGTGAACGGGGTGTCCAATGTGGTGTCAATGGACCCGATCATTTTTGCGGCCTCCACCCTGTTTTCCCTGGTGACCGTTCTTCTCTCCTGCCGCAAGCCGGGAAAAATGGCCGCCCGGGTCTCCCCCATCGAGGCGGTGCGCTACACCGAGGGCGGGAACCTGAAACGCAGAGCCAAGCGCAGAGCCAAGGGCGTCTCCCTCTTCTCCATGGCCTGGGCCAACCTGGGCCGCAGCCGGGGCAAGACGGCGGTCACCGTCCTCTCTCTGTCCCTGGCGGTGGTGCTGCTCACCGTGACGGTCACCTTCACTCAGGGCTTTGACATGGACAAGTATGTCTCCAACTTCACTGCCAGCGACTTCATCGTGGCCGACGCGGGCCAGTTTCAGACCGGCGGCGACGCCTATAACGACGAGATGGACGTGACGGAGGACGTGATCGCCGCCATCGACGCCCAGGGCGGCATCACCGGCGGCGGCTTGGTCTACGGAAAGACCTCCGCTGCGCTGGAGTTCGTCACCGAGGAGTACTACCGCTCCGTCTGGAGCCGCTGGAACACCCCCGAGCAGCTGGACAGCATGGTCCACTTCAAGGACCGCAATGAGGAGGGCCTGCTGGCCGACCGGGTGCAGCTCTACGGCATGGAGCAGTTCCCCCTGGACCACCTGACGGTGCTGGAGGGAGACCTGTCCAAGCTCAGTGAACCCGGCGGGCGGTATGTAGCCGCTGTGTACAGCGATGACGACTACGGCCGGCCCGAGTTGGGCTCCCACTGGGCCCGGCTGGGGGACACCGTCACCATCCGGTATGTGGAGGAATATGAGTACTATAATCCCGACACCGGAGAGGTGTACGGCCCATGGGAGAACGTGCCCGATGGTGCCAACTGGGTGGACCGGGCGGTGAAGTACCGGGACGTGGAGTACGAGGTGGCCGCCCTGGTGACCGTGCCCATGGCCCTGAGCTACCGCTATTACGGCGCGGATGAGTTCATCATGAACGACCAGACCTTCATCCAGGACACGGGCACGGACAGCGTCATGTACTATGCCTTCGACACCACGGATGAGGCCAACGCCGCCATGGAGTCCTTCCTGGCGGACTACACGGAAAATGTGAATCCCCAGTTCGACTATGAGAGCAAGTCCACTTACGCCGCGGAGTTTGAGGGGATGCGATCCATGTTCCTGCTGCTGGGCGGGGCCCTCAGCGGCATCGTGGGCCTGGTAGGGGTGCTGAACTTCTTCAACGCCATCCTCACCGGCATCATCACCAGGAAACGCGAGATGGCCGTCCTCCAGTCCATCGGCATGACCGGAAAGCAGCTGAAGACCATGCTGGTCTGTGAGGGCCTGCTGTACGCCCTGAGCTCTGTGCTCCTGTCCCTGGTCCTGGCGGTGGTCCTGGGCCCCCTGGCCTTCTCCGCCCTTCAGAGCATGTTCTGGTTCTTCACCTACCGCTTCACCCTGGCCCCCATCCTGGCGGTGGCTCCGGTGTTTGCCCTGCTGGGCGCCCTGGTCCCCCTGGCGGTGTACCGCTCCATCTCCAAACACACCGTGGTGGAGCGCCTGCGGGAGTCAGACAACTGACCAAACCATACAACGGGACAGCTCCTCCGCCTGTGCGGAGGAGCTGTCCCGTTGTATATCTCTCCATAGGGCCCACCGGATGGGGAGATGACAAAAAGGAGGAGCCGGGATCGAGCGGCTCCTCCTGTCCATCAGGGCTCAGCCATAGAACTTATGGCCCCCGATGGTGGTGATATGTGTTTTGTTCCGGGAAGCCCAGCTGTTGGAAGCTGAGTCAAAGTAGAGCGCCCCGGCGGCCTCCTCCACCACGGCGCCGTCCATCGCCAGCTTGGCGGCGATGATGCTGCCCTCGTTGGGGGTGCGCTTGGCCAGGCTGCCGGACCCGTAGGTGGGGAACTGGTTCTTCTGGGCCAGCACTCCTTCGATGGTATTGGGGAAGATCGGGCTCTTGACCCGGTTCAGGACTACGTTGGCCACGGCGATCTTACCATCCAGGCTCTGGTTCCCGCTCTCCGCGTAGACCACGCGGGACAGCCAGAACAGGTCGTCCTGGTTGTAGAAGGAGTCGCCGGAGGCGATGCCGCCGCTCCCCGTGGTGATGGAGGTGGTCCCGTCTGCCGGGTCCCAGCTCAGCTTGGCATCAAAGGCCTTGACCAGCTCCTTCAGCGGGACGACTACCCGCCCGGCCTCCATGCGGACGCCCTCGGGGACATAGAGATAGCGGCCGTTGGCCACCAGATACTGCTGGCCCACCTTGGCCGTCAGGTCCAGAACGGCGCTCTGGACCGCAGCGGTGCTGGAGCCCCCATCCCAGGTGATGGTCACGCTGGGGTCCAGGGTCTGAGCCATGGCGGCCAGCGCCACATAGGTGGTCCCCTGCTCCACAGTCTTTCCCATGTCCGCGGGGACGGGCTGGCCGTTCACCAGCAGGGTGTGGTCCAGGGCCACAGCGGGCTCGGCCGTGACCGAGGTCTGGGTCCCGTCGGAATTGATCGCCTCCAAATATATCTCGTCAGCGGAGATCTCTTCTGTATCCTGCGCTTCGATACCGGTCTGGATTCCGGTCTCAAGCACCTGCGCCGATCCGTCGGCGGAGGCGCTCTCCTCCTCGATCACAATGGCCGCGGCGGCGGAGTCCTGCTCCACACCGGCGCCCATCAGGAGGAGCAAGGCAAATGCGCACAGCAGTGTTGAAAACAGCTTGCGTTTCATTGTCTTCACTCCCTATTACAATTTGTGTCGAAACGGTGACACCAAAAGCAACGTTTTTGTTACTTTTGTTACCACATTGTAACCAATTCCTCAAACAGGCGCAAGGGCAAAATTGACTAGAGTTCTCTCTGAAATCTTGTGCATTTTTTCGGAATATTCCTAGTATAAGCCTTAGAATGACCGGTTAAGCCCTCTTTCCCCCTCCTCTGACGCATTTTTACATCCGTGCTCTTCTGCCTTTCTGCCCATTACTCGCTGTCTTCCTACCCGCCAGGCACGTCCACCTTTGGCCTTTTCCTCTGATAATTCCTTGACATCCCCTTTTTTCCGGGTACAATTGAGAAAAAAGGAGGCGTTCTTATGGCCTATTCGCTGTTCGAGACTGCGGAGCTGGGCCCGCTCATATCCAAAAACAGGACCGTGCGTTCCGCCACCAACGAGCACCTCTCCGATCCCAGTGGACAGATCACTCCCGCCTGGGTGGACTCCCTGGAGGCGCTGGCCCGGGGTGGAGTGGGCATCATCATCACGGGCCACCTGTCGGTGGACCGGGACCAGCGGGCAGATGAGGGGCAGGCGGTGCTGGATCAGGAGACGGACCCCGCCCTCCTCTCTCTGGCCGCCCAGCGGGTCCACCAGCACTGGGCCCTGCTCATTGCCCAGATCAGCCACAGCGGCGGGAAGGCGCGCCCCGGCGTCAACGGGCGGCCGCCCCTCTCCCCCGGCGATCTCACGCCCCAGCTGCTGGACAGGCTGGTGGAACAGTTCCGCCATGCGGCCCGGACGGCCCAGATGGCGGGCTTTGATGGGGTCCAGGTCCACTGTGCCCACAATTATCTGCTCTCCAGCTTCCTGAACCTCCGGTGGAACCACCGGGAGGATGCCTATGGCGGCAGCCTGGAGAATCGGTTCCGGTTGATCCGCCGGGTCCTGCTGGCTATCCGGGACGCCTGTGGTCCCCGCTTTGCCCTCCTGGTCAAGGTGGACAACGACAGCTGTGATGACCTGCCTGCCCTGCTCCGGCTCTTCCAGTCCGCCGGCGTGGACGGCATCGAGCTCAGCGGCCTGGACATGGCCCGCCGGGACGGGCAGAAGACCCCCTTCTTCCTGGACCGCCTGCTGGCTGCCTGGGAAGGCCTCACCGTACCCATCTTCCCGGTGGGAGGCGTCTTTTCCCGCGCTGCGGCAGAAAAGGTGCTGGCCGCCGGTGCCCCCTTTGTCTCCCTCTCCAGGGCGCTGATCTGTCAGCCCGACTTCGTGGAGCGGATGGAAAAAGGCCAGACAGAGAGCCCCTGCCTGGCCTGCAACCACTGCTACAATGTGTACCGCCAGCGCCCGGTGCGCTGTGTGCTCCATACCGAAGTCATCCCCCAGCTGGAGGCGGTGTTCGGCCCCTACCCCACCTGACTTTCCCCGGGCCCGTTCCCCGGATCGGGAGCGGGCCCGCTCACACTTTTGCCCGCCGGTCCCCGCCCTTAAAAAAGAAAACAGAAAAAAATAGAAAAAAGGACTTGACTCCAGCGGAAAAGCTGGTATAATACATTTTGCTGTCACGGTCGACCGCAGACAGCGCCATGGAGAGATGGCTGAGCTGGTCGAAGGCGCACGATTGGAAATCGTGTAACGGCTAATACCCGTTCGAGGGTTCGAATCCCTCTCTCTCCGCCACGCCGGAGCAAAGTCCGCTTTGCTCCGGCGATTTTTTATCTTTCCAGGCGGGCGCTCCGCCGCCTCGCCCCACCCACTTCAGGAGGGATCTCTTATGGATCTGTGCGACATCCAGCAAATCAAGGCCTTGTTGTCCCGGCACGGCTTTCACTTCTCCAAGTCCATGGGGCAGAATTTTCTGGTGGAGGACTGGGTGCCCCGGGACATTGCGGAGGCATCCGGCGCCTCCCCTTCCTGCGGTGTGCTGGAGGTGGGCCCCGGCATCGGCCCCCTCACCCAGGAGCTCTCCCGGCGGGCCGGGCGAGTGGTCTCTGTGGAACTGGACCGGTCCCTCCTCCCCATCCTGTCAGAGACCATGGCCGGCCGGGAAAATGTGGAGATCGTTCCAGGAGACATCCTGAAGACTGATCTGGCTGCCCTGACAGCGGAAAAGTTCCCCGGCCTTACGCCGCTGGCCTGTGCCAATCTTCCTTATAATATTACCTCCCCCGCCATCACCGCCCTGATCCAGGCGGGGGTCTTCGCCGCCATCACCGTCATGATTCAGCGAGAGGTAGCCCTGCGTATCTGCGCCCGGCCTGGGACACCGGATTACGGGGCCTTCTCCGTCTTCTGCCAGTACCACACCGCCCCGGAGCTGCTCTTCGAGGTCCCCCCCTCCTGCTTTATCCCCGCACCCAAGGTGACCTCCGCCGTCCTGCGGATGACGCCCCGGCCCGCCCCGGCCGAGGTGGATGACGAGGCCCACTTCTTTCGGGTGGTCCGGGCCGCCTTCGCCCAGCGCCGAAAGACCCTGGCCAACAGCCTCACCTCCTCCCTGTCCGGCCTGTACACGAAAGAGGACATCCAGGAGGCTATCCGGATCTGCGGCCTCGCCCCGGACGTCCGCGGGGAACGGCTTGGCATCCCGGAGTTCGCAGCCCTCTCGAAGGCCCTGCGGGCCCAGCCCCAATGAGCCCCTGCGTCCTATTTCTGAAACACAGTGTGCGCCAATAGAGACCGGGCCTTCCCAGACGGGAAGGCCCGGTCTCTATTGGGTTCACACCGCCCGCATCCGGTGGTCGGTGCCCACCGCAGCCGCGGCCGCGAGGATGGCGCCCCCCGCCCCTGCCATGATCCACCGCAGAGAGACCACATCGGCCAGGGGGCCAAAGATGGCCATGCCCAAAGGCAGGCACCCGGCGTACATGGTGCTGAGCAGTCCGAACACCCTGCCCTGCATGTCCGCCTCTGTGTGCTCCTGAAGCATGGTGGTGATCGCCGTCTGCACCACCGTCAGTGCTGTCCCGTACAGCGCCATCAGCCCCAGATAAGGGACAAAGTGCCGGGACAGCCCCATCCCTGCCGCCAGGACGCCAAAAGCCAGCAGGCCCGCCGTCAGGGTCCTCCCCCTGCGCCGGAAGCCGCCCCAGGTGCTCATCAGCACTCCTCCTGCTATCATCCCCGCAAAGCCGGCCAGCTCCACCGCTGTAAGATGCCAATAGGTCTCCCCAAAGGTCCGCCGGACAAAGAGGCCCGCCAGATACCCCCCTGGCACGCAGAAAAAGGTGACCAGCCCGTATAGTACCAGCAGCCTCCCCGCCAGCCTGTGGGAGAAAGCACAGCTCACCCCGGCACGGATATCAGCCAGGAGGGGAGACCGCTCCCTAGTCCCTCTCTGTCCGGGCAGCGCCAGGCAGGACAGCAGACCTGTCCCCACGACCGCCGTCACCACATCGATTATCAGGGTGGTGCGCAGATCACTCACCGCGAATACAGCGCCTGCCGCCGCCGGGGCGGCGAAATTCACCAGCGACTGCATGGCGGCATTGAGGCCGTTGTACCGCATGAGCTGGTCCTCCGGGACCAGCTGGGGAATGGCCGCGTTCACCGCCGGGGCCTGGATGCCGGCCCCCAGGGAACGGAGGAGCGACATGACCAGCAGGCCGCCCAGCAGGGCCGGGCCCGACGGGATGTGGGGAAGCGCAGGGATCATAGCCAAGGTGGCGCAGGCAATCAGGACATCCGCTCCGATGATGAGTGCCTTTCTGTTGTACCGGTCCGCCCAAACACCGCCTAAAAAGGAGACCAGAAACTGTGGCAGATAGGAGCAGACAGAGAAGGCGGCCACCCACCCGCCGCTGGCGGTCTCCATAGCCGCGTACCAGACCAGGGCCATCTGCACCAGGGTGGAGCCGAACAGGGTGATGCACTGGCTGGTCAGAAAGAGCAGAGCCCTTTTTCGCCATCCGGAGGGCTGTCTGTTATCTGTCATCCCGCCCCTCCTCTCCCCGGGGAAGGAGCACCAGGCGCTGGGTGGGGTAGCCGAACTCCGTCAACAGCTCACGCTGGGCAAAGCCCAGTTCCAGCAGCAGGGCCCGGTGCCCCGTGTCCGCCCTGTCCCGTTCCCGGTAGGTGGTGGTGCTGATCTGCTGATCGGGCAGACAGGTCTCCGTCAGTACGTCCAGAAACAGCCGCTGGAGCCCCCGCCTCCGGTACTGGGGGTGCACCCCCAGAAACTCGATGCGTCCCGGCCCCGTGGAGAAGGCCAGAGCCCCCGCCAAGGTGTCACCCTCCCCCAGGACCAGGGCGTGTCCGGCGCGAATGCTCTCCCGCAGCTGCTCCAGATACGCCCCCTCGTCCATGGCGGGATAGCCGTCGATCACCAGACGCATCAGCTCCATCCAGGCAGGGATATCTCTCTCTTCTGCCAGCCGGATCTCCTCCTTTCTGAACGCTTCCCTGCCCCTCTCCATACGGAGGGTAAAGGGCAGCTGGAGGGGATAGAAGTTCCCAGCCGCCCGGTAAGCCGCAGGAGGCGCCTTGTACATGCTCTTAAACGCCTGGGAGAAGGACTGCTGGCTCTCGTATCCGCACTGCAGAGCGATCTGGCTGATGGGCCGTCGGGAAAAAGCCAGCAGCTTGGCCGCCTCAGTGAGCCGGCGGCGCTGCACATAGTCATGAAGCGTCATTCCCACCGTCTCTGTGAACATGCGGTGCAGGTGGTATTTGGAGTAGTGGACCGCCTCCGCCACCGTCTCCAGTTCCAGCCTGCCGCCCAGGCGGCTCTCGATATACCTGATGACGGTCTGTATCCCACGGACCGCTCTGTCTTCCATTGAAGCCCCTCCTCTCTGGATGGTATGATAACAGATTTCATGGAAAATGGCTTCCTCATTCTTGCGGTTTTAAAATTTTCCTCCAAAATGTAAGGGTGCAGCCTGACTTGTTTTGGCCCTGATGAGCTCCTGAAAAACTTGCCCTTGCCATTCTTCGGAAAATGGAGTATAATATTTTCACGAAATTTTCCAAGAAATTTTGTTGAAAATAGGAGGATTGCCCCATGGAAACTTATGGACTGGAACAGCTGGGCATTATCAGCCCCAGCGCTGTGTATCGGAACCTCTCCCCTGCCATTCTGGTGGAGAAGGCGCTGGCCCGGGGCGAGGGCAAGCTGAATTCCACGGGCGCCCTGTGCGTCAACACCGGGAAATATACCGGACGCTCTCCCAACGACAAGTTCATCGTGGACTCCGCCGGTGTCCATGACGAGATCGCCTGGGGCAAGGTCAACGTCCCCACCACCCAGGAGGTCTTTGACGCCTTGTATGAGAAAATGGTGGCCTATCTCCAGAACCGGGAGATCTTTATCTTTGACGGCTTTGCCGGTGCGGACCCCAAATACACCAAAGCTTTCCGGGTGATCAACGAGCTGGCCAGCCAGAACCTTTTCATCCACCAGCTTCTGCTGCGTCCCACGGAAGAGGCGCTTGCCAATTACAAGCCTGACTTCACCATCATCTGCGCCCCCGGCTTTAAGTGCATCCCTGAGCGGGACCATGTGAACTCGGAGGCCGCCATCATGATCGACTATGAGAAGAAGATGGTGCTCATCGCAGGCAGCCAGTACGCCGGTGAGATCAAGAAGTCGGTCTTCTCCGTCATGAACTACCTCATGCCCAAGGAGGGCGTCTTCCCCATGCACTGCTCCGCCAACATCGGTGAGGCCGGGGACTCCGCCATCTTCTTCGGCCTGTCCGGCACCGGCAAGACCACCCTGTCCGCCGATCCCAACCGCAAGCTCATTGGCGATGACGAGCACGGCTGGGCGGATGACTCTGTCTTTAATTTCGAGGGCGGCTGCTACGCCAAGTGCATTGACCTGACCGAGGAGCGGGAGCCCGAGATCTTCCGGGCCATCAAGTTCGGCGCCTTGGTGGAGAACGTCATCATGGACGAGGAGACCCGCGTCCCCGACTACTCCGACGGCAGCCTGACTGAGAACACCCGCGTGGGCTACCCCGTGGACTATATCCCCAATGCCGCCATCCCCGGCATCGGCGGCACCCCCAAAACGGTGATCTTCCTCACCGCCGACGCCTACGGCGTCATGCCCCCCATCTCCAAGCTGAACGAGAAGCAGGCCATGTACTACTTTGTCTCCGGCTTCACCAGCAAGCTGGCGGGCACCGAGCGGGGCATCACCTCCCCCGTGCCCACCTTCTCCACCTGCTTCGGCGCCCCGTTCATGCCTCTGGACCCCTCCGTCTATGCCGGGATGCTGGCTGAGAAGGTGGCCAAGTCCGGCGCCAACGTCTATCTGGTCAACACCGGCTGGTGCGGCAACAGCGGCAAGCGCATGAATCTGAAGTACACCCGCGCTATGGTCACCGCCGCCCTCAACGGCGAGCTGGAAAAAGCGGAGTTCGTCACCGACCCCTACTTCGGCGTTCAAGTGCCTACCTCCTGCCCCGGTGTGCCCGACGAGCAGATGATCCCCGCCAAGCAGTGGGGGGACGACACCGCCGGTTACGAGGCCAAGGCCAAGGAGCTGGCCAAGTCCTTTGTGGAGAACTTCAAGAAGTACACCCATATGCCTGCCGATGTGGTGGCAGCCGGCCCCAACGCCGAGTAAAGCTGGCAGAACTCTATGGGGCGCCGCAGATGCGGCGCCCCATTTCTATGAGGAGGTGGACCCATGAAGCGATATCAGATGTCAGAATCCATGCCGGTGGGCCTCCTGCTGGCACTGGCGGGCGGGATCTTGGATTCCTATACCTATTTGAACCGGGGACAGGTATTCGCCACCGCTGAGACCGGGAACCTGGTCCTGCTGGGCATCCATTTGGCCCAGGGAGAGCTGGGCCGGGTCCTCTCCTGCCTCTTTCCCATTCTCGCCTTTGCCCTGGGCGTCCTGACTACCGAGGGGCTTCGCCGCCGCCTGAGCTCCGGCCGGGTCCACTGGAGGCAGCCCATCCTGGCGGCGGAGTGCCTGGTCATCCTGGTGGTCTCCTTCCTGCCTCAGGGAGATCTGGACGCCCTGGCCAATGTGCTCATCGCCTTTACCAGCGCCATCCAGATCGAGAGTTTCCGAAAATTTGCAGGCTGCGGATGCGCCACCACCATGTGCACCGGCAACCTGAGGAGCGGCACCGAGCACCTGTTCCGCTGGCTCCACCACCGTGAGGGGACCTCTGGCCGCAGCACTCTGGTCTATTACGGGCTGATCCTCTCCTTCGTCGCCGGCGCGGTCCTCAGCGGACTGCTCACCCCCCTCTTTGGGACGCGGACGGTCCTGGCCGCCTGCCTGCCCCTCCTGCTCTCTCTGGCGCTGATGTTCCGGCTGCCGGACCCCACATAGCCAAATGGGAAAGTGGGCCGCACCCCGCAGGGGGCGCGGCCCACTCCATTACTCTGCCACCGGAACGTGGGACAACACTGCGTCCCGCAGGAAGCGGGCGCAGCCGGGAACGCTTTTGTCATAATAGGCCGTAAAGCGTTCATCCTGTACATACAGCTCCGCCAGTCCTCGGTGCCTGGCCGGATCGTAGGGGCTGCTGCCAAAGGACAGCCACGCCCGGTGCAGCTCCGCCAGCGCTCGGCCGGCCTCCCCTGCCGGGTCCGCGCCGGAGCGGACGGCCTCCTCCAGCTTCCTCTGGATGGCTTCACCGATGTCCTTCCAGCTCTGATACCGCTCAGGAGTCAGGTCCAAAATGTCCCGGCTGGCCCGCTCCGCCTCCTCGTCTCCGTACTTCTCCCGGATCTCCGCCCCGTAGCGCGCCTCGTTTTCCTCCACGGCGCGCCGCTTGAACGCCTCAAACTTTGCCTCGTCGCTCATAAACTCATTCCTTTCTTCTGACAGGATCGTCCGCTTTACAGTATGGATCAATTCCTGGATACGCCCCTCTTCCTTTTCCAAGGCGGCCAGATGGCCCCGGAGCGCGTCCAGCCGGTCAAAGGATGGATCATCCAGAATGGCTCCGATCCGGGCCAGCTCCACCCCGAGGGCCCGGTAAAACAGGATCTGCTGGAGCCGGTCTACCTCCGCCCCGCCGTAATATCGGTATCCATTCTCGCCGATGCGGCTGGGCGTGAGCAGACCGATCCGGTGGTACCAGCGCAGGGTGCGGGTGGTCACCCCGGCCAGTTCCGCCAGCTTCTGAATGGTGTATTCCATAGGCGTCCCTCCTTTGACTGAGTCCATTCTACCCGTTTACGCTGCGTCAATGTCAAGTCTGTTTTTTCATTTTTTCTGCGGTCACGCCCCGTGGCCTTTTCCCCGGTTTTCGGCAAGGCTGCGGGCGCGAACCCTGTCCACAACTGCAGTGCCCTCTGCCCTTGGCAGAGGGCACTGGTCTTTTATATCTTAGCCGCTTTACTGGTCCTGTCCTTCCTTTCTGCTCTCCTTCCGTTTTTTACGCAGTATGCTCCGCCCGATCACCACGCCGGCCGCCGCGATCACGGCCAGCACGACCAGGCCGAACACATGGTAGGAGATCCAGATTAGCATGCCCTGGAAGCCATCCACCAGCCCCTCCAGGCTGGCGGAGAAGCCGGCCGCCATTTTGGCTCCCAGCGAGGAGGTCTCTCCCGGCTCCTCCGTAACCTTCGTCACCTCCTGAAGGGTCAGGTCGATGGTGGAGAAGCTCACAAGGCTGTCATACTGATTCATGGTGGAGCTGTACTGTTCGATCTCATACTCCACGTCGCTCAGGGCGCTCTCCAGGGAGATGATGTCCTCCATCACCTCTGCTTCCGCCAGAAGGGCCTGGAGCCGCTCCTGCTTGGTGCGCAGGGTCTTCAGACGGGCCTCGGTGTCATAGTACTGGGTGCTGATGTTCTCTGTGCTCTCTGTCTTACTGGCCAGGTAGCCCAGCTCCCCTGCATCCTGCAAAAAGCCGGTGTAGGCATCCTCCGGCACACGGATGACATAGGAGCCATACCGGTTTGCGTTCACGTTCCGATAGCTCCCGCCCTCCACCGCGGCGCTCTCGAAATAGCCCCCCGCCTGATTCACCATCTCGTTCAGCTGCTGAGCCGCCTGGTCGAACTCGGTGGTCTCCACATACAGCTCCGCCCGGCGGACCAGCTTGGCGTCCGGGTCCTGGTAGACCGGGCTCTCCTGAGGGGACTGGCTTGGGCTCTCCACCTCATAGATCCCGCCAAATTCCGCGGTCTCCCCGCCGGCAGCCCCCGGCGTGCTGGAGGCAGTCTGATCCGCCGGCGCCCCATTCCCGCCGCCGCTTCCGCAGGCGGGCAGCAGCAGGACCAGGGCCAGCATCAGGGGAAAAAGCGCGCGTTTCATGGTTCGCTTCATGGTATCGCTCCTCCTTTTCATCGTTTCCGCAAGGCAAAGATCAGGTCTCTCTGTCCGATTAGACGCCTCCGCCTGGAAAAAGTTCCGCACCTCCGCCCCCTTTTTTTCATAGAATGGGAAAAAATCGGGAGGTAATCGTATGCCTATCATCTATCTCTCCCCCTCCACACAGGAGTGGAACTACTACGTCAACGGCGGGACCGAGGAGGAATACATGAATCTCCTGGCGGACAAGATGGTCCCCTATCTGGACGCCTCCGGCATCCGGTATGACCGGAACACCCCCAGTATGACGGCGGCCGACTCCATCGCCGCCTCCAACGCGGGAAACTTTGACCTCCACCTGGCCCTCCACTCCAACGCCGCCCCTGAGGGACAGTACGGCACTTCCAGAGGTTCCATTGCTTTCTATTACCCCGGCAGCATCCAGGGCAAGTGGGCCGCCGACATCATCGCCAACAATCTGCGCTCCATCTACCCCCTGCCGGACAAGGTCCGGGCGGTATCCACCACAACGCTGGGCGAAGTGCGGAAGGTCCGGGCCCCTGCCGTCCTCCTGGAGCTGGCCTTCCACGACAACCTGGACGACGCCGCCTGGATCAAAAACAACTTGGATGAGATCGCCCGCAACCTGGTCCTCTCGGTCACTGAGTTCTTCGGACTGCCCTTCCTGACTCCGATCCCCGCCCGCTCCGGCATGGTGGATGTGAACTGGGGCTCCCTCAATATCCGCAGCCGCCCCTCCCTGGACGCCCCCGTTCTGGCCCAGGCCCCGGACGGTGCGCTCCTCACCATCATCAACCAATGGCAGGACTGGTATCTGGTCAACTATAACGGCACCATTGGCTACGCCAAAGACAGCTTCGTGACGCTGAACTGATGCAAGGAGGTTTCTATGGATATCCATGTTGTCAAACCGGGCGATACCCTGTACTCCATCGCCCTTTCCCACGGCGTGCCCATGTCCCGTCTGCTGGAGGACAATCAACTCCCTGACCCCTCCCGGCTGGTGGTGGGACAGACCATCGTGATCGAGTACCCGGAGCGCACCTATGTGGTCCGCTCCGGCGATACGCTCTTCTCCATCGCTCAGGCCAACGGCCTGACTGTCAAGACCCTGCTCCGCAACAACCCCTCTCTGGCGGGGGAGGACCGCATCTTTCCAGGGCAGGAGCTGGTCCTCGCCTACCGCCAGGAGAAACAGGGGACCCTCACCGTCAACGGATACGCCTACCCCCACATCGACCGCGCCCTGCTCCAGCGCACCCTCCCCTATCTCAGCGGCCTGCTCCCCTTCTCCTACGAGGCCACCGCCCTGGGGGAGCTCACCCCGCTGGACGACGTGGCCCTGGTGGATGCGGCCAAACAGATGGGGGTGGTCCCCATCATGAACATCACCAACCTGACACCGGACGGCATGTTCTCGCCGGAGCTGGCCCATATCATCCTCTCCGATCCCGCCATCCAGGAGAAACTGGCCGCCAACGTGATGGAGGTCATCCGTGCCCGCAGCTATCAGGGGCTGGACGTGGACTTTGAATCCATCTACGCCGAGGATGCCCAGTCTTATGTGTCCTTCATCTCCCGCCTGCGGGAGCTTGCCGCGCCCATGGGCATCCCGGTCCTTGTGGCTGTAGCCCCCAAGTCCTACGCCAACCAGCCGGGTCTGCTCTATGAGGGGATGGACTACGCCGGGCTGGGCCGGGCCGCTGATCTGATATTCCTCATGACCTATGAGTGGGGCTACTCCTACGGTCCCCCTATGGCCATCTCCCCCATCCGCAGCATGCGCACCGTGATCGAGTACGCCCTGAAGGAGATCCCAGCAGAGAAGCTCCTGCTGGGCATCCCGAATTATGGCTATGACTGGCAGATCCCCTACTCCCAGTCCAGAAAGGCGGTCTCCATCTCCAACCAGTACGCCGTCTCCCTGGCCGCCCGCTACTATGCTGCCATCCGGTTCGACGAGTCGGTCCAGGCCCCCTGGTTCCGGTACGTGGACGAGCGGGGGCAGGAGCACGAGGTCTGGTTCGAGGATGCCCGCAGCATCAGGGCCAAGCTGAGTCTGGTCCCGGAATACGGCCTGCGTGGGGTGGGGTACTGGAACCTGATGCGTCCCTTCCCCCAGAACTGGGTGATCCTCAACGCCCTGTATCACATTCGGGAAGGGCTGTAACATTTTTCTCTCCGCCGCTGGATTTTTGTCCTCCTTTGTAGTAAAATGAGGTATCATTTGTGCAAAGGAGGACATTTTCATGTCTGTTGAAATTGGCCTGAAGGGCCGCGCGGAGGAGACGGTGACCGACGCGAATACCGCTCAGGCCGCCTGCTCTGGCGCTCTGCCCGTCTACGGTACGCCCTTTATGACCGCTCTGATGGAAAAGGCGGCCTGGACCTCCATCGCCCCCCACCTGGCGCCGGGCGAAAGCACGGTGGGCACTGCCATGAACATCACCCACATCTCCGCCTCCCCCGTAGGCATCCGGGTCTGGGCGGAGAGCGAGGTCACCCTGGTGGACGGCAAGCGCATCGAGCTGAAGGTGGCCGCCTATGACCAGGCGGGCAAGATCGGTGAGGGCACCCACCAGCGCTTTATCGTCACGGATGACCGCTTTCTGGCCAAGGCGGCCCGGAAACTGGAGGGCTGAGCGGCATGTCCATTGAAAAAGTCCGGCAATATTTCCAGCCTTTAGGCCGTGAGCAGGATATCCTGGAATTTGAGACCTCCAGCGCCACGGTGGAGCTGGCCGCCCAAGCCGCCGGCGTCATCCCCGCCCGGATCGCCAAGACCCTCTCCTTCCTGGTGGACGAGGGCTGTGTGCTGATTGTGACCGCAGGGGACGCCAAAATCGACAATTCCAAGTTCAAAGCCATGTTCCACACCAAGGCAAAGATGCTCAGTCCTGAGCAGGTATATTCCTTTACAGGCCATGCGGTGGGCGGCGTCTGCCCTTTTGCCAACCCGGATGGGGTGCGTACCTACCTGGATGTGTCCCTCCAGCGCTTCGAGACTGTCTTCCCCGCGGCGGGCAGCAGCAACTCCGCGATCCAGCTCACCTGTGACGAGCTGGCGGAGTACTCCCACAGCCTGGGATGGATCGACGTGTGCAAGGGCTGGCAAGAGACCCCCTGACCCTGTTTTCCCATCAGAAAGGAGCGCCCTGTTTCCATGGAGACAAAAGACTGTATCCTGACCCGCCGCAGCGTGCGGAAATTTACAGACCGGAAGGTGGAGCACCGGCTTGTGGAGCAGATCATCTCGCTGGCCGCCTATGCCCCCTCCTGGAAGAACACCCAGATCAGCCGGTATATTGCCATTGAGGACCCCAAGGTCCTGGAGGAGATCTGCCGCACTTACGCCCCCTTCAACGCCCGGATCATCGGCAACTGCCCCCTGCTCATTGCCCAGACCTTTGTGAAAGGCCGCTCCGGCTTCGAGCGGGACGGTTCCTTCTCCACTGACCGGGAGGCGGGCTGGCAGTACTACGACTGCGGCATTGCCTGCCAGACCCTATGCCTGGCCGCCCACGACCTGGGGCTGGGCACCGTGGTCATGGGCGTCTTTGACCGGAAAGGCCTGGAGGCGTATCTCCAGATCCCGGAGGATCAGGAGCTGATGGCCCTGATCGCCCTCGGCTATCCCGATGAGTCCCCCGCCGCTCCCAGGCGCAAGGAGACCTCCCTCCTTCTCAGCTATCGATGAACAAAATGGAAAAGAGGACCTGTCTGTGAGACAGGTCCTCTCTTTCTCTGTTCAGCGGCGCGCTCAATTCCGGGACTTGCCCAAAAAGCGCAGCAGGTACAAAAACAGGTTGATGAAATCCAGGTACAACTGAAGGGCGGAGAAAATAGACGCCTTCTCCAGCATGTCGGGGTAGCCCGCATAGTAGTTGTAGTAGGCTTTGATCTTCTGGGTATCATAGGCAGTATAGCCCAGGAAGATGGCGATGCCCGCCAGGCAGAAGATCCGGTCCAGGGCGGTAAAGCCGGGGATAAACAGGCTGACCAGCGCGAATACGAACAGGAACACCAGTCCAGTGAAAAGGATGGGGCGCAGCCGGGTCAGGTCTGCCTTGGTAAAATAGCCGTAGGCAGCCAGCACCGCGAAATAAGCCGCAGTGGCCAGGAATACGAAAATCAGGCTCCCAAACTCAAAGATATACAGGTACATGGACATGGTGAAGCCGAACAGCGCGGAAAAGGCGATAAAGATCCCTCTGGCTGTCCCCACTGACATCTTTTCAATGCGGGAGACCATCGTGATGGACAGTACGATGGTGGCGATCAGTACGATCAGATGGATATAAGGCACATAGGCCAAGGCGTAGAGTGTGGCATTGGTGACCCAGCCCAGCAGGGCGATCCCGAAGGTGACTAGAAGCCCCAGCACCATCCATAAAAATGTCTTGGCCGTATATTGCCCGATGCTCTCCATCCGGCTGGACTGCCCATAGTCCCGGTCAAACTCATAGGGATCAAAGCTCATAAAAACAGCTCCTTTCTTCCTGATCGGTCAGGTGTTGTGATCGGCAACATGAAACTGCTTCAGATTCCCGATCTTGTGACTGCGGCGGTCCAGCTCCTCCAGCACAGCTTCCAGAGGGATGTTCTGCTGGGCCATCATCACGGTGAGATGGTAGATCAGGTCTGAGATCTCCCCCACCGTCTCCTCCTGCCGCCCATTCTTGGCGGCGATGATGGTCTCTGCACATTCCTCTCCCACTTTTTTCAGGATCTTATCCAGCCCCTTGTCAAAGAGGTAGCAGGTATAAGACCCCTCCTGGGGGCTGGCCTTCCGGTCCTGGACCACCTGATACAACTGCTTCCATACGTCGTTCACAGACATTCTCCTATCCGCTCCCCAAAACGGGGAGTCAACTCCCCAGCGGAACTATGGGTATCATAACATAATCTCCTGAAAAAAGCAACTGTCTCGTCCTGTGTGACAGGTAGGGCCGTCGGGCAGGCAAAAATAGAGCAGGGTGTCGGTATCGCAGTCGGTAAAGATCTGCTCCACATGGAGGAAGTGGCCGGAGGTCTCCCCCTTGTTCCATAGTTTGCCCCGGCTCCGGCTCCAAAACCAGGCAGTCTTTGTCTGGAGCGTCCGCTCCACTGCCTCCCGATTCGTAAAGCCCAGCATCAGCACGTCCTTCGTCCGGGCATGCTGGATGATCACTGGGATCAGCTCTGATTTTTGAAACAGCTGGTCCAAATCAAACATATCTATCCTCATTTCTCCCAGGGTGGTTTTTTTACCTGGTACTCCCACGGGTCCTTTCCAGGCTGAAAAGCGGTCTTCTGCTGCCTCCGGCCGCCGTCCGGGACAGACGGCTGGCCCTCTGGCTTGCCCTGCTCCCCCTTCTTTCGGGAGAACAGCAGCTCTCCGCCCACGTCCAGCACCAGCTCCAGCAGATCGTCCAGCATGGCATCCGTTCCTCTCAGCGCACCGGGATCTTCCGCTTCCGCAGATACTCCTTCACCTGGGGCACTGTCAGCTCCCCGAAGTGGAACAGGGAGGCGGCCAGAGCCGCATCACAGTCTGTCTCTGCGAAGACCTGGGCAAAGTGCTCCAGGCTGCCGCAACCTCCGGAGGCGATGACAGGGATGGAGACCGCCTGGGTCACGGCCCGGGTCATCTCCAGATCAAAGCCCGCCTTGGTGCCGTCTGCGTCCATGGAGGTGAGCAGGATCTCCCCCGCTCCCAGCGCCTCGCCCCTCCGGGCCCACTCTACGGCGTCCAGGCCGGTGGGGGTACGCCCTCCGGCCACCACCACCTCATAGCTGCCCTCCGGCCGCCGCCGGGCATCGATGGCCAGCACCACGCACTGGGAGCCGAATCGCTCCGCCGCCCGGGAGATCAGCCCCGGGTCCTTCACCGCGGCGGAATTCACGGAGATCTTGTCCGCACCCGCCCGGAGGAGCTGCCGGAAGTCCTCCAGGGTGCGGATGCCGCCGCCCACGGTCAGGGGGACGAACACCTGCTCCGCAGTCCGCTCCACCACGTCCGCCACTGTGGCCCGGCCGTCGCTGGTAGCGGTGATGTCCAGAAAGACGATCTCGTCCGCCCCCTGGTCCGAGTAGAACCGGGCCAGCTCCACCGGGTCCCCGGCGTCCCGGATATTCACAAAGTTGACTCCCTTGACCACACGCCCGTCCCGGACGTCCAGACAGGGGATGATGCGCTTTGCCAGCATACGATCACCTCAATCCTGACGGCCGGCGTCCCGCACTGCCTGGGCCAGATCCACCGTCCCCGCGTAGTACGCCTTTCCCACGATGGCCCCGTACAGCCCCATGCGGGCCAGACGGCGGATATCCTCATTGGACGATACGCCGCCGGAGGCCACAATATTCCCGGTGTACACCTGTTTTAGGGCCTCCAGCCGGGCAAAGGAGGGACCGGAGAGGGCGCCGTCCGTCTCAATATCTGTAAAGATAATATTCTTTACTCCAACTTCCATCATAAACTTTGCAAACTCCAAGTAGTCCAATCCAGAGTCCTCCACCCAGCCCGCGGTCCTGACTCTGCCGTCCTGGGTGTCGATCCCCACCGCGACGCGCTCCCCATAGCGCTCCGCCGCAGCGCGGACAAAANTCTCAATATCTGTAAAGATAATATTCTTTACTCCAACTTCCATCATAAACTTTGCAAACTCCAAGTAGCCCAACCCAGAGTCCTCCACCCAGCCCGCGGTCCTGACTCTGCCGTCCTGGGTGTCGACCCCCACCGCGACGCGCTCCCCATAGCGCTCCGCCGCAGCGCGGACAAAATCAGGGTCGCTCACCGCAGCCGAGCCAATAACGGCCCGCCCCACCCCGGCCTGGAACACCGCCTCCAAGTCCTCCATGCACCGGATGCCGCCCCCCAGCTCCACCTGGAGACCGGAGCGGGCGGTGACCTCCGCCACGATCCCGCCGTTGATTCGGGTGCCTCCCCTGGCTCCGTCCAGGTCCACCATATGAATCCAGCGGGCACCGGCCTCGGAAAAGGCACGGGCGGTCTCCAGTGGGTCCTGGGCCACCTGGTGGACCGTGTTGAAATCCCCCTTGTAAAGGCGAACTACTTTTCTGTCTTTTAAATCAATGGCGGGCAGAATATACATGGCTCTGTCGCTCCCTTTCTGTTCAGATCCTGCCGGTCCTCAGCAGTTCAGCCCTGCGAAATTGCGCAGGATGGTCAGCCCCACCTCGCCGCTCTTCTCCGGGTGGAACTGGGTCCCGTAGAAGTTCCCGCTGGACACCGCCGCTGTCACCGCCGACCCGTAATCGGTGACAGCGATCACCTGGGCAGGATCGGTGTCTTGGGCGCTGAAGGAGTGGACGAAGTAGACATACGCCCCCTCGTCCAGCCCCCGGAACAGGGGCGAGTGGTGAAAAAACCGCAGGCTGTTCCATCCAATGTGGGGCAGCTTGCTTTGGGTGGGTATCCGGTCCACTGTGCCGCGGATCACCCCCAGACCGGGACAGGGGCGCACCTCCCGCCCCTGCTCCAGCAGCAGCTGCATCCCCAGGCAGATGCCCAGCACCGGCTTCTTCTGACCCTGGGCCAGCACATGCTGGTCCAGCCCTCCGCTCCGCAGCCGGTCCGCCGCGTCCGGGAAGGCCCCCACTCCAGGCAGGATAATGGCGTCAGCCCGTTCCAGCTCCGCCGGGTCGGCGGTGATGCAGCTGCTGCAGCCGAGATAGCTCAGGGCGTTGGCCACACTCTTCAGATTGCCCACCCCGTAGTCCACGATGGCAACTGTGCCCATCACAGCACCCCCTTGGTGGAAGTGACGCCGGTACCGGTGATTTGAACGGCCTCCTTCACCGCCGCTCCCAGGGACTTGAAGAGGGCCTCTGTGATGTGGTGGGCATTTTTTCCATAAAGGCACTTCATATGCAGAGTGAGGCCGCTGTTTACTGCAAGGGCCCGCAGAAACTCTTCGGTGAGGCAGGGATCATAAGTCCCGATCATAGGCTGAGGCATATCAGCGTCAAAGACCAGGAAGGGCCGGTTAGAAAAGTCCAGAACCGTGAAGCACAGGGCCTCGTCCATTGGGATACAGGCGGAGGCGAAGCGGCGGAGCCCCTTCCGATCCCCCAGGGCCCGGTTCAGAGCCTGGCCAAGGACGATGCCCGTGTCCTCCACCGTGTGGTGGCCGTCTACCTCCAGATCTCCCTCGGCCTCTATTTTCAGCCCCAGTCCGCCGTAAAAAGCGAAGGCTGTGAGCATGTGGTCAAAAAAGCCTATGCCGGTGGATATGCGGATCTCGCCGCCTTCCAGGCACAGGTCCACGCTGATCCGGGTCTCCTTGGTCCTGCGCTGGATGACATAGGCCCGGCAAGGGCTCTCCTCCGCCTCATATACTGGGATTTCCATTATTTTTCCTCCTCTTCCCGCCCCCCGTCGGGAGCATTGTCCTCCAAAAACGGGGTGTACATCATCATCGCGTGGTTCTCCACCACCAGCCGGTCCTCCAGCAGCTCTCCCTCCAGATCAAAGACCTGGAGATACAGCTCATTGTGGCGGCTGCATCCGCCCCACCACTCATGGCGCATCTCATGATGACGCTCCACGATCTGATACCGGAACTGGGGCGGCCGGTCGGAGCGCCACTCCCCCTCCAGGTCCGTCTCTCCCACCCGGAGGCACAGCTGGAAGGGCCGGTCCGTGGGATTATAGATCATCAGGTCTCCGTAGGGATAGAAGCAGGTGGCTCCGCTCCCAAAGGGCTGGGTCCGGTTGGAGTCGGGAAAGACGTCGTAGCCATGGCGGTGACGCTCCTTCACCTCCAGCGGGGTGTGCAGGGTCATCCAAAAGATGAGATTGGACAGCTGACACAGCCCCCCGCCGCATCCGTACTGCACGGTCCCGTTTTTCAGCAGCACACCGTCCAGATACCCCTTCCGGTAGGTGGGGCGGCCGATAAGCTTCCAATAGCTCAGCGTCTCCCCCGGCTGGACCACGATCCCGTCCAGCCGGGCCACCGCCAGCTTCAAATTGGTGATCTTATTGTGCTGATACTGCATCTCCACATCCTTCAGCTTTCGGAGCAGAGGGGTGTGGTGGGCCATATGGACGCAGGGCAGCCTGTCCTTCTGCCGCTGGGAGGCGAACCGATACTTGCCGGACATCCACAGCAGGTACCGCCGCGCCGAGTAGTAGGCGGTCCCCAGGCACAGGCGCAGGGCGGAGCGGTGCTTGGACCGCAGGCCGTGGGGATCTGCCCGCTTGGACATTCTCATCCCGATCTCCTTTCCCGTTCCCCCTCCGGGGGCTGTCAGCCGTCCATCCGCACCCGGATGGAGTTGGCGTGGGCAGTCAGATGCTCGGTCTCTGCCAGTGTGATGATCTCCCCGGCAATGGGCGCCAGGGCGGCTCGGTCGAATTCCAGCACGCTCATGGTCTTCAAAAAGCTGTCCACGCTCAGGGGCGAGAAGAAGCGGGCGGTGCCGCTGGTGGGCAGCACATGGTCCGGGCCGGCCAGATAGTCCCCCAGGGGTTCCGGCGTATAGGCCCCCAGGAAGACCGCTCCGGCGTTCTTCACCAGAGGCAGCAGGGCCCTGGGCTCCTCCGTCATGATCTCAAGGTGCTCCGGGGCGATCTCGTTTGCCAGCTCCACACAGCGCTCCAGGCTGTCACAGACGATGGCGCACCCGAAGTCCCGCAGGGATTCCTCCATGATCTCCGAGCGCTCCAGATACCCGGTCTGCCGGACCACCTCCCGGTCCACCGCCTGGGCCAGCTCCCAGCTGTCGGTGAGCAGCACGGCGGAGGCCAGCCTGTCGTGCTCCGCCTGGCTGAGCAGGTCCGCGGCCACGTACTTCGGGTCCGCCGGCCTGTCGGCAATGACCAGCACCTCCGAGGGGCCGGCCACCATGTCGATGTCCAGACTGCCGTAGGCCAGGCGTTTGGCGGCGGCCACATAGGCGTTGCCAGGCCCCACCAGTTTGTCCACCCGGGGGATGAAGCCCGCCCCGTAGGTCAGAGCGGCCACCGCCTGGGCGCCGCCCACTGCAATGCACCGGTCCACGCCGGCGATGCGGGCCGCCGCCAGCACGGCGGCGTTCAGATTCTCGGTGGGCGGTGTCACCATGACGATCTCCTCCACCCCCGCCACCTTGGCGGGGACGGCGTTCATCAGCACGCTACTGGGATAGGCGGCGGTCCCGCCTGGGACGTAGATGCCCACCCGGCTCAGCCCTCGGACGATCCGGCCCACCCGGCCTCCGTCCGGTGAGGTCCACTCCATGGTCCGGGAGAGCAGCTTCTCGTTGTAGTCCCGGATATTGGCCGCGGCGTGCTCCAGGGCGGCGATCAGCTCCGCCGGACAGCTGCGGTAGGCCTCCTCCAGCTGCGCCCTGGTGAGCTCATAGGGCTCCCTATGGTCGAACTGCCGGGAGTAGTCCCGGACAGCCGAAAGGCCATTTTCCTTTACATTCTGCATGACTGCTGAGACAGCTAGCTCGATATCTGCGTTTTTCTGTGCGGCGCGGGCGCGCATGGCCTCCAGCTGCCGCACCTCGGAAGTGCCATCCGCTTTGATGATGGAAATCATATGTCTCTCTCCAATTCCGCCTCACAGCGGTCGATAAAATCGTTGATCTGGCTCTTGTGCAGCTTCATGCTGGCGGTGTTGACGATCAGCCGTGCGGACACCGGGGCCACTGTCTCGATGGGCACCAGGCCGTTGGCCTTCAGGGTAGCCCCGGTCTCCACGATATCCACAATGGCATCCGTCAGAGAGAGGATGGGGGCCAGCTCCACGCTGCCCTCGATCTTGATGATGTCCACATCCATCCCCTTCTCCGCGAAAAAGGCCCGGGTCACCGCCGGATACTTGGAGGCCACTCGCCGGGTCTTATAGGTCCCATAGAAGTCGGTCCCCTCCTTCACTGCCAGAGCGAAGCGGCAGCGGCCGAAGCCCAGGTCCAGCACCTCATAGAAGGCGCCCCCCTTCTCCAGGATGGTATCCTTGCCCACCACCCCCAGGTCACATACCCCGTGCTCCACATAGGTGATGACGTCGGGCGCCTTGGCCAGCACAGCGTCCAGGGGATAGTTGGGGATGGCGTGGACCAGCCGCCGCCCCGGGTCCCGGACGGGGGTGCAGTCCAGCCCCATCCTCTCAAACAGCTCCACCGACTTGTCCTGGAGCCGCCCCTTGGTCAGGGCGATACGCAGACGGCCGCTCATACCTTCACCACCCTTTCTCCGGTCACATCAAAGACCAGCACAGTCTTGGCGCCCTTCTCCCTGGCCAGGCTGCAGCTGGATTCCAGCGTGCGGCAGGGGGAGAGCTCACAGGTCCCCGCCGGCCGGCTGTCCACCGCCTCCAGCGCCTTGGCCAAGTAGCCGGGGGCGTAGTGGACCACAGTGTCCAGCGCGGATGGGGCAGCCTCGGGCAGGGTGCGGGCCATAGCGTCCACATCTACGGCAAAGCCGGTGGCCTGGGCCTCCCGGCCGAATACCCCCACCAGCGAGTCGTAGCGTCCGCCAGACAGCACCGCATCCCCTGCTCCCTCCACATAGCCCCGGAAGACCACGCCAGTATAGTAGTCGATCTGGTGGACCATCCCCAGGTCAAAGCGGACCAGCGCGCCGTATCCCGCCGCGGACAGTTCCCCGTACAGGGCTCGGAGGTACTCCACCGCCTCCGTCTCCCCGGCCAGCGCCTCCGCCTCATCCAGCACCTCCGGCCCGCCGAACAGCCGGGAGAGGCGCAGCAGGGCCGCGCTGGCGGGGTTCTCCCGGAAGGGGGCGAACATATCCCGCAGGGCGGCGAAGTTTTTGCCCTCGATCAGGGCCCGCATCCGCTCCATCTCCCCCTCCTCCAGCTCCATCCGGGCGGCCACATCCCGGAAGAAGCCGGCGTGGCCCAGCTCCACATGGAACCGTGAGGCCCCGCACACCCGCAGGGCGTCCACTGCTGTGGCCACCATCTCCAGATCCGCTTTCATCCCGGCGGCTCCGATCAGCTCCACCCCGCACTGGGGGAGCTCCCGGTTCCCGCCGCTGTGGGCCGGCCCAGCCCGGTACACGGTCTGGTCGTAGTACAGCCGCTGGGGCAGGGGCAGGGCCCGAAGCTTTGTGGCCGCCACCCGGGCGATGGGGGTGGTGGAATCCGGCCGCATGACGCAGAGCTTCCCACTTTGGTCGAACACCTGTACCATTTGTTCCTGGGGGATGGCACTGCCCGAGCGGGCAAATAGGTCGTAAAACTCCGTCTCCGGGGTGGAGACCTCCCGATAGCCCCGCTGGCGGAAGAGACGGATCAGCCGCTCCTGCACCTGTCGGCGGCCCATGCACTCGGCAAACAGACGGTCGCGGGTGCCCTCCGGGGTATTGACAGTCAATTTCATGATCTGGCTCCTTGTCAACCGCGGGACAGCGCGCTGTCTCCGCTTTCATTCTTTACTACGCTAATATACTACTACAAGAAAGTGCTGTCAAGAAAAATCTTGCGCCCCGGAAAAAGCGGCGCGGAGCAGGACCCGTTCCGGTCCTGCTCCGCGCAAAGCAAATTGGGGTCACAGCACGAGAGAGGGGGCGGTGTAGACCCGGGCGGCCATCTCGCTGTTGAGCATATACAGCCCCTTGGCGTCCTCGCCGTAGAGCTTCATCTTTTTGATCAGGTCCTCGGCGTTCTTCTCCTCCTCCCCCTGCTCCTTGACGAACCAGTCCAGGAACTGCATCGTCCGAAAATCCTTGGCGCTGTAAGCGGCTTCATACAGCGTGTGGATCAGGCCGGTGACATACCGCTCGTGCTCCAGCCCCAGCTCCAGCACCCGCAGGCGGCTGGTCAGCTCCCTGTCGGGCTTGGCGATGGCCTCCAGCGTCACCTTTCCGCCGTTGTTCTGGAGATACTGCACCATCAGCATGGCGTGATCCCGCTCTTCCTGCGCCTGGATCTTGTACCAGTTGGCAAAGCCATCCAGGCCCTCCTCCTCATAGTAGATGGAGAAATCCAGGTACAGATAGGCGGAATAAAACTCCTTGTTGACCTGCTCGTTGAGCAGCTGCGCGACCTTTGCGTCCAGCATAAAAAACAACTCCTTTTTCTTTTTTCTGAAACTCTTTCTGAGTCAAGATCCTCCCCCTCTGTTCCCCGCTCTGGTGCGGGACAGACAGACGGATCAGGACCCCGACCTCTCCACGATCTGCCTCTATCCTAACACAGAACCGGGCATCCGGCAACCTCGATCCCATCCATCTGTGCAGACCGTTCCATCGGTCACCCCAGCATGGCGAACAGGTCCAGCTGGCTGGTGGCCGGCATATCTCCGAAAGCCCCCGCCTCCGTCAGCTTGTCGATGTGGGTCTTGGAGACCTTGGGGCAGGCAGCGGAGACCTCCTCCACAGAGATGAACCTCCGTCCCTTAGCCTGCTCCGCCAGGGACAGAGCCGCCGTTTCCCCCAGCCCCGCCACCGAGATGAAGGGCGGGATCAGCGCCTTGTGTTCCTCGTCCACCCGGAAGTGGAGGGCGTCCGACAGGTACAGGTCCATCCTTCGGAAGGTGAATCCACGCAGATAGAACTCATAGCACACCTCCAAGGTGGTGAGCATGTCCTGCTCCACCGCGGAGGCGTCCTTGTCCTTGGCGATGATCTCCCTCATCTTCTTCTGGCACACATCCATCCCCTGGCACATGAACTCCTGGTCAAATGCCTTGGCCCGGATGGAGAAGTAGGCGGCGTAAAAGGCCAGAGGCCGGTGGACCTTGAACCAGGCGATGCGGAAGGCCATCATCACATAGGCCACCGCATGGGCCTTGGGGAACAGATAGGCGATCTTCTTACAGGAGCCGATGTACCAGTCAGGCACCCCGTGCTCCTTCATCTCCTCCTCCGCCCCCTCCGGCAGGCCGCGGCCCTTCCGCACCGCCTCCATGATCTTGAAGGAGCGCTTGGGGTCCATCCCCTTGGAGATCAGGAACAGCATGATGTCGTCCCGGCAGCCGATGGCCTCGCTGACCTTGGCGGTGCCCGAGGTGATCAGGTCCTTGGCGTTGCCCAGCCACACGTCGGTTCCGTGGGAGAAGCCGGACAGGCGGACCAGGATATCGAACTGGTTGGGCTGGGTGTCCTCCAGCATCCCCCGGACGAAGGAGGTGCCGAACTCCGGGATGGCAGTGCCGCCGGTGGGCCCCAGGATCTTGTCGTTCTCATAGCCCAGCACCTTGGAGGACTGGAAGATAGACATGGTCTCCGGGTCATCCAGTGGGATCTTCTGGGGGTCCACCCCAGTCAGGTCCTGAAGCATTCGGATCATAGTGGGGTCATCGTGTCCCAGCATGTCCAGCTTCAGCAGGTTGGACTCCATGGAGTGATATTCGAAGTGGGTGGTGACGATATCGGTATTGGGGTCGTCCGCCGGGTGCTGTACGGGACAGAAGTCATAGATCTCCTTGTCCTGGGGGATGACCACCATGCCGCCGGGGTGCTGGCCGGTGGTGCGCTTGACGCCGGTGCAGCCGATAGCCAGGCGGTTCTCCTCCGCCTTGGAGGCCGTCCTCCCCCGCTCCTCCAGGTACTTCTTCACATAGCCGAAAGCCGTCTTTTCCGCCACCGTACCAATGGTCCCGGCTCGGAACACGTGGGTCTGTCCAAACAGCTCAAAGGTGTACCGGTGGGCGCTGGACTGGTACTCGCCGGAGAAGTTCAGGTCGATATCGGGCACCTTGTCTCCCCCGAAGCCCAGAAAGGTCTCGAAGGGGATGTTGAAGCCGTCCTTCACATAGGGCGTGCCGCAGACGGGACAGTTCATATCGGGCATATCCGCCCCGCACCCGTAGGGGTGGGCGGGGTCCTGGGCGTAGTCAAAGTCCGAGTGCTTGCACTTGGGGCAGCGGTAGTGGGCGGGCAGGGAGTTGACCTCAGTGATGCCCGACATGAATGCCACCAGAGAGGAGCCCACCGATCCACGGGAGCCCACCAGATAGCCGTGCTCCAGGGAGTTCTGCACCAGCTTCTGGGCGGACATGTAGATCACGTCGTACTTGCAGCGGATGATATCCCCCAGCTCCACGTTGATGCGGTCCACCACGATCTGGGGCGGCTCCTCGCCGTAGAGCTCATGGGCCTTGCCCCATACCAGCCGCTTCAGCTCCCCGTCGGAGTCCTCAAGCTTGGGGGCAAACAGTCCTTTGGGCAGGGGCTCAATGGGCTCGCACCAGTCCGCGATGAGATTGGTATTCCTCACCACCACGTCGTAGGCGGTCTCCTTCCCCAGATAGGAAAATTCCTCCAGCATCTCGGTGGTGGTCTTGAAGTAGATGGGCAGGGGCTCGTCCGCGTCCTCAAAGCCCTTGGAGGCCAGAAGGATGTGGCGGTAGATCTCGTCCTCCGGGTCCAGGAAGTGGACGTCGCCGGTGGCGCACACCGGCTTGCCCAGCTCCTTCCCCAGAGCCACGATGGCCCGGTTGAAGTCCCGCAGCTCCTCCTCTGTGCGGACCATCCCCTTGCGGAGCATGAACATATTGTTGCACAGGGGCTGGATCTCCAGATAATCGTACCAGGAGGCGATGCGCTTGAGCTCCTCCCAGTCCTTGCCGTCCGCCACCGCCCGGAAGAGCTCGCCCGCCTCGCAGGCGGAGCCCAGGATCAGCCCCTCCCGGTTCTCGTTGATGACGCTTTTGAGCATGATGGGGTAACGCTTGAAGTAGTCCAGATGTCCCAGGGAGATGAGCTTGTACAGGTTACGCAGACCGGTCTGGTTCCGCGCCAGCACGATCAGGTGCTTGGGCTGGCGCTTGGCCTTTCCTCCCTTGCGCAGGTGGACCATGGCCCCGTTGATCTCCCCCAGGTGGCGCAGGCCCATCTCCTCCAGCATCTTAAAGAACGGGGGCAGCATGTAGCCCACCGTGGCCGCGTCGTCGCTGGCCCGGTGGTGATTGAAGGCGGGCAGGTGCAGGTGCTCCGCCACGATGTCCAGCTTGTACTTGCCCAGGTCAGGCAGCAGGTTCTGGGCCAGGATCAGGCTGTCGATGGAGGGATTGTGGAAGGGAATGCCGTATTTCCGGCAGCCGGCGGCGATAAAGCCCATGTCGAAGTCGGCGTTGTGGGCCGCCAGGGGCCGGTCCCCGGCAAAAGCCAGGAAAGCCCGCAGGGCCTCCTCCTGGGAGGGGGCCCCCACCAGCATCTCATCGGTGATACCGGTCAGGCGGATGATCTCCGGACTCAGGATGCGGCCGGGGGAGACAAAGGTGTTGAACCGGTCGGTGATCTCCCCGTTTTTCAGCACTACGGCGCCGATCTCGATGATGACCTCGTACTTCCGGTTCAGCCCTGTGGTCTCGATGTCGAAGCAGACGATCTCCTGGTCAAAGGGCTGTTCTGTTTCCCCGTGGACCACTACTCTGTCATCCACGTCGTTGATGTAGTACGCCTCCACGCCGTACAGGATCTTGATATTTTTGGCGGAGTGCCACGCATCCGGGAAGGACTGGGCCACCCCGTGATCGGTGATGGCGATGGCCCGGTGGCCCCAGGCCTCCGCCCGCTTGACCACGTTTTTGTCCGGCCCCAGCTTGGGACCGACCGAGGTGAGGGCGTCCATAGCGGACATGGTGGTGTGCAGGTGGAGCTCCACCCGCTTTTCCGGCGCGTCATCCATCTTCATAGGCTTGGGCACCGCCATGATGGACATGGGCTCCAGCACCATGTCGCCGTAGAACCGGTCCATGTTCAGCCGGCCCTGGATCTGGAGGTGCATCCCCTTCTTGACCCCGTCCACGATGGGCTTGCCCTCGTCTCCGGGGAAGAATTTGTTCACCCGAATGGAGCCGGTGTAGTCGGTCAGATCGAAGGCCACCACCCAGGCGCCCCGCTTTTTCAGCTCCCGGTTGTCCACGGCAAAGACATCGCCCTCGATGACCACCATGCCCATGTCCAGCTCCAGCTCCCCGATGGGGGTAGGCCGCTTCTTGATGACATGCCCGAAAATCGTCTTGCCGGAGGGCTTGCCCTCCCCTTTTCCCTTGGGTCTGGCCGCCGGCGCGCTCCCCCGGGCCTTCCGCAGCGCCTCCCGCCGAATGGCCTCCGTCCGCGCGAAGGCGTCCATCTCCGGTGCCGTGCTCTCCCCCTGCCGAGGATGGGCCGGGCGGGTCTGGGGCGCGGAGGCAGGCACAGAAGGAGCCGCCGGTGCCGGCGCTTCGGCGGGGGTCTCCGGCTCCGGGGCCGCCATCTGAAACTTCACTGAGGCGAGCCCGTAGCACCGGGCCACGGCCTCCTCTGCCTGGCGGATCAGATTGGCCCCGGCTCCCCTGGCCCCATCCAGGGTCACCAGGGCGCTCCGGCTGGCCTTGTCAATGGCCGCGGCCACAATGACCCAGCCCTCTACGGCCTCCGCCAACTCCTGCCACTGGCACAGGGCAGCAAACATTTGTAAAAATGGGATCTTCTTGGACATGATGCAGATGCTCCTTGCGCTTGATTCTCAGTCAGTGGGATGGTGGAGCGCCCCCTGTGTTACAGTTCCTCGATCAGGGCAAACAGCTCGTCCACCAGCCGGTCCTGGGGGACCTTTTTCACGATCTCCCCTTTTCGGAACAGGAGGCCTTCGCCGATGCCGCCCGCGATCCCGCAGTCGGCGGCAGACGCCTCCCCCGGCCCGTTGACGGCACAGCCCATCACCGCCACCGTGATGGGCTTGTCCACCCCCTTCAGCCGCTCCTCCACCTGGGCAGCCAGGCCGATCAGATCGATGCGGGTCCGCCCGCAGGTGGGACAGGAGACCAGCTCTGCCCCCTCCCGCCGGACCCCGGCGGCCTTCAGGATGTCCCGGGCCGCGTAGACCTCCTCCACCGGGTCGGCGGAGAGGGAGACCCGTATGGTGTCCCCGATCCCCAGGGCCAGCAGGCCCCCGATGCCCACCGCAGACTTCAGGGTGCCCATCCGGACCGTCCCGGCCTCGGTAACGCCAATATGTAAAGGATAATTGCTTTTCTCTCTCATCAGCTGATAGGCCCGCATGGTCATGGGGACGCTGGAGGACTTCAGCGACACACAGATGTCGTCAAAATCGAATTTGTTCAGCAGACGGATGTGGCCGAAGGCTGACTCCACCATGGCCTCCGGACAGACGCCGCCGTATTTGGCCAGCAGTCCCTTCTCCAGAGAGCCGCCATTGACACCGATGCGGATTGGGATGCCCCGCAGACGGCAGGCGTCTGCCACCGCCTTGACCCGGTCCTCTCCACCGATATTGCCCGGATTGATGCGGACCTTGTCCGCTCCGGCCGCGATGGCCTCCAGGGCCAGCTTATAGTCGAAGTGGATATCCACCACCACTGGGAGCGGACTGGCCTCCTTGATCTTGGCCACCGCCCGGGCGGCGGCCCCATCAGGGACCGCCACCCGCACGATCTGACATCCAGCCGCAGCCAGGGAACGGATCTGGGACAGGGTGGACTCCACATCGTCGGTGCGGGTATTGGTCATGGACTGGATGGTGACCGGCGCCCCGCCGCCGATGGGGATGCCGCCCACATGGATCTGTCTGGTCATTGAAACCGCTTCCTTTCCCATATCTGGTCCGGCTAGACGCCGAACAGCTTGCCCACGTCGCTGAAAGTCACAGCCAGGGACAGGGTCAGCAGCAGGGCCAGCCCCGCCATATGGACGTACCCCTCATACTTTGGGTCGATCTTTCTGCGGAACAGCCCGAAGAGCAGGCCGTTCAGGAACAGAAAGAAAATGCGTCCCCCATCCAGCGCGGGGAGGGGCAGCAGATTCATCACCGCCAGGTTCACTGCGATCAGCGCAGACAGGTAGAGGATGTTATACACCGCGTCCCCCACCGTCTCAGACTGGGTCCCCACCTGGGAGATGGTGGTCACGATGCCCACCGGGCCTGACAGGTCCCGCAGTCCAACCACCCCGGAGACCAGATCTCCCAGGCTGATCCAGACCGTGCGCACAAAATCCAGGCTGTTGTACCAGCTGTACAGCAGCTTGCTGCCCAGGGTGGCGGGGATGATCTCCCGCCCCACGCTGATCCCCCGCAGGTATGTGGTCTTCCCCTCCTCATCCGTGCGGGCCTGGAGGGGCATCTCAACGCCGTCCAGGCGGACCTTCTCGCCGTCCCGGAGCACCACGAAGTCCAGGGTATCCCCCGCCCGGCCGAGAAAGAAGGTCAGGTTATTATAATTGTAGATCCGGTGTCCGTCCAGGGAGTAGACCACGTCCCCGGGCTGGAGCCCGCTGTCCTCCACACCGTAGCCCTCCAGAAAGCCGTCTATGGTGGGCAGCACGAAACCGGTGGCCTGGGAAAAAAGGATCAGGATCAGCACAAAGCCGGTCAGAAAATTCATGAAAGCCCCGGCGCAGAGGATGACGATCTTTTTCCACCCGCTGGCCCGGCCGAAGGCCCGGGGGTTGTCGCTCTCCTCATCCTCCCCCTCCATGGCGCAGTATCCGCCGATGGGCAGGGCACGAATACTGTAAAGCGTCTCCCCCTTCTCCTTCTTCCAGAGAGCGGGCCCCATGCCCACCGCGAACTCATTCACCTGCACCCCCAGCAGCTTGGCGGTGGCAAAATGCCCCAGCTCATGGGTGGCGATCAGCACGCCGAAGATCAGTACCGCGATGACAACATAAAAAAGAACAGAACCGAGCATAGAACCTCCAAAAGAAAATCAGTCTGGACCTTGTCTCATACGGCGCGGGCCGCCCGGTCCGCCTCCAGAATGTCCTCCAGAGTGGGCCGCTGGACCACAGGGACCTGATCCATGGCCCGGGCGACCTGTTCTGCGATGTCCAGGAACCCGATCTTCCCCTCCAGGAACCGGGCCACCGCCGCCTCATTGGCCCCGTTTAAGATGGCCCCCGCTGTGCCGCCTGTCCGCGCTGCCTCCAGTGCCAGGGGAAGGCAGCGGAATGTATCCAGATCCGGCGTACCGAAGGTGAGCGGCCCACAGTTCCACAGGTCCAGCGGTGAGGCCGGTCCTGGGATGCGCTCAGGCCAGGTCAGGGCGTATTGGATGGGCAGACGCATGTCCGGCGTCCCCAGCTGGGCGATCATGGCATTATCACAGTATTCCACAAGGGAGTGGATAATACTCTCCCGGTGGATCACAATGGAAATTTTCTCCGGAGGCATGTGGTACAGGTGCATCGCCTCGATAAATTCCAGGCCCTTATTCATTAGAGTGGCGGAATCCACAGTGATCTTGGCCCCCATGGACCAGTTTGGATGCTGTAAGGCGTCCTCCCTTGTCATTCCTTTCAGCTCTGAGGCCGTACGCCCATAAAAGGGCCCCCCGGAGCAGGTCAGGATCAGCCTCTTCACACCTCCCCGGTCCCGGCAGCCCTCCAGGCTCTGGAAGAGGGCGGAGTGCTCCGAGTCCACCGGCAGGATCTCCGCGCCGGACGCCTCCGCTGCCGACATCACCAGCTCCCCCGCACATACCAGGGTCTCCTTGTTGGCCAGGGCGATGCGCTTTCCCTCCCGGATGGCGGCCAGGGTGGGGCGCAGCCCCACCATCCCCACCACTGCGGTGAGCACAGTGTCCGCACCGGGCAGGGAGGCGGCCTCCAGCAGCCCCTCCATCCCGGCGGCCACCCGGACCCCCGTGTCCGCCAGGCGGACCTTCAGATCAGCTGCGGCGTCCTCCTCCATCAGGACGGCCAGCTCCGGCCGGAACCGGCGTGCCTGCTCCTCCAGCTCCCGGACGCTCCGGTTGGCAGTCAGCGCCGCCGCACGCATGCCACAGGCGGCAATCACATCCAATGATTGCCGCCCGATGGAACCGGTGGAGCCCAATATTGAAATACATCTGCTCATATGACAAAACTCCTCGCTGACCACCGTATCCGCCTAAAAGGCTGGAAACAGAGTCACCATCAGCCAGAGAGCCGGAGCCGCAAAGGTCATGCTGTCGAAGCGGTCCAGCATCCCGCCATGGCCGGGGATCACATTTCCATAGTCCTTGATCCCATACTGACGCTTGATGAGAGAGAAAGACAGATCCCCCAGCTCTGTAATGGCGCTTCCCACGAGCCCGTAGACCACCATCAGAGGGAAATTCACTTCTATCCCGCCGAACTGATGCAAAATGGCTCCGTAGAGCAGCATGAACAGCCCCCCGAACAGGATGCCGCCAGCATAGCCCTCCAGTGATTTGTTGGGGCTGACCCGAGTGATGCCTTTGTGCTTCCCAAAGAACACCCCCACGAAGTAGGCGCCCGCATCCGTGAGGAAAGCGGAGATCACCGGCAGCAGGACCAGATATCTGCCGCTCTCCATCCCCTTGAGTAGCACCAGCGTGGACAGGAACGCCGGGATCACGATCCCGCCGAACATACACACCAGCAGATCCTCCAGGGAGATCGCGCTGCCGCTGTCAAAGCGGCGGATGGCCCCCAGAAAAAGAGCGGCCATCAGCAGCAGGGACAGGGCAGCCAGGGACCAGTTCCCCCACCCCAGCCAGAAGGTCAGGGGGATCAGGCCGGCCGCCGCCGCCGTGTAGACATACATTCCATTGTGGTGGGCCACCTTGGTGGCCCTCAGCAGCTCAAAGGACGCCCGCGCGGTGATGCATGCCAGCAGTACCGCGAGAAAGACGGGCGGCAGAAAGAACAGGACAACAAAAAACAGCGGGGCCAATACTACAGCCGAGAGGATGCGCGTCACCATTTCTCAAATACCTCCAAATCGCCGGGCCCGGCTCTGATAGCTGGCGATGGCCCGCAGCAGCTCTGCTTTGCTGAAATCCGGCCACAGCACATCCGTAAAGTAGAACTCCGCATAGGCGGACTCCCACAGCAGGAAATTGGATAGGCGCAGCTCCCCGCTGGGGCGGATGATCAGGTCCGGGTCCGGCACCCCGCGGGAGAACAGGTAGCCGGAGAAGTTCTCCTGTGTCAGGTGGTTGGGGTCCGCCCTCCCCTCTACACAGTCCAGGGCATAGGCCCGGGCGGCCCGGAGGATCTCGTCCCGTCCGCCATAATTCAGGCAGATATTCACCTGACAGCCGTCGTACCTCTTGGAGATGCGTCGGGTCTGCTCACACAGGTCCCGGAGCTCCTGGGACAGCGGAGAGAGGTCCCCGAAAAACTCCATCTTCACCTTGTCCCGTTCCATCTGTCCGATGGCCTCCAGCAGATACTTCTTCAGCAGGCCCATGATGGCGCCCACCTCATCCTCCGGCCGCTTCCAGTTTTCCGTGGAAAAGGCATAGACCGTCAGATACTCCAGGCCGATCTCCTTGCAGTAGGTGGCGATGGTGCGGAAAGTCTCCGCCCCGGCGGCATGTCCCGCCGAACGGGGCAGCCCCCGCTTTTTGGCCCACCGGCCATTTCCATCCATGATAATGGCGATATGCCGGGGCAGGTCCTGAAAGTCAACCTGTACCTCCGGCTGAGGCTTCTTTGTAAACAGCGGCATATCTGATCTTCCTTACCCAAACAAAATGCTGAGAGCGCACGTGCAGAATGAAGAATGAACGTCTTGAGAACATTCCGCATCCTGCATTGTGCAGCCCGCATCGCTCAGACCGCCATCAGCTCCTGCTCCTTTTTCGCGGTCAGCTCATCCACCTCTTTGCACCGCTTGTCGGTCAGGTCCTGAAGCTCCTTTTCCAGCTGCTTCTGGTCATCTTCGGTGATCTCGCTCTTCTTGACCTGTTTTTTGATCTCATCCATGGCCTCGCGCCGGATGTTCCGAAGGGCCACCTTGCCCTCCTCACCGTACTTGTGCACCTGCTTGGTCAGATCCCGGCGGCGCTCCTCTGTCAGCTGGGGGAAGCCCAGGCGGATCACCCGGCCGTCGTTCTGGGGATTGATGCCCAGGTCAGAGGTCTGGATGGCCTTCTCGATCGCCTTGAGCAGGGTGCCGTCCCAGGGCTGGATCATCAGGGTGCGGGGGTCGGGGGAGGAGATGGCCGCCACCTGGTTGAGCGGGGTGGGCGTGCCGTAGTACTCCACGAAAATACGGTCCAGCACGCCGGCATTGGCCCGTCCGGCACGGACAGAGGCGAAGTTGGCCTTGACCACTTCGATGGTCTTCTGCATCTTGGCATCGTAAACTTTTGTCTCAGGGCTCATCGTCGAATCTTCCTTTCTGTTGTCAGCTGGCGCCTTGGTTCAGCCTTTTACAATGGTTCCGATCTTCTCTCCCATGACCGCCCGGATGATGTTCTGAGGGTCCTTCAGAGCGAAGAGCAGCACCGGGATCTTGTTGTCCATGGAGAGCGAGGTGGCGGTGGAGTCCATCACCTGGAGATGCTGAGCCAGCACGTCGTCGTAGGTGATGGTGTCGTATTTGACCGCCTTGGGGTCCACCTTGGGGTCGGCTGAATAAACTCCGTCGATGTTCTTGGCCAGGAGGATCACATCGGCGTCGATCTCCGCCGCCCGCAGGACCGCAGCTGTGTCCGTGGAGAAGAAGGGGTTCCCCGTGCCGCAGCCGAAGATGACCACCCGGCCCTTGTCCAGGTGCCGGATGGCTCTGGAGCGGATATAGGGCTCCGCCACCGCCCGCATCTCGATGGCAGTCTGGACCCGGACGTCCACTCCCTTCTGCTCCAGCACGTCCGCCAGGGCCAGGGCGTTGATGCTGGTGGCCAGCATCCCCATGTGGTCGGCCCGGACCCGTTCCATCCGGTCGCCGCCGTCCTTCAGCCCGCGCCAGAAGTTTCCGCCGCCTACCACGACGCCCACCTGCACGCCCAGCTGGGTGCACTCCTTGATGACCTCGCACACCTGTCCGATCACGTTGAAGTCCAGTCCCCGGGAGGCATCCCCCGCCAGGGCCTCGCCGCTGATCTTCAGCAGCACGCGTTTATACTTTGGCTGTTCCATTGGAAACACTCCTCGCATCAAGATCAATGATTCATCCCTATTCTAATATAATTCTCCTCTTTTGCATAGGGGGTACGGCAAAGTTTTTCATTTTCCCTGGAGGAGCACCGGGACACCCCCTCCCGCATAGTGTGAAGCGGGGGGAGCCGTCAGTGCGCTCCCCGCCTATCACAGCGGCGCGTGACCCGCGCCGGGAAAGGAACAGTACATTGGCACAGGCACTGTTATGGGCCGCCGGCGGAACAGGGTTCACCGCTCTGCTCACCGCCCTGGGGGCGGCCACCGTATTTTTCTTCCGGAGCCGCCCTGACCCCACGGTCCACCGGATCTTCCTGGGGTTCGCCGCCGGCGTGATGATCGCCGCCAGCATGTGGAGCCTCCTGATCCCCGCCATCGAGGAGGCGGAGGCCATGGGCATGGTGGGATGGGTCCCGGCCGCTGGGGGGTCCGTCCTGGGCATCGCCTTCCTGCTGGCCATGGACGCCCTGCTCCCCCAGCTCACCCCTGAATCCTTCCGCCATCTGGGCCGCCGGACCCCCCTTCTGGTCCTGGCCGTCACTCTCCACAACATCCCGGAGGGGATGGCGGTGGGCATCTCCTTTGCGCTGGCCTCCCAGGGGGACACCCCCGCCCAGCTCACCGCCGCCGTCGCTCTGGCCCTGGGTATCGGCATCCAGAACTTCCCCGAGGGGGCTGCCATCGCCCTGCCTCTGCGCCAGGAAGGGCTCAGCCGGGCCAAATCCTTTTGGATGGGGGCCCTGTCCGGCGTCGTGGAGCCCATTTTCGCCCTGCTCACCGTCCTGATGGTGGGCAGCCTCCAGCCGCTGATGCCCTGGCTGCTCTCCTTTGCAGCCGGCGCCATGCTGTATGTGGTCGTGGAGGAGCTGATCCCGGGCGCCCACCTGGAGGACCACTCCTCCCGGGGCGGAACTCTGGGGGTAATGGCCGGGTTCCTGCTCATGATGATCCTGGACGTAGCCCTGGGCTGAGTCTACAAATATGTAAAGCCGCCCTGAGGCGGCTGTTCACAGGTCCTTTTTGATCTGGCGCAGGGCGTTCTTCTCCAGGCGGGACACCTGGGCCTGGGAGATCCCCACCTCGGTGGACACCTCCATCTGGGTCTTTCCCTGAAAAAAACGGAGGGACAGGATGCGCTTCTCCCGGTCCGACAGCTTGGCAATGGCTTCCCGCAGTGCGATCTGCTCCAGCCAGTTCTCGTCCGTGTTTTTGCTGTCCCGCACCTGATCCATCACACAGATGGTATCCCCGCTGTCGGAGTACACCGGCTCGTAGAGGGAGACCGGGTCCACGATGGCGTCCAGGGCAAAGACCACGTCCTCCCGCTTGAGCTCCAGCATCCTGGCGATCTCGTCTACGGTTGGCTCCCGCTGGTGCTCGGCCATATAGGCCTCCTTGGCCTGGAGCACCTTGTACGCCGTGTCCCGCATGGCCCGGGACACCCGCATGGTGCTGTTATCCCGGAGGTACCGCCGGATCTCCCCCACGATCATGGGCACGCCATAGGTGGAGAAGCGCACGTCCAGATCCGTGTTGAAGTTGTCGATGGCCTTGATGAGGCCGATGCACCCCACCTGGAACAGGTCGTCCGCGTTCTCCCCCCGGTTGGCAAAGCGCTGGATCACCGAGAGGACCAGCCGCAGGTTGCCCGCGATCAGTTCCTCCCGGGCCTTCATGTCCCCCTGCTTGGCCCGGAGCAGGAGGGCCTGGGTCTCATCGTTTTTCAGGACCTTCAGCTTTGACGTGTTTACCCCGCAGATCTCCACCTTGTTTTGCATCTGTTGGAACCTCCTGCCATGATACTGTGCTTTCAGTATCTCCGGGACAGAGGGTTTCATACCGCGGGGAGCGGCTTAAAAATTTTAACGCTCGACAGGGTTCGATGGAATTTCAGGAACAGCCGGAAAGCGGGACAGCAGGCAGTACGCGCTCTGCCCCGGCCCCCATCTGGGGCCGGGGCAGAGCGCAGCCGTTCAGGCCGTCACAGTTCCTTGACCGCGCCGCTGCGGGACAGGGCCTCCGCCGCGGCCACCGAGACCGCCAGGCCGAAAACGCCCTGGATCAGGTTGCCCGGGATGGCGGCAGCCGCCCCCAAGCCGAATCCAAGGACCACTCCTTCATAGGCGAAGTAGCCCGCCACCATCACCGCCTCCCCCGCCAGGGCGCCGCCGATGCGGGCGGCCAGCCCCCGCTTTTCTCCGGCTGCCGCCCGGAATACTGCCCAGGCGCAGACCGCCATGCATGCTTTGATCACAAAGGTACCAGGTGCATACAGAGGGTATCCGCTGACCAGGTCGGCCAGCATAGAGCCAAGCCCAGCCGCCGCGCCGCCGTACATTGGACCCAGCACCCACCCGGCCAGCAGCACCACGCAGTCCCCCAGGTTGACATAGCCCCCCGTGGCAGGCACTGGGATCTTGACGATCATGGTCATCACACAGGTCAGCGCCGCAAACAGCGCCGCGTACACCAGCTTTCTCGTTTTTTCTCCAATCATCTCGCTCTACGCTCCTTTTGTCCTGTTCACAGGAAAAATGTCCTTGCATTTTTCCGCTGTCTGTATTTTAATCTTATCTGGTCTGATGAAAAGGTCCAGTTTCGTTCTTTTTTATCAGGCCAGATAGGAGGGTGACCATGCTCACATATGATCTGGACCGGCGGGGGACCATCCCCCGCTATGACTACCTCTGCCGCTGCATCCGGGATGACATCCTCTGCGGCCGCCTGACCGCCGGGAGCCGGCTCCCCTCCCGGCGGAGCCTTGCGGAGCACCTGAAGGTCAGTGCCGTCACGGTGGAGAGCGCCTATGCTCAGCTGGCTGCGGAGGGATACATCGTTTCCCGGGAAAAGAGCGGCTATTTCGTCTCCCAGCTGGAGCCCGCCCTGCGTCCCCCGTCCCCGCCCCCCATCCGGACCGATGCTCCGCCCCCGGGGCAGCCCTGGATGATGGATCTGCGGGGAGGCGGCGGGAGCACAGAGCTCTTTCCCTTCTCTGTCTGGGCCAAGCTGATGCGGCAGGTACTGTCCCAGCGTGGTCCAGATCTCCTGCGTCCCGTGCCCCACAGCGGGGTCCCTGAGCTGCGGGAGGCCATCGCCGGCACCCTGTACCGCCTGCGGGGCCTCTCCGTCTCCCCGGAGCAGATCGTGGTGGGCTCGGGGTCCGAATATCTGTATAACCTCATCGTACAGCTCCTGGGCCGGGAGCTGGTCTATGGCGTGGAGGACCCGGGATACCCAAAGCCCGCCAGGATCTACGCCCTCAACGGGGCCCGCTGCATCTCCCTCCCGGTGGACGGACAGGGGATCTCCCCCCAGACCCTCGCTGCCTCCCCGGCTCAGGTGGTCCACCTCTCCCCCTCCCATCAGTTTCCCACCGGAGCCGTCACCCCGGCGGGGCGGCGTCAGGCCCTGCTCCGCTGGGCCGCCCAGGGCGGGGACCGCTATCTCATCGAGGATGACTACGACAGCGAATTTCGCTTTACAGGGCTTCCCATCCCTGCCCTCCAGAGCATCGACCAGGCGGACCGGGTCATCTATTTGAACACCTTCTCCCGGGCTCTGGCCCCCTCCCTGCGCATCAGTTATCTGGTGCTGCCTCCCACCCTTCTGGACCGCTATCACCAGCGCCTGGGGTTCTACTCCTCCACCGTCCCCGCCCTGGAGCAGTACACCCTGGCCTCCTTCCTCTCAGAGGGGCGCTTCGAGCAGCACCTCAGCCGGGCCCGGAACCGCTACCGGGCCCTCCGTGACCAGGTGCTGGAGGCCCTGGAGGCCAGCGGCCTGGCCGGCCGGGCCCAGATCTCCGGTGCGGACGCGGGGCTCCACTTCCTGGTCCGGCTGGAGACGGAGCGCGGCGACCAGGAGCTGACCCAGCTGGCCCGTGCGCGGGGCATCCGCCTCTCCTTCCTGTCGGAGTTCTGCGCCTCCCCCGGCCCGGAGCACCAGCACTTTCTGGTCATCAGCTACCCGGGCATCCAGATGGAGCGCCTGCCCCAGACCCTGAGGGAGCTGGCTGCGCTGCTCCACTGAGTCCGGGGCGTAAAAACTCTTTAGGAGGGGGCAAGCAAAAAATCTCACTCCGCCCAATCTCGATAAATGATAAAAAGCGCAGGAGCTGGCGCTCCTGCGTCCCGTTACTTTTCCGCCCAGTGTGGGGCGGAAAAGTCCTCGCTTTGCTGGCCACAGCCCTTGTTGTACAAGGGCTGTGGCGGATGATATCCCATTCGAGGCGGGCTGCCGCCCCCTCGAGCTCCCCCTCCCGGCCTTGAAATATCCGTCCCTGAAAAAGGTCTTTTGACAGCCTGAGCGCAGGAGCTGGCGCTCCTGCGCTTTTTGCAGCGTCCCTTTTCCCGCCTCATCTGTTACAGCTTCTGCTATGCCGCCTTTCCTGTAAAAGAGAAGGCTGTTTAGTCCCGGTCCCCTGCGGGGGACCGGGACCAACATGGGGATCAGTCCTCCCCGTTGATGATCCGCTGGTAATTTTCCTGGTCGGTGTCCCCCTCGGTGCTCACCAGGAGCACCCGGGAGGACTCGTTCAGGCCCAGCGCCTGCCGCACCTCTGACGGGGCGTCTCCCCGCATCAGGGCATCCAGCACCCCGGCTGTCACTGCGCCGGACTCCCCGGACACCACCGCCGGGTCGCCCTCCTCCGGCCGGGCCAGCAGACGCATTCCCCGGGCGGCGTATCCGTCCCCGCAGGACAGGAAGGCATCCGCGTAGGCATCGATGATCTTCCAGCTGATGGTGCAGGGCTCTCCGCAGCACAGACCCGCCATCATGCTGTCCATGTCCCCGGTGACGAAGTGCAGCGCCCCGTCGTCGGCCTGGGCGGTGCGGAACAGGCAGTCGGCCCGGTCTGGCTCCACGATGGCGGTGACCGGCCGCTCCTCCCCCCATACGGAGGTAAAGAAGCCCAGCGCCGCACCGGCGAAGCTGCCCACCCCCGCCTGGAGAAACAGATGGGTGGGCCTCTCCGCCCCCTGCTCCTCCAGCTGCTGGAGGGTCTCGGCGGCCAAAGTGGTATAGCCCTGCATGATATGAGCGGGGATCTCCTCATAGCCCGGCCAGGCTGTGTCCTGGATCAAGATCCAGCCGTGCTCCTCCGCCATCCGGTTCGCCAGGCGGACCGCGTCATCATAGTTATACTCGGTGATCTCCGCCTGGGCGCCCTGGGCGCGGATGTTCTCCAGCCGCTCCGCCGCGCTCCCCTTGGGCATGTAGACCACCGCCTTCTGGCCCAGCAGCCGGGCCGCCCAGGCCACTCCGCGGCCGTGGTTTCCGTCGGTGGCAGTGACGAAGGTGATGTCCCCCAGCGCCCGGCGGGCGGCGGGGGCGCACAGCTCCTCAAAGCTCATCTCCTCCAAGGGCTTCCCCAGCTTTTCCGACAGACACCGGGCCATGGCATAGCTCCCGCCCAGCGCCTTGAAGGCGTTGAGGCCGAACCGCTTGGACTCATCCTTGATCCAGATCTTGGACACGCCCAGACTGTGGGCCAGGCCGTCCAGGGATACCAGCGGAGTAGGGGCATAGCCCGGCAGGCCGCTGTGGAAGCGGCGGGCCTTCTCCGCCTCCCCGGGACTGGTCAGGGTCAGGTCGGCCCCGGGACGCTGCCCCCGCGGGCGCAGGACAGATGCAAAGTGTTCCATGCGATTCACTCCTGTTCGATCTCATTCCCGGCGTATCCTCAGGGCGCCGGTCTCCCCAGCTTTTCGCTGTATTCCGCCCGGAACGCCTCAAAGCGCCCCTCGTCCAGGGCCTGCCGGATGCGGGCCATCAGCTCGTTATAGAAATGCAGGTTGTGCATGACAGCCAGCCGCATGGCCAGCATCTCCCCCGCCGCCAGCAGATGGCGGACATAGGCCCGGGAGAAGGCGGCACAGGTGGGGCAGGTACAGGCGGGGTCGATGGGGCGGTCATCCAGCTTATACTTCTCATTCTTGATGTTGATGGTGCCCTCCCAGGTGAAGAGCTTGCCGTGGCGGGCGTTCCGGGCGGGCATGACGCAGTCGAAGAAGTCGATGCCCCGGGCCACGCCCTCGATGATGTTGGAGGGGGTCCCCACCCCCATGAGGTAGCGGGGCTTCTCCCGGGGCATATGGGGCTCCACCGCGTCGATGATGTCGTACATGGTCTGCGTGGGCTCCCCCACCGCCAGCCCCCCGATGGCGAAGCCGTCACAGGGCAGCTGGGCGATCTGCTCCATGTGCCGCACCCGCAGCTCCGGGTAGGTCCCGCCCTGGTTGATGCCGAAGAGCATCTGCTGGGGATTGACACAGCCGGGCTGCCGGTTCAGCCGCTGGTGCTCCGCCACGCAGCGCTCCAGCCAGCGGTAGGTCCGGGCACAGGAGGCCTCCACGTAGTCGAAGGGGGCGGGGTTCTCGATGCACTCGTCAAAGGCCATGGCGATGTCGCTGCCCAGATTGGACTGGATCTGCATGGACTCCTCCGGTCCCATGAAGATCCGACGTCCGTCGATATGGGAGGCGAAGGTGACGCCCTCCTCCGTTATCTTACGCAGGCCGGACAGAGAAAAGACCTGAAATCCGCCGCTGTCGGTGAGGATGGGGCCATCCCAGTCCATAAACCGGTGCAGTCCGCCCAGCTGCCGCACCACCCCGTCTCCCGGCCGCAGGTGGAGGTGGTAGGTGTTGGACAGCTCGATCTGACAGCCCAGCGTCTTCAGGTCGTGGGAGGAGACCGCCCCCTTGATGGCCCCCTGGGTCCCGACATTCATAAAAACAGGGGTCTGGGCAGTTCCATGGGCGCAGGTGAACACGCCACGCCTGGCCCTGCCCTCCGTCTTCAGGATCTGAAACACAAAAAAACTCCTTTACCGTATCTTGTTCCCCGCCGGGGCGGGGCCTTTGATCCGCCGGAAAAAGCCCGCAGCTTTCTGTCAGCCCTTTTCCCTTTCCTGCTCTTTGAAGTCCGCGATCAGCATCGCGTCTCCGAAGGAGAAAAACCGGTATCGCTCCCGCACCGCCTCCCGGTAGGCGGCCAGCACGTGCTCCCGGCCTGCCAGGGCGGAGACCAGCATGATCAGCGTGGACTCCGGCAGGTGGAAATTGGTGATCAGCCCGTCCAGCACTTTGAAGCGGTAGCCGGGATAGATGAAGATGTTCGTCCAGCCGGCAGACTCCTCCATGGTCCCGTCCTCCGCTGCAAAGCTCTCCACCGTGCGGCAGGAGGTGGTGCCCACACAGATCACCCGCCCCCCGTTCTTCCGGGTCTCGTTGATGATCCGGGCGGTCTCCCCGGGGACCATGCAGTACTCGGAGTGCATCTCATGGTCGGTGATCTCCTCCTCCTTCACCGGGCGGAAGGTCCCCAGCCCCACATGGAGCGTCACATAGCACAGCCTGACCCCCATCTCCTCCACCTGGCGCAGCAGCTCCGGCGTGAAGTGCAGGCCGGCGGTGGGAGCGGCGGCGGACCCCAGCACTTTGGAGTAGACGGTCTGATACCGCTCGTTGTCCTGGAGCTCCGCCTTGATATAGGGGGGCAGAGGCATCCGGCCCAGCTCCTCCAGGATCTCCAGAAAGATCCCCTGGTAGTGGAAGCGGACCAGCCGGTTCCCGCCGGGCAGCTCCGCCTCCACCGCGGCGGTGAGCTTCCCCTCCCCGAAGGAGAGCTGAGCGCCAGGCTTCATCTTCCGCCCCGGCCGGACCAGACACTCCCACAGGCCCTCCCCCCTGTCGATGAGGAGCAGCACTTCGCAGGCGCCGCCGGTGGACCGGCGGCCGATCAGCCGGGCGGGCAGTACCCGGGAGTCGTTGAGCACCAGGCAGTCCCCTGGTCTCAAAAACCGGGGGAGCTCATAGAAATGGTGGTGGCCCGTTTCGCCCGTGTACTTGTCCAGCGTCAGCAGGCGGGAAGCATCCCTGCGCTCCAGTGGAGTCTGGGCGATCAGCTCCTCCGGCAGTTCAAAATCAAAATCAGATGTCTTCAATGTACTTCCTTGTCCTCTTTTCTCTTAGTCCAGGGCATCGACCTCGACCCCCGGGAAATAGAATTCCACGATCTCGTCGTAGTCGAATCCCCGCTCCGCCATGGCGTAGGCACCGTACTGACTCATGCCCAGCTGGTGGCCCCAGCCGGAGCCCTGGAATACATACTGGCTGCCGCTCACCGTGACCTCGGTGCCCGCCACAGCGCCTGTGTCTCCTCCGGAGCTCCCCGTCTGCTCTCCCATCCGGTCGATGGACCCCGCCCCGGAGATGACATACAGGTCATCCCGGTCCTCCCGACTCAGGGCTCCTGTTCCGCTGATGGTGTAGAGGCGGCTCCTGCCGCTCAGCCCTTCCCCGCTCAGGCTCCCGCCGGAGGGGGAACCGGGCTCCGCCTCCGCCCCGTTGATGGTGAAGCGGATGGAGGGCAGGCCGAACAGATTGCGCAGGTCAGTGCTCCGCTGGCGGATGGTGCTGCTCTCCCCGTTGGTATAATTGACCTTCACCTGGATCACGTTGCCCAGGTCCGAGTAGGTCAGGGTCAGCGACTCCACCGAGGCGTTCACGCCCCCCCATTTCTGGAGCAGGCTGGTCAGCTCCGAGGCCGTATAGCGCACGGTCCAGGAGGAGTAGGAATTCAGGCTGGCCACATCCTGCTCATAGGGGTCCTCCACCCCGCACAGGTAGGGATATTTCTCCCGGGAGGAGCCCCAGACGTTGTACACGTCCTCGCTGGCCCCGCCGTGGCTGGAGGAGTAGAACGCCTCGATCACCGTGCCGTCATAGAGGGCGTACTCCCCCGCTGTCTCCTCCACCGCCCGGTCAGTGCGGTCTGTGGACTGATAGCTGCTGACGTTGGAGCCGGCCCCCCGGTAGACCTGGCAGTCCGTGGAACTGCACACGTCGAAGTGGTGGGCGCTGTGCTTGTTCTGAGAGATGTTGTTGTAGGCATAGCTCCTGGCGCAGATGGCCTGGGCCTTCAGCGCCTCCAGGGGCCAGTCGTTGCTCATCTCAAAGGGGATCACCCCCTTGATGTAGGTCTCCATGTCCACCACGCTGACCACCGTCAGGTCTCCGCCGCCGATGCGCTCATAGCGGAAGCCGCCGTGGTACTTGTACCCCTGGAACCAGGTCCGGACCTCATCCTCGCCGGTCACGTCCGGCATGATGCCCAGGGCCAGGTCCTCTCCCCCGTCAAACTGGAACAGGACCCGGTCGGTCCCCGTCTGAATCACTGTGACGGCATAGGCGCTGGTCCCCACGACCTCCCCTTCGCCCAGCTCATCGGCGGCGTCCAGGGCGTCCTCCTTGGAGAGGTAGGCTCCCACCCGGACCTGATATTCCCCGTCGATCCAGGCCACGAAGCCGCCGTCGTACTCCTCTGCCTCCTCCGCCGCGTCGTCAAAGCGCCGGAAGGAGTCGATGAGCAGGTGGAAGCAGCCCACCACAGTGCCCCCGTTGTCCGAGTTGGAGTAGATATATTTTCCGCTGCTCCTGTCATAGTAGAACCAGGTGTTCTGGGCTTTCAGCACGGTGATCTGGGTCTCTTTCTCGTCGGTCTCCCCCAGCTCCTCGAACCGCAGGTCCTCGTCAAAGTAGCCGAAGCGGTAGCCGGAGCCGTAGCCCGTGTTGTTCTCCAGGTTGGCCCCCACCAGGGCGCCGCTGCCGTAGGCCAGGCCCACCCGGACCATCTCCTCCCCCCGCCGGGCCGCCCCGGCCGTGGGGACGCACAGGACAAATGCAAGAGACAGCGCTAAAAATTTCAACAGTTTTTTTCTCATACTGGGCTCCATTTCTCACAAAAGCGTCAACACGCAATTTGTTGACACTGATTTCTCATCATGCTATCATAGATACTAATTAAAAATAGGAGGGAAACAGGCCGGCCCCGTCAGATCCCTGTACTTCTTGTCGTCTATTATACTGACTCCGGCCCTGATTGGCAACCTCTGTTTTTTCCCTTTTCCGCAAAGTCCAAATCTGCGGCACGAGCCGCCATGAAAGGAACCTGAACATGAAAAAGTACAAAGTAGGCATCATCGGCGGCACCGGCATGGTGGGGCAGCGCTTCGTCACCCTGATGGAGGACCACCCCTGGTTCCAGCTCACCGCCATCGCCGCCAGCCCCCGTTCCGCCGGCAAGACCTATGAGCAGGCCGTCTCCGGCCGCTGGGCCATGAAGACTCCCATCCCCCAGCAGGCCAAGGACCTGGTGGTGCTGGACGCCTCCGCCGACGTGGAAAAGATCGCCGGCATGGTAGACTTCGTCTTCTGTGCCGTGGATATGAAGAAGGAGGAGATCCGCGCCCTGGAGGAGGCCTACGCCAAGGCCGAGGTGCCGGTGGTCTCCAACAACTCCGCCCACCGCTGGACCGACGACGTGCCCATGGTGGTGCCCGAGATGAACCCGGAGCATCTGGCGGTCATCCCCGCACAGCGCGCCCGCCTGGGCACCCGGCGCGGCTTCATCGCCGTCAAATCCAACTGCTCCATCCAGTCCTATGCCCCTGCCCTGCATCCCCTGATGCAGTTCGGCATCGAGAAGGTCCTGGTTTGCACCTATCAGGCCATCTCCGGTGCGGGCAAGACCTTTGAGCGCTGGCCCGAGATGGTGGATAATCTGATCCCCTACATCGGCGGCGAGGAGGAGAAGAGCGAGCAGGAGCCCCTGAAGGTCTGGGGCAAGGTGGAGGACGGCAAGATCGTCAAGGCCGCCGGACCCGCCATCACTGCCCAGTGCCTGCGGGTCCCCGTCTCCGACGGCCACACCGCCGCCGTGTTCGTCACCTTCCGCAATAAGCCCTCTATGGAGGAGATCAGGGAGACCTGGAAGAACTTCAAGGGCCGGGCCCAGGAGCTGGAGCTCCCCTCCGCCCCCAAGCAGTTTCTCCACTATTTTGAGGAGCCCGACCGTCCCCAGGCCAGACTGGACCGGGATCTGGAGGGCGGCATGGCCATCTCCCTGGGCCGTCTGCGCCCCGATACCCAGTACGACTACAAGTTCGTGGGCCTGTCCCACAACACCCTGCGCGGCGCCGCCGGCGGCGCGGTCCTGCTGGCCGAGCTGCTGTGCGCGGAAGGGTATATTTAACGGATAACTGAGAAAAACATGACGCAGGAAGGGCCCCGCCTCTGCGGTCCCTTTCGCTGTCTCTCCATCCGAAGCGCTTTTACGGCCGTCAATTCCTCTGAGTGAAGGGGCGCAGAGACGTCCCCTGCATGGGCCGCCTCCGTGTTCCACGCTTCACTCTTCCACTCTCAATCAGAAGGGATGCTGTTTTATGAGAACACCCGTATTTACCGGCTCCTGCCCCGCCCTGGCTACACCCTTTGACCAGAACGGCAATATCAATTACGACGCCTTCGGCAAGCTGATCGACGCCCAGATCGCCGCCGGCGTGGATGCGGTCTGCGTGTGCGGTACTACCGGCGAGTCAGCCACCATGTCCATCCGGGAGCACATCGCCGCGGTGGAATTCTGCGTCAAGCGGGTGGACCACCGGGTCAAAGTCATCGCCGGCACGGGCAGCAACGACACCTCCGCCGCCGTCTACCTGTCCCAGCACGCCCAGGACTCCGGCGCCGACGCCTGCCTGCTGGTGACCCCCTACTACAACAAGGCCAGCCAGACCGGCCTCATCAAGCACTATGAGTACATCGCGGAGCGCATCGAGCTGCCCATGATCCTCTACAATGTGCCCAGCCGCACCGGGGTCTCCTTTACCGCCGAGTCCTACAAGGTGCTGGCTCAGAATCCCAAGATCAACGGCGTGAAGGAGGCCTCCGGCAACTTCTCCCTGCTGGCCCACACCCGGTTCCTCTGCCCCGATGACTTCTACATCTGGTCCGGCAACGACGACCAGGTGGTCCCTATGATGTCCCTGGGTGCCAAGGGGGTCATCTCGGTGGCCAGCAACATCATCCCCGAGGTCATGGTCAAGATGTCCCACCTGTGCCTGGAGGGACAGTTTGAGGATGCCTCCAAGCTTCAGATCGCCTATATGGACCTGATCGACGCCCTGTTCATCGAGGTCAACCCCATCCCCATCAAGGCAGCCATGAACCTGATGGGCATGGAGGCCGGTTCCCTGCGTCTGCCCCTGTGCGACATCTCCCACAAGAATCTGGAGACGCTGCGCCAGGCCATGGGCCGCATGGGCCTGCTGTAAGGAGCCGCCATGCAAAAGATCATCATCTCCGGATGCAGCGGCCACATGGGCCGGGTGGTGGAGTCCCTGTGCGCCGCCGACCCCCAGGTCCAGGTGGCGGCCGGCTTCGATATCCTGGGCTCCTCCGACCGGGACTTTCCCGTCTTCTCCTCCCCTGCCCAGTTCAGCGGGGAGGCGGACGCGGTCATCGACTTCTCCTCCCCCGCCGCCCTGGAGGGGCTGCTGGACTTCGCCCGGGCCACCGGGACCCCTCTGGTGCTGGCCACCACCGGCTACACCCCTGAGCAGGTGGCCCAAATCGGCGCCGCTGCCCTGGAGGTGCCCATTTTCCGCTCCGCCAACATGTCCCTGGGGATCAATGTACTGCTGGAGCTGGTGAAAAAGGCGGCCTCTGTGCTGGGGGACAGCTATGACATCGAGATCGTGGAGCGCCATCACCGCCGGAAGGTGGACGCTCCCAGCGGCACTGCCCTGATGATCGCCGACGCGGCGGCGGGGGCCTGCGGCCACGAGACGGAGTACGTCTTCGAGCGCCACAGCGTCCGCCATCCCCGTGACAAGAAGGAGATCGGCATCTCCGCGGTCCGGGGCGGCACCATCGTGGGGGAGCACGAGATCATCTTTGCCGGCCACGACGAGGTCATGGAGATCCGCCACACTGCCCTCTCCCGGGAGATCTTCGCCCAGGGCGCCGTGGAGGCGGCCAAGTTTATGGCCGGTGTGAAGGCACCCGGCCTGTACGATATGAGCAGCCTCATCCGGTAAGTCAGAAAAAACAGCCTTCCACTCCGGTGGAAGGTTGTTTTTTTCGCTTTTTTCTGTTATGCTGGTCTTGTACCTCGGGCCTTTGGAGGAAGGAGGCAGGATATGGCTGTCGCTGCGGCAGTACTGGCCGCCCTGTGCATCAGTTTGATCATCTTCCGTCTGCACAACCTTCAGGACTCCTCCAGAGGGGAGCCTGTCCGGGCCGAAGAGGCCCGGGTCCACGCCAAGGAGAACTGCCACTCCCGCGCTGGCTCCTCCTACTACCTCTATTTCCATGTCCCCTGCCGGGACACTGTGGTGACCTGCCAGGTCCCGCCGGACATCTGGTACTATCTCTCCAAGGGGGACCGGGGCACCCTGTGCCATCAGGGCGGGCGGTTCATCTCCTTCACCCGGGACGGGGAGCTGATCGCCGTGGACCCGGTGGCGGAGCGGCATCAGCTGTGGCGGATACACGGCTCGTAACACTAAGATCCTGTTGCTATTTCCCTGTATTTTGGGTATAATAGGGCTGAGCTCTTCCGGCACATCCCGGCCGGAAAATCACGGGCTCCCCATTGCAAAGGAGGCAGCATCCTATGAAGTTCTACATCTGTGAGCACTGCGGGAATATCGTCACCTTTCTCCAGTCCAGCGGCGTGCCCGTCATGTGCTGCGGGCAGAAGATGACCGAACTCGTCCCCGATTCCACCGACGCGGCTCAGGAGAAGCATGTCCCTGTGGTCACCGTAGAGGGCAGCATGGTGGATGTCAAGGTGGGCTCCGCCCCCCATCCCATGATCCCCGAGCACTATATCCAGTGGGTGGCCCTGGAGACCACCGAGGGCTGTCAAATCAAATACCTGGAGCCAGGTCAGGCCCCGGAGGTCAAATTTGCCCTCGCCCCCGGCGACCGGGTCAAGGCCGCTTACGCCTATTGCAATCTTCACGGGCTCTGGAGAGCCTGAGCGACACCATGACCAGAAGCCCCCTCTGCCGGCTCTTCCGGCGGAGGGGGCTCTTTCTCCGTTATGGCTTCCCTTCCGTCACCTGCTGGTAGCGGTAAAGGAACTGGATGGTCTCCTCCCGGGTGGTGAAGTCCCGATAGCGCATCCCAGCGCTGTCCCCGGAGACCAGTCCGGCCTCCTCCGCCCAGCGGCGGGCGTTCTCAGACCAGTCAGAGGGCTTCTCTCGGCCTCTGCGGGCCAGATAATCCGCCATCATGGCATCAAACTGTTCCTGTGTCACCGTCTCCTCTCCTCCTCTCATCGCATCCCTCACGGCCCGCCTGAAGTCATCCATGGTCTTCCCGTGCAGCGGCCACCACTGGCCCACATCGCTGTGGTTGCTGGCGATCCCCAGGGCGTGGCCGCCGGCGTGGTCCAGGATCACGCCCGGCTCCATGGGGTCCAGGCGGTACTGGCGGCACAGCATGGCGGACAGCTCCACGGCGTTGCGGTAGATGTCCTGAAAATATGCCTCGTTCTTCTCCACATCATAGCCCACCATCTTTCCGTTCTGATAGGTGTGCCCGGCTGGCTCACAGCACTCAAAGGAGATGTGGGTATTGTTGGCGCTGCCGTTTTTTCCCGAGCCTGCGTGCCAGCCCCGCCAGTTCCAGGGCAGGGTCTGGATGACCTCATCCCGGGCCACGAAGGCGTGGACGCACACCTCCACCCCGGGCTTGTTCCAGCGGCGGATGAACACCTGCGGGTCCGGCTGCGCCACGCCGGTGGAGTGGACCATGATCCCCTTGGGTACGATCTTCCGCCCGGCCTGGTAACAGTCATTCTCTGTCAGGAACTCCTGACTCAGCTTCAGTTCCATGGCTCCCTCCTCTGTCCATACAAAGGCTGTTCCATCCTATGCCGCCTCCTTTTCTATTGACACCCTCTCCCAACTCCTCTAAAATAGAAAGGTCAAAAGAGAAAGAAAAAGGGGGTCCCTTCCTATGGGAGAACTCAATCCGGCGCAGAAGCGGGGCAATGCCGCCGCCCTGCTCCCTATCCTGGTGTTCCTGGTCCTCTATTTGGGCTGCGGCCTGCTGTTCGAGTATGGGCTCAAGATCGAGATGGGCTTCTATCAGACCCCGGCCATCGTGGCCTTCCTCATCGCCCTGTTCGTAGCCTGCGTCCAGAACCGGGCCCTGGACTTCAACGCCAAGCTGAAGGTAATGGCCAACGGGGTGGCGGATGAGAACATCCTCACCATGTGCCTGGTCTTTCTGGCCGCAGGCGCCTTTTCCGGCGCGGTCCAGGCCGCCGGCGGCGCCGACAGCACGGTCTATCTGTTCCTGGACTACCTGCCCAGCCAGTTCGCGGTGGCGGGCCTGTTCTTGATCTCCTGCTTCGTGTCCATCTCCATGGGCACCTCGGTGGGCACCATCTCCGCCCTGGCCCCCTTCGCCGTCTCCATGAGCGAAGCCACCGGCTTCGAGGTGGTCCTGTGCATCGCGGCGGTGGCCTCGGGCGCCATGTTCGGTGACAACCTCTCCATGATCTCCGACACCACCATCGCCGCGGTCCGCACCCAGGGCTGTGAAATGAAGGACAAGTTCCGCATGAACTTCTTCATCGTCCTGCCTGCGGCCATCCTCACCCTGGTGATCTTCATCGCCCTCACCTGGGGCGGCAGCGGCCAGCCGGAGATCGGCACATACAGCGTCTGGAAGGTCCTGCCCTATCTGGTGGTCCTGGTGGGGGCCGTGGCCGGCGTCAACGTGTTCCTGATCCTGACCATCGGCGCTGTGCTGAGCCTGATCGTGGGCGTGGCCTCCGGCGCCTTTCCCTGGACCCAGATCTTCTCTGTGATGGGGACGGGCATCACCGCCATGTATGACATCACTGTCATCTCCATCGTCGTGGCCTGTATCGGCGCCCTGGTGCGGGAATATGGCGGCATCCAGTGGCTCATCGACTTCGTCCACCGCCGCGCCAACTCCAAGCGGGGTGCCCAGCTGGGCATCGCCGGACTGGTGGCCGCGGTGGATGTAGCCACCGCCAATAACACAGTTGCCATCGTGATGACCGGCTCCATCGCTAAGGACATCAGCCAGGAGTACCACATCGACCCCCGGCGATCCGCCTCCCTCCTGGATATCTTTGCCTCGGTGATGCAGGGCATCCTGCCCTATGGTGCGCAGCTGCTCTACGCCTCCGCAGGGACGGGGGTCTCTGCCGTCAAGATTATGCCCTACATGTTCTACTGCTATCTTATGGCGGTGTGTGCCCTGGTCTTCATCCTCTTCTGGCCAGACCGGAAGCGGAAGTGATCCCTAAAAAAGAAAGGCCGGCGGCTCTGGGTCTCCTCCCAGAGCCGCCGGTTTTTTACTTGCTGCATGGCCGGTCCTTCTGTCCGGACTCCCACCGCTCCCCGGTGTAGAGATATTTCTTGATGGCAAAGATCCCGGCCACCGCCCCCACGCTCATCAGCGTCTGCATGGGTTCCTCATGGCTGATGATCATCTGCCGGGCGATGGCGAACAGCAGCACATCGATTACCGCCCCGTAGGTATGCAGCATCAGCATCTTTACAAACTCAATCCCCATGACGATGAGGAACGCATTTGCCATAAATGCGTCAATGGAGAAGGACTCCCACTGGCAGCAGAACTTCTCCACCGAGCCGCAGATCAGCAGTGCAATGCTGGCCAGGATCGCCCCCAGGATGGTGATCGCCATCACGATCTCCATCGCCATGGTAAACTTCAGCAGTCTTGTCCTTACTTTTGTTCTCATACGGCCCTCCCGCAGCACGATTTTATGTAAGACCAGTATATGGGATAGCCATCTGGTCCGTCAATCATTTCCCCATCTTTTTTACAGTAAAAAGGACGGGCGGAGAGGTGGGAGATGACTCCCCCTCTCCGCCCGCTTCCGGATCTATTTTCCGTGGATCACCGCTGCGTACAGTGTGTTCTTCATCAGCATGGCCCGGGTCAGCGGCCCAACGCCCCCCGGAACCGGGGTGATGTACGACGCCCGTCCGGCCGCCTCCTCAAATACCACGTCGCCGCACAGGGTCCCGTCCGCCCGGCGGTTCACTGCCACATCCACCACCACGGCCCCCTCCTTCACCATGTCTCCAGTGATGAGGCCGGCCTGTCCGGCGGCGGAGATCAGGATGTCCGCCCGGCTGCACTCCTTTTTCAGGTACTCCGTCTTGGTGTGGCAGATGGTGACCGTGGCGTTCTCCCGCAGCATCAGCATAGCCAGCGGCTTGCCCACGATATTGGAGCGCCCCACGATCACGCAGCTTTTCCCCGACAGCTCCACGCCGTATTCCGCGAGCAGACGCATCACGCTGGCCGGGGTGCAGGGATAAAAGCCCTTCTCCCCGATCATCAGCTCCCCCACGTTGAAGGGGTGGAAGCAGTCCACATCCTTGTCGGGCCTGACCACAGACAGGACCGCCCGCTCATTCAAATGGGCCGGCAGGGGCAGCTGAATCAGGATGCCGTCGATGTCGCTGCGTCCGTTCAGCGTTTCAATGAGCAGCATCAGCTCCTCCTGTCCTGTCTCCGCCGGCAGGATGTATTCCTCACTGTATATCCCGCACTGGGCACAGTCCCGCTTCTTTCCATCCGCGTAGACCTGGCTGGCGGGGTCGTCCCCTACCAGGATCACGGCCAGGCCGGGGCGGCGCTCCATCCGCGCCGCCGCCGCCCGGACCTCCTCCTTCACCTTTTTTGCCAGTGCCTTTCCGTCCATGATGACCGCCGACACAAATCAGTCCTCCTTTTTCTCCGGTCCGCCCGGGCCCTCTCCAGCGTCCGCCCTGTGGGCGGCCAGCCGGTTCACATAAAGCTCAGACGGATCGTGCCGACGGAACTTCAGCTCATAGATCAATACAACAGCCGCCACGGCGGCAGAGACGATGGCCAGCACCTGGGAGGTGCGGATGGGGGCGCCGAACAGCTCCAGTCCGAAGAAATACAGGCTGTCCGTCCGCAGGCCCTCGATCCAGAACCGGCCCAGGCCGTACCACAGCACATAGCTCCAGAACACCTGGCCATCAAATTTCTTCCAGTGCTTTCCGATCCAGTAGATCAGAAAGATGCCCACAAAATTCCACAGGGATTCGTAGAAAAACGTAGGGTGCACCCCCAGGGTGCCGTCCAGGATGGCCTGATAGCCGTCCGCGTCCACCAGTCCCTGGGACAGCAGGGAGCTGGCGATGCTCTCCGAACACATCCGCCAGGGAAGTCCGGTGACGCCGCCGTAGGCCTCCACATTCATAAAGTTTCCCCACCGGCCGATGCACTGGCCGATCAGAAGGCCGTGGACCCCCAGGTCTGCAAAGGAGAAGAAGCTGATCTTCCGGATACGGCAGAACACGATCAAGGTCAGGGCGGCGGCAATGATGCCGCCGTAGATGGCCAGGCCGCCGTCTGTAATGCGGAAGATGGCCCCCCAGTTCAGGGAACCGTCCGCCTCCCGGTACAGGTCCAGATAGAAGAGTACGTAATAGACCCGCAGCCCCACCACGGAGAGGGGCACCGCGAAGATCAGCAGGTCCATGATCTGGTCGCTGTTCACGCCGAATCTGGGCGCCCACCGGCAGCACAGCAGGACGGCCAGCAGAAATCCGCAGCCGATGATGACCCCGTACCAGTACACCGGGTGGCCAAACAACGAGAAGGCCACCCGGTCAAGGTGGAACTCCAGCCCCAGTCCGGGAAATGTCACGATGTTGGTCATTCCACCGCTTCCTCTCTGGGCCGGACCACGGACAGGGCGGTGCGCTCCGGCGTGACCCAGCGGGCGATCATGGCCTGGGCGTCCTCCCTGGTCAGGCTGTCGTACACCTCCGGGAAGCGCAGGAAATCGCAGCCCTGGAAAAACGACTGGGCCTGACTGATGCAGATGTGCTCAAAGGAGTTCAGCGCCCGCACCCGGTTTCCGTAGGAGGATTTTTTCAGCCGCTCCCACAGCTCTGGGTCGATCCCCTCCCGTGCGATCCGCTCCGCCTCGGCGGCCACCGCCGCCCGCACTCCCTCCGGGTCCTTGCTCTCCCCCCCGGCACACAGGAAAGCGCAGCCGGGGTAGCTCTCATACCCGTAGGAGAAATTCCGGTTGACCAGCCCCTCCCGGTAGAGTCTGGCATACAGCGGGCCGGAGTTGCCCAGAAGTGCCTCACAGGCCAGCTCGCCCAGCAGCTGCTGGCGCAGGGCCCCCTCTCCCTCCGGGGCCGCCTCCCCCTTGAATCCCAGCTGGAACAGGGGGACCGAGACCTCCATCTCCCGCTGGATCATGGGCTGGCACACCTCCGCGGGCTCCTGGGCGCCGTAGTCCCCCCGGGCAACCGGCGCGCCGGGCCGCTCCGGCAGGATCTCCCGGGCCGCCTGGCAGATCTTCTCCGGGTCCACGTCCCCTGCCACGCACAGCACCATATTGGAGGGGTCGTAGAATGCCTTGTGGCAGGCGTAGAGGGTCTCAGCGGTGATGTGGGAGATGGACTCCGCCGAGCCCGCCACCGACACCCGCACCGGGTGCTTCTCGTAGAGGGCCTGCATCAGATCCATAAAGACCACCCAGTCCGGGTCGTCCTCGATCATGCCGATCTCCTGACCGATGATCCCCTGCTCCTTGTCCACGCTCTCCTTGGTGAAATAGGGAATGGAGACGAAGGAGAGCAGGATGCGCAGGTTCTCCTCGAATTTCTCTGTGCTCTCGAAATAGTAGCCTGTGATGGCGTTGCTGGTGAAGGCATTGGGGGAGGCGCCGTTGGCCGCCAGCTCCTGGAGGGCGTTGCCCTCCTTGGTGTCGAACATCTTGTGCTCCAGATAGTGGGCCACCCCCGCCGGAGTGTCCATATCCTGGCCATCCAGCTTGAACTTCATATCCATGCCTCCGTAATTGGTGGCAAAAAAGGCGTAGCTCTTCTGAAAGCCGGGCTTGGGCACCACAAAGATATGCAGTCCGTTGTCCAGCACCTGGTGGTACATCTGCTCCCCCACCCGGGGAAATTCCAGTTTCTCCATGGTTCAGCCCTCCGTTCCCTTCAGGAAGTAAATGGTGTCCAGTTCCAGCTTCTGAGCCGCCTGGGCCACCTGCTCCCGGGTGACCTGCTCCAGCTGGGCCACCAGCTCCTTGATGCCGGTCTCCAGACCGGCGGCCGTCTGGCCCAGCCAGAAGTCCTCCTGCCGGTCCTGGACATCCAGGGTGGCCAGATGGGCGCCGATCATGGTGCGGCGGGTCCCCTCCAGCTCCCAGTCCTCCATGTTCCCCTGTCGGATCTCCTCCAGCTGATGGAGGATCTCGTCCCTGGCCTGCTGGAACTTGTCAAATTCGATCCCGGAGGAGACCAGGATCAGCCCCTTCATCTTCTCCAGGGTGGAGCTGGCGTAGTAGCACAGAGACAGCTTCTCCCGCACGTTCATAAAGAGCTTGGACAGGGTAGTGCCGCCGAATACGGCGTTGCACATGGCCATGGCGGGGTATTCCTCCTCCCAGCAGGTGACGCCGCCGGTGCGGAAGCCCATGGCCAGCTTGCCCTGGGTCACGTCCATGGACTCCTCCACCATGCTGGGCTCCGGTCCGGCGTGGAGCCGGACCTCGCAGTCCGGGCAGATCCGCCCCTCATTCACGGGGAGGGCGGACAGCGCCTCCTTCAGGGCGCGGGCCACCCGCTCCTCCTCCGCGGAACCGCAGTAGTACAGCTCGATCTGGGCGGTGGAGAGCAGCTGCTGATACCGCTCCCACAGAGAGCCCGGCGTGACGGCCGCGGCATGCTCCACATCCCCCAGCTTGTCCACCCCGAAGGCCTCCTCCCCGCACATCAGCTGTCCCAGGCGCAGGGTGGCGTAGGAGCGCTTGTCGTTGATCTGGCCCCGGATGCGGTCCACCAGATTGGCCCGTTCCCCGGACACATATTCCTCCGCAAAAATGCCGTCCTGAAGGCGGGGGCGGAGCAGCAGCTCCCCCAGCAGCCCCGCCGCGGGCTCCAGGATGGGCTCGCCCCCGGGCGCAAAGGCATCATCCAGAAAGCTGGCCACAAAGCCCAGGCACTGGGTCTCCCCCTTTTTCCGCACGATGGGCTCGATGGCGCCTCCGTACAGCTCATCCAGGGCGGCGGAGAGGGACTCCATATCCGGGTGCTCCCGGGTCCCCCGGCGCAGCACCGGGAAGAGCAGGGCATTGGCCGCCGCCCGCTCCCGCTCCAGGGGGACCAGCATGGTCAGGCTGAGATAGCTGCTTTTGAATTTGTCGGTGTGGACTGTCCGCAGCCACACCCCGGGAAAGAGCTCCCGGCGCGTTACTTGAGTCATAGATCAGATTCCTTTCTCTGCACGAAAGGGGGCGTCCCCCTTTTCCTGTGGCCTTTCAGAAGGGAATTTCCTTCCTGGAAGCAGAACAGAGTTATCATACCACATCTTTCGCGGAAAAGCAAAGCTTTCCATTCCCGGGTACCGCTGTCACTTCCAGCCGGTGGTCCCCTGTCAGTTCCCGGAGGGGGACGCCGTCCCGGATCTCCCGGCCGTCCAGCCGGACGGAGAGCTCTCTCCCCCGGCTCACCTGGATGCTCAGCCGCCCCCGGTCCAGTTCCCACTCCCCGGTCCAGCCCGGCCAGTCCTCCGGCAGGTGGGGCTCCACAAACAAGCGGCCTTCCCGGACCTTCAGGCCCAGCAGCTCCTCCACCGCGGTGCGGTAGTACCACCCCGCCGCCCCGGTGTACCAGCTCCAGCCGCCCCGGCCCAGGTGCCCCGGGGCCGCATAGACATCGGCGGCCAGCACATAGGGCTCCGCCTGATAGATCTGCGTCCGGCGGCGCTCCGGCAGGAGGGCCCGCAGCAGCTCCAGCCCATCCTCCGTCCGGCCCAGGCGGAGGCAGGCCAGAGCCAGCCACACAGCCCCATGGGTGTACTGTCCCCCGTTCTCCCGCACGCCGGGCAGATAGCCCTTGATATAGCCCGGGTCCGGGCCCCTGTCCTGGAAGGGCGGATCGAACAGCTTCACTACCCCGGCCTGGGGCAGATAGAGCCGCTCCAGCGCGGCAGACACTGCCTGGCAGGCCCGCTCCCGGTCCGAGTCCTCCACCAGCGCGGCGAAGGACTGGGCAATGGAGTCGATCTCGCAGCTCTCCGCCCCCCGGGTCCCCAGGGGGGCCCCGCTGTCAAAATAGCCCCGGCGGTACCAGTTCCCGTCCCAAGCCGCCTCCGCGGCCTTCCGGTATCCCTCCGCCCGGCCCAGCAGCTCCTCCGCCAGCTGCGGCTCCTCCATATGCCGGCACACCGGCGCGAACTTCCGAAGCACCAGGGCGAGGAACCAGGTCAGCCACACAGACTCCCCCCGGCCTCCCGCCCCCACGCGGTTCATGCCGTCGTTCCAGTCTCCGCCTCCTATCAGGGCCAGGCCGTGGCTGCCCGCACCGCGCTCCATGGCGCACCGGATGGCCGCCAGGGCATGGCGGTAGACCGTGTCCTCTCGCTCCGAACACCGGGGCGTCTCATACCGCTCCCGCTCCCCCTCCCGCAGGGGCGGGGATTCCAGATAGCAGGTCTTCTCCCCGCACACGGACCAGTCCCCAGTCACCTCCAGATATTCCGCCAGCACATAAGGCAGCCACAGCAGGTCGTCGGTGATCCGGGTCCGGACCCCCGCCCCATGGGGCGGATGCCACCAGTGCTGCACGTCTCCCTCCGGAAATTGGCGGGAGGAGGCCAGCACCAGCTGTTCCCGGGCCCGCTCCGGCACAGTGAGCAGCAGGGCCCGCACGTCTTGGAGCTGGTCCCGGAAGCCGTAGGCTCCGCCATTCTGATACTGAGACGTGCGGGCCATCAGCCGGCAGGCCAGCACCTGATAGAGCGCCCAGCCGTTGAGATACCGGTCCAGCGCCGGCTCCGGGGTGGAGAAGCGCAGGGCGGACACCTTTTTCCGCCAGTCCAGCACGACCTGCTCCCCCTCTGCCTCCGCCCGTTCCGGCGGGAGGGCGTCCCAGCGGTGGACCAGCCCGCCCCGTTCCCCCGGCGCGCTCACCAGGACGGCCGGCAGTCCCTCTGCCACCGGGCAGGCGGACGCCTCTCCATCTCTCCTTTGGATGGACAGCGTCCCAGCTCCTCCGGAGAGCGCGAAACGGAGCACCCGCTCCGGCCGGTCCGGGGGCACATGTCCCTCCGTCACCAGCAGGGTCTCCCCAAACCGCTTCTCCCAGCGGGCAAAGCCGGGGCCGTAGGTCACTGTACAGGGCAGGCCATCCCCGTCCGCGAAGACGGAGGCGCAGATGCCCCCTGTCTCCAGCAGCAGCCGCTCCTCCCCGCCCACGGCCAGCGGGTCGTTTTTCCAGCGGGTGAGGCGGCCCTCGTGGGCATTCTCCCTCCAGAGCAGGCCGTTGCCTGTCTCGTCGGTCAGCCATCCGAAGCTCTCTCCGCACAGGATCTGACTCCAGCCCACAGGGGGCAGGCGCTCCCCGGCGCGGATGACCACGCTGCCCGCCTGGTCAAAGTGCCAGGGGGCGGGCTCCGGGCGGACCGACACCGCCGGCGGAGGCGTCCAGTGCTCCGGCTCTTCCTCCATCAGTTCCAGGGGCAGG
>NZ_LN866274.1:2533456-2534847 GCF_001244495.1 Clostridium phoceensis | reverse complement strand
GCGCTCCGGCGCCGCCCCGTCCCGGCGGCGCATGACAGGCGCTCCCACCGGGACCCGCTCCTGGAGCAGCTCCCGGTAGGCGGCCATGGTCCGGTCGGACAGGAAGCGCCGCTGCATCACGTCCTCCGTCAGGGCGTTGTCGATGGCCACCAGGCTCATGCCCAGGTGGTGGGCCATATAGGATCGGACGATCTCAAAGTTGCTGCCCCCTGACAGGCGGGAGGGGGTGAAGTCGGCCGCCTCATAGAGGCCGAACCGCCCCTCCAGCCCCAGGGCGCACAGCCGGCGCAGGTTGCGCACCGCGCTTTTGGGGGCCATGGGGAGGGCGAGGAAGGAGGCGTAGGGCGCCACCACCAGCTCCTGGTCCAGCCCCCGCTTCAGACCCAGGGCCTGAACGCCGTGGGCCTTGTACTGATAAGTCATCCCCGGGTCAAAGGCGAAAAATCCCGATTCCGAGATCCCCCAGGGGGTGTGGGTCCTGGCCCCCCGGCGCTTCTGGGCATAGACGCAGAAGGCCAGCGACTCGTACATCAAGGAGTTCTCCTCACAGGGCAGCAGCAGATTGGGCATGAAATATTCAAACATGGTCCCGGTCCAGGAGGCCATGCCGCTGTAATCGTTGTCCCCCAGCAGCATCCGGCTCAGCCGGCGCCAGTGCCGGGGCGGGACCTCTCCCCGGGCCACGGTCACGTAGCTGGTTTGCCGGGCCTCGCTGGCCATCAGGTCATAGTGGCCGGGGGTGGGACGGTCCCGCTCCGCCTCCCAGCCGATGAAAAACAGCCTGCCGTCGGGGTCGTACAGGGGGCGGAATTCCATGGCGCCGGACAGCGCCCGGGCCCGGGCGGCCAGCTCCCCCTCTCCCCACTCCTCCAGTCCCGCCGCCAGGGCGATCAGACTGCCGCACAGGTTCCCGCTGTCCACGGTGGAGATATACCGGGGGGCCATGGGCCTGGCAGAGACAGTGTCATACCAGTTGTAGAGGTGGCCCCGCCACTTCTCCAGCCCCTCCACGGTGTTCAGGACATGGCGGATCAGCCCCGCCCCCTGGTCCTGGGGCAGCAGGTCCAGATCCACCGCCGCCATCACGGAGAGCAGGGCCAGCCCGATGTTGGTGGGGGAGGTCCGGCGGGCCAGCCCCGCCGCCGGCTTCTCCTGCCAGTTGTCCGGCGGGAGCCAGTGGTCCTCCTCCCGGAGGAAGCTGGCAAAGTAGCGCCAGATCAGGGTGGCCTGGTGAAGCAGGAAGGCCCGGTCCCCCGGGGCCAGTCCCGCCCGCTTTCCACTGGGCCGGCTGATCCACCAGGCGGCGGCGGGAGCCGCCATCCACAGCAGCCCCGCCAGGCTGCCGATCCGCAGCTCCGCCAGCAGAAAGGTGGCCAGCCCTACGGCGGGGG
>NZ_LN866274.1:2527677-2533244 GCF_001244495.1 Clostridium phoceensis | reverse complement strand
CCGGGGGCCCGCCCCCCCCCACCCCGCCACCCCCCGGGGCGAGGGGGGGGCGGTGGGCGGCGCCCACCCCCCCCGCCACTCTGGGCTGGAGCAGGGCGTACCCCTCCGTGACCACCCGGCGCTCCAGGTCCACCTCCGGCTGATTCAGGGGATGGAGCATTGCCCCCACCAGCTCCCGGGCCGCGCCCACGTTCAGGCTGGTATCGCTGTCCAGAGTGATGACATAGCGGGTGTCCGCCAGGGCCCCCCGGTCTCCGGAGAGCACCTCCAGCCCGCTGGGGCGGTCCTTCAGCAGCCGCACCAGCTCCACCAGCGCGCCCCGCTTCCGTTCCCAGCCCATCCAGCGCCCATCCCGGGCACTGTAACGGGGTTCCCGGAAAAAGAGGTAGAAGCCGCCCCCGTACTTCCGGTTCAGGCGGTCCACCTCCTTCCGGGCCTCCCGGACCCAGCTCCGCCCCTCCGCCCCCATGGGGGAATCCCGGTCGGGCAGATCGGCCAGCATCCCCAGCCGCAGCTCTCCGCCGCTGTCCCGGTTGGCCAGATGGTAGCGCTCCAGCTTTTCTGCCAGCTCACGGCCGCTCTCCTTTCCGGTCAGCAGGGCCGCGATGACGCAGAGGGTCCTCCCCTCCGGCGGGATGCCGGACTCCAGCGCCATGCGGTGGACCGGGCGCGGGGGCACCAGACGGACCAGAAGAAAGTCCGCGCTGTTTTTCACCAGATCGGACAGGGGGAAAAAGAGCAGCAGCCCCCCCACCCAGCTGTCCAGCAGCAGAGCCAGAGCGGCGGAGAGCAGGGCGGCAGAGAGCAGGACCAGCGGGCCATAGCACGCCCCGGACCGTGTCCTTTTCTCCGCCCCCAGCGGGCGGCGGAAGAGGAACCAGCCCACGTGGCGCTCCGCCCCCGCCCCCTGCCGGGACAGCTCCAGGACCCGCCGGGCCGTCTCCTCCTCCCCCATGCCGCTCTTTCTCGCCAGACGGCACACCTGTCCCCGGTATCTCCGGCGTGTGGCGTCCTCCATGGAGCCATAACATCCCGCCGGGTCCTGGCGCAGGACAGCCTCCACCCGGCTCTCCGACTCCAGCAGCGCCCCCCAGTCCCCATCGGACAGGGCCCGCAGCCCGGCAAAGACAGACTCAAAGGGGGCGGGCCCTGTCTGCTCCTCCCGCAGCGCCGCCAGGTCCCCGCACAGACCACGCAGCTGACACAGCAGCGCCCAGGTCAGGGCGGGGACCAGCAGGGACAGCTCCCGTTCGGTGAGGGGCAGTACGGACTGGAACGCGGAGAGAAAGACCGTCAGGCGGCGGCGGTCCAGGTCGGGGACCGCCCAAAGCGCCGTCCGGGCGGCACACTGGAGGACAGACTGGCCGTTCCGGCAGCGCCGCAGGGGCCTGCCCCTGCGGAAGGCCCGCTCCGCCATCCGCCCCTCCCGCGCCGCCAGATAGGCGTTGTCCAGCAGCCACTCCACCGCTCCCGGCGTGCGCCCGCTCTCCTCGGCCCAGCGGGCCAGCTCCTGCCGGGCGCGCTCCACCTCGGCCAGCGCGCGCCGCATCTCCCGGGCCACAGTCCCCGGGCGGACCGCTCCCTCCAGCTCCAGTGCCCGGGCGGCGTTGGCCCCGTATCGGGACAGATGGGGTTCATCCATGGGAACATGGGCGGTGTTCGAAGCAGACATGGCGGCTCCTCCTGAATCATCATACCGTTTTTTGGGCGATCATTATGGATTTTGCCCCGGTGCCGTGGGAATATACCCCCGCCAAGTGTACAGATTTTTCACTTGACAAGGGGGCTCTGTTATGGTATGATTCCGAATGTAAAGTTTTTGAGCTTTACGACATCTCAACAGGAGGTGGAACAGTTTGAAAAGTCAGGCCTATCGCATGGCCCTGCTGTACGATTTTTACGGCGACGTGCTCACCGAGCGGCAGAAGGAGTTTTACGACCTCTACTATAACGAGGATCTTTCACTCTCCGAGATCGCGGAGAACAGCGGCATCACCCGCCAGGGCGTCCGGGACGTGATCGTCCGGGCCGAGGCCATCCTCACCGATCTGGAGGATAAGACCGGCCTGATCAAGCGGTTCCACGCCATGCACAAGCAGCTCCAGCAGATCGCTGAGGACGCGGAAAAGATCCTGGAGCGCAACGGCAGCTATGACGACCCAGACATCGAGGCGGCGGCCCGGGAGATCCGGGAGCTGGCCCAGGTGCTTCAAAAGGAGTAACCATGGCGTTTGAAGGACTTTCTGAAAAGCTCTCCGCCGCATTCAAAAAGCTGCGGGGCAAGGGCCGTCTCTCCGAGGCCGACGTCAAGGAGGCTATGCGGGAGATCCGCCTGGCCCTGCTGGAGGCGGACGTCAGCTATAAGGTGGTCAAGCAGTTCATCGCTCAGGTGACCGAGCGGGCCGTGGGCTCCGACGTGCTGGAGGCCCTCTCCCCCGCCCAGACGATCATCAAGATCGTCAACGAGGAGCTTACCGCCCTGATGGGCGGCACCAGCACCAAGCTGGAGATCTCCTCCAAGCCCCCCACGGTGGTGATGCTGGTGGGCCTTCAGGGTGCGGGCAAGACCACCAACGGCGCCAAGCTGGCCGGCCTGATGAAGCGTCAGAACGGCAAGCGGCCCCTGCTGGCCGCCTGCGATATCTACCGCCCCGCCGCCATCAAGCAGCTGGAGGTGGTGGGCGGACAGCTGGACATCCCGGTGTTCCAGATGGGTCAGACCGACCCGGTGGACATCGCCAGAGCCGCCATCGAGCACGCCAGGCAGCACGGCAACGACATGGTTTTCCTGGACACCGCCGGCCGGCTCCATGTGGACGAGGAGCTGATGGACGAGCTCAAGCGCATCAAGGCCGCCGTGGAGCCCACGGAGATCCTGCTGGTGGTGGACGCCATGATCGGCCAGGACGCAGTGAACGCGGCCAAGGCCTTTGACGACGCACTGGACATCGACGGCGTCATGCTCACCAAGCTGGACGGAGACGCCCGGGGCGGCGCGGCCCTCTCCATTAAGGCAGTCACCGGCAAGCCCATCAAGTTCGTGGGTGTGGGGGAAAAGCTGGACCAGATCGAGGTCTTCCACCCTGACCGGATGGCCAGCCGTATCCTGGGCATGGGCGACATGCTCTCCCTCATCGAGAAGGCGGAGCAGAACTTCGACAGGCAGAAGGCCCTGGAGTTCCAGGAGAAGCTGCGGAAAAACAAATTCACGCTGACCGATTTCTATGAGCAGATGGCTCAGCTGAAGAATATGGGCTCCCTGTCCGAGATCGCCGGGATGCTCCCCGGCGTCAAGGCCTCCGATCTGGAGGGGGCCTCCATGGACGAGTCCCTGCTGGGGCGGATGGAGGCCATCATCCTTTCCATGACCCCCTATGAGCGGGAAAATCCCAATGTGCTCAACTCCAGCCGCAAGCGGCGCATCGCCGCCGGGTCCGGCACCCAGGTGGTGGACATCAACCGGCTGCTGAAGCAGTTCGAGATGATGCAGGCCATGACCAAGCAGTTCGCCGGCGGCAAGATGCCCAAGTCCATGCGCCGCCTGATGGGCAAAAAGGGCGGCAAGGGCATGCTGGGCGGCAAGATGCCCGGCCTCCCCTTCTGACTCCCCGACGGCGGAAAGGAGCACGGACCATGAAAAAGTGGACCTTTTTCGATCAGATGCTTGCCAGCTTCCTGGTCATCGTTATCTTGTCCATCCTGTCAGCCCTGCTCCATCTCCCCATTGTGGGCCGTCTGGCCTTTCTTCTGGTGGGGGCCGGCTTCGTTCTCCACCCGGTGGTCCCGGTAAACATCTCCATCCAGTGGGGAGCGCGGGCCCTATGGTTCCCCCGCCTGCTGGGGGCATCCTTTCTCCTGTTCGGGCTGCTGGCCCAATTTTGAACGCTGGCAAACACTTCGGTGTTTTCCATATACGCAAGAAATTTTTGGAGGTGAATATAAATGGTTAAAATCAGACTGCGCCGCATGGGCGCGAAGAAGGCTCCCTTCTACCGTATCGTGGTGGCGGATTCCCGCTATCCCCGTGACGGCCGTTTCATCGAGGAAATCGGCACCTACAACCCTCTGACCACCCCCGCCGAGCTGAAGGTGGACGCCGAGCGGGCTCAGGCCTGGATCAAGACCGGTGCTCAGCCCACCGACACCGTCCGCTCCCTTCTGAAAAAGGCCGGCGCGCTGTAAGGCTGGAGGTCTGTCAGGCAAATGAAAGAGCTTTTGACCTATGTCGCCCAGAATCTGGTGGACCACCCCGATCAGGTGTCTGTCACCCAGCATGAGAGCGACGGCGAGACCGTGCTGGAGCTCCGTGTGGCTCCGGAGGATATGGGGAAGGTGATCGGCCGTCAGGGCCGCATCGCCAAGGAGATCCGCACCCTGATCCGCTCCGTGGCCCAGCGCACCGGTCAGCGTGTCTCCGTCGAGATCGTCGACTAGACAGTTATGGCGCAGGGAGATCCTGCGCCATTGTCTTACCCCGGAGGAAAGGAGAATCCCCATGAAAGAACAGTATCTGGAGGTCGGAAAGATCACCAACGTCCACGGCATTATGGGCGAGGTGCGGGTACAGCCCTGGGCGGACTCCCCGGACTTTCTCTGCCAGTTCAAGACCCTCTATGTGGACAGCTCCCACTGGCCCATCCAGGTGGAGCGGGCCCGGGTCCACAAAAACATGGTCATCCTGAAGCTGCAGGGCGTCACCGATGTCAACAGTGCTCTGGCCATGCGCAACGCCGTGCTGTACATCGACCGGAAGGATGTCCAGCTCCCGGAGGGCAGCTTTTTCCTGGCTGACCTGATGGGAATGGAGGTCCGGGACGCCGCCAGCGGCGCGGTGCTGGGACAGATCGCGGACATCCTCACCCTGCCCGCCAACAATGTGTATGTAGTCCGCGGCGGCGCCCGGGAGCTGATGATCCCCGCGGTGGACCAGTTCATCGCGGAGGTCAACGTGGACGAGGGATACCTCCGGGTCAACATGATGGAGGGCCTGTGATGCGCCGCACCGTCCTCTACATCTCCATGAGCCTGGACGGCTGCCTGGCCCGCCCGGACGGGGATGTCTCCTGGCTGGCCGGCCAGGACCCTGATGACCCGGACCCGGGGACCTACCCCGCCTTTCTCTCCACAGTGGACACCGTGGTCATGGGCTGGACCACCTACCACCAGGTGGTCACCCAGCTCTCTCCCGGCAGCTGGCCCTACCGGGGATTGGACTGCTATGTGCTCACCCACCGCCCCCTCCCTCCCCAGACGGAGAAGATCCAGGCTTTCAGCGGTCCGGCCCACCAGTTGGTGGAACAGCTGAAGCGGGAGCCCGCCGGGCGGGACATCTGGATCTGCGGCGGCGCCGACACGGCCGCCCAGCTGATCCGGAAAAACGCCATCGACCGATATGTGGTCTCTGTGATCCCCGTGATCCTGGGGGAGGGCATCCCCCTCTTTTCCCGCGGGCTGCCCCAGCAGGACCTGCGTCTGGTCTCCGCCGCCCACAGCAACGGGATCGCCGAGCTGACCTATGAACCCCGCTGACCCGCCGCTAGCCCCGCCTGTATGAAACGCAGGCGGGG
>NZ_LN866274.1:2520619-2527065 GCF_001244495.1 Clostridium phoceensis | reverse complement strand
CCCCCGCCCCCCGCCCGCTCCCCCCGCCTGTATGAACCGCGGGCGGGGTTTTCCGTTCCCGTTCCAGGGGCAGGGGGCCGCCCCGCCCCTGATCGGACTCAGCGGAGTGTTGATTGGACCGGCAGGGGACACCACCCTCATCCGTCACGGCATCCGCCGTGACACCTTCCCCACCCAGGGGGAAGGCTTTGAGGGCAGCTCCGGGGGCTGCCCCTGCGAGATATCTTCAGCTTTTGCGCAGGGGCGCACATCGTGCGCCCGCCGTCCGGCTCGATGGGGGCATCAGGCCCTGTCCGCTCCCGCGGAGCCGCTCTCTTTCCCGGCCGGGAATTGACCCCGGCCGGCCCCGGTGCTATAATAAACCATCACACATGCAGGGGGACTTGCCCCCGGAACAGGAGATACCTATGGGAATGAAGACCAGCGCCGTCTGGGCAGACGGCACCTTTGAGAGCAACACCGCCCCCCTGATGGGGCCTTTGGAGGACTGCGCCCGCCGGGCGGCGGAGCTGGGCTATGACGCCCTCTCCCTGACGGTCAACCGCCCCGGCGAGCTGGATGCCGCCTATGTCCGCCGCGTGCTGGGAGAGTACGGCCTGACCGCATCGGGACTGGCTACGGGACGGATCTACACCGTAGACGGCCTGGGCCTGGGCCTGGGCCTGGCGGACCAGGAGCGGCGCCAGGCCGCGGTGGACCGGATGCTGTCCCACGCGGAGCTGTGTGCCCAGCTGGGGGGCGCCAAGCTGATCGTAGGCGCCATCCGGGGCTGGACCCGGGATGCCGGCGGCCGCGAGGCCTATGAGCCTCTGTTCCGCTCCAGCATGGAGTCCATCCTGGCCCGCGCGGAACAGCTGGGCATCCAGGTGGCCTTCGAGGCCATCAGCCGCATCGACTCCGACGCCTACTGCTCCCTGTCCGAGACCGCGGAGTTCATCCGCTCCTTCCGCTCCCCTGCCCTCCGGCTCCAGGTGGACTCCATCCATCTCCACACCAACGGGGAGACGGATTTCTACCAAGGGCTGCTGAAGGCGGGCGACCTCATCGGACAGGTGGACATCTCCGATGTGGACCGCATGGCCCCAGACGGCAGGCACTTTGATTTTCCGCTGTTGATCCAGGCCCTGAAGGAGACCGGATTCCAGGACTATCTGGTCTTTGAGTTCCGTGCCAATCCCCCTGCCGACGCGGCCAAGGCCGGGCTGGACTACATCCGCGCTCTGCTGTGAACGGGCCCAGTTTGTTCCGCTGCCCCCTGTGCGGCAGCCCTCTGACGCAGGAGGAGAGGGGCTGCATCTGTCCCGCCCGCCACAGCTTTGATCGGGCGGCGGCGGGTTACGTCCACCTCCTGCCCCCCAACCGGATGCACTCCAAGGCGCCGGGGGACGACCGGGAGATGGTGGCCGCCCGGGCCGCTTTTCTGGAGCGCGGCTACTACGCCCCGCTGCGCCAGGCCCTGGAGGAACTGGTCCTGGAGGCTTCCGCCCACCTGGAGGGCCCCGTCCTGCTGGACAGCGGCTGTGGGGAGGGCTACTACACAGCGGGGATGTTCCGGGCGCTGGAGCGGGCCGGACACCGGCCCCGGGCAGCGGGGATCGATATCTCCAAATACGCCCTGCGCCGGGCCGCCAAGCGGCTTCCGGAGGGGGAATTCGCAGTGGCCTCCGCCTACCGCCTGCCCCTGGCGGACGCCTCGGCGGACCTGCTGACCAATGTGTTCTCCCCCCTGTCCGCGGAGGAGTTCGCCAGGGTCCTGCGGCCGGGCGGCACCTTCCTCTATGTGGTCCCCTCCGCCCGGCACCTCTGGGAGATGAAGCAGGTCCTCTATTCCCAGCCCTACGAAAACCCCGTCAAGGAAACCCCCTATACAGGCTTTTCCTATCAGCGCATCGTCCCGGTGCGGTATGAGATCACTCTGGACTGCCCGGAGGACATCCGGGCCCTGTTCCAGATGACCCCCTACTGCTGGAAGACTCCCCGGGAGGGGGTGGAGGCCCTGTCCGCTCTGAAGCGGCTCACCACCCAGGTGGGCTTTGACCTCCACGTGTTCCGCCGCAGCCCCGCCTGATCTCTCCCGCCGCCCCATAAAATATGCCCGGAGGCACGTGTGCCTCCGGGCATCCTGCATTTATGCCGCCTGCTCCGGCTGCTCCAGCCCCAGGTTCTCCCGCACCTGGCGGCGGAACTCCGTCAGCTCCGGGTAGTCCAGGAAAAACCGCAGCTTCTCCGCCCACACCGCCTCCGACTCCGGCACGTCCCACAGCACGAAGAAGGCGAAGCTCTCGCTGATGTCCTCCGACGGGTCGGTGGAGGCGTAGCTGCTGACGAAATCCTCCTCATGCCGCAGGAAGAAGTTATAGCTGTCCAGATCCGCCAGCCGGTCATCCAGGTAGCCGGTCCAGAACCGCTGGCAGAAGTCGTCCAGATAGGACCCCTCCCGGCTGACCATTCCGGCCTCGCAGTAGGTCTCCACTGTGGGCTCCCCCCGATAGTCCGCCTGACGGTGGTTCAGGGTGAGGTAGTGGCAGTACTCGTGGAGCACGGTCTCCAGAAAATAGTCCCGGTCCCCCATGTCCGCCGGGTCCAGGCAGATCTCCCACTGGCTCCCCCCGGGGTCGGCGGGCAGCACATAGGCCACCGTCTCCCCCTCGCCGTCCGTAAAGGGCACATAGCTCCGAAAGTCCCGAAAGGCGTCCTTGGGGAGGACGGCCTGCATCGACTCCCACATCTCCTCCAGGTCCTCCCTGGTCCAGGGCCCGTGGGTCAGGTCCAGGGAGTTGGGCATGAGGGTGAGCTCCCCCGCCCCGCCGATCCGGTAGCGGGCCAGGACGTGTTCCTCCGGGTCCGTGTAGCCCCAGCCCAGGTCGTCTCCCCCCAGATACCGGATGGTGTATGCCTCATAGAGCCCGTTCAGTTCCTCCAGCAGCTCCTGCTCCCGGTCCCCCCGCCGATACTCGCCCCGGTCCAGCCGGGCCTGGCGCACCGGTCGGAGCCGCATCCACAGGTCCATGGCCGCGCTCCGCTCCTCCTGGGTGATGACCTCCGCCAGCAGGCCCAGCTGCACGTCCAGCTCCCGGTCCAACGTCTCCTGGTCCGCTCCCGGGGCCGGGGAACACCCCGCCCCAAAGAGCAGGAGCAGGCAGAGGGCGGCCCCGATGAGCCGGTCCTTTCCTCGTCTCATAATTTCTCCCGTCCTCCCGACTGATACAGCAGGGCGTTGCACAGGGCGGCGGCCACCGTGCTCCCCCCCTTCCGGCCCAGAGCCGCGATGGCGGGTATCCCCCGCTCCCGGGCCAGGGCCAGGATCTCCTCCTTGCTCTCCACCACATTGACGAATCCCACCGGCACCGCCAGGATCAGGGCCGGGGACATCGCTCCGGCACGGATCAGCTGGGCCATGCGGATCAGCGCGGTGGGGGCGTTGCCCACGGCATAGATCCCCTCGGGCCAGAGGGCCGCCCCCTGGTCCACCGCTGCCGCCGCCCGGGTGGTCCCGGCCTCTGCCGCCCGGCGGGCCACCTCCGGGTCCGCCATGAAGCAGTGGACGCTGATGCCCAGCCGCTCCAGCGCCCCCCGGTTGATGCCGGACCGGGCCATGTTGGTGTCCGTCAGGATGGGGGTGCCGGCCCGGAGGGCTCGGACCCCGGCCTCCACCGCCCCGGGGGTGAACACCAGATTACGGGCGTAGTCAAAGTCCGCCGTGGTGTGGATGGCCCGCTTCACCAGCGGCGCCTGATCCGCAGGCAGGACGATCCCCCGCTCCGCCAGCTCCGCCCCGATGATGCGGAAGCTCTCCGCCTCAATGTCAGCGGGGCGGCTGTGTTCCAGCTCTCTCATGCCTCCTCCTCCCTCCGGCGGCCTGAGATGAGCCACACCGGATTCTGCCCCATCATCAGGTTCAGCCCACCGGCCCCCTTGGACCGGGCCGCCCAGATCTGGGTCACCTGGGCCTCCAGCCCCCGGGCGGCAAAGGCCGCCGCAGCAGCGGACAGGGTCTCCAGGGCGATGGCGCTGACNAAGATGGGAATAAGAGCCAGCGGGGCCGCCCCGCCCCCCCCCCCAGCAGGACGCTGAGGGGGGCGAAGGTCCCCGGGGCAAACCCCGCCGCCGTCCCCCGGGTGATCCGCTCCGCCGGGTAGGACAGCTCCTCACCCACCACTGCCCGGAGGTGGCCCAGCCCGGCATCCCGCAGGGCCTGGCACAGCTCCCCCGGCCCCAGCTCGCCGCCGGTGAGGAAAAACGCCTCCCGCCCCTCCAGCACGGCGGCCACCGGGTCGCACCGGGTCCCGTGGGCGGAGACCAGCTTCCAGTCCTGCCAGGGCCGCCCCAGCCTGGCGGCCAGATACTGGACGCTGGACAGGCCGGGCAGCACCCGGAAGGGGATGCCTTCCTTCTCCAGCAGGGCGGTCAGGGAGCGGGCCCCGGAGTAGAACCCGGTATCCCCGCTGTACAGCACGCAGGGGCGCTCCAGGCCGCTCCGGCGCAGGATCTCCAGGATCTCCGTCCCCTTGGTGGCGGGATACCGGGGCACCTCACGTCCCAGATTCAGCCCCTCCACCAGACGGCGGGCCCCGATCAGGCCGTCCGCCCCCTCCAGAGCCCTGACCGCCTGGGCGGTGAGGGTGGTGGGGTCGCCCAGTCCCATCCCGATCAGCGTCACTTCCATTCTGCTTCCTCCTTATCGGCCTGGAACCAGGCCAGAATGTCCTCCAGGCCCTCGCCCCGGTCCCGGGGGCGGCGGATGACCACCAGCTCCACCCCCGCAGCCAGGGCGGCGGCGGCCTTCTCCCGGAAGCCGCCCGCCTCTCCCCCGTCCTTGGTCACCAGGAAGCGGATGTGATACTGCTCCATCAGCGCCTCATTCAGGCGCTGGGTGAAAGGGCCGTAGAGGGCGATGATGTTCCGGGAGGGGATGCCCGCCCGGCGGCAGGCGGCCACGCTCTCCTCCGAGGGCAGCACCCTGGGAAAGAGACGGGCGGGCTCCAGGGCGGCAAAGGCCGGGAGCTCCTTGGCCCCAGTGGCCAGCAGGATGTTCCCCTCCCGCCCCGCCAGCAGCCGGGCGGCCTCCTCCGGGCTGTCCACCCGCAGCCCCTCCTCCCCGCCTTCGGGCCGGAGCAGGCGGCGCAGGGGGACGCCGGCCCGGGCACAGGCCGCCCCGATCTCCCGGGTGGCCTGGACAGCATAGGGGTGGGTGGCGTCCACACAGCGGTGGAAGCCCCGGGAGAGCAGAGCATCCATCTCCCCCCCGGATCTGCGCCCCACCAGGACGGACACATCCTCCAGGCCGGCCAGCTCCTCCGCCCCCAGGGGGGTGGCCACGCTGACCCAGACCTGGTGGCCCATGGCCGACAGGGCCCGGGCCAGCCGGCGCCCCTCAGTGGTGCCGCCGAAGATCAGCACCCTCACAGCTCATACCCCCGGGGGGTCACCATCCGGTCTCCGATCCGGCGGGTGGCAGCGGAGCCGATGAATACGGTGGTGAACATATCCACCTGGGCCTCCTGCAGCTCCCCCAGGGTGAGCACCTGGTGCTCCCCCTGGGCACGTCCCGCGTTCCGGACCCAGCCGCACACCGTCTCCGGCCCCCGGTGGGCCAGCACGATGTCACAGGCCATGCGCAAATGGTCCCGCCGCCGCCGGCTGGAGGGGTTGTAGAGGCAGAGGACAAAGTCCCCCTGAGCCGCCAGCTCCAGGCGGCGGCGGATGACCTCCCAGGGGGTGAGCAGGTCGGACAGAGAGAGCACCGCGAAGTCGTGCATCAAAGGGGCCCCCAGCACCGCCGCCCCCGCCAGGGCAGCCGTCACACCGGGCACCACCTGGATCTCCACCTCCGGGAACTGGGGGGCCAGCTCCAGCACCGGCCCCGCCATGCCGTACACCCCCGCGTCTCCGCTGCACACCAGGGCGGTGGTCCGGCCGGACCGGGCCCGCTCCAGCGCCGCCCGACAGCGCTCAATTTCTTGGGTCATGGGGGTGGAGAAGTACTCCTTATCCGGGAACTCCCCCCGGATCAGATCCAGATAGACTGTGTAGCCGCACAGCACCTCGGCCTGCTCCAGGGCAGCCCTGGCCTCCCAGGTCATCCACCTGGAGCCGCCCGGACCCAGGCCCACCACATACAGCACATTCATGGCGCTTCCTCCCATCTCGGGGCAAAGGGGGCGGCGGCCAGCGCCGCCGTCACCCCCTCCCCCGCTGTCTTTTTCAGCAGCAGCGGGCCGCCGCTGGCCAGCACCGCCGCCCGCTCGCATACGTTGTCCGTCCCGGTGACCTGACGGACGAAGGGGGAAGGGGTAAACTCCCCCTCCGCCCGGCTCAGCTCCTCCGGGGAATAGGTGAGCAGGGGCAGCCGGCGCCGGCGGCACAGCTCCAGCAGACCGGGCTCCTCCCCCTTGCGGTCGATGGTGCACACCCCCGCCAGTGCGGCTGGATGGAGCCCCGCCGCC
>NZ_LN866274.1:2517723-2520586 GCF_001244495.1 Clostridium phoceensis | reverse complement strand
GCCGCCAGCGCGGCGGCCAGCCTCCCCCCATTCTCTGTAAAGGAAATAAGCTCCACAGTCATTGGGACGCCTCCCGATAGCCGGTGGAAAACCCGGGGTGGTAGAGCTGGCTGCGGTCATAGGGCCCGGCCAGGATGTCCCCCACCACCACCAGCGCGGTCCTGGAGATCTGGTGGTCCCGCCCGGCCTGGGCCAGTTCTCCCACCGTGCAGCGCACTACCTTCTCCTCCGGCCAGGTCGCCTTATACACCAGGGCAGCTGGAGCATCTGACCGGTATCCCCCCTCCATCAGCCGGGCAGACAGTGCCTCCAGCATCCCGGCGGAGAGGAAGATGACCATGGTGGCCCCGTGCCGGGCCAGGGAGGCGATCTCCTCCCCCTGCGGCACGGGGGTCCGGCCCGCCATGCGGGTGATGATAACGGTCTGGCTCACCCCGGGCAGGGTGTACTCCGCCCCCAGGGCCGCCGCTGCCCCGCAGAAGGAGGACACCCCCGGGGTCACGTCCCAGGGGATGCCCCGCCGGTCCAGGGCGTCCATCTGCTCCCGCACCGCACCGTACAGACAGGGGTCGCCGGTGTGGAGGCGTACCGTCTCCTGCCCCGCCGCCTCTGCGCGCTCCACCGCCTCCAGCACCTGCTCCAGCGTCATGCGGGCACTGTCATAGATCCGCGCGCTGTCCCTGCACAGCCCCAGAAGGGCCGGGTTGACCAGGCTGCCCGCATAGATGACGCAGTCCGCCCCCCGCAGCAGCTCCGCTCCCCGCAGGGTGATCAGGTCGGGCGCACCCGGCCCGGCCCCTACAAAATGGACCATGGAAAAAGCCTCCTTCCCACACGGATCAGAGATACCGCCTGACCCGCTTCCGATACGCCTCGTAGGGTGCGCCGAACTGCTCCCTGCACCACCGCTCCTCCGCCAGGATGATCCAGTGCTCCGAGAGCTGGAACAGCAGGACCAGGGCGGCCAGGAGCCGGGAGCGGGTCAGCAGGACGCACCCCGCAAAATACACGAAATAGGACACATACATGGGGTTGCGGGAGAACCGGTAGAGGCCGTCCTCCCGGAAAGGACCCGGGGAGTGCCTTCCGAAACTCACCACTGCCCCCGCGCACAGGGCCAGCCCCAAAAGGTACAGGACAAGTCCCGCCCAAAAGGGCCAGGCGCCGTCCACCTCCGCCCGCTGTGCGCAGAGACACACCAGCACCCCGGCGGAGGAGAGCTGATAGACCCAATAGGCCAGCCGTTCCCTGCCCCCCATGGGGGGAATGTGGGCGGCGCGGCCCAGTCCGTCCCTTCCCAGCCGGCCCAGGAGCCCAAATCGGAGCAGCAGGAAGGGGAACAACAGGAGCAGACCGGACACGCCCATGTCACGGCACCAGAAGGGTGGTGAAGTAGCTGCCGGACTGGGGAGCGTCCTTCAGGCTCTCTGCCGCCTGCTCCCCCGGCAGGCCGCAGTTCTGCACCATGGCCGAGCTCTCCAGCAGGCCCCGGCTCTCCAGCGCCTCCAGCACCTGGGGCAGGGCCCGTCCGGACTTCATCAGCACCTTTGTCCCCGGCAGGTCCAGGGCCTCCTCCAGGGGGAAGCCCCCCGCCGGGAGGATGTGGACCGGCAGGTCCATCTCCGTCAGGCTCCGGCCCAGCCGGGCCGCGGCGGCGCAGAAGCTGGGGACCCCCGGGACCCGGACACAGCGGCAGCCCTCCTCCTCCAGCAGCTGGGCCACATAGGCGCTGCTGGCGAAGAGAGACACGTCCCCCAGCACCGGCATGGCCACGTCTGTCCCCCGGTCCAGCAGGGCGCGCACCGCCTCCGCCGCTCGCCGGTGGGCCTGGCGGCGTTTCTCCTCATCCCGGGACATGGCAAAGTCTATAAAGTGTATCTCCTTGTCAGTCAGATCCGCACCCGCCTGGGCGATCTCCAAGGCCAGGGAGTCCCCCGCCGGCGTGCGGGGGACAGCCAGGACGGGACAGTCCTCCAGCACCCGCACCGCCTTCCGGGTCATCAGTTCCGGGTCCCCGGGTCCCACCCCTACGGCGTAAAATGTTCCTCTTTCGCTCTCCATATGTTCAAGATCTCCTTTGCAGTCCCGGTCATCCCCAGCAGGCCCCGGGTATTGGTGAACAGTACGCCGCCGCAGCGGCAGGACGTCCCCGCCCGCCGCTCCAGGTGTGCCTGGAGGGCGGACAGCAGGCTGTCCATGGTCCGGTCCAGCAGGCCGGCCTCCGCCAGGATGTCCAGTCCGGCGTCGGTGGTGGCGCTGCCCATCAGGGCCCGGGCAGTCTCCTGGCCGGCCCCGCACAGGGCCGCGTGGGCGCACAGGATCTCCATGCGGCAGTCCGCCCAGCGGGAGTGGGTGTTCATCACGCCCCCCGCCACCTTCACCAGCTTGCCCAGATGCCCCACCAGGATCAGCTGCCTGATCCCCGCCTCCGCGGCGCGGTCCAGGGCCTCACCGATAAAGTTAGAACACTTTACTATCCTGATATCAGAAGGGATCAGGCCGCTCTCCGCCAAAAAATCGGCCCCATAGTTGCCTGGGGTCAGCACCACCTGGTCCGCCCCCTCCGCCGCCGCCTGGCGCAGCTCCAGGGCGATGGTCTCCACCAGGGCCTGGGCGCTCATGGGCTCCACGATGCCGGAGGTGCCCAGGATGGAGATGCCCCCCTCCACCCCCAGCTGAGGATTGAAGGTCCGGCGGGCGGCCTCCTCCCCCCCGGGAACGGAGATGGTGATCTCCAGTCCCCCGGCGTAGCCCAGGGCCGCCGCCTCTTCCTCCGCCGCCCGGGCGATCATCCTCCGGGGCACCGAGTTGATGGCCGCCTCCCCCACCGGCTGGTCCAGCCCCGGCCGGGTGACCCGGCCCA
>NZ_LN866274.1:2488203-2517476 GCF_001244495.1 Clostridium phoceensis | reverse complement strand
CACGTGGGGCAGGCGCCCCCGTGGGAGGGGCCGGCGGGCCACGGCCTGCCCCCGCCTCTGGAGGGGCGTTTTCCAGCTGCCCGCCCCCCCCCCCGCCATGTCGTGGAGGGCGTGGTCCCCGGCCACCAGCATCAGCGGCACCAGCTCCACGGCGGGGGCGGTGACCAGCGGCAGCACCTCCTCCACCCTGGGCTTGCCCTCCACCGTGGCCACCACCAGGTCGTCCCGCCCGGCCAGATGAAAGATGCCCTGGAGGGCCGGGTAGACCAGGTCGGCGAATCTGTGGGTCCCGTGGCCCATGAACAGGGTCTGGGCCCCCTCTGCCGGGGGGATCAGGTCCATCAGCACCCCGCCCAGCTCCCGCAGATCCTCCGGCGTCCCCAGCAGGGGGCGGGAGAGCCTCAGCGCGGGAAAGCGGCCCTCCCACCGGGCGGCAGTCTCCCTTATTTTATCATATTCCGCGCCCGGGAGCAAATGGGTGGGCACGATCAGGGGGCACTCTATCCCCTCCGCCGCCATCTGCTCCAGGGCACCGGCCACATCCGGGACCGCGATCCCCCGGTCCCCCAGCCGCGCCCGGACCAGACCGCTGGTGTAGGCCCGGAAGAGGGGCAGCTCCGGGGCGGCGGCGGACAGCGCCTGCTCCACCCCCTCCAGGTCCCGGCTCCGGGCCTGGTCCACCGTGCTGCCGAAGCTGACGGCCAGAATGGCTTCTCTCATATCGATTCCTCCCCTTCGTTTCGGATGGGCTGAAAAAAGATGCGCAGACAGCCCCGGCTGTCCCGCGCCACCTCCGCCTCCACCTCATAGATCTCCCGGAGGAGCTCCGGGGTCAGCACCTCCTCCGGTGTGCCCGAGGCGGCCACGCGGCCAGCCTTCATCACATAGAGCCGCTGGCAGTACAGGGCCGCCAGATTCAGGTCGTGGATGGCCGCCACCACCGTCCGGCCCAGGACCCACACCAGCTCCATCAGCTGGAGCTGATATTTGATGTCCAGATGGTTGGTGGGCTCGTCCAGGATCAGGCAGGGGGTGTCCTGGACCAGGGCCCGGGCGATGAGCACCCGCTGCTTCTCCCCGCCGGACAGGGTGGTGTAGCTCTGCTCCCGCACCTCCTCCAGCTGGGTGAGGCGGAGCACCCGGTCCACCAGCGACCGGTCCTGCCCATTGTCGGCCTCCAGCAGTCCCTTCCGGGCGTGCCGCCCCATGCGGACCACCTCCTCCACCGTAAAGTCGAAGCCGCTCTCGTGCTCCTGGACCACCACGGCCAGCCGCTGGGCCATCTCCCGGCCGCTCATGGCCAGCAGGTCCTCCCCCATGAGGAATGCCCGCCCCGCCCTAGGGCGGAGCACTTTGTAGAGGTTCTTCAGCAGAGTGGACTTTCCGCTCCCATTGGGCCCGATGATGCCAACAAACTCCCCCGCCTCCGCCCGCAGGCTGATCTCGTACAAGATCTCCCTGTCCCGGGTCCCATAGGAGATCCCCTCCGCAGAGAGCATGGCGCTCCCCTCCTTTTCTTCAAAATTCATAGCGCCGCACCCGGATCATCCATAAAAACAAGGGGGCCCCGATGAAGGCGGTGATGATGCCCACCGGGATCTCCTCCGGCCGGACGGCCAGCCGGGCCCCCACGTCCATCCAGATCATAAAGACGGCCCCGCACAGGGCGGACAGGGGGATCAGGCGGCGGTGGTCCGCCCCCACCACAGACCGGACCAGATGGGGGATGACCAGCCCCACGAAGCCGATGCAGCCGCTCACCGCCACAGCGGAGGCGGTGAGCAGGGCGGAGGACAGGATGAGCACTCCCCGCACCCGGTCCAGATCCACCCCCAGGGTGACGGCGGAGCTGTCCCCCATGAGCATGGCGTTCAGGGGACGGGCCAGGGCCATCAGCACCAGGAACAGGGGCGGAAGGATCAGTGCCAGCAGGGGCAGGTCCTCCCATTTGGCGCTGCCCAGCCCGCCCAGCATCCAGAAGGTGGCCTCCCGCACCGCGGCGTCATCCGGGGCAGTATAGACGAGATAATTGGTAAAGGCCTGAAACATGGCGGAGACCGCCACCCCCACCAGGATCAGCCGGACGGGGGTGACGGCGCCGCCGGAGCGGGACAGGCCGTACACCAGCAGGATGGACACCAGCGCCCCCACAAAGGCGCCGGCGGGGACGGAGAGCCGCCCCATGGGCAGCCACACCCCCACCAGCATGGCCAGCACGGCCCCCAGGGAGGCCCCGGAGGAGATGCCCAGCACGTAGGGTTCCGCCAGGGGATTGCGGGTGAAAGCCTGCATCCCCACCCCGGACAGGGTGAGGGCGGCCCCCACCAGCATCCCCAGCAGCACCCGGGGGGCGCGGAGGTGCCAGACGATATTCTGTGTGCTGTCCCGGATGCCCTCCAGGCTGATCCAGTCCCCCAGGCTCAGGGGGGTAAGCAGACGGTGGAGCATCACCCGCCACACCTCCGGGAAGGGAATGGTCACTGGCCCCAGGCTGATGCCCAGCACCACGGAGAGCATCAGGACCGCCAGCAGGGCCAGACAGGCCAGCCCGGTATGCGCCCGGACCGCACGGCACAGCCTTTTCATCCCGCCGCGCTCACTGGAAGCAGTCCGGGTGGAAGGACCGGGCAAATTTTTCGATGGTGTCCCCCGTCATGGAGGAGGCGAAGGACTCGCACAGGGTCACCGAGGTGATACGGCCGTCCCGAATGGCAGGCACGTCCGCCAGAGCAGGATTTTCCTTCAGCTCCTCGATCTTCTCCTCCAGGGAGGTGCTGCCGTAGTCGTTGATGACGATGACCTCCGGGGCCCGTTCCACCACCTCTTCCCAGCTGACGGTGGCCCAGGTGGTGTCCATGTCCTCAAAAATATTGATGCCCCCGGCGTGGGAGATCAGCTTGGCGGTGAAGTTATCCCCGCAGGTGTAGGCGCCCCCCTCCTGGGCCATGTCGTAGACAAAGACCTTCACCGGCTCGGCCCCGGCGACCGCCTCCTCCACGGCGGCGATCTGCTCCTTCATGGCGCTGACGATCTCCTCCGCCCGGTCCTCCACCTGGAAGATGCGGCCCAGATCATAGAAGTCCTGGTAGACCACGTCCACGTCGGCCCCCACGGTATAGCCTTCGATGGAGGACAGGGACATGATGCCGTAGCCGCTGAGGGTGTCGTGGGTGGTGTTGTTCTTCTCGCTGAAAGAGCTGGAGCGGCCGTAGACGAAGTCGGGCTCCAGGGAGAGGATGGTCTCCAGGGAGATGTAGCTCTCCGCCACGGTGGGAATGGCCTCATACTCCTCCCGCCACTGGGGATTGACCTGGGTGTTGTTGTAGGCGGTGGCAATGATCTTGTCCCCCAGGCCCAGGGCCATCAGTTCATCGCCGGCGTTGGGGTTGCAGGAGATGATAGTCTCGGGGACGTGGGTGAAGGTCACCTCCTGGCCGTCCTTGGTGGTCAGGGTGAAGGGGAAGCCGCTCTCCTCCTGGGTGTGGCTGCTGGAGGCGGACTGGGCGCTCTGGCTGTCCGTTTCGCCGGAGCACGCAGTCAGGCCCACGGTCAGGGTCATGGCCAGCAGGGCTGCAAGGGACTTCTTTGGGGTTTTCATCTGTTTTTCCTTCCTTTTTTCCGCGGCACGAAAAACACCTCTCTCCAGACATTCTGAAAAGAGGTGTGAGACAACAAAGCACGGTCCCAGCCTTTCCGGCCGCGCCAAATTCTCCCCAGATGATTGGTCCGACCACCCGGGAGTGTCTGCCCTCTCTCGGCAGTATCCTCCAGCAGGCAGGTCTTCCGGCTCGGGTTCCCAGCCTCCGGTCCGCCTTCCCATGGGGCCCCTCCCCACAGTGGCTGATGAACCGGCGCTCACCCATACGGCGGCGGTCCCGCGCGGGCCTCTCACCCGCTTCCCTATTCTCCCGGCCGGCCCTCTCCGGGCCCCGGGCACCTTCTGGCGCTTTGTCGGTCCTATTGTACCGGATACGGCGGCCCCTGTCAATGCGCAGGCAGCGCTTTTGTGAGGCTGATTGACAGATCGGGTCCGTTCTGCTATGATGTGCCCGATTCATCAGACCAGAAAGGACGTGGTTTCAGTGCCGCAGTTGAATCCAGGGGGAAAATTTGTCTTTGGGCGCTCGGTGCTCCGGGAGAACGGTTCCCTCCGCCTGCCGCCCCAAGCCGTGGAGGAGTACCGAATCACGGAGGAGGGGCAGGTCATACTGTTCACCGGAAGCAAAAGCACCGGTGGATTTTGTGTGACCCGGCGTGGCCTGCTGCTCCCCTCCAAGCTGGGGCATATCCTCACCGACTGCTCCGGGCTGGGGGATGGCTCCCTCCCGCCCGCCAGGCTACTGGCCTATAAGGGGCGGTCCTACTGCTGGCTCCCCATCTCTCCAGAGGGGGAGCTGTCCCTCCCTCAGGGGCTGATGGAGCAGCTCCAGCTCACGCCTGGTCTGGCCCTGCTCGCCATCCGCAGCAGCGACATCGCCTTCACTATGGGGGCCCGGGGTCCCCTTCTGGAGCGGGCCCGGGCCTATCCGGGGGAGATCCCCGCCTTTTGAGCAGAAAAAGAGAGACGGGAGTCCCGTCTCTCTTTTTTCCTCGCAGACGATCAGGCGTTGGCCGCGGGGGCCTCCTCCTGGGCGGGGGACATGACCTGCTGCGCGTAGGCCGCGGGGACGTGGATCACGCCCACCGGGCACTCCTTGGCGCACAGGCCGCAGCCCACGCACTTCTCCTGGTCGATATAAGCCAGGTTGTTTTCCACGGTGATGGCCTGCTTGGGGCAGGCCTTGGCGCACTTCATGCAGCCGATGCAGCCGGCGGAACAGGCCTTCCGGGTCTGAGCGCCCTTGTCCTTGTTCTGGCACAGCACCACAGGCTTACGCTTGTGCTCCGGGATGATGCTGATGATGGCGTTGGGGCAGGCCTTGGCACAGGCACCGCAGCCGGTGCATTTCTCCCGGTCCACCAGGGCCACGCCGTCCACCACATGGATGGCGTCGAAGGCACAGACGCTGACGCAGTCGCCGTAGCCCAGGCAGCCGAACTTACAGTCGCCGTCGCCGCCGTACAGGCCCTTGACCGCCTGGCAGCTGTGCAGGCCCTCAAACTCAAAGCGCTTGCCGGTCTTCCCGCAGGTACCGGAGCAGGCCACCACGGCCTTCATGGGGACGGAGGCGCCAGCCTCCACGCCCATGATGGCGGCGATCTCGCCGGCCACCTTGGCACCGCCGGGGACGCACTTGTTGACGGCGTTGCCGTCCTCCACGATGGTCTTGGCGTAGTCGGCGCAGCCGGCGCAGCCACAGGCGCCGCAGTTGGCGCCGGGCAGGCACCCGGTGATCTGTTCCACACGCTCATCCACCGGGACATACATAAAGATAGAGGCAGCCACCAGAATGACAGCGCCGATCAGGCCGATGACGGTGACGATCAGGACTGCCAGTAAAATCGGATTCATACTCTTTCCTCCCCTCCTAAGCTCAGGCCCCGAAAATGGATTCCACGATGCCGCCGAAGCCCATGAAGGACAGGGAGGTCACAGCCGCAGCCACCAGGGTGATGGGCAGGCCCTCGAAGCACTTGGGGGTGACGGCCTCCTCCACCCGGCGGCGCACGCCGGAGAACAGGACCATGGCCACCAGGAAGCCGATGCCGGCGCCGGCGGCGCAGACGATGCTCTCCGCGAAATCATAGCCGTTGTCGATGTTCAGGATGGTCACGCCCAGGATGGTGCAGTTGGTGGTGATCAGGGGCAGATACACACCCAGCGCCTTGTACAGCGCGGGGATGAACTTCTTCAGCACGTTCTCCAGCAGCTGCACCAGGATGGCGATGATCAGGATGAACACGATGGTCTGGAGATAGCCCAGGTCGCGGCTCGTCCCCTCGGCCCACTCAGGTGAGAGGATGTAGGTATAGATGGGCCAGGTGGCGGCGGTGGCCATGACCATGACGAAGGTGACGGCCAGGGACATGCCAACGGCGCTGTCCAGCTTTTTGGACACGCCCAGGAAGGGGCAGATGCCCAGGAACTTGGCCAGAACGTAGTTGTCCACCAGGATCATGGTGAAGAAAATGCTGGCCAGCTTCAGTGCGAGCTCCATTACGCATTCCCTCCTTCCACGGTCTCAGCGGGCTTCTTCTCCTTCTTGGGCCGGGTGGTCAGCCAAGTGGCCGCCGCCATCATGACGCCGAAGACAAAGAAGCCGCCGGGGGCGCTGGTCATCAGGGTGAAGGGGTCCACGGAGGTGGGGATGACCTGGATCTTGAAGCCCTCAGGCAGGAAGGGCAGCAGGCCGTCCAGGCCGGCCATCCAGGTGCCGGAGCCCAGGATCTCGCGGATGGTGCCCATGATGGTCAGGGTGATGGTGAAGCCGATGCCCATGCCGATGCCGTCCAGAGCGGAATCCAGGATGCCGTTCTTGGAGGCGAACATCTCAGCGCGGCCCAGGATGATGCAGTTGACCACGATCAGGGGCAGGTACACGCCCAGGGCGCTGTCCAGGCTGGGGACATAGGCCTTCACCAGCATCTGGACCACCGACACGAAGCCGGCAATGACGGTGATGTAGCAGGGGATGCGGACCTGGTCGGGGATGACCTTCCGCAGGGCGGAGATGACCACGTTGGAGCACAGCAGCACGAAGGTGGCCGCCAGACCCATGCCGATGCCGTTGGAGGCCATGGTGGAGACAGCCAGGGTGGGGCAGGTGCCCAGCACCAGACGCAGAACGGGATTCTCTTTCAGAAGGCCGTTGGTCAGTACACTCAATCTTTTACTCATTTTCTATCGCACCTGCCTTTCTCAGGAGATCGCGTTGTACGCGGCGATGGCGAAGTTGACGGCGTCATTCACAGCACTGCTGGAGATGCTGGCGCCGGTGATCCGGTCCACCTGCTGGTCCAGGGTGATGGTCTCGGCGGGCAGGCCGGTGTACTGGCTCCAGAAGGACTCGTTCTCGATCTTGGTGCCCACGCCGGCGGTCTCGCCCTGGCTCTGGATCTTCACCTGCTTGATGGTGCCGTCGGGGTCGAAGGCCACCATGACCACCACAGTGGAGCTGTATCCCTTGTCGCTGCTGGTGATGATGGTGCCCACACCGTTGTCGGCGGTGTAGATCTCGGTGACGCCCTCGAACTCGCCCTCCACCAGGGTGAAGCCCGTGGCTTCAGNCGGCTCCGGCCCCCTCCCTTTGGACGGGCCGCTCCGCGCTGCATTACGTGCATTATCATACACCCATCTTCCAAAAAACGCAAGGACAGTTTTTGCCTGGATGGGGATCTTTTTTTCAAAAAGGGGTGTTTTTCCATAGAAAACAGCCCCTTCCGCTCCGGTCCGCCGGACAGAAAGAGCCCGGGGTGCGCAGGCACCCCGGGCCCTGTTCCTCGTGTTCAGCAGCCGCAGCCGTTGTTGCAGCCGTTGTTGTTGCAGCCGCAGTTGTTTCCGCCCCAGCCGCCGCAGCAGCACAGGATGATGATCAACAGAATGATCCACAGGCAGCCTCCGCCGCCCCAGCCGTTATTGCAGCACCCCATAATGAGTACCTCCTAATTTATGAATTGCGAGGCCGGCTCAACGCCGCTCTCAATCCTATCTTATGCGGAGGCACGACAAAGGTGTGTCACAGGTACTTCTCAGCAAAGTTTTGCAGCATGACCGCCACCTGGGCCCGGGTGGCGCTCTCGTCCGGGTTGAGGAGCATCAGGTCCGCGTCCGAGCTGGACAGCAGGCCGGCGCCCACCGCCCAGGCCACCGCCTCGCCGCCCCAGCTGGCCACCGCCGCCGCGTCCTCATAGGGGGTCAGGTCGGCCCGCTCTGTCAGCTCCAGACCCAGGTAGTTGGTCCCGAAGCTGTAAAGCAGGGCCACCGCCTCCCGGCGGGTCACTGCCTGCTCCGGGGAGAAGGTATCCTCCCCCGTCCCCGCCGTCACCCCCTGGTCCGCCGCCCAGCTCACATAGGGGGCGTACCACTGGCCTGCCGGCACATCGGAGAAAACGGCGGTGGAGGCGTCCATCTCCCCCTGGGGCGCACCGGCCATGTTGTAAAACACGGTCACGATCATGGCCCGGTCCATGGAGGCCATGGGAGAAAAGAGTCCGTCCCCGGTTCCGGAAAACAGCTGCTCAAAGTAGACATAATCCACTGCGGAGCTGTACCAGTCAGAGCGGGAGACATCTGTAAAGGGAGCAGCCTTTTCTCCGCTCTCCGTCTTTTCAAAGCTCCCCTGCACCCCCACCTTGGCCAGGCCGGAGTCCACGGTGAAGACGGCGGAGGTGTCCTCCCCCACCAGATAGCGGTGTCCGCTCACCAGGGCGGCTCCGGATGCCACCGTCTGGCCCGCAGTCACGTCGATCACCGCCCCGGTGTGGACAACGGTGCCGGCGCCCGCCGCCAGCTGTACCACCGAACCGGTGGGCAGCTTCAGCTGATCCCCCCGGACCATGTCCCGGCTGCGCAGGTCGGCGCTGTAACTTCCGCCGCTCCCCTGCTGCACCCCGTACCCCTGGTTCACCTCGTCCAGCTTCTGGCTGGCCGCCTGATAGGCCTGGATCAGCTTTTCGTCCGCCGCCTTGGTCCCCTGGGCCACCACGGTGGGGATATAGGTGTCATTGAGATAGCTCAGGGAGATCAGGNCCTCGAACTCGCCCTCCACCAGGGTGAAGCCCGTGGCTTCAGGCAGCAGCTCGGTGCGGGCCGCCTGGGCAGCCGCCTCCTCCGCCGCCTTGATGACGGGGGCGGTGGCGCTGTTGGTGGCGGCCAAGGCGCCGGTGATGACGACGCAGATCAGACACAGGACCACGATGGGCTTGCCGATCTTGTTCCAATTGCTCATTTCGCGGCACCTCCCTTGTTCTTCTTAGGCTTGGAGATCCCCAGCAGATCCTGGCGGGTCAGCACTTCAATGTAGGGGACCAGCAGGTTCATCAGCAGGATGGCGAAGGACACGCCCTCGTTCATGGTGCCGAAGAAGCGGATCAGGCAGGTGATGACGCCCAGGCCGATGCCGAAGACCAGCTTGCCCTTCTCCGTGGTGGGAGAGGTGACATAGTCGGTGGCCATGAAGAAGGCGCCCAGGATCAGGCCGCCGGAGAGCAGCTGATAGATGGGGTCATAGCCGCACAGCAGGCTGAATACCGCCACGGTGGCCAGATAGGTCACCGGGATGGTGGGGCTGATGACCTTGGTCCAGATCAGGTAGATACCGCCGATCAGCAGGGTGATGGCGCAGGTCTCACCCAGCACGCCGCCGTGGTTGCCCAGCAGCAGGGTGACATAGGAGCCCGCGTTCTGGGCGGTCTCCTCCACCGCCAGAGGGGTGGCGGAGGCCAGGGCGTCGATGCCGTTCTCGGGATATGTATAGCTGGTCATGGCGCCGGTGAAGCCCAAGGCCATGGCGATGCGGCCCACGATGGCCGGGTTGGCAAAGTTATAGCCCAGGCCGCCGAAGAGCTGCTTGATGATCACGATGGCGATGAACGCGCCCACCAGGGACATCCACACCGGCAGACCGGCGGGCAGGTTGAAGGCCAGCAGCAGGCCGGTAACCACGGCGGAAAGGTCGCTGATGGTCACGTCCCGGCCCACCAGCTTGCAGTAGGCGTACTCGAAGACCACACAGGCCGCCACGGTGACGGCGGTGAGCAGCAGGGCCTGGAAGCCGAAGATCAGCACAGAGGCGATCAGGGTGGGCAGCAGGGCGATGCACACGCGGCCCATGATCTTGCTGGTGCTGTCCGCGCTGGTGATATGGGGCGCGGCGCTGACAATAAGTTTATTGGCCATCACTTCTTACCTCCATTCTTCATCATGATCTTCGCCAGGGCAATGGAGGGGGTCAGAGGCCGCTTGGCGGGGCAGACAAAGGAGCAGGTGCCGCAGGACATGCACAGGTCGGCATGCAGCTGGTTGAGCAGCTCCACATTGCCCTTGTTGAAGGCCACCACGATGTCCTTGGCCGCCAGCCCCAGGGGACAGGCGTTGACGCAGCGGCCGCACTGGATGCAGTTGCTGGCCTTGGGCAGCTTGGCCCGCTCCTGGGAGAAGGCCAGGATGGCGTTGTTGTTCTTCAGGATGGGCTGGGACAGGTCCGCCACGCAGGTGCCCATCATGGGGCCGCCGTAGAGGATCTTCCCCGGCTCGGCGGTGAGGCCTCCGCAGAAGTCCAGCAGCTCCTGGATGGGGGTGCCGATGATGACCTCCACGTTCTTGGGCTGCTTGACGATGTCGCCGTCCACGGTGAGGCGCTTGGTGGTCAGGGGCATGCCGGTCTCCAGATACTTGGAGACGAAGGCCACCGAGGTGACGTTCATCACGATGACGCCCACGTCGGAGGGCAGCCCGGGGAAGGGCACCTCCCGGCCGGTGCAGGTCTCGATGAGCACCTTCTCAGCACCCTGGGGGTACCGGCAGGGCAGGGTCTTGACCTCGATGGCGGGGTTGTCGATGGCGGACTTCATCTTGGCGATGGCCTCGGGCTTGTTGCCCTCGATGCCGATGACGCACTTGGCGATGTTCAGATACTTCATCACCTGCTTGATGCCGTTGAGGACGTGATGGGTGTCCTCGATGAAGCACCGGTTGTCAGAGGTGATATAGGGCTCACACTCCGCGCCGTTGATGACCAGCATGTCGATCTCGTCCAGGTTCTTGGGGGACAGCTTCACCGCCGTGGGGAAGCCGGCGCCGCCCAGGCCCACCAGACCGCTGGCCCGGACCGCGTCTACGAAGGACTTCATATCCGTCACCTGCGGGGGGGCGATGGAGGGGTCCACCGTCTGCTGGCCGTCAGGGGTGATGACCACGGCCTGCTGGGCCGCGCCGTTGGGCGCGGTAATGGTGGTGATCTCGGTCACCGTACCGGAAACGCCGGAGTGGATGTCAGCGGAGACGAAGCCCCCTGCCTTGCCCACCACGGTGCCCACATACACCTGGTCGCCCTTGGCGACGGCAGGGGCGGCGGGGGCGCCGATGTGCTGTCCCATGGACAGGACGATCTTGGACGGCAGAGGCATCGCCACCGTCTCAAGGTTGGAAGTCCCCTTCTCGTGGGGCACTCCCGCGCCCTGCGCGGAACGTCTGAGAAAATTGCTCATTCAGATTTCAACCTCCCTGTACTGCATTCTTGGGATCACATTTGTTCTCTTTTTCGTCTGGCGGGTGGGGACTCCCTTTTTACCGGGCTTGTCCAGCCGCCTTCTCTCCCTCCCCAAAAGCATAAAATAAAATGGAACTTGCCGCGGAACTGTGCCCACGCACAACAAAACCCGACCGGTCTTTTCCGCTTTGAAAAAGGCCCCGTCGGTGTCCGCACGGCTCCGGCCCCCTCCCTTTGGACGGGCCGCTCCGCGCTGCATTACGTGCATTATCATACACCCATCTTCCAAAAAACGCAAGGACAGTTTTTGCCTGGATGGGGATCTTTTTTTCAAAAAGGGGTGTTTTTCCATAGAAAACAGCCCCTTCCGCTCCGGTCCGCCGGACAGAAAGAGCCCGGGGTGCGCAGGCACCCCGGGCCCTGTTCCTCGTGTTCAGCAGCCGCAGCCGTTGTTGCAGCCGTTGTTGTTGCAGCCGCAGTTGTTTCCGCCCCAGCCGCCGCAGCAGCACAGGATGATGATCAACAGAATGATCCACAGGCAGCCTCCGCCGCCCCAGCCGTTATTGCAGCACCCCATAATGAGTACCTCCTAATTTATGAATTGCGAGGCCGGCTCAACGCCGCTCTCAATCCTATCTTATGCGGAGGCACGACANGCGCCGCCCCGGTCAAGGCCGCGCAGGCCAGCACCGCCGCCGCCGCGCGCACCATATGCTTTCGTTTCATGTCTCCTCCTCACGCTCCTCCCGCTGGGTGATGAGATAGCTCAGCGTCAGCAGGCTGTCGGAAAAATGTACGTTTTCCACCGCCACATCCGGCCGGGAGACGCTGATCTCCCGGTTGGTGAAGTTCCAGATCCCCCGGACTCCCCCGGCCACCAGCCGGTCGGCCACCCCCTGGGCCGCCCTCTGGGGCAGGGTGAGCAGGCCCACGCTGACCTTGTGGGCCGACAGATACTCCTCCAGCTGGTCCACATGGTACACGTTCACTCCGCCGATGGTGGTGCCCACCACGCTCTCGCCCACGTCGAAAGCGGCCAGGAGCTGGAAGCCGTTGCTGGCGAACTTGAAGTTTTCCATCAGGGCCCGGCCCAGGTTGCCTGCCCCCAGTACCACTACGGTGTGACCCTGGCTGATCCCCAGGATCTCCCCGATCTCCTCCCGCAGCAGGTCCACCTTATATCCATAGCCCTGCTGGCCGAACTCACCGAAGCAGAACAGGTCCTGACGGATCTGGGATGCGGTCAGCCCCATGGACTTCCCCAGGGCGCTGGAGGAGATCCGGATCACGCCCTTCCCCTGAAGCTCCAGCAGATGCCGGTAATATCGCGGCAGCCGGCGTATCACCGCCGTGGAAACCTTTGTATTTCTCTTCATCGTGTGATGCTCCATCCTCCGTCGGCGCCCGGGGCGCCTGTCTTTCTTTTCAGTCTACCCCATCCCGGGGCTGTTGTCAATTTCTAAAATCAGGGGCACAGGTCCCCCGCCGCCCGCTCCCTGCCCCGGTCAACGGTCCGTTGATTGCTTTTTTCTCCGTCTTCTGGCATAATGCCGGTTAGAAGGAGGGAGCACGATGGATCAAAAAAAGACCGGTGCGCTGATCCGGGTCCTGCGGCTGGAAAAAGGGCTGACCCAGCAGGGGCTGGCCGAGCTGCTGGGAGTCAGCAACCGGGCCGTCTCCAAGTGGGAGCGCGGACTGGGGTCCCCGGACCTCTCCCTGCTGCCCGCCCTGTCCCTCCAGCTGGGCGTGGATCTGGCCGGACTGCTCTCCGGCGGTCTCCCGGAACCCGACAACACAGGAGGAAGCATGAAACACATTCGATTTTTTGTCTGCCCCCAGTGCGGCGATCTCATCACCGCCACCGGGGAGGCCGCCGTCTCCTGCTGCGGGAGGCGGCTGGAGCCCCTGCCCGTCCAGAAGCCGGACGAGGCCCACAGCCTCCAGATCCATCCGGTGGAGGACGAGTGGTTCATCACCTCCGGCCACCCCATGGAGAAAGGGCACTGCCTGTCCTTTTTGGCCCTGGTCACCGGCGAGCGGGCCACCGTGATGAAGTGCTGGCCCGAGTGGGACCTCCAGCAGCGCATCCCCCGCCGGGGACACGGGATGCTCTATTGGTACTGCACGCAGCACGGCCTGTTCCGACAGGTCCTGTGAGCGGCCGAAGGTCTGAAGGAGAACGAGCGCGCGGCGCCCTGATGGGCGCCGCGCGCTCGTTCTCCTCTCTGTCTCAGTTCCAAAAGTCCGTCTTCTCCTTCAGACCGATGGAGGCGGCCCGGAACACCGGGTCCTTCCCCTCCCGCCGCTGGCTGGTGTAGTCCTTCAGGGCGCTGAGAGCGGTCCGGCCCAGCAGGACGATGACCGGCAGATTGATCAGGGCCATGACGCCCATGAGCACGTCCGCCACGTCCCACACCAGGTCGAACTCCATCTGCGCCCCCGCAAAGACCAGCGCCGCGGCGGCCAGACGGAAGACTGTCAGCCCCCTCTTCCCGATCCGCTCCCGGGTGATGTACCGCAGGCATCCCTCGCAGTAGAACAGGTTGCCCAGCAGGGTGGTGAATGCGAAGAGCAGCAGGGCCAGGGTGAGGAAGTAAGGCCCCACGCTGCCGAAGGTGGTGGAGAGGGACTGCTGCACGAAAGCGGCCCCCTTCAGCTGCTCAGAGGGCACGATGCCGGTGCACAGGCACATCATGGCGGTGGCGGTGCACACCAGCAGAGTGTCGATAAAGACGGACAGCATCTGCACCAGGCCCTGCTTGACCGGGTGGGACACGTCCGCCGCCGCCGCGGCGTTGGGGGCGGAGCCCACGCCCGCCTCGTTGGAGTACAGCCCCCGCTTGATGCCCTCCATCAGTGCGGAGCCGGCGAAGCCGCCGAAGATGGCCCGGAAGTCAAAGGCGCCGGCGATGATCCTGCCGAACACCTGGGGCAGCATCTGGAAGTTCAGCGCCATGACCACCAGCGCCATCAGGATGTAGGTCACCCCCATGAAGGGGACCAGCAGGCCGGTGATCCTGACGATCCGCCTGCCCCCGCCCAGGACGCACACCGCCACCAGGACGGCCAGCAGGCCGCCCCCCACCAGGGGGACCAGGCTGGTCTGCGGGTCGCCGTAAAAGCTGTATCCGGACATGCTGTCGATCAGGTTGAAGGAGGCCAGCATGTTGAACCCCCCGGCGTAGGTGGCGATCAGGGCCGCCGCGAAGACCACGCCCAGCCAGCGGCTCTTCAGCGCCGCCTGGATGTAGTAGGAGGGGCCTCCGTAGCTCCCGCCGTTCTTGTCCCGCACCTTGTAGATCTGGGCCAGGGTGCTCTCGATAAAGGCGGACGCCCCGCCCAGCAGGGCGATGATCCACATCCAGAACACCGCGCCGTAGCCGCCGACGGCGATGGCGTTGGCCACTCCCACGATGTTGCCCGTCCCCACCCGGCTGGCGGTGGACACCATCAGGGCCTGGAAGGCGGACACCGACTCCCTGGAGGAGCTCTTCTCCCCCACCACCCGGATGGACTCCGCCAAAAGCCGCAGCTGCACCCCCCGGGTGCGGATGGTGAAGTACAGCCCCACCGCCAGCAGCATGATGATGAGCAGATAGCTGTACATGAAATCGCTGATGGTCCCTATCATCTCTCCAAACATCGTCTCTCTCCTTCTTTCTCTCTGTCCGGGCAGAACGGCGCCCCCGTCAGTCATCCATGGCGGGGGCGCTGCTCTGCGCGGAGGAGATTATACCACAAATCCGGGAAGAGTTCCAGACGCTGCCGGACTTTTCTCGCATTTTGTGCAAAAAGCCGGGGGCGTCACATCATGCGGACGATCTCCTTCTTCAGCCGGGCGATGATCCGCTTCTCCAGCCGGGAGATATAGGACTGGGAGATGCCCAGCCGGTCCGCCACCTCCTTCTGGGTCTGCTCTCTGGCCCCGTCCAGTCCGAACCGGAGGGAGATGATGTGCCGCTCCCGGGGCTCCAGCCGGTCCAGGGCCTGGCGGAGCAGCTGCCGGTCCACGTCCGCCTCGATGGGGCGCATCACCAGGTCGTTCTCCGTCCCCAGCACGTCGGACAGGAGCAGCTCGTTGCCGTCCCAGTCGGTGTTCAGCGGCTCGTCCAGGGACAGCTCCGTCTTCTGGGAGGAGGTCTTGCGCAGGTGCATCAGGATCTCGTTTTCGATGCAGCGGCTGGCGTAGGTGGCCAGCTTGATGCTCTTGGCCGGCTGATAGGTCCCCACCGCCTTGATCAGCCCGATGGTCCCGATGGAGATCAGGTCCTCGATGTTGATCCCCGTGTTCTCGAACCGGCGGGCGATGTACACCACCAGACGTAGGTTGTGCTCGATGAGGCGGGCCCGGGCCTCCGGGTCCCCCTGCCCCAGGCGGGCGATCAGTTCCCCCTCCTCCTCCCGGGTCAGGGGGCTGGGCAGGGTGTCGCTCCCACCGATGTACATCACCTTCTCCGGCTGGTACAGCCCCAGCCGGACCAGGAGCCGGGCCGCCCGCTCCCTCACCGCCATCCATAACAGTCTCACAGCAGTTCTCCTTTCAAGTCAGCGCGCCGATGAGCGCGCGGTAGCTCCCTCCGTCCGAGACCGGTGTGGGAGACATGGCCACCAGCAGGGGGCCCAGCTCCTCCCCGCCCACCCTGGCACGGTCCACCCGCACCGCCAGCAGCAGGCCCCGGTCCACCCCTACGGCCCGGTAGGGCAGCAGGCGCAGGCGCCCCCGGAGTGGGCCCTCCCCCAGCCGGGCCAGCCCCCCCGCCGGGTCCCGCAGGTCCTCCGGCCCGGGCCCTGTCCCCGGCGGGAACAGGGGGGAAAGGGTCTCCCCCTCCGCCACCATCACCGGCCGCCCGGAGACCGGGTCGGTCAGCGTGTTCCCCGTGTCCACCAGGGCAGTGAGCTCCACCTGCCGCTCCCGGAGGGAGAGACGGGCGGGGAGCAGCTCCCGGGAGGCAGCGGTGTGGCGGCCCGCCCCCCGGAAGATCAGGGTGATGACCGCATAGCACCCCGCTGCCGAGAGCAGGACGATCTTCAGGTCCATGGAGGAGTAGAGCACCCCGCCCCCCAGGCTCAGCCCCCGCCCCCCCAGCAGTCCGATGGCCAGCACGCCTCCGCCGAAGGCGCAGGAGAGCAGAAAAAAGATCACCACCTGGCGCAGCAGGCGGCGGCAGCCGCCGAAGGCGGTGAGCACCATCAGCACCGCCGCCGACAGCCGGCAGAGGGGCCGCCCCAGGAACCCGAAGCTGGGCAGAAAGAGCGCCACCGCATAAAGCCCGCCCAGCAGCGCCCCCAGGGCGAAGCGGAGCCGGCTCAGCCGCTCCCCGGCCAGCCGGGCGGAGCAGAGCAGGAGCAGATAGTCCACAATGGCGTTGAGCAGGAACAAGATATCCACATAGATCACAGTCAAGCCGGCCATCTCCTCTCCGCGCGGAGCCGGTCCGGCCCCTTTTTGTTCTCCCCGGCCGCCCCCTGGGGCCGGTCCGACAAGCCCTATTATAGAGTCCGTCCATCCAGAAAAAGGTCACAATCGAGATGTCATTTTCAGGAGAAATCCCCCGCCCCTCCAGTACGGGACAGAGGGCCTGCCCGTCTATTGGTCAGACCAGCGGCGGCACCATTCCCTTTTCCTGAATAAAAGCAGTGGGACCGGGAGGCCGTGCGGCCTCCCGGTCCCTGTTTTGGACAGAGGGTGTGCTTACTGGGTGGTGATGACCCGGACCTTCTCGCCGTAGGGGTCTACGTAGATAGTCAGGTCGTCGGAGTAGGCGCGGATCTGATACAGCGGGTCATCGCCGGTGAACCAGACCTTGGTCGTGGTGTTGTAGCAGGCCACCTTGTTGGACACCTGGTACACCTTGCCGCCCGCGTTGACGTAGGAGGCGCCGTTGCTGACGAAGAAGTCGCTGCGGGACACGCCCTCCACAGCCTCCAGGGTGACCCGGGAGCGGAGCTTGCCGTCGCCGTCCACCGCGATGCCGCCGGGGACGCCGTTGTCCCCGATGTAGCCCACATTGGAGAAGCTGGTGGTGCCCTCCGGGCTCTCGAACCGCAGAGTGCGGACATAGGAGACCTTGCCGGACTCATCTCCTTCGACCTCTCTGGTGTCGGAGAAGAACAGGCCGTACTGATAGGCGTCGCCGGTGGCGCCCTCCAGGATGATGAAGTCCACCATGTCGGAGGAGTTCAGGTGATAGGTGGCGATCTTGTCGCCGGGGATGGAGTGGGCCTGGATGTCAGCCAGCTCCAGCTGGACCACCGTGCTGCCGCTGACCCGCTCGAAGACGTGGACGCCGGCGGTGACGGGATAGCTGCCCAGTGTCATTTTCTGGAGGTCGAAGACGCCGCCCACAGAGCGGTCAGACATGCGGCTGGCGCTGATGACTCCCGCCTTGGAGGAGGAGACCGTGACCAGCTGGTCCTTCACGCTGTCGGAGAGGCTGGAGGAGCTCTTCAGCTCGATGGTGCCCCCCGCGGGGAGGAAGACCTTCACGGAGCTGCCTTCGGCCAGGCCGATGGCGGTGGAACGGGTCTTGGCTCCGGGCCCCGCCATGCCGGCCACGTTGCCGTCCGCAGTGAGAAGCAGGACTACCGTCTTGCCCACGTCAAAGCTCTGGATGGATTCCAGGGCGCTCTCCAGGACGGTGAACTCGTGTCCCAGCACCGTGATCTTCTGGGGCGCTCTGGGGTTGGGCTCGGCGCTCTCGTAGACGCAGGGCAGCCGCAGGTCGGAGACGATCAGCTTATTGGCCACGCTGTCGTAGGTGACCACGTCATAGGGCTGGATATCAGCCATGGTGATGGTCTGGCCGTTCTTCTCGATGGTGTAGTTGGACGCGCCGCCGGTGAGCTGGTGGAACATGGCCTCGGTGGCGGTGCCGGAGACCACCACCGCGTCAGTGGAGGCGCCGGAGGAGCCATAGTACAGGCCCACCACCTTGCCGTCCGCGGTGTACAGGGTCACCTGGCTGCCGGAGCGCAGCTCCAGATACAGCTTCTCATAGGTGGTCACCGGGTTTTCCTTGGAAGAGGTATAGGCCGGGGTGTCGCCGTCGATGTTGTACCGGGTGCCGTTGGTGCCTGTGAGATAGGTGGGCTGGGCGGCGCCGGACAGGGTCACGGTGACGGAGGCGGTCTCGTCGGGGAGGAAGGTGACGATGCGGTCTTTGTCGTCCAGCACCAGCACGCCCCGGCGTCCCTGAAGGGCGGAGGGCACCACGCCCTCCTGCGCAGGGAGATAGGTCCCATCCGAGGTGCGGATGGCGCCCTCGGAATTGTTGTCCTCCGCGGTGGCGTTGGCGTCCAGCAGGATGACTTTCTCCTTCACAGAGGCGCCCAGGGTCTCGTAGTAGGGGCGGCCGGAGGCCGTCTTGCACCGCAGGGTGTTGACAAAGAGCTGGGCGGTCTGGGCCCGGGTGATGGGGGCGCTGTACGCAAGGGAGACCCCGTCGGTGAGCCCCAGGGAGTTGGCCAGGTTCAGATAGCCCTCCGGCCAGACGGCTCCGGCGTCGGTCTCATCGTAGGAGAGCAGCCGGATCAGGATGGTCACCGCCTCCGCGAAGGTGATCTTCTCGTCGGGGGCGAAGGTGCCGTCCCCCCGCCCGGAGATCAGCCTGGTCTGGGCCTGAGTCCCCTCTCCGCCCTCAGAGGAGGAGCCGGAGCCGGAACCCGCCCCTCCCACCGTGATGGAGGCGGCCAGGTTGATGTAGCCCCTGGCCCAGTGTGAGGCAGTCACATCGGAAAAGATGGTGCGGGTGGTGTACATGGGCACCTTGGACTGCTGCCGCAGCAGTCCAACCAGCATGGTGCAGAACTGGGCCCGGGTGAGCACATCGTTGGGGCGGAAGGTGCCGTCACTGTCGCCGGACACCGCACCCATCAGCCGCAGCACGTCCACGTTGACGGCAGTGCTGTGGTCGTTGATGTCGGAAAAGGAGCCGCCGGAGGCCGCCGCCGGCAGGGCAAGGGAGAGAAGTGCCGCCGCCGTCAGCAGCGCGGCGAGGATCCGTTTTAATTTCATACTCATATCTCCTGTCTTTCTCTGATCTCCAATTTCATTTTGTGTTCCTGGGAAATCTCTACCTTCCGGAGCTCCCCTCCCTGCCGGGAAGGAGCGCACAAAAGGATGGTGAGGTCCCTCATTCGGCCCGCAGGGCCACCACAGGCTGGAGCCCGCTGGCCTTGACGGCCGGGTACATGCCGAAGATGACGCCCAGCGCCACCGAGAAGAGGAAGGCCCCCAGGGTGATGATGGGGCTGGGGAGCAGCACATCGGTGGTGGTGGACAGCAGCAGCTTTCCGGCCACCATGGTGCCCACATAGCCGATGGCGATGCCGATCAGGCCGCCGATGCTGCAGATCATGGCCGCCTCGATGAGGAACTGGGCGATGATGCTCTTGCGCTCGGCGCCGATGGCCTTGCGGATGCCGATCTCCCGGGTGCGCTCGGTGACGGTGACCAGCATGATGTTCATGATGCCGATGCCGCCCACCAGCAGCGAGATGCCGGCGATGGCGCCCAGCACCAGAGACTGCATGTTGCTCTGGGACTGGACCTGCTCGGCGCTGCTGTTGTTGCTGTTGACGTAAAAGCTTCCGTTGTCCCGGTTTCCGTCAGCATTCATAGGAAACAAACCGTTCAGGAAAGCGTCCAGCTTTGTCATGGCCTCCACAGTGGCCTGGGCGCTCTTGGCCTTGACCACGTAGCTGTCGATGTTGTAATTGTTGTTCATGGAGCGGTTGAAGGTGTAGGGCAGGACGATGATATTGTCCAGCTCGTTCCACCCCTCCAGATCGACCGCCTCATAGTAGCCCACCACCTTGAAGGGCTGTCCGTTGATGGTGATATACTCCCCCACCGGATCGGTGAAGTCGAAGAGGGCCTCCTTGGCGCCGGCCCCCAGGACGCAGACGGCGTTGGTCTTCTCCACGTCCAGGTAGGACATCTCCCGCCCGCCGGCCAGGGTGTAGTTGTTGCACACCCCGTACTGGTCAGAGCCCAGCTTGATGTGCATGGCGGTCTGCCAGTCGTAGTTCCCGTTGTTCCAGTCATTGATGCGAATGGTTTTCGCTCCATACTGGACTGTAGCGGTCTCGTTGATCTCCACATCAGGGGTGATCCCCTCCACCAGGTCGCTCATGGTCAGGCAGTAATCGTACAGCTTCTGGGAGGTCTCATTGTTGGTGTCGTAGTAGCCGTAGGCCTGTACGGTGATCTTGTTGTCGCCCAGCTTTTCAAACATCTCCATGGTCTGCCGGTTCTGGCCCTGGACCACGGACACCATGATGACCACCGAGGCCACGCCGATGATGATGCCCAGCATGGTGAGGAAGGACCGGGTCTTTTTCATGGAGATGGACTTGAAGGCCATTTTGAAAGCCTGCCACAGATTCATTCCCAATCCACCTCCTGTGCGTGGTCCGCGATGATCTTTCCATCGGACAGCCGCACCACCCGCCGGGCGGTGGCGGCGATGCCATCGTCATGGGTGATGAGAAGAATGGTGGTGCCCTCCCGGTAGAGGCCCCGGAGGATCTCCAGTACGTGCCGGCCGGTCCTGGAGTCCAGAGCGCCGGTGGGCTCGTCCGCCATGATGATGGGGGGATGGGTGGCGATGGCCCGGGCGATGGCCACCCGCTGCTGCTGGCCGCCGGACATCTCACTGGGCCGGTGGTGGGCACGCTCCGCCATGCCCACCTTTTCCAGCGCCTCCATGGCGATGTCCTCCCGGTCCCACACGGACACCCCCTGATAGATCAGGGGCAGGGTGACGTTCTCCAGGGCATCCAGCTCCTGGATCAGGTTATACCCCTGGAAGATGAAGCCGATCTCCCTGTTGCGGATGTGGGCCAGCTGCTTGTCGGACAGGGAGGTGACGTCGGTGCCGTTTAGGTGGTACTCCCCATAGGTGGGGATGTCCAGGCAGCCCAGCACATTCATCAGGGTGGACTTGCCCGAGCCCGACTGGCCCACGATGGCCACGAACTCCCCCCGGTCGATGTGGAGCGTGACTCCGTCCAGGGCCCGGACCTCACTCTCCTTGCCCTCGTTATAAATTTTGTAAAGGTCTTTGATCTCGATCAGCATGAGAGCACCTCGATCAATAGCCGGAGCTGTAATCGGTGACCATGAAGTTGACGAAGACCTCGTCCCCCTCCTGAACGCCGGAGGTGATCTCCACGTTTTCTGTGTCCGAGATGCCGGTGGTGACGATGACGGGGTAGAAGCCGTCCTCCTCCGAGGGGAACGGGCGCTGCTGGCCGGGCTCGACCTGGGGCAGGTCCAGCTCCGGCACATCGTCCGGCCGGGCGTCCCGCTTGACGAAGACCACCGCCTGACGGTTTCCATCCGCGTCGGAGACATATTTCACCGCGCTGGTGGGCACCAGGATGCAGTCACTGGACTCGCTGGTAACAAAGGAGTACTGCAGCCAGGCCCCGTCCATCAGGGAGCCGTCGTAGTTCTCCACCGTCAGGGTGACGGGGTAGTTGGTCATGCCGCTGCCGCTCTCAGCCTTTCCCATGTCGATGGCGGTGACCACGCCCTGATAGGTGGTGCCGTTCCAGTCCAGATCCACGTAGTCCCCGGGCTTGATGAAGGAGATGTTCCGGTCGTCCACCGTGATGGTGACCAGCATGGTGGTGGTGTTGGAGATGATGACCACCGTGTCGCCGCTCTTGACCTCGGCCCCCTCGGAGAGGGTGCAGGAGGTGACGGTCCCGTCGATCGGGGCCACAGCGTTGAAATCCGCCAGGGCCTTGGAGGCCTCATCCAGCGCAGTCTGGGCCTCCTCGATCTCGGACTGCTTGGCCCGGATGTCAGAGTCAATGGTGGAGGACCCCAGGTAGAGCAGGGCCTCTCCCGCCTCCACATTGGCGTGGTCGAGCAGGTTGCCCATGCCCACCACGGGGCCGTTGGCCTTGGCCTCGATGGTGCGGGTCTCATAGAACTCGGTCTGCCCATTCTGGTAGGGGTAGATCTGGGTGCCATCGCCGGCGGTGAGCATGGCGGAGGCGTCCATCCCGGCGGTGAGGGTGCCGGGGTTGTCAAAGACCACTACGGCCTCAAAGTGGACGGCCCCTTCCGGGGATATGTAGCTGACCTTGTTGATCTTCTCCACTGTTCCGGTGAAGGTGCGCATCACCGCGGGGATGGACACGTCCACGCTCTGGCCCACAGAGATCTGGTCCTCATAGGCGTAGCTGAAGTAGAGGGACAGCTTCAGCTGCTTGTCGTTGACCAGGGTGGCCACCTCGGTGCCCTTGGACACGTCCTGGTCGATCTGGAACTCCTTCACGTCCTGGAGCTTACCCGCAAAGGGGGCCCGGATCGTCAGGTTGGCGGCATCCTCCTGGAGGTCAGACAGGTCCTTGTAGAGGTTCTCCACCTTCTCCTGGGCGGTCTTCACCGCGTCCTCAGCGGCCTGGCTGAAGATGGTGTAGAGGGGCTGGCCCGCCGTGACGGTTTGGCCGGGAGCGATGAGCACCTCCTGCACGGTGCCGCCGGCGTTGAGGGTGATGGCGGCGGTCTCCTTGGCCTTGGCGGTGCCGCTGCCGGACACCTTGCTCTGGATGGAGCCGAGGAAGGCGGGCTGGGAGAAGATCTCCCCCTCCTCGCCGCCGGTGCTGAACAGGAATCGGTAGAGGGCAAAGCCGCCGGCCGCCAGCAGGGCGAGCACAACGGCCAGAATGATCAGGTTTTTGACCATCTTTTTCTTTTTCCGGCCGCCGTTGGGCTTGACCGGAGGCCGCGGAGTCGTCTGTGCGGGTGCGGTCTCGGTGGTCTGAGGTGTGGTGATCTCTGGCATTTCAAGTTCCTCCTACGTTTTTTGCCGGGCAGGCACAAGGTCAGGTGCGAGCCTGTCCAGCATGTCCATTATATGCCCAGGGCCGCCGGGTGGCAACTACATAAGAATTACAATTTTTTAAGATTATCTTAAGAAACGTCCTCTTCTGCAGAAATGTGCCCCGGGCAAAGTATCTCTGCTTATCTAGACGAAGAACGGGCACAAAATGTTCCAGACTTTAAAAATTTTTCTGGCCGATGGGCTGGAGTTGATGCGAGGGCGCTTTTCTTCCGGGCAGAGCTGGCAGGAGATTGTTGACGAATTTTCTTCCTTCCGCTACAATAAAGCCAGTTCCCTGCCTCTGGGGCAGGAATTTTCATCCCGCCGCAGCCCGGTCTGCGGCTCCAGGAGGTATGTCCCCGATGTCTTCTGCCCGAAACAAACGGCTGGTGGTCTCCGCCCTGATGCTGGCACTGGCCCTTGTCCTGCCCTATTTTACCGGCGGCATCCCCGCCATCGGCAATCTGCTGCTGCCCATGCACCTGCCGGTGCTGCTGTGCGGCTTTCTGTGCGGCGGCGGGTGGGGGGCCGGGGTGGGACTGGCCGCCCCCCTGCTCCGCTCTCTGCTGGCGGGCCGCCCCGAATTCTTTCCCACCGCCTTCTCCATGGCCTTTGAGCTGGCCGCCTACGGCCTGATCTCCGGGCTGCTCTACCGCCGCCTGCCCAAAAACGCCGCCGGTGTCTATGCCTCTCTGGCAGGGGCCATGGTGGGCGGGCGAATGGTCTGGGGAGCGGTGCGGGCCCTCATCACCCTGGCCTCCCCCACCCCCTTCGGCCTGGCCATCTTCTGGACCGAGGCCGTCCTCAACGCCATCCCCGGCATCCTGCTCCAGCTGGTGCTGATCCCCGCTCTGGTCCTCTCCCTCCAGCGCGCCCGCCTCTCCCCAGTCCAATGACGTCCCTGGAACAGATGTGCGCGGCCCTGTCCCCTCTGGCCGGGGGCGGCGGGAGGGTGCTGGCCGCCCTGGACGGCCCCTGCGCCTCGGGAAAGACCACCCTGGCCGGCCAGGCGGCCCGGCAGCTGGGCTGCCCCCTGGTCCACATGGACGACTTCTTCCTTCCCCCGGCGCGCAAGACCCCCGCCCGCCTGGCCCAGCCGGGGGGAAATGTGGACTGGGAGCGGGTGCGGGACCAGGTCCTGGCCCCCCTGTCCCGGGGAGAGCCCGCCCGGTTCTCCCCCTACCGCTGCCATACCGGGGCGTATGGGCCCCCGGTGTCCCTCTCCCCCGCCCCCCTGGTGCTGGTGGAGGGGGTCTACGCCCTCCACCCCGCCCTGCGGGACTTCTACCGCCTCCGGATCTTTCTGGAGGCCCCCTGGCCGGTGCGGCGCGCCCGCCTTCTGGACCGGGGCGGGCCGGAGCTGCTGGCCCGCTTCCAGGGGGAGTGGGTCCCGCTGGAGGACCGGTATTTCCAGGCCTGCCGGGTCCGGGACTGCTGCCAGCTGGTGCTGAGCGGTCAATGACACGCGCCCCATCCCCCTGCAGCTCCGCCTTGCAAAGCGCGTCAAGGTATCGTATCATCAATAGACATCAAACAGCTTCTGTTTTCTGCGGTCGGAAAGAGGAGGTCAGTGATGTACAGGGTCATCGTGATCGTGCTGGCGTTTATGCTGGGAGTTTTCATTTTCTTCGGAGCCGACTCCGCGAAAACCCGCGGTCAGAAAAAGTGGGTCAACGTGATCGGCACCCTGCTCGTCTGGATATTGGCGGTCCTTGGGGCAGGTGTTCTGGTCCTGTGCTGTCTGGCGGCATGGGACTACTGGAAGACCGGCGATCCAGAAACGGCCGTCTCCTTAGGGATCACCGCCGTGATCCTCGCTGTCGCGATCTATGTCCTGCTGCGGTCTTATTTCAAAAAAACATAGCCGGGAAAACAGCCCCGTCACCGCCCCGCAGGTCCCGATCTGCCGGTGTGTCCCTGCCCCGTGCGGGGCGGGCGCGGCAGGGGTGCCCTTCCCCCGGGGCCGCAAAGCGAACTTGGGCGTCGTGGAGCAGAATTGGAAAAGGTGCAGCCGAAAGATCGGCTGCACCTTTTCCGGTATCACGGGGCATATGGGCTCAGACCGCCTCGTAGATGGCCTTCATGCCCTTATAGGTCATATAGCAGTCCAGCTTGGACACCGTCTCAAAGGGGGCATGCATGGACAGCACGGGCACGCCGGCGTCCAGGGTGTCGATGTTCCGCTCCGCCATGAAGACGGCCACCGTGCCGCCGCCGCCCTGATCGGCCTTGCCCAGCTCGGCCATCTGCCACACCACGCCGGCGCCGTCCAGCACCCGGCGGACATAGGCCACCAGCTCGGCGGAGGCGTCGGAGGCCCCGGACTTGCCCCGGGCCCCGGTGTACTTGCACAGGCCCATGCCGTAGTTGACAAAGGCGCTGTTGCGCTTCTCGTACACCTCCGCGAAGTTGGGGTCATAGGCCGCCGTCACGTCGGCGGACAGGCAGAAAGACTTCTCATAGCAGGCCCGCAGGGGCACGCTCTGGCTCTGGCACAGGTCCTCCATGAAGGTGTCGAAGGCCCTGGACTTCATGCCGGACACCCCCTCGGAGCCGATCTCCTCCTTATCCGCCAGCATGCACACGGCGGTGCGCTCCGGCGTGCCCAGCTGGAGCAGGGCGGCCAGGGAGGCATAGGCGCACACCCGGTCGTCATGGCCGTAGGCGCCGATCAGGGAGCGGTCGAAGCCGATGTCCACCGCCCGGAAGGCGGGGACGGCGCACAGCTCGGCGGAGAGGAAGTCCTCCTCCACGATGCCGTACTTCCGGTTGAGCAGCTCCAGCACCGACAGCTTCACCCGGTCGCTGCCCTCGTCGTCCCGCAGGGGGCGGCTGCCCACCAGGATGTTCAGGCTCTCCGCGGGGATGGCCTCCCCCAGGGGCTTCTTCACCTGGTCGGTGGCCAGGTGGGGCAGCAGGTCGTCGATGGTGAACATGGGGTCGTCCGGTCCGTTGCCCACCGAGACCCGCACCACCTCTCCGTTCTTCAGCGCCACCACGCCGTGGAGCTCCAGGGGAATGGTCACCCACTGGTACTTCCGGATGCCGCCGTAGTAGTGGGTCTTGAAGAAGCCCAGCTCGTCGCTCTCGTACAGGGGGTTCTGCTTCAGGTCCAGCCGGGGGGAGTCGATGTGGGCCGCCCCGATGTTGACCCCGTGCTCCAGGCCTTTCCGGCCCATCACGGCCAGCATGATGGCCTTGTCCCGGTTCACCTGGTAGATCCGGTCCCCGGGCTTCAGCTCCATCCCCCGGACATAGGCCCGGAAGCCGGCGGCCTCCGCCTGGGCGATGGCCCGGTCCACGCACTCCCGCTCGGTCTTGCCCGCGTCCAGGAACTGCTTGTAGCCGGTGCAGTACGCCTCCAGCGCCGCGCCCTCCTCCGCGTCCAGCCGGTCCCAGCCGTTCTTCCGCTCATAGACCAGGGCCCGGCGGAGCTGCTCGCCCCGGGTCAGTTCTTTTTCTTCACTCATAAAACAGTCCTCCTTTGATCTCACAGGGGCGCTTTGCGCGCCTCATTGTTCTCTTATTATGCCGCGCACGGGCGCACACTGTGCGCCCCTACACGATCTCTTTCAAAAACTCCTCTGCCTTCCGGGAAAACTCCTCCGCGGTGCCGCAGTCGTTGTACAGGATATGGGCACAGCCCTCCGCAAAGAACTGGTCCGGCCGCTGGGCCCTCACCCGGGCCCAGGCATAGTCCTCCGAAATGCCCTCCCGGGCCATGATGCGCGCCACCCGCGCCTCCGCCGGGGCCAGTACGGCCACCGTGGTGGTGCACAGGTCGGCCAGACCGCTCTCCAGCAGGGCGAAGGCGTCGATGGCCGTCAGGCCGATGCCCCGGGACCTGTTCTCTTTGACCATCTGCCGGGTGCGCTGAACCACGGCCCGCTGGGCGATGGCGTTCAGCCGCTCCAGCTTGGCCGGGTCCCCGAACACCAGGGCGCCCAGCTTTTTTCTGTCAATGGCCCCCTGTCCGTCCCGGAGGGGGCCAAAGGCCCTCTCCAGGCTTTCCTGTAAGGCTCTATCACTTTCCAGCATTTCGTGGTACACGGCATCGCAGTCGATGACCGCGCCCCCCAGTGCCTCGATCTCCTTCAGGACGGTGGTCTTCCCCGCCCCGGTAGGGCCGGTGATGCCGATGACAGTCATGGTGATCCCTCCCACTTCAAATGCGGACATGCCTCCCGGAGCTGCTCCTCCAGCTCCCGGGGGCTGCACAGCTGCTTCCGGACCTTGGCGAACCTCCGGCCGTCCCGGTCCCGTATCACCACACAACTCCGCTTTTTGGTATAGCTCCCGATTTGGGAATATGGCAGGGCCTTCATGCGACCCAGCAGGTCGAAATAGATCAGCTGATCTGCGTCGCCGTCCAGTCCCTCGTTTCGCACCCGCAGATACCGCGCCAGCAGCCACAGGACGAACAGCCCCAGAAGGGCCATCAGGGCAATCTGCCCCGGCCCCCATACGTCCAGCACGACACACAGCGCGAGAAAGAGGAAGAGGAATTTCAGCAGGGAGCGCCGGGCGTGCCTGCGCTCCATACGCCACCGGAAGCGTTTCCATGTGTACTCTTCCATCGAAGCACCTCCTTTCCGGGCCGGTCAGGGGGCCTTGGCGATGCGGCGGCCCACCCAGTAGGACACGGTGAAAATGAGGATCAGCAGCACCGCCGAGGCGATGCCTCCCCACACCACCAGCAGGCTGCCCATGTAGGTTCCGTCCACGATGCACAGGGGGGTGACCAGCATCATCGCCCCGGGCACCACGCCGGAGATAAACTGGCCGAAGAGGGCGATGGGGATGCTCCGGGCGGCGTCGTCCACCAGCCAGAACTGCCACGCCCCGCACAGCACGCTGAGGAGCACCCCCCAGTGGCCGGCCAGGAGGCTGAGCCAGAAGGGCCGCCTCTGCCGCCCGCAGTCCATCCCCAGCCAGGCCCAGGTCAGCACCATGAGCCAGGGAAGCAGGGTGAACAGCAGCGTCCCCACCACCGGGATGGCCGTCGAGTAGACATAGCAGCCCCCCAGGACCAGGGGAATCAGCCCCATCCAGGGGAAATAGTGGGACCGCTTCACTACCCTCGCTCCTTTCCTTGGTCAGGCCTCCACGATGTGGAAGCCCGCCGCTTTGTTCAGGCGGTTGGTGACCGCCAGCCCGATCCCGCCGCTGTCCGGGCACTGGGCCCAGATGGCGGAGACGGCGGTGTGGTCGAAGGCCCGCAGGGCGTCGAACACCCGCCGGGCCTGCTCCCCCTTGTCCCCCGCCGGCCCCAGGCTCATGACGGGCCGCGCGCCCCCCGCATACATCGGCAGGAACTCCTCAAAGCAGATGACCCCGTCCCCCGGTCCGGCGTGGGCGGCGATATAGGCCGCGCTCCGCTCCGGCGCCCCGGTGACCACGGTGACGGGGGCCTTGGGGGCGTAGTGGCGGTACTTCATCCCAGGGGCCCGGGGCCTCTCCCCCGCCCCCATCAGCCGGGTGACCGCCGGGTCCACCGCCACCTCCCCCAGGGCCGCCCGCAGCTGCTCCAGGGTGATCCCCCCCGGCCTCAGCAGGCGGGGGGGCGTGCATGTCAGGTCCACGATGGTGGACTCCACCCCCACGGAGCAGGGGCCGCCGTCCAAAATGGCGTCGATCCTGCCGTCCATGTCCTCCAGCATGTGGGCGGCGGTGGTGGGGCTGGGCCGCCCGGAGGTATTCCCTGAGGGGGCCGCCACCGGCACGTCCGCCGCCTGGATCACCGCCCGGCACAGGGGGTGGGCGGGACAGCGCATCCCCACCGTGTCCAGCCCCGCCGTCACCTGATCGGGCACGTTGTCCCGCCGCCGGAGCACCATGGTCAGCGGACCGGGCCAGAAGCGCCGGGCCAGCTCATAGGCCGCCGCCGGGATGTCCCGGCAGTACCGCTCCAGCCAGTCCGCCCCCGGGATGTGCAGGATCAGGGGGTTGTCCTGGGGGCGGCCCTTGGCCTGAAAGATCCGGCCCACCGCAGCGGGGTCCAGCCCGTTGGCCCCCAGGCCGTACACCGTCTCGGTGGGGATGCCCACCAGGCCGCCGGCGCGGAGCAGGTCCGCGGCGGTCTGGATGTCCTGTTGGGAGAGGCGCTTTGTCTCCATCCTTTTCCACTTCCTATCTCTCTTGGGCGCGTGCCCGTTTTCCGAGGGTTCCATCCGGGCGGGGCGTGCCCCCTGTGCAGCGCACAGCGGCCCGGCGCGCTGCTTCGTCGGACCCCGTTTTCCCCGCCGGTCTCCCTATGGGGTCCGCGCCCTGCGTAGGGGCGGGCTTGGCCCGCCCGGCTTCGGCGGCAGGGGGTCCCCAAATGGATTCCGCCCCGCAGGGCGGA
>NZ_LN866274.1:2464142-2488197 GCF_001244495.1 Clostridium phoceensis | reverse complement strand
CGGCGCGGCGCGCGGCTCCGGCGGACCCCGTTCCCCCCGCCGGTCTCCCTATGGGGTCCGCGCCCTGCGTAGGGGCGGGCTTGGCCCGCCCGGCTTCGGCGGCAGGGTGTCCCCAAATGGATTCCGCCCCGCAGGGCGGAGCCTTTCTGACAAATCATGACTGAGACGGGGACAGTGGAAGGACGCCCCCTCATCCGTCACAGCTTCGCCGTGCTACCTCCCCCCCTCTGGGGGGAAGGCTTTCCGGGCAGCTGGAAGCCGCCCCTTCGGGATGTTTTCGGTCTTTGTGCAGGGGCGGGCTTGGCCCGCCCGGCTTCAGCGGCAGGGTGTCCCCAAATGGATTCCGCCCCGCAGGGCGGAACCCCCCTGACAAATCCTGTGACTGAGACCGGCCCGGTGGAAGGACGCCCCCTCATCCGTCACAGCTTCGCCGTGCCACCTTCCCCCCTCTGGGGGGAAGGCTTTCCGGGCAGCTGGAAGCCGCCCCTTCGGGATGTTTTCGGTCTTTGTGCAGAGGCGGGCTTGGCCCGCCCGGCTTCGGCGGCAGGGTGTCCCCAAATGGATTCCGCCCCGCAGGGCGGAACCCCCCTGACAAATCCTGTGACTGAGACCGGCCCGGTGGAAGGACGCCCCCTCATCCGTCACGGCTTCGCCGTGCCACCTTCCCCCCTCTGGGGGGAAGGCTTGAGGTGGGGACACGGCATATGCCGCGACACCTTTCCTCTAAGGAAAGGTGTGTGGGAGCTTCTATGGGGCCCCTCAAGGGCTTCCAGCGGGCGGAAGCTGTTCCCCCTGCCGGACGGAGAACACGATGTGGAGCATATCCATCCCATAGTAGTGCTTTATGAAAGAGCCCCGCTCCTCCATCCCGATGCACCGAGCTACTCTTTGGGATGCAAGGTTGATGTCCCGGATGATGGAGAATACCTCCTCAAATTTTAGGGCTGAAAAGGCATGGTCCCGGCAGGCCCGGGCCGCCTCAACGGCGTAGCCCTTGTGCCAGGCCGTCCGCTCCAGAAGATAGCCAACCTCGGGTATCCGTGTGCCATCTCCCAGCCCCTGCCAAGTGAGTCCGCACTGGCCCACCATCTCTCCGGATGTTCTCTCCACTGCTGCCCACAGGCCGAAGCCATCCTTTCGATACCGCGCCTGCTGGCGGCGAAGCCATTCCCAAGCCTCCTGGTCTGAAAAGGCATGCTCATAGGCGTACATTACTGACCGATCCTGAAGCATCCGGCACAGGGCAGGAAAATCTCTGTCCGTCATTTCCCGCAGTATCAGTCGGTCAGTCTCTAAAATAGTCTCAGCCATCTCCCAGCACCGCCTTTACCAGCTCCTCCGGCGTCCGGGCCAGACAGTCGGCCCCCTCCGCCTCCAGCTCCGCCCGTCCGCGGAAGCCCCACAGCACGCCGCAGCTGGTCAGGCCGCCGTTCCTGGCGGTGCGGATGTCCACATCGCTGTCCCCCACGAACAGAGTATCCTCCGGGGAGGCCCCCATCTGCTCCATCAGCCGGTGCAGCAGGGTGGGGTCCGGCTTGGTGGGCAGGCCGGGCAGGGCCCCCTGCACCCAGGGGAACTGCCCCGGGTAGTAGTCCTCCACCACCGGGCCCGCCAGCGCGTGGGCCTTGTTGGACAGCACCGCCGTCCGCACCCCCGCCGCCCTCAGCCGCTCCACCGCCTCCGGCATCCCGGCATAGGGGGCGGTCTTGTCCGCCCTGTGGGCGCCATAGCGCTCCGAGAACTCCTCCAGGGCCCGGGCCAGCCCCTCCGGCGTCCGCTCCGGGGCCGGAGCAAAGCGCTCCACCAGCCGGGGTATCCCGTTGCCCACGAAGCGCTTGTACTCCTCCACCGTGTGGAGGGGCCACCCGTGCCGGGCGCACACCCAGTTGGCCGCATCCGCCAGGTCGTCTATGGTATTGAGCAGAGTGCCGTCCAGATCAAAGATCACATTTTGGAACATAGCGGCCCGGCCTCACTCGTAGACCCCGATCTCCATGCCCCCCAGCTCCACCCGGGTATCCCGGGGAAACTGGGCCCGCTGGAGATAGGCCTTCACCGCCATCTGGGCGAATTTGGGGTTCACCTTCTCGTCCTCCAGCTCCAGATCCAGCCGTCCGCCGGGGCCGTCCGTCTGGCCGCCGCACACCGCGCCGCCGTCCTCCAGCACCTCGTTCAGCTCGCCCACCACGTCCGCCAGGCTCTTCCCCTGGGGCAGGGCGGTATAGTGAATATAAAAATCCATGTCGGTCCCTCCCGATCCTTTCGTCGTCGTTTACTGGGTCTGCCTCAGCCGCTCCGCCTGGTCGGCGGCGGCCAGGGCGTCCATCAGCTCGTCCAGGTCCCCGTCCATCACGCTCTCGATCTTGTACAGGGTCAGCCCGATGCGGTGGTCCGTGACCCGCCCCTGGGGAAAGTTATAAGTCCGGATGCGCTCGTTGCGCATCCCCGTGCCCACCTGGCTGCGGCGCTCGGCGGTGAACTCGCTGCTGCGCTTCTCCTGCTCCGCCTCGTACAGCCGGGAAGCCAGGATGCGCATGGCCCTGTCCCGGTTCTGGAACTGGCTGCGCTCCTGCTGGCACTCCACCACCATGCCTGTGGGCCTGTGGATGAGCCGCACCGCTGAGGAGGTCTTGTTCACATGCTGGCCCCCCGCCCCGGAGGCGCGGAACACCTGCATCTCCACGTCCGCCGGGTCCAGGTCCACCTCCACCTCCTCCATCTCGGGCAGGACGGCCACCGTGGCGGTGGAGGTGTGGATACGCCCGCCGGACTCGGTCTCCGGCACCCGCTGGACCCGGTGGACGCCGCTCTCGAACTTCATCCGGGACCAGGCCCCGTCCCCCTCGATAGTGAAGGAGATCTCCTTTACCCCTCCCAGTTCCGTCATGTTCAGGCTGGCCACTTCCGTCTTCCAGCGACGGCTCTCGGCGTACATGGAGTACATGCGGTGGAGGGAGTGGGCGAAGAGGGCGGCCTCCTCCCCCCCCACCCCGGCCCGGATCTCCACGATGACGTTCTTCCCATCGTTGGGGTCCCTGGGGAGCAGCAGGACCTGGAGCTCCCGCTCCAGCCGCTCCAGCTCCTGCCTGGCCTGCTGCTGCTCCTCCTGGGCCAGCTCCCGCAGCTCCGGGTCGGAGAGCAGGGCCCCGGCCTCTTGCTCCCGCTCCCGGGCCCGGAGGTAGGCCCGGTATGTCTCCACCACCGGGGACAGCTCGTTCTGCTCCTTGTTCAGCCGGGCCACCTGGGCGGGGTCGTCATAGGTCTCCGGCGCGGCCAGCCTGGCCTCGATCTGGCTGTATCGGGCCTCCACGGCCGCCAGCTTGTCCAGCATGGGCATGCTCCTTTCCGCTTGATGCCCGCCCCAGGCGGTCCACCATGATATATTCCTCTTCTGTCTCCCGTACTATACGGAATCCCACTCTCCGATACAGGCGGACCGCCGGGTTCCCCTTCTGCACGGACAGGGAGACCTGACGGACCCCCTCCCGCTCCAAAGCATCCATCATGGCGCGCAGCAACTCTGTTCCGATGCCCTGGCCCCGGTACTCCGGATACAGCGCCGCCGCAAGGGAGGGCGTCTCATCGTCGATATGTCCGTAGTCATCCATAAGCCGGCACCATACACTGCCCACCACCCGGCTTCCGTCCACCGCTGCCAGAGCCCGGTCCAGCGGTCCACTTCCAAATCCTTGGAAATAGACCCGCAGCTCCGGCCGGTCTGCCACCGACCTGGGCGGCGGAGCGTCCCCCGGCGGGACGTAGATCGCCTCATAGAGGAGGTCCTTCAGTGTCTCATACTCCTCCACCTGCATATTCCGAATGGTGATCTGATCCACAGCTGCCTCCTCTCCCCCGGCCCCTCACCGGTCCAGGAAAAATGACTTGACCAGGGCCAGCGGCTCCCGCACATACATGTGCAGCCGGGAGGGCAGGTGGCTGGAGGGGGCCGCCAGGGTGGAGACACTGTCATATCCGGCCCGTTCCGCCAGCATCCGGGCCCGGGTCAGGTGGAAGCCGTTGGAGACCACCACCACCCCCTGGGACAGATCACAGCCCTCTGCCTCCAGCAGCTCCCGGGAATAGCGCAGGTTCTGGTCGGTGTTGTGGGACCGCTCCTCCAGAAGCAGCTGGTCCTCCTCCACCCCCCGCTCCATCAGGTAGTCCGCCATGCACCGGGCCTCGGTGACGGGCTCGTTGTCCCCCTGGCCCCCGGAGACCACCACCGTCAGGTCCGGGTGGTCCTCCAGGTAGTCCAGCGCCCGGTCCAGCCGGTCCCGCAGAAGGATGGAGGGCTCCCCGTCGGGCATCACCTGGCAGCCCAGCACCACCATCGCCCGGGGATCCCCCTGGATATGGTCGTAGGAGCCGTAGAGCACCGCGCCGAACAGCCCGGCAAAGGTCACGGCCCCGGCCAGCACCGCCGAGAGCAGCAGCTTCTGCCAGAGACAGAGCTTCCTTCCTTTATAACTGCTGATCTGCCGCTTCATCCTCTGGCCTCCTCCAGCTCCGCCGACAGGCGCTCCCAAGTCCCGTACAGCTTCAGGATCTCCTCCTCCAGCGCCTCCCGCTGCTCATACAGCTCCTGGAGCTTCAGATAGTCGGAGGCGGCCTCCTCGATCTGGAGCCCAAGCTCGTACATTTGTTCCTCTGCCTTAGCCACCGCCCGCTCGGCGGCGGCCACCTCCTTCTCCAGGTTCTTGGTGCCGCCGGGCCGCCGGGGCTTCTCCTTCTTCTCCGCCGGCGCCGCCGCGGGGGCGGGGACGGCCTGGGCCTGCTTCCTCTCCCGGGCTGCCCGGTACTCGCCGTAGCTGCCCCGGAAGTCGGTGACCTGCCCGTCCTCCAGCACCCACACCCGGGTGGCGAAGCGGTCGATGAAGTAGCGGTCGTGGGAGACGAAGAGCAGGTTGCCCTCGTACTCCTCCACCGCCTCCTCGATCCANCCCCACCTAGATGGGTATAAGGGCCGGGGCGGGGCCGGCCTGGGCCTGCTTCCTCTCCCGGGCTGCCCGGTACTCGCCGTAGCTGCCCCGGAAGTCGGTGACCTGCCCGTCCTCCAGCACCCACACCCGGGTGGCGAAGCGGTCGATGAAGTAGCGGTCGTGGGAGACGAAGAGCAGGTTGCCCTCGTACTCCTCCACCGCCTCCTCGATCCACTCCCGGCTCTGGATGTCCAGGTGGTTGGTGGGCTCGTCCAGGATCAGGAGGTTGATCTTCTCGTCCATGAGCATGCACAGCCGCAGCCGGGACTGCTCCCCGCCGGACAGGGCGGAGACCGGCTTGAATACGTCCTCCCCCCGGAACTTGAAGGAGGCCAGCCGGTTGCGGGCGGTCTGGGCGGTGCAGTCCAGCTCATAGAGCATGGTGTCCAGCAGGCTGCGCTCCGGGTGGTCGAAGTGGATGATCTGGGGCAGGTAGCCGATCTTCACCGTGGGGCCCATGCGGATCTTCCCCTCGTCGGGCCCCTCCTCCCCCATCAGGATCTTGATGAGGGTGGATTTGCCGGTGCCGTTGTCCCCCAGCAGGGCGATGCGCTCGCCCCCCACCACCTCCAGGTCCACCCCGGAGAACAGGGCGCGCTGGCCGAAGGATTTGGACAGCCCCTTGATGGTGAGCACCTCATCCCCCCGGAACTCCCGCTCCCCGAAGCGGACCTCCATCTTCCGCTCCCGGGTGGGCCTGTCGGTGGTCCGCATCCGCTCGATGCGCTTCTCCATGGACTGGGCCCGCTTGAAGATCTTGTCGTTGCCCGAATAGGCCCAGATCCGCAGCTGCTCGGCGGCCTTCTCCAGCTGCTGGATCTTGGCCTGCTCCTTCTCATACTGCTTCAGCTTCTCCTGGTAGCGGCGCTCCTTCTCCACCACATAGAAGCTGTAATTGCCGGAGTAGAACTCCGCCTTCCCCTCCTGGATCTCGATGACCCGGTCCACCACCCGGTCCAGGAACCAGCGGTCGTGGGAGACCGCCAGCACGGTGCCCTTGAACTTGTCCAGATACTCCTCCAGCCACTCGGTGGCCTTCAGGTCCAGGTGGTTGGTGGGCTCGTCCAGCAGCAGGATGTCGGTGTCCTCCAGGATCAGCCGGCCCAGGTTCACCCGGGTCTTCTCCCCGCCGGAGAGCCGGTCGAAGAGCTGTTCCCGCATCCCCGGGCCGATCTGAAGGCCGCTGCACACCTTGTTCTTCCGGGTGTCGGTGTCATAGCCGCCCCCGGCCTCGAAGGCGGCGGTGAGCTGGTCGTACCGGCGCAGCAGGGCGGGGTCCTCCCCCCGCTCCATCCGGGCGGCCAGCTGCTCCATCTCCTCCTCCATCTCCCGCAGGGGGCGGAAGGCGGTGTCCAATACATCCTCCACCGTGTAGCCGGCGGGGTAGACCGGGATCTGGGAGATCAGGCCCACCCGCTTGTCCGGGGCCAGGACCACCTCCCCCTCGTCCCAGTCCAGCTGGCCGGTGAGGATGCGCAGCAGGGTGGTCTTGCCGCAGCCGTTCTTGCCCAGCAGTCCCACCCGCTCGCCGGAGTCCACCTGAAAGGTGAGCCCGTCCAGTATTTTTTTGCCGACCTCAAATTCCTTGACCAGGCCGGAAATGGCGATATCGATCATAACGGTCCTCTGTCTCTCCTGTGTTGGCCTCTGGGAAGGGCCCTCCCGCAGGCGGGCCTTCCAAACGGTCCGTCCGCGGGAGGGCCCTGGGGGTCACTCCGCCTCCGGGGTGATGGAGAGCAGGTAAGCGGTCAGCTCCTCCAGCTCCATCCCGCGGGACGCCTTCACTAAAATGGTGCTGCCCGGCCGGACCAGCTGGTCCAGGACAGGCTTGGCCTCCGCCTTGTCTTTGCAGTGGTACACCAGGGGCACGCCGGAGTTCCGGGCCCCCTGGGCGATGTGCTCCGCCAGCTCCCCCACCGCCACCAGGCAGTCGATGCGGGCCTTGCCCAGGCACTCCCCCACCCCCGTGTGCAGGGCGGGGGCGAAGGGCCCCAGCTCGAACATGTCCCCCAGCACGGCGATGCTCCACTGGCTGCGCCGGTCGGACAGCACGCTGATGGCCGCCCGCATGGACTGGGGGTTGGCGTTGTAGGTGTCGTCCAGGATCACGATCCCATCCCCCCGGTAGAGGATATTCATCCGCATCCGGGTGGGGACGAAGCGGAGGATGCCCTCCACGATCTGGTCCTGGGTGAGCCCGAACCGCTCCCCGATGGCGGCGGCGATGAGGGCGGGGTAGATCATGTGCTCCCCCAGGGCGGGGATCCCCACCTGCCGGTCCATCCGGGGGGTGGTCATCTGGCAGAGGATGCGGCTGTCCCCGTCCCCCTCCAGCCGGCGGGCCCGGTACTCCAGGCCCTCCTCCCGACCGCAGAAGACGGCGGGCACCGGGGTGCGGCCCCGGAGGGATGCCAGCATGGGATCATCCCCGTTGAGCACCACCAGCCCGCCGGGCCGGATGTGGGGCAGCAGCTCGCACTTGGCCCGGAAGATGTTCTCCCGGCTGCCCAGGCGCTCGATGTGGGCGTCCCCGATGTTGGTGATGACTCCCACGTCCGGCTGGACGATCTCCCCCAGGTAGTCGATCTCCCCCGGGCGGTCCATCCCCATCTCCAGCACGCAGATCTCACAGCTCCTGTCCAGCCGCAGCAGGGTCAGGGGCAGGCCGATGTTGTTGTTGTAATTGCCCTCGGTCTTGAGCACCCGGTACCGGGTGCTCAGCACGGCGGCGATCATGTCCTTGGTGGTGGTCTTGCCCACGCTGCCCGTCACGGCGATGAAGGGGATGGGGAATCGGGCCTTGTACCATGCGGCCAGGTCCCGCAGGGCCCGCTGGGTGCTGGCCACCTTGATATAGAATCTGTCGGGGCGGTAGCTCTCCCGTTCCCGGGCGGTGAGGCAGCCCAGAGCGCCCCCCTCCAGGGCGGCGTTGATGTAGGCGTGCCCGTCGAACCGCTCTCCCACCAGGGGGATGAACAGGGAGCCGGGGTGGATGGTCCGGCTGTCGGTGTCCACCCGCTGGACGATCACGTTCTCATCCCGGAAGTCGCCCAGCAGCGTGCCGTGGACGGCCTCCAGAAGCTGGGCCAGAGTGATGGCTTCCATCTGGTCAGGCTCCTCCTTTTCTGGCTTTCAGAGACGCCTCCACGATGGTCTGGCACAGGGCGCCGTAGCCGATGCCCACCGCGGCCGCCTCCTGGGGCACCAGACTGGTGGGGGTCATGCCGGGCAGGGTGTTGATCTCCAGGAAATAGGGGGTCCCGTCCGGCGTCACGATAAAGTCCGCCCGGGCGTACACGGACAGCCCGATGGTCCGAAAGACGGCCAGCGCCGCCTCCCCCAGCCGCTGCTCCCACTCCGGGGGGATCTGGGCCGGGCAGACCTCCAGGGCCGCGCCGGGCTGGTACTTGTTCTCGTAGTCGTAGAAGCCCTCCTTGGGGATGATCTCGATGGAGGGCAGGGCCCGGTCCTCCAGCACCGCCACCTGGATCTCCCTGCCCTGGATATACTCCTCCAGCACGGTGCGGCCCCCCAGCTTCCGGCTCTCTTCCAGGGCCCGGCGCAGCTCCTGTCCGTCCCGGGCGATGAAGACCCCGATGGAGGAGCCGCTGTCCACCGGCTTGACCACCACAGGCAGGCGGGTCTGCCGGGCAAGCTCCTCCAGGTTCTCCTCCGTCACGGTGACGGAGCGCCAGGCCGGGGTGGTGACCTGACCCGCCACCAGGCGCTTGGTCAGGTCCTTATCCATGGCGATGGCGCTGGCCAGGCAGCCGGAGCCGGTGTAGGGCACTCCCAGCAGATCCAGGGCCGCCTGGATGCGGCCGTCCTCGCCGCAGGCGCCGTGAAGGGCCAGATAGACCACGTCCGCGCCGGCGCACAGCTCCAGCACCCCGGGGCCGATGGACGAGGGACTCCTGTCCCGGCGGGCGGCGCGCACCTGGGCCAGGTCGGGGGCCTGCCGGCCGATCCGCTTGAACGCTTGGGGCACCGGGACGTCGTAGAGGGCCTCTGCCGGGCCCTCCACCCCCTCTGTCCCGAAAAACAGGTCCACCAGCGCCACCTGATGGCCCTGCTCCCGCAGGGCCTCGCTCACCATAGCGCCGGAGGACAGGGAGACGTTGCGCTCCGGGCTGAGCCCGCCCGCCAATACCACGATCTTCATCCTATTCAACACCTCATCAGGTCTGTCTTATAATAATATGCCAGCCAAATATTTTAGCACATATCCCTGAAATACTCAATGGCCTTTTCTCATTTTGCCTCCTTCCACGGGAATTTTATCCCTTTTCCCCCGCTTTTGCGCTCTGTCCCGCCCTCCTTGCCGTTGAACTCACCCAAATCTTATGATATGATGGCCCGTGTGGTGACAAAAACAGAGGCCGGATCTGCATCTTTTCCGCAGAGCCCCGGGAAATTCCCTCAGCCGTCACCGCACGCGCCAAGAAAGAACGCTCCGCCCGGCGGGCGGGGCACCCCTTTGGAAAGACGAGGTGGGACCTGTGTCCGATCAATTCTCCCGTTCCCGCATGCTCCTGGGCGACGGCCCCCAGGAGCGGCTCTTCCACGCCTCTGTGGCCCTCTTCGGGGTGGGCGGCGTGGGGGGCTTCTGCGCTGAGGCCCTGGCCCGGGCCGGCATCGGCGCCCTGGACCTGTACGACGACGACACCGTCTCCGAGAGCAACCTGAACCGGCAGCTCATCGCCCTCCACTCCACCCTGGGCCGCCCCAAGGCGGAGGTGATGGCGGAGCGGGTCCGGGACATCAACCCCGCCTGCCGGGTGCGGGCCCTGCGGATGTTCTACCTGCCGGAAAACGCCGGGGAGGTGGACCTGTCCCGGTACGACTATGTGGTGGACGCGGTGGACACCGTCTCCGCCAAGCTGGAGCTGGCCGTCCGCTGCCAGGCTCTGGGGGTCCCGCTCATCAGCGCCATGGGCTCGGGCAACAAGCTGGACCCCTCCGCCTTCTCCGTCTCCGACCTGTCCAAAACGGAGGGCTGCCCCCTGGCCCGGGTGATGCGGAAGGAGCTGCGGAAGCGGGGCATCCACCACCTGAAGGTGGTCTGGTCCCGGGAGGAGCCCCGCGCCCCCCTGGCCCCCCCGGAGGCGGATCTCCCCCCCGGCGGAGACACCCGCCCCGCCTCCTCCCCCCGCCGGGCCGTCCCGGGCTCGGTCTCCTTTGTCCCCGGCGCCGCCGGGCTGGTGCTGGCCGGGGCGGTCATCCGGGATCTGGCCGGTCTCTGACCGCCTCAAAAAAGCTGCCCCCTGTATAGGAACAGACCTATACAGGGGGCTTTTTTCACTCTTTTTCAGTCCCGCCGGGCTCAGCCCAGGATCAGGGGGCCGATGAAGGAGTACGCCACCACGAAGACGCAGGCAAAGGCAACGCTGATCCAGCAGGCCTGGAGGGCCTCCTTGGTGTTGCTGCACTGGGCGGTGCCCAGCTGGCCGGCAAAGTTGGTGGTGGGATAGGCGGAGCCGGTGAGCCGGGTGGCCGCCAGGATGGAGACGGCGAAGCAGCCCATGGGCAGGCCCACCTGGGTGGCCAGACCGCCGAACATGTCGGTGATGATCTGGATCTCCGCCACGGCGGCCGCCTCGATGCCGAAGCCGCCCACCACAGAGGCCACCAGCATGACGGCGGTGGGGCTGTTGCCCGCCAGGCCGCCCAGCAGGTTGGAGAGGGCGTCAAAGCCGCCGCCCAGGGTGACCAGGTTGAGCAGCACGTCGATGCTCACAAAGATCAGGAACATGTTGGCCTGGGAGGCCACGCCCTTGGTGATGCAGTCCACGGAGCGGTCGATCTCGATGCCGCCGAAGATGGCCACCACGGCAGCCAGGACGATCATGACCATCAGGGCGTAGTTGGTGCCCTGCTTGGTGGCGATGCCGTAGCCCACCAGAAGGACAAAGGAGATCAGGAAAGCGACCGTGGTCCGCTTCTGACGGGGGGTGATGACCACCTGATCCAGGTGCTGCACGTCCTCCCCCAGGGCATAGCCCTCCTTGCCGAAGGTGCGCTTCTGGGCGCGGTTCGCGCCCACCCAGGCGCCAGCCAGCCAGAACACGGCGAAGGGGATGGCCGCCTGGATCATCAGCTCGCCGTAGGACAGGCCGGTGACCTCCATGGTGATGAGGGTCACGCCGGTGAGGGGGCCCAGGATCAGGCCGATCTCACCCGCCACCTTGAACAGGGTGGCCACCACGGTGGGGGTGACCCCCAGGGAGGCCATGATGGGCAGCATGATGGGGGCGATGACGGCGTTGCCGCCGCCCAGGGTGCCCAGCAGGCCGCAGACGATGATGGACACCACCACCAGGGCGATCTTGCCTTTGGTCTGGGTGTTCACGCCGATGCGCTTGACGATCCAGTAGACCAGGGTGTGGGTGACCCCCGCCTCGCTCATCAGCACGCCCAGGCCGGCGCCCATCATGATGATGAGGCCGATCAGGGCCGTGGAGGAGCCCAGCGAGGTGGCGAAAGCCTTGGCCATGGCCCCCAGGTCCTGCCCCAGCAGCAGAGCGCCCACCAGCACGCCCACCATGATGGCGGACACGTTGCTCTTCCCCCGGAAGATCAGCACGATCATGACCACCAGGGGGATCAGAGCCAGCAGAGAGGGCGCCTGAATGATAGACCAACTACCTAATTCCATATCTGTTTCTCCCTTCTGTCCGCCCCGGTCCAGACAGGCAGGCCGGGACGGCTCACACATATTGTTTTCTCCCTGTCCTCAGACAGGTCCTCCGCTCTCGCGCCGGATGACCGCCCCCTTTCTCCCTCCGGCAGACCTGCCCTGGCGCAGGGCGAATTCGCCCCCCACCAGCACATGGCAGATGCCCTCCGGCTTCCGCACGGAATCGGTGAACTCCGAGGTGTCCCGGACCCGCTCCGCGTCAAAGACTGTGATATCGGCGATCCGGCCCTCCGCCAGGGTGCCCCGGTCCCTCAGGCCCAGGATGTCCGCCGGCAGGCCGGTCAGCTTGTACACCGCGTCCTCCAGCGGCATCAGCTGGTGCTCCCGCACCAGCCGCAGGAAGCGGGGGAAGGTGCCGAAGCTGCGGGGGTGGGGGTCGGTGATGGTAATGGAGCGGTCAAAGGACAGGCCGTATCCGTCGCTGCCCACCGCAATGTCCATGTCCTTCATGATGTTGAGCATGTCGCCCTCATCGATGGAGAAGTAGATGCAGGCCACCCGGCCGCCGCAGCAGTCCAGGGCGTGGACCACCGTGTCCGCCGGGGACAGCTTCAGCTCCTCCGCCAGCTCCGCCACGGTCCTGCCCTCCCACTCCGGGCGGCAGCCGTGAGTGCCGGCGATCATCACCCGGTCCGCTCCGCCGCGGTCCTCCATCTCGGCGGCGATCTCCGCCTTCAGCTGCCGGGAGGGGTCCCGCAGCCGCTCCAGCAGGGCGGCGCGGCCTCCGTCGTGGGCCCACTTGGGCACCAGGGCGGTCATAGAGGTGGAGGTGGCGGTATAGGGGTACTGGTCGCAGGTGACGTTCAGCCCCTCCCGCCGGGCGGCCGCCAGCTTGTCCAGCAGCTCCCGGGAGCGCCCCCACTGGGGCCTGCCCATCAGCTTCAGGTGGGAGATCTGCAGGTGCACTCCAGAGCGGCGGGTGATGTCCAGCATCTCGTCCACTGCCTGGAAGATGCGGGGCCCCTCGTTGCGCATATGGACGGTGAGCAGGGCGTCGTACTTCTTCAGCACCTTGGCCAGCTCCACCAGCTCCTCCCGCTTGCAGAAGGCGCTGGGGGGATAGATCAGCCCCAGGGACATGCCGAAGGCGCCCGCCCTCAGCTCCCGCTCCAGCAGGTCCTTCAGCCGCTCCATCTCCTCCGGTTCAGGGTCCCGGTCCACAAAGCCCATCACCGCCCCCCGCAGGGTGCCGTGGCCCACCAGCTGGCCGTAGTTGGCGGTGCAGCCGTGGGCCGCCACCGCCCGGGCATACTCCTCCACCCCGTACAGGCCGTCCAGGCTCCGGTCCTTCTCGTTGAGGACCACCTGACTGAACATGCTGGTGTCATCAAAAAAGTATTGGACGATCTCCCGGCTGTTCTCCGGCAGGCTGGGCAGGATGGAGGTGCCGCAGTTGCCGGTGATCTCGGTGGTGATGCCCTGGAAGAGCTTGCTCTCCGGCTGGAAGCTGAGCAGGGGGCACGCATCGGAGTGGCTGTGGATGTCGATGAAGCCCGGGGCCACCGTCAGCCCGGACACGTCCACCACCTCCCGTGCCTCCTCCCCCGCATCCGGGGCGATGCGGGCGATGCGCCCGTCCCGGATGCATACGTCGGCGGCATAGGGCCGGGAACGCGTTCCGTCCACCACCGTGCCGCCCCGCAGGATCAGATCATACAAGGCTCCTTCCCTCCTTTTTTCTCCAGAGGCCCGCCGGGGGAGCCGCCCTCAGCTCCCCCGGCCATCTCTCCCCGGAAAGGGGAGGGATGACCGCCGCGGCGGTCCCTCTATATTGGCAGGCCAGATTGTCTCAGACCTTCTTCAGCACCGTGCCCGTTCTGGAGCCGGTAGCCGCGCCGTCCTTCAGGGCGAAGGTGCCCCCCACCAGCACGTGGCGGATGCCCGCCGGCTTTTTCACCGAGTCGGTGTACTCCGACAGGTCCCGCACCTGCTCCGGGTCAAAGACCGTGATGTCGGCGATCCGGCCCTCCTCCAGGGTGCCCCGGTCCTTCAGGCCCAGGATGTCCGCCGGCAGGCCGGTGATCTTGTACACCGCGTCCTCCAGGGGCATCAGCCTGTGGTCCCGGGCCAGCTCCAGGAAGCGGGGGAAGGTGCCGAAGCTGCGGGGATGGGGGTTGGTCCGGGTGATGGACCGGTCATAGGAGAAGCCGTATCCGTCGCTGCCCAGTGCGATGCGCATGTCCCTCATGATGTTCAGCATGTCGTCCTCGTTGATGCAGAAGTAGATGCAGGCCACCGAGCCCTCGCAGGCGGACAGCACATGCATCACTGTGTCCACCGGGGACAGCCCCAGCTCCTCCGCCAGCTCCGCCACGGTCCTGCCCTCCCACTCCGGGTGGTAGCCGTGGGTGCCGGAGACCATCACATGGGCCGGGCCGCCCCGGTCCTCCATCTCCGCCGCCGTCTCGTCCTTCAGCCGCTGGTCGGGGGCCTTGACCCGGGCCACCAGGGCGGACACGCCGCCGTCGTGGGCCCACTTGGGCAGCAGGGCGGTCATGGAGGTGGAGGTGGCAGTGTAGGGGTACTGGTCACAGGTGATGGTCATCCCCTCCTGCCGGGCCGCCTCGATCTTGTCCAGTAGCTCCTGGGAGCGGCCCCACTGGGGCTTGCCCATCAGCTTCAGGTGAGAGATCTGCAGGTGCACCCCGGAGCGGCGGGTGATGTCGATCATCTCATCCACTGCCTGGAAGATGCGGGGCCCCTCGTTGCGCATGTGGACGGTGAGCAGGGCGTCGTACTTCTTCAGCACTTTGGCCAGCTCCACCAGCTCCTCGCTCTTGCAGAAGGCGCTGGGGGGATAGATCAGCCCCAGGGACATACCGAAGGCGCCCGCCTTCAGCTCCCGCTCCAGCAGGTCCTTCAGCTGCTCCATCTCCTCCGGTTCAGGGTCCCGGTCCACAAAGCCCATCACCGCCCCCCGCAGGGTGCCGTGGCCCACCAGCTGGCCGTAGTTGGCGGCGCAGCCGTGGTCCGCCACCATCCGGGCGTACTCCTCCAGGCCGGACACTCCCAGCTGGGGCAGGCTCCCGGCGGGCAGCTCCAGCTGGCTGAAGAAGTAGCGGCCGATCTCGTCCCGGCTCTCCGGCGTGCTGGGCAGGATGGAGATGCCGCAGTTGCCGGTGATCTCGGTGGTGATGCCCTGGTGCAGCTTGCTCTCCGGCTCATAGTCCACCAGGGGGCAGGCGTCAGAGTGAGTGTGGATGTCGATGAAGCCGGGGGCCACCGCCAGTCCGGACACGTCCACCACCTCCCGGGCCTCCTCGCCGCCCTCCGGGGCGATGCGGGCGATGCGCCCCTCCCGGATGCAGATGTCAGCGGCATAGGGCTGGGAACGCTTCCCGTCCACCACCGTGCCGCCCCGCAGGATCAGATCATACATAGGGATACCTCCATTCTTTCTGCTGTCTCGCTTGTCTGTTGGGATGCAAAAGGACGCACCTGCCCGGCGGGGCGTTCCGTCCCGCTGCGGTTCAGTGCGTCCTGCTACTGGATGGCAGAAAGGACAAGTCCACTTCCCGCCGCATAGCAAAATGCTGACTATTCACGCGCCTGACTGGTGCTGTCCAGGAACTTCATCCGGGCGGACCGGGCGGCGGCGTACAGCACCCGCTTGGAGTCCCCCAGATAGTTGTCCAAAAGGCTGTTCCGGATCTCCTCCAGGTCGTCCACCAGGCTGTGCCCCACAAAGACGGAGCGGAGGAAGCGCCGGGTCAGCTCGCAGACCATATTGGTGTCTGCGTCCACGATCAGGCCGGTGGCCCGTTCCACCACCAGGATGAGGATCACCTTCTCGTGGGCCAGGTAGATGGGGTTGGTCTTCTCCGGGCGGGCGTCCCCCACCACGCAGATATGCTCCCCCGGGTTGAAATCCAACATAAAAAACATCCCTAAGTTTGTTGCTGTTATCAAATTACCACAAAAGCGGGGCCTTGTCAACCGCCCCGCTCCAACATCCCAGGAAAATCGCTGTGTCAGCCACAGCTTTTTCGTTGTGGCTGAGGCGAGGTTTGGATGGAAAGATGTTCTTGACAGCGCTCCCGTCCCCCGCGGGGGAAAAATGGTCCCCTCCCCCCTCTCTCCTCCGCCGCCCGGCGCGGCACCGTGACCATCGCTCTTCCTATCACTATAACAGAGATACCAATGACATTTTCTATTTCTCTGACTGTTACTGTTACGGGGCCCTAATTGCACGGAAATGTGCCACTTTCTCCCCCCTTTTCCGTTAGGAGTAAGGAGGGATGCGGATTGGAGAACGCGAAACGGGGTTTTGTTTTCTACTTTGACAACTACTTTGTGGTGGAGGACCTCCCCCCGGACCAGCGGGGGTGGCTGCTGTCCGCCCTGTGCGTCTACGCCGAGCGGGTGTGGCGGGACCCGTCGGTGACCATGGAGGAGATCCTGGACCACTACCCCCAGATGTCCGGCCAGACCAGGATCGCCTGCGGCTTTCTGGGAGCGGCCGTCCTGCGGGACACCCAGCGGTGGCTCAGCCAGCGGCAGGCCCGGGCCCTGCGCCGCCAGCAGGGGGACCGTCCGGGCAGGCCCCCGGCTCCCGCCCGGGAGCGCTCCTGGAGCCGGGAGCAGGACATGGAGCTGACCCGGAAGCTGGCCGCCCGCCTGCGGGAGGAGGCGGCCATGGCGGAGGCAGGGGGAGCAGAGGGACAGGACTGACAGGACCGCATGGGCGCGCCCATGCGGTCTGTTATCCCGGGCAGTGAAGGTGAACTGGCTGCCGCCGGCGTGGGTCCTGTCCCTGGCGGCCGCGATGGCCCGCCGGCAGGTGCCTGCTCTTCCGACGCCGGTCCTGTGATGCCGGAGAACGCGGAGATCCACTTAAAAAAGAGCATGGCCAACACACAAAAAAAGAGTGAAGGATCTCCCTCCACTCTTTTTTCTGAAGATGCAAGTAAGCCTGTAAGCCGGGTTCTGTCTTTTAAGACAGCCATCTATCTCGACGCACCGTTGCCGGTGCGCTCCAGCCGCCTCCCCGGGACGGTCGGGCCGACCTGTGTGTCCCTCCACGGCGTTGCTCCGGATAGAGTTTACAGCGACGGACAGTTCCCAGCCGTCGGGTGAGCTCTTACCTCACCTTTCCACCCTTACCTCACCGGCGCAAGTTTCATATCCCTCGCTTCCCCCAAGGGAAAGCTCGCTCATTCCACCGCGCCTCCTCCCCCGCTCACGGGGGATCGAGGCGGTATATCTCTGTTGCACTTTTCCTAGGGTCGCCCCCGGCGGGTGTTACCCGTTATCCTTGCCCTGCGGAGCCCGGACTTTCCTCACAGGCGGGCCTTTCGCCCCGCCCGCGCGGCTGTCCAGCTTACTTGCCCGTCTATGATACAGGAAAACCGGCGGATTGTCAAATCCATCTGCGGATGACCCGCCGCTCAGTCTCCCAAGGCCTCCCGCTGGGCCACGATGACGGGCTTGTTGTAGCAGGAGAAGGCGTCCTCCACCAGCACCGGGTCGGGCTTGCGGGTGAAGAGGCTCACCACCGGCACGATCACCAGTCCGGCCAGCATGCAGAAAGCGCCGGCGTTGATGGGCGACTGGAGCAGAGCTGGAAAGCGGGAGCCCACGAAGATGTTGGACAGCATCACCACAGTGGAGAAGAGAAAGCTGGCCCAGCAGGCGGCGGAGGTGGCCTTCTTCCAGTACAGGCCGTAGAGGAAGGGGGCCAGGAAGGCGCCCGCCAGCGCGCCCCAGGACACGCCCATGAGCTGGGCGATGAAGGTGACGCTGGACCTGTACTGGATGATGGCCAGCACCACGGAGATGGCGATGAAAACCACGATCAGGCCCCGGATGATGCGGATCTGGCGCTTCTCATCCATATCTTTGATGAAGTGGTCCTTCAGGAAGTCCAGGGTGAGGGTGGAGCTGGAGGCCAGCACCAGGGAGGACAGGGTGGACATGGAGGCGGAGAGCACCAGGATGACCACCACGGCGATGAGCACATCGGACAGTCCGGAGAGCATGGTGGGGATGATGGAGTCATATCCGTTGGCCGCCACGTCGATCTGGTCGGAGAAGAGCCGCCCGAAGCCGCCCAGGAAGTAGCAGCCGCCGGCCACCAGCAGGGCGAATACGCTTGAAATGACGGTGCCCGTCTCGATGGCCTTCTCGTCCCGGATGGCGTAGAACTTCTGGACCATCTGGGGCAGGCCCCAGGTGCCCAGCGAGGTGAGCAGCACCACGCCCAGCAGGTTCAGGGGGTCGGGGCCGAAGAAGGAGGCGAAGACGCCGGGGATGTCAGAGACGGCGGGGTCGCTCACCTGGGCCAGTCCCTCCAGGGCGGCCATAAAGCCTCCCTGGCTGTTGAGGACGGCGGCGATGACGGCGCAGATGCCCACGATCATGATGATGCCCTGGATGAAGTCGTTGATGGCGGTGGCCATGTAGCCGCCGGCGATGACATACACCCCGGTGAGTACCGCCATGACGATGACACACACGGAATAGTCGATGTTAAAGGCCATGCCGAACAGGCGGGACAGTCCGTTGTACAGCGAGGCGGTGTAGGGGATGAGGAAGATGAAGATGATGACTGAGGCGGCGATCTTCAGCTTGTCGCTGCTGAAGCGCTTGCCGAAGAACTCCGGCATGGTGGCGGAGCTGAGGTGCTGGGTCATGATGCGGGTCCGGCGGCCCAGCACCGCCCAGGCCAGCAGCGAGCCCAGCAGGGCGTTGCCGATGCCCGCCCAGGTGGCCGCAATGCCGTACTTCCATCCAAACTGTCCGGCGTAGCCCACGAAGACCACGGCGGAGAAATAAGAAGTGCCGTAGGCGAAAGCGGTGAGCCAGGGGCCCACAGAGCGCCCGCCCAGCACAAATCCGTTCACATCCGTGGCGTGGCGGCGGCAGTACAGGCCGATGCCCACCATCACGCCGAAGAACACGATCAGCATACCCAGTTTGACGATCATAGCGATCACACTCCCAAAAAACTTTCTCGCGTTAAACTGTAACGCACAAAAGCAATAAAGTCAAGAGTTTTTTTCAGCTGATCCTCCCACGCCTCCGGGGCGGCTGGAAGCCGCCCGAAAAGCCTTCCCCCCTCATGGGGGAAGGTGGCGCGGCGTATGCCGCAACGGATGAGGGGTCTTCCCTCCCTCGACCCCATATCAATCCTTAGGATCTGTTAAAGAGGTTCCGCCCTGTGGGGCGGGTTTCTTTCTGAGCGATCAGAAAGAAACCAAAGAATCGCCGGGTGACGCTCCCGGCGGGACCACGGCTCCACATCCGTTCCGCCTAGGTCCCGCAGTCCGCTTTCCCCCGGACCCCCGATGCGGGGGACACGGGCCTTGGGTATGGCGCCGGCGTCCGGCGCGGGTGGGGGACGACACCCGCTTCCCCCGTTTGTGCTGCCGCCGTTGGTGGGTCCAATGGGCGCGCAGACCCCACGGTGGTGTCGCGCCTACCCTGGCAGAATAGGGACAGCCGGTGTAAAACCGGCGGGCGCATGATATGCGCCCCTACGCAAAGACCGAAGGGAATCCCGTATTTCGTCAATTCGCCTGAAATCTTTCTCCCCGGCCCCCGATGGGGCAGACTGTCCCCATCCAGGGGTTGCAAAGGACAGGGAGAAGTGATATAATATCATCGCTTTTTAATGAACTCAGAGAAGGGAACGAGAGATATGTCCGGACATTCCAAGTGGCACAATATCCAGAAGACCAAGGGCGCGGCGGACGCCAAGCGGTCCCAGATCTTTACCAAGATCGCCCGTGAGATGATCGTGGCGGTCAAGACCGGCGGCAGCGGCGACCCCGCCAACAACTCCCGCCTGGCCACCGTCATCGCCAAAGCCAAGGCCGCCAACATGCCCAACGACAACATCAAGCGCACCATCGACAAGGCGCTGGGCTCCGGCAACACCGACGACTTTGAGAACGTGGTGTATGAGGGCTACGGCCCCAACGGCGTGGCCGTCATCGTAGAGGCCCTCACCGACAACCGCAACCGCACCGCCCCCGAGGTGCGCCATCTGCTGGACAAGTACGGCAAGGGCCTGGGCGCCACCGGCTGTGTGTCCTGGTCCTTTGACAAGAAGGGGGTCATCGTGCTGGACGCCGAGGACCTGGACGAGGACACCGTGATGATGGACGCCCTGGATGCCGGCGCCGACGACATGCAGGCTGACGACGAGGTGTTCGAGGTCTACACCGATCCCGACGCTTTCAACGCCGTGGTGGCCGCCATGGAGGCCAAGGGCTACACCTTCCTGGAGGCGGGCGTGCAGATGGTGCCCCAGAACTATGTGAAGCTCACCGATGAGGAGGACATCAAGAACATGACCAAGCTCATCGAGTTCCTGGAGGACAATGACGACGTGCAGAACGTCTACCACAACTGGGAGCAGGACTGATCCCTCCGTCCCTGCCGGCAAAGAGCGGGACCGCTTTCGGGCGGTCCCGCTCTTGTTCTGTCCCTGTGCTCCCGGAGCCTGCCGGGCCCTCATCTCCATGCGGGACGCGGCCTCGCTCTTCTTCCCCGCCCTCTCCCCCCTCTTCCGGGGAAAACACCGAGCGGCAGGGCTGACGCCCCGCCGCTCCAGTCCAGACGATCCAACTCTCCAAATGCCCTGCTGGCCCTCCACTCACTCCATGAGCCGGAAAAATTCCTCCTCGCTGAGCACCGGGACGCCCAGCTCCTGGGCCTTGCGCAGCTTGGAGCCGGCAGCCTCCCCCGCCACCACATAGGTGGTCTTCTTGGACACGGAGGAGGCCGCTTTGCCCCCCCGGTCCTCGATCATGGCCGCCGCCTCCTCCCGGGTGAGGCGCTCCAGGGCGCCGGTCAGCACGAAGGTCATCCCCGCAAAGCGCTGGTCCTCCCCCTTCTCCGCGGCGGCGGTATTCACCCCTGCCTCCCGCAACCGGGCCATCAGGTGCCGGCTCTGGGGGCTGGCCATCCACTCCAGGACGCTCCGGGCGGTGATCTCCCCGATGTCGTCCACGGCGGTGAGCTCCTCCAGGGTGGCGTTCTCCAGGGCCTCCAGGGTCCCAAAGCGGGCCGCCAGGACCTTGCCCGCCTTCTGCCCCACCTGCCGGATGCCAAAGGCGTAGATCAGCCGGGACAGGTCCTGCTCCTTGGAGCGCTGGATGGCGGCCATCAGGTTTTCCGCCGACTTCTTGCCCATCCGCTCCAGCTGGGCCACGTCCTCCTCCTTCAGGAAGTACAGGTCGCCGGGGGTCTTCACCAGCCCCGCGTTCACCAGGTTCTCCACCACCGCGATGCCCAGGCCCTCGATGTCCATGGCGTCCCGGCTGGCGAAGTGGGCCAGATTGCGCAGCAGCTGGGCGGGGCACTCCGCTCCGGTGCAGCGGATGTGGGCCCCGTCCTCCTCCCGCTCCACCGGAGCGCCGCACACCGGGCAGACCTGGGGGAAGCGGTAGGGCTGGGTGCCTTCCGGCCGCTCCTCCGCCACCACGGACAGCACCTCCGGGATGATCTCCCCCGCCTTTCGGACCAGCACCGTGTCCCCGACGCGGATGTCCTTCTCCGTGATGAAGTCCTGGTTGTGGAGGGTGGCGCTGGTCACGGTGGTCCCCGCCAGCCGCACCGGTTCCAGCACCGCTTTGGGGGTGAGCACCCCGGTGCGGCCCACCTGGACCGTGATGTCCACCACTCTGGAGGGCTTCACCTCCGGGGGGTACTTGTAGGCCGCCGCCCAGCGGGGGAATTTGGCCGTGCTGCCCAGCAGTTCACGTTCTGACAGGTCATTTACCTTTACGACCGCTCCATCGATATCGAAGGGAAAGCTGTCCCGCTCCTCCCCGATCCGTGCGATGCGGGCAACCGCCTCCTCCACCTGGTCACAGCTGTAATGCGGGATCACTTTAAAGCTGTGTGTTTTCAGGTACTCCAGGGTTTCCAGATGGGTGCTGAAGGTCTCCCCCTCCACCCACTGGACGTTGAACACCAGGATGTCCAGGCGGCGGCGGGCCGCCACCTTGGGGTCCAGCTGCCGCAGGGAGCCGGCGGCGGCGTTGCGGGGGTTGGCGAAGAGGGGCTCCCCCCGCCGCTCCCGCTCCTCATTGAGGGCGTGGAACACCTTCTTGGGCATGAACACCTCCCCCCGCACGATCAGCCTGGCGGGGGCGTCAGGGATGACCATAGGGATAGACCGGACGGTGCGCAGGTTCTCGGTGACGTCCTCCCCCACCCGGCCGTCCCCCCGGGTGGCCCCCCGGACGAAGACCCCGTCCTCATACTCCAGCGCCACCGAGAGGCCGTCCACCTTTGGCTCCACCACATAGCGGGCGTCCGGCGCCGCGCCCCGCACCCGCTGGTCAAACTGGCGCAGCTCCTCAAAGTCGAATACGTCCTGGAGGGACTCCAGGGGCACCCGATGGACCACCTGCTGGAAGGCGTCCAGGGCCTTCCCCCCCACCCGCTGGGTGGGGGAGTCGGGGGTGATCCACTCCGGGTGGGCTGCTTCCAGCTCTTCCAGCCGGCGCAGCTTGTGGTCGTAGTCGTAGTCCGTCATGGTGGGGGCGTCCTGGACATAATACTCATAGTTGGCCTGCACCAGCTCCCGGCGCAGGCACTCCAGCTCCTGTTTTTCATCCATGAAAGGCATCTCTCCTCTGTATCACGCGGCCCCGTTCAGGGTCAGATATGTGTCGGGCACCGCCCCAACAATGACGGTCTCCGCCACCCGCAGGCCGGTCTCTACGGTCAGCTCCGTCTGCCCGCCGGGCAGGATCAGCGTCACGGGGACGGCCACCTCCAGCTCGATGCGGTGCAGGGTCTGGTTCACCCCCGCCTGGGAGAAGTCGCTGCGGAATTCCGCCGACACCGTCCCCACCCGCAGGGCCCGCACCCGCAGCTCCGGGCCCCGGGCCCACACCAGTTCGCTGTCCACCAGGCTGCCCAGGGGGATGCGGATCTCGGAGGCGTCCACCCCCTCCAGTGCGGAGAGGATCTGGGCCANCAGCGGACGGCCCGCAGGCGGCATCGCATATCCATATCCTCACCCCCTATGGGTCAGGATATTCATCAGGGCGCTTGGCCTATGTCAATCTTTCCCGCCCAGCAGCTCCTGCACCGCCAGCAGCACGCCCAGCCGGCCCGACTCGAAGGTGAGGCCGCCCTGGAGATAGACGGTGTAGGGGGGGCGCATGGGGGCGTCGGCGGACAGCTCGATGGAGGCCCCCTGGACGAAGGCCCCCGCGGCCATGATGACCTGGCAGTCGTAGCCCGGCATGTCCCAGGGCTCCGGCGTCACATAGGAGTCCACCGGCGCGCCGAACTGGATGCCCTTGCAGAACTTTTTCAGCGCCTCCGGCTCCCGCATATGGATCATCTGGATGATGTCATGGCGGACGGCGGAGGAGGCGGGCTCGGTCTCATAGCCCAGCAGCTCCATCACGCCGNGTGTATAAGCGCCGGCCCCCCGCCGATGCCCGGTGCGGTCAGCCGCATGGCCGCCCCCTCCACCAGGTCCCGGCGGCCGGCGATATATCCCCCCGTGGGGGCCAGTCCGCCGCCGGGGTTCTTGATGAGGGAGCCCACCACCAGGTCCGCCCCCACATGGGTGGGCTCTTGGGTCTCCACGAACTCCCCGTAGCAGTTGTCCACCAGGACGGCGGCGCCCGGGTTGACCTCCTTTACGATGCGGCACATCTCCCCGATCTCCGCCACCGACAGGGAGGCACGGGTGGAGTACCCCTTGGATCGCTGGATCAGCACCGCCTTCACCCGGGGGTCCGCCGCCGCCCGGGCCAGCCCCTCCAGGTCCGGGCAGTCATCCTTCAGCTCTACCTGCCGGTATTCCACCCCGTAGTCCCGCAGGGAGCCGTGGCCCTTGTCCGCCGTGCCGATGGCCCCCATCAGGGTGTCATAGGGGGCCCCCACCGCGGACAGGAGCACATCCCCCGCCTTCAGCGCCCCGAAGAGGGCGCAGGTGATGGCGTGGGTGCCGTTGACGAACTGGATGCGCACCAGGGCCGCCTCGGTGCCGAACAGGTCGGCGTAGATCTGGTCCAGCTGGTCCCGGCCCAGGTCGTCATACCCGTACCCGGTTGTGCCGGCAAAGTACCCCTCTGCCACCCGGTGCTTCTGGAACGCGGACAGCACCCGGGCGGTGTTCTCCTCGGCAATGGCGTCGATGCGTGCAAACTGCTCCGCCAGGCCCTGCCGGGCCTTCTCCCCCAGGTCCAGGACCCGCTGGCTTATCTGTAATGTCATATTCCTTGCTCATTCCTATCTTTCTTTGGTTTCATACGGGCTCTCCCCGCCCGGCCGCCCCCTCAGGGCTGCTCCAGCGGCCGCTGGGCCAGGGCGGCTGCCAGCTGGACGCAGGCATCCGCGTCGGACAGGCTGGCGGTCTCCGCCGGGGTGTGGATATACCGGCAGGGCACTGAGATGCCCCCGG
>NZ_LN866274.1:2365920-2463727 GCF_001244495.1 Clostridium phoceensis | reverse complement strand
CCCCCGCCTGTGGACGATCAGGCTGCCCATGGTGTCTGCGGTGATCTCGTCGGCATAGGGCTCCGCCAGGGCCCGGATGACCTCCCGGATCTCCCCCTCGTCCCCCGAGGGGCCGTGGGCCCGGTTCAAGGTCTGGATCAATTCAAACAGTTCCATAGTTCACTCCTATTTTCATGCACTCTCATATTCTTTGGGCGGAGGCTGGGCCCCCTCACCCCAGCAGGCCGGGCACCTCCGGCACCGGCAGGGGGCCGAACAGCGCCGCCGCGGTCAGGCAGGCGGCCACCCCAAGGGCGGCCAGCGTCCACCGGGCCCACCGGGCGGTCAGGCAGCGGCCCAGGGCCGCCCAGTATTTCTGGAGCAGCCGGATCTCCACCACCATGAACAAGATCCACAGGGGATCTCTCCGCAGGGCGAAGGCCGCCCCGGACATGGCATAGCTGAGGACCGCGAACTCCACGGTCTCCAGCAGGGCCTCCAGGACCCGGCCCTTTCTCTCGTTCACCTAGCCCGCTTCCTCTCTCACAGCCGGGCGGCCTGGTCGGCCACGAACAGCCGGGTCAGTGCGAGCATGTCCTCAAAATCCGCCAGGCTGCCCACGCTGGCCGGGGCGTGGAGATAGCGCACAGCGGCGGAGAGGGCGGCCACCCGCACCCCGGCCCGGGAGCGCTGGATGGTCCGGGCGTCGTTGCCCCCGGCGATATACTCCTTGGTCTGCCAGGGGATGCCGTTGTCCTCCGCCAGCCGGCGCAGGTCCTCAAAGAGCCCGCGGTCGTAGATGGTCCCCCCGTCCATATAGGAGATCACGGGGCCCCTGCCGGGGGCGCACACTCTGCGGTGTCCCTCCACCCCGGGCAGGTCAGCGGCGGTGGTGGTCTCCAGCACCAGGGCGGTCTCCGGAGCCACAGAGAAGGCGGCCCCAAAGGCTCCCCGGGTGCCCACCTCCTCCTGGGCAGTAAAGACGAAGACCACGTCCATGGGCAGGTCCTCCTCCAGCAGCTTGAGCAGCACGGCACAGCCCACCCGGTCGTCGATGGCCTTGGCCTTGAACAGGCCCTCCCCGAACTCCTCCGGCGTGCAGACGAAGGAGCCGTAGGTCCCCGGCTCCACCCTGGAGAGGGCCTCCTCCCGGTCCCTCGCCCCGATGTCCAGGTAGAAGGCGTCGGTCTTGGGGACCTTCTTCTCCTCGTCCCGGCTGACCAGGTGGATGGCCTTGATCCCCACCACGCCGGGCACCCGGTCCGGGCCCAGGACCACCGGCTTGCCGATGGCCACCCGGCGGTCCACGCCGCCCACGAAGTCGAATTTCAGAAAGCCCTCTTCGGTGACGTGGGTGACGATGAGCCCCACCTCATCCATGTGGGCGCACAGCATCAGCCGGTCCCCGGCCGCTCTGGCCCCCTTCTTCCACACGATCAGGTTGCCCAGGGGGTCCACCTTCATAGACCGGGCCCAGGGCCTGGCCCGTTCCGCCAGGAACTCCCGCACCTGGTCCTCGTCCCCCGACACGCCGTTCAGGGCGCACAGGGTCTTCAGCAGCTCCTTCATCGGGACTCCGCCTCCTCTCCGATCCCCTCCACAAAGGCGGCCAGCAGCCGGGCCAGGTCCTCCAGGTCCCGGCGGCTGATGACCTCGATGGGGGTGTGCATATACCGCAGGGGCAGGGAGAGCACCGCCGTGGCCACCCCCTCCCGGCTCACCTGGAGGGGCCAGCCGTTGGTGCCGGAGTGGCCCGCCATTACCTCGGTCTGGACCGCCATCCCCAGCTCCTCCGCCTTGCGGCGCATCCGCTGTTCCATCCAGCGGGTGCAGTTGGGGCCCACGCCGATGACGGGCCCCTTGCCCAGAGGGAAGGTCTTTTCCTTGGGGGCATCCGGGCTGTCCCCGTGGGTCACGTCCACCGCCGCGCACAGGTCTGGGACCACCCCATAGGCCGCGGTCACTGCCCCGGTGCTGTCCACCTCCTCGCACACGCTGCCCAGCACGTACAGGTCCACATCCAGCCTCCGGTCCTTCAGCAGCTCCAGGGCCCCCAGCAGGGCGGCGAAGCAGGCGCGGTCATCCAGGGACTTGCCGCAGATCAGCTCCTGCCCCAGAGGAAAGCAGCCCCCGCGGAAGACCGCCGGGGTGCCCACCGGCACCCGGCGCTCCGCCTCCTCCTGGCTCAGCCCCACATCCAGGCAGAGCTCCCGGATGGGGATGGACTTGTCCATGTCCTCCCGGGTCTGGACATGGGGGGGCAGACAGGCCACCACCCCAGCCAGGGGGGGATCGGTGAGGACGGTGAGCTCCCGGTCGGGGAGCATCCTGGGGTCCACTCCGCCCAGGGGGGCAAATTTCAGATACCCTTCTTCATGGCCGGTGACCACAAAGCCGATCTCGTCCAGATGGGCGTCCAGCAGCAGCCGCTTCGCCCCCTCCCTGCCGCACCGGCGCAGGGCCAGCACGCTGCCCATCCGGTCCACGGTCACCTCGTCCGCCAGAGGGCGGAGCAGCTCCGCCGCCGCCCGGGACGCCGGCCCCTCGAATCCGCTGGGGGCGCCCAGGCCGCACAGGCGGGAAAGTATCGCATCATGATCCAACTCAGTGTTCCTCCTTTGTGCTTCCGGTCACAGGGACCGGACCAGCTCCTTGAACGCCCGGCCCCGCTCCATGAAGTTCTTGAAGCGGTCGAAGGCCGCGCAGGCGGGGGACAGCACCACCACGTCCCCCGGCCCCGCCGCCCGGCGGGCGGCCTCCACCGCCCCGGCCAGGTCCTCGGTCTGGATGATCTCCGGGCAGCCGCGGCCGCCCTCCGCCTCCTCCACTGCCTGCCGGATGGCCCGGGCCGTGTCCCCGGTGAGGACCAGGGTCTTGACCCGCTCCCGGATCTCCAGGGCCAGGGCGTGGAAGGGGATGCCCTTGTCATAGCCCCCGGCGATGAGGATCACCGGCTCCGGGAAGGACTCCAGGCAGGCCACGGTGCGGCTGGGACTGGTGCCGATGGAGTCATTGTAGTACTTCACTCCGTCCAGCTCCCGCACCAGCTCGATGCGGTGCTCCACCCCCTGGAAGCGGGCGGCCACCGCCCGGACGCACTTGTCCGGCACCAGTCCGTCCACGGCGGCGATGGCCGCCATGTAGTTTTCGATGTTGTGCACCCCGGGCAGCCGGATGTCCCGGGTGGGCAGCACCTCCCGGCTGCCCTGGGCGTTGGTGAGCCAGATGGCCCCGTCCCGGAGGTAGACCCCCTCCTCCAGCCGCTCCCGGCGGCTGAAGAAGGTGACCGCCCCCCCGGCCTTCTCCGCCAGGTCCCGGGTCAGCTGGTTGTCATAGTTGAAGATGGCCCGGTCCTCCTCCCCCTGGTGGAGGAAGATGTTCTCCTTGGCGGCGATATACTCCCCCATGGATCTGTGGTAGTCCAGGTGGTTGGGGGACAGATTGGTCATTACGGCGATGTGGGGGCTCTGCTCCATGGTCATCAGCTGGAAGGAGGACAGCTCCAGCACCGCAAAGTCCTCCGGCTCCATGCCGGACACATCGGGCAGCAGGGGCTTGCCGATATTGCCCCCCACATAGACGTTGTATCCCGCCTCTTTCAGGAACTCCGCAAGGATGGTGGTGGTGGTGGTCTTGCCGTCGCTGCCCGTCACACCGATCAGGCGGCAGGGGCACAGGCGGAAGAACAGCTCCATCTCCGAGGTGACCTCCGCCCCCCGGGCCCGGGCCGCCTCCAGGGCGGGGTGGCCGGGGTGCAGGCCGGGGGTGCGGAAGATCACGTCCTGATCCAGCCCCTCCAGATACGCCTCCCCCAGCCGCAGCCGGGCTCCCAGGCTCTCCAGCTCCTCCGCCTGCTCCTCCACCCGCTCCCGCTGGGCCCTGTCGCACACGGTCACGTCCAGATCCGCCCGCAGCAGCATCCGGATCAGCGGCGTGTTGCTGACCCCCATGCCGATCACGGCGATCCTCTTCCCCCGCAGACTGTCGAAATATTCCCTGATGTCGGACATGGGATACGCTCCTTTCCCGATTTGGGCCGCCGCGGCCTGAGGCCGCGGAAAAAATTTGACTGGTTTTATGGGTTTTATGGTATGTTATCACAGAAGAAGAAAAATTTCAATGAAACACTCCGCCGGAATTTCAACGGGATTCTTGCACTTTTTCCATTCCTGTGCTATTCTTGTTAAGATAGGGGTCTTCTTCCCTTCCCGATCTGAAATCACGACAGAAACGAGGTCTTTTCCATGGAGCAAGCCAACTCCGCCCCCCGCAAGCGCATCTTCAGCGGCATCCAGCCCAGCGGCGATCTGACCCTGGGCTCTTATATGGGAGCCATCAAGAACTGGGTCCCCCTTCAGGATGAGTACGACTGCATCTACTGCATCGTGGACATGCACGCCATCACCGTCCGCCAGGACCCGGCCCTGCTGCGCCGGCGCACCCTGGAGCAGCTGGCCCAGTATATCGCCTGCGGCCTGGACCCGGTCCGGAGCGTCGTCTTCATCCAGAGCCACGTGCCCCAGCACGCCGAGCTGGCCTGGGTGCTGGGCTGCTACACCCAGTTTGGGGAGCTGTCCCGCATGACCCAGTTCAAGGACAAGTCCAAAAAGCACGCCGACAACATCACCGCCGGCCTGTTCACCTACCCGGTGCTGATGGCGGCGGACATCCTGCTCTACCAGGCCGACCTGGTCCCGGTGGGTCAGGACCAGAAGCAGCACGTGGAGCTGTGCCGGGACGTGGCCCAGCGCTTCAACGGCGTGTACAGCGACACCTTCACCCTCCCCGAGCCCTTCATCCCCAAGATGGGCGCCCGGGTGATGAGCCTGGGGGACCCCTCCAGCAAGATGAGCAAGTCCGATCCGGACGGCTGCGTCTTCCTCATGGACGCCCCCGAGGTCATCCAGAAGAAGTTCAAGCGGGCAGTCACCGACAGCGAGACCCAGGTCCGCTTCGACCCGGAGCACAAGCCGGGCATCTCCAACCTGCTGACCATCTACTGCGCCGCCACCGGCAAGAGCCCGGAGGAGGCGGAGGAGGTCTTCCAGGGCCAGGGCTACGGCGTGTTCAAGCCCGCGGTGGGCGACGCGGTGGTGGAGCTCCTCCGGCCCATCCGGGAGGAGGCCGGCCGCCTCATGGCCGACAAGGCGTATCTGGAGGGCATCTACAAGGAGGGTGCGGAGCGCGCCTCCCACCTTGCCGCCAAGACTCTGCGGAAGGTCTATAAAAAGGTGGGCTTTGTGGCCCGCTGACCGGGCGCCCGCTCCCGCCTCCTTCCCCACATCAATTCTGCAAAAGGGGTTTTCCCATGAACGTTCCCACGGATATTTCCCTTCAGGTGGTGGGCTCTGTGGCCGCCGCCCTGCTGGTGGCCGCGGTGGTGGCTCTGATCGCCACCCCGGTGGTCCGCTCCCTGGCCTTCAAGATCGGCGCGGTGGATGTCCCCCGGGACAGCCGCCGGATGCATGACCACCCCATCCCCAGGATGGGGGGGCTGGCCATCTTCTTCGGCTTCATCCTCAGCGTGCTGCTCTTCCTGCCCCTCACCACCCAGCTGCGGGGCATGCTGCTGGGCGCGGTGGTCATCGTCATTCTGGGCATTTTTGACGACATCTATGCCCTGTCCGCCAAGCTGAAGTTCGCCGTCCAGATCGGCGCGGCCCTCATCGCCGTGCTGATGGGCAACCAGATCGACTACCTCTCCAACCCCAACATCTTCAGCAGCGACCCCTACTGGCACCTGGGCGTGCTGTCCATCCCCATCTCTGTGCTGTGGATCGTGGCCATCACCAACGCCGTCAACCTGATCGACGGGCTGGACGGCCTGGCCTGCGGCGTGTCCACCATCAGCTCCATGACCATGCTGGTCATCGCCCTGACGGTGGCCGAGGCCCAGGTGGCCATCCTCATGGCCGCCCTGGCCGGCGCCTGCATCGGCTTTCTCCCCTATAACCTGAACCCGGCTAAGATCTTCATGGGGGACACCGGCTCCACCTTCCTGGGCTTCGTGCTGGCCACCGTCTCCATCCAGGGGCTGTTCAAGTCCTACGCCATCATCTCCTTCGCCGTCCCCTTCCTGGTGCTGGGCCTGCCCATCTTCGACACCTGCTTCGCCATCCTGCGGCGGCTGGCCCGGGGGCAGAGCCCCATGGCCCCCGACCGGGGACACATCCACCACCGGCTCATCGATATGGGCTTCACCCAGAAGCAGGCGGTGGCGGTGCTCTATCTCATCAGCGCCATCCTGGGCCTGTCCGCAGTGGTGCTCACCACCAACAACGCCATGAAGGCCATGCTCTTCCTGCTGGCCCTGTGCATGGCGGGCGCCTTCGGGGGCAGGCTCTACCTGTCCCACAGCGACAGCGGCGGCTCCGGCGCCGCGGGGGAGGCCAAGGGCCGGCAGCACCGCCCCCCCTCCAAGACCCAGATCGCCGGCAACGACAATTTCTTCGGTGAGGAGGACCGTTCCGACAAATGAACCGTATCCGAGTCATGACCATCTTCGGCACCCGGCCGGAGGCCATCAAGATGGCCCCCCTGGCCCTGGAGCTCTCCCGCCGCCCCCAGATCGACGCCTTGTGCTGTGTCACCGCCCAGCACCGGCAGATGCTGGACTCCGTGCTGGACATCTTCCGCCTGGTGCCCGACTTCGACCTGAACATCATGGAGCCCCGGCAGACCTTGTCCACCATCACCTCCAAGTGCCTGCTGGGCATGGAGGAGGTGCTGGAGCAGGCCCGACCCGACCTGGTCCTGGTCCACGGTGACACCTCCACCACCTTCGCCGGCGCCCTGGCCGCCTTCTACCACCGGGTGCCCGTGGGCCACGTGGAGGCCGGCCTGCGCACCTATGACAAATACTCCCCCTACCCGGAGGAGATGAACCGCCGGATGGTCAGCGCCATCGCTGACCTGCACTTCTGCCCCACCCCCTCCAACCGGGACAATCTGGCCCGGGAAGGGATCGAGCAGGGCGTCTTTCTGACCGGCAACACGGTGATCGACGCGCTCCAGACCACAGTTGTAAAAGACTTTCATTTTTCAGAAGGCGTCCTCAATGATTTGGATTATGTCAACCGAAAGGTGATCCTGGTCACCTGCCACCGGCGGGAGAACTACGGAACGCCTATGGCCCACATCATGACCGCCCTGCGCCGGGTGGCCGACGCCTTCCCCGACGTGGAGCTGGTCTATCCGGTCCACCTCTCCCCGGTGGTCCAGGAGGCGGCCCATCAGTACCTGGACGGCCACCCCCGCATCCACCTCATCGCCCCACTGGCGGTGGACGAGATGCACAACCTGATGGCCCGCTGCCATCTGGTGATGACCGACTCCGGCGGGCTCCAGGAGGAGGCCCCCGCCCTGGGCAAGCCGGTGCTCGTCCTGCGTCGGGAGACGGAGCGCCCCGAGGCGGTGGCCGCGGGGACGGTCCAGCTGGCGGGCACCGAGGAGGAGCCCATCTTCCAGATGGCCTCCCGCCTGCTCACCGATCTGGCGGCCTATGCCGCCATGGCCCACGCCGCCAACCCCTACGGCGACGGCCGGGCCTGCGGGCGCATCGCTGACGCCATCGAGTACCGCTTCGGTCTGCGGGCGCAGCCCCCCGCCCCCTTCCATCCCTGACCTCTGTCTGACCCCACGAGAAAGGAGCCGGCCATGGACCAAAAAAACCGCCTGATCATCGCCATCGCCGTCACCCTTCTCATCGTGGCGGCCATGTTCACCAGCTTCGGCCGCAGCCTCTTCTCTATGCGCACCGAACATATCCAGCTCCCTGAGCCCGGCGCCTCCTCCAGCAGCCAGGAGGGGGGAGGCTCCTCTCAGTCCGCCGAGCTGTTCCAGCGGGTGGAGGTGACCCCCCAGACCGTCCAGAGCGTCATCCGCACCCTGGAGCGCTCCACCAGCTATTACTGGGAGCTGACGGTAGAGACCTTCTGGACCGGGGGCTCCAGTGCCACCTCCGTCCAGACCTGGGTGGACGGAGGCTGGTCCCATACCCGTCAGGTCCTCCCCTCCGGTCTGATCCGCCACGACCTCATCAGCGAGGACACCGTCTACTACTGGTATGAGGGGTCCTCCGACTACCTCACCGCCCCGGCGGAGGGCGGCTCCGCCGATCTGGCCCAGCACATCCCCACCTATGAGACCGTGCTGGACGCGGACCCGGAGCAGATCACCGGCACCGGCTACGACGACTCCAGGGGGGGCATCCCCTGCATCTATGTGGAGGTATCCGCCCCCGGCGGGGAGCGGGTGGACCGCTACTGGATCAGCGTGGAGAGCGGGCTGCTCATCTCCTCTGAGACTCTGGAGGGGGAGGAGCTGCTCTACCGCATGACCGCCTATTCTCCCATCCAGTCCTGCCCCTCCGGCACCACCTTTCAGCTGCCGGACGGAACGGTGCTCCACAGCATTTGAGGAGGAGCTCACCCCCCTTGCTTCTCCTCCTTCCTGTCATCCGCCAGCCCCAGCAGGAGCAGCAGCCCCAGGGTGATGACCAGGTCCATGTTGTCCCCCTCCACCAGCAGGAGCAGGATGATCAGGATCAGCAGGATATCCCCGCTGTCCAGCTCCTCCAGCCGGAGGACTTTCAGGATGCCGTTGATCCCCCCCTTGTCCCCGCCGAACAGGGCGTTCAGCGGGCTCTTCTCCCCTGAGAGCAGGTCCCCCAGGCCGCCAAAGCCCATGGGACCCGGGGCAGGCCGGCGGCCTCCTCCTCCGGGCGCGCCCCGGGCTGCCCCGGGTGGAGGTCCTGCGGAGCCCCGGGGCCCGTTCTCCCCCGGCTCCCCCCGCTCCGGCCCGGGCGGATGGGGCGCCGGACGCCGGGCCCCCTCCTCCGGGCCGTCCTGCTCCACCACCCGGGTATAAGTACCATTCTGGGGGATATAGCGGTTATACATCGCCCCGCCCCCCTTCTCCCATGCCGCGGAAGAGGACCCGGATCACCCGGGCCAGCCGGGAGATCTGCACCGCCCGGTCCAGCTTGGCCAGGCGGCTCTCCTTCAGGAAGGGGCGCAGGGCGTTGAGCAGGGCCACCGTTCGGTCGTCCTCCCCCTGATACTCCCGCAGCAGCCGCATCCCCATCTGGATCATGCCGGGGTCGATCTCCCCCAGGGCGGCCAGCGGGTCCTCTCCCCCCGTCAGGGCCGGCGGAGCGCTCCCCGCCGAAGCGGGCGCCTCCGCCTCCCTGGCGCCGGTCTGCTCCGCCCCCTGGGCGGCCTCCCCCGCCGGGGAGGCCTGCGGCCGGGGAGCGCCGCCGCCCAGGGACTGGGCCAGCGCCATGATCTGCCCCATGGCGGACGGGTCATTGAGGATCGCGTTCAGCTTGTCTTCCATCTCCCCCACAGGGCAGCCCCTCCTTTCCCCCTCCTGTGCGGGGACTCAGTCGGTCAGGCCCGACTGCCTGGCCTGGCGGCTGATGCGCTCCACCAGCTCGCCTCCCTCCGGGGTGTTCATCAGCCGCTGCATCATTCCCACCAGCTGGCTGGTGTCCCCTTTCACGGCGGCCTCCGCCGCCCCCTGGATACCGCCCCCCTGCCGCAGCAGCTCCATCAGCCGCTGGGCATCGCCGGATCTGGCCAGACGGTTGAGGGCCTCCTTATTTTTGACCAGATCGGCGGGCAGGCTCTCCTGCCCCTTTTTGCCGCTTCTTTCCTGATTCATACCGGATCTCCCTTCCAAGAGGATTTCATTCCAGTATATGCGCCAGACGAGGTAAGGTGACTCTTTTGAAAATTCTTGTGTTTTCCGACTCCCACCGCTACACCGGCGGCATGATCCAGGCCATCGAGGAGCAGCAGCCCGACCTGGTGGTCCACCTGGGCGACCTCCAGCGGGACGCCGAGGAGCTGGCCCTCCTCTACCCCAAGCTGTCCATGGTCACCGTGCCCGGCAACTGCGACGGTTGGACCACAGATCCTCTGGAGCGCCAGTTCATGGTGTGCGGCAAGCGCGTCCTCCTCTCCCACGGGCACATCTGGCATGTGAAGCAGGGGTATGACGCCGCCCTCCGGGCGGCCCGGAACGCCGGGGCCCACCTTCTGCTCTTCGGCCACACCCACCGCCCCTGCTGCTTCCAGGAACCGGACGGCCTCTGGGTCCTCAATCCAGGCAGCGCCCGCAGCACCTTCGGCCTCGTCCTCCCAGAGGGGGAGGCTCTCTCCTGTTCCCTGCTGGACATGCCCTGATGGGCGCCTCTGTACAAAAAACACCCCCGGGACCCGTTCACGGTCCCGGGGGTGTTTTTTATATGTCTCAGCCCTGGGCAGCGGCCTCCTCAATGGCCGCCTCAATGGCCGCCTCCTCCGCCCGCATGGCTGCCAGAGTGCGGTCCAGCAGCTGGTCCAGCTCCCAGCCCAGCAGCTCCGCCCCCTGGGCGATCACGTCCCGGGAGCAGCCTGCGGCGAATTTCTTGTCCTTGAATTTCTTCTTCAGGGACTTGAGCTCCATGTCGGACACGCTTTTGGAGGGGCGCATCAGGGCGGCCGCCCCGATCAGCCCAGTGAGCTCGTCCACCGCGAAGAGGACCTTCTCCATCTCCTGCTCCGGCTTGATGTCCACACAGTGGCCCCAGCCGTGGCTGGCGGTGGCCCGGACGATCTCCTCCTCCACCCCGGCCTGCCGCATCAGCTCCTGGGACTTTTTGCAGTGCTCCTCCGGCCAGCGCTCAAAATCCAGGTCGTGGAGCAGACCCACGATCCCCCAGAACTCCTCCCGGTCCCCATAGCCCAGCTCCCGGGCAAACCAGCGCATCACGTGCTCCACTGTAACGGCGTGGCGCAGGTGGAACTCCTCCTGGTTATACTGGGTCAGCAGGTCCCAGGCCTGCTCTCTTGTCATGGACATCTCTGAAACACTCCTTTTTCACTTCTGAGCTCCTTCTGTGCTCCTGGGGACGAAGCTCCCCCGACCCTCCCCCGCCGGGGACGGGCATACAGACAGAGCGGGGCTTTTGACTGTTTTAATAGGCCACGACCACGCCGCCGTCGTTGGCGTAGACGGTGGTGATCCCGCCGGCCTCCAGGATCAGGACCTGCTGGAACTGGCATTTGGCCTCGATCTGCTCCTTCAGGGCGAAAGCCCGCTCCAGGCAGTTGCAGTGGCACACCGCCGCCACCCGCCCCTGATGATCCGGGTCCGCCGCCATCCGGTCCACCAGCTTGCCCAGAGCCTGCTTCATGGTCAGGGCCTGGCCCAGCTTGCAGATCTCCCCCTGAGGGGTGGCCCCCATCAGCAGCTTGATCCGCAGCGCCCCGGTGACCACCGCCTGCAGCTTGGTCAGCCGTCCGTTCTTCCGCAGATTCTCCAGGGACTCCAGCACGAAAAGGGTCTGCATCTGGCAGATATACTGCTCCACTTCCCGGACCACCTTCTTGAAGGGCATCCCGGAGGACGCCAGCTCCCGGATCTTCAGCGCCGTCAGCACCTCTCCAGAGGAGGCGGAGCAGGAGTTGAACACGTGGACGTTACGCTCCGGTTCCTCCTCTTCCAGCAGGACCCGGGCCTGGACCGCGCTGTTGTGGGAGCCGCTGAGCAGGGCGGACAGGGTGACCACATAGATGTCATCCGCGCCGCACTGGTAGGCGTCCAGATAGCTCTGGGGGGCGGGGCAGGCGGTGGAGGGGGCGTCCTCGCTCTGCTTCATGGCCCACAGCAGGTCGCTCCGGTCCAGGGAGGCGTCGTCCACGAAGGAGCTGTTCTCCACCCGGATGGTCAGAGGCACCTTCACAAAGCAGGGGTCCTTCAACATGGTCCCGGTCAGGTCGCAGCAGCTGTCCACAATGATCTTGAAACTCATACTATTCATCCCCGAACATGATATTAGATATTAGATTTACGATACTATACCACAGTTCCGCCCAAATGTAAAGTAAAACCGCGGCGCCTCCCGTGTGCAGGATCGCCCCGGAGGGCGCAGTCCCCCGCCGCTTACCGAGGCGGACCTCTGTAACCGCCCAAACCCTCCCCTTTAGGGAGAAATGCTGCGGCGTGGGCTGTCCCCCTCTCGGCCCCGCCCCCAAAGCCTTCCCCCCTCCGGGGGGATGGTGTCACGGCGCACGCCGCGACGGATGAGGGGTCTTCCTTTCCCCGTCCCGCTTTTTCGAGAAGGGCAGGACAAGCTCCGCCCCTACATGGGCCGGAAGGGATCAGCGCCTCCACAGAAAACCGGGGCCTGGGGCAGTGTACTGCTCCAGATCCCCCCGCGGCCCGGGTCAGTCCTCTGGGAACAGCTCCGGCTCCTCGGCGCGCAGCTCCTTCAGGATCTTCTGGTCCGCCTTGGAGGACAGATCCAGCCGCTCATAGAGGTCGGGGCGGCGGCGGCGGGTACGCAGGATGGACTGCTTCCGCCGCCACTGGTCCACCTTGGCGTGGTTGCCTGACAGGAGGATGGGGGGCACCGCTCTCTCGTGCCACACCTCCGGCCGGGAATACTGGGGCGCCTCCAGTGCACCGTTCCAGTGGCTCTCGTTCTCATAGCACTCCGGGTCGGACAGCACCCCGGGCACCAGCCGGCACACCGCGTCCGCCACCGCCATGGCCGGGATCTCCCCGCCGGTGAGCACAAAGTCCCCCAGGGAGATCTCCTCGTCCACGCACTCCTCCACGAACCGCTCGTCGATCCCCTCGTAGTGCCCGCAGACCAGGATCAGCCGCTGGTAGCTGTCCTTCAGCCGCCGGGCATCCCCCTGGCGGAAGGTCCTGCCTGCGGGAGATAAGTAAATGGTATGGACCCGCTCCCCCGCCTCCTCACAGATGTGCTTCCAGCACTGGTAGAGGGGGTCGGCCTGCATCACCGCCCCCCGGCCGCCGCCGTAGGGGTAGTCGTCTACCTGCCGCTGCTTATTCAATGTGTAGTCCCGGATCTGGTGGCACTCGATGCGGATGTAGCCCCGCTCCTGCCCCCGGCCCAGGATGGATTCGCACAGCATGTCCCCCACCACGTCGGGGAACAGGGTCATGATATCGATACGGTACATAGTCAGTCTCTTTCCTCACTTGGCGTTTTATCCCCTTGATTATACGCAATCTCCCCCTGTTTTTCAATGGATGCCGGCCTTTTTCCCCAACTCTTTTTCCCGCCCCGGAAAAAGGGCCCGCGCCGGGCCTCCGCACTTGGGGCCCGGCGCGGGCTGCGCTCCGGTCTTACTGCTGTCCTGTGGGCTTCTGATTGGAGAACTTGGTGTAAGCCTGGCTGATCTTGTCCGCCTGGGCCTGCTCGGGCTGGTACCAGCCCTTGGACTGGGCCAGCTGGAACAGCTCGGTCTGGGTGTGGTGCCCCTGGTTGAACAGGCCGAGGAAGGCGTCCCGCAGGGGGATGTTGACGCACTCCGAGGCGTAGGTGTCATAGTTGGAGGTCATCTTCTTCTCACTGCACAGAAAATCTGTCATACGCTCCTGATCGTTCATTCGTTCTCCTCCTCAGCGCAGCTGATCCAGCAGGGTGTTGTAGTTCTGAAGGTGTTGGCTGGCGCAGTTCTGGAACATGGTCTTCAGCTCCTGGTCGGTGCTCTCCTGGACCGCGGCCAGATACTTGCAGTGGAGCACCCGCTCAAAGTCCAGCTGGTCATTGAGGGCCTGGAGCTCCTTGGTGGTCAAAATGGGCATACGAATTCCTCCTTCAGCCGTCATCGGCTCTGATCTACGGCCTTAGGTTTCCCGCCTTTTTCCAAATTATACGGCATTTTAGGGGTCCCCTGCCGATCAAACAGAAAGATCACATATTCCCTTCCCCGGATCTGGCCCACCGTCCCGAAGCAGAAGAGGGGGACCAGCGGGAACTGCCCGCCGCCGCGGAAGGAGGCGGCCAGCCGCACCTCCTCCCCGCCCCGCTGTACCAGCAGGGGCCCCCAGCTCCGGGCCGCCTGCACCAGCACTGGGTCGGACACCAGCTTCCAGGGCTCCTCCTCCCAGTACCACTCCCCGGCGCTCTCCTCTGTAAAAGGATAGGCCATCACAGCCTTCCCTCCCGCCACCGGCCAGCAGCCCGCATCCTCCAGAGTACGGCGGCTCAGGGTCCGGCTCAGCACCAGCTCTCCCCCCTCCGGCACCAGCGTTCCCAGCAGCAGCCGTCCCTTTCCGCCGCCCCGCAGCCACACCTTATAGAGCCCCTGGCCGTCGTTCTGGCGGCGCGCCTCGGTGTGCACCCTGGGGCCGTCCTCCCGCAGGGAGAGGGTCCCGCCTCCCTCCAGCATGATCTTTTCCACCACGGCCTGTCCCTCCCTCTCCCCGTCTCGCTCCACTTTATGCACCCCGGGGGCGTGGATATGCCGCTGTGGGAAAGGCGCCGGCCGCATGCCCGCGGCCGGCGCCTTTCATCCCGCCTGCTCCTGAAGGGTGAGGGCGATTTCCTCCCGTTCCTCCCCATAACAGATCTCCATGCTGTACTGCTGACGGAAGGGGAGCAGGAGCCCCTCGGTATAGCTCCCGTCCGGCGTGTTGGCCAGCCGGCACCAGACCTCTCCGCCCGCCGCATACCCAGACAGATAAAGCGTCCCGCCGTCAGAGACAGAGTAGCGGAACTGCTCTGCTTCCGTTCCGTTATGGGTCACCAGCAGCTCCGTCAGATAGATCTGCTCCGCCTCCTCCAGCGCCATGGCCTCCTCCGTCGCCTTCAGAGCCAGGGCGTTGTACTCCTCACTGCGCTCCGGGAAATCCGCCCCGCTCTGAGCCATGGTCTCTGCTGAGGCCCACTTTCCCTGTATGAGCACGGACCGTTCCGCCTCGCTGGCCTGTCTGACGTTCAGGACCACAGAAAAATGCGGACCTGCTCCGGCATAGGAATAGGGTGCCCACCCCAGGTCCTCCTGGCTTGGGACATAGCCCTCCACGGGATAGGTGCCCGTAAAATCCTCATAGGATATCGGGCTCCCGAGCTGCCTCCCGCATCCTGTCCCGACGACGCACAGCAGGAGCGCCATCATCCACGCACCGATCCGTCTCATCCCTTTCCCGCCTCCTTGTCCTCTCAATTGTACCACAAGCCGAATCAATATCCCATTTATGTTTTTCCCGCTCCATTAAGATTTTTTAATTTGTCCCCGCCTTTTTCAGGTCTGTCTCATTTTTCTCTTGACAAAGCCGGCCTCCTCCGCTAAAATAACATTCAACAAATGCAGTGACGGGAAAAAAGACAGGGTCAGCCCCCTTCAGAGAGCCGGTGGTTGGTGGGAACCGGCGTGCGGCCCCCTGTGGATACTGGTCCCCGAGCAGCTTGTCCGAATCTGTGAGTAGGATGAGACGTATGGCCCCGTTACCGGCCTCAGCCTTGTTCGAGGCTTATGAGGGCCGCTTTCGGGTAACCGGCGGCCGAACCAGGGTGGTACCGCGTCATTTCCGACGCCCCTGACTTGAAAAAGTCGGGGGCGTCGTTTTTGTCCCCCGCAGAATGTAAAGGAGGCACCCCATATGAAACCCGGATATCAAAAGTACATCCCCTTCCAGCCCCAGCCCATCCAGGGCCGCACCTGGCCGGACCGCGTCATCACCCAGGCCCCCGTCTGGTGTTCTGTGGACCTGCGGGACGGCAACCAGGCTCTGGTGGACCCCATGAACCTGGAGGAGAAGCTGGAATATTTTCACACCCTGGTGGACATCGGCGTCAAGGAGATCGAGATCGGCTTTCCCTCCGCCAGTGAGACCGAGTATGAGATCTGCCGCGAGCTGATCGAGGGGGGCCACATCCCTGACGATGTGACCATCCAGGTGCTGGTCCAGGCCCGGGAGCACCTGATCCGCAAGACCTTCGAGGCCATCCAGGGCGCCAAAAACGTCATCCTCCACTTCTACAACTCCACCTCCACCCTCCAGCGCAAGGTAGTCTTCCACATGGACACCGATGAGATCACCAAGATCGCCACCGATGCCGCCGACCTGATCTACGAGATGTCCCAGCCCCTGATCCAGTCGGGTATGAACCTCCGGTTCGAGTACTCCCCCGAGTCCTTCATGGGCACGGAGATGGACTATGCCGTGGAGGTCTGCCAGGCGGTGCTGGAGCACCTCCACGCCGCCCCGGAGCGTAAGGTCATCCTCAACCTGCCCACCACGGTGGAGAACTGCATGCCCAACCAGTTTGCCGACATGCTGGAGTATTTCATCCGCAGGCTCCCCTCCCGGGACTGCGCCATCATCTCCCTCCACCCCCATAATGACCGGGGCACCGGCGTAGCCACCACCGAGATGGGACTGCTGGCCGGGGCGGAGCGGGTGGAGGCCACCCTCTTCGGCAACGGTGAGCGCACCGGCAACGTGGATATGATCACCCTGGCTCTGAATATGTACACCCAGGGCGTGGACCCCAGGCTGGACTTTTCCAATATCAACAAGATCCGGGAGATGTACGAGCGCTGCACCAAGATGAAGGTGGGCGAGCGGCAGCCCTATGCCGGCGAGCTGGTCTTCACCGCCTTCTCCGGCAGCCACCAGGACGCCATCAACAAGGGCACCCAGTATATGAAGGAGTCCAACTCCGACTTCTGGGAGATCCCCTACCTGCCCATCGACCCCGCCGACGTGGGCCGGCAGTATGAACCCATCATCCGCATCAACAGCCAGTCGGGCAAGGGCGGTTCCGCCTATGTGATGGAGCACAACTTCGGCTTCGACCTGCCCAAGCTGATGCACCCCGAGTTCGGCGCCGTCGTCCAGAAGGAGACCGACCGGGTGGGCACCGAGATCGCCCCCGAGCGCATCTACGAGCTGTTCAAGGAGGAGTACCTGAACATTGACGCCCCCTACCGGATGCTCAAGCACGCCTTTACCGAGAGCATCGACGCCGAGGGGCACTCCCATGTCACCTTCTGGGGCACCATCCAGCACACGGACACGATCTTCCAGGTCTCCGGCGAGGGCAATGGCCCCATCGACGCCTTCTTCAACGCCATCAAGGACGAGAAGATGTCCCACTTCACCTTCCTGGATTACAAGTCCCACGCCATCACCGACGGCTCCGACTCCCAGGGCGTGGCCTACATCCTGCTCCAGGACCAGCGGGACGGCAGGAAGTACTGGGGCGTGGGCGTCTCCCATAACATTAACCTGGCCCCCCTGCGCGGCATCCTCTCTGCCATCAACCGCTCCAAGCGGAGCGCTCAGTAGCCTGAGCAGTGCTTTCCCCCGGCGCACATGCCGCGGGGGAAAACAGATCACAACTTGATTTGCGCCTGCGGGCGCGAACTCTGCGAGGCTCTTCCATAAGCTCCGGCCCGGCGGCCCTCTGGATATTCCAGCGGGCCGTCGGGCCATTTGTTTACTTTAACTCATTCCATAAATTTTATTCACCGTTTTTTAACATATTATTTTTTCTTTTCTTATTGACTTTTTCAATGTTTAGAATATACTAATCCTTGTAAATAGCTTGAAGAAGGAGGCTATCTTATGTCTAACAAGTCTATCACAAAGGAAAAAGCGGTCGCCAAAGCGCCCGCCCGCATGTCCAAGAAGGACCCCCTCACCAAAAGCCAGCTGGAGCTCATCAACGCCTGGTGGCGGGCATCCAACTATCTGGCCGCCTGCCAGCTCTACCTGCTGGACAACCCCCTGCTGCGGGAGCCCCTGAAGCCCGAGCACCTGAAGCGCACCATCGTGGGCCACTGGGGGACCTGCCCTGGTCAGAACTTCATCTACACCCACCTGAACCGGGTCATCAACAAGTATGACCTGGACATGATCTACCTCTCCGGCCCCGGCCACGGCGGTAACGCCATGGTGGCCCAGGACTACCTGGACGGCTCCTATACGGAGATCTACCCCAACATCAGCCGGGACGCCGAGGGCATGAAGAAGCTGTTCAAGCAGTTCTCCTTCCCCGGCGGCATCGCCAGCCACGTGGCCCCCGAGACCCCCGGCTCCATCAATGAGGGCGGCGAGCTGGGCTACTCCCTGTCCCACGCCTTTGGCGCGGTCATGGATAACCCCGACCTGATCGCCGCCTGCGTGGTGGGCGACGGCGAGGCGGAGACCGGCCCCCTGGCCACCGCCTGGCACTCCAACAAGTTCCTCAATCCCAAGACGGACGGCGCGGTGCTACCCATCCTCCACCTCAACGGCTTTAAGATCGCCAACCCCACCGTCTTCTCCCGCATCTCCCACGAAGAGGCGGAGATGTTCTTCAAGGGCTGCGGCTGGGAGCCCCGCTTCGTGGAGGGGGACGACCCCATGGTCATGCACCAGAAGATGGCCGCCGCCCTGGACTGGGCCGTCCGGGAGATCCAGCGCATCCAGGAGTACGCCCGCTCCACCGGCGACGTCACCCGGCCCCGCTGGCCCATGATCGTCCTGCGCTCCCCCAAGGGCTGGACCGGCCCCAAGGAGGTGGACGGCAAGCCGCTGGAGGGCTGCTGGCGCGCCCATCAGGTGCCCATCGCCGTCCACGACGGCGCCCCCGGCCGCGTCCAGGAGCTGGAGCAGTGGCTGAAGAGCTACCGCCCCGAGGAGCTGTTCGATGAGAACGGCACTCTGATCCCTGAGCTCCAGGCCCTGGCCCCCAAGGGGAACCGCCGCATGGGCGCCAACCCCCACGCCAACGGCGGCCTGCTCCTCCGGGACCTGCGCACCCCCGACTTCCGGGACTACGCGGTGGATGTTCCCCAGCCCGGCGCGGTGGAGGCCCAGGACATGACCGTTATGGGCACCTATGTCCGGGACGTGATGGAGCTGAATATGGAGTCCCGGAACTTCCGGGTCTTCGGCCCCGACGAGACCGCCTCCAACCGCCTCTCCCCCGTCTTTGAGGTCACCGGCCGCCGTTGGGAGGACCCCATCGACGAGCACCTGGACGAGAACCTGGACCGGGACGGCCGGGTCATGGACTCCATGCTCTCCGAGCACCTGTGCCAGGGCTGGCTGGAGGGCTATCTGCTCACCGGCCGCCACGGCTTCTTCAACAGCTACGAGGCCTTCATCCGCATCGTGGACTCCATGGTTGCCCAGCACGCCAAGTGGCTGAAGGTGTGCAACCAGCTGCCCTGGCGGCAGAAGATCGCCTCCCTGAACTACGTCCTCTCCTCCAACGTGTGGCAGCAGGACCACAACGGCTTCACTCACCAGGACCCCGGCTTCCTGGATCACGTGGCCAACAAGAAGGCGGACGTGGTGCGCCTCTACCTGCCCCCGGACGCCAACTGCCTGCTCAGCTGCTTCGACCACTGCATCAAGAGCCGCAACTACGTCAACGTCATGGTCGCCTCCAAGCACCCCCGTCCCCAGTGGCTGACCATGGAGCAGGCCGTCAAGCACTGCACCCAGGGCATCGGCATCTGGCAGTGGGCTTCCAATGACCAGGGCTGTGAGCCCGACGTGGTCATGGCCTGCTGCGGCGACACCCCCACTCTGGAGACCCTGGCTGCTGTCACCATCCTGCGCCACTACCTGCCCGACCTGAAGATCCGGGTGGTCAACGTGGTGGACCTGATGAAGCTCCAGCCCCACACCGAGCACCCCCACGGCCTCACTGACGAGGACTATGACGCCCTCTTCACCAAGGACAAGCCCATCATCTTCGCCTTCCACGGCTATCCCACCCTGGTGCATGAGCTGACCTACCGCCGCCGCAACAAGAATCTGCACGTCCGCGGCTACAAGGAGGAGGGCACCATCACCACGCCCTTCGACATGCGGGTGCAGAACGACATCGACCGCTTCGACCTGGTCATCGACACCGTCAAGCGTCTGCCCCAGCTGGGCAACACTGCCTCCTATCTCATTCAGGAGATGCAGGATAAGCTGGTGGAGCACCGCCAGTATATCACCACCTACGGCCAGGACCTGCCCGAGGTCCGGGACTGGAAGTGGAACGACGGCAAGGGGAACTATTGATCCCTCCCCCATCGCAGTCCATCCGTGCAATGCGGAACAGGGACAGGGGGCGGTATGCATCGCATACCGCCCCCTGTCCTTTTGTTATGAGACAGAAAGAGCCGTCCCACTGGTCTCAGGGGGACGGCTCTTATCTATTCTGAATTCTGATCGATCTGGCCGCCCGGTCACAGGTGTTTTCTCGCCACGGCCTCAGCGATCTGCTCCCTGCTCTGCTCTGTCTCCTCAGGGGCCCGCATGCAGAACTCCTGGAACAGCACGTCCAGCACAAAGAGCTGGGCCATCCGGGCATTGACGGAGCCGGCCTGGAGCGGCCCCTCGTCGGCGCCGCACTGGAGCACCACATCCGCCAGCTGGCCCCCCGGCGATTTGGGGAAACGGGACACCAGCACCACCTTCACCTGCCGCTGCCGGGCCACCTCCAGCAGGTCCTGGAAGTCCCGGGTGGAGCCGGAGTAAGAGAAGAACAGGACCAGTTCGTCCGGGTCCATCAGCGCAAGGGTATTCATCTGAAGGTGGGAGTCGGGCACAAACAGGAATTTGGGGGACACGGTGGAAAAGAGGGTCCAGGCCTCCTCTGAGAGCACCATGGAGCTGCCCTGTCCCATGCACACCACCCGGCGGGATCGCCGGAGCAGGTCCACGGCCCGGGACACCTGTCTGGGGTCCAGCAGCTGGATGGTCTGCTCCAGCACCGCCACATTCTCTCCCAGCAGCTTTTTGCACATGGCGTGAAAGCCGCTGCTCTCTTGGAGGATGGCCGCGTCCGCCCGGTGGCTGTCCCGGGTCATCGATGCCTTGGCCAGCTCCAGCTTGAAGGCGTTGTATCCAGTCAGCCCCAGCCTCCGGCAGAAGCGGGAGATGGTGGCGTCAGCCACGGTGCACTCCTCCGCCAGCTCGGAGATGGACATGTACTGGACATCGATCCGGTGCCTCAGCACATAGTCGGCCACCTTCTTTTCCGAGTTGGTCAGCTGAAAATACTGGCTGCTAATGGTCTCAAATATGTTATGCGCCGTCATGCTCTCTCCTTCCTCTTCTCCCCCGGCCGTCCTCCGGCCCTCAGTTCTGCTCCAGGATCTGCCCGATCAGCTGATCCGCCATGATCAGGCTGCGGGGCACGTGGAAGGGCCCTTTGAAGGTGCAGCCCTTGCAGGCGGGCTCGGTGGGCTTGCCGTCCCGGCGGAGATAGCCGTACCACTCGCCGTACTCCGGGTCCGCGAAATAGGTCTTGCAGTAGTCCACGGTCTTGTAGAACCAGTCCAGATACTTCTCGTCCCCGCTGTCCCGGTACATCATCAGACTGGCGATCAGGATCTCGTTGTGGGGCCACCACAGCTTCATGTCGTGCTCATAGGCCTCCGGCGGGAATCCCATGCAGTCCACGAAGTAGAGCAGGCCGCCGTACTCCTTGTCCCAGCCCCGCTCGATGGCCATATCAAAGACCTCCATGGCCTTCGCCCGCAGCTCCGGGTCGTCCTCGTACTTGGCCTCCTCCATCAGGAACCAGCTGCACTCGATGTCGTGGCCCGGATTGACGAAGCGGCCGGCGGAGATGTCGGACCAGAACTCGCCGTTCATGCCCACGGTCTCCAGGGTGCACTTCAGCTCCGGCTTGTGGTGATAGCGGAAGATGGTCTCCACGCACTGCTTGGCCCGGGCGTCATAGACCTCCCGGTGCTCCGGGTCGCAGCGGCGCATCACTGAGGTGATGTTCAGATAGATCATGGGGTCGGCCAGGGCGCGGCCGCTCCGGGTCTCCGGGATGGTCTTGGGGCCCATGCCGGCGGGGTCCTTGATGAGGCCGTTGTTCAGCTGATAGATCAGCTCATAGGCCCGGCGGGCCCGCTCCAGGCACTCCCTGTCCCCCGTGACCGCGTAATACTCCGCGTTGGCCAGGGCGTAGAAGCCCTCGGAGAAGCAGTAGCGGCGCTGGCGCAGCGGCTTGCCGTCGCCGGTGACGGTGAAGTACATCCGGCCGTCCGCCTCCCGGTTGATGCAGTGCTTCTCCATGAAGTCCAGACAGCTCTTGCTGGCCTCCAGCCACTCCGGCCGGGTGCCGTAGACGGTGCACAGATAGGCGTAGGTCCAGCCGCACCGCCCCTGCATCCACACGCTCTTGTCCGTGGAGAACAGGCGCCCTGTCCGGTCGATACAGGTGTAGACGCCGCCGTGCTCCTTGTCCATGCCGTATTTCAGCCAAAATTCGGCACTGGACGCCAGTTCCTTCCTGACCCACTCCCTGGTCTCCTGCAATCTCTTTCTGTCCATAAATTTCAACCCCTTATGACGGCAAAAGCCGCTGTTTTTTGGATTTTTCCACAACGATCCAAATCTGTAACTCCATCATAGCACTCCAGGAAAGTTTTTTCAATGAAATAATTTGTGAAAAATTTTTCCCGCATTTTAGGTGACAATCCACTCCCTGCATGATACAATTATACAAGAGCGTTGGAATATCTCCCCCCTCGATTGGGCGTCTTGCTCCAAACCGCGCTTCCGGCTTCTCATTATATCCCCGAACGACGGGAATCGCAACAGCCAGAAAGAAGGACTTCCAAAAATTTTAGGAGGCGATTTGTCGTGAATCAGTACGGTATCCAATTTGAGGTCAAAAACAAGCCCAGCCTGGACCCGGAGTTCATGCCCATCCTGAAGTTCAACCGCGCGTTTCTTGAGACGGCGAAGAAGCCGGTCTCCATTGCCCTGGAGCGCTCCGGCGGCCAGGTGGCGGTGTGTGACACCTTCATCCACGGCACCCCGGAGATGCGCCAGGCCGACCAATACTACATCGACCGCCTGGTCAAGTCCATGCTGTGGATGAAGGGCGGCTTCAAGGTGTATGTCAGCGGGGACGAGGACATTTACAACTATCTGAAAAAGACCTTCGCCCCCGGCGGCGCCCGGTCCTTTGACTCCGACTTCATGGCCGGCGTGTACGAGCGCCCCTTCGAGGTGGTCTTCTGCGACAAGGTCCCCCAGGAGGCGGGCGCCTCCCAGGCTGTCGGCCGCCATCTGGCGGGCTGCCGGGTGGGCTTCGACGCCGGCGGCAGCGACCGCAAGGTGTCCGCTGTCATCGACGGCGAGCCCGTCTACTCCGAGGAAGTGGTCTGGTTCCCCAAGATCACCGAGGACCCCGACTATCACTATGACGGCATCGTCTCCGCTTTCAAGTCCGCCGCCGAGAAGATGCCCCGGGTGGATGCGGTGGGCGTCTCCTCCGCCGGCATCTACATCGACAACCGGACTATGGTAGCCTCCCTGTTCCTGAAGGTGCCCAAAGACAAGTTCAACGAGAAGGTAAAGGACATCTATATCCGGGCCGCCCGGGACGTGTTCGGCCCCGACATCCCCCTGGTGGTGTGCAACGACGGCGACGTGTCCGCCCTGGCGGGCGCCATGGGCCTGGGCGAGAACAACGTACTGGGCATCGCCATGGGCACCAGCGAGGCTGTGGGCTATGTGGACGAGAAGGGCAACATCACCGGCTGGCTCAACGAGCTGGCTTTCATGCCGGTGGACGTGAACCCCGACGCCATGGAGGATGAGTGGTCCGGCGACATCGGCTGCGGCGTGAAGTACTTCTCCCAGGACGGCGTCATCAAGCTGGCTCCCCGGGCGGGCATCAACCTGTCCGAGTCCCTCTCCCCCGCGGAGAAGCTGAAGGAGGTCCAGAAGCTGATGGATCAGGACGGCAACAACGCCGCCGAGATCTACCGCTCCATCGGCACCTATCTGGGCCACGCCCTGGCCTACTACTACGACCTGTATCACTGCAGGCACGTGCTGCTCCTGGGCCGGGTCATGTCCGGCAAGGGCGGCGACCTGGTTCTGGAGGAGGCCAAGCGGGTGCTGGCCGACGAGTATCCTGAGTGCTCCGGCAAGCTCTTCCCCGCCCTGCCCGACGAGAAATCCCGCCGCGTGGGCCAGTCTGTGGCCGCCGCCAGCCTGCCGGAGGTGTAAGCGCCCATGATCATCGGCAACGCCAAGCTGTTCCTGGACGGCGCCTTCCAGGAGGGCTCCCTCACCTTCGAAAACGGCGTCATCACCGCTGTGGGCCCCGCCCAGGGTCCCTGTGACCTGGACGCCGGGGGAAAGTATCTGGTCCCCGGCTTCCTCGATGTCCACACCCACGGGGCCATGAACGAGGACTTCTCCGACGGGCGGCCCGAAGGACTGCCCATCATGTCCCGCCACTACGCCGCCCACGGCGTCACCTCCTTTCTGGCCACCACCATGACCCTGAAGGAGGAGACCCTCACCCCCGCCATGCACGCCATCCGGGACTTCCGCCGCCCGGCGGACGGCGCCAAGTGCGCCGGCATCCACCTGGAGGGTCCCTTCCTGTGCTACGCCAAGCGGGGCGCCCAGGCGGCGGAGAACCTGCACGAGCCGGACGCTTCCATGTTCCACCGCCTCAATGAGGCCAGCGGCGGCATGGTCCGCCTGATCACCGTGGCACCGGAGGAGGAGGGGGCCATCCCCTTTATCCGGGAGGTCTCCCAGACCTGCACCGTCTCCCTCGGCCACACCACTGCCGGCTATGAGACCGCCATGGCGGCCTATGGTGCGGGGGCCAGCCACGCCACCCACCTCTTCAACGCCATGCCCTCCTTCCTCCACCGGGAGCCCGGGGTCATCGGCGCGGCCCTGGACAGCGGCGCCACGGTGGAGCTGATCTGTGACGGCCTGCACATCCATCCCGCCGTCATCCGGGCCACCCACAAGCTGTTTGGAGACAAGCTGGTCATCATCAGCGACTCCCTGCGCTGCGCCGGCATGCCCGACGGCGAGTATGAGCTGGGCGGGCAGCCCATCGAGATGAAGGGCGGCAAGGCCACCCTGCGCGGGACCGACACCCTGGCCGGCTCCTCCTCCAACCTGCTCTCCGAGCTGCAAAACGTGGTGGCATTCGGCCTGCCTCTGGAGGACGCCGTCACCGCCCTCACCCTTGCTCCCGCCAGGGCCGTCCGGCTGGACCACCAGATCGGCTCCTTGGCCGTGGGCAAGCAGGCCGACCTGGTGCTGCTCAACCCAGACCTCACCCTGGACTCCGTCTATGTGGACGGGGAAAAGGTCCGCTGAATTTAGAAGGAGGAATCCCCCATGAAGATCATTTCCGCAAAGGACTATCAGGCGCTCAGCCGCGCCGCCGCCAATATCATCTCTGCCCAGGTCATCCTCAAGCCCAGCTGTGTCCTGGGCCTGGCCACCGGCTCCAGTCCGGTGGGCACCTATCAGCAGCTCATCGAGTGGTACAAGAAGGGTGACCTGGACTTCTCCCAGGTCCGCACCGTCAACCTGGACGAGTATGTGGGGCTGGACAAGGACCACGACCAGAGCTACGCCTACTTCATGCGCACCAACCTGTTCGACCACATCAACGTGGACCCCGCCAACACCAATATCCCGGACGGCATGGCCCCCGACGAGGCGGAGGAGTGCGCCCGCTACGACAAGGTCATCCGTGACCTGGGCGGCATCGACCTGCAGTTGCTGGGCCTGGGCGTCAACGGCCACATCGGCTTCAACGAGCCCGCCGACGCCTTCTCCACCGGCACCCATCAGGTCACCCTCACCGAGAGCACCCGGGACGCCAACAAGCGCTTCTTCGCCAGCATCGACGAGGTGCCCACCCACGCCCGCACCATGGGCACCCGGGAGATCCTTCAGGCCCGCCGGGTGCTGATGGTGGCCTCCGGCGCCAACAAGGCCCAGGCCATCAAGGACGCTTTCTTCGGCCCCGTCACTCCCCAGGTCCCTGCCTCCATCCTTCAGTACCACCCCGACTTCACCCTGGTGGCCGATGAGGCGGCCCTCTCCCTCCTATAAGGAGCCGGACATATTTTTAAACCCAGCAGGGCCGCGGAACTGTTGTTCCGCGGCCCTTCTTCCATCTCTTTTCTGTCTGCGCTCCCCTCACAGTCGGGCCACGCCGGTCTCCCGGGCCGCCTGGGCCACCGCCTGGGCCACTGCGGGCACCACACGGGGGTCAAAGGGCTTGGGGATGATATTCTCCTCCGACAGCTCCTCCTCCCCGATCAGGCCGGCCAGGGCCCGGGCGGCGGCCATCTTCATCTCCTCGTTGATGTCGCTGGCCCGCACATCCAGCGCGCCCCGGAACACCCCGGGGAAGGCCAGCACGTTATTGATCTGGTTGGGATAGTCGCTCCGGCCGGTGGCCACCACCCGGGCTCCCCCCGCCTTGGCCTCCTCTGGGAAGATCTCCGGCGTGGGGTTGGCGCAGGCAAAGACGACGGCGTCCTTCGCCATGGTGCCCACCATCTCCGGAGTCACCACCTTGGGGGCGGAGACGCCGATGAACACATCTGCCCCCACCATCATCTCCGCCAGGGTGCCAGTGCGGCGCTCCAGGTTGGTCACCTCGGCAATGGCGGCCTGTGCCTCGTTGAGCTGAGGATCTCCTTTACACACCGCGCCAAACTTATCGCACAGGGTGATGTGCCGGAACCCGGCGGACAGCAGCAGCTTGGTGATGGAGATGGCCGCCGAGCCCGCGCCGGAGAACACCACCTTCACGTCCTCCTTCTTCTTCCCCACCACCCGCAGGGCGTTGGTGAGGCCGGCCAGGGCGATGATGGCCGTTCCGTGCTGGTCGTCGTGGAACACCGGAATATCGCACATCTCCTTCAGCCGGCGCTCGATCTCAAAGCAGCGGGGGGCGGAGATGTCCTCCAGGTTGATGCCGCCGAAGGAGCCGGAGATGTTGTACACCGTCTGGACGAACTCGTCCACATCCTTGGTCCTGACACACAGGGGGAACGCGTCGATGCCGCCGAAGGTCTTGAACAGGACGCACTTGCCCTCCATCACCGGCATCCCGGCCTCGGGGCCGATGTCCCCCAGGCCCAGCACGGCGGTGCCGTCGGTGATGACCGCCACCAGGTTGTGCCGCCGGGTGAGCTCGTAGCTCTGGCTGGGGTCCTTCTGGATCTCCAGGCAGGGCTGGGCCACCCCGGGGGTGTAGGCCACCGACAGCTCCTCCTTGTTCCCCGCGGGCACCGTGGCCACCACCTCGATCTTTCCCTTCCACTCCCGATGCAGCCGGAGGGCCTCTTTCGCGTAATCCATAACTCCATTCCTTTCCATGTATCATCTCGGTCCCGCGCACGGGACTTCCTTCCATACCGCTATTATACCGGATCGGACAAAAATCGCAACCGCTTTCTCCTCCCCTCTCCCACATTTCTTTCTCCCGGTGCCGGGGGCCTTTTGGTGCATCTCTCCCCGCCCCGCGGGAAAGATATCCGGTGCGGGAGGCGCCCCTCCCCGCCTACGCCGGCCCAAACAGGTCCCCGTGCGCGAAAAGACGAAAAAAATCACGTTTTTGCTTTTCTTTCAGGGGAAAATATACTATACTATTAGGGACTGTATCCATACTGCATCCCGGGCGCTGGCACATGGTGTTTTCCAGCCCCCGGCCTTTTTCAGAGAGGAGGCGGCCTGCTTTGGAGCAGCAACTGACGAAAAAATACGGCCTGCCTACCGCCATCTGCATGGTGGTCGGCATCGTCATCGGCAGCGGCATCTTTTTCAAAGCGGAAAAGATCCTCAACGCCACCGGCGGCGACCTGCGCACAGGCATCCTGGCCTGGATCATCGGCGGCCTGATCGCCATCTCCAACGCCTGCGCCTTTGCCGTCATGGCCACCCGCTATCAGAAGGTGGGGGGCATGGTGGACTATGCCGAGGCCGCCGTGGGCCGGGCCTACGGCTACTATCTGGGCTGGTTCCTGGCCGCGGTCTACTATCCCTGTCTGACCAGCACCCTGGCCTGGGTGTCCGCCCGCTATACCTGTGTCCTGCTGGGCTACGACATCGTCAGCGGCGAGTGCATGACCATCACCCTGTTCTATCTGGTGGCCGCCTACTTCATCAACACCATGGCCCCCCGTCTGGCCGGCAAGCTCCAGGTCTCCATGACCCTCATCAAGCTGGTCCCCATCCTGCTCATGGCCGGGATGGGCACTGCGGCAGGGCTGCGGAGCGGCATGACCGCCGCCAACTTCGCCCAGGTCACCGCCGACACCGTTACCGCCTACCCCCTCTTCACCGCCCTGGCCGCCACGGCCTTCGCCTATGAGGGCTGGGTGGTGGCCACCACCATCAACGCGGAGCTCAAGGACCCGAAGCGCACCCTGCCCCTGGCCCTGGTCTGCGGGGTGGGCATCATCATGCTGATCTATCTGTTCTACTATGTGGGCATCGCCGGAGCAGTCCCCAACGCCGTCATGATGGAGAGCGGGGAGCATGGCGCAAGGCTGGCTTTCTCCACTATCTTTGGCCAGGCTGGGGGCACCATACTGTTTGTCTTTGTGCTCATCTCCTGCCTGGGCACCTGCAACGGGCTGATGATGGGCTGCACCCGGGGATTTTACGCCCTGGCGGCCCGGGGAACAGGGCCCAAGCCTCAGATCCTCTCCCAGGTGGACCCCTCCACCGGCATGACCTCCAACGCGGCTGCAGCCGGACTGCTGGCCTGCGCCTTCTGGGGGACCTACTTCTATTTCGGCTGCCTCCAAAATCATCTGGGCCCCTTCCGCTTTGACTCCTCCGAGATCCCCATCATCACCCTCTACGCCATGTACCTCCCCATCTTCCTGGGCTTCATGCGGGAAGCCAGGGAGGAGCCGCCCTTCCGCCGCTTCGTGCTCCCCGCCCTGGCCCTGTGCAGCGGCCTGTTCATGGTGATCGCCGGCATCCTGTCCTACCAGTGGGACTGCCTCTATTATCTGCTCTTCTTCGCCGTCTTTATGGCGGCGGGGGCACTCTTCTACAAGCGGAAGAGCCTCTGAGCCCGCTGTCATCGGTCAGCCCGGAGCCCCCCGATGGGGGCTCCGGGCTTTTTTTCAGCAGCCAGAGAGGCAGGAATGTGGGCCGGTCCCCTTTCTTCAGGCAGCGGTGCCTGGGGCAGCCGAGACAGAAAAGAAGAACACAAAAGCGCAGGGGCTGTGAGTCCCTGCGCTTCGCCTCTTTTATTCCGCTCCCGTCTCTGGGCCGCACCCCCGGGATCACTTCTTTTTGACTGCCTCCGCCTGATCCAAGAGCTCCTCCGCACTCCTGCGCAGGGCCGGAGTCACTGCCGCCCCGCCGATGAGCCGGGCCAGCTCCTCGATGCGGCCGGCGCGGTCCAGCCGCTCCACCCGGGTGTAGGTCCGGCCGTCCCGCTCCCCCTTCTCCACCGAGAAATGGGTGTCCGCCATGGCGGCGATCTGGGGCAGGTGGGTGACGCAGAGCACCTGCTTCTTCCGGGCCACCTGGGCCATCTTTTCCGCCACCTTCTGGGCCGCCCGGCCGGACACTCCGGTGTCCACCTCGTCAAAGACCAGGCTGTCGATGCCGTCGTCCTCCGCCAGCACATTTTTCAGCGCCAGCATGATGCGGGCCAGCTCTCCTCCGGAGGCCACCTTCTGGATGGGCTTGAGAGCCTCGCCCACGTTGGCGGACATGAGGAACTGCACCTCGTCCCCGCCGGTCTCATCCAGCCCCCAGGCCCCCTCCTTGGGGGCGAACTCCACCTGGAAGCGGACTTTGGGCATGTCCAGCTGGCGCAGCTCCTCCTGCACCCGGGTCTGGAGAGCCTCGGCCGCCCGTCTGCGGGCCTGGGAGAGCACCCCCGCCCGCCTCGCCGCCTCCTCCCTGGCCTTCTCCAGCTTCTGGCTCAGGCGGGCAATGGTGTCGTCGGCGTACTGGATCTGGTCCAGCTCCTGGCGGCTCCGCTCCAGGTAATCCAGCATCTCCTCCACCGTGGAGCCGTACTTCTTTTTCAGCCGGTAGATGGTATCCAGCCGCCCCTCCAGCTCGTCCAGTTCCTCCGGGGAGAAGTCCAGCTCCTCCTCCAGATCCCGCAGCAGCTCCACCGCGTCGTCCGCCTCACACCGCAGCTGGGACAGCTTCTCCTGGAGCTGGGAGAGGCGGTCGCTGTACCGGGCCACCCCCTGGACGGCCCCCTCGGCCTCTGCGAGCAGGTCGGCCGCTCCCCGGCCGTCCTCGTCCCCGGACAGGGCGTACTGGGCGGTCTGGACCGCATCCATCAGCTTCCCGGCGCTGCGCAGAAGCTGGCGCCGCCCGTCCAGTTCCCGGTCCTCCCCCGGCTTCAGGTCGGCCCGCTCCAGCTCCCCGATCTGGAAGGTGAGGGTGTCCACCCGGCGGGAGCGCTCCGCCTCGTCCATCTCCAGTTCCCCGATCTTTTTCCGCAGCTCCGCCAAAGCTCCGTATGCCTCCCGGAAGGAGGCCAGCTCCCCCTCCGTGTGTCCGGAGCGGTCCAGATAGCCCAGATGGCAGGCCGGGTCCAGCAGCTGCTGTCCGTCGTGCTGGCCGTGGATGTTCAGCAGCTGACGCCCCAGCTCCCGCAGCTGGGCCACGGTCACCAGCCGCCCGTCCACCCGGCAGATATTCCGGCCGTCCCCCTGGATCTCCCGCTGGAGGAGCAGCTCCTCCCCCGCCGGGACCCCGTTCTCCTCCAGCCAGCCCAGCCCGGACACGCCGGTGAACACCGCGTTGACCAAGGCCGACTTCGCCCCGGTGCGGATCAGCTCCCGGCTGGTCCGCTCCCCCAGCACCGCACTGATGGCGTCAATGACGATGGACTTGCCCGCTCCGGTCTCACCGGTCAGAGCGTTGAAGCCAGGATCGAACTGGATATCGGCCCGCTCGATGACCGCGATATTCTCAATGTGAAGCAGAGAAAGCATCTTTGCCCCTCCTGACCTGTCTCAAACTCACTCCAGCAGCTTGTGGGCTTCGCTGCAAAATGCCTCTGCCGAGGCGCTGTCCCGCATGATGAGCATCCCGGTGTCGTCCCCCGCCAGACTGCCCACCATCCCGGCGATCTCCATCCCGTCCAGGGCGGAGCAGGCCGCCGAGGCCAGCCCGGGCATGGTCTTGACCACCACCAGATTCTGGGCCGCCTCCACCGAGACCACCCCCTCCTTGAAGATGTTCCGCAGCCGGCCCGCGGAGCTCTTTCCCTCCTGCCGGTCCGCTGCCACATAGCGGTAGCTGCCGGAGGGGGCCAGCTCCTTCACCAGCCGCAGCTGCTTGATGTCCCGGGAAATGGTGGCTTGGGTGGTGGTGAACCCCCGCAGCTTCAGCTCAGCGAGCAGCTGCTCCTGGGTCTCCACATCCATCATGCGGATCACATTCAAAATCTCCGCCTGTCTCGCTCGCTTCACAGTTCATACCCTCCCAGCTTCTGATAGATGATCTGATAAAAGTTCCGTTCCGTCAGCCGGATCAGCCGGGTGGACTGACGGGCACAGGAGATCTCCACCCGCTCCGTTCCGGTGATGCGCAGAGCCTTGCCCCCGTCCACCGCCAGGTACAGATGCTTCCGGCTCCCCCGGGGGAGCTGGACGGTGACCAGCCGCTCCGGCGCCAGCACCATGGACCGGGTGGACAGCTGGTGGGCGCACACAGGAGTGACGATGATGTCCCGTGAGGTGGGCTCCACGATGGGCCCGCCCGCTGACATGGAGTAGGCGGTGGAACCGGTGGGGGTGGAGACGATGACCCCATCCCCCATCAGGTTGGTGACCAGCACCCCGTCCGCCCGGACCTCCATCTCGGCCACCCGGGCCATGGAGCCCTTGGAGATCACCGCGTCGTTCAGGGCCAGGTCCTCCGAGAGCACCTTCTCACCCCGGAGCACCCGGACGGAGAGCATCATCCGCTCCTCGGTCCGATACTCGCCGGCGGCCAGCAGGGTGAGCAGGCTCAGCTCGCCCCGCTCCAGCTCCGCCATAAAGCCCACGCTCCCCATGTTCACCCCCAGGATGGGCACGTCGTGGAGGGTGGCGTCCCGGGCCGCGTGGAGGATGGTCCCGTCTCCGCCAAAGCAGAGCAGCACATCCGCCCGCTTCAGCTCCTCCTCCATGCTGCCCAGCTTCACCTGCCGGGGCAGATCCAGCCGGTCCCCCTTCCTGGGGGCAAAGGGGAGGCAGAGGGCCGTCTCCGCCCCGGCGTTGTTCAAGATCCTGCGGGCCTCCAGCGCCACCCGCAGGCCCCTGTCCCGATAGGGGTTGGAACTGAGCAGCACTCTCACGGCTGTCCCTCCTTCCCCTGGAGGGACCGGTGGGACTCCTCCACCAGCTCCCTCAGGTCTCCGGACCAGACCGGGCCCTCCCCCTCGGTCCCCAGCCAGCCCAGGTATTCAATATTGCCCTCCGGGCCGGTGATGGGGGAAAAGGTGATATCCTTTACAGAAAATCCCGCCTCCCGGGCATGGTCCAGGAAGTGCTCCAGCACCTCCAGATGGACCGCCGGGTCCCGAACCACCCCTTTTTTGCCCACCTTTTCCCGGCCGGCCTCGAACTGGGGCTTGACCAGGCACACCGCCTGGGCCCCCTCCCGCACCAGGGGGCGCATGGGGGGCAGGATCAGCCGGAGAGAGATGAAGGCCACGTCCACGGAGAAGAAGTCCAGGGGCTCCGGGATCTGCTCCCCGGTGAGGTAGCGGGCGTTGGTCCGCTCCATGCACACCACTCTGGGGTCGCTGCGCAGCCGCCAGTCCAGCTGGTTGTAGCCGGAGTCTACGGCGTACACCTTCTCCGCGCCCCGCTGGAGCATGCAGTCGGTGAAGCCGCCGGTGGAGGAGCCGATGTCGGCACACACCGCCCCCTCCAGACGGATGGGCCAGCGCTCCACCGCCTTCTCCAGCTTCAGTCCCCCCCGGCTCACATAGGCCAGGGTCCTGCCCCGCACCTCGATGGCACAGCCGGGCCCTACCTGGGTGCCCGCCTTGTCCACCTTCCGCCCATCCACATAGACCTGCCCCGCCATGATCATGGCCTGGGCCTTCTGGCGGCTCTCCGCCAGTCCCCGGGCAGTCAGTTCAACATCCAGCCGCTGTTTTGTCAAATCGCAGCACCTCCATGGCCCGCTGGGCCAGCCCGGCTCCGTCCAGTTCCAGGAGCCGCTTCAATTCTCCCACGCTGCCGTGGGGGGTAAAGGTATCGCCGGAGCTGCACAGTGCCACCCGGGCGCTGATGCCGGCCTGCTCCAGCGCGCAGGCGAGCCGCTCTCCCACGCTGCCGGCGGAGACGCTGTCCTCCGCCACCAGCAGGGCGCCCGTCCGGCGCACAGAGTCCAGCACCGGAGCGGCATCCAGCGGTGTAATGATGTTCAGCTTTACAACTTCCGCCTCTACGCCCCGCTCCTCCAGCAGCCGGGCCGCCTGGAGCACATCGTTGATCTCCACACCGTAGGACACCAGCGTGATGTGGGACCCCCGTCGCAGGACGGCCGCCGGGGCCCGGCCGCTGTCCTCCCGGTACTCCCCCTCGCCGCCCCGGGGATAGCGCACCGCCGCCGGCCCGTCCCAGCGCAAGACCGCCTCCTCCAGCATCGCCTTCAGCTCGGCAAAATTGGCGGGGGCATAGACCCGCATCCCAGGGACGCTGTTGAGATAGGACACGTCAAAGACTCCCTGGTGGGTCTCGCCATCCTCCCCAACCAGCCCGGCCCGGTCCACCGCCAGCACCACATGCAGCCGGTCCAGAGCCACGTCGTGGAGCAGCATGTCATAGGCCCGCTGGAGGAAGGTGGAATAGACCGCCACCACCGGGACCGCCCCCTGCTTGGCCATGCCGGCGGCCATGGACACCGCGCAGCCTTCGGCAATGCCCACATCGAAAAAGCGGTCCGGGAACTGGAGGGCAAAGTAATCCAGCCCAGTCCCGGTCTGCATAGCCGCCGTGACGGCGCAGACCCGCGGGTCCTCCCGGGCCAGCCGGGCCACCTCCCGCCCAAACACGGAGGAGAAGCTGGCCCGCCCCTGCTTCAGGGGCTCCCCTGTCTCGGGATCAAAGGGGGACACGCCGTGGTAGGCGTCGGGATTCTCCTCAGCAGGTGTGAAGTCTTTTCCCTTTATGGTCCTGACATGGAGCAGGACCGGCTCCTTCAGGTCCCGGGCGTAGCGGAGGATCTCCGTCAGCTCCCGCAGGTCGTGGCCGTTCACCGGCCCCAGATAGGTGAAGCCCATATTCTCAAACAGGCTGCTGGGGAGCAGGCTCTCCTTCACCGCTTTCTTCAGCCGGTGGGTCACCCGGTAGATCTTCCGCCCGAACCAGGTGGCGTTCATCACCTTCCGGTAGTACTTCTTGAAGGTGAGGTACTGGGGCTTCAGGCGCTGGCGGGCCAGGTGCTCCGCCACGCCGCCCACGTTCTTGGTGATGGACATGCCGTTGTCGTTGAGGATGACCAGCAGCTGGCCCCTGCTCTGCCCCGCGGTGGACAGGCCCTCATAGGCCAGTCCGCCGGTGAGCGCTCCGTCTCCGATGAGAGCCAGCACCCGGTAGTCCTCCCCCAGCATGTCCCTGGCCCGGGCCATCCCCACCGCCACCGCCACCGAGTTGGAGGCGTGTCCGGCGATGAATGCGTCATGGACGCTCTCAGATGGCTTGGGGAAACCGGCGATCCCGCCGAGCTGCCGGATGGTGGACATCTGCTCCCGCCGGCCTGTGAGCATCTTGTGTGGGTAGCTCTGATGGCCCACGTCAAAGACCAGCCGGTCCCGGCTGGTGTCGAACACCCGGTGGATGGCCACGGTGAGCTCCACCACCCCCAGGTTGGAGGACAGATGCCCTCCGGTCCGGGCTACGTCCCGGATCAGCTCCTGCCGGAGCTGGCCGCACAGCTCCCGGGCCTCCTGGTCCCCCATCCCCGCCAGGATGGGGCCATATGAGGTTGTTTTGTCTCTCTTATCCAAAAAAATCCCTCACAGCTTCCTGGGCGGCGCCGCAGCGCCTCCCCTCCCGGTTTACCAGATCATGGGGCCGGTGATGCCAATGGCCGTGCCCAGCAGAGCCCCCATCAGCACCTGGGGGAGCGTGTGGCCCAGGTGCTCATTCAGCTTCTTTTTGGGCTTGAGCTCCTCCGGCATCTCCTTCCAGTGGGCCATCACATAGTTGAGCACCTTGGCCTGCTCCCCAGCGGCCCGGCGCACATTACAGGCGTCGTACATCACCACCAGGGCCACCACCGCCGCCAGGGAGAACAGGGGCGCCTGCCAGCCGTAGATCTGCCCGATGGACGCCGTAGCCGCGCAGATGAAGGAGGAGTGGGAGCTGGGCATGTCGCCGCTGCCTACCATCCGTTTCAGGTCCAAGTTCCGGTTCACGACCAGATTGGCCACTGTCTTGATCAGCTGGGCCAGGAACCACGCCAGGATGGACAGATCCAGCACCAGATTCCCCGTTAAAAAACCGGTACGCCCCTCAAACATTTGCCTTCGCTCCCTTCTGTCCCGTCTGTTTTCACTTCCGCCGGGAGGCCAGCTCCCGGGCCAGCCAGATGAGGAAATCCGGCTGCGGGAATCCGTTCAGTGCGGACACTGCCTCCTCCGTCAGCTGCTCCACCAGCGCGCCGCTCCCCTCCAGCCCCAGGGCCGTGACGAAGGTGCTCTTCTCTCTGGAGCGGTCCGAGCCCACCGGCTTGCCAAACTCCTCGGTGGTGCCCGTCACGTCCAGCATGTCGTCCCGGATCTGGAAGGCCCGGCCCAGCTTCTGAGCATAGCGGGCCACGGCCCGCCGCTGCTCCGGGCTCCCCCCCGCGGCAATACACCCCAGCTCCGCCGCGGCGGAGATCAGGGCGCCGGTCTTCAGGCTCTGGAGCAGCTCCAGCTCACTCAGGGACAGGCTCCGCCCCTCCCCCGCCATATCCAGCACCTGTCCCCCCACCATGCCGGAGGGACCGGCCGCCCGGGAGAGGCAGTCCACTCCCTCTGCCATCTGCTCCGGGGAGAGCAGATCCCGCCGGGCAGTCAGCATCTGAAAGGCCGCGGTGAGCAGGCCGTCCCCGGCCAGCACCGCGGTGGCCTCCCCATACACCCTGTGGTTGGTGGGGCGCCCCCGGCGCAGGTCGTCGTCGTCCATGCAGGGCAGGTCGTCATGGATCAGGGAGTAGGTATGCACCATCTCCACCCCGCAGGCAAAGGGCAGGGCCCGCTCCGGGTCGCCGCCGCACAGGCGGCAGCACTCCAGGGTCAGCACGGGCCGGACCCGCTTTCCCCCCGCCATCAGGCTGTACTCCATGGCCTCCTGGAGGTCCGCGTACCGGTCGTCCTCCCGGAATATGGCCCCCAGGGCCTCCTCGATCCGCTTCTGGTCGCCGGCCAGCCGGCGCTCAAATTCCAGGCTCATATCACAGTTCTCCTCCAAAGGGCTCCTCCCGGGGCTGTCCGTCCTCCCCTGCGGTGAGCAGGGTCACCTTCTGCTCCGCCTGATCCAGGCGCTTGGTGCACTCCCGCATCAGCTTCGCCCCCTCTTCAAAGAGCGCCATGGCCTCATCCAGCGGGGCGTCCCCCCGCTCCAGCAGGCCCACGATCTCCTCCAGCCGGGCCATGGACTGCTCAAAATCCAGCTTTTTTCCCGCCATCACAGGCACTTCCTTTCCTCCACCCGGCACGCCAGGCTGCCGTCCGACAGGCGCAGCTCCAGCCGCTCTCCCGGGGCCGCATCCTTGACAGAGGCGATCAATGTTCCATTCTCATTTCGGGCGATGGAGTAGCCCCGGCCCAGCACCTTCAGCGGGCTCATGGCGTCCAGCGCCGCGCTGTCCCGGGCCAGGCGCTCCCGCGCCCGGGACAGGATCTGTCCGGCCCCGTGTCCCAGCCGCTGTCCCTGGTAGTCCAGCAGCAGCCTCCGGTCCCGGAAATAGGCCCCCGGGTCGGTGAGCATCCGGCTGCGGCCCAGCCGCTCCAGATCCTTCCTGCGCCGGGCCAGCAGGCTGCCGGTCCCCTTCTCCAGCCGCTTGGCCAGCCCGTCCAGCCAGGCGTACAGCTCATTCTGGTCGGGCACCGCCAGCTCCGCCCCGTTGGAGGGGGTGGCCGCCCGCAGGTCGGCCACAAAATCAGCGATGGTCACGTCGGGCTCATGGCCTACGGCGGAGATCACCGGGATCTGGGAGCGGTAGATGGCCCGGGCCACGCACTCCTCGTTAAAGGCCCACAGGTCCTCCATGGAGCCGCCCCCCCGGCCGGTGATGATCAGGTCGGCGGCTTGATGGAGGTTGGCCCAGTCCAGGGCGGCGGCGATCTCCTCCGCCGCCCCCTCCCCCTGCACCCGCACCGGCAGGACGCGCACCTGGGCCAGGGGGTATCTGGCCCCCAGGATGCGCAGCATGTCCCGCACCGCCGCCCCTGCCGGAGAGGTGATCAGGGCGATGCGCCGTGGATAGGCGGGCAGAGGCCGTTTGTGGGCCTGGTCGAACAGGCCCTCCCGCAGCAGCTTCTCCTTCAGCTGCTCAAAGGCTACGTGCAGGTCCCCCGCTCCCTCCGGGGTCAGGCGGACGCAGTACAGCTGATACTGCCCGTCCCGTGGGAACACGGTGATCCGCCCGGCGGCGATGACCTGCATCCCGTTCTCCGGGCGGAAGCGCAGGGAGGCGGCGTCCCCCCGGAACATGACGCACCGCAGTGCCCCCTGGCTGTCCTTCAGCGTAAAATAGTGGTGCCCGGAGGGATACATCTTATAGTTGGACAGCTCCCCCCGCACCAGCAGGCCGGAGAGGAGCCGGTCCCGGTCCATCCAGCTCTTGATATAGCCGCTTACCTGGGAGGGACTGAGGATGGTCTCTTCTCTCATGCCAGCTCCCCTCCCTCCAGGGCCCGCCGGGTCAGGATGGCCACCCCCATGGCGTTGTCCGTGGAGTAGCAGGGCTGGGCGAACAGGGCGCCGCAGCTCCTCTCCATGGCGGCCCGCAGCTGTCGGTTGGAGGCCACACCGCCGGAGCACAGCACCGGCAGGCCGGGGCAGCGGCGCTGGGCCTCCTGGGTGGCCCGGAGGACCACGCTGCACACCGTGTCCAGGGTGAAGCGGGCCACGTTGGCCGGGGCCTCTCCCTCCGCCAGCAGTCTCTTCACCTGATTCTCCATCCCGGACAGGGAGAACGTGAGGTCCTTCAGCTTCACGCGGTACTCCATACAGGCATCCGCCTGAGGATAGAGCTCGTCCAGCGCTTTGCCAGCTGGGAACTGGAGCCCCAGCAGGACGCCGGTGCGGTCGATGAGCTGGCCAGCGGAGATGTCGCTGGTCCCGCCCAGCTTCTCCGCCGCCACATTGGTCCCCTGGGGCCGGACCAGCAGCAGCTCGGTGGTGCCGCCGGACAGGTGCCAGGCCAGGAAGGGACCGTCCAGCAGGTCCGTCCGCCCGGCGGACCAGGCCGCCGCCGCCAGGTGCCCCTGCTGGTGGGAGCAGGCAAAAAACGGCACCCCAAGGGCGGCGGCCAGCGCCCTTCCCTGGGACTCCCCCGCCAGGAAGCAGGGCATGTAGGAGCCCTCCACAGCCCGGGGCCGGGTGCTGGCCCCCACTGCCTTCAGGTCCCGGAGCAGTCCGCGGCCCTCCAGCTCCTCCAGCAGCGCCGGGAGCTGCTTCACATGCTGGAACAGGGCGTCGCTCTGCCGCAGTCCCAGCTCTCCGGGCCGCACCGCCAGCAGGCGGCCGGCGTTGCAGCCATCCGCCCCGTCAAAGACGGCTGCGGAGGTGGTATAGTTGCTGGTATCCAGTCCCAGAACCGGCATGGTCATTCCTCCGGCTCCTCCGGTCCCGCCGCTTCCTCCTCCTTCTTTTCCGGCTTGGGGGCGGAATCGGCAAACTCTGCCCGGACAAAGGAGCCCAGGATGCCGTTGATAAAGGAGACCACCTCGGCCGGCTCATAGTTCTTGGCGATCTCCACCGCCTCGTTGATGGCGGCGGAGTTGGGGATCGCCGGCATATACAGCACCTCATACATGGCGGTGCGCATCACCGCAGCCGCCATGCGGGGGATGCGGGCAAAGCTCCAGCCCACGGAATAGCGGGAGATGTAGTCATCCAGCTCCGGCCCGTGGACATAGACCCCCTGTACCAGATCCCGGATGTACTGCCGCTGCTTCTCGTTGGGAAACTGGGCATAGAGGGGCTCCTCCTCCCCCAGCTGTGCGAACCGCTCCCGGGTCATCTCGTGCTCCAGCAGCTCCTCCGCGCTGCGGCTGCCAAAGCCCAGTTCATAGATCATATGCACCGCGACCTCACGGGCGTTGCTTCTCGTCATTGTGTGATCCCTCCGTCACTTGGGCCCTCTGTCCCAATCTTTCTCTCTGGCCCGCGTCTCCGGGGCTCCGACTTTTCATCCAGATCCATTATATACATGTATATACAAAAAGAAAACCCTAAAATATGTTTTACGGGATTTTTCTCCCGGGTTCCGGGGCGCTGCGCCTCACGGCGTCTCCTCCCGCTCCTCCGGGACGCTGAGCAGCTGGACCAGCTGGTGGTAGAGCTGCTCCGGCGCCTGTTTGAAGCGGGCGGCCGCCCGCTCCCCCTGTCCCGCCGCGGGCATCAGCAGGCTCAGCTCCAGCAGGGGGCCGCTGTCGTCCGCCAGCCGCAGTCGCACCGTGCACGTCCCGTCCGGGTTTGGGAGCACCTCCCCCTGCACCTGCTGCTCCCGCATCAGGGTCTCATTCACCCGCACCAGATTGTCGTCGCACCGGCGGCGCACCGAGTATGGCAGGCTGCTCTCACAGATCTCGCTGTTGCGCCGCCCCTTCTCCGTGATGGCGTAGCGCTCCCCCTCCCGGCTCAGGTGCTCTGTCTCCACCAGATGCTCCACCGCCTGCGTCAGGGAGAAATAGTCCACCCCGGCGTCGCACAGCGCCAGCTCCAGAAGCTGAAGGAACGTGATCGGCGCCGCAATGCGGGCCATAATATACAGGACCAGCAGCTTCAGATCCATCTCATCCTGAATAAATCCCATCCGGGCCATCCAAGCACACCTCTCTCTTCTTGCCCCGGCCCTGGCGGGCCGGCGGCGTCCCGGACACCGCTCCACCTTTGGTGGGAACGTGCCCATGGTCTTTCTATTTTATTATAGAACAAAACGCGCGAAAGGACAACCCCGCATTTCCGGCTCCTCTGGCACCATCCCGCCTGTCGGTCATAGTATGGTATGGAAGCCCTTCACTTCCGGCGGGCCCGGCACCCCCGTGCCCGTCCACTCCACTCAATCTGACGAGGAGGTATCCATATGCCTGAAAAGGTCGCGCCCGGTCCCGTGAGCGATGATCGCTGCATCCGGGAGGCCGTGTGCATACACACGAAAAAAATTTTTGATTCCTGCAAAGACAAAGACTGCATTGAGGATCTGCGGGTCTATCCCACCTGCGGGTCGCAGGAGGTCCTTGACCGGGCCCTGTCGGTCAAGGCCGGGACAGCCGAGCTGCTGTACGCCTACATCGATGTGGAGCCCGTAGGGTTCAACCGCGGGTTCTATACCGTGGATGTGCGGTATTTTTACCGGATCACCGCTGATGCGTTCATCGGGGCCGCCCGCCCCATCGAGGTATGCGGTCTGGCCGTATTTGACAAGCGGGCCATCCTGTTCGGCAGCGAGGGGGGCGCCAAGTCCTTCAGCTCCGACTCCCCCAGCGTGTGCAGCTGCCAGGATCTGATGGGCAGCAGTCTCCCCACCGCACACGTGGAGGCCATTGCCTACAAGAGGCCGTGTCCGGGCCACCGGCGTCAAAAGCCGGTTGACAGATCCCGCTCTCTCCTCTATACTCCCAGATACACCCCTGACATCCCCTGTATCCCGTTCCCGTCCCCTGGGCCGCAGGAGAACCGGAGCGTTTTTATCACACGATAATAAAAGGAGGACTCACCCATGGATCAGATGGAGATCCGGCAGCTCATCGCCCGGCAGAGGGCCTATTTTCAGAGCGGTGCGACCCTGCCGGCCAGGGCGCGCGTTGAGGCCCTCCGCGCCCTGAGGTCCGCAGTGGCTGCCCGGGAGGAGGAGCTGAACGACGCCCTCCGGGCCGACCTGGGAAAGAGCGCCTTTGAGAGCTATATGTGCGAGGTGGGCATGGTCCTCAGTGAGCTGACCTATATGATCCGCCGCACCCCCGCCTTCGCCGCTGACCGCCGGGTCAGGACCCCCCTGGCCCAGTTCGCCGCCCGGAGCTATGTCAAGCCCTCCCCCTACGGCACCGTCCTCATCATGAGCCCGTGGAACTACCCCCTGCTCCTCACCCTGGACCCCCTGATCGATGCCCTGGCCGCCGGAAACACTGCTGTGGTCAAGCCCAGCGCATACTCCCCCGCCACCAGCCGGGTCATCGCCCGGCTCCTGTCGGAGTGCTTTCCCCCGGAGCATGTCTCGGTGGTCACCGGAGGCAGGCAGGAGAACGCCTGCCTGCTGGAGCAGAAGTTCGACTATATCTTCTTCACAGGCAGCCAGGCAGTGGGCCGGGAGGTCCTGCTCCACGCCGCCCAGTATCTCACGCCGGTCACCCTGGAGCTGGGAGGAAAGAGCCCCTGCATCGTGGACGAGACTGCGGATCTGAAGCTGACCGCCCGGCGCATCGTCTTTGGAAAATACCTCAACTGCGGCCAGACCTGCGTGGCCCCCGACTATCTCCTCTGCCAGGAGAGTGTCAAGGACGCCCTGCTGGAGGAGATCGTCCGGCAGATCACTGTCCAGTTCGGCCCCGCCCCCCTGGACAGCCCCAGCTACGGAAAGATCGTCAACCAGAAGCACTTCCAGCGCCTGCTGGGGCTGATCCAGCCGGAGAAGGTGGTGTGCGGCGGCACCTGGCAGGAGGAGGCCCTGCGCATCGCTCCCACGGTGATGGACGCCGTCACCTGGCAGGACCCGGTCATGGGGGAGGAGATCTTCGGCCCCATCCTCCCCGTCCTCACCTTCTCCCACATCCCGGAGGTGCTGGAGCTGCTGAAGGACCGGCCCAAGCCCCTGGCCCTCTACCTGTTCTCCAGGAACAAAGGGCACATTCGCGCCGTGACAGAGCGCTGCTCCTTCGGCGGGGGCTGCGTCAACGACGTGGTCATCCACCTGGCCACCAGCGCCATGGGCTTCGGCGGGGTGGGCGAGAGCGGGATGGGGGCCTACCACGGCAGGGTGGGCTTCGAGACCTTCTCCCACCGCAAGAGCATCGTGGACAAAAAGACCTGGATGGACCTGCCCATGCGCTACCAGCCCTATCTGCCCCTCTACGAGAAGCTGATCCGCCGCTTCCTCCGCTGATCCCTCCGCCCCTCCGCCCTGACGGCCCGGAGGGGCTTTTTTTGCCCCGCCAGGGATATCTCCTCCGCCGCCCCCATACACATGACTGGGGTGATCGATATGCTGCACTATACCTTTTTTCCACAGGACCAAAAGACGCTGGAGCGGCTGCTGTCCCAGCTGATCGCCGCCAGACTCCTCGCCCCGCCCCGGAAGGAGGACAGGAGATGAGGATGGTGGGGTACGGCCGGGTCAGCACCGACCACGAGGAACAGCGGGACAGCCTGGAGCACCAGCAGGCCTTTTTCCAGGACTTCGCCCGGGCCAGGGGCCACACCCTGGTCCGGGTCTATGCCGACCAGGGGATCTCAGGCAAGTGGCTGAAAAAGCGGGACGGCTTCCTCCAAATGCTCCGGGACGCGGAGCGGGGGGAGTTCGAGCTGGTGGTGGTCAAGGACATCTCCCGCTTCGCCCGGAACACCGTGGACTCCCTGGAGAGCATCCGCAGGCTGAAGGCCCTGGGCATCGAGTGCATCTTTGTCAACAACTCCCTCAAGGTGCTGGGGGAATCGGAATTCATCGTCACCATCATGGCGGCCATCGCCCAGGAGGAGAGCGCCAACCTGTCCAAGCGGGTGAAGTTCGGGAAGGACATCACCTCCCGGAAGGGGAGGGTGCCCCCCCGCATCTACGGCTACGACCGGCTGGACAACTTCACCCTCCGGATCGTCCCGGCGGAGGCGGAGGTGGTGCGGGAGATCTTCCGCCTCTACCTCCAGGGCCTGGGCTGCCGGAAGATCGCCCAGGCTCTGGAGGAGCGGGGGGCGTCCACCAAACTGGGGGCCAGCTGGAACAGCCGCGGGGTGCGCCGCGTCCTGGAAAATCCCATCTACTGCGGTCATTATGTCAACCACAAATACACCGTGAGCGACTTCCTCTCCGGCCAGATCCAGCGTCTCCCTCCGGACATGCACTACCACCACGACAGGCCGGAGTGGGCCATCGTCTCCCCTGACACCTTTCAGGAGGCGGCCCGGCTGATGGAGCAGCGTCGGCGGAAGTCCGGCTCCGCCCCTCCCACCCGATACAGCGGCCGCTACCCCCTCTCCACCCTCATCCGCTGCCAGAGCTGCGGCCGCGCCTTCACCCGCCGCCGGGTGGCCTACCCCTCCGGGCGGCAGTATGTCTACTGGCACTGCCCCATCCACAGCGAGTATGCTGGCAGCCGCTGCGGCAACGGCACCATCCTCCCGGAGGAGGGGCTGCTGGACCAGCTCCGGGCCTGGCTGGCGGCCCAGATCTCCTCCCCCGCCGCGCTGGCGGAGGCGGTACGCCTCCGGCTGGACGCCCGCTCCTCCCGGCCTGCGGAGGACCCTGCCGCCGCTCTCCGGCGCCGTCTGGACCAGTTGGAGGGCCAGCGTGCCCGCTATCTGGAGCTCTACGCCGGCGATCTGCTCTCCATGGAGGAACTGCGCCGGCGGCTGCGGCTCCTGGCGGAGCGGAGCGCCCGCCTCCGGGAGGATCTGGACCGGCTGACGCGGGACCCGCCCCGGGATCTGGAGGCGGAGATCACGGAGCAGGTCCGCCGCGTCCTCTCCCTGGAGGACATCACCAACGGGGAGCTGCGGCAGCTGATCGACCGCATCACGGTGAGCGAAAAGGGGGATGTGTCCATCTATCCCGCCCGGCCGGCGGAGGAGCCTCCCGTCGCCCCAGGTGCTTTTGTAGGCAATGGCTGAGGCCGTGGACCCCATCATCCTGAACATGAAGCTGGTAGACGTATGCCAGTGCCGCCCCTGCGACTGTTCCCTCACCGAGATCCCCCAGGCCATCCTGGACTGCTTCGGGGACTCCCTCACCCAGGGCGGCGACGTACACCGCCTGTACGTCACCCTGGGCCAGTTCTCCATCATCCGCCTGGAGCGGGATACCCAGCTGCTCATGCCGGTCTACGACTACTGTATGCCGGAGAAGGAGTGCGACTGCGGCAGCGACTGCAGCCAGGAGGACCCCTGCGAGGTCTTCCGGCAGGTCAAGTTCCCCGTGGACGAATTCTTCCCGCCCAACAGCAGCTGCAGCCGCAACTGCTCCCGCAGCTGCTGACCCCCCAAAACCTCCCCTCCTGCCGGAGGGGAGGTTTTTCTTGCAGTCCCTCCCAAATTGTGCTATGGTAGCTCCAGTCTATTTGATGCAGGAAAGAGGAGATCCTGATGAGAAGATCAGACAGAGCCCGGGACCGGAGCTTTGCCTTTGACGTGATCGACCGCTGCGGGCACGGCGTCGCCGCCCTCTCCACCGGCGGAGAGGGCCCCTACTGCATCCCCCTCTCTCTGGTGCGGGTGGGGGACGACCTGTTTTTCCACTGCGCCCTGGAGGGCCGCAAGCTGGACCTGCTTCGCCGGGACCCCAGGGTGTGCGTCACCTTTGTGGCCGCCGACCAGCCCGCCTACCTCCCGGAGAGCAACATGTACACCACCTTCTTCCAGAGCGCCGTGGTCACCGGCACCGCCTTTGAGGTCACAGACCCCGGCCAGAAGACCGCTGCCCTGCGGGCCCTGTGTGAAAAGATGACCCCCGGACATATGGAGGGCTTTGAGGAGGCCGTCCGCCGCAGCCTGACGTCCACTGCCGTCTGGGGCATCCATATGGAGGAGGTCACAGGCAAGGAGAAGGCGCGGAAGCGGTAAAGATCCCGGAAGCCTCAAAAGCCTCGGCGCCCCGATGATTCGGAGCGCCGAGGCTTTTCTCACATCAGTGGGGCGAAGATGCGCAGGACGCTGCGATAGAGCTGGACCAGGATGTTCAGGTGCCTGGCCCGACGCAGGCTGATGGCCTCGCACTGCTCCAGGGTCTTCTCAAAGTCCGCCTTGATGTCCGCGATGCAGGGGGCATCACACAGCCAGACACCGTCCTCAAAGTGGAGGAAGAGGCTGCGGTAGTCCAGGTTCACGGTGCCCACCGTGGCATACCGCCCGTCCACCACAAAGTTTTTGGCGTGGATGAAGCCCGGCGTGTACTCGTAGATCTTCACCCCCGCCTCCAGCAGAGGCGGATAGTGGGCCTTGGTCACCTCGAACACGGAGCGCTTGTCCGGGATGTGGGGGGTGATGATGCGCACATCCACCCCCGCTTTGGCGGCGTTGCACAGGGCCGTGTTGGTGGCCACGTCCACGATCAGATAGGGCGTGGTGATATAGATATAGTCCCGGGCCCGGGAGATCATGTTCAGGTACACCGCCTGCCCCACTTTCTCGTGGTCCAGGGGCGTATCCGTGTAGGGCTGGACCCAGCCGGAGCCGGGGAGCCGGGGCATGGACTCGGGCCGGAACAGGTCGAAGTCCTCCTCCCAGCCGGAGCAGTAGTCCCACATGGACAGGAACATGACGGTCATGGACCACACCGCCTCCCCCCGCAGGAGGATGGCGCTGTCCTTCCAGTGGCCGAACCGCACCCGGCGGTTGATATACTCGTCCGCCAGGTTCATCCCCCCGGTGAAGCCCACCTTCCCATCGATGATGCACAGCTTCCGGTGGTCCCGGTTGTTCATCCGCAGGGTCAGCACCGGGACCAGCCGGTTGAACACCCGGCACTGGATGCCCCGGGCCGCCATCTGGTCATTATAAGTGCGGGGCAGGGTGAACATGCAGCCGAAATCGTCATAGATCAGCCGCACCTCCACCCCGGCGGCGGCCTTCCGCTCCAGGATGTCCAGGATGGCGTTCCAGCACTCCCCCTCCTGGAGGATGAAATACTCCAGGAAGATGTAACGCTCCGCCTTCTCCAGCTCCTCCAGCATCCGCACGAAAGCCAGGTCGCCCACCGGGAAATACTCGGTCCGGGTGTTGGTGTAGGCGGGGCAGGAGGCGTACCGCTCCAGATAGCGGATCTGGCCCACCGCGTCCTCATCCAAATGGGTCAGCCTGTCCGCCTTGAAATCCCCCCGCAGCACCTCGTTGCTGCGCTCCGCAATGCCCTTCATCTTCCGACGGGTCCGCTCAGAGATCCGGTTGCCGCCCAGCAATAGGTAGAGGATGCCCCCGAACACCGGGAACGGCAGGATCACCACCAGCCAGGCGATCTTATAGCCCGGCTCGCTGCGGTCACTGACGATCCACACCGTAGCCAGGAAGCTGACGAAGATGCAGAACCAATAGAAGTAGTCAAAATGGGCGGTAAATTCGTTGACCATCACGAACAGCACCGCGACCTGGGCCACCAGGGCCAGCCCCGCCAGCACGGAGCGGTGGAAGAGGATATATTTGATTTTTCTCCATTTCATGTTGGAAGCGCCTCCTGCCCCGTCTCTCTTTCTCTCCGGGAGGTGGGTCACTGGACCACCACATTCTCCTCCCCCAGCCGCTCTCTCAGGTCGGCCAGCAGGGAGGGGTGTATCATACAGTATCCCTTGGACTGCTTCCGGATATCCTGGTAATACAGCACCACCGGCTGCTCCCCCGGGAAAAAGGAGAGGGCCAGCTTCACCTTTCGGGTCCTGGGGTCGTCCGGGCCGGGCAGGCGGATGAAGAGCTTCCGCTCCCCCGCCTCCCGCCGCTCCTCCGCCTCGGGTGTGTCCAGGGGGCGGATCTCGTCCGCCATCAGCTGGGGCTCCTTCTCGTCCCGGACGGAGATCCTGCCGCTGGCCAGGATGGCCTGGTTCTCCCGGATGTATCCGCCGCTCTGGTCCAGGGCGCGGGCAAAGACCAGCAGCTCCATCCCCCCGGTGTCGTCCTCCAGGCTGACATAGGCCATCAGGGTATTGTTCCGGGTGGTCCTGGTTTTATATGTGGAGATCACGCCAGCCACCTTCACCATCTGGCCGTCCCGGTAGACGGCGGGACCGTCCTCCCGGGCGAAGTCGCTCAGAATGGAGCCGATGGTCACCGCCCCCCTGCGGCGGGCCGCCTCCCGATAGGCGTCCATGGGGTGGCCGGTGAGGTAGAGACCGGTGACCTCCTTCTCCATGGTCATCAGCTGCTGGGGGGTGTACTCAGGGATATTGGCCAGGTGGAGAGCCGGCAGGGCCGCCTGCTCCGCCTCCCCGCCCCCCATTCCGAACAGGTCCAGCTGGCCCTCCACGTTCCGCTTGCGGCTGGCGGCGATGCCGTCCAGCACCTGGCCGAAGACCTCCATCAGTTGGGAGCGCTTACAGCCCATGCGGTCAAAGGCGCCGGACTTGATAAGGCTCTCCAGCACCCGCCGGTTCAGGTCATGGTCGAACATGCGGTCGCAGAAGTCCATAAAGTCTGTAAAGGGTCCACCCTTGCTCCGCTCTTCCAGCAGGCTGTTGATGACGCTCCGGCCCACACCCTTCAGGGCCACCAGGCCGAAGCGGATGCCCCCCTCGGAGACGGTGAAGTCCGCCTCCGACTCGTTGATGTCCGGGGGCAGCAGGCTGATGTGCCACTCCTTGCACTCGGCGATATACTCCGCCACCTTGTCGCTGGAGTCCAGCACCGAGGTGAGCAGGGCGGCCATGTACTCCTTGGGGTGGTGGCACTTGAACCAGGCCGTCTGATAGGCCACCACGGCGTAGCACACCGCGTGGGCCTTGTTGAAGGCGTAGTTGGCAAAGTCGTAGATCTCGTCGTAGATGCTCTGGGCCACCGCCTCGGGGATGCCGTTGGCGGCGCAGCCGGCGATGCTCCGCGCCGGGTCCCCGTGGAGGAAGGTCTCCCGCTCCCGCTCAATGTCCTTCACCTTTTTCTTGGACATGGCCCGGCGCACCATGTCCGCCTGGCCCAGGGAGTAGCCGCCCAGCTGCTGGAAGATCTGGATCACCTGCTCCTGATACACGATGCAGCCGTAGGTGTTGGACAGGATGGGCACCAGAGCGGGGTGCTTGTAGGTGACCTTCTCCGGGTTGTGCTTGCAGGCGATGAACCGGGGGATGGACTCCATGGGGCCCGGACGGTAAAGCGCGATGATGGCGGTGATATCCTCGATGCTCTGGGGCTTCAGGCCGATGCACACCCCGGTCATGCCGGCGGACTCCATCTGGAACACGCCGGAAGTACGCCCCTCAGAGAGCATCTGGAAGGTGGCCGGGTCATCCTCCGGGATCTGGCTGGTGTGGAAGTCCGGGTGGCTGCGCCGGACCAGCCGGGCCGCGTCGTCCAGCACCGTCAGGTTCCGCAGGCCCAGGAAGTCCATCTTCAGCAGGCCCAGCTCCTCCAGGGTGGTCATGATGTACTGCGTGACTACCAGGTCGTCGTTTTTGGCCAGGGGGACATAATCGCTCACCGGCCGGCTGGTGATGACCACCCCGGCGGCGTGTGTGGAGGTGTTCCGGGGCATGCCCTCGATGGCCCTGGCGGTGTCGATGAGCTTTTTCACCTGAGGGCTGCCGTCGTAAGACTCCTTGAGCTGCTTGGACAGCTTCAGGGCGTCCTCCAGGGTGATATGCAGGGCCCCCGGCCCGCTGGGGATCTGCTTGGCGATCACATCCACGTCGGCGTAGGGCATGTTCAGCACCCGGCCCACGTCCCGCACCGCCGCCCGGGCGGCCATGGTGCCGAAAGTGACGATCTGGGCCACGTGGTCCGCCCCGTACTTTTGGGCCACGTAGTCGATGACCTCCTGCCGGCGGCGGATGCAGAAGTCGATGTCGATATCGGGCATGGTGACCCGCTCCGGGTTCAGGAAGCGCTCGAAGTACAGGCTGTACTTCACGGGGTCCAGGTCGGTGATGTTCAGGCAGTACGACACCATGGACCCCGCCGCCGAGCCCCGCCCCGGCCCCACGGGGATGCCGTGGCCCTTGGCGTAGGCGATGAAGTCGGAGACGATGAGGAAGTAGTCCACAAAGCCCATCTTGCGGATCATGTCCATCTCATAGCGCAGCTTGTCCAGATACTCCTGGGGCTGGGAGGGGTAGCGCCAGCGGAAGCCGTCCATGCACAGCTTCTCGAAGTAGGCGTCCCCATCGGTCCACCCCTCGGGCAGCTGGAAGTGGGGCAGGTGGTACTTGCCGAACTCGAACTCCACGTTGCACAGCTGGGCGATCTTCACGGTGTTCTCCAGGGCCTCCGGGTAATTGGGAAAGAGGGCGGCCATCTCCGCCTCGGTCTTCACGTAGAACTCCTCGGTCTCGAACTTCATCCGGTTTGGGTCATCCACCGTCTTGCCCATCTGGATGCACATGAGGATGTCCTGCATCTCCGCGTCCTCTTTCCGCAGATAGTGGGCGTCGTTGGTGGCCACCAGGGGGATGCCCGTCTCCTCGTGCAGCCGGATCAGCCCCCCGTTCACCTGGCGCTGGACCGGGATGCCGTGGTCCTGGAGCTCCAGATAGTAGCCATCCGCGCCGAACAGTTCCCGCATCTCCAGGGCAACCTCTTTGGCCTTGTCATAGTCCCCTGCAGCCAGCAGCTTGGGCACCTCGCCCCCCAGGCAGGCGGAGCAGGCGATCAGGCCGCCGCAGTGCTCCCGCAGCAGGTCCAGGTCGATGCGGGGCTTGATGTAAAAGCCCTCCAGGAACGCCTGAGAGACCATGTAGGAGAGATTGCGGTAGCCCTCCTCATTCCGGCACAGCAGGACCAGGTGGTGGAAGGAGGAGTCGAACTCGTGGACCCTCTGGAACCGGGTCCGGCCCCTTGGGGCCACATAGACCTCACAGCCGATGATGGGCTTGATGCCCGCCTCCTTGCAGGCCTTGTAGAAATCCACCACCCCGTACATGACCCCGTGGTCTGTGATAGCCACCGCGTCCTGTCCGATCTCCCGGACCCGCTCCACCAGCTTCTTGATGCGGCAGGCGCCATCCAGAAGGGAGAATTCCGTATGCAGATGTAAGTGGACAAAGGCCATAAGCCCCTCCTTCTTCTCCGGAAAAGACGCAAACAAATTTGGAGCAGGACCTCTTGCTGCCTCTTTTCTCTGTCGGTCAGGTCTGTTCTTCTCAAATCCTATACAGCAGGGCGGCCCCACGGAGACGCCGGTCGGGGCCGCCCCGCGGCACACATCACAAAGAGTCTCTATTTCCGAAGGACCTTCTCCAGCGGCTTTCCCTTTGCCAGCTCGTCGATCAGCTTGTCCAAATACCGGATCTTCCGCATCAGTGGGTCCTCGATCTCCTCCACCCGGACGCCGCAGACGGTCCCTGTGATCTTCCCGCAGCTGGGGTTCATCCGGGGCGCCTCCCGGAAAAAGGTCCCATAGTCTATGTCCAGGCTGAGCTGCCGCTCCAGGCCCGCCCGGTCGTATCCGGTCAGCCAGCAGATGACCTCATCCACCTCCTGCCGGGTGCGGCCCTTCCGCTCCGCTTTGGCCGTCAGCAGTGGATATATCTTCGACAGCTTCATGGAGAATACTTTTTCCTGTTCCATATCATCCCTCCGCCGCCTTTTTCAAGGGTCTCCCCTGCCAGATGGCATATCGTCCAAAGGCCTCCATTTATTCCCCGCGGCTCCTCCGCTTTGCTATCATGCCCGCTGTGATCTGACACAGCCGGGTAAACAGGTATCCCAGGGCCGCGCCGATAAAGTTCAGGATGGAGTCGTCCACATCTGCCGCGCCGGTGGCGGTCACCCACTGGATGTACTCCACGCCGCAGGACACCAGCGCCGCCAGAGGCAGAAAGGTCCAGAAGCGGCGCATAGGCCGGAACATCACCGGCATCAGCACCCCCAGCGGCGCCAAAATCACCACATTGCCCAGCAGATTGGTCACGCTGACAAAGCTGCCCGTCCGCCGGTAGTAGATGATATAGTTTCGGATGGTGTGGAAGGGCTCCAGATTCACAGCCCCGCCATAGCCCCGGTCCAGGTGGAACAGCCCGCCGAAAAACAGCAGCACCGACAGGATGCACAGGTAGTAGAGCAGCAGGACCCACAGGGCCCCCGTGCGGTAACGCCGCCGCTGCTCTCCCCGCAGCTTCCTCAGACGCAGCAGCACCCCGGTCCCTGCCAGCAGCACGGTCAGGATGGGGATCGCCATCTGCACCGGGAGCGAGAGCCTGTCCCCCAGGATCAGCCAGAACAGGTTGACGGCTCCGGCGGTCAGATAACAAATCAAGGTCATAGATCTCTCCCGTGGTATCAGATAGTTTTGCCGGGCCCCGCCCCCTCGCCCCGGGCCTGCCCCAGCTCCACCAGCTTACGCAGCCGATGGTTCAGGGCCGACTTGGTCGCCGGCGGGTCCTTCCCACAGGGTCACAGACCCTGTGGGAGCCCTTGGGGCTTAAAATCCTCGGGCGAACTGAATTCGCCCTGCGGGAATTCTCCGCTTCGCTCCGAATTCATGTGTGCCCCGCCCCCTCGCCCCGGGCCTGTCCCAGCTCCACCAGCTTACGCAGCCGGTGGTTCAGGGCCGACTTGGTCGCCGGCGGGTCACACAGGGCCGCCAGCTCCGCCAGAGTGTCCTCCGGGTGCTCCAGCCGCAGTCGGGCCGTCTCCCGCAGCTTGTCCGGCAGGCCCTCCAGCTGCCCGGACTGCTCCAGGCTCCGGATCGCCTCCAGCTGGACCTGGGCCGCCTCCACCGCCTTGTCCAGGTTGGCCGCGTCACAGTTCACCCGCCGGTTCACGCTGCCCCGCAGGTTCTTCTCCAGCTTGGCGTTCATGATCTCCATGGCGGCCAGGGGCGCGCCGATGGCGGTAAGGAAGTCCTCGATGCGCTCACTCTGCTTGAAATAGGCGATATAGTTGGCCTTCCGGGTGGCCTCCTTGGGCTGGAAGCCCGCCTCCCGCATCAGGGCGGGCACCTCCCGGCTCACGTTGTAGTGGGAGGTGGACAGCTCCAGGTGATAGGCCTTCCGGGGGTCGGTGACCGACCCCCCCGCCAGGAACGCCCCCCGGAGGAAGGCAGCCCGGCAGCAGGGCTCCTCCAGCACGGCGAAGTTCACGTGGTTTGCCAGACTGCCCGCATCCATCCCGAAGGTCCCGCTCACTGCTGCCAGCTTGGCAGGGTCCGTGATGCCGAAGCTGTACTTCCCCTCCCCATCAGGCAGACGGTCAAAGGAGAGGCGGAACGCCTTGCGGAACAGGATAGGGAGCCGCTGGGCAAATGCCTCGTTCTCCGTGATGATGCGGATCTCCCGCCCGGAAAAGGTGTTGCAGTAAAGCAGAACGCCGTATGCCTCCGCCTGGGTGCAGCATTTCCGGTTCAGCGCCGTCCGGCACAGCTCCCCCTTGGTCTCTCCTGCAAAGGACATGGTCTCACTCCTCAATGATGTACCGCTGTTCGCCCCGGAAGATGCGCACCGCCCGCCGGCGGTACACGTCCAGCACCGCCGCCGCCAGCCGGTCCGGGTCGTGGCGGGCATAGTCGCCCCCCTCCGAGGCCACCGGATACTCCTCCAGCTCCAGCCCCATGGCCCGGATGCGCTCCCGGTCCACCAGGATGGGGGCGGCGTCTTCTTCCCGGTACTTCTCCACCAGGCCGGGACGCACCGGCGCCGAGTTGGCCAGGCACAGGTCCACCAGCCCCGGCGCCCCGTGGGACAGCAGGGCGTCCACATGGTCGGCGGCGGTGTACCCCTCTGTCTCCCCCTCCTGGGTCATGATGTTGCACACATAGATCTTCAGCGCCTCGGAGCGGCAGATGGCCTCCACCACCCCCTCCACCAGCAGGTTGGGGATGACGCTGGTGTACAGGCTGCCCGGTCCCATCAGGATCAGGTCCGCCTCCCGAATGGCCTGGAGGGCGGCCGGGAGGGCGGCGGGCCGCTCCGGGAGCAGTGCCACATGGGCGATGCGGCAGTCCTGCTCTTTCTTAAAGGAACTGATCTTGGACTCCCCCACCACCCGGGCCCCGTTCTCAAAGACGGCCTCCAGCTGCACATCGGCGCTGGTCACGGGAAGGATGCGCCCGGTGATGGCCAGCACCTGGCTCATCTGAGCCACCGCCTCCTCAAAGGAGCCGGTCACCCCGTTGAGGGCGGCCAGGATCAGGTTCCCGAAGGACTGTCCAGCCAGGGAGCCCTCCTGAAAGCGGTAGGTGAGCAGCCGCTCCATGATCGGCTCCACGTTGGCCAGGGACTCCATGCAGTGGCGGATATCCCCGGGGGGCGGCATGCCGATGTCCCGGCGCAGCACGCCGGAGCCGCCCCCGTCGTCGGCCACAGTGACCACCGCCGTCAGGTTTTTGGTGTATTTTTTCAGTCCCCGCAGCATGGTGGACAGCCCTGTCCCCCCGCCGATGGCGGTGATCTTGGGGCCGCGCTCCCACTGGTGCAGATTTGGAATGGTGTCCGGCATAGCGGGACCTCCCTTCAAGTTTGCTCTGTCCGCTCCTTACGTCCTGCCCAGGTCCCGGTGGCTCTCCGTCACCGGGTAACCCCTGCCCCGGATATAGGCCGCCAGCGCATGGGCAATGGCCACCGAGCGGTGGTGTCCGCCGGTGCAGCCCACCGCCACCACCAGCGCCGTCTTCCCCTCCTCCACATATTTGGGGAGGAGAAAGCCCACCAGGTCCTGAAGCTTTTCCAGGAACTCCCCGGCCGCTCCGCCGGAAAACACGTAGTCCCTTACCCCGTCGTCCAGGCCGGTGCGGGGACGCAGCTCCTGAACATAGTAGGGGTTGGGCAGGAAGCGCACGTCAAAGACCAGATCCGCCTCTCGGGGCAGTCCGTGCTTGAAGCCGAAGGAGGTGACGCTCACCGTCATAGCCCCCTCCTGGCTCCCCCGTCCGAAGAGTCGGAGCAGCTCGCCCCGCAGCTTGGCGGTGGACAGGTCGGAGGTGTCCACCACGAACTCCGCCCGCTCCCGCAGGGGGGCCAGCATCCGCCGCTCCAGGGCGATGGCCCCCTCCAGGGAGTCGCATTCCTCCGCCAGGGGGTGGCTGCGGCGGGTCTCCTTATACCGCTTGATGATCACGTCGTCCGAGGCGTCCATATACAGGATGCGGTAGGGGCACTTCATCCCCTTCAGCGCCTCCAGGGACTGGAACAGGGCGCTGAAATTGGTGCCGGAGCGCACGTCTGTGACCAGTACCACCCGGTCGTACTCCCCCGTCCCGGCCATACCCAGCTCAGCAAATTTGGGGATGAGGGGGGCGGGCAGATTGTCCACACAGAAAAAGCCCATGTCCTCCATGAAGGAGGCCGCCTTGCTCTTCCCCGCCCCGGACAGGCCGGAAATGATGATAAATTCCATGGCTGTACACCTCTTATCTCTCTCTGCCGTCCGCCCCGGACAGCTCCCGACAGATCAGCGCCCGGGACAGGTACATGGCCCTCAGCCACCGCTCCAGCAGGGTGTGGCGGGCGGTGCCCCGCGGAAATTTCTTCTGGGCCGCCTCACACTTATGGATGATGGACTGGACGGCCGTCAGCGCCTCGTCCAGCTCCTCTCTCGTATATCCGTCCATCTTACCCCAGCACCCGGATCTCCAGCTCCAGCTCCACGCCGGTCTGGCGCAGCACCTCCTGCCGCACCTGGTCCGCCAGCTCCAGGACATCGGCGCAGGTGGCGCCCCCCCGGTTGATGAGGAAGCCCGCGTGCTTCTCCGACACCTGGGCGCCCCCCACCGCCCTGCCCTTCAGGCCGCACTGGTCGATGAGGGCGGCGGCGAAGTGCCCCTGGGGGCGCTTGAAGGTGGAGCCGGCGCTGGGATATTCCAGAGGCTGCTTCTCTCTCCGCCGCTGGGCAAAGTCTGCCATCCGCCCGGCGATCTCCTCCCGGTTTCCCTCCGGCAGGGCGAATACCGCCCGGCAGATCAGCAGGTCCCCCTCTGAAAACCGGCTGTGCCGGTAGCTCAGGCCGCAGTCGGCCCCGGAGAGCAGCCGCTGGGTCCCGTCCCGTTCCAGCGCGGTAACCTGGAGGAGCACCTGGGCGGTCTCCCCGCCGTAGGCCCCTGCGTTCATCGTCACCCCGCCGCCCACGCTCCCCGGGATGCCCTGGGCGAACTCCAGGCCGGTGAGGCCCTGATCCAGCGCGGCCTTGGAGAGCNTTAAAAGGAGCCGGGCGGCCCCGGGGGGGCGGCCGTGGGCCCCCGCCCCGTCCCGGCGCGGTACCCGGGGGGGCCCCCGGGGCGCTCCCCCCGCCGTAGGCCCCTGCGTTCATCGTCACCCCGCCGCCCACGCTCCCCGGGATGCCCTGGGCGAACTCCAGGCCGGTGAGGCCCTGATCCAGCGCGGCCTTGGAGAGCCGGGACAGCAGCGCGGCCCCTCCCGCCTCCAGCCGCCCCTTCTCCCCCGGCCGTTCCGGGGGGAGGGCCCGTATTTCCTCCAGCGCCCCGGCCGGCTTGACCACAAAGCCCTCATATCCCCGGTCCGCCACCAGCAGATTGGAGCCGTTCCCCAGGAAAAATGGCGGGATCTCCAGCGCCCAGGCCGCCTGAAGGGTCTCCCGGGCCTCCTCCTCCGTCCTGGGCAGGGCCATCAGTCGGGCCGGGCCGCCGATGCGGAAGGAGGTGTGTCGGGCCATAGGCTCCTCTTCCCGCAGCTCCAGCCCGGGACAGCGTCGGGTCAGCTCTGTGCGCAGCAGTTCAAAACGATCCATAGGGTCCTCCCGTCCAATCAGAATGAGGTCGCGCGGAGACTTATTTTATTATTATAGCAAATCTCTCCGGAAAATAGAATACCCCAAAACATCTGTTCTTTTGGTCAGAAGCGCCAGCGGGAGATCCGCAGGGCTGAACGGGGACCCTGACCCGCCTCTGCACGGGGTGTGCCGCAGCTTCCACGCCCCCATGCAGGGCCCGATGTCCCCATCAGGCCGCACACATCGGCCATCAGCACAGGTGTATGGGACCGCCCTTCCGTTTTTTTCCCGTTTTCTCTTGCAATCCTCTGTCTGCTGTGTTATCCTACGGGTGGAGTATGATTTTCATCTCCCATCTGATCTAAAAAGGAGGAAAGGTAAGTGGACGCTTACGGCCGAAGTCTCAAATCGGACAGCGACAGTTCTCTCCCGGGCCCCCTTGCCTTTTCTCCGGCATAGGGAGCTCTGCACAGCGCCCCCTGCCGCCTGGCTTCCGCACAGGCGGAGGTCTGTTATGCGCCCCGCCGGGGCCCTTCCGCTGTGCTATGCGCCCGCTGAGAATGTCGCCGCACAGGTCTTTCCCGTCTCCGGGGGGCCGGTGCGGCTTTGTCTGTCCCATTGGAGGCTTCCTGACAAAAAGGAGGTTGCCAATGCAGAACAAGAAATGTTTGGAGCGCTGCCTGGAGCTGATCCGGGACAAGCGCTACCGTGAGCTCTCTGCCATTCTGGCGGAGCAGAACCCGGTGGATCTGGCCGATCTTCTGGAGGGCCTGCCCCAGGAACAGGGCGCGCTGGCCTTCCGCACGCTGCCCAAGGAGCAGGCGGCGGAGGTCTTTTCCAATCTCCCCCCTGACACCCAGCAGATGATCGTCGTCTCCCTCCCCGACCGGGAGCTGGCCGGCATCCTGGAGGAGCTGGCTATGGACGACACGGTGGATCTGCTGGAGGAGCTGCCCGCCGGCGTGGTCAAGCGGGTGCTGAAAAACGCCCGGCCCGAGACCCGCAGGCTCATCAACCAGTTCCTCAAATATCCGGAGCAGTCGGTGGGCAGCATCATGACCGCGGAATTCATCGACCTGAAAGGGACCATGACCGCGGCCGAGGCCATCCGCCGGATCCGCCGCCTGGGGGGAGACTGCGAATCCATCTACACCTGCTATGTCACCGACGGCCGCCGGGTGCTGGACGGTGTAGTCACCCTGCGGGAGCTGCTGCTGGCCCCCGACAACGCCCCCGTCCGGACGCTGATGGAGCCCAACGTGATCACCGTCCGCACCACCGACGACCAGGAACTGGCCGTCCGGGCCCTGATGCGGTACGACTTTCTCTCCCTGCCGGTGGTGGACCAGGAGGACCGGCTGGTCGGGGTGGTCACGGTGGACGACGTGATGGATGTGATGGAGGAGGAGGCCACCGAGGACTTTCAGCGCATGGCTGCTATGGCCCCCTCGGAAAAGTCCTATCTCAAGACCGGCGTGTTCGCCCTGGCCAAAAACCGCATCCTGTGGCTGCTGGTGCTGATGATCTCCGGCATGATCACCGGCGGCATCCTGGGTCGCTATGAAGCCGCCTTCTCGGTGATGCCCCTGCTGGTCACCTTTATCCCCATGCTCACCGACACCGGCGGGAACGCCGGCAGCCAGAGCAGCACCCTGGTCATCCGCGGCATGGCGGTGGGGGACATCGCCCTGTCCGACTTCCCCAAGGTGCTCTGGAAGGAGCTGAGGGTCAGCCTGCTGGTGGGCGCGGTCCTCTCCCTGGTCAACCTGGTCCGCCTGCTCCTCTCCTACCCGGGAAACGAGCTGGTGTGCGTCACAGTCACCCTGTCCCTGTTCGCTACGGTGGTCCTGGCCAAGACCATCGGCGGAGCTCTGCCCATGCTGGCCAAGCTGGTGCGGGCCGACCCCGCCATCATGGCCGCCCCTCTGATCACCACCATCGTGGACGCCCTTTCCCTGGTCCTCTACTTCACCATTGCCAGCCGGCTTCTCCACCTGTGAGGATACACCGCCGGAAAAGCTGGGGGGCACGGCTTGCGCCGTGCCCCCCCTTTCCCTGCTCTCCCGCCGCTCAGAATCGGTTGAGGGGGACGGAGCCGTCGTCCGTCCCCTTTTCGATGAATCTGACCTCCACATAGTAGCCGTACTGCTCATTGACCTGGACATAGGGCCGGTCCCCCACCCTGCGGCCCAGCAGGGCCTTTCCCATGGGGGACTCCTTGCTCACCAGGCCGTGGAGGGCATCCTGGCGCATGGTGGTGACGATCTGGTACACCTCTGTCTCGTCGTCCTCCTCCAGGTAGACCGTCACCCGGTCGTACAATCCCACCGTGTCCGCCCCGGAATGGTCCGCGATGACCACGGCGGTCTTGATCATGTTTTCCAGAAATCGGATGCGGCTCTCGTTCCGGTTCTTCTCCTGCTTGGCCGCCTTGTACTCAAAATTCTCGCTCAGATCGCCGAAAGCCCTGGCCTCCTTCACCGCCTCCAGCAGTTTGGGCCGCAGCTGGACCCTGCGGTAGTCCAGCTCCTCCCGCATCAGCTGGAGGTCCTTCTGCGTCAGTTCGTTGTGCATGGCGCTTCTCCTCTCCGCCCCGTCCCGGGGCCCTTTTCTTTTGGCCCTATTGTACCAGACCCCGGCCCGGTTGGCAACGGCCTGCACCAGCTCTCTTTGCTCTCGTGTGTGTGCGCATGTGATCTTTACAGCATATAGGCATTGTCTTATAGGGGGGAGTGTGGTATGATGATAGATTGAAAGCCTGAGACGGAGGGGACCCTATGATCGACTACTTCCACCTGAATATGGACGCTGAACAGCTGCTGAATCTGTCCAGCCTGGGGCTGGCCCACCTGGGGGACGGGGTGTATGAGCTGATGGTACGCTCCTGGCTCTGTCTCCACGGCAAGGCCACCGCCCGCAACCTGCACCGGGCCACAGTGGGCTATGTGGCCGCGCCGGCCCAGGCCCGGCGGGCAGAGCGCATCCTCCCCCTGCTCACCCAGGAGGAGGCGGATGTCTTCCGCCGGGGCCGAAACACCGCCCCCCACTCTGTCCCCAAGGGGGCCAGCCGTGGGGAGTATCAGACCGCCACCGCCCTGGAGGCCCTGTTCGGCTGGCTCTATCTCCAGGGCCGGACCGACCGGCTCAACCAGCTCTTCTCCACCATGATGGAGGGGGAGCTGTGACCCGCCCAACCTGTGACATAAATGAGGTGATCCCATGCCTTTGGACGCGCTGTGCCTGAGCGGAGTGGTCCATGAACTGCAGAACGCCCTCTCCGGGGCAAAAATCGACAAGATCTATCAGCCAGGCCGGGACGAGGTGGTCCTGGCCCTGCGGGCCCCCGCAGGCAATGTGAAGCTGCTCCTCTCCGCCAACCCCAGCCACCCCCGGGCCCATCTCACCCAGATCTCCCGGGAGAACCCGGACAAGCCCCCCATGTTCTGCATGCTGCTGCGCAAGCACCTGTCCGGCGCCCGGCTGCTGGAGCTGGTCCAGCCACCCATGGAGCGGGTGGTGGACCTGCGGCTGGAGGCCCTGGACGAGCTGGGGGACCGGGTGGAGCGCCGCCTGGTGCTGGAGGCCATGGGCCGCCACTCCAACCTGATCCTGCTGGACGGGGAGGGCCGGATCATGGACTGCCTGCGGCGGGTGGACAGCGACATGTCCGCCCGGCGGCAGGTGCTGCCCGGCCTGTTCTACCGTCTCCCCCCCGCCCAGGAGAAGCTGGACCCCTCCTCCCTGGACCGCGCCGCCCTGGAGTCCGCCCTGGCCGCCGCACCGGAGGAGAGCCAGGCGGACAAGTGGCTGCTGGACACCTTCGGCGGCCTCTCCCCCCTCATCTGCCGTGAGCTGGCTTTCCGGGCGGGGGGAGCCACCGACGCGCGGCTGCATCAGATGGGGGAAGGGGGCCGGTCTCGGCTGCTGGATGAGCTGGAAGGGCTCCTGCGTTCTGTGCAGGAAAACAGCTTTACACCTGTCATGCTGGAAAAGGAGGGGCATCCCTCCGACTTCACCTTTCAGCCCATCAGCCAGTACGGCCCCGCCGTCTCCTGCGTCCCCTTCCCCTCCTTCTCCGCCCTTCTGGACCGCTTTTACGAGCAGCGGGAGAACCAGGAGCGGGTGCGCCAGCGGGGCCAGGACCTGATCCGCTCCGTGACCAACGCCCGGGACCGCGCCGCCCGCAAGATCGGCCTTCAGGAGCAGGAGCTGGCCGCCACCCGGGACCGGGAGCGGCTGCGCCAGTTCGGGGACATCATCACCTCCAATCTCCATGCCATGGAGAAGGGGATGTCCCGGCTGACGGCAGCCGACTTCTATGACCCGGAGTGCCCTCAGATCCACATCCCCCTGGACCCCCTCCTCACCCCTCAGCAGAACGCCGCCAAGTACTATAAGGAGTACAACAAGGCAAAAACAGCGGAAAGCATTTTAACTTTACAGCTAGAGAAAGGCCGGCGGGACCTGGACTACCTGAACAGCGTGCTGGAGGCCATCGCTCTGGCGGAGGGAGAGCGGGACCTCCAGGAGATCCGCCAGGAGCTCACCGACACCGGATATCTCCGCCGCCCCTCCAAAGCCAGAGACCGGGGCAAGCGGGTGGCCTCGAAGCCCATGGAGTTCCGCTCCTCCTCCGGCCTGCGTATCTCCGTGGGCAAAAACAACACCCAGAACGACCTGCTCACTACCAAGCAGGCTTTCAAGAGCGACCTGTGGTTCCACACCCAGAAGATCCACGGCTCCCACGTCATCCTGTGGACCGAGGGGGGGCAGCCCGACCTGACCAGCATTCAGGAGGCTGCCCAGCTGGCCGCCTGGTTCTCCCAGGGCCGGGCGAGCGGCAAAGTGGCGGTAGACTATACCCCGGTAAAATATGTGAAAAAGCCGGGGGGCGCCCGGCCCGGCATGGTGGTCTACACCACCTATGAGACCGCCTATGTCGCCCCGGATGGGGAGCTGGCCCGGCGGCTGCGGGTAAAATAGAGATCCCTTTAATCAGAGGGAGCGTCCCGCCGGGCGTTCCCCCTCCCCCATCTGTGGGCCGGGGCATCCAGAGAGGGCTTCCACCCTGGAACACAAATTGTGATCGGGTGTGAAAAGGAGGATGCGCCCAGGGACAGTTCTGAGACAAAATAATTTCAAATCAGCTATGCGCGGGACGACCGGCTGCGGTCCATACCAGACCGTTTATGCTTTTCCCCTTGAAAAATAGAGACAAGCAGATCGTCCCCTTTCTGAGAAAGCAGGAGAAAACAAAATGAATTCCCACAGCGATCACACATTGCATTTTGAAGCGGTAAACAGCAGGAACCGAGCTGAGGTCGAACATCTGGAGGTCTTTGCGGAACAGTCCGGCTTCATCGAAAGCGTGACACAGTGCCTTCAGGAGGCCGACAAATTGGAGTTGTGGAGGCCCGTCGGCATTTATGACCGCGGTATGCTGATCGGTTTTGCCATGTACGGTTATTTTCCGGAACCTGCCCCGGGGCAGGTGTGGCTGGACCGGCTGCTGATCGATAAAAAGTATCAGGGCAAAGGGTACGGAAAGCGGGTCGTGCTTGCCCTGCTTGACAGGCTCCGAACAGAATATTCCTGTGATACCATATATCTCAGTGTGTATGAGACCAACTCCCACGCGATCCATCTCTATCAGCAGATCGGTTTTCACTTCAATGGAGAGTACGATACCAACGGGGAGCATGTCATGGTATATGCTTTTTAACCTATTGTGCCGTCCGCGTTATAATACAGGGCCGTATCCCCTCAGTGTACAGAGCATCAAACAGCGATCGGCACCAGTTATCAGTCTATTGGCCGGAGAAATAGCGGGCCGGGCAGCCATTTGTTGGCTGCCCGGCCCGCTTATCCTTCTTCTCTCAGGTCCAGGAGGACTCTTCGGTCTCGGACCGCTTGGCCCGGGACATCAGGTCTGTGACCACGGCGTGGACATCCCGCCCCTCGTAGAGCACCTCGTAGGCGGCCTGGGCGATGGGCATCTCGATGCCCGCCTTCTGGGCCAGGGTGCGGGCGGTGACAGCGGCGTAGTAGCCCTCCACCACGGCGCCGATCTCCTTCACCGCCTCTTTGGGCTCCACCCCTTTGCCGATGAGGATGCCGCACCGGCGGTTCCGGGAGTGCATGGAACAGCAGGTGACGATCAGGTCCCCCACGCCGGCCAGCCCGGCAAAGGTCTCCTGTTTTCCCCCCAGGGCCACCCCCAGCCGGGCCATCTCCGCCAGCCCCCGGGTCATGAGCAGTGCCTTGGTGTTGTCCCCGCAGCCCATGCCGTCGCAGCAGCCGGCGCAGAGGGCGATGATGTTCTTCAGGGCGGCGCACAGCTCGGTGCCCACCTTGTCGGTGCTGGTGTAGACCCGGAAGCGGGGGTTCATAAACAGGTCCTGCACCTGCCGGGCCAGCTCCAGGTCCTCGCTGGCCGCCACCACGCCGGTTGGGACATGGCGGCCCACCTCCTCGGCGTGGGAGGGGCCGGAGAGCACCACCACGGGGCAGTGGCCCTGGAGCTCCTCCTCAATGACCTGGCTGAGGCGGAGGGAGGTGTCCTTCTCGATGCCCTTGGACACGGAGATCACGATGGTCCCCGGGTCGGCCAGCTGCTTCAGCTTGGCGGCAGTGGCGCGGACCGCAAAGGACGGGGTGGCCATCACCACGGCGCCGCAGCCCTTCACCGCCCCCATATCGGTGGTCAGGCCCATTGTCTCGGGCAGCGGCACCCCCTTCAGCATGGGGTTCTCCCGGGTCTCCCGCAGCACCCGGGACTCCTCCTCGGTGTAGGACCACAGGGTCACCTCATGTCCGTTTTCCAGCAGCAGCAGCGCCAGGGCCGTCCCCCAGCCTCCGCTGCCAAGGACTGTGATTTTCATGGTAATACCTCCCAAGATATGTTGTAGGGGCGGCCTGTGGCCGCCCGTTGTTCAATTTTCTTGGCTGTTCGGGCGGCCGCAGGCCGCCCCTACGGGGTCATTGCTTCTTGTGCAGAGAAAACTTGTTCTCTGTCCCGGTCAGCAGACGGTGGATGTTGCCCCGGTGCATGTAGACCACCAGGCCGCCCAAGAGCAGGCCCAGCAGGGTGATGATCCAGTCCTGATAGACGAACCAGGTGGCCACCGGAAAGCTGGCTCCGGCCCACACCGATCCCAGGGAGACGTATCGGGTGAGAATGGCAAGGATCAGGAATCCCCCCCACACCACCAGGGCAATGCGCCAGTCGATCATGATGGCGATGGTGCCGCCGGACAGGATGCCCTTGCCCCCCTTGAAGTGGAACATGCAGGGGAACATGTGGCCCAGCAGGCAGAACAGGCCCGCCCAGTACTTGGCAAAGACCAGAACAATGGCCTCTTGGCTCCAGAAGCCGCCGTCCCAATATCGGGCCATCAGGATGCCCGCCCACACTGCGGCCACCGCCTTGAGGACATCGCACAAAATAACCACCAGGGTCAGCGGCCCGCCGAAGGTGCGGTAGAAGTTGGTCAGTCCCGCATTTCCACTGCCGTGGGTGCGCACATCGTCCCGCAGGATGTACTTGGAGACGATGACCGCCCCGTTGGAGCAGCCCAGCAGGTAGGCCGCTGCCGCCACCAGAAGCAAGGGCAGACCCATGTCATAAAAGATCCAGGGGGAGATGTCCCCCCAAGTCATGCCCAGCATTGCTCACTCCTCCTTCTCGCCCTTCTGCCGGATGGTCAGCCGCACCGGCGTGCCCTCCAGGCCGAAGGTGGCTCGGATCTGGTTCTCCAGATACCGCTGATAGGAGAAGTGGAACAGCCGGGCATCGTTGCAGAAGCACACAAAATGAGGGGGGCGGATGCCCACCTGGGTCATGTAGTAGATCTTCAGGCGGCGGCCCTTGTCCGTGGGGGGCTGCACCCGGGCGGTGGCATCGGCCAGCACCGAGTTGAGCATCCCGGTGGAGATGCGGGTGGCTGCCTGGTCATTCACATAGTTGATCAGCTCGAAGAGCCGGTCCACTCGCTGGCCGGTGAGAGCGGAGATGAACACGATGGGGGCGTAGGTCATATAGCTCAGGTCCCGCATCACGTCCTGGCGCATCTTGTCCATGGTCTTGCCGTCCTTCTCGATGGCATCCCACTTGTTGACCACGATGATGCAGGCCTTGCCCGCCTCGTGGGCCAGACCGGCCACCTTGGTGTCCTGCTCGGTGACCCCCTCCCGGGCGTCGATCATGATGAGGCACACGTCGCTGCGCTCGATGGCCATGGTGGCCCGCAGGACGGAGAACTTCTCGATGCGGTCATCCACCCTGGACTTCTTCCGCATCCCTGCCGTGTCGATGAACAGGTATTTGCCCCGCCCGTTCTCGAAGGGACTGTCCACCGCGTCCCGGGTGGTGCCCGCCACATCGCTGACGATGACCCGCTCCTGTCCCAGGATGCGGTTGACCAGGGAGGACTTGCCCACATTGGGCTTGCCGATGATGGCCACCTTGATGACATCGTCCTCCTCGTCCTCCTCCTCCTCGCGGGGGAAGTACTGGAAGCAGGCGTCCAGCAGGTCGCCGGTGCCGTGGCCGTGGACGGCGGAGACGGCGATGGGGTCACCCAGGCCCAGGTTATAGAACTCGTAGATGTCCGGGTTCTCCCGGCCCACCTGGTCCGCCTTGTTCACCGCCAGCACCACCGGCTTCCGGGCCCGGAGGAGCATGTTGGCCACCTCCTGGTCGGCTGCGGTCATGCCGGTCTTGACGTCACAGACAAAGACCACCACCGTAGCGGTCTGAATCGCGATCTCGGCCTGCTCCCGCATGAAGGAGAGGATCTGGTCGTCCGTCCCCGGCTCGATCCCGCCGGTGTCCACGATGTCGAACACCCGGTTCCTCCACTCGCACTGGGCGTACAGCCGGTCCCGGGTGACGCCGGGGGTGTCCTCCACGATGGAGAGGCGCTGGCCGCACAGCTTATTGAACAGCATGGACTTGCCCACATTGGGCCGCCCCACGATGGCGACTAAGGGCTTCATACATATCACCTCTTGATGAGTTAGGAATTAGGAATGAGGAATTAGGAGTTAGAGGATAGGAGATAGGGGCAGCCTGCGCCGGGGAGTCCGCGCGCCCCAGGCGCGCCATAATTCCTACCTCCTAATTCCTCATTCCTAATTCCCTCTCAGGGGTTGTATTGATAATATTCCGTCTCCTCCCGGGGGAGCTCCTGTCGGGGGAGGCCGGACGAGATGCCGCACATGGCGTCCAGCAGCTCATAGCCGTCCTGCTCCACGGGGATCACGGGGACACCCAGTGCCCACTCCACATCGTCCAGGGATACGTCATCCAAAAAGACCCGCTCCCCGTGGCGGAGCATATTGGCGGGGATGAGCAGACGCTCCCCCAGCTTCTTCCCCCGCAGCTGGGCGATCAGGTCGCCCCCCGTGACCAGTCCGGCCACCACGATGGTCTCCCCGAAGAAGTCGTTGCGGATGGGGTACACCGTCCCCTCTATTTTACCACATTTTTTCCGCGCCAGCTCTACCAATTCCGTTAAAAACGGGGCGGCGGACACGCCTGTGGCGATGGAGAAGGGGACGGTCCTCTCCATCTCCTCCGCCTCCATCAGGTCCAGGCCCCGGCGGAATTCCTGGCGCAGCAGGCGGAGCATCCCCACCCCGTTGTCCAGCTGGGTGAACTCCTCGTAGTAGTCCTCCTCCGGCAGGGGCCGCCCGGCCAGCAGGTAGAACTCGTCAGAGCACCAGACCAGGGCTGTGCCGTGGGCGTCGCGGTGGGCTGCCGCAAAGGCCTCCACCTGGTCCACCACCGCCCCCGCTTCCTCCCGGGTATAGGGCCGCAGGGGATAGAGGCCCTCCCGGTACTTGGTCACCCCCACCGGCACCACCGACACGCTGTGGACGGCAGGGAACATCTCCGCCAGGTCCCTCAGGGTCCGGTCCAGGGCGGGTCCGTCATTGATCCCGGGGCAGGAGACGATCTGACAGTTCATGGTGATCTGGTGCCGGGCGAAGCGGCGCATGATCTCGATGCTCTCCCCGGCCCGGCGGTTTTTCAGCATCTCCACCCGCAGCGACCGGTCGGTGGTGTGGACGGACACGTTGATGGGGGAGATGCGCAGGTCGATGATGCGCTGCACCTCCCGCTGGGAGAGGTTGGTCAGGGTCAGGTAGTTGCCCATCAGAAAGGACAGCCGGGCGTCGTCATCCTTGAAATAGAGGCTCTCCCGCATCCCCGGCGGCATCTGGTCCACAAAGCAGAAGATGCAGTTGTTGGCACAGGAGCGGGCCCGGTCCATGAGATAGGTCTCGAACTCCAGTCCCAGGTCCTCCCCCTCCTCCTTGCGGACCCGCAGGGTGCGGCTGGCTCCATCCGGGGCCTGGAGGGTAAGCGTCAGACGGGCGTCATAGGAATAGAACTTGTAGTCCAGCACATCCAGGATCTGCTTCCCGTTGATCTCCGCCAGGGTCTCTCCCGCCTGGACGCCGGCTTTGGCCGCCGGGCTCCGGGGCTCCACCCGCCGGATCATGGTCTTGCTCACAGCGCTCCCTCCTCCTCTCAAAAAGGCGTTCTTTATATTATATCGTATCCCTGCCCCTCTTTTCAAGGAAAAATCCGTTTTTTCTCGGATCTCGCCGGACATTTTTTGAGGGCGCCGCCGGGTATCCGGCGCCATCAGCCACCGGACACCTTATCTTTTTCTTGATTGTACCATACCCGTCCCCGCCGGGCAACACGTTTCCACTCTATTCTGCTCTCTCGCCGGGTATCCGGGGCACAAAAAGGATGCCTCTCCCCCGCCCTTAGTTCCGCCGCTCCGGCAGAACGCCCTCTCCCCGGCCTCCGGGGAAAAGCACCCTTTCCGCCCCGGAGTTTACAGGATGTGAAAATTATGATATGATGTTCTATGATTTTCCCTTTTCTTTCTCAAATCCGCGGCTCCGGCCGCCCTGGAGGCACCTGCGACATGCTGGACGACAAGCTCAAAGCCCTGTGGGCCCGGATCTCCCCCCCGCAGAAGGCGGCCTTTTTCGGCTGTTTTCTGTCGGGCTATCTGGTCCACCTCTACGTCTTTACCAACATCATCCCCAACTCCGACGGTCTCAGCCGCATCTTCGACCCCCAGCAGATGACCGTCTCCGGCCGGTGGTTTCTCCACTTCGCCTCCTATTTCAACGGCTTCACCCAGATGCCGGCGGTCATCGGCCTCTTCTCCGTGCTCTTCCTCGCCCTGGCCGCCGCCCTGGCCGTCTCTCTGCTGGGCATCCGCAGCCGTGCCCTCTCCGCCCTGTCCGGGGCGCTGATGGCCGCCTTTCCCGCCGTGGGCTACACCTTTCTCTATCTGTTCACCGCCTCCGCCTACTGCTTCGCCATTTTTTTGGCGGTCCTCTCCGTCTCCCTGGCCAGAAGGGGCCGGTGGCACTGGCTGGCAGGCTGTCTGCTCCTGGCCTGCTCCATGGGCACCTATCAGGCCTATGTGACGGTGGCCATCGGCCTGTCCCTGCTGGTCATTTTCCGGGAGATCCTGGACCCGTCCGCCTCCTTCTCCGCCACCCTGCGCCTGGGGGTGCGGCTGATGCTGTTCCTGGCTGCGGGGGCCGTCCTCTACTACGGCATCCTGCTGGTCTTTCTTCAGGTGAAGGACCTGGAACTGCTGTCCTATCTGGGGATGGATGCCGCCAGCTCCGGCTATCCCTTCTCCCGCCTCCCCGGGCTGCTGCTGGACACCTACAAGCAGGTGGCGGCTTTCTTCTTCCTGCCCGGTTCCGCCAACACCTTCACCTCCGGCTGGATGGCCGTGCTGGATCTGGCCGCGCTGGCGCTGGGCGGGGGCTGCTTCCTGCTGTGCATGGGGCAGGAGGGGCTCTGGCGGGCGCGCTGGCGCCCCCTGGGCGGGCTGGCCATGCTGGCTCTGCTCCCTCTGGGCATCAACTTCGGCCAGATCCTCAGCCCCTGGTCCGCCCCCACCCCCCTGATGAAATACGCCTTTGTGCTGGTCTATCTGGCGGTGGTGCTGCTGGCTGACCGGGCCCTCCCCGCCGCCGGTGCCGGCGCCTCCGTGCTCCGCCGCCGTGCGGCCCCCTGCGCCGCCCTGTGGCTGGTCCTGCTGCTGCTGTTCTCCCTGAACACCAACAACCGGCTCTACACCGCCTCCGCCCAAGCCCACCGCGCCACCCTCAGCTACGCCACCCGGCTGGCCTCCCGCATCGAGAGCTGCCCCGGCTACACCCACGGGATGCCGGTCTATCTCATCGGCTCTTTCCCCACCGACCGGGTCCACAACAGCGTGGAGGGCTTTGCCCAGGTGGACCATTACAGCGTCCCCCTGGACCCCGTGGCTCCCCTGAACAAGCACATCTACTACTACCTCCGGGACTGGCTGAACCTCCCCATCGAGGAGCCCGCCGAGGCCGACCTTATGGCCATGGCGGAGCGGCCGGAATTCGCCGCCATGCCCCGCTACCCCGACGACGGCAGCGTCCAGATCATCGACGGCTGCCTGGTCGTGAAGGTGCAGGAGGAATACACCCCAAAATCCGACTTTGAGATCGCCTATGAGAACAGGAGATGAACTGTCCCATGCCCAATTCTGCTCCCACTGACTCCGGACTGCTCTCCGTGGTCCTCCCCGCCTTCAACGAGGAGGAGATGGCTCCCCGGGCAGCTGATGTCATCTCCGCCCTGCTGGAGCAGGCCCAGATCCCCCATGAGCTGATCTTTGTAGACGACGGCTCCCGGGACAGGACCTGGGTGCGCATCCAGGAGAAGAGCCGCGCCCTGCCCCAGGTCCGGGGGGTGCGCTTCTCCCGCAACTTCGGCAAGGAGGCTGCCATTTTTGCCGGCCTGGCCCAGGCCCGTGGGGCTTGCTGTGTGGTGCTGGACTGCGACCTCCAGCACCCGCCGGAAAAGATCGTGGACATGTACCGCCTGTGGCAGCAGGGCTACCAGGTCGTGGAAGGCGTCAAGGTGAGCCGTGGAAAGGAGAGCCCCCTGCACACCCTGGCGGTCCGGTGTTTCTACCGGGCCATGAGCGGGAGCACCGGGCTGGACATGTCCCGGGCCTCCGACTTCAAGCTGCTGGACCGGCGGGCGGTGGATGTGCTGCTGGCCATGCGGGAGAAAAACGCCTTCTTCCGGGCCCTGTCCTCCTGGATCGGCTTTTCCACCGCTCAGGTGGAGTTCCAGGTGCGGGAGCGGGAGGCGGGCCGCTCCAAGTGGTCCCTGCGCAGCCTGTTCCGGTATGCCCTCACCAATCTGGCCGCCTTCTCCACCGCCCCCCTCCAGCTGGTCACCTTTCTGGGGGTGCTGGTGCTGATCGCCTCGGTGGTGCTCAGCGTCCACTCCCTGTGGCAGAAGTTCACCGGGCAGGCCCTGGAGGGCTTCACCACCGTCATCATCCTGATCCTGTTCATCGGCAGCATCCTCATGATCTGTCTGGGCATCATCGGCTACTATATCGCCAAGATCTATGAGGAGGTGAAAGACAGGCCCCGGTATATCCTGTCCGACACCTGCGGGGAGGCGCGCCATGCTGAAAAAGATCTTTGATCCCACCCTTTTCCGCTTCCTCCTGGTCGGGGTGGTGAACACCCTGGTGGGATATGGTGTCATGTTCGGCCTTTACAACCTGGCCGGCCTCCACCTCTGGGGAGACCCGGGCTACTGGATCTCCTCCGCCGCCAACTATCTGGTGGGCAGCGTGGTCAGCTTCTTTCTCAACAAGCACTTCACCTTCCGCAGCCGGGAGAAGGGCCCCGGCGTGGTGCTCCGCTTCGCGGCCAATATCACAGTATGCTGGCTGCTGGCCTACGGCCTGGCCAAGCCCGCCATGGGAGCCCTGCTGAGCGGCACTGCCCTCAGCCCCCAGCTTCAGGGCAACCTGACCATGCTGGCGGGCTCCGGGCTGTTCGTCCTGCTCAACTACTTCGGACAGCGCTTTTTCGCCTTCCGCTCCAGGACATGACCCCCGGCATCTGGAACAGGCCGATCACATGTGGCGCGAGGTAGAAAACAGAGGGCACCGCCCGGCCTCCATCCATACTCAGGCGCAGGGACATTGGATGTCCCTGCGCTTTTTGTATTGTTAGGCGCGCCTTTGTCCGGCCGGTCAGGCAAACGGAGGGGAATGAGCATCCTGCCCGCAGATAGCTCCTCCCCAGAGCTCCATCAAAAGCACCAGCTCAGCCGGTGCTTTTCTTTCATTATATATAATAAGGGGAGGATGTGAGCGTGTTCACATCCTCCCCTTATCTCACTTTTCAATTTTGCGCGTTTGTACAATCACTTATTGTTGTCCTTATTCTTTTTGTTCGTAACGCTGCTCAGGATAGCGCCCACGACGCACAGCCCGATCACTACGATCAGGAAAATCTTTTCAGGTCCCATTGGTCATCCTCCTCCCCTGTAAAGATTCTTAACACTTTTTTGTCGGCCATTTTTATTTCTTAACGGTTTCTTGATAAGAATCATAGCAGATTTTTATAAAAAAAGCAACCCTTTTTTACGGACATTTATATATTTTTTTGTGTCCCTCCGCTTCACTTTTCCAAATTATAAAACATTTTCTTTGATTTCACCTAACTTTTATTGATTTTCCCCGAATTTTTATCCCTTTTTGACTGTTTTATTTTTTGTTATTTTCATTAGTTTTTCTCAAGATATCTTGTCATTTTCTTAACACCTGCGCCGCATTCTTTATCCCAATACGCAGAACGGCCGCCCGGTCCTCTCAGGACCGGGCGGCCGTTCTCTCCCTCCGGCAGAGGCTGTCACTGCCAGTCTGTCTGTTGTCACAGCTTGACCTTCACCACGCACTTGCGTACAGGCTCAGGTCCGTCCACCGCGATGTTGGGGGCATGGGCATCCCCCGGGAAGAGGACCACAAACTTGTCCCCGCCCAGGGTGATCTCGTCCAGCGGGCCGTGGTAGAACCAGATATCCCGCTCCGGGTGGGCCTCCACCTCTTCCTTCATGTCCTCCAGGGCACCGACCCCCATCTTCTCCCGCCCGGAGATCAGAAACTGGATGTCCACATACTTCTTGTGGGCCTCGGGAGTGTCGTTGGCCGGCTTGGACTCGTAGCTCTGCAACAAATAGAACAGATCTTCTCCGTCCACCTCCACCCGGGCGTCCTCCAGCTTGGAGAAATCGGTATCCCTTAGGAGCTCCAGTCCCTTATAGATACCGGGATGGACACCCTGATACGCCTCCATATGCTTCAAACTGTCGTAGATCATAACTTGTCTTCTCCTTTCGTTGTGGTCCCAGCCCAGCGGGCCCTCAGAGGACTTTGTACCCTTATTATAATCTCCCTCCCTCCCCCTCCGCAAGCGGCAAAAAATCTTCCCTGTCAAAAAAACTTCCAGGTGGTTCTCGATCAGAAAACGCCAGTCGCAAAACCCTCCTTTTTCCCCCTTTTTCGCTGGCGTTCCGCCGAAAAAAAATTGCCCTCTTGCCTTTTTTTGAGCAGATTTATATAATAGTATTGCAATAAGGAAGTGTGTTCTCTATTAGAGAACGGAGGTGGGCGTCATGGATGAATGTTCAGAACCAAAAGTGAAGTCGCTGGCAAAGTCCCTGAAGATCCTCTCCTGCTTCACCATCCAGGAGCCGGTCCTGGGGGTAACGGAGCTGGCGGAGCGGATCGGGGTGACCAAGTCCAACATCCACAACATTCTGTCCACCTTCACCTCCATGGGGTATCTGGACCGGCTGCCCGACGGGCGCTACACCCTGGGTCTGAAGATCCTGGAGTACGCCTTCATCATCAACCAGAACCTGGGCTACCCCAACGCGGTGTATGATATCCTGGTGGACACGGCCGGCAAGACCAATGAGATCGTCTACTTCGGCCTGCCTTACGGGACCAACGTCCTCTACCTCTATGTGGCCCACCCGGCCAACCGGATGGGCGTCCTCCCCTACCGGGACATCCTGGGGGAGACCTCCCCCTTCTACTGCACTGGGATTGGCAAAGCCATTCTGGCCCACATGCCCGAGGAGGAGTGGCTCGCCCATATCCCCGCGGAGCGCACCCGCTTTCAGCCCAACACCATCACCGACCTGGACGCCATCGTGGAGGAGCTCCGCCGCACCCGCCGGAGGGGCTACGCCATCGACAACAGCGAGCGGGACCCCAACGTGCGGTGTGTGGGTGTTCCTGTGTACAACTCTGCCGGCAAGCTGGTGGCCGGGGTGAGCACCTCCGGCCCGGCCATTACCATGACGGACGAGAAGCTGATGGAGTGCGCCGGCATCCTGCAAAATGCGGCCCTGCGCATGCGGGAGCGCATCTACCGCTGAGCCCTCCCCATCGTTCTGTTTTTTATGTGTGCCTCCCCTCTTCGCCGGAGGATGCCGGCACATATAGAAATAAAAAGGAAACCAAACGCGACAAATAAAATAAGGAGGATTCCACAATGAAAAATTGGAAAAAACTTCTTGCAACTGGCTTGAGCACCGCCCTCATCCTGGGGACTCTGGCCTCCTGCGGCGGAGGCAACACTTCCAGCCCGGCTGCCAGCAGCGGCGCCGCCGCTTCCGGCAGCGGTTCTGACGCCAGCAGCACTACCACCACCAACTTCCCTGACGGCAAAAGCCTGAGCATGATCATCCACGCCTCTCCTGGAGGTCTGTCTGACACCAACGCCCGCTTTATCGCTCAGATGGTGTCTGATGAGCTGGGCGTTCCCTTCCCCGCCACCAACATGACCGGCGGCTCCGGTGTGGTGGCCATGACCTACGTAAAGGAATCCACCCCCGACGGCTACACCGTGGGCTACCTGCCCTGTGAGTTGGCCATGGTCAAGGCTCAGGGTCTGACCGAGATCATCGAGCCCTCCGCTTTCGACATGATCTATGCCTGCAACATTCAGCCCGCTGCCATCACTGTCAGCGCCGACTCCGAGTGGGACAGCATCGAGGACCTGGTCGCCTGGTGCAAAGAGCACCCCGGCGAGCTCCAGGTCGGCACCTCCGGCACCGGTTCTGTGTGGCATATCGCTGCTGATGCCTTCGCCAAGGCCGCCGGCATCGAGATCAACCTGGTGCCCTTTGACGGCGCCGCTACCGCCGTCACCAACCTGATGGGCGGCCATGTGCAGATGGTTCCCGTCTCTGAGTCCGAGGTGGCCTCCGGTGTCGCCTCCGGCAAGCTGAAGATCCTGGCTGTCTGTTCCAGCGACCGCAGCGAGTTCAACCCCGACGTCCCCACTCTCCAGGAGCTGGGGTATGATGTGGATGTCACCGCCTGGGGCGGCTTTGGCGTAGCCAAGGGCACTCCCGACGATGTGAAGGAAGTCCTGTATGCCGCCTTCGAGAAGGCCGTCAACTCCGAGGAGTTCAAGGAGCTGGCCTCTCAGGGGCAGTACTCCCCCCTGATCATGGACCATGAAGAGTTCGCTGAGTTTGCGCAGTCCCAGTACGAGTTCTACACCGAGTACTTCACCGACACTGCGCAGTAAACGCTGCTCCAATCTCAGTCGCACGAATCTTGTGATAGGGGCATCGGGCCGGCCTGCTGCGGCCGGCCCGATCGCTTTTTGATTCAAAGGAAAGGGTGAAAACAAACGTGGAGCCGAAAAAAGTAAATTCTATTTTCAACTCCGACACGGTCCTGGGCCTGATAGGGTTCCTGATCGGCCTGTGGTGGCTGGTCATGGCCATGCAGCTGCCCAGCTCTACAGCGGTGGACGGGACGCCCGGTCCCTCAGCTTTCCCCGTTGGGATCTCTGTCCTGGTCATGGCAGTCTCCGTGATCATCATCGCCATCGGCGCAAAAAACAAAATCACATATTTTGATCTCAAATCCATCACCAAGGAGAACGGTATCGCTATTCTGATCTCTCTGGTCTTGTTCGTGGCCTTCCTGGTGGTATGGAACCTCTTCCACTACATTGCGGCCAGCCTGATCCTCTCTCTTGGCCTGGGGCTGCTGTATAAGATGAAGCCGGTCCCCGCTGTGATCCTGGCGGTGGCATATTCTGTGTCCACCTATCTGGTATTCAGCAAGGTCCTCAACGTCATGCTGGATTTCTGAGACGGGAGGAGGAAACAATATGGATTTTTCACTGATCAGCAATACTTTTATCACCATCTTTACCACGGATGTCTTTTTCTATTGCATCCTGGGCGTAGTGGCCGGTATGGTCATCGGTACTCTGCCCGGCCTGTCCGCCACCATGGGCATTGCCATTCTGACTCCCCTCACCTTCTGGCTGGAACCCGCGCAGGGCATGGCTGTACTGCTGGGCATCTATAACTCCGCCATTTGGGCCGGCGGCATCTCCGCCATCCTTATCAACACGCCCGGCACCCCCGCCTCCATCGCTCAGACCTTCGACGGCTACTACATGGTCACTCAGGGCAAGGTGAAGAAAGCCCTGAATATGAACACCATTTACTCGGTCATCGGCGGCCTGATCGGCACTGTGGTCCTGATCGTCTTTTCCTTCCCCGTGGCGGAGTTTGCCCTGAAGTTCGGCCCCCCCGAGATGTTCGCCATGGCTCTGTTCGGACTGTCCATGATGATCGGTGTCTCCGGCGGCAGTGTGTTCAAGGGCCTGCTGGCCGGCGCTCTGGGCCTGTTGGTCTCCACCATTGGCATGGACCCCATGACCGGTGCCCTGCGCTTCACCTTTGGCAACATCAACATGCTCAGCGGCATTGAGTTCGTCGTAGTCATGGTGGGCATGTTCGGCGTGGGCGAGGTGCTCTACCAGATCAGTAAGAGCTCCCCCGCCGACAAGGAGGCCCGGAAGAACGCCCAGATCGTGAGCAACACCGCAGAGGCCTTCCCCACTGCCAAGGAGACCAAGGCCAGCGTGATCCCCACTCTGGTATGCGGTGCCATCTCCGCCGTCATCGGTGCGGTGCCCGGCACTGGCGGTGATATCGCCGCCATCATCTGCTGGCAGCAGACCAAGAACTTCTCCAAGCATCCGGAGGAGTTCGGCAAGGGTGCAGTCAACGGCTTGGCCGTCACCTCCTGCGCCAACAACGCCGTCATCGGCGGAGCCATGACCACTATGATGACCTTGGGCATCCCCGGCGATGGCGTCACCGCTGTGCTCATCGGCTCCCTGATGATGTATGGAATGCAGCCAGGCCCCATGATGTTCGTGGAGAAACCTGAATTTGTTTACAACGTGATGGGCCTGATGGTGGTGGGCTACATCATGATCCTGATCCTGGGCCTTCTGTCCACCAAGTTCGCCTCCCTGATCCTGAAAGTCCCCCAGGAGGTCATCTGGGTCATCGTCGTGGGCTTCTGCATCCTGGGCTCTTACGCGGTGAACAACTCCATGTTCGACGTGTATGTCATGTTCGCAGCCGGCTTTGTGGGCTTCCTGTGCAAGCGCTGTGAGGTGCCGCTGGGTCCCTTCGTGCTGGCCCTGCTGCTGGGCAACCTGTGCGAGAGCAACTTCCGCCGCGCCCTGTCCATGTCTCTGGGTGATTACAGCATATTCCTGACCCGCCCCATCACGGTGGTCCTGCTGATCCTGACCGTTCTCTCCCTGGTGCTGCCCGCCATCGGCCAGCTCCGCAAGAAGAGCAAAGCGGCCAAGTGATCTCCGCCCCCCTGAACAACATTTGGAAAAGAAAGGTCGTTGTATTATGGCATTTTCCATTCAGCCCGGCGTATGGCCGGTCATGATCACCCCTTTTACCGAGGACAACAAACCGGACTTCAAGGCCATCGAGGGCCTGTGCAACTGGTACATTAAGAAGGGCTGCACCGGCATTTTTGCGGTCTGCCAGTCCAGCGAGATGGCCTTCCTCACCGAGCAGGAGAAGCTGGATATCGCCAAGGCGGTGGTGGACGCGGTGGACGGCCGCATCCAGGTGGTGGCCTCCGGACATACCGCTGACTCCAAATCGGACCAGTATAAGCAGATCGAGGACATGATGAAGATCCCCGGCATCGGCGCCTATGTGCTGGTCTCCAACCGCTTGGATCAGAACAACGAGGGCGAGGAGGTCTTCTTCCAGAACGCTCAGGAGATCTTTGACCGGTTCCCAGAGGTAGACTTCGGTATCTACGAGTGCCCCATGCCCTGGAAGCGCCTGGTCTCTCTAGACTTTCTCCGTAAAGTGGCCCCGGAGGGCCGCATGGTATTTCTGAAGGACACCTGCTGTGATTATGAGTTGATCCGGGAGCGGCTGAAGGCCGTGGAGGGCACTCCCCTGAAGATCTTCAATGCCAACGCCCAGTCCTGGTATGATAGCTACTGCCATGGCTCCGCCGGCTACAACGGCGTTATGGCCAACTTCCACCCGGATCTCTATAAGTGGGCCTATGACCACAAGGACTCTGATCCTGAGAAAGCCCAGCTGGTAGCCCACTTCCTGACCACCGCCGCCATGATCGAGATGCGGGCCTACCCTGTTTCCGCCAAATACCATCAAAACCTGGTGGACGTCCCCATGTCGCTGGTGACCCGCAGCGCCGACGCAGCCAAACTGGACAAGAATGCCCGAGGCGAGGTGGAGAGCCTCATCGCCATGGAGAATTACGTCCGAAAGCAGCTGGGCATCCTGTAAAAATGTGTATCCGCTCTTGATTTCTCTGCAAAAATGATTAGAATAAAAGAGTGGAACTGTACAAAAAAAGTGTCCAAGAAGGAGCTCTGACATGCTGAAAAAGCCAAACATTCTGGTGGTGGGCAGCTTTATGATGGATCTGATCGCCTCCACCAAGCGCGCCCCCAATTCCGGCGAGACCGTCATCGGCCTGAAGTTCCAGACCGCGCCGGGGGGGAAGGGCGCCAATCAGGCGGTCCAGTGTGCCCGCCTGGGCGCCCACGTGACCATGGTGGGCCAGGTGGGGGACGATGCGTTCGGTAAGATCATGACGGATACCGCTGCCGCTGCCGGTGTGGACGTGTCCCATGTGTCAGTGGACCCCCAGGAGTCCTCCGGCGTAGGCCACATCACCCTGGAGGTGACGGAACACGGCGCCCAGAACCGCATCACTGTCTGTCCCGGCGCCAACTTCACCATCACGGTGGACGACGTGGCCTGGCTCCGGGAGGAGATCGGCCGCTTTGACCTGGTGATGATGCAGTTCGAGCTGCCTATGGAGGTCATCGAGGCGGTGGCCCAGTGGGCCCACGACGCCGGGGTCCCCGTGATGATCAACCCCGCCCCAGCCGCCCCCATGTCCGACCGGCTGCTCGCCTGCGCCACCTACCTCTCCCCCAACGAGCACGAGGCCGCCATCCTGGCCGGCCACTCCATCGACGTCTCCAACGGCATCAACATGGAGGACGTGGCCGTGGTCTCCCAGGCCTTCCAGGCCCGGGGGGTGGAGAACCTCATCATCACCATGGGGGAAAACGGCTCCATCGCGGCGGGGAAAAACGGCATCCATCACACCCACTGCGTGAAGATGGAGCATGTGGCCGACCCCACGGCCGCCGGCGACTCCTTTGTGGCCGCCTTCTGCACCGGCCTCACCGCCGGTCTGCCCCAGGGCGAGGCCCTGGCTTTTGCCAGCCACACCGCCGCCATCACTGTGTCCCGTATGGGCGCCATGCCCAGCCTGCCCACGGTGGAGGAGGTCCAGCAGCTCCTTGTGGAGCGGGACTACCAGGGCTTTGACCCGGCGGAGCTGGACGCTTTGAAGCAGTGATCTGTCCTTGACTGTCCCCGTCCCCGCGGGGGCAGTCAAATCCTATCCATAAGGAGAGTCGTTATGCTGAAACCTGAGAGCAAACAGGCGGTATCCAATTTCTTTGCCGCCGCAGAGACCGAATTCAATGCCTTTTTGAAGGCACGCAGTCCCGAGGAGTACGAGGCCGCCGCCCAGCTGATCCTGGATTCCCAGGCCAAGGGCGGCCGTCTCCACGTCACCGGCATCGGCAAGTGCAGCCATGTGTCCACCTACGCCGCCTCCCTGTTCTCCTCCACCGGCAACCCCGCCTACTACCTCCACGGCACCGAGGCCGTCCACGGCTCCTGCGGGCAGCTGGCGGCCGGGGACGTGGTCATCGCCATCTCCAATTCCGGTGAGACCGCCGAGCTGAAGGCCACCGTGCTGGCTGTCCAGAACAACGGCTGCAAGGTCATCGGCGTCTCCGGCAACCCGAACAGCTGGCTTGCCAAGCACACCGACGCCTTCCTCTTCGCCGGCGTCAAGGCGGAGGGCGGCCCCCTGAACCGGGCCCCCCGCAACTCCGTGCTGGCGGAGCTGCTCACCCTTCAGGCCCTCTCTGTGGCGCTCCAGGTGGAGAAGGACTGGGACCCCGTCAAATACGTCCGCTGCCACCCCGGCGGAAAGCTGGGCGAGCTGCGGGAGAACGAAAAGTAAACATTCCGGGGCGGGCCCCGTCCCCTCCGGAGAAAAAGTGAGGTCATTCAAATGCTGAAAGGAAAGCTCATCCACCCCGACATCATGGCCGCCCTGGCCCTGTGCGGCCACGGGGACAAGGTCCTCATCGCAGACGGCAACTACCCCCTGGACTCCAAGACCGGCCAGGCAGAGACCGTGTACCTGGGGCTGACCCCCGGCCTGCCCACTGTTACCGACGTTCTGGCCGCCATCCAGAGCACGGTGAATATCGAGAAGGCGGAGGTCATGGACCCCGCCGACGGCACCACTCCGGAGATCTTCGGGGAGTTCCAGACCATGCTGGACGGCATGGAGCTGAACAAGCTGGGACGCTATGAGTTCTATGACGCCTGCTGTCAGCCCGGCGTCCGGCTGGCCATCTCCACCGGGGAACAGCGTATCTTTTCCAACCTGCTGATCACCATCGGCGTGGCCTGATCCGGCCTGTCTCACTCGTTTTTAGGGAGCCTTTCTCCGCATGGATGCGGAGAAAGGCTCCTTTGTTCCCGCGGTCTTCTCCCGAAACAGGCTCTCCATCGTGGCATTTTTCTCATTTCTGTGCTATAATGCCTGTGACAGCCTGAAAGAGGAGGCGCGTATCACAGCCATTGAGAACGGCGAGAGGATCACGCGGGGACTGGAGGATGGCCACCGCCGCGTTCTCAGCTGGCTGGAGCTGGACCCATGGCCCGACGAGATCAGATCTCTGCCCCTCTTCCAAAACGAGGCCGCCGGCTTCTCCGGGGAGGATCAGCACTCCTTCGAGCTCAAGCGCCCAGCCGGGTCCGGCCCGGAGAGGGGAAACGGACTTTGAGGGGACAGTCACCGACCTCCAGACAGGCGCTGCGCGCTGTGCCGGGGTGAGCCTGCCGCAAAAGGAGAGATCGAAATTATGATCCGTGACATCTGCAAAGACGAGACCTTTCTGGCCCAGAAGGCCGAGCCGGCTACGCCGGAGGACCTGCCCGCGGCAGCGGACCTGCTGGAGACGCTGACCCACCACAGCGCGGGCTGCGTGGGCATGGCGGCCAATATGATCGGCGTGAACAAGCGCATCATCGCCTTTGACAACGAGGGCAGCTATCTGGTCATGCTCAACCCGGAGATCGTCAAAAGGTCCGGCCCCTATGAGGCGGAGGAGGGCTGCCTGTCCCTCTCCGGCACCCGGAGGGCCCGGCGGTGGCGGTCCATCAAGGTCCGCTGGCAGAACGAGCGTTTCCAGGAGCGGTGTAAGACCTTCACCGGCTGGACCGCCCAGATCATCCAGCACGAGCTGGACCACTGCGAGGGCATCCTCATTTAAAAGGAGCGTCATGTCATGAGAACCGCCGTCTGTTACTATTCCCGCCACCACGGCAACACCCGGAAGGTGCTGGAGGCCATGGCCCGGGAGGGGGAGATCGACCTGATCGACGCCACCGTCCGCCAGACCGTCCGGCTGGAGGACTACGACTGCGTCGGCTTCGCCTCCGGCGTCTACTTTGGGAAGTTCCACACCAGCGTCTTACACGCCGCCCGGCAGTATCTGCCCCATGGCAAGCCTGTGTTCTTCGTCTGCACCTACGGGGGCGGCATGGGACAGAGCACCCGGGAGCTGAAGGAGCTGGCCGGGGAGCGGGGCTGCGCCGTGCTGGGGACCTTCGGCTGCAAGGGCTACGACACCTTCGGCCCCTTCAAGCTGGTGGGCGGCCTGGCCAAGGGCCGGCCGGATGAGGGGGACCTGGACCGCGCCCGCGGCTTTTTCCGGGACATCCTGACCCGCCTGTGAGAGAGGAGGCGGCGTGATGGAACTGGGACTGACCTTTCCCCTCCAGCGGTTCCTGGGGATAAAAACGCCGGCCTGGGGCACAGAGCCGGACCGGCGCTTCTGCTGGGACCTGCATGTCATCCGCCTGCGGGGCCGCGGGTGCCTACTGGCCGTCCACTGCCACAGCCGCTACGCCTTTGTCCGCTGGGATGTGCCCCCTCTCCAGCGGGAGGACATCCCCGGCCTCTTCCGCGCAGGCCTGGCCGACAGCCTCACCGCCGCCGGCCTCTCCCCGTCCCGGGTGGAGGGCTATCTGGAAAAGGCCGGGCCCGCCTGCCTCACCCGCACTCATGGCCGCCGGGAGGTGGCCTTCCTCAACCGGGCGTGGGAGGACGTGCTGGCGCTGGACCTGTGCCTGGACACGGAACGCCAGGCCCAGCCCCTGCTGGACCGCGCCGTCAACACCTGCTCCAGCCGGTGCGCAGGCTTTGAGGGACTGGGGACAGGGCTGGAGCGGATATCCGCATCGCTGTTATGAGCGGGACGCAGGGCATCCCCCCTAGTTTTCTCCTCTGCTTCGCGAGCTCTGCAAAGGCTGTTGTAAAGGCCGCAGGCCACAGAGGTAACTGTTGAGCGCGCCGCCTTGCACTGCCCGCCATTTTTTCATGCAAAAAAGAAATGGAAAGAGAGAAAAGCTATGAAGGAAGTTCTGCAAAAAAAGACGCTGTTTGTCGTCATTCCGCTGCTCATCGCACTGCTGTCCGTGTTCGTCCTTTCCGGTCCCGCCTCGTCCCCGGATCTTCACGGCTCTACTCTGGCAGCCTTGGAGGAGAAGCAGACCACCGTGCTGGAATTGTCCGCCGCCTCCGCCGCCGCTTCTGCGGCGATCACGCTGATCCCCGGTGACGTCGCCACCCCGATTGCCGACAAGCTGGCCGATCTGAGCTCCCATTTTCTGCTGGTGCTGTGTGCCGTGTTCCTGGAAAAATATCTGCTGACCATCACCGGAACGGTGACCTTTTCCTTCCTGATCCCCGTGTCCTGCCTGCTGTATGTGCTGTATGTCCTCTTTGACTGGAAAAGCCTTCGTCTGCTGGCGGCAAGGCTGACCGCGTTTGGACTGCTGATCTTTTTGGTCATCCCAGCCAGCGTCTATGTCTCTGATCTGATCGAGGACTCCTACCAGGCATCCATCGAGGCCACCATTGAAACAGCCAGAGATGCCGCCGCGGAGCTGGAGAGCGAATCAGAGACGGCGGGCGAGGGAGAAAAAGGCTTCTTTTCCGGGCTGATCTCCACCGTGACAGACGGGGTCTCCGGGATCACGGACAAAGTGGGCGAGATGGTCAACCGCTTTATGGAGGCGCTGGCCGTGATGCTGGTGACCTGCTGCGCCATCCCGGTCCTGGTCCTGCTGTCCTTCCTCTGGTTTGCCAAGATCCTGCTGTCCGTGGAGCTGCCGGTCAGTTACAGCGGCATCCACCACGGGCTGAAGGATCGGCTTTTCCGAAAAAAACGGGGAGAGCCCCAGTAAAGGCCTCCCGCAGGTCGGGTGTGCGGAGATACTTCGCACGAGCCCCCGCCAGCAAGGGAACTGATCCGATCATAACAGATGGGAAGTGGCTCTCTTATGCAGATCACAGCTGTTTTTCACCGGAAGGGGCTGCGACTGGCCACGGGTGTCCTGCTGGCGATGCTTCTTCTGGCGGCCGGATTTTTCTGGTATGTATCCGACTACTACCGGGCAGAGGATGCGGCCCTGGATGTATTGGCCAGCGGCGAGAACATTGAGGTCCGGGGCAGCCTGACCATCCTCTCCCCGTCCTATCCCACGGACACTGCCATCATCTTTTACCCCGGGGCCAAGGTGGAGGGGGCTGCCTACCTGCCTCTGCTGGACCAGCTGCGGAGGACCGGCCTCACCTGTATTCTGGTGGAGATGCCCTTCCGCATGGCCATCTTTGATGTCAACGCCGCCGAAGACGTGATGGTCCAATTTCCGGAGATCCGGCACTGGTATCTGGCCGGACACTCCATGGGCGGAGCCATGGCCTCCCAATTCGCCGCCGGGCACCGGGACCAGGTGGACGGCCTCATCCTGCTGGGGGCCTATCTCTACGGCGAATACCCGTCCGCAGACACCCTCACCGTCTACGGCTCCCTGAATCAGAGCGTGGAGGACAAGATCGACTATACGGAACATGTGGTGGAGATCGACGGCGGCAACCATGCCCAGTTCGGCAGCTACGGCCTCCAGCGGGGTGACCCGCCGGCGGAGATCACGCCTCAGGAACAGCAGGCCCGGACTGTGGAGGCCATCTCCGACTTCCTCGCCCAGCGGCAGGAGAGATAGGCGCTCCCTCCATCCTTTCCCACAGGTACTTCAGGCCCTGTGCCGCTCTCCGGGGCACAAAAGCAAATTGACAGGAGTATCGCTATGCAGACTTCAACAGATCTGAGAAACCTATTGGCCCGCATCGACCGGAAGGGCTATCCGGCCTATAAGGACACCCGGGGCGCCTATCAGTTCCCCGCCTACGTGCTGTCCATCGACCACGTACAGGGGGACCCCTTTGCCGCTCCCTCCAAATTGAGCATCCATGTGAACGGAAAGCAGGCCGGATTCCCCAGGCAGCTCTATCAGACCCCCTGCCGGCGCATCGCCCTTCAGGATGCGCTCACCCGCCAGCTTGGCCGGCGGGCGGCCCAGGCCTCCTTTCAGGCTAAGGGCTCGGGACACAGCGGCCTCATCTCTATCAGCCGGTGCGGCCAGGAGGTGCTGGAGCGGACCGCCTGCACCCTGGACCCGGAGCACGGTGATCTGCTGCTGCGGCTGGAGGTGGGCTTCCCCGCCAACGGCCGCACCATCAATGCCCGGGAGCTGGAAAAGATCCTCTTCGACCTGCTGCCCCGGTGCGTGGAGGAGTCCCTGCTCTACCGCAATCTGGACGGAAAGCGCCTCCAGGAAGCGGCTGACCTGGCGGAAGACCAGCAGGATATCCGCCGGCAGCTGCCCGCCCTGGGCCTGTGCGCCTTTGTGGCCGACGGCAGCATCCTGCCCCGGACCTCCGGCGTCTCCTCCCTGCCCATGAAGCAGGCCGTCCCCTTCCGCTCCCCCAGAGAGCTCTCGGTCACCCTGGAGCTGCCCCACCGGGGGACCATCACCGGCATGGGCATCCCCAAGGGGATCACTCTGATCGTGGGCGGCGGCTACCACGGGAAGTCCACCCTGCTCAAGGCCCTGGAGCTGGGGGTGTACGACCACATCGCCGGGGATGGGCGGGAGTATGTCATCACCGACCGCACAGCGGTCAAGATCCGTGCCGAGGACGGGAGGAGCATCCGGAACACCGACATCTCCATGTTTATCAACAACCTGCCCAACGGAAAGGACACTGTCCATTTCACCACCGAGGACGCCAGCGGCAGCACCTCCCAGGCCGCCGGCGTGGTGGAGGCCATGGAGGCGGGGACCTCCCTGCTCCTCATGGATGAGGACACCAGCGCCACCAACTTCATGATCCGGGATGAGCTGATGCAGCGGGTCATCCACCGGGACATGGAGCCTATCACCCCCTTCCTCGACCGCATCCGGGAGCTCTATGGTATCCACGGCATCTCCACTGTCATCGTGGCAGGCAGCTCCGGCGCCTTCTTCCACGCCGCCGACCGCATCATCCAGATGGACCGGTATGTCCCCCGGGACATCACCGCCTCCGCCAAGGAGGAGGCCCGGGCCTTCCCCGCCGGGAGCGCCGTCATGGAGCCTGCTCCCGCCCCCGGTCTCTGCCGCTGTCCCAGACCCTCCCCCCAGTTCCGGGGAGACCGGATCAAGCTCAAAGCCCTGGGCCGGGACGGCATATCCATCGATCGGGAGACCATCGATCTGCGGTATGTGGAGCAGCTGGCTGACGGCGAGCAGTCTGCTGCCCTGGGCTGGTGCATGGTCTACGCCCAGCGGCGCCTGATGGACGGCAGGCGCACCCTGCGCCAGATTGTGGACGAGCTGGACCGGCTGATGGAAGAACAGGGCCTGCCCGCCCTGTGCGGCTCCCCCTCCGGCGTCCCCTTCCTGGCCCGCCCCCGCCGTCAGGAGATCTTCGCCTGTTTTGACCGCTGCCGCTTCCTGGACCTGCTGTGACCGGCTGGTCCCCGCAGGCCCCACGCCCCCATCCAGATGGGGGCATTGGCCCCACCACACAGAGGCGTCCCTCTCCGGCCGGTCCGGAGGGGGACGCCTTTTCTATGGGCGGCGGTGTCAACGTGGGGCAGCGGCGCATAGATTGTTTTGGGGCCTCGCCCCGAAGGAGGTAATACGAATGGGTATTACAAATTCTAATAAAGTGATCAATACAGATAGGATCGACTGTGACGGCTCCCTGAAAGTCACGCTGGCCCTCACTGCCGCTCCTGATATTATTTCCAATCCCACTGACATCGCGCTGGTACTGGACCGCTCCGGCAGTATGACCGGGACCCCGCTGACCAACATGAAGACCGGCGCGAAGACCTTCATCGACATCATCTCCCAGTCCACCGGCGGCCAGTCCTCCGGTGAGATCGGCTCCGGCAGCCACATCGGCATCGTCAGCTTTGCCGATACGGCTCAGCAGAACACCCAGCTGATCACCTCGGTATCCACCTTGAAGAACGCTGTAGACTCCCTTTCAGCTGGCGGGAGCACCAACCATGCCGATGCCTTCTCCAAGGCCATCGCCCTCTTTGACCCCAGCTCCAGCAATGACAAGGTCATCGTCATGTTCACCGACGGAAAGACCACCGCCGGTGCGCCCCCGGCCCCCGTCGCAGCCGCCGCCCGGGCCCAGGGCATCGTCATCTACTGCATCGGCCTNCCCCCCTCGTTCTCCACCTTGAAGACCGCTGTAGACTCCCTTTCCGCTGGCGGGAGCACCAACCATGCCGATGCCTCCTCCAAGGCCATCGCCCTCTTTGCCCCCAGCTCCAGCAATGACAAGGTCATCGTCATGTTCACCGACGGAAAGACCACCGCCGGTGCGCCCCCGGCCCCCGTCGCAGCCGCCGCCCGGGCCCAGGGCATCGTCATCTACTGCATCGGCCTGCTGGGCTCTGACGGGGTGGATGTCAACGCACTCAACGACTGGGCCACCGACCCCGACGCCAGCCACGTAGCGGTCACCCCCGACGCCGCCGAACTGGAGGAGCTCTTTGCGGAGCTGGCGGCCAATATCTCCAAGACTGGTGCCACCAACATCGTCATCAACGAGACCGTGACCGCTGATTTCGTCATCACCAGCATCCTGACGCCCTCTGCCGGCAGCGCCACCATGCTCAATGCCACCTCCCTGCGCTGGACCATCCCCCAGCTGGGCGTCTCCTCCCCGGAGAGTGCTGCGCTGGAGTTCTTCATCCGCCACGTGGGCCAGAATCCCGGCACCAAGCTGGTCAATGAGTCTATCACCTACTCCGACACCGAGGGGAATGTGGTGGACTTTCCTGAGCCCACCGTGTCTGTGGAGTGCGACGTGGTGGTCAATCCTGAGGAGTGCCCCGTGCCGGCGGACCTGACCATCGAAGGCTGCTCGGACTCCGTGGTGGTGGACATGGGCAATGTCTATCTGGAGTCCCTGGGCCGCATCATCCAGATGGATGTGACCATCAAGAATGTGTGCCCTGGCAAGCGGGTGGCCCTGGCCGCCATTCTCACTGAGGTGGACGAAAATGGAATGGAGTATCAGCGCGGGACCAAGGCCATGACCATCCCGGCCCATAACTTCCCCACCTGCCGCGATGTGCTGGTCAAATGCATCAAGTTCGTGCTTCCGGAGGATCTTGATATCTCTGGCGGCTCCACCCAGGTCATGTGCAACCCCCGCAGCTTCAAGGCCCGGTTCATCGCCCACAACATCGACAGCGACTTCCGCTGCTGTGAGTCTGTCCTGACCCTGTAAACTGCCTCTTTCCCCGCAAACCACCGCCTTCCGGCGGTGGTACATACCTCCCCGGGCCGTTTCTTCTCCTTCTGGCGGGGCGTCTTGCCGCTTTCCTGGTCTTCGGACAAACTTCCCAAGAAATATGCTCCCGACGGTCGGGTCCCTTTGGCCTGTTCCGACTTTGGGGAGCATGATACTTGTATGGTCCCGGCGGCCCCGCCCGCTCCGTCCTGTAAGCGCAGCAGTGCGGTCAGCGCCTTCCCGGCGCTGGCCGCACTGATTTGGTCCCTGCCAGTCCCCTATTGAAAATACTTCTCCCGGATCTGCTGGATGGGCATCTCCCGCCCGGTCCACAGGCGGAAGGATGCCGCCCCCTGGTGGAGCAGCATATACATCCCGTTGAAGGTCTTCAGTCCCGCCTCTCGGGCCATCCTCAGCAGCTGTGTCTCCCGGGGCTGGTAGATCACGTCCGACACGGTCAGCCCGGCGTGGAGCCAGGAGGCGTCGGGGATCAGGCAGCCCGGTATCCGCTCCATACCCACCGGCGTGGTGTTCACCAGAAGGTCCGCCTGCCCCAGGCAGGTCCGCAGCGCCTCCCGGTCGTCCAGATCGTGGAGGACCACCCGGCACTGGGAGGCCCGCTCCAGCTCGGCCACCACCCGCTCCGCCCGGGGCCAGAAGGCGTCCCTGGGGTTGAACACATCAATGGCCGCCATTCCGTCCAGAGCGGCCTGGACCAGGACGGCGGTGCCGGCACCGTCGGCACCCAGCTGGACCATCCGCTTCCCCTCCGGCTGAAAGCCCGCCTCCCGGGCGCTCCTCATATAGCCCTCCCCATCGGTGGTGTGGCCCACCAGGCTTCCGCCCTCGTTGACCACGGTGTTGACCGCCCCGCAGATGCGGGCGGCCGGAGAGAGGCGCTCGCACAGGGCCGCCGCCGCAGTCTTGTGGGGCATGGTCACGTTGAAGCCACGCACCCCCAGAGCCTTCAGCCCCTCCACCGCCTCGGCCAGGCGGTCCGGCGCCACGTCAAAGGCCAGGTAGGTATAGTCCAGGTCCAGCAGAGCGCAGGCCTCGTTGTGCATCGCGGGGGAGATGCTGTGGGCCACCGGGCTGCCCAGCAGGCACAGCAGTCCCGTGCGGCCGGTGACTTGACGGCTCATTTATCCCCCTCCCCTCAGCTCCGGGGGGCCAGGGCCCGGTGGAGGATATCCATGGCGGCGTTCAGCTCCTCCACGGGGATCTGCCCGGGGGCGGAGACCTGGCCCACCGCGCCGAAGGTCATGGCCGAGCCGAAGTACTCCCCGCACAGGCGGCTGACCACCCCGGCCCCCATGGACATGGTGATGATGGGCCGGTCGGCGTACTTCCCGCTCATCTCCTGGGTGGCGTCCAGCAGGGCAATGACATCTCCCGGGCACCGGGGCATCACCGCGATCTTCGGAATGTCCGCCCCCAGCTCCTGCATCTTCCGCAGGCGGAAGAGCAGGTCAGCCTTGTCCGGCGTGCCGCCGAAGTCGTGGTTGGAGCCCACCACCGCTTTCCCCGCGGCGTGGATGGCCTGAATGTTCCGGCGGACCACCTCGTCCCCGGAGAAGACCTCCACATCCACGGCGTCCGCGTCTCCCGACTGGGCCACCGCGGTGTTCAGCGCCGTATAGGCCTCCATGTCGATCTCCTTCTCGCCCCCCTCCTTCCTGGTGCGGAAGGTGAACAGGATGGGGGTCTCCCCCAGGATCTCCCGCAGCCCCTTCAGTGTGCTCAGCACCTTAGGCAGCTGGAAGACATCCTCATAGAAGTCCACCCGCCACTCCACCACGTCCAGGGCGTGGGCACGGAACTCCCGGGCCTTCTCCAGGATGCCCTGGGCCGTAGCGGCCACGATGGGGACGATCACCTTGGGCTTTCCGCAGCCCACCTCGACATTGCGCAGCATCACTGTTTTCATCAAAACTTTCTCCTTTGCCAAATATCAAAATACGGGGGGCCGCCGCAGGTATCCCTGCGGCAGCCCCAGATCCAATTTTTCAAAAGCCCAGCTGCTTTGAGATGCTCCTGCCGTCCAGGGCATTGGGCGCTGTCCCCAGGTGCACGCTCTCAGCCGCAGCCAGACCTGCCGCCTCTCCCAGGCGCATACAGGTTATCATGACACGGATGCAGGCGTGGGCCGCATAATCAGTGGAAATACACCGCCCCGCCAGCAGGAGGTTGGAGATCTCGTTGGTGACCAGACAGTGGTAAGGGATATAGAACACGCCCGTCTTGGGCTTGACGATGGTGCTGGAGACACCGTCGGTGTCATGGATATCCACAGGGTAGGAGCTTCTGACTACAGGGTCTGCAAAGAGCTTCCCCTCTACCACGTCCTCACCCGTGAGGACATATTTCCCCTGGATCCTTCGGGAGTCCCGCAGGCCGGTGAAATCTCCTGTAGAGATGAGGTAGGCCTTCTCAAATCCCGGCACGTTTTCAATAAAGAAGCGGCTGATCCTCCTTACCTGACGCCGGGCCTCCATCTCCGCCCGGCTCCACTGAGCCGCATCCAGAGGATCGATCCGAATTCGGCTCATATTGGAGTAGATCGTTCCGGATGGGAGGGGGCGTGCCAACAGGTTATTGACATAAAGGCACCCTTCTTCGATCCCCTTCTGTGCCAGACGCTCCCGCTCCGGCTGGCTGACCTGCTCATACCGCGCTATGTCCACACCGGCCATTTTGTACATCAAGGTCCCGGGCTGAAGGACTCCTTTTTCGTCCCCTATCTCCCAGCGGCAGCCGGCACTGACCGCCACGCTCCCATGGAAGGAGGCGTCAATGACCACTTTGCCGCTCACAGTTTGGACCCCCTGCTCGTTGTGGATGGTCAGTGCGGTGATGACGCCGTCCTCTACCTGCGCGCCGATGACCCGGGTATGAAGGAGCAGCTCCACGCCCGCCTGGTCCACCAGATCGAAGATCAGATCTTTGAGTATCTCGGACTCATAGGGGATGACTGGGATATCCAGGTCTCTGCGTCCGCATAGATAGATCGTCTCGATGCCGGGGGTCCCGCCCGCAGCGGCGAGGCCGTCCATCACGTCCTTGATGATGCCCTGCTGAGGCCTGTCCGGCTCACCATCGGCAAAACCCATGAACATGCTCACCTGCGCTCCGGTGGCGGTCCCGCCCAAATACGCCTTTTCCTCGATGAGCAGCGTCTTTGCGCCCCCTCTGGCGGCCGTCACAGCGGCTGCAAAACCGGCGGTACCGCCGCCGACCACAATAACATCAAACTGTCGTTCCATAAGCAGCTCTCCTTTCCCTCTGTCACATGATGGCCGCGGCGATCGGGTAGCCCACCACCGCAAAGATCACGGCCGCTGTGACGGACCACAAGAGCCCATATTTGAGCATCGTATCCGTATTCAGCCATCCGGACCCGGCCGCAATGGCGGCGTGGGCCGTGGAGGGCGGAGTCGCGCAGGCCACGCAGGCACAGGCGCCGATCACGCAGGTCAACGCGGCAGGATCGACCCCGGAAATAGCTCCGCCGTACACCAGCGGCAGCGAGATGCTGTACATCAGAGTGACGGTGACCGTGTTGGAGGCAAAGTTGGTGATCATGACCGTGGCCAGGGCGATAAACAGCACGAAGATAATGGGGGACATACTGCCGATGATGGGGGAGAGCGCTCCGCTGACCACAGCGGTGATGCCCGCTTCTTCATGGGTCAGGGCGCTGCCCAGCACGCTGGTGGCCGCCACCATGAACACAGCACCCCAGGGCACCCCCTTGGCCACGGCCTCATTGAAGTTCATCAGAGGCTTCCCCTCCACATGGAGGACGCACAGCAGGCACGCTCCGATCATGGCCGGGGTGGGCGTCCCCAGCGAGGAGATGGCGGAGGCCACCTCGGGCAGGACAGGCGCAATGATCCCGGGCAGCAGCCACATGGCCACCACCAGCACGAAGACGAGCAGCGTATATTTCTCCTGGCGGCTCATCGGAGTGGTCTCAGACTTCAGCACAGAGCTGTCCAGACTGCTCAGGCGCTCCGTCCCTGGACGACAGACGAATTTGGTCAGCACCATGGACGCCGCGAAAGTGACCAGGCATGCCGCTACGCCGAAGATGGTATAGGAGACGAAATTCACCGGGACCCCGGCGTCGTTCTCATACAGGGAGAGTGCCATCGTGGTGACCGTGTGGGCGATCGGGGTGGCAGCAGTGGACAGGGAGGCAAAAAACAGGATGCCCAGCACGACGATCTGAGGGAAACGGTCGCCCTTCTCGTACTTCAATTCCTTGAAGATCTGCTCTGCAATGGGCAGGCAGACGATAAAGGCCGGGATGGGAGACATAAAGGAACCGATGACCAGGGGAGCCAGAAACAGCAGCCCCAAAAACAGCCAGGGGTTCTTCTGCGCCCAGGGCCGGGTGACGAACCAGACCGCGCAGCGCTTGAGGAAGCCGGTCTGGCCCAGGGTATAGGTCACCATGGAGCTGAAAAGCACAAAGGAAGTGATCCAGCCCCCCATAGAGCCCGACAGGCCGCTGGAATACGTGTACAGCGGGGACAGGATCAGCGCGATGATGCACAGGATACTGGGCCAGGTGACCGAAACGAACATCCACAGCAGGATCGTGCCGATGAAAATACCGGCCACCTGCATCCCCAGAGGGGTCAGCCCAAAGACGGGGGGCAGAAACTGACATCCAAACATAAGCAGGACGCCGATGATAGTCGCGATCGTTTTTTTCGTACTCATGATCTTCTCACATTCCTCCTGATCTGATTTTCAAGCCGGCTCGTTCTCTGTGTCAAATTATAGAGCAAACCATCTCAGGAGCAATTCTTCTTCCCTCTCTATTTATTCTCAAGAGGAATAAATAGAATCTTTTATTCCTTTTTTGTGCATTTTCCCCTCTCTTTCTCCTGGTATTTTCCACTCTGCCCCCAAAACATTCGGTCCATTCTCATTGTAACGGGGCAGGCGTCATGCTATAATGAAAAGGATCATTCTGAGAGGGGGTGCTCTGTTGGAGCTGGACCAGGTCCGCCACGTGCTGGCGGTGGTAAAATACCGCACATTTCTGGAGGCATCCTTTCAGCTCAACCGCTCTCAGTCCTCCCTGTCCAAAAGCATCCGCCGGCTGGAGGAGGAGCTGGGGATCTCCATCTTTGAGCGCACCACCCGCCGCGTGGAGCTGACCCCGGCAGGCCGTGACTTCGTCGCTTACGCCGAACAGATGATGGTCTGTTATGAAGGGATGCTCCACGCCATGGAACAGCACCGCAGCAACGGCAAGCGCTCCCTCCGGGTGGGCAGCATCTATTTCGGCCTGCACAACCGCCTGGCCCCTCTGGTGGCCAATTTTTCCAAGCTCCACCCCAGCATGGAGATCGAGATCCGGGAATCCACCACCACGCCGCTCCTTCAGGATCTCCATAAAGGGGAGCTGGATGTGGTCTTTGTCTCCAGCATGTACCCGGAAGGAGCTGAGCGGGCCAATTTCTCTCAGTATCCAGAATACCGCTCCCATTCCTGCTTCCGGGAGTCCTATCAGATCGTGGTCAGCCGGGACCACCCCTTTGCAGGCCGGAGCCAGCTCACATATGAGGACCTGGCTGACCAGCCCTTTATCATGACGGACCGGACCATGGACGTCTATCACAGGGCCGTTCAGAAAGCCTTTGACGCCCACAGGGTCCCCCTGCATATCGCCATGTACTGCACCACTGTCCGCTCTGTTCTGCATATGGTCTCCCAGAACATGGGGATCGCCATGCTCTCTCCCCTGGTCATCGAGGAGTCGGACGACCTGTGCATCATCCCCCTGAAGGATGCCCTGCTGCGGGACACTCAGATGGTGATCCTCAACCAGAAAGAGATCCCGCCCCACGTGAGATCCTTTTATCATTATGTCAAGACTCAAAATCTGGCGTAGCCTTTTTTCGATATCCTGAAAGGCCCCGCGGGGTCTGCCGTTGAGCGGACCTCACGGGGCTTTTCATTCCGGCATCCACCGTGGGGCGGACGCCTCACGCCGCTCTGAGATCTTGCGTGCCAGGCGGCCGCTTACAGCACCGCGGCGGCGATGGGGTAGCCCACAAAGGCCAGGATCACGATGCTCAGCAGGGCCATCAGGCCGCCGTACTTGAACATGTCCTTCACGTCCACCCAGCCGGTGCCGGCCACCACGGCCATGGGCATGGTGCTGGGGGGAGTGGCGAAGGCGTAGGAGGCCGCGGCTCCGATGACGGAGGCCAGGGCTACCATATTGATGTTGCCCATAGCCAGGGCGATGGGGGCGGAGATGGTATAGAACACGGTGGCGCACACGGTGTTGGAGGAGAAGTTGGTTGCGATGATGCACAGGGTGGCGATGACCAGGATGAAGATGGTCTGGTTCATCCCGGAGACCAGGGGGGTGACGTTGCTGATAAGGAAGTCGGAGATGCCCACCTTCTCCAGCGTCAGGGCGCCGCTGATGACCAGAACGGCGGCATTGAAGATCAGGGCGCTCCAGGGCACGCCGCGGGCGGCCGCGTCCTTATAATCCATAATGGGCTTGCCGTCCACCTTGGTCAGGCAGAGGATCACGATGGCCACCATCACAGGCACCGCATTGCCCAGCGCAGAGATATACCCGCCGACGGTGGGGGCGATGTCCTTCAGGAAGCCCTGGAGGAGCCAGATCACGATGACCACCACGAACAGGACCGCGGAGATCTTCTCCTGCACGCTCATGGGCTGGAGGTCAGAGCGCAGCCTGGTGGCATCATAGTGGCGCAGCTTGTTTAGGTCCGGGCGGTAGAGCAGGCGGTACACCAGGATCAGGGCCGCAAAGATCAGCAGGCCGGTGACAATGCCGAAAGCGCTGTATGCCATGATGTTCACGGACAGGCCGGTCTGGGACTCCAGCAGCTGGATGGGGATCAGGATGATGGCGTGGCCCAGGGGGGTGTTGGCGGAGCCGATCCCCACCGCGATGCCCAGGCCCAGCACCAGCATCTGGGGGAAGCGGTCCCCCTTCTCATACTTCAGCTCCTTGAAGACCTGCTCCGCGATGGGCAGGAAGACCAGCAGGGCCGCGGTCTGAGACATGAAGGAGGCCATGAACATGGCCCCGAAGAGGAACATGGTCACGAACATCCATGGGCTGCGCTGGGCCAGCTTGTTGGTAAAAAACCAGATGGCCAGCCGGCGGGTGAGGCCCACCTGGGACAGCACGTGGCTGAGCATGAAGAACACCAGCAGGAAGGCGATGGTGGAGTTGCCGAAGCCGCTTTTAAAGATATCCCCCGGCGACATGATCTGGAAGATGGCCAGGATCGCCATGCACAGCAGGCTGGGCCAGTCGGTGCCGATGAAGTTCCACATGAGCATGATGCCGATGAAGATACCGATGACCTGCATGCTGGTCTGGTTCAGGCCCGCGGGAGCGGGGATGAACTGGAACAGCAGGATGAACGCAAAGGAGATCAGCAGCATCACGAGTTTTGAGGTCTTGCCTTTCACTTTTGGATCTCTCCCTTCTCTTTCTTACACACCATATTTCTGATCCAGACAGCTCCGCAGGCTGGCGGAGGAGATCTGGTCCAGAGTCTTGTTTTCCCGCAGGGCCAATGCCGCCGCATAGCCCGCCGACTCTCCCACGTTCATCATGATGGGCATGACCCGGACCGCCCCAAAGGCCTTCGGGTCCGCGGACAGGCACTTTCCGGCCGCCAGGGTCCGCTTCATCCCCAGGGGGAGCAGGCTGCGGTAAGGGATATGATAGACCCCGGGGAGCATCTTCCACACCACGGTGTTGGTCACGGGGTCGTGGAGGTCCATGGGATAGCATCCGCAGGCCACCCGGTCCTCAAAGCAGGTCATCCGCTCCAGATCCTCGATGGTCAGCCGGTAGGCCCCCCGGATGCGCCGGGCGTCCCGCACACCGGCCAGAGGGGCGATGCCGGAGAGGTAGGCCCCCTCCAGGCCGGGCACCTCCCGCTGGACGAAGCGGAAGATGGGCTCGATCTGGGACCTCAGCTCCACCATCCCCCGGGTGGCGTCGGCCAGATCCTCGTGGTCAAACTTGGCCCGGGTGACATTCAGGCTCACGTCCCGGGTGCCGGGGATGGGGGTAAAGGCCAGGATGCCTCCCTTCAGCACACCGCTCTCCCGGCCCTGCCGGATGGTCTCCCCCAGGCGTGGGCTGTGGATAAAGGCGTCCAGCTGGTCCAGGTCCACGTTGGAGATGCGGAACATCAGGGTGGCGATCATCCGCTCCCTCTCGTCCGCCGCCTCCGTCTCCCCGCCCAGCGCCTGGACCAGGGAGGCGTTTCCGGTGGCGTCGATCAGGTATTTTCCGGAGAGGGCGATCTCCTGATACGGCCCCCGGGCCGTGATCTGACACTCCTCCTCTCCCTCTCTGGCCGCGGTCAGCTCCGTCTCATAGAGCAGGGTGATCCCCGCCTCCACGGCCAGCTGCTCCAGCAGAAGCTTGAGCCGCTCCGGGTCATAGCGGAGGCGGTCGATCTTCACCTCTTTGTTGGAGGACATTGGGACTGCGAAGTGGTAGGCCGCATGTCCGCCCCAGATCAGGCGGTCAAAGACCTCCCGCTCGATCCCCCGGTAGAGGGGCGCCCCCTGAAAGCCCGCCGCGTTCATCTCGGTCAGACCGGAGCTGGCGGCCAGGCCGCCCAGGCAGGTCCCCCGCTCCACCACGGCCACCTTCAGCCCCTCCCGGGCCGCGGCGATGGCGCTGAAGGCCCCGGCTGTGCCGCCTCCCACCACGATCAGATCAAACTGTGTCTCTTGCTGCATGTACTCCCTTCTTTCTTCTGTTGTTTGGCGTCATTTTAACCAAAATCCGGGACAAAAAGCAATCTCACTTTGGAAAGTCATATTTCCGAAACGGAATCGGATTCTATTTTCAAGGCATATTCCATTCCAAAACAGCATATCATTCTGTTTTGGAATTTTTATTTTCCAATTTGGTATCATACTGCCTGGGATTTTGGGAAACTCTCGTTGTCTTTCTCCGCCCCCCATGGTATCATAGGGCATATCACGGCAATCTGCACAAGGGATGGATGTCAGATGGACCTGTTTCAGTTGAAATGCTTTGTCAATGTGGTGGATCAGCGGAGCTTTACAAAGGCCGCCTTTGAGGTCTCCAGCTCCCAGTCCGCCCTGTCCAAGCAGATCAGCAAGCTGGAGGATGAGCTGAACGTCCGTCTGTTTGACCGCAGCCGCCGGGTGGTGACGCTGACGCCCGCAGGCCGGGAGTTCGAGCCCCACGCCCGAAAGCTGCTGGCCGACTATGACGAGATGATGGCCTCCATCAAGCGGTTCTCCAACAGCGGGCATCTGCACATCGGCAGTGTGGACCACATGGGCCGGGTGGGGCTGACTACCCCCATCTCCACCTTTTTGAAGCAGTATCCCGACGGCGGCGTCACCATCGACATCGAGCGGGGGACCTCCCTGGGGGTGATGGACCAGCTGGTGGCGGGAAAGCTGGATATGGCCTTCATCGCCCACATCATCTCCCCCTTTTCCAAGGCGTCCAACATCGACGCCTATCAGCTGGACCACTACCGCCTCTATACCCTAGTGGTGGACAACTACCACGCCATCGTCAGCCGCCGCCATCGGTTCGCCGGGCTGGATGTGGTCACCTGGCAGGATCTGGCGGAGGAAAAGCTGGTCATTCTGGACAAGAGCTACGGTCTCAATGCCATCATCCGGGAATCCTTCCGCCAGTGCGGCCTGCGGCCCAACATCGCCTTCGAGTGCGACCAGGTGGACGCCATCCTGGGGATGGTGGAGGGAAATTTCGGGATCTCCATCCTCTCCAAGCGCATTGCCGCCACCCAGTATGACGTGGAGGCCATCCCCATCGACCCGCCCATCTCCCGCAACACCGTGCTGGTGGTCCCCAAGGAGGTGGAGGCCCGCCAGCGGCTGGCCGGCGGCTTTGTCCGCCACATCGTGGATTATTACAGGGACAACACCCCCGGCCCCTGCGGGGAGCCGTAGCCTCCGCCCTCCGCGCCCGGGCGGTTCCCGGCATTCTCCCCCCTCGCGCACTGTCCGTCGGACGGAGCGCGAGGGGGGAGCTTTCTGTCCGGCCCTGCCTCTCGACAGGGCCTCCTCCCCGTGGTACAATGGACAAAACCACAAAGGAGACTGTCCCGGGACATGGAGACAAACATTTTGATCGTAGACGACGAGGCCGCCATCGCCGACTTGGTGGAGGTCTATCTGAAAAATGAGGGCTACACCGTCCACAAGTTCGGCCGCGCGGGGGACGCCCTGGCCTGTGTGGCCTCCACGCCGCTTGACCTGGCCATCCTGGATGTGATGCTCCCGGATATGGACGGCTTCACCCTGTGCCAGAAGATCCGGGAGGCGCACCTGTTCCCCATCCTGATGCTCACTGCCAGGGTGGAGGACATGGACAAGATCATGGGGCTGACCCTGGGGGCGGATGACTACCTCACCAAGCCCTTCAATCCTCTGGAGCTGGTGGCCCGGGTCAAGACCCAGCTCCGGCGGTACACCCGGTACAACCAGGGCGGCCAGCCGGGGGGAGAGGTGCAGGAGCACGACTTCCGGGGGCTCCAGATCTCCCGGGCCACCCACAAGTGCGTGCTGTTCGGCGAGGAGCTCCCCCTGACCCCCCTGGAATTTTCCATCCTATGGTACCTGTGCCAGCACCGGGGGCAGGTGGTGTCCAGCGAGGAGCTGTTCGAGTCGGTGTGGGGAGAGAAGTATATGGACAGCAACAACACCGTCATGTCCCACATCGCCCGCCTGCGGGAGAAGATGCACGAACCCAGCCGAAAGCCGAAATTCATCAAGACTGTGTGGGGGGTGGGCTACACCATTGAGTAAGGAACGCAAGCCCCGTCTGGCGCAGCGGCTCCAGACAGACCGTGGGCTCTACCGCGCCCTCCAGCGCTGGGGGTATTATCTGCTGGCCCTGATGGCCTGGGTGACCGTGGTGCTGGCGGTCTCCGCCCTGGGGGTCCTGGTGTGCAGCCGCCTTACCTGGTATGAGACCGACCCTCTCTACCACCTGCTCCTGTGGGTCCGGGACTACTACTTCTTTTTCTGCATAGCGGTGGTCCTGCTGGGCTGGGTGGTCATCAGCTGGCACTTCATCTCCCGCCCAGTCCGCCAGCTGGATGCGCTGATCGGCGCCTCCGCCCAGCTCACCCGTCCCACGGAGGAGCCCATCCGCCTGCCCGCCTCCATGAAGAGCGTGGAGGACCAGCTGAACCTGGCCCGGGAGGAGGCCCTGCGTGCCCAGCGGGCCGCCCGGGAGGCGGAGCAGCGGAAAAACGACCTGGTGGTCTATCTGGCCCACGACCTGAAGACCCCCCTCACCAGCGTCATCGGCTATCTGACACTGCTCCGTGACGAGCCCCAGCTCTCCCCGGAGCTGCGCGCCCGCTACACCGGCATCGCCCTGGACAAGGCGGAGCGTCTGGAGGAGCTCATCAACGAATTCTTTGAGATCACCCGCTTCAACCTCAGCCATCTGGAGCTGGAGAAGCAGCCCGTGGACCTGTGCCGGATGCTCCAGCAGGTGGTCAGCGAGTTCGCCCCCATGCTGGGGGAGCGGGACCTGACCTGCGCCCTGGAGCTTCCCCCCAGCCTGGAATATGACTGCGACCCGGACAAGCTGGCCCGGGTGTTTGACAACCTGCTCCGCAACGCCTGCCATTACAGCACTCCCGGCAGCGTGGTCCGCATCTCCGGCGGGGAGGAGGGGGATTCCATTGTCCTCAGGTTCCTCAACTCCGGGCGGACCATCCCCCCGGAGAAGCTGGCGCGCATCTTTGACCAGTTCTTCCGCCTGGACAGCTCCCGCGCCACCCGGACGGGGGGCGCGGGCCTTGGCTTGGCCATAGCCAAGGAGATCCTGACTCTCCACGGCGGGACCATCACCGCCTGGAGCCGGGAGGATCAGGTCTGCTTCCAGGTGACGCTGCCCCGGGGCGGACGGCGGGAGGAGGGTCCAGCACGTGAGCCATGACGCCGCCCCCCTGTTCGCAGGCTGGGAGAAGGGGATGATCCTCTCCTGTCTCCAGGGGCACATGGGCCAGGTGCGCACCGGGGGCGGGCATCCGCCGGAGAGCGCCCTGTGCGCCATCGGAGATTTCTGCTTTTTCGCCGGCCGGCCGGACCCGGCCCTGGTGCGGCAGGCCGACCGGCCCCTGCTGGTCCCCCGGACCGGGGACTGGGCCCCCGTGATCCGGGCGGTGTGGGGCCGCCGTGCCGTCCCCTTCCTCCGCTATGCCCTCTGTGGGGCCCCGGAGGACTTTGACCGGGACCGGCTGGCCGCCTTCGCCGCCGCCCTGCCCCCAGGCTTCTCCCTCTCCCCCATTCTGGCCGGGCACTATCCCCTGCTGACGGCCCAGGACTGGTCCCGGGACCTGTGCGGCAATTTCCGGGACGGTCCCGACTTCGCCCGGCGTGGGCTGGGGGTCATCGCTCTTCGGGACGGGGTCCCCGCGGCCGGCGCCTCCTCCTACGCCGTCTGGGACGGCGGCATCGAGATCCAGATCGACACCCGGCCGGACCTGCGCCGCCGGGGGCTGGCCCTGTCCTGCGGCGCCCGGCTGA
>NZ_LN866274.1:2325903-2365763 GCF_001244495.1 Clostridium phoceensis | reverse complement strand
GGCCTCACCGGGGAGGGGGCCGGGCGCTGGTGCGGCGGGGCGCTGGAGGCCATCCCGGAGGACCGCTGGCAGGAGGAGCCCGCCTGCCTCCCCTGCACCCTGCGGCTGGACCGGGGCGGGGCCGCCCTGCTCCTGCTGGACGGCTCCGGCCGGACCCTGGCCTTTGAGGGGGCCTTCCCCCTGATCCACGGCAGCAACGGAGAGGACGGCACCCTTCAGGGGCTCTTTGAGCTGGCCGGGGTCCCCCTCATCGGCTGCGGCACCCTGTCCAGCGCCCTGTGCATGGACAAGGACCGCTCCCACAAGCTGGCCGCCCTGGCCGGGGTCCCCAGCCCCAGAGGGATCGTGCTGGAGCCCGGCTTCTCTCCCGCGGAACTGCGCCGGGGGGCGGAGGCGGTGGGCTTCCCCCTCTTTGTCAAGCCGGTCCGGGCGGGCTCCTCCTTCGGCGTGAGCCGGGTGGAGGGGCCGGAGCAGTTGGATGGGGCGGTGAGGGCCGCGCTGGCCTATGACCGCCGTGTCCTGCTGGAGGAGGCGGTCTCCGGCTTTGAGGTGGGCTGCGCCGTACTGGGCAGCGAAGAACTGACAGTGGGCCTGGTGGACGAGATCCAGCTGTCCGGCGGTTTTTTCGACTTTGAGGAGAAGTACACCCTCAAGACCTCCGCCATCCACTGCCCTGCCCGCATCCCTCCGGAGGCGGCCGCCCGGGTGCAGGAGGCCGCCCGGACCATCTTCCGCGCCCTGGACTGCCGGGGCTTTGCCCGGGTGGACCTGTTCCTCACCCCGGAGGGGGCGCTGCTGTTCAACGAGGTCAACACCATCCCCGGCTTCACCCCCCACAGCCGCTATCCCACTATGATGCAGGGCGCCGGCCTGGACTTCACCTCCCTGGTCAGCCGCATGATCCGGCTGGGGGTGGGAGCATGAGGCTCCTGCGGCTCCGCCGGGAGCAGNCCGGCCCCTGCTGGTCCCCCGGACCGGGGACTGGGCCCCCGTGATCCGGGCGGTGTGGGGCCGCCGTGCCGTCCCCTTCCTCCGCTATGCCCTCTGTGGGGCCCCGGAGGACTTTGACCGGGACCGGCTGGCCGCCTTCGCCGCCGCCCTGCCCCCAGGCTTCTCCCTCTCCCCCATTCTGGCCGGGCACTATCCCCTGCTGACGGCCCAGGACTGGTCCCGGGACCTGTGCGGCAATTTCCGGGACGGTCCCGACTTCGCCCGGCGTGGGCTGGGGGTCATCGCTCTTCGGGACGGGGTCCCCGCGGCCGGCGCCTCCTCCTACGCCGTCTGGGACGGCGGCATCGAGATCCAGATCGACACCCGGCCGGACCTGCGCCGCCGGGGGCTGGCCCTGTCCTGCGGCGCCCGGCTGATCCTGACCTGCCTGGACCAGGGGCTCCTCCCCTCCTGGGACGCCCACGACCGGCGCTCCGCCGCCCTGGCGGAGAAGCTGGGCTACCGCCTGGACCGCCCCTACCCCGCCTATCTTCTGGACCAGACCGGTCCGTAAGAAAATCGCAAGATTTTCTTACGGATCTTATCAGACTTTCGCAGGAAAGACTCCAAGCAAGGTGCGCCCCCCTCTGATACCATAGGGTCATCGGAGGGGGACGCGCTTTTTTCTGGTCTGTCCCCTCCCCCACACAGAAGGAGTTGACAGAACATGAAACAGATCCTGGTGCTGTTCGGCGGGTGTTCCCCCGAGTACAGCGTCTCTCTGGCCTCCGCCTATGGGGTGCTCACCCATATAGACCGGAGCCTGTATCAGCCCATCCCTGTGGGCATCACCCGGNGGCCTGGCCCGGCTGGGGCTGCCCGCCGCCCTGGCGGCTGCCCTGCTCCTCTACCTGATCGGCCTGGGCGGGGACAGCTACTACGGCCTGACCGCCCAGCTACCCGCCCTGGACGCCCTCTATGGCGGGCTGTTCCGCCTGTGCTCCTATACCCGGAACGGGCTGTTCCTGGCCCCCCTTTTCCTGCTTCTGGGGGCGGCGGGAGTCCGGCTGGGCCGGGGGATCTCCGCCCTGGGCACCCTTCTCTCCCTGGCCGGTATGTCCCTGGAGGCGTTCTGGCTCCGCGCTCAAGGCTGGCCCCGCCACGACAGCATGTATCTTTTCCTCCCCCTGACCATGCTCTTCCTGTTCTCCCTGCTGCTAAATGGCGGCCGGGGGCAGGACCGCACCGCCCGCAGGCTGTCCCTGCTGATCTACCTCCTCCACCCCTGGAGCATCGTGCTGGTGCGGGGCGCTGCAAAGCTGACAGGGCTGGAGGCCCTGCTCATCCAGAACAGCCTGGCCCACTTCTGCGCCGTGGCGGCGCTCACCCTGTGCGCCGCCCTGGTGCTGGACGCCCTGCGCCCCCTCCGCCCCGCCCCCTGCGGCCGTGCCTGGAAGGAGCTGGACCTGGACGCCCTGCGGCACAACGCCCGCACCCTCCGCTCCGCCCTGTCCCCCGGCTGCACGCTGATGGCGGTGGTCAAAGCGGACGGCTACGGCCACGGGGCGGTGCCGGTGGCCCGCTGCCTGCGGCGGGACGGGGTGCGGGCCTTCGGGGTGGCCTGTCTGGCTGAGGGCATCGCCCTTCGGAAGGCCGGGGTGCTGGGCACCATCCTCATTCTGGGCTACACCCCGCCCCGTGAGGTCCCCCTCCTCCGCCGCTGGCATCTCACCCAGACGGTGGCCGACGAGGCTCACGGCCGGGCGCTTGCCGCCCAGGGAGGCCTCGTCCGGGTCCACCTGGCCCTGGATACCGGCATGCACCGGCTGGGGCTGCCCGCCGGGGACTGCTCCGCCATCGCCCGGATGTACCGTCTGAAAAATCTGCGCATCGACGGGGTGTTCTCCCATCTGTGCGTCTCCGACAGCCTGAAAAAAGAGGACATGGACGCGACTCTGGAACAGCTCACCCTGTTCTATGACACGCTGGACTGGATGCACACCCAAAACCTCTCTCCGGGCCGCGTCCACATCCAGGCCAGCTACGGGGTCCTCAATCTGCCGCCCCAGCCATGCGCCTGGGCCCGGGCCGGCATCGCCCTGTACGGTGTGTACAGCTCCCTCTCCCCGGTCCAGCGCCGCCTGGACCTGAAGCCGGTCCTCTCCCTCCGGGCCCGGGTGGCCTCGGTGCGCACCCTGCGCCTCGGGGAGCGGGCCGGGTATGGGTTGGCCTTCCAGGCCCGCCAGGAGACCCGGCTTGCAGTGGTCACCATCGGCTACGCCGACGGCCTGCCCCGCCAGCTGCCCCAGCAGGGCGGGCGTGTGCTGATCCGCGGCGCTTTCTGTCCCATGGCGGGACGGATGTGCATGGACCAGCTGCTGGTGGATGTCACCGCCCTGCCCGATGTCCAGGCCGGGGATGTGGTCACCCTCATCGGCCGGGACGGAGCGCAGGAGCTCCGGGCCGAGGAGCTGGCCGCCCGGTGCGGCACCATCACCAATGAGCTTCTCTCCCGGCTGGGCAGGCGGCTGGAGCTGCAAAAGGTCCCTCGTTCTTCCCAGAGTAGTGGGCGGAGCGCAGAGACGCGGGGATGACCGACCCCGACCGGAACCAAGACAGGATAAGATGAGAAGGGCATGGGTCCTGTCCCCCTGCCCTTCTGTAGTTCTGATCCCCTGTGAGGACCCCGTCTGTCATATGGCGGAGCCGTACTCCCGACGCATCAAGGCCAGCGCCTGAATGGCGCTGGCCTTGTCTTATCTTCCAACCTGTGTGGGACCGCCGCATCCGGCCACTTCCCTCAGCCGCTCCAGGATGGCCTCGTCCGCGGGGCAGAATCTATACTGCGGGATCTCTGCCGCCCGGATCCACCGGATGTCCTGATGCTCCAGCTTTCGGGGCGTTCCCTCCGCGATGGAGGCATGAAACAGGGTCAAGTGGACGGTAAGGTCGGGATAGGCGTGGATGACCTCCATGAAGGGCTCCCCCACCGCCACCCGGATGTCCAGCTCCTCCCGGCACTCCCGGACCAGGGCCTCCTCCCGGGTCTCCCCCGGCTCCACCTTTCCGCCCACGAACTCCCAAAGCAGCCCCCGGGCCTTGTGGGCCGGGCGCTGGCAGATGAGGAAGGTCTCCCCCTCCCAGATCAGGGCCGCCACTACTTCTGTCATCGCTGTGCGCTCCTCTCTGTCTCCTCCGCAGCCCGGTCACAGCTGCCGCTGGATCCAGGCCATCAGCAGATTCACGATCTTCTCCTGCTGCCGCCGGTTCAGCTGGATGCCCGGCGGGATCTTATACCACTTGTACAGGCACTTGCGGCAGCAGCAGGCACAGGCGTGCTGGGCGAGGAACACCGGGTGTCCCCGCATGGGGGTCTGCCGCCCGTCGTTGGGCAGCTCCGCCGGAGCCAGCCGGGTCTCAATGAACCCCCGGGCGTGCTCCCGAATGGTGTCCAGCCCCTTCTCCCCTATATAGGCCCGCTCCCGCTCTGAGAGCCGGAATTTCGCCCGGAAGGGGGACGCCTGAAGCTTCTCCAGTGCCTCGTCGATGGTCTGCACCCCTCATTCCTCCTCTCTGTGTCCTCCCCCGGCTCATCGGACTTCCTTGCTTTCCCTTTGGAGGGAGAGGACAGCTCCCAGCAGGACGCCGGCCAGGGCAGGCAGGACCCATCCCAGGCCCACCTCCGCCAGGGGGACGGCGGAAAGCACCCCGTCCAGGACTGGAACAGCTGCCCCCAGTCCCTGTACCGTGTACAGGATGCTAGCCGCTCCAGTAAACAGGATGCCCGCCGGATAGATGGCCCGCAGCCGCTGCAGCCGCTCCGGCAGAAAGGAGAGCAGGATCAGCACAATAGCCGGCGGATACAGAATATTCAGCACCGGGACGGAGAACTCCAGGATCTGGTCCAGTCCTGCGTTGGCGATCACCATGCTGAGCAGGGCGAAAAAAGCCGCCCAGGCAGACGCGGGGAACCTGGGGAGCAGGGTGTGGAAGTAGGTGCTGCACGAGCTGAGCAGGCCCACGCAGGTGTTGAAGCAGGCGATGACAAAGACAGCTGCCAGGATCGCTCTGCCCCAGGGGCCGAAGATGGCTCCCACCAGATTGGTCATGGTAGCGGCCCCGTTGGTGGTCCCGGGAAAGGCACCGCCGGACAGCGCCCCGATATGGGCCAGCATGGAGTAGACTGACAGGAACAGCACCGCCGCCACTCCGCCTGCCCGGACGGTGCTGCGGAGAACGGCCTTCTCCTCCGTCACCCCCAGCGCCCGGATATTCATTACGATCACGATGCCGAAGTTCAGGGCCGCAATGGTGTCCATCGTCTGATAGCCGGTGAGGAAGCCCTCCACCGGAGCCGCGCTGTCATAGGGGGGCAGCGCGGGACCATAGCCCCCCACAGGGTGGATCAGGCATCCCAGGAACATCACAGCCACCAGCGCCAGCAGCAGCGGGCACAGCAGCCTCCCCAGGCGGCTGGTCAGCTTTTCCGGCCGGAGGGCCACCAAAAAGGCCGCTCCGAAAAACAGGGCGGAGTAGCCCAGCCGGAACCAGATCAGCGGCGTTCCCTCCGGCAGGAAGGGGGGCACGGCCATCTCAAAGGAGGTGCTGGCCGTCCTGGGGATAGCAAGGCAGGGGCCTATGGAGAGGTAGATCAAAATGGTAAACACCGTGGCAAAGACGGGATGGACCCTGCCCGCCAGCCGTGTCAGGCTTCCCGACCGCACCACTGCGATCACACCCAGAATGGGAAGTCCCACAGCACTCACCGCCAGTCCTGCCATGGCCGGCCAGGTGTCCACGCCGGCCTGTGCCCCCAGCTGAGGAGGAAAGATCAGATTGCCCGCCCCAAAAAACATGGAAAACAGCGTAAACCCCACCAAAAGCTGGTCTCTGCGTCTGAGTGTCTGCATCTCAACTACATCCTTTCTCTTGTATCCTTCCTGCACCTCTGTTTAGTCCAAGTCATCCTGCGGCAGGCCGTAAAAGTCCAGGATAAACTCCCAAAAATCCAACGCCGCCTCTGTCATGAGGCTTTTTTTATGACGCATGATATGGATGGTTCGTTTTGCCATCTCGTCTTCCAGCACCGAATACTGGAGGCCGGGCGCAATGGCAAGGGCGTCCTTCAGGCAGGACTCTGGGAGCACCGCCACAGCGAGATCAGATTGGACCAGCTTGACTTTGACCAGGAACTCATCTGTCTTGCAGTACACTTTTGGAAAATATCCCGCGTTCATACACAAGGGAAAGGTGATGTCGCTGAACAAAACATCCTTCCGGTCATTCTGGGCCATGGTGACAAAATACTCGTCTTTGAGCAGGGAGAGATCCGCCGGACCGGCTCCCAGCGCGTTGGCCAATCTGTTCCCATAGATCAGTGCATAACGCTCCTGAAAGAGGGGACGAGAGACCCAAAAAGTCTTGTTCTGGTCGTGGAGCGTATCTCCCGCAGAAGAGGACAGAAGAAAGTCCAGTTGATCCGAATCCACCATTTTTGTGGCCTCAAACGCGATGATCTGGAACGTGATCAGGGGATTGATCTGGGTGTACTGGGCGATACAGTCCGCGATAATGGGGGCATAGGAAGTATAAGCGATCTGAATGCCCCCCTTGGTGTCATAGATCCCCCGTTTAGCAGAATTGACCCCCGCATTGAGCAGCTCCACCGCCTGCTTTGCATATTGGGCAAACTGCTCCCCGGTCTTGTTCAGCACAATGCGGTTGCCGATCCGGTCAAACAGCTTGACGCCAATCTCCCGCTCCAGAGAGGTGATGTGCTTGCTCAGAGACGGCTGGGAGATATGGAGCAGATCCGCCGTGGCGGAGACATGCTCGTATTTGGCCAGATGCAGAAAATACTCGATGTTCCGAATGTCCACTCCGCACCCTCCATTATTCCGTTTTTAATATAGTACTATATTTTAGACTAAATTGACAAGTTGGTCAACCACTTTTATTATAAGAACTGACAATGAGATGTGGCCAAATCTCAAAATAAAGGAGGTCGTCCTTTGGAACATTTTAACCGTTTCGGCAATATGTCGCCTACACAGGAATATATGCATCGGCCATATCTGATGAATCGCGCGCCCTTTCAGATCCGGGGCAATCTGTACTTTGTGGGAAATCTCTGGTGCTCCTCCCACCTGATCGATACCGGGGAGGGACTGATCCTGCTGGATACTCCATGCGCCGGCAGCATGCCCGGCCTGATCCACAACATCTGGAAGCTGGGCTTCAATCCCGAGGACCTGAAATATATCATCGTGTCCCACGCCCATACGGATCACTACGCCTGCGTCAACGCCCTGGTCCATCTGTCTGGGGCAAAAACCTTCCTCAGTGCGGTAGACGCAAAAGACATGCGGGAGCATCCGGAGCGCATGGAGGCCATGAACCGGGAGCTGGGATATTACAATGAGAGCTTTGTGCCGGATGTGGAGCTCCAGGATGGGGACCTGATCCAGCTGGGCAACACCACGATCCGCTGTGTCCTCACGCCGGGCCACACCATCGGAGTGATGTCCCACTTCTGGACGCTTCAGGACGGCCAGGACACCATCCGCGTGGGGATCTACGGCGGGGCTGGCTTTGTCAGCGTCTCCGAGGCGGCACTGCGGCGCAATGGGATGCCCCTCTCTCTCCAGCAGGATTTTCTCACTTCCATCGATAAAGTGTGGGACGAGCCTGTGGATCTGATGCTGGGCAACCACCCTTTCCACAACGACACCTACCAGAAATACGCCAGGCTGTGCCAGGGAGACAAGGACGCGTTTCTGGACCCGGGAGAGTGGCACCGCTTTCTCAACGAGCTTCGGACCCGCTACCAGACGTTTCTTGCCATGACTCCCGAGCAGGTGGAAGCTATGTATGCAAAATCACAGATAAATGATTATTACAAGATCCTTTGAGCAACAATAGTCCATTTTGTGGGATGCCGAAATCAAACGATAGGGGGACCGGTACGCAGATGAAGACACTAAAATTCTTGGACAAGCACCTGGAAGAGTTTATCATGGTGCTCCTGCTGAGCAGCATTGTGGTCATCATGCTTTTTCAAATCATTCGCAGATATATTTTCAACGATTCCCTGAGCTGGTCAGAAGAGTTCTGCCGCTACTGTTTCATTTGGATGATGTTTGTCGCATTTTCATACAGCGCACGCCTTGGTTCTGACTTGCGGGTAGACGCTTTGATCGGCATGCTTCCCCAAGGATGCAGAAATATCATTGAAATCATCAATCTGATCCTCTGCATCATGGTGGCCGGTTTCCTGTTTTACCACTCTTTCGGCACCGTGGCAGGTGTTATGGAGACCGGGGAAGCCAGTGTTGCGCTGAAGCTCCCCATGCAGTATGTCTATGCCGCCAGCGTAGTCGGCTACGGTCTTGGCACGGTCCGCTATATCCAGCGGCTGGTACTGTTTATTCTGGGACTGAAAAAATCCCCTGCTGAGGAGGGTATGGCATGATCTTAGCTGTTGTCGTTGTTTTTGTTGTAGGCATCCTGATGGGATTCCCTCTGGTTTTGACCCTCATCGGTGCCACTGTGGCCCCCGGACTCATTGACCCTGATTTTGCCGGCAACATACAGTTCGTGCTCCGAAGCATCATTGGTGGAGGTGACAGTACCAGCATCCTGGCCGCTCCCCTGTTCATCCTCTCCGGCATCATCATGGCAAAGGGCGGCATTTCGGAAAAAATCTTCAATGTCTTTGCCTATTTGCTGGGACATGTTCCCGGTGGGATCCCCTGTGCCGTCATCGCTACCTGCCTGTTCTATGGTGCGATCTCCGGTTCCGGCACCGCAACCTGCGCCGCAGTAGGTGCCATGACCATTCCAGTCCTTCTCTCTCTGGGATACGATAAAGAGTTTTCCGGTGCGGTGGTAGCTACCGCCGCCGGTCTGGGTGTCATCATCCCGCCCAGTATTCCCTTTATTATGTATGGAATGGCCACTGGAGCCTCCATCGGCAAGCTGTTCATCGCCGGCATTGTCCCCGGAATTCTGATCGCCGTCTGCCTGATGGCCTATGCGGTATTCTACTGTATCCGAAAAGGTGAGGATCGAAATCGGATCGATGCCAAACTGGTTCAGCTCCGTGAGATGGGGTTTCTCCCCCTGTTGAAGGACAGCTTCTGGGCACTGCTGACCCCGGTCATTTTGCTGGGCGGGATCTACTCCGGCGTAGTCACCACTACTGAGGTCGCCTGTGTGTCCGTGATCTATGCATTGATCGTGTCTGTATTTATTTATAAGACCGTAGAGGTACGAAAAATCTTTTGGCTCGTGGGAGAATCCTGCCGTGCTCTGGCCCCCCTTGCGCTGATGATGGCTGTGGCCACTGCGTTTGGACGGGTCCTGACGATCCTGCAGATCCCCACCATTCTGGCACAGTTTATCACGAGCAATTTCCATTCAAAGGTCGAGATCCTGCTCATCATCAATGTAGCTCTGCTTTTGATCGGCATGGTCATGGACACCGGTCCCGCCCTGCTGATCCTAGCCCCCATGCTGATCCCGCTGGCCACAGAACTTAACATCGATGTGATCCACCTCGGTATCATCATGGTCGTCAATATGGCAGTTGGATTTGTGACCCCTCCGTTTGGCGTTACCCTGTTTGTCGCCAGCCCCTTGTGTGACACACCGCCCATGCGCTTGGGCCGGAAAGCGGTCCCGTTCATCATTACATTCCTGATTGCCCTGATGTTCATCACTTTTATTCCCCAAATCAGTCTGTGTCTTTTGTAAAAACCATATATGTCAAATATTAAAAAGGAGCGATCACGATGAAAAAGCTACTCTCTCTTGCCCTGGCGTGTACCTTGACTCTCGGTCTGGCCTCCTGCGGCGGCACCGGGACTTCCACCAGTTCCAATGCTCCTGCTTCCTCCTCTGCGGTGGAATCCCCCGCCGCCCAATTCGATGCCGCCTCTTATCTGTCTGGAGATTATCCAAAGCTCCCCGAGGATGGTCCTGCCTATTCACTGTCCATCGGCCATGCGATGCAGGAATCCACAGAGAGCCATAAAATGCTTCTGGCCCTGAAAGACGCAGTGGAAAAGTATAGTGATGGAAAAATCACGATCACCATATATCCCAATTCCCAGCTGGGCAGCGACTCTGAAATGATCGCCTCCTGTGTAGCCGGAGACATGGATATGGTGCTTCAGAGTGGATCTACTCACGCCACTTTCGTTCCTGAAACTGTTATTTTTGACATTCCATTTCTTTTCTCGGGATACGACATTGAAAAAATTGAGAGCGTCCTTACAGACAGCAAATTCCGCGACCTGTACAATCAGGCAAACGAAGACGGCGGACTGGTGTGCCTGATGCTCCGCGCCGGCACCGACAGCATGAATCTTACCTCCAACAAACCCGTCACCAGCATGGAGGACCTGAAGGGGCTGAAGATCCGCACCGCTCAGGTGGAGAGCCGGATGGCGGTCTGGAATGCATTGGGCGCCAACCCGACTCCCATGGCTTTCAATGAACTCTACATGGCTCTTCAAAACGGAACAGTCGATGCGCAGGACAACAACCTCTCCAACGCCCTGAGCAGCGCCCTGTATGAGGTGCAGGAGTACCTTGTCCCTACACACCATATGACTCCCAGCATGGATCTGACCATGAACAAAGATAAGTTCTATTCCATGCCCCAGTCCTATCAGGATCTCCTGACTGCGATCTGCGAGGATATGAGCGCTTATGACTATGACGTATGCATTGCAATGGAGCAATATTATTATGACAGTCTGGTCCAGGAACATGGGATGCAGGTCTGTGAGATCACCGATGAGTTTTTAACCGATATGCAGACCGCAGCCGCTCCCGCAGTAGAGAGCGCAAAGGCGGCCGTGGGCAACGACGCTCTTTATGACACACTGTACCAGCTTCTTGACGGCGGCGAATCCGCCTGACCTGCCCTGCTTTTCATAAAATTTCATGTTTGACTTCTCTATCTCTTCTCAAGTCAGGAGGGGCGGCTTCTCCATTGCGGGAGGCCGCCCCTCCCGGCTGAACGGCTCCGTCAAAGGTGTCCGGATAAAAAACATACCCCCTCTGTCTCAGCTCAAGCCCAAAATCACCCTCATGGCGGCTCTTGCACGGAGCTGGGCGGCAGGCTCCAAAAAGAAAGGCATCTGCAAAAGCAGATGCCTTTCTTTTTGGCAGGATACGAGGATTCAAAACCCCTGGGCTGTTTACAGTTTACCTGATCAATTCCCGACCGGCTATCTGGCCGGCGGCGCTTTTGCGCCGTAAATCCGGAACTGCGTCAGCGGCGGAGAATGCGCAGGGACGGCTTCGCTACCCTCACGCATCAAAAATACCGAAGGAGGGCCCGGTCAACGGAAGCAAACCCCAAAACAAAATGCGACTTGTTGAAACAAGTCGCATTTTGTTTTGGCAGCGGGAGAAGGATTCGAACCCTCACAAACAGAGTCAGAGTCTGTCGTGCTACCCTTACACAATCCCGCTATTTCTTTGTAGCTCTCGCGAGCACGAACGTTATTATAGCAAATTGTGCGGAATTGTCAAGGGGTTTTTGGAAAAATTTTTTCTTTCTTTTCTTCCGTCTGCCGACCGGCCGCCGCGGGGGCCTCGGAAAACAGAATCTCCTCCGCCTCCCCGGCCCCGTAGCAGGCATTCAGCACCGCCAGAAGGCCGTTGGCGGTGAGGTGCTCCGGCAGCTCCAGCCGGCGCAGCAGGGCCAGGCGCCGGGCGCCGCTGTCGGGGCGGCCTGACAGCCCCGCCGCGTACAGGTCCGCCTTGGTGAGCCCCGGCGACGGGGCGCACGTCCCTCCCTCCTCCAGGAAGGTGGCCCCCGCCCGTCGGAGGGACTGGATCAGCACCTGGGGCGGCATCCCCTCCACTCCCAGTTTGCCCTCCCGGCCCCTCTGCTTCTTCCGCCGCTCCTTGCCGTACACGTCCGGGATATAGGCATGCTTCAGATACTGCCCCGGGATACAGCTCTTGATCCGGCTTCGGATCACAAAGCCCGCCCCGTCGGAGTCGGTAAGCACGATCAGCCCCCGGCGCTCGGCGGCCCGGCGCAGCAGGGCCATCTGGTCCCGGTCCTTGAAGATACCGAAGCCCGCCGTCTCCAGGATCAGGGTATCCACCACCTGGGACAGCGCGTTTTTGTCATACCGGCCCTCCACCACAACAGCCTCCCGGATGTGAAGCAATCTCCTCTCCTCCTCTCATTCGCCTGCGGACCGTCCTCAGCCCCTGGCCCCCTGCCGCCCCGCCGGCCGTGACGGAGCCGCCAGCTCCAGCAGCAGGCCGGTCAGCAGCTCCTGGGCGTCCTGTCCTGTGGACTTCATGGCCAGGTCCGTCTGGCCGCAGCGGACCACCGCCCGCCGGCACCAGCTCAGGGAGAACCGGCGGGCCGAGGTCATCAGCTTGTCCGCCGGGTAGGGCTTCAGCCCCCACAGCCCCGCCACATAGGGGGCCCCCTTCCCCTTCTCGATGGCCAGCCGGGCGGAGTAGAGCTGGCGCATCTGCCGGCCCAGAGACCACATGATGCGGATGGGCGGCTCCTGCATCTGGTACAGCTCCCCCAGCACCGAGGCCGCCCGGTCGAAGTTCCCCTCGCCGATGGCGTCCGTCATGCGGAACACCACCGCGTCCAGCTGGGGGGTGGCCACCGCGTCGATGTCCTCCCGGGTGATCCGCCCGCCCTTGGCATATGCCCCGATCTTCTCGATCTCCCCAATCAGATTTGTCATCAGGTCCCCGCACAGGAAGATCAAATCGCAGGCCAGCCGGGTGTCGATCTCCTTGCCCAGCGCCCGGAAGCGCCGGCGCACCCAGTCCACCAGGTCCCCCTGGTCCTGCCGTGCGAAGTTGACCACCGTCCCGTTCTGCTTGATGGCCGCCGCCAGCTTGGTCCTGGCATCCCCCTTGTAGGGGGTCAGGTCATAGACAAAGACCAGGCAGCAGTAGTCCGGGAGCTGGGCAAAGGCCCGTGCATACTCCTCCCGGTCCTTCTCCCCCGCCTTGAACAGGTCAAAATCCCGTACCAGCACCAGGGTCCGGGGCGCCATCATGGGCAGGCAGTCCACCGCCTCCTCCAGGCGGCGGGGGGACATCTCCCGCGCCGGGATGGTATGGAGGTTGAATTCCCCCATCCCCCCGATGAGCAGCAGCTCCTTCAGCCGCCCCAGGTAGTAGTCCCTCAGATAGGTCTCCTCCCCGTGGAAAAGATAGAGCCTCCCCGGCTCTCCCCCGGCCAGATCCTTTTTCAGCTGCTGATATCCGGCCGTATCGGCCTTCTGTTTGGGCGGCATAGCATTCCCTCCGTCTTTTCTTTGTACGCTCACCGGGTCCTCACGGTCACGGTGCCGTCCCGGTCGGTGCGATAGATCTCCGCACCCGCGCGCTCCAGCCGTTCCAGCGTCTCCGGGGCCGGGTGCCCGTAGGCGTTGTCCCGCCCCACTGAGAGGATGGCAGTCTCCGGCTGAAGGGCGTTCAGCAGGGCCTGAGAGGTGGAGGAGGCCGACCCGTGGTGGCCCGCCACCAGCAGCTCCACGTCCCGGAGCCCCGCGTGCTCCACCAGCATGCCCTCCACATCCCCGCTCATATCTCCGGTGACCAGCAGGTCCAGTCCGCCGGCGCCGGCCAGCACGGACAGCCCCAGCTCGTTGGCCTCTCCCGCTCCCAGAGGGGGATACAGCGTCAGCTGCCCCTTCTCCAGCTCCACTGTGGTATCCCGGCGGACCCACCACAGCGGGATGCCCTTCTCCTCCGCCAGCGTCAGGATCTCCCGCCGCAGGGGGCTGTCCTCCTCCACGTCCGGCAGGGCGATGGCGGACACCGACAGCCGCTCCAGCAGCTCGGGCACGCCGTTGGCGTGGTCGTCGTGGAAGTGGGTGAGCACCAGCAGATCCAGCCGGTCCCGCCCCAGCCCCTGAAGGCAGTCCGCTGCCGTGTCCCCGGGGTCGTTCGGTCCGTCCCCGCCGCAGTCCACCAGGGTGTAGTGGTCCCCCAGCCGAATCAGGACGCTCTGCCCCTGCCCCACATCCAGCACCGCCGCCGTCATATCCCCCGCCTGAAAGCTCCGGGCGTGGAACAGCAGGCTGGCGCACAGCGCAGCCAGGCAGGCACAGACAGGGGTCTTCCATCCCTTCTTCCCCCGGTACAGCAGCCCCAGGAGCAGCAGGACATAGACGAACAGCAGCCAGGCCAGATAGTAGAAGGAGCTGGTGCTCAGTGCCGAGAAGGGGGCCCGGGCCAGCCGGGGCACCACCCAGTCCAGATAGCGGACAAAGGGGAGCACCGGGAGGGCCAGCACCCTGCCCAGTTCCGGCAGCACTGCCCCCGCCGCTCCAGCGATCAGCCCGCCGCTGAAGGCCGCAGACACGGCCCACAGGGTCATCAGATTAGCCAGGGGGGAGATCAGGGACAGGCTCCCGAAATAGAGGGCCGTCAACGGCGTGGTGAACACCATGGCCCCCAGGGTGGCAGACAGGGCCGCCGCCCCGAAGCGGACCAGCGCCCCCAGCAGCCGGAGCGGGATGGAGTCCTTGGGCGGCCGCTTCCACCCCCGCAGCATCCGCTCCTGGAGCCGGTCTGAAAAAAGCAGGATGCCCGCCACCGATGCAAAGGAGAGCTGAAGTCCGATATGGGCTGCGGAAAAGGGGTTCCAGGCCAGCAGGAGCATCAAGGCCAGGGCGAGGGCCGTCAGCGGGTCCCGCTCCCGCCCCAGCAGGGCGGCCAGTTGCAGCAGGATCAGCATCACCGCCGCCCGCACCACTGAGGGCGTGCAGCCGGAAATGAGCGTAAAGACCAGCACCACCCCGCAGGTGACCAGGGCGGAGCGCCGCTTTCCCCGGCCCAGCAGGCCGGAGACCAGGGCGGCCAGGAAGGACAGGTGCATCCCGGACACCGCCACCGTGTGGGACAGGCCGGTTCGCTGAAGGGAGGAGGTGTAGTGGTCGGTGAGGTTGTCCCGGTTCCCGGTGGTCAGTGCCCGGATCAGGGGCGCCGCATCCTCTGGGAAGGCGGCGTCCACCCCCTGTTTGAGCTGGTGGGCCAGCTCCGCCGGGAGATACCGCAGCGGGAGCCGCTCCGGCCGCGTCACCCGCAGTTCGCCGTAAGCCTCCGCCCGCAGAAAGATGCCCTTTGCGGTGTAGTAGGTGATCTCCTCCCCGCCGAAGGTCCGCTCTGCCAGGGTGCAGTGGGCCACCGTCTCCACCCGGTCCCCTGGCCGCAGGTCCGCCCCCTGCTCGTCCGCATAGACCAGCGTGGGCACCGGGGCCCCCGGCTCCCCGTCCGCCCGGACCAGCACTGACCAGCCGTAGTCGGTCTCCTGGGGGTACTCCATCACCGTGCCGGACAGCCGGATGGTCCTGTCGTCCAGCGCCCGGGCCGGGGCATAAAACACCGCCCCATAGGCCGCCGTCCACAGCAGTCCCAGGGCCAGCCCGCCGCAGATCAGGGCCCCTCTTACTCGTGCCCACCCACGGAGGCACAGGAGGGCCGCGGCGCACAGCGCCGCCAGGACACAGCTCAGCGGGAGCAGCGCCCCCTCCAGCAGCGGGATGCAGTTGGCGGCAAAGACGGCCAGAGAGAAGGAGCCCGCCGCCGTTGCCAGCACCCGCACAGCCCTCTCCTCCTCTCTGTCCGCCTTTTGTCCGTTCTCTCAGATCAGGGGGAGCCGCCCCTTCTCATCCAGCTGTCTGGGGATGACCCCCATCTGCTGGAGGATGGGCAGCAGCGCCTGGAACAGTACATATATCACCAGGGTCTTGGGCAGGACGGTCACCAGGTTCTTGCCCAGGCTGGGCAGGAACCACCCCCAGTAGACCCCGCCCCGGAGCATCAGGTTCCACAGGGAGCCCATCAGGGCGTTGACCAGCAGGTTCACCACCAGGTTGGCCAGCACGATGCGCAGCACCGTGATCCGCGCCCGGTAAAAGCACAGGGCATAGACCAGCACCCCTGCCATGGTAGACAGGGTGTAGCCAGGGAAGAAATCCCCGGTGGGCTGGAGGATAAAGCCCAGGATATCCTCCACAAAGCCGAACACCAGTCCCATCACCGGCCCGCAGACCAGGGCGCACAGCGCCCGGGCCAGAAAGCCCCAGGTCATCTTGGTGTGGGCGATGGGGATGCCGGGGATGAGGGACAGCGCCCGGGCCATCGCCACCATCAGTGCCGCGAACATCAGCAGCTTCAGGCTTTTCATGGCCTGATTCCCCTCCAGCCACCAGCCGGGCTGGAGCGGGGTGCGGTACAGGGTCTTGGAACATTGGTCTCGATACATAAAGAAAACGCCTCCTTCTGCGATCCGGCAGCCCTTTCGGGATTGCCGCACAGAGGAAGCGGAGGTCCCGCCCCGGTATGCGGCAGCGGGATGCGGGATCATGCACTGCCGCGCGTCTGCGCTGTTCGTCCGGCGGACAACTCCCCGTCCCGCCGGCACTACACGGTCCCCTTTGGGACCAGCACGCATGCCCCTACTCTGCCTTTGTTTTAGTGTACCTCTTTTTCCGAAAAAAAGCAAGAAAAACCAGCGGAGGGGACACAGATCCTGCAAAAGCGGGGGGCCGATGGCTCGGCCCCCCGCTTCTGTTCCATTTTCAGCTGCGGCCGCAGAAATCAGCCGGTCTGCTGCTCCTTTTTCTCCAGGGTGATCCCGCCCACGCCCACGTTGACTGCGGCCACCGTCAGGCCGGTCATGGACTCCACGCTGCTCTTCACCGCGTCCTGCACGGCCCGTCCCACCTCGGGGATGGTGTGTCCATAGGACATCAGCACCGCCAGTTCCACCGTGACCTGCTCGTCCTCCACCTGGATATGGACTCCCTTGGTCAGGTTCTTCTTGTTGCTCAGCAGCTCCGCGATGTCGCTGCCCAGGTTGGCACTCAGCCCGCTGACTCCCTCCACCTCCAAAGCGGCGGCGGCAGCGATGCTGGCCAGGACCTCCCCGGAAATATGGATATTGCCCAGCTCGTCAGAGCGGGAGACGTACTCTCTATTCTCACTCACGGATGGTCACGCTCCTTCACGTCACAGTTTCCGCGTCTGCGGAGATCTTGTTCACTATTGTACCACAGCAGAGGCGCTTTGACAACTGAAACCTCAAAAAGTCCCTTTTGCCTTTTGAAGTGGTTTTGGATATAAATGACCTCCCACCGTCAAAATCACGGAAGAAGATATGTCCACAGTTAGCTGCTGCTCAATAAATTTGAAAATTTCATGGGCAATACTCTAAATTTCAAATATCAGAATGGCTTGATCTGTTCCGACTGTCGACATGGCTGCCAATTTATATGTACCTTTCTTCATCATTTCTTCCGCCTTTTTTTCGATAGCCTTTGCCAGGTCTTCTGTACCGGTAGAACATTCCACGACAACTGATTTGTAAAACATCAGATCTACCCTCTCTCACAAATTAAATTTCTTATTCTTTCGATTATGCTGCAATACGCGGGATGAAAAACAAATTTTTCTTATTTTATCATGTCTCTCTGCTTCAATCAACACATAGCGAGATCTATAGAGACATCTCACCCAGCAGAAATCAGATAAGAAAGAAGAGGGGAGCAGCGCTCCCCTCTTCTTTCTTATCCTGTTTTCCCGCGCGTCTCTACTCCACCTCAATGATCTTGATCTGGCTGGCGGTGAAGCCGGCCACCTCTGTGACGATGTCCACGATGCGGGCGGTGTCCGCCTCCGTGATGCCGCCCTCCGGCGCGGCCACCGCCAGGCTGACGCTCTCGTCCCCGATGAAGGCCACGCAGTCCGTATAGCCCTTGGCTACTACCAGGTTCTCGATCTGGGCCTCGGTGACGGTGTAGTCCGCCATGGCCTGGATGGTGTCGTTGGCCTGGTCCTTCATGGTCTGGTCTGCATCNGCGTAGACGATGGGCACCAGCAGGGTGTCGATGGCTCCGATGAGCAGGTCGGAGAACAGCACGGTGGCCCCCTGCCGCACCGCCGCCCCGGTGGCCGCTCCGGTGGCTGCGGTCAGCACCGCCACCACCGGCAGCAGCAGCCCGGCAAAGCCGTCCATCTGCTCTATGGTCTGCCGCCCCAGACCGATCATGGTCTGCATGTCGCTCACCGACAGGGCGGTCACCGCCAGGGCGCCTGCCATCTGCACCGCCTGGAGGCCCCCCTCCCGCTTTCCGGCGTACACCCCCTCCGCCAGACCGCAGAACACCGCCACCGCCAGCAGCTTCAGCCCGGTCTGGGCGCTGCGGCGCAGCAGCTCCCCCGCCTGTCCCAGGGCCTGTTCCGCCAGGCCGGACAGGCCGCCGCTCAAATCCCCGTCCGGCTCCACGCCGTAGGATTCCGCCGCCTGCCACAGCTCGTCCAGCCCCTCCACCTGCTCCGGCTCCCCCGCCGCCCTGCAGGGCATCGCCAGCAGGAGCATCACCGCCACCACTGTCAAAACCTGTTTCATCCCAGCAACTCCGCCATCATCGTCAGCACTCCCTCCGCCAGCGGGAGGGCCACCGCCAGGGCCAGGATGGTCCCGGCCACCTCCACAAAGGCCGCTGCGCCCCCCTCCCCGGCGGCCCGGCACNGGTGGGGGCGCGGCCCTGGGCCGGGGGGCGGTGGGGGCGGGCGGGGGGGACGGCGGTTGGGGGGGAGGAGGCCGTCGCCCCCGCCTCACCCGTGCCCGCTGTCGGGTCCTCCTGTCCGGCAGTGCCGGAGGCCCCCACCAGCGGGTCCTCCGTCTGTCCGTCCACCATGGTGGACTCCCCCAGGGTCTTTCCCGCCGCCGTCTCCTGCTCGTAGTTCCAGTTCAGATAGACCGCCGCGCACACGAACAAGGCGATGGCGGCCACCACCGCGTTCCGCTTCCAGAGCTGAGACAGGCTCACGCCCTTTCCCTTTGTCTTCATACCCATGTCCTCCTCAAATTCAAAATTTTAATTTCCTTCACAGATAGAGATGCGGTCGCTGCCCAGGCCGGTGAGGGCCGAGACCGCCTCCAGCAGCCGCAGCTGGACCGCCGGGTCGCCCCCGCCGGGACAGACCACCAGCGCCCCCTGAAACTGGGGCGTCAGAGTGTAGAGGGGCACCACCCCCTCCGTCCCCGCCCCCTGTCCCACCGTGACGGCGGAGGCGGAGGATCGCTCCCTGTCCCGCTCCACGTTCTGGGCCAGGATCTGGCGGCTGCCGCTCTTCAGGGTCAGCACCACCCGGGTCTTTCCCGCCCCCTGGATATCGGAGAGCACCTGAGACAGCTTCTCCTCAAACAACTCCAGGTCGAACTGACCTTCCCCCTCCGGCGGGCCCTGGGCCTCCTCGCTCCCCCCGGACGGACCCATGGGCAGCATCATCAGCAGCACCCCCGCCGCCATCACCAGCAGTACATACTGATACCGTTTCAGCGCCCCCTTCCAACGCTCCCGCAGCTGGGGCCAGATCTCTTTCACGGCGACTCCTCCCTTATGTATTCCTGCCGCTGCGCCGGGATGTCCAGATCACTCTGGATCTCCCGGACAAGCTGTTCCTGTTCTTCCTGGGCCAGGTCCCCCGTCACGCTGCACCTCCAGGGGAGGAACACCCCCGCCTCTTCCTGGGTGCAGGTCACCCGGACCTGACAGGTGATCCCAAGCTCCGCCGCCTTGTCCATAACATATGCGGCACACTGCTCCTCTATGACCAGCTTCATCCAGTCATTTGTATCTGTCCTCAGCCGGTCCGCCTGTTCCTCGATCTGTGCCGAATACCCGGACAGCCCGCCCTCCGCCGGCAGGGTGAGTTCCGCCGCCGGACGGAACACCGCCGCCAGCAGCACCAGTCCGCACACCAGCCGCCCCACCCGCTTGGGTCCGCCCTCCTGCATCAGCCCTTCGGCCAGGGCTGCCAGGATGGCCGCTGCCGTCACTCCCAGCAGCCACTCCCGGGCCGCATCCATCATGGTGTCACCGCCTTTACCGCCGAGGCCAGACTGACCAGCAGCATCAGGGCGCAGGCTCCGGTCATGCCCAGCACGATGCCGAAGGCCCCGCCGATACTGTCCAGAAGGTCGGACAGCCGCTTGTCAGACACCGTCCCGATCAGCGCCGCCGCCAGCTTATAGGTGAGGTAGTGAAATGCCAGCTGAAGGAAGGGGATCAGACAGATAGCCAGGACCCCCAGCATCCCCACGATCCCCACCGTCCCCCGCAGCACGCCGGCCCCCACCAGCACGGTCTCCGCCGCGTCGGCCAGGATGCCTCCTACCACCGGGACGGCCCGAGAGATGGCCATTTTAGCTGTCTTGATCGCGGCGGCGTCGGCCGAGCCGGCGATGGCCCCGCTGGCGGTGAGATAGCCCACAAAGGCCAGCAGGACGGCGGTGAGCAGGGATGTGACCACCCATTTCAGCACCGACGCCAGCTTTTTCAGCCCCTCGTTCCCCACCGCCGCGTGGGCGGCGCACACCGCCACATAGGCGTAGACGATGGGCACCAGCAGGGTGTCGATGGCTCCGATGAGCAGGTCGGAGAACAGCACGGTGGCCCCCTGCCGCACCGCCGCCCCGGTGGCCGCTCCGGTGGCTGCGGTCAGCACCGCCACCACCGGCAGCAGCAGCCCGGCAAAGCCGTCCATCTGCTCTATGGTCTGCCGCCCCAGACCGATCATGGTCTGCATGTCGCTCACCGACAGGGCGGTCACCGCCAGGGCGCCTGCCATCTGCACCGCCTGGAGGCCCCCCTCCCGCTTTCCGGCGTACACCCCCTCCGCCAGACCGCAGAACACCGCCACCGCCAGCAGCTTCAGCCCGGTCTGGGCGCTGCGGCGCAGCAGCTCCCCCGCCTGTCCCAGGGCCTGTTCCGCCAGGCCGGACAGGCCGCCGCTCAAATCCCCGTCCGGCTCCACGCCGTAGGATTCCGCCGCCTGCCACAGCTCGTCCAGCCCCTCCACCTGCTCCGGCTCCCCCGCCGCCCTGCAGGGCATCGCCAGCAGGAGCATCACCGCCACCACTGTCAAAACCTGTTTCATCCCAGCAACTCCGCCATCATCGTCAGCACTCCCTCCGCCAGCGGGAGGGCCACCGCCAGGGCCAGGATGGTCCCGGCCACCTCCACAAAGGCCGCTGCGCCCCCCTCCCCGGCGGCCCGGCACACCTCCCCCGTCACCTTGGTCAGGATGGAGATGGCCGCCGTTTTCAGCACCGGCTCCACCAGGGTGCTGTCCAGCCCCGCCCGCCCGGCCAGTCGGCCGATGGCCTCCACCACCGAACCCAGGGCGCCGGCGGCCAGCATCAGCATCCAGCACCCCGCCGCCAGCACCAGCACCAGCGCCGCCTCCGGCGCGCCCCGCCGGATCACTGCGGCGCACAGCACTGCTGTCACCGCCAGAGCGGCGATCTGCATGATCCCCTCCATTACAGGTGGAACAGGGTCTTGACCATGGTGAACAGCTGGGCGATCTCCTGCACCACCATCATCAGCACCACCACCAGCCCCGCCAGGGTGGTCATCATGGCCTGCTCGTCCCTCCCGGCCCGGCTCAGCACCTGGTTGAGCACCGCGACCAGGATGCCGATGGCCGCGATCTTAAAAATCAAATCCACATCCAACGTCAGATCCCTCTTTTCCGCTCCTCAGTAACTGTACCGACTTGTCCCGGTTTTTTCCGTCGGAACTCCGGGCCGGCGGCAGATTCTCCACTTTTTACAAAAGGAGGATGACCAGAAAGGCCCCCGCTGTCACCCCCAGGGCCCCGTACACCTTTCCCAGCCGGAGACGCTCCTCCCCGGCCCGGGCCCGCAGTCCCTCCAGCTCCCGCCTGGCCCCGGCGATGGCCGCCTGCTGTCCCCGCCCGTCATAGCGCCCCAGCACCTCCCCCAGGGGGTACAGGGCCCGCTTCGCCTCCGGTGAGACGGGAAGCTGGTCGGTGAGCCGCCGCCAGGCGTGGGCAAAGGTCTCCCGCTCCAGTCCGTCCAGCGCCCGCCGGCATGCGGAGAACAGGCGCCGGGCGGGCTCCTCCGTCCGGTGAGCCAGCTCCTCCATCAGCTGGGGCAGCGGGGTCAGCCGCAGGGCCAGCTCCCGCTCCATCAGCTCCAGTCCGGCGCACAGGGCCCCCAGGGCCCGCTCCCGGTGGGCCAGCTCCGCCGCAGCGCTCATTCCCAGCCAGACCGGGCCCGCCGCCAGGCAGACCGCGCCAAGCATCCGGATCATTCCAGCACCTCCACTTCATAGATCCTCCGGCCCGCCTCCCTGCGGATGCGGACCAGCCGCCGGAAGACTCCCTCCTCCAGCAGCCCCCGGTACAGCTTCCGCCGGGACAGGTCCTCCCGTCCCGCCCCGTGGGCGGTGGCCAGCAGTGTCACGCCGCAGCCCGCCGCGGACACCAGCGCCGCCACGTCCTCCGGCGCGGTGATCTCGTCCACCGCCAGCACCTGGGGGTTCATCCCCCGGAGCAGGGTCATCAGCCCCCACGCCTTGGGACACCCCTCCATCACATCGGTGCGGGGGCCCACGTCCAGCTGGGGGACCCCGTCGAACAGCGCCGCGATCTCCCCCCGCTCGTCGGCCACCCNCCCCCCCCCCGCCGGCGCCCCCCCCCCCCCGCCGTGGAGGCGCCCCCTCCCCGGCGGAGACGGCCCGCACCAGATCCCGCAGGAGGGTGGTCTTGCCCAGCCCCGGAGGGGCCAGGATCAGGGCGCTCTCCAGCCGCCTGCCCTCTAACAGCGACGGCAGCACCTCCTCCGCCGCCCCGGGGAACTGCCGCGCCACCCGCACCGCAGCGGAGGACAGCTTCCGGATGGTCCGCACTGCCCCGTCCTCCAGGGCCACCGTGCCGCACAGCCCCACCCGGTGTCCCCCCTGGACGGTCAGGTACCCCCGGCTGAGCTGGTCCAGCACGGCGTGGACAGAGGCCCGGCTGGCCAGTTCCAGCAGCTGCTCCAGCTCCTGCTGGGTCACGGGGGGCCCGGCCAGTGCCCTCTCCCCCTCCGGCAGCACTGCCGCCATAGGGAGCCCCACCCGCAGCCGCAGCTCCTCGATCTGGCTCCGCCGGTCCTCCGGCAGGGACATCACCCCGCTCCGCAGGCGCAGGGGCAGGACCCGCGCCGCCTGCTCCACGCCGGATTCTCTCTGCGTCATCAGCCTGTCCACCTCCGTTTGACTCATCCTATGAGGACAGGCCCCCGCCTATGCCTCCTTTTTGTGTGATATTTTTCGCACATCTCTCTTGACATCTCTCCAGGGATGTGATATATTTCACTCACAATATGTGAGAAATATCTCTCATCTCAGAAAGGAGCCTCTCTATGCGGCACCCGTTCAACTATCTGTCTCTGCTCTCACTCCCTGCCCTGGCCGCCCTGATCTATTTCCCCACCGGGGACGCGGATTTTCTCGGCTTTCTCGGCTTTTTGGTCTTTCTGCGCTACCTGTGGGTCAACCCGGACGAGCTCTTCCTGCTCACCCTGCGCCGGGCGGCCACCAGCGCCTTCCTGGCTGAGTGCGTGCTCCTGGCTCCGCTGCTGCTCCTCTTTTACCTCCTGGAGCCCGGCTCCAGCCCCATGCCCCAGGCCCTGGGCCTCAGCTTCGCCCTCTCCCTGATCTTCTTCTGCCTGTTCCACACCTGGCTGGAGTGGAAGGAAAGCAGGGACTGCGCATGAGCCTGCACACCAAGATCCGGGAGCTCCGCCTCCGGGACCGGCTCAGCCAGGAGGAGCTGGCCCAGCGGGTGGGCGTGCGGCGGGAGACCATCGGCCACCTGGAAAATGGACACTACAACCCCTCCCTGAAGCTGGCCATGGACATCGCCCATGTCTTTGGGTGCACTGTGGAGGATATCTTCTCCTTTGAGGACTGACCCAATCGGCCCTCTCCCGCCCCCGGAGACGCCCGCCAAAAATTTTTCAAGTTTTTTTCAAAAAGGGCTTGCATTATTTTGACAGGTGTGGTAATATACAAAAGCTGTCCGGTGAGTTCATTTCGGACCGCGGCTTTCCGGGTGTGGCGAAGTTTGGTATCGCGCTTGAATGGGGTTCAAGAGGCCCTGAGTTCGAATCTCAGCACTCGGACCAAACAATGATAATCCGAACTACGTTATCCAAGTGGGTAATGTAGTTCGGATTTATCATTTCTTTCGACAATGTAATATGACAAGCAAGGGCAGGAGAAACATTCCTGCCCTTGCTTTTTATTTTCCCTGCTGTTATCATATTTTTATAGAACAAATCGGAATTTGTGGAGTGAAACATATATGGCAAAACATGAGTTTGGAATTATGATGGATGCACCTCAACCGGGTAAAAGATACGACGAGTATGAACCATGGAAATATGATTGCATTTCTGTTGATGATGACTATGTAGAAGGCATTGCAGAAAAGCTTAATTTCATTGATTTCTATTGGCATACGCTTTCTGTCAAAGAAAAGGGGCTTGCATACTGTGGTATTTCACTTGTTCCGCCCGGTTCTCTAAAAGCGTTTATTGATGTCATTGATGATATTTCTGAACTATATGAACTAAAGGGACTGTTAGAAAAGGCATTGGGCCAAAACAAATGGGTTATTCATTATGGACTCTAATGGAGCGGCAAATCCCAGTTCGTCTATGCGTTGAGAAAAGGCGGGAACATCGTTAAAGATGTTCCCGCCCTGTGCTTTAGTCCTGTTTTGACTTTTCTTGTTCCTGCTGTGCTTTCCGCTCTGCCAACTCCCGCCCTTGCCCTTTTCGCTGTTCTATGCTATATTTCACTCACAATATTTCATTTCAAAGGGAAACTGCTATGGATTATGAATTTCAGCTCTCTCCATATGATGGAGCATCTCTTGTTCCACAAGTCAGTTGTGCATTAGAAAAAAGGACTGAATCCATCTCAAGAGAAAAATACCCGAAGATGTGGAAAATCACCGATCATTTTAACTCAAAAAAAGTTTCTGAAATTGTTTTAAAAAGACGGCGTTTGCGATACAGGGTATATGGTATTTTACTTATCATTATGGGAGCATTTTTGCTTATCCCGGGATTAATGGAGCCGCAAGAACTGGCAGTCCCTTTATTTGCGGGTATTTTGGGCCTTTTGCTCGGTGTGTTTACTCTATGGAGCAGTAAAGCCCAAAAGCTACAAAGCGAGCGTTTTAATCAAGCCGCAGTAAAACTTTTGAAGGGTTTAGAGGCTCCTCCCCCTGTTCGTGTTCAGTTCACGCAAGGCGGAATGAAAATTGCAGACCAGCAGACAGTTCCATATTCTGATTTTAATTTTATATATGAAACAAAAGATTTATTTCTTTTGACATGGAATGAACAGGTAACTATTTTGCAAAAGAAAGACATGGTCTCAGGTAATAAAGATCAATTCATTTCTTTTCTGCAAGACCATATTAGACCATAAAAGTATCATATCACAAAGCGGAGGCCAATATGAAGCGAAACCCAGCCATTGCAATCATAATGTGTCTGTTTGTATCATTCACATTTTCTGCCTGCGCGCCTGCGGCCCCCAGCGGCCAAACGCCTGAATTTTTTCATGACATTGGAAAAACACTGAGTGAATTAAAAAAAGAGCATCCTGAAGGCGAATTGATTGTAAGATTAGATGGATCTCCGGATAGCGCTGCTATATGTTTTGGGGACCCCGAGGCGGAATATCTTTACTACTTTTTTGGAACACAGAGCGGTGATGCTGAAAAGGCTATGAACGAATGTGAAGACCAGCTGAAATGCGCCGGTTTTGTCACCACCGCAAGCATACTCTTTCCAGACATGGAAGATGACATGTCCTTTGAAGATTTCTTTTCCTGGATCGGTGTGGACGACTATGAGTACTTGTTGGGACCAGAGGTAATAACTGGAGAGGGCTGGTTAAGATTCACGTATCATGATATGGAAGTCATGGTGAATACAAACGAAGCCGCTCCTGGCGGCGGATGGGATTTCACAGGAGCAGAGATCGTGAAGCGTGATGCTCCGGTATCTATTGCAGACCCAGAACTATCAAATGCCAATCAAGACTTAGCGGATGCGGTCATGTTCGATCAAACTGTGTCATGAGAACACAATACTGCATCCGGCGTGTGCATTTATTTTTGAAGGATCGTCGTAAAGAGAACGATGACTGAATCAGTAAAAAAGGCGGGAACATCATTTCAGATGTTCCCGCCTTTTTCACACCGCATCTATCCGTTCTGCTCCCTGTCCTGCGGCGGGCAGAAGAAGGGCCGCGCCTCGTCAAACAGGTCGATCATGCCGCAGTAGTTGAACGTCTCATACTTCCACAGCCATTCCTGCTGCTCCTCGTTCAGCTCCGACTCCGTCAGCGTCTGGCCGTCCGCGGTGATCAGGCCCACCGGCGTGATCACCGGCAGCTCCTGGTACATCTGGGCCAGGAAGTTCATGTAGCCCGTCAGGGGCAGGCCGGCCGTCTGAGCGGTGAGCACCCCCAGATAGTTGGGGCTGAGGATCACGCCGCTCTGCTCCGGGATGTCGTAGTTGGCCCATAAGAAGAAGGGGACGGCGTACTGCTGCAGCACCTCCGCCGTGGTGCGCTCCGACAGCTTTTTCCCGTAGAGCTCCTCGTAGAAGGCATTTTTCAGGGGCGGCTGGTGATCCCCGAAAAAGACGATCAGGGTGGGCTCCTCCACCTGGCTGTAATAGCCGATCAGTTCCTCCAGCGCGTCGTCGCTGGCCTGGGCCAGTGCGATATACTGCTCGGCACTGCTGTCCGCCGTGCGCAGCTGGGTGGACAGCCGGATGGTCTTGGTCAGGTTGTTCCATCCCTGGGCATATCCGCTGTGGTTCTGCATGGTCACATTGAAGACAAAGGCGGGAGAGGTGGTCCCGGTCACGTCAAAGATGGTCTCGTAGTCCGATCTGTCCGAGATATAGCGGCGGATCAGATAGGGGTCCTCCACGTCCTCCTGATACAGCTGGTGGTCAAAGCTGAGGCACTGGTAGGCGATGGGCCGGTTCCAGCCGGAGGACAGATAGGGGTGGAAAGCGGTCGTCTCATAGCCCTGGCTCCCAGCCAGGGCTGCCAGGGAGGGCATGCCCTCCTCCACATACAGCTGATAGGCCACCGTGTGCGGCGGCTGGAAGAGAGTGGAGAAGCCGGTGAGGTACTCAAACTCCACACTGGCCGTGCCGCCGCCGGTGACCGGGGAGTACATCCAGCCCTTGATGGTGTTCTCGGTCATGGAGTGGAGGAAGGGAGTGGGGTCCTCCTCCAGCTCCAGCCCCTCAAAAATGGTCAGGTCCGCGAAGGACTCGTTCATGATGGCGATGATGTTCACCGGCCGGGTGACGGAGCCGTCCGCCTCTACCGCCGGGTACTCCTCCGCCAGCTCCAGCACCCGGTCCCGGCTGTAATCCTCCGGCTTGTCCACCGAGCTGTACCGCATGGCTACCGTGAAGTTCAGCAGGAAGCCGTTGGCCTGGGTGACCCACTGCTGGGTGTAGATGCCCAGGGCGGGCAGCATCCCGGTGCAGAAGAAGGCGAAGCTGTAACCCGCGCCGAACAGGATCAGCAGGGCTCCGGCCAGCCGGGGCATCCGGTCCCGCCGCCGCTGGGCCGGGCAGGCCCAGACCAGGAAGAGGTAGGCCACCAGCAGGACGGCCGCCTGGACGATGTAGTGGTCCAGCGAGTAGTCGAAGTCGCTGGCCACGTTGGCCGCGGTCCGCCAGCCCGCCACATCCGCAGGGAACAGGATGCGCCCCCGGAAGCGCAGGATATAGTGGTTGAGCAGCCCCACCAGGAAGCACAGGGTGACCGCCACCGCCGCAGATCGCCGCCGCCGCCCCAAGATCAGCCGGCACAGGGCGAACAGCAGGTAATACCAGATCATGTTCATCAGCACCTGCCAGGCCGCCAGATCCTGGAACACATCGTTCTCATTCAGGATCTCCACCATCCAGAGGGCCGCCCACGGCCCCAGCAGGAACACCAGACGGGAGATCCACCGGTCCGGGTCCCCCCGCATGCTTCGGAAAGGACGCAGCAGGGTATCTTTACAGAAAAGCGCTCTCATGTTTATCCTCCAAAAACGGCAGACCAAATATGCCGTATTTTTATAGGATAGCGCGTCCCCGAAAAATTGCAATAGCCTTCATCAAATTTTAATGAACTCTGCATCCTTTTCCAGGGTATCCTCTGAAATAGACGAAGAAAAGGGAAAAAAGTTCCACCCTTTTTCTGCTATTCAAATATACGCTTTTGTATGAATATTTGTCAGGGGGCCGCCTCCCCGTCCGCAGCCTGCTTCTCAGTTTTCTCCTCCCGCCGGTGCGTTCTTTTCTGGTATTCGCTTTTTCACCAAAAAGACGGCCTTATTTTTCTCAAATTCGCATATTTATCTATTGACTATGCATAGAATAGTGGTTTATACTCAGGGTATCGCCCTGGCTTGCCGGGGCACCAAAATAAAGGAGATCTGTTTGAATGAAAAAGTTTCTTGCTTTGACCTTGTCCCTGGCCATGGCCCTGAGCCTGGCCGCCTGCGGCGGCTCCGGAAGCGGCTCCGCTTCCTCCGCCCCCGCCGCTTCCTCCGGCGTGTCCTCTTCCGCCGGGGACGCCGGCTCCAGCACCGGCAGCACCAGCACCCCCGCCGAGCTGACCACCGTGGAGGCCGGCAAGCTCATCATGTCCACCAACGCCGCCTTCCCTCCCTATGAGATGACCGACGACAGCGGCAATGTGGTGGGCATCGACGCCGAGATCGCCGGCGCCATCGCTGACAAGCTGGGCCTGGAGCTGGTCATCGACGACATGGACTTCGACGCCGCCCAGCTGGCGGTCCAGCAGGGTAAGAGCGACATCTGCATGGCCGGCCTGTCCGTCACCGAGGACCGCCTGCTGGTCATGGACTTCTCTGACAGCTACGCCACCGGCATCCAGGTCGTCATCGTGCCCGAGGGCTCCGACGTCACCCTGGACAACCTGGGCGAGCAGCTCATCGGCACCCAGCGGGCCACCACCGGCAACATCTACTGCACCGACGACTACGGCGAGGACCACGTGATCGCCTATGACGACGGCATCGTGGCCGTGCAGGACCTGCTCAACGGCAAGGTGGACGCCGTGGTCATCGACAAGGCCCCTGCCCAGGAGTTCGTGGCCGCCAACCCCGGCCTGGTCATTCTGGACACCGAGTATGCCAACGAGGACTACGCCATCGGCGTGGCCAAGGGCAACACCGCTCTGGTGGACGCCGTGAACGGCGCGCTGGCCGAGCTCACCGCCGACGGGACCATTCAGTCCATCATTGAGAAGTACATCCCCGCGGAGGGCTGATCGTCCGCACGCCAGATCAAGAAAGGGCGGCCCCTGGCCGCCCTTTTTCTTACGAAGACATAGAGAGGGGTAGAACAATGGACCTGGCCTACTATTATGAGCTATGGCGCGGGATGATGCTCTCCGCTGACCCGGCTGTTGCAGACGCCGTCGCCTGGTGGCAGGAATTTTATGTGAAGTTCTATATGGCCTTTATTGAGGCCGACCGCTGGAAACAGTATCTGGACGGGATCGGGACCACCCTCACCGCCACTGCTCTGGCCCTGGTCCTGGGCGTAGTCCTGGGGATCCTGGTGGCTCTGGTGCGCACCGCCCATGACCAGCAGCGCGCCGACCGCCGCAGGAACCCGGTCCTCGGCCTGTTCAACGGGGTATGCAAGGTGTACGTCACCGTCATCCGCGGCACCCCCATGATGGTCCAGCTGCTGATTTGGAGCTCCGTGGTATTCGTCAGCAGCCGCAATTTCACCCAAATTGGAATCCTGGGCCTGGGCATCAACTCCGGAGCTTATGTGGCGGAGATCATCCGCGGTGGGCTGATGGCGGTGGACGGCGGTCAGATGGAGGCGGGCCGCTCCCTGGGGCTGAATTACTTTGATACCATGCGCTTCATCGTTATCCCACAGGCCATCAAGGCCATCCTCCCCGCCCTGGGCAACGAGTTCATCATCCTGCTCAAAGATACCTCTTTGATCACGGTCATCGGCGGCAAGGAGCTGCTCCACGCCGCTCAGGGCATCATGGGCCGTACTTACGAGGCAATGTTCCCTCTGATCGGCATCGCCTGCATGTATCTTGTTCTGGTCATGATCTTCACCTGGCTTCTGGGCAAACTGGAAAGGAGGCTGCGTCAAAGTGATCGACGTTAAAAATCTGAGCAAGTCCTTTGGCGACCACCTGGTGCTGGACGACATCACTGAGTCCATCCAGGTGGGGGAGAAGGTGGTCATCATCGGCCCCTCCGGCTCCGGCAAGTCCACCTTCCTGCGCTGTCTCAACCTGTTGGAGACCCCCACCAAGGGAACCATTACCTTCAACGGCACAGAGATCACCGATCCCAAGGCGAAGATCGACCAGATTCGCCAGCAGATGGGGATGGTGTTCCAGCATTTCAACCTGTTCCCCAACATGACCATCCGAAAAAACATCACCCTCGCCCCGGTGCGCACCAAGCTCTTGACCCAGGCCGAGGCCGACGATACCGCCACCACCCTGCTGCGCCGGGTGGGACTGGAGGACAAGGCGGACTCCTACCCCGCCCAGCTCTCCGGCGGGCAGAAGCAGCGCATCGCCATCGTCCGTGCCCTGGCCATGAAGCCCAAGGTGATGCTTTTTGACGAGCCCACCTCCGCCCTGGACCCGGAGATGGTAGGTGAGGTGCTGGAGGTCATGAAGCAGCTGGCCGATGAGGGAATGACCATGGTGGTGGTCACCCATGAGATGGGCTTCGCCCGGGAGGTGGGCAGCCGGGTGCTCTTCATGGATGGCGGAAAGATCCTGGAGCAGGAGCAGCCCCAGGCCTTCTTCTCCAATCCTAAGCACCCCCGCACCCAGCTCTTCCTCTCCAAAGTCCTGTAAGCTCAAAAAGGCGCCCCGCTGTCAAAGGACAGCGGGGCGCTTCCGCCTTTCCAGATGGTATGCAGGGCCGTCCAAAAGTCCGTTGTATGGGCGCCGGCCGTTTCCCGCCGCATCCCCGGGGAGGGCCCCTCATAACCTCCGGCTCAGCCAATGGCCAGCTTGATATAAGAGACCGTCCGGAGCTGAGGCTCCGGACGGTCTCTTATCATCGAAACTGATCCTGTTCCGCTTCCGCCTTTGGCGAAAGCTCCACGTGCTCCCTTGCTCGCCCTCTCCAAACCGGACCCGCTTCGCTGGGCTCCGGTTTGGCCGGCGGCAGAGACGCCGGCTTCCGCGGCTTTACAGTCCCAGCTTCATGGACACCACGTTGTCCACCATGGCCAGGGCATTATCCAGCATCAGTACGTCCTTGCCGCCGCCCATGGCGCTGTCCGGCTTGCCGCCGCCGGAACCGCCGGCGATGGCGGACACCTGCTTGATGATGTCCCCCGCCTTCACGCCCCGCTTGACGGCCTCCTTGCCGCACACCGCCAGGAAGGTGATCTTCTCCCCATTGACGGAGGCCAGCACCGCCACCACGCTGGGCTCTTTGTCACGCAGGAAGTCGCCCATGTTCCGCAGACGGCTGGCATCGGCATCGGGCACGGTGGCAGTGAGGACCTTCAGGCCGCCCACCTCGTGGGCCGAGAAGAGGAACCGCTCAGCCTCGCCCAGAGCCTCCTTGGCCCGGAATTTCTCCAGGGACTGGCGCAGCTCCTTCATCTCCGTCATGATGTGCTCCGCCTTGTCCCGCAGTTCGCCGGGCTTGGCCTTCAGGGCGGCAGCGGCCTGGAAGAGCATCTCCTGGTTGCGGTTCATCACGTCCAGGGACGCCTGCCCGGTGGTGGCCTCGATGCGGCGCACGCCGGAGGCCACAGAGAACTCGCTGGAGATGTGGAACACCCCCGCCTTGGCGGTGTTGTCCAGATGGGTTCCTCCGCAGAACTCCACGGAGTACCCCCCCATGTCCACCACCCGGACGGTGTCGCCGTACTTCTCGCCGAACAGGGCGGTGGCGCCGGTCTTCTTGGCCTCCTCGATGTCCATCACCTTGGTGTCCACCGGATATCCCTCCAGGATGGACTCATTCACCAGGCGGTTCACCTCGCTCAGCTCCTCCGGCGTCATGGCGGAGAAGTGGGTGAAGTCGAAGCGGAGGAAGTCGGGCTCCACCAGGGAGCCGGCCTGATGCACGTGGTCGCCCAGCACGGTCTGGAGGGCCTTGTGCAGCAGATGGGTGGCGGTGTGGGCCCGCTGGATGGCCCGGCGGCGCTTGGCGTCGATGGAGGCGGTGACCGTATCCCCCACCTTCACATTGCCGGAGAGCACCCGGCCGTAGTGCATATATTTCCCGCCCTTGTTCTTCTGTACGTCGCTGACCTGGAAGCGGAAGCCGTCGTTCTCCACCACGCCGTGGTCGGCCACCTGGCCGCCCATCTCGGCGTAGAAGGGAGTCTGATCCAGCACCAGGATGCCCTCGGCGCCGGTGCCCAGCTCCTCCCGCAGCTCCTCGCCCGCCACCAGGGCCAGCACCTTCCCCTGGGCAGAATGGCTCTCATAGCCCAGGAACTGGGTGGCGGGCATGTCCTTGCCAAACTCCACGCCGGCCCAGCCCAGGTCGCCCAGGGCCTCCCGGGCCTTCCGGGCCCGGGTCTTCTGCTCCTCCATCAGGGTGTCGAAGGCGGCCTTGTCCAGCTCCATGCCCTCGTCCTCCACCATCTCGATGGTCAGGTCGATGGGGAAGCCGTAGGTGTCATACAGCTTGAAGGCGTCCGCCCCGGAGAAGGTCTTCTCCCCCCGGGCCTTGTGCCCTTCCAGCATCTCCCCGAAGATCTTCAGGCCGCCGTCGATGGTCTTGGCGAAGTTCTCCTCCTCCACCCGGATGACCTTGGTGATATAGTCCTGGCGCTCCCGCAGCTCAGGATAGTGGCCCTCGTTCTCATGGATGACGGTGTCGCACACCTCATACAGGAAGGGGTGGTCCACCCCCAGCAGCTTGCCGTGGCGGGCGGCCCGGCGCAGCAGACGGCGGAGCACATAGCCCCGGCCCTCGTTGGAGGGGAGCACGCCGTCACAGATCATGAAGGTGGCGGAGCGGATGTGGTCTGTGATGACCCGGAGGGACACGTCCTTGCTGTGGCTCTCGCCGTAGTGGGCGCCGGTGATCTGGGACACCTTGTGGGTGATGTTCATCACGGTGTCCACATCAAAGAGGGAGTCCACCCCCTGGCACACGCAGGCCAGGCGCTCCAGTCCCATGCCGGTGTCGATGTTCTTCTGCTTCAGCTCAGTGTAGTGGCCCTCCCCGTCGTTGTCGAACTGGGAGAAGACGATGTTCCACACCTCGATATAGCGGTCGCAGTCGCAGCCCACAGTGCACCCCGGCTTGCCGCAGCCATAGGCCGGGCCCCGGTCGTAGTAGATCTCGGAGCAGGGGCCGCAGGGGCCGGAGCCGTGCTCCCAGAAGTTGTCCGCCTTGCCGAACTTGAAGATGCGGTCCTCCGGAATGCCGATCTCGTCCCGCCAGATGGCCATGGCCTCGTCGTCGGCGGGGGTGGTCTCGTTGCCCTCAAAGACGGAGGGATACAGCCGGTCCGGGTCCAGGCCCACCCACTCCGGGCTGGTCAGGAACTCCCAGGACCAGGCGATGGCCTCGCGCTTGAAGTAGTCGCCGAAGGAGAAGTTGCCCAGCATCTCGAAATAGGTGCCGTGGCGGGCGGTCTTGCCGATGTTCTCGATGTCGCCGGTGCGGATGCACTTCTGACAGGTGCAGACGCGGTGGCGGGGGGGCTCCTGCTCCCCGGTGAACCAGGGCTTCATGGGCGCCATGCCGCTGTTGATGAGCAGCAGGGAGGCGTCGTTCTGGGGGATCAGGGAGAAGCTGGGCAGGCGGAGATGTCCCTTGCTCTCAAAAAAAGACAGGAACATCTCCCTCAGTTCATTCAGGCCAAAGGGCTTGGGCTCGCGCATGGTGGTCTACCTCCAATATTTTTTCATGTTTTTGTGTTACAAATAACCGGGCCATATCATCAGTCGCCCCGGAACAGGCCGGTGAAATTGTTCACCAGATTGGACAGGCTCCAGCTGGACTTCTGAAGTCCGGCGGACAGGCCGATCAGCTCCATGTCCGGGTCAAAGGCCACCCGGATGGACACCTTCTCCTGGGAGAATGTGCACAGGAGCTGGGCGATGCCGTGCTCCTCCCCCTCGGTGCTGCCAGTGACCTGGGCGGACTTGAGCTCCTGATAGTCCCCCGCCTCCTGGAACACCGGCTCCACCAGGTCCTGGACGCTCTGGGCGGTCAGGTCTGCCCGGATATCCTCCCGGAAGGACTCATATACCGCCTCGTAGTCGCCCTCCAGGAGCTGGTCCAGGACAGCCTCCCCGGCGGTCAGGACGGTCTCTGTGTCCATGCCCTGGGGCAGGGGCTCCGCCTCCTCCTGGGAGGAGCAGCCGGCCAGCATCACGGTCAGGGCCAGGGCCGCCGCCAGCAGCGGCACGATCCTCTGTTTCATGGTCTGTCCTCCAGCATCAGCTCGGACCGGGCATAGAGCACCGCTCGGCCCGCCAGAATGACCCGGTCCCCTTCCAGCCGGCAGTACAGGGTCCCCCCTCTGGGGGATGCCTGCCGGGCCACGAACCGGGTCTTGCCCAGCTTTTGCGCCCAGTAGGGGATGATATGGCAGTGTCCGGAGCCGCACACAGGGTCCTCCGGCACCCCCATCTTTGGGGCAAACGAGCGGGAGACGCAGTCGTACCCCTCCATCCCCGGCGCCGTGACCTGCATCAGGGCCCCCTTCACCTTCAGCAGCTTGTCCATGTCCGGCTTCAGCGCCAGCACGTCCTCCGCCCGGTCAAAGACGCACAGCAGGTCCCGGGCCCGCCAGACCTCCGACGGCCGCGCCCCCAGGGCCTGGGTGATCTCCTCCGTCACCTCCAGCCGCTTCAGCTGGTAGGCGGGGAAATCCATGCTCAGCAGCTCTCCCTCCGCCCGCACGGTCAGCAGTCCGCTGAGGGTCTGGAAGCCGACCCTCTCCACTCCCGGCTCCACGAATCTGGTGATGATATGGGCCGCAGCCAGGGTGGCGTGGCCGCATAGGTCGATCTCCCCGCCGGGGGTGAACCAGCGCAGCCGGTACTCCTCCCCCTCTTTCACAACAAAGGCCGTCTCAGACAGGTTGTTCTCCCGGGTGATCTTCAGCATCAGATCCTCCTCCGGCCACCGCTCCATCACGCAGACCGCGGCCGGGTTGCCCTCAAATATCCTGTCGGCGAAGGCGTCCACCACATATTGTCTCATTCCATCAGCTCCTTGTTCCATAAAAAATCGCCCCTGACCAAGTCAGGGGCGGATCATCACCACGGTACCACCCTGATCGCCAGAGCACGCCCTTTCGGGAGCGCTCCGGCCTCTCAGCATCCCAGCTAACGGGGGATCGTCCGTCCCGCTCCTCACGGGCCGCTCCGGAGTGGCCTGCGCCGCCGCTTCTGCCGAGGGCTCACACCGCTCCCCTCTCGCTTCAGGCTGCCTGCTGCGCTTGGCTCCATCATCGCATTTACCGCAATATTTTATCACAATTTCGGCGCTTGTCAACCGTTCCCGCCGCTTTTTCCAAAACGTGCCTCCCATTCGGCGGGCTTGAAGCCCACCAGCACGAAGTCCTCTCCCGCCAGGATGGGCCGCTTGACCAGCATCCCGTCCGCAGCCAGCAGGTCCAGCTGCTCCTCCTCGTCCATGCCGGGCAGCCTGTCCTTCAGGCCCAGAGCCTTGTATTGCAGGCCGCTGGTGTTGAAAAATCGCTTCAGGGGCAGGCCGCTCCTGTGCTGCCACTCCCGCAGCTCCTCCTTTTTGGGGTTGTCCAGCTTGATGTCCCGGAACTCATAGGGGATCGCCCGTTCCTCCAGAAAGGCCCTTGCCTTCTGGCAGGTGGTGCATTTGGGGTAGCATACAAAGAGCATGTTGGTCCCTCCGTCCTGAATGTTGGGCAGCCCGCAGGAAGCGCACGCCCTGCTCCATACTTTACCACACTCCGGGACGCAAATCAAGGTTCTGCTCCGCCGCTCTCTTGAATTTCTGCCCATGCAATGGTATAATAGGGGCGACAAAAAGGAGGTGACATCCATGCTGGTCTCCACAAGGGGCAGATATGCGCTCCGGGTCATGCTGGAGCTGGCCCAGCACGGCCGGGACTGCTACACCGCCCTGAGCTCCATCGCTTCGGAGCAGGGCATCTCAGGCAAGTATCTGGAGAGCATCATCTCCACCCTCTCCAAGGGCGGCCTGGTGGAGGGCGTGCGTGGAAAGGGGGGCGGCTACCGACTCACCCGTCCGCCGGAGGACTACTCCGTGGGAGAGATCCTGCGTCTGGCAGAGGGCTCCCTGGCCCCGGTAGCCTGTCTCGACTGCGGCTCCGACCCCTGTGCCCGGGCCGGCAGCTGCCGCACCCGTCCCCTCTGGGAGCGGCTTGACGCGCTCATCTGTGGATATCTGGACCAGGTGACCCTGGCCGATCTCCTCTCCGCTCCCGGCTCGGACTCCTCTCCCTGCTGAGTGGCCGTCCCTGTTCCGGTTCCACGGCCGCGGCTCCTGTCCTGGAGCCGCGGCCGCTTTTTCCGGCCCTCCGGCGCAGAGCCTGATGCCCGCACCGGCCCCCGGGTCCTGTGTAGGGGCGCACTTCGTGCGCCCTCATTCCTGCCTTGAAACGCCCCCCCAAATATTGTATCATGGTAACAGAAACGACAGGGGTTCTCGGCGGGTATTTTCAGGGAAAACTCTGCTTAAACATCCCCTCCGATGCGTCTGTGCGTCCCCGCCCTCTGCGGGGCGGGACCGCGGAGGGGAAAGCCTGCCCTGGGGCCCCAAAACAAGAGCAGGAGAAAAAACGGTCAGCACGGACGATGGAGGGAGCTCTATGGACCTGAACACGCGAAAGATCCTATCCCTATTTGCAAGCATCCTATTCACCATTCCGGTCTATATCATTCTGCACGAGGGCGGGCATGCCCTGATCGCACTGTCCTGCGGCGCCCGCATCACAGAATTCAGCATTCTGGGCGCCTATATGCGCTATGAAGGCGGTACGTTCACCGCTCTGACGCTGTCTCTTTTTTATATTGCGGGAATGCTGCTGCCGGTCCTCATATCCATCGCCTATATGCTGCTCTATCGGGACGCAGCGCAGTCCGTCTTTTATCGAATTTTTTCTTTTCTGTTTCCCTTGATCCTCACAGCCCCTGCCCTGGCATGGGGGATCGTCCCCCTCCTGTATCTTTCCGATCAGGCACCCCCAGGGGATGATGTGACCGGATTCATAGAAAGCTCCGGTGCAAGCCCCTGGGCTGTCCTGTTGGGTGCTGTCCTCCTTTTTGCCGGCTGTCTCTTTCTGGCCTGGCAGAAAAAGATCATCCAAAACTATTGGGCTGCTGTCAGGCTCGGCGTGTCATGAGCCGTTCCTGCGGGGCCAAGGCTGTCCCCTTGGTGCGGATAGGACGATACCCTCCGTACACTGAGGGCATCTATGGCGCGGAACAGAAGGATCTCAGGGGATGCAACCGGCAGTTGCGGAAGTTTCAGCCGTAGTTGGTAGCGTGTGACCATGGATCGCAGTATATTGTTTCCAAGGGGGTAACACAAATGTTGTCTGAAAGAATATATCAGTTCAGACGAAAGAGCGGCCTTTCTCAAGAGCAGCTTGCGGAGAAGATAGGCGTTTCGAGACAGGCCATCTCCAAATGGGAGAGCGGAACATCAATGCCTGAATTTCAAAAACTGTTGGCTTTGAGTGAGTGCTTCCACATCACCCTTGATGAACTTGTAACGGACAGAGGGGCTGAGGAAAGGACAGAAGAAACACGGTCAACGCCAAAAGAAGCCAAGGGCCCGAAAGCCATGGATCAGAAAGCCGGCATTTGTCTTTGCCTGGCTGGCGCCATCTGTCTGACACTATCCGGACTCATGATGGTCATAAGCCCCGGTGCGGCAGAGCAGCTGAATACCGCTTCAACGATCACCCTCAATGGGTCTGGTGTGCTCATCGCCCTGTGCGTCCTTTTGATGGTCACTGGAGCGGTCCTGATCCTGCGAAAGAAATGAACGGAGGCAAGCCCATGCGGAAATTGAGTCATCTTTTTAGCGCTGTCGCAATTTTGTTGTCAGATGTCATGTGTGCCGTTGTGGCATTTGGCTATCGTGATATGCTCTGCGGGATCGAGCACTCATGTTACAGCGCACCTGCCAGCGTGGCATTTCTCTATGCCATCCCGTTTGGCATCGGGATCGCGGTATGTTCCCTTGTCGCGTACATACTTCATAAACGGTCAAGTTAACAAATGATCCGATCTCAAAGGCTCCGCTCGTACAACGTCCCCCGGCTGCACCGGGGACTGCGCGCAGAAAAGGCCCGCCGCTGACGCGGCGGGCCTTCTTATGTCAGGGGCCGTCCGGGAGCTCTCCCCGGCGCGGGTCACAGGGTGTCCTCCTCCGCCCGGTCCAGGGCCTCTCCCACATCGAAGGGGGGCATGTCCTCTTCCGCTCCGCCTGGAGCTGCCCCGGAAGCGCTCTCGGGAGGGGTTCCCCCGGGGACGCCCTGGCGGTACTTCATCTCCTGCCACTGCTCCTTGGTGATGAGCAGCTGGCGGGGCTTTGAGCCCTCGAAGGGCCCCACGATCCCCTTCTCCTCCAGCTGGTCCACCAGCCGGGCCGCCCGGGCATAGCCCAGCTTCAGGCGGCGCTGGAGCATAGAGACCGACGCCTGTCCCGTCTCCAGGATCACCTCGGCTGCCGCGTCGATGAGCTCGTCGAACTCCTCCCCCACCTCCTCGGGGGCGGAGCCGCCCACGCCCTTGGCGCCCTTCTCCTTCTCGGCGGCGTGCTGCTCGATCTCCTGCATCACCTGGTCATCGTAGCTGGCGTCGCCGCTGTTCTGCTTGACAAAGTCCACCACTGCGGCCACCTCCTGGTCGGAGATGAGGCAGCCCTGGACCCGGGTGGGCTTGCCGGAGCCCAGGGGGAAGTAGAGCATGTCGCCCCGGCCAACCAGCTTCTCCGCGCCGGTGGTGTCCAGGATGATGCGGGACTCCAGGCTGGAGGCCACCGCGAAGGCGATGCGGCTGGGGATATTGGCCTTCATCAGGCCGGTGATCACGTCGGCGGAGGGCCGCTGGGTGGCGATGATGAGGTGCATGCCGGAGGCGCGGCCCATCTGGGCCACCCGGCAGATGGACTCCTCCACCTCCTTGGCCGCCACCAGCATCAGGTCGGCCAGCTCGTCGATGACCACCACGATCTGGGGCATTTTGGTCATGCCCTCCGTCCTGGCGGCCAGGGCGTTGTAGGCGGCCAGATCCCGCACCCCAACCTCGGCAAAGGTGCGGTAGCGCTTCATCATCTCGGTCACCGCCCACTGCAGGGCGCCCGCCGCCTTCTTGGGGTCAGTGACCACCGGGATCAGCAGGTGGGGGATGCCGTTGTAGATGCCCAGCTCCACCATCTTGGGGTCCACCATGATCAGGCGCACCTCGTCGGGGGTGGCCTTATAGAGCAGGGAGATGATCAGGGAGTTGGTGCACACCGACTTGCCCGAGCCGGTGGTGCCGGCAATGAGCAGGTGGGGCAGCTTGGCGATGTTGCCCACGATGCAGTGGCCGCCGATGTCCTTGCCCACGGCGAAGGACACCTTGGAGGGGCTGTCGGTGAACTCCCTGGAGCCGATGACGCTGTGGATGTTCACCGGCGACACCAGCTTGTTGGGCACCTCGATGCCCACCATGGAGATCTGGTCCGGGATGGGGGCGATGCGCACGCCGGAGGCCCCCAGGGCCAGGGCGATGTCGTCCGCCAGATTGGTCAGCTTGTTCAGCCGGACGCCCTGGTCCAGCTCCAGCTCGTACCGGGTCACCGAGGGGCCCCGGGTCACGTTGACGATGTTGGCGTCGATGCTGAAGGAGTGGATGGTGTCATCCAGCCGCTGCCGGTTGGCGTTGAGCTCCACCAGGGCCTCCCCGCCGATGTCTCCCGGTCCCTCCTTCAGCAGGGAGAGGGGGGGATACTGATAGGGGTGCTCCCCCGCCTCCGCCAGCCGGGACTGGACATCCCGGGCCACCTCC
>NZ_LN866274.1:2315272-2325726 GCF_001244495.1 Clostridium phoceensis | reverse complement strand
CCCAGCGGGGGGGCGCCGAAGACGGCAGGCAGGCTCATCAGGAAGGAGACCCGGACGGAAAAGGTGCGGTCAGAGCCCCGCAGCATCCCCGCCGAGATGGTGATGCCGGACCGGGAGATGCCGGGCAGGGTGCCCAGCGCCTGGGCGCAGCCCACCAGAAGGGCGTCCAGCACAGTGGCAGTCCGCTCCGTTTTCCGCCCCCGGGCCATCCGGTCGGAGAAAAACAGGATGAAGCCGGTGGCCAGCAGGGCGAAAGAGACAAAGGTCACGTTGGACATGGCCCCCTCCACAAGATCCTTGATCGGCAGCACCACAAACAGGGGCAGGGTAGCCACAATGATGAGCAGCACCAGCCGCCGGGCGGGGGGCAGCTTCTCCCGGCCCCGCCGTCCCCTGGAGGCCAGGTCCCGGATGCCCAGGAAAAATTCCCGGATCATGTCGATGATGTCCTGCCAGTAGTAGACGCACACCGCGATCAGGGTGGCAAAGTGCAGGAGCACCGTGAAAAACATCTGGGACTCCTCCACGTTTTCCATGGCGAAGAAGTGCTGGAACAGGGCCAGGTGGCCCGAGCTGGAGATGGGCAGGAATTCCGCGATCCCCTGCAGGATCCCCATCAAGATCGACATCCAATAGGTCAAAACGATGTACCTCCGTGAAACTGTCATACTCTGTCCCGTTCCCCGGAAGAGTCCCCTCCTCCGGAAACAGGCACTTTATTATATTAGCACAAGCGGGGAGGGAATTCCAGTCTTTTTCCTCCAAACTTATGTCAACTTCTCGTCTTTTCCCCTCCATGCAGGAGAGGCCCCGTCCGGCCCAGGCTGGACGGATGGAAAAAAGACGCTGTCCGTCCGAACGGACAGCGTCCCTCTCACCTGTCCGGCCCGGCCGGCAGGGTCATCTGCTTATAGAAGTCCAGGGTGCGGAAGCCCCGTTCCAGCTGGGTGAGCAGATACGCCTCGCTCACCCCGGCCAGCTCCTCCAGGGCCCCGCTGTCCAGCCGGAAGGAAAACAGCCGCCGGGCGTCCCCGCAGACCACATGCCGCATAGCGGCCAGGACGGGGGGCGAGACCGGCATGGAGATCCCCTCCCCCACACCGCCTCGGCATTTGGCGCAGTGGAGCGCCCCCTCCCGCAGGTGGAAGCGGGGCTCCTCCGGCCGTTCCGCGCCGCAGACGGCGCAGCCGTCCAGGATGGGCTCATAGCCCGCAGCGCACATCAGCCGCAGCTCAAAGGCCGCCTTGACCAGGGCCAGGGGCTTCTGGGGCATCTGGTCCAGGGCGTACAGGCTGTTGAGCACCAGGGAGAGCAGCTCCGGCGCCGGCACGTCCTCCACCGCCAGCGCCTCCGCCGCCTCGGCGAAGTAGCAGGCCAGGGCCAGCCTCTCCACATCCCGGCGCAGCCCCAGAAACTCCCGCTCCACCGCCGCCTCCTTCACGGTCCAGCGGCCCCGGTACTCATACAGCACCAGGTCCGACCAGGCCAGCAGCTGGACCCCGGCGGCCACCGGGCTCCCCTTCTTACGGCAGCCCCGGGCCGAGGCGGTGAGCTTCCCGCTCTCCTGGGTCAGCAGGGTCAGGATCTTGTCTGACTCCTTGTAATCCACCGCACGGAGGACCAGCGCTTTGGTGCGCATATGCATCTCGTCCGCTCCTCTATGTATCTCCGGCCGGTCCGCCGAGGGCGGGCCGGCCGGGCAGTTCACATATCCTTTTTGTCCATCATGCCCGGCACAGACGGGGGCAGAGTCCCGCCCCCCGGCGCTCCGGGAGGGGGCATGGGAGGGAAGACCACTTCCTCCCCCTCCTTCAGCCGGGCCGCCAGATAGGCCTGGGGCAGTCCGGTGGCAAAAAAGAAGTTCCAAAATCCGCTCTGTTCCATCTGTCTTGCCCTCCTGTCTCTGCTGCTTAGGCTGGCATCTCCAGTGGAAAACATGCGCGGTAATTTTTAGGCCCGGTCTTTTCCCTCACTCATCCCGGTATCCGAAGTTGCGGATCAGATTCACGTTGTCGCGCCAATTTTCTTTTACTTTCACCCAGGTCTGGAGGTACACCTTGGTCCCCATGAATCGCTCCATGTCCTGCCGGGCCAGGGAGGACACCTTTTTTAGCATGGCTCCCCCCTTGCCGATGATAATCCCCTTATGGCTGTTCTTCTCGCAGTAGATGGTGGCGTCGATCTCGATGACCTCGTCATCCCGCTCGGAAAACTTGGTGATCTCCACGGCGGTGCCGTGGGGGATCTCCTTGTCCAGGCAGAGCAGCAGCTTCTCCCGCAGGATCTCCGCCATCATCTGGCGCTCCGGCTGATCGGTGACCATGTCCTCTGGGAAGAGCTGGGGCCCCTGGGGCAGAAACCCGTCCAGTACGTCCAGCAGCTCCTCCACCCCCTCGCCGGTCCTGGCCGAGACAGGGACCACGGCGGTGAACTCATGGGCCTGCCCGTAGGTCTGGATGACCTCCAGCAGCTCCTCCTTGTGCTCCAGGGTGTCCACCTTGTTGATGACCAGCACCGAGGGGCAGCCCAGGGTCTTGATGCGGGCGATGAGCTCCGCCTCCGGGCCGCCGACATTGGGGATGGGCTCCACCAGCAGCATGACCGCGTCCACGTCGGCCACGCTCTCCTTCACCACGTTCACCATGTAGTCCCCCAGGCGGGTGCGTGCCTTGTGCAGGCCCGGCGTATCCAGAAAGACGAACTGGCTCTCCCCCCGGTTCAGAATGGCACAGATCCGGTTCCGGGTGGTCTGGGGCTTGTTGGAGACGATGGCCACCTTCTCCCCCACCAGGGCATTGGTCAGGGTGGACTTGCCCACGTTGGGGCGGCCTACAATAGAGATCATTCCCGATTTTTTGATGGACATAGCGTTTGTTCCTCAACTTTCTTTTCCGGCGGTGTGAGCACTTTCCGCCTTATGATCCGTTCCCCGCTCCAGCAGCTGGTCCAGCTTCTCCTCCATCCGGCGGAGCCGGTCTGTCTCCTCCTCCAGCCGGCGCCGGGTCTGCTGGAGCCGCTCCCGCAGCTGTATGATCAGCGCCCCGGCCAGGGCCAGGAGGGCGGTGGCCAGCAGAAAGCAGACCATTTCCTCCCCGATCCAGGAGGCCAGCAGCCCGCCGAAAAAGAGCAGAAATCCGCCGCCAACAGCCAGCAGGAGCCACAGGACAAAAAAGTTGGCGAGCATCGTTTTCCCTCCCTGTTTTTCATGGAGCGCCGCCCGCTGACGGGCGGGCGCAGGTCCTTTACCAGATGCCCAGCAGGTGCTGCATGCCCAGGCTGACGCAGGTGATGGCCGCCCAGCAGGTGAAGCCCAGCAGGATGGGCTTGCCTCCCGTCTTCACCAGCTTGACCACGTCGGTGTTGATGCCGATGGCCGCCATGGCCATGACGATAAAGAACTTGCTCAGGGTCTTGAGCAGGGAGAAAAGCTCATTGGCCCCCGCCAGGGCGGGACCGGAGAGCACGGCGGTGACCACCGTAGTGATGACGGAGGCCAGCACAAAGTACAGGATAAACATGGGGAACACCGACTTGGCGGACACCTTCACGCCGCTCTTCCCGCCGGCCTTCTCCGCCTGGCGCACCCGGAAGAGGGCCAGCGCCAGGGTGATGGGGATGATGGCCAGGGTGCGGGTCAGCTTGACGATGGTGGCATACTCCAGCACCGCGCCGCCGGTGTTGTGCAGGGTGTCCCAGGTGGAGGCGGCCGCCGTGACGGAGGAGGTGTCGTTCACCGCAGTGCCGGCGAACAGGCCGAAGCCGGTGTCGCTCAGCCCGATGGCCCCGCCCAGGGTGGGGAAGATCAGGGCCGCCAGCACATTGAACAGGAAGATCACCGAGATGGACTGGGCGATCTCCTCATCGTCCGCCTCGATCACCGGGGCGGTGGCCGCGATGGCGGAGCCCCCGCAGATGGAGGAGCCCACGCCGATGAGGGTGGCGATCTTCCCGGGCATATGCAGGGCCCGGCTCATGAGGAAGGCCACGATGAGGGAGGTGGCGATGGTGGACAGGATGATGGGCAGGGAGGTGAGCCCCACCTCACCGATCTTCCGCAGGTTCAGGCCGAAGCCCAGCAGGATGACCGCGTACTGGAGCACCTTTTTGGAGGTGAAGGCCACCCCGTCCTTCACCTTGTCCTTGTTTTTCATCACCGCGCACAGCACCATGCCGAACAGGATGGCCAGCACCGCGCTGCCCACGATCTCCAGAGCCGGGGCCAGCTCCACCAAAAACCAGGCCAGCAGTGCCACCGCCAGGCACAGCAGCACTCCGGGTGCCCTTTTCTGCCAAATATTCATCTCTTTCTCTCCTAGATCTCTCTTTCTGTCTCCCGCGGCCGGCCGCCGGCCTCTCCGGCATTTCGGGCCGGTGCGCCTCTGCGGGACTGCTTATTGTACCACACCGGCCCGCCCCGCGCAATCCCCTCCGGGCCCGGCGGGACATTTTCTCCCGCTTCCCCGCGGGACGTGGCCTCTCATCCCCGGCGGATGCCCAGCCCCTCCAGGATGTGCTCCTCCCGCCGGCGCATCTGGGCCTTCATGGGGCCTTCGTCCATGTGGTCATAGCCCAGCAGATGGAGCACAGAATGGACCGCCAGATAGCTCAGCTCCCGCTCCACACTGTGGCCGTACTCCTCCGCCTGGGCGGCGGCCCGCTCCAGAGAGATGCACATATCCCCCAGGGGCACCAGCCCGGTGTCCGGGTCCTCGTGCTCTTCCCCCGGCTTCTCCCCCGGAGAGAGGTCGAACATGGGGAAGGAGAGCACGTCGGTGGGCCTGTCCACCCCCCGCATGTCCAGATTCACCTGATGGATGCCCTCGTCGTCGGTGAGGAGCACGTTGATCTCACAGGGCAGGTCCATCCCCTCCGCCTCCAGGGCGGCGGAGATGACCCGGCGGAGCAGGGGCTCCACAGTGTCCGGGGCCTCCACCTCCGCCTCCAGGATGATCCGGTGCTCCGGCCCCGCCGGAGGACATGTCCCCCGGTTGACCTCCCGCGCATCGGTCCGGCCCGCCAGATAGTCCAGGGAGACGCCGAAGAACTCCGCCGCCTTCACAAAGGTGAGAAAGCTGGGGGCGTTCCCATCCTTCTCCAGGCGCTGGTAATTCCGCCAGGCGATGGACAGATGCTCTGCCGTCTGCACCTGGGTCAGACCGCGCTCCTTCCGCAGGCGCCTCAGCCGTTCATTGAATATCATTTGTACCCGCCTCCATTGATGGATATCGTATCTCTTCCTCCCGCTGCATCGTTTCTCCCGGCGGGCGCGCGCACCCTGCGCGGGGGCTCCTCAGGGCGGGACCTCTTTGGAATGCCCGAGGTCAGGGCCGCTCCCGCCTGTCCTTTTTGGGACCGCGGCGCTCCTCGTCCTCCTCATAGGCCTTGATGATCCGCTGGACCAGCACGTGGCGGACCACGTCGCTCTCCGTCAGGCGGCAGATGGAGATGTCCTCCACCCCCTTGAGCACCCGCATAGCCTCCCGCAGGCCGGAGACCTTGTCCGCGGGCAGGTCGATCTGGGTGATGTCGCCGGTGATGACGATCTTGGAGCCGAAGCCCAGGCGGGTGAGGAACATCTTCATCTGTTCCCGGGAGGTGTTCTGGGCCTCGTCCAGGATGATGAAGCTGTCGTCCAGGGTGCGGCCCCGCATATAGGCCAGGGGGGCCACCTCGATGTTCCCCCGCTCCAGATACTTGTTGTAGGTCTCCGCGCCCAGNGTGGGGTTGATGCGGTTGACTTCCTGGGCCCGGAAGGCGGCCCCCGCCGCCGCCACCGCCAGATAGGTCTTGCCGGTGCCGGCGGGGCCGATGCCCAGGGTGACCACGTTCTTCTTGATGGCCTCCACATACTTCTTCTGTCCCAGGGTCTTGGCCTTGATGGGCCGCCCCTTGGCGGTGACGCACAGCACGTCCCCCGCCAGCTGGCTGATCTGGCTCTCGTTGCCGCTGCGGACCAGCTGGATGATATAGCGCACGTTCTGCTCGTTGATGGCCTCCCCCCGGGAGGAGAGGGACATGAGGGCCTCGATGGCCTTGACCGCGTACATCACGTTTTCCGCGTTCTCGCCGCTCACCTTCAGCATGGAGTCCCGGCTCACCACCGAGACCTCCATCTCGCCCTCAATGATACGGATGTTCTCGTCAAAGGAGCCGAACACGTTGATGGTCTCCTCCAGCCGCTCCAGGCTGATGCTCTGTTCTGTCATTTGCAGGAAATCTCCTTACTTGTTATGGTTGTTCCGGGGCGCTGTCTCCGGCGTCCGGTGCCGCGGGCACCTCCCGGCCGATCTCCTCCCGGCACTCGGCGGTGAGGGTGACCTCCAGCCAGCTGTCCGCCGCCCGGGCGGTGTAGTAGGTGGAGACCACCCGGCCCTCCTCCCCGATCTGCTCCTTCAGCTGCGCCAGCAGGCGCTCCTCCAGCAGAGTCTGGGCGGCGGTGCGGTCCACCTCCGTCTGGACGGGCTCATAGGCCCGGTACCGCTCCACTGTCCAGGACAGGGGGAGCGTGAGCCCGCCGGGCAGCCCGGCCTGGTACACTGTACTTATTTTATCATACCAGGGCCAGGAAATGCCAGCGTTTTGATAAAATTCCACGGGATATCCCAGGACCGTCAGGGTAAAGCGGCTTTTTTCCTCTCCTGTGTACGCCTTGACCTGGGCGGTGAGCGGGATGGACGCGGTGAGGGTGCGCCAGGTCCTGGCCTCCACCCGGCCCCGGGCGTGGGTCTGGTAGTAGCGCACCGGCTGGTCGCTGTACATGGGGGGCTCCATGCTCACCGTGCCGCTGATGAGGATCTCCCCCTCCGTCACTGTATCCCCCTCCTTCACCGCCGCCTCCCCGTCCATGGTCTCCACCCGGGTCACGATGCCGTCCGCCTTTGACACCACGTGGTAGTGGCCCTCCTCCTGGGTCAGCTCGGGGGGCTGGACCGCCTCCCGCACCTGCACCTCCAGCCGGGTGCCGTGGAGGTTCAGGGACATCCAGGACAGCTCATCCAGGGACAGCAGGGCCTCCTCGGCGATCTGCCGCCGCTCCAGGGCCGGACCGTATGCCCCGGGCCGCACCCCCAGCCGCCGCAGCTCGCTGAGGATCACCCCAGTGGGGACGGTCTCGTTCCCTGTCACCTGGATGGTGAGCACGAAGCTGGACAGGATGCACACCGCTGCCAGGGACAGTGCGAACCCCGCCAGGAAGGCATACCGGGTGCGGAAGCGGGCCAAAAAGGCGGGCAGGCCTCGGCTCCCCTCCGTCTCCACAGTGCAGCCCACCCGCTCCGCCAGCTTCCACAGCTGCTTCCGGTCCTCCTGCCGCACCGTCATGGACAGGGTGTGCCCATCCCGCCACTCCAGGGCCCAGAAGGAGATCCCATTCTGGGCGCACACGTTCATCAGGCGCTCCGGGAAGGGCCCCCGGGCCACCACCCGCAGCTCCCCCCGCAGCCGGTTCACGATCCACTGCACGCGCGTTCCCTCCCCTCAGGCCAGCTGGATGCCGGCGATGCGGCCGGTGATGAGCAGCTCCAGCCCGGTCATGGCCCGCAGCTCCAGCCCCTGGCCGGTGATCTGGATGACGAAGGCCCCGCCGCTGACGTGGATCTCCTCCGTTCCGTAGGCCAGGATGCCCCGGTGGTTCTCGATCCGCAGCTCCCGGTCCCCTACCAGCTCCACCTTGGGCAGTCCGGCCAGGGCGTCTGCAGGCAGATCGAACAGCTCTGCCGTCTTTTCCAAAAGCCCCTCCCGGCGCGGTTTTTTCTCCATGGCGCATCACCTCTGCTTATGTGTATGAGGGAGGATGGGAAAAGTTGTACCCGATTTTTCCGCGCCGGCCCCACCCCAGCAGGGCGGGCAGTCCCGGACAGGAACAGCCGCCGCCCGGTTTCCGGGCGGCGGCTGTCCTCAGCAGTCCCACGGGGCTGCTGGCCGTCTTTTTCTCTCTGTTCATGGGAGCGGCGGCGCGGGATGGGCGGCCAGAGCGCCGCCTCACGCCTCCCTTCGTATCTCCGGCTCCTCCGGGCCGCCCTTGCCCCGCTCCTCCCCATTCAGCTTTCCCTCCGCCCACAGGCAGAACAGGTCAAGGATCAGCGTCACCGCCAGCAGGAGGGCGGACACCCAGGCCACCGCTCCGCTGGTGTCCATCAGGGCGGACCAGTCCTGGAGCTCCACCAGATGCTTGTTGTAGAGGACCTGCAAAAACAGGGCCCCGGCGCAGGCCGCCATGCTGAGGAGACAGGCCAGCCCTGCCCGGTCCCCGCCCGGCTTTCTCCGGGAGAAATACACCGCTGGGATGCCCCAGGCGGTCAGGCCCAGCAGCAGGCTCCCCAAGTTCATCCATCCGTCCCCCACGTCATTCGTCCTTTCTGTGTCCTGGCGCTTTTGTCCTTCCATAGGTCTCCCCCAAAGGGGCGGCCGTTTCTTCGGGGCCCGTTTTTCTCCGCAGGGTTCAATTCCCTCATCGGGCCCTGTGCACCGCCCTCCGGCCTCTGTGTAGGGCGGGGCCTGCCCCTCCGTCCCATTGGACCGGTCCGGCGGAAGGCGCCCCCTCCGGTCAGCCGGCGTCTTCAAACTCCACCCGGATCACTTCCCCGTCCCGGAACTGGAGCACCATGACCTCCTCCCGGCCGCTGTTCTCCCGGCCCGCGCCGATGTAGTAGCCGTCCCGGTACATCCCCACCTCCGGGTCCTCCCGGGTATAGGGGTGCTCCCCCAGCAGGGCCTGCACCTCCGCCAGGTCCATGCCCTCCAGCCCGTCGTACTGCTCCAGCAGGCTGTCTACCAGCACGCCCCGGTCATCCAGCTCCTCCCACCGGGCCTGGGTGAAGGTCTCCGGCTCATAGACCGGCTGGGGCAGCATGCGGCTCGCCCACAGCCACACCACCGCCGCCGCGGCCGCCAGTATGACCAGGACCACGGGGACGGTCAGCACTGCCGCCAGCCCCAGTTCCAGAGCCCGGCCCGCCGCCCTCTTCATTTCCGCTGCGTTCATCGCTGTGTTCCTCCTCTCTTTTTATGAGACCCGCCAACAGGCCAGGGGCTCTCCATGCACGAACAAATTTACATAACGCCATCCCACCTGGTGGAGCAGATCCGCATCCCGGACCACCAGGGTCTCTCCCGCCAGGCGGACCACCTGTTCTCTCCCGCCGCTTCCCACAAGCCCCGCTCCGGCGCAGGCGGCCGCCCCCAGCAGGGCTGCCGCACAGCCCAGGACGCACACCGCTGTCACCCAGTCTTTCCCCAGGCAGAGCGCCCCCAGGCCCCGGATGGTCCCTGCCAGCAGGAGGACCGCCAGCCCGCCCCCGGTCAGAGACAGGGCGGTCTGGACCCACCCCCGCCAGAAGAGCCCCCGTTCTTCCAGCAGGGCACCGCCCCCATACTGGAGGACCAGCACACAGCCCAGCGCCGCGGCCAGGATGGCCAGCCGCCTCTGCCCTGGGGCTCTCAGATACAGGCAGGCCCCCAGCGCCGTCAGGGACAGCACCCCCAGGGCCGCCCCCAGGCCGGAGGCGGTAAAAAAGCTGAGCCAGCTCACAGTGTCCATCCCCGTCACCTCCCGGGCCCCAGCTCCTCCCCCCGGAGGAGCCAGCTTTCATATCGGCAGACCCTGGGGCACTGATGGCTCCCCCGGTCGATCCCCCTGTACTCCGCCACCACAGCCTGTCCCTCCCACTCGCTGACTCGGTCATAATCCCGCAGGAAAAAGACGAACAGGAGAAGGAAGAGCGCCAGCCCCACCAGAGCCGCGCCGCCGGCCAGACCCAGGACGATCTCCGGCCAGCGCCCCCGGACCCGGGGGCGCTCCCCCAGGACCTGGAGCCCATACCAGATCCCCTGGAAGAGGAGGACGCACAGTGCCAGCACCATCAGGTTTCGGACCCAGCACCGCCAGCCCAGGCCGGCCAGCGCCAGCAGGAAGCCGCCCCCGTACCGGACTGTCAGGACCGCCGCCGCCCCCGCCAGGGTCCGGACCATCCGCCGCCGCTCCACTGTCTCAGTCCTCCCACACATAGACCTGCTCCCCGTGGACGAACCAGTTTACATAACGGTATCCAGTCTCCCGGAAAATGCCGCTGTACTCCGCCACCACGGTCTGCCCCTCCCACTCCCTGACCCGATCCCTCCACAGCCCCAGCATGGACAGCAGCCCAAGACAGGCCGCCAGCACCAGCACAGTCAGATAGGAGCAGATCCTGCCCAGGCTCTCTGCCCCCGGGAGCAGCGTATGCAGCTCCCGGGGCAGGAGGAGGGCCAGCGCAGCCGCGGCGATGGCAGCTGCCGCCACCAGTCCGCCGGACACCCACCGCCGCCAGCCCAGGCCCGCCGTCTCCAGCAGGGCGCCGCCCCCCAGCCAGACCGCCAGCAGGAGCAGGACGGCCCCGGCCAGAAGGGCCAGCCTTCGGCGCGCCCGCCCCCGCCCCAGAAGCAGACACTGGCACAGCATGCACAGCTCCCCCGCC
>NZ_LN866274.1:1846519-2315188 GCF_001244495.1 Clostridium phoceensis | reverse complement strand
CCTTTCCCTTCCGCGCCGCTCTCCCGATCAAACCCCCCCAGAGGGCGGGGCGGGTCTGGCCCTTTCTCTTAACCACACCTCCGCCCCCCCGCCCCATTCCCCGCCAGCAGCTCCGCCGCCGCCCGGTCGAACTCCTCCCGCCCGGCCCGGAAGAGGGCCTCCGCCCGTTCCGCCGGAGGGTCCCCGGCGGCCAGGCCCACCAGGGCTAGGCAGAGCAGCGAGGCGGCCAGCAGAGAGGCCAGCGCCCTCTTTTCCCTCCGCTCCATCCCGCTCTCCCTCCTCAGGTGTCAAATTCCAGATAGGACAGGGTGGCGGCGGCGCTGTCGTACACCGCCAGGGTGTAGTTGAATGAGGATCGCTGGAACATACTGCCCTCCCGGTCCTCCTGCCGGTCCAGCAGATACCACCATCCGCGCTCCGGCACCGTCCAGCCCGCCAGCTCCGCCGCCCCGCCCCGGTAGAGGAAGGACTCCATCTTATCGTCCATGGGGAAGGGGTTCCACCTGCCCGAGGGATGGTGGGACACCGCCTCCTCCACCCGGGCCCCGTCCTCCGGGGAGAAGGTCAGCTCCGTGTGGAGCAGGCCGTCCCCGTGGAAGCCGCCGTGGTCGTCATAGGTGTCCGTTGTCTGGGCCGTGGGGAGCTCCAGCTCCAGCTCCCGGGCCACATAGTCCCCCGGGCCGGGCCTCCAGATGGCGCTCCACAGCATCAGAAGGACCAGCAGAATGGGCAACGCCTTCATCGGTCTCCCTCCTCCGGCACGAATTCCAGAATATCCCCGGGCTGGCAGTCCAGGGCGGCACAGATGGCCTCCAGAGTGGAAAAGCGGATAGCCCTCGCCTTGTTGTTCTTTAGGATGGACAGGTTGGCCATGGTGATGTCCACTTTCTGGGCCAGCTCCCCCAGGGACATCTTGCGCCTGGCCATCATCACGTCCAGGTTGACTACGATCTTCATGCTCCGCCCCCTCAGATGGTCAGGTCCTGGTCCTCTTTCAGCTCCGCCGCCTGGCGGAACAGGGCAGACATCACCAGGAAAAGCAGGCCCGCCATCAGCGACACCGGAATGAACAAGGCTGTGAAGGTGAACAGCGGGGCTGCGCTCCTCAGCCGCAGGAACCACACCGCCATCCGCACTGCCGCCAGCAGGGCGATGCCCCAGCAGCTGGCCGCCGCCCGCTTCATGGACCGGGCATTGGACCGCTGAAAGGGAGTCTGGACGATGATCGTGGACAGGATGCACCGGGCCTGCCACAGGAGCACGGCGGTACAGATGCCGCAGCCCAGGAAAAAGGCCGCGCTCCACCACACCTCCGGCCCGTACCCCGACCAGTCGCCTCCCAGCATGGCCAGGGGCCGCACCACCAGGATCTCCCATGCGGGCACACCAGCCCCCAGCAGGGAGCGCATGGTCCCCATCAGGGAGCTGATGCTGGGGTGTCCCATCCCCATCCCCTCATAGGCCATCATGGTATAGCCCGGCACCAGAGGCAGGACCAGCAGATTGAAGACAAATACCGCCAGCACCATCCCATACAGGACCTTGGCCATGCGGACGACCACGTTGTGTTCCATGAGCGCGGCTCCCTCCTTTGTAATTGCCCATATCCTACCACCTTAAAACACGATTGTCAATATATTTTTATCGTTTTTCGATAAATTCAAAGGGAAAAGAAACCTCCGGACGGGGGAGTCCGGAGACGCATCCCTTCAAAAACCGCTCTCTCTTTCTCTCACCAGCGCACGCGGCGCCACACTGACTGTTCCTATTACAGAGATAACTGTTTCTTTTCCATTACTATCTCTGTTACTGTTACGGGGCCCTATTTGCACGGGATCGTACAACCAGAGCCCCCCGCCGCGCCGGGGTGAGGGGGCCGTCATCCCGCCAGTGCCCCGCCATAGCGCCGCAGCTCCTTCCGCCGCTGCCGCCAGTCCGGCATCAGCCGGTCCATCAGCCCGTAAAAGCCCGGCCCGTGGTCCGGGTGGACAAAGTGGACCAGCTCATGGAGGGCCACATAGTCCCGCAGGGTCTCCGGGCAGCGGGCCAGGGCGGTGTTCAGGGTGATGTAGCCCTGCCGCCAGTGGCAGTTGCCCCACTGGCTCTTCATACGGCGCAGCCTCAGCTCCGGCCAGGCCACCCCAAGGGGCTGCACCAGAGGATAGACCCGGTCCAGCGCCTCCCCCAGCAGCCGCAGGCACTCCCGCCGGGCGGGNGCCGCAGGCACCCCCCCCGGGCGGGCTCCGGCGGCAGCTCCGGCCCCGGGGCCCACTGCCGCTCCAGCGCCTGGATGATCCACCGGCATTTGGCCCGGACCATGGCGTCCGCCTCCTCTGCCGGGCAGCCCAGCGGCATCGACAGGCTCACCTGACCGTTCCGGACCCGGAGGTTGAGGTTTTTCACCCGCTTTCGGGTGAGCAGATAGGAGATGGGCCCCGCCGGAGTGTCCGTGATCCGCAGCTGCTCCATCCTGTTCCGCCCCCTCTCTGTACCCAGTCTTTCCATGGAGGATAACAGAATTTTGGAGAAAATGCAAGGGCGGTGAGTGCCTCAGCTCCGCCCGGTGTGCTCCCCCCATACCGCTCTCCCGGCGGCCGGTTCGGGTCGTACAACGGCGCCCCTCTCCTCAGCCCCTGTGCAGGGCGGCATATGCTGTGCCGGATGAGGAGGGCAATCGCCCCAGAAGGCCGGGCGGGTCTGGGCCTCGCCCCTGCACAGGGGCCGGGAGGGGTGCGCACCATACAGGGCCCGAAGCCACGGCACACGGCCCGTGGGCCGGCATTTCTCCCCAAACAAAGGCCGCGGGCGGCCTGACAGCCGCCCGCTTCTCCCATTTTATTTTCCCTGCTGGGCCCGCCAGAGGGCCTGGACCTGCGCCGTTCCCGCCGTGTACCATCCGGGCTCCTCCGCCGTCTCCACGGTTCCCGGCTCCGGCACCACGCTGCTCAGCACACCGGCGCCGCCGCCGCTGCCGTCCGGGGCTTTCAGCCCTTCAAACCAGCCGTAGTCCTCCGGGGTGCCCCCCACCAGGAAATAGTGGAGCACCCCCTCCCCGTCGGTGTAGGTGTGGACGTAGGGGGTGTCCTCGTCCACCAGATCGGTGATATCGGTCCGCTCGCCGCCGGCCACGAACCACAGCCGTCCCGCTTCCAGAGAGACCACCAGCGGCTCCCCATCTTCTCCCTTCCCGTCCGACATGGTGACGGACCCATAGCCCTCTCCGATGGTCACCTGGCCTCCGGAGGCCATCTGATAGATCCTCTCTCCCCAGGTCCAGGCCACCAGGCCCAGGCAGGCCGCCGCGGCCACGGCCGCGATCACGGCCCGGCGGAGCTTCCGTCTTCTCCGTCCGGCCACCTGTCCCAGCACCCGCTGGCGCACCCGCTCCCTATCCACCAGTCCCGGCTGGGGGACAGGCTCACTCTCCTGATCCTGATACTCGTTCATCAGGCTTGAGATTTTCAGCTTCTTCAACACAAAACCCCGCTTTCCGCAAATGTTCCTTCAGCTTTTCCCGGCCCCGGCGGAGCCGGGTCTTGGCGGTGGACGGGTTGAGCCCCATCTCCTCCGCCGCCCGGGCCACCGTCTGGCCGTAGTAGTAGTGCCGGACGAAGAGCTCCCGGTCCGGCCTCTCCAGCTCTCCCAGGGCCCGCCGGACCAGCTCCGCCTGCTCCCGCTCCTCCAGCAGGCGCTGGGGGCCGTCCTCCGCCAGACAGAGCACGTCCTCCTCCAGTGCCAGGACCTCCCGGCTGGCCCGCAGGCGGTTCAGCGCCCGGTTCCGGGCCACCTTTCCCAGCCAGCCCCGGATCTGCTCCGGGCGCAGCGCCTTCCGGTGCTCCCAGGCCGACAGGAACACGTCCGCTGTCAGCTCCTCCCAGTCCTGGGGCCGGCCGGGCAGCACCCGGGCGGCCACCGCGGCCACATAGGGGGTATAGCGGCTCATCAGCTCCTCCAGCCCCCGGGGGTCCCCCCGGCGCAGGGCCCGCCACATCTCCTGTTCCTGAATGGGTGTCACATCCTTTCCCTGAAACGCGTTTCACCCCTATAAACACAGAAGACGGGCTTTTGGTTTCAATTTGCGGCGTATTTGTCTGAATCTTGCCTACCAGCGGTCGTCCACCTTCTCCGCGAAGCCCAGAAGCTCCTTCAGCCGGACCGCCGTGCCGTCGTCCAGCACCGCGGTGCCGGTGAAGCTGCCGAACACCTGGTGCTGGCCGGACCGCACCACACCGGCACTGGGGCAGGCCGCCCGGTCCAGGATGGGGCGGAACTTCATCCGAAAGCGCCGGTCGTCGCTGTCGAAGGTCCAGGGGGCCAGGTAGTGCTCCCGTCCGTTCTTCCGTGGGATATGGAAGGTCACCTGGGAGAGCTTGTGGAGTTTCCCGCCATAAAACAGGGCGTTCTCCGTGGCGGCGGAGGTGTCTCCGAAGCCGTATCCGATGTTGAAGCCGAATGGGACCCCGTCCACCATGCCGGAGGCGGAGCCCCAGTACCAGGTGCTGCGGCAGGTCCACACCCCTCTGCCCCAGTCCAGCACCGCGAAGGAGTCCTCCGGGTCAAAGACATACTCCCGGTCCCCCAGAGTGACCTTTCCCTGGGCCCGCATGCAGTTGATCTTCTGGTTGAAATAGAACTGCCCCGGCTTTTCAAAGGGCGTGCACATCACGATGGACTCCTCCGGCTCCTGGGTGAGCAGGATCTGGGCGTCCAGCGCCTGCCCGTCCCGGAAGCGGTCCATATGGGCGTGGAGGGTGCGCCCCTCTCCCTCATGCTGGAACAGCAGGCCGTAGCCCCGCCCGGCCCTGGCGCAGCTGCCCCGGAGAGAGCTCTGGGGCAGCCCTGTCCCGCCCAGAGGCATGAGCCGCATGGGGCTGCGGGTCACCTGCCATCCCTCCCAGAGGTCGATCAGGGAGATGGAGTCCATCCCCATGTAGCGGTTGTCCGAAATGGTGAGGGCCAGGGCGCACTGGCGGTTCATCACCAGATAGCAGTCCCTCTCCTTCAGACGGAGAGGGCCGCCCCTCACCCTGGAGCGGTCGTACACAGGCAGCAGCCTCCGGGCCCACCCCGGCTGGGTCAGCTCCCCCTGCTCGTCCAGCAGCGGGATGGCCTGTGTGATCTCATGCTGCATCAGTCGTGCCTCCTTTCCGCCGGAGTCCCGCCGGCGTTCCACAGGGCTATTTTACCATCGATCTCAGGGAAAAGAAAGGGCCAACGGGGGCCGCACATCCGTGCGGCCCCCGTTGGAGACTCTCGAAAAAGGCACAAGTGCCTTTTTCGAGAAGAGGGCTGCATGGCGTGTGGGACTCGATTTCATGCGAAATAGTCGCCCCACCCGCCATGAGAAGTGTCATTTCCGAGGCTCATGTCCTCGGAAATGACGGATTTAAATTGAATTCCGTCGCCTGCGGGCGACGGAACTCTGCGAGGCTTCACGTGGGAGGGGGTTTTCGACAAGCTGCAGCGGGGGCCGCACATCCGTGCGGCCCCCGCTGGCCTTACCGGTACCGGGACAGGTCCAGCTGTTCCACCTCCGGCCCCTGCTGGAAATAATCCTGGTCCATATACAGTCCGAACATCCCGATCAGCGCCTCCAGGCACGGGGTCTCCACCCCCAGCTTCCGGCCCAGGCGCACATAGGGCACCAGGCCATAGGGCAGGTCCTCCGTAAGATACCGGTGGTCCAGGGTCCTGGGGCCCTTGGTGACGGAATAGGCCGGCGTGTTGTGCAGCACATTGTACAGGCTCTCCTGGGGCTCCGGCCAGAAGGAATTGAGCATCTCCAGCTCTGTGGGGGCGGACACGCCGCAGGCGCGGACCACCGCCACCCGCTCCCTGTCGATCTTCTCCATAAAGCTGGCCACCCTGGGGGTCACTCCTGTCCCGAAGAGCAGGAAGTCCTCCCCGTTCTCCATCCGGGTGATGTTGAACAGGGCCAGCGGCCCGTGGGAGATGGGGTTGGAGTTGTTCAGCGAGGTCTCCAGCACATTGGCCGCAGGGCACAGCTGAGGGAATACAGGGGCGAGCCGCTCCAGCACCCCGGCGGTATCCTCCGGCCTGACGCATGCCAGTCCCATGCTCTTTTTGACGGTCTTCAGATAGACCGCGTCCGGCGCGGGGGAGCTGCACAGGATCAGCTGTCCCCCCGTCTCCCCGATGGGGCAGCCCTTCCGCTCCGCCTCTGCTCCCAGCTCCATATCAAATTCCACCGCGCCCCAGCAGCAGTTGGTCACCAGGATGATCTGCCCCGGCCGCAGCACGCCCCTCAGCCCCGCCGCCAGCGGGCGGTGTCCCGCCGCCACCGTGCACACCAGGATCACGTCGCTGTCCCCGCAGTCCTCCAGCTGTGTGGTCACCGGGACAGGGAAGCGCCCCTCCACCACGCCGGTGGCGGAGATCCCCCGGGCCTGGATGGGCGCCAGCCGCTCCTGGCTCCGGTCATAGAGAAGGACCTGATGCCCCCCGTGGGACAAAAATGCGCTGTACGCCTTTCCGGTATTTCCCGCTCCCAAAATCGCAAACTTCATATTCTGCTTCCCCTACCTTTGAAAGTTTGCTCTATTAGAGCATAAAGCGGGGAATTTTTCAACTCCTCTCTTTCCGTGCATCTTCCCATCTTTGTGCGGAATATCCAAGATCTCACCCCCCGGGCCGCCTTATCCAGGCATATTCCCTCATGTTTTCCAGCCCCGGCCCCGGCTGAGAGCCTGACCACAAGCATGGGATGCAGAAGCATACAAAATTTATCCGCCGGTTTTAGACATTTTTTGCAGCTCCCCGGGCCGCTCTGGGGAAAAAACCTATGGCTTCCTCAATGTCACAACCAATTGCTTGTTGATTTTTTCATTTTTCTGTTAGACTTAGTTTGTGTCTGGCACTAAAATAGCTTTATCATGAACAGATGGGAACATTCTGTTCAAAAGTGGGGTCCCACCCTTTTCGGCACAAGGTTCCGTGTCGGAAGCCGAGCCGTCCGGAATCTTCCATTCCCCTGCAATGTGTGTGATTACAAGAAAAGCTTAGGGAGGTCATCCATCTATGGAAATGGAAGTCAAAAAGAAAGGATTGTTGGAACGGTTTTTACGGGGTGTTGAAGTCTTAGGAAACAAGATCCCCAATCCAATGCTGCTGTTTATCTCACTTTGTATTATCGTCGTTCTTGCCTCTGCAATTTGCTCCTTTTTTAATGTCAGCGCGGTAAACCCCGTCACTGGTGAGACCGTAGAGGTTGTCAACCTGCTCACCAAAGATGGCTTTATCCGCATGTTGACCAATTTTGTTACCAACTTCACTGGCACCTCTGCCATGGGTCTGACCCTGACCTGTATGCTGGGCGTCGGCGTGGCCGAGGCCTCCGGCCTTTTCCAGGTTGCTCTGCGCGGCCTGGCGAAGGCGAAGGGCGCTGACCTGAAGATCATTATTGTTTTCATCACTGTGTGCGTTCTGGCCGACTGTGCGGGCGGCGCTGGCTTTGTCGTTCTTCCCCCTCTGGGTGCCATGCTCTGGTCTGCCATGGGCCGCAATCCCTTTGCTGGCATGTTTGCGGCCTACGCTTCTGTCACCGGCGCATTTGCTTCCAATATTCTAATTACCTCCATGGACGTGATCAACATGGGCTTCACCGAGGCAGCTGCCCAGATGTTGGTTCCCGAGATTTCTTTAAGTCCCTCCATGAACTGGTACTTCTCCGCGGTATCGGCAGTCTGCTTGGTCATTGTCTCCACCCTGGTCACCCTAAAGGTCGTGGAGCCCCGCCTCGGCGTCTACACCGGAACCTATTCCCCCATCTCCGATGAGACTTCCCCTATGGACCAAAAGGGTCTGAAAGCCGCTTTGATTGCTTTTCTGACCTATATCGCAGTCATTGTCGTGTTGTGCATCACTGGCGTACTGGCCGATGAAAACGGCTCTCTCATCAGTTCTAAGGCTCCCCTCATGTCTGGCATGACTGTGCTGATCGCCCTGATGTTCGCCATCCCCGGCATCGCCTTCGGTTATGGTTCCGGCCGCTTCAAGAAATTTGACGATGTCGCCGCCGCCATGAGCACGGCTATGGGCAATATGGCGACTTATATTGCACTTTTCTATTTCATTGCCCAGTTCCTGAAATACTTTGACTGGTCCAATCTGGGGCTTGTCATTGCGATCAAGGGTGCCAACGCTCTGGAAGCCTCCGGCCTGCCCATCTGGATGATCCTGGTTCTGTTCGTCCTGATGTGCTGTTTCTTGAATCTGCTGATCGGCTCCGCCTCCACCAAGTGGTCCATCCTGGCCAGCGTGTTCGTGCCCATGTTCATGCTGATGGGCTACTCCCCCGCCCTGGTCCAGATGGCCTACCGCATCGGCGACGCAGTCACCAATCCCATGAATGTGTCTGACGCCTACTTCGGCATGCTGCTGGCCCTGGCCCAGAAATATGACAAGAAGGCCGGCTTCGGCACCCTGATGTCCAATACCATGCCTTACGTCATTGCGTTCTTCCTCTTCATGGTCGCAGAGCTGTTGATCTACTTCTTCCTTGGGTTGCCGCTGGGTCCCAACAGCCCGGTCCATTTCTCCATGTAACTCTCACTTTTTATGAAAAATGTGTATCTCAGGAGGTCATCTATGAATGTTTTAGACGAAAAGCGCTCCAGCCCGGAGCTGCGCGGCTATGTCAAGGAGCGCATCCGGAAGATGCAGGACGTCATGGCCCGCAAAGGGGTGGATGTCACCATCCTCATGCGCCCCGAGAACGTGTTCTACTTCAGCAACTTCAACCCCATCCTCATCAGCCACGTCCCCTACTTCATCCTCACCCGGGATGACGCCTTTCTGCTGGTCCACTGCATCCGCCACGACCACGCCGTCAATGAGGGCGCGGTGGACAAGGTCCTGTGCTACGGCAAGTGGGGCGCCACCCAGGCCGTGGCCATGGACGCCATGGACGCCATGCGGGAGCTTCTGGGCGGCGGCCCCCTCACCGTGGGCGTGGAGGGCGACTACGCCAGCATGAACTTCCTGGACCGCCTGAAGACGAAGCTCCAGGTCAAGGGCTATGTGGATATCGCCCAGGACGCTGTGGACCTGCGGCTCATCAAGGACCCCCACGAGATCAAGATGTGCCGCATCTCCGGCGAGCTGGTGGACCTGGGTGTCACCCGGGCCATCGAGGCCCTGGAGGGCGGCGCCAGCGAGGCTCAGGCCGCCACCGAGGGACAGTACGCCATGCGCAACCGCTGGCATGAGAAGTATCAGCAGTACGAGGTGTCCGGCTTCTCCAACTCGGAGACCGCCGACATCGACACCTTCGTGGTCTGGTGCATGTCCAACGAGCGGCTCAACTACGGCTGTGACTGCCCCACCGGCTACGTCCCCATGCCCGGCGACCTGACCATGCCCATGAGCTGGGCGCGGATCGCGGGCTACAATGTGGAGAACGAGCGCACCGTCATCGTGGGCCATGTGAATGAGGAGCGCACCCGGGCCTACGACGCCATGCTCCGGGCCCGGGACAACATCTTCCGCATGCTCCGCCCCGGCGCCATCTTCGAGGACCTGTACTTCGCCGCCATGAAGGAGTACGAGGACGCCGGCTTCGGCAGCATCCTCCCCGGCCGCTGCGGCCACGGGATGGGCCTGTCCACCCACGAGTTCCCCTCCGTCACCAAGGGCAACAAGGCCCCCCTGGCTCCCGGCATGATCCTCACGGTGGAGCCCGGCCTGATGAGCGCAGAGCTGGGCGCGGTGCGCAACAGCGACACAGTGCTCATCACCGAGGACGGGTTCGAGTTTTTGACCAACTCCCCCCGGGACAAGATCATCATCAAAAAAGGCTGAACCTGACCGGCCCGCCTCTGCTGGAGGCGGGCCGGAGCTTGACGCAGGCGCACGAGAGCGCCATAAAAAAGGAGCTGTGATCTCATGACAAAAAAAGAACGCATCCAGGCCGCCATCCGCGGCGAGAAGCCGGACAAGATGCCCTACTCCTTCTGGACCCACATGCCGGGCACCGATCTGGACCCGGAGGCCATCTCCCAGAAGACCTATGAGTTCTACAAAAAATATGACTTCGACTTCGTCAAGACCATGAACAACGGCATGTACGCCATCGAGGACTTCGGCTGCACCGTGGACTACTCCGAGATCGTCAAGGGCGGCGTGGCCAAGGTGGTGAGCACCCCCATCTCCTGCGCCGCCGATTGGCGGAAGCTGACGGTCTGCCCCTGCACCCAGGGCAGCAACGCCCGGGAGCTGCGCCATCTGCAGCTGGTCCTGGAGAAGCTGAAGGGCGAGGAGGTCCCCGTCATCTTCACCGCCTTCACCCCCATCACCATCGCAGACAAGATCAGCGGCGGGAAGCTGATCTCCTACATCGAGGAGGGCCATGGCGACGATGTCAAGGCGGCGCTGGAGGTCATCACCGAGACCACCGCCCAGCTGGTGGCCGCGGCCATCGACATGGGGGCCGACGGGATCTTCCTGGCCTCCCAGATGAGCTCCTATGACAAGTGTACGGACCGCCAGTATCTGGAGTACGGCAAGCCCTACGACCTGCGGGTGCTGGAGGCCGCCGGGAAGGGCTGGATGAACACCATCCACTGCCACGGAGACCACATCATGTTCCACATCCTCAAGGATTACCCCGTCCAGGTCTTCAACTGGCACGCCTGGGAATCCCTGCCCGCCCTGGACGAGGCCTATGCCCTCACCGGCAAGTGCCTCATGGGCGGCCTGAGCCGGACCGACATCACCCAGCAGAACCGGGGCGCCATCCAGAACCAGATCTTCCAGTGCTTCAAGCTCCTGGGCGGACGGCATCAGATCCTCACCCCGGGCTGCGTCATCCGCTACCCCCTGGACGACGACATGCTCTCCTTTATCGGGACGACTCGAAATGAAATTGAGGCGGTATTTGACCAGCGCTGACGCCGCTGTAAATTTCCCGGGCCAGGCTGATGAATTCCCGGCCCGCCCGGGTGAGCAGCTTGCTCTTCAGGCGGCAGACTGAGATCTGGAACCGGCCGATCCCGCTGGTATCCAGCAGGAAAATAGAGAGCCTGTCCAGCCCCTCCTGGCTGAACAGGGGGGTGCTCCCGTGGCCGGAGAGCCGCTGGTCGGGTGACAGGAAGGTCAGAGGCAGCACACAGGCCCCCATCCCCTCCATGCACAGGGATGCCTCCGTGATCAGATTCTGGGTGGAGACCACCACTTCCGGCTCTATCCCGGCGTTCCGGCACAGGGTCTGAAAGACCCGGCCGTTCATGGTCTCCGGATGCTGCACCACAAAGGGTAGCTCCGCAAAGCGGTCCATGGACAGGGCGCCCTCCCCCAGCTTCCGGTCCAGATGGTGCTCTTTCATCAGCCGGTCAGGGACCAGCACCACGAACTTTTCCTCAAACAGCGGCGTCACCGCCAGCTCCTCCGTGTTTTCGGGCTGATAGCCGATGCACAGGTCGGCTGTGCCATCGTACAGCGCATCCGCGATGTTCCCGCTGACGGTCCCCTCCACCAGATGGAGCCGGATCTGGGGGAAGAGCTGATGAAAGGCGGACAGCAGGGGCGGCAGCATGATGGTCCCCCGGGTCACCGGGATGCCCACGGTCAGCTCGCCCTGCCGGAAGTTCTTGATGTCCTGGACCTCCCGGGCGTAGTCGTCCACCGAGCTCAGGATCTCCCGGGCATGCTTCTGCAGGGCCCGTCCCGCATCGGTCAGGGTCATGGGGATGCCCCGGTCAAACAGCCTGACCCCGTAATATTCCTCCAGCTTGGAGATGTGGCTGCTCAGGGCCTGCTGCGAGATGAACAGGCGCTTGGCTGCCCGGGTGAAGTTCAGCTCCTCCGCCGCCGCCGCGAAGCATTTCAGACTGGTCAGACTGAACATGGCCGTCTCCTCCAATCAAACAGTTGTCTATCTCTTGCTTATTTTATTCGATTTGCTTGTGCTTTACAAGTGTTCATTTTCAGATACCACCCCAGATAGGAGAGCGATACAGCATGGATCAAGCACTTTATCAGAATCACCTCGGCATCCTTCGGGAGGAATTGCTGGTGGCCCTGGGCTGCACCGAGCCCATCGCCATCGCCTATGCCGGCGCCAAGGCGCGGCAACTGCTGGGCGTAATGCCAGAGCACTGCCGGGTCCGGTGCAGCGGCAACATCATCAAAAACGTGAAGGGCGTCATCGTCCCCAACTCCGGCGGTATGCGCGGCATCGACGTGGCGGCCACCCTGGGCATCGTGGGCGGAGACCCGGACCGGGAGCTGGCCGTGCTGGAGACCGTGACGCCGGCGGATATCCAGACCACCCAGGCACTGGTGAAGGAGGGCTTCTGCACCTGCGAGCTGGTGGAGGACGTGGACAACCTGTATATCGTGGTGGAGCTGGAGGGCGGCGGACACTCCGCCGAGATCGAGATCCAGGAGCACCACAACAACATCACCTACATGAAGAAGGACGGCACGGTCCTGCTGGACAGCCGCCCCGACCCCAGCTGCAAAAAACAGAGCGGCGGTCCGGACCGGATGCTCCTCAATGTGGCCAACATCCTGGAATTCGCGGACACGGTGAAAATGGAGGATGTGGAGGAGCTCATCGGCCGCCAGATCGACTATAACACCGCCATCTCTGACGAGGGTCTCAAGGGCAACTACGGTGTGGAGACCGGCCGCATCCTTATGGAGAACGCGGGGAATGCCAGTGGGCTGAACCGTGTCCGCCTCCAGGCCCGGGCCGCCGCCGCCGCAGGCAGCGACGCCCGGATGAGCGGATGCTCCCTGCCGGTAGTCATCAACAGCGGCAGCGGCAACCAGGGCATCACTGTGACCATGCCCATCGTCATCTATGGGCGGGCCTGGCAGGCGGACCGGGAGCTGATCCTCCGCGCCCTGGTGCTGGCCAATCTGATCAGCGTGCATCAGAAGAAGTACATCGGCAGCCTCAGCGCCTACTGCGGCGCCACCAGCGCCGCCACCGGGGCCGCCTGCGGCGTGGCCTATATGATGCTCCGCCAGAAGGGGGAGCAGGAGCGGATCTATCAGATCCTCTGCGACACCATCACCAACAGCATCGAGACCCTGGGCGGCATGGTGTGCGACGGGGCCAAAGCCAGCTGTGCGGCCAAGATCGGCCTGGCGGTGGAGAACGCCCTGATGGCCCTGGAGCTGAGCCTGGCGGGCAACGTCTTCCAGCCCGGCGAGGGCATGACCATGGAGGACCCGGAGGACACCATCGCGGCAGTGGGCCGCATGGGCCGGGTGGGTATGAAGAGCACCGACGTAGAGATCCTGAACATCATGCTGGGGAACTGAAGCTGTCCCCAGACGATACGCGGCCGGACGGGAGCATCCTGTCCGGCCGCGGTCTTATTCTCCCCGCTTTCTCCCACCCCCACCTTAGCGGGGACTCTTTCAACAGCCTGAGGCCGGGCGGCTTTCGCCGTCCGGCCCTTTTCTCTCACCGGTACGATTTCTCTTGCCGGTGCGCCGGAAAATACCTATAATAGAACACAAACAAGACCACTCTATTGCTGGAGGAAGCCTATGAAACAGATTTCCTGGTACCGCAGCATCCGCTTCCGCATCCCTGCTGTCATCGCTCTCGTCCTTCTGGTCCCCATCGTGGTCTTCTGGCACTATTCCATGGAGCTGACCCGAAAAAATATGCTGAGTCAAACGTCAAATCTGATCTATACCAACCTCTATGGGGCCTCTCTCCTGATGGATGATGTGATGGAGCAGGTCAGTGATTTCAGCCGGGAGATCAGTCAGGACCCCGGCTTTCTCTCTCTGATCTCCCAATACCAGCAGGCCGATGCCGGTTCTGACCAGCGCCAAAAAGCACGCAGCCAGCTCTCCCTGGCTCTGAGCCAGTATGTGGGCCAGCTGCGCACCCTGGATTCCATCTATCTCATGTTTCCCGAGACAGAGACAGTGGTCACCATGCTGCCCGGGCAGAAGGAGCTCTCCTTTTCCCACCACTATGCTCAGCAGCTGTACCAGATGTACTACGATGTTTTTGAGTCCCCCATCGTCTGGCACCTGCTCCCCTCCGCCGGCGGAGGCAGCCGGATGCTCTCCCATATCCGGCCGGTCTCAGGTCCTGCCCAGCAAGAAAAGTGCATCCTGATCTGCAATCTGAAGGACTCCGCCTGGCAGACCGCTCTTTCCGCTCTGGAGCTGTACTCCGGTTCTGTCTGGATCAGCAATTATGCAGGACAGGTGCTCCTCTCCTATGGGAGCACGCTTTCCACGTCCCAGAACATTGGCCAAGACAGCCGCTTTTCCCAGGCTTTTGCGCAAAACCGCCAGTATGGGACTTACTCCTGCCAGGAGGATGGCACCGACTATCTGATCTCCTACTATAACGCCGTAGAGAGCGGATGGAAATATCTCTCCTGTGTCCCGGAAGATATCGTCCTCTCCGGCTCCGGCGGCGCTCGGGCCTTCTCTCTCCTTGCCCTGCTGTGCGGTGCCCTGGGCATCTCTCTGGGCAGTCTGATCCTGTACCGGTATGTGGTGAGGCCCATTTCCGCCCTTATGAGCCATCTGAGCGATATGGAGCAGGGCACACTCGCCCAGGCTCCAGTCCCGGTCCAGCGGGATGAGATCAGCCTGCTCTTCCACCGGTACAACCAAATGATCCAACGGCTGCAAAAGCTCATCGACGAGATCTATGTCCAGCAGCTGCTCCGAAAGCAGGCTGAGCTTTCGTTTCTCCAGTCCCAGATGGACGAGCACTTCCTGTACAATACTCTGAACACCATTTACAGCCAGGCCAGCCATGAACACGCGGACACCTCTGCCCGGATGATCCTGACCTTGTCCCGATATTTCCGGATCAGTCTCTCTCAGGGCAGCGACAAGCTCCCTCTGGACCAACTGGCCGACCTGCTCCGCAGCTATCTCCAGCTCCAGCAGATGCGCTTCGGCCGCTCGCTTGTCTTTCAGATCCAGCGTTTCCCGGAGATGGAGCAGTTTGTGGCACTCAAATATCTCTTTCAGCCCATTGTGGAAAATTCCATCGTCCACGGTTTTGAAAAACGCCCCGCGCAGCACCGGATCGAGATCACATTTCAAAAAGAAGGCGACATGCTTTTCTTTCAGGTGGCCGATGACGGCATCGGGATCTCGCCCCAGGATCTGGGGCCCCTGCTGCGTCAGATCAATGGTGAGGGGCCCATCCAGGGGCGGAGCTTCGCTCTGCGCAATATCCATGAGCAGCTCTGCATTGCCTATGGGCCCCGGGATATCCACATAGAGAGCCGCCCCGGTGCGGGCACACGTGTTTTCTTTCGCATTCCTCTGGAAAGGAGAGAGCCCCATGTCTAACTATTCTTTATTAGTCGCTGATGACGAGGAGATCCCCCGCCGGCACATCCTGGAAGATATCTCCTGGGACACGCTGAACATCCGTCCCCTCTATCAGGCCTCCACCGGCTGGGAGGCCCTGGCCCTGCTTTTGAAACATCAGCCCGATATTCTCATCTTAGATATCCGAATGCCCGGCCTCAGCGGGCTTCAGCTCCTGGACGAGCTGGTCCTCCGGCACAGCTCTACAAAGGTCATCACATTGAGCGGTTACAGTGACTTTGAAGCGGCCAGGAAAATGCTTTCCAGCGGGATGGTGGTGGAATACCTGCTCAAACCCGCCTCCGAAGACGAGCTCTTTGAAGCTGTTTTCAAATGCATCGAGCGCATCGATCAGACCCGCGGCCCTGACGACCCGGTCCCTCTGGAAGAGCCCGGACCGGAACCTCCTTCTTTTCACGAGAACGCCCAGCCCCGCGGGAGCAAGGTCCTGCTCATCCAGCAGGTCAAGGAGTATCTTCAGGAAAACTACACCCAGCGCATCACCCTGAATTCCGCTGCCGCCCTGGTGTATCTCACCCCCACCTATCTCTCCAAGCTGTTTGCCGAGGTGGAAGGGATGGGATTTTCCGAATATCTTTCCGCTCTCCGCATCCAGCATGCCAAGGAGGCCCTTCTGGACTACCACAGGCGCATCTATGAGATCGCCGCCCAGGTCGGATATCAGGATGTGAAGCATTTTATGAAGGTCTTTAAAAAGCAGGTGGGGATGACCCCGCGGGAATACCGGGAGAGCCATCTGTTCTGAGGGAAGGCATAAAATAACACACCAAAATGAAAGATTGCCCCATTTACCCTGAAAAAGTTTCTGATACAATGTTGGTAGAGAGAGAAAGCAAACTTTTAAAGGGGGCGAATGGCCATATTACCAGAAAGGACCTCTCTGCCATGAGACCGCTGACACCGCTTTTTCTCACCCTCGCTCTCCTGCTCTGCTCCTGCCGGACGTCCCTTCCCCCATCCTCCTCGCCCGCCTCTCAGGAGGCGGATCAGGGATCATACCGGATCGGCGTCAGTTTTCCCACCACCAGCCTGCTCTTCCGCAGCGCTATGTTTCAGCTTCTGGAGGAGTTCGATCTCTCCGAGGGATCTGTGGAGCTGATCCTGTGCGATGGGGAAAACAGCCAGGAGAAACAGAATCAGGACCTGGTAAATCTGATCGATGATCCTGTGGACGGGATCATCCTCATCCCCTATACCATGGAGGGCCCCCTTCCCGCGATCCAGTATGCCAACGACCGCGGCATCCCGGTCCTCACCTTGGACAACCGGGTAGAGTCCTCCTCCCTCTCCCGCACCATCGGATATGTGGGGGCTGAGCACGTCACCATGGGGGAACAGGCCGCCCGGCTGCTCATCTCCGCTCTGGAGGAGCATTTTCCTGACGCCGCCCAGTGGAACGTGATCTACCTCACCGGCATTCCCAACTCCTCCGGCGCCGTAGACCGGGACAAGGGGATCACCCAGGTGCTCTCTCAGGAGCCCCGCATCCGTCTCCTGGGCACCTATAACGGGGAGTTCTCCCGCCTCAACGCTGAGAGCATCCTGGATGACTGCCTCAATGTTTACCCTGATCTCCATGGGGTCATCTGCCAAAATGACCTCATGGCCGAGGGCTGCTACCAGGCTCTGGTCCGCCGGGGGCTGGCCGGAGAGGTGGCTCTGGTGGGCATCGACGGCCAGCGTTCTGTGGTGGAGGAGATCGCCGCTGGCGGCATAGACGGCACTGTCATTCAATATCCCGATATGGCGCTGGAGGCCGTAGAAGAGATCTGCCGCTACCTGGACGGCGAGCCTCTGTCCTTCTCCAATTATCAGCAAACCGATATCATCACGCGGGAAAACGCCCAGTGGTATCTGGACCAGGATCTTCCCTGGTAGAGCCATTTCAAGATGAAGTCCTTCCAGCGGGCCCCTGGAAGATTTCATATCACCTTCCGGACCAGATTGAAAGGAGAATTACGATGAAAAAACTGACTGCGATCCTTCTGACCGGCGCCATTGCGGCGTCCCTCTCCGCCTGTTCCACTCAAGCCGAAGAGCCAGCCTCCCTGGGCATGGACCTGAGCCAGTACACGGTGGTCGACATCTCTCATCTTCAAGAAGCCGATATGCCGGCGGACCCCTCTCTCCAGCTCCCCCAGTCTGACTTCTTCGGCCGTATCGGCGTAGACGGCGGACTGCACAACCTGGAGGTCCTCAGCTATTGCGTCCACACTGGCACCCACATGGATGCTCCCTATCATGTCATCGAGACTGGCGGTGGGATCGACACCGTGGACCCCCTCATTCTGATCGGCCCCGCTTGTGTAGTAAAGCTGGATGTGCCCGCCGGCTCCTACGGCATCACAGTAGACGATGTCAAAGCCTGGGAGGAGGAGAACGGAGAGATCCAGTCCGGTGAGGCTGTCCTCTTCCATACCGGCCATGACGCCCTCTGGGAGACTGATCCCGACGAGTATATCACCAACTACCCCTATCTTCTCCCCGAGACTGCCCAATATATGGTGGACAAGGGAGTGCGCTATATCGCCATGGAGTCTATCTCTCCCGACACCACCACCACCGAGAGCCACCAGATCCTCCTGGGCAACGGCGTCGGCGTGGTAGAGAACGTGTGCAACCTGGGGGACATCGAGGCCGACCGCTGCTATACCATCGGCACCTTCCCCAACTCCCAGGGTGCCACCGGCGTCTGGACCCGGATCTTGGCACTCTATCCGTAAAACTTTGCAGTACAAATGCCGAAGGGCCGCCCCAGATGGAGCGGCCCTTCGGCTGATATAGAGGATTGAAGACAGGTAGCAAACAGGATGTCCCGATCAGGCGTTGTGGGACTTGGAGTGGCTGGGGGCGACGTACTGGCCGTTCTCCTTCTTGACCAGCTTGCCCTCCTTGACCAGCTCGTTGGGGCTGTAAATGTCGTTGATGTTCCAGCAGCCGGGGGTGGGCACCACGATGTTCTCCATGGGGGCCTCCACCAGGAAGGGCTTGCCGGCCTTGTTGGCCTCGATGGCCTTCTCCAGGGCGGGCTTGAACTCGTCGGCGGAGGAGATGCAGATGGAGTCCACGCCGTAGGCCTTGGCCACGTCGGCCCAGCTGGGGGTGTAGCGCTCGCCGTTGGCGTCATAGAACACGGTGCCGAACTTGGTCTTGTAGTTGGCGTTCTCCAGGCCGGCGATGGTGCCGAAAGCGGCATTGTTCATGACCACCCAGGTGCAGGCGATGCCGTGCTCCACGGCGGCAGCCAGGCAGGAGGGGTTGATGCCGAAGCCGCCGTCGCCGGTGAGGTTCAGCACGATCTTATCGGGGGCAGCCAGCTTGCCGCCCAGGACGGCGGAGGGACCGAAGCCCATGGTGGCCAGGCCGGAGGAGTGGTGGATGGTGCCAGGCAGGGTGATATCGAACTCCTGGGCCACGCCGTTCTTGTTCCAGCCCACATCGGTGAAGATGATGGCGTCCTCGGGGATGACCTCCTTCACGTCCTTCAGGATGCGCTGGGGAGTCATGGGGAAGCGGCCGTCGCTGGAGATCGCCGCGTTGCTCTCCTTGAAGGCAGCCTTGGCCTTGGCGATCTGGGCCCGCAGCTCGGGGTTGCTCTTGCCCTTGGGGCAGATCTTCTTCACTTCCTCCAGGATCTGGGCCAGGCCGATCTTCAGGTCGCCGATGGCGCCGATCTCCACAGGGTAGTTGCGGCCGATCTCGTTGGGGTCGATGTCGATCTGCAGGAAGGTGGTCTTATCGGGATCGAAGGTGACGCCCTGATACCAGCTGGAGCTGTCGGCCTCGCCGAAGCGGGTGCCCAGGCCCAGGATCACGTCGGCATTGGCGGTCAGGGAGTGGGTGAACTCCAGGCCCCAGAAGCCGGTCTGGCCGATCATCAGGGGGTGCTGGTCGGACAGGCAGCCCTGGCCGGCCAGAGTGCGGGACACAGGGAGATCCAGGAACTCGGCCAGAGCGGCCAGCTCCTCGGAGGCCTGAGCCAGCAGGATGCCGCCGCCGGCGTGGAGGACGGGGTTCTTGGCCTCCACCAGCTTCTTGGCGATGGCCTTGGCGGCAGCGGGGTCCAGGGCGGGCTTCAGGGTCTCGTGGCTGTCCTTGTAGGTGCGGGCCCACAGCTCCTCGTCCATCTCACGGGAGAACATGTCCATGGGCACGTCCACCAGGACGGGGCCGGGACGGCCGGCCTCAGCCAGACGGAATGCCTTATCCAGGATGTAAGGCAGGGCCTCCACATCGTCCACGCGCCAGCTGCGCTTGCACACGGGCTTGAGCATGCTGTACTGGTCGCCGTCCTCATGCATCTGGACCTCCTGATGGGGGTGACGGCCGAAGTAATAGCTGGGCACATCGCCCACGATGACCACCATGGGGATGGAGTCCAGGGAGGCGTTGGCCACGCCGGTGATGACGTTGGTCAGGCCGGGGCCCAGGTGGCACATGACCACGGAGGCCTTGTGGGTGATGCGGGCGTAGCCGTCAGCCGCGGTGGAGGCAATGGCCTCATGCCGGGTGCCGATGTACTCGATCTTCTTGCTGCGGGAAAGGGCGTCCAGCATGCCGATGACGGTGTGGCCGCACAGTCCGAACAGCTTGGTGACGCCCCGGCGCTCCAGGTAGTCCACCAACAGGTCAGATACCAGTTTCTTGCTCATAGTTCGATTCCTCCGTTTTTTGATTGTCTCGGTCTTCCGAATTTCAGGGGGGATTTACTGCTTCTGCGCCGCGATCTCGTTGAGCTTGTCGGCGATGGCACCGTAGCCGGAGAAGAAGCTGCACAGCAGGGGGGTCTTCACGTCCTTCAGGTCGGGCAGCAGGGCGCGCATGGACACCTGGGCCATCACGATGGCGTCATAGCCCATTTTGTCCAGCTCCCGGATGCTCTCCATCAGGATGCGGTTGTGCTCCTCGGGGTGGCCGGCCTGAAGAGCATCCCAGGCAGGGTTCTGGAGGTACTGGGTGCACTCCATCTTCTTGCCCTGCTCCGCGCCCACCTTCTCGATCAGCCGCTGGCTGGGGCCCAGGGTGGTCTCCAGGGTGGCGATCAGGGCGATCTTGGTGCCCAGCCGAACGGCCTCCTGGGCCATGGGCAGGTCGATCTTCATCACGGGGACGTTGACCTCTTTGGCGTAGATGTCCGCCACCTCGCCCACAGTGGAGCAGGAGTTGACGATCAGGTCCGCACCGGAGATCTCCGCCGCCTTGGCGTACAGGGTCATCCGGTCGATGACCGCCTGGCTGGGGCCGCCATTGGCCCGGACATCAGTGAGCAGGGTGCTGTCGGTGATGAATTCCACCCGCACGCCGGGGACCTTCTCCTTCAGGAAGGCGACGGTGTCCTCCCGCTTGGCGAAGCTGGTCTGAAGAATACACACATGAGGTGCTGCCATAGTTGGGTTCATCCTTTCTCACATTTTTCTGCACTTCGGGCAGGGACAGCGCCCTGTCCGAAGTGCCTGTCTCTTTTAACCCTTCCGGGCCACCAGAGCCTTGGCCTTGGCCACGATGGAGTCCACGTCCATGCCGTGGTCCTTGTAGATCAGCTCCGGGTCGCCGGACTCACCAAAGCGGTCCTGGATGCCCACGATCTCCATGGGTACGGGGCAGTTGCCCACCACCACCTCAGCCACGGCGGAGCCCAGTCCGCCGAAGATGGAGTGGTCCTCGATGGTCATGATGGCCCCGGTCTCGCCGGCCGCCTTCAGCACGGCCTCCTTGTCCAGAGGCTTGATGGTGGCCATGTCCAGCACCCGGACGCCGATCCCCTGCTCCTTCAGGATGGCGGCCGCGTCCAGCGCCTTCTTCAGCAGGATGCCGGAGACGATCATAGTCATGTCGCTGCCGTTGTCCACCACGGTGTTGGCCTTGCCCCACTCGAACTTGTAGGTGGCGGGGTCATACAGGTCGGCAACCGGGTTGCGGTGCAGACGGACGTACAGGGGGCCGGTGAAATCCACCGCCGCATGGGCCAGGGCCCGGGCCGCCACGGCGTCGGCGGGCTGCACCACGGTCATATTGGGGAAGGAGCGCATGATGGACACGTCCTCAATGGCGGCGTGGGTGGCGCCGTCGCCGCCCACCTGGAGGCCGGCGTGGGTGCCGATGACGGTGACGTTCAGGTTGGGGTAGCAGACGAAGGTACGCACCTGCTCGCAGGCCCGCATGGAGGCGAACACCGCGAAGGTGGCCAGGAACACCTTGTTGCCGCAGGCGGCCATGCCGGCGGAGGCGGCCACCAGGTTCTGCTCGGCAATGCCGAAGGAGAACTCCCGCTCGGGGAAATACTTGCCGAACTTCTCCAGACCGCAGGTCTTGGTGTCGGCGTTACAAACCACAAAATTCTCGTTGGTCTTGGCGATCTCAATGATCTCCTGTCCAAAGGCCATACGGGTGGCAAGAGTCTTTGCCATTACACAACGCCCCCTTCCTTGATTTCCGCAATTGCTTTGACCATCTGCTCGTCGTCAGGCGCGGAGCCGTGCCAGACGGAGTCGTCCTCCATGAAGGAGACGCCCTTGCCCTTGACAGTGCGCATCAGGATGGCAGTGGGGTGGCGCATGGTCTTGGCGGTGTGCAGGGCGGTGAGCACGTCCTTCATGTTGTGGCCGTTGACCTCTACCACCTTCCAGCCGAAAGCGCGCCACTTGTCAGCCAGGGGTTCCACCGTCATGATGTCATTGACCCAGCCGTTGATCTGGACGCCGTTGCAGTCCACGATGGCCACCAGGTTCTTCAGGTCGTGGTGGCTGGCTGCCATGGCGGCCTCCCAGACCATGCCCTCCTGGATCTCACCGTCACCCAGCATGACGTAGGTCATGTAGTCCTGGTGATGCAGCTTGCCGGACAGGGCCATGCCCACGCCCACGGACAGGCCGTTGCCCAGGGAGCCGGCTGTCATGTCCACGCCGGGGGTCTTGTTCATGTCCGGATGGCCCTGGAGGATGGAGTGGTACTGACGCAGGGTGTTCAGCTCCTTGGGGTCGAAGTAGCCCCGGCGGGCCAGTGACGCATAGAGCACCGGGCAGGAGTGGCCTTTGGAGAGGATGAAGCGGTCCCGGTCAGCCCAGCGGGGGTTCTGGGGATCGATATTCAGCACGTGGAAGTACAGGGCGGTCACCATCTCCACCGCGGAGAGAGAGCCGCCGGGGTGTCCAGCCTTGGCGGCGTGGATCATGGAGATGATGTCCTGTCGGATCTGGACGGCCTGCTCTTCCAGCCGTTCCACATCCCGTTGGGTGAAGTAGTTGTGGTTCACCATCGTTCAATCCTTTCTACATCAGTTTTTGTTCTCCCTGGCTCCCAGCCTTTTGCCGGGGGCCTGTTTCCTTCTTCGCCCATAGACTACCTCCGCCGGCGAAAAAAGTCCAATTCTTGTTTGTGACAGCTGGTATCATTAAAAATGATATCGCAGCCCCAAACTTTCTTGACAAATCCGGGAAAATAGCGGATACTGAGCTTTGGCAGCCCTTCTCCACTCTGGAACGAGCCCCCGCTTTTCCTTTTGATTTGACATTTTGCACAAAACAGATGCTCTCTATTTTGTTGGTCTGAAAAAACGCTTTTGCCGCCCGCTCCGCCCGCCGCGGGGACTGGCGGCCATCCCATTGATCGGAGGCATGAAACCATATGGAACTTTACACGCTTCGCTATGTGCTTGCCGTGGCCGATTCGGGGAATTTTTCCCTGGCGGCCCAGGCCTGCCACGTGGGACAGCCCGCCCTGTCCCAGCAGATCGCCAAGCTGGAGAAGGAGCTGGGGGTGGCCCTCTTCGCCCGCAATCCTCGGGGTGCCACCCTGACGGAGGCGGGCAAGGATTTTGTTCTCCGGGCCAGGGAGATCCTTCAGCGTGCCCAGGCCCTTCAGGCTGAGATGTCCTTCTATGCCGGGCTGCGCAAGGGCTCCCTCAACCTGGGCATCATCACCAGCCTCCAGTGCATCAACTTCGGCGGCATGCTCTCCGCCTTCTGCGGCAGTTACCCCGACATCTCGGTGAACATCGTTCAGGAGGGGACCCACCGGCTGCTGGAGCTGCTGCTGGACCGGAAGGTGGACTTGGCCTTTCTCAACCGCCCCCTGTCCCAGCTGGCCTCCAGCCTGGAGTTCGTCAAGCTGGGGGAGGACCATTACTCCTTGGCGGTCCCCCGTGTCCACCCCCTGGCCGGTCGTGAGGAGGTCAGCCTGCGGGAGCTGCGGGGGGAGCACTTCATCTTCCACCAGACCGGCCAGGTGGCCGCGGAGCTGTGCCTCACCGCCTGCCGCCGGGCGGGCTTTGAGCCGGACATCGTCTGCCGCTCCAGCAGTCCCACCACCAGCCTCTACATGGTCCAGGGCGGGCTTGGGGTTGCCTTTCTGCCCTCGGAGGACTTCCGCTCCCATACCCTCTCCGGCGTCCGGGAGATCAAACTGGAGGAGCGGATCGTCAAGGAGGTGGGGGTGGCCTGGCGCCGGGACGCGGCCTCCCCCCTGGTGGACGCCGCAGTCCAGTTCGCCCGGGAGTGGGTCAAATGACCGCCCCCTTCTTTTCCTCTTTTCCCCCTGTCCCTCTTGTTGTATAATAGAGCCATTCCACTGAGGAGGTCTTTTCTATGATCACATTGGCACAGCGCATCGAAGCCCTGCGCACCGAACGGGGTCTCAGCCGCCCCGCCCTCTCCCAGGCCCTGGGCTTTCCCAAAAATGCGGCGGAAAAGTTCGAGACCGGCCGCCAGACCCCCACCCGGGAGCAGCAGGAGAAGATGGCCGCCTTTTTCGGGGTCTCCCTCTTCTATCTCCGGGGGGAGAGCAACGACCGCACCCGTCAGGAGACCTGGATGGACGGCGGCTTCCAGGATGAGGAGGAGCCCGCTCCCCCGCCCCGCCGCGCCGCCCGGCCCGTCCCCCAGAGCGGCCCCGCCGGCCAGGACCAGGGCACGGTGTTTGACGCCTTCCTCCACAGCAAGGCGTTTCAGGATATGATCCGCGCCGCGGTACAGGAGGCCCTGCGCTCCCCTGAGGGGCAGGATATCCTCACCCAGGCCGTCCGCAAGGAGCTGGCCCGGCAGCGGTGAGCACCGGACACAAAAATGTCCCGCGAGCAGAGCTCGCGGGACATTTTGTACGGCAGTTCAGGCCCAGAGGTCCTCATTTCCGTAATATGCATCCATTTCGCCGCTGAACCAGCGACCATTCAGGACAGTCCGGATCATCTCGGTCTTCTGGTCATCAGGAATGGAGTGGTCCGCCTCCATCCTCTCAATGATCTCGGCATAGGAGATGTGGTCGGTGGACATCTCGGCCCAAGCCCCATCGTCATTGGCGTCCACGATCAGCTGAGTGGTGCCGTCCAGACTGGTCCAGGCATCCCACTGGGGCAGTTCCCCACCATTTGGATTGCCGCTCCACAGGAAATTCTTATAATAAGTGTTGAGCATGGAGGAGACGGCCTGACAGCTGGGGGAGGCATAGAGCTCCGGATAGCTGGAAGAGGCATTGGTTAGCACATGGGTCATCAGCGGAGTGGTCATGCAATGATAAGATCCATAGATTGTAGCATACTCCTCTCCTACCACCGCCGGATCATCGCCCCAGCGGATGATACAGGTGTAGATTGGGGACTCATAGCCGCTGCCCAGCATCCGCTCGGCAGACTCCTCCCCGTTAAAGTATCCGTACATCAGGCTGCCGTACTTCTCGGCAAATCGATACTGGGGCAGCAGGACCTCATCTTTCATCAGCTCGGCCACGCTGGGGGTATTGAAGGGAGGAGAGCTCTTACAGAAGGTAGAGAATTCCCGGTCACCGTTGACCATGAGGACGGGCACGTCGTTGTAAACGGTGGTATCGAACCCCTCCTTAGGCAGCACCACGCCGTCGGCAAAGTGGTGGGGGAACGCGCTCATGCGGATGCCCGCGCCGCCGAAAGCGGCGGCCAGCTCCTCATCAGACAGACTGTACAGGAAGTCCCGCACTTCCTCTCCATCGGTGAGCAGCCACTGGGCGGCGGACTCCTCGTCAGACTGGACCCCCTTCTCCACCGCCAGCGGTGCCAGCGCTCTGGCCTCTACCCGCTGGCTGTCCTCCATATCGGCCACTGTCATGCCGCCGCTGTAAGAGATCGCCTTCTGGAATTTTCCCTCAAACACGGGGGAGATCAGCATGGCCATCACATTGCGGCCTCCCGCAGAGGAGCCGGTGACGGTGATGTTCCCGCTGTCTCCGCCGAAACTCTCAGCGTTCTCCGCCACCCAGTCCAGAGCGGCGGCCAGATCCAGCAGTCCAAAATTCCCCGAATTTTCTTCCTCCGTACCTGTCTGGATGGCGGGAAGCGCGTTGTACCCCAGCAGCCCCAGACGGTGGTTCACCGAGACTACCACACAGTTGACCTCCTGGGCGAATTGAGTCGCCGGGAAAGCCGCGCTTTTCCCAGTCTGGTTGTTGCCTCCATGGATATAAAAGAAGATGGGCAGGCCGGTCTCGTCCGTGTCCGGGCGGGTGATGTCCAGGGTGACCGCCCCCTCCTCACTGCCCAGCAGGGCGGTTGTGGCCTCCACTGTGCCGTTGCCCGCCTTGTCTTTGCTGGCCTGTACGCTTGCGGTCTGACTGGCGACCATGCTCTCAGTGGCGTCCAAAGTGCCCTCCCAGGGCTCCAGCGGCTGGGGCGCTTTCCACCGCAGTTCGTTCACCGGTGCCTGGGCATAGGGGACACCGAACCAGTGCAGCGCACCATCCTCAGAAAATCCTTCCAGAGTGCCATAGCGTGTGTTCTGCACCGTCCCCCGCTGATAGGCATAGCTGGGCGTCTCCGTCTGATGAGAGACTGAGGGGAGGGAGGAGGCAGGTGCAGAGGACGCGGCAGGTGCGGGGGCGGAGCTGCAGGCCAGCAGAGAGGCCGACAGTGCAGCCGCCATCAGCCCGCTGAGTACCTTGTGCTTGAGACTCATGTTCATTCATCCTTTCTTTCGTCAGCAGCGATCCTGCTGTTTCCCAAAGCATACCATACCTGTCCCTGCACATGTTCGCCTTCCCTCTTAAAATCCTATCATCGATCCGCTGTTTTCTCCCGTCTGTCTCCCCTCCTCCCGTTCCATTTGGAAAAATCCTATCATGTCGCAAATAATTCTGCCCTTTTTCTTGTATTTTCTCCGTCATATCCATTATAATTGGAACTCGTCAAAGGATGTGAGAGACCCATGTGGCTTTTTGAACGCACTTCTGAGGAACGAGATCCCCATCAGGGATTTCCTTTTTATCACGTCACACAGATCAGTTATCTCCCTGTTCCCGTTCCCTGGACTGTGTATCCGCATTTTCACGAGGCGGACTATGAGCTCGCCTTCATTACCAGGGGGCACTTCTCTTTAAACCTCCCCGGCTGTACTATCCCGCTGCAGGCCGGGAGCGTTGTCTCCATTCCGCCCAAGACTCCTCATTGTTTTCAGTGCGACGATGATAGGGACTCCACACATTATGCCATCCGGTTCACCGGTCCAGCGGAACGGCTGACCGCCTGGAACGACCTTCTGGCTCCGGGCCCCGCTTATTGCGCCCCCTTTGAAAAGATGTCCACAGTCCAGCGGCTTCTGGACATCATTCAGGAGCTGGCCGGTGAAAACGGCGGACAGATAGACCGCCCGGTCCAGGCCCTAGTCCTCTCTATTTTGGAGCTGGTCCTCCCGGAGCTCCGGGCCTCCGGTACGGTGGTCAGGACCTCTTTTCCGGAGTACGCCAACGATATCCTTACCTATCTTCAGACCCATATCCACGAAAAGGTGACCATGGAGACCCTCTCCCAGACCTTCCACCTCAGCGCCTCCCATATCTCCCGGGTGTTCTCCAACGCCTACCACACTTCCCCTATCAACTATCTGATCTACTGTCGGATGCGCACTGCCAGGACCTATCTTCTCCGGGATCATATGTCCACATCAGAGATCGCGAAACGGCTGGCCTACCACGATGTGTACCACTTTATCCGCTCCTTTGAGCAGTTCTTCGGCGTACACCCGGACCGCTATCTCCAAGCCCAATCCCCTCAGGACACTCTTATTCCTGTCCGCGCCCCCTTCTGACTGCAGATACAAAACGATCCATCTACAAAAGGAGTCTCTATGAACGAAAAGGAAATTTCCGAGATCCGCCGCCGGTTCCGGCCGGACAGGAGCGGCATCTCCCACATCCGCGGATGTTATGTCAACGAAAACCGGGAGATCGTCTCCCAGTTCGACCAGTCCCTGGGGCTGATGTCCCAGGAGGAGTCGGAAAAGCTGCTGGCCATCCTCCGGCGCACCCTGTCCGGCACCCTGGGCAAAAACCTGGCGGACATCACCTTCTCCACCCAGCAGGTGGTGGACAGCGAGGAGCACCGGCTCCTCATGGCCCTGCGGGGCTCCTCCCTGGCGGACGAAGAGGCCGTGCAGGCCCTGTTCCAGCGGGTCATCTCCTCCCTCACCCTGGAGGGGAACTATCTCATCCTCCTGGCCCACGACACCTATGACGTCCCCTACCGGGCCAAAGACGGGGAGCGGATGGACGACGCCTCCGACCAGGTGTTCTCCTACATCCTGTGCTCCATCTGCCCGGTAAAGCTGACCAAGCCCGCCCTGAGCTACTTTGTCTATGAAAATGCCTTCCACGACCTGAAGGCGGACTGGGTCGTCTCTCCGCCGGAGGCAGGCTTCCTCTTCCCCGCCTTTGACGAGCGCACCACCAACCTCTATAATGCCCTCTACTACTCCCGGGACATCGGGGAGAACCACCCGGAGCTCATTGACGCCCTGTTCCGCACCCCTCCTCCCATGCCTGCCGCCGTCCAGAAGGAGACCTTTGAGTCCCTCCTGGGGGAGACGCTGGCGGAGGATTGCAGCTATCATGTGGTCCAGGCCGTCCACAGCCAGCTGCGGGACATGATCGAAGAGCACAAGGCCAGCAAGGAGGAGCAGCCCCTCCTGCTCTCCAAGGGGGAGGTGCGGTCCGTCCTGTCCTCCTGCGGCGTGGCCGCCCCCCATGTGGATGCCTTTGAGGCCCAGTATGACCAGGCCTTCGGCCCGGAGGCCGGCCTGAGCCCCCGCAATCTGGTGGACCCCAAGCAGCTGGAGGTCCGCACTCCCGACGTCACCATCCACGTCAACCCGGAGCGCAGCGACCTGGTGGAGACCCGCATGATCGAGGGCACCCGGTACATCCTCATCCGGGCCAACGAGGGCGTGGAGGTCAACGGCGTCAGCATCCAGATCTCCTGAAACTGTCGAAAAAGGGAGAGCGGCCCCTCTGTTCCAGAGGGGCCGCTCCTTTTGCTTGTCCGTCTATTCGATATGCAGCTCCAGCACCTGCTCGGAGGAGAAGTCCTCGATCTGGAGGTAGTACTCCGCGCAGTCCAGCAGGGCCTTCATGGGGACAATGCCCACCACCTCGCTGCCCACCACCCGGACGCCATAGCGCCGGGCCTCCATCTTCACCATCTCAAAGACACTGTAAATGGAACTTTTGGTGTAGTCGGTCAGGTTCATGGTCACCTGAGCCAGGTTCCGCTCCTCCAGGGCGATGCCCATGGCCTTCACATAGTGCAGGCCGCCGCCGATGTTCCGCACCCGGCGGGCGATCTGCCGGGCGATCTCCACATTGGGGGTGTCCAGGTTGATGTTGAAGCAGATCAGAGGCATCCGGGCCCCGATGGCGGTGGCCCCGCCAGTGGGGTGGATGGTATCCGGCCCGAAGTCCGGCTTCCACAGGGGGTCCTTCATCTTCTCCGCCAGCCCCTCGAACTGTCCCTTGCGGATGTTGGCCAGGTCCACCCGGTGGGGGGCAGTGGCAGACTTCTCATAGAGGTAGAAGGGCTGTCCGTAGAGCAGAGCGGCTTCCTGTGCTATCTCCCGGGCCAGCTGGTCCGCCTCCTGGATGGTGCAGTCCCGCACCGGGATGAAGGGGATCACGTCCACGCAGCCGATGCGGGGGTGCTGCCCCTCGTGCCGGGTCATATCGATCAGCTCCACCGCCGTGCCGATGGCCTCCACCATGGCCCGCTTCAGGGGCTCCGGCTGGCCCAGCACCGTCACCACGCAGCGGTTGTGGTCCGGGTCTGTGGAGTAGTCCAGCAGCTTCACTCCCGGCTTGGCCCGGAAGGAGTCCACGATGCGCTCCACCTTCTTCAGGTCCCGCCCCTCGCTGAAATTGGGGACGGATTCGATCCATTTATCCAGCTTCATGTCTCTCTCCTCTCTCTGTCCTGGGCCCCGGGGACGCCCCCCTCTTTTACCTTTTTATATTATTATAGTGTTTTCCCCTCCCCCTGGCAAGGCAAAAACGCGCCCCCGGCAAATTTTTGCCCGGGAACAGTTGCACACCCGGCCCCAAATCCGATATACTGGACCCAGACCAAAGAGGGGGGCTTTCTGATGCTCAATGTGACCATGCTCCAGACCCCCAGCGTCACGCTGGACGGGGTCCCGGTCTCCTTTCCCTTCAAGCGGGCGGACGCCCTGCTGTACTACATGCTGGTGCGCCGCAGCGCCACCCGGCAGGAGCTCATCTCTCTGCTGTGGGAGAGCTGCGACGAGGCCACCGGCCTGAAAAATCTCCGCAACACCTTATATACGCTGAAAAAGACCCTGGGGGGCGACTTTCTCCTCTCCCCCCAGAAGTCCCTGGTGGTGGTGAACAGCGCCTGGGAGGTGGACTGCGACTACGACCGCTTCACCCAGCGGGGGGATTTCTCCGCCTACCGAGGCCCCTTCCTCCAGGGCTTCGCCGTCAAGCACGCCTTCTCCTTCGATGAGTGGCTGGACCGCACCCGGGAGAAGCTCCACGAGCAGTATCTGGGCCGGCTGGCCCAGCAGGCCCAGGCCGCCCTGGAGGCCGGCGACCCGGAGGAGGCTGCCCGCTTGGCCACCGAGTATCTGCGGGAGGACCCCTTTGACGAGTCCATGGCCGCCTTCCTCATGGAGCGCCTGCGGGCGGCCCGGAAGTACTCCCGGGCCGCCCAGGTGTACCAGCGGCTGAAGGAGCAGCTCTCCGAGGAGCTGGGTGTGGACCCCCTGGAGAGCACCACCATGCTCTATTACGAGATCATGAACCAGTGGAACGACACCACCCAGGCCCCCGGGGAGGCAGAGGCGCCCCAGGTCCCCGTGGGACGGGAGACCCTCTATGCCGCCCTGCGGGCGGCGGCGGGCTCCTTCGCCGAGGGGGCGGTGCGCCGCTGCTCCCAGCTGTTCATCGGGGAGGTGGGCTCCGGCAAGAGCGAGCTCATCAGCCACTTCCTCCGCTGGTCCGATCTGTCCGCCCTGCTAGTGCTGCGGTGCGGCTGCCTCCAGTCGGAGGAGGGCCTCCCTCTGGCCCCCTGGGACCGCATCCTGCTGTCCCTGCGGGAGTTCATCCAGGAGGAGCAGCTCTCCCTCCCGGTCCCGGTCCAGGTCCGATTAGGCCAGGCGTTCCCTCTCTTCCGCTCTGAGAACGCCTGGCCGGGCGGAGTCTCCGCCCGGGCGCTGCGCCAGTGGGACCAGGGGCTGGAGGACAGCCTCCTGCTCCTCTTCTCCGCTGTCACCCGCCGGAAAAAGGTGCTCCTGGTGCTGGAGGACCTGCAATGGGCTGACGAGGAGAGCCTGCGTCTGGGGGACGCCCTGCTCCGCCGCCTGGAGGGCAGGGGTCTGATGACCATCCTCACCGCCCGGGACGACCTCTCCCCCTCTGCCCTGGCCCGGCTGGAGTCGCTGGAGGCGGATGGCCTGCTCCGCCGCCATCGCCTGCCCCCTCTCACCCCGGAACAGACAGAGGAGCTGCTCCGCAGGGAGCTGGGCGGTGAGGCCGCCCGACGCATGGCTCCCCAGTTCCACCGGGAGACCGGAGGCAACCTCTATCTGCTCACCGAGCTGACCCAGGCCTACCGCCGCAGCGGCGATGTGGAGGCCACCCTCCAGACCCTGGGGGATATCCTGATGGACCGGCTCTCCGGCCTGTCCGGCGCGGCCCTCCAGGTGGCCGAGCTCATCTCCCTCTTCTCCGAGGAGGTGCCCAGCCGCCTGCTGCTGGAGCTGATGGACCAGAATGACCGCCTGCTCACCGCCGGTCTGGACGAGCTGCGGGGCCGGGGCATCATCCTGGAGCACCACACCGAGGGGGACCCCACCTACCGCTTTGCCCACCAGCGCATCCGGGAGCTGGTCTACGACCGGCTCTCCTACTCCCAGCGTCAGCCCCTCCACCTCCAGGCCGCNCCCTGCGGCGGGAGCTGAGGGCCCAGAAGGCCCGCCTGCTCACCGCCGGTCTGGACGAGCTGCGGGGCCGGGGCATCATCCTGGAGCACCACACCGAGGGGGACCCCACCTACCGCTTTGCCCACCAGCGCATCCGGGAGCTGGTCTACGACCGGCTCTCCTACTCCCAGCGTCAGCCCCTCCACCTCCAGGCCGCCGAGCTGCTCTCCCAGGGGGAGCAGCCCCAGGAGGGGGGCGCCTGCCGCCAGATCGCCCGCCACTTTCAGCTGGCCGGCAGCCGCCTGCGTGCTCTGGAGTACCGCATCCGGGCCTGTGATCTGGACAGCTCCCGGGCCTTCGAGCCCTTCTCCCCCCTGGGGGGAGACGCCCCTGCCCCCCGCTCCCCAGAGGAGCTGGAGGAGCAGACCCAGCAGTTCCTGCGGGAGCTGTCCGCCCTGCGCCGTGAGGGGGCGGACCCCGCAGTCCTGGGCCGTCTGGAGCTGGCCACCGCTCTAATCCAGGGGCGCATCGCCCTGTTCCAGGGGGACAGCGCCCGGGGCAGCGACATCCTGGGCGCCCTCAGCGGCGGCAGCATCCACCCCGACACGGGGGTGCTCATCCGGGCCTGCTACCTGCTGGCCTCCTCCGCCCTCTACCGCCAGGCCACTGAACAGGTGGAGCGCTACACCGCCACCGGCATGCGCCTGCTGGAGCGCACCCGGGACCCGGTCCAGCAGGCCCAGTTCCAGCGGCTTCGGGGCGGCCTGTTCTGTCTCCAGGGCGCCTATGACAAGAGCCGCTACTATCTGCTGGAGGCCATGGACGCTCTGCGGGGACAGCCCCGCTCCACCGCGGTCCGGCTCCAGCTGGCGGCCGTCTACTGTGACTACGGCCGGGTCTGCCGCCAGCGGCTGGAGTACGCCGACGCCTGCTCCTACTATAAGCGGGCCCTCTCCCTGCTGGAAGACCTGCCCTGGCCCGGCGGCGTCTGGGTCTATGTCCATTACGGGCGGGCCGCTTTCGCCCTGGAGGACCATCCCAGGGCCCGTGAGCTGTTTCAGCATGGGTATGACAACGCGAAAGTTTCCGGCGAGCTGTGGGGCCGGACAGCCGCCGCAGCCTACACCGCCTATTATCAGGCCATGGAGGGGGACTACGAGCGGGCGGCGGTCAGCTTGGCCGATGCCCAGTCCTGCCAGCAGCGGCTGAATTCCCCTCTGGAGGGGGTCATCCTCCACTTTGTCTCCATGCACATCCGCAGCCGGCTGGACCTGGAGCAGCGGACGGGCTCCCCCCTCGCCCCTCTGCTCACCTACTCCCCGGAGAGCTACGCCCGGCAGGGGGTCCGCCTGCTTTCCAGCGTCCCCAGCGTATTCGAGGCGGAGCAGCTCTCCCAGAGCCTGCGCAACGGCATCGCCACCCAGCAGCGGTACCGTGCCTCTGAGCTGTACAGCAAAAACAAGCATTTTATGGCGGAATGAGCTTCCGTCTCAACAGAGTTTCCTCCTATTTTTTAAAATTAGACGTTTCTTAGATGCTTCATGACTATAGTGGTACTTGTAATGTCCAATTCTGCTTTGGCGAAAGGAGGTCGGACGAGCCGGGGCAGTGTTTCGGTCCGTAAGGAGAGCGGTCCGAGGAAAAAAGAGAATCAATGGGAGGGTAACATTATGTCATTTGAAACTGTGGAAAACGTCCTCAACATTAACACCGACGCAATCATGACCCTGGCAATGGCTTCCATTCTTCTGCTGATCGGTTACGCGATCAAAAACAAGGTCAACTTCCTGGCCAAGTACTGTATCCCTGCTCCCGTCATTGGCGGCTTCATCTTTATGTTCATCACCTTCGCCGGCCACACCACCGGTACTTTTACCTTCAACTTCACCAACACCTTCCAGGACCCCTTCATGCTGGCCTTCTTCACCACCGTGGGTCTGGGCGCCAGCTTCTCCCTGCTGAAGAAGGGCGGCATCCTGCTGATCGTCTACTGGCTGTGCGCCGGTGTGGTCTCCATCTTCCAGAACATCATCGGCATCGCCGTGGGCACCGCGGTGGGCCTGGAGGCCCCCTACGCCCTGCTGTCCTCCGCCATCTCCATGGTCGGCGGCCACGGAGCAGCCGGCTCTTACGGCTCCACCTTTGAGAGCCTGGGCTACTCCGCCGCTATGGGCGTGGGCGCCGCCGCCGCCACCTTCGGCCTGATCTCCGGCGTGCTTGTGGGCGGACCTCTGGGCCGCCGCCTCATCGTCAAGTATGACCTGAAGCCCGAGGAGCATCAGGCCAACTACGATGATATCAAGAGCGTCAATGCCGCCGGCAAGGAGCCTCTCTCCGCTCTGGACGTCATCAAGAACGTGGTCGCTATCATCGTGTGCATGGCCCTGGGCACCATGGTGTCCGGATGGGTCAGCAAGCTGATCGGGATGTCCTTCCCCAACTATGTGGGCGCCATGTTCGTGGCTGTCATCGTCCGCAACCTCAACGACACCTTCCACTTCTACAAGTTCTCCTTCCCCCTGGTGGACGGCATCGGCGACGTGATGCTCAACCTGTACCTGGCTCTGGCCCTGATGACGCTGAAGCTGTGGGAGCTGGCCAGCCTGATGGGCGGCGTGCTTCTCATCGTCATCTGCCAGGTGGTGTTCATCGTTACGGTGTCCTACTTCGTGATCTTCCGCATCCTGGGCAAGAGCTATGACGCCGCCGTCATGTGCTCCGGCCTGTGCGGCCACGGCCTGGGTGCCACCCCCACCGCCATCGTTAACATGACCGCCGTCACTGAGCGGTACGGCATGTCCAGCCGGGCCTTCATGGTGGTCCCCATCGTAGGCGCCTTCCTGGTGGACATCATCTATCAGCCCCAGACCATCGCTTTCATCAAGTTCTTTGTCCCCGCCGCCTCTAATCTGGTGGGCTGATCCTTTCAAGCGCTACATCTCAAAACATTTTTGATACCGATATTTTAAGGAGGAATTTCTTATGTCCAAGCTTGTAGAATGCATCCCCAATTTCAGCTGCAGCAAGGAGAAGGACGAGGCCGCCTATAACGCCCTGGTGGAAGTGGCCAACAGCGTGCCCGGCTGCACCCTGTTCGACGCCCAGACCGACGGCAACCACAACCGCTGTGTGTTCACCATGATCGGCTCCCCCGAGGCCATCGAGGAGGTCGCCTTCCAGCTGACCAAGAAGGCTTCCGAGGTCATCGACATGACCAAGCATGTGGGCGAGCACTCCCGCATGGGCGCCACCGACGTCATCCCCTTCGTCCCCACCATGGGCGTCACCGTGGAGGAGTGCGTGGAGATGTCCAAGCGCCTGGGCCAGCGGATCTGGGACGAGCTGAAGATCCCCAGCTTCCTGTATGAGGACTCCGCCACCCGTCCCGAGCGCCGCAATCTGGCCACCTGCCGCAAGGGGCAGTTCGAGGGCATGCCCGAGAAGCTGCTCCAGCCCGAGTGGGCCCCCGACTTCGGCGAGCGGAAGATCCATCCCACCGCCGGCATCACCGCCATCGGCGCCCGCATGCCCCTGGTGGCCTTCAACGTGAACCTGGCCACCTCCGACGTGGAGATCGCCAAGAAGATCGCCAAGGTCATCCGCGGCTCCTCCGGCGGCTTCCGCAGCTGCAAGGCCATGGGCTTCATGCTGGAGGACCGGGGCATCGCTCAGGTCTCCATGAACATGGTCAACTATGAGGACACCCCTCTGTATGTGGTCTATGAGATGATCCGCTCCCTGGCCGAGCGCTACGGCACCTATATCGTGGACAGCGAGATCGTGGGCCTGACCCCCGCCAAGGCCATGATCGACTGCGCTGAGTTCTATCTGAAGGCCCGTGACTTCGACTGCCACAATCAGATCATGGAGTACCACCTGATCGGCATGGAATAAGCCGTTTTGACAAAAGGAGAATCGACTGTTATGAAGCTTGTGGAAATGAAGGTCAATGAGTTCGTGGACCTGATGGCCTCCGATGAACCCGCGCCCGGCGGCGGCTCCGCCGCCGCGCTGGAGGGCGCCCTGGGCGCCGCCCTCACCGCTATGGTGTGCGCCCTCACCGTGGGAAAGAAGAAGTACGCCGACGTGCAGGAGCTGGCCATCGAGTCCCAGAAGAAGGGGAACGAGCTCAAGGCTCAGTTCGTGGACGTGATCGACCGGGATACCGAGGCGTTCAACGCCGTCAGCGCCGTGTTCGCCATGCCCAAGGACACCGACGAGGAGAAGGCCGCCCGCAAGGCCGCCATGCAGGAGGCCCTGAAGGGCTGCACCAAGACCCCCTTTGAGATGATGGAGCTGGCCTGCCAGGCCCTGGAGCTGACCCGCTCCGTGGTGGGCAAGCTCAACGCCAGCGCCGCCAGCGACCTGGGCTGCGCCGCCCTGAGCCTCAAGGCCGCCATCCAGGGCGCCTGGCTCAACGTGCTCATCAACATCGGCGGTATCCAGGACCAGGCCTTTGCCGACGAGTACCGCCAGAAGGGCCAGGCCCTGCTGGACAAGGCCCTGCCTCTGGCCGACGCCATCTACCAGGAGGTCCTGGAGTCCCTGTGATCCCCCTCCCATGAGTCACCGACGGGACGCCCCCGCGGCGTGAACCGCCGCGGGGGCGTCCTCGTTCAGAAAGGAGTCCCCATGGCACCCCATATCACTCACCTCACCCAGGCAGACTACCAGATCAGTCAGTGGTCCGGCGGGACCACCACCCAGATCGCCATCGCCCCCCAGGGGGCCCTCTATGCGGACCGGGACTTCCTCTGGCGGCTGAGCTCCGCCACCGTGGACTTGGACGAGTCCGACTTCACCCCCCTCCCCGACTACCACCGGCTCATTGCCCCTCTCCGGGGAGAGATGGAACTGACCCACGACGGCGGCCCCCTCATCTCCCTGGCCCCCTATCAGGTCCACGCCTTCGACGGCGGGGCGGACACCCACTCCCGGGGCCGCTGCGTGGACTTCAACCTGATGCTGCGCAAGGACAGATGCGCCGGCAGTGTCTCCCCCCTGCGCACCAGCGGCGGCCCCGTCAGCTTCTCCGCCGAACCCGGCTCCTCCACCCTCATCCTCTACTGCGCGGAGGGGAGCGGCACCTTGACTTTCGCTGGGGAATCGAGTACCATTGCCTCAGGAGAAGCCGTTCTGATCCAGGACCCCGGCAGCGCTCCGCTGCACCTGGACTGCCCGGGCCCGGCCTCCTTTATGGCGGCCCAGGTCCGTTCCCTCCCTTAACTTCTAACTTCATAGACATCCACGATAAATCATAAAAGAAGGAGACTGATTCCCATGGAAATTAAGAGCGACATTGAAATTGCACAGAGCTGTGAAATGAAAAACATCCGGGAGATCGCGGCCACGGCGGGCGTGGACGAGAAGTACCTGGAGATGTACGGCAACTACAAGGCAAAGGTGGACTACAAGCTGCTCAACGAGACCCAGGCTCAGGACGGCAAGCTGATCCTGGTCACCGCCATCACCCCCACCCCTGCGGGCGAGGGCAAGACCACCACCTCCGTAGGGCTGGCGGACGGCCTGCGGAAGCTGGGCAAGAAGTCCGTGGTCGCCCTGCGTGAGCCCTCCCTGGGCCCTGTGTTCGGCGTCAAGGGCGGTGCGGCCGGCGGCGGCTGGGCCCAGGTGGTGCCCATGGAGGACATCAACCTCCACTTCACCGGCGACTTCCACGCCATCGGTGCGGCGAACAACCTGATGGCCGCCATGCTGGACAACCACATCCAGCAGGGCAATGCCCTGGGCATCGATGTCAAGCAGATCACCTGGAAGCGCGCGGTGGACATGAACGACCGCCAGCTGCGCCACATCGTGGACGGCCTGGGAGGCAAGGCCCAGGGCGTGCCCCGTGAGGACGGCTTTGAGATCACCGTGGCCAGCGAGATCATGGCCGTGCTGTGCCTGTCCACCAGCATCACCGACCTGAAGGAGAAGCTGGGCCGGATGATCGTGGCCTACACCTATGACGGCAAGCCCGTCACCGCCCATGACCTGAAGGCCGAGGGCGCCATGGCCGCCCTGCTGAAGGACGCTCTGAAGCCCAACCTGGTCCAGACCCTGGAGGGCACCCCTGCCTTCATCCACGGCGGCCCCTTCGCCAACATCGCTCACGGCTGCAACTCCATCATCGCTACCCGCATGGCCCTGAAGCTGGGGGACTACGCAGTCACGGAGGCCGGCTTCGCCGCCGACCTGGGCGCAGAGAAGTTCATCGACATCAAGTGCCGCAAGGCCGGCCTGAAGCCCTCCGCCGTGGTGATCGTGGCCACCGTGCGGGCGCTGAAGTACCACGGCGGCGTGCCCAAGCCCGAGCTGAACCAGGAGAACCTGGAGGCGCTGGAGAAGGGCCTGCCCAACCTGCTGCAGCACGTGGACAACGTGAAGAACGTGTACGGCCTGCCCTGCGTGGTGGCCATCAACGCCTTCCCCACCGACACCAAGGCCGAGCTGGACCTGGTGGAGAGGAAGTGCAATGAGCTGGGCGTCAATGTGGCCCTGTCCGAGGTGTGGGCCAAGGGCGGCGAGGGCGGCAAGGCCCTGGCCGAGGAGGTCATCCGTCTGTGCGAGCAGCCCAACCACTTCCAGTTCGTATATGATACCCAGGCCTCCATCCAGGAGAAGCTGGACACCATTGTGAAGAAGGTGTATCACGGCGAGCGGGTGGTGCTCACCGCCAACGCCAAGAAGCAGGCCCAGCAGCTCACTGACCTGGGCTTCGGCGACCTGCCCATCTGCATGGCCAAGACCCAGTACTCCTTCTCCGACGACCAGACCCTGCTGGGCGCGCCCAGCGGCTTCGAGGTCACGGTGCGCAATCTGAAGGTCTCCGCCGGCGCCGGCTTCATCGTGGCCCTCACCGGCGATATCATGACCATGCCCGGCCTGCCCAAAGTCCCCTCTGCCGAGAAGATCGACGTAGACGAGAACGGCAAGATCACCGGCCTGTTCTGAGCCGGGCATGGGCATTCGGGTGCGGCAGCACCCCGCCGCTCGTGCGGCGTAAATCCGAAGCACAGCGGAGGATTTCCGCAGGGCGAATTTATTTCGCCCGAGGATCTAAAAAAACAGGGCCCCCACCGAATCAAAATTCGGTGGGGAGCCATGCCCGGCCTGCCCAAAGTCTCCTCTGCCTAGAAGATCGACGTAGACGAGCACGGCAGGATCACCGGCCTGTTCTGAGCATATGACCACATGCAGGGGGAGGCGCACGCCGCCTCCCCCTGCCCGAATCACCAAAAGGAGGAGACCCATGGCAGTTTTGCTCAGCGGAAAACCGGTGGCGGAACACATGTGCCGGGACATCCGGCTCCGCTGTGAGAAGCTCTCCCGCCGCGGCGTCACTCCCACCCTGGGCATCGTCCGGGTGGGACGCCGGGAGGAGGACATCGCTTATGAGCGGGGGGCTATCCGCCGGGCGGAAAGCCTGAACATCGCCGTCCGGCGCTTCCTGCTGCCCGCGGACGCCTCACAGCAGGAGCTGATCCAGACCCTGCGGACAGTGAACGAGGACAGCTCCATCCACGGCTGCCTGCTATTCCGCCCCCTGCCGCCCCATCTGGACACCGAGGCGGTGACCAGCGTCCTGGCCCCGGAGAAAGACATCGACGCCATCACCACCGCCTCCATGGGCGGCCTGCTCACCAAGAGTGACATCGGCTTTCCCCCCTGCACCGCCACCGCCTGCCTGGAACTGCTCCACTACTATGATATCCCCTTGAAAGGCAAGAAGATCGCTATGATCGGCAAAAGCGCCACCGTGGGCCTGCCCACCGCCCTGCTGCTGATGAAGGAGGAGGCCACCGTCTCCGTCTGTCACATCTTCACAGACAAGGAGGACACCCGCAGCTTCTGCCAGGACGCCGACATCATCATCTCCGCCGCCGGCTGCCTGGACCTGATCCGGGCCGACTATGTGCGCCCGGGCCAGGTGGTGGTAGATGTGGGCGTCAATATCGGCCCGGACGGCGCCATGCATGGGGACGTGGCCTTTGACGAGGTGGAGCCTATCGTGTCTGCCATCACGCCGGTCCCCGGAGGCGTGGGCGCGGTGACCTCCACCGTGCTGGCCCTGCATGTGGCCCAGGCGGCCTGCCGGTCTCTGGAACAAAGGAGATCATGAACAACTACCTCTCCCCCGCAGAATTGCTCGCCTCGTACAGTGCGGCGGGCGTCAGGAAAATGGAGCGCTCCGCCGCCAGCCTGCTCCTGCTGGGAGCGCTGGCCGGGGCCATCATCGCCATCGCCGCGGCCGCCACCAACACGGCGGTCTACGGCATCTCAGACACCTGGACCGTCCGGACCATCTGCGGCCTGCTCTTCCCCTTCGGTCTGGGGCTGGTCGTCGTCACCGGTGCGGAGCTGTTCACCGGAAACTGCATGCTCCCCCTCACTCTGTTGGAGAAAAAGGGGGGATCGGCGGTCCTGATGGTGCGCAACTGGGCGCTGGTCTTTGCCGGGAACGCCCTGGGCTCGCTGCTGGTGGCCTGGCTGTGTGTCTCCTGCGGCCAGCTGGACTACTCCGCCGGGGCCCTGGCCGTGTACACCATCCGGGTCGGGGCCGCGAAATGCGCCCTTCCCTTCGGCAGCGCCTTGGGCCTGGGCGTGCTGTGCAACCTGCTGGTCTGTCTGGGGGTGCTGGCCGCCGCCTCCGCCCGGGAGACACCGGGCCGCCTGATGGGCGCCTTTCTTCCGGTCTGCTTTTTCGTCTTGTGCGGCTTTGAGCACTCCGTTGCCAACCTCTATTACATCGGCGCGGCCCTAATGGCCGCCGCTGTCCCCCAGTACGCCTCGCTGGCAGCAGCCGCGGGCGTCGATCTGGCCCCTCTCACCCTGACCGGGGCCGCCGCCAACCTGGTCCCCGTCACCCTGGGCAACATCCTGGGGGGTGCCGGGCTGGCCTTGCTCCTTTGGTATTGTCACTTAAAGCAGGGAGGGACTCCTTCATGACAGGACAGGAAGCCATTGAACTGATCCATCAGCGGGCCTGGACCGGCCGGAAGCCGGGCCTGGAGCGTACCCAGGCACTGCTGGCCAGCCTGGGCAATCCTGAGCGCCGCCTGCGCTTCGTCCACATCACCGGGACCAATGGCAAGGGGTCCACCGCGGCCATGACAGCCTCCATCCTGGCTCAGGCTGGGCTGCGCGCTGGCCTGTTCACCTCTCCCCACCTTTACCGCTTCCACGAGCGGATGCAGGTCAACGGGGCACCCATCCCGGATGAAGTCCTGGGCCGCCTCACCCAGCGGGTGCTGGAGGTGGCGGAGGGGATGTCCGATCCCCCCACCGAGTTCGAGCTGATGACCGCGGTGGGCATGGAGTTCTTTTTGGAGGAGCAGTGTGACATCGTGGTGCTGGAGGTGGGTCTGGGCGGCCGCCTGGACTCCACCAACGTGATCCCCGCCCCGGAGGCGGCGGTCATCACCAACATCGGCCTGGAGCACACCCAGGAGCTGGGCGGCACCCTCACTCTCATCGCCCGGGAGAAGTCCGGCATCCTCAAGCCGGGCTGCCGGGCCGTCCTCTACCGCCAGAGCGATGAGGTCACCCAGGTGATCCAGTCCGTCTGCCGCCAGCTGGACATCCCCCTGCGTCAGACCGACCCCCAGGAGCTGGAGGTCCTCTGCTCCGGTCTGGAGGGCCAGGACTTCCGCTACCGGGGCCGTGGCCCCTACCGCCTCTCCCTGCTGGGCAGCTACCAGCTCTCCAACGCCATCACCGCCCTGGAGGTGGTGCAGGCACTCCGGGATGCCGGCTGGACCATCCCGGAGGAGGCGGCAGCCCGGGGACTGGCCGCGGCCCAGTGGCCCGGCCGCCTGGAGCTGGCCCGCCGCTCCCCCGACTTCATCGTGGACGGCGGCCACAACCCCCAGTGCGTGGACGCCCTTGCCGCCGCCCTGGAGAGCCTCTACCCCGGCCGGAAGCTCATTTTCCTCTCCGGCGTCCTGGCCGATAAGGACTGGCATTCCATGTTCCGCCGTGTCCTCCCCCTGGCAAAGGCCTTTGTGGCGGTGACACCGGACAGCCCCCGGGCCCTCCCCGCCGCCGAGCTGGCGGCCTGGCTGGCCCAGTTCTCCATCCCAGTCTCCGTCCAGGAGACCCTGGACCAGGGGGTGGACACCGCCCTGGCCCTGGCCGGCCCGGAGGACGTGATCTGCGCCTGGGGCTCCCTCTACTCCGTAGGGGAGATCCGCCACCATCTGGGGCTGTGCTGACCCCTCCCCCGTTTTCCCAGCGACCATACACAGAATAGGAGTACCGCGTCAAGTGCCGGCGGATGGGAAGTGGCCGCCGGACGAAAAGGCAGCTGTCTTGCGGTGGTGCTCCGCTTCCGCTGTCGTATCAGGGTATCCTTTTACGGCAACTGAAGAGGAAACCGCTGAGAGGCTCTCTCAGCCCGTGAAAGGAAGAGATAAATGAAAGCTCAGAAAAACACCAAGATCATGGTCACCTGCGCCCTTCTGGTGGCCCTCCAGGTCATCCTGGCCCGGTTCCTCTCCATCAACACCACCTTCGTGGTGGTCAACTTCTCCTTCCTGGCCGTCGCCCTGTCCGGCATCCTTTTTGGCCCCCTGTGGGCTCTGGCCGTGGGCGCGGTAAGCGACTTGATCGGCGCCACCCTCTTCCCCTTCGGCGCCTTCTTCCCCGGCTTCACTGTCACCGCCGGACTGGTGGGACTGATCTACGGCCTGTTCCTCCACCAGAAGGGGGAGGGCTTCCATGGACGCGCTCTCTGGCTGCGGGTGGTGGGCGCCTCCCTGTGCGCCAGCCTGACCCGGCTCGTGCTCAACAGCGTCTGGCTCTACATCATGTACGGCAAAGGCCTGTTCGGCATGCTTCCCGCCCGCTTCACCGAGACTATCTGCATGGTGGCGGCCCAGATCCTGCTGATCCCGGTGCTGCTCTCCCTCTCCCGCCAGCTGACCCGCCGGGGCGCTTTCCCCGCCTGAGGGCCTTCCCCCTCTCTCCACCGCCAAAAGGGACCGGCGCGGAGCCTGTGGCTCCGCGCCGGTCCCTTTTACAGGAGGCATCACCGGTCCTCCGCTGTCAGGGCCGCCCTGCCGTCTCCCTCCCCAGATGTTGCCGCCGGGACGCTCCCCGGGACAAAGCAGGCGATCAGGCCCAGACACAGCAGCAACGCGGCCACGGTGGTCACCACGCGATAACGCACGAGTATCCCCCCTGTCCCTTGATGCTCTTCTGGGGCCAGTATAACAGGAGAAGCTGAAATTACTCTGAATTTTTCAGGGCATTTTCAGTTTTTTGTGGTATAGTGAGAAAAAACAGAGCCCAATTTGGAAAGGAGGCCCATTATGCGTATCCTGATCGTGGAGGACGAGGTCCGGCTGGCGGAGGCCCTGGCCCAGATCATGGCAGAGCAGAAATATCAGGTGGACCAGGTCCACAACGGTGCCGACGGCCTGGATTATGCGCTCACCGCCCAGTACGATGTCATCGTCCTGGATGTGATGCTGCCCAAGCTGGACGGGCTGGAGGTGGCCCGCCGCCTCCGCTCCGCCCACGTGTCCACTCCCATCCTCATGCTCACCGCCCGTGACGAGATCTCCGACAAAGTGAAGGGCCTGGACTGTGGGGCGGACGACTACATGACCAAGCCCTTTGACACCTCCGAGCTGCTGGCCCGGGTCCGGGCCCTCACCCGCCGCCAGGGGGAGGTGGTGTCCGAGGAGCTGGCCTTCGGAGACCTGTCCCTCCACCTCTCCTCCCACTGCCTGCGCCGGGGAGACAAGTCGGTGCGGCTGGGCTTCAAGGAGTTCGAGGTGCTGCGTCTGCTTCTCCAGAACGCCAAGCTGGTCACCCCCAAGGACGACATCATTGCCAAGGTGTGGGGGCTGGACTCGGAGGCGGAGGACAACAATGTGGAAGTGTACATCTCCTTCCTGCGGAAGAAGCTGTCCTTCCTGGCCTCCCAGGTCTCCATCGGCACCGTGCGGAAGGTGGGCTATTTCCTCACTACCTCGGATGAGCCCGGCAGCTTTGGCGGAGGGGGCATGCCATGATCCGTACCCTGCGGCGCAAATTCATTCTGGTAAACATGCTGCTGGTGTCCCTGGTCCTCCTTATGGTCTTTGGGGTCTTTATGGCAAGCAGTGCTCAACGCCTGAAGGGCCAGAGCCTGCTGGCCATGCGTGCCGCCCTGATGTGGGGAGAGGAAGGCAGTCCCCTCCGGCCGGAGATCGCTTTTCCCCTGGATGGGTCCCGCCGCCCCTCCAGCGGCCAGGGCGCTCAGCGCTCCCTGCTCCCGGTGTTCACCGTCACAGTGGAGGACGGCGTGGTCACCGCTATCAACGACGGAGACCAAGTGGATGTCTCTCTGGAAGTGGCCCAACAGGCCGCCCTGGCCGCTCTGGAGGACGGCCGCCGGGATGGCACCGTCTCCTCCCTCCGCTATCTCCGGGAGGATGCGGAGGGAGGTGCGGTCCGCTTGGCCTTTGCCGACCGGACCTGGGAGCGGGAAAATCTTCTGGCCCTGCTGCGGACGTGCCTGCTGGTGGGGCTGCTGGGGCTGGCCTGTTTCTTCGTCATCTCCCTGCTCCTCTCCACCCTGGCCTTACGCCCCGCCGAGCGGTCCTGGCAGCAGCAGAAGCAGTTCGTAGCCGACGCCTCCCACGAGTTGAAGACCCCCCTCACTGTCATCCTGGCCAACGCCGGCATCCTCCTGGCCCACTCCGGAGACATGGCTGATGGACAGCGCAAGTGGGTGGAGTACATCCAGGCAGAGGCTCAGCGGATGAAGTCACTGGTGGAGGACCTGCTCTTCCTGGCCCGCTCTGATGACCGGCGCTCTCCCCTCCGTCTCCAGACGGTGTCCTTCAGCGACCTGGCCTGGGAGGCCCTGCTCCCCTTTGAGTCGGTGGCCTTTGAGGCCGGCGTGGCCCTGGACAGCCAGATCACGCCTGATCTGGAGCTCCTGGGCGATCCGGAGCAGCTGCGCCGCCTGGTGGCCATTCTGGTGGACAACGCGGTCAAGTATGCCGGGCCCCGCGGCTCGGCCTCACTGATCCTCCGCCCCCAGGGAGACGAGGCAGTCCTCTCCGTCCACAACACCGGCGAGCCCATCCCTCCGGAGCATCTGCCCCGCCTGTTCGAGCGCTTCTACCGCACTGACAGCGACCGGGCCAGGAGCCAGGGGGGCTACGGTCTGGGGCTGTCCATCGCCAAGAGCATCGTAGACGGCCATCGGGGCCGGATCTCCGTCTCCAGCTCCGCCATCTCCGGCACCCTCTTCACCGTCAGACTGCCCCTGCCCGGCCGCGGCCTGGGTCACCTCCGGACCCGCTCCCTGGGGTGAATGGCCCGCCGTTTCTGCATGGTGAAAAAAGCGGAGATTTCTCTTGACAGCCCCAGGGGAAGATGATAAAATCCGTAAATACAAAGGGGAGTAGTCGGCGCGGTTCCCGCGCGGAAAGGCCAACAAGCATGGATGGAGCTTGTTCCATTCTGGTTTTTCCTGAAATGACCAGACCTGCGTTCCAATGGGAACGCAGGTCTTTTTTTGCGGGCTGTCTGCCGGGCGCGGGCCGATTTTTCTCCAAAAGGGTACACATACTATAAAGAAATGGAGGAAGAAAGCATGGAATTTCTTTGGGAGGGGCTTCTGTCTATCACATGGCAACAGCTGCTGATGTACGTCGTGGGCGGCCTTTTGATCTGGCTGGCCATCGAGAAGGGGTTTGAGCCCGCCCTGCTGCTGCCCATGGGCTTCGGCGCCATCCTGGTCAACCTGCCCCTGTCCGGCGTCATCAATCAGTTCAGCGAGGGCGTGGGTGAGACCCACGGCATCATCCAGTGGCTCTTTGAGGTTGGCATCGAGGCCAGTGAGGCCTTCCCCATCCTGCTCTTCATCGGCATCGGCGCTATGATCGACTTCGGTCCCCTGCTGGCCAACCCCAAGCTGTTCCTGTGCGGCGCCGCCGCCCAGGCCGGTATTTTCCTCACCATCCTCCTGGCTGCGGCCCTGGGCTTTGACCTGAAGGACGCCGCCTCCATCGGCATCATCGGCGCCGCAGACGGCCCCACCTCTATCCTGGTCTCCCAAATCCTCGACTCCCGCTATGTGGGGGCCATCGCAGTGGCTGCCTACTCCTATATGGCTCTGGTACCCATCATCCAGCCCTTTGCCATCAAGCTGGTCACCACCAAGAAGGAGCGGGCCATGCGCATGCCCTACCGGGCCCAGGGCGTATCCAAGCGCCTGCGCATCCTCTTCCCCATCGTGGTCTCCGTCATCGCCGGCCTGGTGGCTCCCTCCTCCGTGGCGCTGGTAGGCTTCCTCATGTTCGGCAACCTGATCCGGGAGTGCGGCGTGCTCACCTCCCTCTCCCAGACCGCCCAGAATGAGCTGGCCAACCTGATCACCCTGCTGCTGGGCATCACCATCGCCTTCTCTATGAAAGCGGATCAGTTCGTCCAGAAGGAGACCATCATGATCATGGGTCTGGGCCTGGTGGCCTTTGTGCTGGACTCCATGGTGGGCGTGCTCTTCGTCAAGGTACTCAACATCTTCACCCCCAAGAACAAGATCAACCCCATGGTAGGTGCGGCCGGCATCTCTGCCTTCCCCATGTCTTCCCGGGTCATCGAGAAGCTGGGTCAGGAGGCCGACTCCCAGAACCACCTGCTGATGCACGCGGTGGCGGCTAACGTCTCCGGCCAGATCGCCTCTGTGGTGGCCGGCGGTGTGGTGCTTCAGTATTTTGCCAACAATCCCATCCTGTGATGGAGTAAAAAGGAGGACATTCGAACATGGAAAATATTACGCATGCTTTGGAAATGATGGGGCAGGGAATGCTGGGCATCTTTGTGGTCCTGGGCGCCATCGCTCTGCTGGTGGCGCTGATGCAGCGCATCGACCACAGGGGAAAGAAAAAATAACAGCGTTTCTCTGAGAGGGAGGCGTGGGATATGCTGATCTGTGTCTCTGTCACAGCCAGTCCTGCACCACATCCTCCAGCACCGTAGGGCTGACCTGCTGCTCCACCAGTGTGGTCATCAGTTCGTCTATGCGCACCGCGCTGGTGGTGATGCCCCGGATCTGCGCGCAGTCTCCGTCCTCTTCCGCGATCTTCACTCCGTACTGTTCGCAGAAGAAGCTCCCCGCCTCCAGCTCGTCCACCAGCAGAAAATAGTGGAGGCGGCGCAGTTTCCCCGCCTCGTCCGTCAAGAATCTTGACGCGATCTTAAGTTCCATCATATTGTGCCCATTTCTCCTTTTTTAAAAATCTATCCACATTATATGGTATGTCTGTGTAGAAAAAAAGGGAAACCCACCGCAGATGCGGTTTCTGTGGAAAAAAGATGCCCGACCGGGAGCGTTTTTGCCCCGGCGGGCATCTTTTTTCCACAGGGGAACCCGCTCCGCGGTCCCGGCATAGGATGGTCCAGTAAACGGCGCACCATCACGCCGGAAGGAGGCTCCATATGGAGGAAGAGTTTGGGACTCTGCAGATCAGAGTCTATACCTCCCGGGCGCAGCTCCCCATCGAGGACGCCACTGTTGTGGTGACCCAGATCAGCCCGACCGGGAAATATCACCTGTTGTCTGTCCAGATCACCGACCGTGAGGGCCGGGTCCAGCCCCTCACCATCCCTGCGCCCCCCCGCTGGGAGAGCACCGGTCCCACCCAGGACATGGTCCCCTTCTCCGTCTGCCAGGTCTGGGCGGAACACCCAGGCTACACCGCCCTGCGGGTGGACGGCGTCCAGATCTTCTCCGGCGAAGAGACCGACCAGGACATGGAGCTCATCCCCTTGGCCGAGGGGCAGCACAGTCTTGTTGACAGCTCCATCCTGAACACCTCCCCTCAGAATCTGTGAGGTGTCCCTATGCCGGTCATCGTCCTTCCTTACATCCCCAGCACCATCACGGTGCATCTGGGCCTGCCCGACCAGTGGGCAGAAAATGTGACGGTCTCTTTCCCCGACTACGTCAAAAACGTAGCCTCCAGTGAGATCTATCCCACCTGGGAGCTCTCCGCGATCCGGGCCAATGTGCTGGCTATCATTTCCTTTGCCCTGAACCGGGTCTATACCGAGTTCTACCCCAGCCGGGGCTACAACTTCCAGATCACCAACACCACCGCCTATGACCAGAAGTTCATTCGGGGAAGGAGCTTCTTCCAGAGCATCAGCGCAGTGGTGGACGAGATCTTCAACGACTACATCCGCCGTCAGGGCTTTGTGGAGCCCCTCTCCGCCAAGTTCTGCAACGGGACCACCTCCACCTGTTACGGGCTCTCCCAGTGGGGCAGCCAGGAGATGGCCCAGACGGGCTACAACTCCATGGAGATCCTCCGCCACTATTACGGGGACGACATCGAGCTGGTGGTCAACGCCCCCATCCAGGACATCACCCAGTCCTATCCCGGCAGCCCCCTGCGGCTGGGCTCTGTGGGGGAGGAGGTGGCCGTGGTCCAGACCAGCCTGAACCGCATCTCCCAGAACTACCCCGCCATCCCCAAGATCCAGCCCGTCACCGGCATCTTCGGGGAAGACACCGAATACTCCGTGCGGCAGTTCCAGCGCATCTTCAACCTGGCGTCAGACGGCGTGGTGGGAAAGGCCACCTGGTATAAGCTGGTCTACCTCTATGTGGGCGTCACCCGGCTCTCTGAGCTGGTCAGCGAAGGGCAGACCTTCTATAAGGTCCAGTTCCAGTACCCTGGCGTCCTCCGAGAGGGGGACACCGGCACCGAGGTTCAGGTCCTCCAGTACATGCTGGCCGTACTGGCTGAATTTGATGAGGTCATCCCCCCGCTGACGGTGGACGGCGTATTCGGCCCCTCCACCGCCAATGCGGTCCAGTCCTTTCAGCGGCAGACTGACCTCCTCCCCGACGGCGTAGTGGGGGAAGCCACCTGGGACGCCCTGTACCGTGAGTTCGCCAGCCTGGAAGCCGTGCTCCAACAGGATGTGGCTCGCTTCCCCTTTCAGGCCTCCGAGCTCATCCCCTCGCTGGTGGACCTGACCCTGGCGGCGGTCAGCGGACACAGTGAGACGCCCCGCTTCGGGCAGCATCCAGGCACCGATCTGCGTTTGGGGCAGTCGGATCAACAGGAGGTGTCCTTGTCATGACCTTACAGCAGCTGGAACGCGAGATGGTGGCCCAGCCCATACGGAGTCTTCAGTATATGCTGAACCGCCTGTCTCTGCGCTATGACTTTCTGCCCGCTCTGGTCCCGGACGGTGTGTTCGGGGAGCGTACCCTGGAGGCGGTGATGCTCTTCCAGCGGGAGCTCCACCCCCCTGTCACCGGCGTGGTGGACCGTGAGACCTGGCAGGCCATTCTGGACGAGTGGCTGGATCTGGAGCGAGAGCTTGCCGATCCCAGACAGATACGTGCTTTTCCTCCCAGTGCTAAAGTTCAGGCCGGTTCCTCCCACAACTACCTTCTCCCGGTACAGGCCATGTTTCAGAGCCTCTCCCATGTCCTGGATGGGCTGGAGCCGGAGTCCATCGACGGCATCCACGATGCTGCTTCGGTCCGGAATACCCAGTGGCTCCAGGAGAAGGCTATGCTGCCCCAGACTGGTGAGCTGGACCGAGAGACCTGGGATATTCTGGCCCGCCTCTATGAGCTCTTTGTCATCAGCCACATCGATCTGCGCCGCTACCCGGAGAACCGCCTGGCAGGCTCCACCCCGTCCACCTGAATCCCGGCCTCTCCTTGGCCCGGGCGGGCCGATCCCTCTGCTCGCTCAAAAGTCCCTCTTTTCTCCGGCTCCCAGCGGAAAGCCCTCCGTTTGTCCCCGCTCTCGCGGGCGGGGACAAACAAAAGATCCAGGGGGGGCCAAAAAAGTGTTGACAGGCAGGCCCTTATATGGTATGATACCACTTGCGCTGAAGAGCGCAGTCCCCCATGCGCGAGTGGTGGAATTGGCAGACTCGCTAGATTCAGGTTCTAGTGTGCATTACGCACGTGCGGGTTCAAGTCCCGCCTCGCGCACCACGTCGGAGCAAGCTTTGTATCGCTTGCTCCGACTTATTTTATAAGTCAGAGCGCGCTCACGCCGCTGCTCCTCCTTTCCAACTGCGACCCGCTGTGCTGGGCTCGCAGTTGGTGGGCCGCCCTGCGGGCGGCATTTTTCGTTTCTGACAGAAATATCAGTCTTAACCGCCCTTCACAAAAAGAAAGACATCTGCTTGTGCAGATGTCTTTCCTCTTTTGCTTCCGCTCCTTTTTGCTCTCCCCCCTTTTCCGGCTCTAGGAGCCGGGACGGACTTTTGCCGGGGACAGCCGGAAGATCACAGCCCTGCCCTTGCGCTCTGTGCTTCCTTTAAAAATGCCGGATGAAAATATCGCTCTGCTCCAAAAATTCCTCCACCGTATCAAAGCCCAGCAGGCGGAGCAGCTTGAGGACATAGGGGTTGTCCAGCGGAGTGCTGAACTCCGCCTCGTCTCCGTAACGGTCTACATTCTCCCGCCCGGTCTCCCGGTCCAGCAGGACCTTCGGCCCGCCTACGCAGCCGCCGGTACAGCCCATCCCTTCAAAGAAATTCGCCTGGTGCTGGCCGGAGCGGATGTCCTCGATCATCGCCCTGCACGCCGGCACGCCGTCTGCCTGCCGGGTCCGGACCTGGATAGGCCGCTCCGGGTGCAGACGGGCCACCGTGGTCCGAACCGCCTCGCTGACTCCGCCGGTACGGGCGTAGATCCGCCCCGCTCGGGAGGAGTGGTCCCGCTCGCTCTCCTCCAGCAGCTCCGGGTGGATATCCGCCGCCTGGAAAATATCCTGCATCTCCTGGAAGGTAAGCACATAGTCCACCGCGCCGGCCAGGTCTGCCTCCCGGGCCTCCGCCTTTTTGGCAATGCAGGGCCCCACAAAGATGGTGACCGCATCTGGGTGCAGCTTTTTTACCGTCCGGCCGGCGGCGATCATAGGGGATACCGCCCCGGGAACGTGTGGCATCAGCTCATGATACAGCTTTCGGATCATGCCGATCCACATGGGGCAGCAGCAGCTTGTGAGCTGGAAATCCGTCTCTGTGTGAATGTTCCGGTCAAACTCCAGCGCCTCCTTCAACGTCAGCAGGTCCGCGAAGAGGGCCACCTCCACCATCCCGGTGAAGCCCAGCAGCTTGAAAGCCGAGCGCAGCCGGCCCGGCGTCACCACAGTGGAGAATTGGCCCAGGAAGGCAGGGGCGATCAGGGCGTAGACGGGCCCTTTGGCATGCTTGACTGCGTCCAGGGCAGGCAGCACGTCCCGGCTGGCAGTCAGGTTTCCAGACTGGCAGGCCTGGATACAGGCGCCGCATCCGGAGCAGCGGTCCGGGTCCACGGCAAGCGTACCGTCGTCCCTGCGCACGATGGCGTCAAACAGGCAGGCGGCGGCGCAGTGTGTCTCCTCTTTGGGACAGGTGCAGGGGTTGAGCGGCCAGACCAAGGGGTGGTCCTGAGGGTGGAGCAGGCAGTCCAGATGCCCGGCACTGGCCTCCAGATCATCTGCCTGGACGGAGCCCTCCTCAACAGCCTGCTTCAGCATAGTGCGGTAAAGTTCCTCAAAGGTCATGGTGGTCCTCCCCTTCTGTCGATACAGTGGTCAGTATGTCCGTTTTGGGAACAAGCAAACCCGTTTCCCTGTTGTTTCCCTATTATATCACAGAGGGACTCGGCCGTCATCCCTATTCCCCGGGAAACAGGGCAGAGAAAAAGGGAGAACCCTCTGGACAGAAGTCCCGGCAGGAGGTATGATAAAGAGGTAAGCACTGCGGGCCGCCTGGGGTCCGCGCACACTGAGATCAAGCATCTGCCCCGGGTCGGGCAGAGCAGCGAGGATTTGATATCATGTATCGGAGAGAAACTCCCTGGGACATCGTAAAACCGCTCCTGTTTTTCCTGGGCTCTATCCTCTGGCTGGAGGGGATCTACCGGGCTTTCTATGTCCGGCCCTTTTTTGATGTGGGGCTGGTCTATATCCTGCTTTTCTCCCTGCCGCTGGCCGGGATGTGTGCCCTTTTGACCTCTCTCTGGGGCAAGAAGGGGAACCGCAAGGCCGGCTTCGCCGTGCTTGGCGTGCTGACCCTGTGGTACATGATCCAGTCGGTGTACCACACGATCTTTGCCACCGTGCTGGTCACCAAGTCCTTCAACATGGCAGGTCAGGCCCTGGGCAGCTACTGGAAGGAGACCCTGCTGGGCATCTGGGAGGCCCTGCCCGCCCTGCTCCTGCTGGCCGTCCCTCTGGTGGTGTACTTCTTCCAGCCACGGTTCGCCCTCCTGAACCGCCCGGACGGCCGGGTGCTGCTGGGAGTGATCGGCGGCGTGATCATCGTGCAGGCCGCAGCAGTGCTGGCGATCGCCCTGCCCACCGGCGGGATCATGACGACCCGCCAGATCTATCGAGAGACCTTTGTCCCAGACCTGACGGTCTCCCACTTCGGCCTGGCCACCACCCTGCGGCTGGATATCGAGCAGACCCTCTTTGGCCTGGAGGAACCCAGCCGCCCCGACCCGGGTGAGGGCTCGGTCTCCACGCTGGCCCCGGGGAATGTCTCTGTCCAGCCGGAGGAGCCGGAGGAAGGGGAGACCCCCGCCGCCTCCGGTCCCAATGTCATGGACATCGACTTCGACGCCCTGATCGCCAACGAGACGGACAGCACCCTGAAGGACATGCACGAGTATTTCCGGGACCGGACGCCCACGGAGAAAAATCAGTACACCGGTATGTTCCAGGGCAAGAATCTGCTCCTTTTCACCGGCGAGGCTTTCTGGATCGGCGCAGTGAACGAGCAGTACACCCCCACCTTATACAAGCTGGCCCACTCCGGCTTTGTGTTTGAGAACTTCTACAACCCCCTGTGGTATTACTCCACGGTGGATGGGGAGTATGCCGCCACCACCGGCCTGATCCCCACCAACCAGGTCAATGCCTCCCAGCGGTATGCAGGAAAAAACGGGGTCTCCATGTACTTCTCCATGGGCAACCAGCTCCGGGCCCTGGGCTATCCCACCCTGGCCTACCACAACAATACAGCCAACTACTATGACCGCAACCTCTCCCACCCCAACCTGGGCTATGATTTCTACGCCTGTGACACCGGGCTGGATGTGGCCATGACCTGGCCCCAGTCCGACCTGGAGATGATGCAGCTGACCCTCCCCCAGGCTCTGGCCGGAGAGAAGCCCTTCCACAACTACTATATGACGGTGAGCGGCCACATGAATTACAGCTTCGCGGGCAACGCCATGTCCGCCAAGCACCGGGATGAGGTGGCGGATCTGGACATGAGCGAGGCCGCCCGGGCCTATCTGGCCTGCAACATGGAGTTGGACCAGGCTCTGGAGTACACCATCAAGACACTGGAGGAGGCCGGCGAGCTGGAGAACACCGTGATCGTCCTCTCCGGGGACCACTACCCCTATGGCCTGGACGGCACCGGCGCCATCGACGAGCTGGCGGGGGAAGGGACGGAGGCCGATCCCTTTGAGAAGTACCGCTCCACGCTGATCCTCTGGTCCGGTGACATGGAGGAGCCTGTGGTAGTAGACAAGCCCTGTTACAGCGTGGACATCATCCCCACCCTGTCCAATCTGTTCGGCCTGGAATATGACTCCCGCCTGCTGGCCGGCCGGGATATCCTCTCCGACGCCCCCGGCCTGGTCATCTTTAACGATTACAGCTATCTCACCGAACTGGGGCGTTACAATGCGGACACGGACACCTTCACCCCAAATGAGGGGGCGCAGGTGCCGGAAAACTACGCCCAGGACACCTACTGGGAGGCCCGGTATATCCGCAGCTATTCGGAGAAGATCCTATTCAATGACTACTACCGCAAAATCGGGCTGGAGCCCCCGGCCGGTCCGGAGGAGAACTGACCAGACGCAGAAAGGACGCGCCTCAATGCGAGGCGCGTCCTTTTAGAGATATGTATGGATCAGCAGATCAATAGTTCTCCGCCTTCAGCTGGAAGTAGTCCCGGGGATGAGCGCAGACGGGGCAGACCTCCGGCGCCTGCTTGCCCACATGGATATGGCCGCAGTTGGAACACTGCCAGATCATATCGCCGTCTCTGGAGAACACCAGGCCCCCCTCCACGTTGGCCAGCAGCTTGCGGTAACGCTCCTCATGCTCCTTCTCGATCTTGGCAACTTCGGAGAACAGGAATGCGATGTGGTCAAAGCCCTCCTCCTCGGCCTCCTTGGCCATGGTGGCGTACATATCGGTCCACTCGTAGTTCTCGCCCTCAGCAGCGGCGGCCAGGTTCTCCGCAGTGGAACCGATCCCGCCCAGCAGCTTGAACCAGATCTCAGCATGCTCCTTCTCATTGGCGGCGGTCTCCTCAAAGATCTTGGAGATCTGGACAAAACCGTCCTTCTTCGCTTTGGAGGCAAAATAGGTGTACTTGTTGCGGGCCTGGGACTCCCCAGCAAAGGCTGTCCACAGGTTCTGTTCTGTCTTGCTTCCCTTCAGTTCAGGCATGTTGATTTCCTCCTTTAGTTTCTTAATGAGAATAATTACTGTTTAAATTATACCATATCCTGCCCGCCTCGTCAACTCATTTTACAGATCTTTGGAACCATCCTGTGTCTTCGACCGGGCCCGCATCTATTATACTCTACTCCTCCAGTCCGGGCAAGCGGTCCGCCAAATTTTGCAGTCAAAAACATCGCCCGCAGGGCGGCCCCAACTGCAAGCTCAGCACAGCGGATTCGATTTGTAAAGGATGAGCAGCAAAATAAGCGCGCCCTGACTTATAAAATAAGTCGGAGCAAACGATAGACGTTTACTCCGACTTGGCAAGGGGTAACAATCCAAATCCTCTCAGGTCGTTTGCAATTTTTCTTGAGAAGCATCCAACCGGCCTTCTGGCCGGCGGCGCCTTTGCGCCGTACAAGCGTTTTGCCACAGGCAAAACCTTGGCGCAGGGCGAATTCACTTCGCCCGAGCATTTCAATCACCGAAGGGTGGAGCGACCAACGGGAGCGAAACCCAAAAGAAAATGCGACTTGTCGAAACAAGTCGCATTTTCTTTTGGAGCAGGTGAGGGGAATCGAACCCCCGTGTTCAGCTTGGGAAGCTGACATTCTGCCATTGAACTACACCTGCATGGGTTTCAGCCTGTATAATATACCACAACTTGGCGTGCAATGCAAGGGGAAAATCCAGACTCACAAAAGTTTTTTCAGACCAGCCGGACCAGCGCCCCCTCCTCCCCCGCCGCAGCTGGGGAGGAGGGGGCGCGCCGCTGGCCCCAGGCCGTGAAGAGAAGAGACATCGGGCGGACATCCGCCGAAGATCCGCACACCAGCGCTGCGGCCTGGTTGGTAAAGCGGAGGGACAAGCCCTTCCGAACCAGATCGATCATTATGGAGACCGCTCGACTGATGGCGGTAAAGACCGCCGGCCGGTCCGGAGACTGGAGTCCAGGTCTGTCTGCGCGGGCCCGGAGATGAGCCGGCCCAGGCAGTCGAACCGGGAGCCGTGGCAGGGGCAGTCCCAGGTCTTCTCGTCCGGGTCCCACTCCAGCTGGCAGCCCAGGTGGGGGCAGCGGATGTCCACGGGGTGGAGCGCCCCCGACTCGTCCCGGTAGACCCCGGCCTTTTTCCCGTTGAGGAACACGATCCCGCCGTGTCCGGCCGGGATATCTTTGGCCGCCTCTGCTGGGATCTGGAAGAATCGCTTGACCATACTCTTGACGGCCTGCCCGCCCTCCGTCAGGATGCCGGGCAGCGCCGCGGGGTCCAGACGGCTGGGAGAGAAAAGGCCGGCATAGGGGTTGTCCCTGCCCTGGATCATATCACACAGGAGGGTGGCGGCCGCCATGGAGGAGGTCATACCCCACTTCTGGAACCCAGTGGCCACATACCAGCCGGGATGGCCGGAGGAGTAGGGGCCGATATAGGGCACATGGTCAGGGGGCATGCAGTCCTGGGCAGACCAGTGGGCGGTCTCCTGGCTCTGGGGGAACCACTCCCGGGCCTTCCGCCGGAGCAGGTCATACTGGCCCCCCTCGGTGTTCTCGCCGGTGCGATGGCCTCCGCCGCCCAGCAGGAGCAATTCCCCATAGGTGCGGAGAGAGAAGGTGTCCCGTCCCACTCCCAGAAACATGCCGTCCACAGGCGGAGCGCCCTGCAGGGCCAGCACATAGGAGCGCTCCTGGTGCATCCGGGCGAAATACATCCCCGGAAAGTTGACAAAGGGAAAATGGCAGGCGAAAACGATGTGCTCCGCCTGGACCGAGCCCAGCTCTGTGGTCAGGAGGTCACCCTCCGCGGTGAGGACCCGGCTCTGCTCGTAGATGGTCAGCTGGTCCGCCAGCACTTTCAGGAATTTCAGGGGATGGAACTGTGCCTGCCCTTCAAAGCGGACCGCCCCATCGTGGGGGATGGGGATAGAGACCTCCCTGGTGAACGAGGCCGGCAGGCCCAGGCGCCGGGCGGCCTCCGCCTCCTCCTGTAAGACAGTGACGTCAGGGCCGTAGAGATAGGCACATCGCTCCTCCCAGTCGCAGGAAATGCCTTGGACGTCGATCAGGTCCTGATAGGCCCGGACCGCATCCTGGTTAGCTTTGGCATACCGCCTGGCGGTCTCCTCCCCAAAGGACTGGATCAGCCTGCTATAGATCAGGCCGTGCTGGGAGGTGATCTTGGCCGTGGTGTTTGGGGTCTGCCCGCCGGCGATCTGGTCGGCCTCCAGGACAACGACTGAAAGCCCGGCCTGCTGGAGGGCATAGGCCGTCAGCACCCCGGCCATCCCCGCCCCTACCACCGCTGCCTGAGTTTTCAAATGCCCCCGGAGGGGCGGCCTGCGCCCAATAGAGCAGGTCTGAGACCAGATAGATCCCATAAAAGCCTCCTTTGATCCTCTGCAGTGAATGTCTGCTTTATCCATGCCCAACGGAGCGGCTTTTATGTGAGAGAATCACTTATAGAAAAGGCGAAAAACATCGGCAAGGAGAATGAGCTGCGGACAGGACTTCCCGATGCGTCATTGTATTCGTCCCCTTTATATGCAGCGCACGATGCCCCCAGCGTGCCTCCGCCCTGGAGGGGCAGGCCGCTTTTTTGTCTCTGAGAAAGGGGCAAAAGACTTGCTGGTAACAGGATAGCAATTCACAGAGATATTCTGCCTAGCGTTCCATCTCAAATATCGTCGGCTCTTGTGGCAGGAACGCACAGCCTTGAAAAATCGCTTCCACAAATCCCCGCTCATCAGGCACGCCGGTATGAATTTCCGGTGCAGAGGGGGAGAAATAAAAAGCAGGGAACCGAAGTCTCCTGCTGGGGCGGGGGCATGTTCTGCTGTTGCTGCCCGCTGGCTGGACAGTGTATTCCGAGATGGAGGGCGGCACTTCGGGTACATTTGCCGCGCTTAGCTGGTTCACCCTCCCCGGGGCCTTTGTTCAATTTTTCATCGGCTATTCACCAACCTCCTTTTCGTGAAAGTTGCGCAATTTTACGGGATGAATCTCTGTAATGATTTCTCCACCTCCTTCCCGCCTATCCATGCAAAAAAGCCGCCCGATTTGAACGCCGGACGGCTTTTGTGTAATGTAATAAAGCAAATATTGCTCAATTTTGTAGATCAAAAAATCAACAACACGGAAAGTTGATATATAAAAATAGGATATTTGGAACTCTATATCTGTAATATATACCGTTTTTTTCGTACAGAACTTATGTTGTCCATTTTAAGTGAAAGCCCATATTTTTTAGCAAAACTTCCTCTGTTAGTTAAAATCGCAGTCTAGCTGTTTGAGTACTTCCATTTGGCTGTCTGCACACCAGCAAACGGGCTTTGAGACTCCGATTGGCGCTGTAGTATCTGTTCATAGCTCTACGGTACCATTCGGCCTCTTTTGATAACTTTTTTGACCAAATTGCTTCCAATGCGGTAGCAGATGTAGTCCAAATCCGGTGCGTCCCAAACCACAAGGTCGCCCAGTTTTCCGACTTCCACAGAGCCGATTTGGTCAGCCATCCCAATTGCGGCAGCACCATTAAGCGTGACAGCTGTTAGCACTTCTTCCGGCGTAAGCTTGTACTTCAGGCATCCCAGTCCAATAACAAACTGCATATTCAAGCATGGGCAAGAGCCAGGATTGAAATCTGATGCCATGGCAACCGGCACTCCAGCTTCCACCATCGAACGTGCAGGCGCAAAACCGGCCCCCAGGTAAAAGCTAGTAGCCGGCAGAAGGCAGGCTACTGTGCCCCCTTTTGCCATACTGGAGATTCCTTCAGGCGGACAGACAATTAAATGTTCCGCAGAGACTGCACCCAGCTCTCCGGCCAAGACAGATCCACCAATCGGATCGATTTCATCTGCATGTATTTTGGGAGTCAGGCCATATTTGCGGCCCGTTTCCAAAATCTTTCGGCTCTCTTGTGCATTAAATACGCCTGTTTCGCAGAACACATCACAGAACTTAGCGATTTTCTGTTCCGCAACTGCTGGGATCATTTCTTCGCACAAAAGACGGATATATGCGTCCCGGTTTCCTTTATACTCAGAAGGCAGTGCATGGGCCCCCATAAAGGTGGCCACTACGTCCACGGCATGCCCCTCCTGTAACTTTTGGATCGCGCGAAGCTGTTTTAGCTCCTCATCGGTCGTAAGGCCATATCCGCTCTTGGCCTCACAGGTGGTGGTGCCGAAGGACAGCATCTCACTTAACGCCAGGGACGCCTTCTCTGTCAGCTCCTCTTCGCTGGCCGACCGTGTGCTTTTGACGGTAGAAAGGATACCGCCGCCTTGGGCAAGGATATCGAGATAGGGGACACCATGGAGTTTCATACCAAGCTCATTCTGTCTCCAACCGCCAAAAATCAGGTGGGTATGTGCGTCCACAAGGCCCGGCGTGACCAGTCCTCCCTCTGCATCTATCCGTTCAGCATCTATGTCGGGAGGGGTGCCAGTCCCAACTTGAAAAATCCGTTCGCCTTCTAGCAGCACCCACGCATCTCTTTGGATTTGGATGGCGCCCTGAGCTGCCCCGCCTTTGGGTCCGTATCCCAGCGGAGTGGCAAGAACGCCGATGTTGAAGAGCAGCACTCGTTCCATATGATAGTTCGATCCTTTCTCAAGAGGGAGGAGACGCACATGCGCCTCCTCCCTAGCAAAATGGATGGTAACGCCTATTTGATGACGCTTTGATACAGTTGGATTCAGCCCTCTTTCTTTCCAGTTACCAGAGCGACCACAACGTAATCAATAAAGGAGGCACTCATACCAACGATAATAGCATCCACCGGGATGGGAAGAATACCAAATACGCACAGCAGTGAGACAACGCCACCTACAACGATGGAAGAAACTGCTGCCAAAGCGTTGCCCTTTTTCCAGAACAGGCCTAAGAGAACAGGGGCGACCAGACCGCTGGCATAGAAAGTATAAGCATAGTCCAGGATCTCAATGATGCCAGGGATGGCCAAGGCCACGAAAAGGGATGCGATACCGACCACTACGGTAGTCACCACAGACATCCGCAGAATCGTCTTGGAACTCTTTTCATCGCTGGCAGACTTACCCATAGCACCCAGGTAGATGTCGTTGACTACATGGGAAGTGCAAGCCAGCAGCAGAGAGTCAGCAGTGGACATGACGGCAGCACACAGAGCAGCGATCACAATGCCGGCAGCCACGGTGGGCAGCACCTCCACAGCCAGAGAGGCGATGGCGCTTACCTCAGTCAGGGTATCGCCCAGGAAGGCACGGGCCAGCATACCGTCTATAGCGCTGTTGACGCCCATTGCCATCAGAATACAGCCGGCAATGATACAGCCGGTCTTTGCGATTCGTTCATTCTTTGCAGAGAGCAGTCTCTGGTAGAAATCCTGACCGATGATTTCATAGGCGATCATCGGCAGCGCGATGGACGCCATTGCTGCAAGACCGATGCCGGTGGGACTCACGTAAGTATCAATGCCGCCCGGAACGTTCATGGTGGACAGTTTTTCAACCAGTCCGCTCCAACCACCAATTTTAATCAGGCCAATAAACGTAGTCAGGGGGACCCCGATGAAGATGACGATAAGCTGGATCACGTCGGTGAGGGCCACTCCCCACATGCCGGAAAAGGCTGTATAAAGAATGATCACACAGATAGCGATCACAGCTGCTACTGTAGTGTTGATTCCAAATACAGTCAGCACCTTGGAGATGGCACCGACCTGGGCGGCAAGGATACCGACCAGAGCCGCAAAGGAGAATACACTCGTGAGGACACGCGCAGTGTTGGACTGGTAGCGGTTATAAACGAAGTCGCTGATCGTACACAGTCCCATTTTACGCATGGGCTTTGCCATCAGCAGACCCAGCACCAGCATGGCGAGGCCGGTAGAAACGCCGAATGTCATGCCGGACAATCCCTGATTATAGCCATTTGTAGAGGTTCCGATGATGTTGCCGCCGCCCAGCTGGGTAGCACACAGAGTACCCACCAGGACAAACAGGCCCATGGACCGGCCAGCCAAAAGGAAGTCTTCAGAGCCTTTTACCCTGCGGGATGCATAAAGACCCACAGCAAGCACGACCGCCATATAGGCGATCAGGATTATCAGCATTGTGATTTGATTGGGTGTCATAGCGATTCTCTCCTTTTTTCAGTGCGTTTTTTACGCCAGGATCGTTATTTCGCCAGAGTCTCCGTCCATTTTCACTCTCTGCCCCTCGCAGAATTTGTCATAGGTCTGCTGATCCACCCGGATCAGCGGGATATCCATAATAATCGCATTAGACACCAGAACAGTACTTAGATCCAGCACAATGAATCCCGCAGGTTTGTTGTCAAACTTGGACATCTGATACAGGCCGTCCATCTGCACCACAGAGCTGCCCTTATCAATAGGAAACACGATGATTTTCTTTGCAATCACTTTGTCTGTCAGTGCATGATCCTGTTCAATGATGGTACCTTTCTCCGGGCTTACCATATAGAAATTGATCGGATCTTTTGACACCAGGATCTCGCCTTCAACAATGCCGCTGGCAATCGGCTCACCCTTCAGCAGTCTCTCATCCTTCATGATACGATCTCCCCCTTCAGCACAGATTGGATACAGGCGGGAATACTCTTGACAGTAAATGTCATGTTCCAGCGCTTAGTATAGTAGGCACATTTAGGCGATTCCGTCACGCCGCTCATCCCATACAGATGCGACCAGCATGGCTGATCCACACAACTGTTGATAACGATTTCTCCACCAGCTTTATGTATGATATCCAGGTAGCCCATCCGCTGCGCCAGCTCCTTGGTGGAGGTAGAGGTGAAGATATACAGCTGACCTGCCAGCTGCTGACCATCCAGCATCTTCGCGATGGAACCCACCTGGTTGATGGTCAAATGGGGGCAGCCCAAGATACAGAAGTCCGCTTTTCCAGTGCCGGCAGAGATCTCCGCTCTGGCCTGAGCCAAGTCTTCATTCGTGATGGTGACCACAGGGGGATCTTTCCGCCCTAAAAAGGCAGTGTGGACATCTGCCGCCTCCGGTGTTACGCCTACCACATGGAACATGGGGACGATCCCATGGATATTCAACTGAGTACCCAGGTCCATCAGTTGTTCCGACGTGGTCTGCTTGGACAAACCATTGAACACAGGGCAGTGGTATGCCTGGCCCATCTTTTTAGGCGTAATATAACCCAGCAGCTCATAATCGTATTCACTGTCCACATCGGCCTCTACCTGAATAAGGACATCGCCTGCCCGATTCTGCTCCAGCAGCAGTCCGTATTCGGGTGTGACACCGGTAATGGCCGCACACATAGCGCTCTGAGCAGCCTCACGATTTGTCCGGGCCCCCAGCACCGAGTTGACATATACTGCGCCGCCAGAAGCGGAGAAAGAACAGATTTCTCCAAAGCGGGGGACATTGTTTTCAAAAAACGGGGTGCAGTCAAAGGTGAGGATGGCGCCAAGCTTCCGATAAACATCGATCGTGCTCTTCAGTGTGCGCTCATTTTCCTCATCTAATTTCGAAATCGTCTTAAAATACTCATAGTCATAGGCGGGATTGACCGTGGGAGGCACCATACAATGTGCCTGCTCCTCCAACAGCTTCGAAACAAACCAGAGGTCACCCTCCTGGTTGCTTAGAGAGATATGCCCCCGGCTGATCGGTACCATACGCTCAGCGCCGAAAGCTTTCCCGATCCCTACCAGGACCCGCATTGCCCGGGCAAATCCTGGTCCCATTTCGCCATTCAGCATGGCTTGTTCCTTCTCTGTCAATCTCATTTCGTTCGATACCTCCTAAGTTTGATCTCAGATATCTTCCAGTGCTTTATGCACAATACTGTCATCTGCCAAGTAGGGCAGGGTGATATGGTCCTGACCCTCGTACAGTTTATTGTATTCAGCGATTGTTGACAGCGAATTGGGATTTCCGGCCCAGCCACGACGGGCAACCCCCACCATAACATCCCAAGGCATAGACATCTTTAAAATCTGGTCTACCCGCTCGGAGCCGTCCAGCACCATACCAAAGCCGCCGTTGATGGACTTGCTCACACCAACACCGCCGCCGTTGTGCAGGGCAATCAGACTCATGCCGCGGGCAGCATTTCCAGCGTAGCACTGGGTGGCCATATCGGCCATGATATTGGAGCCATCCTTAATATTGGAAGTCTCACGGAAGGGAGAGTCGGTACCACCGGTATCATGATGGTCGCGGCCCAGCATAACGGGCCCGATCTCGCCCTTGCGGACCATCTCATTGAACTTCAGGGCAATGTTCATACGGCCCATGGCGTCGGAGTACAGTATCCGGCATTGCGTGCCTACTACCATCTTGTTCTTTTTCGCATCACGCAGCCATATGTAGTTGTCGTGATCCTGATAGCGGCGGTTGTGTGCCCTGATGTACTCGGCGGCAGCCATATCGGTCTTATCCAGATCTTCTTCCTTCCGGGACAGACAGCACCAGCGGAAAGGACCATAGCCATAGTCAAACAGGAAGGGGCCGAGGATATCTTCCACATAGGAGGGGAATACGAAGCCGTCCAAGTCATTCTCGCCGTTCTTGCAAATCTTCTCGGCAGGCACGCCGGCGTCGTACACCGACTTCAGGAATGCATTGCCATAGTCGAAGAAATAGGTTCCCTTCTCGTGAAATTTGCAGATCATCTCATAGTGATGCTTCAGGGACTTGTCAACCAGCTTGGCGAAGCCTTCGGGGTCCTTGTCCAGCATCTCAGTACGCTGTTCGAAGGTCAATCCCTGCGGGCAGTATCCGCCGTCGTACGCCATGTGGCAGGAGGTCTGGTCGCTCATTAGATCCACATGGATATTCTTCTCATACAGGTACTCCAACAGGTCCACCACGTTGCCGTGATAGGCGATGGCGTAGGGTTCCTTGGCAGCCAGCTTCTGCTGAGTCATTTTCAGGACCTCATCCAAGTTGTCGGACTTCGCACTCACCCAGCCCTGGTTGTAACGGGTCATGATCCGGGACAGGTCCACCTCAGCAATGATGGAAACGGCACCTGCGATCTCCGCAGCCTTGCCCTGGGCACCGCTCATACCGCCCAGACCGGCGGACACGAACAGGCGGCCGGCCAGGTTCCCGTCCTCGGGGATACCCAATTTGGTGCGCCCCGCACCCAGCAGGGTGTTAAAGGTGCCATGCACGATGCCCTGGGGACCGATGTACATCCAGCCTCCGGCGGTCATCTGGCCGTAGTTGGCAACCCCGATGGCTGCCGCACGGTTGAAGTTTTTCTGGTCATCATACATGCCGATCATCAGGCCGTTGCTGATAATACAGCGGGGAGCCAGCTTATGGCTGTGGAACAGGCCCAGAGGATGGCCGGACATCACAACCAAAGTCTGCTCGTCCGTCATGATCTCCAGGTACTTCTTGATCAGACGGTACTGCATCCAGTTCTGGCACACCTGTCCGGACTCGCCGTAGGTCACCAGTTCATAGGGGTACAGCGCCACCTCGAAGTCCAGGTTGTTGTCGATCATCACCTGGAACGCTTTGCCCTCGATGCAGTTGCCTTTATATTCGTCGATGGGCTTGCCGTACAGCTTTCCCTCTGGCCGGAAACGGTATCCATAGATACGGCCGTGTTCCTCCAGTTCCTGGGCAAACTCCTTTGCCATCTGCTCATGATGATCAGGATGGATATAGCGCAGGGCGTTCTTAATGGCCAGTATCTTGTCGGCCTCAGTCAGATGGGATTCACGGCGGGGGGCACGGCGGTAGCCCTCTTCAAAAGCGGGATATTCAGGCAGTTCATAGTCCAAGTGAATGGTCATGCACTTGTCCATGTCAAGATGTGCTGGGGTCATAATGGTTCTCCTTTCTTCTTCAAATATGTGTCAGCAAGATGTCCAGTTTTTAATCCTTTTTCTCGCCTTGATATATTGAATTCTAACAGATAAGTGTTATAATAAAAAGTACTTAATTCGTATATTTGTTATATAAAGAAGGTATGCCACTATGAACTTCAGGCAATTGGAGTATTTTACTACTGCGGCAAGGTTAAAAAGTATCTCGAAGGCCGCTCAGGAGCTCCATGTGGCCCAGCCACCTGTGAGCCGCCAAATCGCACTTTTAGAGGACGAACTGGGAGTATGCCTTTTCCTGCGTACAAACAAGGGAATAGAACTGACCGAAGCAGGGCAGAGCCTCTATGTCCAAAGCAAGCATATCTTCCAAAGCATGCACACCATGATCGACAGTGTGCGGGACATTGACCAGGGGCTGCGGGGCTGCTTGAAACTTGGATCAATCTATTCCACTATTTCTTTCACCTTGGATTTTCTAAAGAAATATCATGCGGAATACCCCAATGTAGAGTACTACATCCGCATGGGAACTCCCGGGGATCTTTTGAAAGATCTGAGCAATGGCGATCTTCACGTGATATTTCTCCGGGGGACTACAAGTGAAATCTCCGGCTCATGGGAACGCATACTCGGTGAAGAAACACTGGAAGTCATTTTGACAGAGAGCCTAGATCCTGCACCCGGACTGGATTATATTCCTATCGAGCGTCTTCGAGATGTCCCAATGTGCCTGCTGCGCAGCGATGACCTTTGGAGCTACAACAATTATCTTATTAATGAGTGTCAGCGCAATGGTTTCTCTCCCAATGTCGTCTGCCAGTGTTATGATACCCCCATGGCTCTTCAGATGGTACAGTCTGGATTTGGAATTAGTTTTTTGCCTCCGGCACTTGTGAATATAATCGGCTCACATGAGCTTTACTCGAAGCCGATCCGGGGCATAACCGCAAAATCATATCCTACTATGATGTGGAACAGCAGTGTCATGTACTCTGGCTGTGTCAAACGCTTTATTGACATGTTCGGACAATAGGACCTCAGTGACTGACTAATAGAACTGTTCATATCCAATGGTCTCCTGAGTCGACTTTAAACCAACCAAGTGAGTCAGATATTTATTCACTTTTCACTGGGGTACCTCAAGTTTCAAATAAGAATGGGGCGGCCGCAAAACACGGCCGCCCCATTCTTATTTGAAACTATGTCAGTATATATATTTTTGATATTACCCATCCCAATTTCTGCACCCTTGTTTTATACATAGAGCTGATATTTCTTCTGATCTTATGAGATAAATCGTAGCATACCAAAATTTTTATACCTTCCCCAGCAAAAAATAAGGGAGCCGGACCAACGCCGACTCCCTATATCGTTTGATTATTTTAGGGCAAACATCCCCTATTAGACCGCATTTGCGATCATCCCCCAATATAACACTTGGGTGCCTTCGCCAGCCTAATCAGTCAGCTCTCTCATCACACGCCCCCACATCCCGTGTGGTATTTTCGGCAAGTGTGGTAATACTGTGGCAACACAGAAAATCATGTCATTTTAGTACAATTTAGCACCGGCAGGAATCGCATCATCTAACATGAGCAAATTCAACCCTTCGTGTCCGTCATACTCGTACACAGCAGAGATCAGCATTCCCTCAGACGGAATTCCCATCATCATTCTAGTGGGCAAATTCGTGATTGCAACGCAGGTTTTACCCACCAATTCTTCAGGAGTATAATAAGTGTGAATGCCACTTAAAATAGTCCGTTTGCGCTCAGTTCCGTCATTTAATGTGAACTTCAGCAACTTTTTAGACTTTTCGACCGCTTCACAGGATTCGATTTTCACCACACGAAAATCGGATTTTGCAAAAGTTTCAAAATCCACAAACTCCTCAAACAAAGGTTCAATCTTCACCTTTGAAAGATCAATACGTGCGCTATTTGTGGACACATTACGAGTTACAACAGCTTGATTTTCCCCTTCACTCTTCGTGTTCGCACCATCATTTTTTTCCAGGGGCTTCATCGTGGGGAATAGAATTTCCGGCTTCTGCAAAGTGTTATAAGTTTCTGTATTCCGCATTTTGAGGTGTCCTCTCGAACTTTTGGATTTATAACTTGGTATAAGTTTCTACCGTTTCATCACCAATGGGGGTAAAAATGGGGGTAAATCAACTGATTCGGATTTTGCCCTCCAGATTCGCAAAACTTGCTACTTTCTTTTCCTTGGTTGCCTCATTATAAACATTCATCGTCGTCGTGATATCTGCATGTCCCATAATCTCCTGTATAACTTTCAGGTCACGTTCATTTTCACAGAATCTGGTGCAGAAAGTGTGTCTTAAATTGTGGCAAGAAAAATGTGGTAGCAGTTCTGGACACCGTTTTTCCATTTTGGCTTTTTGCTTTTCCTCGGCATTATAATCCCTGCAGATACGCTCAATCGCTCGGTTAACACAATGTGGGTTAAGTACATCTCCATAGCGTGTCGAGAAAATAAAGCCCGAATAGCCGTCAATGACACAATCATTGAAGCCCTCTTCCATCTGGCGCAACCGTTCCTGCAGGAGCGCGTGCTTTACTTCTGCGAGCATCGGGATTATCCTGATTCCCGCCCTCGTTTTCGGTGTGTTCACATGAAATCCAACTTTTCCGGTGCTTTCCCGTTTGCGGTACACAAGATTGTGGTTAATGGATATAATTCCCTGCGAAAAGTCACAATCCTGCCAGCGCAGCCCCACCACTTCGCCGATCCTGCAGCCTGTCCCCAGCAACACTGTAAATACCGACAGCCAATGCCTGTAAGTCGGCGATGAAGAAACATAACTAATAAAAGCAGATTGTTGCGCTTCTGTCAAGGCTTTTCTTTTCGGCTTCTCCCAGTTATGGGTCCTTTTGATTTCGTTCATTACGCCATCGGTCGGATTCAACCGAATGATGCCGTCTCGAACTGCTGTAGAAAAAACCGGATGAAGAATTGTGTGTATGACTTCCATACTGTTTGGTTTGAATCCCTTGTCGTGAATCAAGGACAAATAAAACTTCTTGATATCACTGTATTTGATATTCGACAACTTCATCTGTCCGATTTCTTCCCGTACATACTTATCATACATGTATTTATAGTTTTCTCTGGTAGACTCCTTGATCTCAATCTTCTGCGCAATATATCTATCATAATGGTAATTCAGCGTCGTCCGGTCTGCTTCGTGTGTTTTGATTCCATCTTCCAGATCTCTTCGGATTCGCTTTTCCATTGAACGCAGTGATTCAGCGTCTCGTTTCCCAGGCGGGATCCTATCTGTGTCGACCAGTCTCCAACTATATACGCTGTGCCTACCTCCTTTTTCATCATAGTACCTATACTCGTATTTGCCATCCTCTCGTTGTCGTTCCCCTTGTTTCAGGAGACGCCCTTTGGAATCGCGTCTTTTGTCGGACACAATATCCTCCTTCCAAGAGAATGCCCACACATATATATAATAATATGAACATCCCATGTTTTCAATAAGTTTTCTGTAATTTCCCTGCTGTAAAGCCGGGATACAGCATCCGCTGCATCCCGGCTTCCATCCGAAATTGGTTACACTGTATCCACGTCTTCCAAGTATCTCTCGAATTTTTTTCGTTTGATCAACCGCTTAGCCCCGACCCGAATCACAAACTCGCAATCTGGGTTGCTGGTTATCTCCCGCAATTTGTTGGTTCCGATCCCGAAGTAGGCAGCCGCTTCATCTATCGTCAAATTTGCCTTTTCCCAAATGGGAACCTCTTGTTTTTCCATATTTCATCTCCCTTTCTGTCTGAATCTAAAAAAGCAACGGGCGGCGGCTGGCTAAGCCGCTCCGCGAGACTTACTCCCCGAGCTATTGGCACTTCCCGTAACCTGCGGCGGATTGGTTACCGCTCGGATCACAGCCGAAGTGGTGTATCATGATCAACGAATATGGGTCATGGCCTCCAAGCCGCCACAGCTTGTCTGCACACAACATCCGGCTCCCCCCTGCCTCCTTTCCAAATTTGGGATCACGGCCCAGTCTGCTTGTACGGCTCTCCATATTCGCAATGTACCCGTTGCCGCATATGAGGCGCATACCGCCTATTTGTCAAGGTGCAGCAGGATGCCTTCCCTGAAGATCTTGGTGTCTTCTCCTCATTCCCCGTTTCAGAGAAAGAAATTTGCCATAGAAAAAGCCGCCACCAACCTATTTCAAGGTGTGGTGGCGACTCCTATATTTCTCCAGAATGTGCGCAGGCACGATTTCAGTAAACACCGGAACAGAAAGGAAGCCGGTACAGAAGGCCCCCGCACCTGCTTAATCCTCTTTAGAAACAATCACTATAATGCCGATGTCAGTAAAGTTGACTCCGACATTCTGTTCGAAACCTGAAGCATCATTTTTATATCATCGCTTCTGACCAAGAAAAAACGGGGGATCTGGAGCGTATTCGCTTCACATCCCCCGTCTTCTGGTTGATTGAGATACTGTACTAATCAGGATATAGCCGCCATCTCGTTGCTTGGCAGCACAAGGAACGGGAACGCCTTAAAGGAACCTTCCCGTGAGACTTTTACTTGTCCGTCCAACGAGTCCAGATACTGGGCGCCGCCTTTGGACTTGGAAATGTAGAGGGCGTACTTCATCCGCACAAAGTCAGATGCAGCGCACTGCTCTTCATAGCAAATCGCCAAGACTGGGGTAGCCATCATCTGCATCGCCTTCTTCCGTACCAGAGAGACAAACATCCGTTTGATAACAGCGGTTTCCGAGCAATTCGCATTCTTGAAGTAGGGACGCTCCAAGAACAGGGTCAGCTGATCTGCAGGCCGCTCATCCTCATATCGTTTCTCGGGTGGCTTAGTCAGATCGGCGAACTCCAAGGTCGGAGCATCGACTCCCCCGTCTTCTGGTTGATTGAGATACTGTACTAATCAGGATATAGCCGCCATCTCGTTGCTTGGCAGCACAAGGAACGGGAACGCCTTAAAGGAACCTTCCCGTGAGACTTTTACTTGTCCGTCCAACGAGTCCAGATACTGGGCGCCGCCTTTGGACTTGGAAATGTAGAGGGCGTACTTCATCCGCACAAAGTCAGATGCAGCGCACTGCTCTTCATAGCAAATCGCCAAGACTGGGGTAGCCATCATCTGCATCGCCTTCTTCCGTACCAGAGAGACAAACATCCGTTTGATAACAGCGGTTTCCGAGCAATTCGCATTCTTGAAGTAGGGACGCTCCAAGAACAGGGTCAGCTGATCTGCAGGCCGCTCATCCTCATATCGTTTCTCGGGTGGCTTAGTCAGATCGGCGAACTCCAAGGTCGGAGCATCGACATCATCTCGCAGATAATCCCGGCCCTTGGTCAGCCGGATCACAGCCCGCCCTATGACCTTACCATTCTTCTTGGCTAGTAGGATTTTCTTATTTGAGTCAAAACTGGAGAGCAGGCATTCCCGGTACTGACCATCCACATAAGATAAGCATGTGGAATATGGCAGCCTCCCCAGACGCAGGGTAGAGTAGTAATCGTCCACTTCCTCCACCAGAATGCCGTAGGTCTCCATAGCGGTGTTCGTCTGCCAAAGCAACTGTTGCTGTTTTGTGGTTGGGAAACTGATTTCCCTATTCAGGTCATTGGGATAGTATTTGAGTGTTTTAAATTCGCCCATCAGTTCTGCCAGGATGATACGGCGGAATGCCTCCTTATTCTCAGTGTACTCATAATAGAGCCGGGTCATCTCCGCCCCCTCCCCCATAATGAAGCGGACGATGTGTTGCTCATTGTCTTGAAGGAATTTCTCGTCAAGTTCCAATTCTTTCGCCAATGCAACCCAGTCTTGATCCACATAAATGAGATCGTTGCGCATCTGAGTCCAGCTTTGATAGCCTCGCATCCGATCTGCGTTCCGGCTGGCAAAGAGTGCATCTTCCCAGGTGAGTAGTTCAGGGATCAATAACTTGATCTTGTCATAGACCAGCAGGACGCGCACAGCGTCAGTGGCGGACAGGCCGGCAATATGGCCCAACTCTTTCTGGCGCCACACACTCAGCGGTTTCTGGGACAGAAGCGCGGCCAGGCCACGCAGGTCCTCATCAGCAATCTGCATGTTCAACAGGTCTCCCTTGAGCAGTTCCCGCATAACAATGAGTTTCCGATCCACGCCGATATCCGCCAGCATCCCATAGAACTGGATGTAGACCGGCTTGGCATAGCACAGCAATTTGAGTTCCTGAAAAGTGTACTCCCGCTGTTCCAGCAGATCAAGGTTGTTCCTCTGTCCGGCCTCGCCAGCGCACGCGAGGAAATCCTTGCCGTTCAGCGCGTTCAAATTGCAGCGGGTGTAGAAACTCTCTTCCAGCAGGAAGGATTCCCGACCTAGTTTGCAGAAGTCCTCAAAATGCTCCGAAACCATGTGGAGAAACCGTTTCTTCTTGTGGGCGATGGCGTAGATCAGTACATCGTACTGAATGGGTCTGATGGATGCAAAAGGCACCTCCAAACTCCCGGAATACAGGGCGTTCAAGTATCCGACCCAGGTATCCAGCACCTGATGCTTCTCCTCGTCTGTAAGTGGCTCGCGCCGTTGAGCGAACCACTGCAGATCATGGCGCAGACCGTGGTTAGAGAGCCACCAGTCCAGAAACCGCTCCATCCATCCAGGGTCAGAACCCAGATTGGAGTATGTCTGGCGCACAAGTTCAAGATCCTTAGCCTCCAGATGGGAGATCGAAGTCAACTCATCCTCTGTGAAACAATGCTCCACTTGTTCGCGGAACAGGAAATCCAGGACCGCCCGCATCGTCTCATTGGAGGAAAGCACAGAGAGGCTGGTTGAAATGGTACGTCCGGAAACATCGATGAAAGAGGAAAAATAAGGGAGCTTCAGCATCTCTCGCTGCTGCGGTTTCAAATCAGATAAAGTCACGGCACTCTGCGCATAGAAAGCGTTCAGGTTATCTACCAATGCGGGCCACAATGCTTCATCCGCTAAGTCGTGTTCGAAATACTTCAGACACTCGTATTGACAGCAGGAGCCGTTGACCCCGGAGCCGTACATTTGAACCATCTGTTCAACGGTATAACGCCCCATCAGAGATTCCCCGAAACGATCCGCAGACTCCAGCCAGTCATTGATGAAATGGTGGGGCACTTTACAATCCACCAGTTTCTTGTAGTAGCCTGCAAATTGTTCGTTGCAGATCAGTTCCCGCTGGACGCGTTCATACAAATCAGAGGAAAGATACTCTACTAAGCCATGTTTCTCAATCCGATCACAGGTCATGAGCAGTGTGGTAACACTGTACTGATGTGTATTCTTTGTATTCAAGCCACAAATGCTCATGCGATGTAGCGTTTTAATACGATCAACAGTTTGCAGCATGTGCCCGTTCCTCCTTGATAACAATTTCAATAAGAGAGTACAGAGTTTTCCGTGGGATGGCATCCGCACCAATGGCTCTTCCGCATAAGCAAAGCAATCCATCGGCCTGCTCTGGTGTTATGGGGTAACTAAATTGGGCGACGGCATGACGCAGAGGCTCATCTATCAGGCTCAAAGCATCTCTGCGATCCTCTGTACTGTAATAGTTACCCAAAAAATCCTTCAGCGATTGAACACTCCCATCAAACTTGGCATCCAATCTCTCCTTTTTTGTGGCAAGCGAGTTAGCCCGGCGCTCCTGTCTGATCCGCTCCCGCTCTGCCTGTTGCTGCTCTTTCTCTGCATCCAGCTCTTCCTGCGTATACAAATCCTGTTTCAAACTGTTCACACTATGAATATTGTAGCGTGTTGCGATCAGGGCTTTCAGAACTTCCCGGAGCGTCTCTTTATCATAGAGTGCGCGGACACAGTCATTCCATAGTGCCGCTTCCACAAAGTTATAGTAACTTTTGGGTTCAAGACAGAATTGTGAGGTATCGATCCACTCAAAAAGTTGACGCTGTTCGTCCGAAGACAGAAAGTCCCGCTTAAAATCCAGTTTGCCGAGATCGCTATAGTAATAGCGGATAGATTCCATATAATCGCGGTGGAATCCCGAATGACTCTCGAACAGGTCTGGATACTCAGTCACATCGTATGTTTCTAATAACTTCTTATTAAAGTCAAACGCCTTCCTGGTCCGAGAACCTGCGGTATATTCCTGCACATAGCACAACGCCTGTTTTTCTTTCGGCTCCGACTCATAATTGAGGTGTGACTGAAAAAAGGACCATAAATCAATGGTGTCAGTATCCACAAGCAACGCGAAATTCTTGTTATACCAGCCATTCTTTTGTTGAAACGCCTCCATATAGTCCAAGCCCGTCAGTTCCTGATAGCGCTCCATATACCGACGGATTTCCTTTTTGTCGGGCGCCTCCAGACGGTCGACCTGTTCAATGAAGAGATTCCGGTAATCCAGTGGCTCCAACTGTTCTGCTAAGATATCCCATCGCGGATCAAATACATCGAACCGATAAGAGAACTGTAAATTGGCTTTCTGGATCATCCACAATACTGTTTTAGGGTTGGTCGGATTGACCTGTGTGGAGACAGCAGGCCATATCCCCTCATGCCCTTCGTAACGGATGTGAAATTTACGATACATGGAGTAGAGTCTCTCCATGTGGGTGAAAGCCTCGTCCGGCAGTTCCTCGTCCTGATTGAGTGCAGCGATACAAAATTGGGCAGCCGCCTTCTCAGCAGGAATGCCGTTGGGATTAAGCCCAACTGGATTCTGGCAGGGCCAAATCATCCAGGAGTTGGCATACCGGATCTCCAGCGCACTGTATCCTGATTCGATCAGCGTGTTGTACAGAGCGGAGCCCTCTTTGCAGAACTGGCCGGGCAACTTCAGCAACGCCCGCAGGACTGCATTGTCTTTCTTCCTGCACTCGGCGATGACCTGCTTATAGTTACACAGAAGCCAGTCCAGCATACGGCCATTGCCAAGCAGCGGTATGGTCCGATCAACGCCCCACAACCGAGCGATCTGGGGGCGCATTGCAGGAAACTCATCTTCCTGAGGGTCAAATAGGGAGAGGACAAACATAGCATCCTCCGTCCGTTGATACGTATCGCCAGCCAGTTGGGACCGTAACTGCTTACGCTCCATCGGGTCGGTGGTCAGGAGGTAGCGGGCTCCCTGCAGATACAGGTCGTTCCCAGCCTCTTTATCCAGCCTACGTATGAAGTCTTCTCGCTGAGTCCCAACAAACATGGAGTCTGTGAGAAATGGCAGGGCAAATCCAAGAGCCAGCGCCAGCGCACGGAATATTTCTGGTCTGGAGCCGATGCGTTCCTCGAATCGCTCCGTAATCTCGCCGATATAGCGAAGTTCATGCTGGGCAAAATAGGCCCCCGGGTCGTTGCACCTGGAAGCCCATAGGGACTTCTGACTGATAAAACGCGAGTACTCCAGCATAGCGTCCTTGTTGTCGGACATCTTGACCACAAGGGCCAGAAGTGCATTAAAAAGATCTAAGTCGAGGATCTTCTCATAGGCGTCGCAGTGGCTTTGTTCCTTGTCATGACTGCTCATAACTATGTTCTCTCCTTTCTCTGTGCCACCGCTGATACGGCGGCCATTTTTGTGTGCGGTACCGGGCAGTCATGCACCGGCGCACCGTGTCTGTACGCTTGTCCTGTTGTGATCATTGACTCCCTCCTTTTTCTTGATTTGTGGTATTCACGCAGTAGATGCCTGCGGTACCTGAGAGAAATATGGTCGCCGCCACATACTGCATGGCGGCAGACAAAGAAAAAAGCGCCTGAAGATGTTCCTCAGACGCAATTTCACGCATTGGTACTGTAACTAGGCTGCGCAGACATATCTTTTTTGGGCAAAACGTAAAAAGCGTCCAAAGGCAACATGCCTTCAGACGCTTTGAAACACAGAATACTGTAATCGCCAGGGCGATTTCGGATACTTTATGTCAGTATTATACCGCACCTACGGATTGTTTGCAAGGGATTTTCGAACTGAGTCACCAACGTAAAATGCCACATGGCCTTTCTTCCTTCTCCACGGCTTGGGAATCGTGAACCCGATATGTTTCAGAACATCAGCTGCCACCGGCGGGTGGTGATTTTTAATGCTTGTTTTTTCTCAAAGGAAACGCTATAATATGTTCACATAGTATCTGCGGCAGCCTAAGGCAGTCTTAGTTTCCGTGTTGCATAGCGTCCAGAGGTCTTTCTGACCTTTGGGCGCTTTTTTGTTTTCTGGACAAACGAATGCCCCTCTTAAACAGATCTCGCCCATCCTGGGCAAAAGCGTGTGGACTATTCTGGGTTCCACACGTTTTTTTATATAGATATCCCTGCAGCGGAACACCGCAAAAATCAAAAAGGAGATGAAAAGTCATGCAATCACTCGAAAGAATCCCGACACGGCAGAGAGCATCGAAACACGGTGATCCGGAATGAATACCAATTGGATTGGCGTCGCTTTCGTCAGCGAAGAGGTTCCAAACCGAGAACAAGTTGAGGATCAACTTGCGGAGAGGACAGAGGCTCTACGTCAAGAGGCCCAAACTGCTCTGGATGCCTGGCTCAATGAACAAGGCCTGGAACAGGTAATGGGGGTTATCATCCCGAAAAAAACTATTTAAGTCAATCGAGGAGGAACAAACGTGGCTACTTTAATTATCGAGATGGAGGGCGGACTGGTCAATGAGGTCTACTCCACCCTTTTGGAGCCGCTCAACATTCAAGTCTACGACACCGATGATAGGCGAGATCCTGAACACGCCTATCTGTATGCCGCCAGTACCTATGCTTTGCAGTTTGGTGGAATGAGGCCCCAATTCCGGAGGGGCCATGACTACTCTGACCGGATTTGGGGGGCGCTGGAGCGCCGGCCAGAGTCCGCTGCCCTAGTCTCAGACCTGCGGCGGGCCGCTTCCCAGGCAGGGATCCAGGCCCAGGCTCAAGATGCGGCTTTCCTTGCCGGCTATCTGGAGGCATTTGGTGAATTCAAGGAGTTCGTCGACTACCTCAGTGCAGAAAAGAAGGTAAACGCAGAATTCCGGCAACAGATCGACAGACTGCTCGACCGGCAGATGGAGAAGTATTTCACCTTCGCCGAGCAAATTAACACCCCGGAGCGGTACGACGGCGGCCATGATGAGACTGCTATCTCAGGGCGAACTCTGGACTGTGAGGGAGGCGCTAAGGATGGTGTTTGAAAATCAGATTTGCGACCGCTGTCATAGGCCTACAGTCACCCGGATCATGTCCATGTTCAATCTGGATATGATCTGCCCTGCCTGCAAAGAGGACGAGCGGAAGCACCCACTGTATGAGTTGGCTTGCCAGAAAGAGCGAGAGGCGCTTCAACGTGGGGTACGGAACTTTCCTGGCATCGGCTGGCCAGCTGGAGATCACAGCGACCTCGCCGATTCATAACACAACAGCCTCATTCGGATAGACTTCGAAGGAGCCAGCTACAAATATTTTTTACAGGAGGCTTTTATGCTTTGCAAGAAGGATATTGACACGCTCAGCCCGATCTACCCTGATGTAGATTGGAGCAAAACGATTTGGAGTTTCATTCACTACTCCAAAACAGATCCGGACTCGGATCTGCCTGACGATGTGGATGACCTGATCATGATCTCGTTAGAGCACAGCGATGGCGGCTGCCTGTTTGAACTTAGTTTTGAGTGGGTATGGATGAGCGGAGCGGATGTTCCTCGACTCACATGTTTCAACGACGCTCTGCCCGCCTTGCTCACACCTACGCTCATGGAGGTCATCCAAAAACTATGTACTTGGAAGGACACAGAATTCACCCCGGAAATGGTTGTCCGTCTTCTGACAGAAGCCGGCTTCCTTGACCGGTCCCATGATTCTGGCGGCAAGCCGACACTGCCGAAAAAAACACTGCCTTAATGGCAGAGGGTACTTTAAGAAAACTTCGTTGCTTCCAGTGTACCCTCCGCCGGTCCATAGGCGGATCGTGCGGAAAATGTCGTTTGCGCCACAGCAAAAGCATCTGCTATATCCCGATCCCAAACGACATCTTCCGCAGAAAGGAATAAATGATGAACATGAATGAAACCCACTCTGCCGTCTGTTACATCTTCCGGGAAGGCGCCTTTTCTCCAGTACGGGAAGCCAAGTCGTTTCAAAACGAGTTTGGCTTGGATCTGTTCCAATACAAGGGAGCTATCTATGAGGGCAGGACAGGTTTGTGCCTTTGTAATTTGCAGCAGTCACAGGACCTATCAGGCTTTATGGAACGGCACGGCGGTCTGGAATCAATCGAAAAACAGATTACAAACAGTTTGGGCCGTACCGGCCTCTCTCCCCGCTACACCCGCCCGAACGAGAAGAAAAAGGATATATTCCCGCCAAAGGAGAGGGATGAAAACCGTGTTTTTTCCAAGGACTTGATGGGTAAAAGGCACTACTACTACCGTTTTTACAATGAAAACGGCATCGAGCTTTACACCTTGGAAAATAAGCGTGATTCATGGCCGACGATCTTTATCCCCTGCGACGGCTTTATGGTGGGCATCGACCAGCGGAGCCGGCTGGCGGAAGTCCTGAAGTGGCTGTCCACGCTGGAACACGGTATCCGGGCTGAGATTGAACGGGTCTTCAACCAGAGTATGGCGGCTCCAGATCGCTGGGCCGATCTTGGCTTTGCCAACCTCTTGGGGCGGCGCGAAGAGGCTGAGGCACACAACGCTCCCATTTGGGCAGAGCGCCAACAGCAAGCCAAACTGCGAGAGGCAGAACTGGAAGCCCAGGCGCGTCAGCGTGAACAAGAGTTACAAGACCGCTATACCTCCGCCATCCGAGAGGCGGAGCAAAACATTTTAGCCGGAAAAGAAGTTGTAAATCAAGATATCAACGGCAAGTCTCTGATCATGCAGCTTTTTCGGGAGCATGGGATTTCAGTCCCTCTAAAAACACAGGGATGGATTATCAATACGCTACACAGTATTCGATATTCCCCACAGAGTGGTCAATGGAGTTACCGCTACCATAAAGGCAGCCGCAACAGTACGAAACTGCCCGAACTACTTTCCAAGTTGCTGGCTGCAATCCAGAGCAAGCCGCCGTATGTTGGACATACCGTGGATATTCCGGCCACTCACGCCACTGACAGCAGTACCAGTTGAACCTAAAGAGGCAACGATAAAATTAGCGAGAGCGAGGTCTAAATAATGCGGACATTGCAAAAATTCAAACTCGGCACTTTCGAGGTGACACAGCCTGAATTGATTATTTCCGATCCCTGTTACGCGCCCGGTACCTGGTGCATGGGCATCGTTCCCAATGCCCAGCCGGGGATTTGGGAGGCAGAGATTGGCTTTTTCCATGAAGGGAAGCACGATGCGGCAGTAGCCTATCTGGCCGCGTTCCATCAGCATTGCCCACCCAAAAACCAGTTAATTGCACGGGAGGAACTCTTCAAGGTTGGCGTAGACAGCGGCCAAGCCGGTGTGTTCGACAAGCCGTTCTACCGTGCCGGTGCTGATGCAGGCCAGATACCCAGCGAAGATGCACTGGAAGCGTGGTACAACAGCTGTTGCAACCAGACCTTACATACAGACCACTATGCCGGTGTTATTCCACATGGCGTTGTATCCAATTCCGGGTATGGGGATGGCGGTTATATCTGTTACTCCTACCATCTGTCTAAAACACAGGGGGAGGATATCACATGGGGCGTCATGATCAATTTTGATGTGGTGCGCCTGCCCCAAATCAATAGGCTTCTGCTCCAATAACACTCAGCGGGGAACCACCTAAACGGGCGGTTCCCCGCATTTCCTTTTAGAAGGAGGTATTCCGTTTGAACATTCTAAGCTGTGGTGCGGGGATGCAGAGTACCGCCCTGGCCCTGATCTCCTGCGACCAGACCAGAAATAAGGTCGTACACCCGCAGGTCCCCCGCTATGATGCCATCATCTATTGTGATCTTGGCTGTGAGCCTGCCTGGGTAGCGGATCAAGTGCGTTTCATTGAACGCACCTGCGTTGATTGCAACATTCCTTTTTACATTCTCCAGAGTAATCTGTACCAGGACTATATGCAGCGGTTCGGGCGGCAGAGGGTTTCAGCCATGCCGTTCTGGACATTAGATGAGCAGGGAAAAGCAGGGCGGATCGCCCGCCGCTCCTGCACCGTGGACTACAAGGTTTTGATGATCCAAAAGTTTGTCCGATATGAACTTCTGGGCTACCGGCCCTATCAGCGGCTTCGCCCAGAGGATATCGGCACCCATGAACTCCACATCGGCTTTTCCAGTGAAGAGGCTCATCGTTCCTTTCCCAGCCGACACGCTATGTTTCAAAACCGATTTCCGCTTATCGAGATGGGTTGGGAACGAAAGGACTGCTACGCCTATAATCTGGATGAGTGGGGCCTGGACAGCAAGGCCAGCGCCTGCCTGATCTGCCCTTTCCACCGCAACTATTTCTTTCATCACATAAAAAACAACTTCCCGGCGGACTATGCCTCAGTAGTCAATTTTGACAATATGCTGGCCAAATGGCAGCCAATGAGCAAAATCAAAAACCGGGTCTTCCTCTCCCGCTCCCGCAAGCGGATCATCGACCTCACTCCCGCTGATTGTGATGACGCACAAACCTTTGAATACTGCGGTCACCAAATCTGGAACGGGTTCTAGGCATTTAGACTGTCTCAACTGTACATATACCGTCTTGGCTAGTTGTTTTGCCTGCTTTGCCGAGAGGGGACAGCATCCGAAGTTCACAACTTCCCCTATAAACAAAAAGACACGCCCCCTCAGGAACGGTGCATTCCTGAGGGGGCGTGTCTTTTTCCCCTTTTTATCTTACCCATGCCGCCCCAATGGTACCGGCCTCAAAACAGTCCCCACCCCATTCAAGGTATGGGGTGGGGACTGTTCTCACAGATTGAATATATCCAGATTTTTGAGCATATCATCCAGATCTTTCTCGCTTGGCCCGCTGGCATCTTCCGGCTGGCCCTGTTCAAGTTGGAGTTTTAAGGTAGTTTTCAGTTTTTCCAACGAGGCGTCTATCATACTTTGGATTTTTGCGAATGTCTGTTCATCTGTGGGCGTTGAATGAACTGAAATCACGATTTTTGCATCTTCCGCCATTACCTCGGGGTGATTCCCAATGTACTCCCAGACAGCTTGGATGACCAGATCACTTTTGCGGTTCTTCAATCTTTCCAGTAAATCTCCGACTGCAATCTTTTCCGCAGTATCCCGGCTCCATCCGAGAGAAAATCGGAACTTATCATCCCTCCGCAAAGAACTCCCCTCCGTGATTCTGCTGTGTCATCCGCCGCAACTGCGCCGTAGCCAGCATTCCATAGCCAATGGCATTGGCTTTAGAATCCAGCACAAAATCCGCCTGAGCCACTTGGGAGGACTCCTCAATGAAGTTTTGGAATAGAATGGACCCGCCTCCGATAAAAATGGCCGGATTGGCTCGTAGGTCTACCTGCAGTTCACGCAGTTTATCCAGAATTCCATTGGCATAACTGCGTACCGTGGCAAATACAACCTCCTGCACCTCAGCGGATAGGGTCGTGGACCGCCCTTGGATGATATCCACGATGTGGTCATCCTCAATCTTCATATCATACATAGCATTCACCCTGCCGATAATATCGTTGGACATATGAATCACTCCCATCTCCAAACTGCGGCAGAACTGCATGTCAGGTACAGAATTGCGAAGCAACATAACGTCTGTGGTAAAGCCTCCAATATCAATAATGAAAGTGCGCGGGATCTCCTTCAGGCGGGCTGCCTGCGGTACGACCGCTGCATAAGCCTGAGGATAGACCAGCACATGCCGGATCACGAGGCAGACCGGTGTTCCGTTAAAGACAAAGTTCACTGTGCCGCGCTTAAAATACTCTGCAAACCGCTGCCGCAGCGCATAATGCTCCGGGGGCAATCCTACGGCCAGATCCGTTTCCACCATTGGGCTCATAGTATCGCTCTTCTGCAGTTCCTTCGCAATGGCAAAAAGGGTCAGGATAAAATATCGGTCATCTTTCGTCTTGTCCCGCATATAAGAGATGCGTTTGCCGGACAGCGTCCAATACTTGCCGCCATATTCCAGAATGTCCGTATCAACGGGTGGACGGATCGGATAATCGGCCAGTCCGGAGGAAAACACGAAATTGACGGTTTTGATAGACGAGTTGCCATGATCAACTGGAAATAGCATGAGAAATCACTCCTTAGTCTTTCTGATATGTTATTACACAAATGAAAATGCGTTTTTACAACAAAATGCGTAAAAACAACGGGACATGCTGCGCATGTCCCGCTGTCCACTTCTGTTACTTTGGAGGATTGCCCTTATTCATGCAAAACTCCCAGATGTAATCATCCAATCCGTTGTAATCCGGAACCCACAAATAGGTTCCAAATGTGACATTCTGCTTGGCCAACAGTTCAACAAGGTTCTGATAGGCACTTTCCACATGCCAGTTTTTCAGATAGTCCATATCGAAGCAGGTCATGATATGACGGACTCCCATGGGAATCAGATCCCTGAGGGCTGACTCCAAATGTTGCAACGAGGTCACCCCTGGAATAGCCAACATCGTTTGGCCTGTAAAGTGGTTGACGATGTCCGCTTTCATATATCCTTCAATCAGAAGAATCCTCTCTCGAACCGGCCCGACCATATGGCACCAGTTCTCACCCATGGCTCCGTCCAGCTCGTCCCTACTGGAAAAGGTCAGGAACTTACCGCCCTTTTTCATTTTATGATCAAGGCGAATTTGAAAACCTTGTATCTTCCCAAAGTAGGTTCCCGGAATCAGAATCCCCCTACGCCACACAGCCATTGTCCATCGCCCATCCTTGTCCCGATAAAATCCAGGGACGCCAAACAGCGTATATCCCTCGTCCAGCAAGGACTGGGCCAGTGCATGGAACCCCACAACAGGCGTAGACTTATAGCCCAGCCGTTCAATGGCTTCGTCGGTCAAACCGCGGCTGAGGAGATTTTCACGGTGGTCCGGCGCCAGGGTGAGCCGGTTGAGCAAAGCACGATAGACCCGGTCCCGTTCCTCCAGCGGCGCAAGGCTTGCCTGGGGCTTCATCGGCGGAGGCTGCAGTTTCTTTCTGGTAGCCGCTTTCCCTGCGGGATAGCTGATGTCTCTCTGCAGTCTCGCTGTAAGGTCCTCCAAGACCTTCTCCCGCGGGATGCCCATGTAGTAGGCATAGAGATCGAAGACACCACCCTGGAATTGTCCGCACTTGGGACACCGATACACATTCCGCTTGAGATTGATGTTCAGATGCTTCTCCCTTGAACCTGCACGGTCGCATAATGGGCACGGGATATTGTAGGCGCTCTTTCCATTTGGAGGCTGTGGGATTGGGAGCAGCGGCAGAATATCCGTCATTTGATAGCGAAGTTCCATGGAAAGCTCCTCTCCGGGGGACGGTCTGGTGGCGACCGTCCCCCATGTTTATTCAGGCGCTCTCCTCCATGGACTGTTCGCAAATGAGTTTTGCGGCCGCAGAGATCTCAGGATCGCCCTGAAATTTATTCGCTACCCACACAAGGGCTTTTGGATCCTCCCTCAGTACATCCCCAAGCGTCTTGCCGCTGTATTTGCTGATAGGACAGGGTGTACTCATTGCTTTCTCCAATGGATCTACCGGCGGCTGGGCGGCTGGTGTGGGCATCGGCATTGTCATATGCATATTCGCGGAGGCCCCTCCAGGCTCTGGCAAATCCTGCGGAGATTCTTCCCCGCTCCAGACGATGCCGCTCAGTTCATCCACTGCTGGCATATCAAAGGCGTCGCCGGCCGCAGCGAACTGGAGTCCAAAGCCAGCGTACTGCAACGCCCGGCCGATTGCTGCTGTCTGTGCCCATTCCCGTGGGGAAACCGTCGGCTTGTCCGGCAAATAACCTCGTGACGCTGTGGCCTCCGCCAAATACTGATCTGATGGATTGGTATAATTGGCATAAATCCGTGCTGTGGCTATGAAGCACTCCTTGGCTGGAGTCACCGTGACAGCGACACGGCCTTCCGGATGCTTGAGCCAGAACCACGCGAGTTGTCCCATAACCGGCAGGCGAAGGCGCTTTTCATGGGTATTGAGGTCGGCGTATTCCACTGCCAACGGCGAGGGATCAAAACCATCCACCGCATTGATCTGCTGAATGGCTGCCAGTGCTGCCTGTTTCTCGTCTTTCATGATGCATTACCCTCCTTAGCCTTTTTAATCGGTACGAATGTGTTCCGAAACTGCAGCCATGCCGGCAGCAGTGTTGTAATAACCCGGTTAATTTCTTTCTTGTATGCCATGGCAGCCGTAGGCGAAAACGCTGAAAATCGCTTACGGTAGTCTTGGATCACACGTCCCAGGTTACTCTGAGCGGCTTCCCGCTCTTTCTGTGTATCCGGACCGCGGTCCGGCCCATAGCGACGTTCCAACGCAAGACTCTGCACATAGGCGTCCATCATCTGGTAATGCCCCAGCAGTTCGGGGGTATTCATCGAAACAGGCGCACTGCGCAGGTACATCTGACAGGTCTCCAACACGCCGACCCGGTACACAATTTCGCCGTAGTACCACAGGTCGACTGCGTTAATGGGCGCCTGTGCCATGCGCTGCTCCAGTTCGCCTCGGAGCGCATAGTAATTTTCCAGGACTGTGGCCATCTGTCTGGTCCTCCCTCTATTCTTTTATCAATTCGTTGATCCGTTCAGCCAGTGCCGTATTTCTGCGGTCAGTATCCGTCGTATTGATTGCACGCACAACAGCCTCCCAGTCTCCCACAACGATAACGCGGATCTTGGCGCGGGTTTCCGCCGTGTAGAACAACGCACGATTCAGCATTCTCCCGTGTATGTTCTGGACACTGATAAGCACGGAGGAATATTCTGCGCCCTGAGATTTGTGGATGGTGGTGGCATAAGCCAGTTCCAGTTGGCGGAGAGACTCCAAATCCTCATAGGCCACAATACGGTCATCCCCAAAATCCACTTCTACCAAAAAACCGTCTGCATCCCGGACGATGGTTCGGATATATCCGATATCACCATTACTGGCAAAATCCCGGTTTTTCATCTGCATCACTTTGTCACCCACGCGAAAGGTCCTCTGCCCGATTTCCAGTTCCGCCTTTTCCGGTGAGGGTGGGTTGGCAATATCGTGCAGGGCCGCGTTCATACTCTGAACGCCAGTTTCGGACTTTTTACGGAACGGGGTCAAAAGCGCCACATTGTCCACGCCGTGCCGAGCGATCTCATTCATGTAGAGACGCTCCAGCCATTGTGCTGACTGTGACACATCTGCCGAGGCCCAGAACTGAAAATCGTCCCCTAAGTCCAATCGCTCATTGCCGTGCCGGATACGCTGTGCATTCTCCGCTACGATGCTACCCTCACTCTGGCGAAACACCTTGTCCAGGATGACCGAAGGTAGCTTCCCGCAGCCCAGCAGTTCGTGGAGTACGGCACCCGGCCCGACGGAGGGAAGTTGATCTGCATCTCCCACCAGAATCAAGCGGCAGCCGGGTGGCAGTGCGGCAAATAGGTGCCATGTGGTTATCATATCCATCATGCTGACTTCGTCGACAAGGACCAGATCTGCCTTCAGGGTTTCAGGCTCTCTCAGTTCGTGGATTTCACCCGCCTGTAGGTTCAGCGCCTTATGTACCGTAGATGCTGCAAAGCCAGTGCTCTGTTCCATACGCCGCGCCGCACGCCCGGTCGGTGCACAGCAGACAACAGCGGCATTGGGAAATGCCGCGTGATAGATATTGAGAATTGCCCGCTGGATGGAGGTCTTCCCCGTACCCGGACCTCCGGAAATGATGCAAATCGGCGATGTCAGCGAAGTCTTGATGGCGTTCCTCTGCTCCTGAGCGAAGGTGAACCCCATCTCTTTCTGCTGGGCATCAATCTCGTCATCCAGGTCGCCCATATAGGGCAATTTGTCCCGGCGCAGCATCTCGCAGACCTGTACAGCCACATCGTTCTCAGCCTGTGCTATGATAGGGCGATAGATGTGGTCACGATAAATTGCAAGCCGATTGTCTTTGAGCATTTCAAATGCCCGTTGGGCAACAGCCTTCCAAGTCACCGTCGGCGTTCGGAGCAGATTGACCGCCCTCTGCACAAAGCGTTCCTTATGCATGGACAGGTGCCCGCTGGATTCCGCCAGTTTCAGCGTATAGAGCAGACCAGCATCCAGCCGCTCCGGCGCATCCATCGGGATCCCGTTGGCCTGCGCCAGCCTGTCTGCTGTTTCAAAATCAATCAGATCACGCTCAAATACCATGTATGGAAACTGAGCCAGTAATGTCTGCGCATCGAGACCCAGTTGCCTCCTCAGATGGATGGCCTGCATCGCGCTGATATCAAAGGGGGCAAGCATATTGATCAATTTGCGGGCGCTGCGGGTTTCCATATAGGCGTCACAGAACTGGTCTCTTTTCTTTTGACTGATGCCGGATACCTCCTCGATCCGTGTAGGATCACGGTCTAATACCTCCAGGGACTGCTCCCCGAAAGTATCGTAGATTCTTTCGGCCAATTTTTTCCCGATGCCAGGTATCATCCCCGACGAGAGGTAGGACACAATCCCGGCCTTACTGGATTCAACCAGTTCCTCATAAGACTCCATCTCAAACTGAAGTCCATATCTGGCATCTTTCTTCCAATGTCCAGCCATATCGACCTTTACACTAGAAACGGTAGGCAGGTAGTGCCCCACCACCTTGATGCTGGAAAGTCTGTTTCCTTGTGCGTCCAGTACCTTTTCATGGGGCCTGAACAGTGCGATCATATAACTGCCGTCCCGCGCCTCCTCCACTGTCTTCGGGTAGAGCAGGCGGCTGAAACTGCATTTCATGAATTGATTCCTCCTTATAGCGGAATCGGAGTATCTTGAAATCCTCTCACAGAATACCCCGATCCCAAAGACATATTTTGCTCCGTAAAGACGGCCTTTCCCGTTTTTTGTATAAGCGCAGGGCTGCTCTACACATAAGCACACCCTGCGCCGCCCATCGTCATACAGGCTGGATGGTCACCTTGACCTTGCGGCTCTTTGATGCTTTCAGCGCCTCTTGATAGATGTCCGGATGTTCTTTTTTGAGATAGTCCGAGCTCACGCGCTTGGTTACCTCGGTCACAAAATCCACTAACAGCTTATCCGTGGTTGTGGTAAGGATCCCATGCTCATGATTCTTCATCAGTTCTGCAACTCGCACGCTGTGTGCTTTTATAGCCTCCTCATTTTTCTTGATTGCACTTTTTAACTCCACATTTTCCGCTTGAAGACTCGCGATTTTCCGCAGACGTGATTCAAATTTTTGCGGAAATTCAATTGTGGGCAGTCCTTTTTGACTGGTACCGTAAATTCGCGCCAGGGCCTCCATAGCCAGCTTCGGCTTCACATCCTCCATAGTCGGAGGCTGATCATGACGCAAACTCCAGATCCACCGGTCCAACTTCTCAAAAATGATATCCTCTTTGCCCTGTTCCCGCTCGATGTGGGGCATGGCCAAGTCGTGCTCCGGGTTGTTGCCCCAAAGCGCCGCGAAAGCCCCGTGCTTTTCATCCAATACCGCAAGATAGTAGCGAAGCTGAATTTCATAGTAGATTGGGATAGCTCCGTCAGCCCAGTCTTCTGCCTTGTGATATGTCAGGGATTTGCACTCCAAAACACCGCCTTCGCCGTCATTCTTCCGCATGTAGCGCCGGTCAATATTGGCGAGAGCGTATTTCAGATAAGCATGCTGATAGAGATAGTTGTCATCCGTGACGACATTACCCGTCCTCCTGGCGTAAAAGTACGCTGCAATCGGCTCCAACATATGTCCCATAGCCAGTTGGTCGGGGTTCGGGGGCGGCTTCGGCTTCATGCGCCCCTTTTTGATCATCCAAAGTTCCAGGGGTGTCGTCCACGGCGACAAACCGAAGATAACGGCAACATCGCTGCCGCCAACGGTATACTCAATATCGCCTTTCGGCCCATGCTCCCGGCATTTGAGCCAGTGCTCATTGGACATCCCTGTACAGTCGCAGAGAATATTCGGCGCAGCCATTACCACTTCACCTCCCGGGCATAATCGTAGTCACGCCATTTAAGCGTGAGTGCCCGGGCCATATTCTCCTGCAGAGCCAACAATTTGTTTTCCGATGTTCCCTGGATCTTGAGGATAAAGGGGATCTCCTGCATAGCCATAAATACATCATGGGCGGTGGCGCTTTCTTTGCCGATTGCCATCTCAAACATATCGATAGCCTCCATCGCCGCCTTTTTGGGCAGCGCCAGGCGTTTGCAGATGGCCGTCATTGCGTTGACCGGGTGATCCAAGTGGATGGACAGCAGGGCGCTCAGTCTGGAAACGGAGTCTCCAAACTGGGCAAACAGCATATCAAGGCTCTCTACGAAATCAGGGACCTTGGACTGCCGCCGGTGTTCTACGGAGATCATGCCGCCGATATGGATGGGGTACTGCAGCCCCACCAGCAGCGCCGAAACCTTTGCCGAGGCCACTCCGGTGTCCGAAGTAGAGAAGCGGATACCGGGCGTCAATTTGGCGGCCATAGCGGTCTTCCCCTCCGCCGCCAGCAATTTTGTGTAGGTATCCAACAGTTGCGTCTTCTGGTCAGGCAGAGTCCACGAGGCGCTGGTGATGGAATGATCCACATAGCCGCCCGAAAACTGATTGCCCGGGAACCGCTCGTCCATCTTGCTCTGTAAGCCGTCCAGTAGCTGATCGATCTCCAACACGGAGTAGTCACGGGTATCTCCGGAATGGGCAGCTGAAACCTTCTCATCACGGACGAGCAACAAGGCACTGTCCCTGTGGAGCGCCAGGCAGGAGTTGATCACCTCCGCCAGTTTCTCACGGGGGAGTTTGGGCAGTGCAGAACCGCCCACCCTTGCCCGGTCCAGCAGACTCTTGTATGCCGTATCGCGCAGCGGGAAGAATCTGTCCTTTACCTTGATGGCCAATTTAAGGTTTTCAGCCGTATCTTCGATTGCTTCTCGGGATACTGATGCGTCGAAACTGGCCGTGTCGCTGAACAGAGGTGATGCCTTATCCAGCGCCGCTACCTCCAGATTTTTGACCTCGGTGCGCTCCCAGCGGCTGTCAGTTCGGATCTTCTCGTGGTAACTGAGCATGTCCGGGAATGCGCTGAACTGGGTGTGATAGCTGTCACAACAAGATTTTACCATGGTTTTGTTCTCCTTTCTTTTTGTAGCCGGAACTTCCTGATATGCAAAAACAGCGTTCCCTTTTGGGAACGCTGTCTATGCCGATAATGAAATGGCCAAAAAACAAAAAAAGTGCCATCTGCATTTCTGCAAATGGCACTTTGGAACACTGTAAACTATGCACGCCTTCGGCATGGCTCTGATACTGTATAGTTGAATTATATCATTCTCAGACCTTTTCGTCAACACGCTTATAACCACGCCTGCGCATACACTACCCTGTTAAGACTTCTTCGGCTCAGCACTATAGGCTGAAATACCCGTGTCCGGCTTTTGCGCCTCCGCCCAACCAAGAAAATCAGAAAAACTATGGATATTGGCTTGCACCTGCTCAATGTAAGCCGCTGGAACCGACTGACTTTCCAGTGACCTGCGCAGCATATCAAGCCGTTTCCGGCAGTACGCGGCACATGCAGCCAGTTTCTCCGGGCTGCATGTAAGTTCTCCGGACTGGATTGCACGCAGTTCGTCTTTAATCGACAGTTCTCTTTTCATCCGAAGCCTCCTAATGATATCGGCCTTCTGTGACTTAGTTTCATTTTCTCATCTTCATATCTGCCACAATTACAAGGGTATCCTCTCGATTTTGACATCTCTTTGAGCCGCATAGTGTAGGATTTGATCCAAGAGTTCTTCATTGACACAATAGCCGTCAATTAGATGCCCATCAGCGCCAAAAGTAAGGCACTCGTTCAGCGCAAAGTCGAAGATTTCATTTTCCACCCACTTGTTCCCGTCAGAATCAAAGGCAACAAGCTGATTATCCCTTATTTCAATACTGATATCTTCGATTTTCATGCTCATGAAGAGAGAATCCAGCGCATTTGCTTCCTCAATGAGGAGTTCTTCCTTGCTTTTTATTGTGCACCTTCTCCCTGCCGCTTCATCAATAGAGTCTGACCGCCCTGTTGTAGGCGTCTTGTGTGCTAAGTATTTCTGGATGATCTCACGGTTCTGCTCGGTATCCAAGTAAAGCCCATCCGGCACTTGTGGCATCCCGAATATGAGTTTGACCCCGTCACGTTCAGCAAATTTTGTAGCATAACTTTCATCTGCAAATTCTGTCCCTACCAAATCTCTAAACACACAGACATAGAGTGCGTGGGGTATGTGAAATTGCTCGTTTGTATCACAAGTGATTTCATATCCCTTTGTCAGTGGCCGCAGCTCCTGAATCGTGTCTTGAAATTCCGCAAATACAATCGCCATACTCTCGTCTTGCGGCACCCCAGTGTCCATATACTGTCCAATTTTTAGAATGAGATCGTTCACTAACTGTTCGCATCTTTTGAAGTCTAGCGTCCCCATTTGATAGTCGTTGATCAGTTTCCGCCTCACAGGGAAAAAGAGTTTATTTCGCAATTCAAAATACTCCATTGATATAAAACCTCCACTCTTCGTTGTTGTATTTCTGCCGGTTCATGCGTTGTTTAACTAAACACCATATGCCACGATCTGCCTTTTCGAAGGTTCGGGGATTGATCTGCAGGGTCTGCCGCACCTTTTCCTTCCACCACTGCTGGCTCTGCGCCCGCTTATGTCCTTCCACACGCCGGTAAATCTCTTCCAGCGGTGCGCGGCCATTGCAATCTTCCAGTATGTCGGCAATGATATCCCGCCATGTGGCGCCGGGCATATCCCGAATATCGCTATTCACACGGTAGGTCATCAAAAATGGGATGACTAGCGGCGTTTCTTTCCGCAGCAGCAGAACATATTCATGGACGATGGGGATAAAACGGCCGCCGTAGGTCCTGCGGTCGGACACGCAGTTGTGCTGGGCTTTAATAATGATATTTTCCACGCCTGAACAAACCCATCCCAGGTTGGGATCCGAGAGAGGTCAAATAGCCTCGGATCATAGCCGTACTGTATCCTCACACTTCCGCAATAGACTGAAAATCGTTTTCTGGATCGCAGTTTAACCTGCTACCATCTGCCATTTGGATATAGCCCTCCACAACTTCCGTTTCCTTGAAAAAGTTGTTGGAGGAGATGCTCCCGTCCTGAAAATCTACAACAACCCCCAAAATATCGGTGTGGCCGTCTCTATATACCAGCACAAGAGACGCCGGCACATCATCAGGAGCCAGCAATTCATCCTGGGCTACACGCACACTGACGGAGTCCAAAATGTCATAGTCTTTGGCTTCATCCCGAGTGAAAAATACCTGGATATGCTCAGAAGGCAGGTCATTGATCAGATCCCCCCAGTTATAATCTCTGGATGCACAGCAGTTGCTCCGCCATCCATCCGGGGTCGCCAGCCAGGTTTGGACCCGACTGCGCAGGGTCTGCATCACAAATGTTTCAGTGGAGACAAATTGGGAGTTGCTTTCCTGGAATGCCTCTTTTTCAATGAGGACAAACAGGTTATCGGCCCAGATCTCGTTTTCACAGGGCCGTTCCCGGATTAGCGTCAGAGCGATGAGCCCCTTTATATCTGCGTCTTCCGGGCTATCTCCAGGCCATTTCCATCCTTCGATGGGACCGGACGTTTCCTTTTGTCCATCTTTCAGTTCATCGTAGACAGCGCCGCAGCCGCAGCACCGAAATGGTCCAAAAGGTGTGTTGCTTTCATAGATGGATGCCTCGGCACCTCCGGGCATATTATCAAGAAATACACCGGAATCATCCACTAGAATATCCAGATGGCAGACCTGATGGCCCACAAATACCTGCCCATCACAAAATCTACATTTCACAACTGATCTCTCCTTATCTTGTTCTTAGACGGATTGGGCGCAAAGAAAGCCCCCTTGCGCCCGATTCATTTAAATATTTGCCTGATCCGGTTGGCTATTGGGACGCTTGGTAAAATGGTCGAGCGTTATGGGATATTCATGCTCTCTTACCATACCCAGTTCTTTCAGTGCCGTCACAAATCCATATAACTGGTGTGCAGCGGTTTCCGCAGTTGTTGCCGGATAGTGCCTGTTCCCAATCTCCATGTTTAACCGCTGTTCAAAGCGGCCGACGTGCTGGGCAACCCAGCTCCGGCTTGAGGCGTAGAGCGGCTTATGGAAAAACCAAACTCCCTCGTCATCCGCATGGCTGGACACGATCTCACGGCCAAACAACTTTTCCAGCAGGCCGCAGGCCTGGTTCTGGTCAATGCTGTCACTATACAGAAAATGGTCTGTGCTAATGTCCCTCAAATCAAGGCGTTCACAGATATATTCGCTGTCTTTCTCGCTGATCTCACCGTCTTTGTGAAGGACTATATCCCAGTAATAAAAATCGCTTCGTTTCATATGAACCGTATATGCGGCGGACAACAGTGACCGAATCAGTTCATTTAATTGATTCTCCAGGTCTTCCCATTCCAAATGGACTGCCATATAGTGGGTTTCCGCATCTGTATTCAGCCGACGGGCCAACGCATCATAGCCTTCGACCAGCAGAACGCCGTATTCTTCCTCTGATAGGCCTAAGAAGGCTGGAAGCGCCATCTTGATGTCCCACGTATGCCAGAGTTCAATCCAATCTTCGATCATGTTGAAGGAACACTCTCTAGCCTGGAACCGTTCTTTGAATGTCATGATTTCCTCCTTTTTTACAGTAGAGACGCAGCGCAGATACCCGCTCTGTGTCTGCATCGCAGCAGCTGCTTGCTTTTTCCTGTTGTACAGTCTTGGCTAAACCTTTAGGGGCCGGATACTCTATCTCATCAGAGACAAACAGTTCTTCCTGCGCGAGAATATCTCGACCACCGCGAGTTCCGGTCTTACCGTTCATCATCTGTCCGGAAGTGTTCTCCGACATCCAGCCATGTTGCCATACACACTCCGCTATTTTCACATCCAAAGATGTCGCAGTATCCTGCCACTTCTGCCGGTGCTTCCCCAGGACCAGACTCGGCATCCTGGATTCTGTATCTTTTCCCGGCAGTACACATCAGCACACCGTCGACCACCAGATCCGAAATACAGAGATAAAACCCATTTGCGTCATTCTTTTTATTGCGCATAATATCGCTCCATTCTCCTTGATTCCCTGTTACAGCGGCCTATATCAACCGCCGTTTTTCACATCTTGCGAACCGACCTCAATCGGTTCATCGGACAAAACGTTGACATAACGGCTGAACATCTGGACCAGGCTTTCCTCGGTCAGATCTCGTTCTCTATCTGTGATTTCCCAGGGGTAGCAGGGCTGATAGATGAGATAAGTCGCACCACTGGAATCATCACAGGCAGTCAGACGTAGGCCTTCCGCCTCCTCAATGACCTGCTGTAAAATCGTGGCAAGACCCAGATAGTAGACCTGGTCAAAATCCATATAGTCATCCCAGTCTGGTTCTGCAATATCTAACTCCGATAACCAGGCATGAATCTTCTGATCCAGTTCCGGCGCCAGTTTCAGCAGCGCCTGCAGCCGCTCTACGCTCTGCTCCTTGATATCGTCCACACGAATCCCGTATCCGTAGTTATGCCATGTACTATAACTCATTTTTGGTCCTCCTTCTGAATGGCTCTTTGTGTTTCTTTGAGTTTCCTGGCGCGCAGTTCCTGCTCACTGAGAAACAGCGTATTATTCTTCCAGATGTATTCCCGCGCATAGTAGGTCAGCGCACCGCCCAGGGCACCCAAGGTCTGCATAGCTGTTAAAGAAGTCTCCAGCGTCTTGTAGGTGCCAAGATGCCAGCCCTTCTGCGGCCCATCCGGGCGGATACGCCCAACAGCATAGCAGTCGAGATAGATCCCCTCATTTCCGCCCCAGTTCACCTGGGCAATGAAATAAAAATCATCGCAGCTGATCTCCTGCGGAGTATCGTACCGTTCCGGGTTGAAGTAGTCCACAATGGCCTCCGCCGCGGCATAGTGTCCATCGGTCACAACCAACTGGTGGATGTTCTTCATCAGTGTCTCTCTGGTAATGCGGTCAATCTTGAGTTTCAATTCAGGGTCATCCTCCAGATACTCCTTGCAGTACTCGGCTGTTGATGAGCCTTCAAATCTGCGTCGGATTTGTGCGGAAGTATGTCCGCACCCCAGCGTCGGATCGTTGTCGGGTCCAGTAATATCCCGCCACACGCAGCACCAGCACATCGGTTTTTCCTGCTTCACTTTCTTGTGCCTCCTGTCGACTTTTTATTGCAGACTATTCATTTTGAATAGGGAAAGGGAGCAGGGAATCCCCTGCTCCTCTCTCCATGCGGCTATATCAAGCCGTCAGATAGTGAATATTGCGCCCCACCGCACGGGTAATTGTCATGTAATCCGGGACATAATCCTGTTTTTCGGCGTTATCTTCGGGATCATCATGTACGATGATGGCTTCTCCCGGCAATACAGTGGAATTACGGCTGGGGTCGTAAATACTCTCCGAAATATCAAATTCAACTTCAACCGCATAGCGCCCTTTCATATCTCGCATATAGACACACTTAGTATCCCTGCTGAACAGGTCAAGGCGCTGATTTTCTGCAGACACAATGCCTCCATCCTTGAGGTAAAGCGTGAGATTATACTGCTCGTCATGGGTGTTGATGATATTCAAGTCCTGAATGGCGGCTTCAAACGATTCACCGGAGCGAAGTTCAAATGCAATGGATCGCAGGCAGTCATAGTTCAGGGAAACTTTGTTGGAGAAACGAATTACCTTCTCAATCTCGTTCTGGTATTGACCGTCTAGTTTATCCGTAAGATACTGCCGGATCTCTTCCCCCGTAGGATAGCCGAAGCGGAAGTGATAATGGAAGCGGCCCGGCCGGTTCACCATATAGTCATTGAGCCCATGCAGGCTGTTGCAGGTGATAATAAAGAGTTTTTTCCCCTGCGATGTGCCGTCAAACAGGCTCAGAAATGTGGATTGTGGATCGGAATCATGATTGCTACCAAAGGTTTTGTCAAACTCGTCAAACAGGAATACAACCTCCTGTTCAATGGACTCAATGTAAGACGCAATGCCCGGGAAAGCCTGATCGACAATGATAACTGGGTATCCCGCCTCCACAGCTTTGGCAGACAGGAGGCGTGCGAAGAGTGATTTGCCGATGCCCTTATCGCCGCTCAGGATCACGCCCAGGTTCCGTTGGAATACCTTGAAGGACCGGAGCACTTTCTCCGCTTTTTCCGGGTGAACGCCATAGACCGGTTCCTTGACCACAAGGTCCGGACGCACCTTCAGGAAAAAGCCCGTCATTTGGCTAAAACAGACCGTATAGGTCTGGGCCGGGAGGCCGTCATAGGCCTTGAGTGTGTCATCGTAAATCTCATACCTAGAGCCGATGCTGATTGCTTTCATAACCATTTCTCGCTTTCGTATTCAAAGTTTATTTGCTGCTCATACAGCAATCTCAATTTCCTTTTCCCGCCCCCACTGTTTGAGAAAACGGTATTCCTGAGTGGTGAGCGAACGCCGGTTCATACCTTGAGCCTGGCAAATTTGCTTGCCGCTTAATTGCAGAGTGACTAGCGACTCTTCCGGAATATCGCGGTACCGCAGGAACAGGATATGGCACTCACCATTGGCCACACGGTCGATATACTGTCCGACACAGTGACTTAGATTGATACCTTCTTCTGCCAGTTCCTCAGGTTTAGTGGGAATCACAATACTGTATTTGCTCCCAGTGTAGGCCAGATCCTTGATCGCCTCGCTTTGTTCAGAAAAGTTTTCGCATGTAGCGATCAGTTTCGCCTGATTGACTTTCAGGGCCATAATATCGTGCTCTGTTTTGAAATGCGCCGGGTATTTCTCCTTGACTTTCCCGTAAAAGCCCTGCTGCATCTGCAGATAATCCATATACTCTTTGAAAAACGTGCGTTCCACTGAGGAGTAGCCCTGGGCATATAGATCAAATAGGATATAGTCGATAAACCGGCGCAGGTTAATGTTGTAAGGAGATTCCATGATAGCCTTAAATGATACTATCTCCTTGGATGATATCGCGTTGTTATCATAGTAGTTGGTGTAGTGACTGGAAAAATTCAGTTCTGTAATGCCGGACTGAACCAATTTCTCAGCGAAGTACATCGCCTCGTTCGCGCCGTGATGCCGCTCGATCCAGAAAATGACCGGAATGCTTGGCTGATATTTTTTCCGGTCAGACATATTGGGGAACATGTTATATAGGCGCATGAAAAGCTTGCTGTTCTGCTCCCAAAACGGCACATACCAGTGCGGGTAATGTGTACTCACCAGCACATTGTGGCGACACATATCCATCAGTTTCTCATCGGTGATCACATTCATAATGAAGTCTACAGACTCACGGAATACCGTGTGGAGCCAATGCACCTGATGGAGTGTGATACACCTCTCCTTCAGGTCCCGCAGGAAGGAAGACAGGTTGGTCTCTGTGAGCGGGTCAACATGATCGGTTTTGCAATCTTTGATGTAGAAGATGCCTTTGCTGACCAAAACCACCAGTTCACGGTCGGTCTTCAGTGTTCGCCGCTTGACGATGAAATCAGTGTTGTTTTCGAGCACAACCTCATAGTCAATGGTGACTTTCGCTGATACGCTATCCATATCAATGATGTAATCCTTCAGCATCACAGTCTTAGGATTTGTTTCGCTCTTCATTTGAGCAACCTCCTTAATTTAATAATTTTTGATGACAACTACCTCCTGCGGTTCAATAGGCGGCGGCGTAGTCTCCGGGCTATACAACTCGCCGTTGTCGATATGCTCCGTTGTGGCGGCCATGTGCCGAATTCTCTCTAACTCAGTATCCGGGACCCAACAGTAGAGGTTTACCTCACGGTTATACCGGATATGCGCCACCATAGGCCACTCACTGCCTACCCCCACCCGGTTGCAGACAGTGATCCCATTTCCCATACAGAAAAAGCCAAGATTCCACCGGTCTTTCTCCTCTTTTTGCGCCTGGGCTGTGCAGCCGGGACAGGCCTCGCACATACCGGTCGCCTGGGCTGTTTCCACAGCCCAGGCGGGATCATTGACACACCTCCTCACGGTTTATCCTCCTGTTTGTCCTCCTTCCAGAGACCTGCGGCAGCCTCATGCTCATAAAGCCTGCGGCCTGTCAGAGCCAGCAATACACCGTCAGGATCCATTTGATCATACGCTTCCAACAACACACGAGCTTTCTTCTCATAAGGCCTGTTATCATAGATCGCATGACGCCTGATTTCAGAAATCAACCGCTCTAGGTTAGCGTGTGTTTGCGGGAAGGTCTGGCAGCGGCATTGTTCGGGTGTCTCATAACAAATCTGCCCACGCAGTTTAACCCACACTCCATCAACAAATTGGTGTCGCCAGTAAGTATTGTCTTCACCGATATAGGAAATGCAGCCTTCTTGCGTATAGGGCACAAGCATGTCCAACACATCCATAACCGTACGCTCGTCATAGTTACCGCTATAGGTCATTTCGATGAAGAAATCGTCCGTCTCCATGCCACGCTCAAGTTCGACAAAGCCGACATCGTTCAACACGGTTGTCAGCCACCAAAGCGGATCATCGTAGCGTTTCATTTGGCATTTTCGCCTTTGATATTCTCCTTGGACACTTTTTGCCATCTGCTCACCACATTGGCTCATTTCCTCGCTGCAGAGCCGGTCATATCTGCCCAGCAAATCATCGTATAACTGTCGCCGTGCGGTATCGGAAGGAATCCGCAACATGATAGAGCCCGAACCTGTTGTGTAATAACTCATCTTTCTATACCCTCATCACTGATTGGCTTGTGGTACATACTGCACAGCAAGATAGTAGTCCCGCAGTTTGTCCAGCGCCGTCTGAAAACTGCATTTCTCAGCCCTTCTCACCGGTCTTTTGCCGTCCAGATAGAGAACGATGGCTTGCCGCTCTTGAGGCTCTAGCCGGGACAGCGCCTGCCGCAGGTGCAGTTCACTATCCTGCTGCTCCTCGAAAGATGCCTCTACTAAAGAGAATCCATATTCCTCTGCCAGTTCCAGCGACCAGACACTGGTGCCAAAACGGTCAAACGCAGCTAAGCCATGCGGCTTGTGCCTCTCCTTAATGTCCAAAATAGCGTACTGCAGTTTTGCCCAGATATGGACTTTGATAGAGTTGGACCGACTGGGGTCGAAAGATTCGATGGCCCGCAGTGCGGCAATAGCCAGTTCCTGATAGACATCGTCGCGGTCCAGATGCAGTGCAAACAGCAACAGCCGATGACGGTGCATTGTCCGGTTGATCAGTTCCATATTCTCTATAAAGATGTTATTTCTAGTAATGGCATCCATGTTGACGCTCCTTCCTTAAATGGGCAGGGCAAGGCCTGGAAAGGCCTTGCCCTGCAACTGTTGTAAACAGATTTGATTGTTCCTTGCTATTTGCCGTTTCAGCCGTGTAAATTACGCAGAAATTTGCCCAGTGACCAGCGGAAGATCGCAGAACAGCCAATACAGTTCATCTGCCAGCGCCGGTGTAGACATCCCTTTGTAATACCAAAGCAGCCGCGGATTTTTTCCGTCCAACGCAATCACAACTGGTAGTTTGCTACACGGCTGGTATGGGAGCGGCATCACCTCCGCATAGAGCCCGGCACCGTCGAGTGCCGTGTCCAGCAGCGACTTCAAGTATTGTGTGATGCTGCTTGTTTCATCGCTCACCGGCATGCGGCAACAGACTGCGGCGGCCGTGATGGCAGACCTGAATTGATTGCGCATTTCCTTTTCAGCCATCATTTTACTGCACCTCCTGCATAAAGTAAGGTTAAGGAGCGCTACGTTATGCAGTCCACTCCTTACTGTAGTTAAAAGCGGATAAACCGCTTAATGATGCCGGCCAATTTGATCGGCAGTTTTGTGAGGTCGGTGATGTCCAAATAAGCATCGCCGTAGATGCGCTCGATGTTCTCCTTGTCTGCCCCAATGGCCGCCGCAACGAAGATAATCCCTTTGCGCTGGTACTCATGCTTGATCCCGCGCAGATCTTCCTCTGCTGCGGTCCCATAGTAATTATAATCTGCGGGTTGTCCATCAGACACCAACATCAGCAACTTGATATCCTCTGGCCGACGCACCAGTTTTTCCGCCACATAGCGAAGCGCTGCTCCGTCGCGGTTGCTGCCCCGAGCCGAAATATCCATCATCCGGTACCGGTCATCCCGATCAATGGCCTCAAACTCCGCATAGGAGTATAAATCAACGCGGTCGGAGGTGGAATGTCCATACACGGTGATGGGAATGCCCAGTGCCTGACAGAAATCGTACAGAATGATTGCTGTTGATCTGGGATAGGTGGCCCGATCATTCCAGGACATGCTACCAGACTCGTCCAACAGCAGTCCTACGCACAGCGCAGGCATTTCGTTGGGGAGTGCATTTTTATAGAACACACGTGAATCTGTCCGGAACAGTGCGTGAGAGTCCAAACGCCGCCCCATCAGCAAACTTGTCTGTTTTCCCCCACGCCGGCTGTCCTGCATCTGCTGCAAGACGGACTTTTGTAATTGCCTGGAAATGTGCAGCAATTCACCGGCAATGGACTGGTACTTCTCTTTCATGTCATCGCTGACAGAAGCAATGCGGTGTACCGTCTTATTGACGCCATCGTGGATATCCCCATAGGAGATGCTCTGAGCGAGTTCCGTCAGTTCCTCAGTACGCTGGCGCTCTAAGTCAGTGGTAACGCTGTCCTCGGCGATACGGTTGAGCAGCCTCTCAATATCAGCAGCTGCTCCCGTATAGCCTGAACCCTCATAGTCGTCATCCCGCTCTGAGGTACCGCCCTCTGGAGCGGACACCTCGCTGGTTTCCTGTAGAGGGATGCGACCGCCTTCCTGGTCTGATACCTTCTGGTGTGAGGGTGTTGGACCGCCGCCCAACTGTACTGCCGTCTCGTCGCCCGCGCTCTGATCACTGTCGTCTGTTTCCCCTGCTGCGCCGCCGGCCGAAGTCTCTGTTTCCTCCTCGGACTCAGGTTCTTCGCCAGCGCCAGAGCCAGTTTGGGCATCCTCGCCTTCGTTTTCCTCACTGTCGTTGGAACTGGCGGCTAACGCTGCAGTTGCAGCGCGCTGCTGACCAGTCGCTGTTCCGCCAGGACTGGACGATGTGCTGCCAGCATCCACCGGGGCCGTGTCGCCGGATCCCTCCTCACTGCCCCCCATGAGAGAAGAGAGGAGTTTGCTCAGCAGGTTATCAGAATCTCCGGAACCACTGCCGCCAGGCGCGGTGTCTTCTGCCTGGTCCTTACAGAACTCCATGAAGTCCTTGATATAGGACCAGCACCGGATCAGGATCAGATTGGCAGTGCGGCATCTGTCCTTGTAGTCCCGGCTGGCCAAAGCCGTATCCAACTCGCTCAGAAGAGAGAACACCACCTGTATACGCTCATCAGAAAGTGGCGTCCCACCATACTTGAGTTCACCCCAGAGCATATAGGATAACATGGCGTTTCGGATGGTCATCCAGATATGCCCGCCATCCTCCTCGCGGTCGATCATATCCTCAATGGTAGGAAAATTTTCGAGTTTGTTTTTGCGCCACGCCCGCAGACTGCTGCCCAAGATGCCGGGGTAGTCCATCAGCATCCGATTTTCGATATAGCCATCCTCCAGGATGTTCAGGATGTCATGGGATATTCTCCCCAACAGGCCGACATTCTTTGGATCTGCTTTCTGGTAGGCTAACAAATCCGCTTCCGCATCTCGCTCTGCAGCATTTCGCAGGGGCGGATTCTCCGGGAACCACCTGCCGATCTCTTGAAAACTGTGATAGGACTGCGATGCAAGAAAGTCCGTATAGAGTACATGCCCAAGTTCATGGGCGAATAGTCCGCAGACTTGTTCGTACCGCGCCTGCCTCCCCTTCTGCCGTGTCACCTGAGGATTGCCGGCATTGATCTGGATCAGGGTATTATCCGTACAGGCCAGACTCGGATTCTTGGGCTTCCAGATGATGCTGCACTTTACCCTGCGCCGATAGCCGTACCGCCGTGTCTGTGCGGCGGCAATATCCGCGAAGTGATTGGCTAGGATACGCGAGGTAAAAAACTGGCGGTCAGTGATTTTCGACTGTTTCTGTGCAATCAACTGCTTGATTTTCTTATGACTCACTCTTGCCAAGAGTAGCGGTCCTCCTTTCCTTTTTTCTTTCGATCAAACTGCTTTCTTTTGTTTGGGTGCGAAAATCGGCTCCAACACAGTGGTAAGCAGTGCGGACCGGTCTTCTTCATCCGATGTGGCCTTGCTCACGATGGTATAGAGCGCCGAGGTATAGGGGTCCCCTGTAATCTCTGTACTCATGATCCAGTCGATGAGACTGCGCATACCACAATTGCCGTCTGAGATCCCATTTTTCCGGCAATAGTCGGCCATATCGCATACCACCTGTACCATGCGTCCGACCAGGACATCATCTTCACAGCCGGTAATGCCCATGGCGCGCTGCGCCATGATTTCCGGCTCCGGCAATTCGATATCCTGAGTGAGATTCATGCGGTCAAGAACCGATTGGTTTACGCCGCGGCAGCCCTCGTAACTGACATTGGTAGTCACCACAACCACTGCGTCCGGATGACGATGGATCACCTCGCCGGTTGGCAGGGTAATGGACCCTTTTTGCTCCAAAAGAGAGTTGAGGCCAACCAACACACCAGGCTGAATAATCGTGGTGGGCTCCTGCAGTTCTACTAAATATCCATGCTTGAGCGCACGGATGAAGTCCGTTTCGATGTAGGTAAAGGTCTGCCTGCCGTCGGATGACTCCGGCTGCACTTTGCACAGTTGTTGCAGTTTATTGGTGACCATCTCCATAACAAGGCTCATACAGTCCTGTGACGTTGCATCGGGCTTTTCCATGCCGGAGAGTTTCTGGTATGTGCCGGCGGGGTCATAGTCCATGTCATCCAAATCGGGCAACCCCATGAGTTTTTTCACATTCTCATAGGTAATTCCGCCCATCTCTTTGAGCTGTTCCCGCTGTTGGTCCAAGTCAGCATCACCAGTAGAAGGTCCATCTGTGTCAGGAAATACCTGTCCGACAAGGTCAAATATCTCCGTGCCGGCAGAGCAGGTGTACTTCATATACGGCAGATTCAGCCCGGCCGCAATTGCCCGGGCCCCCTCTGTCTTTCCTGTACCAGCAGGGCCGCGCAGCAGGAAGTTTCGCATGGGCAACGACCGCCCAGTAGATGCTTTCGCGTGTTTACAGATCGTAATGACCTCCTCCGGCAACACATACCAAGGCTCCAAAACAGGTACAAGCGCCTGTTCATGAGGCGTAAGAATGCGTGCCGGATTCAAGACATATTTGCCAATGAAATCGCTGTGCGGCGTGGCCTCCTTAATCTCCAATTTTACGGGAGCACTGGAAGTGGCTAGAATTGTGAACATACCAGCCAGCACGCTGTCCGGCCGGAAGTTCCCCGCATCAATATGAGTAGTGGAAACCCGCATCAGGTTCCCCGACCCGTCGATATTGACCGGCAGATGCGCACCGCAACTGCTATCGCTGACCCGCCGGTAGGCGTTATCACAGAGAATGGCCAGATCATTCGTCGACTGATTGATATCAGGGAATCCCAGTTGATACTGTTTTTCGAGTTCCGCCAGGTGCTCTTTGAACTCGTCATCCACCATCAGGGCCGGGAGCATCGCCATGAGAACCGCCGCGCCATCCCGGCCATTATTCCGAATAGCGTAGGTTTCGATCATCTCCGTATCCTTGTTATAGAGACTGGCAAGGACGGAGCCAGAAGCAGGCTCGTAGACGGCCAAATGGTAGTCATCAGGGCCGGAATCAGACTTATATTCCGCCACGCCTTTGGAACCACAGAGCCCAACGGCGCCGGGTTCTACGCCATACTTACACTTGAAATAGGCCAAGACCGCCTTAGCCACGGTGCAGCAGAGCGTGGACTCCGTCCCATCTCCATACTTGGAGGATACCTTGACCTTCCGCTTGACCTTATCAAATGGCTCGGGTAAGGGTCTGGAAAAGGAAAACAGTTTTGAACTCATTGAGATCACGCTCCTTATTTTATTTTGATTTGTACCTGAATGCCATCCGCCAGAGGCTCAGCTGAGGCAAATCCGTTGCGCAGCAATTCCTTGCAGATGAGCGGCCAACTATCACCGTGGGGCAGTTGGCTGGCAAAAATGCGGAAGGTGTCTTTGCCTTGCGCAATTACCTCATTGCACTGTGCATTCAGATTTTGCAGATTTGCGTCCACCCATTCAAATGCTAAGAGTCCATAATCTACAGTTTCCTGCCGTGGCTTCGGCGCATCATCCTCCTCTGATTCCAGTTCTGCCTCAGGTACAGGCGGTGGCGTTTGCTCCGCTGCCGTATAGTCAAGGCCGCAAAACTGCAAGTGGTTTACCAGAACCATTGCCATTCGATAGCCTCCGGCGCGGTTGAGCAGGATAATCAGTTCTCCGCCCTTTTCAAAACGCTCCCGGGCATCTGCTGCCGCCCAAATCCATTTGGCGTCAGGGTACCGGGCAACGATCTGCTCAGTGATCCGCCTCTGCAGTAGCGAAAATGCGTCGGCCAGTACCGTTTCCTCCGAAACTGGTGCAGGCAGCCCCAAAAGCAGCGGCGATGGCGGTTCGGGTTGCTTTTCCAGATGGAACAGCAGCCATAGCGCATAGGCAAATACGCCGATCATCATCAACAGCAGAATCGGCCACAGCCGGGTGGTAAATACCAGCAGCGCCATCAGCCCCATGATCGTCAGCACCTCATTTCTCTTTTGCTTCTTTTGCTCGCGGGTCATCCCGCATTACCTCCTTCTGTTTTGGCAGATAGAAATATACCGTGCTCTCTATCTTCCCTAGGACTTGCCGACAGACGAGTGTTGCCAGCAGCGCATTTTCAGTGGTCTCTTTGCCATCCAAGAGTGTAAGAACCATCTTTTTCTCCTCAACGTCTTGAGATGGAGCTACCGCACTCCTGAAAGTCTGTTTAGAGGAGCATACCTGCATCTGATACTGCCGTCTGTATCCCAGAACGGACTGCAGCTGCCGTGTCTGCTCCACAGTCATTGTACCGCGGGTCAGCCGGCGCAGAACCATCTCCAGTTTCTTGGCTTTGCTCTTTGCGCTTTTCTTCCGAAATAACCGGTTATTCAGCCCCACCCCTCCTAAAATGCAAAAAAGAGCGCACATGGAGTGGATGGTTCCGACTTCATGTGCGCTCTTTGACGCTTATAGTTATATTTTATTGGCTCTGCCAGTTGCATACTCAGCCTGGGAAATAGGGATTGTTCCCGCCACTGAAACTCTCGTAGCCCGTAAAGCCTTGAGGCATGGCACCAGACGAAGCAGGAGGGGCCGCCGGCGGTTGAGACTGTCCAGTTGCAGGATAGGATGACGACTGGGACTGCCCAGTTGGGTAGTCCTGCTGCGTGCCTTGTCCGGTTCCATCCTGCGCTCCGCCGTTCTGCCCTTTTTTCTGGCCGCTTCCACTGTAGGAATACTGGATGTCATCCAAATTGATAACCGGACTGGAGCGTTTTTCCTTGCTTTCCTTGTCTGTCCAGCGCTCCTCGTCATAGTCACCAAATATTGTGACGACCGATCCTTCTTTGAGTTTCATCTTTTTGATGCGTTCACAGATCTCACCAAAAGCCTTGATCTTCAGGTTGACCCACCGGTGATTGTTCTCCTCACGGCTATCATATTTGCGGTTTCCGACTTGGAAAACAGCAAACTCGCCGCCGTTCTCGCTATTGAAGAAGCGGATCGCCGGTGCGCCGTCATATCCTTTGGACACAACGGCATCTGAAATAAAGATCTTCATCATGGTGTTTTTTCTCCTTTCCGCAGGTCATGCCCTGCATTCAAACGATTTTATTTCAAACCCGTGTTTTACGGGTAGAAAACAAAAAAGTGCCAAACAGCGCAATCGCGCTATCTGGCACTGTGCAACACGGGAACTTTGATTTCTCAACGAAAACACGGTTACTATTGACTTGATTATATCACGGCAAATAGTAAAGGTCAATATTCTCCCGCGCATGTTCCTCTATCCTGTTTCCAGAATCCATCGAATCTTCACGCCTGTGGGATACTTTTCAGGAGTTCGCCGCGGGCGGTTACGGCAATTCCACCCCAATGGCCGGGCCGATGTGAGCCCATCCCGCAGGAACCCGACTGCCCGCAAACTGCTTCCTGATTCCTGCGGCAGCGTATAGGTCACAAACCGATGGTATCCCATCTCCTTCCCTACACGAATGGTAGCTGCGCAGAGTTTGCTGGCGGCGTGGCGGTACACAGGGTCACAACATATTCGATTCAACTCTAATGTACGTCCATCGTTTAGCGCTCTTGCCTTTGGAATACTGGCAATGGCAACGCCAATTCTCGCTCCGTCGCCGGCAACTAGGCCGATGGAAAATTTATGCCCTTGCGGGGCGGAACAGTGGCGATGGTTCTGGCGAACAAATTCCATCGCTTCCTTGATAGACACCGGAGTAATATCCATCGGGGTAATCAGACTGAACCGATCTCCATCGGCATAGCAAAACCTTGGCCAATCATCGTCAGGCTGGCAAATCAGAAAACGCCCCAGCCTGTGAACCACCGGCCAACTGATTTCCCGCTGCTTATCATATACAGAAGTACGTTTTTCCTGTGGAGAAACCGCTAAAGCCATTGGATCAAGAGAAAGAACCGGCCGCTTGACTACTATCGCATTCGTCAGATCGTAGTATTTTCGGTCAGGACTCCCATAGTGGTATATCTGCATATGGACCGGCAGTTTCCAGTCCAATGCCTCCATGATCCGCTCAAACTGTGCTTCTGAATAGGTGGCGCTATCCCGGTACCACTTCCCCTGGATGCGGTAGTTGAAGATATGATAGATCATACCTGTTACGTCACCTTTCCCCGTATCGCTGGCACAACGGCCAGATAGGAATGCAGCCGATGGATACCACGCCACTCATAAAGCGGCGCGGTATCTGCAATATAAAGAGTTAGTGCATCTCCCTCTCGCACTGAGATATGCCGGTTGCGAAGTACGACCAGCAGAGCTTTCCCCTCGACTTCCATCAACATCGCCTTAGGCCGCAGACGCAACGGCGTACGCTCTAACTTCAACACCGTGCCTTCGAGCACAAGATACTGCCCGCGTCGCCCGATGTTATAAAGTCGGAAGGCACTGAATGCCAGTAAAACCGCACACAACAGGAACGGTACGGAGACTGTTATGGAAAAGAAAAGCATCGCCAGGGCAGCCAACACAAGTGCCAGCACAGAAAGCGCCGCCTGTATCAGCATCTGGTGCTGAAGTGCAAGTGGGATATTACAAGCATCCTGTTTCACGCCCATTTCCTCCTCTACACTAAAAAAAGCCTGCCCATGCGCAGGAGACGGAGCAACGACATCACAAGGGCGTCCCGTGCCGGGGACCGTTCCATCTCTGATTCAAGCGTTCCATCCCAGATCAACTCTTTAGAAGAATAGATTTGCTCAGTGAGTTCCTGGCGGCCCTGTTCTCCCAGCAGCGCAGGCACCGGCTTTGTGCCCTGCTCCTCCAGCCGGATCAATTCGCTGGCGGTCAGCCGCAGTCCTGCCTGTTCAATCCAAGTCCAAATGCGACCGTCATAACCCGTCTGTACTGGTTTGGTATCCGAATCGAGTTCCGGACAGATAATACAGCCGGACAGGAGCCGGTAATGTGCCAGATCCCCCCGCTCCTTCGTGGTGCCGGCCAAGCCGGACTGCTCCAATCTCCGGATGTAGTTCTCTTTCCCGGCAGGCACCTCCTTGGGTGCCTGCTGGGCATTTGTCCATAGTCTCGCCATCTCCGGCCCCAAAGCAAAAACTTTTCCGCAGTGGGACACTCGAAATTCTTCGGTTGATTTCTGAACGGCTAATCCCTTGGATAAGTACATCATGTTATTCACCCCATCTTTATTTGCATTTGCCCTATTACACAAGAGTGGGGTCCTTTTTACAACAGTGCCATAAATGCAATGGCCAGCAGGATGACTCCAAGCGCCCCTGCCACCAATAAGATGACCTTCTTAATCAACTCCGGATCCAAACGGTCTCTTTGCTGTCCAGCGTCAATGGGCTTGACATCGTTATAGTACCCATCGTAGTTGATATCCATAGGGTTCTTTTTCCGTTTCGGTGGGTGCTTCGATGCGGGGTGGGAGCCCTGCCGCTTTTCTGCTCCTATAGAGCGATGTTTCCGAAGCGGAGGCATGGATGTGCTTTTTGCCCCATGTACTGGGATTTGTTTACCGCACTCGGCGCAAAAAGAGGCGGCGCCTCCTACAAGGGAAGCGCCGCAATAGGGACAGAATTTCATAATACCGACTCCTTCTTCCAATTTGATTTCCAGCGTAATCGCTGTCCGTCGCTTAACATAGGAGTAGATATTATGATTATAACATCAAAACATCCGCCTGTCACCCGCGCCAGACTTGCCAGTTCCACTGCCATAAATACTGCCAAATACACTCGCAAATCCTACTTGCCGTGCTGGCTGTACCGACTGAGGTGGCTGTGCCGGCGGCACCGGCTGCTCCGGTGGTTTCCTCGATGCAGAGTCTTGTGCTGGCTGCGGCGGTGCCTGTGCTTTTGACCGTCCAGACGACTTTTTCTCTCGCTCATTGATCCGTGGCCCATGGATTGCCCCCCACTCCGCAGTGTATTTGGCAGAGAGCCAGGCGCGGTAGTGCTCCGCCGTGGTCAGCAGTAGTTCGTTGAGCTGGCGCCAACTGAGGATCACAGAAACATGCTGTTCAGGGTTTGCCCCAAACTTGGGGACAATCAGTCCGGTTTTGTTCTCCTCCCCTGGTCCGCTATCCGCAGTGAGAAAGTAGTCGGACTTGCTTGAGATCGTCAGTTTTACGACCCGGGACAGGCTCTTCCCGTCTGACCGAGGTTTGCCGTACTTGGCCAGCTGTTTTGCCGAGGTGCCGCCCAGATGTTCATATAGCGGCTCCTGCTTTTTTTCCTGCTTATATTGCTGCATCCGCATATGCAGGGTGCCGGAGGCAGCCTCCTGAGTCAATGCGAGAAATTCTGGCACATCAATGTAGATATTGATATTACTGGTGTATCGGCTACCTTTCGGCAGTGACGTATCATAGGATACAAATTGCAGATGGACTTTTTCCAGATGGAAACAGTCATTTTTGATCTCCACAAAGCAACCTCTTGCATCTTTTCGAATGATTTGACCCCAATTATCTGCGGACATGGTTTTGCTGTCATTCTCCATATCAGATCACTCGTTTCCATTTTATAATAAATCCGGCATTTTCGGTTTGTCGATGGAACTGTCCTCAGTTTCTTCTGCTTCCAAACTCCAAAATTTTCTGCACAGTGCGTTGAGCTGTTCCGCCGCCGATTCAAACTGGGGCATAAACTCTTTTCCCGTATCATAGTTAACATAAAGAAGGCTAAAGATGATGTTCCACACCATCTCAAGCGTTCTCGATGGAAAATGGAGATTTTCCATTTTATTCACCATCACACTTAGATTTGCGGTTACTACTGTCCATTCAAGGAAAAAATCATCCTCTTCCGGTATCTGAAACCTAGCCAACCAACTGCGGATTGTGTTATGCCTTTTTGCTGACCCACAATTAAAGTCATTGAGCACATAGCGAACCTTGACGCAATCTTTTGTGACCTCCATGTTTTTGTCCAGAACACCTTCAATGGATGCGACACGCCCTACAGGAAACAGTGCGCAGGCTGTAGGCTTGCAGTCATGGACACTGCAGCGTCCATCATCCCGTAGCAATGGACAACGACGTTGCAGGCCAATTGGCACCATATGGACCAGCGGAATCCGGGACGAATATCCAATCGATACCTCTCCGCACTCCTGGATGACATGCTCTGTGGTCTTACCAAGTTTCTTTGCGATATTGTAGATATCCCGGGCAGTAAACAAAACGGTATCTTGGTTTTTACAACACTTGCCGCAATGGCGGCATTTGAAGTCAAATTCCGAGTCCAAATCCAATAGAGACTGCTCCAATTCTTCCAGCGAACTGCCCTGCTCCAACAATGCTCTGATATCCATAGCCATTCTCCTTACTAATAGACTGCGGGAGCATCCGCTACTCGGATACTCCCGCAATGATTGTGCTCTGTATGGTCCCCGACTGTTCGGGCTTCGATACCGGCATCAGCCAACATCTGTAGGAACTCCTGTTCTGTGCAGGCTTTCCCTGATCCCTCATCAATAGATTTGTGTGTATTGCTCCGCTACCTCAGCGATGCGCTGGAGCGTGGAGCGCCATGCGGCATCTTCAGATACCTTGGCATCATCCTTGTCCAGAATCTCAACCTCGACACCGGCCAAGGATGCACAGGCGTATACTTCTTGGATACGCCCGTCTTCGACCACGACAAAGATAGTTTTATCTGACTGCTTTTTGCCTTTCACTGCGTTCGGCTCAGTTTCCAAATCATTCACCCCCCTCTCAAGAAATGAAAAGAGGGACGCACCTCGGCCCCCCTCCTTGTGGCCCGAAGGCCCATATATAAAAAAGCGCCCAAAGGCAAGTCTGCCTTTAGGCGCTTTGAAACACGACTACTGATGACTGTAGATACAGTCAACGGATACTTTATGGCATTATTATACCTGACCACAAGATGAAATGCAAGCCTTATCCGATTACCTCTCCATATCGAGCGAGGATTGCTTTTTGTGCTTGAATGCGTTATATTATAAATATCAGTATCTGTGCCATATGGCAAAGTACACCGTGTTTCATCCATGCCATCACCCTGGGGGCGATGGCATTTTTGTTTTTTGCCAACACCGGCAACAAAGTGAGCGGGATATCCCTATCCCTGCTCACTTTTTTATATAGATTTGCTTCCGGCTCGGAAGCATTCCCTTTGCTCCGGGCCGCAAGGCCCGTTCATTATAAAAGCCTCGGATCATCTAAAAACGAAAGGACTGGTACCATGAAATATCTCGACTTGGCGCAGATTTTTTCCGCACATGAGGCAAATCATCCACGATATCATCTGGATGGGCTGATCACGTTCTCTGACTTTGGTCCGTTCGAAAATCCCAGTTATACACAACTCGACCGCACCTACGCGGTCAGCAGCAATAACAAAGCCTTCCTGCCCAACCGCCTCGGTTTCTCCATCTTTGGTACATGCCTGAACGGCAAAGATCCCCATGTCAGACTGGAACACTATATGCGTCAGCCGAATGGTTGGGTCCCCGGCGAGAGCTGCCTGATCTTTTATCAGCTGCAATGTGTCAGTGACCGGGAATTCTTACAGCCGTCTCTTTATCCAACCCAGCGGCAGGCCATTGAGTCCATGTTGCAGGACTTATGTACCCATGGCCGCTTGGAGTATGACGATGTGCTGGCCGCCTTTGATAACGGCAACGGTCAAATCAGCAGCAACGAGTTTGAAGCCTCCCGATCCTCTGCCTGGCTCAATGCTGGTTCTGCGGGTAATTGGGACTGGGTGATCCAGCCCATCTACCTCTATGACACGAAAAAACTCGCTGTAGGAGTTCCTTTTCCAACGCCGGAATGCAATCATGGCACCTCCGGTCCTTCTGAAAAGCAGAAAGACAATAAAGGCGGTGTCTAATATGGGTGTAAAAGGGATTCAGAGATTCCGCTGTTCAAGGTGCCCGCATCGGTTGACTTATCTCAAGGGCGAACCCCGTCAGGAAGGGTATATCGTGCTGCAGTTTGGTCAGCAGTATTGCACAGCCGGAAAGAAATACCGTATGTTTAAGAAAAAAGATCCCAAAATCTACCCGCCAAATTGGTGTCCAAAACTAAAAAAGCCATGTGAATTTCGTGTTTATGATTTCAAGGACGCAAACACATGGTACTTGCATACCCTACTCAAACGCAAATCGCCTCCCGACGGGTACCAGTACGCCGTGCGGTTATCTGGGACAGTAAACTTGACTCCTTCAGCATTCTTTTCCATGGCGAAGCGAAAAGGTGCATCTGAACTTTTGGGGGTCATGGTCAAAATAGGGGAAATTGTAGAGATCGACGATGGTCTTACCAGCAACTGCTTCTATTTGACGCTGAACGGTGTGAAATATCTGCCTTATTGGGATACGGCCCGTGCGCGAAAAAACGAATATGCTTGCAAAAACAGCGATAACTGACGAAAATACATGCGCACAATCAAAATTGGAGGTTTGATTTATAATGGAAAACATCACAAAAGGCCCAAACATTGTATTTTGCAAAATCTGTGGTGCTATGCTAACCTGGGAGCATCCTGAGGGATCTGGTCATTATCAGGCATCCAGTGATTTTATCGGTGGCGATATCTGTCGCAGTTGCTTGGCTGAGCGGCAGGAAACTGGTTGTTCTACGCCTGAATTTCCATATAGCGCGGGCCAGGCTGGTGACATTTCTGAATCAGTGGAGCATGTTCAAATCGCGCTTTTCCAGGCACCGTTTGCTTCTCTGCACGAGCACGGGCTACTTATAAAGATGTATGACTGTGAGCAGCCCTTCTCTGGTCCTGTCCCGTCACAGTATTATATGCCTGTGTTCAGCGGAGAGATTGAGATCCGCGGTATGCTACCCAAGGAGCCTCAATTGCGCACATCCTATATCTTAGAGCAGTTCTATTGTCTCTATAACCGAGATGACCGCCCAAATCCGATGACCAGCCGCAGTCTGTCCGTGGGCGACGTAGTACAGTTGGAAAACCAATTTTTCCTTTGTTCTGCCGCCAGTTTTATCCCGGTTGCGTTTGAGCCGGTAGCGGAAACAACCAAGACCCCCGCAGACACTCTTATCATGCCAAATGGCACTGTACTCCAGGTCAAAATATGCTCTGAGGACGAATACCCCTGCATCAACATTGACCTCGTGCAAGCAGATGGTGAAAACGAGCGAGTCTGCTTCGTTGAACACAATCCTGAAAAAGAACTGGGGCAGGAATTGTGCATCGGCGTCTATTGCTCCACAGAGGAAGACACTGTCTATTACGGCAGTTATAACCAGGGTGATAATCATGCAGAATCTCTATGACCCGCCAGATCTCTGTGGCATAGATACCGAATCAAGTCTGCGCCTCTCATCTATATCCACATTCCATTCTACGAACGAAGAGGTAGAACCATGGGAAAATTCAAGGATCTTACCGGCCAAACATTCGGGAAATTGACAGTTATCAAAAGAGTAGAAGATCAGAAGGCCGGACGCCCAATGTGGCTGTGCCAATGTGCGTGTGGTAATTTGACAACTGTATCATCCACCCGCCTCATGCGGCCTAACGGCACAAGGTCATGTGGCTGTCTCAAACACCAGCTCTCCCCCTCCCTGATTGATCTGACAGGTCAAACTTTTGGACGCCTGAAAGTGCTACGCAGGGATGAAACGGCACCCGGCAGCCGCATAAAATGGATTTGCCAATGTAAGTGTGGTAATACGGTTTCTGTTTTATCTTCCAGCCTTCGCAATGGGAAAACAAAGTCCTGCGGTTGCTCTCAGTCTCCAGTCAAGTATGACCTGACTGGTCAGGAATTTGGGTATCTCCTTGTCATCGGGCGTGTGACAAATCCGCACATTCGAAGCCACGATGTCCGGTGGAAGTGCTTGTGTCGGAATTGCGGCCGCATTGTCCAAGTCGATAGTTACTGGCTTAGGACCAGTGACCCATACGGTCACTGTAGATGTACGCGATTCAACAAGCCCAAAAACACTCACGACGGGTCCCAATAAAATTTGTGATACGGGTATTGTGACCGGAATTCTGCATTTACATTGCATCGGCCTAAATTGCTAAGCGGGGTGCCAGTCGGCCCCCGCTCTTTTTATGTCGCCATGCAGCAAGCATATTTGCATCATTGGATGGCGAATTTTGCCAAGGATGCCCGTCTCTGTCTGCAACGCCTAAAGAGAATCGCCACTTTCATTCTTTTCAAATTGTGCTATAATAGTTTCATGTCAATTGGGCGCAGAGAGGAAACCTGCCTGTGAGTTATCTTTCTATCTTCCGTACAAATGAGAATCAAAAGCAGAAATGGGACTCTATTATCTACGAAATCAGTGAATTCGTGTCAGCTTTTTTCTGGGATGAGGCTCCAGATAAATATGGACTGGAAGCCCGGGAAGGCCAGCAGGATATGGCGTTTGCAATTTTGGACGCCGTCCGCGGAAATTACCACTTCGCAGTTGAAGCTGGTGTAGGGATTGGGAAGTCATTCGCGTACCTGGTTCCTTTGCTTCTATATAATAAGAAAACAGGCCTCCCAGTTATCATTGCCACATCTACAATCGCACTGCAGGAACAGTTGATGGATGACATAAAGAGGCTTAGTCCTATGCTCAATGTCACACCCGATGTGCTTTTGGCCAAAGGCCAAACACACTATGTCTGTCAACTGCGGGCCAACGATTATTTTGCTTCCCCGGAAGGCCAGCAGTTTGCTCGGCTGAAACAGAAGATTGTTGAGGGCTGCCAAGACCGTCGCGCTTTCTCTCCCCCGATCCCAGCCAATGTCTGGGAGAAAATCAATATTGTACGATACAGCCGCCGTGCCTGTCTTGGTTGCCCGTTCTCATCGCAGTGTCAATATGCCAGACTCCGTGACGAACTGAAATTTACAAATGGTATTATCCTGTGCAATCAGGATTTGTTGACGGCGCACCTATTCAAGCGGAGCCGTGACCAAGGTGGCCTGCTAAGCGATCTGGTTCAGTTTGTGGTGGTTGACGAGGCCCACAATCTGGAGGATAAGGTGCGAAGCGCAACCACAGAGCGGTTTGGGGAGCGCCAGTTGATCCACGCAATCAATTCCGCAGTAAAATCAGTTCGAGGCGAGGAGCGGGAATTTATCCTTGAGGACGCGGATGATGTGGTCCGTTCCGTTCGTGCCCTTTATAGCAACTTGAACTCGCAGATGCGTATGCAGATTACGCAGCCGGCCCGTGACATGAAATATGCCGACCGTTTCTTTTTCCGCGATGAGGATGGTGCAGTTGACTTAATCCGAGCAGTTTCCAGGCAACTGCAAAAATTGTCCAGTTCCGTCCAGGTCTTTGGCAGCAGGGATTATCGCAGAGGTGACAGTTCATCTGGCGCCGACGAGTTGGACGCCGCTGCACAGTCATTCAAAGAACTGGCGTCAGATTTTGACAGGCAGTTATTGTGGCTGGAACGCCGAGGCCAGACCACGGATTTGTCTTTCTGCCCCAAAAACACCAAAGACATTCTGAAAAAACTCTATTTCAGCAGTAAAATCCGAGTCATCCTGACCTCTGCCACACTGACTTCAGCAGTAGGCGGGCCATTAGAAAATCAATACGCCTACTTCCTGCACAACACCGGATTTCCTGTGGGCCGAACTGGTATCTTGTCTGAGCCCCATCCTTCTCCTTACCCCTATGATGAGCATGCCATGATCTATTTCTGCGATGATCTGCCCCACCCAACGCGGGATCATGAGGCGTTCATTGAGAAGGGTGTTGAGCGGCTTATTCAGGTCCTTAATATATCTCAGGGGAAGGCTCTGGTGCTGTTTACCGCCAAGACGGATATGGAAGAAGTCTATGCAGCGCTTCAAAGCAGAAATCTTCCATACAAAATTCTCATTCAGCAAAACGGCGCCTCCCAAGAACGTGTTCTGCAGGCGTTCCGAAATGATGTTAATTCTGTCCTTCTGGGGACTGGGGCCTATTGGGAGGGAATCAGCATTGAGGGCAAGAGTCTATCCAATCTTGTCATCTTCCGCCTGCCATTCCCGGTACCCGATCCTATTATTGAGTATAAGGCCTCCATTGCCAAGGACGCCATGATGGATGTCCGGGTTCCAGAAATGATTATTAAACTCAAGCAGGGAATCGGCAGACTGATCCGTAATTTCAGCGACACCGGGATCGTGTCCATCATCGACAGCCGTCTCAGGGACACCCAGCCGGAGCGATACCACGATATTACTTGGAACTCGCTGCCTATCCATCGCCGCACCACTGATCTCCAAGAGATCGAAGCCTTTTATCATACGGTATGCGATTGAGGCCGGTTTGCAATCATTTGTATTTGCACCAAATGAACGCAAAAATAGCGCGGGGGGCCTGTTCGGACCCCCGCGCTATTCCTATTTACGACTCTGGTATCTCCATATCCAACGCCGCCAGAATATCTTCTTCCAGCAGACAGCCGGCGACCAGCGGTAGCCGCTTGGCATACGCTGTGCGCAGCATACGATAGTCCAAACCATTGAACCGAACACGATCCAAACCATCCATATCCTTGCAGATGTAGTATAGGTGAATCACCCGCTCTTTCTCCTTACGTGAGAGTCCAGGCTCAGACATAATCGCCGCAACACCAGTGATGTCATCGTGGCAGTGGTGGGTGATCACCAGTTCCGCGATTCGGTATTCTTTTCGGCTTAACCGGATTCCACGCAAGCGGATTCCCTTTTTGCTGGTCAAAACAACGGACTGTTCCCCATGTCTATCATCCCGGTCATCCGTTGTCCGTCCGATATCATGGAGTAGGCTGAAATAAATCAGGATTTGCCGGTCCGCCTCGCTCAAAGGATCCCCTGCATTGTGAATGTAAATAAGCGAGAGCAGCAGCACCCGCAGGATATGCTTCAGGCCATGAACTTGGAATAATGCCTCCTCTTGGTAGCCCAGCAACCGTGCCTGCTTTCCATAATACTGAAACTCCGCCAGTGTTGGGGCCAGAATTTGAGGGACAGTCTCTTTTGCGGCAGGGATCATATCCTCATACCCATAGTCCGATATGGTACCCGGCAGAACAACTACCTCATTTTCCATTGAATACCCTGGAAAATAGGCGATAATCTGTTCTGGTTTGACATGGGCTACTGCAATGCGGGTCCCCTGCCCAGAACGATTGGCAAACCAGAGTGCATTTCCCGGGTGGCTGCTCCAAGAGATCGCCCGCTCGGGCGGCAGAGACTGTGTGCCCATGCCGCGGTAGATTGTGATACGGCCGTCTGCATCAGGCCGAGGCAGCGGAGTGGGCGGTGCGTATTGAAACACATATTCCAACACCTCCGGCGGCCACATATCATTCGCATAGTCAATTCGCTTATAAATATCATGCCAGATGGAAAACACCTGCTCTCGAGGAATATTGCGGTATCTCCGCTGAAAGTCATAAATCAGCATGGCCATCGGTACGCATTTCAAATAAAAACTCTTCCATTCTCCAACTGCTAGTTCAGGGCAGATCCCACCATACTTGGTCAAGGCGCGCAACTCTGCCTGCCCAGTATCTTGGATGTATTGACGCTGCAGAAAAATAGCTGCATATTTGCCTTGATCGTAGTCTGCGTAATAGGTGTTGAATATTTGTCTTGTTGGGTCATGGACCACCTTCCTGATATCCAGTCCATAGGAGGAAAGCACAGCAGATAATTCTGAGTAGGTTAATCCATCCTCAGACTGTGCTGAAATGAATTCCTCTGTCAAAGGTTCGAACCGAGTCATAACACCTCGTGCCTCTTTTAGGATCGTTAATTTTTGCACAGTATCTCTCCTTTTTCAGTCTAAAGAAATGCCTCCGCGTCGAACATGACAGCGGTTCGTATTAAAGCAGCTTTGCTCACCGGTTCTCTGCACCGCCCTTTCGTACTATCCGGTGTTGGTTTCCAACCGTCACCGACAATGCCGCAAACCATGTTCCGGTGCTTCTCAGTTATACGGACACCTCTTTTGCGGTACGCTGATAGGCGGCCCACCGAATGTTCGGTGGACCGCCCAATTTGTTCTACCGCCAAAATAAGATATGGCCGCCCAGGGATATCAGCAGCTGATAGAAACCCTCGAATTCCATTGCGCTATGAATCCCGAAGCGGAGCCGGCATTTTAACTCCTTGCTGTCTACAGGCACGCAGAAGTTGTATTGGAAATTACAGATCTGCTGGCCTGTGTAGGGAGTCAGTTGGTCGCTCTCATAGGTTCCAAGATAAACTGGCGTCTCATACGCCTCTGCCATCGCCTGTACCTGTTCTCTGCTTATGTCGTTGATTGGCCTCTGAACAGAGACACAGTGGCCTGCCTCAAACACATATTTATTTACTTCTTCCGAAACAGACTCCAGATGACTCTTTTCCTTCCTCCCCGAGGTGTCCCCCTTTAATTTTGCATGAATTGTCTCTAGTTCTGTAGAGAGGGAAACATACTGGGTGTTCAGTTCTTGTAAGAGTTGGCCGCACTCCTCACAGTCCAGCAGATGCGCTTCATCCAGCACAAACTGCTCCATCATATCGCTGGTAACAGCGTCATACGGCAGACAGAGTGTGCCCTCTTGTACGGGCAGGAACACAACGCCCAGATAGCCATTATGGCAGACAGGACAGACCTGACACCGTTCATCGCCAAACTGCTGTCGATACCGTGTCCGAATTGGTTCCAGATCCGTGAAGTCTGCGCCGCCGTTCCGGAGCAGTTCCAGGACCTCCCGGATCGTGGCCAGTTGACCTTGGCGCTCTGTGCCGGAAGACGCACAGCGATTCACTCCGGTGGTGCGTCCGCCTTGGGTCCCATGTTGTTCTGCAAATCGCTTGCTCATTTCCTATTCCCCCTCAACTTTCCTCAATTTTTCGGATATACCGAATGTTAATTCCCAGCCTCTCCGCATGGTGGATTTCTTTTGCCATGCCGTCGCTGATACGCTCTCCGCAGACCCACATCTCGCTGCAGGCCGCCAAAAGGTGATATCCTAATGTGAGACCCAGTTCCCGCTGCTCTGGGATCGTATCGTCAAGTATCTGCGGGTAGATGAGATGGGGGGCGACTGGCGTATAACCCCGTTGGATGGCAAATTGGCAGCACTGAATAGCAAACCGTGTGTTCCCCGCAATGTCCCCGGCATAGGGTGATGCGATATAGATCAATTTGCTCTGCGGTGTATTCCCCAGGATGCCAGATCCCGCATACTGCGCCCCATACTTTTGAGCAACCGCCCTATGCGCGTCAAGTTTATCCCGGGCCTGGACAGCCTCGATGCGCGGTGGCCCGTTCTGAAAGGAAACTTCCAGCCAAAAAACAAGTTCATGCTCCACGCTGGCTCACCTCCTTCCTGAAAAACTGATCCAGTTTCCGGCATTGCGCATACATCGGCTCCGTCAACATTTTGAGTTGTTCATCACTTGGGTTCCTTCTGGTGCCAAAGGACATTGGAGCACGCCATACCCATTTTCTCCAGAGATAGACTGGCGTGTACCAGCGGCTATATTCTTTCATGGAGATACAATCCCCTTGGACAACAACAGCGGGAATCCCATAGAGCGAAAGGTGGATGTAGGTCATTTGCGCACAGGCAATGTCACAATCAGATGCCTGAATGACAAGCTGCTCGGATGGATTGAGCCCATTTCTTATTGCTTCTTCCACCGCTGCAAGCAACAATATCCCACTACCGCTGGTAGGGTCATTTAGTGTAAAGAACCCCTCAGAGGGCAGTTCATAATGGTTGCCGATGGTTGTAATTTTCGCCAGCAGCCTTGCCACATCCTGCGGAGTGAAATCCTGCTTTAGTGCGCGATTGTCTGCGCCGAACTCACAGTAAGTCGAGCCCAGCAGATCCTCATAGATGCCACCTTCCACATTCCTTACAACAGTGTGAGCAAGTTCCCGAAATGTGTGTGCAAACGCGGCCCGTTCTTCTTCCTTATACCGCTTCAGCAGTTTGTCCAAGGATGTCTTCCGCTCCTGATGTACGTGGTCAGTCTGAACAGAAATGTTTAATGCGCAGTAGTCGATAAAATCCCGATAGACCTCACGCCTGTGGATCCTGCCGCGGGTGATTTCGGCAGTCTGTGCGAGTAGACTGGTAAATTCTTTATTATGATTCATGGACTCCTCCCTAATAAAAGGCTCGGGACTGGGATGCACTATCACACGCCCAGCCCCAAATACATTTGTTGGATTACATACGGTTTGCTCATCGTTATCAGTTCTGCATCTGGCAATACCGTTGCTGGTATATCCGTGCCATTTCCCGTTTCTCGCCGCCGCTGAGTTGCGCGGCGTAGCCGGGATCACACCCATCCTCCCAGGGATATTTCCCGTCCGGATCGCAGATCAGAACCCGCAACACACGCTTAAAGTAAGCATCCGGCACTGCGGGACTTGTTTCGAACAGATAGCACGGAAGTGTGAACACATCATCCTCCCGGTCACCAGAATGGTATCGCTTTCCTTTTTCCGCAATCTCTATACCCACCAGATTGAGTATCATGGCCGCTTTTTTCTGCACTACGGGCAAATTAAGTTCCAGTTCCAAACTGCCGTATCGGTTGAGACCATGCGTATGGCTGCTCGGCCTCTCACTGAGGATGTAGTGGATAATCCAATCAGGTTTTATTGTCGTTGCACCTCCCGTTTTCTTCGCCCGTGCTATTATCGGCCACAAGAGCCGGAAATGGTAGGACACCCATTAAAAGGAGCCTGATGGCGGTCTGGTAGCCAATTAAAAAAGCATGGTCCAGTTCCTTGGTCATACGGCTGTTTGCAAGGCATTCATACTGGCTGAGCACATCCTGATGTTCCGGCCCCAAAGCCCGAGAGATTTCTTTCTGCAGCTGTAGGATCTGTCTGTCGATTTCTCTCAGATCATCGGAATCATGGGAAGTCGCCTCTTCAAAGGCATCCCAGTACCCATCCATGAAATCATGAAAGAATGCGACAATTTCCTCTTGATCAGGAGCCTGGCCGCCCACCGTTTGCGCCAGTTGCCGGAGCGCCAACTCCAGCGTAATTCGACGGTTTTCAAGAACAGCTCGCATCGCGTTGTGTGCATTCGGCATTTTCAACATTGTAATACATCTCCTATAAATTTTTCAGTGTTCTGCTTGGGACTATATAAAAACAAACGCATGGATCTGTTCTTGATCCATGCGCTTGGTGCCTGATTGGCCTGATCCATATGGACGGCCTATATATGGCCGAAAACAAAAAAACTCCCAAAGATCACATGATCCCTGGGAGTTTTGAAACACGGCTACTATGTTCACCTGTGGTAAACAACGGATACTATATAATTTTATTATAGCCGGATTATCCACCGATTGCAAGAGGGGCCTCCGTTGTCAAATGCTTTTTATTTTCAGCATCGTGGAGGTAAAGTTCCAAAGCCTGCCGGATGATATGTGAATGAGCCCGATGCACAAATCCGTATTCGTCAGAGCAATATCGTTCGAATGTGCGCCCATTCAACTCTTGTTCTTTATTGCGGAATTGGTTGAGACGGACTTGTCCAAGACCAACCGGACAGGCTGCCTCTGCAATGATACGTATATCTTCTGCTGTGTAGGGTTCCTTCCACCGCCCATTGCGGAAGAAATAGAGAATCGTACTCAATGTGGCGGGGCAGTAACTAGCCGCTTTTAACGAAAAATTATAATCAAAATATTCCTTTGGAATGTACTGAACATTTATCGAGTGGCAACACTCAAGCGCAACGTGACAAAGCCTCAATGTGCGTTTTTCCACAGGAATATCGCGCAGACTGCACCGGTTGTTACGGAGCGCGGCTTCTAACAGTTCCTCTGTATGATGGTGAGTAGATACATCCGCAAGGGAATATTGGGAGTAAGTAGTATCTTTCATGGCCTGCAGAGCTTCTTCATAGGTCTGTTGCCATTTGGGGCTGAGAATCATAAAAGATTTCCCTCCTTTTTTCATTGTCAACGGATACCTCTGCGATGGCAGAAAACGCCTATCCAACATTACAATAAATTGGTGACTTTGACGCAGAGGTCGATATGCCGATTGAATTCGCGGTCCTCGGCCTCCTCACGGAGAGCCTCGACAAAATCGTCAAAGTTGTCGTAGGTGGTGGTCAGCTGGCCGATTTTAAGCACATACCTCATCTTCTTTGCTTTCTCGTTGCACATAGTCTGATTTCTCCCAAATCTGGTTATTCGGAATATCCTGAATGCTGTGCGGAGCATGGAGATATCCCTATACTCCGCACAGCACTGGTTGCATCTGTGGTCCAGGCAAAAACTGAGTTCTCAATACGCTTTTTCTGCCTGGAGCCATTCAACAGCCTGATTCAGAAGGAGTTCCGAAGTTGTCGCATCGATCTCCACCTCAAGTTCAAAGTCCTGCTCCCCATTCTTTGCGCTGTTATTGACATAGATCATGGACAGACGGACACTCTGTACCCGGGTGTCGTAAATGCAGTAGAGGTTGATGTAGTCATCATTTTGATCCGTTTCCACATGGATGCCTGCAAAAACGGAATCCACATGGAACCAACAGGGGATATAGAAGGTAATGGTGTAATCATCCACCCACTCCGGATCCTCCAACCGTAATTCCTCGATGGTCAATGGCCGAAGCAGAGCGGTATTCTGGAATGGCTGCACTCTACGGCCTCCGTTTCTTCTTGCGGAGGTTTGCCAGTTGTCAGCCAGGCTTCCCAGCACGATTTACAATTGTACTTGTCACATGTGAAATCGCCAGACTCAAGCGGGAACGGCGGACAGGCACCGCAGATCAGCTGTGCCATATGCTCCGCATCCATGTTCGGTGCCCGGAGTATAACAAGCCCGGGACAGTCTGATTTTGCCGGACATTCTCCCGGCCCCAGCACTAACTCAATGACACGCTCCATCGCCTCGGCAAATGCCTTTCGGGGGATGGAACTGCGATACCGCTCCAGCACGGAACTGGTGATCTGGATGATCTCATTGGACTTATTCATGCCTGTTCACCCCTTCTGTATCCACAGGAACTGTTATGGCCGGTTTGAGCGGCCGCATTTCTTCATAGAGTTCCTGCCGGCGCTTTTCTGAAATGAGGTCCAACTGCCGGGCGAGGTCAATAGAGCCGATGTGCGACCAGTACCACGCCAAGCGTGATGCCTCTGAAGCGTCCGGATTTTTGATGTTCCGGCTTGCCTCCTGCTGCATGTCAGCTAAGTGGGTTTCAATATTCGTTCCGTTCTCCGCCCACGCACTGCCGCATGTGGGGCAGTATTGGAACGGCGGCAATGAGGCGTTACATACCGGGCAGGGCTCACCCTCCTCCAGTTCGTAGAGTACCACAGCATCTCCAGGCCGTTCATCCATCATATCCATGCAACCGTTGCCTCCCATTGTTACCTCTGTACAGTCGAGGAGAAGGGCATAACGGCCATTCCATCGCTGTTGGTCTTCATAATGCAGGATATCAGTAATCTCAGGGATCGTCAGTTTCCCACGCTTTTTTGCGATGACAACACATGGGGTATTATGGTAGTCGTAATCACGGGTAACGCTGATTCCACGCTTCATGTGATCCATCCTTTCTACATTGTAAACATTATGCTGCAGCCATGTTCAGCTTGGTTTCGCCGCTCCTTTGTCCATACTCTTTAATCCCAATCGAGGATGGTCCTCTCGGTATCCACGTTGCAAAGAGCATAATCATATTCTTTATCCCCAGATTCATAATCTTCAGATGGTGTTTCCTTCAAGATCTGATTGGCTTTTTCTATCGCCGCTTCATCATCGTCTGAGTCGAAGAAAACGGCTATGCGCCTGGTCTGCTCCATTGTCATACAGTACTGCATCCTTACTCACCTCCTGATAGACTCCGTATAGTCGGCGCGCAGCTGCATCAGCAGGCGTCCCAGATTGTTCCGTCCGCGATTGCCTCCGCACCGGGGACAACGGCAGCCTCCTCAATAATTATCATGCCAGGTATTGCCCTCCACCAGCACCGCGCCGCCGGTATCCAGCAGTTTTGGGATCAGTTCAAGGTTTTCGTTGAATTTATGGACGAGCAGGTTATGCATGATGGTCAGTTTGCGGTCCTCCCAATCTGGACGCATCTTGATCTGACGCCCACGCCTCTTCGCCTGGTTGGCCGCCAAGTTCAGAAATTGTACCCGGTCGTTGGGGGTTGCACACTTTGCCGCTTGGAAAGCGGCTTCTACTGATGGGAAACACATGCCGTAAAACGCCACACGGCAGGGATAGAAATTGCTCAGAAAGAAATATTCACCGGCAAAGTGATTGATAACTTTGGTTCTGGCAATCAGCAGGACCACATTTACAGTGCTGGCAGTGCTGGTCTCTCCGTCCATACCGTATGGCAACTACAATACATGATTATCTCTGCCCTGTGATCTTCTTCTGTGCCATTTTGAGTCCATGCAGGAGCCTTTTATCTGCCATGATCTGCTCCCATGTGTACCCAAGTGCGTCCAGCGTTTCTTCCACATCCTCGGTATAGTTGTATTCGTGGTTGGCCAACTCGCAGAGGAACATCTGATAGATAAAGCCGTCCCCGGTCTTGTCCTCTGCAATGGCGGCTTCCCGCTCTTCTTTAAGCCTGCAGAAGGTATCACAGACAAGCCGCGCATCAGTTCTCAGATAGAAACCGCCTGCATCTCCAAGCCTGTAAATTTTGTCGAGGTCTTTCTCCGGGTCAAGGCCCCAGGCATTCATCATCTCCCGAAATTGCTGCTCTCCAAACGCATAGCGGATTGGGAGTACGTTGACTTCCTGTTGATGCTTCTGGAGAAGTTCCCTATATTGGTTCATGATCTGGTATCCTCCACATTCAGGTAATATCTCTCGTGTTCCTCAAATCCGACCAGCTTTCCACCCTGTTTCAAACGAAACAGGGTCTTATACGGATAATTTCCTCTGATCTCAAGGGTTACATTAAGCGGCCCTATCACTTTGAAGAACTCCTCAGTGGAAACTCTTTGATACATGTCGCGCTCCACCCTCTTACTGAAATTCTGGCATTGTAGCAATGATCTTCCTGATCTTCACCTCGCTCACCCGGTAGGGCTTTCTCCTCATGCTGTTGTCCTGCATGATCTGTGCGTAGACTCTGCGGGGCGGTTCAAACAGGGCGGCACAGTCCGGGTAGAGCCGTATGGCCTGCCGGCGGATCTCCATGTCGATTTCGTCACGCCATGTCATGCCGGGATACCTCCTTGGCCATGCGCCCGGCCTCCGCCGCGCAGTCCTGGCATTCCTTGACGGCTTCAATGGCCCTGTGGAGCGCCTGCGTATAGAACGCCGGGATCATACCGCCGTATACGTACTGGCAGGCGGCCCGTTCTTCTTCCAGTTCCGTGAGGATCTTTGCATAGTCGATCACGACTGCATCCCCCCTGCTGGCCTGCGCCTATACAGGTCTTTCTTGGAACGCCGGTTCCTGCTACAGTTCCAGCAGCAGTCCATATCGCGGCTTGCCGTCTCATTGACACAGCCTGTACAGCCAACGCCAGGGGCGATCAGTTCATAGTTGTCGGCCTGCTCCTGGGTAAGAGGCGACTCAAAATCAATATACCCCCATGCCTCCCGGCCGATTTCCTCGCAGAAAGTCTTGGCATCGAAGTTATGGACCTCCAAAACTTTGTTTTCCGGCAATTTCGGGAATGTCCCCGGCCCGACCGGGCGCTGTGTACTGTAATATCTCATGGTTGTTCCTCCAATTCTGTACCAATAAAATAGAGGGGCGAAACATATCCGCCTCTCTATACTTTAAGCCGTCATATAGGCGACTTTCCTATCAATGGGCATGGTGTCTCTGTTGCTCAGCGGCTTTCACCTTGCCTCATCTTCGTTGCATACCCTTTTCAGGTACTTGAGACTTGCGTTCATGGTCTTTTTCGTCTTCAGCAGGTAGGTGAAGTAACCATTCCCACTGTCGTCCACGACCACATCAAGGAATTTCACTTCCGCAACTCCATATGGGTTATCCAGGATCCTGACAATCTCAACAATTGAGTAGGATCTGTTCTTTTCGCCGAAGGAATAGCTGCAGATGTCGCCGATGCGGAGTCCCTGTGGGCTTGATGGCTCCAGTACAGGTTGCTCGGTTGTGTGGCTCATAGTAGTGCTCCTTTCCCAGATAACCCAGCTCTATGCTTGCACAGGGCCAGGGGGCGGCAGTTCTTTCTCATATCAAAATACAGAATTTGGCTTATATAAAACTGTCCCCCTCTCGCTTCTTTTTTGAAAACCTCATTTATTGTCCCCCCTTCTTATTTTGCGGCGCCTTCCGCAGGGAAAATCTATATAAAAAGGCACATGGGCTGAAATACCTCATGCGCCTTGTGAACATACTGTCCTCAATCAATCTGCGTTGTTGAAACGCAAAAAGCACCCAAAAGCCCTTGCGGCTTCCGGGTGCTTTGAAACACGGTTACTGTGCTCGTCTTCGACGAACAACGGATACTGTATGTTTGAATTATATCGGAATACTCCAGAGATTGCAAGCAGAAAGTAGAATCGCTCGCGCACTTCCAATTATCAACGCTGCCATTACTGAATCAGTCCGTCGGGAAGCAGCCGTTTTCCGCCAGATATTTTGAGTATCTGGACTGTATGAGCCGGTTCGCCTCCGCGACCGAACTGCAGGTATGTTCTCCCAACAGTTTACACCATACAGAGGTTTCCTGATATTCAGACTCAACACGTTCTCTTTGTTCACAGGTGGCCTCACAAGGCTCCAGCCAAAGGAGTTCCGCATCCTCATCCAAAACGAAGTGGATTAACACGCCTGTATCCGGGTGCTGGAAATCCGAAGAATATAGTTTATGACTCATATCCTTATACCCCACATTTTTCTTTTATTAGAGTGTAAAAATCTGCTTATTGCCTCAAAGGAAATACGCTTACGATCAGCCGCACTGTCGGAGGCTATATTTAACCCGGTTGCCATACTTTTGAGACTGTAGAAGTCCGAGTTCCTCAAACTTTAGGACAAAACTGAGGATAGTGGCATATGCGGCATTACCGAAGTCACGCTCCAACTGTTTTGTGGAGAACTCGCCATTGCCATAGGCCGAGAGGACAAAATGCCACAGGTCCTTCTCCTTTTCTGTAATGCCGCCCCGCTCCAACACAGCTTGAAAGGCACCTATTGTGGAGGCCGAAGATGCCACATCCTCCAACTGATGATAGACATGCTCAATGAAATAGACCAGAAACGGCGTCACATCCAAAACACCACTGATGCGGGCATTCTGCTCCGTGAGTGTGTAGGCATCGTAGTAACCCCTCCTGCTCTTTTCCACATATCTGGACAACGGGATGAACAGCGCGGAGGAATACCCCTGTTGGACTAAGTACCACAGGTGCAGCAGCCGCGCCATCCTGCCATTTCCATCAAAGTAAGGATGCAGGTAAGCGATATAGAAGTGAAGCAGCGCCGCTTTCAACAAATCATTGTCTGAGCCTTCTGCATTTGCATAGGCGATCAAATCCGCCATATATTCCGGCAGTTTCTTCCAAGGCAGCCCCATATGCTCCACTTTGTCGCCTACGACATAGACGCTGTCGTGACGGTAGTAATTGCCCGGCAACAAACGATCTTCTCCTGCCAGGAAGTCCCCTACCGTCATCTCATACAACTGATGGAGATTTTCCTCCGTAATCCGATGGTTGGGGTCTGCGATAAACTCCACTCCTTTCTTCATTCCATAAATGCGGTTCTCAGTTTCGCTGGCCGGCGCATAGCCAGTGAGTATCCTCCGGACGCTGTCACGTGAGGTGTCGATTTGCTCGATGGTCAAGGTCGATACGATTTCATCCTCCATGGCCTTGATACCATAGTGCTGGCTGCTATTGTGCGGCGTCAGCAAAATCTTGGCGGCCGAAAGGTGGACTTGGGCTACACTCTCCAGATAGACCAGAGGTTCTCCATTGAAGTCCTTCATCGGCAGCGTTGTGTAAAATCCAGTTTTCAACAGGCCGATAAATTCGGCTATATCCGCCTGAGGATATTTATAGCCCAGTTTCTTTAGATCGGTCACGCTCTTGTCCGACATCATCTTCGCAAACAGCGCCGCCTCCATATTGCTCACCTCTGATATTTTTTAGTATCAATTTGTATCAGTATAGCAGAGTATGTCCCGAATTGCAATCCTTGGTGCAAGGGTATTGCTATTTAGCGCGCTCTGCATTATAATCAAGTCAATCAGTATCAGAAATTGCTTCCGGCAATTATAGTCATCCGTGTTGCACAGCGTCTAAAGGCAATTGGCCTTTGGGCGCTTTTTGCTTTTTGACCACATGCAATCTGATACTGAAGTCACAAGGCCTCCGGAGAGGATTCTTCGGATGCCTTTTTATATAGATCTCCCCAGACGCATCTGCGGCCGGGGCGTCCCTGTTTTTACGGTACGCCCTGCGGCGCACCGATGATATAAAAAACGACTTTGAAAAGGAGCATTTTTATGATGAACCCAAAAGACACCTTCATTTCCGCATACCAGAAATATATACACAGAACTGGCTCAGACTCGCTGTTGGGCCGGCTGCTGGCTACCGATTTCTTCGAGGCGCCTGCCAGCACAAAGTTCCACAACAGTTTCGCCGGCGGCCTTGTGCTACATTCCCTGAATGTTTTCCAGCGCATGTGCCGCAACTGTATGAATGAGTTGGGCACGGACGCACTATTCCCGCCCAAACAGGTGGAATCCGTCGCCATTGTATCCCTGCTGCATGACATCTGCAAGACCCAGTCCTATAAGCTGGACTTCAAAGACCAGAAGGTCTACTCCGATCATGGCACGAAGTTTGATAAACGCGGTGCTTACGACTTGGAATCTGTGCCGTTCTACACGGTAGATGAGAAATTTCCCTTTGGCCACGGTGAGAAATCGGTCTTTCTGATCAATGAGCATATGCATCTTACCCGCGATGAGGCGCTGGCCATCCGGTTCCATATGGGCGACTTCACCGACCGCAACACCAGCAAAGTTTATACGATCTGTCCGCTGGCGCTACAACTCCACATTGCCGATCTCCAGGCAACCTACTTAGACGAATTGGCGTCAATGGAGGGATAGCAGTGGGGTGCGGGAATTGCTGTGTGTTTGGCCGCTACGAGGGCCTGTACTATATTGACAATGATGATTTCCATGTATTCCGCAGGGCAGACGCCGCGTCGGACGACTGCCCGGAGCCCCGCCTGATGCGGGATCTGGACTATGAAGAATTGACGGATGGCACTTGGCTCTATGATGACCTTGCCACGGAACTGGAAGAGGAGGACATTCTGGAGTGCTTTACGGCGAACTTCCTGCAGATGTTCCCCAGTTTCAAGCGAGTCCGCCCGGAGCGGTGGATCTCCCGCAGCCAGCGGGCCATCCTGGAGAGCCCACTTTTCTATATCTGCCTTGAGGACAACGAGTGGTCGCTGGCGGTGGAACTCATCCAGAAAGAGCCGCCATGGTGTCAAAGTTACGCTGGCCTTCAATCCCGTCACTATCAAGCCTATCTAAAGGGGATTGAAAAATGCCTGCTGGATCGGCTACCAAGCATCGGAACCTACAAAAGCGCATGGACCTCCGGGAGGCTCACAAGGGCGGAACGAAGCGCCTGACCTTTAATTCAAATCCTGCTATGGAGGAAACTGAAATGCCAGAAACCAATGCAATACAGGCTGCATATGAGCGGTTCAAACTCGAATGGATGCTTGCCCACGGGTACACACTCAAAAATCTCATAGACGAACTGGAACAACTCCGAAAAGAGTCGCCGGAGCTGAGTCTGGAGTCCATCTTCCATGACTGGGAGTTTGAGTATGGATTTAACACGGAGATATGGCCCTGCTTTGAGGAATTCCTTGACTGCGAATATAGGGAAATGGAGGACAGTGACGATGGACAGCAGTAACCCCGGCCCCCTGCTCGGGCGTTTCAAAGCGGAAAATGCAGAAAACATCCTCAAGGCATACCGCATTGTCATGGATGTGAAAGAGACTGGGAAATCATATATTCTGCAACTCGTTGAATTTGAAAGCCGGTACAGTGCGAGTCATATTTCCCATCTGTTTTCGAAGTCTAAACGGGTTGTCCTCCGCAAAGCAAAGGGCGGCCATGCCATCCGAAAATGGGGAGATGGCACATTCACCTTCTACCCGTTTCAAGCGGGCATCCCATTTTATTTTGAAAAATTAGGCACAGATACACAAGGTAAAGCCACTCCTGAATATGGAGGAGTTGACAACTGTGATGTCTGTGAGTCCTGTACCTGTGCCTATAACCGGGATGGAATCTGCAGGTTCTCACTTGTCCATGACCGCCCGCCCAATATCACTGAGGCGGATGGCTGCGCCGAATTTGTGTCCCGGCCATATCAGCCTGAAAAAATGCGATAAGTCGCTGACTACCTGGAAGATGGGAGTTAAGGAAGTCTCCCCCCTAAGATACACACTAAAAAGCCACCCCTGGGGTGGCTTTTCTTTCGATTCTTTAGAAAGTTAATATACTCTTTTATAACCTGAAAATATGCTTTAACTGTATTCTCTGCCTTCCCCTACCCCACAGGCATTAACGGTAATATTTCAATTTTATTTCCCATTCCTTGGAGTCCATACATTAGGATGTTGAGAACCAACGCATCAATTATGTCGCATCTGCTATACCTATTTCACGGATAGCAGGCTGATTATTCAACACAAGTTGCCTTATGGCGCATGAAATCCCCAGGCCGGATAGATGGAGGGGACACACCATATACCCGGCCCGGGGCTACGGGGATGTTTACTCAGGTTTAAACCGTTCCATGATGCGGGCAATTAGTTTGTTTTGGATGCGCTGCTTTAGTTCTACATCCACACCACAGTAGGACTGGCCATATTCATCGTAAAAGATGCGGGTGGCTTTGTGTGATATGTAGCCGTCAAAGTGCCGCAGCACCTCATCCATTGCCTCCGGGTCACCTCTGGTCGCAGCGCAAATGGTTTCATAGGGCAGGAGTTTTTCTTCTGGGATACTGCTTTTTCTTTTCATCTTACTCCACCATCCGTTTCTTCAACTCATCGAATAGGATCTTTCGGTCCTTCTGTATCTTGGATCTGGAAAGCCCTAGGAGCGAAGCGATCTCCCGGTCTCTGAGCTGAAGGGAGTAGTACAGCAGCAGGATGCTGTATCCCTCATCGCCGAGTGCGAGGAGGATCTCCGCCAGCCGGTCGTTTCTAATCGGAATCCGATGCCCGTAGACATGGAAGATATACTGCTCTGCCGGATCGCTGTCAAAGGTGCAGAGACTGGTCAGCACAGCTTCTGGCAAATCTGAAAACGAGGACTCCCACCCCATCTTCTTCATCAATTTTCGGAGATAATCACACCGCTCTCCGTCGATGACCTTCATGCAGAATATCTCAAATTGGTAACGGACTCTTTTCTGAGTGGCCTGTGTGGTCTCCATCAAATCACCTCCTCCCCTACCCGCGGAGGCGGTTTCTTCGTCCCCTTTCGCTCCTTTCCCCGAAAGTGGGCGCCGATTTTGCCACACAATATAAAAACTGCCAAGCAAAAAATGCTTGACAGTTTGGTGTCGATTATTTGGAACCATGGGTTCATGTCCAACGCAGACAAAGTGCCCACCGGCCAGATCAATCTTTTTCAAATGTCCCGGCCGATATAATATGTCGGGGCAGACTGCTACTCCACCAGCATAGCCAACCTCATTCTCTCTCCACCTTTCCCCCCACTATGAACCATTAGAACTTATTTCTCACTACCAGTAGAGCATTTTATCCGATTCATGCACAACATAGAATGTGATTCGGAGGTGAACCACTGGTGGTAATAAATGATGAATTTAAAGGTTGCAGTACCCAAATGCGGGCGGAGCGTGAACGGCTTGGTTATTCCAGAGAGCAAATTGCCGAGCGCGCCCATATCTCTCCACGGTACTTGGCTGCAATCGAGCTCGGTGAGAAAATCCCTAAGGCCGATGTGATGGTGCGGATTATCCGCGCTATGGGGGCATCTGCCGATGCTATCTTCTATGGCCCGCAACAGGAAGTGGAAAATGAGAGCAAGCATCTGGCACAGATAATCCTGCAGTGTACACCAAAGGAGCGGATGCTCATTGCTGCTATTGTGGATACCATACTTGATGTACGTCAGCGGGAGTGCGGATTGGGCGAAACAGAAGAACCCTAAGGAAAAAGGGCATTGCTTCATTCTGATGAGCAATGCCCCTTTCTACGGATTGATCCGCTTATCCTATGCGCAGGCCCATCATCAGTATTTCTTAATAAGTGGATCCTTCTATTTGGCAAGGGACTCTTCCTTGTTATTTTATGCCTGCGATTTTATATCCGCTTCTTATAAAAGTACCACCGCTTAATCTCAGACAGGATGGTAGAGTAATGGGTCTATTACTTTTTACTGTGTTTCTACGCGGCAGTTAGCGTCTGCTAACTTTTTTAGTATAACATAATTCTGGCAGTACGTCAATACTATGCCGATATCACCAATTCAGATCTGAGCAAAATATACAACAACATCGTGGTGTGAAGTTCTCTTGACCATCAAGAAAAAATCAAGTATTATTAGATTAGCAGGCACTAACTATGGTGGGTTAGAAAGGTGGGGCTTATGCCACATAGTAATCTATATCTTGCCAAACTTTATAATGACTTAATAACCAATACCCCTCAGACAATCACTATGGACATTCCTTCAGAGGTTGGACAAGGCCGGGTTTCTCAAACAAAAATCAAACATGGTGTCATTCTTTCAGACTGGCAGATGAATTATCGCTCTGATATGAATGTGCAGGGACCTGTTAGCAAGGAATATATGCAGATCATATTCTGCCTGAACGATGGAATTTCCTGGGGTATTTTGAATGGGCATCGCTCTATGGCCATTCAGAAAAATGAGTCCTGTATTTATGCCGGACATGATGGCACAGAATATATTTGTTACAAAAGGGACAGCAACTTCTCATTCAAAAGCATTAAAATTCCTATTCCCTACTTTTCACAACTCCTTGCCGATTACTTTGACGGGCAAGAAATTGCGGCTTACGAAAGGAAGCTCCTAACTGGCATTTCTAAAGTCTCTCTCACCCCTGTTATGGAGCAGGTTCTATCAGAAATAAGCAAATTTTCTCAATACCGCGGTGGGTTGGGTTACCTCTATTTGGATGGTAAGCTGTTGGAGTTGCTCTCCATCTATCTGGGGGAAGTTCTGGAATTGGATATTCTGATGGGCAAAAATATTTCCATGTCCCGGACAGAGCGGACCGCCATCATGGAGGCGAAGCGGATCATCGACAGCCAGCTTGCCTTCGCCCCCTCTTGTGAAGAGCTGTCTCAACAGGTGCATCTGAGCCTTACCAAGCTGACGCGTGGATTTTCCTCTTTTTACGGTATGCCGATCCATCAATATATCATTGAGCAACGCCTGATACAGGCGGCTCAACTGCTGCTGGACGGAGACTGGAATGTGGGGGAGGTCGCTGCGATTGTAGGTTATGGAAAACCGAGCAACTTTGCGGCGGCCTTCAAGAAAAAATACGGTGTTGCACCCAAACATTACAGAGAGACACGCTTCAACCACACAAAGCAGTGACCTTTAACTGCTTTTGGGTGAAAATGGGCAGGTTTTGGGTCGAATTAGAAAAGCATAACTGATACAATATGCGTTGAGGTTAGTAAGTGCTAACCTCAACGCATATTGTTGTATAGAGGAGGCAAAGCATGAAACAGAAGTTGAATGCGAAAGATTTTATCCTAATCGGCGTCCTGACCGCCCTCATGTGGATCATCTGCATGATTATCAGTACCATTATGAGCGTGGCCGGCCCAGTGACCAATGTGTTCTATCCATCCGTTGTCGCGATCCCCAATGGCATCGTGATGATGCTCTTACTGGCTAAGGTACCGAAAAAGGGCGTGTTCACCATCTGCTCCGCAATCCAGGCTATCCTGTTCCTGCTGGTGGGCGCTTTCTGGTTTATCCCCATCGGCTTGGTGGTCGGCGGCGTGATCTGCGATTTTCTGGTCATGGGCCGGAAAGAAATCACCATGAAGTCCATGACCGTGGCCTACGCCCTGTTCAGCGCCATTTTCGCCTTCAGCGCCATCTGCCCCATCAAGTTCCTCCAGAGCGCCTTTGTGGGAGCCATGGAGAAGAACAACATTGCCCAGGAGTACATAGACGGGATGCTGAATATCACCTCCGTCCCCATGCTGGTGGTCATCGTTGCGGCCGGCCTGGTGGGTGGACTGATCGGCGCCGTGATTGGGCAGAAGGCTTTGAAAAAGCACTTTATCAAAGCCGGGCTCGTTTCAGTCAAATAACAAGGCACAGCCCCTCGGCAGTCAATCAGACAAACGCAGGCAAGCGGGCTGCCTGATCTCAGGGCGCGGGGCTGAAAATGGCCCCGCGCTTTGATTTGGATAGGGAGGCATTGGAATGGAAGAATCACAAATCAAACAAATCATTGAACAGCAGCCCCTTCATGGATCGGCACTGTTAGATCCCCGCTGCAAGATTTTACTTTTGGTCTGTATCGGGTTTGTCAGTTACTTTTTGGCCGGGGAGGTAGTCAGCCTTGCGCTCTTGCTAATGTATGGCCTGTTTATTGCCGTGGGGAATGGTGGAAAATGGGCCTTGAAGATGATTGCGGTCTACATCATCGTCGCCTATCTCAACGCCTTGCTCCGTTATGTGCAGGTGCCGGTATTGAGCGTAATTATGAGCGTGTTCGGTGTGACGCTTTTGAAGCTGATCCCCATTGTGATGATGGGCCTTTGGATTTTGCGGACTACCTACATGGACGACCTGATGGTGGCGCTCCAGCGGATGCGGCTTCCCCAGGCGGTGACGATCCCGCTGGTGGTCATGTTCCGCTATATCCCCACCCTGCGGATCGAATACCGGCAGATCCGCAGCACCATGGACATCCGGGGGATCAGCGATACCTTGTGGAAACGGGTATCTCATCCTCTTGCAACCATTGAGTATATTTTAATCCCCTTGCTGATGCGGTGCCTGAAGGTCACGGACGAGCTGGCGGCCTCCGGCACCACCCGGGGACTGGAGCTGGAGTGCAGACGGTACGCCTTGCGCCCCATCCGCTTCTCCTGGCCGGAGATCCTGGTGTCCCTGCTGGGCGTCCTTTTCCTGGCGGCGCTGCTGGTCCTAGACCAGACCCGGATCGGGGAAATCATCTTGTGGAGGGTGTGACATGATCTCGTTTCAGAATTTCAGCTTTCGCTATGAGGAGAGCAAGGACTTTACCCTCCGGGGCATTGATATGACGGTGCAGACCGGCGAATTTATCCTCCTGACCGGGCGGAGCGGCTGTGGCAAGACCACGCTGATCCGCTCCCTCAACGGCCTGATCCCGCACTTTTATCCCGGCGAGATACAGGGAGACCTTGTGATGGACGGGCGCTCCCTGCTGGAAATGAAGCCCGCGCAGCTGGCCGGGCAGGTGGGGACGGTATTTCAGGACCCGCGCTCCCAGTTCTTCATGACGGACACCACGCGGGAACTGGCCTTTGGCTGCGAAAATATGGGCCTCCCCCGTGAGGAAACCATTGACCGCATCGCAAAAGCCGCAAAGGATCTGGAACTGGCGGACTACCTAAACCGGAGCATCTTTGCCCTGTCCAGCGGAGAGAAGCAGCAGATCGCCGTGGGCTCGGTCTATGCGCTTTCACCAAAGGTCTATATCTTCGACGAGCCCTCCGCAAACCTGGATTATGCGGCCACCAAGCGGCTTGCGGAGATCATGGGAAAATTGAAGCGGGACGGATACACCATCTTTGTGGTAGAACACCGCTTTTACTATCTGCGTGATTTAATCGACCGGGTATTTCTCATACAAAACGGGAAAATCGAACAGGAATTTACAAGGGAGCAGTTCTGTTCCTTACCGGAGGAAACGCGCATATCCTATGGGCTGCGGACTGCATATCCGGAGCGGGATGCAGAGCATTATCAGAAGAAAGAACGCCGTCCCATGGGGAAACACCTGCTGCGTGTGCAGGGTCTTTCCTTTGCTTATCCGAAAGAGCAGGAGGTCTTTTGGAATGTCAGCTTTGAAGCCCACGCTGGAGATGTAATCGGCATCCTGGGCCACAACGGAGCGGGCAAGACCACCCTCTTGTCCATCCTGACCGGTCTCTTGAAGCAGCGGAACGGCGAGATCACCTTTGACGGCAGGAAGCTCACCCCACGCCAGCGCCGGGCGCTGTCCTATCTGGTCATGCAAGACACGGATTACCAGCTCTTCGCCAGCAGTGTGGAGGAAGAACTCTCCCTGGGGATTCGGGAGGACTGCAAAGAGAAGGTGGACGCTGCACTGGAGGCGCTGGAGCTGTCCGAATACCGGGAGCAGCACCCGGCGGCCCTCTCCGGCGGGCAGAAGCAGCGGGTCACCATTGGCGCGGCCATCGTCAAGGACAGCCCGGTAATCTATTTTGACGAGCCTACCAGCGGTCTGGACTATGACTCCATGGTGCGGGTCAGCCGGCTGATTGAGCAGTTGTCCGCTTCCGGCGTGATCGTGTTTGTGGTTTCCCACGACTTCGAGTTTATCGTCCGGACCTGTACGGAGGTGGTCCAGCTGGACGACCAGGGGGCCGTTCAAAATCACCGGCTCACGCCGCAGATATTGAAAGCTCTGTCGGAACAGTATTTTCATTGATGGGAGGTTGTAAATCATGTTTCAAAAGGTATTTGAATACGCGGGGCCGCATAAAAAGGGCCTCTACGCGGCCACAGCGGTAGTGCTGGTCAGCGTTTTGATGGGCGTCCTGCCCTTTGTGCTGGCCTACCAGGTAATTGCTCCGCTGGTGATGGGAGCGGAACTTGAGGCTTCGTTTCTCATCCTGCGGGTGGTTTTGGTGTTGGTGTGCCTGGTCTTGCAGGCTCTTCTCTATGGCTGGGGGCTCAATCTTTCGCACAAGGCCGCCTATGACACGCTGCTCCGGCTGCGGACCGCCCTGCAAAAGCGGTTTGAGAAGCTGCCTCTGGGCGTAATCCAGGACAAGGGAACCGGCACAGTCAAAAAGCTGTTTGTCGATGATGTGGACAGTCTGGAGGTCCTGCTGGCCCACTCCATGCCGGAGGGGATCGCAAACCTGATGGTCCCCATCGCGGTCTATGTAGCTATGTTTTTCGTGGACTGGAAGCTGGCGCTGCTGTCCCTGGCTTCCATCCCCATCAGCCTGATCGCCATGATGACCATGTACTCGGTGGGCATGAAGAAAATGGGCCCCTACTATATGGCCGGCCAGAAGATGAACAACACTATCATTGAGTACATCAACGGCATGGAGGTTGTCAAGGTATTCAACAAGGACGCGGATTCCTATGAGCGGTTTCGCAAGGATGTTTCGGATTACCGGGATTATACTCTGGCCTGGTACAAGGCGGCATGGCCCTGGATGGCAATTTACAGCAGCCTCCTTCCGTGTACTGTGATTTTGACCCTTCCGCTGGGGGCGTGGTTTGTCCTCTCCGGCTGGTCAGCTCTGCCGGATCTGATTTTGGTGCTGTGCCTCTCCCTGAGCATCGGGATGCCGCTCCTCAAATCCCTGGGTTTCCTGCCCACCATGCCCCAGCTCAACTACAAGATTTCTGCGCTGGAACAGGTTTTGGATGCGCCGGAGCTTCAGCAGACGCCGGACGGCTTCCACGGCAAGGATGATACCATCGTTTATGACCATGTTTCCTTTGGCTACACCAAGACACAGCCCGGCCCGGACGGAAAGCCCATGGTGGTGGAGGATGAGGTACTCCACGACATCAGCTTTACGGCCAAGGCCGGACAGAAAACGGCCCTGGTGGGAGAGTCCGGCTCTGGCAAGAGCACTCTGGCAAAACTGCTGATCCACTACTATGACCCGCAGAAAGGCAGCATCTCTATCGGCGGGCAGAAGCTGTGCGACATGAGCCTGGAAACCCTGAACAGCCGTATTTCCTATGTGGCGCAGGATCAATACCTGTTCAACACCTCTCTACTGGAGAATATCCGCATTGGACGGTTGAACGCTACCGATGAGGAGGTCCTGGAGGCAGCGCGCAAGGCCCAGTGCATGGAGTTTCTGGAGAAGCTGCCCCAAGGAATTCACTCCATGGCGGGCGATGCGGGCAAGATGCTCTCCGGCGGTCAGCGCCAGCGCATATCTCTGGCCCGTGCCATCCTGAAGGACGCCCCTATTGTGGTGCTGGACGAGGCCACCGCCTACGCCGATCCCGAGAATGAGGAAAAGATGGAGGCGGCGATTGCGGAACTGGTGAAGGGCAAGACTCTGGTGGTCATCGCCCATAAGCTGCCCGCGATTATGAACGCCGATCAAATCTGCGTCGTAGACCATGGCAAACTGGTTGCGGCAGGAAAGCATCAGGATCTGATCCAGTCCTGCCCGGAATATCAAAAGCTGTGGAAAGCGGCCCAGGACAGCGCCGAATGGAACATACATACCGCAAAGGAGGGAAACTAAATGTTTGCACTGTTTTCAAGGATTTTGAAACTTGCCGGTCCATATAAAGGGCGCATTCAGGGCGCTTTTGCCTGCGCGTTTGTGGAGTCGATCCTGTCTAAAATGCCGATCTTCCTGGCCTTTGTGGTGTTGAGCAGCTTTGCCGCCGGAACACTGACCGGGCAGACCTGCCTCTATGTGGGCCTTGGCCTCGCGGCGGCCGTGCTGGTGCAGATGCTGGTCCACTATCTCAGCGACAGCCTCCAGAGTGCGGCGGGCTACCTGATGTTTGCCGAGAAGCGCATGGAGCTGGGCGGACACCTGCGGAAACTGCCCATGGGCTACTTCACCTCCGGCAATATCGGCAAAATCAGTTCTGTCCTCAGTACCGATATGGTGTTCATTGAAGAAGTCGCCATGAGCACGCTGGGCAACATGATGAGCTACCTGCTGTCCTCCCTGGTCCTGCTGGCGTTCATGTTCTATCTGAATTGGCAGCTGGGCCTGATCGCGGCCCTTGTGACCATTCTGGCGTGGCTGGTTTCCAGAGGGATGAACAAGGTTTCCCTGCGGGAAGCCGCTGGCCGCCAGGAACAGAGCGAACGGCTGACGGACGCGGTGCTGTCCTTTGTGGAGGGCATCGGGGTCATCAAGAGCTATAACCTGCTGGGCGAGAAGTCGGAAGAATTGACCGGCAATTTCAAGCGGTCCAGAAATACATCCCTCGCCTTTGAACGGAAGATGACCCCGTGGACCATGGGGCTGAATGTCCTTTATGGAATTGGGATTGCCGCGATTTTTGGCCTGTCGGTCTTTCTGGAGCGGAGCGGTGTCCTTTCTCTGGCCTATGTGCTGGGCGTTCTCCTGTTCGTCTTTGACCTGTTCGGACCGCTCAAGGCGCTTTATGGCGAGGCGTCCCGCCTGACTGTGATGAACGCCGCCCTGGACCGCATTGAGGCTGTATTGGATGAGCCGGAACTCCCGGACACAGGGAAACAGCATATTCCGGCTCAGGCGCAGCCCGGCCAGCCGGAGGTGCGGTTTCATGATGTGGCCTTTGCCTACCAGGACAAGGAGGTGCTGCACCACATCAGTTTCTCTATGTCGCCCCATACCATGACCGCTCTTGTGGGTCCCTCCGGCGGCGGGAAGTCCACCATCGCCAATCTGCTGGCCCGGCTGTGGGATGTGAAAAGCGGCAGTGTTGCCATCCGGGGTGTGGATACCCGGCAAGTCCCCCTCGCGGAGCTGATGGATCACATCAGCATGGTCTTCCAGCGCGTGTATCTCTTCCAGGACACGATCTATAACAACATCAGTATGGGAAAACCGGATGCCACGGAAGAAGAAGTCTATGAGGCGGCAAGAAAAGCCCGCTGCTACGATTTCATCATGGCCTTGCCCGATGGGTTTCAGACTGTGGTGGGAGAGGGCGGCGCAACCCTCTCCGGCGGTGAGAAACAGCGTATCTCTATCGCCCGCTGCATTCTGAAAGACGCCCCTATTGTAATTTTGGACGAGGCAACCGCCAGTGTGGACACCGACAACGAGAGCTACATTCAGGAGGCCATTTCCGAGCTTGTAAAAGGCAAGACCCTGCTGGTCATCGCCCACCGTTTGAATACCATCCAGAACGCCGACCAGATTTTGGTCATCAGCGACGGACGCATCTCACAGCATGGCACCCATGAGGAATTGATGAAACAACCTGGTATTTATCAGGATTTCGTCCGTATCCGTATGAACTCTGCCGGTTGGAGCCTGTCTTGATGGAGAGGAGCTCCCTATGAAACAATTACACGCATCTGGCGAAGACTATCTGGAAGCAATCCTTGTCCTAAAGAGAAAGAAAGGTGTGGTGCGGTCCATAGATGTGGCCCGGTACCTGGGAGTTTCCAAGCCCAGCGTGTGCCATGCGGTCAATACTCTGAAAGACGGAGGTTTCCTCGTGATGGACGAGGACCATTTTCTCCGCTTAACAGATATAGGCCGAGATGTTTCTGAAAAAACCTATGAGAAGCACTGCTTTTTCACCCGCCTGCTGGTGGATGCAGGCGTAGAGCCAAAGACCGCCGAGCAAGACGCCTGCCGCATGGAACACGCAATCAGCGACGACAGTTTTCAGAAAATAAAATCAGGGCTAAAGGAAAAATAAAAGGCGGCCGATCCGTCGAGGCCATTGGGGGTGATAGAGCGGGAAAACTGTTCATATGTACGGTTATGCCCTCCGCCTCCCTGCGGTGCAAGGCTTTGTGTATTGATGTTGCGTGCCGTCAAGTGTTCTGGCAGGGTCAATCATAGAGTTGGCCTCTATGGAGTTTGATGTGGTCCATTTGCTTGTCCAGCTTTCACCTGTCTGCTGATAAACTCTGACGCAGAGTACAATACAGCCGAGTGGGATGCCTGTCGAATGGGGCGCGCAATAATCTATCCTTTTTGTATTACTACTGATTACAAAATACTGTATATCAGGGGGGCGTGTGGCAATGTACAGTGAGCAGATGTGGCAGAATGCCAAGAAAAAGTGCCGGTTGAACGATGCGGATATCGCCTTAGCTAAGCGGCTGGGGCTGAATCCCCGGAGTCTGATCAAAAATATCCCCAGCAAAAGCGAGCCTTGGAAAGCCCCGATCAGTGTATGGCTCCACGAGATGGACGCCAAGCAGCAAAAAAAGACGCTCCAGCATCAGAAACGCCGAAGCAGACAGGATACAAGCGAGAATTAACGCATCTATTCCGGGAGAGCAACAGGGCGGGTATCTGTACAGATACCCGCCTTGTCTGCTTTTCTGAATAACTTTAGTTGCCCTTATTTCTCAACTGCGATGTAGACGATGTATTCCACCCCCTCATCCTCCAGAATCCATGTTCCATCATACTCATCGGCAGGTTCACTGCAACACAATTCAGCACCGTTTTTATCGAAGAGAACCGCCTCCGTCCATGAGGATTCGTCTCGGCAGCCGCAGCACTTCACATCCATTTCTTTCCCATCGGGGAAACGGGCTGTATAGGTGATGGTGTTGTCCTCCCCCTGATAGGCATCCTCTGTATCAGCGTTCAGGTAGTCATTGATCTGATCCATCACACTGCGCGGAATGGTCAGTACCGTGGCACAGACTATTTTCCCGCTGTACTGGCAAACCTTTTCCTGCCAGATCTGCTTCAGGGTTTCTTCTGCTGCCCGGATGTGATCCAGAACCGGTTGATGCATCCTGACCCCATTATCGTGAAAGTCTACAATCATGTCGCCATGCGCTGTCAGAAGCACATTGGCGAGGACCTCACCCTCTTCATTGTCATCTGCGCTCTTCCAAGCATCGATGGAAACGGCGGCAAGCAGGTCATGGTCACCATTTGCGCCGTTTTCCACTGCGGGACCCCAAATATAATCGTGTCTGATTTCTGAAAAATTCATATTCACATTCCTTCCCTGCTGATTTATTATAGGGAATCCTATCAGTTGTGTGATGCGGGCTTGTAGCCCAGGGACTCCTTTTGTATGGAAAATCAACTTCCTACTCCTGTTGCTCATCCCCCTGCTTCCATGAAGCCCAGGATGCGCCACCAACCATCATCGGCTTTAATTAGGACCGCATCGCCCTCCCCACATGCGAGGTTGGCGTGGCAAAATGGGCAGATTTCAATATGCTCTCCACATGGATCATCATTCCAATTCATGACCCAATGCTCAGGCTTCTCTATGTGGTTTAGCCAAATCTCCCGATTGGGCGGGAGTCCTTGGCAACGATGAAGGGCCTGTTCCCAAACCATGCAGTATCCATCTGCCAGTTCTGCACCAAGTCGGCGTCTGTCCGGAGTTCCCGCCAGAATCAGACGTTCTGGTGGAAGCAGTCTCCATTTTTGAAACATTTGTTCCTGCTTTGCTTGGATATCCAATTCTTTCTGGCACTCAAATAAATCGAATTGTTTCATGTCTCCTCCAAATTTGTTCCAGATATAGCCTGTGCGCATCCGGCCTCACACATAGCATCAGACCAGTGTTCACCAGTATCTCTATCTATCGTCACGTATTCCCTTCTGAATAGTCGTAATCAATGCATCCGTCCGCTTCCGTAATCTGCGGCTCCCGTTCATGAACCAGAACGAACCTGCATTCTCCGTCATGATTGAACTGGCAAGACCGAGATTCGCACTCAAAGCAGCGCTTTCTTAATCCATAGAGCCGCTTTGTCTCCGGTACATAATCCTCGGCACCTCCGTACAGCAGGTAGGCAATGCCCTTGCTATACCGCTGATCAAACCAACTCCATATTTCCTCCCGGTGAATACCGACCCCCCACCCCATGAACGGGGCCTCGATACATTCGGTCTCCGGGTTCATCGGCACATCTCCAAACTCAGCCCAGAGTTTCTCCAGTTCCTCATCCCGGTCGCGCAGAGTCTCTATCTCCTGCAGCCCATCCATCACCGCACAGTAACTACAGTACGGGATGGTCTGATGCAGTTCGTCCATTGTCCCAATCGCCTGTCTTTTGACTTCATTCATGTTCTTTCCCCTCAAATCCTTTCCTGTTTTAACCCGAAAGCATGGGTTTTGAGATAGCAGATTGCCTCATCTAAAGATGTAAAATCCCGGTGCTCTGAATCCAGAAGAATATATTTACTATCTGCGGGTACACAGTGCTCTGCTTTCTTGAGGTCGATGTGCGTGGAGAACATCATGGAATCCGTTTCGCGACACAGTCGCCGGAATTCCTCGCTGGACATCTTCATCTTCTCTTCCAATAAAATTGCACGCAGTCTGCTGTTCACAAGGCTGGCACCCAAGCCGATACTGCTGTTGCTGCCGATGCCGTCCTTCTTGGAGTCGATCAGCCATGCCCCGCCGCTCAACCGATTCGAATTAAACCGGATGGTAACATTGATGTGATAGTGGTCCCGCAGGAACTCGGCTTCCTGCATGACAACGGTGTCCAACTCGTTAGAAGATCCTCGCCAACCGCCGCCCACAATATAGTTGTGTACAGCAATACCAGGACTGCGGGAAATCTTGGCAAGTCCATCCTTTTGAACAATCTCTGTAGTGCAGCTGGAAACAGCGGGATTCACCTGTTTATTCTCTTTCATACTGTTCACTCCTCCATATAGTCGTCGAACACCGGCGCCTCATCGGCTGAAATTGTCTCCCCTTCGCCCTCAACACCGATGAGTTTATCCATGCCGCCATTGCCGACGAAGGCCATGATGCCTCCAAATTTCTTTCCAGCCCTGGCATATATATCCTGCTCGCTAAGTGTTTCATCATCTCTGACTTTGATCCGGACTGAAACTGTAACTTCTGCATGGCCCAACACCCTGATATACTTCGTCTGGTAAGTTCCTCTCGCATGATCGTTTTGCTGGTCCACAGACCGCTGTATGTCCCGAGGTTCACCTTTCTGAGCGGTAAGATACTCCCGTACACCATCCGCTTTGATGCGTTCCACAACAGCATCCGGCAAATTGAGGTGCATACAGTCCCATATGAAATTCGGATTGTCTGCTTTGGTCTCAAGGCTTTCCGCAAGAGATTTCTCCACATCGTCGGGAAAATCTTTCTCCGGGGCTACAAGCCTAAATGCGTGATAAATACCACATTCGCCTTCAAAATATCCGTAGCAAAGTTCAACATTATAAGGCATTCTCATATCTCCTTTTTTGATGTGATCTATATATAATCGGTGTGCCGCAGGGCGCACCGTAGAACAGGGACGCCCCGGCCACAATGACAGCGGGGATCTATATAAAAAAGCGGCCGATAAACCGATCTATTTCTTGTACAGTGGCCCAGGCTAATCCCGGGCCGGCATCAGGAAACAGAGCAGCATCAGAACCGCTTTGAAAACATATTCGGATGTTCTTTATCTTTTTGTTGACATACAAAAAAGTATGTGTTATATTATGCATACAATTTTGTATGTTGGGAGTGCATAGTCATGGACCGAATGATGGACCGAATCAAATACTATCGGCAGCGCAGTGGGCAGACCCAGGCTCAGATGGCGAACAAACTGGGGATGGCCGTCAGCAATTATCAAAAATATGAGTTAGGAGCGCGGGAGCCATTGGAAAAAAACCTTCCTGCTCTGGCTGATGCACTGGGTTGTTCTGCCTACTCCCTGCAAGAGAGCGACAAGGAGCGATTTATCCGAATATACAATAAATTTGTCCGGGAAGCGGCCATGCATAGATGGGACTCCTATACGTTCAACGCAGAGGAATTTCTGGCGTATGATATCGGTGAAGATATCATGGGATACTTTGTAGAGTATTTTAATCAAATTGAGACAGTAAACCCGGAACTGTATAGAAGATGGCAGCTTGTGACCAACTATCCAGATGCACTGTTTAATGTTTTGGATTTGCTTGAGCAGGCCCAGAAGGCCACTCAACGCGGCGCCTTGGAAGCAGACTTCCGCTCTCTTATCACCAGAGAACACCCGGTATATTTTTGGTACTTCATTATTTTCGGGTATATTTTCCTCGATCTATTCGTCGGTGAAACTTCGTCAGTCAAACTCGCCGCTGATTTTCAGCGGTATATGTGTGAGACCATCGAGGGCTATGAGGAAATCAGTGAGGGCGAGGCTTTTTCCGAGTATATCCACCGGATCTGTATTCCGTTTTTTGACTATGCCTTAACAGCGGTGGAGTATATGGTCGATGAACACGCAACGCTTGAAGCCGCTTTCCAGGAGACTGTCGTAGGCGAACTTTGTGGGGTCGAGATTGCTGATGTAGAACTCTTCCGCCCGGCGAAGCCAGACAGCAGTCCTGTCTGAGACGCAGTTAGGACTATGACGGAGCAACACAGATGCCAGTTTGGTACCCGCCACTCCTTTGTATCTGCGCTGCATGTCTGAAAAACAAAAAGTGCCCAAAAGCCAACAGGCTTTCAGACACCGTGCAACACTGTTTACTGTAAACTGCTCAAAGCAATTTCTGAGACTGATTGAAACTATTATACCGTGTGTATGGACAAATAGCAATAGTTTTCCCGCGCCATGACATCCAATGCGATACTTTCCCTCTTGCAATTTCTGATCCATCCCTGTATAATGCAGATAAATAGTATCCGCTGTTTGCCCAAAGCAAACAAAGTAACCGTGTTTAAAAACTCCCAGAGGTTTATGCCTTTGGGAGTTTTTTTGTTTTCCGGCCCATTGGGGGAACAATTCTAACTTGGGCGGTTCCGTCCACAAGGCACACGAGGCTCTATGCCCGTGTGCCTTTTTATATATAATCCCATAAATGCGAAGAGAGGAGCGGATAAAAACACATAAGAAGAAGTTTTCATCTGAAAATTCACAAAAGAAACGAGGTGCTATGGATGACCCGCGCAAATCTGCTGCTGATTCGAGAAGTGAATGTCAATGGCGACGGCGACTTTGCTGATGTGATGATCCAGTTGGAGTGCCCCCTCACACCGGAGCAAAAGCGCGCCCTCCGGGTGGAGCTGACCAGGCTCAAGCAAATTCTGGATGACCCCGACACAGATTCCATTGTGGAACTTGCTATCCACAATATTTTAGGTTCTGCCGCTGCGCAAAGCGGTTATGACCTCATTGAGTTTTGAAAGAGGTGCTGGAAATGCTCGACAAAAACCAACCCATCGCCATTACGATGGAACGCCTATTGGATTTGACCAACTATATTATCGATCATATGGTCAATGACGCTGGCGGCCATGTCCGCGAGGTGATCGAGACCCTGTCAGACCTTGGTTTTACCGAAGAAGAACTGATTGAGGTATTCCATTTCAGCGAAACAGATGTCAAGGTCTGTCTGGCATACGCTGATAAGGACAAGGAGGTGGAATAACCGTGACCAAGGATAAACTGCGTCTGCTCCTTTTGGATGACTGCAATCGAAACTGTCCCGGCTGCTGCAACCGGGATTGGGACCTCCAAGCTCTCCCGCTCTGTCAGGACTACACACCATACCGTCTCATCATGCTCACAGGCGGTGAACCTATGCTGTATCCGGAGATTATTCGGGAGGCCATCGCAGCAATCCGGAGGCAGACCAATGTGCCTATCTACCTTTATACGGCTATGCCGGAACAACTGGACATGCTGATGCCACTGTTGGACGGCGTGACGGTGACGCTTCACACACCGGAGGATATCCCGGTATTCCAGTCCTTTGACCGGACTGCCCAGAACCTTACAGGGAAATCGCTTCGGTTGAATGTATTTGATGAAGTCGGAACTGTCATTTGCCGTCCGGAATGGCAGGTGAAGGACCACATGAGGTGGATTCCCAACTGCCCGCTGCCAGAGGGGGAGGTGCTGATGCGGTACCAGCCGTCAAAAAATCCGTAGCCAAGATGGGGGGATACCCAATGAAGAAAATTCAAGTCACCTATTTTTTCGAGGATTCGGGCTTCTGCAAGGATGTCTTCAAGTCAGTAGATATTCCCCATTACTACTACAATCGTGACACTGCAAGCGGAGTGTGGTACACCTCAACACCGGACTATTATGCAAATGACCGCCGTATCCAGCGGGATGTGATCATTGAGGTTGTTGCCGGAGGTCGGGTCATCGCCTTGGACGGCAACGGAGACTTTGAGGGAAAAAGGCCATTTGTCCCTTTCAATGAGTTTGAAAAGTCTCTTGCAAACTCATTTGCAGGACAGCAGCCGAAACTGCGGAGCTATGAGGAAATGAAAGCGAAACTGCTGTCCCTGCCGGGCGGTGAGGCGTATGCTGATCCGCACCGTTACTGGGAAAATTGGGTCTTCAATCTGGATTTCAGGCATGTGACCGAGCAGATCGTAGGCGCCGCCAGTTGGATGGGTGTTGAGTTCCATATCCTTGCAATCCAATATACGCACATTCCTACTGGCTTTGTATTTACAAATTACCGCTTTCGGCCTGCCTCCCTACCCTCGGGAAGCGACAGCCGTGACCTGTTGCTGTATGACTGGCAGGCCGAGGATTTGTCTGCGGCGCTGCCCGATCAAAGCGGAATAAACAAGAACAAGGAGGAGTAAGAGAATGATCCCTAAAATTACACAGGAGCGGCCCAATGTTGCGCCTAAATACTGGTGTGGGACCTGCGGCCATGCGTTACCACCGCCGAATGGCCCTGAAACATGCCCAAACCCGGTGCCATGGAAGTTCTGTTCCATCTGTGGCGAGCCCATCGAGTATGATAAGGCAGAACCTGTCCGGTGGGTTGAACAGAACTGTGAGCGTTGCGGACGCCCGCTGATCCGTAAATCACCTGCGGATATGGCTCCGCCTGATTTTATCGCTTCCCCCGGCTATGTGGGTACCTCATTGTGTCGTAGCTGCATGGAGGAACACTGCGTACAGACCAATTGCCTACAGTGCGGGATTGGCCATTGGCCAATCTGCCCCTATACCTATATCAAGCGACTAGGCTTGGAAAAACACGCTGATGGAGCGGCAAACAATGAGTGAGAATCATCCCTCAAAGCCTATCAGAAAAGCCGGCGCCACTACCGGCGAACTGGTTTTAGAGCGCGGGCTTGCCTTGCATATGCTGGATCAGATGGATGTGATCCGCCGCAAGCACTCCGGAAGCCTGCCTCCCCCCTGCGACTATTATATGCGCTCTATGGAGGCGGTCATCGCAAGGGCCGCTGGTTATGAAAGCCGTAATGAATGGACGGATGCGCTTAAAGCAGATGAGCAAAGCCGGTATTTCCGAGATCTACAACTCGTGGAAACATGTAGTAATTTTTAATCGGAGAAAGAATGGTCTGTGTCCACACAGTCCGTTCTCCAGAAAGGATTTGGTTTATGGAGTACCACTGGTACGAAGACTATTGGGATATCCCCAGACGTTCTCCAAAGGGACACGTTACTGGCAGCGGGTATTATATTACAGGCCGTCTATTGAAATACAAACAGCCATATATCCACACAGATCAGACCGCCTTTCTCCGCACCGAACTGTTTGACATGGGGTACCGGATTTTTCTGCACTATGCGAACGGGGCGGTCATGGAAATCAAGTTGGGAGATAATCCGCAGCCGGTCGGTCCACTCACGGCCTCCAGTGATCTGCAGAGCATTTTGTTTCCCGATGGACATCTCAAGCACCCAGTCACATGTTAATCAACAAGCTGGATCTGGAAGATTATACTCAATGCCTAAATTCAAGCATTTATCTTAATCTGGCACAGGACTGAACAGCACAAAGCGGAGCACGAGGACAGGGTTACACCACTCATGCTCCGCTTTTCCATTTTCTCAGGCACAGTGCTGCTCAGAGAGGCCCCACTTCAACTCATGAAAAGGAGACGCTTGCGGATGGAATCCATAAATCGTCCTATTTACAGGTTTTTTTCGTTCAGGACCTCCGAGAGGATGGCCAGCGAGTATGGACACTGTTCCGGCCAAGTTAATCTTCAGACTGGAGAAATTCTGGCCAATATCTCGTATGGGCTGTTCCATTACCCGGAGACTTATCAGTTGAATCTGGCTGATTCCATCAGCCAATTCCCGCATACGACAAAGGAACTTATAATCTGCGCGGCCAGACACGCCGCGAATGAAGAAGGAGTCAGAGGGATGACAAGGCGCAGGGTAATCTTTGTCTGTAAAGATGGCCGCCGATACATCACAGAAGAATATAACGGAGACAGAAGCGAATATGCCGCCCGTGGCCGCTGTCTGGACAGCTGCGATATGGACTGGCCTGAAATCCGGGACATCTTCCAGGAGCCGGCAACCTATACACAGTTTATTAAGGCCAATTTAAAGGCACAAGCGGCCTACCACTCTTTTCGCAGCGAGAACGGGAACAGTGGTATCGTGCGCAATCTGCGCAAAGGCCGCGAGGGCCCCTATGCTGACAAAATTCTGTTTGTTTACGCAGCACCATTGGCAACTGGGGGCCGGATTTTTGAAACAAACTACACCTGTTTCACCCCCGTACCGGGTCTCCCCTATCCAGCCTGTACTGGCCAAGGTAAGAAACCATGCTTGGAGTGTCCGCTCCGTCAATCCTTTCAAACCGCCGAGTTGGCTCAGTTGCAGGCGGAGCACAACTGGCCCAGGGCAGTCCACACCGATGGCGATGACGCCTATCTGATCGGCTCCCAGAGCAATCAAGCCGGTCTGGTACCCGTGTATCTGTTCCCGGACTGTCAATGTGCGCTATCTAGCGAGACACTGTATCCGGCAGAGGAATATTACCGACTACGCGAGATTTTGCGGAATGATCCCTCCGCATTTGATGACCAGTGTGATCTATTCCGCTCCTATCCTCTTGACTGGTATAAGGAATTGGCCCTTTACGCTATGAGGTGTGTGGCGCGAACACACGGTTCACCGATGGCAGAATCCGTCCATGACCAAAGTGGACAGACCGCCCACCACATCAGCAAAGCAATCTTCGAGGAGCAGGATCTCTTTGATCCATATACTGATGCGGCGTTTCTGGCCGCCGCCGAGCGAATCCTGCCGTGGTATATCCGCCGCTACGTAAATAGATGAATAGGAGATACTATAATGGGTACAGAATTGATTCGATCCGTAACGGTGCAAAAGAATAATGTCTATCTGACTTCCAAGAGCAATAATGATGACCAGCCATACCGCTTTTGGCACTGCGAAAGTCTCTCAGAGGTCTATCGGAAGGAGGGGCTTCCCGGCCTGGACCGCGAGGTAATCCGTATGCTTTGCGAGTATGCACAGTTGGTCGGCAACCATAAAAGCATCGCCCGGTACCGTTCTGCGCTGAGGAGTAAGAAAGCCACCCAAATCCACCAGCAATTCATAGCCAAACTGAACGCTGCTTATTCTTTGCTGAGCGATGAGGATAAGGCTCATCTCTATTTTGCTCAAACTGCGGCCGCTAAACGGTTCAGACAGACGGAGCGAATGTTGCTGGACCAGAAATATACTGCCATGGCGCAACTCTGCAGAAAAGATACAGGTGAGTTGATCCAGGCGCCGATTTCCACAGGCCGAGGTGATTTGGCATGAACAAACAAATCAAGGAAGCCCTCGCTCTGGAGCAGCAGGCACAGCAGTTCCTTTCGGCTCTGAAGAACGAGATTGGAGCGGCCATCGAGGCTACGGATCCGATGCCCGGAGTACAGATCAGCGGGACGCATCCAATCTATGCAGTCGTAAATTTATCGGCTCTCCACCGGCACAGCCTGGCGCCCAGTGTTTATATTCCTTCGGCACAGGCGGATGCAGTCCGCAGCAAACTTGCACCAAAGCAGACAGTACAAGGGCTTCTGGAGGCACTGGAAGATATGACCGAGAAGCAGGCTGCCTGTTTTCCCAACAATGGCACCGTCCTGCTCAACGACAAAACAGTCGGTACGCTGCGCCAATACCTCCATTCCGCTATTGAGGAGGATGCAGAACATGGCTAAATTGACAAAAGCCCAGGCCAAACTTCACGAGAAGGCAGTGAAGTTGCTGCAGTGCAAGGAATTGAGCGAAGCCGACACACGCTTTGTTTTTGATCACTACCGCGAAGACGCCAACCATATCAATAGTACAGCAGGAGCCTTTTTTACACCGTACGGACTGGCCCGTGACTTTAGGCTGCATATCCCGCTCAATTACAAAGACCACGTCAAACTCATCGATCTCTGCGCTGGTATCGGCATACTCAGTTATATGGCAGCACATGCTTGCGATAGTTATAACCAGTGCAGTGTGGAAATCACATGCATTGAAATCAATCAAGATTATGTAGATGTTGGAAAGCAACTTCTGCCAGAAGCAACATGGATCCGCAGCGATGCCCTCGACCCGGCTCTGCTCAGTAGTCTTGGGCATTTCGACTGCGCCATCTCAAATCCACCATTCGGGCGCATCCACTCTCCATACCGTAGGAATTACAGCAGCAGTCAGTTTGAGTATATGGTCATTGAGGCTGCTGCTTCGATTGCCGACGCAGGTGTTTTTATCATCCCCCAGATAAGCGCGCCATTTGTTTACAGCGGCACAAATAATGTGCGCTGGCGGGAGACAGGCCCCGCTCGTCTATTTGAGCAACAGACAGGTATTGAACTGGATTTTAATGTCGGGATCGACACATCACAATACCAGGCTGATTGGCATGGGACATCCCCACACTGCGAAATCGTCTGCTGTGATTTTACCAAGCGTACCGGTCAGTTGGCCATGATGCCGCTGAATATAGAAATTGCCTAATTTGTTGTCAAAGATTGCTGAAAGAGCCGGGGACCTTGTTAACGATGTCCCCGGCTCTTTTTTGTTTCTGTTTTTTGAGTTTCTTTCCTCCTCGTTTGATTGACCGAAAGGGAAACAAATGGACAGTATAGAGTCCTCAGGAATAACACCTACAATCTCTATAACACACTGTAACTAAAGGAGAATAGTTCTCTAACATTTCTTTCTACGGTCAAAAGTCCGGAAGTCTCTGTCGTTCAAAAGACTTCCGGACTTCGCCATTTTACTTTTTCTTATGCTTCGCTGTTCAGCTTCCACCGGGCACTCTCGCTCTGGAGCTCCACCATGCGGCGGTAGAGGCCGCCGCGCTCCATCAGCTCCGCCGGAGTTCCCTGCTCGGCTACATGACCGTTTTCCAGCACCACGATGTGGTCCGCCCCGGCCACGGTTCGCATCCGGTGGGCGATAACCAACACCGTCTTACCGGCCAGCAGGCGGGAGAGGGCGCCCTGCACCTTGGTCTCGTTCTCCACATCCAGGCTGGCGGTGGCCTCGTCCAGCAGCACGATGGGGGCGTTTTTCAAAAGCGCCCGGGCGATGGAGATGCGCTGCCGCTCCCCGCCGGAGAGCTTCGCCCCGTTCTCCCCGATGGGGGTGTCATAGCCCTGGGGCAGGCGGCGGATGAACTCCCCGCAGTTGGCGGCCTCCGCCGCGGCCCGCACCTCTTCGTCGGTGGCGCCCCGCTTGCCCAGGCGGATGTTCTCCATCACGGTATCGTCAAAGAGCACCACATCCTGGAACACCATGGAGTAGTCGGTCAGCAGCGCCTCCGGGTCCACGGTGGAGATGTCCACGCCTCCTACCCTGATGGTGCCCTCCGTAACATCCCACAGTCGGGCGGCCAGCCGGGCGCAGGTGCTCTTGCCGGATCCGGAGGGCCCCACCAGAGCGGTCACTTCACCCTCCCGGGCGGTAAAGCTCACACCGTCCAGTACCTTCTTCTTGTCGTAGGCGAAGCCCACATGGTCGAACACGATGTCGTGGCCCTTGGGCTGGAAACGCTCCGTTCCCTCGGCGATGGGCGTATCATAGATCTCATTCATGCGGTCGGCGGACACCTGGGATACAAACATCTCCGCAATGAGGGCCAGGCTCTGGTCGAAGGGGGCGTACACCCGGGTGATGACCAGCAGGAACAAAAACAGCAGCATAAAGTCGATCTGCCCGGAGAGGATCAGGCTGGCCCCCACCAGGATGGTGGTGGCTACCCCCAGGCGCATGATGACGCTGGCCGCGTTGACAAAGATGCCGGTGCTCAGCTCGCCCTGAATGGTGACCTTCTCATGGTCATCGATCTTCTGGTTGAGCCCGGCCAGATAGCGCGCCTCCTGGTTGGTGGCGCGGATCTCCCGGACATTTTCCAACGCCTCCTGGATGCCGTCGGAGACATGGACCGCGGCCTGTTTCGTCCGCTCCGAGGCCCGGGCGGAGATCTTCCGGGTGCCGAACAGCAGGCCGAAGGCCACCGGCACCCCCCACAGGCAGGCTATGGCCAGCCGCCAATCGTACACCAGCAGGCACACCGCGATGATCGACGTGGAGATGTAGGCCCCGTACAGGTATCCCAGCACATGGGACCAGACGTGCTCCATGCGATTCACATCGCCCATGAGGGTCTCGGTGAGATCCGCCAGATCCCGCTTGCCGAAGTAGCCCAAGGGCAGCTTGCGCAGCCGCTCCGCCAGATTGAGGCGGGTGGTCTTGACCTCATTGTAGACAAGGCCGTAAGTGGCTTGGTACTGCTGCAGGTGGGTCACGAAGGACAGGATGACGAATGCGATTACCAGCCCAAGAAAGAGCGCCGGGCCGGGCAGCGGCGCTCCGTCCGTCAGGGTTCCCATCAGGCCGTACATCAACAGGTACAGGATGCCCATGCCGCCCATGACGACCAGATTGACAATGACCGTCCAGAAAGCGCCCTTTTTGGTGTTTTTCACGCCCTGGTCGGTGAGGGCGTATTTGCGCTGAAAGTTTTTGCCGAACATCTTCTCCACCCCTCTCTCACTGTTCACTCGTGATCTTCCACTGGACCGCCTGGTTGTAGTCCGCCCACATCCGGGCATAGAGGCCCCCGGCGGCGGTCAGCTCCTGATGGGAGCCCTGCTCCACGATACGGCCCTCCTCCAACACCAGAATCTTGTCCGCGCCCACGACGGTGGACAGGCGGTGGGCGATCATGATAACGGTGCGGCCCCGGGTCAGCTCGGAGAACGCCTTTTGGATCAGCGCCTCGTTCTCGGGGTCCGCGAAGGCGGTCGCCTCGTCAAGGACCACGATGGGCGCGTCCTTCAGAATGGCCCGGGCCAGGGCGATGCGCTGCTGCTCGCCGCCGGAGAGATAGGTGCCCTCGGAGCCGATCAGGGTGTCCATGCCCTGGGGCAGCTTCTCCAGAATGTCCCCACACTGGGCGGCCAGCAGCGCCGAGAGCACCTGCTCCCGGGTGGCGTTGGGGCGGGCGGCCCGGACATTTTCAAAGACGGAGGCTTTGAACAGGCGGCTGTTCTGGAACACAAAGGCGATCTGGTCCATGAGCACATGGGGGTCAACCTGCCGCACATCCACGCCGCCCACCTTCACCACGCCGGAGGTGGCGTCCCAGAAGCGGGGGATCAAGCTGGCGGCCGTGGTCTTGCCGCCGCCGGAGGGCCCCACCAGGGCCACGGTCTGCCCCGGCTCCGCCGTGAAGGAGACATGGGAGAGGGCGGGCATCTCCGCGCCGTCGTAGGTGAAGCTCACATCCTCAAACTCCACACGGCTGTTCTGAGGTTTTTGCGGATGGTCCGGATTTTTTAGTTCAGGAGCACCCATGACCTGATCAATGCGCCCCAAAGCGGCGCTGGCCAGCATCATACCCGATGCAGCGAACATGATCTTGGCAAGGGCTGTGGAGATAATGGCGGAGAACACCGCGTAAAAGGCGAAATTTGTGACAAACCCCGCGAAGTTGCCACCGGCCAGGGCCCCGGGCGCCAGGAACAGGGCCGCCGGTACCAGGAACACAAATGCCCCCTCAGTGAAGGTCAGGTTGATGGATTGAGGTGTCCGGCAAATATCCGCCTGGTAGTGCTCGGCCTTGGTGCTGTAGTCCTCAATAGCCTCCTGGAACGCCTTGAAGGAGTAGACGGTCTGCTGGAAGATCTTAACTACAGGGATACCCCGGACATACTCGGTGCCCGCTTTGTTGATGCGGTCCAGGGCCGCCTGATACTCTGCCAGAATCTTGGCGTTTTTGCCGCCCATCATGGAGAACATGGCCACAATGGAGATCACCGCAGCCAGCAGGCAGGCCGCCCCCATCCGCCAGTCAAAGATGAACATCATCACCAGCATGGCGGTGAACAACGTGATGGTGCCCACGATGTCCGCCAGGTTGTGGGCCAGCAGGGTCTCCGTGTCGGCCGCCGCCGCATCCAGCCGCCCGCGGATGAGGCCGGAGGCGTTGGCGTCGAAGAAGCCCAGCGGGGCCTTCATCACATGGGCCACACCCTGCTTGCGGATGTTGGCGGCCGTGCGGAAGGCCGCCAGATGGGTACACATCAATCCCGCAAAATACAGGATGATGCCGGCCACCGCAAAGGCGAACGCCAGCCAGCCGTATTGGGCGACGCTCTGCGCCTTCGTCCAGTCCGGCGCCACCGCGATCAGGTCCCGGGCTGCCAGCCAGATGCAGATGTAGGGTGCCATGCTCAGCAGCATGGACACCGCCGACAGGGCCAGGCCCAGAAAGGTCAGGCCCTTGTGGCTGCCTGCGTAGTCCAACAGGACGGCCACATCACTCTTTTTCTTCTGCTTCATGAAAAAACCTCCTTCTCGAAGTTAGCATAAACTAACCTATTTCCAAAAAGATAGGGGATCATTCCCCCATCAGTTTTGACCAACCAGCCGTATAAAACGCCTGCAGCTGCTCCACATCCCGCAGGGCCTGTTCATAGGGCATATCGTGGATGACCACCTCGAAGATGGCGTTGAACATCCCGCTGGCGATGATATGGCACAGGGATCGGCTCATCTGTGGGATGTCCCGTCCCATGCGGCGTAGTACCCCCATGTACCGGAGGGTATACTCCACCTCTACTTCCACCATGTTGTGGACGAAGTGCTCATAGCTGGTCCCCTCCGCGCAGCACAGGAGCAGCTTCACTGGCTCCCGGTGCTGGCAGATATAGCCCACCATCCAAGCAACATGGTCTCTGGACTCTACACCCATGTGCTTAGGCTGTTCCTCTTCAGGCAGTTCGGCAAAGGTGGTCTGGGCCTCCATAAAACGACTCATGAGCATAGAAGCGTGAGGCTCTACGATGGCGGTGAACAGGGCCTCCTTGCTGGAGAAGTAGCCGTAAAAGGCCCCGGTAGTGACACCGGCATTTTTCACGATCTGCCGCAGGGAGGCGCCCAAAAAGCCCTTCTTCAGGAACTCCGCCAAAGCGGCCTCTTGGATCTTTTCCAGGGTGGTGGCGGAATTTTCCTCCATGTTTTGCCTCCCCCCTCTATAACATCGTTATATAACGATGCTATTTTACTCTTCGACCTTGAACTTGTCAACACAAATGTAAATGGACAAGGGCTGCGGCCTGTTTCAGAAAATCTCAAGCGCCGCTTGACGCATCTCTCTGAAAGTTGTATAATTTCAAGCAGTTAGTTATTGCTAACCAGTGAAATTATGAATGGAGGTATTCCTATGTCCCTGATTCAAAAAGAAATTGCCGATTTCTCTGTCCAGTGCTACCAGAATAACGCCTTTCACGCCGTTACCAAGGCGGATGTACTGGGAAAGTGGAGCGTGTTTTTCTTCTATCCCGCCGACTTCACCTTTGTGTGCCCCACGGAGCTGGAGGACCTGGCAAATAAGTACGCCGAGTTCCAGGCGGCCGGCTGTGAGATCTACGCAGTTTCCTGCGATACCCACTTTGTCCATAAGGCGTGGCATGACGCCTCCGAGCGTATCCAGAAGATCCAGTATCCCATGCTGGCCGATCCCACGCATTGTCTGGCAAAGGATTTTGAGGTCTACATCGAAGCCGACGGCGTGGCGGAGCGGGGCAGCTTCATCGTCAACCCCGAGGGAAAAATCGTGGCCTATGAGGTCAACGCCGGCAATGTGGGACGGAACGCCGACGAGCTGCTGCGGAAGGTGCAGGCCTGCCAGTTCGTGGCGGAGCACGGAGACGAGGTGTGCCCGGCGAAGTGGCAGCCCGGCGCCGAGACCCTGAAGCCCAGTCTGGACCTAGTGGGACAGCTTTAAGCTATGGAGCAGACGGCAAATTTCTACGATGTCGTGGTCATCGGCGGCGGTCCAGCGGGACTCACCGCCGCCCTCTACCTGGCCCGGGCCCGCTACCGGGTGGTGGTCGTGGAGAAGAATCACTTCGGCGGGCAGATCACCATCACCTCGGAAGTGGTGAACTATCCCGGCGTGGGCAGGACCAGCGGGACGGAGCTTACCGAGACCATGCGGAAGCAGGCGGAGGGCTTCGGCGCTGAATTTCTGCTGGCCGAGGTCACTGGTCTGGAACTCTCCGGCGATGTAAAGACCGTCCGCACCGGCCGGGGCGATTTGAAGTGCTTCGGCATTCTCCTGGCAACCGGCGCCCATCCCCGCATGGTGGGCTTCCAGGGGGAGGAGCAGTTCCGCGGCCGGGGCGTGGCCTACTGCGCCACCTGCGACGGCGAGTTCTTCACCGGGAAGGATGTCTTTGTGGTGGGCGGTGGCTTCGCCGCGGCGGAGGAGAGCGTGTTCCTGACCAAGTACGCCCGCCAGGTGACCATCCTCATCCGGGGAGACGACTTCACCTGCGCCCAGGCAACAGCGGACGCAGCCAGAAGCCACGAGAAGATCACCGTCCTCACCAACACAGAGGTGGAGGAGGTCTCCGGCGACACTTCTCTCCGCTATCTCCGGTACCGGAATACCAAAACCGGTCAAGTGACCAAGCACCACGCGGCAGACGGAGAAACCTTCGGCGTGTTCGTCTTTGCTGGCTATGAGCCGGCCACAGAATTGGTGTGCGGCCTGGCTGAATTGAATGACCAGGGCTATATCCTCACAGACCGGAGCCAAAAAACAACTGCGGACGGCCTGTACGCCGCGGGTGATGTATGCGTCAAGCCTCTGCGTCAGGTCGTCACCGCCGTGGGAGACGGCGCCCTTGCCGCCACGGAGCTGGAACGCCTGTGCGCCGCCATGCAGGAAAAGACTGGCATCCATCCCAATGCTCCGGTGAGCCGGACAGCAGAAACGGCGGCTTCCACCGAAACAAGCAGCACGCTTTTTACGGGGGATATGCTGGCCCAGCTCCATACGGTGTTTGCCCGGATGTCCTCGCCTCTGATCCTGCGGCTGTATCTGGACGAAACGCCTCTTTCGGCTGAACTCAAGCAGTATATGGAGGAGCTGGCGGCACAGAGCAGTAAGCTCACAGTGGAAACAGGTTCGACAGAAGGAATCGGCCACCTGCCCTGTGTCCGGGTCTGCCGGCCGGATGGGAGCTGGACGGGCCTCGCTTTCCATGGGGTCCCCGGCGGCCACGAGTTCACCTCCTTCGTCCTGGGCCTCTACAATGCCGCCGGGCCGGGACAGGCTCTGGATGAAGATACAAGAGCAGCAATCCAGTCCATCCAGAAGCCCATCAAGTTAGAGCTTCTGGTCTCCCTCTCCTGTACCATGTGCCCGGAGCTGGTGACGGCGGCCCAGCGGATCGCTGCGGAAAATCCGCACATCACCGCCCAGGTCTATGACCTGAACCGCTTCCCAGACCTGCGGGAGAAGTATCAGGTGATGAGCGTTCCCTGCCTGGTCATCAATGATGGGGAGCAGGTATCTTTCGGCAAGAAAAATATCCGGCAGTTGTTGGAACTTTTAGCATAGCAGGGAAGCCGCGTTACGGGCCGTCTGGTCTGTAACGCGGCTTTCTCCATCAAAAAGGGCTTGTGGAACAGAGACTTTTGGAGTATTCTTTAGTTATCAATAACTAACCCGCAAAGAGGCGTATCACTATGAAGAAATCAGACTTGGACTTCTGGCAGGGAATGGCCGCACATTACACCAAATTCATGCGGCGCTCTGCACCGTTATATACAGAAATCTGCAATCACATTCGTCCGCATCTCACACGGGATATGAATGTATTGGAACTGGCCTGCGGCACAGGCCAGCTGTCCTTTCCCCTGTCTCCGTGTGTCCGGCTGTGGGAGGCCACCGATGCCTCTTCCAATATGATCGCGGAAGCCAAGAAGCGGAGCGGATCTTCCCGGCTTCATTTCTCAGTGCGGGATGCCTCCTGTCTGCCGTATGCCTCGGAAACCTTTGACGCGGTGGTGATTGCCAATGCCCTGCATATCTTACCGGAGCCGGAAAAGGTTTTGCGGGAAGCTCGGAGAGTCTTAAAGCCGGGAGGATGGTTATTTGCCCCCACCTTTGTCCACGCCGGTGGAAAATTGGCCAGACTGCGGACCTGGGGTATGGAGCGGACCGGCTTTCGTGTCTACCACGCCTGGAACGCCGGGGAATTCATTGCTTATCTTTCCTCCCACGATTTTTGGGTGACGGAACACACCCTGCTCGGGGGGCGTGTACTGCCTGTGTGCTATGTGGCCGGCAGGAAGTAACTGCCCAGAATGGGGCGAAAGCGGGCCATCGGCATACAGCGCCGATGGCCCGCCCTTGCATTTTGTGACTTCAGTGAGATAAATCGGAGGGCAACAAAGCAAGTCCTTTTCCGGTGCGTCTATGCATCATTGTCTATCGCACCGTGGTTCCACACCTGAACCAAACGGCTGCGTTAGCAGTACTTTCTTCCGCAGAATCGCTTTAGTTGAAGCGTGCTATTCAGACTTTTCCTGTTGCTCTGTATTATGGTGTCTGTGTTTCCCACAACAGTGATGTCCAGCATGTCCTCCACAGCAGCAACCAGCATCTGCCGGATTCAAGTGAAGAAGGTCTACTTTTTCTGTTTCCGTCGACTCTTGGATTTTGGCATTTATTAAAGATTCGAGCATGAGATACACTCCTTATTTCCGAATAATGTCAATGTCCTGTGTGCCAGAGCAGAGGCATTCCGTGCGTTTTTCACATTTTGTAAAGCCCACGCGTACGGCCGCATCTGATACTTCGTTTTTTAATACGCCCATATCCATCCCCTGGAAGTAATACGGCAGATACCCCATTACCATATCCCAGGGGCCGGTGTGGTCAGGCAGGATAGCCTCGCTGATAACCAGCAGCACCCCTCCGGGATTCAGTGCGTCATAGCACTTTTTCAGCAGTTCTTCCATACGGCCTTTGGCAAAGAGCATCACATTGAGGGCCAGGATTAAATCATACCTCTCTCCAATTCTGTCTGCCATAAAGTTGCCGCACATCACTTCCGTGCGGTCAGTGAGTCCCATAAGGGAGATGGATTCTTCCACCACCGCCGGGGGAAAACGGTCAAATAGGACGCCAGTACGATCCGGCCGATCACCGATGACTGCCAGCCCTAAAAGTCCTGTAGCACCGCCTAGGTCCAGCACGCGCCTGATTTGGTCATTTTCCGGCAGAGAACGCACAATCCGCAACAACTCCTGCTGCCGGTAACCTTCCTGTGCCTGTCGCATCCGCTGTGCAAAAGAGGCAAAATCCAACTGCTGCTCCATCGCTTCCTGTTGCTGGGACTGGGGGCCTTTTGTGACCAACAGCTTCACATCCATAGGTGCCATGCCTTCCTGCATATAAAAGGGCAGAAAGCCTCCCAAATATTCATCTTTCCCTTTGACCAGATAGCGGTCAACTTCCGCGGTGTTCTGGTAAGTGCCGTCCGTCTTGTTTAAAAAGCCGATGGATACCAATGCACTGAGCAGGTATTCTGTATTTGCCTTATGCCATCCCATATGAACTGCCAGTGCTTCAGCAGTAACCGGCTGGCAAAGTTGAGAAAATACATCCAGCTCCATGGCCGCATTGAGCAATCTGGAATATAGATTTAAAAATGGAAGCTGGACTAACTGTTCCCAAACACTTACAGACTTGTTGATTGTGAACATTAAAAAACCCCCTTTGTTTTTATATGGTTAGTTATTGCTAACCTCAATTTAATTATACCGGAGCCACCGGCTTCTGTCAAGGAAAGGCATAGAGTGCTTCGTTCATCCAGATTATAGGAATATTGGAATGTACGGTACAGCTTTCATCCAAGGAAACGGCCTCGCTGCTACAAGTTAGTCTACCTTACCTGCTTTGAAACCTTTCTTCGGGACACAAAATAAATCACCCCTCTTGAGCGAGTGTTCAGAGGGGTGACTTTTGAATCAGGTTCTTATATGCAGTTGATATGTGTTGCGCCGTCTGCCTTTTTATTTAATTGCGTCCTTCAATACCTTGCCAGCCTTAAAGACTGGCATCTTTCCGGCTGGGATCACAATGGGCTCGTTGGTTTTGGGATTCCGGCCCGTACGCTCAGCACGCTCTTTCACTTCAAAGCTGCCGAAGCCGGTGAGCTGGACCTTATCTCCCGCGCACAACGCTTTCTCGACCTGGGATAGGAATGCGTTCAAGACTTTCTCTGCATCCGCTTTGGAAACCCCGCTCTCCTCGGCCATACCAGCAATCAGTTCTCCCTTGTTCATAAAGCAAATTCCTTTCTCTTTCTATTGATTTGGATAAGCACTCTTTACATGATAGCCGCATCGGCGGCTTACCACAGGGATGAAGCCCAAGGCATAACGGCTGAGGGAGGAACGCCCTCAGCCGCAACCGCGGTCAGCACATATCCCGTGCCCACTCCCGGACATCTTCCAAAGTCAGCTCAAAGCGGCCGCCTGCCGCAACCGTATTCCTGGACATATCCACGATCATATAGCCGCCAAGGTTGTCCGCACTGATGGGCGCATGGGATTTCCGCATCATGTAGCCAGCCGCCTTCAGTATACGGCGGAGCGATTGCTCCAGGGAGTCTTCTGTACGCATCGAAATACCTCCAATTTGATATTCCGAGCCAAACCACGCCGCGCTCCAACCGTTTTCCTGCTGATATTATAACAGAGAACTCACAGAAAATGCAACTGTGCGGGCCGGTTTGGATGCTTTTTCCCTTGCGTTTCCAATGCAGGCACTCAAAATTAGCGCAAAGGGCCTCGGACCTCGAAGGGAACATATAGCACTCGCCATTGAAAAGGCCCCATCGCTCTGGCATCCTAAAAAGTTGAATATTCCGTAATCAGACAGCCGCGGCGCAGGTAATAGAATACCCACACCGCAGCGTTGTCTTTTTCAATCAAAGTATCCAGCGGCTGGACTTCGTTCGCTCGGAGACGAAATTCCGGTAGATGCCCGCCTGCTGGATCAGTTCGTCGTGGGTACCCTTTTGGACGATGCGGCCCTGGTCCAGCACCAGAATCTGGTCCGCACCCCGAACCGTCTTGAGCCGGTGGGCGATCATCAGCACGGTTTTCTCCCGCGTCAGAGCTTCCATAGCCTTTTGGAGCTGGTCCTCATTCTCGGGGTCTACATTGGCCGTGGCCTCGTCGAAGATGACGATGGGCGCGTCCTTCAAAAGGCACCGGGCAATGGAGATACGCTGCTTCTCTCCGCCGGAGAGCGTGGCTCCTCCCTCGCCAATTACCGTATTATATCCATCCGGCAGGGCAGAGATAAAGTCGTGGCAGCACGCCTTTTTCGCAGCCTCCACCACCTGTTCATGGGTAGCGCCCGGGCAGCCGAACTTGATGTTGTTCTCCACGGTGTCTGCAAAGAGGTACACCCGCTGGAACACCATGCTCACCTGCTCCATGAGGGATTCCAGTGTGTACTCCCGCACATCCCGGCCGCCGATGGTCACACGGCCGCCGTCCACATCCCAAAACCGGGCAATCAGGTTGCAGAGGGTGGTCTTTCCGGAGCCGGAAGGCCCCACAATGGCGGTGGTGGTCCGGTCCGGGATGGTCAGTGACACATCCTTGAGGATAGGGCGGCTTCCATAGGAGAAGTTCACATGGTCGAATACAATCTCGTGGCTCTCCGGGCGGATGGCCGTGCCGCGCTGGTCCATCTCCGGGATGTCGTCCACCTGGTTGGCGTGGTCAATGGAACTGCCCACCAGACGCAGGGCGGACACACCGCTGCCCGCGGACTGGATCTGGGAGAAAATCAGGAAAGAGACAATGACCGCCATCAGCGCATTGGCGAGGGTCATAGTACCCGTCAGGCACAGCCCCACCGACGCCGCCAGGATTAGAACACTGAACAGGTGGAGGACCATCTCCTGGCCCCAGATATAGGGAGTAAACAGCTTCTCCACCGCCAGATTGTTCGCCCGGCTGTCCTCCAGCGCCTGCCGCACCCGCTTGTCGCCCTTTCCCGTCAGGTTAAAGGACTTGATGACGCTCATGCCCTGGAGCTGCTCCAGCACCGCCTCCACCAGCCGGGCCTCGTCCCGCTGGCGCTTGGGGGCGATTTTTGCGGACTGCTTCTCCATCGCTGAAAGTAGGGCCAGATACACCAGCATCCCCGCCAGGGCCAGCAGGCCGATCCGCCAGTCCCAGAACAGGACGCACAGCAGCATGACGGCGGAGTTGATCAGGCCGCCCAGAATGCTGACCAGCACCATGGGGCCGGTACTCTCCACCTCGTCCAGAACGGTGGTGGTGATGCCGGTGAGTTCTCCCAAGCTCTGGTCGTTGAAATAGCCCATGGGGACCCGCTTGAGCTTGTCGCCGATGGAGATGCGCTTGTTCGCCACCATGAAGTAGCCGGCGTGGGTCTGCTGGAGCTGGCTGAAGCGGTTGAGGACGGCCCGGCCCAGAATGCTGGCCAGCAGAAGCCCCAGCGCCTGCCAGGCCGGGGTGGAGTCTGTGGAGCCGCCCACCAGGGCCAGCACCACCACATAGATGGCCGCGATCTGGAACATGTGGAACACCGCGTAAAAGAAACCTAAAATCATGGACTTTCGGATATTGCCCTGCTCCTCTCCGGCAAAGTCCCAGATTTTTTTCAAAACACCGATCATGCCTGCTCTCCCTCCTTTGCGCCCATATGCGCCCGCCACATCTCCTGATACAGCGGGCAGTTTTTCAAAAGTTCCCCGTGGGTGCCCACATCCTGGATGCGGCCGCCATTGACTACCACGATCTGATCCGCGCCGGTGATGGTGCTGAGGCGGTGGGCGATGACCAGCACGGTCTTTCCCGCCACCAGCCTGCCCACGGCCTGCTGGACCACGGCCTCGTTCTCGGGGTCTATGTAGGCGGTCGCCTCGTCCAGCACCACAATGGGCGCGTCCTTGAGCATGGACCGGGCGATGGCGATGCGCTGACGCTCACCGCCAGACAGATGGGTGCCGCCTCCGCCCACCACCGTGTCATAGCCGTGTTCCAGACTGCGGATAAAGGTGTCACACCCGGCGGCTTTTGCCACGGCCTCCACCTCGGCGTCGGTGGCCGCCGGGCGGCCCATGCGGATGTTCTCCCGAATGCTCTCGTCAAAGAGGTAGTTGTCCTGGGAGACAAAGGCCACCTGGTCATAGAGCTGCTTCAGCGGGACCCGCTTCAAGTCCTGCCCGCCCAGAGTAATGGAGCCGGAGGTCACATCCCAGAAGCCGGCGATCAGCTTGGCGATGGTAGACTTGCCGGAGCCGGAGGGCCCCACAAAGGCGGTCATGGTCCCAGCGGGGATGGTGAGGGACACATCGTGGAGCACTTCCTTGTCCGCGTGGTAGCCGAAAGACACATGGGAGAGCTGGATGTCCCGCCCCTGGAACTCCGCCGGCGTTTCCCCGTGGTCCTGCTCCGCTCCGTTCAAAATGGCATCCACCGAGCCCACGATGGTGCCTACCTTGGCGAGACTGTCCACAAAGTCCATGGCGGCCAGCAGGGGCCCGGCAATGCCCAGGGACAGGACGATGGTGGTGATAAAGGTCTCGATGGGCAAACTCCCCCCGGTATAAAGCAACCAGCCCACCGGCAGAATGGTGATCATGGTGGTGGGCGAGATGGCACGGGCCAAAGAGACCGGCATCTGGCAGCTCTTCATCCAGTGGTAGAAGTAGGAGGCGTTGGCCTTCACGCTGTCGGAGAAGCGGGCATAGGACTGCTTGCCCTGGTTAAACGCCTTGATGACCTCAATGCCGCCAATGTACTCCACAATGGCGCTGTTCATGGCCTGGGTTGTCTTGACCGAGCCCTCGTACTGCTTGCCGTAGCCGGCCATGACCGCCATCATGAAGGCCATGCCCACCGGGATGGACACCAGACTCAAAAGGGCCATCCGCCAGTCCAGCACGAACAGATAGATCAGGATGCACACCGGCCCCAGCACATTGGCGGTCATCTCCGGCAGAAGATGGGCCAGAGGCCGCTCCATGCTCTCCACCTGGTCCACGATGATCTGTTTCATCTGTCCGCTGGAGGTGTCCAGAATCGTACCCAGAGGCATCTTTGGCAGTTTCTCCAGCACTTTCTCCCGGATAGATTTCAGGATAGCAAAGGTGGCCTTGTGGGATTGGGACAGGGCCAGGGAATACAGGGTGGCCCGGAGCAAAAAGCCCACGAGCGCCACAGCGCACCATATCAGATAGTATTGCGCGCTCTGCTCCCCTTTCAGCAGGCCCAGGATGATCTGCGCCGCGGCGAAGTAGGGGAGCATCCCAAACAGTACCCCCACCACAGCGGACAGGACCGCCCGCTTCAAGCCGCCCTGCTGTCCCTCTCCCAGCTCCCACAGACGGAGCATGGGGCTTTTCTGTTTCATGATAAATTCCTCCTTTTGGTTAGTAATTGCTAACTTTTGCGCAAATGAGAGGGCTGCACCCAAAGGCACAGCCTCTTATCAGGGCTGAGGGTCAAACACGGTGGAAAATCCCGCCATGTGGTAGCAGTTGAGCATCTTGATATAGCGGTGGGCGGCGGCGCGGTCCATGTTGTGCCGCACCACCTCAAACATGCCGTTGAAGTAGGCGGTGACGATGATATGGATGAACTCCTCCGTCACCAGACCGGACTTGACGCTCTCACAGCCGATGACCTCCATGTACTTGTAGGTGTACTCCACCTCGATGTCCACCAGTTCATCCAGGAAACAGGCAAAGCGGGTGCCGTGGGCCCCGTCCAGCAGCAGACAGAACACATCAAAGTGGTCGTAGATGTAGTCCAGCATTTCCTCCTGGTGGCGGGCGGTGTACTGTCCCATATCCGCACGCTGCTCCTCCTCGCTGAGCTGGTGAAAATCCTCCTGCACCCTGCGGAACATGGCCTTGAACTGATCCACCACTGGCTCCGCGATGGCCCGGAACAGTCCCTCCTTGTCTCCAAACCGGGTGTAGATGGAGCCGGTGCTGGTATCTGCCGCCTGAGCTATGGTGCGCAGAGAAGCGTCCAGAAATCCCTTGGACAAAAACTCTGACTTGGCGCACTCCAGCACCTTGTCATAGACACCCGCCTTTTGTTTTGCCACTGTCATTCCCCCCTTTTCAAAACACTGTTTTATAACGATGTTTTGAATATAGCACGGTGATTTTTATTTGTCAAGAGGGGAGTTGCTTGAGAAACCTTCTGCCAGACTATAAGAGCAATCTCTATTGACAGATAAATTACCAGCGCGCTATAATTACATATACCCCTAACGGTATGGAGGTGTTCTGGATGAAGCAGTGCATGGATGCGGAAAACCTGCACCGCAGATTGAAAAAAATCATCGGACAGGTACAGGCGATTGACCGTATGGTGGACGAAGATATTCCGTGTGAGGATATTTTAGCCCAAATCAACGCGGCCAAATCTGCGCTGCACGGATGCGGGAAGATCGTTTTGGAGGGCCATATTCAGCATTGTGTGCGGGATGGCCTGATACACGGAGACGCCGAAAAAACCATCGAGAACTTTACAAAAGCGGTAGAACGGTTCTCCAACATGGGATGAAATCTGGATATAGAGAAAGCGGCCGGGGACGGCCGCTTTTTTCTTGACAAGTTATACCCATAGGGGTATTATATACGCATACCCCCTATGGTATGAAAGAGAGGATGATTTATGCAAGCGTCTATGGAAAAATTAGAGCACCTGTTGGAACTCGGCGGGATCAAAAAGGACATCACTCTCCTTGTGATTTCCGGCGTCGCAGTCATTTGCAGTTTGCTTCAGTTCCAACCTCTCCCCTTTGACATGGCATGGTTCGCCATCGTTCTGTGCGGCCTGCCAATTATTTTGGAGGCAATGATCGGACTGGTCACCGCTTTCGATATTAAAGCAGATGTGCTGGTATCGCTGGCTCTGATCGCCTCGGTCTGCATTGGACAGATCTTTGCGGCCGGAGAGGTCGCCTTCATCATGCAGCTCGGCGCGCTGCTGGAGGAGGTGACGGTCGCAAAAGCGCGGGCCGGCATTGAAAAGCTGGTCCATCTGACGCCGCAGACTGCAAGGGTCCTGAAAGGCGGAAAAGAGGCCGTGATCCCCGCCGAGCAGGTCCAGGTCGGCGATTTGCTCCGCGTTCTGCCCGGAGAAACCATCCCTGTCGATGGTGTGATCGTGTCCGGCCAGACCTCCATCAATCAGGCGGTCATGACCGGCGAATCCCTCCCCGTGGACAAGACCGTGGGCGATGGCGTATCCAGCGGCACCGTCAATCAGTTTGGAGCCTTTGAAATGGAGGCCACCAAGGTGGGCGAGGACAGCTCGATCCAGCGCATGATCCGGCTGGTCCAGTCTGCGGATGCGGGTAAGGCAAAGATTGTCGGCCTCGCTGACCGCTGGGCAACCTGGATCGTGGTAATTGCCCTGAGTGCGGCGGCGCTGACCTGGTTGATCAGTGGGGAGATCATTCGTGCGGTCACGATCCTCGTTGTGTTCTGCCCTTGTGCTCTGGTACTGGCGACGCCTACCGCCATCATGGCGGCCATCGGAAACGCGACCAGGCACGGCTTCCTCGTGCGGGAGGGTGACGCGCTGGAACGGCTCGCCAAAGTCAAGGTGATCGCCTTTGATAAGACCGGGACTCTGACCTATGGAACACCGGAAGTCGTTGAGGCTGTCAGTATTTCGGAGCGGTATGAAAAGGCGGAGGTTTACCGGCTGGCCGCTTCCGCAGAGCAGTTGTCCGAACATCCACTTGGGAAGGCCATTGTGAGCTGCTGCAAAAAAGAATATGGAGCGGAACTTTCTCCAGCGGAGAATTTTCAGATGATCCCTGGCCGGGGCGTATGCGCTCTTGTGGAGGGAAAACAGGTTTTCGCGGGAAACCCCGAACTGCTTCAGGAGCACGGGATCAAGATGGCGCCCCTGCTTGAGGCGGAAGCGCATATCAGGAAAGGCTGCACTGTGACCTGTCTCGCGGTGGATGGTGTGTTTGCCGGATATATCGTACTGTCCGACACGCTGCGCAAGGAGAGCTCCGGTATGATTGACGCGCTTTCCGGGCTTGGCGTGCAGCCCGTTCTCTTGACAGGGGACCACGAAAATGCCGCCAGGACGATTGCGGGCGAACTCCATATCCGCCAGGTTCAGGCAAACTGCCTGCCGGAAGATAAGCTCAAATCCATTGAGGAATACCAGCGGCATGGCAGCCCGGTCTGTATGATCGGGGATGGCATCAACGACGCGCCGGCGTTGAAAAAAGCGGAGGTCGGCATTGCGATGGGCGGCGTGGGCAGCGACATTGCAGTGGATGCGGCTGATATTGCGCTGGTCGATGATGAGGTCAAGGAGCTGCCGCATCTGATTGCGCTTTCCAAACGGATGATGATCACCATCAAGTGCAATATGACTTTTTCCATGGCGCTGAACTTTCTGGCCATTGTTCTTGCTATTAGTGGAGAGTTAAATCCGGTTGTCGGCGCACTGGTTCATAATGCAGGGTCCGTTCTTGTCATTACCAATTCTGCGTTTTTGCTGAAATGGAGGAGAAAACAGAAATGATGTATAAAATCATTGGCCTTTTGATTGGTCTGCTGATCTTCGGTGCGGGAATATATTACCTCATAAAAGAAAAGAACGATCCCAGTTCCCGAAAAATTTACGCTGTCTTTACCGGTGCCGGGGCTGTTATTGCAATCGTTTGTGGGATACTGTTGTTCATCTGAATTTGCGGATCTATTGTTACTGCTGAAATATTCACACTGAGTCTGGCTCAAAAAGAAAACGATATAAACGGACTGCATTTTTGAATAAACGAAACAACAAGATGGAACATTTTTGAACTGTTCCATCTTGTTGTTTATAATTTTTTCAAAATATAGATGCAATCTCAGAAAGAAAAACTCCCTCGGAAATAAATCCTTTGGCAAACGAATAAAAGAAATTTGATAGCTGTGAGTAATCTCCAATCTTCACAGTGCGGTAATCTGTGATTGGCATTTCACAGATAGTCATAATTGCTATGCAAAAAGTACCGAATCCCGCCCGATTTTTAGCAGGGATTCGGTACTTCATAGCGTCATAGCAATATCCGAAATAAACTTGCGAATCACTTCAAGCTGATACTCATTGCACTGTCCCAAAAGTCCGTCAATGTCCTCCCGTACTCGGCCGTTGTCCTGTACTTGATAGTCCAGTACCACGACGCTCTCAATAGGGATCTGATATACCTCGCATACCTGAAGCAGCTTGGGCAGGCTGATTGGCTGCTCACCTCGCTCAATCAGCCCCCAGTAATCGCTGTTCTCACCCAAGGGCTCACAGAATTTTTCGCGGGTCAGCCCTTTCAGCTCTCTGATTTTGCGCAATTTGCGGGCAATCCGCTTTGCCCGTTCATCCACTCTGTATTCCAAGGCGTCAAATCCTTCCCGCGTGTATTTGTTTTATTTTATCGAAAATGTCGGCCTTCATACAGTGTGATAAATATAGTATTACCATTGACTTTTATATATGTTTGTGATTATACTTTCTTTGCAAGAAGTATTTTCCATGTGCGGCGGAATACAAAGGAGTGGAATCATGAGGCGGCTGAATGTCACCCACCCGCAAATCAGCCTGGAGGATTTCATCTATTACTATCACATTGCGCACAAGCGGAAAAATATCCGTGCGCTTAATCAGCTCTGCCATCTGTATCCTGAGCTATCCGTTATGGCGTTTCAAAACGATTCCCTGTCAAAGCGGTATGACCCATCAGAATACGATTACTACTGCTGGCACCCGATTACATTGGGAAGCGCCTATATGACAGAGCGGCGCATCATGGATATGGTGGCTTATCTGTTTTCTCGGGATAGAGCGCCCAATGGATATAAACACAGACTCCGCACGGCTGCCTTGTCCTACCGGCTGATGTTCAATTATTCCTTGGACCGCTATCAGAAGGACTATGACAGGCAAGAACTGTGGTCGAATTTTTTCTTGCGACTGCCAGATCTCCGACACAAAATTGAGAGGTATCGCATCCACAGTTTGATGGAATTGGAATATCGGGCAGCGGAGTATTTTATGGATACCGATTGAGCCCAAAATAAGAAATAGAAAATCCCCGCAGATTCGGCAAATCTGCAGGGATTTTTCATTTTATTATTGAGAGGTTCTCAAACCTATAGACGCTGTCAGGGACAGTGCGGACGGGGTTGTTTGGTTCTATCTTCTGGCGGAGCTGGCTGATAATGTTGATCATCGTCAGGAGTGCGTTTTACCTGTGCTTGGGTACCGTCTTCCCACTCCTTACATCCCTTACCGCCTTTCAAGATTCAGCCACAGTATAATCTCGGTCTCCGACTCATCCTATCTCTGTATCCCCTTGAATGGTCGGATAGATTATCTGCCACGCCGGGAGAAAGTCCAATTGCACCAGCGCGTTGCGGAAGGCTCTTGATAAGGGGTCCACAAATTCCCTTCGGCTGTGAAGCAGTTCCACGATATAAAGCTCCCATGTGTAGTGGGGTCCCCGCTGCTCCTTCCACAGGGGGTAATACGCCCTCTCTGCCCGGAACATCAGAAACTCCACGATTGAGATGCAGTTCTCGAAGGAATGGAGTTTTGCCATATGGAGCATCCCGGCGCTGTCATAACGCGTTACGGGAAAGTCCACTTCTGCTTCTTCCAATGTAAAGTCAAATGCGGAGGCAGGGAACGCCATCACGGTGCTGAGCAGCACCCTTTGGGCTGCCAAGAGCAATGTTTTTTCCCGCTGCAAAAAGGCGATATATTCCTCCCATGTGAGGTCGGCCCAAAAACCGTCCGCATCGCTTTCCTTTTTCCAGGTGAACAGCGCGTCCTCCACCCGGTAGGTTAAATAGGTCAGGTACCCGTATGTTGTTTCTTTATCATACAGATTTGCGTACATGCCGGTGCGAAGGATTTGCTCTACCAGATTTTCATTTTGATCCCAGTTCATTGTTCCACCTGATCCGTCCATTTTTAGCCCTATTAGAAATTCAGGAAATCAAGCCCGGCGGCTTTTGACATTGCAATTACCTTGTTCGGGTCGTTCTGCAATTCCATTTCCGCCCCCAGTGCGTTCATCAGCAGGCCGAAGGTATCGTGCATCCCCATCTGATTCTGTATATTGTATGTGGCGGCGTACTCCGGGAAATAGGTCCAGATATAGTTCATCAATGCGGGGTAGTTGATTAGACCGCCGGCCCTTAACTCCTCGTACTGCCCCCATAGTTCAAACAAGGCGAGGCTGCTGGCCCACTTGGAAAAGAACAGATACCCCAAGGTGTTGTCAATTCCTTCCCGCACATCCTCTTCGGTCTGCTCCGATTGCTTCAATACGGTTTCTGAGAAGTCGCAGTTCCAAATAGGATAGCATACAGCGAGGACTTCCGCTCCTGTGCCTGTTTCGATCCAGAAGACGCCGTTCATCAGCGGCTTGTAGCGTGCGGTACGGCCCCGCGGCGTGGCAAGGGGCGCTGGATAAGTTCCAAAGTATTCCGGATGATACTCCATATTGTAAAAAGCAATATCACGAAGCGATGTCTGTCCGTCTGCATATATTCCGTGCCTGACCTGATACCGATATATCTCATACTCAATGATTTTATATCCCCGCCGCTCTTCCGCAAACGAATAGAGCAGCACACGGGAGTCCTCTTCAGGCATCCTCCCATATACCATGGCCTCTTTTGATATGGCTGGCGAGGATTTTTCCACCACATAGTATTCATCTGCCAAAAACTTGCCGTCCTGTTTCCTGGCTGCGATATAGTAGACGCCGGGGCACTCCTGGCTTGCCCTTACGATTTCACCAACTGTGTCGTCCAAGCAGAACGGCAGTCTCTCCGGAGGCGATTCTTTCTCTCTATCCATATGTCTCTCTCTTTTCCTGTGTGGTATTTTATCAAATTATCACGCTATAAAAGTGATATTGTATAAAAGAAACACACCACTCCCACCCTAATATCACACCATGAAAGTGTATTATGGGGAAAATGGTGGTGGAGGAATCATATGGAGATGGAATTTATCAGAAACCGTATCACAGAATTGCGGTTAAAAAAGGGAGTTTCAGAATACCAATTAAGTTATGATTTAGGGCATAGCAAGAACTATATTCATAACATTGTCACCGGGTATTCCCAGCCATCTGTGAAAGAATTGCTCTATTTGATTGACACGCTCGGTATCACGCCCCGTTTGTTTTTCGATGAGGAAGCGGAATACCGAAATCCAATTTTGGTTCAGGAGATCATAAATGGCATCAAGTCGATGAACGATCAGGATTTGGAAGCTGTTTTGTTGATGGTCAGGCGCTTGAATGAGAAGAATTAACAAGTATGAAATCGTGTAATTAAGATATTATACCCGATATACCGGGAATATTCAAGAGGCAGCATGTCAAATATAATAGAAATCACAAAGGGGTGGTTTCTATTATTACTTACGACCCGCTCTGGGACACCATGCGTCGAAAGGGAATTACAACTTATTCTCTAATAAAGGACTATTCCTTCAGCAAGGGAACATTGGATTCTTTGAAGCAAAACCGGAATATTTCAACCGCAACGCTGAATGACCTTTGCAACATTCTTTCTTGCAGGGTAGAAGATGTTCTTCGTCACATCCCAGATAAAGCATAAACGGCACTTTGAGGGCATTACAGCTCACACCAAAGCGCCGTTTTTATTTTGTATCTGCCTGCATAAAAAACGCAGTTACCCGTCAAGGATACCTGCGTTTTTTGCGAAAAAGGCTTCTCAGGTTACAGGAGTCAGTTCGAACTTATAACTGCTGTAGGGGGCAGTGCGGATGGGGTTTCCCGGTTCCATCTTCCGGCAGAACTGACTGATGATATTGACTACGTTCGCGCCGCAGCCCTTCGGAAACTCGTGCCATACAGCCTCGTAGATCTGTTCCTGCGTGAAGAGCCAGCCAGGGTGCTGGGCCAAGTAAGCCAGTGTAAAGAACTCCAGATGCGTGAGATACAGGGGCCCCATTTTACGGTCTGCTTGCGGAGGTGGAGTTCCATTCCAAGAAAAGTAAGAGTGGGCTTCGTGGTTCGTAGGTTTGTTCCGCCACCTCTCGCCCTACGTCGGTCAGGTGCAGGAAAAAGCCCTTGTCCATAGTTAGAAAACCGCTGTCCCTCAGTGTTGTCACTGCATGGCATACACTGGGCTTGGAGACTCCTATGTGCCGGGCCACATCCACGGACCTTACCATGCCTTTTTCCTTTTTGGAGTACCAGCACGGCCTCCAGATAATCCTCGCCCGACGCATGGAGTTTTTTCATAGGCGCGACCTCTTCTCTATACAGTGATTTTCTGTTCTGCGTTCCACATGGCCGCATATTTTCCGTTCTCGGCCAGCAGCTCCTCGTGGGTGCCAGACTCCTTGATTGTTCCGTCCGCCACTACCAGGATCTGATCCGCGTTCTTGACGATAGAAAGGGTATGGGCGATCATCACCACGGTCTTTTTCTCCTTGAGCAGATTGGCGATGGCCTGCTTGACCGCCAATTCGTTCTCAATATCCAGGGATGCGGTGGCCTCGTCCAGCAATAGGATGGGACTGTTTTTCAGAATGGCCCTGGCGATAGAAAGCCGCTGCCGCTCTCCTCCGGAGAGCAGGCTGCCGTTTTCTCCAATCCCGGTGTCATAGCTCTTTTCCAGTTTCTCCACAAAGCCGTCACATCCGGCGTCCCTACAGGCTGCCTCCACCTCCCGGTCAGTGGCCGTGGGCCGGGCGTGGCGGATGTTCTCCCGCACGGTATCGTCAAAGAGAAACACCTGCTGGTCCACCATAGAGAGCTGTGCCAGCACCCGCTCTGCGGAGACAGGCTGGATGGATTGACCGCCGATGGCGATAGTCCCGCTCTGCGGCTCATAGAATTTGGCGATCAGATTCAAAATCGTGGATTTGCCTGAGCCGGAGTCTCCCACGATGGCGGTGAGTTTCCCGTCCGGGACGGTGAAGGACACCCTCTTCAGGACCGGCTCTCCCGGCATATAGGAGAACGACACATCCCGGAAGGTGATGTCGTGCCGCTCCGGGGCAAAGGGCGCGCCCTCTCCGGCCTCCTCCGGCTCCTGAATCAGATTCTCAATGTTCCTTTTGGAGACCATCAGGTGCTTCCACTCAAAGAGATCAATGGCAATGCTGGCGGTGAGCTTGGTCAGCAGAATGGGAAGCATGGAGAGCATCAGATAATCCACGCCGCTCAGTGTCCCCGCCGTCCATGGCCCGGCGGCCAGCACCATGATGAGCGGCACGCTGCCCCAGCTGATGATATTGTAGCCGAATCCGATGGGGATGCCCTTGGCTTCGTACTGGTAGCACACCCGGCTGAACTCCTCCATGGCCTGGGTGACGGTCCTGTTTTTTACGCCGCCCATGTTGTACGCCCGGAACATCTGAATGCCGTCAATGTACTCCACAATGCCGCTCACCGTCTCGGCGCTGACCTTGTTTTTCGCCACGCCGTACACCTTTACCACCCGGAAGGACAGCCACAGGTCGGGAATCAGCAGCGCGACAACCGCCAGCAGGATCAGCCCCGCCGGCAGCCAGACGGTGCATACAAAGCCAACCAGAACCGCGGAGAGCGCGGCGTTTTTGATAATGTTCCCACTGGAATGGGTCAGGATTTTCTCATAGCTGCCCACATCGCTGGTCATGGTGTTCACATACTGCCCAACCTGCCCCTGGGTGAAGCGGGCCAGGGGGATCTTCTTGAGCTTATCCCCCAGAAGCAGCCGCAGGCGCTTGGACACCGCCGCCCCGCCGATCTGGACCTGGGTGTACCCGGTACTGTAAATGACCAGCCGCAGCAGGAAAATAACAGCGAGTCCCGCGGTGACCACTCCCACCATTCCGGCGGTAATCGTTCCTGAAGCCAGAGCGGTGAGGACGATGTAGACAGACAGATAACTGCACCCGGAGAGGATGCCCTCCAATACGGTCAGCACTACGCCAATATAAAAAGCCCTGTTTTTGCGGAACGGGGATTCATTTGTCATCGTCTTGCCCTCCTTTCACGGAATAGGTGATGGACCTGGCTGCCCGGTAGTCGGCCCAGGCTTTGCGGTAATAAGAGTTCTGTTCCAACACCTCCGCATGAGTTCCGCAGCAGGTGATGGTGTGGTCCTCCACCACCGCCACCTTGTCGCACATCTTTACCGCTCCCAGCCGGTGAGCCACGATGAGTACGGTCTTGCCACGGCAGAGGTTTTCAATGGCCCGGTCAATCTCCACCTGATTCTCCGGGTCGGCGGCGGAGGTCGCCTCGTCCAGAATGAGGATGGGGGCGTCCTTCAAAATAGCGCGGGCAATGGCGATGCGCTGGCGCTCCCCACCGGAGAAGCGTGAGCCCATAGCCCCAACCTTGGTGTCGTATCCCTGGGGCAGCGACAGGATGAAGTCGTCGATCTGTGCCAGACGGGCGGCCTCCCGCACCTGTTCCAGCGTGGCCTGCGTGCCCATACGGATGTTCTCCAGCACGCTGTCCCGGGTGAGGAAGGTCTTTTGAAACACGATGGAGATGTGGGCGAGCAGGTCCTCGTAGCGGATGTCCCTGACATTCCGGCCGCCGATGCGGACCTCGCCCTTTGTTGTATCGTAAAACCGGGAGATCAGCTGGATGATAGTGCTCTTGCCCGCGCCGGACACCCCCACCAGGGCCACCTTTTCCCCCTGCTTTACCGACAGAGAGCAATCCCGCAGCACATCCGTCTTCCCGTCATAGGAGAAGGTCACATGGTCCAGTTCAATGCCGTGGTCCTCCGGGAATGGCCCGCCTCCTTCAAAGACCGGAAGCTCCAGAATCTCCCGCACCTTTCCCACACCGCTGAGAGCCTGGGCAAAGGTGGTGGACATCTTCTGGAGCGGCAGGATCTCCGTCAGGTACATGCCGCCCACATAGGCAAAGAGCAAAAACACGCTGGCGCTCACCGAGCCCCGGAGGAACATAAGCCCCCCGGCCGGGATCATCAGGAGCATACCGCACTCCACCAGCAGCAGGAAGGCCGCATAGGGCGGCGCGGTTTTATGGGTCACCAGATTCCAGATCCGGTTTTCCTCCGAAATGGCGTGGGAAAACTTCTGAAACGACCGGCTCCCCATGTTGTACGCCTTGATGAGCCGCATCCCGGAGACATACTCGATCATTACCGAGTTGAAGCTCACCAGGGAGCGGTTGGCGTCCTCCAGAATCCCCTTCATGCGGCCAAAGATCACCCCCATCACAATTCCCGCCAGCGGCAGGGGGAACAGCGAGACCAGCGCCAATGGGACATTCACCGACAACAGATAGAGGAAGATCACCACCGGGCCGGTGAGATAGGCCACGAACTCCGGCAGGTTATGGGCCAGAAACAGCTCCAGCTTCTCAATGTCCTCGTTGAGCACGGTCTTGACCGCTCCCGTGCTCCGCTCATCCAACGCGCCCAGGGGCACCTTCGCCAGATGCTCCGTGACCATGCACCGCACCCGGAACAGAGCGCCGTAGGCCCCCTTGTGGGACAGCACCCCGGAGGCCCCCAGCAGCACCATCCGCCCCACGGTGCCCGCCATCACGAACACGGCGCAGTCCGCGATCACCGCCGGGGTGCAGGCGCCGGACAGCACCGCGTCCATCAGCCGGTACAGCCCCAGGTAAGCGGTGATCGCCAGCAGCCCGCTCCCAAAGGCGCACAGTACCGACCCGATCAGCCATTTCTTCTCTGGCCCTGCCCACCGGAGCAAAAGCCTGACTGGGCTTATCTCTTTCTGTTTCATATTGCACTCCTCCTTTACCAGCCTTGACGGAACAGGCCGGATATGATATTTTAGTTAGCAGATACTAACCAAATAACAGCATACTCCCTGTCTGTCACAGATACAAGGCGTGCCACGCTCATGCGGCTGATCGGGGTATGGATTCGGCCGATTGAGGTGGAGGAGGCGTGTCAGAATGTATAGCTGCAATGTGTTGGATGAGCAATATGCCGGGGCCATGGCGGAGCATGGCTTTGTGCCGGAGCCGGACAACCGGAGATATGGAAGCATGGGCCTGTGCTGGCGGCAGGCCGGCCCCGGTGGAAGCGGCTATTTCTGGACCTATGGGCAGCAGGACCTCTATATGCTCAAAATCCACGATTTCTATTTTCATGAGGATCAGCTTCTGGAGTTTTGCTGGCCGGAGAGCCTGAGCGTCACCTGGTACGAGTCCATCTCCGGGGAGGAGTTCTCTCCCTGCCGCCGGCTGGTGTCCGGCTGTGTCAAGAGCTTCATCGGCGGGCGGGAGCCCTACCGGGCGCTCATCCACCGCCGGGTCCCCATCGTATCCATCGGCATTGAGATCACTCCGGCCTACTATCAGGACTACCTCCGCCGCCAGTTTCCGGAGGAGTTCCAAAGCTTGTTGGAGTCCTTTCAGTCTCTGGACCAGACCGACCACTTCCCGGAGATGGTCCGCCTGCTGAAAGAGGTCCGGGACTACCGGGGCGAGGGGCTGGCCGCCAAGCTCTTTTACGACGGCAAAGTGGCGGAAGCCGTGGCGTTGGTGGTGGAACGGCATCGAGCCCACCCAGCTCCCAGGCGGACACTGACGCAGGAGGATGAGCGGATGCTGGCGGATGTGGCGGCCTACATCACCGCCCATTGCGCGGACCGGCTGCCTCTGGAGCGCCTGGCCCGCATCGGCTGCATGGGCGTTTCCAAGCTGAAGGATGCCTTTCACACCCGATACGGCTGCACCATCACTCAGTATATTCAGGGGCAGCGGATGGAGCGTGCGGAGCAGCTGCTGGTGAATACCGATCTGCCCGTGGGCCAGATTGCTCAAATTGTGGGCTATCAGAATCCCAGCCGTTTCGCGCAGCTCTTCCGCCGCAGCACCGGTCAGAGCCCGGCAGCGTTCCGTGCGTTTTCCCACCCACGGGAAGCAGAGTGAGAGAACACACCGGACCGAAAAAGCCAGGAGGCAGGAAGAAAGACAGCTGCCAGCTCTCGGCTTGCTCCTAAGCCTGAAGGAACCGGTGAATGATTTACAATCTCATTGCACCCGATATCTATGGTAATAGAAAAATCTATATGAGGACGCTACAATAGTATCAAGGAAATTATGAATTTGAGCCATCCTTCATCTTGGTACGAATCGTCTGCTGCGCTCCCAGCATGGAACATACCGCTCTTGTTGCTTGATCGAGAGTAAGGGCAATCCATGCTCCGTATAATCCCAGACCAAGTTCATAAACCAGAAAGAAGGTAAGGATCGGCCGCACCACCGCGATACTGATGAGAGAATAGAGGGCCACAAAACTGGTATGCCCCAAGCCACGGAGCAGCCCTGCATGGACCATAGCCCATGCCTCCGGAATGTTGACAGCAGCCACAAAGATCATGATCTCACAGCCAAGAGCCAGGTCATTGCCCTCCAAGTGGTAGAATCGAAGCAAGGGCGACCGGAGCAGCAAATAGATCAGCGTGGCCGCCCCCCCAGTCCACAGCGCCGCCCGGCGGGACACGGCCCCGATCCGTTTCAGATTGCACGTTCTTCCAGTTCCCAACGCCTGGCCGGCCTGGACCAGGCTGGCCTTCCCAAGCCCCTGGGAGAAGCTATAGTAAATGTCGCACAGGCTCCCACAGATGTTGTGGACGCTTAGCGCCGCTGCGCCCAGATCTGCTACCAGGCGAGAAAATGTGAACATCCCAAACCGTTCCGCCGCCTGCTCCAGGAATGTGCCCGCGGCAAGGGGAGCCAGGGAGCGGAGGTATTCCCGTTCCGGCAGCCAGGCCCCTCTGCCCCGCAGAGTGGCCGGATGCCGCCGCCGTAAGAAAAGCGCCAGCGTATAGACCAGCGTGGCACCAGCACCGATAGCAGTTCCCAGCCCGGCGCCGAAAACTCCCAATTGAGGGAATGGCCCCAGGCCGTAAATCAGCAGCGCATTGAAGACGACATTGACTCCGTTGCCCAGCACATTGGACACAAGCACGCTTTTGGTATCGCCAAGCCCCGCCAAGATGCCGTGAAGGACAATAGCCGGCCCGGAGAATGCCAGACTCACCAGGGCGGGAAAGGCATACCGCAACCCCAAGTTGATATAGTCATCTTGTGCACCGGCCAGTCGTAGAAGCGGGCCGGCTCCAATCCAGGTCCCGACCAGGAGCAGTATCGAGAGACCGCACCCCAGCATGAGCGAAGCGCGGGAACAGGAGGTCAGGGACTCATCCGGACGCTCGCCGCGCCGGCGGGCAACATAGGCGCTCAGTGCAACAGAGTAGGAGCGGGTTACGCAGAGGATCACCATACGGGGTTGGGAAAAAATACTGACCGCCGCCACCGCTGTGTTTCCCAGAGAGGAAACCATCAGCAGGTCGGCGGCGGTGAGCAGCATCAGCAACAGGCCCTCTGCCGCAGCGGGCCAGGCCAGTCGCCAAAATTCCTTACGGATGGCCATATGCGATCAGCGGATCTCCCGCCCGGACGCCCAGAGCGATTGTGTAGTAAAGGACAATGCCGTCAAACTCGGCCCGAACCTCTTGTAAGCGGCAACCGGACAGCGCCTCCAGGTGTCCGAGCAGTTCTCCCCTTCGGACCTGTTGGTCCAAACTTACTGCCGGATACCAAAATCCCTCCGACTCAGCTTCCGCATAGAAGGTTTCCGTGATCTCCAGCTGCTCCCGCGGCGGGTTCCCTCCGGGCATAATCTCCAGATGGCGCAGCAGGGAGCGGACATCCTCACAGCAGGCGTCCACCTCCTGTTCAGACCACAGCCCCTGACCGCCCCGCTCAATCAGCAGGGCGGGAACGCCCCTCTGCACCGCCCAGCTGTAAAGCCCGTTCTTCGCAGTGGAACGGACCCGGTAGGGTACAGTCAGGACCTTGGCGGCGGCCAGGGCGACTTGGTTGACCATTTCCTCCCCCACTGTGGGGAAGAACACCAATGGATGAAGCGCCTCATTGCAGTCTCCGCTGTGGAGATCAGCCAGCAGATCGGCTTCCGGGTACAAAGCCGTCTCCAGAGCAAAGGCCAACCGAGCGGAAAGGCTGCCCGCAGAATCGCCGGGGAAAGCTCGGTTCAAATTGACGCCGTCCTCCGGCACCACCTGTTTGGCTCCGGCATAGAAGGCACTGGGATTTGCCAGCGGCAGGAGGATGACGTTCCCCGACAGTCTCGCCGGGTTCAGTTCTCCAGCCAGGCGGCGCAATGCCTGGAGCCCCACATATTCGCATCCATGGACCCCGCCTGTGACGATCAGTGTTCTGCCCCGTGAGGCGCCGCACAGGCAGATTGCATTCAGAGGCGGCGCATCCGGTACCGGGAGCGGTACGTTTTTCCGCTCACCCGGCAAAAGTATTGTCCCACAAAAAATCATACGGCCACCTCCGAAGTCTCGGTGTCAAATACCACAATGGACTCCAGCAACCGCCGGGCGTACTCATCCTTGGTCTCGCTGATGCGGCTGACGGGCAGATATTCGGTTACACGGCCCTGATAAAGGAACAGCACATCGTCACAGAGGTAAGTAATAGAGGTCAGGTCGTGGGTGATAAATACATAGGTCAGTCCCAGTTTTTCCTTCAGGTCCTGCAGCAGATCCATCACCTGGACCTGGGTATGCGCATCCAAGGAGGAGATCGCCTCATCAAAGAGGATGACCTCTGGCTTACAGGCCACCGCCCTGGCGATGCACACCCGCTGAAGCTGGCCGCCAGAGAGTTCGTGGGGAAATCTGTCCGCAAAATCAGCAGGAAGTCCCACCAGCTCCAGAAGGGCGGCTGTTTCTTTGTTTCGCTTCAGCCGTCCCCTCTCCCGGCGTTCCCGGACGGTCAGGCCCTCGCCAATGATGTCTTTGACACGGAAGCGGGGATTAGCAGAGGTTGTGTAGTCTTGAAACACCACACTGAGCTTGTTCTGCAGGTTCCTTCGGCCCGCCCGTGAGGCGTAGACCGACACACCGTCCAGAATCGCCTCCCCGCTGTCTGGCTTCAGGAGCCCACACAGCACCCGGCCCATAGTGGATTTTCCGCTGCCGGACTCTCCCAAAATACCGAGGCAAGTCCCTCTTTTTACGTTCAGGGACACATCAAAGAGCACCTGCTGACGGGTATGTCCGAACACCTTGTCCTGACGCTCACTTCGGAAACTGACGCAGATATTTTTCAGTTCAAGCATAGGCGCGCTCCTTTCCTCCCAGTACCTGGCTGTACCGGCGCATCACATCCGTCCGCTTCTCCACCAGCAGCTTGGTATAGGAATCGGTCGCGTGATGGAGAATATGATGGAAATCCCCTTGATCCACCACAAGCCCCTGATTGAGGACTACGATCCGGTCTGCCACCCGGGAAATAGCGTTCAAGTCATGAGAGATAAAGACCATTGCCGTCTGGTGTTCCTGCTTGATCCGCAGCAATTCGTCCAGAATCTCAAATTGAGTGATGGCGTCAATGGCTGTGGTGGGTTCGTCCGCGATCAGGAGGGACGGCTCCATAGCGGTTGCGATACCAATCATGATCCGTTGAAGCATTCCGCCGGAGAGCTGATGCGGGTACTTCTCCAACACCTCTTCCGGATTACGAATCCGCATTTTCCCCAGCATCTCCAGAGATCGCTGGAGGATATCCTCCTTGCTCCAGTTATTGTGGGCCGCAAAGGTTTCGGCAATCTGGGCTCCGATCCGGTAGAGGGGGTCAAAACAGGTCATCGGGTTTTGGAGAATGATGCCTACCTGGCCGCCCCTCAGACGGCGCAGCTCTTCATCACTTTTCCCCAGCAGTTCTTCTCCCTGGAATTTGGCGCTTCCAAGCACGTGGAATCCATGATCCAAAAGGCCCATCGCCGCTTTCATAGACATGGATTTTCCACTTCCGGACTCCCCAAGGATTCCAAGACACTCTCCAGGATATACCGAGAAGGAAACTCCCTTCACCAACTCCACCCCCTGATGCCGACGTGCGCAGAGCAGGACATGGAGATCTTGTAATTCCAGAACCGGGGTCATTTCTCCACCTCCTTGGGGTCCAGCACGTCCCGCAGGGCGTCACCCATCAGATTAAAGCAGCACACCAGAACCACGATAGCAATACCAGGCGCGATCATCTGGGTGGGATTACTGGTGAGTACATCCTTCGCCTCGTTGAGCATGGCTCCCCATTCCGGGGTGGGGGCCTGCACGCCGAGTCCCAGGAAGGACAGGGTAGAGATATTGATAATGGCCCAGCCCACATCCAGAGAAGCCAGCACCGCAAGATCAGAGGTGATGGATGGCAGAAGGTGGCGGAACAGGATGAACCGCTCCGGCATCCCCACGCACCGGGAGAACTGGACAAAGTTCCGGTCCCGGTACTGCATAACGCCGGTTCGGATCATACGGGCATACCAGGCCCATTTGATGAACACATTGGCAATGATGACATTTTGGACATTGATCCCCAGAAGGCCCACCACGGCGAACACCATGATCTGACTGGGGAAGGAGAGCATCACGTCCACCACCCGCATGATGATTTCTTCCACCACGCCCCGGAAGTAGCCGGCCATAACGCCCAGCAGCGCGCCCAGCGCGATGGTCCCCAGCATGGTCAGAAGGGCAAGTCCCAGTGTTGGACGGATACCATAAATCAGGCGGGAGAGCACACACCGCCCCAGGTGATCAGTCCCCAGCGGATATTCCAGGCTGTACGGCGCGAATTTGTTGAGGATGTCCGTAACATAGGGATCGTGCGGCGCCAGGAGCGGGGCAAGAATGCCGATCAGCGCGATCAGGAGGACAAAAGCCACCGTTACCACAGCGGCACGGTTGTGCAGAAAGCGTTTTCCCATAGCTCAGCTCTCCTTTCTCAGCCTGGGATCGGATACGGTCTGAAGGATGTCGAACACTAGATTAAATACCACGAACAATACACCGATGAACAGCACATAAGTCTGGATGACCGGCAGATCACGATTAAAGATAGAACTGATGCACAGCGTTCCCAGCCCCGGCCAGGAAAACACGTTTTCCACCACGATGGTGCCGGCAATCATCTGAGGGATGCTCATGCCCATGGCGACAATGCAGGTGTGCATGGAATTTTTCAGGATATGCTTGACCAGGATAGACCGCTGAGGCAATCCCCGGACATTGGCATAGAGTACATAATCCTGCTTCATATTCTCCAGCATATTGTTGCGGATGAGCCGGATATAGGTAGAGATGTAGCTGAGCGCCACGGTAAAGGCGGGCAGTATCATATGTTGCCAGGTACCGTTTCCGTTGGTCGGTAGAAGCCCCATTTTGACACTGATCCCCCACATCAGGAGTAACCCGACCCAATAGGCAGGCATGGCAGTGGAGATGAAGACCAAACCCCGCATAATCTTATCGAACCAGCCGTCCTTATACACAGCGCAGAGGAAGCCGATAGGGATGCTCAGCACCAGCACGATCATAAACGAGGCCGCCGCCAACTGCAGTGTGGCTGGCAGGCAGCGGGCCAGTTCTCCGGCTACTGTGCGGGCGGGATTGACATAACTGATACCGAAATCTCCCTGAAGACAGCCCAGGACCCAGTCAAAATACCGCACCAGAAACGGTTTGTTCAGGCCCAGCGCCTCCTCCATCTCCGCAATCGCCTCCTCTGTGATAATGGGCGTCTGCTGAATTCGGAGGACAACCTCCGCCGGATTTGAGGGGATCATATTGATGAATACAAAACAGACAAAGGAAATCGCCAGCAGCAGGGGGATTGCCATCAGCAGCCGGCGGATCACATAGCGCTTCATAGATGCCCCTTTCTTTTTTACATATTTGCAAAATTGTGATTTTCTTCTGTGGAAGCCTCGCAAACGTGTTTCTTGTGTGCTTCACGCCTGGGGAAAGCGTGAGCAAATCCCGCGAGCGAAAGCAATTCAGCATAAGGGCCGCTTCAAAAGAAGCGGCCCCGATGCCATCGACGATTACTCGAAGTACATGCTTGCGAAATCCACATCATACTGGTCGGTGCCGAAGTGGACCCCCTTCAGTTCCGAGGTATAAAGGGCCTTGTTGGTTTCATAGGTCAAGGGGATGTAGACGGCGTCCTCATGGAGCCGGGTCAGAACAAAGTCATATAGTTCCTGACGCTCTGTCTCATCGGTGGAGGTGAGGATATCCGTGATGGCCTGATCGATCTCCGCCTTGTCCTCCAGTCCCTGCTGTGCAGCGTAGTCGCCATACACCGGGGCCCGCATAGCAGCCAGAGAGGACTGGGGATCATAAGGCATACCCCAGCAGATGTTGAACACCATATCGAAATTACCGGCTTTCATGTTATCACGATAAGACTGTTCTTCCTCGCCGTGGATGTTCAGGGAGATGCCCAATTTCAGATACTCGCTCTGAAGATACTCGGAAATGGTCTTCTCAGTAACGCTGTCGCTGTTGTAGAGGAGGTCCAGTTCCAGTTTCTGTCCATTCTTGGCGCGGACCCCGTCGCTTCCCATAACCCAGCCGGCCTCGTCCAGAAGGCGGGCCGCCTCATCGGTGTCGTAAGCATAAGGCTCCAAATCCACGTCACAGTAGGGGACGGTTGGGGAATAAAGGGTATCCGCTGCCGGCTCCAGGCCGTAGAAAATGCCCTCGGAGATGGCCTGCCGGTTTGTGGCGTGCTGGAGCGCCTTTCGCACCGCCACGTCTCCCAAAATATCGTGGGTGGTGTTCAGCACAATATGCCGGGTGGAGGTGGGGTCAGACAGGCTTACGGTGAACCGGTCACTGTCCACATACTGGCTGATGGCATCAGCGTCCAGCATGTTCTTGCCGAAAATCAGGTCGATCTCCTCATTCTCCAGGGCCATAATGCGTGTCTGGTTGTCGGGGATGACCTTGACAGTGATCTTCTGAATTGCGGGCGCCTCACCCCAATAATTCTCATTGCGCTCAAAAACGGCATACTCATCGGTAACAAAGTCTGTGAGCACATAAGGACCTGTCCCGATATAGCCGTTGACGCCGTTCATCGTGCTGCCGTCGATCATGCAGTTAGGGGAAATCATTGCGAACGGGCGGATGCAAGCCAGCTCGGTGAGCATGGGGTAGTACGGCTCGCTCATCTCAATGACAAAAGTATCGCTGTCCGGCGCCGAAACGCTCACCAGCAGGTTCATCATCTCCAGCCAGGTGTGCCGCTCCCGGTTTTCCAGAATCGCGTTGAAGTTGGCCAGAATGGCGTTGGCGTCGCAGGGTGTTCCGTCGGAGAAGGTTACGCCGTCCCGGATATTGAAGGTATATATCCGGCCATCATCGCTGATGGTCCAGTCCTCTGCCAGACAACCCACATAACCATCTTCCGTATTGCTCACCAGGGTATCGTAAAGGATACTCTGGGCGTACATCTCACCGGCGTACAGGTGGGGGTTTAGGTCCCGGATATCCCGATAGTTGACAAATATCAGCTCGTCCCGCGTAGCGGTTTCACTGTCTGCGTCGGACGGGCTTCCGCTTGGATCTGCTTCGCCCCCTTGTCCGCAGCCGGCGAGCGCCGTCAGCAGCAGAGCGCTGCTCAACAGCACAGAAAAAATCCTTCTTTTCATAAATGCCTCCAGTCTTAAATATTGTAGTCTTGTACTACGGTTTGTAATTTTACAGTAGTTAGCCAAGACTTACCAGAGGTCAGTTTTTCATGGAATTCCATAACTATTTGTTATGCCCTTACAGCATTTCCCTGAACCGCTCTATCAGCCAGGATGCCTGCGGCGAGAGCGGGCGCTCCGGGTCCAGCACATAGCCGATTTGAAGAAACGGCTCGCATCCGTTGATGGACAACGGTTTGATATCATATTGCTCATAGGGGCCGTGCATAAAATTCAAGCCCAGACTGCAAACATCCGTGTGGAGCAGAAAATTGATGATCGAGTGGTCACTATCGCTGTATATCACGTGCTTCATAACGCTTTGGTCAATGACTCCCATGCTCACCGTTTCAAGATGATGTTCCATGGAAAAGAAATCCCGTACTCCCCGCATGAATTTCAGATTTGGCAGTTCTGAAAAGTCCACACTCTCCGCATGATACAGTGGGTGCTGAGGTCCTACATAGACGCAGATGCTCTTTTCACTCTGAGGAACAAATTCCAATTTCTTGTGGAAAAGAATGTGTTGGAATGTAGGAGTCTGCTTTTGCGCCACATATACGATCCCGACTTCGGATATCCCCTGGTGGACATGGTTGGTGATCTCCTCCACGGTGCCCTCATGGTGCTCAATATGGATTCCAGGTCCCCAGGTCTTGTAGAAGTCTACTAACAGGCGTGACACCATGTTGCTAGGATATGTGGACAGCCGCAGACCGTCCTGCTCATCCGGCACAGCTAAAGAGGAGATCGTAGCCGTCGCCCTCAGAATCAGCTTCGCATACTCCAGTACGGTCTTCCCATAAACCGTAGGCTGTACGCCCTTCCCGCTCCGGACCAGAAGAGGCCGTCCCAGTTCATGCTCCAATGTACGGATGGTTTTGCTGACGTTTGGCTGTGTGGTATACATGCAAGCCGCAGCTTGTGAAATGCTTCCGCGTTCGCAGGCGGTCACAAAACTCTCCAGTTGTTTCATTTCCATTGCGCGTTCCTCCATGCCATCAGTTTGCGTATGCTAACCACAATATACTATATCAGGCGCTTACGGACAAGTAATATATTCTCATTCAGGATGATATAAACTTGAAAATAGCCGAAATGTCAGGTACAGTTTATTCTGGTGAATTGTAGGCTGAGTTCCTCCTGAATGGCTGATTGTCAATATGGCCAGGCAGCAGACCTGGCAGGCGGTAAGCGGCCAGAGGCCGCCGGCATCATGCCGGCGGCCTCTGGCCTTTCTGCAACCTTCCAGAACGACGCCTAAAAAACCGATTATTCCAGCCGCCAGCCCTCAGCCTGCTCCCGGACCTGAACAAACCGGCGGTAGAGGCCGTCCTGAGCCATCAGCGCATCGTGAGTCCCCTGCTGAACGATCCGTCCCTGGTCCACCACCACGATCTGATCCGCGTCCCGGACGGTGGAGAGCCGGTGGGCGATGGAAATAAGCGTTTTGCCCGCCGTCAGCTCCCGGATGGCGGCCAAAAGCAGATGCTCGTTCTCCGGGTCCACACTGGAAGTCGCCTCATCCAGAATCACGATGGGGGCGTCCTTCAGAATGGCGCGGGCAATGGAGACCCGCTGCTTCTCGCCGCCGGAGAGGGTGGAGCCGCCCTCTCCCACCATCGTATGATAGCCGTCGGGCAGCGCCATGATAAAGTCGTGGCACTGGGCGCGCCTGGCCGCCTCCACCACCTGCTCGTGAGTGGCGTTGGGATTGCCGAATTTGATGTTGTTCTCAATGGAGTCGTGGAAGAGATACACATTTTGGAAGACCATGGAGAGGTTTTTCAGCAGGCTGTCGGCGGTGCAGTCCTTCACATCCGTGCCGCCCACGCAGACACTCCCCTCCTGCACATCCCAAAAACGGGCGATCAGGCTGCATAAGGTGGTCTTTCCAGAGCCGGACGGCCCCACCACGGCGCAGGTAGTCCCCTGGGGGATTTTGAGAGAAACATGGTCGATGACCTTCCGGCCTCCTCCATAGGAGAAGGATACATCCTTCAGCTCAATGTCGAAGCGGCCGGGAGCGAGGGCCTTGTCCGTCCGGTCCAGGGAGGGGATGTTGGTCACCGCCTCCAGCCGGTCCAGCTCGGTGGCGATCTTCTTGTCCAGGAAGGAGCCGTCCCCCATGACCTCCATCTCGGAGTAGAGGATAAAGGACGCCACCAGGAACAAAAAGCAGTAGGTCAGGGAGATGGCCCCCTGCAGATAGAGGAAGGTGGACAGGAACATGAGGGCGCAGCCGGTGAGCTTGAACACCAGAATATAGAGCCGCAGGGCGGGCAGGGCTGCCTTCTCCTGATCCAGCGCCGCCTTCTGCCGCCGGCGGAAGGACTGATACACTGCGCTGTCCTGCCCTACCGTCTGGGAGAAGGAGCGCAGCACCGCGATGCCCCGGATGTACTCCAGCGACTGGGTGACCAGCTCCTCCTGCGCCTCCTGCACCTTTGGGGTGTGCTCCGCCGCGGCTTTCTGCACCATTCCCAGCACATAGAGGCCCACCAGCAGGCCCGCCAGGGACAGCAGGGAGAACCAGGGGCTGAAAAACAGCATCATTACAATGATGATGACCGACATGGACACGCCGCCGGTGATGTCCGTGATAAACAGCATGGAATACTGCTCCAGCTCCACCACCGTGGAGGTGAGGGTGGTCTGGATGGTGCCCAGGCGCTGGTCGGAGAAGTAACCCATGGGGGCGCTTTTCATCTTCTCGCCGATAGCCAGCCGGTAGTCCCGGAAGATGTCGAAGCCCTTGGCGCTCATGGAGATGTCCTCCAGCCACTGGAACAGGAAGCGGCCGAACACGCTGGCGATCAGGATGCCGAGGCCCTGTCCGATCACCTCGGCGGTGAGGCTGTCCAGATGGGAGATCACCACATAGACCGCCATGAGCATCATGGCCATGGAAAAGGTTTTCAGGATGTTGCAGACAATGCCCGCATAGATGTATTTTTTCTGGTCTCCGGCAATATCCAGAATCCGTTTGATGGTATGGAACATTCAGTTGGCCTCCTTTCCGGCAAAAGCCGCCGTGCTTTGATACTGCTCCCACATGGTCCGGTACAGGGGGCAGGTGTTAAGCAGCTCCTCCTGCCGGCCGCAGGCTGCAAGGCGCCCCTGGTCGATCACCAGAATTTGATCCGCGTTCTGGATGGTGTTCAGCCGGTGGGCCACCACGATCAGGGTCTTGCCCCGCACCAGACGGGAGATGGCCTGTTGGATCTGCGCCTCGCTCTCGGGGTCAGCGAAGGCGGTCGCCTCGTCCAAGATGATGACGGACGCCTTTTTGAGCATGGCCCGGGCGATGGTGATGCGTTGGCGCTCTCCGCCGGAGAGCCGGTCCCCGGCGTCTCCGGCCAAGGTATCGTACCCCTGCTCCAGATTCATGATAAAGTCATGGCAGTTGGCGGCCCTGGCCGCGGCTTCCACCTCCGCGTCAGTGGCGCCGGGGTCGCCCATGCGGATATTCTCCCGGATGGACCTGTCAAAGAGGAAGTTGTCCTGGGCCACATAGCTGATCTCCCCCATGAGCTGGTCAAAGGGAATATTTTGGATGTCCTGCCCGCCAAAGGAGACCGTCCCGCCTGTGGCGTCCCAGAAGCCGGCCATCAGCTTGGCAATGGTGGATTTTCCGGAGCCGGAGGGCCCCACAATGGCGGTGATCTGCCCGGTGCGGGCGGTAAAGCTCACATCGTGGAGGACCTCCTTCTTCCCATCATAGGAGAAGCACACCCGGTCAAAACGGAAGGAACGCTCTCCCAGCTTCACCGGCTTTTCAGGCCGGCGCTGCTCCGGCGTGGCGAGAAAGTCCTGAATGGGGTCCAGGTTGGGAGCCATGTAGGAGAGCTGGCCCAGGGCAAAGCCGAATTTGATGAGCCCGGCCATAAAGCCGAAGGGGATGATGATGCAGGCCAGGAACAGAGGCAGTTCCAGCGTGCCCCGCATATAGAGCCACGCCCCCACGGGCAGCGTGCCCAGCAGGGTAGACGGCAGCACCGCCTTGAAGCCCGCCATCCAAAACCAGCTCTGCCGCCACCAGGCCAGGGTGCTGTCGTGGAAAAAGTTGACCGACCGGGAGAACTCCCCGAAGCTCTTGCTCCCCTGCCCAAATGCCTTGATGACTTGGATGCCGCCCACATACTCCACCAGGGCGGCGTTCATCTCGTTGCCCGAGCGCAGGTAGACGGCCATCTTCTCCTTGTACCCCCGCATCATGCACACAGCGAACACCAGGCTCAGGGGGACGGTAATGAAGGCGGCCAGCCCCATCCGCCAGTCCAGAACGAACACCAGGATGATGCTGAAAACCGGCCCGGCCAGGTTGGAGGGCAGCTCCGGCACCATGTGGGCGATGATGTCCTCCAGCCGCCCCACATTGTCTACCATCAAAGTCTTGAAGGTGCCGGAGGGGGTCTCCAGCATGACGCCCATGGGGACTTTCGCCATTTTATCCGCCAGAGCGCACCGGATGTTCTTCAGGATGGTGAAGGAAACTGTATGGCTGCGCATGGAGGACAGGCCGGTAAGCCACGCCCGCAGGCACATGCACACGGCCGCCGTCACCGCCATGACCGCCGCCCGTTCCACCGTGGCAGTGCCCTCATAGAGCTCCTTCGCCAGCAGGGTCACCACAAAATAGGGGGCCATGCCGAACATCTCTCCGATAAAGGCCAGGATCACCGAGCCAGTCATTTTTCCCCTGGCCTCTCCAGAGAAGGAAAAGAGGACTTTCAGGGGATTTTCCCGTTTTGTTTTCATTCTGCACTTCCTTTCCGCCGTATTCCGATACGGCTCATGCTTTTCTGATATGGATTCGGGCCTGACCGCATTTCCAAAGCGGGCTCCCAAGCCATGCGCCGATGGCGGCTCCCACGATGATGGCCGCCAGCATCAGGACCAGCATTCCCGGCGTGGCAAGCCCCTCCACCGCCGCGGCATAGGCTGGGGACATCTCTTCTGCGGCGCTGGCTGCCGTCCGGGCCGGGTCGATCCAAATGTAGAGTGGACTCCCGCTGGAGCTGAAGGCCAGCGGGAGAAAGCTCCAGCGGGCGGCCCGCAGGCTCTCATACCCGCTCAGCCGCCGCACCAGTTCCGCCAGCACCGCTCCGGCCGCCAGCGTCACCGCCATCCAGCCGGACAGCTCACCCGCCGCCAGGAACAGCAGAAGCACCACTAAGTTCATGAGTACCGGTACCCCAAACCGGGGCGTTCGGGCCGCCAGATACAGATACAGCCACCCCGATGCGGCGGCGGTGATGGCCGGGAGAAAGACCCAGAACAAGGGCGAAAATGACCCACACATCATCACCAGCACCGTGATCAGGAAATAGAGCAGGGACCCGCCGAGCACGGCAGCAAGGCTCCTGGCCGTCCATACACGCTTCATTTACATACGCACCTCCTGTTGTGGATTTTAGTTAGTTTTCGCTAACTCAAATGCAGAAAAAAGGGGCTGTTCAAAGCCCCAGGATGGCCCGCCAGCCGGGAATGAAGAACTGGTGTATCGTATCCAGGTAGTGCAGGGCCTCCTCCTTGGTGAAGTCATGGACTACCACTTCAAAGAGGGCGTTGGTATAGGCGGTCATAAGCAGATGGAGCTCTTTGGGGTCCACTTCTTTTACCGGGACGCCATGCTTCTTCGCTTCCTCCATGTAGGCCAGCGTCTCCTGCTGCTCCATAACCACAATATCGTGGAGAAACCAGGCGTACTTGGTCCCGGCGGAACAGCAAAGCAGCAGCTTGAACTCGTTGAAATGGGAATAGATCTGTTCCACCACCAGGCCCAAATCATTGCCTGAATTCCACATGGCATCCAGGTCGCCCTGCTCCAGAAAGTCATAGTCCACCTGCCGCGTCCGCTCACACCACTTCTGAAGTTCAGAAAGCACCGGCTCCACCAGGGCAGCGAACATGGCCTCCTTGTCTACAAAGTGACGGTACAGTCCGGCGGCGGTGATGCCCGCCTCCTCCGCGATCTCCCGCATGGTGGCCTTTTCAAAGCCTTTTTCCAGAAAGATCTTCATGGCGGCCGGTATGATCCGTTCATGGGTTTCTGTCTTGTCCTTCGGCATACTTGCCTCCTTTCTTTGTTATCGTTGTTCGCTAACGATGTTTACAATATAGCACGCAGTGTTCAGCCTGTCAAGCCTCTTGCTCTCATCACCATACGCAGACAGATAGACACGATGAAAAACCGCAGGCACCCATTTAGGGCAACTGCGGTTTTTAAGAAGAAATACTATTACAGCAATCCATCATCAATCAGAAGGACCTGTTTCCACATCAAATTTCCCCCTCGTCCTCTATTGACCTTGCATTTGAAGGTCTCCTCTGATACAGGTTGGCCAATTTCTGAAAACTGTCCTCGCTGATTACATGCTCTATTCGGCAAACTTCCTGTTCTGCTATTTCTGGCTCCACGCCAGCCTCCATCAGCAGGAGGGTGAAGAAGCAGTGCTTTTCATAGGTCTGCTCTGCCACTCCACGGCCTATATCGGTCAAGCGGAGAAAGAGGTCCTCATCCGTGGTGAGAAAACCACCCCTTTTCAAGATAGCCACCGCATGGCACACGCTGGGCTTGGAGACTCCCATATGCCGGGCCACATCCACAGAGCGCACCATACCTTTTTCTTTTTGGAGCACCAATACAGCCTCCAAATAGTCCTCTCCAGACGCTGTGGCAGATCTTTTTTTCTCCATGTAGTCCTCCTTGAAAATGCTATGCAAGCGTAACGACATCATCGCAGCAACGGTGCATCAGTTCCCTGTCATGGGTAATCACAAGAATTGTTTTTCCGGCTTCCGCTTCTGTACGGAACACATCTGCGACAATCCCCATATTGCCGCCATCAAGCCCGCTGGTTGGCTCATCGAAGATAAGAATACCACGATCCGACAAAATGCCGCAGGCGATGGAGAGCCGCTGTTTCTGCCCGCCGGAAAGAGCGGCTGGGTGTGTGTCCTTGTACGCATACAAGCCCAGCTTTTTCAGCAATGTTCTGGCCCGCTCCAGCCGTTCCGGAGCGTAGTCTGAATAAAGCAGCAGTTCTTCCGTGACGCTGTTTGTAAAAAATTGCGTGCCCGTATCGTTGGAGCTGTACCATACGGCTCTGCGGCGCTTTCCTGCCGCAAGGCGTTTCCCCTCGATTTGGATTTCTCCAGAGCTCTGTTTCCAAAGTCCCGTCAGCACCATGGCCAAGCTGGTCTTCCCTGCGCCATTTTTCCCAGTCAAAGCAGTGATTTGTCCGCTGTACAGTGAAAAATTCAGCTCTGAAAAAATCCAGTTTTTCTTCCGCCTGCAGGACAGGCGGAGCGCCGAGAGCATAGGATTCTGCTCCGGTTTTACAGGTACAGGCGGTGTCCACTTTCCTTCGGTGATCTCCCGCAACCCATAGGTTTGGCGTTCTTCCCAGGTAAGCGCCTGCATCTGCGCCGCAGTCTTTTCCCACTGGATCGCACCATCGGAAATGTAGATATATCGGTCGGTAATCCCCTGAAGCCAAGCCAGACGATGTTCAGCAATCACGAGCGTATTGCCCTCCGTCTTCAACTTCCTCAGGATTTCCGCAAGCTGTGTAGTCCCCTCATTGTCTAAATTTGCCGTTGGCTCGTCACAGACATAGATTCGGGGCTGCAGTGCGTAAACGGAAGCGATGGCCGCCCGCTGCTTCTCCCCGCTGGACAGAATATCCAGTGGCCGCTCCCGCAGCCGTTCCAGTCCAAGCGCAACAATGGCTTCATCGGTGCGCCGCCGTATTTCTTCCGTGGACATACCGCAGTTCTCGCAGGCAAAGGCAACCTCTCCCGCCAGTTCTGAGGAGAAAAACTGGCTTTTCGGGTCCTGAAACACACTTCCTATTTCCTGCCCTATGCGCCAGCTTGGCATTGTGGTGAGCTCTGTTTCATCCAGCCGGAGGCTTCCGGTTAGCTTCCCCGGATAATAGGCGGGAGCAAGGCCGTTGATCAGTCTGGTCAGCGTTGTCTTTCCTCCACCGGAGGGACCGGTCAATACAACACATTCCCCGTCGCGGATGGTGAGGTCTATATTCCTTACCCCCTCCTCGCAGCCCGCATATTGAAAGGTCACATTCCCCAGACTTATCATATGCGAACACCCCCTACAGCGAGAAACACGGCGGTTGCGGCCGTCCAAACGCCAAACCAAATATAGTCGGGCGCTCCGAGTCTTTTCCCATAATAACTGCCCCGCTTGCCCGGATACTCCGCGCCCCTGGCCACGGCAGAAACCGCCAACTGGTCGGCAATCTGCAGGCATCGCAAAAGTAGGGGGACAAGCACATACTCACAGGATACCGCCGGATGGCGTACAAGCTGCGCCGGAGCCGTCAGCCCACGGTTGCGCATGGAGCGCCCCACGCTTTTTACTTCACTCCTCATGGTAGGAAAAAAACGGAATACGACTAAGAGTCCAAGGATCACAGGCGTGGGCATATGAATGCGGGAGAAAAACGCCGCGAGCTCACCGGGGGGCGTGGTAATGAGATCCCAGGCCGCAAGGAAAACCGGAGACAGGTTCCAGAGCATCAGCACATAGAATTCCGAGAAGATCGCCATATGGAATCCGTGGAAACGAATCAGATACAAGAGAACTGCCAACAGGAGATAAAACACCCCGAAGGAACGCAGAAGTCGCCAATTTCGCTGAAACCCCAGGTATGTAAAACCGAGCAGGGTCAAGGTACAGGTCAGTACAGCGTTGGAGGTCAGAGATACTCCAACCATCACACAGAGCAACGCCCATAATTTTGTCGGGACGGCAAGGTGGCTGCGCCGCATCAGAGTACGCCCGCCTTTTTGAAGTGCTTCTGAATCAATTTGCCGCCAATCATACTGCCGAGGAAGCCGCAGATAACCGTGAAGAGAATGATCGCCGCAAGCCATCCCGCTGAGGTGTAATAGCGGACAAAGGAATCAATGTAACTTTGCTCCATGCCGCTGGAGAGGGCGAAGGCTTCATAAGTGTCCCAGAAGAACCAGATGGGCAGAAGATTGACTCCATTGTACAGAAGGCTTGAGATCGTCCATGCAGCCGTCATTTTCCCCTTCGACTCCCAGCCGTTTTTCCAAAGGATCGCCTCGCAGATGAGGCCGACGACGATGTAATAGGGCAGCAGATACCAGTTGCCCATGATTAGGAATACGCAGCCTAGGATCGTCATGTAGATCAAGGAAACAAAACGCTTATGGATCCGGCTGACCATCAGGAAATAAACCGGTGCGCAGAGCAGCATTGTGAAGCCCACCGACAGTACCATGCTGACGAAATCATTTACCATGCAGACCATGTTGACGACCATCTGGATGACAATGAGCAGTACGGTCAGCAGCACCGTTGTGATTACATCCTTGACCGTCCATTTATTTGCCTGTTTCATTTTGAAGGCCCTCCTTTTTCTCGTTATAAAAGCAGAAATTGCATACCTTATCTCCTCCGCCGATGGTCTGGTCCCTGCCCCATCGAACACCGGGGATGTTCCCATACATTACATCATCACTTTCGCAGAAAATGGGCGCCAGCTCCGGCACACTGTATCGGCGAAACACATCGACATACAGGCAGGAGCGGCAGTCCCATTCGATTGCATACGCATCATTCCGTTTCCACTCAAATACCCATCCTTTCGGGCCAAAGCTGTGTTTCGTGGAAATAGAGCACATGATACGGAAAATTGAGAAAAAGAAAGGCAGTCTTCCCATCCCCTGAAAAATATTTGCCATGGGTTTGGCAGTTTTCAATACCGCAGCACGAATTGCCATGAGGGAGGCAGATTGGGTATATCCATATTCTTGCAGACAGCGGTGGAATGCAACGGCCGGAAGAATGGAAGTCCTGAGATGTCCGGCCAGCATTGGATCAGACAGATCGTTTTCTCCTAACAGCCTCCCATACTCTATAGCAATCGCCCTCCTCAGTTCTGGAGAAGGAAGCATCGCATACGCTGAGGCCAGTTTGCTTTTCTTCAGCAACTTTTCTATACTTTTGTCATCCATACAGTTTCCTCCATCCGCCAGCCAAATGCCTAATCCGTATTTTTTGTATGCTCTGCTGGTCGCTTTGTCCCTGCATCAGAACTGTGATTGGGTTCGTATTTCGGCTGCGGGAGATAATATGGGTATTCATAACAACTCCTCTCCAAAGGTTAGTTATCTCTAACTTTTCTATAAAAAGTTAAGGCTCATTTGAGCCTTAACAGGCCGCTCCAGCCACAGTTAAAAAAGACTGCCAGTTCATTGACATACCCTATTGCCTGTTCCCGACTCATGTCGTGGACGACTGTTTCAAAAACAGCCGTAAAATAGGCACTGGTAATCATGTGATGCAGATCGTGATTGACTACGCCTTCCGCCTTGCCGAGTCGCCGGAGCTGCTGATAATACTCTTCCGTCTGGGACACTTCAAGTTCCACAAGCTCATGGACATAGTTGCTGTACCGAGTCCCTTCAGAACAACAGAGCACCAGTTTGAATGCATCGAAATTGTCATAAATGTAATTGATAAAATAATTCAGATAATTGGTCGACAGTTCCTGGCTCTGCACTGTTTTTTCCTCTGTAATCAGATCATAATGCGCCCGCTGGGCCGCCTTGAACTGTTCCATCAGCGTATCTGCGGCCTCGGACACCAACGCATCAAAGAGAGCCGCCTTGTCTGGATAGTACCCATAAAATGCACCTTGGGTAAAACCGGCCGCCTTGACAATTCCACGAAGAGAGGCATCTTTGAAGCCTTTCGCTAAAAATTCTTCTTTTCCTACTTCAAGGATTTTGCGTTGTGTTTCTGTGTACTTAGTCATATTGAAACCAACTCTTTTCAATATATCGCCGCTATATATCATTGATATATTATCATAAAGTATGTAGTTTGTCAATGCGGCTCTGTAGATGCTTTGGGCTATGGCGGCTCGTCTTACCAAGTAAAGCCATATGTCCTTCACTTAATAAAATTGCCCTGCCTTGGCAGGACAATTTTATTTCTACAGATATTTTTATTCTTATAGCCGCCAGATGCCAGCCCGGCTCTGCTCTGCCCATAGATTCGCATAAATTCTGCCCGCGGCCAGAAGCTGCTCATGAGTTCCCGACTCGGCCACCCGGCCATCCTCCAGCACAAGGATGTTGTCCGCGCTCATAATGGACTGAAGCCGGTGGGCGATGACGATGACCGTCTTTTCCGCTACCAGGGCGGAGATCGCCTGCTGGATCAGCACCTCATTCTCAGGGTCAAGGGATGCGGTTGCCTCGTCCAACAGGACGATGGGCGCGTCCTTCAAAAGCGCCCTTGCAATCGAAATGCGCTGCTTCTCACCGCCGGAGAGTGTAGAGCCGCCCTCTCCCACGACGGTCTGATAGCCGTCGGGCAGGGCCATGATGAAGTCGTGGCAGGCCGCCGCTTTTGCCGCCTTGATGATCTCCTCCATGGTGGCATCCGGCTTTCCCATGCGGATGTTGGCCTCTATTGAATCGTGAAAGAGGTACACATCCTGAAAGACCACGCTGATCCGTCCCAGTATCTCGTCCGTTCTCATATCCCGCACATCCACACCGCCCAGCCGCACAGCGCCCCCCGTCACATCCCAGAATCGGGCGGCCAGCCGGGTAACGGTGGACTTGCCGGAGCCGGAGGGCCCCACCAGGGCAGTGACGCTCCGGGCCGGGAACTGGAGGGAAATGTCATGGAGCACTTCTTTTTCCCCGTAGGCAAATGAGACATGCTCGAAGGTAATATCCGTCCCCTGTGGGGTCTGGCTGACCTCCGGCTCCGGCAGAGGCCTCTCCTGGAACAGCGCCTGGATGCGCTCCCCGCTGCGGCGGGTGCGGGAGAAGTCCGCAATAAAGGTGAACAGGGTCAGCACCGGCTCATAGATAGTGAGTGTCAGGATCAAAAACGCCAGGTAATAGAAGGGCTCCAACTCCCTGCGGGTCAGCAGAAACACCCCCGTCAGCATCACGAGGCCGATGCCGCAGCTGAGGACAAACCGCCCCAGCATACTCACCGGAGCCGCCGCCCCTGTCTCCATGTGGATGGCTGCACTGCGCTCCCGCTCAAAGGAACGCTTCAGGCTCTGGAACTGGGCGCCCGCCATATGGAAGGCCCGCAGGGTCTGGATGCCGCTGACATATTCCAGGATTCCGGACGCCACTTCCCGCTGGGCATTTTGCAGGTCCGCGCTGATTCGTCCCATCCGGCGCAGGCTCAGGAACGCGAACGGGAGCGCCAGCGGGATGACCAGAAAGACGGCCAGCGTCATCCGCCAGTCAAACACCGCCAACAGCACAGCGGCCAGAACGAAGCGGATCAGGATGACCGCCACCTGGGGGAGCATCTGCTGGGACAGGTCTCCCACCGTCTGGTAGTCCCGCAGCAGGACAGTGGACAAGTCCCCCGCATCGCGGGCGGAATAAAAGCCCATGGAAAGCTGCCGCAGGTGTTCGCCCAGGGTGATCTGGGAATCCCTGATGATGCCGGCATAGCCGGTGCTGGCGTCGATGTAGGTTTTCTGCCGGATAAAGAAGTAGGCGATCAACTGGACCAGGAAACCTCCCACCAAAAGCCAGAGGGCGGTTGTCGGAAGAGCCGTCCCCGGCTGGGCCAGGGGGGCCAGCAGATAGTAGACCGCCCCCAGCATCAGGCCGTAGGGAATGGACATCACAATACTATCAAGCAGACACCAGAGCATGAGCCGCAGATATTTATACGGCTGGCCCAGGGTCATCATCTGAAACCATTCTTTGATTTTCATGCCCGCACCACTCCTTTCCCGATACTCCAGCGGTCCCGCCGCTGATTGGCCTCCACCAGCTTTTGATAGGTCGTACAGGAATCCAACAGTTTTTCGTGGGTGCCGGCGCCCACCAGCCGCCCCCGCTCCATGACCAGGAGCTGATCCGCCCGCTCCACAGTTTTCAGCCGGTGCGCAATCATCAGCACGGTCTTGTTCCGCGCCAGCTTTGCAAAGGCGGCCTGGATCTTGGCCTCGTTCTCGGCGTCGGCGTAGGCGGTTGCCTCGTCCAGAATGACGATGGGCGCGTCCTTCAGAAAGACCCGGGCGATGGCAAGGCGCTGTTTCTCTCCGCCGGAGAGGTAGGCGTTGTCCCGGCCCACCACAGTCTGATAGCCTTTGGGAAGCGCCTGGATCACCTCGTGGATGCCTGCGTTCTTTGCCGCCTGTTCTACCTCCGCCGTGGTGGCTGCGGTGTTGCCCATACGGATATTGTTCTCAATGGTGTCGGTGAACAGCACGGAGTCCTGAAACACATAGGCCACCAGGTCGGCCAGCCGGTCCGGTGGGATGTCCCGGATGTCCACCCCGCCGATTCGGATGCTTCCCGCCTGGGGCTCATAAAAGCGCAGAAGAAGCTGGGCGAGAGTGGACTTCCCGCCGCCGGAGGGGCCGACCAACCCTGTCACCGTTCCTTGGGGGAGACGGAAAGAGACATGATCCACCGCCGGGATGCCTTTGGTATAGGCAAACTCCACATTGGAAAATTCCACATCGAAGGCAGTTGGATTTCCGGCTCCCTCCTGATCCGGCTCCGGCTGACGGAGGATGTTGTCCATGCGGCGGACGCCCTCCAGGATGCGGCTGGAGAGGATCACCATCTGCATCATGTTTTCCAGCGGCTCCTTCAATCCGCCGCCCACCAGAAAGAACAGCAGAATGACGGGCAGGAAATCCAGATAGCTGTCTGCCGTGGGGATGAGCAGCAGGGCCGCCGGAAGCAGGAACAAAAGCTGCGCTCCAAAAAAGGCGTAATAGGCGCCCATGGGCCTGGCGTTGGCCCGTGCCGTCCGCTCCACCACATCGGTGAAGTGATTCAGGTCGCCCTCGTACCGGCGGAAGGCGCTGAGGGTCCGGTTGAACACCTTCACCACACTCATGCCGTGGATGTACTCCACCACGGTGCCCTGCATCCGCTCCTGGGCTTCGTGAAGTTCTACCTGAAGAGCCGCCTTGTCCTGCTGTCTGAGACAGGAGGACAGCATCCAGAGGGAGATGCAGATGGGCAGCAGCGTCACCAGCGCCAGTCTCCAGTCCATGAAAAACAGGTACAGCAGGGTGAACACCGGCGTGGCTATCGCCGCAGCGATCTCGCACAGATGGTGGGCCAGAAACGCCTCAATCTGGTCGGAATCATCAGAGACAATCTTTTTGATGGCCCCCTGGGTGGTGCCGGTAAAGTAGCCGGAGGAGATACGGGAGAGCTTTTCCATCAACTGGAGGCGCAGTTCATAAATGATCTCATAGGCCGCCGTATGGGAGATCGCTGAGGAAGCGTAAGCGCAGACGCCATAGACCAGCGCCGCGCCGAAGGTAATGGCACAGAGGGCAAGAATTTTCCCCTGGTCTGCCTCCGCCGGGGCCGTGTAATGGGCCAGCAGCTCCACCACCACGCCGTAGATGGTGAAAAACGGCACAATCCGCGCCGCGGAGGAGAGGACAGACAAAAGGCAGGCCAGCGTCAGCTTGTTTTTCCGCGCACCGGCCAGCTCAAACAGGCGGGCAAGGCCCTGTTTTTCTTTTTTCGTTTTTTCTTTCATATTGGTCGCTCCTTGATTAGCAATAACTAACTTCCGCTGAAAAAGAAAGACGCGCTCAGGCGTCCTCCTTGAAAATCAAAGAAAACAGCAGTTCGTAGATCCGCTCCAGCGTGCGGTCCAGGGCGTCGGTATGCAGGGACTCCCGGTTGACCTTAGCCATAGCCATGATTTTGATGAGATTGGCTGCTACATGGAGGTCCACATCCTGCCGCACTCCCTCCATGTGATCCAGCAGGCCGTGCAGGATTTGGGCCTCCCGCTGGTCATAGTCGGCATCATCCGGGGTCACGCATTCCGGTGAGGATGCACGGCGGAGTTTTTCCATATCCTCCACAGTTAGGTACTGGTAGATGCTGTTTTGACTGAACACAATCAGTTTCAGATACTCTTTTCCCTCGGCGGCGGTCATCTTCTCCCGGCCGTTCAGAAGGTTTTCAAAATGCTGCTTCACCCGGTCCCTCTGGTACTCCATGATGCCGGTGACAAATTCCTCCTTGGAGGAAAAGAAGTTGTAAAAGGTGCTCTTGCCCAGCCCGGCGGCTTGGGTGATCTTCTCCACCGAGGCGTGGGTCATGCCATACTGCTTGATAAGCTCGAAGCCCGCGTCCAGCATTTTGACACGCAGCTCCTCCCTATCGGTGATACTGAAAATTTTAGGTGACATTGTGCCCCTCCTTTGCGACCATTATTTTATATTTGGTCACAAAGCAAGAATAGCAGACATGGATGCAGTTGTCAACAGAATAGAGAATATTTTTTACAAAACGGTCTTTATTTTATAAGTCTCACGCCTGATATACATAAAAAAACCGCAGCCATCTGAGACAGCCGCGGTTTTATAAATCAGCCGTTATTGTAACAACCGGTTATTCCAATTCAGGATCAGGTCCAGGATATATTGAGGATTTCCCATATTGCAGTGGGCTTGGCCGTGGATGGCTGCTCCGGGCACTGCGAACTCCAGTGTGCGAGCGCTTTTCAGCAGGTCAATTTCTTCTTTATAGAGATCAAAGCCAACCATCAGATCTTCTCTGGCGCTAATGAGCAATACATCCTGCGTAATCTGGTCGGCCACAGGCTCAATGGTAAATGCCTTAGCCCTTTGCAAATACTCGTAGACATCCGCCGTCCCGTAGGCATAGTTCGCGTGCTGGATTGACCAGCGAAAGAGTGGATTTTGCTCGGAGAGCCCTGTATAAAGGGCAAGGACCTTCTCACGCTGTTTTTCAGACAGCAACTGTTCCAGTGTTGTACGGATTTCTGCCGGCTTGTCCGCCATCAGCGCTCCATAGATGCTGGGCAGGACGCACCAGGCAACAACTCTCCGGATACGCGGTTCCATAGCAGCCGCCCGCATGGCGAGTTCGCCGCCCAGGGAGACGCCCACAATGGTGACATCCTCCGCACCGTAAAAGTCCAATACCGCGCCCACCGGCTTCTCCCACTCCGGCGTAAAAGTCAAACCGGACTTCCGCAGTGCAGCCCCCTGTCCGGGGCCCTCAAAGGCCAGAATTTCATAGCCACCCCGGGCCAGATAGAGCAGGAGGTCTGTGAATTCCTCCAGAAGCGAGTCGTTGCCGCCGTGGAACAGGATGGTCCCCCGCTTGTCTCCGGAGGGCGTGATCCGCCAGCATGGGAGTGTGCCGCTTTCATAGGGAACCTCATCCCGGTGAATGGGGCCGCCCTGGGGGCTGAAAAGGTGGGCAAAATTGGCATAGAACAGTTCCTGGGCCCGGTCATAGACATCTCGGCTCTCCGGCGTGTCCGGCACCATAAAAAACTCTGCCATACGGAGGTAACCCGCCGCCGCGGCCCAGTCCTTCCGCCGTTCTGCCTGATAGGATAACTCCTTTAACACTCGCTCCCAGGATGCAAAATCTGTGATCTCCTTTCCCCTGGCCGCCACCTCTGCCAGATCTCCGTGGTTCCACAGGACAACCCGATTGAGTTGAAAGTTATAGAGCGGACTGTTATTGAACTGATAACTGCCGCTGAGGAATTCGTTTGACATGAAAATACCCCTTTCTTGGATCAGATGGGGGCATTGTATCACAGCAGGTCCGCAGGGTACTTCTGTCTATCTGCTGTTTTGTGGTCCAGGGTATCGTAGGAGCCCGAAACAATCTCCTTTACATAGGACATGGAGAGCCCCAGCAGATTTTGACTGGTATCTGCCATGTGGGAAGGTGTGGCAAAGCCCGCGGCCATGCAGGCTTCTGTGAGGGTCATCCCCTCCTGCATCCGGTAAAAAGCCCGTTCCAGTTTCAGGTTTGCCAGATAGAGTCGCGGGGAGATCCCGGTCTCCTGGTGAAACAGATGAGTCAGACGGCTGGGTGACAGATGAACAGCTTGAGCCACCTCCTGGATAGTTACCGCCTCCAGTGCCTGAGCCCGTTTCATATAGGCTGCGGCAGCCAGCACTCGGCTGTCCTCCTCTGGCGGCACCAGTTTCTCCAGACCCAGCAGATTCCCGGTACCCTTCGCCGCCCGTACAGCCTCCTCCTCTGTGCGGACATTCTGCCATAAACCGCTGACTGCAGCCGCAGTTTCCTTTCCCAAGGAACGGCAAGACATTCCCTGCAGGAGCACGTACTTGACGAATCGGGCCATGGGGGTCAGTTCATCGATGAAAATCACAAGGAGGTCGGCGTCTGTACGGACTGTATGGACGACATTGGAGGCAATGGCAATGCCTGTGGCCTGCATGTGTTTTCCGTCTATCTCGGTGATGAAAGGCCCATCCAGCCCGATCAAAACATGGGCGGCGAAGTGCCGGTGCGGACGGGGATTTTGATAGGCGGCCCGAATATAATAGCAGTCCTGTATGCAAAAAACAAATGGAGGCATGGTGTCCCTTCTCAGCGCAATAGCCCTATAATTTCTTCGCGGGCCTGACGCCCCTCTGGAAACCACTCCACCATTGCATAGCAGTGGCACATTCCCGGGGCGATGGTCATGGTGTAGGGGACATTCGCCGCTTTGCAGGCATCGGCAAAAGACTCCGCCACTACAGAGAGAACTTCATCCCCACCATAGTAGAAGTGAACCGGCGGCAAGCCGGTAAAATCCCCCTTGGGACCAGAGAGCATATAGACAGGTACCGGCTGTCCCTTTGTCATAATCTTCCGATCCGTCTCCATAAAGGCGGCATCCACCATCACGTCGCGGCTGTTCAACGCCTGCATCTCCGCCCGCTCCTTTTGAGAACTGGGAATACTGCCGGGCGACACCGCGATAACCTGTCGGGGCATCCCCGTCGGCCTGTTCAGCGCATTGAGGTGAAGCGGAAGCCCGACAGCCAGTGCGCCGCCGGAGGAAAAGCCCACCAGCGAGATGTGCTCCGCCCCGTAGCACTCTGCCATCTCCCGGTAGCATTGAAGCACCATCTCATAGGTTTCTGTGATACAGTGGTCTGTACAGAGCGGATAGTATGGGAACCAGCAGTCGGAGCCGCTGCGGACAGCAAAATCCCGCGCTGTCTTAATATCGCCCTGGTCAGGACCGACGATCATCCCACCTCCGAACAAGTACAGGATCGCCTTTTTTGTCCTCTTTTGTCCCAATTGAATGGTAAGGCAGTGATATTGCCCCAGGATCAAGCGATCACCGTAGACTGCTTTATGATCTTTTGGCATCTGGAACTGCCGTCTGCGGTTCATCCCGCGCACTTTCTCCAGCAGTTCTTCCTCCGGCAGCGCGAACAGCTTTTTCGTCCCGGCGGCCCGGAGCGCTGCAGAAGCCAGTTTGTATCGAATGCTCATATCAACTTTCTCTCCTTTTATACATTGTCCGACTGGAGCAATTCCGCCATCAATCTGTCCGTGATTGCGGGAGATGCGTGTTCTTCCCCCTCCAGTTTGATGATGCGGGCATGGGGAAGCCTTTTGACGGTCTCCACCATGGCGCCATAAGGTACCTCGGAATCAGCTGTCCCGTGTAGTAATACTACCGGACATCGCACCTCAGATAACTCAAATCCCCAAGGTGCTTCCTGTAGTTTAGCTTCCTGACCGATATTCCGGAGATCGCCGCCCATAGAGTCCCGGAAATCCCGCCCTTGCAAGGCCGCCTCGGGAAAGAGGGGAAGATAACTGTCATATAAAGCCTGCCCCACCTCTTGCCGTGACATGCCGCGGAACGCATGATAGAGCGCCGCATCCTGAGCCGGATACTGCGCCAGAACATTTGGGAAGCAGACCGCAGGTATGCCGCTGTTGATATAGACAGTACCGATTCGATCAGGGTAGAGGGCCGCCAGACTATACGCATAAGGTGCGCCGGCGGAGATGCCCACGATGTCAAAGCTCTGGAGACCCAGGTGATCCCAAAATTCAGTCAGCAGCCGGCCCCAGTCGGCTACGCAGTCCATATCGAAGTAGTCGGAGTCTCCATAACCAGGGCGGGCAAGAGCGATTACCCTCATGGGCAGTCTGCAAAGAGACCCCTCCATTCCCTCTGAACATATGCTTCCCACCAAGCCGTGAAGCAAGAGTACCGGCTTGCCCGTTGATGTCCCATATTCCGCATAGGACAGACTTGCATCATTGGGAAGCTGAAAAGAGCCTAAACGCATATCGTTCCTCCATTTCCCTGATTGTAAATTAGCGCTTCTATGTAGTTTGCTATGGCTAACCGAAGTATAACACGCAAACTGTGGAGCGTCAATCACATACCTTTCCTTTTTATCTGCTGTAAATCTCTGCCCGCTCAAAAACGCAATTACCCATCAAAGATAACTGCGTTTTTTGCGGAAGGGTTTCTTGGGTGCATGAGGCAACTCGAACTTACCATATTTTGAGGAAATTTGATTGACAAAGGATCTTTGCCGCATTATCATAAACATATCTTCTGATCACGAAAGGATGTACCTCTTATGGCTGCTCGTACTGTAGAAGAACGCATCGCAATCATCGATGAAAAAATCTCCAAAAAGAAAGCTGATATTAAAGTTCTGGAGGCCCAAAAGCAAAAGTTGCTCCATCCTGTTACCATGAAAACTGTAATGGAAAAAGCAAAAGCCTCCGGCCTCTCTCCAGAGGAGATCGCAGAAAAACTCGGTCTTGAAATGTGATCCGAAAATATTGAACGGCTGACGCCTTCTCCGCGTCAGCCGTTTATGTATATGTAGGTGCCAGATATGTGTCCGTATTAGTGTCAAGCCGGTGGATATAAAAATCCAGCAGGGGCTTCCCCTTGCTGGATCTCTTGTTTCAGTCAATGGCTCAGTCCGCTCCGCAGACGGTGTCCCGCTCCCTCTCTTTTGATGGAAAAATAATCACAGCTACTCACAGAGCATTAAAAAGTCCTCTGCGACCATAGCTTGTACAATCTCGTGGAAACGCTGATCCCCCCATTCGTTGGAGAGAACCGGCCGGCCGAGCTTCTCTTGGACATATGCTTCTATCAAATCCATGTCACACATCCGGATGCCGGTATATGCAGAAACGATTACGCGCTCTTTTGTTGTCATAAACGGCTCTCACTCCCCGCTCAGTCACAAATCTCTAATCATTTTTGGGAACTAGTAGCCCCGGATGCTCACTTTGATATTCCAGCACCTGCTCCGTGTAGTCGGCCAGTACCAGCTTCAAATAGTCCTCGTCTGTTTCCCAGGAGTCGTTATTCAAAATGACTTCCAAAGCACCCTTTTCCGCTGCCTCCCGCTCCTCAGCGGTGCAGGATTCCAACGTCTGGCCTTCCAGCCGATCCAACAGCTCTTGTTCATAGGTCTTTCGACAGCCGATCAGAACGTCGTTTACAAAGTGCAGATCAAGCTGGACGCCCCCATACACAAAACTGAGCTGCCGGTCCGTGATCCCGGCGCTGGTCGCGGTGATCCCGTCCACATATCCGGTCTCCGAATTGTATTTGACCACATGGAGCTCTAAATTATCGGGATTGGAGCCGCCCTGCTGTTCTTCCGATTTCGCATCAATCATGGCCTGCTCAATGAGGTCGATATATACGCCGTCGTAAGTCAGGTCTGCGTTCACCACTGTAAATGGTTCGGCTGGATCCGGAGTCAGGTCCGCCACAGCCCTCCAATACACAAATGTTCCGCCAGCCACTACGATAAGCAGAAAAAGCGCCACGGCAAGCAGAAAAAGCGCCACGGCCAACAAGATTTTTTCTTTTTTCATAAAGGTCTCCTTATCCACTTGAAAATTCTAATAGATGGATTATAGCATCGCTGTGCAAAATACGTCCAATAAATTTCCTTCATAAAAGATTCCATTTATGCCATGGGTTCACACCGCCTCTTGACAGGTGTCCGGGAGCCTCTTATATGCACGAGATGCAAGAAAAAATTGCGGTGGACACGTTGAGCAGGAAGAAATCTTGATTTTCTGCCGGTCTTTCTATATAATCGCATCGGTGATTGTCATGTACAGGATGAGCCTGAAATGCTGCCCGAAGTGCAAGAAGGTTTTTATTGCGGAGCCTTATCAGAAGATCTGTGGGGAGTGCAAGGAGCAAAGACGAATAAAGCAATATCTCAGGACGCATAAGCAGCTGGCTCCATTTGAAGATTATACAAAGCCGCTGCTCAAAATCCAATGTATCATCTGCGAAACAGAAACGCCGCTCCGTAAGTCGCGCTACAGGTTGTACTGCAGGAAATGCGGAGCGCTCATCTATGATCCCGCTATCGATAAGGTTCCGGTTTAGATGTTTCCAGTTTTGTTTTCAGGATGCCAGGGTGAAAGATTGATGGGAGGAGTGCAGGTGTCTGATGGACGGGTTTTTCTCAGAGCAGCCGTGCTACCGTATTGAAATATTGGAATGGATCAATGAAGAGGATATTACCGACGAATGGCGTTATATCTGGAAGCATGACCCGCCTGAGCCGGTCTATGAAGTTATGATGGGCGGCTTTGTTGAGTCCCTAAATCTCGCCTTTGTGTACGAATCAATATATACCAGATCCGAGTATGAACAGATCCGGCAAAGCGGTTTCGATTACCAACCGCTGTTGTGGAGAACCCATATTCTCACGGACTGCCCAGACGATGATGCTAACTATGAAAAGGACGAGAACGCGGGAACTGGAGTTGCGGCCAAGCGGCTATCTAAATTTACGCTTTTTCCACGGTTGTGGAGGTAGCAGTCGGGGCGCTCATGCAGACGGAACCATAACCCAACTCCTGCCAGAGATAGGTACAAAATGAGCCCGAATAAACTGTTGTCCGGGTAAATTGGTTATGAAAAAAGCAGGCATGGAAGATCTCCCCCGTAGTATTTTCCGTGCCTGCCTTTATCATTTATATTTACATTCACATCTGACTCGCCATTTTCAAATATATAGGCTAAGAATCAGTTTCCCGGTCAATAGTAGCGTGTCCCGGGGCTGCCAGCAGAGCGGCAAGTCATCATCAATCAGCAGGATCTGTTTTCGCATGAAACCGCCTCCCATCCCCGGTTGGATCTGTATTTGGGTGGGCCTTCTGGTACAATTCGGCCAACTTCTGAAAACTTTCTGGGCTGATCACATGCTCCATGCGGCAGGCGTCCTGTTCCGCTGTTTTGGGATCGACACCTGCCTCTACCAGTAGGCGTGTGAAGAAGCAGTGCTTCTCATAGGTCTGTTCTGCTACTTCCCGGCCCACATCGGTCAGGCGGAGAAAGAAGTCTCCGTCCATGGTAAGAAGTCCGCCCTCTTTCAAGGTAGATACCGCGTGACACACGCTTGGTTTAGATACCCCCATGTGCCGGGCCACATCCACAGAGCGCACCATGCCTTTTTCCTTTTGGAGTACCAGCACGGCCTCCAGATAATCCTCGCCCGACGCATGAAGTTTCATTTTGCCTCCTATCCCATCTCGTTCAGAAAAAAGCGCAGCAGGCGTTCCCTGCCCTCCGGCTTACAGAGGGAGTAACTTTCCTGAATCTCGCCGTGCTCCATGTGGATAACAAAGTTACAGCACCGCAAAATAAATTCCGGGTCGTGCGTCACCACAACCACTGTTCTCCCATGCTCCGCAACTCTGTTCACCACCTCCGCCACCTGCCTCATGTGAAACAGGTCCAGCCCGCTGGTTGGCTCATCAAATACGATCAGCGGCCGTTCCGATGCAATCGCAGAGGCGACGGCCACCCGCTGCTTTTGTCCCCCGGACAGCCCCATGGGATGGCGCTCACGATATGGGAGCAGGTCCATCTCAGCCAGTACCGCCTCCGCCTTTGCCTGATCTTCTGTACTCATACTCAGGAATAGTTCATCCAGCACGCTTTCTGTGAAAAGCTGGTGGTTTACATCCTGCATCACCATATAACAGAGCTTCAGCCGTTCTCTTCTGGAATAGATCTTATCCTGATTCCGCACAATGCCGCCACACCGCTTTTCCAGCCCGCACAGGCAGCGGGACAGGGTGGATTTTCCCGCTCCGTTATGCCCAATGATTGCGGTTGCACCGCCAAAGGGGAATACAGCCTCGTCAATGTGCAGGGTTTCCGGCTGATGCTTGTATGCAAAGAAAAACTGACGGATTTTCCATTCGGAACCCCCGCCCCTGTCACAAGGCGCCGCTATGTTCCTTAAAGAGTTTAACTCCAGCGGCCGCAGCCCCATCTGGTCCCTCTGCTCTGCGGGCAGGCTTTGGAATTCCTCGGCGGTGTAGTCGCCCCGGATCTCTCCATCTTTCATATAGAGGACACGGTCGGCCAGGTCGCGTAAATAATAGAGCCGGTGTTCTGATATGACAATGGTTTTCCCCTGGGCCTTCAAGAGCATGAGCAGTTTTCGGAAATCCGCAATCGCGTAAGTGTCCAGATTGGAGGACGGTTCATCCAGGACATAAATATCCGGCTCGATTGCTGCCGCTGACCCGCAGGCGATTTTCTGCTTCTCCCCGCCGGAGAGGGAGAAGATGCTTCGCTCAAGCAGAGATTCCAACTTCAGCTGCTCCGCCACCCGGCGGACCCGCTCGCGGACGGCCTTCTCGGGCAATCCGTGATTTTCCGGGCCAAAGGCCAGTTCGCTGGTCGTGTCCACATTGAAAAACTGGGAGCGTGGATTTTGGAACACAGAGCCTACTTTTTGAGAAATCTCAAAAAGCGACAGTTCGCGGGTATCTTTCCCATCCAGATAGACCGAGCCTGTAAAAGTCCCCTCGTGGTAATGGGGGATCAGGCCGTTCAGCAGGCGGGTCAAGGTTGTCTTGCCGCAGCCGGAGGCCCCGCAGAGAAGAACAAAGGAGCCGTCCTTAATCGTACAGGTGATATGCTTCAGCGCCCCTTCCGTCAGGCATTCCCCATCCACAGGGCCGCTTGCCGGATAGGAAAACGACACATCTCTGCACTCAATCATGGCATTCACCCCCTTGCAGCCCACACATAGACTTGCGCGGCAAATGCCCCAAGGCAGATCAGGAGCAACACAATGTCCTGTGCGCGAAACCCGATTTTACAGATGTTGGTCCGCTTGACCGGTCCGCCCAGGCCGCGGGTCAGTGCCGCCGCACTCAACTCTTCTCCAATCTTGACGGAGCAGATCATCATGGGAACCATGCGGTATTCCAGAATAGAGCCGGCCTTTCCACCGCCAAAGCGGACGCCGCGCATCCGCATGGCATCCCCAATGGCGCTCCATTCTTCCGCCACCGTCGGGAAAAAGCGGAACATGACCGACATTGGGATCGTGATCTGCTGCGGCAGGTGAAGCCGCTCCATGGCGGCCACGAATTCGCTGACGGTTGTGGTCGTGACTACGAAGTACCCCATGACAATTCCCGGCGTAAACCGGAGGAACAGCCCCACAATGGCAACCGCGATAAAATTTGCAACCCCGGTCAGATAGGATAGTCCAAACAGTTCCAAGCAGAGGCTTCCCCCAAAAATCAGGAGATAGAGGACAGCGCCTTTCCATTTTCCTGCCGAGAGCAGAATCAGCAGGGGGATCGCCGCCAGCACAATGATGTAATACTGCATGACGCCTTCATACGAGCCGCCCAAAATGAAAACGGCTATGGTGGTCAGCACCGCCAATTTTGTGCGGGGATCTAAAACAATCCCACTGTGGTTTTTCTGACTGGCAAGAAGCTCGCGGCTCATTATACAATTCCCGCCCGTTCAAAGTGCTTTTTGAAAATTTTGCGTCCAATCAGGCCGCCCACCAGCCCGCTGACAAAGGCCGCCACCAGAAGCACCGGCAAAATCCAGTCCGGCATATAGGCCATGAGCGTGTCTACATATTCCTGTCCATAGCCGGGAAGGAGATTTTGATAGTAAGCGTCCCGTGTCACAACAATAGGGATGAACGCGCCGATCACCCACATGGAGAAAACGCCGTGAATCAGGACTTCGCGCTTGGCGTTTTTGTAGCCGCAGCCCCTCATCATGAAATCAGAGATCAATCCAAAAATCAGGCCGGTGGGGATGCACCAGTAGCCCATTCCGGTAAGCAGCATAATAATACCGAGCAGCAGACCGCAGATAGTCAGCATACCAAACTTTTTAATTTTGGAGAAAAACAGCATCATGGGGATGCCGCCGACCAGCGGAACGATCACACTGATGAGCGGAATGAAAATAGGGATAAAGCCAATAGATGCCGCGGCAAAGATCACGATAAAGTAGATCGCCGTAAAAATACCGATGTTGATTAAATCTTTCCCTTGAAGCCTGTTCATTGAGAATCCTCCTACACATGATTGATTTTCGGATTAGACAACGCTAACCGTCGTAATAGTAGCACAGATCAAATCACGCTTCTATGCACATATCGGCAGTTTAGGCCCGAATAGCAAGGAGTTTTCTCTTTCCTGTTGTTTGATGATTGACCCCTAAAAGGGGACGGCCTATAATAAACTCAATCATTTTGCCGCGAAAGGGGGAAAATTTGTTGCGCGACATGATGGAAAGCATCCTGAAAAACAGTGATACCGTTTTGGGCGTAGAGTGGAAAAGCGGCCCAAATAGCAGCGAACTTCTTTTGGAGCAGGAGGACGGCCGCGGGAGAATGGTCTTCCACCCGCTCTTTCCCGGTGTGACCCTGGCGTTTATTCAGGTAAACGCGTCAAACTGGCCGGAGTCCGAGGCCAATGCCGAGCTGCGGCCCCTGCTGATCAATTACTGCGTTGCAGGAAGAAGTGAGCTTCTTCTGGATGACGGAGCCTACATATACCTGAAGGAAAATGATTTTGCCATCAGTGAGCAGACGGCCCAGGACGGCTATATTTTCCCAACAAGGCTTTATCAGGGCATTAAAATCTATTTTGATATAGAACAGCTCTCTCATCACGCCCAGGAACTGATGTCCGCTTTTGAGCTGGATTTTACTCTGCTGCGTGAGAACTATTGCCGCAGACAAAAGACCTATATCAACGAGGCGGACAGCACACTTACCGCCATTTTCCACAAACTCTGGGCACTGTCGGAGCAGCCGTCTCTCTTTTATCTGCGCATCTATACGCTGGAACTGATTTACGAACTGCTCCATACAGAGCCGCGCCCTTCAAAAACCTGCGGCTTTTATACGGAACTTCAGGTGGGGATCGCCAAAAAAGCAGAACAAATCCTCACCGCGGATCTCCGGAAACATATCCCCGTGCGTCTGCTGGCGGAAAAATTCTCCGTTGGAGAAACCAGCTTGAAAAACTACTTCCGTGGGGTGTACGGCCAGAACATCTCCACCTATCTGCGGGAGGTCCGTATGAAAGCCGCCGCTGAATTTTTAGCGGACACCAGCCGCCCCATTGCGGAAATCGCGGAGCAGGTTGGCTATTCCAATCAGGGAAAGTTTGCAGCGGTATTCAAGAAGCAGTTTGGCATGTCCCCGTTGGAGTACCGGCGCGCACAGAAGCTGGCCGCACTTTAGGCGCCGCTTCCCATAAAATAAGCGCAGACCCTTGAAAGGCCGCCCGCATCCATAGGATATTGGCCGGCAATGTTTCCCTGGGCGAAATGGATGATGTCCGTGCAGCAGTCCAGCAGCAGTTCCAGATCGTGTGTGATCACATAAACAGTGACGCCTTCCGTGCTGAGCTGCCGCAAAACAGCGGCGACCTCTTTCATGTGCCGGTAATCAAGGCCGCTGGTGGGTTCGTCAAAAAAGAGAATAGACCGCTTTGACGCAATGGCGGATGCGATGGCCACCCTCTGTTTCTGCCCGCCGGAAAGCGACATGGGGTGCCTGTCTCTGAACGGGAGGAGATCCAGCCGGGGCAGGTAAGCCAGCGTAAAGAACTCCAGATGCGTAAGGTACAGGGAGCGGCCCCGTCACTTTACCGTCTGTTTGCGAAGGTGCAGTTCCATGCCTGGAAAGGTGAGGATATGCTTTGTGGTGGGCGGCTCCACGACCTCGATTCCAGGCTCTTGCGCCAGGAAATCCTTGAGCTTGTTCAGGAGCTGTTCCTCGCCATCTGTAATGGATAAAATCAGCAGCTTCCCCACGCTGGCTCCTCCCTTTCAATATTTCTACATCCTCCGTTAGTTCTCCCGCATATATTAGGGCTCTGATTATCAGAGGTTATCGTTTTTTCGATAGAATAGCGCCGGCAGGACAGACCAGTTTACATTTCCCGCAGCGAATGCACTCGGGGTCGTTTGCGTTTTTCACCGGGTCCACGTGCATCTTGCAGACTTTGGCGCAGGCGCCGCAGTGGATGCACTTATGTTCATCCACCCGATACCGGAAAATTGAAATGCGATTAAACAGGGAATAAATCGCGCCCAGCGGGCAGATGTACTTGCAGAATGGCCGGTAAATCAGGATGGACAAAAGGATGGTGGCCACTAAAAGCACATTCTTCCAGGCATAGAGCCAACCCAGCGCGCTGTGCATGGCGGAATTCAGCAGGACCAGAGGGATGCCGCCCTCCAGCGTTCCCACAGGGCAGATCAGCTTGCAGAAGTATGGGGCACCCTGTCCCAGCAGATCGACCAGGAACATGGGCAGCAGGATCACAAAGACCACCAGAATCACATACTTCAATTTGCGGAGAAGTTTATCCCCCCGGAAAGTCGAGATTTTTTTGAAGAACGGGATCTTATGCAGCAGATCCTGGATCAATCCAAAGGGACACAGCCAGCCGCAGACCAGCCGTCCGACCAGAGCCCCCACAAAAATGAGAAATCCAGATACATAAAAAGCCAGCTTAAAGTTCCAGCTCCCAATGACAGCCTGGAGCGCGCCGATGGGACAGGCTCCCAGCGCCCCGGGGCAGGAATAGCAATTCAAACCGGGAACACAGAGATTTTTCAGCTTTCCCTGATAGATTTTGCCCTGCAGGAAGCCGGCTAAATAGCTGTTTGTCAAAAAGGCCCATACCGCCTGCACACCATGTCTGGGCCAGCCGCTTATTTTTTTCTTAGCCAATTCCGATACACTCCAGACAAACTTTTACCGCTTTGGAGAAAACCACGGCCATCTCTCCGCGGCAGATCCCATAAGCCATGAACGCGATCCCCAGAACAGCGGCCCCGGCACCGAACCAGCGCGGGTCGATCCTGCGGCGCTCCATTACGCATCTCCTCCCAGGCGGCCCAGTTCCTGCTCCACAATGGCCTTCCATTCGTCATAGGTGTGGCCGCCCAGATAGGTTTCGCCCACGATATTTCCCTCCCGGTCCACAAAGAAGGTCTGCGGAACTGTGTCGATGCTATCCAGCAGGCCATGAAGCGCCGTCTCGTCAGGAATGAGGAACGGGAACTGGGCGCCAGACCGTTCCGCCAGGATCTGCGCCTTTTGCAGCGCTTCGCTGTCCTGCTCTCCGGCCTCGTTCCGGGTGTCCATGACGATGCCGATTACGCCAACGCCCTGCTCGGCCATATCTGCCCGCAGCTTCTCCAACTCGGGGATTTCTTCCACGCAGGGGCTGCACCAGGTCGTAAACACATTGACCAGAGTGAGCGTATGCTCCTGGAAGATTGTCTGGTCAACCGCTGTTCCCTGAATATCCGTGGTGGAAAATTCCCCTACGCTCCCGCTGATGCTCTGCGGCAAGGCGCTGAAAAAGGACAGTCCCTCCTCCATGTTTACCATATCCTTCAATGTAACCTCGATATTCTCAAGTTCTGCCTCCAGCCCCGCATCTCCTTTGGAGTTTGAGCTGAGGTAGTAGCTGTACGCACCGTCCGCGCTTTCGCCCAATTTCTGGTGCTGGTCGCATCCGGTCAGGGCGTTCAACTGCTCCTCCAGACCGGAGCGGTACACGCCAAGCGCGCCTGTGTGCGTCAATCCGCGTTTCCATTGTTCGATCCCGTCTCCGGCCAAGGGCGTCTCCGCATCCTTTTGTTCCTGGCTTAATGCGCTCCAGGAGAGAAGCGCGTAGGAGAGCGATCCATTGGCATCCACTTCCTCCTCGCTGAACTGGACCACATCGCAGGCTTGCATTTTTTCCACCAGACTGTCCGGCAACACGACATCCATGCCAAGGTAAGGGAATGAATGCTCCTTCTCCGGGTACATCCCCATTTCGGACGGCTTCAAAATCACCTCGTCCGTCGGGATGGTGACCCGGTTTCCGCCCAGGGTCATCTCCCCCATGCTTGCGGAGCCTTCCGGCGAGGCAGACGGCGAGGAAGCCTGTTCTCCTCCGGAGCAGGCCGCAAGGGAAACGAGCAGAGCCGCGGCTGCCAAAGCTGCGGCAGGCTTTCGGAAAATTCTGCGGCCCTCTCGATTGCCGCAATGGTTGTTCTTGTGCATATCCATGATCTCCTTCGATTTTTTAGACGGATGGCGCTCCATCATTGCGCAGGATAGCACACGGGGGATAAAGTCTTTGTTAACTCAACCGGCCCATCGAAATTTATTTCCGAACAGGAACGGCCAGTTAACACAAAGTTTATCGCTCCTGTGCTATAATCAAACTATCTGTTGATTGAAGAACGAATGGAGGCGGGGATATATGCGGTTGCTGATCGTGGAGGATGAACAGGACCTGGGCCGGACAATGGCACAGGTCCTGCGGTCGGATGGTTATGAAGTGGACGCCTGCGGGGACGGCGGGACAGCGCTGGAACTGGCTACAGTGGAGTCCTATGATCTGATTTTACTGGATCTGAATCTTCCCGTCATGGATGGGATGGAGGTTCTGCGCCGCCTGCGCATGGAAAATGCCGAGGTGAAAATTCTGATCCTGTCCGCCAGAACCGAGCTTCAGGACAAAGTGGACGGACTGGACTTTGGAGCCAATGACTACCTGACAAAGCCATTTCATTTCGCGGAATTGGAGGCCCGCATCCGCAGCCTGACCCGCCGCCGTTTCGTACAGGAGGACACGGTCTTATCCTGCGGGGGTATTTCCTTTGATACGGTTTCCCGCACGGCAACAGCGGGCGGCCGGGTTCTTGACCTGCCCCGCAAGGAGGCGGGGCTGCTGGAATATCTTCTGCTCCACCAGGGGCGTGTGGTGAGCGCGGAGGAATTGATGGAGCACCTATGGGATGGAAGTGTGAACAGCTTCAGCAATGCGGTCCGTGTCCACATCTCAGCACTCCGCAAAAAACTCCGGTCGGTCCTGGGGTATGATCCGATCCAGAATAAGGTCGGCCAGGGGTACACATTGGCCGTAGGGAAGGAGGACGGGAGCCGGTGAAGTACAAGTCCAAACGGCACGGCCTGACGCTGCAATGGAGGCTGGCGCTGACCTCCGCAGCGATCCTGGCCGCGGCCTGCCTGATCTTGACCCTGGTGTTCAACCACTCGGCCGGCACCGAATTGGACGATCTGGAAATCCAGGTCATCCAGCTCCAGCCCAACACCGGGGACGCGGCGCAGATCTCTGGAGGAGCTGCCGCACCGGAGCAGATGCAGATACCACAGCATTTCAGCAACAGCCGCTCCACGCTTCGGATGGAGAGCGCCGCCGCCATGCTGCTGGTCGTTTTGCTGTCCGGCGCCGTGACCTACTGGCTGACAGGGAAGGCATTATCGCCCTTACGGAAAATGGCCGGGCAAATGGAGACGATCCAGGCGCAGAATCTTGCCCAGCCGGTTGAAGTACCCGGAACAGAGGACGAGGTAGCCCATTTAGCAAAGTCTTTCAATGCGATGCTCTCCCGTCTGGAGAAGTCATTTAAAACGCAGAAGCGGTTTTCCGCCAATGCTGCCCATGAGTTGCGGACGCCGCTCGCAGTCATTCAGGCGCGGTTGGATCTGCTGGATCGGAAAAGTAAGGAACTTCCCGGAGACTGCGCGGAAAGCCTTGAGATCCTGGCGGCGCAGACGGAGCGGCTGTCCCATTTAGTCGAGGAACTGCTGCAAATGGCCCGTCTGGAAACCGTACAAAAATCAGATCAAATATCCCTTCCCGCGCTACTTGAAGAAATCCTTTGTGATTTAGAGGAAATTGCGCAGAAAAACGGGGTGAAAATGATTCAGCACCCCAGCGAAGGGGAACTTGTGGGGAATGACGCCCTGCTGTACCGTGCGATCTATAATGTCATCGAGAACAGCATCAAATATAATCATACCGGCGGGCAGGTCAGCGTCCAGTCAAATGTAGAGAAAGGGCAGATTATTATTACGATCTCAGACAGCGGCCGTGGCATCCCGGCAGAAGATCAGAAGCAGGTCTTTGAACCGTTTTTCCGCGTTGACAAGTCCCGTTCCCATCAAATAGGTGGATGCGGTTTGGGTTTGGCGCTGACAAAGGCGATCATAGAACTGCATGGCGGACAGATCGGGATTGTTTCCAGCTCTCCCAAAGGAACGACGATCCGTATCATGCTGCCGCGGCAAGGTAAGTAGAAGGAGTGTGCTTTATGAAAACAGGAACAGGATTTGTATTTCAGAACATAACGGCAGAGAGAAATGAAGAACTGCTGAAAATGTGCATCCAAATGGCCGCAGCGCTAAAAGCTCGGGGGGATGCTCCGTTTGCCGCGTTGCTGGCCGATGAAAACGGCGATGTTCTGCTGGAGCAGGACACGCTGGTATATAAAAATGGTGACAATACCGCCCATGCCGAGTCTGTACTGTCGAGCAGGGCTTCCCAAAAGTTCTCAGAGGAATTTCTGTGGAAATGCAGCCTATATACCTCGTGTGAACCGTGCTGTATGTGCACAGGGGCCATCTATTGGGCCAACATTGGCAGGATCGTATTCCCTGTGACAGAGAAAGCCGTGCTTGATGTCTCTGCGGAGAGTGGGCATCCCGATTTTCCAATGTTTCATTTGGGGTGTCGGGAGGTCCTTGCCAGAGGCCAAAAAGAGATCATTGTAGACGGACCATATGACAGTTTGGCGGAGAAAGCGTTAGAAATACACAAATAGTCTGGGAACGGCCTCAAATTTCTCGAAATTGGCAGGTAAAACTTGTGGGTTGGACCAATTTACTATATAATATTTCTGCCTAAACTGTTTCCACTGTTTCACGTTTCAAATGGAATGGAGGTGTATGCCCGGGTGGCAGTTGACACAAAGGAGCTGATTGCAGAGGCCGTGAAGCGGCTTCTGATGCAAAAGAAGGTCAAAAAGCTGACGGTGAAGGACATCGTGGATGAGTGCAGCATCACCCGACAGACCTTTTACTATCATTTTGAAGATATTCCAGACCTGTTGAAATGGGTCTTGGAGCGCGGCACGAACAGAATGATCGAGGAAACGCTTACCCAGGGGGACGCGGAAAAGGGGCTGCGCTGTCTGTTCCTGCTGGCGCTGAACGCCCGCCCCTATGTGGAGCATGGCCTTCAAACCAACTACCGGGATGAGATCGAGCGGATGGTGGAGGAACAGTTTTTCACATTTTTCCTGCGGGTGGTGGAAAAACGCGGCCTGTACGCTCAATGCAGCCATGCGGACTTGAAACTTGTGATGCGCTACCACAGTCAGGCGGTCCTCGGCCTCCTCAAAAACTGGACCGAGGCTGACAGCGGCGATTTAGACCACATCGTTCATATTGTCCATCAGCTTGTTGTGGGGGAGATTTCCCCCAGACAATAACCCTCTCTTTCCACAGAAATGCCGGAGTGTAAAAAAGTTTTACACTCCGGCATTTCTGTCAATACACACTTCATTTTCTGGCTATTGTTCCAACCCCCCGCCCTGATTAAAATAAAAGCATGAAAAGGCAAGGGGTGCGGATTATGTCACATGAAATTCTGTCCGCAAAACTGTATGAGTTGGACCGGGAGTTCGGGCTGCTCCACGGGAGCATCCAGCTCAGCGAAACAGCTAGCCGCGAACAACTCGGCCAGGAGCTGACCCGCCTGCGGCAGAAAAATGAAGCGGACCGTCTGGCGTTCCAGACAAAGCTGAAGTTCAGCCGCTCTCCCATGGTCGGGAAGTTGGCGTCCTCCTATGAGACGATAGAGGCGTTCATCGACCGGGAGCGTGCGGAGCAGGACGGCCCGTTCTCCGAAGTCTGGCGCCGGGGGCTGTCCGCAGAGGAGGCCCTACTGTTGGCAGAATACTCACTGGATTTCGCGGCGCAGGCCGCCAATCACGCCCTGCTTCTCTCCCTGGAAGCAGTCAGCGCGCAGGATATACCGCGGGGAAAGGAAACGGAGGTTGAGCAAAATGAGGCGTCGCTCTAAATTTGGATGGATGGAACTGATTATCGGCATTCTGCTGATCGTGCTGGGCATCTTCACTTTTCTGAGGCCGGGCAGCGTGCTGACCGGCGCGGTGCTGGTCTACGGCGTGTTCGCCCTTATCACAGGGATTGCGGATATTGTGTTCTATGCGAAGATGGAGCGTCATACCGGCTTCGGGCCGGTAGTGGCTCTGGTCAGCGGCATTTTGAGCGTGATCGCAGGTTTGCTGGTGATGGTCTATCCCGGCGCCGCGGCCTGGGCGCTGACGATCTTCTTCCCCCTATGGTTCATCATGCACTGCATCTCCCGCCTGACCCACTTGGGGATCATCCGGTATGTGGCCGGCAGCGGGTACTACTATTTCAGCCTGGTCCTGAACATCATCGGGCTGGTGCTCGGCTTCCTCATGCTGCTCCAACCGGCCCTCGCGTTCCTGTCCATGGGCTTTGTCATCGGGGCCTATCTGATCCTGCTGGGAATCGACAGCCTTGTGCTGGCGTTCAGCGATGTGGGCTGTAAATGGTAAAACGCCCTGACGGTAAAACAGGGCGGTCCATCAAGACTCAAAAATTGGAGGGTTTCTTTTATGTGTACTGCAATCAATTTCTTAAATCAGCAGCATGAAAATGTGTTTGGCCGGACGATGGATTTCCACTACATTCTGGACCCGCGCCTTGCGGCCTTTCCCGCCGGCTCCATCTGGGAAAACACACTGGGCAGGGAGCTCACTGACCGGTACGCGGTCGCGGGGATCAGCCGCCACTTCAAAAATCTCTATGTCCTGTTTGATGGCGTCAACGAAAAGGGGCTTGCGGGCGGCGCGCTGTACTTTAAAGGATATGCCGACTTCCCGCCGTTCTCCCAGCAGAGCAGCAAGGCGCAGGTCCCGGCCCTGGACTTTTTACACTATGTCCTCGGCCTCTGCGCCTCTCTGGATGACCTCCGGGAGCTTCTGGCCGACATCACCCTGGTGGGGCTTCCGGACAAACTGACCGGGACCGTTGCGCCGCTGCACTGGATATTCACCGACCTGTCCGGCAAAAGCCTCGTGGTGGAGCAGACCAGGCAGGGACTGAACGCCTATGAAAACCCGGTGGGCGTTCTGACCAACAGCCCGGATTTCTCCTGGCAGATGACGAATTTACGCAGCTACATTGGGGCCGCGCCGGAGCAGACGGAGCAGGCAGATTGGGGTGGTTTCCGGATGGAGCCTTTTGGACAAGCCGCCGGAACGAGCGTCCTGCCCGGTGGCTACACACCGCCCGCCCGTTTCGTCAGGACCGCGTTCCAGAAGCTCCATATGGTGCAGCCGGAGACCATGCAGGAGGCCATCGTGGAGGGCTTTCACATCCTGGAGGGCGTCACCCTGCCCAACGGTGTGGTAAAGACGGCCAACGGGACCTTTGACTACACCCAGTACACTTCCATGATCGACCTTCCGAACAAGGTCTACTATTTCAAGACCTATGAAAATCCCCAGATCATCCAGGTGGACCTGAAGCCGGTCTGGGCGTCCGGGGAACAGACGGTGCGGGACCTGGGCAGCATCCATGTGCCGGTCCGCTACGGAACGATGGAGTGAATAAAAGCCCTCCGCTCTGTTAAAGCTGATTTCTCCACACACTTTAATTATGATAGCAAGGGAATGACGATGGAATTACGGATACCTACATCGGAACAACTCAAGTCTGTTTATGAGGGGCAGCTGAAACAGGCGTTTCCCGCCTCAGAATTGAAGCCCCTGCAGTCCATAGAGGAACTGTGGCGGGATGGACTCTACCGCCCCTGGTGCCTGTTTGACGGCGATGAGATTGTTGGAGCCTGTTTTCTGTGGCTGGGGCGGCCGGGCTGGGCCCTGCTGGATTACCTGTGCGTTTCCGCGGATCATCGAAACAGGGGGATCGGGGCGCTGCTCCTGTCCATGCTGCTGGAACAGGAGCCGGATCTGACTATTTTCGGGGAAAGCGAGCTTCCCTCCCACGCCCCCGATCCCGTGATGGCGGAGCATCGCCTGGGCTTCTATGCCCGCAACGGCGCAAAAACCGCCGGGTATGAGACCGCTTTATTCGGTGTGCCCTACAAGACGCTCTACTGGTCCCAAAAGCCGGTGGACGACAGCGTGCTGATGGAACAGCACCGGCACATTTATGAGAGCCGCTTCTCTCCAGAAAAGCTCGACCGCTTTATCCGGATTCCCTATGACCCAGCGGAGCCGTTAGTGGCAACACCCTGGGGTGAGTAAGGAACAGCCGTACTTTGCAGTGAATGCAGAGAATGCTGGATTTATCTGGTGACTGTAATCACAAACTGATTTTCATCCGCTATGTGAGCAACGGAGTTTAACAACAAGAAGGGACTGCCACACAGATCATTTAGTGCGGCAGTCCCTTTCAAATTTTAAGGCCTTTTTCGGTGTGCTTTCCTGTAAAACCTATTTCCCATCGTAAGGCCGGCAGTTGTTTACCATTTTGAGGAAATATTGCTGCGATATTCCATTTGAATTACCTCTATAAATTCTTAATTCCTCAAATTTCAATTTGCCATTCTGTACTTATCATTCTACCACAATTCAGAAAGCGTGGAAATGGGGAGTTTTCCGGGCGGATTTCCGACCTCCCTTTTAAATGCACCTGACGATGCAAAGGGTTAATAACCAATTCTGTCCCAAAGGTCAAGGTATAATATTTTTTCTCTGTATGTTCCGACTCCATATAGAAGCGGATGAGAGCATTGGCCTGATCAATCCATCGATTGGTTTCTGAGCATAGACCGTTGCCCCAGATGAAAGAATGGCAACTTCGTCTTCCGGCGATAGCGTATCGGTGAGCACCAGAATTGGGGCCGCCTTGGCCTGACGCATGGTCCGAAGCAGTTCCCGGCCATCCATGTCTTCCATCGTCGAGTCCATGATGACCAAGCAATACCGTTGCCGCATGAAACTGTCCAGGGCCTCCGCTGTGTCAATGAAATACCGGACCTCTGTGGTATCGTCCTGCAGGGCGTCCCGGAGTTGCCGGCAAAGGGGCAGGTCATCATCAATCAACAGAATCTGTTTTCGCATCAAACCGCCTCCCATTCTCGGTCGGCTCTGTATTTGGGTGGGCCTTCTGATATAGCTCAGTCAGTTTCTGAAAACTGGCTGGGCTGATCACATGTTCCATGCGGCAGGCATCCTGTTCGGCGGTTTTTGGCTCTACACCGGCCTCTACCAGCAGGCGTGTGAAGAAGCAGTGCTTCTCATAGGTCTGCTCGGCTACCTCCCGGCCCACATCGGTCAGGCGGAGGAAGAAGTCCCCGTCCATGGTGAGGAAGCCTCCTTCTTTTAGGGTAGCTACCGCGTGGCACACGCTGGGCTTGGAGACTCCCATGTGCCGGGCAACATCCACAGAGCGTACCATGCCCTTTTCCTTTTGGAGCACCAGCACGGCCTCCAGATAGTCTTCGCCGGAGGCATGAAGTGATGTGCCGTGTTGCCGTTTCACTCTTTTCTTCACGCCAATCTCCAGCCCTCGGCCTGTTCCCGAATCTCAATAAACCGCCGGTACAAGCCGCCCTGGGCCATCAGTTCCGTATGAGTACCCCGCTGGGCGATACGGCCATCCTCCACCACCAGAATCTGATCCGCGTGCTGGATGGTAGCCAGCCGGTGGGCGATGGTGAGGATGGTTTTCCCCTTTGTCAAAGCGGACAGAGCCTGTTGGATCAGGTGTTCATTCTCCGGGTCTACACTGGCGGTCGCTTCATCAAGGATGACGATAGGGGCGTCCTTCAAAATGGCCCGGGCGATGGAGATGCGCTGCTTCTCTCCTCCGGAGAGGGTGGAGCCGCCCTCTCCAATCACGGTGTCATAGCCGTTCGGCAGGGCCGAGATGAAGTCATGGCAGCAGGCAGCTTTTGCGGCAGCGACCACCTGCTCATGGGTGGCATCGGGGCAGCCAAATTTGATATTGTTCTCCACACTGTCCTGGAAGAGATACACATTCTGAAAGACCATTGAGATGTTCCGCAGCAGGCTTTCACAGGTGAATTCTTTCACATCGTGGCCGCCCACCGACACGGAGCCGCGGTCCGCGTCATAGAAGCGGGCTACCAAATTGCATATCGTGCTCTTGCCGGAGCCGGACGGCCCCACAATGGCGGTAGTGGTCCCCTGGGGTACGGTAAAGGTCACATCGTGGAGCACCTCGCGGCTCCCATACCCGAAGGATACATGGGAGAGGGACACATCAAACCGTTCCGGCACGACCTCTTTCCCGCCCTTGTCAATGAAATCCGTATGTTCCAGTTCCTCCAGCCGGTCCAGCACCGAGTCTGTCACCGACAGGATGTGGGCCGCGTCATTGATGGCCTCCACACTGCCGAAAATGGTGAAGGAAAACAGGGCGATCATCAGGAAATACGGAAGCGGTAAAGCTCCCACCAAAACCTGCTGGCCCGCGGCGAGCACCAGCCCCACGGATGCTGCCCGCAGAGCGAACAGATGCAGGCAGTTCCAGGGGACGAACCCAAACTCGTTTTTAATGCGGATGGCCTTATTGTCCCGGCAGGCATCCCGGAATCGCTGAACGGAAACCCCGTCCTGCCCAAAGGACTTCACCACCGGCAGGCCGTGGATGTATTCGACGGCCGCGCCGGACAATGCCTCCTGAGCCCGGTGGCTCACAGGAGCGGTGCGGGCGCTCTGACGGCCAATGCCCCGCAGGGCAAAGGCGGACACCAGCACACCGATCAGCGCCACCAGCGCGGCAGGCAGGCAGAAAATCGCCACGCACAGCAGGATCACGGCTACCTGAATATAACCGTTTACCACCGCGTCCACCATCTTCATACTCTGGAGTTCCAGCGTGCTCAGTTCCGTGGTGAGCGCCGCCAAAATGTCTCCCAGATTGTTTTTGGCAAAGTAACCAAGGGACACCCGTTTCAGCACATCGCCCAGTTCCATCCTCTGCTCTGCCGCCCGTTCCGTTCCGATGCTCTCCTGAAGCCGGTTTTTCCAATAGGTGAAGAAAAACCGCAGCAGGATCAGGACGATGATGCCAGATAAGCACAGCCATGGAAGAGAGCCGGAAAGCTCATTCTCTCCCCAGGCGTTCCCGATCATCCGCCCCAGGGCCCAGGCCGCCAGCATCACCGGCCCCGCAGTACACCATGTTGCAAAAAACGAGCACACAAAGCCCAGAATCATTCGCTTTCGATAGTTCTTTGCCCATCCCATAATGCGTCCTACGCTGTGAAACATCTCAATTCCCCTCCTTTTTGCCGGATGTGACCGCCCAGTTTCGTGCCCCCACATGGGCCGTCCAAAGGGTCTGATACAGCGGGCAGCGGCCCAGCAGTTCTTCCTGGGTGCCACAGTCTGCAACGCTCCCTTTCTCCAGCACCACGATCTGATCCGCGTTCTGGATGGTGGAGAGCCGGTGGGCGATGACCAGAAGCGTTTTCCCCCTGGAAAGCGCCATAATGGAGCGTTGGATCTTGTCCTCATTCTCGGGATCGGTGAAGGCGGTCGCCTCGTCCAAAATCACAATGGGGGCGTCCTTCAAAATGGCGCGGGCGATGGCGATGCGCTGACGCTCCCCGCCGGAGAGCTGCTTGCCCGCGTCTCCGGCCGTCGTATCCCAGCCATGTTCCAGCCGGCCGATGAATTCTTCGCACTGGGCCGCCTGAGCAGCCGCCAGCACTTCCTCGTCCGAGGCCCCCGGACGCCCCAGCCGGATGTTCTCTTTCAGGGAACAGTCAAAGAGGAAGTTGTCCTGCGTGACGAAACTGATGGACTGGGAGAGCTGCTTCAGCGGGAACTTGCGGATGTCCTGTCCGCCCAGGGTGATGGAACCTCCTGTCACATCCCAAAACCGGGCGGTCAGCCGGGCGATGGTGGACTTTCCGCCGCCCGACGGCCCCACCAGGGCGGTGAATTTTCCCTGTGGGATGGTCAAGTTCAGATGGCGAAGCACCTCCTTGCCCTTCGTCCCGCCATAGGAAAAAGATACATCCCGCATCTGGATGCTGCTGCCTTCCAGATGGACATTCTGCTCCGCTTGCGTGAGCTGGGGCAAATTCAGCAGTTCACGGGTGTCCTTCACTGCAAACTGCATACTTTTCATGGAGTTGATGAAGGCGGTGGCGCTCATCAGGGGGGACACAATTCCCAGGGCCAACATCAGGCAGAGCGTCACCTGGGCCGGGTCCAGTATTCCCGCCTGATAGAGCGCGACGCCCGCCGGCAGGGTCCCCAGCAGGGTGGTCGGCAGAATGGACAGGCACAGATTCATGGAAGCCCAGGTGCAGCGGAACCATCCCATGGTGAAGTCCCGGAAGGAGGCCACCGCCTGGGCGAATTTCTGATAGGACCGCTCCCCCTGGCTGAACGCTTTCACCACCTGAATGCCCTCTACATATTCCACGATCACGCTGTTCACATGGGCGTTGGCCTCCATGTAGGCGGCGTAATTCCTGTTATAGGTCCGCATCCCGAAGGTCATGGGAATGAGCGCCACCGGGATGGTCACCAGCAGGGCAAGGCCCATCCGCCAGTCGATGGCGAACATGGCGATGACCACGACCAGAGGCAGCAGAAGATTGGAACTGAGTTCCGGGATCATGTGAGCCAGAGGCGGCTCCACATCTTCAATACGGTCCACGATGGTGCTTTTCATGGAGCCAATGGGCCGGCTTTCCACCTCGCCCAGCGGCGCCCCCATCAGCCGGTCCGCCACCTGAAGGCGCAGGCCCTCCAAAATCGTGTAGGCGGATACATGGGCCAGCATGGTGGACAGGGCATATCCCGCCACCTTGACGGCATAGCCGGCCAGACACACGCCGCACCAAAATACAATGCCCTCCCAGTTCGCCTGACGCTCCAGGAAGAGCCGGATGATCTGGTAAACGCCGAGATACGGTACGAAGCCCCCGGCCACACTGAGAATAGCCAGTACCACAGACCCGGCCATCTTCCCCCGGCAGGGTGCGGCGAAGGAGAGCAGGATACCGAGCCAAGTTCGTTCCTTCATGTGCAATACTCCTCTCAAAGAAAAATCGTTGTAGTTTGCTTGCGCTAACTACAACGATTATAAGAAATTCTTCTTCCTCTGTCCGCTCCGTCCTGCCGGTCTGGTCCCGTTTGGACGGAAAAATTTATTGGCTTTCCCGCCGGTACTCCAGAGGCGTCTTGCCCTTGACTTCCTTGAATGCGGCGGCAAATTTGCTGGAGCTGTCATAACCTACCCGTCCGGCGATCTCTGCCACTCCCATTTGAGGCTCCTGCTGGAGCAGAAGCGCGGCCTGGTCCATGCGGAAATTACGCATATAGGTGTTGATGGGCTGCCCATAAATCGACTTGAAGCACTCCTTCAGCGCCGTAGCCGGGACAGAAAACCGTTCGGACAATTCCGCAATCGTATAGTGGCGTTCCAGCTCCCCCGTCAATAACCGATGGATAGCCTTCACTTTTTCCACCTGGGATTTATAGAAGTAAGGCTTTTCCGCATCCTTTGGCAGCTCCAGCGCGTCCAGATACAGGAGCAATTCCAGCACCTTGATGCGGAAATAAGGGAGCTTGATCTGCTCCGGCACCGCGTAGAGCTCCTGAAAAATGTGATCAATAGAGGGCGCCCCATGGAGCACCTTGGGATGGCGGCTGGAGCAGAATTTATTCTGGAGCCGGGCCAGATCCACCGGAAATTCCCGTATCCACTCCTTCAGCGATTGGGCGGCCTGGGGGAGCGCAAAACCAACGGTGATCCCGTGATAGTGGGCAAGAGGGAAGGTAAAATGGCCCTGGTGCTCCAGCCGCCGGTCCAGCTTCAGGTCGCCCGCCTCCACATAGGAGTATGCATCCGGGCCGGCAGGGTACTCCATGCGCCCCTGGCGGCAGTAATCGATGCACAGCAGATCCTCCGTTGTACGGAACGCGGAGTCATAGCTCTCCATATGGAAATCGTTGTACATCAGGGATACGCCGGGGAACAGGTCGTATTGTGTCATGATCCCCTCTCCGGTACCGCTGTGAAATTGAAAGACCCGGCAGTTCCCACCCTCCACCAGCGGGACAGGGAATCCGTTGTCTGCCATTACTTGCTCCAGCATGAAATTTCTCCTTTTACAATCGCAGCGCCCGGTCACAGGCTCTCTGCATGAATTCCTGGTCATGGGTGACCACCAGAACGATCCGCCCATGCCTTGCCAGACTGCGGATCACCCCGGACACCTCCACCATGCGGGCATAGTCCAAACCGCTGGTGGGCTCGTCAAAAATCAGCACCGGTTTCTCCGACAGCAGCGCCGTAGCCACTGCCAGCCTCTGCTTCTGTCCCCCGGAGAGAGACATCGGATGCCTCTCCCGAAAGGACAGCAGGTGGAGGCTGTCCAGCACCTCCGAAATCTGATCGTCAGATGCCTCCGGCGCGGACATCCGGCACTCTCCCCACACGCTGTCGGAGAACAGCTGATGGTTTACATCCTGCATGACACAGAAAGCCGACCGCTGGCGGCCTTTTCGATCCAGATGCTTTCCATTCAGCAGAATTTGTCCCGCTTGTTCTTTCAGCAGCCCGCAAAGGCAGCGGGAAAGGGTGGTCTTGCCCACGCCGTTGGGTCCGGTGATTGCCACCACCTCGCCGGGGCGGGCGGAAAAGGACAGGTCCCGGAATACGGGAGCTCCTTTGCGGAAGCTGCAGGTCAAGCCCTCCACAGACAGCCCTTCTTCGCTGCCGGCCGATTCCACAGCGGGGAGCGTGCATACCGCCGGGGTCAGGGTACGCAGCCCCAGGGCCTCCCGCTCCGGGTCTGGCAGGCTGCGAAACTGCTCCCCGGTGAAGACGCGCTCCAGCACCCCGCTCCGAAGATAAAACGCCCGGTCAATGAGATCGGTGAGAAAGTACAGGCGATGCTCCGCCACCACGATTGTGCAGCCCTGCCTCTTCAAAGCGGAGATCTGGTCGTGAAGGCGGGCAATGGCCTCCTGATCCAGATTGGCCGTCGGCTCGTCCAGCACATAGATTTCGGGGCCCATGGCATAGACGGAGCCAAAGGCCAGAAGCTGCTTTTGCCCGCCGGATAGCGAAAAGATGTTTTTTCCCCGCAGGTCCTGAAGATGCAGCGTTTCTGCGACCTGCTCCACACGGCGGCGGATCTCTTCCGGCGGACGGCCCTCATTTTCCAGCCCAAAGGCCAGTTCGCTGTCGGTGTCCAGATTAAAAAACTGGGACTTTGGATTTTGAAACACAGAGCCTACCCGCTGGGCCAGTTCATACATGGGTGTTTCCCGCGGCGCAAGCCCGTTTACCATCACCCGTCCCTCCAGACGGCATCCGGGAGTAAAAGCCGGGATCAGGCCGTTGATCAGCTTCGTCACCGTGGTCTTTCCGCAGCCGGAGGCCCCGCACAGCAGGACGCACTCTCCGCGGGCAACAGTGGCGCTGACATGGGAAAGCGTTTCCTGTTTTTCTCCATAGCCAAAGGAAACCTGTTCCAAGCCTATCATTGTCATTCCCCCTTATTGTACCACAAATGAGCCTATCAGCAAGGCCAGGACCAACAGCATCCCCGTCAGGTCTGCCGGCATTAGACGCAGAGACACAGCGTTGGTCTTTCGGGCTGGATTTTCGATTCCTCGGGTCACGGCCGCCGCAGAGAGCTCCTCTGCCGTCTCCGTAGCGGACACCATGAGGGGCATCACCGTACACTCTAAACGGCTGAGTCCCCGGATATTCCGCAGCTTCATCGCGTCCCGGATGTGGCCGATCTCCTCCCGGATAGCGGGGAAGTACCGCAGCGTCACGGATATAGCCACGATCAGCTTCTGGGGAATATGTAACTGCCGCAGCCCTACGATCAGGTAGCGCAGAGGGGTGCATTTCAGCATCAGCGATCCGGTCATCAGGCAGGGGAACATCCGGCGGGTATAGGTGGCAAAGATAGTGAAGCTGGTGGCGATGATCATAGGCGACGCCGGCAGGATCACCTGTTGAAAGACCAGCAGGGCGCAGTATCCAACCGCCCATTTGACTGCCATTGTAAATCTTCTGTGGACGATCATCAGTGCCAGCAGCAGAGCGATCAGTGCCAGTTCTACCCACAGAGTATGGTCGCTGAACGCGATGATATTGGCGGCAATCAGAATCCACAGTCCGGCTCTCGGGTCAAAGATCGATTTCTTTCCGTTCCCCATCTTACACCAGGCCAGCCTTTTCAAAGTGCTTGCGGAACATGGCGCGGGCAAGAATGCCGCCAATGATCGCTCCAACAACAGGAGCCAGGAACAAAACGATCAGCATCCCATTGGAGGAAAGAGCCGCCAGAGTGTTCACATAGTCTGCCGGCATCCCCTGTTCTGTGATCTGCCGCAGGAAGTCTTCCCGCATCAGCCAGATCGGGAGCGGAGAGCCCACCATGCCCACAGAGAACAGTACAAAGGATACCAGGTTGCCGGCCATGCTCCGGTAGTGGGTAATGACACGGGTAATTTCAGCCAGGCCGCAGGCCAGAACAAAGGACACCAGGATCACAACGGTGAATTGCCCGGTGACATAGTAAATGAGGCCCGTGATGAGCCCCATCAGCAGGACGGAGCCCACCTTCTGCACCTTGGCGCACATCATGAGATATGGAATGCCGGTAAACAGAGCGATAAAGCCCGGCATCAGGATCCACAGCAGCGGGTGCAGCCCACCCAGAAGCATAAAGGCAAAGTTGATGACAAAGTAAATGGCGGAGAAAATCCCCACGGTAATGACATCCTTGCCGCTCATCCCGCGGCTCTTGACTGGTTCAGACATAATGTTCTCTCCTTTTTGGTTAGATTATGCTAACTTTGTTCGTGAAAAATAGGACGCCGGGCGTCCATCTCACATGGTGTATTTTACCGAGGACTTCCCTGCCTGTCTATTCCGTTTAGACGACTTTATTCCGTTTGGTTGGAGTTATTGATGTTTTCCTACCCGCACAAATCGAAAACGGCCCTTGCTATAAACAAAGGCCGTTTTCTTGCGTGTTTCCTTACTTTTCAAAGCGATAACCATATCCGTGTACAGTTTGAATCACATTGATATTTAGTTTTTCCGTATCTTGTAGATCCTGCTGGTAACACTTTCAAGGCCGGAAGCAAAATCATCGGACATTGCATACTGGTAAAGCTGCTCCCGCGTAAAAGTCCAGCCGGGGGTGCAAAGCCAGATAATATAGAATATTGAACTCCATCGTGGTCAACTTCACAGCTCGCCCGCTCACAAAGACCCTACGCTGGTTTGGGTCAATACACAGATTATCATATTGTAGAACAGCCTGCCCAGTCAATGCTTCTCCCCCAAAGTTATACTGTCCAGCCAAGGCTTTCCTGCTGAATATGGAACAGCTTGTGGTACAATCCGTTCTTTTTCATCAGCGCATCGTGTGTCCCATGTTCTACCAGTCGGCCATTGTCAAGAACGAGGATCTGATCCGAGTCTACAACTGTACGGAGGCGGTGGGCGATCATAATAACCGTCTTGCCTTCCACCAGTTTGGCAATCGCCTTTTGAACCAGAATTTCATTCTCCGGGTCAAGGGATGCTGTTGCTTCGTCAAGCAGAATAATGGGCGCATTTTTCAGCAAGGCGCGGGCGATGGAAATACGCTGGCGCTCACCACCGGAAAGCGTACTGCCGTTTTCACCGAGGACCATCTGATACCCGTCCGGCATCTCCCGGACAAATTCATCACAATAGGCGGCTTTGGCAGCAGCAATTACCTGATCGTCTGTTGCGTTTGGATTGCCAAGACGGATATTATTCATAACCGTATCATTGAACAGGGTCACATCCTGGAACACGAATGACATATAAGACATGAGGCTTTCCGGCTCCATACTCTTGATGTCTTTTCCTCCCACGGTGATCTTGCCCTGCTGGACATCCCAAAACCGGGCAATCAGTTTGGAAATCGTGCTTTTACCGGAACCGGACGGGCCAACGAGGGCAGTCACGCTCCCCTGGGGGATTTTGCAGGAAACATCTTTAATGACATCTTCCCGATTGTGGGCAAAGGTCACATGGGATAGCTCAATGTCGCAGTTCGGGACCGTTTTCTCCTTGCCGTTCATTGCGGGAGTAGTGAGCAGAGTACGCATACGGCTTGTGACCACATTCAAATTCAGTAATGAGGAAAGATTTGCCAAGATTGACAAGATTGGGCCGTAAATCCGCGTTACCATCAGAAGGAACATAAGCAGCGGAAGAAGCTCAATCTGCCCATTCGTCAAAAGGATAGCGCCGACAAAGATTGTGGTACCAACGCCTGCCTGCAAAATCATACTGGCACTGGACATGAACACGCCGACAGCCATTTCTACCTTGATGGCGATTTTTTTCATCGCCACTAGAGCTTTATCCAACGCGCTGAAATGAGAGCCGGACAGCCCGCAGGACTTGATGATCTTCATGCCTTCCAGGTATTCCTGTACCTGGTCAGAGGCAGCCAGCTTTGCGTCAACCTGCTTTTCAAACAGTTTCTTTTGCTGGTTCCGGCTGAGCCAGATAATAAGGAAGGCAATCGGAACCGTGATGAATACGCACAGAGCAAGCCGCCAATCAAAGAAGGCCAGCAGGATGCAGGTTAGGGTCACCGTGATACCGTTTGCAATCAGCGGAGGAATCGTGCTACTGAGCAGGGACTCCATGCTGCTGCAATCTGCCATCATATTCGTGGTCAGTTCGGAAAGGTCCTTGGTGTTAAAGAAATTCATAGGGAGTTTCCGAAGATGCTCCGCAATCCGCAGCCGTGTCGTGTTTGACTCCTTATACGAGGCAATATAGGTTTTGCGGTAATCGTTTTTGGCGGCCAGAAATACCAGGATGGCCGAAATAATACCCGCACCCCACAGCATCCAGATATGGTTCCACTGGATGGAGCCACCACTGACAAAGGGCGTCAGGATTTCACTGAAGATCATAACAGTTACACAGAACGGCAGAAGCATAGCGAGGTTTGTCAATGTGCAGGCGAAGATTGCTTTTTTCAGATCTGTGTAACCCTTGTCTGACAAAAAGAGAGCTTTTTGTAATCTGCTCATAGTTACACCGCCTTTCCGCTGATTTTCCAGCCAATCGCTTCTGTATAGTGGTTCCACATCTGTGCATAGCGCCCGCCTGTAGCCACCAGCTCGTCATGATTTCCTTCTTCAATGAGATGGCCTTTTTCCACGACGATAATCTTATCCGCATTGCGGATCGTGGAGAGGCGGTGTGCGATGATAATAACTGTCTTATCCTGCATCAGCTTTTCAAATGCTTTCTGGATTAGGTATTCATTCTCCGGGTCGCTGAAGGCCGTTGCCTCATCCAACACGATAATGGGAGCATCTTTGATGATAGCCCGCGCAATCGCAATCCGCTGACGCTCACCGCCAGAGAGATGGATACCTTTGGAGCCAACCACTGTATGATACCCATCCGGCAGTTTGGAGATAAACTCGTGGCATTGCGCCGCTTTCGCCGCTGCGATTACTTGTTCCTCACTGGCCGAAGGGTTGCCCATACGGATATTATCCAAGACGCTCTGCTTGAACAGGAAAATATCCTGAAACACAAAGCTGACTTGGCGCATCAGATCGTCTTCTGCCACATCACGCACATCTACACCGCCAATGGTAATGCTGCCAGAGGACACATCCCAAAAGCGGGAAATCAGATTGGCAATCGTACTCTTGCCGCCGCCGGACGGGCCGACAATGGCTGTGATCTGTCCCTGCTTTGCTGAAAAAGATACATTTTCCAGTGCTTTCTCGGAATTATCCCCAGTGTAGGAAAAGCTGACATCATGGAAAACAACATCGTCTCCGACAGGTTTCTTAGGATGAGCCGTTTCCGGCATTTCTGGAATGTTCAATATCTCGTCCATCCTGGCCACATTCCCGTTGATCTGTATGAACGACTCTGAAATATACATGATTTTGTTCAGCACACCGGAAATTGCTGGTATAAAAAGCAGATAAAAGATAAAGGTCATCGCAAATCCGGCAAAATCATCTGTTCTGGTGCCAATCAGGATGCCCACAGGGACAAGGATCAGGTAAACATTATTGATGATTGTGGTAAAGGCAGGCATACAATTCTGCCAGCCCAGGGAAAACTTGAGAACCCATTCCGTATAGCCGGTGATTGCCTCTTTGAGTTTTTTGAACGAAGATGCCGTCTGGTTGAACGCCTTTACAACCGACATTCCCCGGACATACTCCACAGAAGCGTTGTTCATTTCCTCCAGGGCTTTTTGATACTTGCCCATGTTCTCTTTCATCTCGCCGCTACCAAAGCCAATGAACTCCGCAATAAACGCCAGAATGATACCGACCAGAGATGCAAGACCGAACCGCCAGTCAACAGCCAGCAGGATGATAACCATGACAATAGGGGCGGTAATAGAAGCAACAAAGTCAGGAAACTGGTGAGCAATAAAACCCTCCACGCTTTCAATATTTTCATCCATGATCTTGCGTAGGCGGCCGCTACCAATTGTCAAGTGATACCCAAGTGGGATTTTGGTAATATGGTCTGCAAAGAGAACTTTCAGCTCGTACAGTGTTCCAAATGCCGCCATGTGAGAGCTGAAAATAGCCAGAAAATACAACAGGATATTCGCCACGATTCCGGTAAGCGCCAACCAGCCATAATTCATGACCATTCCCATATCCAACTGGTCAAGATTCGGGAAAACACCGATAATTGAGCGGATCATGAAATAAATCGCTATGTACGGGATGAACGAAGCAATGGCCGCCAGTGACGAAAGAACCGCAGCTAAAAATACAAGGCCCTTTCTGTCAGAAGCCAATTCCATACATCGTGCCAAACCCGTCTTTGGCTTTGCCTGTTTCGACTTTGCATTTGACATGGCATGAACCCTCCTTAAATTGAAAAACGGAGAGGTTAGTAAATGCTAACCTCTCCGTTCATTCTACCAATCCTTGAAAGTATCTGCTACTCCATATCTCCGCGTTTAGACTTAAAATAGCCCAAAGATACCTACAAGTTCATGGATGCTACTTTGTCTTAAACAATGTCTGCCTTTGACTAGCTGTTTTTTCGATAGTCCTTTGGCAATATTCCATATACTGATTGGAATGCTTTCGCAAATTTACTTGCATTGCTATATCCCAGTTCCAAAGCAATATCACCGATTTTCATCTTATTTTCCGAAAGCCACTGGGCCGCTAAATTCATTTTATATTTTTTGAGGTATGCGTATGGAGTGTCCCCATATATATGGGAAAATATCAAGTGGAAAACCGATAGGTTCAAGTGTACCTCTTTCGCCAGCTGCTCCAGAGAAACTTTTTCATCCAGATGGGAAATGAGATATTCCCGGATCACTTTTGTCGCTTGTATCTGCTTCTTATCAAAATACTTTGAGTCGCACCCGTTAACCTGGGTAAGCTGTTCCATGTGGTACAGCAGTTCCAGGGCCTTAATTTTAAAATAGCCGGTTGTCTCCGCTTCGACGGCTGTATATAATTCTAAAAACAAGTGTTGCAATTGTGGTGGAGTATCGCTGACATACCATCGTGTTTCAAGTCCAAGCGTTGCGCCTATTTTATCAAGGTTGATGGGAATTGTCTGCATGATCCGGCGTGTTTCCTCCGAAAGCGCCTGACGGTCTATGACAAGACTGACGCCATAATACTTCCCCAAGGGAAAAGAAAATGAAGCCGGTAAATACGCTGTTGCTGCAATGCTAAAATAGCCCTTCGGTAAATATGCCACAGTATGATTGGTAAATTCACATTCGTACCGTCCGGTCTGGCAGTGAGTAACCTGGATAATATCTGGGTTGAACTTCTGGGCTTTCATAGATTCATCTGTTTCAAAATCGAGAAAGCAAAGTTGTATGCCATCAAACAATTTATAACTTTTAACGATACCACGACCATTACAGCCATAATCTACAACCATCTGATCTTCATTGCTCGTCAGCACTTTCGCCTGTGCGCCGTACCATTCTGGATTAAAATCGGTCCTCCCCATTATCATCACTCCGCAAAGTTAGTTTTGTCTTGCCCCGTATTATGGTAACATAAACTACCATATTCTTCAATAAAACCATCTCTTTTCTATTTATGATACAGCAAAATCTGCGGTATGTCCCCTTATTAGGAATATACCACAGATTTCTATTAGCGACAATTTCTTCGACCGATAATATGAACAATTTCCCTATTATATCACCCTCAATGGTCTCGAAGGATAGGCCGCCTTTTACTTGTTCTGTAACCCCGCCTTCATTTTCTGAAAACTGTTGTCGCTGATAGCGTGCTCCATGCGGCAAGCGTCCTGCTCGGCGGTCTTTGGCTCTACGCCTGCGTCTATCAGCAGGTGGGTGAAAAAGCAGTGCTTCTCATAGGTCTTTTCAGCAACATCTCGCCCCACATCTGTCAAGTGGAGAAAGCGATCCTCGTCCATCACGAGGAAGCCTCCATCTTTCAGGCTATTGACTGCATGGCACACGCTTGGTTTAGATACCCCCATGTGCCGGGCCACATCCACGGAGCGCACCATTTCTTTTTCCTTTTGAAGCAGTAATATGGCCTCCAGGTAGTCCTCGCCGGACTGGTGCAACGCCAAACAAATCCGCCCCTTTCCTTTGGAAACATTTCCTTTGACAAGGAGCCGGTCTTAGCAGGCCGGCTCCTTGTTGTATATTCTGTTGCCTTATAATAGATACTGTGATTCGTTACTCTGCGGGCTGGATCAGCCGCACATCAAAGAACATGGGCGTGCTGGAAAAATCATAGCCCGCGATCTTATCCGTGTTGTAGACAATCATATCCTTGACGAACAGCAGGGGCAGATCCAGCACATTGTCGTTGTCGAAGTTCAGCAGCTGATTAAAAATCTCCTGGACTCTGGCGCTGTCATCCGTAGTCTGGAACTCCTCAATCAGAGCCAGGAACTCGTCGCTGCCTTCCACAGCGGGGAGGCTGGGCACATGGGGAGAGCGGGACAGCATGGGAATGAAGTAGTTGTGGGGGCTGGTATAGGGCTGCTCGGTGTTCCACATGATAAGGTCGTAGTTGCCGGCAACGCCCTCCTGCCACCAGGTCATCATCTCTTGGCCTTCTGTCTCCACATTGATACCTACCGCCGCCAGCTGGCTCTTGACCGCTGTGGCCAGAGACTTGTTCAGAGCGTCTCCGGAGTCATAGGTGTATTTCAGGGACAGCACCTGCCCATCCTTTTCCCGGATGCCGGTGGACTCATTCAGCATCCATCCAGCTTCATCCAGAAGCGCGTTGGCTTTTTCAGGGTCGTAGGTACGGACCACATTCAGCTCTACATCTGTATAGGGGATGCCGTCGGGGAACAGATGGTCGGCGGGAGTTTCCTCGCCGTAGGTCAGTCCTTCGGAGAGGGTTTCCTTGTCGATGGCGTAGGCCACGGCCTCGCGCACCTTCAAGTCGGACAGAACGCCGGAGGCATTAAGTACCAGGTTGCGGGTCTTGGAGTCGCTCTCCGCCACCGCGCCGGCAATATTGGGGAGGGAAGTAGCCTGCTGGTAGTCGTCCCAGGTCAGAAGCGCACTGCCGTAGATCAGGTCGATCTCCCCGTTCTGGAGTGCCTGAAGCCGGGCAGAGGCATCGGGGATGTACTTGACAATGACTTCATCATAGTAGGGCTGCTCTCCCCAGTAGTTTTCGTTGCGGACAAAGCGGACATAGTCGCCGTCCACGATCTCCTCATACACATAGGGGCCGGTACCCACCACGCCATTCATAGACTGGTAGTTCCCTTCCTCCAGTACAGCAGGAGATACCAGGACCATAACCTCCGGATAGCAGAAATCCATCAGATAGGCAAAGTAGGCATTGGGATAGTGGAAAGTCACCGTGTACTCGTCCACAACCTCAATGCTCTCCACATTGGCAACGGCGGAGATGTTACTGAAATTGGGATTGGGGTGCGCAAATTCAAAGTCTGTCTTGACCGCCTCCGCATTGAACGGCGTTCCATCGTGGAAAGTGACTCCCTCCTTCAGATGGAAAGTCAGGGCCTTTCCGCCATCGGAAAACTCCCAGCTCTCCGCCAGGCAGGGGACGATCTCCCCATTTTCATAGTTAACAAGGCCTTCATAGCACAGCTTTGTGCCGATATTGTTCTGCACATCCATGTTGAGGGGGTAGAGGGTGTTCAGCTCCGCGCTGACCGCCGTGGTCAGGATCTTGGGTTCCTCCGCCGTCTGGCTGGAGGAGGGTTCCTGCGAGGTGGAGGGCGTTTCATTTCCACCGCAGCCTGCCAGTGCACCGCAGAGCAATGCGCCGCACAGAGCAAGAGAAAGCAGTCTCTTTTTCATGGGTTTCTTCCTTTCATTTACTGTTTTATGCCAACACGGACAATCTGCCCGGCTTGCATCGTGAGAATGGTGTCGGACAGGCGGTAGGCGCTGTCCATATCGTGAGTGATAAGCAGAAAGGCACAGTCGAACTCCTGGTGGTATTGTTCCAGGACACGCATGACGGCATCGGCGGAAATCAGATCCAAGCCACTGAGCACTTCATCCAGAACGAGGTACTTGGGGCGGATGGACATGGCCCGCACCAGGGAGAGCCGCCGCTGTTCCCCTCCGGATAGCTGCCGGGCGGGAACTTCCAAAAGCCGCTCCTCCATGTGGGTCAGCTCCATGAGCTCACCAATGCGCTCCCGGCGCTGCCGCTTTGAGAGGGAGGTAAGGTTGACCATCGCCTCCTCCACATTGCTGCGGACAGAACGCATGGGATTCAGCGTCCCGCTGGCATCCTGAAAGACCGCCTGGAGTTTTGTACGCCGTTTTCGCCAGTCCCCGGTGCTCCAGCCGGAGGTGTCCTCTCCATCCAGAGAGATCGTCCCCTGATCTGGGGGCTCCAGGCCGACCAACAGGCGGGCCAGGGTGCTTTTCCCGGAGCCGGACTCTCCCACCAGGGAGGTGAAGGAGCCGGGCTCCAGGTGAATGGACACATCCCGGAGCGCGGCAAAAGAGAGTCCATGTGCGCCAGCGTAAGTTTTGCTAATATGTTTGGCAATCAGTCCGTCCATGTCCATCCCTCCCTGTTCACCGGGCGGTTTGCCGCGGCATATTCCTTGGTCCATACCTGTTTTGGGTATTCCAGAAGCTCCTGCATCGTCCCCTGTTCCGTCAGCATTCCATGCTCCATCACATAGACCGTCCCGCAGAGGGTACGGAGTGCGGCAACATCGTGAGAGATAAACAGGATGCCTGCGGTCTCCTTCTGCTTCTCCAGCAACTCCAGCAAAAGCGTTCGATTTTCCGCGTCCAACGCAGAGGTGGGTTCATCGGCTAAAATGTATCTGGGGTGCAGGGCCAACAGCAAAGCGGCCGCTGCCCGCTGGAGCATCCCGCCGGAGAGCTGGGCAGGATAGCTATCCAGCACCCGCCGAGGCTGAGACAGGCCCAGTTCCCCCAGAAGCGATTCCGCCCGCTCCACCGCCTCTTTTCCGGAAATGCCTGTTCTCAGCCGCAGGGTCTCCTCCATCTGCTGCCCCAGCTTGAGTCTGGGATCAAAAGCAGTCATTGGATTTTGCGGGATAAAGCCCAGGGTCGTTCCGCACAGTTCCCGGCGCTTCCGAGGGGACAGGGCCCACAGAGATTGTCCATCCACCTGGATTGTGCCGCCGCTGACCTGACAGCCGCCGCTTAAAATGCCAAGCAGGGCTTTGAGCAGCGTGGTCTTGCCCGCTCCGCTCTGCCCAGTCAGACCCACCGCCTCTCCAGTCTCAATCTGAAAAGAAATCTGCTTCAAAAGCTGGGCGCCGTTCCGGGCTGTCACAGATAAGTTTTGTACCTCAAGCACGAGCAGACACCCTCCTTTCAATCCAGCGTCCCAGCGTATGGAATGCCATGGTACACACCACAATCATCAAGACCGGGTATAGCGTGAGTCCGGGATAGGAGAGCAGATAGTGGTGTGTTTCCGACACCATGCTGCCCCAGTCCACTACATTGTCGCCCATTCCCAAGCCAATGAACGAAAAGCTGACGATGGACAGCGTCATATCCGCGCAGGAAAGGCAGATAAAGTGAAGGACATCCCAAACCAGGTTTGGGAGGATATGGACAAACAGGATGCGGCGAGGTTTCGCACCACAAGCCACCGCACACATCACATAGGCTTTCCCTTGCTCAATTCCGGCCCGTGTCTGAACCAGTTTAATGACACGCAATAACAGGGACGCCGACACCGCCACCACCATGGTGAACACGCTGTTGCCCCAGGCGGCGATGAAGATGATCAGATAGGCGATGGGCGGGATGGCGGTGACTGCGTTCAGCACCCCCTCCAAAACCATGTTTTTGCCGTTCTTTCCACCGCCCATGAGCAAACCAACCAGCGTTCCCAGCACGGAGACTGTAACAGAGCCCACCAGGACGATCCCCAGTGTGGTCCGTCCGCCATAAAGCAGACGGGACAGCACGCAGCGCCCAAGATTGTCCGTACCGAGAGGAAACTCCGAACAGGGGGATAGAAATTTCTTGGTCAGGTCCACCAAATCTGGATCATTGGGAGCAAGCAGAAATCCAAAGGCACAGACACAGAGTACCAGGAGTGGTAGAATCAGCCCAGCCGTTGCCGCAAAAGAATGTTTTCTCATGCCCGGCCTCCCACGGCCCGCATATCACTTCTCAGGCCATATTGTAAAAGCTCCGCCGCTGTGTCCAAAAGCACCAGTGTCAGCGCCAGCACCAGAACTGTGGCATGAATCACCGGCGAGTCCCGCTTCACCACTGCGTCAATAATCAGATAGCCCAAGCCGGACAGGGAGAACACCCGCTCCACAATGGCTGCATTGGCGAGGCACAGCCCCAGCATCTGAGCAAAACTGGGCAAGAGGTCCACCACAGCGTGAGGAAACGCATGGAATAGAAGGATGCGCCCCTCCCGCAGTCCGCGGCATCGTAAGTACATGGCGTAGTCCTGTTCCATCTCCCGTTCCAGTGAGGCCGCCAGCATCTGCCCATAGAAGCAGATCCCCAGAACCGACAGGCAGAGAGCCACCGGAAAGTAGCGGGCAAATCCGCTGTTTCCCGACACGCTGATCCAGCCCAGCCGCACCGCGAACAGGTCGATGAAGGCTGTGCCCAGATAGAAACCGGGCACGGAAATACCAAGCATAGTTAAGAACGAGAGGATCATGCCTCCGGCCTTCTGCCGCCAGAGATACCCCAGCATTCCTACCCCCAGGACCCCAAGGGACATGATTACGGCGGAATAGGCCACCACCGTCAAGGTAACAGGTACCGTTTTCGCCAATTCCTCTGTCACCGGGTTTCCAGTCCCCAGAGAAATCCCGAAGTCCAGGTGGAGCGCGTCCACCACCCAGTCGAAATACTGCACCGGCAACGGCTTGTCCAGGCCCAACATGACGCGGGCCTCGTCGATTTGCTCCTGGGTAACAATGGCGGAATTACGCTTCACATACGCTGTGGCTGGATCAATGGGAGAGAGACGCATCAGCAGGAAAGAAAGAAGCGTGACCACAAACAAAGTCAGCAGGACAACAACGACTCTCCGAATGAGATAGAGTCTGGTCCGCTGTGCCATAAGATCACCTCCAGAAGTTAGTTATTGCTAATCATCTGCCAAGGAAAAAGCGCACCGAACTCGATGCGCTTTCTGGCAAATGTCCTCGCGTACAAGGGCATTATAGACGATTTTCTGTTGTTTCACCACTCCCGCAGGACGCTGTCTGCTCCTATAAGACAAAAACTTTTGCGGTACTCTGTGGGGGTGTGCCCTGTATGCTGCCGGAACACCTCGGAAAACTTGCTGGCGTTTTGGTATCCCACCCGGCCGGCAATCTCCGTCACATCCAGTTTCGTCTCCCGCAGAAGCCCCGCTGCTGTGTGCATACGGTAGGCTTGCAGATAAGCATTGATGGTGGTTCCGTACACCTCCTTGAAGCACTTTTTCATAGAGGTCAATGGAAAGGAAAAGGTTTGGGAGAGCATCTGCAGGGTAATGCGGCGGTCCAGGTGCTCTATCAGATACTGCCGGACTGATTTGATTTGTTCTACTTGGGCCCGGTCTACATACGGGCGTTCTTCTCCGTGTGCCGTGATCTCCGGGGAGCCGAGGAAGAGGAACAACTCCATCACCTTGAGTTTGAAATAACCTGCCCGCAAATCCTCCGGCGCGTGGTAAAGCTCGGAGAAGATGTGCTGGATGGACTCAGTGGCCCGCATGATGAAGCAGGAGTTGCAGGCACACAGACGATCCCGCATAGCAAAGAGGTCACAGTACAGCCCTTCTCCCAGCGCCTCCGATACCTGACGCAGCACCCTGTCCGCCACCGGAATATCCACCGCGATGGTGATGCCGTGGTAGTGGGACAGGGGAAACCAGGTCTCACGGGTCCGGTTGGTCATGACATTGACGGCCAGATCACCCTCTCCCAGATAGACCGCGCTCCCGTCTGAAAATTCGCACTCAAACCGGCCAAGCCTGCAGTGATTGATCTCCAGCAGGTCGGCCCGGGGGTCCTCCCGGTGCGCCACCCCGCAGGACATATGAATATCGTCATAGAGCAGTTCAATCCCAGGGAACACTGGGTATCGGGTGATGACGCCCTCTCCGGTCTCGTTTTCCATCTTGTAGACAGAACAATTCTTCCCCTGAATGATAGTCTGAGCCGCCTCCCCCTGCAGGACCTGGGTTTTAATCAGCTCCTCGTCCGCAAAGCGGACATGACTCAAGCTGTCTTGTTTCTCTTGGCTGTTGTACTCAATCAACCACACCACCTCCTCTATCGCTCTGCGAAAACATGCCTCGGCGCTCCTGGGTTAAGTTCGCTTGGGATTTTGGGGAAACCACCCCCACTCTACCCGCCGCGTCTGTTCTTTCAGTTCCCGGATGCTCCAAAGAAAAGCCACGCCCACAAGTTCCAAAAGAACAGAGAGCAGCCCCCGCACAAACAGCGCCAAGCCCAGGCAGATCAGCCCGCACAGGAGAAACAGCGGCCAAATCTTTTGAGAAAAGTGGTATTCACACCAGATTACCAGCGGATGAAAGGCCCCAATCACCAGCAGAGAGGCCCCTCCAACTGCAATCCCTTCCAAATTCAATTCCATAGAAGTCCCTCCCCAGCCCATGATACAACGGAGTCCGGCAGGCGGACAAGCCGCTGTATCAAGCCTCCAGCTTCCAGCTGTTGGCCTGGGCCCGGACATGAACGAAGTCAGCATACAGGCCCGGCTGGGCAATCAGTTCCTCATGAGTCCCCCGCTGGACAATGTGCCCGCCGTTCAGGACCAGGATCTGGTCGGCATTGCGCACCGTTTTCAGCCGGTGGGCAATCAGGATCAGAGTTTTTCCCTTTGTCAGAGAGGAAATCGCGGCCTGGAGTTCCGCCTCGTTTTCCGGGTCCACGCTGGCCGTTGCCTCGTCCAAAATCACGATGGGCGCGTCTTTGAGCATGGCCCGGGCGATGGAGAGGCGCTGCTTCTCGCCCCCGGAGAGGGAGCCGCCGCCCTCTCCCAAAACCGTGTCGTAGCCGTCCGGCAGGGCTGTAATGAAATCGTGACAGCAGGCGGCTTTGGCGGCAGCCACCACCTGCTCATGGGTGGCGTCCGGGCGGCCGAACTTGATGTTGTTCTCCACCGTGTCGTTGAAGAGATACACCGACTGGAACACCATGGAGATGTTCTTCATCAGGCTGTCCAGCTTATACTCCCGCACATCATGGCCGCCCACGGTGATCCTGCCGCCCTGAACATCCCAGAAGCGGGCGATGAGATTGCACAGAGTGGTCTTTCCGCCGCCGGAGGGCCCCACCACGGCGATGGTGCTGCCGGAGGGGACGGTGAGACTTACATGGTCCAGGATAGTCCGCTCCCCATAGGAGAAAGAGACATCCTCAAACCGGACAGAGGCATCCTCCGGTTGGAGTTCCGCCCCGTCAATATCCATCACCGGCGTATCGTCGATGGAGTTGGCCTTATCCATGGAGGCGCCCAACATCTGGAGATTGTCCGCCATATTGCCGGCGCTCTCCAGCTCCGCATAGAGCATGAAAGAGGCAACAAGCATCAGCAGGCACCGGGTCAGGGGCAGGCTCCCACCAGAATAGAGCGCCAGAGCGCACACGGCCAGCACCACGGCGAACAACCGCACCGTAATCTGCCGCAGGCCCATCCAGGGGGCTACGGAGTGCTCCAGCCCCAGGGCCTTTTCACAGCTTTCATCCACAGTTTTCTGCACGGCCTGGCCGCTGTCCTTGTCCAGTCCATAGGCCTTGACCACGCTCATACCCTGGATGTACTCCAGCACTGCCTCCACCAGCTTCATCTGGGCGTGCTGGCGGGCAGGGCCGGTCTTGAGCAGGGACCGCTGGCTCAACTCCGTAACCAGCAGATAGGCCAGGATGCCCGCGATAGCCAGCAGACCGAGCCTCCAGTCCACAAGCAGGATCACCAGACACATAGCCAGGGTGTTGAGGAAACCGCCGATGACGCTGACCAGGCAGCGGGCGGCGTTGTTCTCCACATCCCCCAGTGTGGTGGTAACTACGGCGGTAATGTTGCCCAAGGAGTTGTCGTTGAAGTAGCCCATGGGGATGTAGCGCAGCCGGTCCCCGATATGGACCCGCTTTTCCGCCACCATGAAATAGCCCGTCTCCGTCTCTGCGTTGGTGGACCAGTACGAGCAGGCGGTCCGCCCCGCCACGGAAACCAGCATGACGCCGATCACGGGCCATATGCTCAAGTTCGCGCCGCCCACCAGAATCTCCAGGGTCAGCATCAGGGCCCAAAACTGGAATGCGGTGAACACAGCCCCCAGGAACGCCACGAGCATGGATTTTTTCAAAAGGCCCCTGCGGCTGCCTGCAAAGGCAGAAATTTTCCGAAGCACACTGAACATCTCTTATTCCTCCTCTCCGTCCCGAACGCCCAGATAAGACTGCCACATCTGCCGGTACAGCGGGCAGGAGGCCAGAACCTCCTCCTGCTTCCCCTGGGCGGCGATCCGGCCGCCTTCCACTACAACGATGTTGTCCGCGCCGGCTACCGTGCCCAGCCGGTGGGCAATGACGATCAGGGTCTTGCCCTTCGTCAGACGGGAGATGGCCTGCTGGATGACCGCTTCATTCTCCGGGTCGATGCTTGCAGTGGCCTCGTCGAGAATGACGATGGGCGCATCCTTCAGCATGGCGCGGGCGATGGAGATACGCTGCTTTTCACCCCCGGACAGGTGGCCGCCGCCCCCGCCGCAGATGGTGTCGTAGCCCTGATCCAGCTGGCGGATGAAATCATCGCACCCGGCAGCCCTGGCTACCGCCTCGACTTCCGCATCGGTGGCGTTCAGACGGCCCATGCGGATGTTGTCCCGCACCGTGCGGTCAAAGAGATAGTTGTCCTGAGATACATAGGCGATCTGGCGGTTGAGCTGTTCCAGCGGGATTTTCCGCAGGTCCACACCGCCCAAGGCGACAGAGCCGCCCGTCACATCCCAGAAGCCGGCGATGAGCTTGGCAATGGTACTCTTACCGGAGCCGGAGGGCCCCACAAGAGCGGTCACTGTCCCCGGCCGGATGTCCAGGTTTACATCGTGGAGCACTTCACCGTCCTCCTGCTTGTAGGCAAAGGACACATGATCCAGCCGGATACCCAGCCCATTCAGCTTCATCTCTGCCGTGGGTCGCTTCAACTCTGGGGCGTCCAGAATGGCGGAAATCTCGCCCACATTGGTTCCCACCACCGCCAGTTCATCCACAAAGGTCATGGCCGACACCAGCGGCCCGGTAAGCCCCAGGGACAGCACGACGATGGTGAGGAATACAGCTGTGCTCAGGCTTCCGCCGCCCCACAGCAACAGACCCACCGGCAGGACGGGCAGCAGCACCGAGGGGATGACCGCCTGCATGACCGCCATATACTTCTGGTTATCCGCCATCCAGTCCACATAGTATTGGGCGTTTTCCGTCACGGCATCGGAATACCGCTTGTAGGACCCGGCAGACTGGCTGAACGCCTTGACCACCTGGATGCCTCCCACATACTCCACGATGGCATTTGCCATGCGGCGGCCTACCTCCACGGCGCCCTGCCAGCGGGCGGCGTAAGTCTTGCCGCTCTGGGAGGCTACTGCGAACCCGATCACTGTGGTTACCAGGGAGGCAAGCCCCATTCGCCAATCCAAAACGAAGATATAGACCGCGATGCTCACCGGCACCAGCAGATTGGAGGTCATCTCCGGCAGCAAGTGGGCCAGAGTGGGCTCCATCCCTTCCACCCGGTCCACGATGGTGGTCTTGTACTGGCCGGAGGGTGTGTCCAGAATCGTTCCCATGGGCACCCGGCTCAGTTTGGAGAGCAGATTTTGCCGCACCCGGCGTAGCGTGTGATAGGTAGCCGTGTGGGACAGGCTGGTAGACCATGTGGAAAACAGCGCCTTTCCCGCATAGCCCACCAGAGCCAGACCGCACCAGGGCAGGCACTCCGCAAGGCCGCTCCCTTCCATCAGCAGGCCGATCATGGCCGCCACGCAGAAGTATGGCACCATACCGCAAGCCACCCCCAGCACCGCCAGGGCTACCGAAGCATAAAATCCGCCGTGCTCACCACTTGCCCACCCCCACAGCACAGCAAAGGGTGAGGGTGCTTTCTTGTTATCCATAGTTTGAAATCCCTTCCTTTCGGTTAGTAAATGCTAACTTCAAATCAAAAGGAAAACCCTTTATCCAAAGGGAATTCCAAGGAGACGGAACCAGCCTGCGGAGTAAAAATCCCGCAGGTCATCCATATAAGCCATCGCTTTTTTCCGCGGCATGTCATGGCGGATCGTTTCAAACATGCCGTTGAAGAGTGCGGTGGACATGATGTGGATCAGTTCATCATCCAAACGCCGGATGGGATAGCCGGCTTCCACCATTCGGTCTACCAGAAGCCGCCCGGAGTGATCCTCAATTTCCGCCAGAGTATCCAGATAATGCTCATACTTTGTCCCGGAAGAGCAGCAGGCGATGAGCTTGAATGCGTCAAAGTGGTCGTAGAGAAAGTCCATCATCCAGGATGCTTCCTTGTCCGGCACCTCCGGGAGCTTTTGAAGCTGCTCCTCCAAACTCCTGCCGGCAAAGGTCTGTTGAAGGGTTTGATAACGCTCTACCAGTTCCTTGGCAGGCTCTCTCACCAGTTCGTCAAACAATGCCTCCTTGTCTGTGTAGTAGCGGTAAATCGCCCCAGTTGTTACTCCAAGAGAGGCCGCTATGCTCTTTAAGGACGCTCCCCGGAAGCCGTTCTCCATAAATTCCCGCTTCCCGGCCTCCAGCAAATCCGCCCGCAGCTTTTCATTTACAGGGCGCATATTGTTCACCTCTATTCGATAACTATATTATCTAATAATAATATTATCTTAAAACGAACACCTGTATTTGTCAAGCCCCTATTATAGTGACTGGATAGTATGCAGATTGATACATTCAACAGATAGTAAAAACGCAGCCGCCTTAACGGGCAGCTGCGTTTTTACTAAATATGCTCTGTATTACGACTACTGTTTTTCTTACTCCTCAAAGTGATAACCGTATCTGTGTACAGTTTGAATCGCATTGATATTTAGCTTTTTTCGTATCTTGTAGATCCGGCTGGTGACGCTTTCGAGGCCGGAGGCAAAATCATCGGACATCACATATCGGTAAAATTACTCCCGAATAAATGTCCAGCATTTATATAGTTTGGAGAATATTGATAACGGAATGGTCTAAATATCTTTGTCTTCAAAAAACAGGTTGGAATCCGATGGCGCCTGTTCCCGTTCCGTATCCGTGTATTCCCGAATAGTGGAGCAGACTGTAATTTTATAAGACTCGAACAGTTTTTCCCGTCCTTCCTTCTGGCTCATACGGTGCTGCATCACATTCCGCCACCGTTCCACGGCGACTTCGTCGGTCCAGACATTCATGGAGAGCAGTTTCCCTTCCTCATTCAAGCTGCTGAACCGCTCGGCGCTGATAAACCCCTCGAACCCGGCCAGCATCGGCTTCAACATGGCGGCCAGATCCAAGTATTTCTGCAGTCCTTCTCTGGTGGGCTTTACCTCAAACAACACAACTATGTTTGCCATCTTTACTCCTCCGTCTATATTCTATTCGCTGAACTATGTATTCTTATTCCACAACTTCATATCCTGCATGGTCAAGAATATCCAATGCTCTTTGATAATTCTCTTTTTTGATCAGAATATAGTCTGTATTAAAAGTCGAAATTGCAAAAATTGAAATCTTGTTTTCCGCTAAAATCTGTGCAATTTCAGCCAGTATCCCAACCAAAGAAAAATCTAAAATCCCTTGAATACGGAAAGCATTCCACCCATCATCCCGCTGCGTCACATTGGTGGGAACATCAGTAGTCATGCAGACTAAAGAGTTTTCTTCACCTGTTTTACCCACAAAACAATACTCTGCATTCAAATTTACCAGGGAATAATCGGCTACTTTACATACTGAAAAATCGTCATCAATCTTTTTTATCTCCATAAATTTTCCTCCTGTAAGTTTCTGCTGAGAAATCGCTATTCCAAAAAGCACCCCGCATCGTGGGAATAGATGACCCCCACCGCCTGTAAGTAGGCATAGACCACCGTGGTCCCCACAAATTTCATGCCCCGTTTTTTCAAATCCCTGGACACCCGATCAGAGAGCGGCGAGCTGGCCAGCCCTTTTTCATAAATCACCTTGCCGCCTGTCCAGCCCCAGAGATAATCTGAGAAGCTGCCATGCTCCCGCTGGATCTCGCGGAACACCCGTGCGTTGGTCACGGCGGCCCGTATTTTCAGGCGGTTTCGGATGATGTCCGGGTCGCTTTGCAGAGCGTCCAGCTTTTCCTCCCCATAGGCGCAGACCATTTCCAAATCGAAGCCGTCAAAAGCCCTTCGGAACGCCTCCTGTTTGTTCAGCACACATTCCCAGGATAAGCCTGCCTGAAAGCACTCCAAAACCAGCATTTCAAAGAGCTTGTGGTCATCACGGACGGGAACGCCCCATTCATCATCGTGGTAGCGGACATACCGCTCGTTTTTCGGATTCGCCCAGCCGCAGCGCATCTTTCCATCGGCCCATTCCATTGTAATTCACCCCCTCTGGTTTGCTTTTTCACACTTGCCGCAGTCGCTGCATCCGTTGCAGATGATCTGGCTTCCGCAGGTTTGGCACCGCTCCCGAAAGTGCGGCACATAGCGGGCTTCCTCCGGGACCGGCTGCCCCCAGGCGTCGCGCAGGTCAAAGTGTATGGGCTTTCCTCGAAAACTGACGCCGGATTTGTACGCCATCTCGCTCTGCACCCGCTTATTCGGGAGGCGGTACAGCCTGCCGCCTTTGATGAAGTTCGTTCCGGTTTCAATAAAACAGAAGGTCACATGGTAGTCTGCACACTCCTGCCGGAGCGCCTTGACCCAATCAAAATCGCAGGGACGGGAGCCGTCGTAATTCTCCCCGCCGCATTTTACCCGTTCGATCTGCCCGGATGCAAGATAAGGCCGGATGTTCACCGGGCCTAAAAATGGTGCGCACATGATCCCCTTGTGGTGAAAGGGCAGCTCCAGCAGGATGGGAATGCGCTCGTCCGCCCGGCGCTGGTTTTCGCAGGTCACATTGAAGAAGATATTGGGCCAGCCCGTCCCCCAATCCCGCGGCAGACAGCGCTCCACCCGCTCCGGTCGCTTGGTGAGCAGATAGAACACCACATCGCTCCGTTCCCGCATCATATCCCAGGCTTCTTCCCGCCAGGAATCGGCTTCCTCCAGAAAAAAGTCCGAGGTCATGCAGACCCGGATCATTTCGCCGCTCTGGATTTTATAGCGTCCCTTCCGGTCCTGCTGCACGGGCTTCCGAAAACCTGCCTTTGTCTTATAGATCCTCCTGCCGTCCTGCTCCCGGAGACGGTCCAGAAAATACATATAGCAGTGCGCGCATCCCTCGCTGCATTTTACGCACCCGTGCCAGGGGTTCCAGATGTCATGCACGCCGCTGATCCTCTTTCATCAGGAACGATTTCTGCGCCCCAGGCTCCAGCCGGTCCGTGGGCTTCAGATGGCCGATCAGGAGCGGCGAGTCCGGATCATGGAGGGCGTAATTCTCCCGCGGGAGCTGGGCATTTTTATTGGCGTAGCAGTATTTACACCCATTGAGACAGCTGTTGAGCGCCCCGATGTCCCGGCTCTGCATACAGTGGCAGCCCTGCCGGAAGCCCTGATGCTTCAGATTACGGAAGCGCAGCCCGTTGGCCCGCCCCAGAATATCCAGCGTGATACAGCCGGAGGACAGGATGCCGTAGGGCGCATAATCCGCCTCCGGCCCGCAGGTCTGCAAAATGAAGCCCTGTTCCCGTGCGATTTTTCCGATGCCCGCCGCAATCTCCCGTTTGTCCGCTTCTGTGAGGGGAATCAGCTCCGGGAAGTTGACCTCGTGCTTTTTATACATCTCCACAAAGCTGAAAATGCATCGGTCAAACTGGCCTTCCAGCCCCTTGGCGATATAGCGGAAGGTTTCCAGGTGCCGCTTGACGGTGTACTTCTCCGTCAGGAGGATCGGGTCGTAGCGCCACGCCATGCGCTGCGGGCCTACGATGCGGGCTAGGGCGCGGAAGGTTTCCATGCTGGCGTCAATGTCCGGCACCCCCGGCTCGACATCCTTTCCATAGGCGGTGACGGTATAGTGAAAATAGGTTGGAAACTTCTCAGTGATCTCATGGATGCGCCCCAGGACCGGGAAGAAGTTTTTAGAGCCGAAAATGATACAGTCCACCTTTTCCGGCGTCAGCTCATAGCGGCGGACCGAATTGGGGAACAGGGAATTGCGTGAGAGCGCGTACCCCTCCTCAAACCGCTTGAACATCCAGTCGGAATAATAGTTGACAATATCCGTTCGGCCGCTGATATTGATAAGCATAATCAGGTCCTCGCTTTTGTGTGAATCAGAGCGCCGTGCCTTTCTTGGGGACAAACAGGCGGGACAGATCCGCGCCCTCATGCTCCAGCAGCTTTATCTTTGTGGGGATGCCCCCGGCATATCCGGTAAGGCTGCCGTTTGCCCCCACGACCCGGTGACAGGGGATGATGATGGAGATGGGGTTATGGCCCACCGCTCCACCCACCGCCTGACCGGACATGGAGTTCCGACCCATCTGGGCCGCCAGTTCTTTTGCAAGCGTCCCATAGGTCGTGATCTCGCCGTAAGGGATCTGGCAGAGAAGTCTCCACACCTGCTGCCGGAATTCCCCGCCGATGGGATGCAGAGGCAGTTCGGAGGGCGACGGCTTTTCTCCAGCAAAATACCGGTCCAGCCAATCCCGTGCGGCGGAAAAGACAGGGAGCCCGTCCCGTGCCGTAAGCTCCTTTTCCACCGCGCCGCCAAAGTATTTCTGCCCCTCCAGCCAGACGCCGACTAAATGTTCGCCATCGCTGCCCAGGGTGAGCGTCCCAACCGGCGATAAATATGTTGTGGAATAATACATTTCTATCTCTCCTCACAGGGTATTCCAGAGGTTGACCGTGGCGTAGCTGCGCCACGGGCGCCACTGCTCCGCCAGCTCCAGCAGTTCCCTGGCTGAATAGCCGGGGAGGGCGTGCCGGACCCCCACATCGGTTTCTAGAAAAGCGTCCGGCCAGCCCATGGTACGCATGGCGATGTACTGGGCCGTCCAGCCGCCGATCCCCCGCAGGCTTTGGAGCTTTTCCATCTCCTGTTCCGGGTCTGCGCTCAGGCTCAGATCAATGGCCCCGCTGGTCAGGGCCTCCGCCAGCGCCCGGATGCTCCCGGAACGGGCGGAAATCACGCCGAGAACGCCGAGCTGTTCTTGAATGCCATCTCCGAGGGCCAGAATATCTTCCGCTCCGGGGAAGATACGGGTCAGGCCCTCGATTCCGGTTTTGACGGGGGCGCCAAACTGCTCCGCCAGACGGCCGGCCAGTGTGCTGGCCGCCCTCACCGTGATCTGCTGGCCCAGGATCGCCCGCACAGAGGTTTCAAAGGCGTCGAAGCAGCCGGGGACCCGTGTCCCCGGAACACACAGGCCGGGCCGAAGCTCGTTCATCCTTTGCAGGGTTTCATAAATCAGATCCGGATTGCAGTCCAGATCAAAAAGCCGCCGCACCCGGTACAAAAGCTGCGGAAGTACCGGGACCAGGGACTCGCTTAAAGTTACCCGAATCCGGTGCTTTGCTTCCAAATGGCTGACCTGAACCCAGCCGCGGCAGGGCGCCCCGTTCCGGTCCCGCAGGGAAACAGTACGGGCGTAGCAGCCATCCAAAACCGCCTCGACACCCGGAATGGCACGGGCGGCCAGAAACTTCAGTATCTCCGCCCAGCGGTAAGGGGGGCGGTAGTCCAGATTGACCGCGATTTCTTTCTTCTGTGTTCTCCCTGCGGACTTGCGGAGATCGGTGGGAGAGAGCCGGTAGTGCTTCTGAAACAGATCATTCATCCGGCGCACGCTCCCAAATCCCGCTGCCATCGCCACCTCCAGCACAGGCAGGTTGGTGTCCGTCAGCAGGTTTTTCGCCATCAGAAGGCGGCGGGTCTGCAAATACTGGACCGGCGTCACATGATACTCCTGTTCAAAGACCCGGCGCAGATGCCGGTCTGTGCAGCCCAGCCGTTTTGCCAGCAACTCTAAACTTTGGCCGCTCCCACAGGATTCGTCCAGCAGGCGGGCCGCCCGCTGCGCCAGGGCGGAGGAGGCGTCCATGATGGAGTTTCCAGGTGCCAGTTCCGGGCGGCAGAGCATACAGGGGCGATACCCCGCCTGCTCCGCTTCGGCAGCAGTGGCGAAAAAGGTCATGTTCTCATACTTGGGCAGCTTGGCCCGGCAGATCGGCCGGCAGTAAATGCCCGTTGAGGAAACGCCCCCGAAGAAACGGCCGTCAAATCGTGCATCTTTCGAGCGAAAGGCTTCATAACAAGCCTCTTTGCTTTCAGTTAACAATGGTTTCACCCCCGAGATTTCAGGTTTAACTGGAGTATACCATAGTTTCTGTTCTGTGTCTGGCCGTTTTCGGACATGGAACTATTTTTTTGAAGGCATATCGGATTTTGAGAGAAAACCTCGACAAATTGAAAATGGCCCATGCAAGACTGTGGGGATGGTGCAGGGAGTTCAAGGTCCGGTGTGGAAAAACAGCCAAAGGGTGAAAGCTGAAATTTGCTATAGCGTCAACCGCCCCACAGCCGCGACTTTTATGAAACGTATCCTTCAAAATATATTGACATAGTGTCAGAATGGTGTTATGATAGAGCTGATGACATGGTGTCAGAATAAAGCGTGAGCGTATGGCATTTCGCCAGTATAGAAAATTCGGGGGCTTCGTATGAAAGCAAAGGTTTATTTCAGCTGAAGCGGCTGCCGAGTTGGGCGTTGGCAGCCGCGAGTACGAGTTGATCGAACTGTAATTGAGGAGGAGCAAGGAATATGAGCAAAACACTGATCGCCTATTTTTCCGCCAGCGGCGTGACCGCCGGGGCGGCCCGCGAGATGGCGGACGCTATCGGCGCGGATCTGTATGAGATCTGCCCGGCGGCGCCCTATACCGATGCAGATCTGAACTGGATGGATAAGAAGAGCCGCAGCACTCTGGAAATGAATGATCCGGCTTGCCGCCCCGCCATTGCATCGCAGGTGGAGCATATGGAGCAGTATGACACCGTGTTCGTGGGCTTTCCTGTCTGGTGGTATGTGGAGCCGAGGATCGTGGACACTTTTCTGGAGAGCTACGACTTCACCGGCAAGACCATGATCCCCTTTGCTACCTCTGGCGGCAGCGGTATCAGCAAAGCAGAAAAGAGCCTGCGCGAGCACTGCCCCGGCGGAAACTGGAAAAAGGGTAGGCTGGTGAACAGCGGCGCGGCCGAGTGGGCCGGAACGATGCTGGGAAAGTGAGGGGCGCATTATGCCAAAGGGGTCTGATGAACTGACGCAGGCCAGGAAAGATGAGATTGTCAACGCCTGTGCGGAACTTTATGAAACCATGGGCTTCCGGGATATCACCATTCGGGACATCGGCGCCAAGACCTCCTTCACCCGTACCTCAATTTACAACTATTTTCAGACCAAGGAGGAGATTTTCCTGGCCTTGCTCCAGCGGGAGCACGAGACATGGATCGCTGACTTGGAGGAAATCATTCAGGGGAATGAGTCCCTGTCTGTGGACGGTTTTGCGGGCGCACTGGCACATACGCTGGAGAAGCGGGTGTGTATGCTCAAGCTGATGAGCATGAACCTTTATGATATGGAGGGAAACAGCCGCCTGGAAAATCTGGCGGTGTTCAAGCAGTCCTATGCCGGTACTCTGCGTGCCGTCACCTGCTGCCTGGAAAAATTCTTCCCCTGCATGACGCCGGTGGATGTTCAGAATTTTATCTATGCCTTCTTTCCTTTCCTGTTCGGTATCTATCCCTACACCTCACACACAGAAAAGCAGCTGGAGGCCATGAAATTGGCTCATGTGAACCATATCGATTATTCCGTGTATGAGATTGTAAAGACATTTATCGCAAGGCTCCTGCGGTCGTTCCACTGAGAGCAGCAGGTAAAACGAAGAGGAATTGGAAATATGACTGTTTCATTGGAACGGTCTGCGGGAAACAACTGAGAGGCTCTGCGGCCGGACTGGTGCCGCCCCCTTTGGGTAAACAGGAGAACTTCTTCTGGGAAAACCGGCCGCAGGCTGACTTGTGCAAAACAGTGCCCCACCGTCGAAAGCTGCATGGCGGGGCATTTTTACGGGAGGAAAAACATCATGGAATACCGCATTCACCCCAAGACGGGTGATAAGATCAGTGTGATTGGTATCGGTACTGGCCCCATTTTTGATACTACAGAGAAAGAGGCCGTCCAAGCTCTGGTCTATGCTTATGAGCACGGCGCTAACTATTTGGATTTCGCCACCGCTGGAGCCAGAACCTTTCCCTATGCGGGAGCGGCTCTGGGGGCCGTGCGGAAGGAGCTGTTCTACCAGATCCATTTTGGCGCTAACTATGAGACTGGCGAGTATGGCTGGACCACGGATCTGGACACGGTAAAGCGCCAAGTGGACTGGCAGTTAAAAGAACTCAAAACAGACTACATCGACTTCGGCATGATTCACTGTCTGGATGAGGAACGGGACTGGGCTGCCTATCAGAAAAACGGCGTACTGGACTATCTGCTGGACATGAAGAAAAACGGGACTGTGCGGCACATCGGTCTGAGCACGCACACGCCTGGCCTGGCCCAGAAAATCCTGGATACAGGCCTTGTGGAACAGATGATGTTCTCAATCAACCCATCTTATGATTACCAGCACGGAGAATTTGCCATCGGCAGTGTGAGAGAACGGATAGAACTTTATCGCCGCTGTGAGGCGGAGAGCATCGGTATTTCTGTGATGAAGCCCTTTTCCGCCGGCCAGCTGCTGAATGCAAAAACATCTCCTTTCGGCAAGGCGCTCACCAAAATCCAGTGTATCCAGTACGCTTTGGACAAGCCCGGCGTGCTTACGGTTCTGCCCGGCATCCGAAATCTCCAGGATATGAAGGACGCCCTGGCATGGATAGACGCCTCGCCGGAGGAGCGGGATTACTCCATCCTGGGCACTTTCACCCCCGGGGATGCTACAGGGACCTGCGTATATTGCAACCACTGTGCCCCTTGCCCGGCGGGGCTTAATATTGGCTTGGTCAATAAATACTATGACCTGGCTAAAATCGGAGACCCTATGGCGGAAGATCACTATGGCAAGCTGGAGAAGCACGCCACAGACTGTATAGGGTGCGGTCATTGTGACAATCGCTGCCCCTTCCATGTTCAGCAAATGGCTCGGATGAAGGAAATTGCAGCGTTCTTTGGAAAATAAACTGGGTATAAAACTGCGGCATAAAACGCATAGTCCGGCGAATAGAGTATGAAGAGGCCAGGGAACGGTGATCTTTTCAGATTGCTGCACTCTGGCCTTTTTGTTGTCAATTAAAATTCAAAACCGGGATTTCAATTTTTGTAATATAGTCCTCGATTCTGTCGATTACCAGCTCATTGATCCCAATCTCATAGGCATAGCCGGAGAACTGTAAATGGTGCTGTTCCGCGTAGCGGAGGATTGCTTCATAGCGGGCAGGCAGCCTGTCCCAATTCCCAATGCAGAATGCCCGCAAATAGACCCCGCCGGGGCGCCTGTGGAGTCCCATCCTGTTCTGCGTGTCTGGCAGTTCGATAAACAGCTTGGAGTAGTCCTCAAACCTCCGGGCCAGGAGGTTTTCCACCGGGAGCATGGAGCCGTAGGGAGTCTGGTACATACGCGGAAGCTGATATTTCTTGGTCTGCTCAAGAATCAGCTCAATCTCATCCTCCAGGGACTTTTCCGGTGATGTTTGCACCGTCGCCAGATACTGCGGTTCCCGCTCAATGAGGGAGATCTCGGAGAGGTCCAGGTCCAAAAGTTCGGTCATCTCCTGGCGGCGGCTGCACAGTTTTGACCGGACGGCCTTCAGCCCCTGGATCGTCCGGTCCAGTTCTGTGATTTTATCCCGAAGCAGGTCCGCCATGCTCCCAGCGGACCTGTTTTTCATAAATTCCTGAATATCCCGGATGGGCACGTTCATGTCCCGGAGCAGCAGGATTACCTCCAGCTCCGTACTCTGGTAATAGCTGTATAGCCGGTACCCATTTTCTTTGTGGATAAACGCAGGCTTGAACAGCCCGATCTCATCATACCACATGAGCGTCTTTTTGTTGATCTCATGCAGAGCGGCAAACTGGCCGATGGTAAACAGCTTCGGTTTTTCCCGCGACATTTTTCAAAAACCCCCTTGACCGTCCGGTAACTGTACGGATTATGATACTCCATGCCGGTAACTATGACAAGAAGCAGGAGGAATTTTCGTGCAGAATGAAACTGCATACAGCAGACCCGTCACCCTGATAAACATTCTTAGATTTGCAGTCCCAGAGACAAATTGTCAAGGACTTTTTCATCAAATTCACAAAAAATCCACAAAAAAAGGTGCCAGAAGCACCGTATGGCTCCTGACACCTCGTTTGATAGATTACATTTTTCCGTTCAGCAGGTCTTTGCAGAGATACGCATAGTCTGGCAGCTGGTTGATATATGGCTCCCAGCGCCGCTTGATTTCGGCCAATTCCAGCGGATCGGCTGCTTCCAGTGCATGATCGTTGCCTGTCATATATAAAACATCCGTAGCAACATCATCCAAACACCTGCCGCAGAGATCGGCGGCTGATTCGATTCTGATACCGGTATCCACATAGACTGGATTGACGCTAATCGCCAGCCAGACATAGCCTACCTTGTCCGACCAGAGCAGTTCAAAATCAGGGCTTTGCCGCAGATGTTCCGCAAAGACCTCCTTTACTCGTTCAATTTCATGCTTCTCTTTTTCTGTGTAAAGCATTTTCGTGTCCTCCTTGACAAAAATTTTGGTGCGTACCATCATCAGTTTAGCACAAGGCAGCTTCGTTTATCAGTCTGTCACATCTGCTGAATTTCATTTTTGAGCATACGCTTGATTTTATCGCTCATGGTTTCTGTGCTGGTATTGCTGAAATGGACATGAACTTTGTAGGTTGTCTTTCCGATTTTCTTTACCATCGCCGGCGTGTTTTCCGGCGCTCTGGACGCAGTAGCGGCGTCTGCCACCTGCATAGTACGGGGTTCTTTGTTCATGGCGCTCCTTTCTCCGAACGGGTCTGTGACACCCGGTAAAAAATCAATCGTGCTTACTGTTTACAATGTCTTTTGCTGTCTGTCGGGTAGCACCGGCATTTTCTTCCCGGAAATTCTTCCCGTCAAAGAGAATCGGCGCACACCGTTCCAAAATACGATCATAGATACGGGCGTGAGCCAGATCAGGTGGGTTTTTCAGCTCGGACAGTTTCAAGTTTGTTGTAATAATCATGGGCCTGCGGCTGCGGTAGCGGCTGTCAATGACGAAAAACATCTGCTCCATCGCATACTCGGTATTGCGCTCCACACCCAAATCGTCAATGATGAGCAGGTCGTACTCGTCAAAGCTGGCGATAAAGTCGGCCCTGTCCTCGGAGAACATCCCTGTCAGGCGATTCAGAATGGTGGGAAAGTTCGTCATCAGCACCGGCACATCCCGGTCAAGCAGGGCGTTGGCAATACAACCGGCGAAAAAAGACTTGCCGGTTCCCACATCCCCGAACAACAGCAGGCCGGTGTTGTTTTTATATGCCTCCTTCCAATTTTCCACATAGGCGCGGGCCTTGTCCATCAATGGGTTTTGCCCGTTATCATTGGAAAATGTGTAGTCGTACAGATAACGGTCTTGCAGGCCCTGTGCCTTTCGGCGTTTGATACGCTCCATGCGGCGCTGCCGTTCCTCGGCGGCCTTGCGCTGCTCCTCAGCCTCCCGCTGGCACTGGCAGATGCAGCGCGGCATAAAGTAGCCGGGTTTCCCAAAGCATGGCACAACGGTCTGCCTCTGGCCGCCGCACTTTTTACAGTGAATGAGGCCGTCTGCCGGGTCTATGTACTCGTCCCCGGCCAGTTCCATACCGGCGGCTGCCTTGTCGATCAGCGCCCGGATTTCTGCGGTAATCTCAATCATACGGTTTCATCCTCCTTTACGCTGTAATCCCGGTTGCGAGAGGGCGGGGCTGCTTTCTTCGCGTCCTCACCGGCCCAGCGCCGGATGGTCGCTGCATGGCTCTGATAACGCTTGCCGGTAGAAGCCATGTACTCGGACAGTTTTTCGATGTACTGACCCCATACGGTGGGAAAGCTGGCCTGCAAGTCTGCCATTTCCTCGTCCGTCAGGAAAACATTTTGGTAACGGCCATAGGCGCGGGCGGAGTGTCCCTTCTCTATCTCTCTCTTTATCTCTATCTCTTTCTCTAACTCTATCTCTATCTCTGGTGGACGAATGTCGGACAAATGTCCGCCGTTTGTCCGGGGCGCAGAAAGAGCCTTATTTTGGAGCCTCGCAGCCCGCTTTCGCTCAGCCTCGGTAGAGGACTGGCCGATTAAAAGTTCGATGTTGCTCATGTAGAATGTGCCGCTGTCCAGCACCTCCACAAGACCCAGCTTCAAAAAGATCTGCAAAGCTCTCTCAACAGTGCCGATCTGCTGGCGGGTAATGGTGGCGATCATCTGCGCCGTGTAAGGAATGTCCTCGTCAAGTTGAAGCCGTCCACCATGTTTCAGCGATTTCAGATACAGCTTGAGCAGAATGTTGGAATACAGCACACCATCCTGCATACTTTCCAGCAGCACGATGGAATCATCGTCAAAATAGTTTTCTTTGAGTTTCAGGTAATAATATTTTCGATTGTCTGACATAGGGTTCCTCCTTGGGGTTCTCTTGGGATTCTGTACGCATTTTAAGGCTATTTTAGTGGGCAGAGGATAAATCTATCAGACTGCCTTTGACACCCCCGAAAAAAACCTTGATTTACAAGGGTTTTTCATCCCCTAAAGCGTGACATTTCTCCCGTTGTTTCCGCTTGCGCTTTGCGGCGTTGATCCGCTTCATGCGTGCGGCACATTCCGGGCAGTATTTGGCTCGGTTGGAACCGGGGGTAAACAGTGCCTTACATACGGAGCATTTCTTAGCATTCAGCCGGTGGAACAGCGCCGTTTCCAGTTCCTTATCCTGCGGCAATACCGCCGCCCGAAACCACCTGCACAACAGGGAGTAGGAAATAGACTGGACACAGACACATTCCTCCCCATCGTCCAGGGCGATACAGTTTCCGTCGATGTAGTTACAGCACTCATGCACCAGCCTCCGCGCTCTGCGATACTGGCGGTAATCCATGACAGGGATAGGTTCAGTCTTGTTGTTCTTCATAAATGATTTCTTTCATAAAGCCGGTAACCTCCTTGAATGAATTTATTGTTAAATATTCGTGCAAAGTATTGTTTTCTTCGTGCAAATGGCATATACTATAATTGCCAGCAGAAAGGGGTTGATCGTATGGCTGGAAATACCACAAACATCAGTATCCGCATGGACGCAGATTTGAAAGCGCAGGCGGACGCACTGTTTACTGAACTTGGCATGAACCTGACTACGGCGTTTAACATCTTTGTGCGCCAGTCGCTTCGTGAAGGCGGCATTCCCTTTGAAGTAAGGCTGGAACAGCCGAACAAAGAAACGGTTGCTGCCATGCTGGAAGCGGAAAGGATTGCAAAAGACCCGTCTGTAAAGGGCTATAATGACCTTGACGAGTTGTTTGCTGACCTGAAAAGATGAAAGAAACCAAATATACCGTCAAGTACACGACCAGTTTCAAAAAGGACTACAAACGAGCCATAAAGCGTGGCTTGAAGATTGAGCTGTTGGAGCAGGTCGTAGCATTGCTGGCGATGGGCGAACCGCTGCCAGATAAGAACCGTGACCATGACCTGTCCGGCGATTGGGCAGGCCATCGGGAATGTCACATTCTCCCGGACTGGCTGCTTGTCTACCGCATAGAAGATGATGTTCTGGTGCTGACGCTGGCCCGCACCGGCACACACAGCGACTTGTTCGGCAAATAAACAGTCTGCCGCCGTATGGGGAAACCTGTACGGCGGTTTTTCTGTATGCAAAGGTATGTCGTGAAACGCGACGCACCTAAAAGGGGTACGCCAAAACGCGGTAGACTTTACCGCTCCGGCCCACGGTCGTGAGACTTGTCCCTTTCCTGTCGGGACAGCTGCTCGGCGGTTTTGCGGAGCCGTTCCACTGCTTTCAAATCCTCCCTCATGGATTTCATGGCAAGCGTGTCCGTCTGCTTTCCAGCGGCCAGCTGGTCAATTTCCAGCTGCCATGCCTTTGGGGTGATTGCCTCGCCGCTGTCTTTCAGTTCTTTCAGATACCGGGCCGCTGCGTCATACAGAATCAGTTCCCGGCTGTGGCGCTGTTCAAACTGTTCCCATTTTTCCGGCTTTACTTTGGCAAGCTGCTTGTGGATGGACTTGTACTGGTTGTACTGTTCCCACATCTCCCCGCGCTCGGTAAGGGTAGTGATCCGGCGCTCGGCCTTGACGATCTTTCCGCGCAGGTCATAGTAACGGCTGTTCATATCAGCGATTTTTTCATGAAGCTGCTGCATAGACTGGATGCCGTTTGCCTGCAAAAAGCTGAATAGTGCAGCGCTTTCCTGCAAAGCCCGGATTTTGCCGGTGCGGGTGCGGGGAGCGTCCAACTGCTGCTGGGCCTCCCACAAAGCTGTCAAGCTGCTTTGCTGTGTTTGTGGTTTTTCCGTTTCGGCTTTCGACCAGCGATAAAGACGGGTAATGCGGGCTTTGATTTCTTTCAGCAGCTTATTGTCGGCGGCGATCTGCCGGTTTACTTCGCCCTTGTCGGTGCGGATGCCGCGCTTTTCCATTTGGCTGGCAGCTGGCCCCAGATGGACAGAGGGAATCTTATCAATGCCCTGCCGCTTGTAGCTGCGGTGATCTACCAGGGCGGGCTGACCGGCAGCCTCCAATGCCCGGTTGGTATAAGCCGCCCACGCTGCCCGCCAAATCTCCACATTTTCTTTATCGTTCCAGTCGGTCGTATCCTCTCTGTGATTTTTCCAGCCGCCTTTCCCATCCGGGATACGCTGTCCATTCTCGTCCAGATCGTATGCCTTGCGGCACTTTGCACCCCACTGTCCATTTTCTTTCAGAGGCCGGAGCGTCAGCATGATATGGACATGAGGGTTGCCGGTTCCCTTGTCATGGATAGCAAAGTCAGCACACATTCCTTTGTCTACAAAGTTGTCCTTCACATAGGCACGCACAAGGGCAAGCTGCTGTTCGCCGGACAGTTCACGGGGCAGGGCTGCTTCAATCTCGCGGGCAAGCTGGCTGTCCCTTGCTTTCTCGATTTGCTCCACGCTGTTCCAGAGGATAGATCGGTCTGCAAATTCCGGCGGCGCGTGGGCAGGCAGCATGATCTCCGCATGGACAATGCCGCCTTTCCGGGTGTAGTCGTGGGTCATTCCGTCCCATTCATTTGTCAGCTTGGTTCCGCTGCGGTAAGCAGCTGCGGCAACGGCAGAACGGCCTGCGCTGCGCTTTATGATACTGACGGGGATATGACAGAAATCTATGGGGAACACCTCCTTTCAGTGAGGGGATAACAGGCTCTGTGGAGCCGGACAAACGCAAAGCGGGTGTTTGGCTGCGCAGAGCGCACAAGGGGTTTGGGGAGTGTAGCGCCCCATCGCGGACGAAGTACGCAACGCCCCCGGCAGGGCGCACAGCACCGGCAACGGTGTATAAGTGCGCCCTTGTAAACAAGGGACTTACGGCTTGTCCCCGGATTTCGGCAGTTTTGCGGCCAGTTCTGCCGCCCCCGGAAGATGGGACAGGGCAATCAGGAACGCTTTGACCTCTACGCCGGGAAGGTCGGGGGCCAGAGGGAAAATGCCCTCCAAAACGGCCCCACGCTCAATCAGGCGGCGGGTGCGGGCCTTGCGTTCCTCGTTGCGCTGCTTGTTCTCCAAAATCTTCTTTCGGCTTTCAAGCTGCCGAATCTCCTTCAGGACTTTCTCCCGTTCTTCTTTTTGGGGGCGGGCTGTAATTTTTTCGTTCATGTCAGGCACCTCTTTTCTTTGAAAATACTCATAGATTGACCGTCCATTTCTGTCGAGCAAAGTACCGGCGTAGCCTCCGCAGTGCGGCATGGATGGATTTTCCCGCCTGTGATGGCGTGATACCCTCCATTGCGGCAATATCTTTCACTTTCATACCCAGCATATAGCGGGCGTGAACACGGCGAGCCTGCATAGGCGGCAGGGAGGAAATGGCTTCGTACAATCGCCGTATCAATTCTTCGTATTCGGCTAATTCTTCTTTTTCTATCAGGTAGTCCTCCGGCGATGGCTGCGCCCAGCCGATGGCGGCATTTTCGATTCCATCGTTACAATCGAGGGAATAAAACGCCTTATACCGGAACATCTTGCGATCTCTGGCGGCCTCGGCTCTCTTGTCCAGAAGAAACGCTTCGACGATCTCATCGGACACCTCCACAAAAATGTCCTCTTTGCAAAATGGATAATATTGTTTGAGATTGATGGTCTGCATAGGCACGCCCTCACTCTGTTTGAAAAAGGCCATCATAAAAGCGGCGCATATTCCGCAGCCCCCGGCGGATGGCAACGCTGACCTTGCTGCTGTGGACACCCTCTATCCGAGAGATTTCCGGCTGCTTGATACCGGCAATGTAGTAGGCGTGAACACGGCGGGCCTGTGTCGGAGTGGCATGAGCCAGAGCCACCGGCAGAGCTGCAATCAGGTATAGGCGGGTGGTCTTTTCTTCTCGTTCCAGCAAAATATCTTCCGGCGATCTGCTGTGTTCCAGTGCGTAATTTTCCAGCCAGCTGTATGCGTCCAGAGAGTAGTAGGCGCGGTGGTAGACTTTCCGGCGCTCATAATTCTCCATCTCCCGCTGGGCCTGATACATCGCTGCCCATACCTTGTCTGTAACATCCACAAACTCGTCATGCCGGTAGTGGGGATACATCCACCGCAGATTGATTGTTTTCATAGGCTTACCTCCTGAAAATCGGAGAGGCGGGCAGCTTGTCCGCTGTCCGCCCCTCGCTGAGATAAGGGAAATAATCCCTTTCACTTGGTAGCCCGAAAACAGGTCATTCGTTAAGCCTGTTCTCAGAGAAATTTATAAATTTTTTTCTGACCGCCTCCACACTTTGATAAACAGCCACTTTGGAGCAGCCGCACAGCACACCGATCTCTGCAAGGCTCAGCCCGTCAAGCGCATAGAGCAGGAACCGGCGGCGCTGGGCCTCGGTACAGGTGTCCAGAACAGCCATCAGCTCATGCAGCGTTTCCATGCGGCAAAGGTGTTCCTCCGGCGTTTCGCCGTAGACCCCTACACCCTCGGTGGTAATGATGTACTCGTCAAACTCCCGGCCATCCCAATGCCGCCGCTGTTCATGGAAGAGGTTCTCCGTTTTATGATCGGCCCGGTCAAGAAATTCATAGACTTCCAGCGTAACCTCCACGGCCACAGCTTGTCCGTTATAATTGATGGTAACTTCCATCTGCCTTTCCTCCATTCAGATTTTTTTAGTAAATCTGAATGGGGCGGCGGGGAGCGGCACCGGGGCCAGGGTTCGGGCCATGCTGGCCCGATGTTCCGGCTCCATAGGGACAAAAAAGCGCCCGGACAGCAAAAAGCTATTCGAGCGCAAAAACTCCAATATTCACTTACAGAATGACAATTTTCGCACCGGCTACCAGACGGGGCCTGTTCGTTGACTGGGCTTTTTTTGACGGTAGTGAAATATCGTCTGAATTTGTCGGCGGTCAATGTGCTTCATGGCGGTTCCCTCCAAAAGCCGCCGTGTCAGCGTGTAGTCGTCACTCCTTTGTTGAGGGCATAAGGAACGGCGGCCTTGATGTTACTCAAAACCGCCGCAGTACCCGGAAAATCCATTATGGGCGCACGAAGCTGCCTGCCCTGCAACGGTTTTTTTCTTTCCCCGTCTTGCGGGGCAGGATCGCTTGTCTTATTTGGTTTAGGTTTGTTCCTGTTCGGCTGCCTCTTTCAGCCGTGAAAAGCTCTCATCGCTGATGATGTGTTCAATCCGGCAGGCGTCAGCCTCCGCAGTCCTGGGGTCAACGCCTGCGGCGATAAGCTGCTCGGTAAAGAAGCAGTGACGCTCGTAGATTTTTTCGGCTACCTCGCGGCCCACATCGGTCAGATGGAGAAAGTGATCTTCGTCCATAGTGAGAAAGCCGCCGTCCCGCAAGATAGCCACTGCATGGCACACGCTGGGCTTTGACACCTCCATGTGCCGGGCCACATCTACGGAGCGTACCATACCGCGTTTCTTTTGGAGAACAAGGATGGTTTCCAGGTAGTCCTCCCCGGACGCATGAAGTTTGTTCTTGCTGCTCATTATGCCAGCTTCCAGTTTTTAATAGATTTCTCTTTTTCCCACATAGTTTGATAAAGCGGCACGGTCTGCAACAGTTCTTCATGTTTCCCACAGCCTTGCAATATGCCGTCAGATAGGACAAGTATCTGATCTGAATTTTGGATATAGGACAAAGTGTGTGATACAAGGAACACCGTCTTGCCCTTAATCATTTCTTCTATGCCCTTCTGTATTGCTACGGCATTTTCGGCATCCAGACTGGACAGCGCCTCATCTAAAAGAATGATCGGGGAATCTTTCAAAATTGCCCTCGCAATAGCGACGCGCTGACGCTCTCCACCGGAAAGGCTTGCGCCGCCCTCGCTGATAACCGTTTGATAGCCCTGTGGGAGCTTTTCTATAAATTCGTGACAGTGAGCCTTTTTTGCCGCCTCTACCACCTGCTCGTCCGTTGCGCTCTGGTTTCCCATTCGGATATTATTCATCATGGTATCCTGAAAAAGATATACTTCCTGAAAAACGACACTCACATGACGCACCAGATCACTATGCTTTAATGTTGCCGCATCTTTCCAATTCAACAGAATCCGCCCGTTTTTCGGCGTCACGAATCCCGGAATTAAATTAAGGAGAGTGGATTTGCCGCTTCCAGAAGGACCCACCAATGCAGTGATCGTTCCGGGTTTAGCTGAAAAACTTACATGACTAACTGCGTCACGCTTTCCATCATAGCTAAACGATACATTTTCAAACCGTACATCGGCTTGTGTATCTGCAAACTGTGTAGTTCCCTGTTTTTCATTTTCGGTCGGCAGGTTGTTGATTTCTGCTATATTATCCAACGATGCGTTTGCAAGATTCATCATGGCAAAGGAACCCATCAGAGCTTCCAGCGGACGGTAAAAAATAATACCCATGATTGCAAAAAACAAATAGGTTGCCGGGGCTAATGAACCAGAACGAACCATTGCAATGCCAACACCCAAACTCAAAAACAGGCCCAGATTCAGGCAGATTTTATAACCCATGCTCCAATTCGTCAGCGTCGCTTCATAACGGTCAGAAGCCGTGCAATATCCGTTCACCTGCTTCTCCACGAGCTTACCGGATTGCTCCAGCCGGTATGCCTTGATCGTTTCCATGCCCTGTACATATTCCAGCGTGGAATCAATCATTGCCACCTGCGTATTTTTCTTCTGCTCTCCCAGTTGAACCATGCTCTTTTGAAACTGCTGGTAGAGGATATAGCCGGGGATGATCCCCGCAAACAGAAGAAGCGCCATACGCCAGTCCACACTAAGCAGCATCAGAGCAAATACAACCGTCATGATCATGCTGGAAACGAAACCGGCAATAATCTCCATGATATTCATTTCCACGAAACTTAAATCAGTTGTAAACAAAGATGTAAGCTGGCTGATCTTGTCTTTTGTAAAGTAGTAGAGCGGAAACTGTTTGATTTTCGCCGCAATCGAAAGACGTTCATCCCGCATCATGGCATAAGATACCGGGCGCTGTTTTGCAATCGTAAAGTAATAAAAAACAAAATGCAGGACAGTATAGACCAGAAACATAAGGCTATACTGCATCAGTTTTTCCTTTGTAAACGAGCCGCCCAAAATATCTTTTATCGCAAGGAACAGCATGAAATATATCGCGCCCTCACAAATTGAGGTCAACGCCTGAAACAGCCACGCAAGATAAAGCTGCTTTTTGCGCTCGCCTGCAAGGTCTAAGAATTTCCTTATCATAGCAATCATGCGTTTACACCTCCCATTTTCCATTGATCGGATTGTTCAAAGGCCGCCCACATATCCTGATACGGGGAGCAACGGTTTATCAATTCATCATGTGTGCCGCAGTCAATCACTTTGCCCTGTTCCAGAACCACAATCGAATCAGCTTCCTTGATACTGGAAAGACGGTGCGCTATTACAAGTACGGTTTTTCCCTCTGATAATTTAGCTAGCGCCTTTTGCAGTAAATCTTCATTGTCGGCATCAATGTAAGCCGTTGCCTCGTCAAGAATCACGACCGGCGCATTTTTCAGAATCGCCCTTGCCAATGTGATTCTCTGTTTTTCACCGCCGCTCAACTTGGTTTCCTTGTCTATCACTGTGTCATAGCCCTTTGGAAGCCGCATAATAAAGTCGTGACATACGGCATCCTTGGCTGCCTGCATCATTTCTTCCTCCGTGGCCTCTGGGTTTCCCATCATAATGTTATCCCGGATGCTCTTTTTGAACAGGAACGTATTCTGGGTCACAAAGGAAATCTGGGACATCAGATCGGATAGCGGAATCTGGTTCAGCGGTACGCCGCCCATACAAATCTGTCCCTCGGTTATATCCCAAAACCGGCAGATCAGGCTGGCCGCTGTACTTTTGCCGCTGCCGGAAACACCGGCGAGCGCCGTTACTTTTCCGTCAGGAACAGTAAATGAGACATCTTTTAATACCGGCTGTTCTTCCCCATAGGAAAATGTAACGTGTTCAAACGCAATCGTGTGGTCGGCAAGTTCTGCCTTTGAGGTCGTATCCGCCATTTCATCCAGCTTCAGAATTTCGTCTATCTTTTTTGCAACAGAGGCGTTCATGCCGATATAATCAAAGTTATTAGAAACAGTTTCCAACGGAATCAGCATGGCAAGCCCCATAAACAGATACATAATATAGCTGGCCGCTGTCACGCTGCCGGAGAGGTACATCAAACCGGCAAGCGGAAACAGGAACACAAGGTTGCTGTTTAAGTCGGTATGATTGAAAGCAACATATTTCAAGCAGCTTTGGAACCACTCTGTTACAACGGTGCTGTAAGTGCGGATGCTTTCTGACAGGCGGCCATAAGTGGATTCGTCGGCAGCAAATATCTTCAGTTCTTTCATACCGTTGACATATTCCACCGTCTTAACGCTGACATCGGCAAACGCCTGATTAAATTCGTCCATTTTTTTCATCTGAACGATAATCATAAGAATACCGACAAGAATAAACAGAACGACCGGAATCAGCATGATACCGGCTACCCTGATGTCCAATATCACCAGCAGGATTTCCATACACAGCGGTACAGCGAGGCCGGAAATAATCTCTGGAATGTTATGGGCGTAAAATGTCTCCAACTGTTCCATATTGTCCATAATGATCGTTTTGACCTGCCCGGATGCCGTTGTTTTCACATAGCCCATTGGTAAGCGGGCAATTTTACGGAACAGCTTTTTACGGGTTTCCCCCAATGTCTGGTAGGCTACCTTGTGAGAGATTTTTGTGCCGGTTCCAAACAGCAGATGTTTCAAAATGATTGCTGCGGCAATCAGGCACACATATTGAAAAAGGTTCTCTGTCCGTTCATCCAGGAAACAGGTCACAATACCCCAAACGCCTAAATAGGGCAGGATGCCGCACAAAACAGACAGGACGCAACAGATCACCGCACCAATCAGGCGGCGCTTATTTCTCTTATCAATTAGTCCAAACAGGGCTTTTACATCACTCATTACAATTCATCTCCTCCTTGCGGAATAGTGAAATTCCAAAATCTGTCCGATACTCCATTTTGCCAACCAGGTATAGCAATAGTTCCATGACTTTAATACGCATAAGGTAATTGCGGTACTGTTCCGGCAGCAAGAGCAGTTCGGTAAAAATATGCTCCACACTTTTTGTTGCGGGTGCTATAAAGCATCCGCCCGCTGTAAAAAGTCCTTGAAAATCCATGTCCTCGTCAAACGCGATTGTCCCCAGCATGATATTCAGGCTGTTTATGATCTGCGGCAGATAAGCCACCACTGAAACACCAACAAAAGGTTCTTCTCCAAAATCACAGCTTTTCAGGTGGCTTGCACCATTGAAAACAGAAATATAATGGTCGCTCATAATCATCTCCGGCTGGTCGCTGAACAGCATATTCACTCGCCCATGAAAGCAATAGGTGACTTCAATAAAACGATCTATACATTGGATATTTTTTTGAATTGGAGTTGTGATATGAACATTGCTATAAACAATTTCAGCACCAGGCATCACTTCAAAGCTCTGCATGGTGCCTTTCCCAAATTTGGGAGAAATTGTATATATCTTTGAATCCTTTTCAACGGAACAGTTACCAATCAGCTCATGGAAGAACAGGAGGTCATTTTCCATTCTCCTCAAGGTTCTGCCTCCTTTCTGACCGCAAGAAAAAATCATGTAGTCGATGCAGATTGTCGGGGGAAAGTGGGTAATCTTCCTGCTGTTTTCCGTTATCTAAATGAATCACTCTTGTACAGGCTGCCGCTAAAAATTCGTAATCATGGGTTACAACAAAAATTACCTTTCCCATTTTGGAAAGCGTTTGAAATAACCCCGCAACCTGAATCATGCTGTCATAATCAAGTCCGCTAGTTGGTTCATCAAAAATTAAAACATCCTTACGGCATACCATACTGACCGCCACGGCTGCACGCTGCTTCTGCCCCCCGGAAAGTGTATTGGGATGATGAGTACGGTACTCATAAATACCCAGCCGTTCCATTGCCTGTTTTGCTGCATCCAGATCAGGATGTTTAATTCCAAATACACATTCCTTTTCCAATGTATCGGCAAATAACTGATAGCTTACGTCCTGCATCACCATATAGGAGCGTTTTAACCGGCTCTTTGCGTTCAGTTCTTTACCATCCCAAAGAATTTGTCCCGTACAGTTTGTGTGCAGGCCGCATAGTGTTCTGGAAAATGTAGATTTCCCGGCTCCGTTATGGCCGATAATTCCTATGATTTCTCCCGGTGCCGCACTCAAATTCAAATCGTCCAGAACCAGTTTTTTCTTATAGAACAAGGATAAGTTCCTGACTTCCAAAATCGGCTTTTGAGAATTTTCAGCAAAGGCCCTTGGCTGTACCTTTGACAAATCTAAAGCGCGAAGTCCCATACTATGCCGCTGTTCTTCAGGAATAGAAAGAAACTGGCTTGGAGAAAACACAGCAGATATAGCCCCGTTTTCCATATACGCAATGCGGTCAACTAATTCCCTCAGATAATAAATCCTATGTTCTGCAATTAGAATGGTCTTGCCTTGTTTCTTTAGGAGTTCAAGTGTACGCCGCAAATCCTCAATAGCATCCATATCCAGATTGGACGATGGTTCATCTAACAAGTAAATACTCGGAGACATAGCATAGATGGACGCAAACGCCACCTTTTGTTTTTCACCGCCAGACAATTCAAATATGCTTCTCCCCGTCAGATGTGCTATATCTAAATCCGCAACTGTCTTTGAAATGCGTTCTTTCATTTTTTCCCTTGGATAAGTCAGATTTTCCATTCCAAAGGAGATTTCACTGTCTGTATCTACATTAAAAAATTGAGAGCGTGGATTTTGGAATACAGACCCCACATACTCGGACACTTCATATATGGGATAATCCTGTATATTTTTACCGTCAACATAGGTTGTTCCGGTGACTTCTCCCGGATAAAAGTATGGAATCAGGCCATTCACAAGACGGGTCAATGTGGTTTTCCCACAGCCGCTTCGCCCACACAACAGCACACACTCGCCTTTGTTGATTGTCAAATCAACATCGCGCAGTCCGCCATTTTGTAATGATTCCTGATAGGTAAAAGAAACCTTGTCAAAACGGATCATTAGCCTGCACCCCCTTTCAATTTCAGCCAGATTGACACTGACATAAACAAAGTGAACAGGATAAAGCATACGGCATCCGCAACACTAAAGTGGATTTCCTGCAAGCAGGTTCGGGGCTTCGGATTTTCCAGCCCCCTTGTAACAGCCGCCGCCGACAATTCATCCGCCACTTTCAGTGCTGACATCATCATCGGAACATAGATACATTCCACTGTTCGGGCCGGATGGGTCAGCAGACTTTTGACGGTTGGAGCTACATCGCGCATCCGCATGGCGTCGCTGATATAGCCCCAATCCTCATGCACCATAGGAAAATAGCGGAGCATGACCGTCAGAGGAATAACCATTGCTTTTGGCATATGAATACGGTTCATGGCCGCCATAAATTCATTTACCCTTGTCGTGCTGACTAAAATACCTCCGAGCATGGCACAAGGAAAGATTTTACGGATAAATACGGTAAATGTTACAATCGCAATCTGCAAAGTCCCTGTCAAATAATTTGTTCCAATGATATGCAGAACAACCATTCCCGCATAGACAGCAGCCATTCTTACCGTAAACCGCTTTGCTCCTACAAGGATGCCGAGAATCACAACGCATACAACCAGCGCAATCTCATAGAGTAAAGAGGGCGCAAGGAACAACGCAACATTTCCGACGATCAACAGATATAGTTTTGTGCGAGGGTCTAAATGTAATGTGGCAAGTGTGTCTTTTGTTTGCAGTTGCATCTCCATTACACTACTCCGGCCTTTTCAAAATGCTTTTTCAATAGTTTCTGGCCTACAAGACCGCTGATAGCAGCACAGATCAACACGCCGATAATCATTGCCGGGAGCATCCAGTTTTGCGCGGTTGAAACCATTGTGTCCATATAGGTCTGTTCTGTTCCCTTTTCTACCAAATATTGCACATAGGCGTCGCGGTCAAACCAAAGCATACCGTAGGAGAAAACTGGGCTGAGAACAAAAATCATGTAGGACAACAGGTTACGCCCTTTGTTTCTAAAGTTCCCGGAACCGGCCAGCAGATCGGCCACAACGCCGAGAATACAATATGCCAAACACATAGACCAGTACATACCGAGTACGAACAGTACACCTCCTACCAAAATACCGGTGACAATGATTGGGCCATGCTTCGGCACCTTCGCCAGTATCAGCATATAAACCGGGCCGCACAGCAGCGCAATAGACAGCGGGCAAAGGAAAGTCAGTACAGGGAAGAACCCAAAGATAGCCTCGCCAATCATGGCGCATACCATGTACAAAGCAGCAAGGATGCCGGTGGTAATCAAATCACGCACAGACAGCCCTTTTTTCATTTGTTGTGAATTAGACATTTTCAACGTCCTCCTATTTATTATTTGCTGGCAGAAGCCTCATTGACCTACGCACAAAATCGTGATAGAATTGCTGTGATTAGAGTCAGCTAACCAGCCAGTAATGTCATTCTACTCAGTGATTTTTTGGGTGTCAAATCCGGCAAAAAAGGTCAAAACAGGAGTTAAAAGTGGAAAAACAACCGGATATATCAGTGCTTTTTGTGGTTTTGCTGACAGCCTTTGCGACATTTTGGAGCATAAAAAAAGATACTGCGGATTATTCCGACTACATAAGAAACGGGGGTGAGCAGGATGCAGACCGATTCTACACAGGCCGCGCACGAATTAGGGGATGCTTCTTTTTATCTGCATGATTATCATTTTCGACAGGATAATCATAATGGAATCTGCACCTTGCAGCCGCAAAACAGACAAGGCTATGGAAATATCTATCAGGTTCAACCGACAGATGGATTATTCCTGTCAACCGGAAGCTGGATACCATACGCCTCAATGGAACGCAAATATGAGATCAATCAAAAGCTGGTGAAAATTTATTATTTGGAATCCGGCGGTGTTACCCTGATCCAGAATGGGCGGAAAGCCCAACCTATCACAGAGGGAATCCACCTTTATCTAAATAAGCCGTCACAGGGGCGAGTATTATATCAACCCAATATACCAATCAGCTATGCGTCAGTTTTGCTGTTTGAAGATTACATAGAGAAAAATCTGCAAGACCGTTTTACCCCGGACGATTTTGACTATGCAGAGGTTTATGATTGGAAAGCTTTTGATTATAATACCCCGGAAATTGGAACCCTGTTTTTGCAGATACGGGATAAACTGATTGCTGGCGAAACCTCCCGTCTTTACTACGAAAGCAAAGTAGGTGAACTGCTTTCTATTGTGGCAGGCAACTTTCATAAACAGCGACAGGAGATAGCATCTAAACACCAGTCTCTTTCCAAACAAGAGAAAAAGGCGCTGGAATCTGTACGTCTGGCTATTGAACAGAATATTTTAAACCCACCAGAACTCTCGCAGCTTTGCAAAATAGCAGCAATGGGGCAGACCAAACTTCGAGAATCATTCAAAGCCATGTATGGTGTTCCTATTGGGGCTTATATCCGACAGGCAAAAATGCGGTATGCGCTTTTATTGATGTCAAAACCGAATTTGACAATCGGCAATATTGCAGAGCATTTGGGCTATGCCAATGCAAGTAAATTTGCGGCCACTTTCCGTAAAGTTTATGGAAAATCCCCAGAAGAATATAGGAATCAAAAAAGATGAAGTCAGTCTATTTACACTAACTTCGTCTTTTTGATTATATTGTAATTTATTGTTAGGGAATCAGTCGTTAATCAATTCTGCTAATATGATTTCTTCTGCCTGCGCTTTCAGCGTGTTCATCAGCCCCATCCAGCGCATAGGGTCACAGGCTTTCAGTTCCTCCGTGACACCCGCAACTTCCATCATGTGAGGCAACATGGTTTCCACACGCCCCTGTGCTGTCCGCTCAATCTCTAACAGGTGTGGATACAGCTTCTCGCTCATCAGCAGATGGTTGTAGAGAATGGGGCGATGTTCCTTTAGGTAGGATTTTCGCATTCTGCCGTACTTGCCGATAGAAGTTTCCGGCTGTTCAGAAAGTTTTAGGTTGGGTATATCATAATCTCCACAACGAATGTAAGTCAACTTACTCATATTCATTCTCCTTTGCTTCGTGATGATTAGACTGCTGCGCTGGCTGCTATGCTGCCTTTGCGTGGTTCTTCTTTCGGCAGCTGTCCGACAGTAGAAAAAACGCCTTTTTTCATATCCTCAGCCCGGATCAGGGCTTTCTTAGCGTCCATTTCCGCTTTTTTCTTCGCCTTGATTTTGTCCTCATACTGTTTCTGTGCGCCGCTGGCTTTCCGCTTCAAATAATTCTGATGAAGCCTGTCCTTGCGTTCTTCTTTTTTCTGCAGTTCTTCCTGTTCCTCCGGGGTTAAAGGAACCGGCTGTAAGGATGGTGGGATATAGCGTCCTAAAAAATTGAAGTAGATTTCAATTTCCTGCGTGGTGTCCTGGCTGCCTTTTCGGGCGCGTTCGTGGACAAGGATTTTCTCTACAAACTCGTTGAGCATGGTGTTTGTCAGCGTGTCAAAATTCTCATACTTATCAATCAGGGCTATAAATTTCTCTGCGGATTTCTGGCTCTGCTCATAGCCGGTAACAGCCTTTTCCAGCTCCGCAATTTCAATCTCAAGTGCGTCCTGCTCTTTGGCATACTGTGCATCAAGCGCCCTATATCGTGCATCCGACAGCTTGCCGAGGGCATTGTCCTCATAGATTTTGCAAATCAGTTTTTCCAGTTCTCCGGTTCTCTTTTGAGCAGCAGCCAGACGCCTGCGCTTTTTCGATATATCGGCACTCTGTTGAGCAACCTGCGTTTCCTGAACGGTGTGAATAAATTCCGTCCGGTCATTTCTGGAATATTCAGCGATAGCCCGGAGCGTGTCAGAAACCAATGTCAGAACAGCACTCTCATTGATACGGTGTTGTGTAGGGCATAGTGTCCCACACGGAACTTTGGTATAATTGGAACAGGTATATTGAGAAATCCGCCTGCCATTGTTGATGCGGTGGACATACATCTTGCCGCCACAATCGGCACAATAGAGCAAACCTGTGAGGGGAGCCGCTTCGCCCCAGCCGTTTGGATAACGCCGTACATTGCTGCGGATTTTCTGCGCCAAATCAAAGGTCTGCTGGTCGATAATGGCTTCATGGGTATTCTCAAAGATCGTCCATTCATCCTCAGAAACATAGTGGCTTTTCTTGTCCTTAAAGTGCTTGCGGGTCTTGAAATTGATGGTATGCCCTAAATACTCTCGTTTTTTCAAAATGTTCACGATGGTAGATGATCCCCATCCATAGGGGTCTTTGACCGGCTTTGAACGGTTCACACCTTCGTTGAATCGGGCAAGGTGTACGACAGGAATTTCAATCCGGTCTGCGGACAACTTGCAAGCGATCTGATAAGGCCCATATCCCTCCAGCGTGAGGGAAAAGATACGGCGTACCACTTCGGTGGCTTCCTCATCTACCAGCCAATGTTCCCGCTTTTCATCCCACAAGTAGCCGTAAATCACGGTGCCTGTCAGGTGCTTACCGCTCATGCCTTTTGACTTAAACACAGATCGGATTTTCCGGCTGGTGTCGCGGGCGTAAAACTCATTCATGATATTGCGGAAGGGCGTAAAATCATCGTCGCCTTTCAGACTGTCCACGCCATCGTTGATGGCAATTAACCGTACGCCGCGCTGCCGCAAAATCTCCATGACCTGGCCGACTTTCAGATAGTCACGCCCTAACCGGCTCATGTCCTTGATGACGATTGCCTCTACACGCCCTGCCTCCACTTCCTCCATCATCGCCAAAAATCCGGGGCGGTCAAAACGGGTGCCTGAGATACCATCATCGGTAAAGTGCGTAGGGTTGGGCAGCCCATTCCGGCGGGCAAAATCCTCTAACATCTGCTTTTGGTTGGATATGGAATTGCTCTCGCCCTGTAACTCATCGTCCCGGCTCAGGCGCTCGTACAGTGGGGTAATTTTTTCATTTCTCATGGCTGTACCTCCTGATACAAAAATGCTCTAAGTAATTGCTTCACTAACCATGACAAAATCATGATTAAGAAGTCACTTAGAGCATATATCACCCACCATCGCCATGAGCGTATTCATGTCCTTCTATACGATGGTAGACGGGCTGTTCGTCTCGAACCTGATTGGAACCCGCGATTTGTCCGCCGTGAAATACTGGCGGCGCTACTGCTATTGATTCCAGGGGGGAGTATTTTGAAGCTGGTGATTCTGCCGGCCGTAATCGCGGGAAAATGGCTTCTGTGCCTGTGGAGCGGCCTGGGCCTGGTTTTCCTGCTCTTTTGGCTGAAAGGGAAGCAGTTCGGGGGCAATACCGAAAGGTGGGACGATTTCTTTCTCACCCTGCCGCCGAAAAAGGTGGAGCAGTATGCGATTGGTATTTATCTGGCCGCCGCGCTGTTCTCGTCCGGCGTCAGTTATTGCGTCCTGAAATGGGCGGGCTTCCAGCACAGCCTTTTGATCGCGGGCGCGCTGTTCGTGGTCGGAGCCTTGATTACAGAATACCGGTGGTTCACGAAAAAGCGGGACTATGTGTTGAAGCGGTATCAGGAGATCCCGCAGACAATTTTGGAAAGAAGAAACGGAGAAAACAAAATGGATGGACAGATCGTATTGAGAGAATACCAGACATCAGACCGCCCGGCTTTGATCGAGATCATCCGGGAGACATGGCAGTATGACAAGTTTGCCTCCCCCAAGACGGCGCAGAAGCTGGCGCGGGCCTATCTGGACAGCTGCCTCACCAACCAGACCTTTACCCAGGTCGCGCTGATGGATGAAGTCCCGGTAGGGATCATCATGGTCAAAGACCGCAGGGAGAAGAGATGCCCGTTCCGCCTCAGACTGCGGATGCTCCTCTCCGTGGCGTCGCTGTTCCTGTCCAAAGAGGGGCGTATGGTCACCAGGTTCTTTTCCGGCGTGGAAGAAATCGACCGGCAGCTCCTCCAGGACACCCAGACCGAGTACCAGGGGGAGATCGCGTTCTTTGCAGTTAATTCCAGATACCGGGGCATCGGCCTGGGGAAGAAGCTGTTTGATGCCGCGCAGGATTACATGAGGACCCAGAGGATCCGCAATTTCTTCCTGTTCACAGACACCACCTGCAATTACCCGTTTTATGAGCGCCGGGGCATGGAGCGCCGCGGGGAGCGCGTCCACACCTTTGCGGCAAAGGGGAAATCCGGGACCCTGACCATGTTTATTTACGATTCGTTCATAAAATGTTAAGACAGTTTCTGTCGTTTCTCCCCTTTGCGTATGATAAAATAATTCCCACGGCTCAACGATAAAGAGGTGTCTTTTACGAAATCCAGACAGCGCATCCTGTTCCTGACCGCAGCGGGGCTTCTGATTGTCGGAGGTGGATGGTTCCTATACTCCACCGGCTTTTTCCAGGCGGCGTCCTCTCAGGAATCCCTGCGGGCCTACATTGACGACTTTGCGCCATACTCCCACCTGTGTTTTTTCCTGCTCCAATTTCTCTCTGTCGTGCTGGCTCCGATCCCCAGCAATATTACCGCTGCCGCGGGCGGTGTTCTCTTTGGAACATGGCCTTCCTTTTTCCTCACCTTCGCCGCAGTAGTCGCCGGTTCTCTGCTGTTGTTCTGGTTGGCCCGGGTGCTGGGCCGGGACTTTGCCGGGCGTTTTGTCAGCCGGAGGCTGTCTGAAAAATATCAGCAGATCCTCCAGACCAAGGCTCCGGTGTTCCTCACTCTGGCGTTCCTTTTCCCCTTTTTTTCCAGACGATCTTCTGTGCATCCTGGCCGGCCTGTCCTCGCTCTCATTCCGCCGCTTTGCGGTGATCGTCCTGCTTGCCCGCCCCTGGGGACTGCTCTTTGCCAGCGCCCTGGGCGGCGCCGCCTTTCATGTCTCTCCGTGGGCGATGGTTTTGATCGGTGTAGCGGGGTTAGTCCTGTTTCTTCTGGGGATGAAATATGGGGATCAGATCGAAGCGGCCATCCTGAAGCGCCTATCCCGGCGGAAAGGCAATGATGCGGCCTGCTGATTGTGGCAGAGGGTCCGGTCCCTTTGGCTCAATGAGAATAGCGACTGTGGACAGCCCCAACAAGGCGGCCGCTTCCGGATTTCTGGCGGCGCTGTCTTGTTGGGGCGTAATCCTGCTTTGAGACAACTGGGATTGTGTTGGGCCGCGGGGCGGCTTGCCTTTTATTTGAACTTCCCCTATACTATAACGATGGATATATTTTGTATGAAACGGAGAATTTGGTGATTCTTGATGAATAAAAAAGATTTGAAAATGCGGCCGGTAGGCAATGAATATCTGGAACAATATAACGCCCTGCTGCGCTATGTATTCCAGGTGACGGATCAGGAACTCAGTTCCGTGGGCTGGCAGGAGAAGGAGATCATCCGGGCGAAATTTCCAACCATGCAGAAAGCGGACGTGATCGGCTGGTTTGACGGCGACACCCTGGTTTCCCAGGTGGCGGTCTATCCGATGCGCGTCAAGGTTTTTGGGAAGACTTATTCCATGGGCGGCCTGACGGGAGTGGGGACCTACCCGGAATACTCCAATATGGGCCTGATGCACAAGCTGCTGGAGCAGGCCCTGAAAAACATGAGGGAGAAAAAGCAGTATATCTGCTATCTCTACCCCTATTCGATCCCCTATTACCGGCGAAAGGGCTGGGAACTGATTTCGGACAAGATTTCGTATGAGATCAAGGACTATCAGCTTCCGAAAAACCACCAGGTCGCCGGCAGCGTGCGCCGGGTGAAGGCGGACGGCGAGGAACTGAAGGAGACCTACGCCCGCTTTGCCGAGCATACCCACGGAGCCATCCTCCGGGATGAGCTGGCCTGGAACGAATACTGGCTCTGGGACCGGGACGATATCATGGCGGCAATCTACTATAACGAGAATGAGGAGCCGGACGGGTATATCATCTACTGGATCGAAAATGAAGTCTTCTATATCAAGGACATGATCTTCAACCATGAGGAGGCCCGCACGGGGCTGTGGAACTTTGTTTCCGCCCACTTCTCCATGATCGACCGGGTGGAGGGCAGCACCTATACAGACGAGCCGCTGGCCTTCCTGCTGGAGGACGCCAGCATCAAGGAGTCCATCTCCCCCTACTATATGGCGAGGATTGTGGATTTCCCCGCGTTCGTCGCGGACTATCCCTTCAAGGCGGACGGTACGGAGCGGGAGTGGCGCTTCTCCATGACGGACCCGATCATGGAGTGCAACCAAGGCTCGTTCCTGCTGAAGATATCAAAGGACGGCAGGGGGACGGCTGTAAAGATCTCCGAGCCGTGCGCCGACAGCATCAGCATCCAGACCATGACGACCATGCTGATGGGCTATAAGCGCCCGGACTACCTCGCCAAAATCGGGAGAATCCACGCCGGCGGGGAGACGATTGATATGCTGGAGGACGCGATTGAACAGCAGCCGCCCTATATATCCGACTATTTCTAAACAAAAGGGGGGATATCGTTGCGGCACACATATCGAGCTTTTTTGAAGAAAGGAATTGACCTTGCGCCGCTGGGGATTGAGAAATGGGCGGATGACATTGCCTATTTCTGTACGCCCAGGGGGGCCAGAATCATAGGCGGGGCCGGAGTGGACGGCATCCATTACTGCTTTGTCCAGGGATTTGGCGAAATGGTTTTCGCGGTCAGTCCCATGAATCCGGCTCCTCATTATGTGCACCCTCTGGCGTCAGATTTCTTGGATTTCCTGCGGCTGCTCCTGGCCTGCGAAGACAGCGCGGCTCTGGAGCAGGCGTGGCAGTGGGATCGGGAGCAGTTCGAGACATTCCTGCGTGAAAATCCGGCCACGAAAGAACAGAGGGCGGTGCTGGCGCAAATCACGGAGCAGATGGGGCTCAGCCCCATGGAAAATCCCTGGCAGTATCTCCGGGAGCTGCAAGATTCCTTCGATTACAGTCAAATCAAATATACAGAGGAGTTCTACGATCTGGATATGAACCCGGACGCTCCGCAGCAGACACCGGAGTGGAACGTCTATTTTGAAGGCAGCTTTTGGGAGTGCTGTAATAGAACCCGTCCTGGAAAAGAACTGGTTGTCCAAACAGAATTTGAATGGGCCGGCCATCACTGGCTGATCCCCTCTGCTTATATCTGCGGAAAGGGACTTGTGGTTGATTTCTGCATGAGGGTTGAGCCGTCCGACATCCTGGTATTTATGGAGAAATGGGACCTGAGCTTTGAAAATGAGGCATCCCGGGAGTCTTCAGAGGATGAACGGATGCGGTTGGAGCTGGATGATCCGATGCAGATGGACTTTGACTCTGTATTGTGGTTGAACGGAAGGAAACTAAGCCAGCGTTGCGGATGTGGAACCGGCTATAACCCCTGCCTGCCTCCGGAAGCCGTCGATTATGAAAGCAAACTGGTTCTGGAGCACTATGGATTGGACACGAACTTCGGGTGGATGATCTGGCGCTACAGTTACCCCTGGGCAACGAAGCGGCCGTCGAAACTCCGCACGCTTGCGGTGTCCATGATCCAGGAAAACGTCTCGATTCCAGGCCCGCATTTCATGGTTTCCCGCCCCGGAGACACCTTTACATTTCCCTACTGCGGCCAGGAGTACATATTGACGGTACAGGAATATGTGGCGCGGACGGCGGACATGAGCAGTATAGTGGAGGCAGGGACGGAGTACCCGGAGTACTATGTCGCCATGAGCTATACTGTTGCGCCGGAACTTCCGGATGGCGTCATGAGCCTTGCAGACTGCGACGACGGAGATCGGCCAAGGCAAGCCCCCTGCGCCCCGGATCAGCCGAAGGTTTCCTCGTCCGCAGTGGTGATCGGGTTTATCGGCGGTGTGGATGGCCCGGCATCCACTTTGGCTGGAGAGAAACAGGGAAAGCTCCGGGCGGCCTGTTCTTCCTTGCGCTTCGCTCCGGTGGAGGATGTGGAATGGCGGATAATTTTCCACGAAAAGCAGTTTGAGGACATGACCTTGGAGTTGATTCCGTCAAATGAGGCCAAACGTTCCATATCTGGAAGATAGAACGTGGCTGAGGGACCCGCACTCTGATCGTCAGGTTAAAGTATATACAGTTTAAAAACCCGTTGCACATCAAAGTGCAGCGGGTTTCTTGATGCCGGAGTTCTTCCATCCAGGGATTCCCTGTGCTATAATAGCGTCAACATGACCAAATCAATTCGGTGAGGAAGATGGATTGTGGGTGATACTTACCACTGATCTTCCGGGACAACGGCTCAGCCCTGAGTATGGGGGCTGCCAACTTTGCAACAGAATGGGCCGCCTGTGCCCAAAAGGGTTTTAAATGCGAGGACGAAGTATGGTTGCTAAAAAGCGTAAATTGATATTGATTATGGGCGCAGTTTTTTGCCTTGCCGGCTGTGTTTCAATGCCAGGGCAAGGAGCTTTTGGAGAAGAAACCTTTTCGGCCGCAGAAGCGGCGTCTGCGTATGAAACTGTTTCAGAAAGCATGGCACAGGCAGAATTCGAGAATATGGGAGGCTACACAGTCTCTGTCAGTGGAGCATTGGATGATGATTTTAGGGAGTACCAAATCTATAAAACAGACGAGTACAATGTCGTGTCTTACCAGGGGTATGATGCAGAATACCTCTGGTATGAAGGGTGGCTGTATTGCGATAAAGATAAAAATTTGACTTACCGCGATATGTCATGGGATGAATTTAATATGGAGGAGTATGCGTTGCAGCAGTGGGCGTTTGCACAACAGATGCTGGGACGGGACGATGCGGAATTGACTTATAAGTACATTCCGATGGCCTCCGGCAATCAATATCTACTCACTGCGGAATACGATGAAGCGGTACTGGACGGACAGTCCGTGCGGTTTGTTCAGCTTTCCTTTTATTTGGATCAGAACGGGGCATACGGTGGGTTTGGCCTGAGTTGGCAAAAGCAGTACGGAGAAACCTACCGTGCGATTTCAATCTCATTCTTTCCGTATGAAGGCTCTACATCCTTACAAGCAGAACGGCGTGTATGGTCTTTCGGAAATAGGTTGGGGCTCACGGAAGAGGCTGTCCCTGCGCTGAGCGACCAGGAAGCTCACCGTCAGCGAAGTCTCGCGGTAATCAAGAGCCTGGACTTTGGAGACCTCAGAAAAGAATCTGCGTATCAAGAGAATTTGTCTATTCCCGTAATCAAATAAATTCACCAATATACTAATCAAATCAGTTCAGCGAGGAAGATAGACTATGGGCGATATTTACCATTTTCAAGTGAACCTGGGCGGGATGCTGGATGTGCTGTCCAACCACCTCTATAAAAGTCCGGACGTGTTTTTGCGGGAGCTGCTGCAAAACGGCGTGGACGCCGTCACCCTGCGCCAGAAGGAACAGCCGGGCTGGAACGGCGGCAAGCTGACCATCCAGGTGGACCCAGGCCACCGGCTGATCTTCCGGGACAACGGTGCGGGCCTGAGCGAGGAGGGCATCCACCGTTTCCTGGCGGTCATCGGTCAGTCCTCCAAGACGGAGCTGGTCAACGGCAAGATCCCCGAGGACTACATCGGCCGGTTCGGCATCGGCTTGCTCTCCTGCTTCATGGTATCGGACTCCATCGTGGTCCACACCCGGCCCGCCGCCGGAGGCCCCGCTCACATCTGGACCGGGCGGCCTGACGGCACCTACACCCTGGAGCCGCTGGAGGACTGCCCCGTGGGGACGGCGGTGATCCTTACAGCCAAGACCGGCATGGTGCATTACTTCCAGCCGGAGAAGGTCGGGGAATTGGTGCGCTATTACGGCCTGGCCCTGCCGGTGCCTGTCTATCTGGACGGCGACCCGGAGCGGCTCAACCGCATCCCCGCCGACTTTGCCGGCATCAGCCACGGCCAGCTCCTGGCCTTTGGAGAGTGGCTGTTCCACGAGGAATTTTTAGACGCCATCCCCATCCAGATGCCCCATATCAGCGGCGTGGCCTATGTGCTGTCTTACCCGACCGATCCGTCTGTGAAAAGCGGACACCGCATCTATCTCAAGCAGATGCTCCTCACCGAGCGGGGTGATACCCTCCTGCCGCCCTGGGCCTTCTTTCTCCGGTGCTTCCTCAACACCCGCGGCCTGCGCCCCACCGCCTCCCGGGAGGATTTCTATGAGGACGGGGAGCTGGAGCAGGCGCGGAGAGAATTTGCCCAGGCGATCCGCGACTATCTGTCCCGGCTCTCCCAGGTGGACGCCGAGCGCCTGCGGAATCTCGTGCGGGTCCATGTACAGGCAATCAAGGCTATGGCGGTCTGGGACGAGGAGCTGTTCCGCATTTTCATCGACTACCTGCCCTTTGAAACCAGCGAGGGGACCATGACGGGCGCGGCGCTGAAGCAGTCCGGGGAGGCGTTCTGGGTCAATTCTGTGCCGAGGTTCAAACAGCTCCGCTCCCTCTTCCTTGCCCAGGGGAGATTACTGGTCTGTACCGGCTATGTCAGCGACCAGGAGCTGGTCGAGGCGCTGGCCGAGCGGTTCGGCCTCCCCATCCGCCCACTAAGCGAGGACCATATGGCAGAGGTATTGGAGGATGTTTCCCCCGCCGAGCTGCGGCGGGCCTCCCTATTGCTCCAGGCGGCTGACAACGCCCTGCGCACCCACGATTGCCAGGCTCAGCTCTGCCGCTTCCTCCCCGCGGATCTGCCTGCCCTGTACGCCATGAGCGACCAGGTCCAGTTTCTGCGCCAGATCCAGTCCGCCCAGGAGCACACCTCCGGCATTTTCTCGGACGCGCTGGCCTCCATGCTGGCGGGGATTGAGGAAACGCCTCTCAGCAACCTCTACCTGAACGCCAACAGCGCCCTGGTCCGCCGGCTGATGGGCGTTCAGGACCGCCCTCTTCTGGAGCAGACGGTCAAGATCCTCTATGTTCAGGCTCTGCTGGCCGGGGGGCACCCCCTCCAGGGCAGGGAACTGCACACAATGAATCAGGCGTTGCTGGCCCTGCTGGAGCGCGTCGCCGGGACAGAAGATACAGGGGGCTCAATTTGATCCCCCTCTTGCAAAGAAGGAGGGAAAGAACCATGGAATCTATGTATCAGAAATGGTTGAGTACAGAGGCGGAGTGGATTGGGTCCTATTGCCGCCGGACGCGCAAAAACAGCCTTTTGAAGATCACGCCGCTGACGCTGGCGCTGTCCGCGCTCCTGTTCGGCGGCCTCGCAGTTTTGGGGGATGGTATAGATGGTCTCCTTACGGGCGTGGCCGGGGGCCTGGTTTTGGGGGGTGTGGTGTGCACCTTTTATCTCGCCATTTTGTTTGTCAGCCTCCGCCCCAAGCGGTACATCCGAAAAATTGAGCAGTGTGTCCAGGAGGCCGGTATCGGAGAGATGGAACAGGAGCAGTTGGGGCAGGAAATGCTGGACGCCCTGGAGCATGAGGAGCAGGTGATGTCCTATGAGATGTGGGGGCCGAATGTGAAAGGCACCCCGGCCAGATTGCTCATTACACATAATTATGTGTTCCAGGAGGGGAGCGCTCCCTATGCTGTTCTGGTCCGGCGGAGCGACATTGCGGAGATTCGGCTGGGCTCTGAACGAAAAACGGCTGTCACCCGCGGGGCCAAGACGAAAACCTATCATCATTTCACCCTCTATTCCATCGGCTTTTACCGGAAGGACCGCTTTGAGCGCGGGCTTGATGGGGAGGGCTTGCCTGATACAGCGATGGGCTTCTTCCAGGAGGAGCTGAGGGACGCCGCCGCGAAGATGCTGGAAGAGAGCGGCATGAGGATACAGGCCCCGGAGAAGTAGAGAGGACGGGAGGTGCAGAGTATGGTTGAAAACGGATTTGACGGCGATCAGCTGGCTTTGGCGATAACACGGCTCCCCCGGGGCAAAGTGCGGATAGAGGCGTATCAGGAGGCCGTCCGGCTGGCGGACGCCGCCCAGGATACCTATTGGCAGCTTGGATTTCGCTTCGAGTATGCCGCTGAGTTGTATTTTCAGGACGATCCGCCCAAGTGTATTCCCGTGGCGGCGGAGTTCGGCCCCATCTTTGAGAGCGCGCCTGCTGAGATCCGGACGAACGACGCGATGGTGCAGGCATACCTGATGATCACCCAGATGGGGGTAGACGTGATGCAGGACCTGCCGCAGATCCCGATGCCCCAATATGAGGAGGCGCTGGAACACTATCATAAGCTCACCAAGCGTTTTGGCATGGGCTGGCGCACTTATCTTTGGCAGATGTACAACCGCTGGGAGTATGCCGATTCGAACCGTGCGTTGGAGTACATGGAACGTGTCTGGCAGACCCCGATAGACGACTCCTATGGCGACTGCATGGCCTGTGAATACTCCAAAGCCGTTGTATCATATGTGCGCCTGGGCAGGCTGGAGGACGCCAGACGGTATGCCACACCCCTGGAAACCTTTCGCATCCACCCGTGCGAAAGCTCCTTCCAGCGGATGTGGGCCGCTTATCTCAACGCTGCCCTGGACAACGGCGATTTGGAGACGGCTGCCTCGCTTGCAGAAAAGCTCTATAAAAAGGGCAACCGCAACCGGACGGACCTGTGCTTTTTAGGCCCTGTCCTGCGCTGCTGGGGAATGACCAACTCCGACCGGGCGGTTTCCCTCTTTTCCCGCCGACTGGAATGGGCCCTGGGAATGTGGGATCAGAAGCTGGTCTATGACTTTCTCAAAGGGGCGTGGGTATGCTTCCGGACTCTGGCACAAAAGCGGGAGCGGGTCAAGATGAGTCTTCCGAACCAATTCCCCCTCTGGCGGGAGGACGGGAGGTACAGCACGGAGGAGCTGTCTGACTGGGCCTACCGGCAGGCGTCGGAGATTGCACAGAAATTTGACAGGCGCAACAACAGCAGTTGGTTGACAGCGGACTTGGGCAGGGCCTGATACGGCACTTTGACAAGCTCGGCGGCAATCCTTTAAACGACGGATTTTCTCTGCAATATTTAACCTCCTCGTTGGTTGGCACACCAATCTTCACCGTAGTAGGTTTTCTGTTTCAACGCACAGCCGAGCGCAAAAATATATAAAAGGACATTCAGTATTGGTTACGTCTCTAGGCAGCTTGTTGGTAAAGGTGGATTGCATAGGAATGGTCTTCAAACAAAAATAATTTTTCCCACGATGCAATAAAACACTTTGTCTGTGCGTTATATAGATGAACAGCAAGAAACAGCCCCCCGAAATTGCTGAAATAACAACGAGGAGGACTTTCCAATGAAAAAGAACTTTCCCAAGATCCTGGCAGGCTGCACCGCTATGGTGCTCATGACCGGAACGCTGCTCGTTCCCTCAATGGCAGTGAATGCCTCCGCTTATCAGGCGGTTCCCCAACTCCAGCAGGCGTCTTATATCGGCGAGGCCAAGGCGAAGGAGATCGCCCTGAGTCATGCCGGCGCGGATGCCTCCAAGGTGTCCTGGATCTTTGTCAAGCAGGACTACGACCATGGCCGTGTGGAGTACGATGTGGAGTTCCTGATTGGGAACAAGGAGTATGACTATGAGATCGACGCCGCCACCGGCGCTATCCTCGGCTTTGACTACGATATTGAGTGGTATATGACCGGTACCGGAACGATTTCCCAGTCCAGCGCCGATATCGGGGCCGAAAAAGCCAAGTCCATTGCCCTGAAGCACGCTGGCGTGACCGCCTCGGATACTGTGTTCCTCTATGCCAAGCTGGATTATGAGAACGGTCTCCGGGTGTATGATGTGGAGTTTTTCTCCGGCAATAAGGAGTATGACTACGAGATTAACGCCGCCACCGGGGACATCGTGAGCTTCGATCAGGATATTGAATGGTATGCGGCGGGCGGCTACCAGGCCCAGGCCAATACCGACATTGGCGCGGAGAAGGCCAAGTCCATCGCCCTGGAACACGCTGGCGTGGCCGCGGCGGACACGGTATTCATCAATGTCGAGCTGGACTATGACGACGGCATGAGAGTGTACGACGTGGAATTCTTCTCCGGGAACAAGGAATATGACTACAAGATTGACGCCGCCAGCGGCGCGATCCTGGGCTTTGACTTTGATGTGGAGTGGTACACGGTTTCCAGCAAGGCCAGCGACTACATCGGCGAGGCGAAAGCGAAGCAGATCGTGGAGCAGGCCGCCGGTACCACGGGAGTCTACACCGAGTTCAAGCTGGAGGTGGATGACGGCCGTGTACTTTACGAGGGCGAGATGCGCAGCGGCTGGATGGAATATGAGTTCGAGATCGACGCTGTGACCGGCGCGATCCTGGACTGGGATGCCGACTGGGACTGACCGCCACCCTCCAGATCAGATTCACTAACTTCTTGCAATCTATCAAACGAGATGGTAAAATAAAACCAAACGAGCGGTGCCCTGCACGTAAGACCAGTTACGTGCAGGGCACTATTTTTCTTTACATAGGAGTTGTATTTGCTATGCCAAGGACAGAATTTTAAACTTTCCAGTGCCCCCTGCACATTCGAAATGAGAAAATTTGTAATCGCGTTAATAGGGCGAATTCAAAATCATTTAAAATCGAATTGACTGCTATATATGCGAGAGCTTAAACAAAATGTACGAAAAGGGACACCGCATCGAAGCGGTGCCCCTTTTCGTGTCTGCGTGTTTTTAATCGGTATAGATAATGCCGCAGCAGTATGCCTGACGGACAATCCGGCCATCATCTGTGTGATAACCATGAGTGGGACGCTGTTCTGGATTGACTGATGCCCTATACAATTCCAAAACAACATGTTAGACTGGCATTGACCGCTGCAAATACATCTAAAGGGTATGAGCTTTTGAGTGCTAATGTAACAGAACGCATATGGGCATTGATGCAGATATTATAAGCAATCGAACAGTCGGAAAGCAGGAGAAGGCCATTTCAGGCGTTTTCTATCTTATACGTTCTGAAAATGGTATTCCATAATATGCTCCCCCTTCGTGTCATGCTCCCCGTTAAAGTGGAAGCCAATCTGCTGATAAAGCTGGATTGCATGGGGATTGTTTTTGTACACACTAAGATACACGGTGTCGCTTTGACACTCTAAACGAAGCCTGTCAAGCAGGGAAAGAGCCGCCTGCCTGCCATAGCCTCTCCCCTGATATTTTTTATCAATCAGCAGCCGGTCCAGCCATAGCTGCCCCGGTACAGGTTCCGGGAAATAACCATACATGGCAAACCCAATCAGCATCTCGCCGTCATAAATACCGACGGGCCGCCAAATATCCAACTCGTCTGCCTCCTGTAAGCACTCGCTTACACTCTCAATAAAACCGACTTGTTCTGAAAAGAGAGACAGACTTTCGATCTCCTTTCGGTTTTCATCATTGACGGATTCAAAATGTAGCTGCCTGAGATTCTCCGTGCTCATATCAAGTTCTCCCTGTAAAATTTTCGTAGATAAAAAACAGAAACTGCTCTGGGCTGCCATTGACCGGCAATGTTACTTCTTCTGTTCCACATAGAAGCATCTTTTGGCCCTCATAAAAACCATAATTGCAAGTGGTGTCTGTGAACACATAGAAATGCTGAATGTTTTCGCTGTTCATATAGCCAGAGAAGCGGCGGTACAGTTCCTTGCCGATCCCTAACCCACGGTACCCTGGATGTATCGCAAGAAAGGTTAGTTCCCCTTCATAGTCTCGTGTTTGCCTGGATAGCAACTTTTCATAAATTTGGTCGATTTCCTCATAAAAATGCCACGCTCTGCGCCCCTCCGCTGTTAGCGAAAGCATCAATAAAGCCCATCCAGCATGTAACCGATACTTTAAGGTTTTATGAGAGGTACGGAAACTGTTCCCCATAATAACCCCTATGGGTTTTTCATTGTACAAGGCTACTTGGGCAAAGGTTTGTTCTGTCAGGCACAGCCGCAGGTAAGCGTTGGAGAGCCGGACGGCGGTGGTAAGACTGTACGATTTTTCATGTCCCCATGTGATATTGATAATATCTGAAAGGGCCTTAAAGTCTCGCGGCGCATATGGCCGATAAGTAATCTGGCCCATTAAAACACCTCCTTAAAGCCAAAAAAGAACCGGACAAAAAGGGAAACACACCAACTGCCCTTCAACGAAACTGTACGCAGTAACGCCATTAGCAGTTGATTTCACCCATTTTGCTCGGTTCATGTAGATACGCCACATCACCAATTTATGACAAGTCTACTATAAGCACAAAAAAATGTCAACCATATTCGATATTGTTTTGTATCATTTCTTTTGTCCCTTTTCCTTAATATAAAAAACATAAAATTTTTTGTTATATCATACAAAGATGGATTTTCAATTCAGTATAGCGAAATCCTTTTCACGGATGATGATCACCGTTGAGTGCAATATGACCTTTTCCATGGTACTGAACTTTCTGTCCATTGTTCTTGCTGTTAGTGTAGAGTTAAATCCAGTCGTCAGTGTACTACTTCTCAATGCAGAGTCCTTTCTTGTCATTACCAATTCTACGTTTTTACTGAGATGGAGAAGTAACCAGAAATGATGCATAAGAAGACTATCAGGCCTTTCATTGGTCTGCTGCTATTCAGTCCGAGAAGCGAGTTAGTGATTTCAGAGCCAAAAAACTTTCGGCACTGATCGCGTGCTCCATCTTGCAGGCATCCCTGGAAGCAATGTTTTCATCAACGCCAAGACTAACCAGCAGATTGAACAGGACGTTGTGTTTTTCCATCATCTCTTTGGCGATTTTTAACCCTTTTCTGGTCAGGTGGATTTCTTTCCTATCGTCCACGCAGACAAATCCCTCTTCGACAAGTGACCTGACAGTAGTGGATACGGTAGGGCGCGAAACAGATAAATAATCAGCCAGCTGATAAGGACGGACCTCCCCCCAGCGCGACAAGCTATAAATCGCTTTTACATAGTTTTCCATTGTCTCTTTCAAGACCATAGAGCAGCGTCGTCCTTCCTAGCGTTTTACAAGGCAACGGGAATCATAGCATACGTGTAGAAAAAGGTTGCGGCTTTCCAACAGAAAAGCCGCAACCTTCTCTTTCACATATCAGTTGTGACCCTTACCACAGCTGCAGTGGGAACTATCTTTCTTGGAACCACAGGAGCAGCCGTCCGGGCATCCAATGCACTTTTTACCGCTCTTTTTCGCTTTGTAGACATAGAAAGCAGCAGCTGCAACAATGACCACAAGAACTGCAACTACAATGAAATCAATCATTAGGACTTCGCCCCACTTAACGCATACTCACTCTTGAGATCCTTCTGGGTTCTCATGCACAGGTAGATAAGGATCGCCGCAAAAACGACTACCGCGATGAGGCCGGGGAAAAAGCCGGCCCCCAGCGTGCCGGTGGTGATCAGCGTGCCGATCTGGTAAACCAGGTAGCCCACCGTGTAGCCGGTGCCCAACTGCAAACCAATGCCGGCCCACAGCCATTTTCCGCTCTTCATTTCAGAGTTCATGGCGCCAATAGCGGCAAAGCAGGGCGGCGTGTACAGGTTGAACATCAGGTAAGCCAGAGCAGCCACCTTGGTGATGGCGATAACGCCCGCCACCTCGGCGCCTGCGCCCTCCATCATCTCCAGCGCGTCGGTATCGATCAGGTTCTCCAGCCCCACGAAGCAGACAGCCAGGGTTCCCACCACGTTCTCCTTGGCAATAAAGCCGGTAACGGCGGCGGCGGCCAGCTGCCAGCTGAGCACACCCACGATGGGGACCAGCAGGTACGCAAAGGGTCCAGCGATGGAGGCAAGGATGGAGCTGTCGGCAGTCTCGGCCACCTGGAAGCTCCAGGTGAAGGTCTGCATGATCTGCACGGCGGTGTTGCACAGCAGGATGATCGTGGCAGCCTTCACGATGTAGGCCCAGCCCCGGGCGCACATGGCCTTGAAGGCAAACACCAGGGAAGGCACTTTGTATTCGGGCAGCTCGATGATGAAGAAGGATTTCCGGTTCTTGTAGCCGGCGATCTTGTTTACCAGCAGAGCGCCCAGGAAAATAAGGATGATGCCGGTGAAATACATGAGGAAACTCACCCAGCCCGCGTCGTCAAAGAAGGCGCCGGCAAACAGGGCGATGACGGGGATCTTGGCGCCGCACGGCATGAACGGGGTCAACATGGCGGTCGCCCGGCGTTCGCGCTCGTTGCGGATGGTACGGCTGGCCATGACACCGGGGATGGCGCAGCCAGTGCCGATGACAAAGGGGATCACGGATTTGCCGGAAAGACCCACTTTCTTGAAAATGGGGTCCAGCACCACGGAGACACGGGACATATAGCCGCAGTCTTCCAGTAGGGCGATGAGGAAGTACATGATCATGACCAGAGGCAGGAAGCCAACCACAGCGCCCACGCCGCCGATAATACCATCAGCCAGCAGAGCGGTCAGCAGGGGGTTGGCGTCGGCCAGAAGCTCGGTCACATATCCCTGGAACGTCTCGATCCACGCTACCAGCGTGTCCGCAATCAGGGGGCCGACCCAGACCTGAGAGATCTGGAACACCAGGAACATTACCACCGCAAAGATGGGAATACCCAGGAGCTTGTTGGTGAGGATATTGTCAATGGCGTCCCCGGTGCCCTTCTCACGGGTGAGGACCTTCCGCTTCTCCACCTTGGACACGATCTGGTTGACAAAGGCAAAACGCTTGCGGTCGGCCTCTTCCACGACCTTTTTATCGGTCAGGTCGATATCGCCCTGGGTGTAAGGGGCTTTCTGCCCCTTGCCGTTCAAGGCGACTGCCGCATCCACCACCGCTTTCAGGCCCTCGGAGGAGATAGATACCGTCTCCACAACGGGACAGCCCAGCTTGGCGGAAAGAGCGGCAACATCAATGGTGGTCTGCTTTTTTGCGTTGATGTCGCTCTTGTTCAGGGCGACCACAACAGGAATGCCCAGTTCCAACAGTTGCGTGGTGAAAAACAGGCTGCGGCTGAGGTTTGTGGCGTCCACAATGTTGATGATGGCGTCAGGGTGCTCATGCCGCACATAAGAACTGGTGATGCTCTCCTCTGACGTAAAAGGCGACATGGAATAAGCACCGGGCAGATCTACGGCGATGAGTTCTTCTGTCCCACTGTAGTAGGCCTTCTTGATGGGGTGTTCTTTCTTTTCCACCGTCACGCCGGCCCAGTTGCCCACCTTTTCATTCCGTCCAGTAAGAGCGTTGTACATGGTGGTTTTGCCGGAGTTCGGGTTGCCTGTTAAGGCAATGCGCATGGGTATCTTCCTCCTCTTTCTGATGTTCTCTATATTACAACACACATCGGTTGCTATTCGCTAACCGTTATGTATAGTAAACCCCTATTTCGTGCCGCTGATCCCCCCTTTGTCGGCATCAGCGGCACAGATCAGATCCATCAAATCAAAATTGCATCTGCCAACTGGTTATCAATGTTATACCGGCCGTCCTTGATGGAAACGACACAACTGTCCTTCAAATGAGAAACCACTGTAATGGGTTCCCCCTCATAACACCCAAGAGAAAATAGAAAGGTTTTCAACTCCTCGTCATCGGTGTCAATTTGCCGGACAATGTATTCCTTTTCTTCTACGGCATCTTTCAAAGTCATTTCGTTCACCTATTCTCTCATTTTATATTTCAGTCAGCAAAAGCTGGCGGCGACTCACGAAATAAGTTAGCATTTTCTAACCGGCTACATAATATATCGCAAACCATCGTTTTTGTCAAGAGTCATATTTACAGATTGTTCACTTTTGAATGGCAACTCTTATCCATCTCGAAAATCAAAATGATTGTAAAACTGCTACGATTTATGATATAATTGAAAAAACTGAACTAATGGAGGTCACTATGTCGATTTATGAATCCGGCCAGATGTATCTGGAGACGATCTATATACTCTCTCAGAAAAAGAGCCACGTGCGTGCAATCGACGTAGGCGAGCAGATGGGATACTCCAAGCCCAGTGTCAGCCGCGCTCTGTCAATTTTGAAACGGGATGACTATGTTTCTGTGGATGACACCGGTGGAATCTCTTTGACAGCGAAGGGTATGGAAGTTGCCAAAACAATGTACACTCGTCACACTGTTCTATCTCAACTACTCATGAGGTTGGGAGTGGATGAAAAGACCGCTACAGAAGATGCCTGTAAAATTGAACATGTTATTAGCGAAAAATCTTTTGCGGCAATACAAAAATACTGGATGTAAATTTCTAATCACTTTGGGGCAAAATTTCATCCATGTGATATCAAGCATCACGCAAAAACAATTCTTCCTCTTTGGGATGAGCCATCGGACGATTTTCTTCTCTCTATATTGAGGAATCACCAGAGTATTTGCGCTATACTGGTACTGGAAAGTAAGTCGAAAGAAAGTCGTGTCTACAGCACGAGTGAAAGGACCTATATCTGCTGTGATCTGAAAAGTCTTTATATTAGTATGGGTGTATTGCGTACAGTCTGGGCCCCATTGGCCACCAATCTCACAGTCGCGTATCTGAGCCGCACAGAAAAGGCCATCGTCCTAACAGTCATTTCTTTCCGCATAAATCTAATTGAACAATAATCAAATTTTTACACCCCTACACTATAAGGAGAGATGAAAATCATGAAAACCATTCGCCTGCTCTATCCAGATCACTTGAGCGGCGGTCTGGATACCTATTACTTTGGTGCCAACCTGCTGGCCCATATCCTGCCCGCCAACGAGAATCAGCCTCTATTGCGGGTCGAAATCGCACCGCCCGATGGAAAAGAGAGGACGGTGAAGGACGGTATCCGCGCCCGGGAGGAAGTGACCGAAGGCATCCGCCGGGCGGCACAGGTGATCGAGGCGGCCCAGCCGGACAAGATTATCACCATTGGCGGAAACTGCATCGTGTCTCAAGCCCCCTTTGACTATCTGCACGGGCGCTACAGCAATGTGGGCATCATCTGGATCGACGCCCATCCGGATGTTTCCACGCCGGCGGACGGATACCCCAATGCTCACGCTATGGTGCTGGGGTCCCTAATGGGGCACGGTGACAAAGAACTCTCCACGCTGATGAAGCACCCCAAGTTCCGGGCCGACGAGATCTTATATGTCGGACTCCAGGGCCTCCACGATTATCAGGAGCGTTTTCTGAACGAGAGCGGGGTCGCCTATAAGGTGCAGACAGAGGACTTTATTTCAGATGAGGAGATTCAATCCTTCCTGCGGCGTTTCGACCATATCCTGGTCCACCTGGACATTGACGTACTGGATCCCTGGCTGTTCCACTCCACCTATTTTGCCAATCCGTCTCTGACTGGGGATGGCAGCAGTGGAGGCCAGATGACAATGGAGCAACTCTCCCATATGCTGCACACTATCACCAGCCAGTCTGATGTGGTGGGCCTGACCATCGCGGAATATCTCCCCTTTGACGAAGAGAAATTACACAATGTTTTTTCGGATCTCCCTCTGTTTAGGGAATAACACGTGATGCCGAAGCACAAAAAACACCCGCAGATTTTTTAAATCTGCGGGTGTTTCTGTTTCTTTTGTGGTATGCATTAAATCGAAGAAATCACATAGATAAAAGCACAATCGCTTGACGTGTGACAAGCAACTGAAGCCTTTATGAGATTCCGTCTGAAAAATCCCACTCGACGTTATACTTTAGATCTTCACATAAAATTGTGTCCAAGAATTCATCAATGTATTCCTCCGCATCGCGGTCCTCCGGGATGGGAATAATCATCTCAATTTCTGGAGTAAAACAACTGGGCTTCACCCAAATCGTTCTTTTTTCCATTACTGCCTCCAACTTCTACGCAATTCTGCCTTTAGACTGGCATTGATTGTTTCTTCAACTACCAAGTCAAGCAACTGTATCCATCTTTCACTATCCCTGATATAGCGAATTGCCTTGTCTACCACTTGTGCTTCAAAATCTTTGTGCGCCACTTCATCTTCCACCATGTCCCGTAAATCAGGGACTTCCATATTTCCTCCTAGAAAACTGATTTCTTTGTAGATGGACGGCTAACATAAAAACTATTTGATCAGCACCAGGCGGTCATGGATGCAATATGCAGATCTATATTCCCTGACCGCGTTTTGGAATTCGCTATCTGGTACAACAATAGCGGTTTCGAAGAATTTCTCATCTGCTGTACAGCCACCGGCCCCCTCTCCGATATAAATCATCATGGCCGTGGGGTTTATCTCTCGCATTGACATCAGAGAATGGTAGCAGGCGTCGTCAGTGTATGGCCAGCTGCAGAGAACCAACTCGACCTCTTTCCCATATTTTTGGATGGCTTCAACTGCACCGATCTGTTCAACGCTGGTCCAAGGGTGTTCATACCACCATTTATGTTGTTCCGACCAACTAAAATCATCTGTACAGCGGATATCCACACCGAAATTTTGCAGCCCCTTGGAAAGTGCTCCATATCCGCCCATAATTTCCAGGCACTTACGGGTACCGATCCAAGACGCGAGAGGCCGCAACCAGTTGTTAGATAAAAAGCAATAGCCCGCAAAATGTATGACATCGTCCCGAGCCAGCATAGACCCTTCATCCAGGCATGCATCTTCCCATGAGTATGAATCCTCCATCTTTGGTGGCCACGCTTCCGGAATGTTATGCTGCTTCAGCAGTCCTATCGCATTTGAGTACTTTGCTGCCTTCTCTTTAAAATTAAAATAATAATCCATTGTTATTTATCACTCTTTCTAAGTGAATTTATCATTCTTCCTTTGCAGAATATAGTACCACATATCCATCTGCCTTTGAACCGAGGATGCTGATCTCGGCAGCCTTCCACTTCCTTGCCGGCTGGTAAAACAGTGTAATATGCTCCCCTAAGAATTCCTCCAGCTGTGGCGCGTCTGCAGATGTCAGTACAAGTTGCACCAAGCCCTCATCAATAGAGTAAGCGCGAATGCATGGCATGTCATTCAACGCACTTTTGTAAAGTTCGCATTCCAGTGTCACGGACCCTACGGCATATGCCGCATGTAAGCGAAGTAATTCTGCGTAAGATGGACAGACAGGATAAAAGCCCTCGATTGCGCTTTTGTCGTATACCAAGCCCCTGCGGCCGGAATAAATCTCAGCAATATCCCCTTGCGTTAAATGGAGCGCGCTGAAGATGTAGTCATCAGCATCTTTCCAATCCCTGTTCCTGAAATCGGAGGAGGTGCGCACCTCTTTACGTAGAAGTTCCAATACTTCGTAAAATAAATCTTTTTCGCGCTGCGTCATGTACTCCCTCCTCCACATGAGACCTGAGATACTTTCTTTTCCGGCAATTGACGGGGTTCATAGCGGCGTTCTTTGCGGGCGTTGGGTCCAATTTTTTGGAACAAGCGTGCTGTAGCCAACATAGGCGTGTCTTCACAAATATCAAACCGCCATTGATTCTGCTGCACATCCCAAATGCCCCACTTCTTGCCGCAAAGCCCCTGATAATAAACACTTTGTTTCATATCAGCAAAACCTTTCTTTATAAGAAATCTATGATTGTTCTGCAATACCTGCGGTGGCTGCTTTCTGCCTTTTTAGCGTTATACTCGATCCACGCAATGTATCTGCGATGATGTTCGTCTTCTCCGCTCTTAGGGTATCATGATGATGTCTTCTGCCCGGATCAGCCTTGCCATCAAGTCACTGCTTGGATATTGCTGATAAATCCGATCCACTATCATATTGTAGGTGGAGGGGTTCATCGGCCGCTTTTGATCCAGCTCTCTACAGTGTTGATGCAGATGTTCAGACTGTAGGTGGCCGAGTGAGATTACCCGCATCTCTTTTAGTTCCCCACTTGCAGTATCCACCGCGCAGATGAGCATAGGCGCACCTTTCCCCTCCGGGATGTTTGTCTGGTAATCCAACTGGTTCATTTTAAACCGCGGTTCGTAAGGTGTGTCAAACCAGGGATTGTTTCCGACTTTGAGGAGAAAGAACAAACTGTCGTTTATCCTGACAAAACCAAGCCGCAGCGGACCGCGGGTAATATCAGAAATTTCCTGCTCCGTTATGCCCGGATACCCCACCACGATCTGCCACCATGGATCCAAGTAATCCGCTTGAACATACTCCTGGCCTGTCCTCCACTCGGGATGGAAATCTCCCGCTTTATAATGTAAGAACTCCAAAACGAATCCATCCTTTCCTTGTTGTCTGCTCCATGTTTCTGTATCAGATATCCGATAACACTGTTTTACAAGAGGGGATCACTTCGGCGTAACCCGCGCAATCAGATATGCCTCTGGATTTGCCTTGATACATGCCGCGGTATGCTCATCCACTATTGTCCTGAAAAATGGGTACCCAAACTCATTCTCCACATATACCGCATGGTCGGCAAAATCATACCACATGTCATCCAGTTCACGAGTTGCGCACACAAGTTGGTATGTCATGTCGGTATCCATTGGCAGTTCATCTTCTGGTGGAAGATGTCCCGCTCCTATACCGGGACACATGTTTTTGATCGCCCGCAAAAATTCGACTCTGATTTCGCGGTTCCATGCATCCAAACGATCCAAAACTTTCTCTGGTTCATACAATCCAAAAATAATGTTTTCTGGCGCAACCGTCTCGTACAAATATGCGTCAGGATCAGAAGCCGCATTGCAGTAAGCATCCTGAAGCGCCTTGAGGACGGATTGGAAGTCCCCCTGTCTGAGCTGTGAAGCCTCTTTTGGCAAATTGTCAGGCTCCAAATTCAATGCGGTGAAAGAAGTGATAATTTCCATAACCGTTCTCCCTTATATCTGTTTTCTGGCCGCAAGAGTTTTCGGACATTGATAGTCGCCAAAATTCTTATCAGAAAAAGAGGCCATACCCCACTTTACCGATGTGTCGGCCCTTATCATCAGCACCGCAAAATTGCAAATTGGGAATGTCTTCATCTTTTATTTCCAGTTCCAATGATGGATCGGCCTTCTGCAAAAGAAAAATCCACATTCGGGCCATCTCTGGCACATTGACAATGCCTTCTCCCATCCCGGAACTGTTTTCAAACTGAAATCCCATATCTTTTAGAGTTTGGACCGTTTCTGGGTCAATCTCATCTTCTTCGTATTCCGAGCAGATGCCTTCAATATCAATCCCTGTAACTTCTGGGATCTTATAATGTGCTTCGCGCACTATTTCCACCGGCGCATTAGACGCTACAGTGAAATCTTCGGATCGGCCATGACCATCACCGCTCCAGTCCCCAATGGATAAGTGAAACTGATACATATTTTGTCAACTCCTATTGAATTTGATTGTCTGTTTCTATCTTTTCAGCTGGCAAGTTGAGCGTGCGATATTGCTTCCGCTATACAGCAGGCCCTGCCATATTGGGCGTATCAAGCATGGCAGTCCAGCGATAACAACAGCGCGTCATCCGGGAGCGCATCAATGAAGCGATCAACTTTCTTGCGCCAGTTTTCCTCATCTGAAGCTCCGGTCTCACTGTCGGACCAATCATCGCTGTAGTTGATCCAACCATTTTCATCTACGCAGGCATGGGGCTCCATTTGGCACAGGTAATGCACATCAGAGCCGAACTGCTCCAGCGTTTCACACCCTTGGAAGCATCCCCTGCCCCACTTTTTGATTGGGTCCTCGCCCATTTGTACAAGCTGGCATTCCGCTGGGCCTCCTCCCTGCGCGCACCATGCCCCATATTGATGAAACTGCTCAACTGCCACTTTCTCACGGTACTTTTTTAGAACATCCCATGCGATATCCCTCTTTTTTGCTCCGGCTACCCAACGATATCCTTCTGGTGTGTAGGTCTGCTCATCGTGCTGATTCTCAAAAACACCATAAGAGCCTGTGACGGCAAATGGGCAATCGACGGGAACCAGGAACTGATCTCGATATCGCCCTCCGACCACAAATGAATTCCAGTAGCCCTGTGGATTGTAAAAGTAACCGCTCCGCCAATTAAGGAATTCGTTTCCGACGTATTGCAGGACATAGTCCACGAATGCGGGATAGACTTTCTTGAAAGGACAGTCGAGAAGCAACTGCATCTTCTTGGCCTTTTTCGTTCGCTTTTCCTGCTGCAGCGGGCCAAATCTCCGTTTGCAGATTCGCCCGTCTTTCACGACATAGTCTTTAGAGAATCCATAGTCGTATATGGGCACAATCCGGCCGTTCAAAAGCCGCACAAAGTCATCCCTTCTCGTCTCATATTCGCGTATGGCCGTCTCTGTTTCATCCTCAAACTCTTTCGGAGTTTGTTTGTTCGGGATCATACTATATGGGGCCATAATCTGATCGGATAGTGCCTCGGCCAAGCCCTCATAGCGATGTTGATCCGTGATAACAATATTTTCTAGGTCGAGATGTTGGTTCTGTACTTGCGAATAGTAGAGGCAGTGTTCCATAACCATTCCTTGCTTGATCACCTCATCCGAGATAGACCTAGCGGCCTCTTCAAGGTTCTCAGGTAATGCGATGGCTGCGATGACAGAAATGTGACTCATATTATCAATATCCTCCCTTTTGATCTTCATCGTTTTGCGTTCAATTTGCACGGTTCCTCCCGTCTTCAATGGACGCTGGAACAATGGTATGATCTGCTGTAACCCAGAGGGGCTCATAGCAGGTGCTCAAATTCCAGTGCCAAGAAATCAGGCATGTGGTTGCCATCCAGGGCTGCCATTGTGGTTTTGAATTTCATATTGTTCGCACCTCATTTCTGTTTAGGATAGAAAAGATATATAAAAAGCACATGGATACGGCTTGAATCGATCCATGTGCTCTGTGGCCCGGTTATTATGTTTTTGATCTTTATAAAAAGAAACAGCGTCCAAGGGCTCTCTGGCCTTCGGACGCTGTGCAACACTGAAACTATGCTACCACATGTTTGGTAAGCAGCAGATACTATGTGAGTTTATTATATATATTTTCCCGATGCATTGCAAGAGAAAATCCAAGGAATGGTTCACTTCATCAATTCTATTAAGAAATTGGTTGCTCCCCTCTTTACACTATAGTATTGTTGCTTTGATCGAATAGATGGGATTTTAGAGAGGTTAAATATCGACTGGTCCGAGAGTCGCTGCAAGACACCTCTGTTATGGTTTTTCTATTTGCTCAGATAGTAGAGGAAAGATTTGAGCCTGGACCATGCGTTCTCATCCCAGTCGTAATCCATGGCCAGATGGAAGTGCGGTACACTGTCCAGCACACCGGTCATCTCCAGGATCGTGGCGGTATTTTCATACCTGGGTGCCATGGTCAGCACCCCGGCGCACCGTCCGCCCAGCTCCACCCCCTTGGCCAGCCGGTACCGGCCATTGGCTCCGGCAAATCCGGGCAGAAGGCGGTCTGCGGAGGAGCGCAGAGACTCCAGTTCAGGGGAAAAACTGCTGCGGGGGCCCAGCAGACGGCCGAGTGCTTCTATGCGGCCCGCCCACTCCCGGCAAGTCTGGCTTCCCGCATCCCGCCAGAGAAGCCACAGATATTCGCTCAGCGGCGCCCGGAGCAGCCGCCAGCCCTCCTGTTCCAGCGTATCGGGGACGCCGTCATGAAGGTTGAAGAGGGTGAACGGCTCGCCCACGATCCCCAGCGGCCGTCCCTCTGGCGGAATGGCGCCGATGTGCGCCGCGAGGGCTTCCAACTCCGCCCAGCCCGGCACGCCCGCCGGGGCCAGTGCGTCCCGCTGTTCCGGCGGAGCGCACAGCAGGAGATCTCCGGTGAGGAGTGCCCGGAACAGCTGATCCGGCTCCGGGCAGTGCTCTGGAAGCGTCTCCAGCTCTGGCGCGATGACCTTCACGCGGCAAAGCTCCCGGCGTTCCAATACCGTTTCCACGCCCCAGGGGTATTGTCCGTCTGCCTCCGCGCCCTGGGTGGAGGGGAGAAGCACCTGAAACGGGCCGCTCTCCGCTTCCGCCGCCGTCAGGACGCCGCCCAGCAGGGCCGGGAACGGTAAATACTCCTTGGAGCTGGTTTCCGCCCTCCCCAGCGGCAGGGTGGTACTGTCGAGCCGCAGGGTGCGCGTCTCCGTTTTCCAGGCCGCCTCACAATATGCGCGGAGATAAGTGGTAAACGGCGGAAGGTCAGGCACGAGCAACGGCCCTCCGGTTCTCTCCGGCACGGCAGCCACCGCAGTAGGGCGGCGCACTACGGCGGCGAGGGAAAAGCCCGCCGGAAGCGGCTGGGCAGGGCGGCCCTCCAGGCTCTGGAGGAACGCCTCGATCCGTGTAATCACGCCCACGGGAGAGAAATGCTCGTCCACTTCGATCTGCAGATAGGGCTTGTCCCCCATCTCCTTCCGAAACAGATAGGAGAGCATGGTGTCCGGGCCGCAGCCGTGATTGGTCAGGTAGACGGCATACAGGTTTGGATGGTGGGCCACGAGCTTGGCCCCGGACAGGATGTGCTGGCCAAAGGGCCAGTACAGATTGGGGTAGTCCTCCGACAGATCCAGGTCGTGGGCGGGCAGGTGGGACAGGGTGATGACCTTATGCCCACGCTCCAGCAGCAGTCGGGGGATTCCCATGTTGAGCACCGGGTCGGAAAGGCCGTAGTTCCGGGTAATGAGCACCAGCACCTTATCGTCCGGCCTGAGGGATGCCAGCAGTTCCCGCCCCTGCTTCTCCACTGCCGCGGTATGCCGCCGCACCGCCTTGGCCCCGGACAGCAGGGCGGGCAGGCAGCGCGGCTTTGGTATTCCCAGCTGCTTCCCAACGCCCAGCATGGCGGAGGCCATGGCCTCCTGCCCGAAGTCCAGGTCAAACACCGGGTTGAGCAGGGCGATCCCCCGCCGCTCCAGATCCAGGGCATTGGCCGCCAGCCGGGGCGCAGTCTGCATATAGACGCAGCCATAATTGTGCTCCACATGGGAGGACTCGTGCCTCATGGTGTGAACAGAGGGCATGAAGATATAGTCCACGCCCTGTTCCGCCAGCCATGCCATGTGGCCGTGGAGTAGCTTCACCGGGTAACAGGTTTCCGCCTGGGCAGTCTGCTGGGCCAGCCGGATGATCTCCTCATTCGTGGGCGGGGAGAGCAGGACATTGAATCCCAAGTTCCGGAAAAACGCATTTGCCATGGGGAAGAATTTGTGGATCACCAGTGCATAGGGGACGCCCACCGTCTTTTTCCCTGGGACCCGGATGGGGTCATACCCCTCCAGCAGCAGCGCCCCCGCCCGCTGGTAGAAGGCGATGTTCTCCGCCACCCCTGGGCCGGCGGCGTGTTCCGCCCCGGTCGCTGTGTCAAATCCGTGGAAGCAGGACGGGCCGCGGACCGACTCCAGCGCCAGCAGGGCCGCTCCATAGGCGCCGCTGATGGGGAAGCAGGGCGAAACCGTGAGCCGCTCCCCCAGCTCCTGCTGAAACGCAGCCACAATCCCGGGATTGTAGGCGACGCCGCCCTGAAGCACCACGCGGCTCCCGACAGGCTTGGCCCCAACGACCTTGTGGAGGTAGTTGCGGACAATGGACCGGCACAGGCCAGCCGCCACCTCCGCCTGGGAGGCGCCCCGGGAAAGTGCGGACTGGATGGCTGTCTCGATAAACACCGTACACCGCTCTCCCAACTCCACCGCACCGGGCGCACTGAGCGCCAGAGGGCCGAACTCCGCCAATGGGATGCCCATACGCGCTGCTTGCTCTTCTACAAAGGAGCCGGTCCCGGCGGCACAGATCTTGTTCATCTGGAAGTCAGCCACCTGTCCGCCCCGGAGGGAGATGTACTTAGAATCCTGCCCTCCAATCTCAAAGACTGTATCCACATCCGGCGACCAGTGGACAGCCGCCCGGGCCTGGGCGGTGATCTCATCCCGCACGGCGTCCGCCCCGATAAGACGGCCGATGCGCTCCCGGCCGGAGCCAGTGACGCCCACTGCCAGGAAGGACACTGGCCCAAAGCGTTCATGGATGGCGTCCAGGCCCCGGCGCACCGCCCCCTCCGGGTCCCCAGCTGTGCGGAGATACTGGTAGTCGATCAGCGTGCCGTCCCGGCCGGTGAGCACCAGATCCGTGCTGGTGGAGCCCACATCAATCCCCAGGACGCACCCATCCGGCGGGATGGTAGCGGTGGCCGCGGGGACAGACGGAAGTGTACCGGGAAGCACACGCAGCGCCGGCTGACGGCACAGATGGTCCCCACCTTCCAGCGCTCCGCCGCATAAACTGGCCAGCAGTTCCCCCATAGAGCAGGTGGCGGTCTCCATGGCTGCCTCCGCGGCTCCAACGGCGCCGGCGTAAGGGAATTTCTCCGGTAGGATCAGCTCTGCTTCCGTCAATCCGAAGACCTCCCGCACAGCCTGGATCACACCCTGATTATGCCCGATGCCGCCGCACAGGGCCACAGGCTTTTCCACGGGAAGCCCCCGGACGATCACCGCCTTGTAGTTGCGCACCATGGCGTAGCAAAGGCCCAGGAGGATGTCCGGTGTGGGCACCCCCTCCTGCTGCCGGTGGATGATGTCCGTTTTGGCGAAGACCGCGCAGCGGCCGGAGAGCCTGGGGATGGAGCGGGCCTGCCCCACCAGGCGGGAGTAATCCTCCAGTTTTAGTCCCAGCCGGGACATCTGATCCTCAAAAAAGGAGCCGGTACCTCCGGCGCAGTGTTCATTTACCGCAAACCGGGGCGGGGTGTTCTGATCCAAGCCGGTGAGGAAGCGGGCGCTCTGGCTGCCGATCTCAATGGCGGAGCGGGCTTCCGGGGCCAACAGCCGAACGCCGAGGTGGATGGCTGGGATCTCCCCCAGCACGGCCAGGGCATTGCACCCCGCTTTCAGCCGGTCGCCCGCGTTTCCGGTGATGACCACCGGGCAGCCGCAGGCCCCCGGGTCCGCGGCTAAAAGCTCCCCCAGCAGACGGCGGGCGCTCTGAACCACCGCTCCATAGTGGGAAGCCGTTTTTTCCCAAAGGAACTTTCCCTCTGGAGAAAGCAGGACGAGTTTCAATGTGGCGTTTCCACAATCCAATCCGATTCCGTTCATCGTCATCCTCCCATTCCGCGCTCGTTGACATTTGCCAGACAAAGCGCTATAATGCGGTTAGCATTTACTAACCATAGCAGTTTACAGCGCAGTTGTCGATTGCCACGGCAACATGGAGGTATCTCATGGACCCGATTACTACGGTGATGCGTCAGTGCCGCCTGTTTGACGGCATCCCGGAAGAGAAATATCAAAATGTACTGGCCTGCCTTCGGGGAGAACCCAAATCGTTTCGTAAGGATGCCATCCTCCTCCAGATCGGCGAGTGCCAGAAGCGGCCCGGCGTTGTGATGGATGGGACGCTGCGGATCTCCCTGTATAGTGAGGACGGCAATCTGGTCACCATCGAACGGCTGGGGCGGGGGCAGGTATTTGGGGAGACTCTGGTGTGCTCCATGGCGGAGGACAGTCCCATCCAGATCGACGCGCTGACTGATGTGCAGGTGCTCTATCTGGATTTTGACCCGCTGCTTCTTCAGCAGGAATGCGCCTGTCCGCACAAAGCCCAGGTCACCGCCAACCTGCTCCGTGAAATGGGGCGGGGCGCCCTTTTTCTCAATCAGAAAATGCGGATCTTGGCCCAGAACCGGCTCCGAAACCGGATCAAGCTCTATCTCCAGATGCTCCCCGCCAAGCCCGGCGGCGAACTCCATCTGGACATGGGGCGGGGTGAACTGGCCGACTATCTGTGTGTAGACCGCAGCGCCCTCTCCCGGGAACTGGGGCGTATGCAGAAAGAGGGAATTCTCGCCTTTCAGGGCCAACAGGTGCGTATTCTGGATCAGAGCTTTCTCAGCGTATAAATTTTGCCTGCCCGTTGCCATGGCAACGGACAGGCTTTTTTGCGGGTGCTATCATATCGCTGCAACAGGTTAGTTACTGCTAACCAAAAATTCTTGAAAGGAGAGTCGCACATGAAACGCGCTCTTGCATCCCTGGCAGCATCCGCGATGCTGCTGTTTGCCCTGGCTGGCTGCTCCACCGGAAATGGTCCGGCCGAAAATCCCTCCGCATCCCCCACATCCCCGCCGGCCAGTTCCACGCAGGCCGCCGAGCCGGTGACCATCTCAGTGGGTGTGCCTACCGCGCCCCCGGCCCTTCCCGTCCTGCACATGATGGAGGCCGGACTGCTGGGAGAGAATGTGACTATCGACCTGAATGTGTGGAACTCCCCCGAGGAGCTGCTGGCCATGGTCCAGGGCGGGGAGCACGACCTGTACGCTTTCCCGCTCACTGTGGTTTCCACACTCTACAACAAGGGCCTGGATGTGCGCCTGATGAATGTGAATACCTGGGGCGTCACCTATTTCATGACCACGGACCCTGCGTTTGAAACCTGGGCCGATCTGGCCGGCAAGACCGTCTATGTCCCCCTCCAGTCCTCTCCTCCGGACGCTCTGACCCAGTATTTCCTGAATGAAGCCGGGCTGACGGTGGGCGAGGATGTGGAGATCATCTACGCCAGCACCGCAGAGGTGGCCGCCCTGCTGGCCTCCGGTGAGGCGGAATATGCCACCCTGATCGAGCCGCAGGTCACATCCGCGATGAACCAGAACAGTGAAGTACGCCGGGCGCTCAGCTTTGAAGAGGAGTGGCAGCGGGTCACCGGCACCGACACCATGATTCCCAACGCCGGCTTCGGCACCACCCAGAGTTTCATCGACGAAAATCCGGAGTTGACAGAGCAATTCCAGGCCGCCTACGCTGAGAGCGTCCAGTGGGTGCTGGACCACCCCGCCGAGGCCGCCGCTCTGGCCGAGGAGCACCTGGGCATGAAGGCCGCCATGGTGGAGGCCGCGATCCCCAATATGGGCCTGACCTTCAAAAGCGCTCAGGACGCCCGGGGAGAACTGGATACATTCTATAATCTGCTCAACGACTTTGACCCCTCGATGATCGGCGGAAAACTCCCCGACGACGGGTTATACTATGCGGGGTAAGGCGGCCCTCTGGCTCCGCCGCGCCCTGGGCGTGGGCCTGCTGCTGGGTATCTGGCAGCTGGCCTCGCTCTGTTTCTCCCCTCTGGTGCTCCCTTCTGTCCCACAGGTGATGGGTACGCTGGCAGGACTGTTCCGGGAGCCGGATTTCTGGCCCACCATCGGCACTACTCTGCTGCGTCTGGCGCTTGGCCTGGGAATCGGGGTTGCGGTGGGCACGGTGCTGGGACTGTTGTTCGGGCTGTGCCCCAAACTGGAAGATGTGGGGATGCCGTTCATCCATGTGCTCCAGTCGGTACCTCCGGTATGCTGGGTCGTGCTGGCCCTGGTATGGTTTGGGTTCAATGGCTGGCCCTGTGTATTCATTGTGGCGACATCCACCATTCCAACGGTGGTGATCAACCTGAGCCATGGCGTGCGGAGCGTAGACCCGGAGCTTTTGGAGATGGCGAGGCTCTATCGCTTTTCCCGCAGGAAGATCCTGCTCCATGTGATGCTGCCCTCCATCCGCCCTTATTTCTTCTCCGCACTGGAAATCGTCATGGGCGGCGGGTGGAAACTGGCGGTGATGGGAGAGGTCCTCACCACGAACAGTGGGATCGGCGGCGCCATCACCACCGCGAGGCTGAATATCCAGCCCGACGCGATCATCGCGTGGGCATTCCTGCTGGTGACAGGATGCTTTATTACGCAGAAGCTGGTGTGCCTGCTTCTGTCCAGGAGAGGGGGAGCCCCATGCTGAGACTGAGCGGGCTCTGCAAGCGCTTTGAGGATCTGCCCGTACTCTTAAACCTGTCCCTCACCCTGTCCCGGGGCGAGATTGTCGCCTTGATCGGCCCCTCCGGCTGCGGGAAAACCACGCTGCTGAACATCATTTCCGGCCTGACGGCGCCGGATGCCGGTACGGTGGAGGGTGCGGATGGCAGGCTGAGCTATATGTTTCAGAGCGCCCGGCTGCTGCCCTGGCGCACGGTGGAGGAAAACATCCGGCTGGTGCGGGAGGAAGCGCCCGCCGAGGAAGTGCGCTCCCTCATCACCGCTGTGGGGCTGGAGGGGTTTGAACGCTATTATCCCGGCCAACTCTCCGGCGGCATGGCCCGCCGGTGCGCCCTGGCCCGGGCATTCCACTTCGGCGGTGAGATTTTCCTGATGGACGAGCCATTTCAGGGGCTGGACTACGGAATCCGCATGGAGATGCTGTCCATGCTGTTATCCATCTGGCAGCGGGAGCGGCCCGGGGTGCTTTTTGTCACACATGAGATCGACGAAGCGCTCACTGTGGCGACCCGCATCGCCGTGCTCGCTCCGCGCCCCACTGCAATCTGCCAGTGGTTTGACCTCCCCGGCCCGGAGGGGCGGGACGCCTCCGCCCCTGAGCTGGCCCGGCTGCGCCAAGAGATCATCCGGCGAATCACTGGTTATAACCAGTCTGGTTGCCACGGCAATGGCGGCCCACAAGAAAAGGTGATATACTAACTTTTAAGACACGGAAGGAGGCTCGGAAATGGACATTCTCCGCAATCTGCCGGTTCAGCAGCCGGCGGCTCTGAGCGAACTCATCTCCATCCAGCCGGGGCGCGTGGTGAGCATGGCCCTTTCCCGCAGCGAGCACTGCCAAATGACGCTGCTGGCTTTTGGGGACGGAGAGAGTATCAGTGAGGAGCGCTACTTCGGAGACACGGTCTATTATGTGCTGGAGGGTGATATGCCTCTGCGCCTGGAGGGGCACGAGGTCCGTCTGGGCGCAGGGGATTGTCTGGCTGTGCCAGCGCAGACCACCCACGCTATTGGCGGGAACGGCCCCTTCAAACTGCTGCAAATTACCATCCAATCAAACTGAGGAGGATCTGTATGGAACCGTTGATCAAAAACCTGCCACATGCCCAGCCCTTTCCCCTGAAGGATCAGGTCGGGTACGAGCCCGGCAAAGTTGTCAGCCTGACCCTGGCCCAGCGGCCTGGTGTGGGGATGACGCTGTTCGCCTTTGATGCGGGCGAGGCCATCAGTACCCACGCCGCCCCCGGGGACGCCATGGCCACCATCCTGGAGGGCACCGCTCAGATCACCATTGACGGTGTCCCGCACACGCTGAACGCCGGGGAGGCCGTCATCATGCCGGCCGGCATCCCCCACGCGGTCCAGGCCGTGACCCCATTCAAAATGTACCTGGTGGTTGCGAAGGAGTGACCCTTTCCCATCCAATGCTCTGTGGACAGACCCAGGTGGGGACATGACAAATCACAGCATAAAACACAGCCCCGTCTGACCGTATGAACAAGGTCAGATGGGGCTGTGTTCATGCTTTTGCTGGCGGCAACAGATTGGTCATGCTGCGCAGGCTGATGCCCAGAGTGGACAGGTTGTGGAGCGTGGCAGAGGTGGCTGGCGCTAGGATGCCCAGGGCTCCCAAGGCGATGAGTCCGCCATTGAAGCCGATGACAAAGCGGTAGTTAGACTGGATGCGGTTCATCAGGGCCACGGACAGCCGCCGCAGCTGCACCAGTTCGAACAGGTCGTTTGCCGCGATGGTGATGTCCGCGATCTCCCGGGCGATGGCGGCGCCATCGCTGATTGCGATGCCCACATTGGCAGCGGACAGAGCCGGGGAGTCGTTGATTCCATCGCCGATCATGACCACCGTGCGGCCCTGTGCGCGCTCGGCCTGCACAAAACGGGCCTTGTCCTCCGGCAGCACCTCAGCCCGGTACTCGTCCACTCTCACCTGGGCGGCGATGGCTGCCGCAGTGCGCTCACTGTCGCCAGTGAGCATGACGATCTTGCCCACCCCCAGGTCGTGGAGGGCAGCTACCGCGTCCACCGCCTCGACGCGCAAGGGGTCAGAGATACAGATAACTGCGGCCAGTACGCCGCCGACCGCCAGATACAGGTGGCTGTACTGCTTAGGCAGGGCGTCGAAGGCGTCCTGCTCTCCCGGCGGGACAGTGCAGCCCTCATCCTCAAAGACGAAGTGGGCACTGCCAATGATGACCCGCCTGCCGTCTACCGTGCTGGCGATGCCGTGGGCCACCAGGTACTCCACCTGGGAGTGCATCTCCTCGTGGGCAAGCCCCCGCTCCCGGGCGGCCTGGACCACGGCGTTGGCCATGGAGTGTGGGAAGTGTTCCTCCAGGCACGCGGCCAGACGGAGCATTTCCGGCTCCTTGTTCCCACCAAAGGGGATCACCTGGGCCACCACGGGGCTGGCGTGGGTCAAGGTGCCAGTCTTGTCAAAGACGATGGTGTCCGCCTGGGCCACGGCCTCCAGGTACTTTCCGCCCTTCACGGTCACATGGAAGCGGCTGGCCTCGCTCATGGCGGAGAGAACCGCCAGAGGCATGGACAGTTTCAAAGCGCAGGAGAAGTCCACCATCAGCACAGACAGAGCACGGGTGACATTGCGGGTGAGCAGATAGACCAGTGCGCTCCCTGCCAGCGTGTAAGGCACCAACTGGTCGGCCAGATGTGCCGCGTGATTCTCCGCCGCGGACTTGAGCTGCTCCGACTCCTCGATCATGGCTACGATCTTGTCATAGCGGCCCTCGCCGGACTGCTGGGTGACCGTGAGGACGCATTCGCCCTCCTCCACCACCGTGCCGGCATAGACGCTACTCCCGGGCCGTTTGGGGACAGGAATGGATTCTCCGGTGAGGGACGCCTGATTGACCATGACCTCGCCCTCCACGATGGTGCCGTCTAGTGGGATCATGCCGCCCATGCGGACAACTACCTGATCCCCGGCCTGCACCTGATGGAGCGGGAGCAGTTCCTCTCCGTTTTCGGTTTTCATCCAGACCCGGTCGATGTTCAGAGACATACTCCGAGCTAGGTTTTCCACAGACTTTTTGTGGGTCCACTCCTCCAGCAACTCGCCAAGCCGTAGCAGGAACATCACAGAACTGGCTGTGTCGAAGTCCCGCCGCGCCATGGACAAACAGATAGAAATCCCGTCCAGCAATTCTACATGGAGCTGTCTTCGCAACAGACACCGGAGTGCTCGGAACAGGTATGGAACAGCTTTCACAACAGCGTAGGCTGTCCGCAGCGGTGCCGGAAAAAACAGGGAGCGGACTGCCTTAAACGCGACCATACCCACCAGCTTTTCCTCATAGGCACGATTGAGCGCCCGGCTGCTGTGGAGCGGGACCAATTCCGCCAGCGCATGATTCTGATAAGAGAAACCGGCGAGGGCCCTCAGTAAATCCTGCCGATCTCCCTGATACTCAATCACCGCGCAGCGGGTCCGCTCATGGACAGACGCCCGCTCCACCTGCGGCAGAGTCAGCAGCCATGCCTCCAGCATGTCGGCCTGTTCCAGCGTCATGCGCTGCTGCATGGCCTGAACGCGGATTCGTCCGCGGCATTCGTGTTTAATTTGAAATTTCATGATTGCCTCCACAGAACGAGAGGGACCGCCTCCCGGCGGCCCCTCCCTCGTTTCTTACGCATTACGCTTCAGAACACTCTACGCTGGCAGCCTCCTCCGCCTTCGCACGCTGCTCATTGATTTCCTTGGCGGAGGCCAAGATATCAGCGGCATTTTCCTGGACAGAGGTGACCGTCTCCATCACGGACTCCTTTACCCGCAGAGCCGCGGCAGTGGCGTGTGTATAGGCTTTCTTCGCGTCCTTGCTGGACAGCAGCTTGAAGCCAGCAGAGCCGAACAGCACGCCGCTGGCGAACAGACCTACTCCCTTATAGATATTCATATTGCTCACCTCGCATTCAGCGGTGCCGGTATCCGGTAATGATGGCCATGACCATGCAGACGACAGCGCCCCAAGCCCAGAAACGGTGGTGTTTCATTGGATAGTCCCTCCCTCGCCAGACATGGCACCTTATTTGAGCACACATAATAACATACGAATCTTAGACTTTTCTATCCGTTTCGGACGAAAACCGTTGCAAATGGATTTTTATTTGCATTCCGTCGAAATTGGGAGGGAGACATATGGTAGCGCTGCTTGAACGCGATGCCGAACTGGCTGACGCTGGAATATCCTACTGCTGTAGAGATCTGGAGCACGCTCTGGGTCGTAGTAGTGAGGAGTTCCGCGGCCTGGGCCATGCGCTGTTCCAGGAGATACTGGTGAATCGGGACTCCATACACCTGACGGAAACAGGACTTCAACGCTGTGCCGGAGATTCGAAACTGTTGGGACAGCATCTGAATCGTCAGTCGCTCATCCAGGTGCCCCACCAAGTATTTCTGAATCTCGCGTATGGTTTCAATCTGACTATGTGTATGGTAATCACACTGCGGAGGTAAGGCCAGCCCCTCTCGCTGTGCATGGAGCAGGAACAAAGCCTCCAGCGCCTTGATGACATAGTAATCTCCGATATGTCCCGGCTGCATATAGTCCAGGGCAGAAAACAGAGCTTCGCTCCAGAGTGCTGCCTTCAGCATACAAGGATCATTCCAGGCACGGGAGATGGACTCTCCCAAGTCGGAGTGCATAGCACGCAGGGCCGACCACGCGGCTTTCGCTTCCATCCGAACAAGGGTACCATAGAATGACTCCGAAGCAAACTGGCCCCGATACGCTTCTGTACGGACTGGGAGAAACAATACCTGATCGGCGCTGAGGCTAAGACGCCGGTGGCCGGCCCATTCCAAAATAAGCCCGCCTTTGCGGCAAAATAGGATCTCCAGAGCCTCCGACTCCTGGATAAACGGGAACTCTTCCGAGGGGGGTGCTCCCTCCAGTCGGAAGATAGCCGCCTGCTCCGCGGGCAACTGGGTGACGGTCCAGCCGTCCCAGGATAAAAGTGCATCCAGCATGGCGCTTACTTTCGGAAGGAGAAGAGGCCCTTCTTCTCATAGGGGGCCGACTGGATGGAAAGGACCTGATAGCCTGTGGCGGAGATCGCACTGCGCAGGGCGTCCTCATCTAATCTGTTCTCACACAGGATCTGCGTCTGCCCTTTGCTGTGGGACGAAGTGACCTTTTTAATGGGAAATGCCTTGCGGACTGCGTCGTTGACATGAGCTTCGCACATGGAACAGGCCATTCCTTCCACTGCGATGGTGTATTGGAGCATTACAGTTTCCCTCTCATCTTGTTAGTTTTTGCTAACTATTCAGTACAAATAAAATACCAGAACCGCAGTTTGCCAGATACTTTTGCTTATCTGCACTCCTACCCCTGGCATTCAATAGTTAGCATTTACTAACTAATGATACCACAAATTTTAATGCCCTGCAAGTCCCTTGAAAAAAAGAGTATTGTGTCACGTAGAAAATATCCATACGGTACGATATTTTTGTCAAGGAGTCCGCCTGTCACAGTCGATGGATATTCTCTTTTCACATGATACCGCTCCCACGGCTCCGAAAAGAGGTTGAGGGCACAGATGCTTGGGGCTTCCGTGCAATCCACTTGGTGGCGATGACCAATTAAGAGAAATCTAACTCTCTTTATCAAATAACCCCTCATAGCCTTGGCGGGCCTATATGTGGGTTCACTCATTCTGCTTCTATGGTCTTCTGAATGGTCGGGTATATCATCTGCCACTCAAAAAGGAAATCCAACTAGATCAATGCATCTTGGAAAGCTCTTGACAGTGGGATCTATCATTTGCCACCAAAAGTGCAACTTTATCCGATCTTCACAGCCCGGTTTGCAGTTGCCGTGACCTCAAAAACATGATATGATGCTTGAAAAGGGGGAATTGACTTGGCACAGAAAGGACTCAGCCATGATGTTATGGAGGCGGCCGCACCATTCACGGATCTGCAGAACTGTCTGGCGAGGAAAACTATCCCCCAATTGCGCCGCCTCGCGGCAAATCTCCATTTAAATGGTACCTCTAAATTGCGAAAAAATGAATTGATCGGCGTAATCCGCAACGACTTACTGCGGCCCGAGCGGTTAGAAGCGGTCCTGTACGGCTTAGAAGAACCAGAGTGGATACTTTTTCAAAAATGCGCGGCAGCCGATGCCTACCCACTAAAAACGGCTGCACAGGGGATGGAAGGCATTCTACCCTTCCTGGGATATCTTCAGGCCTTTCAGCATGAGAATCGTCAATTTTACGTTGTACCGAAGGATGTGCGTGCAATCTACCAGGAATTGGCTACCGCCAGTTTCCTGGCACGCAAGAAACGCGACAACCTGATCCATTCCTACGCCATGGCGGCGGTTAATCTGTATGGCGTGATCCGCCAGGATGACCTGATCACCATTTTCAACAGCCAGAACAGTAAGAAACTCGCGGAGGCGGAACTTTTCCCCACCCTGCTCCGGCACATCTCCTCAATGTGCGGTTATGTGCTATGGGAGGAATACTTAGTCCATCACGGCTTCGAGGAAAATGAATTCCGTGATGTTGCGGACCTTTTGACCAGGATTGGAAGCAAGCCGCGATACATTCCCCCGAAGTCCGAGTTCCTCAAGTATGCAGATATCGACTACTATGAGGAAACCGCCGCCACACTGCTGATGGAGCAATACCTCCGGCGTGATATGGGATTGAGCCACGAGGATGTGAATGCGGTCATGTCGGAACTCCACTTCGCCATGCTTCTGGAGGTACGCCCTGTTGAGTATCTGAATATTCTCCGTGACTGCAAGATATTTATTTCCCGGAAAGACCTGCAAATCGTTCTGGATATTCTGTCGGAAATGGCGAACAGCACACGGCTCTGGTCAAACAATGGGAGAACTCCGAACGAAATCTTCGAGCTGTACGAGCGGCCACGCCTCAATAAACTGCCATCCAAAACAGTAAAGGTCGGGCGTAACGATCTCTGTCCCTGTGGGAGTGGAAAGAAATACAAAAAGTGCTGCGGCAGATAGTCTATTGCAGCATGAAACGAGGAATCCCAGCAGCAGATGTCATCATAGACTATATGATCCTGCAGGTATGCTGGCCCTCGTTGTCAAAGAAGGAGCGCATCGTCTTCGCAAAGAGTAGTCGGGCTCTAATTCCATACAGTTCTCTGTGGCTGCCTACAGAAGGAGGCAATTCAGACGCCCCAGCTGGCTAATCATTCGTACCAGACAAGCAAAAACGGGCCCGCGGAAGCATTGCTCCCGCGGGCTCGTTTCTCTATGCTCGCAGCACGTTCATCAACTGATGCATAGACGGCCGAAAGCAGGACATGCTTCAGCCCTTGTCTACCGGAACGGAGTTTAAAACAGCGTGCCATCCCTTTGGTGCAAGTCAGGAAAGCGCCCCCGAATACTCATAGTCTCGCTGCTGTTTTAGAACCTTCCTCGCCTTAGCAACCCACGCTGTAACATAGTTGGCCGGTACGCCAAACTGTTCTCCAATCTCACGGTTGCTGTATCCTTCAGCGAGCAGCCGGATGGCCCGCATCCCTTTTGCAGTCACTCCAGTGGCGTCTGCCTCGGCTCGATTCAAAAAGTGAAGGAGACTGAGGCTTGCCTCCCGCTGTTCTGTGGTCTCATCGTCCAGTACCGAACACGGCATCTCATCTGGATCGGTGGCCACTTCCCTGCCCCGGCGTGTTGCGTACTCCAACTGTGTATAGATCTCATTGCGGATCAGGCGGTAGGCATAGGTCGAAAAGGCCACATTATACCCTGGCTGGTCCGTCTGGGCGGCTTTACATAGGCCAATGCATCCAATCTGGAACAGGTCGTCATAGTCATAGATGCAGCCCGCGCCCAATGTATGCACACAGTCCTGGATCACCTTCCCCACCAAGCCCATATTCTCCTCCACCTTGATTTGCTGCTCATTCGTCAACGGCTTCAACATTTCATTCACCTCCAGATACCTTTCCTAACCGCTCCTTCTGTTCCATCCGTTCCTGATACAGTTTCCTGCTCTCCCGGATGACCACCTGACAGTAATACTCTCCCAGATGCCCAATGTGGGCGTGGGCCATAGGCGCCTGCACGATCATGCCCAGCCACTGATAAGCATCACGCTTACTCATGATCCCCGACTGGTACAGACGGTTGAATTCCTTATGGGCGTTATATCGTAGCCGCCTCAGTTCCGGTCCCGCCAAACTGCCCATCGGCTTCAATGTCTTTGCATGCGCCATCACAAAGGAATCACAATCCGGATATCTGGAACAGACATAGGCCATCGCTCCCTCCTGGTGTACCCTGCATAAACCCTCCGCGCTACGCAGAACCGCAGGGCTGCCGCAGTGGCAACGCAGGCGCCCACTGCCCGGCAGTACACTGTCCTTGCTGCGGTTTGATCTTCTCTTCATGCTAAAATCCTCCTCTCGAAGTAATGACATACGACAGACTCGCATCAGCCTGAGCGGAACCGAGAAAAACGAAAAAAACCGGAAGACCGCTGAAAAAAGACAATGCAGAGCCAAGCGCTGGAATAGTGGTGTCGCATCCAGCCATTGACTCTGCACTGTATTTCAGCGGCCTTCCGGCCACATTCTTTTCTGACAAGACCTGCGCGTTGTGGGGCCGCGGGACAGCGGCTCCGTAACGATTCCCCGCACCATTTCAGCAGGTCTGACGCCATGGCGCCCCGGCGTATCGAAAGCCTCTACGCAGTATCTTGCTATGTTGAAATTATAGCAGAATCCATCCAAAAAGTCAATAAAAATTACAAAAAACACAGTGATTTTCGCAAAAATTCCACTCATTTCAGTCTGGGAGTATCCATCTCAGTCTGGGACCATTTCGGGGCTCAGTATTCGTCATCGTCCCCATCCTCCCAGTTATCACAAACCGACTGCTGGCGCCGTTTGGCAATGTAGAGCGCAGCCAGGCCCGCCCCAGCGAGAGCCAAGCCTGTCAGGAACAGGATCAGCGTGCCGACTGGGATGCCGTTGCCTGAGTTTGCATCAGTTTTTTCCTGCTGCGCCGCATCCGCAACGGCGTCTTGCGATGGCTCGGCCGGCTCCTGTACAGCCTGGCCTTGCCCCGTGAGCGGATCTGGGATAGGTACCGTGGAATTGAGGCAGCTGAGGGTATAGGTCTTGCTGCCGCCCAAATCCATAGTCAGTACTCCGCTGCTGTCTACAACAATGGGGGCCGGGAAGACTCCGGCGTCAGTGCGTAGTTCAAACTCTACACCCGCCCAGCGCGTTCCAAGCTGCAGAACCAGTTGATCCGGCTGCTGTGTCAGTTGTGGTTCTGTGCCATCGGTATCGGCCAAAGCCGCTGGACACAACACTGACATCAACATCACAATCACCAACAGAGACAGGCAGGCCCGTCCCGTTTTCTTTCTCGTTCTATTCATCTTAGTTCATCTCCTCTTCGCAGAAAATGAATCAGGGTGAACGCACCTCATGCGTTCACCCTGATTCCAAGTGCTATCCAAATTCTACTGTGTTTCACCATCCAGCAAGAAATCCAGCGCATTCACGATCTTAATCCCGTTGATGTCGGTATCCAGCGGCTGATCCATCGTAATGACGACTTTCTCGTAGTTGTCCTGTACCGCCATCAGAGGCGCCAGTTCCCGTTTCCGTGTTTCAGAATCACTCATGGTTTCGGTCACTTGGATATATCTTTTGGGGCCGTTGCTGGTTGCGATAAAATCGATCTCCTTATCGTCCAGTTTCCCAATCGCCACATCGTATCCGCGCCGGAACAGTTCCAAATATATGATATTCTCCAGCAGATGGCCGGTGTCACCGCCCCGGTCGCCCAGCAGGTAATTGCGAAGGCCAGTATCCACGATATAATACTTGCCAAGTGTCCGCAGATAGTCCTTTCCCTTGATGTCAAACCGCTTGACCTCATAGAAGATATAGGACTCCAGCAGGGCGTCTATATAGGCCGAGATGGTCTGCACGGCTGGCTTGCTCTTACGGTTCCCCTCCTCCAGGAGGCCCTCCGTCACAAGCGTGTTGCCGATGGAGCGGATCGAGGTATTGTTCCCAATGTTGTCGGACAGAAAGAGGATGATCTTCCGCAAAAGCAGTGCGTCTGTAATGGCCCGCTGTTCCTTCCGGCGGCCGCGCTCCAGGATGTCCCGCACTACCACAGCAGAGTAAATGCCATCCAGCAGCATATGGACCTTTTTTTGATCAAGCCCGGTTTCCGAAATGGCTGGCATCCCGCCGAAGCGGATGTATGCCTGAAACAGTTCCCGCAAATCCATCATTTGTCCCTGTTTGTCAATGGCCCGCTTCCGTTGGCCGCCTGCGGGAGATTGATATGACTCCACTGTGTACCCTTGAAAATCAAGGAATTCCGCAAAGGAGAGGGGCAGCATCTTCACTTCCACATATCGGCCGGACAGGTAGGTGGACAACTCGGATGAGAGCAAAAAAGCATTGGAGCCGGTTACATAGATGTCGCAGTCTAGGTCGATCCGAAAGGAGTTGACCGCATTCTGCCATTGGGGGACCTTTTGAACCTCATCAAAAAAGAGGTAAAGCCTCTTCCCCGCCAGTTTCCGCTCCATTACCGCTTGGTAGAGCGCCTTGCTGTCCATATCGGCGTACTGCATAGACTCAAAATTCATAGAGACGATCTGCTCCGCTGCCACACCGTTTTCCCTAAGGTGCTCTTCCATCAGTTCCAGCAGGCTGGACTTCCCACAACGCCGGATACCGGTGACCACTTTTATGAGGTCTGTGTCCTGGAACGAAATCAATTGCTTTAAATACCGAGTACGGTTCCTGAGTTCCATGAACTCACCTCCCAGTCATCATCTTATCACATCCCTTCTAAATTGTAAAGTTGATAATATCAATGTGACAAATTTCGATTTTTATTTTTTTTGTCACATCAAAAGCATTATCGAGTTGTAGACATATGTGTGATCACACCCCAGATCCGGTTGTTCTCATGGTTGATACCTAGGATGCGCACAGTCGCCCTGGCGCCCCGTGGCGGCCGGCCGCGCTTGGGATAGGTACATAGGCAGTCGACGCCTCCGTCCAGGGATACGAACACGCCGTTGAGGTCCACCATGCTGACGGTGCCCACGTAGCGGTTGCCCACCACATATTTCTTCAAGGCCTTTTCGTAGGGGTTTTCCATCGCCTGCTTTACCGATGCGGACACCCGAGGGTGGCTGCGGTCGCTGCGGTCCACCTCCAGGACCTTGACCAGCACGCGCTGGCCAGGCTGATAGTGCTGCGCGGCATCCACCCACCGCTGATAGGAAAGTTCCCGCAACGGGATGTAGCACTCCGCGCCGAACAGGTCAATAAAGATGCCGGCCCGGATAACGGAGATAACCCGGGCCTCTGCACGGATTCCCTCATAAATCTGATAGTTGCCGTCCCGGTCGGTACGGAAATAATACTCCCGCCGCTTGAGTGCCATAGCCTCCAGGCGGCTGGCAGCCACTACATTGTTTTCCTGATCGACGCCCTTGACAATGTAGTCCACCTCCGCGCCCAGTCTCTTATTGAGCAGATAGTGGAGTACATCACCCCGAGGCTGCCCGCGATAATCCTCCGGCTCCTCAATAGCCTCCAACACCGGGATGATCACTTTGAAGTCCCCATGGTAGATGACCGCATAGGACATCTCCGGGTTGTCTGCCAGCCGCTCCACACCCTGGATTGTGCCGGTGAGGATCTTCTTACTTTTAAGGGATTCCACCAGATCCAGCAGATCGCTGCGCAGCCGGTCTGTATCTGTCTGCACGGTACGCTCGGCGTCAATGGAGACGACCCTCTGGCGGCGCCGGCCAGGCATCCGGAGTTTTGGGGACTGCCCTGTATTGGTTTCCTCCTCATTGGATGCCTCAGCGTCAGAAGCATCGGATTTGGGCTCCGCCTCAGATACCTTCTTGCGGGTGCTCCTGCGGCGCCTTGCGGGCGGCGCGCCGGCCTCCGCATCCTGAACTGATTCCGAGTCAGTCTGGGGCGTATCGTCATTTTCACCAGGCTGAAGCCGCTCATCGCAATCTCCTCCCGAATCAGACTCGGTCTGGGAATCGGAGGCACCTTCGCCAGGTTCGGTGCCTGGTTGCCCGCCAGGCTGAGGCCACTCATCTCGAAAATCATGCTCAGTCTGGGGAACGTCATCGGGTTCCAAACTGGATTCTGTTTCAGTCTGGGAACCAGAGTCGCCTTCACCAGGTTCAGCACCAGGCTGAAGCGATTCATCTTGGGGTGCATCCCCATCATTCTCAGTCTGGGGATGCGGTGCCTGGCCATCCGCAGCTTCGCCCAAATTTTCGTCAGTCTGGGAGGCATCCGGGTCCAATGTAGTCGCACTTGCCAGTTCCAGATCGATCATGCCCGCAGGCGGGCTCCCATCTGGGTACAATTCCGAATCGGTCAGGCCGGCAGTAATGCCATCCTGCTTTTCTTCAGAGTTCTGTTCCTGAATTTCTTTCTTGGTTTTTGCCATGGTATTGAGTCCTCCTTTGTTTTTCGTCGTGCTTCAATTACTCAAAAATCCGCCGGCGGCCTAGCGCTCTCATAGAGGGTCTTGGGCCGTTTGGCGGGTTTTGACGGTTGTTCTGGCGGCGCAGCAGCCGGAGGCGCGCTAGTTTGAGCTGGAGCAGCAGGCTTCTCGCCCTGTTTTGCTGCAGACGCTCCGCAACCTGCCGTTTTCCCTTTTGCCATCTTCTTTTTTTCCGGTGGTGGAGTTTCCTCCGCCTGTGGGTGGACCATCACCGGAGCGGGCTTCTCCTCAGGATGTGCAGGCTTGTAGTCCCGGATATGGGCCTTCACGCATTCTTTGGCATACGGGTGTTCCGTAAAGTCAAACTTCTTGGCCCGCAGAACCTTCTGTCCGCGGATGATGATGAGTAGTTCATCGTTGGGCAGGCGCAGCACCTCATCTGGAGTCAGTACGCGGCGGCGGCCGATTCCCTCTGTGTAGCGGTATTGAGGAATAACCTGCGCAAGGGCGATACTTTGTCGTGTGGTCATGGTGGAGTTGACTTCCACTGTCATGTCTCCGCTGCGGGCACTGAAGTATTGCGCCGACACATCATCAGTGGCTCCCAACATAACCTGCGTATCCGCGTTGCCTAATAGTTCCGCCCACAGATTATCGGGATACCGGTTCTGAAGCTGAGGCAGGCTCTGGCAGACCATCAAAATCTGCAGGGCCCTTGAGCGTACTGTGCTGAGTCGCCGGCCAAAGTCAGGGATCACGCCAATGTTGTTCATCTCATCCAATATGATATTGACCGGCACCTTGCATCGCTGCTCCGGCATACTGTCCGCATAGCGCACCAACTTAATGAACAAAAATACAAAGAAAAGAGACGACAAAAACTCAAGAGATGAGTTCTGGTCGTCCAAGATGATAAAGTATGCGCATTTTTGTTTGCCCGGCAGTGACAAATCAATATCCGAGCGACGGGTAATCTGACGCACGGCTTCGCTTTGCAACACCTGAAGCCTGGTTCCAAGGCCAAGCACAATGCCAGCCCGTACTGCATCACTGCCTTGACTGAACAGGCTGTATGGAGCCTTAGCTGGATGGTCCAGCGGCAGCCGATCAAAAATCATAGTCAGTTCTTTTTCTGTGTTCTGGGTGATCATTTGATAGACGGCCGGCAGGTTTTTCTCCTCCGGTTTGCGGGTAGAGTCCATATCCACATAAAGGATCAGGCTCTTGAGCAGATTTGCCTCGCCATTATCCCAGAAATGATCACTCTCACCATCTCCCTTCGTGTTGGCGATGATGACATCGGTAAGCACCTGTGCCATGAGGGTGTCCCCGCCCAGGTCGAACATACAGTTCCAGGAGTCGCCAAGTTCCGGCTGTAACAGATTGTAGACCCGAACCAGATAGCCGTGCTTGCGAAACAGTTCTGCCGTGTCCGCATACATTTCGGATTTTGGATCTGAAATCACCACGGATTCCCCGCGCCGGATACTCTGGAACAGCGCCGGGCGGATGATTCCGCGGGATTTCATTGTTCCGCTTGCGCCGAAGACGGCAATATGCTTATTGAGCCGGGTATCCTCCGGCAGACAAATGACGGCTCCTTTCTCCGTCTTGCCTAAGATAATCCCCTTCGCATGGCCGGGGCTGCTGATCTCCAGGATAGCACGCATCTCCTTGTCGCTCATCCACCCCGCTGTGCCATAGGTCCCCCGCTTACTGCGGGAGAAATTGCGAGGATCATAGTCGCCATTGCCAAATCGGTCTTGGAAATGGATGAAAAGATATACACCACTGCCGATGACTGCCACAAGGGCAACGCATTTCAGACCGCTTGCGGTCATGGCGCTCCGCCAGCAGCACACCGGCGAAAAACAGATCGCGTCCATTGTGGCTTTGCCAGTGATCCCGCCCTCTGCAAGCCACTTCTGATAATTGAGGTTGAATTGGTTGACCAACCCACCTATGTAAAAAATCGCCGCCATACTCAGTATGACGGCGAGTACAATTCCTATTGTGCGAATATACTTCGACTGCATGGCAGTCCCCCCTTCCAGTCAGATCTCATCTGCCTGAGGTCCGATCCCCAGCGCCGCCTCCAAGTCAGTCATGCTGATTTCACGCAGCTGTGCCCGAGGGCCGATATACCCGTGCAGGAATGGGCATTGCCAGGGGAAACACATGATCTCATATGGGACCTTGCTGTGCTCCAGCGCCTGCCGCACCCGCACAAGCCGTGCGATGTCGCCGTCCAAGTGGGAGAGAATCAGGGTATTCCCGTTTTGAGCGTCATACTCCATCACGCCCGGTCCCACTGTACGCATCTGCTCCGGAAAGACAACTGACAGGACCCGCTCTTTCCAGTCTGGGAGCGTTAGGAGCCTCAGCAGTCGGATTCCCTGCTCTGTCATTGGGATAAAATGTACGTGTGGATAGATACGGTCAAAACGCAGTTCTATGCGGCCGCTTTTATCCGACTCCAGCAAGGTCTGCAGGGCCAAATCCATATTCTCTCCCAACAGAAGTGCATGGTCTGCCCGGGCGGGGCCTGCATTCATACGGGATAATTCTTCTAAATGCCGTGCTGTCTTGAACTCGCCCATACCGCTCCACTTCATCACTGCATTGCGCGTGTTATAGACAGCATAACAGTAACCAGGGCTGAAGAGCGCGCCCGTGAGCCGTGTGAAAATCGTCTTGTTCATTTCCGCATGGTCCAGCCGCTTCACGGATTTTGCCGTGTAAAAACTCGCCCCATCCAGTACAACCTGCTGAATTGCCCGCCTTTGGAGAACAGGCAGTAGAAAAGGACGTGTCTCCACGTCCGCAACCAAGCACATCGCCACCGTCTCTGCGACTCGGTGGTTGCGCTCGATATGTTCCGCACTCCCAGAAAAACGATGATTGTGAGTGATGTCTAAATAGTGTGCGAGGGCTGCCGGATGGAGGGTCTGCAGGAGGGGGAGCGCACTCTTATACAGCCGGATTGTCCGCCGCTCGCCCCTCCCACTTGTGGTAATCATTTTACAGGAGCCAAGGTCTGCCCCAGTGGAGGTGCGGAAGTCCTGCACATGCCCCAGCCGGTGGACAAGGTCCTCCAGCGTCCGGCTGCTGCCTAACAGATGCAGAGAGCGCATGGGGTATTCCCCAGCAATGGCCAGTAAAAGCAGCAGGCGGTAAACATGACTGCCCGGTCGCAGTGTGATCATTGGGACTGCCCGGTCGTGTCTGATTTTAAGGCATGGCTTTTCCTCTCTTTGCCGCAAAACGCCTCCCTGTCACCTTGGGAAACCCTTGATTTTTCAGGTATTTTCCTGCGTTTCGGATTTACGTGGAAAAATGGGGTGAAACTGGGCCTCAAATCCCGTACTTTTTTAGTCCCAAATTTCGCTCGTTTCATACAGTCTTTCCTCCTCCAAATCATTCGCCTGTTCTGCCGCCAGCCATGTGGGGAACCGGCTGGTTGGGATTACATAGACCTCCGTCTGATCCTCTGCCCCGGCGGCGCTGCAATAGTAGTGGGCGCATCGCCGCGGCGCATCATCCGGAAGCAGGTACAGCGTGATGATGTCTGTCACCATGTTGACCTCAATGTTATCGTGGTCCCGATAGGCACGCTCCGGACGTTCCCGACAGTACACATGGCGGTAGGCCAGCACGCAATTTTGATAGAGAGCCGGCGGCTTTCCAGCAAAATAGCGCCGCAGCGCCGGGTAGAGATACTGCTGGATGTAGATGGGGGAGCCGGACTCCTTCTTCGGCAGCAGTGCAGGGATCTGCAAACGAAACCACCCGCGCTTTGCATATCCCATCTCCACGGGGATCGTGTCCATCAGCATCTGCTCCTTCAGTTCCGCTGCCTTGGGATGTCCGGTATAGGCTGGCAAGACACGCGCAAGAAGCGCGAGTTTCTCTACCTCCGCGGAAAATGCGAATGCCGCCCCGAACGCACCGGCCATGTCCTCCCGCTCCAGCAAACGGCGAGTACGGGCTAATTCCACCGCCGCTCGTCCCGCCCGATGCTCCGCTGCTCCAAGCGCCCGCTCAAACTCAGACCGCGGCATAGGTGTCCCCCTCGCTTTCCGTAAAGAACCGTACATCCGGCGTCTCCTGTCCGTTGTAATCCACAGTCGCAAACAGGTGAGGCGCAGATGGCAAGACCAGCTCCTGCGCCATGTTGATATGTGGCAGGACAAGGATATACCGCAGATCCTCCTGAGGCTGAAGCAGTCTGGTCAGATGCTGTTCGCCATCGTAGAGGACAACAATCTCATATCCAATATCTTCTTTGAGGAAGAAAATCTGGGACGGATAAGTAGCGGGATAGTGAGCCATAGGGTCCACCCTGTCAATGAACTGCAGCAACACCCATACGGCAAGGATCATGCGCTGATCCGGCTGGCACATGGGGTCCACCCCCAGATAGTACCCGCCGGAGATTTCGTGGAGCATGACCTCGTTCTTGAGCGCACGAATAATCTTTTCTGCCGTCTTAGGCGGTTTGTCCTTCAGCATTCGGACAATTTGCGCTTTAGGCAGCGGCCCATACTCTGTCAGCCAATGGATGATATACTGTTCTTCCTGTAACAGCATAGTTTTGTTTCCCTCCTTCCTCTATGTGTATAAATGGGAGAAATACGTATTTTGCAGGTTATACGTGTACTGTCCCGATATAGGGCCAATACCTGTGGAAGATTGTCCAGCAGCAGTCTGACAATGGCACCATCCAATTTCACGCCAGCGCACGATTTTAGGTAATCGCTGACTCGACGGATATCCCACGGACGCTTATAAGGGCGAGGCGAGATCAGGGCATCGAAAACGTCTGCCACTGCTACTATTTTTGCATGAGGGTGAATTTCAGCATCTTGCAGCCCCAAATAGCCGCTGCCGTCCAGCCGTTCATGGTGCTGCAAGGCCACAACAGAAGATGTTCCCAGCATCGTTCCGGTTTGTAGCAGCAGAAAATGTCCAATTGACGTATGTTTCCGCATTGATGACCGTTCTACTTCTGATAAACTGCCCGATTTACAACGGATGCGCACCGGGATCATTGTTTTCCCAATATCGTGAAGCAATGCCGCCTGATACACTTCGTGTACTTCAGCCGAGTCATAATCCGCATGTTCAGCTAGTATTCTGCTGATCTCCGCAGTCCGCTTGCTGTGTGCGATCTCCTCCGCTGTCAACGAGGTGAAAATATCCATTTCTGCAACTCCTCTCTTCTAAATTCTTTTTTGAATTTGATGCATTCCAAACCATACCCATCGCATCCAGTTTTGCGATCTGTTCCTGGGTGATAAACCCGCTAGACGCAGTGCCCGCACGAATTGCTCTCATTCGCTGAATGAATTTCCCAAGTTTGCATCCATTCTCCGGCACAATATAGTTCCCAGGCACCCTAATATGCCCCTCCCTCCGATAGTATCGGAGCAGCTCCTCATAGTAAGTATCAAATGGCAATGGAGATGCCTGGACTTGCCAAACCATCCCTAAGTCATTGAGCATCTCAATTTGCCGGTCTGTCAGAACAATATCATGGCCCGTTCCCCTCTTTGCCTGCCTTACACAATTGATAAAGTTGCCCAAATGGCAACCAGTATCAGGATCAATAAACCTTGTGGGAACTTTGATGTGCCCTTCTCGGCGGTAAAACTTTATCAGTTGCTGGTAATAATAATCGAAGTCCCGATATGGGTGCTCTCTTTTCACCCACTTCATGCCAAGAGCATTCAGTCTATTGATCTGGTCCTGCGATAAATGTCCCCTATCGGTCTTTTTTCTAATATTGCGTAAACGTGTCAGATAAAGGCCCAGTTTACATCCTGTCGATGGATTTATGTATGATTGTGGAATATCAATGTGCCCTTCTCTCTCAAAGTAAACGAGCAATTCTTTATAGTAGTCATCGAATGTACGTCTGGTTGGTTGTCGTTCAATCAGAAAAGTCGACCAGCCAGGTAGCATCTCCAGCCTTTCCTTTCGGGCTGCTGATAGACTGTTGTGCTGGATATATAGGATTTGTTCCGATAGCCACCTCCCTATTTTGATGCCTCGGTAACATGTGCGGCTATGCGGATATTGGCCGTATTCGTGGTAAAATTCCTGGAGGATGGAGTAGCAAAAATCCCATCGTCCCGCCCGCGTAAATAGATGATCGAACTTCTCAAGGATGGCTTCGAATTGTGTGGGGACCCCAGACATGTAAAAGGGTATAGGCGTGTTCTTCCCTTTCCCACTGCTGGGATGGTGGGAAAACTCAATATTGAATACACGCTGACCAGACTCTTCAACACGTGCAGACTCATAGTTGTTGACCAAATCAAAAATTACCGGGGATGTACTACCATCCGAACTGCAGGCGAGACAGCGTCCAATCTGCTGTAAATAGACAATCGGGCTTATCGTAGGGCGTAACATGACAACCCCATCCACATCCTTGATGTGGATACCCTCATTCAGCATATCCACGCAGTAGAGCAACCGTATTGCATTCCTTTCATTATCCCCAGCAAAGGCGTTGAGTTCAATATCAGCGGCCTTTTCATCTGAACGGCAAACATACTCCCTGATTTTCTTACCTGGTCCCAGCCAACGGTGCATGTCTTCCCGACATTGCGCAATATGTTCAAGATTCCGGCAGAATACGATCAACTTTGCAAATCTATTGGGCATATGGCACTTAAATATTTCGTCAATTCCTTGCGCTTCTGCCATATTTCTTTTAAGGCTTTCTAACAATGAATAACCAGCAGTACGAGCCCTCCCATAAGAGGCAACCTGCGTTAATGCGGTTTCCAGAGAAGAGACCCTTTCGTTCATCAGGATATCTCCCAATACATAGTGCGGCACCGGCAGGACCTTATCATTGATTGCATCTTGAAGGGTATAATAACTTGCAATACTTCCGTGAAAAAGTTCCTCGGACATATCGCGTGTGCCGGCCTTATCCAGATACCGGACTGGGGTAGCTGTAAATCCAATTAAGAAGCATTCAACATACAAAGCGAGAAGATGGTCAACCGCACTTCCCCAGTCATCCGCCCCACAGCGGTGAAATTCATCAAGGATAATGTAGTCCGGCTCCAGTTTCCCAAGTTCGTCCTCGTGAAGCAGGCAAAGTTTCTGATATGTCATCATGGTTGTATGGAGAAGCACCTCTGTATGCCCAGCATGATGTTTCAGTTGATTGAAGATATGCGTAGATGGTGCGAGATACAAAAACGAGTTATTCGGCCGGCGTTCTATAAAAGCCAGCGCAACAAAACTCTTCCCAGTTCCAGTAGGCTGGATAACCGCAGCACGGCGTGTATACTTGAGGGCCTCCTCCAAATGGTTGAGTGCAGCTTGGTTATGTGGGTAAAGTTCAATCTTCGGCATCTTTTCCCTCCATTCCACCAGTCAAACCCGCAGAAGAACCATTGCTTCCGCTTTCCGCAATATCGGCTACCGCCTTTAATTCGTTGAGCATAGCCTCCAGTTCAGCCCGGTCGGTAGTGATCATCTGCTGCTCCTCCCGGGATGCCTTGATAATGACCGGCACTTTGTTGCTGTTGCTGGAGATCAGCGCCTCACCGCGCTCAAACTGTGTGATACTGCGGATCTCAGTTCGAGTTAATTTCAAGACATCTTTCACATATTCTGCCTCGTCCGGCTCCAAGTTGAGGATGATTTTCGTCTTGGAATTATTCAGAATTGCTCTGCCATAACGGCCGTCCTCTAAGCCAAAAAAATCGGAGAGGTCCTGCGTTGCCGCAAGGGCGCCTCCTCCGTAGCCTCGAATAATTTTGAATATTTCCAGACAAAACTCCGCAGCCTGTTTGTTGGCCGCGCCACCAATCAGTTTCCAGATCTCGTCGATAAACACCATTTTGCGTCTGGTACGGTCTGCCTTCACCTGGTCCCACACATAGTCCAACGCAATCATCATACCTACCGGCAACAGTTTGCCCTTGAGTTCCGAGATGTCCAGCACAACATACTTATTGTCTAGGTTTACATTGGTCTGGCGGTTAAAACTCTGGGCGCTGCCTGTAACAAAGCGGCTGACTATGGTGGCCAGCCGGGTAGTCAGTGGATTTTCCTTGAGTATCTCATAGAGATCTCCCAGGATTGGCATAGTCTTGATCTCTCCCCTGCTCTGGTCAACATAGATAGAATTGTTATCGTGGGTAATCCCGAACTTGGCGTAGGTCTTGACCAGGGCCTCGTCCAGCATCTGCTCCTCTTCATTATTCATATCGGGGATCAGAAGGGAGAAGAAAATCATCAACTGCTGGATCTTTTTTGCCAGCATGGAGTCGATGTCGTTGTAATCCAATTCGTCGATCAGTTCCATTTCCGGTGTGAGTGTAGGACGAATCTCCATGACGTTGATGCAGGCGCTGGAACCCGGGGCCAGTTTGATATAGGTACCGCCAATTTTGTGGCAGGCACGCTTGAACTCATGGCCTTTGAGCGGAGCAATAATATAGCACTGGACGCCGCGCATCCGAAGCCTGAGCGCCATCACCTGCATGGTAAAGGTCTTACCGGCGCCAGATGTCCCGCAGATAGTAAAATTGGCATTCTTATTGACTTTTGTATTAAATGGATCGACAATACACAGCGAATTGTTATGCCGGTTAAGACCCAAGAGAATGCCATTGTCATCAGACAGTTCAAAACTGGTGAACATATAGGTCGAGGCCGCGCCTGAAGTAAGCACATTTCGTTTGGACTTGCGCTCCAGACCAGGATCGAGGTAGAGAAATGGCATGGTGGATCGCAGTGCCGCCTCCTGTTGAAACAGGCAGTCACCTACTTGGATGTCCATGGACTTCATCAAGTCACTCATCTGCTGCTTACGCCACTGCAGTTCTTCGTAGGTAGGGGCAGATATCGTAATGAGCACCGACATATAGAACAGGTCCTCATTCCGGCTGGAGAGTCCCTGCTTGATGTAGTAACCGGCCTGGATAGAGCCAGCCAGTTCCTCATAGTCAGTGGAGGTGTCCTGCAGTTCTCGCAGTTTGGTGCGGTTGAGCCGGATGCGCTGGGCCACTCGATCAATGGTCTTACCACGGATCTCGCGGTGCAGATGCAGATCCACATCTACGCCCTCGCCTGCATTGATGAGTGAAGACATCCAACCTCCCCGCACCTGCTGAGGAAATCCGTTTTTGCGAATATATAAGTAGGTATAGTAGGTCCCATCCATGATAATGTAGCCAGCATGACTCAAGTCAAGGCCGCGAGGGGCCACAAAGTTGGATGTCCGGATCTTCGGGACTGGATCGATGCCGACAACTCGCCTTTTTGCCGCCATCGCATCCACCACCACGCGGTTGAGCCGACTCTGGAAAGGGTCCTCCACGCAGGAACGGCGATTGAAGTACATATACAGGATTTCAGCTACAAATGCGTCTTCATCTTTTGGCTGTACAATACTGTTGCCGCATTGGGCGAAATAGGTCTTGGCATTCTGCGTCACCGTCTGCAACGCTGCGTAGATCTCACCATAATCGTTATCGGACTGGCGGCGCACCGCCTCGTATTGAAAAATCAGGAAAAACCGGCGGGACAATGCCTCACGGCTACCTTCCTCCCGGATGAACTGGATAGTACCACGCCCCAATTCCCGGCAGGCCGTTACGTCCTCGCTCTCAATGTCCGCCTCCAGCCCCGCCACATACTTGTCAGAATCCGCTTTGCGGGTTACGGACTTAAACTGCAGGCGCATGGGCGAAATTTTAAGCCAGCTGGCAAACGTAGAGATAATGCCCCACTGCTCCTCATTGGAGCGAAGCAAAAAGTTGATGGGTTCAATTTCCAGGATTTTGAGGTACCGGCCATCTGTAGTTTCAACGATCCCGTTTCTGATCTCTTTGAGGGGAATGTAGTCCTGTACGAACTCTAGACGGGCGGCTGCTTTTTGCCGACGGCCTGGGCTTTTGTGCCGACGGGCGTTTCCTGTGTGTGACTGTCGTGCCATAGTGGTATCCTATCCTCCTGTAATGCAATCGACGGCGCCGTACCCAAAACAGAACCATATTGGTGACAAACCGGAGCAGAGAGTCCCCGCCAATGCCCATCAGGGCGAAGACGCCCAGTGGCAACAGCGTCACGGTCATCACAACAACTTTTGCAGTAGCTGGAAGATGCATCCACATCAATTCCGGATAGCCCACAAGCAAAAGCAGAATGCATGCCTCTACTGTATTTCGTGTCTCCAGCAGACCGCCCAGCAATTTTCCAGAATCAGTGTAGTTTGGCGGGATAGTATAGACATTGCTGAACTCTCGATCATCCGCCATATCCAATCTCCTCCGTGATGTCTGCCAAGGGCAGATCTCCTTCTAAATCAATATCATTCCTGCGTCGGTATTGGGTCACATAGTCTGGGGAGTTCAGCACCACGCCAGTGCCGCTGGCACAGTGGACCCATAGTTTGGTTCCGTCGGCATCCTCTCCCGCGTAGAGCAGCACATGGTTGACTGGGACTGTACCGGGCACCGCCATGAAGCCGAGGTCGCCGGGCAGCAGTTCGTCTTCTGAAATGGCATGCGTGGCATCCCACTGGTTCCAGGACCCATCATACAGTGTCACGCCTAACGCTGTCTGATAGACCCATTCCGTGAATCCGGAACAATCGAGTCCATAGGGGCGGATCGTTCCTGTGCTGCTGGACCCCGCCGCAGTGACCAGTTTGGGGGTGTTCCACTCCTCATTCCAACCTGGCGCGCTCTTCCCGCCCCAGAAATATGGGACGCGGCCCACCAGTGAGAGGGCACAGCGCATCAGTTCCTTGCGTTTCCCGCTGCAGTCCAGGCTGGCCAGAAACAAGTTCAGTTCCGCGTCGCTGATAGGCGGCACGCTCCCGTTGCTGGCGGTCCCATACATAGTCATCTTCAGCGCATTAGACATATTGAGGATCGCATCCCCATAGGAGATCTGGAACTGATCGTATGTAGCATCCACGTCCACGTCAAAGGCCTTCAGGATAATCGACTGGTCAAATGGGTGGATCGTACAGGCCACATACTGCACCGTTTCCTGCGTCTCCCCATCGCCCCCTTCATTCTCTACCGGGACTTGGGTACTCTTCACCTCATAAGTGACGGTATACATTTGGTCGGTGACGGCGTTGAGTTTACTCTGCAGATCTGCCTTAGTCGTTCCGCGCTGGCCCATGGAGGCAGAGTAGGCAGCCAGGATATAGCAGGTATCGTAGTCCATAGATACTAAGGCATTATTGACCAATGCCTCCATGGACAGGTCATAGTCATAGCCCCCATCGGCTATAATCTCATCTACCTCCGCCAAGGCGGCATCATACCCAGCCTGAATACAATCGGCCACAGTAGCGGAGAGGTTATCGAAGATGGCTGTCATCTCAGTTGGGCCATTTGGATCAACGGTAGTCGGGTCAGTGTGGAAGATATTATTGAATACTATGGACGGCAGGGACACTACGGTAATGATAATGAACAGCAGGAACAAGCAGAGAAACACCAAGACCTTAAAGAGCGTGTGGCGGAGAGACCACGCCGCTGAGAGTACGGCGCCCCACGGCCCGCCAGCAGCCGTTCCGACGGCGATCTCTGACGCCGCTTTGCCAGTCTCCATACCGGCTTGCACTGTAGCTGCGGCCGCGTTGGCCGTCGCTTCACCAGCCGCTGTGCCAACTGAACCGGCGGCGGAACCGGCTTGTTTAGCCGCCTCTGCCGCACTGCGTATCCCCTGCAGGTAGTTGTCCTGGCCTTCGCCAAACTGTCGGTCGTCAGACATAGAGATCACCTCGCTTGTACCGAAATATGAAGGCAGGCATACCCGTTCCCAGGTATGCCCGCCCGATGGTCAATGTTTTTTTCTGTTTGGCGGCTTACGCTCTGTGACTGGTCTCTTTTTCGGCTCGGAGTACCGGGCAGGAGTAGACTTGTAGCGTACCGTCTCCACTGTAAATGTTTGAAGTTTGTCATTTTCATAGAGCGGTTTCCCGTCCTCATAGACGGGCCGACGCTCCACGGCAGGAGTGCCATGAATGGCATACCACTGGCTGCCACCGCTGTCTTCGTACACATGGTAGTCGCCGCGTGGAGCCTGATAAACAGCGCGGTCATAGAATGCGGTACCACTTCCGTCCTCATGCCGCACCTCCAGAATACCATCCCCAGCTCTGGAACTATCCACAGACACCACTGGCTGGTCAAAACCAGGCATAAACTGGCCAAAGAGCGCCTGGTTGTACCGCTCCGCCGCTCCGCTTCCACCATCTGGTACCGGCTCAAATTGCGGCACAGATGCTGCAGGAGTCATCGCATACCAACTCAAACCGTCGGCGCCCTGGATTGTTTCATGGGGCGCATCCGGCTCCTGGAAATAGGCGCTGTTGTACCAGAGACTATTGCCGCCATCCGGGTAAATGGCCTCCAGCGTACTCTCATCAACCTGCCGCAGCAGAGTGCCGTCCGGTGCGCTTGGGAACGCTTCAGACACCTGCGCCGCCTCGGATACATTTCCGGTGAATGCGGGGGTGGCATAGAACGCACCCATTCCCTCCCCAGAGGCCACCTGATACCATTGGCTCCCATCTGCAGCAGTAACAACGGTGTGGGGGGTGGTGGGCACATCATGCTGGGCCGTGTTGTAAAAGTCCACCTTGGCCTGCCGCCCATCCGGTCCTACTGCATTGGTGCTGATGTGGCCGCCAGTAATCTCTGTATCAGCGTAGGTCATCCCGGCGGCTTTGCCGCTTGTCAGGTGCGGCATATAACTGTTGAGGCTACGATTGGCAATGTCCCCTGCAATTGTTCCGGATACGTTGGGCATCCGTGTTGCCACTGATGACACCGACTCCGGGGTCAATGTTGCACCATTTCGGGCTGCCATTCCTCCGAATACCCGGCCAACAAAGCCGACACCGCCACCAACTCCCATGCGTTTTCCGCCGTCCACAACGGCATCACGCACAAAACTGTTGGGCTTCACGTGGCTCATAAAGCCGGACAAAATACCGCCTGTGGTGACACCGCCAGCCGCACCGGCGGCAGCCCCGGCCCCGCTCTTCGCCGCGCCTCCAAACACGGAGGCAGCGCTGCTGCCGCCTTTGGAGAAACCAGTCAGCGCCCGGGCAGCCATCAGCATCTCTATTCCCATACTGCTACCCGTCTGTGCCACAGATAGGCCCATAGCCGCCAGATAACTGTCGCATCTCTGGGCGATTTTCAGAAGTGCCAGTGCGCAGAAAAGCCACAAGAAGACGCTGCCTTGACCACTGCTCAAAGCACCACCATTCGCAATGAATTGGCCAACGGACGAGTCAAATGCCCGTAGGAACCACACATTCAGAACCAGCAGTAGAAGTTGGGAGCCAACCATTCGGCACCAACTTTGAAAGACCCGGGAAGTCGCCTTAGAAGCCCCCATCGAATATGCCAGCGGAGATGTATAGCAAAGGACGCCTACCAGAACATATCGCTCCACGGTTTCCAACAGCAGTTTAAAGTAGTTCCATGCCAAAGCGATCATGAAAATGATCAACAAAATCAGTCCTACCACCGTGGCTACAGATACGATGGTAGCCAACCCATTGGTAAGAGTCTGCTGGATTCCCGCAAATGTAAAGTCGCCCGGGTCCATAGTCTCTTCCATGAGCGCTGTATAAGGCGCTCGTGCAATGTCCAGAACGAGACTGAAAATGGGCTTTGCATATCCAATCAGGATCGCAAAGATTGCACCTCGGGCCAGCAGAGCGAGCGGCTCCTCTGTTTCGGATAGGGGACCGCTGAACGCACGGAATAACTGCCATACCACCACCAGAAAAAGCACTGCCCACGCTGTGTATTGGATAACCGTATAAGCACTGACGGCAAACGGGAAGTACTCTTCCATTGCGGTCATATCGGTGCCAAGCGCGTCAAGAAACACCCCGGATATAGCATCCATGATCTGTGTCATCACGCTGGCCACCCAGTTCGCTATCCCCTCAAAAATCCAATCTAACATGCTTTTGTAACCTCAAAAGGGGTGGGGGCGACCCATCGGCCGCCCCCATCAAAGTCGGATATCATCAATAGCCTGTCCTGGGCAGAGTGGGGACAGGACCGCCGCGGTAGATGATAGTCACCCAGCGGTCGGTCGCCTGCACCCACTGGTTTTGCCACATGCCGCCCACATCGCATTTGTTGGCAAACCGGTATTCGTGAGATAGACTGGACAGGACATCGCAGTAAATATAGGGCGTCTCCACCTGTTTGAAGCCGCCCGGGACACGCCCGAACAGGAAGGTGACCTGAGTCACATACTCATTGGAGGCAAGTCCTAGAGCCGCAGGAGAGGCATCCAGCGTATAGTTCTTTTGTGTGTTCAGGTTGTCGGCCAGTACGCGCTGCGTATCGTTCAAATTGGTTTGGAACACGACTTTGTAGTTCAGCCGGGCCGAGTATGTGCCAGTGATGATCTTATCCAACCGGACGGCGTCTGTGGGCAGCGTATCACGCCAATAAAAGCTGTCCAGCGGGACTGTGGAGTTGTTCCCGATATCCTTGAAGGTATAGCGGATCTCCTGGCCAGGTACGACCTGTGTGTAGCCGCTCTTGCTGATAGACACATTGGTATAAACGCTCTTATTCAGGTACTCAACCTGCACGATTTGGCCTTCATGCTCCAGATAGACCGTCACCTCTTCATCGCTGACCGAGTAGAACTGGGGGCTGGAAATCTCTTTCACGGTATAGCGGCCCAAAGGCAGCGGCTTTGAAACCGCCAGGCCCCGGCTGTCGCTCTCAACGGTGTCTACAAGGGCATTGGCCTTGTTATAGATTCCAAATACCGCACCTTCCAACGGAGTACCGGCAGGGAAACCGTTGATCGGATTATCGTCAGCAGACTTCTTCCAAATCTGGATCTGTCCAGTGATCGCCGTATTGACCCACTCGATTTCCGCCGTGCGGCCTGGGCGCACATAGACGGTCTTATACTCCTCGTCTAAGATGTAGCCCTCCGCGGCCTCCAGTTCACGCAGATAAAACCGGCCACTGGTGTTGGCACCATCCGGCAGGTCGTCGGCTGTGATATAGACCCACCCCTCGTCATCAGAGGTAAATTCCCCAATGGGATTACGGTCTTCGTCGTAGAGCAGGAACTTGACGCCATAGATTCCCTCGCCGGAGGTGTCCACCTTATGGATCAAAATACCGGAATTGGCCTCATTTTTGATTCGCAGGGTGGTCACTTCCCCGTTTTTGACCTCGAAGTAATGAGGGGTATCATCCAATACGAAGTCCGGATTGGCCTCGACTTCAAGCGCGTAATAGGAGCCGTCCTCCAGGGAGAGATAGGCCCTGCCGTTCCGGTCTGTGGTGATGGTATCCACCAGAGCGTCATCCATGCGGCGGATCTCAAAGGTGGTATCGGGAATTCTTTCGGATGTCTTGCTTGCGTTGACCTTGATAATTTCAATGCCGCCTATAGGGTTGTTGTAAAAATACAACTCCTGTGTATCATTGGGATTGATCACCACGGTTTGGGACTGCGTATTGGGGTCAATCGTATAGCCCGGGATGCTTTCCACTTCCGTTACCACCACTGTGCCCGTGAGGCCGGAAAGAATAATCTGACCTGCCGAGTTGCTCCAATACAGGCCGTTGCTGGAAAGCTGCCCGCTGTCGGCATCCACAAAACTTCCGTCGGAGTATGTGATTTTGAACTGTACCCCTTCAAGCGGCGTTTTCCTGTCATCACCAGAGAGCTTGTGGATAATGAGCTGTCCTGTGGGTTGATTCCGGAATTCGAGGGTAACAGTTTGGCCGGCCTTAATTTGGGCAGTCTGGGGTGTGTCGTCCAGAAGGAACCCATCTTTCGCCCGGGTTTCTTTGACCACGAGTGTGGTGCCGGGGTCGATGCCCTCAATGAGGATGGTCCCCGCGGAATCGGTCACGAAGTAGCCGTTGCTGTCGCCCACCACGGTCCCGTCGCTCTCAGTCACAAAGAACTGAACATCAGAAATCGGGGAATTGTCGGCACTGGACACCTTTTTGATCAGCAGCGAGCCCTTGGGGCTGTTGCCAAAATAGACCTGAACAACCTCCTGATCCTCGCCGGAGAGATAGACCGTCTGAGGCGGGGTGTCGATCACATGGGAGCCGTCGCTGGAGAGCTCTTCGATGATGTAAGTACCGGCCTTGCAGCCCGTGACGGTGAAAGAGCCGTTCACCGAAGTTCGGTAAGTGCCGATGACCGTGCCGCCGGTGCCGGAGGTGTTGCCGGAGAGATACCGGACCTGGAACACAGCCCCCTCAATAGCCGCCCCGGTCTCACTGTCATATTTCCATACGGAAATAGCTGAGAGCGGTCTGTTGAGGAAGCGGAATGTATGGCCCTCACCAGCGGCGATAAAGGCCTCCTGTGTGTCCGGGTCCGCCAGAGCAAAGCCCGGCGCAGGCTCCAGCTCCTTTACCCGAAACCAACCGTCACGAAGAGAGAGGTCCGGGTCGGAGAGCACGATACGGCCCTCTTCATCGGTGTAGAAAACGCCCAAGTCGTTGTACTCTCCGGTAGCGGTGTTGTTGGAGGCATACCAGACCTGGAACGGCACATTTTCGATTCGATCATATGTGATGGAATTTTCCTTGATGATCTCGATGGTCGGGCGCTTATAATTTTGGAAATAGACATCCCGATCCCGGTTGGGGAACAGTGTCACCATCTGAGAATCCTCGGCCAGCAGGTAGGGCTCCGGGACTGACTTTTCGATGACCTCCACGACGCCGGGCAGCAAGTTCTCCACCACAGCGACGCCGTTTTCGTCCGTCTCCACTTCCGCGATAGAGTGTCCGTCTGCGCCTTTCACCAGATAGACTGTGTGCTCAATAGGCTCTCCGGTGTCGGCGTCGGTTTTATGGATATAGAGGTTGGGGCGCTTGTCGTTAGTCAGGGTGATGGTGCTGGTCTGGCCGGGGAATAGTTCTACATGGTGCTCGGTATCGTCCGGGATGTGATTCGACACGGAGGACAATTCACGTACGGAGTAAACGCCAGGCTCCAAATCGGATACCAGGATCTCACCTGTGGAACTGGTGGTGCGGTCCAGATAGTGACTGCCATCCTCGATCTTGGCGATGCGGAAAGTCACCCCGGCCAGCCGGGAGCCATCGCTGCTCAGCTTGATGAGCTGCAAAGAGGGCTTGATATGATTGGTGAAAACGAACTGGGCGTCTTCATTGGGCTTCAGCTCGATGATACGCTGGGCCTCGTCGATCACATAGCCATCGCAGGATTTTTCAGTCACTACATAGGAGCCAGGGGGGAGCATGGAAAGGTCAATTTCTCCATTTTCGTCCGTCCGGAACTCCTGGGGTCCATAGGTCCCCTCCACCGATTTGATCTCGAATACAGCGTTGGGAATGACCTTGGAGGGGTCGTCGGAATCCACCTTCACCAGCCGCAATCCGGGCTTGACATCGTTGAAGAACAACAGCTCCTTAATGCCGTCCCCAGCATGGAGTTCCACCTCCTGGGGGGTGGTGTCCAGAATGTGCCCCTCATCGCCGGTATCTACCTCAAACGCCCGGTAAGTCCCCGGCTCTGCATCGGCAATCAAGATTTCACCAAATTGATCCGTCTTGAAATTGCCTAAAAATTCGCCGTCCCGATAGACGGCGAAGGTGACATTGGGCATGGCGACCATATTTTTTCGATCATACTTGATGATCCGCAATCCCGGTAACTCCTCGTTAATGATAGGGATTGTAGTGGTCTCGCCAGCAACCACCGTGGCGGTGTAGACGGTATCATCCAGCTGCCAGCCCACCGGGGCAGTCTTCTCCTGAATCCGGTATGCGCCCAAGGGAATCTCATCGAAAATAGCAACGCCTGCACTTGATGTCGTAGCGGTAAAGGTCTGTCCCGACTCAATATGCTCGACGGTGATGACTGCCCCCGGCAGGTTCATGCCGGTGTTGGATTTTTTCTCAATACGCAGAGTACCGTAGGGGTCATTAAAAAATGTCACCTCGGCTACTTCATCGTAGACAACGGTGACATTCTGGGCAGGCTCCTCGCTGATCATATAATGCTGTGGAGCTTCCCGTTCAATTACGGTATAATTCCCGCTTTTGCTAAGGGGGATCTCGATGCGGCCGTCCCCATTGGTCACAAAAGTACCGACGGAATCGCCGTCAGGACCAACGACTTCGAAACGAGCACCACTAATCGGGATTTCCGTCCCCGTTTCATACTTGATGATCCGCAACCCGGTATCGTATTCCTCTACCGGCTGGTCAGCGTAGTTGCTGAAAGTGGAGAGGTCCATTTCCGTGGTCGGGTCCGTATCGACTACATAATTTTGGAGTTCACCGTATTCATCCTTCTCTTGGCAAATTGCATAAAATACGGCGTATTTATAGACATGTGTACGGAAAGAGAGTTGGACGCTACCGGTTTCTCCTTCAACGCTCTCTAGCGGATACAGGACCTTGAATTTGCCCGCATAGCCATCACCAGTACCCTCAGTGGTAATTGTGGTGATGTCCCGGTTGTTCATATCCACGATACGGGTGCCCCGGGGAACAGAACCGGGGTCAGTAAAGGAAACCTCAACTGCATAATCACACACCCAGGTTTTTGACCAGAATGTAAAAACCTGCTGTTTGTACTGCTTGCCGTCGATAGTGACCTCGTAGGCAGTATCCCGATCCGGCGTACAGGTCACTTCAGGGGACAGGACTTCATTCCATGCTGTGCCGCGGGCATAGATGTCCTTTGCCGCAGCGAGCATCTTCTGTGCGCGCTGCAGTTCCACGCCACTGAGCGCCGAATTGACCTTGAGGTTGTTGATGTCCCAATTACTGAGGAGATAACACCACAACGCCATTTTAGTCGCGTAATAGCCTTGGTATTTATTCTCAAGGCCCAGTTCTTCCAGCGAACGAGTCGGATATCCATTGGCCACAATGCCAAGCACTTTCGGATCCGACGTTTTCTCCTCAGCCAAGTATTCGATGCTCTCCCCAACGTCAACCGTTTGCGGCACACCGGTAGTATTGGGATTGACGCAGTAGGCCGGAATCTCTTTAATTTCTCCTTTGGCGTTGACGTAGTTATAGTAGGTATAGATCAGGGTTCGGACGCGGCCATTGATCATCAGGTAGGAGAGTTCCTGCCCGCCGTTATAGATATCGATCTCTCCGAGGGCTTCCTCAACCGAACCCGCCGCCAGCGATGCCGTCGGCAAAATTGAAAAAGCCATGACCATGGCCAACAGAATACTTAGAAATCGTTTTTTCATGTTGTTCCTCCAAAAATGGGCAGAAAAAAACCGTGCCCCCGGCTCAATGGCATTCGGGTTCACGGCATTCTTCTTTGATTTATTTTGGAAATTAAAAAAGCGGTATACTCACGTATACCGCTTGTCCGCTGTAATCTTGGTTACAGCGGCCTATCTTACATGGATGTTGTACTCCGTCCGCTGGAAGATGCCGTCCTTGTAGACATCCCACGCCTCCATGCGGTATGTTCCCGGCGGACAGGAGTTGAACAGGTCAATGATTTGATTTGCGCGCCATGGCCAGAACACTCGCGGGTTCAGTCCATCGTCAATACTCAGATAGATCTGTACCTTTGGGGCCCCACTTGGGTGGGACACGGGCGCACCGTTCTGCCATGTCTCTGGATTATCCCCAATGGCGTTATAAAGCGTGTAAAGCATTCGTCGGGTCTCATAGAGATTTCGCACGAAAAGGTACTCATGATCATTGATGGAATAATGCCGGGCCTCTGATGCCGGCAACTCAACCTGGGGCATCAAAGACCAATCACAGGTCGGCTCAGGCAACTCGCCCACTGGTCCGGAAGCAAACATATTTTTGTCCCACCGGCTTACATCGGTGATGGTGTAATTGGTACCATCGTCGCAGCGGATCACATCGCCTTCCTGAGGCACATATTGAGAGCCGTCTGCTGGCAAATTGATGGAGCCATCTGCGTTCCTGCTGATTGTTCCCTCCGGTTCTTCCGTAACGGTACTACCTTCAAAATCGGTATTGCCCAGCGCCCGATAGAGCATGATTGCCAAATCGCCGCGGGTAATCTCAGTTTTAGCCACAGCCTCCGCTGTGGTCAGCCCTTGGTCAAGAGCCGTCTGGCAGGCGGTGTTGTAATCCCATTGAATATCTGGAAGATCCATGTACCGTAGAACAACCGTACAAGCCGCAGCAGGGGTCACGCCGTCATCAGCGCCAAAGACCCCAGTATCGTAGCCGACCATCAGGCTGTTGAAATAGCAATAGCCTACATAGAGTCTGGCCCATGCCGGGACATCCGGGAACTTGCACTGGCTGATGTAAAATTCCTGTTCCGCCTGCACATGTTCCTGATTCCCATTTAGTCGCGTCAGGACTGCGGCCAACTGCGCCCGGGTCAGACCGGACGCGAGGTTCATGTCTCCGTTTTGGTCTCCTTCCAGAATCCCCTGTTCTTTCAGATATTCCGCTGCAATTTCCTCTTCTGAGGACGTTGCCAGGGCCGGACAGGCGAGTCCCACGGCCAAGGTGATGCTTAGAGCCACCAAACATAGTTTTTTCATACTGACTGCCTCCTCTCATGTATCTTTGCTTATATTCTACCGGACAGAGAGGAATTTTACAACAAAAGTTTGGTAGTCAGGTGATTTCCCGGGCCTGGACACACCAGCGCATCTCCGGCACATTCCGAACGCAAGTAATCAGTGTGATCATATTTTCGCTTGTCCGACCGAGTCTTGAAAAGTCTGTTTCCTCGATCTGCCCCACAAAAAATACCTCGTAGGTCCTGGTGCCCAGTTTGGTGGTATAGGTGATTTTGTCACCGTTCTCCAAAGTATGGATCTTTCCGAAATGGTTTGCCACACCGCGATTATGACCAGCAAGCCCCACATTTCCATCCCAGCAGGAAGTAGACTTAAAGTGGCCGGCCCCTTTGGCGAGGTTCTCAAGACTCTCATTCTCATAAACTTTGACGGACAACCCCAAAGCAGGGATTTTTAGCCGACCAATGCTCCCATCTGTATAGTAGAGCCCATCAGGAAGCGTAAATTTGGTGCTGCTCAGGCTCGTGTCCTCTGTGGGAGTACCATCCACATAAGATGCAGGGGGAAGGTAGACTGTATCACTGCCACCCGTGTTCCCTGTTGCCGTGGATGCCTGTGGGATCAGAACCGTACCAGCTCCGGGCTGGTAGGATTCCGGGCTGCCAAAAGGCGGCGCGATGATAGCAGTGTTCTTGCTGCGGTCAATATTGCTGCTCTCAGTCACTCCTCCACCGACCACGATCACTTGGTCAACTGAGGTGGGAGGTGCGTACATGCCGCCGTCCGGTGCATCAAACTCATAATCCGCCGCTAGTGCCGGCGTCATCATCATCGCCGTGATGCCCAGCAACAGCGCCATTGTTCTCACCCAGTTCTTCATACATTTTTCGCTCCTTCCGCTTCATAAAGAAATATGCTCCGCCTGCGCCAATGCCGAGAGCACCCAGTGCCGGCAGTAACACCATCAGCCAACTTGTTATTTCCCCAGCATCCTGCGTTTCTTCTGATAAAATCGGCTCAATCGGAGTACCTGTGAAAATAACCGTATAACGGATTACCGTGACGCCAGTGCGGTAAACCTCGCCCGTATAGTCAGCCGTTGTGGTATAGCCGGTCACATAACTGACTGTTTTGCTGCCGCCATAGGTACAAACCGCAGTAAAGCGGTCGCCGATCTCATAGTCGTCGGCGTTATAGGTGTTATCCGTTTGCCATTGGACATCTTGCAGATTGAGCGTTCTGCCCCCCTCCGTAATGCTCTTTGGCAGGTGGTTGATATCTTGGCTTGCCAAGTTTGGATAGGTGCGCGTAGCGGTCACCGGCTTGGTAGAACTTCCATAGCCGGCTGGCTCAGTTTTGATACTGTCCAAATCCAGGTGCAGAGTCCCGGAAAAGTCCTCCTCTGTGGTAACTTCCTTTTCCTGTGGCAGAAGCGATAAAATCGTCTCCATATCTTTCTTGTCGCTTTCCACCGTTTCCGTCTGCGTAATCACCTGCGTTTCGCTGCCGATGATGACCTCACGCAACACATCTGTGCATTCATAGAGGAGGCCATCCCTTTCAAACTGCTGCATAGGCAATGTGGACGGATCGGTATTGGGGGAGAGATCGTACACTTTCCTGATTTCCCGATTATCTTGGTCAAGGATGATATCAACCGGGAGCATAGCGTCCGGATCTGTGACATCTACATTGGTTGCGTCAGCAGGGATGACCAACATAGTCAAAAGCAGGAGTGATGCAGAGATGGAAAAGATTTTTTTCTTCATTGACAGGTCCTCCTCAATCGTTTTGATGTAGCACTACTTGAGATCACGGTTTGGGGGGTGTGTACTTGCCGCCTTCGATGAGCGGCTGCAGGTAAGCAACAATGAATCCCAGGGTATTCAGCACGATCCATGTCACTACAATCCGTTTTAACCAACTCGTCGCCTCCGCTACAGCTCGCTCATTGCGGGAAATCATGCGTACTAACAAGGCTACCGCAGCTGCCGTGACGGCAACAATTGTGGAGATTCCCAGCAGTTCGCCGTAAACATTCGCTATAATCTCTGAAAACCGCGTCCACATATCATCGTCTGCCGCGGCAGCAGGCTGTACGAACAGCACAGCCATATAGCAGGCGATCATCGCCATATGGAGCCAATCCCCCAAACGCCGGGGGACCCCACTCCGTAGGTCTTGCTTCTTCTCGTCGTTCGCCATTTGCGTACCTCCTCATTTTTTGTTTTGACAGCAAAACAGCCGCCTCAAAGCGACCTGTAAAATCGCTTCAAGGCGGCTTCTTGCCGTCAGGTCCAGTTTTGGACGATATCAGGATAACACATTTGTACTCCTCCTGTCAGCCGCACCGACCTTGCCATTTTTCCGCCACTTTTCTGCCATCGTTCCTGCCATCAGCCCTCCAAGAGTGTCAGGATCTCAAGCCAGGCGTCTAGGCACCCCTGTGGAGCTGTCCACAGGCGTATGGAGAGGATATTCACTGCCTGCTGGCGCAGGCGGTAGTAGTGACGTTCAGAGATATCCAATCGATACAGAATTTCCGAGTGACTAGGCTTGTCCGGCGTTATAAAGGTCTGGAAAATGATATTGTACAGCATTTCTCCGTTTCCAGGCTTATGGCGCAGCACCGTCAGCGCTTCGTTGATTCGGTCCAGAAGCAGCCGTGACTTACGGATGCTGAGCAGGCGGTGCTCCAGTTTTGCATTTCCCATAGCAATCTGAGCGTCTACCGCACTGAGAAGCGCATCCACATCCTTCAAAGGCTGTTCCAGTTCCTGGGCAATCTCACCGGGAAAGCATTCCAGCGCCCAAACGATATCACGATAGTTTTTAAGCATAACCTGCGTGTTGTGGTACATATTCCGGCGCAGTTCCTTTTCAGCTACCCGCGCTTTCTCATTTCTGATGCTGGAGTCTTCTATAAGCCCTCTGCGTTCCAAAAGGTCGCGCAGCAGTTTTTGAGAAGGGCCTTGTCCCTGATCTGACATTTCACCACAAGGGGATGCCTTCAAATCTGTCATGTTCAATACCTCCGTTATCCTGATCCACAGGTCCGGCCCGAGGCAAAACACTGTGGAAAAATTCAAATCGCGCCATGCATGAAGTGACACCTTGGCAGTCCTCCCATACATACTCTAAAATCTTACACGGAGAAAAATACGCACGCGTATTATTACAGTCCGAATGTGCAACACGGCTCTCCACCGCTGATGCTTGGCCAGTTTTTGTCTGCTCCTGCTGCAAAATGGTACGGCTATACCACGCAACCAGTTTGCAGAGTTGGGCACGGTCGCTTGATGTTTTGTTGCGCGCATTTCTGCCCAAAATACGTATTTCACTCAAAATACGTTCTATTTGATCCATGGCGGGCTGCGGTATTCTTTCACCGGTGGGATAAGCGGCATTGAAGACCAGACATCCAAAGGAACCTGGCAGCTTATACAGCGGGAAGGCATCCGCGTGTTTTCTGAAAAAGCGCCAGACCTTCGTCTTTTCCCATCTCCAACGCCTGCCAAGGAACTCCAAGGTCAAAACCGCACCGTACTGCCCAAATTGGACTGACGGCGCCATATGAGAGAACACATTGCTCGGCTCCTGCCATACCGTGTGACACCAAAGGTCCAGCCATGCGTCTGACTCATCAAATGAATAGCCTTGCTCTACAAGGCGCTGTGTGACGTTTCTGGGCAGGCATAGGAAACCATACCCCTCTGTCACGTAAACGGCCTCACGGCCCGTACAGGGCTCTCCAGAGCACCTTACAACCCAATCTGTGATCTTGTATGTAAGTTTCTTCGATTTTGGATCCAGTTTGTACCCAATATAGGAAAGATCTGCGAGACGGTCCATCATCTCCAAAGCCTGCTGCCGCCGCTTCATCCCCATGATGCTTTTAAGGCCTACAATACCGCCAGCCCAGGTTCCAACCGTCACTTCGTTGATATAGCCGCAGTAGGTTGCCTTCCCACTTCGGAAGGCGGCCCTGGAAGCCAGGCGAGCCCATATGCCCATGATGCCCTTTCCGGGCGGTAGTTGATTACGGGGGAGTTTGATCCACTGATATTTGAGCAAGCATTTCATCGCACCGGCCTCCTTCCTGTCTAAATTGAAAAAAGCCTCGCTCCGTGCTATACTTTAGTCACGAAAGCGAGGCTTGATATGGATGATTTATGCGTGTGATAATTGCCATTATCTCTTTTCTGAAACAAATGTGGTGGCCTGTCCTGATTGCGGGAAGACTATGGTCCGTCCAGCAACACCGGCAGAACAAGAAGATTTCGAAAACCGCTCAAACGAGAATCTATGGATGGACGAAACATAGGCGCAGTTTTAATATCCGCGATGTCGCTCATGTTGAATACTTATACGCAATTCCTAAAAAAATGCCCATGACTCAATCGTCATGGGCATTTCTCATGTGGCATTCTCTTCAATTAGTTTGGGGGTAAATTCTGGGGGTAAAACCGCCCCCTCTTTTCAGTCAATGGGGGTAAAACGGGGGTAAAACCGGCCTTCCTTGTGTTGAAAAAGCCCGCAACCCCTTGCGCTGCAAGGGTTTCTCAATCGAGGGGCTTCATCGTCGGGAGCAAAATTCGGCTCCCTTCATCCTGTTCCATGCCGCTCTGTAAGGGTTCAAAACCCGCACAATACTCGATTCGTGAAATTTTTTTCATTCGTCTCGTGTCCTCTTGTGCCATCCTTTTCGCTTCAAAAGTTGTAGAAAAGTTGTAGAAAGTTGTAGTGCGCCTGTTATGGCATATCGCTGGCATAGAAATGGCAAAAATTTGCTGCGTTACTCAGGATGCTATATCTAACATGATCTCTACACAAAGAACGGCTTGATCGTTTAACCGCAGACGCATACATTATTATATAATAACCTTCAATTCAATCTAAGTCAACGATTTTATCGAAACATTTTATTACTTTTATTGCCCCACCTTTAATACATAATACATAATAAAGAGGAGACTGTCATGCCAGAATACCAACTTCAAATTAAACAAGTGGTAGATTACCCACGATGCCGGATTTATCGTGAGTTCATCCACAAACTGATCAACGACCGGAGCATCCGCATAAACGGAGGCTCCGGCCTTTTTCATTTTACTGTACTTTGCAGCTATGCAAACTTCCGCACCTCATATCGCCGTATTGACGGGATCAGTTATACAGTCTCGCCCGGCGAATGGGTGTGCACCGTCAAGGAACTGTCTTGCTGGTTCCGCACCCGCTTTCATCGGCAGGCGCTGTCCATGCTGGATACCCTTCAGAAGCAGCACTTGATTTCCTATACACTGCTGGGCCGTGGCAATGTAGTAAAATATAAAATCCTCCACTGGGCCCGCCACAATTCCGCACTGGAGTACAATGCCCCATGCCAAAAGGATACCGGTTTTTTCTTCCTGCCAGTCTCTGTTGCCCTGGAACTGGTCAGCTCTGCCCGCTGCTCTGAAATGGACATCGTTCTGGATCTGTGGGTATCCGCTGTCTACAACGATACGCAGGTGCAGGGGTCAGAGGTCGGCCCGGTAGCCTACTTTCGCAATGGTACAGGAAACCCGTTGGTCAGTTATACCGAACTCTCCTGCCGCTGGGGGCTGTCACGCGCTACCGTATGCCGGATACTGAAAAAGCTGGACGGTCTTGGGTATATCTCTATCATGTCGTTTCCCGGCCGGCATGGAAGCGTGATCTACCTGCAGAACTACCTATCCACCATGTTTGAGATTTCCGATGTTTTAATCGACAAGGAGGAAGTTGCCATGACCTTAAACATTCATCTGGAGCTTCCGGAAACTGCTGAAACCGAAGAGAGCCATTCCATCTCTGAGCATGAGATCATTGTTTCGGATGCACTTTCCAGCGTTTCAAAATCGCACATTGAAACGATACTCCGCAAGATGGCTGACATCCTATCTACGCAAGGGATTTCCTGCTTTTCTTGCCCGCTCTCCCGCTATAAGTTATATCCCTTATCGGACGACTGCTGGGAAGAGTTGATTCCGCGTGCGCGAGGGAAATCCACAGCCCACTTTGGTCTGACCATCCTCTGCGGCACAAACACTTCAATCGCCACTTTTGAACTTACACTCACTCCCTTTGAGGAGCACGAAAATAGGAGGAACTTGAAATGAGAAAATTTGTTGAACCTGATGTTGCTGATAATCCCCTGTACCATGATACCTGGAAACTGCTGAAAAAATACCGGGATGTTGTGTGGAGTCTGGAGCTTTCTGTCCAGCATGTCCGCACCAAGTTTGAGATCGAGTATGGCACCTCCATCGAGGATTTTCTGGATTCAGTCTATCTGGCCGGCGCCGATCTGGCCGGAAGTGACATTGAGCATCATGCCAAGTGCATTGAACGCAGCCACAAAATGCTTAAGCTGCTGGATTCCGCAGTCGAATTGCTGCGTACCAAGCACAAAAACGGTGAGGCATATTACTGGCTGCTGTACTACTCCTTCCTCTCGCCCCAGCAGCTCAAAAATGTTGAGGAAATCATCGAGACCCTGCGGCCGCACATTCGTGACATCAGTTTCAGAACCTACTACCGCAAACGCCGGGAAGCTATTGAAGCCCTCAGTTCCGTCCTTTGGGGCTATACCTCCAAGGACAGTTTAGACATGCTGGAACAGTTCTTGCCAGAGACAAAATCACCTTCCGGACAATCGGGCAAATAATTGGCACATTTCGGGAACAAAATTGGCATGGTTCTGCTCTTTCAGTGCAAATACCGATGTGTTAAACTGAATATGCTCAAACTTGCACCCAAAACCGAACAGGACAGTAACGGCACCTTTCATCAGGGTGCTTTTTTGCTGCCCAGATGGCCGCCCGACCATTTGAAAGCCCACATTTGTTTTGACAGGTGTGGGTTTTTCTGTTCCCTATTGAGCATCAAAAAATCATTCAGAATTGGAGGATCGCAAATTGAAGAAAACGAAAACCCCTCAAACTCCGCAGCTTCAGGAGCCGGATACCCAGTCCAAGCGCAGGCTTTCGCTGCCCAAAGTGGCTTACAGCGCCTTCCTGTGTGTGATGATGTCCATGATGTTCTGTCAGCCGGCTTATGCGGCAACAGATGTATGGACCAAGGCCAAAGAGATCATGCAGGATGTATACACCCAAATCCTTGCCATCTCCACTATCGCCGCCATCGTCACTGCTTCGGTAGCCTTGCTGCTCATGAACTTCTCCCGTTCCGGACGGACGGTGGATGAAAGCCGCGCCTGGCTCAAACGAATCTGTATCACCTGGGCTATCCTCAATGGCTTGGGCTTTATCATGGCGTATGTGACGCCGCTCTTTAGTGGCGGACAATGGACAGGCTGATTGACCGTCTGATTGCTCGCCGGAAAGGAGGCTTGCATTTATGGGCATTTTAGACGGCATAGTGGAATGGATCGCAGAACAGGTAATGGCCGGTCTTGATCTGGTGACCACATCGGTTTTGGGTGCGCTGGGCTGTGATATGGCTGTATTTCTGCGTTATTTTCCCGCAGCAGAGACTATGTACTCTGTTTTCGTGGCTCTGGCAATCGGGATCATCCTGCTCAACTGGGTCTGGCAGTTATTCAAAAACTTCGGTCTTGGCGCAGGTGTGGAAGCAGAAGACCCGGTAAAGCTGAGTATCCGTTCCGTTATTTTTATCCTGCTGACGCTCTTTTCAGATGAGATCGTCAATATTGTTCTTACCATCGGCGGCACCCCCTACCACTGGATCATGGAGTCCGACCTTCCTGCATTAAGCTTTGCAGACTTCAATTCCGTGATGCTGGTCATCATCGGTGTGTGTGCCAATGGGGCTGTGGCGCTGATTACCTTGATTTTGGTTCTCATCCTGGCCTGGAACTACCTAAAACTTCTGTTCGAGGCAGCCGAACGGTATGTGCTGCTCGGTGTACTGGTCTACACGGCTCCTGTGGCTTTTTCTATGGGCGCCAGCCAGACCACAGCAAACATCTGGAAATCCTGGTGCCGGATGCTTGGCGGCCAAATTTTCCTATTGGTCATGAACGCCTGGTGCCTGCGCCTGTTCACAAGCATGGTGGGGTCCTTCCTTGCGAACCCGCTTTCGTTGTAAGGAGGTCTTATCCTTGAAGAAACTCAAAAAAATTTTGTTTGCGGCCTTTACAGTCGCAATTCTCTCCTGCCTGCTCTGCCAGCCGGCTTTTGCCGCTATCTCCGAAAGCGATGTGCAGGCTCAGGTAGACGCTGTGGGAAAAGAAGCCGTTTCCGGCAATGTGTTTATCTGGTTTCTCTGTGCTATCGGCTTTCTCAAAGTCGGCCAGAAAATCGATTCCTTCCTCTCCAGTCTTGGTGTCAATGTAGGACATACCGGCGGCAGCATGCTGGCTGAGGCTATGATTGCTGCCAGAGGCATCGGCGGCATCAAGAACTTTTCCAGTCACCACTTTGGCGGCGGGAGAAACAGCAGTTCCACCAATGTCAACTCAAACGGTGGTAAAGGCAGCGGCGGCTTTGGAGCAGGGTTTGCCAGCGGCGGTCTTGCTGGAGTGGTGAGCCGAAAAGTCACAAACAGCGCCATCAAAACAGCCACCACAACTCCCGGCTCCAAGCCTTCCGGTCTTGGCAGTCTTTTAGGCGATGCTGCAGCCGGAGGGATCGGCGGCCATATGTACGCTTCTTCCGTCAGTAAGGGCGGCAATTTTGCCAACAATGTAATCGGCAGCGTAGCCACGGGCAGTATCAGCCAGATGGGTTCCATTTCCGGTAAAAAAGCCGCCGAAGCCCTGCACTCTTACATGGGATATGCGGCACTGGAATCCGGAGCTGAAAATATTCCAACCTTCCAAAATGTCGAAATCGGCGGCGGCCGCATCACCGGAACAGAAGTGACCGAGGAACATCCCGAAGGCATCTCCTTTGGTATGTACCACGCAGACCAATATGTTGCCCCGGAAGGCCAGTACACCACCGTTCATGCCGTGGATGGCACAGCATGGTATAAGCAGTACGCTGTGGATGCTGTTGACAAATCGCCCTATATGGCTCCTGACGGTTCTATCGCCTTCAACGAGTCCATTGTCAAAAAGCTGCCTCCAGCCCCGAGGAGAAAGGACAAGATATAAATGCCAGAAGATCAAAAAAGCAGTTTTTCCGAAGCTGTGGAGACCGGTGCCTCCGCAGCGCATACCATCCGCGGCGCAATCAAAACCGGAAAAGCTATTTCCTCCGCTGCCAAAGGCGCTGCCGCAGGCGGTCCTTACGGTGCAGTTGCAGGCGCAGTGTGGGCAGGCCGGAAGCATATCGGGAAAATCATTGTGGCAGTCATTGCCCTGCTTATGCTGCCGGTATTATTTGTTCTCATGCTCCCCGGTCTTATTTTCGGCGGACTGACCAATGCCTTTTCGCCATCTGACCCCGAAATTCCGATTTTGAATAGCGAAACAGCGATTATTGAGAACGCCAACGAGATCACCTTTACCCTCAACGGCATCTTGGGCGAGGCACTGGATGATGTACTTGCCCGGATCGAAGCTGACTTTGCGGCATCGGGAGCCGACCATATGGAGGTCAAAAATGCCTATTCCGGCGGTCCCATTTATAACGCCAACCTGTTTATCTCTCAGTATTGTGCGGCCAAAGACAAGGATTTTGAAAGCATTTCTCTGAATGACCTTGCCGCCACCCTGCGGGAAAACAAACAGCATCTATATTCCTACACCAGCAAGCAAGAGATTCGTGAAAGCACCGTGACTGATCCGGAGACTGGGGAAGAAACAACGGTGTCCGAAACATGGATGGTCTATACCGTCCGTTACAACGGTGAGTCCTATTTTTCTGATGTTGTATTCCAGCTTACCGATGACCAAAAGGAGCTTGCATCTGATTACGCTTCCAACCTAAGCCTGTTCTTGGGCGATGGTCTGCTGCAAAATCTGGAAGCGTGGACCGGAAACAGCATCACTGCTCTGGGCGATGTTACTTTCACCGACGGGATCACACCTGTTGTTTACTACAATCAGCTGGATGAACGCTATGCCGGTAAAGCATATGGTACGGACAATATTGGCGGTTATGGCTGCGGCCCCACCGCTATGGCAATCGTGGTGTCCTCTCTGACGGACGATATGGTTGACCCTGTGGAGATGGCCGAGTGGTCTTATAACAACGGCTACTGGTGTAAAAGCAGTGGTTCTTACCATGCGCTGATACCTGCCGCCGCTGAGGAATGGGGGCTTCCGGTTTCCGGCTGTACCACTGCGGAACCACAGCGCATCACAGACGCACTGGCTAATGGTAAACTGGTAGTAGCGATCATGTCTGAAGGCCATTTTACCTCTTCCGGTCACTTCATTGTCCTGCGTGGCGTAAAGGACGGCAAGATCATGGTGGCTGACCCTGCCAGTTACACACGGAGCGAACAGCTCTGGGATCTGTCCATTATCTTAAATGAGGCCAGCCGGCGCGCTGGAGCTGGCGGTCCGTTCTGGATTATCGGCTGATGTGCCCGCCCGGCTTCGGAAACGAGGTTAATCATGAATCATAAAATCGACCGAGATACCTACATAATACCACCGAATTTCATCGAGTCAGGCACCTTCTTCGGTGGTATGTTCAAAGCCCGCAATGTGATTGAAGCCGGCATCCTGGCATTTGCCATTGGTGTGCCGGTTTTTTCATTGCTCCCTCTTGGCCTGACTGCCCGTATCATCGCTTTGTGCCTGACCGCACTGCCGGCAGCATTGGTGGCGCTTATCGGAATTTCCGGTGAGAGCCTTTCCTCTTTTCTGCTGATTTTCTTAAAGTACCTGCGAAACCGCCGCATTGTAGGCGGTAACAGCGCAGAAGATGCGGTTCCTGCGGCAGAGCATGGCGGCAAGCATATTAAAAAGAAGGCACACAAACCCGATAAGACTCCCAGGCGGTCACGGCGCTCCGGCAGAGAGGATTTCCCAGCAGAGTTTGATGAAGTTCGCAGCTACGAGATCCGCCAAAAACTCCGTCCTGTGAAAAAGCAGAAGTCTGCCAAGGAGAAGAAAGCCGCCACGCAAAAAAAGAAGGTCTCCAAGGAACGCAAAGTAAAACGCCCTATCCGCACTCAGGAGCCGAAGCCCGCCTGCCTTAACCCGGTAGCAGATTATCTGCCGATTTCCAAAATTGAAAACGGCATCATCTACACGAAGGACCACCGCTATGTCAAGGTCGTCGAGGTAGTACCCATCAATTTTATGCTGCGCAGCGCCCAGGAACAGCGGAACATCATCTATTCCTTTGTGTCCTACTTGAAAATCAGCCCCATCAAGCTGCAAATCAAGGTACTGACACGTCGGGCAGAGATCAATCGCCATCTGGATACCGTTCGGAAGGAGATGGAACAGGAGACCAATGAACAGTGTCTGCTCATGCAGGAAGACTACCTCCAGTTCGTTCAGCAGATCGGTTCCCGTGAGGCAATTACCCGACGTTTCTTCCTGATTTTTGAATATGAGCCGTGGAGCAACACCAAGCGCTCTGATGAAGAAGGCGAGGCAATCAATGCCCTGCAAAGTGCAGTCCATACTGCTACCAACTACCTCCGTCAGTGCGGTAACGAGGTCATCGTTCCGGAAAACTGGGATGAGTTTACGGTAGATGTCCTCTATAACCTGCTCTGCAGAAATGAAAGTGCTGTAAAGCCGCTCTCCATCCGGGCACAGGAGGTTGTGACTGAGTACCTTGCCAAAGGGCGCGACAGTGAGATTGACCATATCCCTGCCACCGAATTCTGTGCGCCAAAAAGCATTGACTTCACGCATGGTCACCATATCTGCATTGACGGTCTGTATTATGCTTATTTGCTGGTGCCCTCTGATGGCTACAAAACGCAGGTTCCAGCCGGCTGGCTCAGTCTTATCGTCAATGCCGGTGATGGGATCGATATGGATATGTTCCTCTCCCGTCAGCCCAAAGAAACCATCATCCAGAAAGTCGGACAGCAGCTGCGTATCAACCGTTCCAAAATCAAGGACGCCAGCGACACCAACACCGACTTTGATGACATTGATGGCGCTATCCGAAGCGGGTACTTTCTCAAAGAGGGCCTTGCCAACAACGAGGACTTCTACTACTTGAATCTGCTGATTACCATTACTGCCTCCAACGAGGAAGACTTGGAATGGAAGGTCAGCGAAATGAAAAAGCTCCTACTCTCACAGGACATGAACGCCTGCACCTGCCATTTTCGGGAGGAACAGGCGTTTTTATCTGCCCTGCCATTGGTGGCAATGGAAAAGAAACTGTATGAGCGGGGTAAGCGCAACCTGTTGACAGGCGGTGCGGCAAGCTGTTATCCCTTTACATCCTATGAGATGTGTGATGATAACGGTATCCTGCTGGGTGTTAACAAGTACAACAGTTCCCTTATTATCGTGGACATCTTCAATTCTGCGGTCTATAAGAACGCCAATATGTCGATCCTTGGCACGAGCGGAGCCGGCAAAACCTTTACCATGCAGTTGATGGCGCTGCGAATGAGGCGGAAAAATATCCCCATTTTCATTGTTGCGCCCCTAAAAGGCCATGAATTTCATCGCGCCTGCTCCAATGTGGGCGGCTCCTTTATCCAGATTTCACCGGCCAGTCCCCACTGCATCAATGTCATGGAGATTCGGCGGGTAGACCGCTCGGTGAACGAACTTCTGGACGGTCCAGGCATCCAGTTATCTGAACTTGCAGCAAAGATCCAACAGCTCCACATATTTTTCAGTCTGCTGATCCCCGATATGTCTCACGAGGAACGACAGCTTTTGGACGAAGCCCTTGTTCGTACCTATAACACAAAAGGCATCACTCATGATAATGCCTCTTTGGAAGACCCTGCAAAGCCCGGCCAGTACCGTGAGATGCCGGTGCTTGGTGACCTGTACGAAATTTTGAAAACCTCCAAGGAAACGATGCGCATGGCCCACATCCTAAATCGTCTGGTAAACGGAAGCGCCAGCACCTTCAATAAGCAGACCAATGTTCGGCTCGACAACAAGTACACTGTTTTGGATATTTCCTCCCTCACCGGAGACCTGCTCACCGTAGGTATGTTTGTGGCGCTGGACTTTGTTTGGGACAGAGCCAAAGCCGACCGTACAGAAGAAAAAGCCATCTTCATCGATGAGTGTTGGCAGCTTCTATCCGGTGCCGGTGCTGCTGGTGTAAGATTGGCCGGTGATTTTCTTTTGGAAATTGCCAAAACCATACGCGGTTACGGCGGCGCCTCGATTTTTGCAAGCCAGGATCTTGCCGATTTCTTTGACCTTGACGGCGGCAGATTTGGTAAGGGCATCATCAACAACTCCAAGACCAAGATCATTCTGAATCTGGAGGACGACGAAGCCCAGCGGGTACAGGAAGCCCTGCACCTGTCCGATGCTGAAACAATGGAGATTACTCACTTTGAAAGAGGTCACGGTCTGATTTCTACCAATAACAACAATATTATGGTGGAGTTCAAAGCCAGCCCTCTGGAAAAGGATCTGATCACTACCGACCGCCGCGAGCTGCGTGAAATCGTAGAGCGAAAACGCCGTGAACAATCCACATCTGCCGAACAGCAGATATAACAATTTGAAAAGCGAGGTGATTCCCATGTGCAACTTTCCTGCCAGACGCCGCTATGCGTCTGCTTTGCGTCTGTATTACGCCTAAAAGCCAGTTTTGCCAGCCAGATCATCTTTTTAGCTTACACTGACTGGCTTTCCTTCCTATTTAATGCGTCTTGAATACGCCTATATTACGCCATTGGAGGTGATACCCATGAAGACCAGGGCTGAAATCTATGGAAATGAAGCTGCGGCTCTGCTGCGGATCGTCACGATGTATCCCGGTCTCAATATGCAGCAGCTTCTTTGCTTTCACCCTGGCAAAGAAGAAATCATCAAGACCCTGCTCTCCCATCTGCAAAAGCAGGGCCGTATTTTTCAAACTGATACAGGCGGTTACTTTCCGTCTGGTTGGGCAGCAAAATCAGACAACTCCCTGATACGGGCTGTCTGGGTACTCTTGGATTTTATCGGGCAGGTGGAATACCATGCTCCCGGTGATTTTCCGGTCAAGCTTATCTTCTTTGCAAACGGTGAACTATATGAAATCGTCTACGCAGCTTCCGGCCAGGAGGCCCTAATCAACCATGCGCTTCGGGATGACCGCAGCGGTGGACGCCGCATCATTTTGGTCGATAATCCGGAAGACATTCGCCGCATTGACTGCCCTGGCATTTCCGGTTTCTGCACCGTGGATGCAGCGGGCCAGGTGCATTACTTTAAGAAAACAGGAGGAACTTGATTGGAACGAAAAATCATCTCACACCGAATCGGAAGCATTCTTGATGATATATCCCGTTTGAGCAATGCTCTTTACGCGATGGATACCACGGATATTCAGCGCTATCCGGACAACTATGAAGTCTTATCCACTGACGCCGCCCTGCGGGCAGAGAAAATTGCCTGCAGGCTGCGGCATTTGATATATTCCAGCACCACCATCCGCAAAGGCGATTACCTGACATCCGCCGGTATTGTACACGGAATTGAGGTTGTCTATGAGGACGGTGTACTGGAGGTCACCCTGCCTGGTCTGCTTCCAAAACGCAAGCAGAGGCAAAACACTGAGTTTCTGCTCGACCCGTTCTACTTCTCATTGGAGCAATACGCCAAAGAGCATCCCATGCCCCGCTTCAGCGATTGTGTGGTGTGCTTTACGCAGGTTTATGACCAGTGCCTTCCCACCCGGCGTATCCGTGACTACGACAATCTGGAAGAAAAGCAGCTTCTGGATGTCCTCTCCACCTTCGTCATGGCTGACGATACCGGCCTGCTCTGCGATGCCTACAACACCGCTGCGCTGGGCGAAAAGGATTGTACCAGAATCAGTGTCATGGAAAAAAAGCGGTTTCCCGCCTGGCTTGCTGAGCATGAAAACACCCTAAAATCCATCTCGGATTTTTGAGCATTTTCAGCCATTGCTTGTCCGACCTACCGCAACACCGTATTTCGCCCCGGATTTCGGGGCTTTTTTCTGTCGTTACACCACGGATTTTTACCGAAGTTCCTTGCAGTCTCGGTAAAAGCCACACACCACAAGGAGGTGATCACTTGGGAAATTCCCACAGCCAGACACGATGGCGTACAGGCTTCTCTCTCTGACTGCCATCTCCGGCGAGTTCCCCACAGACCAGCTTAACAGACTTCCCGGCAGTCCGTATTATCTGGAGTCTGTTGTCACTGCACTGAAAAAAGACGGGCTGCTGCGTACCTATTACCGGGATAAACTGCGCGGCTACCGTTTGGGGCCGCGAGCCAAAGCCACTCTGCTGGAAAGCCGGCCGGACAGGTTTGCCAGCTATCTGACAGGAGATACCGACACCAACCGTTTGAAATGCGAAATTGACCGAAGACTCCGGCTACACCGCCTGGCAGAAACCTATGTGACCATGGATAATGCGGGGGTATGTGTGTATCGGGATGAAAAACCGGCAATTTTTGCGCCGGAGGGTTACGCTGGCGGCAGGATTGTCTATCCTGCTTTTTTCAGTTCGAGAGAAGTGAAAGAAATGGGGATCGACACCACGAAGATCCGCAGTTCCCGCTCCACTGGAATACTCCTTGCGCCCTCCGGCATCTTCGTGACCTACAACAGCAGCAGCGCCCTGATGAAGTGGCGCTACAAATCGGAAATGCGGGTCAAGGCATTGATCTGGAGCGTAATCTGCCAACAGCGCCTGTCCCAACAATTTCGCCATGAGGATGTTCATGGACTGATTCTGGGCAACAGCATGGATCTGGCTTACCAGATCTTGACCAGCACCGGAGGACGCAAACATGATTTCTTCATGCTGGATGGCAGCTATGAGCATTTTCTTTATCTTACCAACGACCATCAGGGGGAGGTGATACTTGCACTGCTGTGCGACCCTGGGAAAACTGCGGAGCTGGATCGCATTCTGCTCCAAGGTCTTACTGCGAGGCAGCCCGGACTGGCTATTGAGCATGACGGAATTTCACCGGACGGCTCACCAGTCCTGTTTGGCTATTTCTGTGATCTGCCCCGTATCGCACGCTTTAACACCTCTCTCGAACTATCCGAGCGCCCGGGCATACTGATCTGCTTTGACTTCCAGGCAGAGGTACTTCGCAGCTACTGCGGTTCCCGGGTGCGCTTCCAGACCATTGATTTCACAAAATTCGAGGGGAGGTTGTTCCCATAAACAAGAAAAAACTGATCGTGAGCCTGATTGCAGCGCCCTTTGCCATTCTTGCGATCCTATACGCAGGCGGCTTTCTGGCGCAGCTTTTGGGCAACTATGCAACCTGGAAACAGGGCGGCGGCATTCCCGGCGATGGTACTTCACCGCTGGCCGCTTCGCCCGACTTCCTTCTCTGCCTTTCCTCTGTGCTCCGACCGCCTTATGGCGTGTATGGCATCTTGATCTGCATTGGCTTGTTAGCAGTGCTGCTCATCATGGTCATGCGCATGGGATATGGTGATGCCGGCGAGTATGATGAAGACCGTAATTTCTCCTACTCCGCCAAAGGCACTTATGGCACCTCCGGCTGGATGTCCCGCAAAGAGATGTCCGGCGTACTGGATCTGGTGCCTGATCTGCGAAAACACAAGGGTGTTGTACTGGGTATGCTGGATGGCAAAGCAGTCTGCATACCGGAAGATACCAGAATCAACGGCAATCTGGCCGTCTACGGTGCCAGTGGTTCCATGAAAACCCGTTCGTTTTGTATGAACCGTATCCTTCAGGCCACTGTCCGAGGCGAAAATAGCGCCGGAGAATCGCTGATCATCTGCGATCCCAAATCGGAATTGTACGAGAAGTCAAGCGAATTTCTCCGCAGCCGGGGCTATTGTGTCAAGGTATTCAACCTCGTTTCGCCTGAAAACTCAGATTCCTGGTGCTGCCTTGCCGAAGTTGAGGGACAGGAACTAATGGCCCAGCTTTTTGTAGATGTCATCATCAAGAACACCACGAACAACGGCAAGAGCGACCATTTCTGGGATGCCTGCGAGATGAATCTGCTCAAGGCCTTGGTACTGTATGTGGATCAAGGCTATGCGGAAGAAAACCGCAACATTGGCGAAGTCTACCGGCTGCTGACTCTCAATGGAGAATCCCAACTTGACACATTGTTCGAGGCGCTTCCTTCCACGCACCCTGCCAAAGCACCCTACAGCCTGTTCAAGCAGGCCAGCGACACAGTGCGAAGCGGCGTGATTATCGGTCTGGGCAGCCGCCTGCAGGTATTCCAGTCTGAGCTGATTAAAAAAATTACCGCTAAGAATGAGATCGATCTGGAACTTCCGGGTCAGCAGCCCTGTGCCTACTTCCTCGTTACCAGCGACCAGGACAGCACCTTTGATTTTCTGGCCTCGCTGTTTCTATCTTTCTGCTTCATCAAATTGGTGCGATATGCAGACCACAACTGCGAGGGCGGCAAACTGCCTGTGCCTGTCCATATCCTTGGGGAAGAACTGACAGCGTGCGGCACAATCCCAGACCTCTCCCGCCGGCTCAGCGTAATACGATCCCGGAATATCTCCATGTCCTGTGTGTTCCAAAATCTCGCAGGATTGCAGAACAGATACCCGCAGAATTTGTGGCAGGAAATCATTGGAAACTGTGACGCGCAGTTGTTTTTAGGCTGTACAGACCAGCTTACTGCCGAATTTATTTCTGCCAGGACAGGGCTTGCCTCTGTAGCAGTATCCAGTAAATCCAAACAGCTGGGCACCTGGCGTATCTCCAACTATACACCAGAGTTTCGTGAGACCTCCGGTGTTGGAAAACGCCCTGTACTTACTCCTGATGAAGTCCTGCGGCTCCCGCTGGATCAGGCGCTCATCATCATCCGTGGCAAGAAGGTTCTGCAGGTAGACAAAATGGATTACTCCAAACACCCGGAAGCCAAGTACCTGCGTTCCTGCAAAGCATCTGCCCATGTGCCGGAATGGCGCCGCTTGGAAGAAGAAGCCGCCAAAACACCGCAACCCACGCCGAAACCGGCTCCTGCAGCAAAGAAACCGGCAAAGCGCAAAGCCACCAAGCCGGCATCCCCCACGGATAAATCACCCAAAGAGACTCCGACCCCTAAATCTGCCGGTACGCCGGAAGGCATTATCACCACAGACAAGGATTCCATCCTGTCTTAAACAAAACTATCAAATTCATAGGAGGTTTTAATCTATGGCAACCAAGAAAAAAGAACTTCTGGAACAGGACACTCCTGTTACCGAAACCGTTATGTCGGAAGATGAAACTCTGCCGGCCGATACCGCTCAACCTGAATCCCTTCCTGCTGACGCTGGCGATGGTCTGGATTTGAACGAACTGCTGGGGCAAATGGATCAGCCCCTGGAGGACACCTCTGCCGAAGATATGGCTGAAGATCCCCTTCCTGAACTCACCGAGGAGGAAATGTTCGGGGATACGCCTGCTGAAACAGACGATCAAAGCGCTGCTCCCACTGATATGCCGGAAGACTCTGATGTGCAGCCGCCTGATGTTTACGAAGATAATGCCGACGCTGTGCAGGAACCCCCTGCACCTCCCAAGCCCAAGCGTACCAGCCGAAAGAAGAAAGAAGCTGCTGCTCCTGAAGAAATTGTCACAGAGGAAGTCCCTGCCGAGGCTGCCGATCCGGTGGCTACAGCCGATACTATCCCTGATGCGGAGGAACCTGCTGTGGAGCCTGACGTTTCTGCCTTGGAGGAAGCTGCCGCTCCTGCCCCCACTCCTTCTCCTCCCCGGCGCCAGCCCCGCCCCCAGCGCGGCGAGGCCCCCGTCCTTACCATCCGCAGCCGGGATGATGTCGAGACTGCCGAAGACCGGGATGATGTAATCTGGCATGAGATCCATAATGCCTACCGCACCCGCAAGATCATCACCGGCAAGCTGGGCGGCATTGAACAGCTGGACAACCGCAAGACGGTGGCAGTTGTGGATTACAAGGGATTCCGTGTTATTATCCCTATCAAGGAAATGATGATCAATCTGGGCCGCAGCCCTTCCGGTCAGGAATACGCCGACCTTATGCTGCGCCAAAATAAGATCCTTGGCAACATGCTCGGTGCTGACATTGACTTCATCGTGCGTGGTATCGACTCCAAGACCCGCAGCGTAGTTGCCAGCCGAAAGGAGGCCATGCTGCGCAAACGCCAGATTTTCTATCTGGATACGGATGCTGCCGGTATGTACCGTGTCTATGAGGGGCGCATCGTCCAGGCGCGTGTGATTGCAGTGGCCGAAAAGGTTGTGCGCGTGGAAGTTTTCGGCGTTGAAACCTCTATCCTTGCCCGTGACCTTGCCTGGGACTGGATCGGTGACGCCCATGAGCGTTTTTCCGTAGGCGATGAGGTTCTGGTCCGTATTCTCAGCGTGCGGCGCAACAGTCTGGAGGACTTGGGCATCAAGGCTGACATCAAGAGTATTTCCGAGAACACCGACAGGGACAACCTGCAGAAGTGCCGTATCCAGGGCAAGTATGCCGGCCGTGTCACAGATGTCCACAAGGGCGTTGTCTATGTGCGCCTCTCCAATGGCGTCAATGCGGTAGCCCACTCCTGCTATGACTACCGGATGCCCGGCAAAAAGGACGATGTATCTTTTGCTGTCACCCGTCTGGATATGGAGCGGGGTGTGGCCGTAGGTATTATCACCCGGATCATCCGGCAGAACCTGTAAGCGAAAGTAGCCTGGGGAGCAAAATAAACTGCTTCCCAGGCTGCCTTCTATCATTGGCTCACCACCTTCTTTATATTAAATTTTTGACATCCGCACATTACTTATGTGTAATTTAATGTGTGGTTGCCATTTTTGATTGACAACCACATATCCTCTCCACACAACCATCCTCTTAAACCCTCTATATAGATTTTTATTTTTCATTTTCGTTGATTTTTCACAAAAATGCGGATATAATATATTATAACAAGGATTTAGGAGGTTGTTTTATGCTGATTCAATTTAGTGTAGAGAACTTTCTCTCTATCAAAGATAATGTCGTGTTATCCCTGCTTGCCAGTAAGGATAACGAACATCCGGAGCACCTGATTGTGGACGGAAACAAAAAGCATTTGAAGTCTGCCGTGATTTACGGCGCCAATGCTTCCGGAAAGTCCAATGTCCTGAATGCGTTTTGGTTCATGGTAAATTATGTGCTGACGTCGCATAACCAGCAGCTCCACAAAACCATTGAGCGTTCGCCTTTCAAGTTTGACCGGGAAACACCCTCTCGCCCCAGCAGCTTTGAGGTCATCTTCACCACAAATGGCATCCGATATGCGTATGGCTTTTCTGTAACAGACAAAGCTGTTATTGAAGAATATCTGTATTACTATCCCAATGGCAGGCAGGCACTCATTTTTGAGCGAAAAGACACAAAAGATTTTCGCTTTACCGTTGATGTCGATGAACAAAACACTCTCAAGGATCGCACTTCGGCCAACAAGCTCTATCTGTCTGTCGCATCAAACTGGAGCTATTCCAAAGTGATTCCGGTTCTGGAATGGTTTGCTTCCTGCCAGATCATCACGAAAAATTCTGTTGCAGACGCCTACGGCCTTGAAGCAGAACAACTCAAAGATGATGACTACCGGCATGTGATCGCCTCTATGCTGCGTGTTGCAGATTTTGGCATACAGTCCCTTCAGATGCGTGATGCAGAACCCGCTCCTTCTCAGCGCAATGATATCTTTACCAATATTGAGGCCATTCACACAGTACAGGATACAGAGGGAAATACTTCTTCCTACGCGCTGAACATGGCAGAGGAATCTGATGGCACCAACAGTTATTTCAAACTGATCGGTGTTGTAAAAAAGGTGCTGGATGAAGGAACCCTTCTTGTCGCTGACGAGATGGACGCTCATCTGCATCCTCTTCTGACAAAGCATCTGGTCTCGCTTTTTAACAGCGTGGAGTTCAATCCAAATGGAGCCCAGTTGATTTTCACATCACACAACACCAATCTTCTTGACCTGGATGTACTGAGGAGAGATCAGATTTGGTTTACCGAAAAAGACGAGCAAACAGCGGCTACCGATCTGTTCTCCCTTTACGATTTTTCCATCCGCAAGGATGCCAAGGTGGAGAAGGGCTATCTGATTGGCCGTTATGGTGCGATCCCCTTTATCAAGGGAGGGCTGTAAAATGGCACATGGAAAAATTGAAAAGCGCGGACAGCGACGCAGAAAAATAAAGCCTGTCATTCTGATTGTAACGGAGGGTTCTCAAACTGAGCCTAAGTATTTTGAACACTACCGCAACCGTCAGACAAACATTGATATTCGTGTGGTCGGCAGCCGCACCAGCGGAGGTGAAACTGATTACCTCAGCCTGATCAGGAAAGCCGTGGAATATCAGAACAAAAATCAGATTTCCGTATCAGAGGGAGACTCTGTATGGGTAGTTGCAGATGGAGATGTGAACTACAACAACCCTGACCCCATCACTGCAAAGGACAGTCTGCTCTCCAAGGCAAGGAAAATGGCAGATGCGAAGGGGATTCAGATTGCACTCTCCAATCCCTGCTTTGAATTTTGGTATCTGTTGCATTTCCAGTACACCACCAAATTTTTCAAAGACTATCCCGCAGTGAAAAACGCATTGACCACTTATCTCCCTGATTATGAGAAAGCTGGCGATGTATATAACCAGTTAGCAGAGCATACAGCCATTGCGATTCAGAACGCCAAACGTGTAGAGCAATACCATCTTCAAAATGACAGCAGCAAACCGTTTGGAATTGCTGTCAATCCATTTACCGACATCTATCAGCTGGTGGAATCACTGCTGTAATGTTTCAAAGAAACATGGTTGGCACAAAATTGTCTCTACATTGGCACAGTCCTGCCCTTTCGCCGTAAATCCATATCTGTTATACTTGGTACAGTCAAAACTTTGCATAGCAGCCGCTCCGGTTTGGAGCGGCTGTTTTCAATTTCAGTAAAGGTGGTGGTTTCTATTCTCTTTCAAAAAGCCCGGAAAATGCTGAACAACGAGCGGGGCGAGGCCAACTATTTCAGTACGGTGGTCTTCATCTTCATCGCTGTCCTACTGCTGGCCTTCATTATTGACCTGTTCAGCATTATTTCCACCAAGCAGGAACTTGACCATGCTGCCGATCAGATGGTCAAACAGATCCAGCTTTCCGGCGGCGTCAACGGCGAGACCGATGAGCTGTTTGAATTTTTGAGTTCTCAGATCGAAGGAGCCGAAAATATCTCCTACTCCATTGACGCTACTTACACATCATCCAGGCCATCCGGTATGACAAATGCCATCCAGTTGGGCACCCCCTTCTTCATTACTATCGAGGGAGATGCCAAACTAGGCGGGTTCTGGAATTTTGACCTGGTAAACATCACAGTGGTTGCCCGTGGCAGCGGCGTCAGTGAGCACTACTGGAAGTGAGGTGACCTATGAAACGCATATTCCTGCGGCTGAAACAGCCGCTGCGAAACGAACGGGGCGAGATCACCTTTTTCGCCTGCTTTTTTGTGGTAGGCATCGTGATGCTGATTTCCTTCCTGCTCCTGTATGCTTCCATCCGGATCACCTGCATCAACATCCGCAACGGCGCTAAAATGGAGTTAAATAACCTCAGCGGCACGATTTATGCAGACACCTACCGCTCCCAGCGTGAGACCAACTTTGAAAAGTACCTAAATACCCTTTACTCCAGCAGTGACTATACCGACATGCTGGAGGCTACAGTGGCAGGTGGCCTGGACTCCAAGATTCCGCTTTCAACGGAGGATTACAAGGTTTCCGACATCAGCCTGGATTTCAATGTTGAGGATGGACGGGTTGAGTACATCTTTTACTGTGACGTGGAGTTCTATGTGTGGATGTTCGGCCACAGTTATCCGGCTATCACCCAACGGGTGGAGCTAACAGGCTACCACAACACAAAATTCTAACAATACTGTTGAAAGCCCGGCACATTCTACCGTATAGGCTTTATATAACAGCAAAAAAGGAGTGTATGTAAAATATGAAGAAATTTTTCCAATCCAAAGGCTTTATTGTTTCCTCGCTGGCTCTCCTCTGCGTCACTATTCTGGGTGTCTGCTGGTTCGTAAGCCGCGACCGTACCAGAGATTTTAGGCCGGATGAATCCCCACCCAGCAGCGTCACCGGCGATTGGTCAGATGGCGGCACACAGACAGATGGTGATAATGGAGCAGATGCTTATGCTCCCGGCCAGTCCACAGATGCCAAAGAAGAATATCCCAAAGTAACCTCCCAAACGGAGGATGAGGTTGTGATCGACTTTACCGATACTGAAAAGCCTGAAGAATCGCCTCCTCCGGTGCCGGAAGGTAAGACCGAAATCAAAGATCCTGGTCAGGAGCATACCGTCAATCCCGACCCGTCAGTTCCGGAGGTTACTGCCCCGCCCGCCGAGCAAACACCGCCCAGCAATGAACCGGCTCCCGGCTCCAGCAACGGAAATGGAGCTGTATACGATCCGGTGTTTGGCTGGGTTGTTCCCGGAGATGTACAGCAGTCCAACGGTGACAGTGATGGGGATCTGAACAAACAAGTCGGCAATATGGGCTGATTTACTACAACTGAATATGGCACTACTTGGCCGTCACAGGATTGTGGCGGCCTTCCTATTTTCAAAAGGATTGGAGCGTGATGTATTTGAAACGACTTCTCGCCTTCCTATGCTGCTTCACCCTTGTTTTCTGTCTATTCCCCTCCTCTGCCTTTGCAACGGGTGGAAATGGAAACATAGATGGCGGAGGTGGCGGCATGGGTCAGGGCACAAGCAGCAACTTCTGGACTCCGGGTAATGATGGCGTCCGCATTACGGTTGTTGACGCATCCAGCGGAACTGCCGTATCTTCTCCTCTGGACTTTTCAAACCGGACGCAGAAGACCAGTCTTCTCCATTTTGGGAAAGTCAACAAACTGCAATACCTGAGCGGCACCGGTCTCTCCCTCCAGTCCGGCGCTGCCTATTCCTGCATTAAACCCGCGCAGTCTATGCCCACAATCGTCAGCAGCAAGGGGCAGAGCAACATTGAAGCCATCAAACGGTATTTCTGTTCTGAATATGCGTGCATGATGGTCGCTCAGGCAGCCAGAGTCGATTATGAGCGGATGATTGCCGGCGAGTACAAGCTGCTGATCGAACCCATTGCCTATTTCACACACAACGGCCAGTATTACTGTATGACAGCTACTGAAGCCGGCCTGTATGATCAGATGTCCGGCGGCAATCTGCGGAAAACCATGACCTCGCTTACCCATAAAAACCTGCCGCTGTCCATGTTCCTGGAATTCAGTGACCTTGGCATCTCCGCCTGGACAGGCAACACCACCGGGAAGCAGAACAATTCCGACATCATCAGCACCCTCGGCGTTGGTATCGTCTGGTTTGATGAAGCTCCGCCGGAAGGAGAAATTGAGGCCCCTGATGTCGAATACCGAGTAGATACGGATGTGATCACCGCTGTCACACTGCGGACGGATCAGGATCTGACGCCGGATAATCCGGCATCGGTTACCTTCCATATTCTCGGCACCACCTACCGGGTCAATGATATAGTGATCCCAGCCGGTGACAGTCAGGTAGTCTGGGTGAAATGGCATACCCCCTCCACCCCACAGACCGTGACCATTACAGTATCTGTCAGCGGCGCCTATACCGCTCAGGATACCTTTGTCGCAAAGATCGTGGATCTGAATGAGCACATTCCGCCTGACCCTGTGGCAACCGACACGAATCCCGGCTACTCTGTGCCGTCCCTGCCCAATGAAACGCAGAAGCTCACTGCCAACTGGGGCGTCTGGAGCTGCTACTGGGTGCCTGTATGGGTATGGTGCGACCACGGTGAAGATGGCGGGCACTGGGTTGATGAAGGATATTGGGAATACGAATATACGGGCTACTCCGCTTCCATCAGCGGCGAGATGTCTCTAATGCCAGATGATATTGTACCCACAGCATCCGGCAAGACGATGAAAAGCGGGTACGGCGTTAAAACCGAAGTGCGGGCAACGCTGTCCACAGATGCCCCGACCAGCCACATTACTTATCCTCAAACTGCTTTTTCCGTATTCCCTGAGTTCCAGTATCAGACCTATCTGCGGCTTCTGCAGCGTTCCGGCGGCCAAAGTGCAAAATTCATCTTCAAGCCCAACGAGTTTTCCACCTATGACCGGACAGTGCATTTCACACCGCTGTGGTTCCCCGATGCCACCGACTACACCATCTATACACAGGTGTGGGATACCTGGACTCCTGACGGCATGTTATCCATCAACCTAAATGACTATGTTTCGATCCAAGGGAGCCTTTATGATGACTGGTATACCAATCGAGAATAACCTCTGGACAGCTTACCTGCTTACCATATTTTTTGTGGTGGCCGGCTTTGCTGTCTACGATGTGCTTTACAGACGGGTGCCTGACTGGGCACTCGTCTTTTTTATCCCCTTAGCTGCTCTGGCGCCGGTCCTGCAGGGGTATTTCCTGTTAAATCATGGGCTCCCGCCGCTCTTCCTCTGGCCGGTCGCTACCCATGCCCTGGTAGGCGCCCTGCTCGGCTTTTGTATTCCATTGGCAGCTGCACTGGCAACAAACGGCACCGGTCTGGGCGGCGGGGATATCAAGTTCTGCGGGATATTAGGGCTGGTCTATGGCCCTTCTGGCATGGCGCTGGTCTTTCTGACTGCCGCTGTTACTGCAATGCCTGTGATCTTTCTTCTCAGGCGGCTTTATCGAACTGGGCAGCCCCTTGCTATCCCGTTCCTGCCATTTCTCGCCTGTGGCTGCTGTACAGCGACCCTGGCCCAATTATTTTTAAGATAGGAGACAACGCTTATGAAACTGAATAACCGATTCATCTTCGGTATCCTCTCTCTGCTGTTGGCGGCAGTTATCGCCTTTGTGGCACTTCCAACCATCGCCCGTCAGACCAATGGAAAAGAGGAAATCGTCCGTATCACCCAGCCGGTATTGAAAGGCGAGCAAATCTCGTCAGAAAATGCCGAGGTGGTTGAGGTAGGCGGCTATAACCTCCCCTCCAATATCGCCCATCTGCTCTCCGATGTAAATGGTCTTTACGCTACCGCCGACTTGGCTGTGGGTGACTATATCCTTACCAGCAAGATCAGCTCTGTACCGGTTTCGTCCGATGTGGCGCTCAACAGCATCCCTTCCGGTAAGGTTGCTATCTCGCTGACCGTTAAAACACTTGCTTCCGGCCTCTCTGACAAGCTTCAGCCCGGTGACATCATCCGTATTTACCACTTTCTTGATACGGCGGCCGAAGTACCGGAACTGCGTTTTGTCAAAGTATTGTCCGTTACAGACTCAGACGGCATCAATGTGGATAATGCCAAGGAGCCCACGGAGGATGAAGAAAAGCAGCAGTCAGCCACTATCACTGTGCTGGCAAGCCCTGAACAGGCGAAGATCATTACCGGTCTTGAAAATGACGGCGTAGCTCATGTGGCTCTTATCTCCCGCAACAATGACAAACTGGCAGATGAGCTGCTTGCCGAGCAGGATAAGACTCTGCAGGAAATCTACTTCCCCGAAACTTTGATTGAGGAAGAAGCTGCAGATGCGGAAAATTCTGACGCTGAAAGTGAACCCCAGGAAACGGTAAATGCAGAGACTGCACAATCCACCAATGAAACTGCACCCTCAGCAGAATAATCAAATCAAGGAAGGAGGATCTTCGTTATGGGTAAAGTTATCACCGTCTGGGGAAGCCCCGGCAGCGGCAAATCCATGTTCTGCTGTATTCTGGCAAAAGCCCTGACCCGGGACAAGCGGAAAGCCATCATTATCAATGCCGATATGAATGTCCCTATGCTGCCGGTCTGGCTGCCGGAGCAGATCATCCAGACCAATACCTCTATCGGCCAGGTTTTGAGCAGTGTGGAGATTGATACATCTCTGGTTGCCAGTCATGTGACAGTGCTGAAAAACTATCCCTTCATCGGGATGATGGGCTATGCGGCAGGGGAAAACCCGCTGAGCTACCCAGAGGTCAAATATACCATGGTACTGCAGCTCATTCATGCTGCCGCCAAACTGGTAGATTTCGTCATTCTGGACTGCAGCACCAGCATGACCAATGTGTTCACTCCCGCCGCCATTGAAGCCGGCGATGTGGTCATCCGTATCCTCACCCCGGACCTAAAGGGCATCAACTACCTGAAAGCCCATCAACCTCTGCTTGTGGACGAGCGCTTCCGGTTTTCTGAGCATATGACATTCGCCGGTCTGGCCCGTCCCTTCCACGCCTTGGATGAAATGGGCTATATCATTGGCGGGTTTGACGGCCTGCTTCCCTACAGTAAGGAGATCGACCGCTGTGCTACTGAAGGCGGTATGTTCAAGGCTATCACCTACTGTAACCCCAAATACACTGCTTCACTGAACAAGGTACTGGAAATCCTGGAGCAAATGGAACTGGCCGAGCAGTCAGAGGATGATGCGGCGTATGAATGTGAGGAGGATGCCGATGAGTAATTTGAATGATATATTCTTCACACCGGCCGCCAATCAGGAGCTGACCTATGACCAGGTACTGGAGGATGTACAGCGGTATTTTGCCGAAAACCATGCCTCCACCATTGCCGAAGCTGGGGAAGGCAATGCAGAGCGTGCCACAAGCCTGCTGAAAGAACTGATGGAACACTACATTGTCAAACGCAAATATGCCCTTGACGGGCTCTCTACAAAAGAACTGTGTTCCAAGCTCTATGAAGACATGGCCGGCTACTCCTTTTTAAAGAAATGGATCTATAAGCCCGGTGTTGAGGAGGTCAACATCAACGCCTACAACGACATTGAAGTGATCGAATCCAGTGGGCGCAGCATCAAGATCCCTGATAAATTCAGTTCGCCCCAGCACGCCATCGATGTGATTCGCAGGATGCTCAACGCCTGCGGCATGGTCATTGATGACACCATGCCCAGCATTGTGGGATTTCTGGACAAGAATATCCGTATTTCAGTGGACAAAACTCCCATTGTGGATGCAGATGTAGGCGTCAATGCCTCCATCCGTATTGTCAACCAGCAGACCGTCAGTGAAGAAAAACTGCTGAACTCCGGCAGTGCCACTGCTGAAATGCTTCACTTTCTGACTGCATGTATCCGCTATGGGGTGTCCGTCTGTATTGCAGGCTCCACCGGCTCCGGCAAGACCACGATCATGGCCTGGCTGCTGTCCAATGTACCCAATAACCGGCGCCTTATTACCATTGAAGAAGGCAGCCGCGAATTTGATCTGGTCAAGCGGGATGCACAGGGCAATATCCTCAATTCCGTAGTACATCTGCTGACCCGCCCCAGCGAGAACCCTGCGTTGAACATCAATCAGGATTTTCTTCTGGAGCGGGTGCTGCGTAAGCATCCGGATGTCATCGGCGTGGGTGAAATGCGGTCAGCAGCAGAAAGCCTGTCCGCAGCCGAAAGTTCCCGCACCGGCCATACCGTATGTACCACCATCCACTCCAATTCCTGCAACAGTACTTACCGCAGGATGATGACCCTTGCCAAACGCAAGTACAACATGGATGACTCCATCCTCATGCAGATCATGGTAGAGGCGTATCCCATCATCGTCTTTACCAAGCAGCTGGAGGACCGTTCCCGTAAGATCATGGAGATCATCGAGGGCGAGGACTACCAGGACGGGCGGCTGATCGCCCATTCCCTATACAAATATGAAGTGGAGGACAATGTAACTGATGACCGTGGTGAAACCCGTGTGGTAGGGCACCATAAAAAAATCGGCTTGATCTCCGATTCCTTGAAGAAAAGACTGTTGGACAATGGCATTTCCAATAAGGAATTGGAAGAATTCATGCAGCCGCCAAAGGAGGTGGGTTAATTGCAATGGATCTATCTTATCTGTTTTATCCTGCTCAGTGCCGGGCTCTTGGCTCTGTTTGGTGTGAAGCCGGGTGATTTTATTGATGCCATCTTCCGTTCACAGCGAAAATCCGCTACCTTATCGGACGAACTGAATGTTCTTCTGGGCACGCCAGCCAAGGGATTTTTTAATCAGGATTACGAACTGAAACAGATCTTGAAGGGCACTGGACGGGCTGACCGCTATGAAGCGGTAAAACGACTGTCCCTGATCCTGTTCGCTGTGGGGGCTGTGCTGGCTCTTTTGATTGGGAATGTGTACATGGTGCCCATTCTTGGTATCGGTTTTTCCCTTATACCGATCTGGTATCTGCGCAGCACCGCTGCCAGCTATAAAAAACATCTGAACGAAGAACTGGAAACCGCTATTTCCATCATCACAACTTCCTACCTGCGTACCGAGGATCTGATCCGTTCTGTCAAGGAAAACCTGCCCTATATCAACGAGCCGGTAAAAGCCAACTTTGAAGCCTTCGTTTATGAAGCGGAACTGATCAACGCCAATATCACCAGCGCTATCAACAGCCTGAAGATGAAGATTCCCAACCGGGTCTTCCATGAATGGTGCGGCACCCTCATCCAGTGTCAGTCCGACCGCAGTATGAAGAATACCCTGCCTACCATCAACCAGAAATTCTCCGATGTGCGTGTGGTGCAGTCGGAACTGGAGGCAATGATGCAAGGGCCGCGGCGTGAAGCCATCACCATGATATTTCTGGTTATCGCCAATGTGCCGCTGCTCTATTTCTTGAATGAAGATTGGTTCCATACCCTTATCTTCACCACACCGGGCAAAATTGCACTGGCAATCTGCGCAGCCATCATCCTGTTTGCGCTGACCCAGATTATGAAACTGAGCAAGCCCATCGAATATGGAGGTGATAGCGTATGACCTTTCTGGCGCTCATCGCCATCATCTTCTTCGGTTTTGCTGTCTACAACCTGACCTGCGCCTTTGTGGACATCCCGACCAAGAAGACCTCACAAATGATGATGCTCTCCCGCAAACAGCAGGGCACCAAAAACGAAAAGCTGCTTGATGTCTATGTGACAAAAATCGCCGGTTGGATCGCCCCTTATTTGCGGCTGGACCGGCTCAAGCGCAATAAGGTACAACGCGCTCTGGACATTGCAGGTCTGCAGCTTACCCCAGAGGTCTATACGGCCAGAGCCTGGGTAACTGCAGGGGCAGTTGGCCTGTGTGCCATCCCCATGGCATTTCTTATTCCGCTGCTGGTGCCTATTTTGATTGGTCTTGCGGTGGCACTGTGGTTTTCAACCTACTATGCAGCCTTTGATTTTGTTAAAAAGCGCCGCAAGCTGATCGAGGGCGAGATTCCCCGATTTGCTTTGACCGTCGGCCAGAGCCTTGAAAATGACCGGGATGTACTTAAAATTCTGACTTCCTATCGCCGTGTGGCTGGGAAAGACTTCGGCGCCGAACTGGATCAGACCATTGCTGATATGAAAACCGGCAACTATGAAAATGCCCTCATTCGATTTGAAACCCGCATTGGCAGCCCCATGCTGTCCGATGTGATCCGTGGCCTGATTGGTGTCCTGCGCGGCGATGACCAGCGGATGTACTTCAAAATGATTACTTTCGATATGCGCCAGATCGAGCAGAACAATCTGAAGAAGGAAGCTGCCAAACGTCCCAAAAAGATTCAGCGTTACTCTATGATGATGCTGATTTGCATTATGATTATCTATCTGGTGGTGCTCTGTACCGAGGTTATGAGTTCGCTCGGGGCGTTCTTTGGCTAATTGGTATCCGACCCGGTACTTCCGGGCGTTTTCATACCTGCTCCTCATATGGAAGACAGATACACAGGGAGGTGAGCGTTTGTACCCAAGCGATTTTCCATAGCGGCAGGCACATTATTTCCATTGGTCCGAACTGAGCCGGTCTGTTTCATCAGCCGGCTCCATTTTTTACAGGAGAATGCCTATGCCCAAAAAGAAATTTTATCCGCCGAATGATACCGGCACCCAAAAACGCCGCTTTCGTTGCTTGCTGTTCCAGCGGCCTAAAGCATATCCGAACCGGCCCCGTTCCAACAAAAACAATCTGATCAAGCCTATCCGCCGCGCTTAACAGTCGTCGGACTTGATATACCTACCCAACCACAAATCAAACACATAACAGGAGGTTAACCATGAGAAAATTCACGACCCATATCTATACCAAAGCCAACTATCTGCTCAACCGCGGCCGCATGGCATTGTCCAATCAGCGCGGCGATTTTTACATTTCGGACGCCGTCAAGATCATTATCGCCGTAGTTTTGGGTGCGCTGCTCCTGGCGGCTCTGACCCTCATCTTCAACGATACGGTCATCCCCCGCATCACTGAGGAGATTGAAAGTCTGTTCTCCTAAGCACCAAATCAGGGGCCAGTTTGCAGAACTTCTGCAGCTGGCCCCCTTTTTTATTTGCAGATAACGACTAATGGAGGTGAAAGCATGAATCAAAAACCGTGTCAGTTCTATTCCTTTCTGCAGGCAGTCCGGGGTAACTGGCGTAACGCCCTGTTCATCCGCTGCAGCGGTTCACTTTGTCCAATGATCCGGCAGGCATCCTGTGAGGGGTTCCTGATGGCAGCAGACGCAGGCTGTCAGCCAATCTTTCTGTCCGTCCAGACAGTGCGGAAGCTGAGTGGAGAAGCAGTGGACCCCGAAGAATGCTCTGCAATTCTGGAGTGCCGTTCGTTCCGGACTGCTTATACCAGGTTTCTGGAATGGCATACCTCTTCGGACCATGTATGTCCGTTTTTACAGCTATGCCCAGACCGGAATACCTATTTCGGATGATTCTGCCTGTTAAGACGCAATGCCGCCGTCATCGGCGCGTAATGGAGGTGATTTTATTGAAACAAAAACAAATCAAATGTCCTTATTGTCATGCTCACGCTTCTCTTCGGCCTGCAAGTCTTGTGTATGGATCTACTCCACAGACCAGAGGAAAATTCCTGTATGTCTGCGACAGGTGGCCGGCCTGCAATGCCTATGTCAGTGCTCATGAGCACACATTGCTCCCCATGGGGACACTGGCGAATGGCGATCTGCGCCACAAACGCATTCTGGCCCATCGTGCCCTAAAAAAACTGCAGCAGGACTGCCATATGGAAAAATGGGAGGTCTATATCTGGCTGCAAGCCAAACTGGGGCTGGATGCACACCAGACCCACATCGGCCAGTTTTCCGAATATATGTGTGAGCAAGTCATTTCCCTCTGTCAGCAGGCTCCAGCGTACACATCCGGGCGTGCTGCCTGAACGGAGGTGAAGCCTGATGAAGCAAAACTTTAAGCTTACCAAAGACCAGCAGACACTGGTAGAAAAAAACCTATCCATCGTTCACTGGGTCATTGTCAACAACATCCATGTAAATCCCGGCATCTGTGGTCTGGAGTACGGAGATCTGTTTCAGGAAGGATGCCTGTGGCTCTGCAAGGCCGCTTTTACCTACAATGCCGGACAGGCGCAGTTTTCAACCTACGCCAAAAAGGTTGTGAAAAATGGACTCCTCTCCTACTGCCGAAAAATCTGTAGTCAGGGGCGGCACATCAGTCGGCTGATCATCGGAGAACAGGGCGAGCTGGCCGCAGATGGAGAGCAGGTAGACCAGCCGGATGACCATTTTGACTCCCACCTTTCTCGTCTGGAGACCCTTGATCTGCTGGAAGCCAGCAAACAGAACTATCAGGGCGTTGCCAGACTTGGCATCGAAGCACTGGCGCTGAAGGTTCAGGGAATGCGCATTACAGACATCGCCGCCCTCTATCAAGTCCCTCCTTCCCATGTGGGCGCCTGGATCTCCCGCTCCCTGGAAAAACTTCGCAATGACCCTGACTTTTTAACCTGCCTGCTTTGATCTGTTGAAAATCAGCATCAATAACAGTAAGGGATATGTATAAAAAGGAGGTATCGAAATATGGCAATCAAAACCCTATACACTGCGGTCGGCCGGTTTGAACGAAGGACAAACGGCTGCAACCGCAGTTGTCCAATCATCCTGTTAGGCGGTCAGGAGTACATGGCCGATATGCAGGAAATGGTGATTTGGAGCATGCTCAACTGGAGAATCCTGCGCTGGGATGACATCGCACAAGAATACGAAAAGCTAGCCACCGCATCCGGTTACTGTACCGAGCGTTCTTGGGAAGACTGTACAAACCGACTGCTTACCCGCGGTCTTCTGGTATCCGGCAGCGGTGAAACAGAATACGATGCTCTGTATGACCTGCTTGGTTCGCTCAGCATTATCCCAACCAGCGGACCGTTCTTCCTCCGGCTCGCCTCTTTTGTCAAGCTGACGCTGCTGGCACATGTTCCGGTATCCGCTGCGCGGAAACTGTTCCAGAAAGATAAACGCACCAAATACGAAGTTCTGGTCATGCGCCTTGCCGGACAAGCCCTGCTCTCCACTGCAGAGATCATCAAGTGCATAGATAAAAATATTTCCCGCCTCCCCAATGAATGTGCGCTTTTGGATTCCCTCTACGGAGATGAAACGACCACCAGTGACAACATTGCCAGCATGGTCAAAATCAGCCAGAGCAGCAAGCCAGTGACATTAGCCGTTACCAATCTTTATCTGCGGCAGCAGATTATCTTTGAGAGGGTATGAGCATGATGAAACAATGGACTCTTTTTCCCACCGTATTGCAGCGAAAGTTTCTGCTCACTCTGCTGGCCGGAATCGCCAGTGCGGGAATCAGCGTCATCATCTGCGTGGCAACAAAAGATCATATCCTGCTGGCATTGGGGATTGTCATACTCTGCGCCTGTCTTATCTCCTGTCGAGGGATCTGGACGACTGCAGCACATAAGAACTACGAAGTAGTGGAAGGCATCTGCGCCGGTATCAGTACACCTATGCTCCGCCGCTACCGCAAAGTACATCTGATAGACAGCCATGGCATAGAGGTCACACTGCTTCTCAGTAAATCGGCCCTGCTTAAAATAGGCGAGCCCTACCGATTTTACTTTCAGAAAGGAGCACGGCCTGCCGTGGGAAATGACTATCTGGACGCAGCCCTTTCAACGAACAGCTTTTTGGGCTATGAAGCAATCAGCGAGCCGGAGGAGCATCCCGATTTGTCCTCTGAATCCTAAAAATGCGAGGTGGTCTTGAGCCACCTCGCTTTCTTAAAGGGCATTTTGCAAATCACAATGACCAACGCCTGATTTCCTTATATTTTGCAGAATACATTCCTTCTGTCCCTATTTATTGGGTAGATCAAGGAAAGGAGGGTTTCCTATGTATAAGCCCCATACCATCGAACAATATAAAGTCTATCGCTTTCTGGAAGAAAACTTTGCGCTGGAGCATTTCCTGCTCGCTCCTTTGTCGCGCTTCGGACTGATGCTGGAGGACAAAACCGGTGAAAAAATCGCGTTTGCCTTTCTCAATGACTGTGTACAGGAAATACCTGTACCAGCTCCAGCTGCTCCAGAAACAGTAATCGCTTTTCTAAAGCAATTCCGCAGCCTTACGCCCCGCCCAGTCGTCCATGACTTTGAAGCGCTGACCCGCTGGTGGCTGGACAATCCCAACCCACTTACCTACCAGCAGGCACTTGGTATGTCCGATGATCTCTACCACCATTTTCTGTCCCATCCTTTGATCAGTGAAGATGACGCCCTTCGGCTGGCACGCAAAGGACTCGTTACCGAATCGGAATATAATGACCTGCAGCTATGGTATTTCAACGGCCATACAATGTCCTGCTGGTTTGGTCCTCTGGGAGTAGATGGCACCGGAAGCCTATACGGCCTGACCTTTGACTATCAAACGGCATCCCCAACAAAGACTCAGTTCTACCTATTGGATGACTACTACCGCGTTATGAACCATCTTACAGAGTAAAACCTTTTCAACTACTACATATCGTACTTGTCGCTGGCTATAAATCTATATATAGTGTTTTACATCTTGACAGGCACAAGATGCAGTGCTATACTGTATCTGTAATTGATTTTTGTGCGTATCCCATTTGGGAATACAGGTCTTTTTGATCTGTACCGTAGGCCAAAAGCCTGCATTGCACACGCTGTTAAGTTTGTATGCAAGTGTCAGTGATTTTTTGCGCCCTTTTAGGGTCGAAAAACTGCTGGCACTTTTTTATATAGATAATAATGCCAATGGCAGAAAGGAGTGTTATGGCACAGATTTTTGTGTTCGGGCGCGTCATGAACGACCTCGTACCCAAAGAAAGCCAGTCTAAACAAAGCTATGTATGCTTTGATCTGATGGAACGCACCAAAAACTGGACGCAGTTCTATCAGGTGTGGGCCTGGGATGCAGATGTCACCCGGCTCATGCAATTCAAGGTCAAAAAAGGCAGTATGATCTGGCTTGCCGGCTCACAGCGGCTGGTAGATGTTCGTATGAAGGACGGTAAATTGGAAAAGAAGCTGAAGGTCAGTCTAAATGACTTTGGTTTCCTCCCCAAACAGCCCGCCGCAGCGAACAGACAGGAGAATGACCCGGACATTACTGCGGAACCCGCACCACCTCTCACAGAGGTATTGGACGGCGACCGTGAATCCCTGCCGGAGTAGTTTACTTCGGCGCCCAAGAGGGACCGTATCAAGTTTTTCAGAATGAAACTGAAAGCTTGGTGCGGTCCCTCTTTTTTTGTTTTCCAACAAATTCAGAAAAAAGGATGGTATCAAACATGAATAATGACAAAGGATTTTTGAGCGGCAGCATCACGATCCTGATTGGTGCGGTCATCGCAATTATGGCTCTGGTACGTGGGCCCTGGCAGGTTTGGCTACTTCTGGGCGTTTTCACTCTCTGGGGACTGTGGGTAGTTTTGATCTTGCTTCTCCCCTATATGCAGCAGGCTAAACGGCATCGCCAGCGTCAGCAGCGCACCAGACGGCTCCATGCAGAAGGCATCCAAACAAGAAGTTTTGAGATCCCTGACCTGGGCAGCACCAGCTCCGATGAACTGCTGGTTCGCCACACCAACCATCGTATTCTGGCATATCTGCGCTCCGCTTATCCGCAAGCCACCTTCGAGTGGTGTGAAAAGCAGCCGGAGCAGCTGATCCGCAATGGCGGTACCGGCCGCATCCGTGTGTTTGGCATTGACGAGTTTGATCACGCTGATGTGACACTGGATCAGAACGCCAATATCAAATGCGATATGGTCAAGATCGTTCCGCTATCCAAGGTCGGCGGAGAAACAAACGAGGATGATGCAACACCTCCGAACAGGCAGCCTGTTGATCCCCGTATCTGGTATGAAACGCAGGGACGCTCTGTACTGGAAGCACTGATCTCCGACCTTAATTCCCGTGGACACAGCAAACTGACGCTTCGGGAAGACGGTGATATCTGCATTGAGCAGGGCGAAGATGCTGTTTCTCAGGAGCATCTGAACAACTTTCCCCAGAAGGTCTACTGGCCCCGTCTGGCAGAGGTACTGGAAAGCAATGGTCTGGCGGCTGAAGTCACTGCCCAGGGTATTCAGGTATCCTGGTAATGCTTCTGATGCCAAGGAACACAGAGAAAGGAGTGAACTTGACGAATGAAATCAGGACTTACCATCGTGGAAATGGCACAGCAGATTGAACGCCAATCCAAACTCAAGCAAGACTATTTGCTTGATACCAGGCGACTTCAAGTAGAACCTTTTGGTTCTCAACTTTATCTCCACACCTTTGATGACCACGATGACCCACTGGTGGAGCCATTGGAGATCAACCAGATTGCCCATCGGCAGATCGGCACACATCTGAAGATTCCGGCTGCTTACTATGACCGTATGCTTTCCGATTATCCGGAACTGCTGGCAGAGAATGTGAATTCCTGGTTCCAGCGGGAACCGACCCAGCGTATGGTCCGCACCCTGGATGGCACTGTACGGGCGTTTTTGAGCAACCGCTATCGCCGCATTGACAATCTGGACATTGCAGAAATCGTCCTTCCTGTCATTCAGCAAATGGAGGACGCCTATTTTGAAAGCTGCCAGATCACGGACAGCCGTATGTACATCAAGGTAGTCAACAAGCGGCTTGAAGCCGAAGTTGTACCCGGTGACATCGTACAGTCCGGCGTTATCATCAGCAATAGTGAAGTTGGACTGGGTTCCGTCAACATCCAGCCTTTGGTCTATCGGCTGGTATGCAGTAACGGCATGGTTGTCAACGATGCCCAGACTCGCCGCACTCACATCGGCCGGGTCAATGAGGCAGATGAAAACTTCCAACTGTTCTCACAGGAGACATTGGCCGCTGATGACCACGCATTTGCCATGAAGATCAAGGATACCGTGATGGCCGCCGTGGATGAAACGCGGTTTACACGGGTAGTTGGCATGATGCGTGAAGCCACAACCGTCCAGATGAATACCACTGATATTCCCGGCGTTGTCCGTCTGGCAAGCAAGGATTTCAATATCACCGAGGAAGAAAGCACCGGCGTTCTGCAGCGTCTGATCGAAGGCAAGGATCTGACCCTCTATGGGCTATCCAATGCCGTAACACGCTTTAGTCAGGATGTGGACAGCTATGACCGCGCCACTGCCCTGGAGGGGATCGGATACAATATCCTGTCCATGCCCCGGCAGCAGTGGAACCGTATCAATCAGATGGCCGCCTGACCATCTGCAACCATCACAATTTTTAAGGAGGAACCACTATGTATAATCAGAACAGCGATTTGATGAAACAGGAAAAATTCATGCTCCCCACTATGATCGAAGGCGATTTCAGCGCCGAGGAACTGGCTGAGGACGCCGATGGTCTGCAGATGAGCTTTCAGCGTGTCAAGATTCCCGCCGGCGGCACACTCCAGTTTGAGATGCCGTCCGATGATCCGGACAATCCCGACTATGAAAAGACTCTGGTAGGCGTCATTCTGCATAACCACGCCACCTGCGCCTACTGGCCGGCTGGCAGCGAATATGACGACGATACCACGCCGCTTTGTTCTTCTGTGGATGGCAAGGTTGGCATCGGCACTCCCGGAGGCGCCTGTGCTGCCTGCGTGATGAACCGCTTTGGTTCTGCACCTGATGGCAGCAAAGGAAAAGCCTGTAAAAATATGCGTGTGCTCTACCTGCTTCGCAGTGGTGAGTACATGCCTCTGCAGGTAAATCTGCCTCCTACCAGCATCAAGCCCTTCAAGGAATTTCTGAACCGGGCCTTCATGCTCCGCCGCCGCGCCACTTACGGCAGTATCGTGCAGATTGGTCTCAAGCGTGAGAACAACGGCACCAATGACTACAGTGTTGCTACCTTCAAACTGCTGCAGGATTTCCAGGGCGAGGAGTTGGCTCAGATCCGGGCTTACGCCAATAGCTTTAAGGAGCAAATCAAACTCCTGCTCCAGCAGCGTGCCGAAATCACTGAGGAGCAGCGCGACACCGGCTGCGATTATGTAATCGAGCCTGGCGCCATGACCAACGAGCCGGCAGACGGTCACTATACTGTCAGCCAGATCAATGGTGACTGCGAGCAGCTGCCCGCATAAGTATCTTGATGTGGCCTGCGCCACATGACACATGAACAAAGGGATGCCTTCGGTTTAACACACCGGAGGTATCCCTATTTTTTTATTTAAGGAGGAAAATACAATGTTATGTGAAGTACCATTAACCAAAGAACAACAGGCATTTGCCACCGCCCATCATAGCTTGGTCTATAAGTTTCTGAACGAAAACCGGTTGCCAGAAGATGAATTTTACGATGTAGTCATTTTCGGCTATCTGAAAGCCGTTCGGGATTACTTTTCTGATCTCACCGCACAACAGTTCACTTTTTCCACCATCGCTAATCGGAGAATGAAATTCTGCTTATTCGATTACTTCCGCACCCAGGAGCGCCGCAAGCGCAATATGGAGGTTCTCAGTATTCATGTCGGATTATATCCTGATGGTGCACCTTTAGAAGATACCATTCCTGCCCATGACCCAATCATGCAGCAGTTGGAAATGGATCTTCTGCTCCACGAACTGGCCGGCAGAGTATCCAAGCAGCAAATGGATATTGTGCATCTGAAACAGGGCGGCTATGGTATCCGTGAGATTGCCCGCACCCAGAAGGTTCCTATGCGGCGCATTAAAGAGCTTCTGGCCGAAGTCCATGATGTGCTTCTGGACATTTGCTATGGGTAAACCCATTACAGATACGAAATACCCTTACATCCACATTTTCAAAAAGATTGGAGGTCAAACCGAATGAAGAAAGAAAAGAAACAGATCGTTTTGAATGGTTCTCTGCTGCGTCCACTGTCTGTTGGGCGGGGTGCGCTTCTGCACGCCGGAGGAAACATCTACCACACTTCGCGTGTGGTAGCAATTCTGGAGGAGTCGGAGGATTGCGTCCGTTTTGAAACGCAGAACTCCCACTACCATCTCTCCATGTCCCCTTTTCCGCTGGCGGCTGTCAGTCCGCTCCCTGTGAGATTGGCCGCATGTGCGTGAAGGGGCTGTAAATGGATTGGAACAGCCGGCTCCCGCTGACTATTCCACAAGTTTTGGCCGTGGCGGATACCATTCCGTCACGGCTCTTTTTATGGAGGAACAAAATGAATGAAGAAATCATGAATGAGATCCAACCAGTCCGCTCCAAAGACCAGTTTACCTTTTCCTGCCGTCAATGCGGGGCGTGCTGCCGCAATATCGAAGGCTGTGTAATGGTGGAAAGTCTGGATGCCTACCGTCTGGCTCGCTACCTCCGGACAAAAGGTGCGCCCATCGAAGGAATAGAGGATTTCCTGTTCCGCTACTGCGAACCGGAACCACTGACTGAGGAAGGCTTCCCCATCTATATGCTCAAAACAAAAGCCCCCAACGACTCCTGCATTTTCCTTACGGATGGGCGCTGTTCCGTCTACCCTGCCCGTACCCGTACCTGCCGTATCTATCCTCTTACCGTAGGTCCAGGGGGGCGTGGCCGTGATTTTGAATACTGCCTATGTCTGGACCGGCACCGGGGCCACTTTACTGGCAGCCGGGTATCCGTCAAAAACTGGCTGTATCAGAATTTTAAGCGGGAAGACAAAGACTATGTGAAGCGGGAATATGAGATTGCTACCGAACTGGACAAACTGATGCGCGCCATTGACCCTACCATGCGGCAGGGCATTGTATTCAAGGTGCTCTACTACCGCTATTACAATTTTGATTTAAACCAGCCTTTTCAGCCTCAGTATGAGCAGAATAACCGACACCTGTTAGCAGACCTGCACCGGATTGCCAGGGAACAGTAAAAGGCAAATGGCTTTTTTAGAAAGGGGGCCTTATTCTATGAATTTACACGAAACAGCAATGGGGCAAAGATTTTTTAATGTTCAGCTCCCTGCACTGATCAACACACTCAAAGATATTGCGGCGGCGCTTTCCCGTCCTGCACCATCTACTATATCCTTTCCGGCAGACCCACGCTTTCTCACTTCGCTCTATTATGGCGAATATGAAGCAGATGTGTTCAAGCCCGATAAACGCCTCGCGCCTTTTAACCAGGCAGTACATCAGAAAGAAAAAGCTCTGCTTCCGCTGCTCTCCAGCGAGGCGTCCATCGCTTTTGAACAGTATCAGACTGCGATACAATGCCGCAATTCTGCTGTATTGGAGCAGGCATACACCTCTGGTTACCGTACCGCTGTGCAGATGTTTGCGGCAGGCTTAGGCCCACAGCCGCCAGTACCGGAACATGAGGAGGATAGCAATGGATGAGAACAGACTGCCCGAACTGCCCCAGGAATCTTTTCGGCCAATGATCGCACAATCAGTCCAACTGGAACAGTTTTTGGGGGAAGAACTGATTTTTTGCTTTCGGGATCTTGATGGCGTCCATACCTTTACTACCTGCTATGGCGATATCTACAAAACAGTCAACGCACTGCGGGATTATGTCCGGCTTCTGGAATCGGCGTGCGATCAGTGGGAGCTGACTGGATTCCATCGTGCTACCTATGAGTACCATGCAGAAAAGCTACGTAAAATTGCGGATAAGCTGCAAGCTGGTATCGGCTACGACTATGACAAAGCCGTGGAAAGATGCAAAAAGAAACGAGCCAAAAAGTCCCACAGCAGCGATGTCGGGGAAGATGCCCTTCTGCTGACAGTACAGGCTGCCAACAAGTCCGCTGACAATAAAAAGGAGGCTGCGCCTTATGAGGAAGATACCCCTTGGGAACCTGAACTCGAATAACCCTATAAAAACATCTGTTAAAAAGTATCATGCAAGCGTTGCCCGGCAATCTTCCAGAGAACGGAACCGATTGCTGGCCTGCAAGAGCTTTGCGTTTATCCACGCCAATGTGCATAAGCACTGCCGCCACTTCCGGCGCGGAAGCCGCCCGGAAGCTACCCACGGAGGATGCCTATGGAACGAGATGAACTACGCACCACTTTAGTGAACCATCTGGAAACCCTGCGGCGCAATCTGCAGGTCGTATCCATGGAGGTGCTGAAAACCAAGTACAAAAAACCATTTGATGCCCTGCGGCAAGACATCTGTAAAGCCGCTACCGCCTATACCCGCTTTCTGGTATTTGACGGTATGCGGATCAAACACAAATACTTTGATGAGGCTGTACCCTATATCGATACAGCTGTGAAGCAAACCAAGCGGCTCAAACAGATTTCAGATGCTGCCTTTCAGCGTCAGGATATTGACGAGATCGAATCCCTCGCCCTTGCCTTGCGCAAAGAGATAGAAGCAGCTCTGCAGCCCTTCTATATGGGACATATGTGCCTTTATGTGACGCCGGAATGCTTTGACGACCCGCCCAAGACGCCGGAAGTCTACAACGATGCAACCGCCTGCGTCTGGCGGGATGGTACATGGCAGCTTCTGGAGGATACCAGCAAAGGGTTCCTGCTCTTTGTTCAATCCAAATCCAAGGAGGAAGCTGCCGCATGAAAAATACATCCCAGCAATATCTAAACAGCGAAGCACACGGTTATCTCATGGAGGCCAAAGCCTGCAAGCTTTTGCTCAAAGACTTGGAGCGCATCCGCGCCAAGCTCAAGCGGCACATCGAAAAGGAAGCCGCAGACCGCGAGGCAGAATTTGAAGCAGCTATGCAATACCATAGCGAAAGCGACATCCAGGAAGCCTACGGCTGGGAATTTATCAGCGAACAGCAATATGAACGCTATCTGGAATTGTTCCGTCAAGGCCGCAAGGCACTTGATGAACACAGCCCCACTGTTACAGAGCTGGCTCTCTCCATCCTGAACCGCATCTTTCAGGATATTGATAGAGACTGCCGCCAATGCGAGTTTGAAGCCCTGTCGCCGGAAGAACAGCTTGCCGAGTTGAAGCGTGCTGAAGAATCCAAGCAGGCATGGAGGCAGTATATCGCCAGTCTGAAAGAATGGTCGGCTCTATGACTGGAAAGACCAATGACCACACTGCGTCAAAAAATGCAGCAACTATACACAAGGAGGATGCAAAATGAAAATTCACGAAGATCGTTCTCATATGAATATTGATACCAGATGGTTTGAAAAAGGCTATGCCAAAGAAGACGTCCACTCCCTACGCCTGCAGTCTCTATGCACCGAAGCAGAGGCAGCAGCAAACAAACAGTTTTATGACAGCCACACCCGCGAAGAATGGGAGCAGTATATGCGTCAGGCAAGTTTGGAGAGCAGCGCAGCAATGAAAACCGTCATGGAAGCCATCGCACAGGACTTTGTCTGCTACCAGTATGACGAAAATATCCCTGTGTCCTATGGCAGCGACCGATGGGATCTGTACTTCTGGTGTAATCCCTTTAACGGCGCCGCAGACGCATCCGAACGGGATTTCTCATATTTCACGCTGACCTTTAACGAACGTCAGACGCTGGAGAAACGAAGAAAAGTCTGTCAACAGGTGCTGGATCTCCTATGCTCACGCTTTCAGGAGCATCCTAATCTCGATGTAGCCGTACAGTATTCCATATGGTTTGACCATCCAAAGATCCACGATGCGGTGGAGCGCGCAAAGCCCCGTCTGCATGGCCTGCGCTGTATTCAGGACCAAAAAGAAGGAAAGCTGCTCCTGCAGGACGGTGCCCTGCTCTTCAAACCAAAATACGCAAAGAAATATACCCGCACGCTGAGCCAGAGCCAGATTTTGTCCCTTAGTTGGGAACTGGGCGTAGAGGACGGAGAGCCTGATACCGATGCTGCACCTGTTACCTTGCCTTACAAGAAATTTGGTGCCACGCACCCCATCCAGCTGCAGGTGACTTCCTACCTGAATGGAAACCTTGCCATACAAATGGTGACATGGGAAAGCGGTGACCCGGAACCCTGGGCGACTCTCACCGTCAACCTGCCCGGCCAACGGCAAAAAGACCATGCCTTTATCGACACCAATGCCGATTCGGAATTTCCCACCTGGCTCATACGACATGGTCTGGCCATCCCAACCGGTCGCACCATGCAGAGTGGGTTCTGCACCTATCCTGAATATCGTTTTCGTGCCAACCGGCTGCAGGAGCTGGACCCGGAAGGGTATGCAGGCTACTTGAAAAACTTTGAAAGGCGGTGCAGCGCATGAAATATAAGGCAGTTTATGATGTACTGAATGAAAGGCGGCAGACTACCCCCGGTTTCTGTTACCATGACCGTAGCGGCTGGCGTGCTTACTCCCAAACCTACATGACCATGCAGTGCCCTTTATGGATTATTGCTGAAGATGCTGCCACGGGCAGGCGTCTGTGGATTACCCAGGAGGGCACCCGATTTAGCATTTCCATTCGAAGGATGGATGAACAGGGGCGTAACTATGGCCCTACCTATCGCATTACTTGTGAAAACAGGACAAAGCTGGCTCAGGTTCTGCGCTATCAGTTCGAGTCAAAGACTTTGGCTGTGTAGCTGACGATGACCAGAGAGGAACTGCATTCTTCTCCCTGCTCCGGTTTCCTTGTCCGGAACACACACTAAGAAGCACCGGCAATCTGTATTTTTGCAGGCGTCCGGTGCTTCTTTGGAGGAAAACGCTTATGAATACTCTCGCATTTACGCTGGGCGAACACCGAGCCCAGCTGACTTTGAAAATCAGTACATATCCCAACGGCAATCTCGCCATCAAACTTTATGAAAAGGATCACAGCATCCTGATTTTTTGGGAAACCCTTACCACCAACTTAACCGGAATCCGCCCCGACCACTGCGCTTTCATCAATATAAAAGCCGCAGACGGACTTTTTCCGGTCTGGCTGTCAGACAATCACCTTGCGGAACCTACCGGGCAAATTCTTGAATCGAATGGCTGTCTTTACCCTGAATACCTGTTTTATGGCAAAGAACTGGACGCCCTGGACCATGAGGGGCACACCCTCTACATCCGGCATCAGAAAGGCGAGCTGGGGCGCCGCTTTGAGCGGCTATATCTTGCCCTGCGCCGGCTGGCACGAGAAATCAATGGGTTCAGCTACACTGATTACAGCGGCTGGCGGCGTCCAGATGGGGTTTCCACCACCCTGCCCCTCTGGATCGAGGCGTCTGACCCTTCTCATGGCCGCAAATTCATCTTCACACAGAAAGGACCCGCACTCCAGACTACCATCCGCTATGCCGATGGTACGAAAAAGCAGCGCATCTACCGGCGTAAAGAGGACATGGCTGCCGAACTGATGACCATGTTTCAGGAGGAATTGCGTGTCTACCCTCCCTGGTCTGAAGACCGGAGGAATCGGTACGAATATTAAAGGTAGTAAAATAGGAGGACATCATCATGAAGATCCGTATCTATCCCCAATCCCTGTTGGAAACCGTATGGCAGCAGGACAAACTGCTGTTTACCCCAGAGGCAGCGCAACCACCCTTGTGTCTTCGGTGTGGTCAGCCGCTGGACCGCAGGCTGGTCATCAACGCCCTGAGCCGCTATGCAGATGTCCATATCTGCGAGGCGTGCGGTATGGATGAAGCCCTGCGTGATGCCAACCGTTGCCCACTCCCCCTAACAGAATGGACAGCTGTCAAAAACGGTTTGAGCCAGCAGCGGACCGATTTTGAAGATCCGCTGCTGACTACTTCCTGCACCTTTGAATATCTGTTTCAGCAAGGCTCCCGTCCTGCCAGCGAGATAGCCTATTCCCGTTCTGATTATGATGGATGGAAATGGTGGACCACCTGGCATCAGTGCCAAAAGGATACGCCTGTTCTGGAAGTTGCCCGTGAAATTGATGCTTTTCAGAATGCGCTGTTCCAACTGCCGGAGTTTCGGAATTTGGACACGCTGACACGGTTCTGTCGAGGGTACGCCCAGCCCACCAGCGAGCCCACCGAATTCAATCTGTATTCGGAAACTGCCCACTTTTATATCTGGCTGCGGCTAGTCACCCGGCATCGAGATTATAATGCCTATGTGCATTACTATCTGAAAGGTTAAAAGTTTGCAACGCACTGGATACAGTATGCCTATCAGCTCTGTATCCAGTGCGTTTTTCTCTATGAAATAGTTATTTATTTTGCTATGTACTTATAAAAGCTTGTTGCAAAAGTCAACCCGCTATATAATTATGAAGAAATATATTTTTCAAAATCTGTCCGTTGTAATATTTCGCAGACATTTGCCTGTTATAATATCCGCAAAAGCAAAGGAAGTTGAGGGATTTTTGAGATTTACCATATATCATATAAAGAATGGAGGTGCATGATTTTGAATCCTAAATTACTGGTCGTTGATGATGAACGCGGTATTGTCGATATGATACAGAGTTATTTTCAAACACAATATGATATTCTGACTGCTTATAGCGGACAAGAAGCGCTCAAAAAAGTAGCTTGCAAACCAGACTTAATTTTATTGGACATCAATATGCCGGGAATGGATGGTCTGACTGTATGCCAGCAGATACGGGAACACATAGCCTGTCCCATTCTTTTTTTAACCGCTCGTATTGAATCCAGCGATAAAATCATTGGATTTCAGGCCGGGGCGGATGATTATATCGTCAAGCCCTTTGATTTGGATGAATTGGGGGCGCGTATTGCCGCACATCTGCGCCGGGAGCAGCGACGCCAAAATAATTCGGCAGTACGCTTCTTTGGTGAATTGATACTGGATTATTCCGCCCGAACAGTTACAATCAATAATCTGAACATCCCGCTATCTAAGAGGGAGTTTGAGATTGTAGAACTTTTATCCCTCAATGCAGGACAGGTTTTTGACCGCGAGCGAATTTATGAGCTTGTGTGGGGCTTGGATGGGGACGGAAACAGCGATACAATTATGGAGCATATTCGGAAAATACGCGCTAAATTTGCAGCACATACATTGCACAATTACATTGAAACGGTTTGGGGGTGTGGTTATCGGTGGAACGCCTAAAAAATATGGGACTAAAGAAATCTTTCCTGCTATTATCCCTCTCCTGTTTGGCAGTGGCATTTCTCCTGCTTGGGACAGTTATCTTCCTTTGCCGAGGCATTGAAAACCATTATCCTTTAGGCGGTGTAGAAATTTTGTCGGATGGCTCTGTTGTACCTTTGCCATCTCCTACGGTGTCACAACAGCGTATTTTGGCTACCCTAAACATTGTGCAGACGGTTTCCTGTATTCTTTTTCCAGTAGGCGGATTGATTGTTTCAGTCTTTCTTTTTTATTATCTCAAATTGAAACAGCCTATTTCCTGCCTGCAAAATGGCATTATGCGGATTCAGAATAATGATCTGGATTTTTCGCTGCCGATTTTGTCTAACGATGAAATGGGACAACTATGTGCTGCCTTTGAAGAAATGCGGAGTGAACTTCTGAAATCGAATCGGCTATTGTGGCAACAGGCCGAGGAACGCAAACGGCTCAATGCCGCATTTTCCCATGATCTGCGTAACCCGATTACGGTATTAAAAGGAAGTGTAAAACTTTTGCGGCAAGGTATTCAGGACGAACAGACCATAGACCGGCTGGAAAGTTACACTTTACGGATTGAGCAGTATGTAGAAGCTATGAGCAGTGTTCAAAAGTTGGAACAACTCTCTGTTAAGCCAAAAGAAATCAGACTATCCGTTTTGCAGAGTGAATTGCAGGAAACAGCACGACTGTTGGCGCTATCCAAAAAAGTTTCTGTTTTAGTCCCATCAGGCGGAACTGTTTGTATAGATCACGGGCTATTTCTTACCGTAGCGGAAAATCTGATTGGAAATGCGGCGCGATTTGCAGAAAAAGCAATCTCTATTCAAATAACGCTGCAAAATGATTCTATGACCTTGAATGTAGAAGATGATGGTGCTGGTTATCCGCTGTCTCTCGTACAGAATGGGCCAACCCCCTTTGAAACGACAAGTAGTAATTCCTCACATTTTGGAATGGGGCTTTACAGCAGCAGAATTTTATGTGAAAAACATGGTGGCCGATTGATTTTGGAAAATCGAGCCGGGGGCGGTGCATCCGCAATGGCTATTTTTCATTTTGTGTAATCCTTGAGCGATTTTTGAGATTTATCATTTACACTCTCCTTATACCACAAATAAGGAGAGTGTTTTTTATGAATATTGAGGCAAAGAATTTATCAAAGATTTATGGTGACGGTGAAAACCGAGTGGTGGCTTTGGATCGTGCAAATCTCGAAATTGTATCCAGCGATTTTATTTCCATTATGGGGCCATCGGGAAGCGGAAAAAGTACCCTGCTGCATTTGCTTTCCGGCTTGGATAAGCCATCTTCCGGCTCGCTGACCTACGATGGTAAAGATATTTACAGTTACAGCGATAAGGAATTGTCGGCATTCCGCCGTAAACGGATTGGATTTATTTTTCAGCAATTTAATCTGCTTCCAGTTCTGACGGCGAAAGAAAATATTATCATGCCTCTTTTGCTGGATAAACAAAAACCGGATGAAGCATACCTGAAACAGATTACAGAACTACTTGGCATTCAGGGCCGCTTGGAACATCTGCCCCATGAGTTATCCGGCGGCCAGCAGCAGCGTGTAGCCATCGCCCGCGCTTTGATTGCAAAGCCGGATGTAATTTTTGCGGATGAGCCTACGGGAAATCTGGACAGCAAAAGCGGCGGCGAAGTCATGGAACTGCTTCAAAATGTATGGAAAAAGATGGGGAAAGCTCTCGTTGTCATTACCCATGACAGCCGTATTGCACGAATGGCAGACCGGCAGTTTCAGATTGTAGATGGTGTGCTTACGGAGGTGACAGCGAAATGAAATCTTATCGTACATTAGCATTGAAAGAACTGCTGTCCCAAAAAGTCACTTCTATTCTTATTTTGATTGCCGTTGTGCTGTCTACTATGATGACAACCATTGTAGGACAATCCATTGGCGTACTTAGTGCAATGCGGGAACAGCAGGCCATCGCTATCGGAGGAAACCGATATGCCACTTTTTTGCAGATGAATGCAGATCAGCTTCACGCACTGGAACAGGATGAGCGTCTTTCCTATGTAGGGAAATCTATTTATATGGGAAGTTTAGAACTCTCCCCATCTCTTACCCTTGGTTTGATGGAATATTTGGATGACAATGCCGCTATCTATCCGTCCAGTACCAGTGTAGAAGAAGGTCGTCTGCCAGAAGCCCCGATGGAAATAGCTCTTTCGGAAGATATTCTGAAATATCTTGGCTTTGAGGGCGGTATTGGAGATAAGATTACACTTTCACTGCAAAAAAATCTTCGCCACAACATTGTGGACAGCTATTCCTATACAGCGGAATTTGTTCTTACAGGGAGATTGAAAAATAACTACTTAGGATATACAAGCGGCACTGTTACGGGAGTTGTAGGAGAAGGAACTGCCGAACAACTTCTACCGGAATCTTATATTTATTACAATGTGGATATTCAGACTACCGATAAAAAGAGTTTTCAAGCAGTTGTCGATGACATCAATAAGGAATTGAACATCCATGAGCTTGATACCAGCTACAATATTGTATATTTGAACGCTTTGGGAATTTCCTATACTGCAAATTCCGAGGATGCCAATGATAAGGGATTCTCTTTTATGACAGTCGCAGGGATATTAGTGGGCAGTTTAATTTTGCTGGCTGCTGGCCTTGTGATTTACAACATTCTGAAAATATCTGTCTCAAAACGAATAAAGGGATATGGAACACTTCGGGCTATTGGAAGCGAAAAAGGACAACTTTATCAGATCATTGTAATTGAAGTAACCCTATTGTGTCTGATTGGGATTCCTATTGGTATGCTTCTTGGCTTTTTGAGTGCCAGAGGGATTTTAGAGGCAGCTACCGGCCTGGTTTCTCCCGAATTGTTCTTGGTTCAGGATTCTTCCGAATTGAAAACCCTAATAGCAGAAAACAGTTCTTTGAATGGAACCTTACTGATATTAAGCGGAGCAATCACTTTGGCGTTTGCGTTGTTTGCAGCATTACCAGCAGCCAGATCAGCCGCAAGGGTATCCCCTATTATGGCGATGTCTGGAACAAATCTGAAAATTCGACGCAGAAAGCGTAAAGCAAAGAAAATCCATAATTTTGAAGCATACTATGCCCGTCTGAACTTAAAGAGAAATAAAGGTCGTACTGCAATTACAATTTTGTCCCTTGTTATGAGTATCACGGTTTTTATTGCACTGCAAGGTTTTTCCTCTTTACTGAACGCTGCAAGTACCCTGCAAGATAACCATTTAGGAGATTATCAGATCACAAATGAAAGTGTTGGATTTACCGCAGACGATCTGAATACCTTACAGAAAAATGAAGCAGTACAGAGTGTAGCTGCTATACAGTTTTCGCTTTACGAACAAAATGAAAATGGGCAGCTCGATGGAATCAGTCTTGAATTTCAACTAAAACCTGGCGAAACTTTTCAGGTTGTCGGATTGAACGATGAATATTGGGATTATTTCATGGGGGATCAATTATCAGAAGAACAGCTCGAACAACTGAAATCAGGGAACGCCTGCATCGTCAGGAATCCTATTCCAATGAGCTACGGCGAAGATGTTCTTGAATTTACAAATATAGAGGCTGGAGAAAGCATCTGTGTTGCGGGAACGGAGCTGGATGTTTTGAAAACTTTAGATGGCTATGACGGTTATCTTGGTATTGGTAACGGCGGTTTCACAAATGGTGTTCAGGTAATCGTTGATGACGCTATCTATGAACGCCTGACGGGAAAAGATACCTATTCAGAGTTTTTGCCTACGCTGAATGAGGGTGCTGACAGGGAAAACTTTGATACATTTATCGAGGCGTTTTGTAATAGAACACCGGGGACAACATTCTTGTCGTATGAAGAAACCGACCAGCAACTAAAAGAGAGTTTTGCACAGATTCAAATGCTGGCATGGGGACTGATTCTTTTTGTTGGCCTAATCGGCATTCTTAACATCATCAATACCGTTTACACGAATATTCACACCAGAGTAACAGAAATCGGTATGCAGCGGGCCATTGGAATGAGCTCCGGTAGCCTTTATAAAACTTTTCTTTGGGAAGGTGCATATTACGGAGTCATTGCCTCTGTGATCGGAAGCGTACTGGGATATGTTTGTACGATCTTCATTGAGGCGGCCACGAGCGACACTATCCAGCTTGTTGCAATCCCTGTCATGCCCATTCTTGAAGCAACCCTCTTGGCAGTAGGAGCTTGCTTGCTGGCAACAGCAATTCCACTACGGAAAATTTCAAAAATGAGTATTGTGGATTCGATTGAAACGGTTGAGTAGAATACTATTTTTTGAAATGCCCGAACTTTCTAATATTTCGTGGACATTTAGGTTTTAGAATGACCTTATCAGTGAAAGCAGGTGGATAAAGGAGCTTTTGTCTATTTGCTGTGCTGATTCTGGTACTGTTGGCGGCCACTGGCGCAGCAGTTTTCCGCATTTACCCCAAGCAAAGGAGGCGAACAATATGGGCAAAATTTTAATATTATCCGTCACTGACCACGAAGAACATATACTCAATAAAATTATGGAAACTATCGCAAACGAGCCGGAGCTTAACCATATTGCGCCTCCTCTCCCTTGCAACATTCTTTCTTTTACAAATCTGGAAATCCGGCTGAAGGAGCAGACAGTATCCTGCAGAGGTCAACTTGTTACTCTGACTCACCATGAATTTGCAGTTCTTGTATATCTGGCTCGTCACCCTGGCTGGGTATTCTCAGCCAGCCAGATTTACGAGGCTGTATGGGATAGAGACGGTGAACGCTGCGGCACCGCCGTTGCCAATGTCATCAGTCAGATCCGGCGCAAGTTGACGCCGGATACACCAAAGGGTGGCTATATCCGAACTGTACTGGGCAGTGGATATAAATTTGAATCCGTGATATAGGAAACGCCGGACATATGCCGATTGGCTCTGTCCGGCGCTTCGTTTTATATAAAACAAGGCTACAAGTATTACTTCCTTGCGTTGATTGAGCCAAGAAATTATAATTGAGTAATCATATGAATCCACATAACTTATATTCCATGAAAAAGCAGCAGAAAATGGGGTGTTACCCCAAGTCAGATCAATTATTTGTATGCCGGTGGGCGTATCCCCGGTGCTGTGAAGATGGCTACTATTTGGCTGATTCCCAAGGATGCGGAGAAACCGGCAGACCATCGTTTCAAAAATACAAAAAAATAATCCTCTCGTGAGGTTTCTGTGACATTTGGATGCTACACTAAGAATGAAGGAGTGTGATATAATGCGAATTTTAGTAGTCGAGGATGACCGACTTTTGAATAATACCTTGTGCTATAACCTGGATGCTGCGGGCTATGCCGTGGACTCTGCATTGACAAAATCAGCAGCCAGCAACTTTCTGACCAAGCAGGACTATGACCTGATCGTGCTGGATGTAAACCTGCCGGATGGGAATGGCTTTGATTTCTGCCGGGAGGTAAAGGAGCGCCGGCCGGATACAGCGGTGATCTTCCTGACCGCAAATGATATGGAGAGCGATATGCTCAAAGGATATGAGCTGGGCGCAGAAGACTATGTGACCAAGCCATTTCCCATGAGTGTCTTTCAAAAAAAGCTGTCCGTGGTATTGGGGCGGGTGGCGAAACAGTCTGGAGGCGATTGCTATGAGGATGGCGCACTATCCATCAATTTCTCGGAGATGACTGCTTCCCTGTCCGGTAAGCCGCTGGTGTTCACTCCATTGGAATACCGGCTGTTGAAAATCATGACCAAAAACCCGCAGAATGTTTTGACCAGACAGGTGCTGCTTGAAAAGCTGTGGGATGCCGATGGGAACTTTGTGGATGAACACGCCCTGACTGCGGCCATCAGCCGGGTACGGAACAAAATTGAAACGGAGGGCCGCCAGTACATCAAGACGGTGTACGGTATGGGCTATATGTGGATTGGAGGGGCACCGAAATGAATATGCGAAAACTCTCCATCAACAAAGCCTGCATCCTTTTGGGAACGCTTCTGCTGCTGGCAGTTGGTGCAGTCTGCACCGCTGTTTATCTGCTGACCCAGAATATAACCGCTGTCCGGTGTGTGTTCCTGTTCAGTCTCTTTGTACTGCTCTGCGTTATCTTCTTTGTGGCCCTGATCCGCCGGAAGCTGGTCCGGTTCTCCGATGCCTTTTGTGGTCAGATGGATGATATGCTCTCCGGGGATATGCAGCCGAAGCAGACGGTCGAGGAAGAAAGCCTGTTCTATAAAATCAACTACCGGCTGGGGCGGCTGTACGAGGTCATGCAGGAAAATAAAAACAGCATCGCAAAGGAACGGGCTGACCTGCAAGAGCTGATCTCCGACATCTCCCATCAGGTCAAGACCCCGATTGCCAACTTGAAGATGATCAACAACACGCTGCTTGAAAACGAGGTTCCCCCGCAGAAGCAAAAGGAATTTCTGACAGCCCAGGCCAGCCAACTTGATAAGCTGGACTTCCTCATGCAAGCCATGATTAAAACCTCCCGCCTGGAAACGGGAGTCATTTCGCTGGAGCAAAAACAGCAGCCGGTTTATGATACCCTTGCCGCTGCCCTGGGCGGGATTTTGCTCAATGCCGAAAAGAAACAAATAGATGTGCAGGTGGAATGCCCGGAGCATTTGGATGCGCGCCATGATAGAAAATGGACAAGCGAAGCCCTGTTCAACATTCTGGATAATGCTGTGAAATACACCCCGGCAGGCGGGCAGATCCGTGTGTCGGTGGAAGGCTGGGAAATGTATGTGAAGATTGACATTGCTGATACCGGCATTGGCATCTCAGAACAGCACCAGGGGACGATTTTCAAACGGTTTTACCGGGAAGATGCGGTGCATGATGTGGACGGTATTGGGATTGGCCTGTATCTGGCCCGCGAGATCGTGACCTTGCAGGGCGGTTATATCAGGGTGGCGTCCGAGGTCGGGAAAGGCTCAACCTTTTCTGTTTTCCTGCTCCGAAAGTAGTGCCGACACGCCCCAAAAATTGAAATGTCACAGGCTTGTGACATTTGGGGCCGAATTTAGCGGAAATTTTTTGTGGCTCGTGACATTTCTGTGAGGTTTGGTCGTTACAATGAGTTTATCAAAAAGAAAGGATGGTGTTCTTTATGAGCATTTTGCAAGCGACTGAACTGAAAAAATATTATGGCACAGAGCCGAACATTACCAGAGCCTTGGATGGTGTGACCCTCTCCATAGAAAAGGGCGAATTTGTAGCCATCGTGGGAACCTCCGGCAGCGGTAAATCCACGCTGCTGAACATGATAGGCGGATTGGATGTGCCCACCTCCGGCCAGGTGGTCGTGGATGGCAAGGAGCTGTCCAAACTCAAAGACGAGGAACTGACCGTTTTCCGCAGAAGAAAGATCGGCTTTATCTTCCAGAACTACAATCTGGTGCCGGTGCTGAATGTCTACGAAAACATCGTGCTGCCTGTGGAGCTGGACGGAAACAAGGTAGACAAGAAGTTTATGAAAGAAGTCGTTCAGATGCTGGGGCTGGAGGATAAGCTGAACAATATGCCCAATAACCTTTCCGGCGGCCAGCAGCAGCGCGTAGCCATTGCCCGCGCTTTGGTGTCAAAGCCTGCAATCGTCCTGGCTGATGAACCGACTGGCAATCTGGACAGCAAGACCAGCGCCGATGTGCTGGGGCTTCTGAAAACCACAAGCCAGAAATTCCATCAGACCCTCGTGATGATTACCCATAACAGTGAGATCGCCCAGCTTGCCGACCGCATCATTCGGATCGAGGATGGTAAGATCGTGCAGTAAAGGGGGCAGGCCTATGAATGACATTCTATTTGGCAATAACAACAAGGCTGTCATCAAAAAGCTGGCGAACCGCAGCTTCCGCAGCAACAAAATGCGGAATGTGATTGCGGTCATTGCGATTGCCCTGACAACCTTTCTCTTTACAGCAGTCCTGACCATTGGTATGGGAGCCAAGGGAACGCTGGAATACAATATGGCAAAGATGATCGGCACTGGTGCGGATGCGCTGGTACAGGGCCTTTCCGAAGAACAATTCCAGCAGTTAAAAGAAAACTCCATGTTTGAAAAGGTAGGTTGTTGGGTTCCCATTGAGATCATGACCAACACCAACCGGATGGTTGCGGAAATTGATTACGCAGATCAGCCTCAGTTGGAGCTTCGGATGCAGACACCGCGCACAGGTTCTGCGCCCCAAAAAGCAAATGAGGTTTTGGTTTCTGCCAATATACTGAAGGATCTGAACATCGAAGAAAAAATTGGGGCAGAAATTCCTATCGAATTTAAGAATCGTCAAAGCGGACAGATGTATCATTTTGATATGATTGTATCCGGTATTTACGACACACCAAACGAAAAATCGGAATCAGTCATTGTTTCCAAAGCCTTCATGGAAGAAAATCCGGAGATGATGCGCGAAATTGCCCAAGGGCGTGAGGGCTGTGGCATTTATGATGCTGATGTGATTATGCGGGATAGCTCCATGGTAAAGGAGCGTATCTCGGAGTTTGTCCGCAGCATTGGCGGTAATCCAGACGATAGAAGTGCTGAGAATTATGTCCGTGTAGCCCCCAACACTTTCCTTTCCAACAACAGCGGCGGCTCTATCATGTGGCTGGTAGCAGGTGTATTTGGCGTCCTATTCATGTTCTGTGGGTATCTGCTGATCTACAATGTATTCGAGATTGCAGTTACCAACGATATTCGGCAGTATGGCCTGCTACGGACGGTGGGGACTACTTCCCAGCAGATCAAGCGTTTGGTCAACCGGCAGGCGCTGTACCTGTTCCTGATTGGAACACCATTTGGCCTGCTTTTTGGCATCCTGCTCGGACGCAGTATTCTGCCTGCGGCACTCCAGATGTTTGCTGCCGATTATAGTGGTAAAAACATTGAGGTCAGCACACTTCCATATTTGGGTATCATCGTAGGTGCGATCCTGTTCTCAGGACTTACAGTTTATATTAGTACCAGAAAGTCGGTGAAGAAAGCCTCCCGTGTGTCACCTATCGAGGCTATCCGCTATGTAGAACAGGATACGGTTTCCATAAAACGGAAAAAGACAAATACTGGAGCAGTTATTCCTCGCATGGCGAAGGCCAACCTCCAGCGCAATAAGCGCCGGACGGTCTTTATTGTGATTTCCCTGACTTTGAGCATCGTCCTCCTGAACTCGGTATTTATCTTCAGCGGCAGCTTTGATGAAGCTACTTATGTACAAAAACAGACCCGAAGTGACTTTGCGGTTTATAACCCAGACATTCAAGCCGCATGGGGAGATGAATTTGGGCATAGCTGTACTGTTTCAGAAAAATCGGTAGAGGAAATTGAACAGCAGCCAGGTGTAATGAACGAAGTCCGCCTATACCGTAATACTTTTGAGGATGATCATATTGCCTGTGATTGGGGTCCTTCTTTCTCGATTGACAATACAAATAAATATGCCTATGTACTTCCTGATTCATTAAATCTCGGCTGGACTGAGGATGGAGAGGATTATGCTGCGTTGACTGCGGATAACCTTCCTCTTGGGAATGTGTATGGCTTCTCTGAAAATCTCCTGAACAAGATGGACATCATTGAGGGTGAAAGCGATGTGTCTGTCCTGAAAGAAAAACTCTGGAATGGTAACAATGTAATTTTAGTAAGTCACTATGACGATAAGGGAAACTTAAGCGGTGGTGCGGATAATATCTATTATTTTGGCCTGTCGGTTGGAGACACCATTCAATTTTATGAAAATGGAGCTCCGACTGAGGAGTTTACAGTGATTGCAAAGGCTGCTGTTACGAGCAATGAAATGACTTTGACTGGCGGTGGCGATAATATTACGACAGATGTTGGTGGACCAAAGATCTATATGTCAGAAAATAAGTTCAAAGAGATTTATGAAACCCCTACCTTGTACGGTTTCCTCTTTGATGTAGAGGAACAGTATCAGCAGGATATGGAGAACTATCTGATGCGGGACACCGATGTTTCCTATAATTCTATTACAACGCTGAAAGCTGATGTTTTAGGCATTAAAAATGTTGTCCTGCTGGTTGGCGGAATGATAGGTGCTGTATTTGCTTTGGTGGGCCTGATCAACTTCATCAATCTGGTTATGACCAATATCGTTACCCGCCGTCATGAGTTTGCCACTATGCAGAGCATTGGTATGACGAACCGGCAGCTCCGAAAAATGATGATTTCGGAAAGTTTCTCCTATGTGCTTCTGGCAGGGATTGTCGGCACATTAGTTGCGGTGACACTTGGCATGACATTGCTAAGAGCATTTGTAGAAAACGGTCCTACCAGTATGATGATGACATTCCAGATAACCTTGCTGCCTGCGCTGATTATGCTGGTTCTCTTTCTGGTACTGGCGTTTATCGTTCCGGTTGTTGCACTCCGACTCCTTAACAATCGGAGTGTCGTAGAGCGGCTTCGGGTAAATGAATAACAGGCGCAGCCATATCAAGTGAATACTTCCTGCGCCGTCGTATGTGGCTGTGGGACGCGGAAAACCGGGGGATTTTTCTCCCGGTTTTTCAAATGTCACGAACTTGTGACATTTGGGGCCGAATTTAGCGGAAATTTTTTGTGGCTCGTGACATTTCTGTGAGGTTTGTTCGTTACAATGGGTCTAAGTTAAAGAAAGGATGGTGTTCTCTATGAGCATTTTGCAAACGACTGAACTGAAAAAATACTACGGCACAAAGCCGAATATCACAAAGGCCCTGGATGGTGTGAACCTCTCTGTTGAGCAGGGGGAATTTGTAGCGATTGTTGGAACCTCCGGCAGCGGCAAATCCACGCTACTGAACATGATCGGCGGGCTGGATGTGCCTACTTCCGGCAAGGTCATTGTGGATGGGCGCGACCTCTCTACATTGAAAGATGAGCAGCTTACCATCTTCCGCAGAAGAAAGATCGGCTTCATCTTCCAGAACTACAATCTGGTGCCGGTGCTGAATGTCTTTGAAAACATTGTGCTGCCTGTGGAGTTGGACGGAAACAAGGTAGACAAGAAGTTTATGAAAGAAGTGGTGCGGATGCTGGGGCTGGAGGATAAACTGAACAATATGCCCAGCAATCTCTCCGGCGGTCAGCAGCAGCGTGTAGCCATCGCCCGCGCTCTGGTATCGAAGCCTGCTATCGTTCTGGCGGACGAGCCAACAGGCAATCTGGACAGTATGACCAGCAGCGATGTGCTGAGCCTTCTGAAAGTTACCAGCACAAAATTCCACCAGACCCTCGTGATGATTACCCATAACAGTGAGATTGCCCAGCTTGCTGACCGTATCATTCGGATCGAGGATGGTAAGATCGTGCGGTAAAGGGGGCGGGACTATGAATGACATTCTATTTGGCAATAACAACAAGGCTGTCATCAAAAAGCTGGCAAACCGCAGTTTTCACAGTAACAAAATGCGGAATGTAATTGTAGCTATCGCGATAGCCCTGACGACCTTTCTCTTTACGGCAGTCCTGACCATTGGCATGGGTGCCAGTGGAACGCTGGAATACAGCATGGCAAAACTGATGGGGTCATCTGCTGACGCTCTGGTGCAGGGACTTTCCGAGAAGCAGTTTCAGCAGTTAAAAGAAAATGCCATGTTTGAAAAGGTGGGCTGCTGGATACCAGTCGAAATTATGACCAACACAAACCGGCGTGTTGCAGAGGTCGATTATGCCGATCAGAACCAGTTGGAAATTCGGATGCTGACGCCGCGCACAGGCTCTGCACCCCAAAAAGCAAATGAGGTTTTGGTTTCTGCCAATATACTGAAGGATCTGAACATCGAAGAAAAAATCGGGGCGGAAATTCCTGTTGAATTGAAGGTTCGTCAAAGTGATCAGGTTTATCATTTTGATATGGTCGTATCCGGTATTTACGACACACCAAATGAAAAATCGGAATCGGTCATTGTTTCCAAAGCCTTTCTGGAAGAAAACGCAGAAATGATGAGCGATATTGCCCAGGGGCGTGTTGGCTGTGGTATTTATACAGCCGATGTAGTAATGCGGGATAATTACATGGTAAAGGACCGCATTTCAGAGCTTGTCCGCAATATCGGCGGTAATCCGGATGATGCCAGTGCTGACAACGCAGTCCGTGTTGCTCCTAATCCTATTGTTTCCAATGAAAGCGGCCTTATGATGTGGCTGGTAGCGGGTGTATTTGGCGTCCTGTTCATGTTCTGTGGGTATCTGCTGATTTACAATGTGTTTGAGATTGCTGTAACCAATGATATTCGACAGTACGGCTTGCTGAGGACTGTGGGAACAACTTCTAGGCAAATCAGGCGTTTGGTCAATCGGCAGGCACTGTACCTGTTTCTGATCGGCACGCCATTCGGTCTGCTTTTTGGCACATTGCTTGGCCGCAGTATTCTGCCCGCTGCACTCCAGATATTTGCGGTTGATTACAGCGGTGGAAACATTGAGGTCGGCACACTCCCATATTTGGGGATTATCGTGGGTGCAATTCTGTTCTCGGGACTTACGGTTTATATCAGTACCAGAAAGGCAGTAAAGAAAGCTTCCCGTGTGTCCCCTATCGAGGCTATCCGATATGTAGATCAGGACGCTGTTTCCATAAAGCGAAAAAAGACAGCTTCCGGGTCAGTTATTCCCCGCCTGGCGAAGGCAAATCTTCAGCGCAATAAGCGCCGGACAGTCTTTATTGTGATTTCCCTGACTTTGAGCATTGTCTTCTTGAACTCGGTGTTTATCTTCAGCAGCAGCTTTGACGAAGATGTCTATATCGAAAACCAGACCCGAAGTGATTTTAGAGTATATAGTCCAGTCATTCAAGCTGCATGGGGAGATAACTTTGGGCATGACAGTGCTGTTCCAGAGAAGGCAGTGGAGGAAATCAAGGAACAGCCCGGAGTCACAAACGAAGCCTATCTGTACCGGAACACTTTTGAAGATGACCATATCTCTTGTGACTGGGGAACTCCCTATGTGGTTGATAACACAAATAAGGAGCAGCGAATGCTGCCGGAACACCTCAATTTAGGTGTTTACCGAACAGAAAATGGTGGGCATACTGTTGGGTTGACTGCGGATAACCACCCCCTCGGAAATGTATTTGGCTTTTCGGAAAACTTCTTTGATCGGCTGGACATTATCGAAGGTGAAACTGATTTATCTGTCTTAAAAAACAAACTTTGGAATGGCAACAATGTAATTTTAATGGGCGAATATGACGATCATGGTAACTTTGCTGGGGCAGAGTCCGCTTTTTATTTTGGATTATCAGTTGGAGATACCATTCAATTTTATGAAAATGGAACTCCAACCAAGGAGTTTACCATTATCGCAAAAGCCGCAGCTACTGATGGAGATGTGACTGTGACTGGCGGCGGTTCAAATATCGCACAAATAATAGAAGGTCCAAGAATTTTTATGGCTGAAAACAAATTCAAGGAGATTTATGAAACTCCTACCTTGTACGGTTTTTTATTTGATGTAGAGGAACAGTACCAGCAGGAGATGGAAACCTATCTGGCGCAGGATACAGATGTTGCCTATACTTCTATCTTGACGATGAAAGCAACTGTTTCCGGTGTAAAAAATGTTGTCCTGCTGATTGGCGGAATGATTGGCGCGGTATTTGCCCTGGTTGGTCTAATCAACTTCATCAACCTGGTTATGACCAATATCATTACCCGACGTCATGAGTTTGCCACCATGCAGAGCATCGGTATGACGAACCGGCAGCTCCGAAAGATGATGATTTCTGAAAGTTTCTCCTATGTGCTGCTGGCCGGGATTGTTGGTACGCTGGCTGCTGCTGTGCTTGGCATAACATTGGTAAGATCTTTTGTAGAGATCAGCCCAAGCAGTATTATGATGACATTCCAGATGACCTTGCTCCCGGCGCTGATTATGCTGATTCTGTTTTTGGCATTGGCGTTTATCGTTCCCGTTGTCGCACTCCGGCTCTTTAACAATCGAAGTGTCGTAGAACGGCTTCGGGTAAATGAGTAAAGGCATAGGAGGTGACCAACATGAATGATATTTTATTTGGCAACAATAATTCCAAAGTGATAACCAAGTTATCCAAACGCTATTTCAAGAAGAATAAGGTCCGCAATCTGGCTGCACTGTTGGCAATCATTCTGACTGCTTTCCTGTTTACCTCTATCACTTCCTTGGCGTTCAATATGGCGTCCTCCATCCAGCTCTCTCTGCAAATGCAGAAAGGCAGCAAGGCGGATGGCACTTTAGGATATATGACGGAGGAACAGTATGAACAGCTTGTAAACAGCGATTTTGTGGAGCAGGCAGGTCACCGGCGCATCATTGGCTATGCAAGCAATACTTCCAGCCATTCCATTGAGATCAATTATGCGGACAGTGTGCAGCAGGAGCTGACCTTCTGCGTGCCTACCCATGGAGCAGCACCGGAGAAAGCGAATGAGATCGCCACTACGGATTTGGCGCTGAAGGCGCTGGGTGTAGAACCTGAGATCGGCGCAGAGGTTCCGTTAGAATTTGAACTGCGGGGGAAAACTTATCATTACGATATGGTGCTTTCCGGCTGGTGGGAAGCAAGCAATGACTCTGTGAGCGTTGCGACTGTTTCAGAGCAGTTTATAAAGGAAAACCCCGATGTGGTCCAGAACACTTATGCGGTAGACCATGAAATGTCCGGCGTTACTTTTTCCGATGTCGTGCTGAAGAATAAAGCAAATGTTCAGCAGCAGTTGAATGAGTTCGTTTGCTCCATTGGCGGCAATCCAGAGGATATGGGCGCAGACAATTTCATTCTCGCCTCTGAAAATCAAATGTCCCAGGGATTGACTTCATCAGAGTCCATCGTGTTTGCTGTTGTATTTATCCTGATGTTTGTCGTGTGCGGATACCTGCTGATCTACAATATTTTTGATATTTCCGTAATGCAGGATGTTCGGCAATACGGTCTGCTGCGGACGATTGGAACTTCCACACGGCAGATCAAGGGTATTGTGAACCGTCAGGCAGTCTGGCTCACGCTGATTGGGCTGCCTATTGGTCTGATTGCCGGTTTCTTTGCCGGCTGGGTGCTGCTTCCTATCGTGACAGAGATCATTAACCTTGAATACTCTATGGTGGGTACATCCGTATCGACCTCGCCTCTGATCTTTGTTATTGCCGCCCTCTTTACGATCCTGACCGTGTTTATCAGCACCCGGAAGCCTGCAAAAAAGGCGGCAAAGATTTCTCCTCTGGAGGCGATCCGCTACACCGAGCAGAACGCCTATAAAAAGAGAAGTGCCAAGCGTACCAATGGAGTAAAGCTGTCCCGCATGGCCTTTTCCAACCTGGGGCGCAACCGCAGGCGTTCAGCGTTCATCATTATTTCCCTGCTTCTGTGCATCGTCCTGTTTAACTCTATCATCATTGTGACGCAAAGCCTTGATGAAGAAAAGTGGGTAAACCGTGTTACCAGAACAGATTTTAATGTCTATAACTCCGCCGCATTTAATGTAATGGAAAGCGTTCAGCACCATGAAGATACGCTCTCACAGCAGGCGGTGGATCTGATTGCCGGACAGCCCGGAGTTGAGGATGAACGCTATCTTTACCGAAATACAAAAGACGATAGAAATGTGTTGGTTGACTATGGGTTTGAAGATTTAAGTGGCATAGAGCTATTCCATGAGGAAGAAGGCGTCGTAAATCAAAGCTATCAGGGATATAGCCTGTACACAAGTTCTGATACCGAAAGGCGCTATTTTGGTAATGTGATGGGAGCCTCCGAGAATTTCTGGGCGGATATGTGTATTTTTGAAGGCGAAAAAGATGCCGAAACCTTAACTCAGAAAATGGCTACCGGAGAATATGTCATTATTGGCTGTCCCATGGACAAACTGACAGAGGAACCAAGGAACACTCCGCTGACCGATCAGTTACAGGTTGGAGAGAGCATTTCCTTCTACAAGGATGGGGAACTGGTCAAAACCAGCACTATCCTTGCAAAAGCGATCCTCGTGGGAACGGAAACCGAAACGCCGACAGGCACCACCGCCCAGGCGCACATCGCCGCTGATGCTCCTTTTGTGTATCTGCCGGACACTGTATTTAAGGAAATCTATGACGCTCCCACGCTGCTGACTTATGGATTCAATGTGGATGAAGCCTTGCAGCCGCAGATGGAAGAATTTTTGAGCAGCTATGTGAGTGAAAATACTTCGGTTGCCTATACTTCCACCAAGCTGTTGAAAGAGCAGCTTGATTCGGTCCGCAGCATGATCCTGGTTATCGGCGGTCTGATTGGTTGCATCATGGCCTTTGCAGGACTGATTAACTTTACCAACATGATTATTACCAACATCATCACCCGCCGCCATGAGTTTGCTACCATGCAGAGCATCGGTATGACCGGCAAGCAGCTTCGCTGCCTGACGGTCTATGAGGGCATCTACTATGCCGTAGGTGCGGACATTATCGGCGGAGCAGTCGCAGCGATCCTGGCAGTCACAGTGCTAAAGAGCGCATTGAATGGCCCTTCCATGTGGTTCTTTACTCTGAACATTACATTGGTTCCTGTTCTGGTCATTGGTGTGCTCTATCTGCTGCTGGCTGCGGTTATTCCGCTGATCGTTCTCCACTTCTTTAACAAAGGAACTGTGGTGGAGCGGCTGAGGACTTCAGAATAAAATATCACAAAACAAGTGAGAAAGGATGTGAGCAAGATGGGGAAACTCGTGATTCTGTCCATTACTGACTGTGAAGAACATATAATCAATAAAATTATGGAGCTTATTGCGGATGAGCCGGAGTTTATCCACCTTGCACCATCTCCACCGCAGTCTGCACTTTCCTTCCCTGGTCTTGAAATTCGGCTAAAGGAACAAACTGTATATTGCAACAGTACCCTCATCACTTTGACTTACCATGAATTTGCAGTCCTTACATATCTGGCTCGTCATCCAGGTTGGGTATTTTCCGCTCATCAAATCTATGAAGCTATATGGCACAAAGATGGTGAGCACTGCGGCACTGCAGTTGCCAGTGTAATCGGCCAAATCCGTCGCAAGCTGACGCCGGACACACCGAAGGGCGGTTATATCCGCACTGTACTGGGCAGCGGATATAAGTTTAACAGTTCCCCCTTTTAAGGCAGCAAGAAAGGCTTCGAGACCGTAATAATCTCGAAGCCTTTCTTATTTCCATGAGACATGAACACTATAACTCAATCAACTATAATTCCTATAAGAATGCTGGTTTCAGATAATATTTAAAGAACTAATCCATTCTTGGATTGCTTCCACCAGTACATACTGCTGACGCAAGACGGCCATACCTGTTTCCGGAATACTGGGGGTGTTTTCTTTTTCCCGTATATTATCTTCCAAATAGGATTTTAAGACACTAACATTTTCCTGAATTTCTGCTATACACGACTTTTGTTTTTCGATCTGCAAGAAATCCAAATTTACAATAACAGCGTTGAAGTCAAGAAAAATGTTAATCGGCTTTGCAGAAATCTCAAACATGAGGCGTTCAAATTCTGCTTCTCCGGCTTCCGTTAGAGAGTAAATTGCTTTTTCTGGCATCTTTCCTTCCTTTACGATTTCGCCTCGGATTAGTCCTTTTTCTTCCAACTGAATTGCTTTTTTATAAATAGACGGGGTACTTATTTTTACCCATTTTGATATTTTTCTATATTCTACTAATTTTTGAATATCGTAGGCACTCATTGGCTCCTTTTTTAAAATTCCCAACACGATTAAATCTATGGTAGCCATGTGGATCACACCCTTTCGCTATGTTCTCTGCATGAAATATTACCGTCAAAGTCGCTATAAATTATAGTAGTAGACTTTATACTCTTTGTCAAGGCAAATCGCCTCTCTCCTCTTGACATCTACTATAAATCATAGTAGTATATTCATTCGGTAGTATACTATAATTTATACTACTCTATTTTATACCTTCAAAGAGTGAAAGGAGTATTAACAATGAGTGAACGTAACAACAAACTTGAGCTTTTGGGCAGTGCGCCTATCCCCAAAGCTCTGATGGCGCTTGGCGTGCCGATTATGATTGGAATGTTAATCAATGCCCTATATAATCTGGTGGATGCCTATTTTGTGAGCGGACTGGGAAAAAGTCAAATGGGAGCTATTTCCATCGTTTTCCCATTAGGACAAGTCGTAGTTGGATTGGGACTAATGTTTGGCAACGGTGCTGCATCCTACCTATCAAGACTTCTGGGACGAGGCGATAAGGATACTGCCAATAAGGTGGCAAGTACCGCTCTATATAGCAGTCTTCTGATTGGCGCTATTATCATCCTTTTCTCTACAATCTTCCTTAAACCAATTTTGACTATGTTAGGCGCGACAGAAACTATCATGCCGTATGCTCTGACATATTCAAGAATTTATATATTGTCCTGTGTTTTCAATGTGTTTAATGTGACCATGAACAATATTGTAAGCAGTGAAGGTGCAGCAAAAACAACTATGTGTGCGTTACTGTTGGGAGCCGTGTTGAATATTGGATTAGACCCTCTTTTTATTTACACTTTCAACATAGGGGTTGCCGGTGCAGCGATCGCCACTGCAATTTCTCAGCTAGTATCTACACTTGTTTATCTTACATACATTCTGCGAAAAAGAAGTGCATTTTCTTTCAGCTTAAAAGCATTTTCTCCAAATGGGCAAATGATGGTGGAAATCTTGAAAATCGGTGTACCTACTTTGGTATTCCAGTTGCTTACAAGTCTTTCTATTGCTCTGATTAACCGTGCAGCCAGCGATTATGGCGATTCGGTTATTGCAGGCATGGGGGCAGTCACTCGAATTACTTCTATGGGAACGCTTGTTGTCTTTGGATTTCTGAAAGGGTTTCAGCCTATTGCCGGATTCAGCTATGGGGCAAAGAAATTTGATCGTCTGCGCGAAGCAATCAAAACCTCAATTATTTGGTCTACAAGTTTCTGCTTAGTCGTGGGTTTGGTGATGGCCGTTTTCTCTACGCAGATTATCTCTCAATTTACCGAGGGAGATGTTCAAATGGTTTTAGCCGGTCAAAAATCCCTGTTTGCGAACGGCCTTACATTCGTTTTTTTCGGTTTCTACACGGTATACTCCTCTCTATTTCTTGCTCTGGGCAAGGGAGCGGCAGGTTTCTTTTTAGGGGCATGCAGGCAAGGTATCTGCTTTGTTCCTGTCATTTTGCTGCTTCCTATGGTATGGGGCATGAATGGAATTCTATATGCCCAGCCCATTGCAGATATAATTTCCGTAGTAATCACACTGTTTATGGCAATACATCTTCATAGGGAAATATCCATAACCGAAAGCCATACTATTTCTGAAAAAAAGCAATAACCTAATTTTACTATAACGAAAGCCCGTATTCGCTGACAAAAGGAAAAATCATCGAACACTAAATATAAGTATATAGGAGGGGGATATACACAATATGGGAAAACTCTTGATAGTGTCCATTTCTGACCACGAAGAACATATTTTTAATAGAGTCATGGCAGCCATCGCAGATGAACCAGATTTTGACCATATTGCCCCTCCACAGTCAAGTCTTTCCTTTTCCAATTTGGAAATCCTACTGAAAGAACATACTGTGTACTGTAGTGGCAAGCTTATTCCTATGACCCACCATGAATTTGCAGTCCTTACATATCTGGCTCGTCATCCTGGCTGGGTATTTTCTGCCAGCCAGATCTACGAGGCTGTGTGGAATTCGGATGGTGGACACTGCGGAACTGCAGTTGCCAGTGTAATTGGCCAGATTCGTCGCAAACTGACGCCAGACACACCGAAGGGCGGTTATATCCAGACTGTACTGGGCAGCGGATATAAATTTAACAGTTCTCCCTTTTAAGTCAGTAAGAAAGGCTCCGAGGCCATAATGATCTCGGAGCCTTTCTCATTGACTTAAATCTTAAATAATTTAATCGCCTTCAACAAAATAATGCTCAATTCCTGGTACAAATCCTCATCCAGTACACCATCAATAATGGCATACTTGAGTAGCAATGGTCGATACATCTGTAAAATCACTGTAATGGCATCCTCGTTTCCGGCTTTGGCATTGAGAAGCAGACATTCAAAATTCATCCCTTGTCACCTCCTACTACAATACTCTTTCTGATTTTCTGAATCGTCCTGTAGTAAAGCGCCGCTGCCCCTTTATAGGACAGTCCAAACTTTGCTCCCAAAGTCTCAAAATCTTCTTCCTCCAGCGTTCGGGCCAGAAATATCTGGCGTTCCCGTTCATTGAGTTTCTGCAACGCCTCCAGAAGCGCTCCATTCTCAATGACATCCATAAGCGGTAATCTGTCCAAGACCACTTCCTCTGAGCTGGGTTCAGACTCATAGACCACTTCCACAGCACTCTCTATACTGCTTCGTTTATAAAGCTGGATCAAATAATCTTTTCTGCGGCGCTTGACCGCCGACACCAAATATGCTGTAAATCTAAATTGCAGGTCATCTTCTGCCTGCCCATTGTTCCGTTGCCACATGGCTTTACCTCCAAAAGTCTCAAGAATTCCGATGGATTTCCTGAGCTTCTGGCGGTGACCTGCATCGGGCCAAAACTGCCTGATATAAAGAAAAACAGCCAGCTTTGTACCAATGGACAAAACCAGCTGTTTCTTGAATTTCTGCATCGAGCAGTTCAATAGATACCGTTCGGGCAGGTGGAGGTTTATCTTTATATGAAGAAAACTCTCTTGCCCTACCTCGACGATATACCCCTATTGAGAGCCGTTCATGAAAAGCCGTGTGTCCTGGAGTTATGAAAGCAATGAACTGCTCGATGTCGTGGAATCCTTTCTCCATAACACCGTTACTCCCTGTCCGCAGTTATGCGGACGGCACACAGGCGGCCTGCATCATCCCCTTTCTTTCGCGATATGGCAGCGCAACGCTGCCGCCCTGCTGATAATTGTTAAATTGTAAAATAATACTTTTTTCAAATACTGTTCCAGAGCTATTCTATATGAAAACAGGAGGCGGCCTTTATCCCCATCATCAGGATAAAGACCGCCCTGTACTTCCGATTTTCATTGGGTATCGTACTGATCTCATACCCCCACCTCCGCTTGCTGAATTTTCATTGATTTTTGGGATCACTGCCATAATTACAGTGTAACTGACAGTTTTCGGAAACTTTTGGAGTAGCATTGGAATATCCTTCGAGGAAAGAGAAAATCATTCGACATTATATGACAAAACAAGCTCCAAAACGGTCACTGCATTTTTCCGCTTTGGAGCTATTCCTTTATTATTTCCATAAAGTTGCATCTTCTGTCGTTACCTGTGCCGTATCCGGATGGATATAAATGATTTGGAGTCCTTTCTTTTTGGCATAGTTAACAGTCTGCTGAGTTCCGGATCGCATATTGTTTACATTATCATAAACAGCCACCATACAGCCGGCCTGATCCACCATAAAGCAATTGCGTTTTTTATAATTCTCACTTGATGGCATTTCACCCAGGATTAAAACCTTCGCTGCATATTTGCGAATAAACTTCATCCTCTTTTGGTGCCAATCATCCCAGTCTGCATCATATCCCTCAAAGGGGAGAGCCAGACACAATTCCACATCTTGATACGCTGTCTGTTCTTTCATACGCAACAGGATCTCCGCCGCCCACATATCAGCTCCCATTGCTCCTCCAGCCCAAAAGCATCGCACTCCCTGATTATAAAGCCGTATAAGCTGCTCCTGCAAACACTTTTTGATTCGCTGGCAGCGCTTGTCCTTTTCGTTATATTTGAACTTGAAACGAGTCGGCCTATGGCCTGTAATAACACACGAAAAACTGTTCATATGGTTCTCCTTTCCCGGCATCCATCTTCGTCTATTATACTTGCCATAGACGAGATAAATCAACCATGACCGCTTAATAATCCATGTCATAGCGGATAAAATGTAACTATGGCATGGAGGTGACGCATGGATAATCTACTAAAGGATATGGGTAAACGGATCTTCGACCGGAGGAAACAACTGAATATGACCCAGGAAACTCTGGCAGAGCTGGCTCATGTCACACCACAGACCATCTCCACCGCAGAACTGGGACAAAAGGCTATGCGACCTGAAACAATCCTCAAAGTCTGTGATGCACTCAACATTAGCACCGAATACTTGTTGCGAGGCATCATCACAGAAACAGATTCCTCCCTTCTTATGGAGAAGATTTCCACACTAACGCCCAAACAATACAGGCATTTTGAAGATATTTTAGACAGCTTTATCGCGGCCATACAGGAAGAGGCATAGGAGCATCACTGGCTCCCATGCCTCTTTTGATTATCCCCTGCTGCGGAACGCAAATAAAGTACTGGCAATCAGGCTGCGTGTCCTATCGTCCATTTCTGGATCATCGTCCACTTCCTGTGCAGTCGAAAGCATCACAGGCGCTACAGGCTTCTCCACCAATCTGGCTGTGGGAATCTGCTCTTTTGCTTTTTCCTGTCCCATACCTTCCTGCCGCAAAATCTCTTTGACAATAGCCACCACCGCTTCTTTGCTGATGATCGAAGCATTTAGCGGCTGTGGCTCTTGCCCAAAGTGCTCATTATAGTAGACCACTGCATTTGCCACATATTGCGCTTTTGTGCGGGGACTCTGCAATTCCAGTAACCCAATGGCCGTCTCGTGTATGGGATCGCCCTCATTAAAGCGCAGCGTAAACCGTCCTCGTTCTTTTTTCTCGCCCATACCATCACCTGCCTGCTGTTTCAATCCGGTACAGATACTCATAGCCATCCGCATTTGCATTGATTTTCGGTACGAAGAATGGTGCTCCCACCTTGCCCGAAGTTTCGATCTGCCGCTTCAAAAGAATGGCACCGCCGCCTACAAATACTACCTTGCAATATTGCAAGTCCAACATTCGCTCCCGCAACGTGCTGAACAGGTCATTGATAAATTCCTGCGCCATCTGTTCTGTCAGCCGTATGGCTGCATCCGGATATTGAGTCTTTTTTCCCATCAGTATGGCATCCACATCTCCTTCATCCAACAACAGATCCAGCTCCGAATTCACCTTTGAACGCACCTTATTGTACAACAGGATCACGCCATTTTCTAACGAATCACAGGAGGTAAGGTCAATCTCTCCGTTTTTCATCAGCAGATAGTCAGCAGTAAACCCACCAATATCCAAAATTACCGCCTTTGGCTCTTCAACAAGCGTGTGAAGCATGGTGGCCGCCGCTGCATATGCCTGTGGAAAGCAGGCCACATCTTCAATATAGATGGAATACGGCTTGCCCTGCACCTCAAATTCTACCATTCCCCGCTGCCCAAAGTATTGTGTAAACCGCTCCACCTGGGCGCCAAAGTGTGCCGGCGGCAACCCTACTGCCAGTTGGATACGCTGAACCTCTGAGGAATATGCTCCCCTCGCTTCAATCTCACCAGCCAGAGCAAATAGGGTCAGGATAAAGAAGCGATCGTCCTCCGTTTTATCTTTCCGATAAGGAATCCGCTCAGTAGACAGCGTATAGTAGGTATTCTGATACCTCAGCACATTCTGTCCAAAGGGACGGGTGACACTCTGCTTCAGACCGGACACAAAGGGGTTGCAATGAACCGTTTTAATTTGTTTGTTGCCATGATCAACGCCAATAAGCATATGTAATGCCTCCTTTTTGCTTTATACATATCCTTTACGCCTATATGACGCCTATTCTCAACAATCACACACTATTTTTATGAAAACAAAAAGCAGGAGACCCATCATAAAGGTTTCCCGCTTTTGGCTGCTTCATAATGTGCGCAGCTAATATATATTTGATTGTTCTATTCTGCCATACCCTGCGGAACTTCAAATTTGTATCCGCTCCCCAAAACAGTACGGATATAACCCGCTTTCGGCATATCCGGAGTCAGTTTTCTGCGGATCTGACCAATGACGCTGGCAACGGCTGTTCCGCAGTTTTCACCATCCTCACCCCACACTTCTTCATAAATCTGCCCAGCAGAAAATACCCAGGACGGGTGGTTTGCCAAGTATACCAATGTCGCAAATTCCCGATGGGTCATAGAAATTAACTCGCCGTTTCGGTGTACCGTTCTCTCCTTCAGGCGAAGCTCCAATCCCGGAAAAACAAGAGTATTACAAGGGTGAGATGACACAATATGGTCAAATCCTGGCTCGGCTGCAATAATCTCCATAATTCTGCTAAGTATGTATTCTTCATGGTCTGTTACCGACAATACAAAGATTTTTCCCATATGTCCCTCCCTTATTTGTAATTAGAATGCTGATACCCTGCAACCAATATAAAGTTTACTTGTTTATTTCAGTAATAACGACTGTTCCGTTTTTATCCAGCAAAGGGGTAATCCCCGTATCATGGACAAGGTAGTTTACACCTGTTTCGGTGTCTACAACAATACTCAAGGAAGTTCCCTGTGTATAGATTGTTTCAAAGCGCTTTTCTTTGTTTGCCATAGTAATCCACTCCTTTGCATAGTGTAAGGTATCAGCATTTCTAATTTATTACTCTATGATAAAGACCAAATGTTGCAGAAATCTCCTAACCATTTTCTTTTTTGACAAGAAAACAGGCTGAATTGCTTCATTTTTGTAGCAATTCAAGTTTTATCTCATTTCTGGTCGAAGAATAACTCGTTTGAATAAGAACATTGTTGCACCAAAATAGGTCAGGTAGATTGCACAGAATAGCAGGATCGTCACCAGACCATAAAGAGGTACAAGTCCCTGCTGCAAGATTGCCTCTCCAAAAAAGAACTGTGCCCCTGTGATCAGTAAAACCGTCAGCAAAAGAGGGAATAGCAGTGGGATCAAAAAGACTGTGGACAGTTCCCTGCGGATCAGGGAAGCCTGCCTGTGGCCCGGTACACCCAAACGGTCAATGACTGCATAATTCTTCTGGTTTTTGTCTATGGCAGAAAGCTGCTCAAATGCAAGAACCGAGCAGGATAGGATAATAAAAATAATGCTTAAATACAATCCGCAGAACGAAATGGCTGTAAATCCAGTCAGCGAATTGGCAACACCCCACGCCTTTACTGTAACACCCATCGTTACTTTTTCCGGGAGCTGTTGACCGGACTGCAATTCCGGCTGCCATTTCCCACTGTTCAGGAATTGCTTCAAGCCGCTTTTCAATTCCGGGTATCCGCCATCTTCCAGTTTCATCGCCAGACGAATTTTTTCTCCGACTAATTGTGAAGCTGCTTCATCCGGCAGAACAAGTACATATCCCTTCGTTCCGGCCATTTGATACTGCTCCATCGGCTCCGTCAGGATTGGTGTCTCTGCAATAGTCAAGGTTTGACCATTTAATGTGATCTCCGGCTGCTGCTTCAAACCCTGCCGGATTCCGTCCATATAGTTCCATGTATCACAATGAACCAAAAACTCGTTGTCGCTCATGGAAACAGGAGAAAGTCCCAAAATCTCACGCAGGTGGTTATAGTCGGACAAGGACAAGGCTTCGATCGGTTTTTCAGGAACCGCATACAGATAATAGCTCACAGAATCCTCGACTCCACAATGCTCCTCTGTAAAGGAAACGATGGAATCCATGCTGGATTTTTCCAAAGGTGCATCAATCGCCACGCCTGCATCATATGGATAATAGGCTTTCATGTTGGCTTTGTAGCCTGCTCCCATTGTAAGCCCCACAAACATGGTTGTCAGGGATATGGTTAAAAGAATCGCCACCACAGCCATTGTCCGGCCAGCAGAATGGATGCGCCGCCCAATCTGCCCCAGGAAGAACAGATTTTCTTCTTTGTACTTATGGCGCAGATTTTGTTTTGCAAATCGGTGCAGCAAAAGCGGAATCTGGCGATGCAGCTCGTAAACACCCACCAGAATGAGCAGGCAGGCTCCGCCAAGGTACAAAAATGCTTCATTGGTTTGAGTTTGAAGCATCCGCCCAAGCAAAATCACGCCTGCAACCATTGCGGCTATTGAAAACAATACTACCAAAAGACTATGGCGGAATGATTTGAAATGGTATTCTTCATTCTTGCGGTTATCATACAGCAAATCGATTACTTTCTGATGCCGGATAATCTTTGCCGCTCGGAGCATCCCAAAACCATACATCAAGGCAAAAAACAAAAATGTTACTGCCCATGCCTGGAGAGAAAAGGAAACCTGATAGGTATGCGGTACCTCAAAGATATTTTTTACCACCTGATTCAGCAAACCGGAAAGCCCTGTGCCAACCAAAGAACCAAGCAGAAAAGCCCCTGTACCGATGATACTGTTTTCAGCAAGAAACAAATTTCGTACTGTCTTTGCTTCCATGCCAATCAATTCGTAGGTTGCAAACTCCTTTTTCCGTCGTCCCAGCATAAAGCGGATTGCATAACCGATCACAAACGAGGACATAAAAGCAACCAGAGCCGACATAAGCAAAATTCCAGTAGTCAGCATCGACATATTTTCTGCCATAGCAAGAACATCTGATGAAAAGCCCAGTGCCAAAAATGAGTACATCAATGCCGCAGTCAAGGTAAGCGTCACAAAGTAAATGATATAATCCCGCAGGCTTCTGCGAATATTTTGAATTGCTAACTTCCAGTACATATCTTCCTCCCATCACCTTACGCTATCAGAGTTGCTGCGAATTGAACGCTGGAACAGCAGCCATGTACTGAGAAAATAGCAACTCAGCAGCAAAGCGAAAATCCCGACAATGATACCTATTTGCCGCATCAAGGCTCCGCAGCCAATATAAGCTGAGATTTCAGCAGAAACACTTTGAAGAAAATAGCCAATCACAATAATTGCTACAACGATTGCCGCTGTGATCGGCATCCCAAACCAAACACCAAGCTGTTTTAGAACCAAAGTATGCAGGTCCTTCTCTTCCACTCCCATTTTTCGCAGAACCGAAAATCTGTAGTTGTTTTTTTCTGCATCCAGGAGCTGCTGAAGAGCCAGCACGGTAAGACACATCACCATCAGCACAATTGCACCATAGATCAAGGACGCTTTTAGGATAAAGTTAAGGGCGATTATACGGTTCACTTCCGTAGTATGGACAGTTGTACTGTATCCTGCCAGATTGTCTTTATCAGGATCTTCTGGATAAGAACGCCCAAGAAGCTGTTCCAGCATTTCTGCCGTTTTGAAGGGAAGCGGATATTGGGTCATCACAAATCGGTTGCTCTGTACAGGAAGCAAGACTTGCGCTATCTCGTCAGGTATGATATACACCACATCTGTATAAAGATTATAGATGGATTCCCCCACAGGCTCCTGAAACACGGCGTTCTCACTGAGTTTCAGGGTGCCTGCGTCAGTTTCCAGTAAGGTATGCTCAGCGATGTAGTTTTCAATATCCTTGTCCTCTGCCGCACGATGCCAGTGGGTAGCAAATTCATCCGTTTGTAAGATAATAGGTTCATATCCCAACATTTTCCGAACAGCGTTATAATCCTTCAGTGCAATTGCCAAGGGAGGAAAATCGTACTTTACCCGCTGGTGAAAGTCATTTTTTTGGGGAAGATATTCCGAAAAAGTCAAATCGTCCTTTATCGCTATGTTGTTTTGTTCTATGAACGCAGTAATTTCCCCATAGTCTGTATCCGGAAGATTTTCCACTTCATAAACATCGTTGTAGCGGCTTGAAATTTGAATATCATAGACTGCCCGACTATCCAAATAGCCCAGACTCCATCCTGTCAAAACTGGCGCAATGACAAACAAGCAGATAGAAAAAGTCAGGGTCACACAAATTATCGTCATCGTTTTCGTATTGGTAGCCAGCTTAGAGGAAAGCTGTCCAAACAGAAATAAACTCGTATTGTGATATTTGCGGGACACTTTAGACTCCTTCCAGTATAGGAGCGCCGCATTCGATAAATAAATGACTGCGGAAATGATAAACAAAATATCCGCAACCCCAAACAGCAAATATTGATTCAGAGTTGGGGCGTCAAATCCAAGGAAGTAGGCTTTTTCCAGTTCTGCGATGGAAAAAATCGGGATAGCGGTCAATACAGCACCAGCCAGAAGCCCGCAAAGATATCGGGAAAATCCTATTTTTCTGTGTAAAACAGCACCTGCGATTGCCCAAAGCAGCGTCAGTGCAGGGAAAAGGACATTCCCCCAATACATGAGCTTTACAGGAAGCGGATGTCTGGGATCGAAGTAAAAATGATATTTTACAGCACCTACCTCCAGCATCCACAGCAGCATAATGCCATAGAAAATACAGATCATCGGCATCCATCTGCTTTTATGAAGCGGTTTTTCATTCTGACGGTTTGCCGTCATAAGCTCAATAATCCTGCTTTTGTTGAGAATTCTGACATTCCCGACTCCAACCAGAATCTGGCAAATAACAAAGAAGCCCACGGTCAGCAGCACGGTATCTGGAAAAAAAGACCAAGAAAAAGTGTAGGGTTCCCCAAAAGAAGCAAGCAACATAGCCGTAATGACCTGAGAAACGATCATCCCCAGAAGGATTCCCACCGACACAGAGAATATGAGCAGGAAAAAAGTCTCTCCAAAAAAGAGCAGTCCTATGGTTTTTTGCTCCATTCCCAGGGTCGCCTCAACTGCAAACTCCGATTGTTTTTTTCTCAGCATGAAACGATTGACATAGTGGATCAGGAACAACAAAAGCAGACTAATCCCGCAAATTGCCAGTTTCATACCTCCAGCCAGCAGGGAAATATTATATTCCGCACCAATGGTCGGATGATAATGGGTGCTGCTGATAGACAAAAACGCATAGAACAGGGTGACACAGAGTGTCATTGTCACAATATAAATCAAATAGTCCTTCACAGACCGCTTTGCATTTTTGAAAATGAGTTTAGCGTACATCGCTCATGCCCCCTCCCATCATGGTGAGGACATCCAGGATTTTTTCAAAGAAAGTCCTGCGGGAATCACCACCCTTACGGATTTCCGTAAAGATTGCCCCGTCCCTCATAAAGAGAATACGATTGGCATAGCTTGCCGAGAAAGCATCGTGTGTCACCATCAGGATCGTGGCTCCAAGATTTTCGTTGATACTCTGGATCGTCGAGAGCAGCATCTGTGACGAATGACTATCTAACGCGCCGGTGGGTTCGTCCGCCAAGATCAGCTTAGGCTGGTTGATAATGGCTCTGGCACAGGCGCACCGCTGCTTCTGGCCGCCGGACACCTGATATGGGTACTTATCCAGAATATCCATGATATTCAGCTTTCCGGCCATTTCCCGCACCCGTCCATCGATCTCGCCTGCTGGAACCTTGTTGATGGTCAGCGCCAGGGCTATGTTTTCCGAAATGGTCAGCGTGTCCAGCAGGTTAAAATCCTGGAACACAAATCCAAGATTTTCCCGGCGAAACCGCGCAATCTGTTTTTCATTGATTTCCGTTACATCGGTCCCATCCAGATAGATATGTCCCGCACTGACGGTATCAATGGTGGAAATACAGTTGAGCAGGGTGGTCTTGCCGGAACCGGATGCTCCCATGATTCCTACAAATTCTCCCTCTTGAACGGAAAAGCTGATGTCCTGAATTGCTTTTGTAACATTCCCACTATTTCCGTAATATTTTTGGATATGATCCAGTTTCAAAATTTCTTTCATTGTTATCACCTCTAATCTCTATTGTAAAATAAGAGCGGCTTCGTTTGTATCAAGTTTTCTTACAAAGTTCTAACAAAAATGTAAGAAGTGCAGAACGGTTCTCAGCTCTGCACTTCATGAATCAAACAGTTAATATGAAAAGAAAGGGAAATTGCTGTGCCATGTTCCGACGACTCCGCCGTAATGCCAATGCCCAGCTTTTCACAAAGCCGTTTGCATAGGTACAGGCCAATGCCTGTGGACTGCTGGACCATACGACCATTCTGACCGGTAAATCCCTTTTCAAAGATACGGGGCAGATCGGACGCAGCAATCCCGATTCCATTGTCCTCCACGACAAGAACAACCTGATCCTGCCGTTTATGAGTAGAAATGCGGAGAACCGGCTGCTTAGTACGATACTTGACCGCATTGGCAATCAGTTGGTTCAGAATAAAGCGCACCCACTTTTCATCTGAATAAACCGTGTCCTGCATTTCCTCCACTTCCAGACGCATACCACTTTGGAGCAGCAGATATTTATTATCTGCAATCGCCTGATGCACCACTTGGGACAGTGCCATTTCCCGGACAGAATAATCTTTCTCTGTATGCTCACTGCGGGCATAATAAAGAGCCTGTTCAGTAAAGCGGTTGGTCTTTTCCAGTTCCAGCAGAAGTTCTTTTGTCCAGTCCATCCGATGGTTTTCACATAGAAGTTTCATGGCAGTAATGGGCGTTTTGATTTCGTGAATCCATTGTTCAATGTATTCCTTGTACTCCAGGCGTTCCCGCTCGACCTCCCCGATCTGCTCTAACATGGATTTTCCAGCCATTTTCAAAAGCTGATAGTAAACTTGATCCTCAGCCTGTTCCGGCAGCTCCATCACTTCGGAAATAAGGTATCTCTCAGAGAGCTGCTCTGCCATATCCAGAAGTTTTTTCATCTGCCGCTTTCGTTTCCAGTAAGTGAGGACAAGTCCCATCAGCAAAATCAATGCCCATACAATCAGGATCAATACTACTGCGGAAACCGAATTGCCGCACACCAGCAAAAATACAGTGAGTGCAGCCATACAAACAAGGTTCGTCAGCAGAAATGGCAGCCTGTTTTTCCAATATCGTCTGCTGTTCATATCGTGTACCCCTGTCGGTGCTTTGTCTTGATAAAATCCGTCAGACCGATGCCCGCCAGTTTTTCCCGGATGCGGTTGATATTGACGCTCAAAGCATTGTCATCCACATATAGCTGATTGTCCCACAAATACTCAATCATATCTCCACGAGAACAGATTTTCCCTCCGTTCTTGAACAGGTAATAGAGAATTTTTAATTCGTTCTTGGTAAGCTCTACGCTATGTCCTTTATAGTCCAGGCTGCTGGATTCCAGATGCAGCACTGCATCTCCATAGACGATCTGTTCCCTTTGCTGCGTGGGATAGGCTTTTTTCAGCAGAGATGCTATCTTCGCAAGCAGGATCGCTGTGTTATAGGGCTTCGTAATAAAAGCATCTCCGCCCAGCATAATGCTATTCAGTTCATCCATATCCGTGTTGCAGCTTGTCACAAAAATAATCGGCACCTCGGAAAATGTGCGAACCTCGGTGCAGAGAGAAAAGCCACTGGTTCCCGGTAGCTTGATGTCCAGTAAAATCAAGTGTGGCTGTTCGGCTTTGATCCGATCAATCACATCAGAAAAATCTTCCGGAGCCGCCGCTTCATAGCCATTGCTTTGCAGCAGCGTTTTCAATTCATTCCGTATCAACGGATCATCTTCTATTATCAATATTTTTTCTTTCATATCAGCCTCCGTGAAAAAAATAATATTCTATGATATAGTCGCTCATGCTCCCATTGACATTTGCATCAAGCGAATATAAAAATGCAGCCTTAATGCGTTAGGAACCTTATCCCTCAACAAATGAAAAATGGTAAACTTATATTTCTTCAACATCAATGACATGATATCCTTTTTGTTTTAATGCCTTTGCAAACAAACCCATTCCAGAAACTAACTTTCCAGTGAAGCTACCATCATATATCTGATTAACACCACAGGTAGGGCTTCTGGATTGTAATATAACTAAATCAATCTCTTCATTCTGAATTTTCGATAATGCAACTGCCACTGCCTTATTATATTCTAAACTAACATCATTTCCGTTTTCATCAACTACTCTCCCATTCACAATTTCTGCGCAGGGTCTGGGAGTTTCCATTCCTGCTAATACTTCCGGGCAGATAGAAATCACTTCTTTATCTTTTAAAAAATGGATAGCTGCTGAATTTTTGTTGTTTTTCCCATTATATTTACAGTTCTCTCCCATAATACAGGCACTAACCAATACTTTCATATTTGTCACCTCAAAGCCCAATGGCTTGCTCGAACAGTCCACAATAAAGTCCTTTAACGAATAGTCGAGATTACCAGTCTGTCAACGCACCATAGACGACAGTTCAAAAGCAAACTATGTGTTAAAGCAAACTACCCTTTAACCCTTTTTTGAAAACCAATACAGCTCTTTCCATTCCCAAAAAAGACATCGTGACAAGACGATAGCTTTCCTTTTCCATTTCTTCTATTTTTGCATTGATTTTCTCTGTTACATTTTCCACAGTAATTTCTTCTACTAATTCTGTCCGATACATCATATTTTACCTCCATAAGCACTCAATTCAAAACCAATTCGCTTTTTCTGCTTTGAATTGAGGGGTATCGCCTTCCTGGTATGGATTATAGGTATTGCGATTACACCCAAATTCTTTTAATGCCTTTATTTTATTATCCTCTGTCCATTCAACCAGCGAGATTCCATCAAATTCCTCTATACTTCCATTGTTCATTTCATTTTTGAAATACCACTCCACAATCGTTTGATCTCCCTTATGAAAAAATTGCTTGATTTCCCAAATGACCACCTTGCCACGGGTATTCCATTCCTGAAACCAATGCTTTACTGTTTTTCGGTTGTTATACTGGGGACTCCAGCTTTCTGTATAGATTACATCTTCTGTAAAAATATCATCAATGCCCATATCCTGCTGATTGAGCCACATATCAAACCATAATCGGATTGTTTTTTCTCGTTCATTCATGATATAAACACCTCACCATTCTTTTGTCTTACCTTCGCGTTTGTTCTGCATAACCTGGGTTTGATATACGAGAACAGGAATCAGAGAAACCAGGGCAAGCACACCAAAAACTACCGAACATTTTGCAACCGCAAATATTGCGAACATGAGCAATATCAGCAACCACGGATTACGCAGATTTCTGTAATAGTTTTCCTTGTCCTCATAAGAAGTATGAAGTTCAAACGGCTTACCGTCATTATCTTTTTCTACGATCAACAGTTCCCGATTAAAGGTGGTGGCATTTGTTGCTATGCGTCCGCCTTTTTCAGCCCATGGCCGTAGGCGTACTTTACCAACAGAGTAGTTCAGGTTGATGTTTTTATAAAATACTTTGTAACCCATCCCCTCTAAAAACTCATGATAATCGGATGCGTTGGCCTTCGATTTTTGCCCGATAAACTCCACGCAGTATTTTACCTGATCCGGTTTACACTCCTCAAATTCATACAACATTTTTTCCGCCCGAATCAGACGATAGCCCTTTTCAGACATTTTATTCAGCCAATGTTCCTGGGCAGTCAACAAACCGCCAAAGAAACGATAATACTTTTTGCTCATACCGCACCTCCAATAATTCCATTAGCCACGCCTACAAGTTCATTGAGCCTTATCAGCTCCTTTTCTGCAATTTCTTTTCCTTGCGTTGTAATGAGATATTCTTTTTTCCGTCCCGCACTATCTCCAAAAGGTGCAATCCAGCCTTTTTCCTGCAACGAGTTCAACGCACCATATAAAGTACCTGCCCCCAGCGTGAGCCGCCCTTTTGTATTGTCTTCAATAAATTGCATAACAGCATATCCATGTTTCGGGGTATAAAGGGAGAGCAAAATAAAGAATGTCACCTCTGTGAGCGCACCGCCTTTCGCATTGTCTCGCATAACACCTGCCTCCTTATTACGGTTACTGTAATAAATATATCACTAACCGTAATAGAAGTCAATAATGATCCAAAATATAACAGCAAACTTAAAAAGCGGGGCAGCACACGCCGCCCCGCCGATCCTATATGCTTATTCCATCGCTCGCATTTCTTCCACAAGCGATTGATTTTTCTGCCTGCGCATTGTCCAGAAGGACAGGATGACCTCCAGGCCAAACAGCACCAGAACGAACAGCCCCATTTGCAGGAAGGGGAAGGAATATGGCATGATCGCTCCATGGAAAGTCATTTCGCTGAATTTTCGAGCAGCTATCATTGCAATCGGGAGGCCGACTGCCAGAGTTGCCAGCGCAGCAGAAAACGCATAGCAAATTCCCTCATAGATGGTCATTTGACAGAGCTGCTTTCTGGTCAGACCGATGGCGCGAAAGACGCTGTTTTCCCTCTTTCTGGACATCTGATTGGAGAGGGTGGTGTTGATGAGATTGACCACGCCAAAGAGGAACACCAGCCAGGACAGCGCCTGAAAACCTCCAAAAACGACCCTGTTTTCCATTTCCTCATAATCCTTATGTATCCCAATGGTATCCAAGTCAAGATCCGGATTGGAAGAAATGATCGCACTCAGACTGTTTTCAATCTGCTCCGCCTTTTGGGGATCGCTGACAATGCTCCAGGAATAATCAAAACAATCGATCATAGGCATTGCTTCCTGAAATAGCTCTTTGGTTGCAACAATGCAGGTGCTGTCCAATGCCAGAGGACCATGACCATTTTTAAGCCCATCGTTTATGAGCAGACCGGAAACAGTGACAGGAATCTCTTGATCCCCTATGGTAAGTTTGATAACTGACCCCACATCTACACCGATCATATCTTCTGCATAATCCATATCAAGTGCAATACTATGGGAATCTTGAGGTAAAGTTCCGGACACAAGCGCCGCTTCCATTTGATCCCTGTTTCGGTCACTCAACAGATCACACATTCCGCCGGAAGAACTTTCCTCATTTTCAAACCGCACATGAACCGCCTGACGATTTTCTATCACATCTGTTACTCCATCCACGGCCAGCACCTCCTGCCGAAGCGCTTCATTCAAAGGATTTCCTTTTGACATCACCTCATATTCTGTTTTTTCAGAATGGATATAGATTTTATAATCCCCATCCGGGAAATACTGTCTTGCGATCCGCTCCGGCGAACGAACCAAAAGAATAGAAGCTGTCACCAAAAGGATCACCCCGCCCAGACTCAGGGAAGCCACGATACTGATCGTCTTTTTGCGGTCACGCCTGAAATTTGCAATTCCCATGGAGAGGGGATTTAACCGCATATTCTTCTTATGTGTGTGGGCCTTTCCGCTCTGATTGCCGGTAAAGCGGACTGCTTCAATCGGGGAGATACTGGCGGCAATCTTTACCGGTCTGCGGATCGCAATGGATACCATAAACCAGCCAAGCAGTGCAGTCAAAACAATCGCGGCTGCATAAAATAGCAGATTAAACCCACGGGGAAACAGTGCAAACCCGGCTGCACATCCCAGCAAAATACCGATACCAATGCCAGCCCATCCTAAGAAACGGCCTTCTTTTTTGACAATACGGCGGATCTGTTTTGGCGTTGTGCCGATGGTCCGCAGTTGTCCATAGCTTTGGATTTTATCATTGATAGAAATTCGGAAGATACTTTGTATCACAACATACCCTCCGATGATGACCAGAACTGCAATTCCGGCAACCAGCGCCAGCATACTGACATTCACAGGCTGCTTATAGAACTTCATATAGCTGAGGTTCATGATCGGCATTTCCAGCTGATATTCCTTGGCAATCTCCCTGCTGCGGGCAGTCAGCTCTGTTTCATCCATTTGCTGCTCATTCTTAAAATGCACATAGGCTCGATAATCAGCGGGGTCATAGCCGCTCCATCCTTTCAGGGCTTCTTTGGAAAGAAGGATGGAAGATCCATTTACCTCTTTTTCCTTATAGCCTTCCATAATGCCAGTCACCGTGTATTCTCCGTGAAAGCTCTCGCTGCTTAGCATAACCTTTTCGCCAATCCCGGCGTCTGCAGCATAGTTGGAAAGGAAATAACGGCTCACCACCACCTCATCCTCCTTTTGGGGCAGTCGGCCTTCCAGCAGCTTCATCTGGTCACGGGCAATATACATCGTTTCCTCATCACAATAGATATAGGAGGCATTGTATCCCTGCTCCGCAGGTTCCACAGCCAGCATATAATACTCTCCTACCCTTGAGAAGTCATCCAGCCCCTTCAGGGTGGACACATCTTCCTCAGTAATCCTGGTATAGACCGCCTCATAAGTATCCTCCACATGATTTTTCTCTATCTGCCGGGTAGACAAAGCCATCACAATCGAAAAACAGATCAGACAGGATGCCAGCGCAACGGCGATCACCACCATCAAATTCCGGCGTTTTTCGCTTTTCAAACTTTTTCTTGCCAGTTTCCTGACAATATTTCCTGTATCATTTTCAAATGGTACTGTCATTTTGATCATCTCCTTTAAGTCTTATATTTCTGCTGTCAGCAAAGCGGCGGCTTCACATCGGAAGCCGCCGCTTCTGGTTAGTCCATGGTCTTGATCCGCTCTACAAGGGAAAGCCGTTTAGAGTAACGGACAGCAACCACAGAGAAAATTCCGGTCACGACCAAAAGTGCCAGAACAAAAACAACCGTTTCCATCAAAGGGAATTGATAGGACAGTTCCCCAAAAATATTAAAGCTGCTGATCACATAGTCAAAAATCCAGCCCAGGATTCCGCCAATGCCAACTGACAAAAATACCGTAACCCCTGCGTACCACAGGCATTCTGCGATCAGCATACGGGAAACCTGCTTTCCGGTCATTCCCACAGACTGCAAAATCCCAAGCTCCTGCTGCCTTGCCAGCAGATTGGTCATCAGGGTGTTGACCAGATTTACCATGGAGAACACAAACAGGAACGCCAGCAGCAGATAAACACCGCGGGTCATCATCTTTAGCTGCGATTCCAGGGATGCCGCATGGTCTGCTCTGGAAAAGACCGTCAGCACCGGATTTTCCAGCAGGCTGAAAATAGACGCCCTGAGCGCATCCGAGTCCTCCGAGGTATGGACATTCCAAACGGCCTCCCTGTTCTCAATATCCGGGTAGAGTTGATCGGCCAGTTCTTCTGTAAGGGTAAACAGGCCCCATGCGCCGGTGCCTGATGTTACTGACGGTTTCGCAATCCCCATGACCGTTACTTCTATGGCCTTACCGTCCATGGATTCAAAGGTCAGCACATCCCCGACCGCAGGCGTATAGCCATAAAACATACTTAAAAGATGATCTTCCGAATCAGTCACGATCACACCGTTGTTTGCGGCAAGCTCCTCATAATCTACGCTGCCCTGTTCCAGATTTTCCTCCGGCAACCATTGTTCCATCTGCTCTCTGTCAAATACAGGGAACTTTAATGCAACACTTTCCTGGGGGAATTTCACCGTTGCGGATGTTACTTCATGGCTGGTGATAGATTCCACACCATCTATGGCAAGAAGCTCCTGACGAAGTTCTTCTGTCAATGGATTTTCACGCGCGATGGCAGGCAATCCTTCCGCGCCTCCCGAATCCATCCAGCTGACCTCATAGTTGCAGTGATCTCCCATGGCTTCTATCGCCATCTTTTCGGGACTGATGGAGTTGAGTACCGTAGCGGCTGTTACCAGAAACACACCCGTCAATCCCAGAGATACCAGAGTGATGACCGTCTTTTTCCTGCTCCGCCTAAAGTTCATCTGTGCCATGGAGAACGGCGTAATGCGGTGGTTTTTCTGATCCTTCCGGTCTGTTGCCGTTTCATAACCACTGGAGCGGACCGCTTCGATTGGGGATACCCTCGCCGCCATGCGGACAGGCGCATGAATGGACAGAAATACCGTCAGGGCGCAGGCTGCTGCGGTCGCAGCCAGATAGGGCAGATTGCCCATCCAGCTCCAATGTGCCGGGAAAATAGCAAACCCGATAGCCCCTCCAACCAAAAGCCCCAGTGGGATACCGCAAAGAGATAACAGCAATCCCTCCCGCCGCACGATCCGCCGGATCTGTTTTGGTGTTGTGCCGATCACTTTCAGGCGTCCATATTCCCGCATTTTGCCCTTTACGGAAATGAAAAAGATACTGTAAATGACCACGGCACAGGCAACCAGCAAAAGGATTGCCACGGGAATGTAATATTTCATCACACCGGACTTAAAGCCCTGCATATCGAAATAGTTGGAACTGTAAAAAATCTGATCCTCTGAGACATCGTTGGCAGAAAGGAATGCTGCAATATCCGCCTTGAGCTGCTCCAGCTCCATACTATCAGCACCAGTATAACGAAGCCGAAATTCAAACAGCGGCTCTCCCTGCGCCATCTCCTCCACAAATGCTTCAGATACATAAAGCTGGAACATACGGGAGTCATTCTCCACATCCATGATACCGCTGACGGTATAGGTCTGCTTTCCGTTTCCAAGATTCACTTCTATGGTCTGCCCGACTTCTGCGGGGATTTCAAAATAATCAAGAAATGCCCGTTCTACCAGAATTTCATTGGCAGCCTGCGGAAGTGTCCCAGTAAAGGAAGGCTTCTTACCCAATTCCATCCAGTTGGCATCCGCATACTCCACAGTCAGAACGCTGTCACCATAGCGGGCAGAACCGTAATTCTGGGAAAGGCCCCAGCGTTCCACTTCCGGGCAGTCTTTCAGTCTTTCAATCGTATCACGGTCACAATTCACCACAACCGCCTGATACTGTCCCCGAATGTCCGCCTCCAGTTTTCTGTCACTTCCCGCTCCTGCACAAAAAATCGCTGCCATCAAAGCGGCTGCCAGAGCGATCGTTACGATCACAAACAGGTTGCGCCGCTTATCTGTCTGAATGCTTCGTGACGCCAATTTTTTAATGACCGGCCCTGTATCATTTTCAAAAGGCAATGTCATGTCTGCCACCTCCTTTATCCAACGATTTTGCCATCCTCAATCCGCACGATACGGTCTGCAAGCTGGGCAATGGCATCATTATGTGTGATCATCACCAGCGTCTGGTTAAATTCACGACTCGTTCTCTGCAAAAGCCCCAACACATCGGCGCTGGTCCTGCTGTCCAGGTTTCCAGTGGGTTCATCGGCAAGGACGATAGCGGGCTTTGACACCAGAGCGCGGGCGATAGCCACACGCTGCTGCTGGCCGCCGGAGAGGTTGTTTGGCATATTCTTCAGCTTATCCTCCAGTCCCAGCATGGACACCACATCCGCCATGAATTTCTGATCCACCGTATCCCCATCCAGTTCCACGGGCAAAACGATGTTCTCATGAACATTTAGGATCGGCACCAGATTGTAGTTCTGGAAAATAAAGCCGATATTGCGACGGCGGAATATGGTAAGCTGCTCGTCGTTCATCTTCGCCAGCTCCTTATCCCGCACCATCACGCTGCCGGAGGTGGGGGTATCCAAACCGCCCATCATGTGAAGCAGGGTGGACTTACCGGAGCCGGAAGTGCCGACCACCGCCACAAATTCGCCCTCCTCCACAGAGAAGTTCACGCCATCCAGGGCGCGGGTAATGTTCGGCTCTGTGCCGTAGTATTTTTTAAGATCAGTTGTCTGCAAAATTTTCATAACAGTTACCTGCCTTTCTTAATTTGTTGAGTATAGAGTAAAGAGCAAATGTTGCAGAATTGTCCTAAATGGCATGAAAATCTATGGTGAATTGCTTCAATTTTAGGACAATTCATATTCTTATTGAACAAGCAACTTTTTTATTGCATTGCTTCATGTATACGCTTGCTTTTGTTGATAAGATCATTATAAAACCCAAATGTCCGAGAAATGTTACAACGCTCGGACATTTCAAAAAAATTTACAGCGGGCATCCAGAAATAACTGTCCGCCGAAACATACTACACGATTTTTTAGATAGATTGATTGTGAAATAATTTCAATCCAATCACCACATTTATCATAAATTCCACAATGAGAATTATACTAATGGCAACATTAAAATTACATAAGTTATATAACCCGATATAGATTTCACAAGTAAGAAATACAACTTGCAGACACAAATTTAGGTATGCCACTAAATACTCGTTAGTTCTATTCCACAATCTAAACAGGAACCTTGTAAAAATAGGTTTTCCAGCAAAAGCAAAAAGCACTGACAATACCGGTACTAAAAATATATAGTAAGAATCTACTGCATTTCTGGGGGATGTACCTGCCCATTGAATTGCTATATTATCAGGAACAACGAAAAATAAAACAATAGATAAAATAACATTGATTATTAAAATGATTGTTGTTGCTTTGCAAAAATTGATTTTTTTCATGGTGTTTTCTCCTGTTATAAGTGTGCTTTAATTTGTTGAGTAAAGAGTAAAGGGCAAATGTTGCAGAATTGTCCTAAATGGCATGAAAATCCATGGTGAATTGCTTCAATTTTAGGACAATTCATTTTGCAGTAAGACTCACACATTTTCATCCTTTAAGGCTTCTACAATAATGTCCCTGCGGATTCTTCTGGAAGCCGCCCTGTAAATCCCACTGATGACCATTAGTACCAGAACAATATAGGCTGCCAGCCCTAATAACGGAAATACCTGAATGAACTCCATAAAAGTCACATCCTGCATCCACATCAAAACTGCGACAATCAAAAACAGAATCGGCAATCCAATGACCAAAGGTTTTCCTCCAAGGAAGAACCCTTCTATATGCAGTAAACGGTCAAGACCTTTTCTATCCAACCCCACAGAACGCAGCATGGCAAATTCCTTTCTTCTCTGATACAGACTGTTCAGGATCGCCACTGCTGCCGATGAGATTCCAATGATACCAAATAGTGCAGTCAGACTGTAAACGATCAGCATGGTCGCATCGGTCAGCCGTTCTCTGTCCAAAGCGCGCTGTGTCTTGCTGGAGGTATAGAAATCACTCGTCCCCAGATAAGTACCACAGATCTGCTCTGCCTGCGCCTGTACTTCGGCATCCAGCCCATCTTCCACGAGAAGATTCATGTAAGTCCTGTAATTGTAAACTGCACGATCTTCTCCGAAATTCTGGATAATCTCATAGTATTGATCCATCGGCACCAGAATGGGCAATGTATAAAAGGCCATATTACGCCCAATCTCCGGCATTTCAGAAAGTGCAGATGATACCGTCACATCAAAACGGTAATCCCCCTGAATGGAGTCCAGAAACTTCTCTGTTACTTCTAAAGATTGACCTTCTTTGAGTTTTAGATATGGAACCATATCTTTTTTGGCTTCATAACCTCTGGAGTCAGGATTTTCACAACAGAATTGACAATGAGCGCAGCACCCTGTTCAGAATAAGTCACCCCTGACTGCATGAGATAATCTTCATAGGCATCCTGTTCCAAACCGATCAATACACATGGGATACGGTAACAGCCATCGCGCTTTGCTACATACTCGCCAGCCGCTTTTGTGTCAAATCCTCCAGAGGAAAGAAATTCTTCCGACAGCTCACTTTCTGAAACCCAGAGCGCACAGTTCGCCATTGTATAGGTGGCCTGTTCCTCTATGTGAGGCAGCTGCTTCAATTCCTCCATAAGCGCTGGCTCTATTTTCTGACCAGACTCCATTGTAAGATTGACATTAAAGTGGCTGTCCTGTTCTGCTTTTGTATTGTTAATATCTGAAACGGAAAAAACAGCCAGAAAACTGAACATCAAAAGCATACACAGACTCAGCGTTACCGTACAGGTACGAAACAGCCTCTTATTAGCCGTCATGGAGTTTGCAGAAATATTTCCAAGAAATCCAAAGCACTTTTTCAGGATCGGATGCTTTGCTGATTTTTTCAAAGAAGGATTGCTCCAACTTTCTTTGACCGCTTCAATCGGGCGAAGTTTTCCCATCTGCCGGGCAGGACCAGATGCAGCCAGGCAAACCGTCAGGAACGAAAGAATCATGGAAACCACTGCGACCCACGGGGAAAAGGAAGCGGTTATCCGGCTCCCTGTCACTTCCTGCGTCAGGTCAGAGTATGCTGCCAATACGCCATAGGAAAAAAGGTATCCAAGTCCCACGGAAACCAGAATGGGAAGCACAGACAACCAGCGCGCCTCATATACGATCATCATGTGGATCTGCCTTGGAGTCATTCCAATGGATTTTAAGATTCCCAGCTCCTTTACCTTGCGTTTCGCAGAAATAGAAAAAGCGCCCCGAATGATATAGGCAAATACCGCCATAGATGCTGCCATGACCAAACCGAGCGCAAGCGCAAGTTTGGGAAGGTCACTGCTTAGGAAATGTCCCGGCGCATAAATTCCATACATCCCAAGCAGGGCTGTGTGGTAACGGAAGGGATAGTCACCAAATTCATCCGGCTGCAAGCCAATGTCCTCTGCTATCTGCGGGATGATTTCATAGACTTTTCGCGGCTGCGTCACTTGAAGATAAGCAACGATCCCCGTGTCCTCCGATAATGCGGCCGTGTCCAGCCATCCGTACGCAGGGTAGCCATTGTATGCGCTGGAAACAGTCATATCAATCTCACCAACGATGGTGTACTGCACTTTTCCTGTTTTCACAAATTCTTCCCCGCTTTGAATCGGGGAAAGGAAATGCACAGTTGTATTTCCTTTTCTGCGTTCGCCCAAATCCAGGTTCAGCCGGTCTCCAATCTCAGCAGATGGATTTTGCTCGAAAAAGCCCTTTCCAACGACAATCTCTCCCGGAGCCTGGGGAACCCGTCCGCGCAGGATCAGATTCTTTTCCCGCATACCGCCCCAATAGGCCCCATCACAGTTTTGGACCAAAAGATAGGGCAGGCCGGATGCAGCTGGCAATAAGGCGGTCTGATTATCTCCTTTTACCATGATGGTCTGGATATTTTCGTTATTCTGAATCAAATCCAGCTGGCCGGCATGAATCTCCAAAAGCTGTGCATCCCAATCACCGTAGGCTGCGATCTCCTGCTGCACACTTTGATTCCAATAGCTTTGGACGAATGTGCATAACGAACACAAAAAAGTTGATGCGATCAATATGGCTACCATGATAGAAATGGATGTACGCCGGTTTGCTTTCATATTCTGTTTCGCCAGCCGCTTTACAATCCGGCTGGTATCATTTTCAAATGGTAATGTCATAGTCCTTCACTCCTTTCGCTGTCATCCTAACCCCCAAATGTTGCAGAAATATCCCAAAGGCTCAACAGTTTAAGGGTGAATTGCTTCAATTTTAGGACAATTCATTTTCGTGTGTCTTTTTTATAAAGCCGGATAGATATAAGCAAAACCATTGCTAACTGAATTACAGCAAAAAACATCGTCAGCCAAACGCTCTCATAATAAGAAATATCTGTCCAGAAGATCACCAGATCTACCAGAGCCACCACACCAGCCGACCATCTGATTTTTCTTGGAAAGAAGTGCCGGAGCAACAGCACAACAACAACCGGCGGGATCAGCAAGCAAGCTGCATTGATGAGTAATGTCTTTGTGATTTCCATAAGGCCACCTCCAATTTCATGATGTTGCTGTCAGCATAAATCCCAAATGTTGCAGAATTGTCCTAAAATCCATTGTCCTCTAAAAATTTTTCAAAAAAGGCAGTCTGCCAAAACAGACTGCCTCAGAATTATTTTATGGGTAGGAACACGGAAAAAGTTGATCCTTCCCCAACTTTAGACTCGACGGTAATATAGCCGCCCTGCATGGTAATGATCTCACGGGCAAGGTATAAGCCGATTCCGACCCCATCTATATCATGCACCGCTTCATCCCGATAGAAGCGTTTGAAGATCGTGCCCTGAGAATGCTCCGGGATGCCTCTGCCTGTATCCGTCACATCTATCCTCAAATACATTTCCCAATCCCGTACCCTCACCTGGATGCTGCCACCGGCAGAAGTGTACTTTACCGCATTATCCAGAATGTTAAACAATGCTTCGGAAGTCCAGCGGCTGTCATGGGATATTGTCAGATCAGATGGGCAGTCCACCGACAGACTGATCTCTTTTTGTTCCATCGGAGCCAGAACACCATTGATGGCGCTCACCAGCGTATCCCCGATCACAGCATCCTGTTTCTCCAGCGTAATGACACCCGTTTCCAGACGGGAGGTTTTCACCATTCCCTGGATCAGAAAATCCAATTTATCCAGTTGCGTGCCTGTGGCCTGCAAAAACTCCTTGCGCTTTTCTTCTGTCAATGGCCTTGTCAGCATCGTATCGTTGATCAGCTTCAAATTTGCGATGGGGGTTTTGGTCTGGTGGGAAATATCTGATACCAGGGATTGCAGTTCTTCCTTTTCTCCCTCTGCCGTATGTCTGGTTTTCTGCATCACATTATAGAGCCGTTCCAGACGATGGCTAATCCGAGACAGCAGTGTTTCCGCTTCATAGTCTACCTGGGGCCGGTCTGTACTGTCCATCATGTGATCCAATGTCTGGCACAAACCATCGGTGAACAGAGAAAGTTTCTTTTGAAAATAGTGCAGAAAAACCATGCCCCAAATGTAAAATGCAGCTGTCAAAATAATGCCGCAGATGACAACACGCACATCTTTCGTCAACAGGAAAAAAATCAACAGCAGCAAAGCGGCAGTGAGCAGAGTCCCCGCCACAATTTTTCTCAAAAATGCCCTGACAGATAAATTTTGCAGTTTCATCGAGGCTCACCGCCGATCCACTGATAGCCCATTCCATAAGCTGTCTTAATATATTTCCTCTCGTCTGTTTCGATTTTTTTGCGGATACGGCTGATGATCGTCGTCAGAGTATGCTCATCCACAAAGTCTCCATCAATGTCCCACAGCTTCTCTAAAATCTGCCGCTTGGTCAGAATAATCCGGGGGTTCTTTACGAACAGGAACAGGGTGCGGTATTCCTTCGGTGTAAAGTCCAGGGATTCTCCGGCAAGGGACGCACTTTGTTCGGAGAAGTCGATTTTCAGAAAGCCATCGTCAAACAGATCATGCCGAGGTGTCCGCAGCTCCAGATTTGCAAAAACCGCCGCTACTTTTTTGCAAAGCACCGTCACAGAAAATGGTTTGGTCACATAATCCGCGCCGCCGACTTCATATCCCTTGAGCATATCGCTCTCCTTATCATTGGCTGTGATAAAGATGATATAGGTATGCTGACCGCGATTCCGGATTTCTTCACACAGATCCAGTCCGCTGCCATCGGGGAGGTTAATATCCAACAGTGCCACATCAAATTCATTTTCCCGCAACTTTCTTACCGCGCTGTCAAAATTAAAAACAGAAATGACCTCATATCCATCAGAGGTCAGATTATATGCCAATGTCCGGTTCAAAAGCTGATCGTCCTCTACAATTAGAATCTTCTTCAAGACATTCACTTCCTTCCTTATTTTTCAACTATACTGATAGGATAAACACAAAATGTTACAGAAATGTCCTAATCAGATATTTTTCTTTTTAATTATAGGATAGCCTACTTTTCAGCACAAGAATAAAAATATGAATACATACAATAGTTTCAATGTCATGTTGGACAACAAGAACACCGCCGCAAACTATACGATTGCGGCGGTGCTGACTATATATCAAATCTTTTTGTAGTTACATAGGTATGTGCAGTTGAATTAAAAAATCCCACTATTCTGCCATACCCTGCGGAACTTCAAATTTGTATCCACTCCCCAGAACAGTACGAATATAGCCCGCTTTCGGCATATCCGGAGTTAGTTTTCTGCGAATCTGACCTATGACGCTGGCAACGGCCGTTCCGCAGTTTTCACCATCCGCATTCCACACAGCCTCATAGATCTGGCTGGCAGAAAATACCCAGGATGGGTGGTTTGCCAAATATACCAATGTTGCAAATTCCCGATGGGTCATAGAAATCAACTCGCCGTTTCGGTGTACCGTTCTCTCCTTCAGGCGAAGCTCCAATCCCGGAAAAACAAGAGTATTACAAGGGTGAGATGACACAATATGGTCAAATCCTGGCTCGGCTGCAATAATCTCCATAATTCTGCTAAGTATATATTCTTCATGGTCTGTTACCGACAGTACAAAAATTTTTCCCATATATCCCTCCCTTGAACATACATAATATACAATGACTTAATTTTCCTATTGCCTGAATGCTATTCAACATTCAATTCAATACTTCCCGTGAAATCCTCACATTCAATGCCGATATAGTTTCCGCCTTCAGGGAGTGTAATTGTATCGCTATATGTTCCGGTTGTTTCAAGCAAAGTGACTGCTTCATCAGCTCCAGAAATCCAAAATACTTTTGCAGTTCCCTCCGTAACCTCCAAAGTGCAATCAATAGACAGCTCCTTACCGGCTTCTCTCTTTATGGAAGTTCCGCCGAACAAATACTCTGTATCTGAAAAATCCTCATAGCTGGCTGTATAGCTTCCTGTATAATCATCAATTCCTTTTTCTTTCGTACCTTGTAAGGATGAATTTCCGGTAAGCGCTATGGAACCAGCGGACTGAACGATATTGTTATACTGATCGAGAACTTCATCTTTTGTACAACCGGAAAGTATAGAAGCCCCCAACAGTATCAGGCATAGTGATAGAACTATTTTCTTCACAGGTATCACCTTCCTTTCCTGCGTACAGCACGCTTTCCTCTTCCCTTGGCCTTTGTCTGCTTACGGGCTTTCATTTCTTTTTTGTTACTGGACATCACTAATAAAAGTACAGCCCAGAGAACCATGATGCCAACCCCAATGACCGCCAGCAAAGAGTTCGGGGCTGTGGTTGTTCCGGCATATTCACTCATATCAAATCCCACTAAAATCAGCGCAGCTGAAAACGGATAGATGCTGGCAAGAATGCCGCCTTTGAAAAACATCATGCTGTATCCAAGGAAGAAGGCCAGAATGGAACCTCCCAGATATGCCCCTCGGATCTGTCCAAAAATCAGGATTAGGGGCATACAGACCAGATAGGTTGTCAGACCCGCTAACACGATCTGTGTACCACCATGAAAGACCACTTCCGCTGTCAATCCTGACAAGTCAACCGTCAATCCAGTGATCAGAGTAACTCCAACACTGTATATTCCCAACAGAGCCGTAAGAATACCAACCCAAAAGAGCTTAGCCCCTAACACTTTTGGCATAGAAACAGGAATTGTCATAATGTTTTTCAGCGTATCATGGGTAGATTCTCTGTCAATCAGCCAGCTGCCGATCATCACCAGTGAAATCGGGAAAAACATCTGGGTATTGCCCCATACAACATTCGCAAAAAGCATGGGAAAATCATAGTTTGGATTCCGGTACTCCGGCTCGACAATCAACTGGCTTCCATATTGAACCAACGGACAGAGTGCAAGCGCCACCAGTCCTACCCAAAGGATCTGACACCGGCGTAGTTTCAGTAATTCCGATTTTAATAAATTCCACATAATCACACCCCCTTAAATCTCACGACGCCGGTAAACCATCGCTATCAGCGCAAGAAATACAGCAGCTTCCGCAAATGCCACGCCGAACACCTGTACATCATTTAAAAAATACGGGCTTATCCGTTCCAGCAGTTCTGCCAGTTCTTCACTGATGCTGCTATAATCAAAAAACTGGAATGTCCAGCGAAACGCCAACGGTCCCGGAATCAAGGTTCCGGCATTCAGACCAAAAGGCTGTGTCAGAAAAGCATCATTGTTGGTGAGAAGATAATTCAAAATGGTATAGAAAAAGGTTATCACGACCGACACGATATAGTTTTTATCAAGAAGAACGACTATCAAAATACAGGGGAGCGCGCCGACCCACATGATCACACCCTCTCCTATCCCTACCTGAAACAATTTCCAGAACCCCACCGGATTCCATCCTTGAATCAGCAAAGCCGCAAGAATTACCAATGCTCCAACCGCCATAAAGCCAATAGCAAACAGCAGTAAAACCAGCATCTTAGAAAGTACCAGCTTCGTTCTGTTCACCGGTATGGTAACAAGGTTTTTCAATGTGTCATTGTCCAACTCCTCAAACAGCAGATTGGAAGCCAGTATCACAAGAAGCGGCATCAAAAGAAGATATGCGCTGAGCTGGAGCAACCCCGCCATCATATTGTTCGTAGCATCTACATCCGTGTTCGCATCTGCCAGAAAAATAGCATAAGCCAATGGAAGCAAGGTGGAAAGGAACACAGAAATAAATACCAGCGGCTTGCGTTTCAATTTCAAAAATTCGCATTTGATTAGTTTAAGCAATTCCCTCGCCTCCCGTCACACGCTTGAAGTAATCTTCAAGGCTTTCTTCTGAGACTGCGGCCTCCGATACCTCCAACCCGTTTTCCACAAAGGCAGTTACAATTTTCCCTACGGGCAGCTCCAGGTTGTGCAGGCGCAGATTGTGATCGTCCTGTATGGAGAAATGGCTTTCATGGAAATTGCGTTCCAAAATTCCTGCCGCCTGTGCCGTATCAGAGAGCGTAAAACGGATATGCTTACTGCTTTTTTGCTCCAGCTCAGCAAGGCTTTCTTCTTCCAGCAACGCGCCGTGGTCGATAATTCCAATATCATCAGCCAGCAAAGAAATCTCCGAAAGAATGTGACTGGAAATCAGAATCGTTTTTCCTCTTGCGTCGCAAAGCTCCCGAATAAAGGAGCGTACCTCTGCAATACCGATGGGATCAAGACCGTTGATCGGCTCATCCAAAATCAAAAGTTCCGGATCGTGCATAACAGCAAGGGCGATGGCAAGCCGCTGCTTCATACCAAGAGAATACTGGGAAAAGAGCTTTTTATCTTTGTAGGGCAGTCCTACCAGATCCAGAGCGTCTTTGATAGCATGATTGTTTGGTACGCCCCGCAGGGTGGCAAAGATACGCAGGTTTTCTGTGCCGGTCAGATTGGGATAAAAGCCGGGGGACTCGATCAGACTGCCAATACGGGGCAGTAACTTCTTTTCGTTTCCCTGCAAGGACTTTCCCCAGATTTTGACCTCCCCGGAAGTCGGATTTGTTAAGCCCAACAGCATCTTCATGGTTGTGGTTTTTCCGGCTCCGTTTCTGCCCAGCAGACCGTAAATTCTCCCGCGCTTTACATGGATATTCAAGTCAGCCACACTCTTTTGCGAACCGTATTGTTTCGTCAGATTTTTTGTTTCAATGATGTAATTTGTGTCCATATTCAAACCTCCTGTTCTTCAAGGTATTCTATCACTTAAACCTTGCATTAACCTTGCCGCAACCTTGCATTAACCTTGCAATTTAGAATCTGGCTAAAATGACAAGGGTTCCCGCCGCAAGGACGGGAACCCGTTTAAATCTCCAAAGGAAAAAGCAACCTAAATTCAGTTCCTTTTCCCGGTACACTTTCAACTGTTATGCTTCCACCCATCTTTTCTACAAGCTGGTGGACAATAGAAAGACCAAGACCGCTACCTTTCTCAGAGCGTCCTTTATCACACTTATAAAGCCGTTCAAAAATGTGTTTCAAATCTTCTTTCTCAATTCCCACCCCATTATCCGCCAACAGCAGTTCCATGTTATTTTCCTTCTTTGACAAGGCGATTTTGATTTTATTCGCATGGCTATGAGCGATTACATTTTGAATGAGATTATTGATGATTCTCATATAGCTATCCATATCCAATTTTACCCGGACAGGCTGTTCGGGAATATCAATGTCATAATCAATCTGTTTATCCTCAAAAATCGGTATCCAGTCGATCAGGATATTTCTTGTCAGCTCTGCAGCCTCAACGCTCTGGATCTCCAAAGCAAACTCGTCGGAATTTAACTTGAACCAGTCAAAGAGTACATCAATATACTCTTTCAAATCATGGGCTTTCCGGCGGGCAGTTTCGATATAATCATCCCGGTCTTTTCCCGTGACAAGCCCCTTGTGTGCAGCATCAAGATACCCGATCAGAGTGGTAAGGGGCGTCCGAACATCGTGAGAAAGGCTCGTCATAAGCTGGCGGTTGGTTTCTTCTGTCTGCCGGACAATCGAAAGTCTGCTTTCATAGGCCACAACGATCTCATTGATTTCATAGGCAAGAGGCGCTGTCAGTTCATTTGTTGCAGACAAAATACGCCGATTGCCATTTCCATTTTTCACATCAACCAGAGCGTCGGTCATTTCTGCTATTTGTTTTTTTACGCGCCGAACGAGAAAGATGGAGGTCAGCACAGCCACAACAGCAATCACAATGGACAAGAAAACGATGATTTCCATACCAGCTACACCTCCTTATTAAAGCGGTAGCCAATCCCTTTGACCGTTTGTATATACTTTGGACTGGAAGGATTGACTTCTAATTTTTTACGAAGCCGGCTGATGATCGCCATAATATTGCTGTCATCATAGAAATATTCTTCGCCCCATACTTCCTCATAAATCTGCTGTTTTGTTAAAATCTTTCCTTGATGCTTTGCACAGTACAGGAGCAGATCAAATTCCTTTGGTGGAAGTTCAAAAGTGCCGTTTTCCGTCGTAACAGAACGATTTTCAAGGTCAATTTGCAATCCATCAAAATCCAGTTTTTGCACAGCTCCGGTTTGCTGATTAAAGCGGGTGTAGCGGCGAATGAGGGACGCAATACGGGCAATCAGTTCATCCATATCAAACGGTTTTGTCAGATAATCGTCCGCTCCGGCCCGTAACCCCCGCACTTTAGAAGCACTGTCATTTTTGGATGTGAACATTAAAATCGGAAGGCTGTTTTCTTTGCGGATTTCTTCCAGCGTTTCAAAGCCATCCATACCAGGCATCATCACATCCAGCACCACAAGCTGGTATTCCTGCTCTTTTAATTTCTGCAAGCCCTCTTTTCCGGTATTACAAAAATCAGCTTCAATATGTTCCGATTGTACGCTGCGTTTAATCAAAGCACACAGTTCTCTGTCATCATCTATAATCAAAATTTTGTTCATGGCTCAGCTCCTTCCCTTGTTTTGTCCGGCCATCAATCGGCTTCTCCGCAGTTTTAGGGATCAGCCAAACACCAGCCATTTTCACAGCGCCGGGGATACGTCCACCAGCACAATAATAATTTACCCTACGAGGTGTCACGCCCCATTTTTCGGCGGCATCTTTTAGTGTCATATAGTCCATTTTGCACCTCCATAGGACATATTATAGTTCCTTATCTCGAATAATACAAGCTGACTATTGTGATTATGCTTACATAAAGAGCCGCAGATCATCTCTGACCTGCGGCTCCGTTCTCCTATTAACCTGTTAAGTATGTATCCCGTATTTCGCCGTTTGGATGTTCTCTTCGCCATGCAGGATTACCCCGCCGCAGGTCTTGGCACCCTGTACCATGTAGCCCTCAAAAAAGAAGCTGTAAGGCAGGTAATCATCCGTCAGGACGATGCGTTCGTAGTTGTACCAATTAAAATGCTGCTCCAGAAACTTTCCCAGCTTGTGCCGCAGAATAGGATTCTCCACTACGGCCTTGAGATTTTTCCGGCTGTGAAACTCCAGCTTTGGCCTGCTCTGTTCCGGAATGGACAATAGCCGCCACCGTGTTCCATCGGCGACTTCTTTCTCACCTGCCGCATATGCGCGGAAGGGTTCATAAGGCAGCCTGACTCGCTCGGTGTAGCCGGAAACATTGTCTCTGCCCGCATCCTTCAGCCATGTGAAGGAAAACTCCAGTACTTTGGCACCGCCTACGGCGTTACACAGCCGCAGTTCTGCATAAGAATGGATGTCTTTGGTGAGCAAATACTTGTTCTCCTCCAGCCGCTGCAATTCCTTTTTCAAAATAATAAAGCGCTGCGGCGAGCAATCTTTTCTGGAACGGGTTTTGACGGAAATGCTATCCTGATCCACATAAATTATTGCCATTGTCCTATTATTCATACTCCACCTCATTTCTGCTATTTACTTCTGCTTGATGCATGGCAGTCTGCATAACCAGGAAGGGACGCTCTACATACTCCTCTTTTGCTGAGGTATATGCCGCTCCGCCTAAAGAGTCCAGATACTGCCATCCGTTTTTGGATTTTGAGATATACACATAGAACGGTGCAAGTACATACTCATCCCGTTCATAGCAGCCCAGATACCGTCTTGCAAGTACAGCCACAACGCCCAGCTCTGCCGCTTTCTGTGTTGTCAGGGAAACTGCTAGTTTCATTACTTCCTCTTTTTCAACATCGTTGAGTCCGAAAGTATAGATGCTCTCCAGAAACAGCACAGCCTTCTCATCGGCGGCAGATTTTCCGACCTCCGTATTCTCCTGCGACAGATCAGCAAAAGAAAAATCGACGGCAGGCGGTTTTTGAAATGCACCCTTTGTCAAGCGGAGACAGGCACGAGCCACCACCGCTTCATCCTTTTTCACAAGGACAATCTTCTTATTAGAGTCGAAGGCAGCTAACAGGCACTCCCTCTGGCTTCCAGTACGGTAAGACAAGCAGGTACTATGAGGAAGTTCACCAAGCCGCAGCGTGTGGTAAAAATCATCCACCTCTTCTGCCCCAAATGCACCTCGCGCCAACGAAAGATTTTTCTTCCAGAGGCTCTCCTGCATCTCGCTGACAGGGTAGCGGATCTCACGCTGCAGGTCACCGGCAAAATATTTGAGTTTATAGAACTGGCCCATCAATTCAGCCTGTACGATCCGCCGCAGCGCTTCAACAGCCAGCTCCTGCCTGTCCAGTTCCCCATAGAGAGCGCGTACCATAGCCGCGCCGCCCTGCAGTAAAAATTCCGTGACAGTCTCCCGGTTCTGCTCCACAAAATCGTCCGAAAATGCCAGTTTTTCTTTTAGAACCAGCCAATCTGCATCAGTTGTCAGAATATCCTTGCGCACCTGCTTCCAATCCGTCCTTTCCAAAAGAGCCGTCATATTATTGAGGGCAAATACCGCATCCGACTCTGTAGTGAAATCCGGTATGAATGCCTGCAGCCGCTCGTAGTGCTGCAGCAGTCTCATGGCAGTACTCCTGGTCAATCCGCAGATATGTCCAAATGAGCCTCGATACCATTCGCTAAACGGCCTTTCCAACAGACATTTTCCAAGCTGCTCCAACTCTGCATCTCCTGTATACTGGCTGACCAGATCCCGTTTTATCAGCTGCCGCAGTGTCAGCAAACGCTGATCTATGGAAAGAGGTGTCAGCATAGTGTATAACCGGACATAAACCTCTTTCTGATGCCAAAGCTGATACATTTCCTCAAAGGTGTACTGCTGCCCTTCTTCCAGAAGCGTAAAGAAGCTGTCGCTGCGGTTCACAGAATCGCTGGCTTTCAAATTCTTCAGCGTCAGGGAATTGATGTTGCAGTGCTCACAAAAGCCCGGCTCAAACAATAGAGAGTATCGCCCCAAGGACAGGAACACTTCACTGTTCTGATCCACCAATTCCAAAAAATGCTTTTTTCTATGTTCCACCGCATAAATGAGAATTGAAAACTGGAATTGCCGGACAGCATTAAAATCCAGATGGAGCCTGCCGGCATACAGAGCATTCAGATAACTCAGTTGGTTGCATAAAATTTCTTCCCTCTGTTCCTTGCTCAAAGGATGTGGCTGGGAGATAAACCAGTTGAGGTCATATTGTCCGGCATGGTTGTCCAGCCAGAGGTCAAAAAAAGCAGACAAATCCTCTGCGTCATATTCAAATACAGCCAACAGCCGGCGGAATTTTCCCACATCGGTCATTTTCATCCACCGGAGATCTTTCAGGCGCTCTACTGACAGAAACAGCCGCACACCATACCGATAAAGCAAGATGCAGACTCTCTGGAGCGGACGATTCTGTTCCAACAGTTCCAGAGCTTTCCGTTCATTTTGATGCCAGCAAAACAGATACGAACCAAGAAACGGCTGCCGCATCATATCTCGCTGGTGCTCCGTCAGCATGGAAAGTCCCTTCCACTCCGCAATGGGAAAAGTCTGCAGGTTATCCAATATGACCTGCTCCTCTTCTTCATACATCACAAAGGGAAAATAGTATTTCAGGTATTCAAACCGCAGGGAAGGCAACAGTTCCAATTTCATGACTGCCAGCACCTGCTCTTGGGGATACGCTGTCAGTCTCTCTCCATACCCGTCTGCCGACTCTAAGACTGAAGCAATTTCTTCATCGCCAATCTCCTGCCTGCACAACGCACCATAGAGCGCTGCAAAGTCCGACACCCGAACCAGTTCTTCCTGTATCCGCTTTGTCTTTCGGATGTGCAGCCGTTCCTGTAATTGAAGTGTCTCCACCTGTCCGCATGCCTGCGCCATGGCATCCTCTGAAAAGCTGCCTGTAAGCGCCGGAAGCAATCCGTCATCTTTCATTCTGGTCAATAGGGTCAGATGTTTTAATGTATTTCTCATGCTGCTTCACCTCCGATCATTGTCAGTACCATATTCAAAATCTCATGCCTTGGCCGGGGTTCAGACTCTACCAGTTCACCACACAGCTCAAAAAAGGCGTGTGCATCTTTGGCATCCATTGTCTGCACACAACCGGCGGGCCATTCCACCAACTTATCAAATGTCATATCCAGTACCTCTTTCTTCTCATCCCTGTAATAATATCCCCCAATGAATTTAACCAGAGATTCGGCGCTGCCGTTATAAAGTTGCTGCAGCTTTTCCCGTTTCTGTATGGTCCGTTTTTCCTGCTCCAATCGTTTTTCCTGCTTCTTTCTCTCAGCTTCGACTCTGCGCTCATCCTCCAACTCTTCCTTGGAATAGAATGTTTCCTTCAGCCGGTTGATTTCATAGCCGTTATACTCGCTGTGGAGCAAAAACTGCCGCAACACCGCTGCCAGCGCTTTTTTATCATAAAGGCGTTGGATCTCCGGTGCTTTTAAGGCACTTAAAACGAAGTCCTCATATTTTTCCGGCTCAGTCTGGAAAAATGAACGCTCCACCCAGTCATAGAGCTGTCGATGCTGCTCTGCAGATAGGAATGGACGGCTGATGTATGTTTTATATTCCCTTCTGCTGTAATACCCCTCACTCCTGACAAAGCATTCGTGAAAGTAAAACCGCTTGCCAAATATCGTTTGAAGTTGGGAAAAAGTGTACTCAGCCAGTAGCCTCTCTACAAACCGGAAACACCTCCAACTTGAAATTCTCAGGGCATACTCCCGCAGCAGTTTCAGTTGTGGCGCATCTTCACCATCTTGCCGATGCTGCTTGAAAAACTCCCATAGATTGATTTCCTTCTTTTCCACCAGAAAGGCAAATGCCCGCCTACCGTTCGTATGCCAACTTCTGAAATATTCTCCATAGTCAGCTCCGGTCAGTTCCTGATATCTGGAAAGCCACTGTTTCAAATGGATCGTCTGCCTGGAATGCAGCATTTGCAAGGTAAACAACTCCATATAGTTATCCCGCTCCAGTTCCTTCGCCAGATCATCGTACTGAGGATCAAACACATCAAATCGGTACGGAAAATCCTTCTGTATCGTTTGATTCATCCATAGCAGTGTTTTCGGCGCTGTTGGATTCAAACCATATTGAACCGCTTCCCAGAGTCCCTGAAATCCTTCGTACTTGACCGTAAAGCTGTCATAGAACCGAAACAGCCAGCCAAGATACTCATAAAATTCTTCTGAAAGGTTTTGGGGATCATTCAGCAGCATCCGGCCACATGTCACCGCGATTTTCTCAGCGGGAATACTTCTGGAATTCAACCGATCCGGCAGCCTGTCCGCCCATACAGCGAGAGAATTTGCCAGTACGATCTCATCATGGCGGTACCCTACTTTGCGCAGAGCCAAAAACTCCCGGCTATCCGGCTTCATGTTCATATAGGGCAGTTTCATCAATGTGCGCAGCGCCAGGTCTGCCTTGCCCCGGTATTTCTTTACCTGTTCTCCATAGAAGCGGATAAACCACTCAAACACCCCAAAATCGACGGTTGGGAAAATGGTTCTGTTCTGCGTCAACAGTCGAAGCAACTGGTCGTGCATGGCCCGATAACCGTATTCGACATCATCAAACAACGACAGTACAAACAAGGCCTCCTCCGTTCTGACATATACCTTTGCCGCCAGTTCATCCAGCAGGCTATGCCGCTGGGTGGTATCCGTTTCCAGCAGATACAGAGCGCCCTGCAGGTACACATCTTCTCTTGCAGACCGCCGTACCTTTTGGAGAAATGTTCCCCGCTGATTGCCAACAAACATATTGTCAGACTGGATCGCACAGGTATTGCCCAGTGCCAGAGCCAGAGCGCGGAGCACCCGGACATCATCGCCCAGTTTTTCCTCAAACCGCTCCAGCACTTCGCCGGGATAACGCAGATTGTACGGTTCAAAGTAGCCGAATACATCCGATTCCGGCTGCCATATCTGCATCGTCCTCATTTGTCGATAAGTCCTTCCCGCCGTATCGTCCTGAGAAGTCTGGACGACCAATTCAGCAAATGCATGGTAAAGATCCAGATCAACAGTCCTCTGATATGCCCGGTAAACCGGTATCCTATCGATATGCATTAAAATTCCTCCTATTCGAAATCTTTCATAAAAGAATGGGGAGAGGCCCGCAATGCGTTCCTCTCCCCATTGATCACCTGACAGCACACCGATGGTATGCTATATTTTCTTACTCAGCACCGGCCATGCGGAAAAACTCCGCAGGCGACAGCACCGTAACGCCCAAATCTCTGGCCTTGGACAACTTGCTGCCGGCATTTTCTCCGCAGACCAGATAATCCGTCTTCTTGGACACCGAGCTGCCGGCATGGGCGCCCAGTGATTCGATCATGTGATTGATTCCGTCCCGGGTGTATGGTTCCACCTTGCCGGTGACTACGATAGTCTTTCCCACAAAGGGATTATCCTGCACCCTGTCTTCGCTGTGTTCTGCCACAGCAGGCTTTTGAATATTCATCATAGTCTGTAACTCCTCCCAAATACAGAAATTATCTTCCACGCAGAACCAGTCGTGGATATTGTTATGCAATGTCTCCCCAAAATCCGGAAGCTGCCGGAAATCATAGCCTCCATAGACCGCATCCCGAAACTCATCCAAATCATAGTGGAACACACGACCCAATACCTTGCTGGCAGTGTTGCCGATCATAGGGATGTCCATAGAAATCAGATACCGTTCAAAGGTGGTATTCCGGCTCTGCTGGATAGCGTCCCAAAGGCGCTGCCAGGACTTTTCACCAAACCCATCCATGCGGACGATTTCAGCCCGGTAGCGGTCCAGACGGTAAATGTCCAGATAACTATGGATAAATCCCTGACCAATGAATTTTTCCAGTGTAGCCTCCGACAGCCCTTCAATGTCCATCGCCTTCTGGCTGACAAAATGAACGAACTTCTTCAGTCGGCGTGTTTCACAGTCAGGATTATCGCAGTACAGCGTCTTGATGATGCGATCCTCGCCCTTTTCGCCCTTTCCGCTTGATTCATGGATGCGGGTAGGCTGTCCGCAGCAGGGGCAAACATGAGGAATCGTATCCGCCATAGAGAAACCGCCTCTGTCCAGATTTTCCTCCACATGGGGGATGATCATATTTCGCTTGCTTACCAGAATCCGGTTTCCAGCCATCAGTTCCAGATCCTCAATAAAGGACAGGTTGTGCAGACTGGCCCGGCTGACCTCGCAACCATCGATTTCCACCGGTGCAAACACAGCTACCGGAGCAATCTCTCCGGTTCTGCCCGGCGTCCATTCAATGTACTGCAGCAGGCTCTCATGCAGGTCATCTTCAAATTTATAGGCCAGACCGTCCTTATAGTGATGTCCGGTGCGGCCGCAGCTCTGGGCATAGGCGATGTCGTTAAACGAAACCACGATACCGTCAATGGGGATATCTTTGTCAGTGGCATATTGCCGCAGCTGATAAATACCGGCTTCCACATTTTCCAACGTCAGTTTCTGCTTTGTGACCAGATACTTGCAGGGCTGGAACCCCAGTGCACGCAGTTCCCGCAGCTTATCTGATTTCCGGGTCAGGTGCGGAAAGCCCTCCAGCACACCAAACGGCATGAAAACCAGCCGACGCTCCTGGCATGTCTTGGCATCCATCAGACGGATGGAACCAGCAGCCAGATTGCGGCCGTTTTTATAGGGCTTACCGTTGCTGTCCTGCAGGCCGGCCTTCAGTTCCTCAAAATCACTGGGTCTGATAAAGCCCTCGCCCGTCACAACCAGTCTCTCTTTGTAGGTGATGTGGGAAGGGATACCGCTGATGGCTCGGGTATTATGGGTAATGATCTCCCCTTCGTCACCATCGCCACGGGTAGCCGCCTCCAGAAGTTCTCCATTCTCATAGGTCAGCTTTACAGTCAGGCCATCCAGTTTGAGCATCAGCATGATCTGCTGCTCACCCATGAAATTCAGAAGATCCATACTGCTCTTCGTCTTATCCAAAGACAGCAGCGGGATCTCATGTCTGGTTTTCTCCAGCCTGCTCACCGCAGGATAGCCTACTGTCTGGGTTGGCGAATTTGCCATTTGGATTCCCGTTTCCTGTTCCAGTTCTTTCAACTCGTCAAAGAGTCTGTCATATACCTCATCTGACACACTGGGCGCGTTGCGGTTATAATACTCATCCCGATAACGGTTGAGCCGGTCATTCAATTCTCTCTGCTTTTCAAAAATATTCCGTTCCATTATGCTGCCTCCTTTTCAAGTACCCGGAAGGACATAACCAGTTCTTCTTCCGTATGCTTCTGTTCACTGTCGAAAACACTGCAAACACCGTCTGTAAACTGCCAGTGGGCGGCTCTGCCCCACCAAAGGATCGGGCCGCGGCCGCCGTTGCCTCTGTTGTCAGACGCATCTGGCTGATTCGCTACGGTACTGTAAAAGCCTTGCGTGTTTACCAGCGTAATGTTCCGTATCTGCCCGATACATTCCGGGCGGCAGTGATCCAATATCTCCAACTGCGTTCCTTCCCGAAGCGTCCTGCGCAGCTGGTTCAGGTTTTTAATCATGCACTTTTCTCCTTTCCCCGCCCCGCAGGGCAATCCTGCTGTGCGGTATGCAGCCCATTTCTGCCGGCTGCATACCTGCCAAAATTCAATTCATGGACAATACGCCGAATGGCATCATCATCGTCCCATGCTGCGTGAAGCGTATCCCGTTCCGGTCCGGCTCCCACATGGACCCATACCTTTTCGCTGCCGACCTGCAGCAGCACATTCTGACGCCTGGCGCAAACCACCGCCAGATTTCCAATTTGTTTCATGCTCTGCTCCTTCCTTGTTCATCAATAGCCGGACACCCAAAGGATGCCCGGCCATTCTCATTTGTCACGCTGCAGCAGCCAGCGCCGGAGACTGGATGCTATCCGTGTTCTCCATCAGATCTGCCATCAGCACATCCACCAAAAGTTTTCCTGCCAAATGGCCGGTATGGATGATGACCCGATCTTTCTTCAACTGGATAAACTCCTTCTCACGAAGAATCCGACTTTCCGCAGCCAGCGCCTTGTCGCTTTCTGTCAGCCTGGCAGTAATCACCCGCTGCCACTTCTGCAGGAACTCGGTCGCCTGCTCAATGTCCTTCTTCTGCCGGTCATATTCCGTCCGTTTCTGCCGCACTGTTCCATCCGGCTCCACTTCCAGCGTGTAATAGGCATGGAAAGGATCAGCCGTTTTTCGCAGAAACATCACAAAGCTTTCTCGCCGCTCAATCCGGTCCCAGTAGCGGTCACTGCTGCCTGCACAGTGATGGAGCGCACGCCCCTCGGTAATAATGTCCAGAATGCCGCTTGGCACCATTACCATGTAATCTGCATCGGCATACTCATATTTCGCTTTGATTTCCTGACAGATGGCATTAACATGGGGGAATTTCTCCTCCATCTCCTCGGCCTGCAGTTCAATATCCTTCTCCTGGCATTTGAGCACCAGATCATCGTGGCGCCGCCGCAGTTTTCTGGTGCGATATACGATCTCATCATATACATCCATGTGCAGTTTCTTTGCCATGGAAAGATAATCCTCCCAGGTACGCAGTACCTCATGGCTGTTTCGCCGGAAGGATGGCATCTGACGCCGTACATAGTTGTAGACCTGCACCATGCTCATGCGGTCAGCAATGAACTGGACATCCCTGGGGCTAATGTTCTGCTGACACATCCACAAAAGGACATTATCCGGGATTTCCCTGCCGGTGCCCTTTTCATATTGTAGCCACCGCAGCAGATCACAGCCTCCATTATGGAGCCGAAGTCGCTGAAACCTCCTGCTGTCAAGGCCCAGAGCTTTAATCAGACTCCCAGCACTATGGTTTTTGATTAGTTCACTGACTGTTTCGCAGGAACTGAAACATTCCTTGGTAAGCTTCGGCAGGTTCGCCTTGCTGATCTGTTCCATTTGCGGTATCCGTTCGAGCACAGCCAGATATTTTTCCGGGTCAACGCTTTTCTGTTTCCGAATCCAGTTGACCAGTCCTGTACAGCGAAGTTCCTGCTGTTCCAGAGTTGGCAGTGTTTTGCCATAGACCCGTCCATCATCCGAACCATACCAGCCGTAAGAACAGGGCCTTCCGGAAATCCAACGCATATTGCGTTGTTTATACAGCCCCCAATAGTAGGTTCTTGGTTTTCTTTCCCGGTCATAAATCGTGCGCCGGATTTCCTGGCAATAAAGCTTGGAATTTGGAAGGCTTTCTTTTCTGTATGTCCGGTCAGCCTGAAATTCACGAACTACAAAGCCGTCCTTGCATCGCTGAATCAGGTAGGCAAAATGTTTTTCTGTCTGCATATACCCCGCTCGTCCATAGGCTTTGAATACCACCGGATGTCGGCAGCAGCTACAGCGGCCTTGTTGATTGTGATGAGGATGCACCTTGATTGGCACTTCCTTTTCGCAGTAGGTACAGTAACCTGTTTTGGCACCGCCCTTTTTGTAGTGGTAATAAATGTAATTTTGCCGAATGGCAACCTTATCCACCCAGCGGCTCCAGTCCTTTGGAAGCTCCGGCACCTGTTCCATATCCTTATCCCATGGGTCAGTTTCCCGCCGGTGCCGCTGTTCGAGTTGTTCATCACGCACATCCCGCTGAAACTGAAGAATTGCATCTACTGCTTTTTTATCGCTGCCCAAATAAGTCTGTACGGCTGTCATATCTTCCTCACTGACCCAGCTGGTTTTGGCATACCAGTACAGCCGTTTCCAGTCCAGTCTGTCCAACTTGGACTCACACCACTTCTGCGTCAGGCTGTTATAGGTGATAAACTGCCGCTTTTCTTTATCCAGATACACTTCATAGGCCGGATTACTCCCATTCAGGCGAAGATGCTCCGGCAAAAAGAAAGCCACTTTCAATATCCCATCCTGCGTGATACATCTCAGGTAGGCATAATACTCACACACCTCCCGAACATATCCATAGGTGGTTTTTTCTTTTCTTGGCAGATCCGAAGCGGCAATCTGCTTCATTTCATCCGTCGCTGTCAGCTTTGGAAGCGCCATCAGGGCTCGTTTTTTCATCTCAATTCACCGTCCTTCTTGTCAAATCCACGCCATACCACACATCCGGCAGTAATGTGACACCATCAATTTGTCCTACAGCAACCTGTACGATACTTTCCGAATCCGGCGCTTCCTTCGCAAAAGCAAGGATGTCTCCCAGTCTGCCGGTGGCAACGGGGTCTTTCCCCCGTACCACCGCATAACCGCAGTTCGCCATTGCCCGGTTGGCTGCCACATGGGAACTCCACACCCTGCGCGGGTGATCTACCATGTAGGCCAAACCATGTAAAAACAGCTCCTCTTTGGTTAGCCGCTTAATCACAGTCAACTCCGTACAGGCGATTTTGGAGTCATGCTCATCTTCATCGATGTCGCCGCCGGCGTTGACAATATAATATTCCGAATGCTCCAGGCTGGAATAATAGCTAAGGCAGTCGAGCGGATTTTCCGCGCAGTGAAATCCATTTTCCCTGCAATTTGCTTTTTCAGTCGTATTGAGCCCCATCACAAACTGATAGCCACGGCATATCAGCCCGGGGCGAAAACCCTTATAAGCAATCATTCTGCATTTTTCCTCCTTTGCCGGCTCAGCCTGCCTTTGCCATCCCAAAATCCAGCAGCGACATCTGCCCATCCTGAGAAGGCTTTTTTTCCTCCTGCTTGGGTGCCGCCTTGGGTTCCGTCTTTTTCTTCTCTGCCGCCTTCTTAGGTTTGCTCTTTGCAGAGGACTTCCCAGCATACGGCTTGGGAACAAACTTCTCCTCATCCTCATGGTCTTCCTTGGCATCAGGGTCACGGAAATAATCTTCCGCCCACTGATAGCACATATCATCCGGCACATCGCAGCCATATGTCTGCTGTCCGGGACCAGGGCGGGTTCCGCTTGCTTTTAGTTCATCCTGCACATAATCCCATGCCTTTCGGTTGATGTACTGGAAACAGCGGATCATATTCTTTTTCGGATGCATCGTCAGACGGGCAAACGCCGTATCTTCCATACAGAGCATCTGGATATGCTCGGACACACATTCCTTCATATTTCGCCGTGTCAGTTTTTCCACATCGGTACTCACCCTCTGGGTAGAGGCCGCGATTACTTCTTCATCACTCATCGCTTCCAGACGGGCGATTTGCTCCTGCTCCGCGGCTTTCTTCGCCTGCTGTTTGGCGTCAAATTCCGCTTTGCGCTGGGCTTCAGCCGCCTCATGCTCCGCACGCTTTTTTTCTTCATCTTCTGCGGCGGGCGGTTGTGCCGAATTCCCCTCCTCAGCAGACTTCTCTTCCCCAGCAGGCGCTACTTCATCCGCAGGTTCCTCCTCTGCATCAGCCAAAGCAGTCTCACCGGCACAAACCGAAGCCGCCGATACTGGGACAGTGTCTGTACCTACAGGCGGCACAGGCAAAGATTCCATCTCCTCCAGCTCAAAGGCTTCATCATCCTCAAAGGCTGCAGACGAATCGAACATACTGTTTTGCTGCTCCATTGCTATTTCTGAAAAAACACCCATTGTAAAATCTCCTTTCGCAAAAAATGGCATAGAGCAGGCCGTTATGACCCTTTCCATGCCATTGTGTGTTGCTCACAGCACATATAAAAGTGTGCTGAAGCTGTCAAAACAGTAGCAGACCACGCCAGTATACTGCCTTGACCATTCCTTGATTTTGTCCTGCACCTCCTGCGCAGTCTTTTGATTGCTCATATTCCAGGGTGGAGGTACCGTTACGGTAAAGTAGCCATTCTCCAGACAACTTCTGACATCTGCCGGAAGATTGGAGCACTGCTCATACAGTGCTGTAATCTGGCTTTTCTTCTTTTCTGCAATACGCATCTGACCCCTATCCCTTCATTCCTGTTTTTGAGCAGGCTCCGGAAGTCTTTTACACAAGAATGGGGAGAAGCGTACCGGTGCAAAATCCCGGCAGTCATTCACATAGAAGTATGTGCGTTTGCCTTGGCAGTCCAGTTCCACCACATCAGATGGAGCCAACGGACGGCCTCTGTAATCTTCCGGCAAATGCTCATTAAAGTCCAGGAACAGGCGCCCCAGCACTTCCATGTCATTCTGCCCCTTTGGGCAACAGACCTCTGCGCTCCATACCGTCTGATAGGCGGCAGCAGGCGGCTGTTCATATCCAGCTTTACGCAGTGCATCCAGTTGCTTGAACGCGAAAGGTACCGTCTGTGTCTCACCCAGGCAAAGCTGGTAAATGCAAAATCTCCGGAAAACTCTCTGGCTGTCCAGAATATCCTTCAGCGCCCGATTGCCCTGAGCAAGAAATATCTGATACTCTTCCTTTGTCAGCCCCAGATACTCTGTCAGATCCAAATCTTTCTCCGCTCTGGTGTGCCAAAGCTCGACGCAGCCATCTATATAGGTAAAATCACACTTACCGCACAGATATTGCTGCTTAAAATTCATTCTCTGCACCTCCTTTTCCTTCTGTTCTTTCTCCCGAAGGGCAAGCTGCCAATCATCAAACCCTTTATAATTCGGATTCCAGGTCAGCCGACGACATGCCATTCCATTTTTTCGGGCCATCAGATAGATCTTAGATGCCCCATTAGAGGTCATTTGGTTACTGTACTTATCCATATCATGAGCCTCAATGATCTCCTCAGTGCCATTCTGTGCCAACAGTGCAAACAGCGTATCCAACTGGCTTGTGTTGTTTGCGCCGGCAATCGCCGCAAAAGTCCGGTTTGTCAGGCAGTGTGAGATGTCTGCTTTCAGCAGTCCCTCAATGACATAGACCACCCGAGCAGATGGATTGCCGATAAAATGTACCGGGCTCCCGGATGTGACACCCATATTTTTGGACGAGGACGAAAACCAGATGTATTTGGCTCCTGACTTATCCGGTGGATCATCTTTTTGCTTGAGCGGACTATCCAAAAGTATCTGCAGGCCATGTATCATACCGTCGTATCCCACAGCTGGAATCAAAATCCCTGCGTTTTTTCGGTAGAAGTTCATGGTCCAGCGCCCGCTGTCATCCAGATAAAAGCCGGGCACCCCCTCCACCTTGCATCCCTGTTTCATCAGCCGCTCGGTAATGGCGCGGCAAAGGAAAGGGGGTGGAGTGCTCTTGAACCCAATCCGGTCGATCTGTTCATCCGACAGTCCCCGTTTTGGGGAGTGCAGATGGTTGCGGTGGGCAGGCTGAAGAGGCAGCATAGCGAGCAGCAGCGAAAGCGTTTGATGAATTTCCTGTCCGCTGGCCCGTTCTGCTTGCTGCACTGTTTTTAGTTCGCCCCTCCTCTCATATCCGGCAAGGTCGGTCTGAGTCCCCGAAACCGGGGACCCAGTGCCAGCCTGCTGGTTTCCTGCCATCTCATATCCAGAGTTCGGCCGTTCCCTGTGAAAATCGTTGCACAGGGCTTCTCCTATCTCCCAATACGCATCGGATGTAGTCGTATTGTTTAGCCGCGCATAAAGCGCAAGCATACCGCCATGCTCATCACAATAATTGCACCGCCAGACATTTTTGACGAAATTCACATTCATCTTGCCGCGGCGGTCACCACAAAACGGGCAATCCACATATACACTGTTTGCCTGTCGGCGTCTGATTCGTAGATGTAGAAGTTCCACTACATCCATAATACCGAACGGAAAATCTCCTGGATATGAGTCCATCTGTTCTCCCTCCCTTCTTGGCCCCATAGATGGGGCTGCTTATCATCCGGCTTTCTGTGCGGCCATACCATCGAGCATGATCTGCGCCGCAGCACGAACGATATTGTTGGTGCTCTTGTTGCCTGGGGTGAGGTAGAATTTCAGACTCACCGGACGCTCCTTGGCAACTGTTGCCATGGTCTTTCCTTTGCTCAGACCGCTATCCACCACCACATTCTGCGCTTCTTCAAAGGTCATTACCTTCAAGATGTCTTCTACCGGAGTGCTCTCCGTATAAGAAGGCGCCACAGGCAGTTCTTCCGGTTCATCCGATTGGAATACGAAGGCGGCCGGCTGCTCAGACGCATCATCCTGTTTTGGACTGCTATCCAATGTAACCTCGCGGCTCGGTACCGGCAGCTCCATATTGGGAGCATTCTCCTCTACCTTGCCGGCAGGCAGTGTATCCATATTCTCCTTCTCTTCTGCAGCCATCTGCTGGACAGTAGGCTGTACCGGAGAAACCGGGGACTGTTCATTCTGAACCGGCTTTGCCGCAGGTTTCTGAATAGGCGCCGGACGAGCAGGCGCATTACGGCGCTCTACGGCGTTCTGAGGCGTTCTCTCCAGCTGGGCATGAACTTCCCCACCAGATTGCCGCAGCGCCGCTCCAGGGTCTTCTACGGGCCTCTGCGCCGCATTTGGCATTGGTTGCCGGATAGGAGCCGTCCCGGAAAGCGGAATACTGCTTCCAAACACCTTGCCCGTACTGTCAACAGCAACATCGGCAAACTGCAGACCGAAGCCGGCATCCGACAGCGCAGCACTCAATGCCTCATCCTGGGCAGCCTGTACATAGTCGGTATCTTCTTCTGCACTGTGTTGCGAGATGTAACTGCTGATAGGCTCTGCATCACTGCGGTCCAGATAAACTCTGGCCTCCATAATCGCAAGCTGTTCCGTGATCCGCAGAGTAGTCAGTTTCATGCGGCCCTGGGGGTGACGCAGGCGAAACCACAGCTTCTGATAGGGCAATTCCAACTGCAGCATTTCCTCATTGGTTTTTCTGGACACCTTATGGCGCAGAAATTTGAGCGGGTCAAAGCCCGGCACCTTGTTCAGTTCTGCCACTGCCGGAATTGTTTTGTACATCATAGGCATCGGATTACTTTTTTCGTTCATGTTGGAAACTCCTTTCTGACATAAAAATAGGAGACGCCAAGTGCCATTTCTGCACCTGACCTCTCTTTTTTAACTTGCGTTCTTTAATTGTTCTTCCAACGCAGCCGGAATGGGGATACCGGCTTTCTTTGCGTAGGCTTTGAAATACATCTGGATACGCATACCCAGCAGCGTATTCCGCTTGCCGATCTCATTACGATGGATTGCCATAAACAACACTTGTTTCTGCCCAATCAGCACCACCCGCTTTTTGGCACGCGTGATTCCAGTGTAGAGCAGATTACGATACATCATGATAGTGTGCGCTTTGAGCAGCGGCATAATGACTGTTTCATACTCAGAACCCATAGCCTTGTGGATCGTAGTAGCATAAGCCAGATCCACATTGCTCAAATCATCTACGCCGTATTCCAGTGTTCTGCCAGCGCCAAAATCCATGCCGATTTTTTTACCCTGGTCAGTGTCCTTAATATACCGGATGAAGCCCAGATCTCCATTAGAGACCTTTTCTGTGTTCTTGGTCTGCATGATGCGGTCATTGACCCGGAATATCCTGGAGCCAAACTTGATTTCCTCCTCCGCAGAGCGGAATGGGTTGACCAATTCACGAATGGTCTCATTCAACTGTTCCGACGACGCGGCGCCTTCTGAACGGAAAGGTGAAAGAATCTGCACATTCTCAATGCCACTCTCCTGTATCTCCAAACAATACCGTTCTGTAATCTTTTCAGCGGTATCTTCCTGACTATCACCAGACACGAAAACAAAGTCCGGTCCGTAAAACAGTTTGGTATTGCCCTCGTTGATAAATTTGGCATTATAGGCAATCAGACTGTCCTTCGACTGACGGAAAATCTGATCCAGCACCGTTACCGGGACGATTTTGGTCTCGATGATCTCACGGAACACATTTCCGGCTCCTACGCTGGGAAGCTGATCTGGGTCGCCTACCAGCACGATTCTGGCATTTGCCTTCATGCGCTCAAAGAATTTCTCGGCAAGCCACATATCCACCATGGAAAACTCATCCACAATGATTAAATCGGCCGACAGTGGCTCTGACTTTCTGTTCCGGCTGCCCTCATCCTCTTCACTGGTCAGTCCCAGACCACTGTGTAATGTTCGGGCATCCTCAAAGCCGGTACTCTCCGACATCCTGCGGCTCGCCCGACCGGTAGGCGCCATAAGAGCAATTTTGCCATCAGGGTGCAACCGCCGGTAAACCTCAAGTATCGTCCGCAGCACTGTTGTTTTACCAGTACCAGGAGAACCCGTAATCACTGACAAGCCATGCCTAAATGCTGCATAGACCGCAGCCTCCTGCTGTGCAGACAGGCGCAGTCCCATTTCAACCTTGACCTGTTCCAGCACCGGCGCAATATGCTCTACTGGCATCTGGGCGACCAGACGCTGGGCGATCCGGCGCGCCGTTTCGTCCTCTTGGGCAAACACTCTGGGAAGATAGATATTATCCTTCACGGAAACGATTGCTCCATTCAGGATCATTTCCTGCATCATATCCCTGACTTCCTGCTGATGCAGGCGAAGCTCCGGTACAGGTATCTTCTCATTGAGCAGTTTCAGCGCTGATTTCTCCAGTTCTTCAGAACTGATGTACAGATGGCCTCGTTTACTCTTGCCCTCATCCAGCACACAAAAGACAGCCCCTTTGATACGCATAGGGTCATGGAGATCGCCCCCGCTCTTTTGTACGATTGCATCTACCCGCCGAAATCCAAAGCCGGAGATCTGGCAAAGCTCAAATGGGCTCTTTTCCAAAATCTCTACGCTGGTCGGGCCGAAATATTGATATATTTTCAATGCCGTCTTGGGAGTAATCTTAAACGGTGCCAGCAAGGTCATAATTCCTTGGAGCATACGGTTTTCTGCATAAGAAGCTTTGATGTCCTCCAATTTACTTTCCGTAATGCCCCGGATCTCCAACAGCCGCTCCGGCTGGTGTTCCAGAATATCCAGTGTGTCCACACCGAACCGCTCCACAATGTCTGCGGCAGTTTTGGGACCAATCCCTTTGATAAGCCCGGAGGCAAGGTAGCCCTCTACGCCGTTTTTTGTTCTGGGCACAATTTCACGCCACTGCTCCACCTGGAGCTGGACACCATACTTGCCCTTTGTCCATTCACCATCCAGTTCCAACTCTACCGCATCTGTCCGTGGAATCTCATACCCCACAGCTGTAAAGCGAATCAAATGGTCTTTGTACCGCCTGTTTGACCTGGCCTCAGCCGGCACACTCTGGTCTGCGGTTTTTACACTGACGATACAAAACTTATTGGCAGGATTATAAAAAATCGTCCCGTCGTAGGTACCAATACAATTCATCCTTTTTCACCTCACTAAGCGGCCTCCATAATCGAGGCTCTAACACTGAACCGTCTGGATTCGGATACTGTAACAAACTGCTCGTAAATATCCGGATGCTCCAGTTTCAACCGAAGCAGGTTATCCTTGTCGATGATGGACTTGCGAACAGGGGTATAGGTAACCGTATAGTTCACTCCCTCCTGCTCACAGACTGCAGTGCAGCTGGTACCCATTTCCGCAATCAACAGCGCCTTCAGACGCTGAATATCCTTGTCGATTTCTTTGGAGTACACCTCTGCATTTTTCTTTTCATCCAGAAGCCGCAAATACTGCATGAGTTTTGCAGTCATATCCAGGTCGAGTGCAACGGCCGGGGCATTTTTATCTGCCGGGCCAAAGTGTTTGCGTGCGCTCTCAATAATCAAGGCCCCACTCTCTGTATAGGGCGGCGGCACATGGCGCTGCACATGGTTTTCCCAGAAATACTGCTCCAAAAAGACCATCTCAGCCTCATACTCGAAATCACGCTTGACCTCCCGGATAATAACTTCCTCCTCGTTGTTACCATACAGGCAGCAAAAGAAACATCGGTCAAGATCCGTTACTGCCATATAATGACGCCCCTGAGATTCATAGTAGACTGGAACAGTCTCCTTCCCATTCATCCACCAGTTATCTCTGGCATTATAGTTTGTGGTCTTGATCTCAAGGATCGCTGTGGTGCCATCCGGCAGTTCCACAAAGTAGTCCACATCAGCCAGCATCCAAGGATACTGTGGGTGCTGGAACATCTTTTTGATTTGGTAGACCCGATATCCGGTTTTCCGCTCGAATATCTTTGCTACCAGAGGCTCCAGCAAATGCCCCATTTCCATGGCAACCCAGTTGCCCTCATCATCTTCCACTGACGCTATGTTTAGTTTGTCGTAGTACAGATCCCTGGCTGTCCGGAATGGAGAAGTGCCAAAGATCGCCGATACATCGCTGCCGCCGATTCCACGGCGCCGATAATCCAGCCAGTCTTCTTCTGAAAGATCTGCCGTTTCTACCAGCACCAGCGGTTCATGCCGCTTTCGTTCAGCACTATTGCTGCCAGACATATCAAATCCCCCTTCGTGATCTTCGGGGCAAAATAACTGCCCTCGCCATTGGTGCAACATTTCGGGGCCGGAGCGAAGATACTGCCTGCCTCTTCATCTTCCAGTCCGTGGAGTGTGCCGGCTTGACCCGCCGACCATTCTGCTTTCTTTTCTGCTTCACATTCATGTACATGACCTGCCTTCCTCAGTTTTGATTTATCCTTAAAGCCCTTTCAGGCTTACAGGCAATAAAAAAGCGAGAATGACAGACGGCATAAAGCCTGGCGTCCATAGTTGCCTATGAACCGATGTCATTCTCGCAATGGTGGGTAAATCCCGTAAAATAAAAAAAGCCAGCAATATACCGGCCTGAAAAGGCGCAGTGATACTACTGACACAAGTACAAAATTAACAGCGTGTGCAATGCAGTCATTACTCCGCAACACAAGCCCTAAAGCCTGTGTACCCTGACGGGCAACGCACAAAAATCAATTACATTGCAATTCTAACACAATATATAGTTCTTGTCAATTCAAACATTCTATATATTGATTTTTGGATTTTCTTTAAATTTTCTTTCCTCTTTGCAGAAGTTCTTTCTTTCCCGCCTATTTATAGGATGTATCGGATCATTTGGTAATGCCGGATGATCCCTACGCTCTTTTAGTACCTTGACAAGTTCATAACCTCTATGGGGAGTTATACAGGAATTCTGGACAGTGTGCGATGACCACAGAAGCGCGCCCATAATCGAAGTGCTGCACAGCAGCAGCCTGAAATACACGGCAGAACCGTTCTGGCGTAGGAAATGGCCCCATTAGAGTTCTTTTGTTATTTCAATACCTCCTGACCTCAAGACCGTTTTCATTGTTTTTGTTGAAAACCTTCTTCTACAAATCGTAAGGGATTATTGTAATCGAAAAAAGGAGGACGATTATGGAGAAAAGAAAACCGAATGACCTACCGCCGGAGCAGTGCTTGGCTGTCGATACCGATACCCTTTGCAAACTGTTGTGCTGTGGAAGGCACACTGCAGTACAAATTGGGGATCTTGCCAATGCACGCATTACCATGAACACCCGTGTCCTATGGAGTGTCCAGCGTATCAAAGAATATCTTTATGATATTTCCGGCTAAATAACCATGCCAGTAAGGCGCACTACACTTTTATAATCAGGAGGTACCAGTAATGGCAAAAGTGAGAAAAGACAACAAAGGACGAAATCTTCGGCCTGGAGAAACACAACGGGCAGATGGCAGCTATATGTATGTCTACAAATTAGGCACTAAAAAGAAATATCTTTACGACTCCGATCTCGCAAGTCTTCGTGTCAAAGAAAAGCAGATCAACAAAGATAAGGATGATGGCATCCGTACTCAGGAAGCCATGAAGCTTACCCTGAATGATATGTTCAAGGTCTACATGAATAACAACATCAAACTGAAGCCCTCTACCAGAGCAAATTATCTTTACCTGTGGGACTTCTATGTGAAAGAAGAGCCTTTCGCTAACATGCCTCTGCCACAAATCCACAGAAGTGATATTCTCGCGTTTTATACCAAACTGCTGAAACACGGCTTTGCTATCAACTCACTGGAGAGCATCAACACCATTGTTCACCCTACGCTTGAAATGGCCGTGGACGACGATTACATCCGCAAAAATCCCAGCAAGGGCATTTACCGCAAGCTCAAGACGGATGGCAGCGCTCCAAAGCCTAAACGACGGATCGCACTCACCAAAACGCAACAGCAGAATTTCCTGCGCTTTATTGCCAAGTCCCCTACATACAGCCATTGGCTCCCCATCATGACTGTGCTCCTTGGAACAGGAATGCGTGTAGCAGAATGTACCGGCATTACCAAAAGCGATATTAACTTGAGCGAAAACACAATCTCGGTCAACCACAACTTAATCTACCGGGTCATTGACGGAAAAGCCGGATTTCACATTACCACTCCCAAAACTGAGAGCGGTACACGAATTATCCCTATCCTCTATCCAGAGGTGGCCGAGCAGCTTCGCCTCCAGATTGAAACCATCGACGCATTGTATCCAGACGATCAACTGGTGTTAGGAGGAGTTCACGGTTTTGTTTTCCGCAACCGAACCGGCTCATTCATGAGCGCCCACAATATCAATCGGGCGATTGAGAGAATCAGCGTAACTTACAACATGGAGGAAATGGATCAGGCTGAACTGGAAGACCGTGAACCGGATCTGCTCCCTCATTTTAGTGTTCACAACTTGCGGCACACCTTCTGTACCCGGCTCTGCGAAAGCACCAACGATGTTAAATTCATTCAGCAAGTCATGGGGCATGCCGATTTCTCTACTACAATGGACATCTACACCCATATCACACAAGAGAATATGCAGGAGAAGGCAAAAAACATTAGTGTGAACATGAAGCTGATGTAAAAAGAAAGGCGAATCTGCATTTTATAAGCAGATCCGCCTTTCATATTGCTTCATCCGGTTTCGTAGGGTCTCGCGCAAAAGTTGTAGAAAAGTTGTAGTAACCCGATTTTTTGTAGTAAATGACCTCTTTAGTACAGCTTTGCTCCCGCCGGAATACTGTCATCCAGCATCAAAAGATTTAAGCCTTCCCGTCCGTCATACTCGTACACTGCGGAAATCAGCATACCCTCGGAATCAATACCCATCATCTTTCTCGGCGGCAGGTTTGTGATTGCCACACAGGTCTTACCAACCAGCTCTTCCGGCTCGTAATACTCGTGAATACCGCTTAAAATGGTGCGTTTCCGGTCTGTTCCGTCATTCAGTGTGAATTTCAGGAGCTTCTTGGACTTGGGTACTGCCTCGCAGGCTTCGATCTTAACCACTCTGAAATCAGACTTACTGAATGTTTCAAAGTCTACATCATCTGCAAACAAAGGCTCGATTTTCACTTTGGAAAGATCAATCTGTACGCTTGGCGCGGACACGGTTGCATCCTCTGCAGAACCATTTACCGCTGCTTTTTCGGCTTTGTTTTCAGCCTTCTTTGGGTCCAGGGTCTTCATTGTCGGGAACAAAATGACCTCCCGGATGGAGTCGCTGTTGGTGAGCAGCATGACACAGCGGTCGATGCCGATGCCCAGACCGCCCGTGGGAGGCATACCGTACTCCAGGGCGGTAAGGAAGTCCTCGTCCATCATGCCGGCTTCGTCATCTCCCTTATCCCGCAGCTCCACCTGCTTCTGGAAGCGGCCCCGCTGGTCGATGGGGTCGTTGAGCTCGGAGAAGGCGTTGCCCATCTCACTGTGGCAGATGAACAGCTCGAACCGCTCGGTGAGCCGGGGGTCCTTGGGGGACCGCTTGGCCAGTGGGGACACATCCACCGGATGCATGGTGATGAAGGTGGGCTGGATCAGCTTCTCCTCCACCTTCTGATCAAAGCACTCATATAGGGCGTTGCCCCAGGTCTTGTCCGCGGTCTCGGGCAGCTCCACGCCGATGGACTTGGCGGCGGCCACCGCCTCCTCGTCACTGTTGATGGCCATGAAGTCGATGCCGCAGTACTGCTTCACCGCCTCATGCATAGGCATGCGGGGCCATCCGGGAGTCAGGTCGATCTGCTCCCCCTGCCACTCCACCTGATAGGTGCCCAGGATCTTCTGGGCGGCGGAGGAGAGCAGGTCCTCGAACAGATCCATCATGTCGTTGAAATCGGCGTAGGCCTGGTAGAGCTCCACGGTAGTGAACTCCGGATTGTGCTTCGGGTCCATGCCCTCATTGCGGAAAATGCGGCCGATCTCATACACCCGGTCCAGACCGCCCACAATGAGACGCTTCAGGGGCAGCTCGGTGGCGATGCGCATAAACATGTCGATGTCCAGGGTGTTGTGGTGGGTGATGAAGGGACGGGCAGTGGCGCCGCCGGAGATGGTGTTCAGGACGGGGGTCTCCACCTCCATATAGCCCCGGCCGTCCAGGAAGTCCCGCACATGCTTGATGAACTGGGAGCGGATGATGAAGTTGCGCTTCACCTCCGGGTTGACGATCAGGTCCACATATCGCTGGCGGTAGCGCAGCTCGGTGTTGGTCAGGCCGTGAAATTTCTCCGGCAGGGGCAGAAGGGACTTGGACAGCAGGGTCACCGCCTCCACCCGGATGGACATCTCCCCCCGCTGGGTGCGGAACACGATGCCCTTCACTCCCACGATGTCGCCGATATCCAGCTTCTTGAAGCGGTCGTACTCCTCCCCATCCATCTCGTCCCGGCGGGCATAGAGCTGGATGCGGCCCGACTTGTCCTGCAGGTCGCAGAAGGACACCTTGCCCATGCCCCGCTTGGACATGAGCCGCCCGGCCAGCGAGACTTGGCTGCCCTCCATGGCGTCAAAATCCGCCTTGATGGCGGCGCTGTCGTGGGTGACCTCATATTTGGTGATCTGGAAGGGGTCACGCCCCCCCTCCTGGAGCTCCTTCAGCTTGTCCCGGCGGATCTGGAGCAGCTGGGACAGGTTCTGCTCCTGGTTCTTCTCTTCAGCCATGTTGTCTCTCTCCTATCTCTGTGGATGGCGGGGCGCTCAGCGCTGCTCCACCTTCAGCAGCTTGTACTCGATGCGTCCGGCGGGGGCGTCCACCACCACTTGGTCTCCCTCGCTCTTGCCCAGCAGGGCCTTGCCGAAGGGGGAGTCCTCCGAGATGGCCCCGTTCATGGGGTCGGCCTCCTGAGAGCCCACGATCTTGTACACCATAGTCTCGTCGAATTCCTCGTCCAGCACGGTGACCGTGGAGCCCAGGCGGACAGAGCTGCCGTCAGAGGGCTCCTCCTCGATGACCACATAGTTGGACAGGATCTCCTCGATCTCAGCCATGCGGGAGTAAAGCTTGCCCTGCTCGTTCTTGGCCTCATCGTACTCGCTGTTCTCAGACAGGTCTCCGAAAGAGCGGGCCTCCTTGATCAGCTCGGCCACTTCCTTCTCCCGAACTGTCTTCAGATAATTCATCTCGTCCTGAAGCTCTTTCAGGCGCTGGGGGCTGAGTTTATATTCCTTTGCCATGACTCGTTGCACACCTTTCAGACCGCTCTCCGGGGCGGCCCCGGGGCGGATGATCGTTCCAGAATATGAAAATGGGTATATGGATGCAGTATGTGCTATTATAGTGTTTTCGGCTCCGTCTGTCAAGTAAATTCTAGGTCAGTGCGCTCCAGACGCCCTGTCTCCCACAGGATCTCCAGCAGGGGCAGCCACTGGCCCTCCTTCTGCCGCTCTAAGCCGGGGACCGACACCGCCAGCCCCGCCAGATCCGCTTCCGGCCCAAACAGGGAGAGGACCGCCTGCCCCGCCTCCTCCGTCCGGGGATCGAAGCGGATGGCCGCCTGGACGCCGGCCCAGTCCGGCCGCAGGGCCACACCGTACTGTCGGTGGAGGTAGCGTTCCAGCTCCCCTCCGCCCGTCTGTACGGAGAGGCACAAATCCCGCACCCTGGGGCACAGCTCCTCCGCCGCCCGGACCAGATCCCGCTCCGCCCGGCTCCCCCGCAGGGCCACCGCCGCCCGCAGCGGGTCCTCCCCTTGGCGGCGCAGCAGCGCCAGAGCCATAGGGGCGGCGCANCCTCTTTCTCTTAGACACATCTAGATGGATAAAAGAAACGGCTCTGGTACCCCCCCTGCCCCAGCCCCCCCCCCCCCCCCCCCACGGCATAGCCCGCCGCCGCCCCCGCCTATGCCTCCGGGCACTGAGAAAGGCGGCGGGTCTGCCCCCGCCGCCTGAGATTGTCGAAAAAGTGGCAAAGCCACTTTTTCGAGAAAGATGCAGTCTGCCGCGCGTAGGGTTTGACCGCCTGCGGCGGACAACCCTCACATTTGCAGCCTGAGCAGTGTTTTCCCCGATGCACAGGTCGCCGGGGAAAACGGATCTAAACTGGGTTCGCGCCTGCGGGCGCGAACTCTGCGAGGCTTTTTCCACAAGCTGAGGCGGCGGGCCTGTGCCCGCCGCCTGAAGTCTCTGTCTGTGTCCCCTATTTTTCCCAGGGGACGTCATTTTTCTTGGTCTGGGGCGTCCTGTGCTCCAGCAGGCGGCGGGCGGCCTCCCGCTCCTCCTCGCAGTGATTGCTCCAGGTCTCCCCGTCCGCGATCTTCTGCAGGCGCTTCTCGCTGTACGAGGCATAGTCTTTCATGGCTATCTGGACCCGTTCCTCCCGCTGCTGTTCCAGCCGCTCCTCATGTCTCCGGGCTCTCTCTGCCTTCTCCCGCTCCTCCTCCTGGCGGCGGGCCACCCATTCCTCCTCCGCGCAGAAGCGCAGGGCCCGGCAGCGGCCGCAGGAAAACAGCTCCACCGGGATGGCTCCCTCTGCCCAAGCGTTGGCATCCCGTCCGAACAGAAAACCGTCGCTTACAGCTCCGGTTCGGAGGTATTCCATCCCCAGGCTTTGAAAGATCCCGCCGCAGGGACACCGCATCTCTTCCATGCCGCGCTCCCCTCTCTCAGCTCACAGTGTAGCTCACGCTCTTGCCACTGGCCCGCAGTGTAAAGGTGGAACCTCTAAAATAGTTCAGGGGGTCCTGACGCTGTCCGTTCAGGCGTACCTCAAAGTGGAGGTGGTTTCCGGTGGAGGAACCGGTGGTCCCCACCAGGCCGATGGTCTGTCCCTGGGTCACCTTATCTCCCTCACTGACCAGCCGCTTGCTCATATGGGCGTAGAGGGTGCTCTCTCCGTTGGCATGGCTGATGACCACATAGTTGCCGTAGGAGCTGTTGTAGGTGGAAGTAAGGACTACGCCGCTCTTGGCGGCCCAGATGTCCGTTCCGCCGGCGGCGGCGATATCCACTCCAGTGTGGTTGTTGGGCCGCCCGGTGACCGGGTGCGTACGGCTGCCAAACAGGGAGGTAATGGTGGTGGCATAGCTGGGCCACTTGAAGCCCTTTTCACTGACGATGGTCACGCCCTGGGCAGCCAGCTGGGCCTGGAGCTCCCGCTCTTTCCGGGCGATCTCGTTGTCCATGGCCTTGGCCGCCGCCTGGAGCTTGGCCTCCATGGCCTCCAACTCGTCCTCCTGGCTGCTGATCTGACTGATGAGGGCGTCTACCTCCGCCTGCTGGCTCTTCAGCCTGGCTTTGGCGTCCGCCTGCTTCTGCCGGGCCTCCTCCTGGGCGGTGCGGGCCTCCTCCAGCTCCGCCTTCTCCTGCTCGATCTGGGCCTGGGTGGCCAGCAGCTCGTCCATGATGGCATTGTCATAGGCCATGATCTCCTCCACCATCATGAAGCGGTCCAGCATGTCAGAGAAATCCTCCGCGTTAAAGAGGATGGCCCAATAGGAGACCTCCCCCTCCTCCTCCATATAGCGCACCCGCTCACAGAAGAGCTGATACTGCTCCGCCTCCTGCTGCTCCAGCTGAGCCAGTTCGTCCTCCTTCTGGGAGATCAGCTCGTCATATTTGGCGATCTGTGCGTCGATGTTGTTGATCTCCGACTGGATCACGTTGATCTGCTGCTCCAGCAGGCTCTTCTGTTCCAATGCCTCATCCTTGTCGGCGGCGATGGCGTTTAACTGGGCCTGGATCTCCTTTTGCTGCTGCTCCAGCTCGCCGGCGCTCTCCTTCAGCGCATCGATCTCCGCCTGAGTCACGGCGGAGGCCGGCATGGACACCGCCCCCGGCAGAGCCAGCAGAAAGGAGGCGGAAAAGAGGACCACCAGCGCCAGGCTGATGGCGGGGATAGCGCGTCTTTTCATGGGCCGCCTCCCCTCAGTGGACGAAAATATTGGCTACGATGGGCAGCAGCATCAGCAGGGCCATGATCCCTGCCAGCACTGCCATCACGATCCTCTGTGTCTTTTTTCTCATACCTGCTTCTCCTTATCTCATACCTGAAGGAACTTCCGGATGGCCACCACCGAGCCGCCCACACCGATCACCAGTCCCACGCCGCAGAAGACCAGCACGATGTTCCCCGCCATGGAGGCGTAGGACAGAACGGTGATCAGGCTCAGGCCGTTGGTCTGGAGGATCAGCCGGGAGACCGCCTCATACAGCCCCCATTGGATGAAGAAAGCTACCAGGGCGCCTGTAAGGCCCAGGATCATGCCCTCCACCACAAAGGGCCAGCGGATGAAGCCGTTGGTCGCACCGCACATCTTCATGATGGCGATCTCCTCCCTGCGATAGAAGGTGGCCAGCTTGATGGTGTTGGCGATGATGAACAGGGACACCACCACCAGCATGGCCACCAGCACAGCCGCCACGCCGGTGGCGATGTTGCGCACCATGACGAAGCCCTGGGCGATCTCAATGGCCGCCTGGGTATGGGCCACTCCCCGGACAGCCTCCACCTGAGACACGGTGGCCGCCATCTGCTCGATATCCTTGACATGGATCTCGAACCGATCCCGGAGCACCTCGGGGGGCAGGCTGTCCATCAAATCGTTCTGCTCCCGCCCTGCCTTAAAATCCTCCAATGCCTCCGCCCTTGTGACAAAGGTGACCTGGGACACATTGGGGACAGCCTCGATTTTCGGCTGAAGGGCCCGGGCCTGCTCCTCCGAGTAGCTGTCATCAATGTAGGCCAGGAACAGATTCTCGTCCTCCAGGTCCCCCAGCATGTGGTCCAGGTTGACCGCCAGCAGGGTGAAGGAACCCATGATCAGCAGGCAGGCCACGATCATGCACACAGCGGCAAAAGACATGAAGCCGTGGGTGAAGATAGAGTGGAAGCCCTCGCTGAGATAGTATTTTCCGTTAAATCGTCTCGCCATTGTTGTAATACCCGCCTGTCTCGTCGCTGATGATCCGTCCGTTCTCGATGGCGACGACTCGTTTGGAGAACCGGTTGACCAGGGATTTCTCGTGGGTGACCACCAGCAGAGTGGTACCCAGCTCGTTGATGCGCTCCAGCAGCATCATGATCTCCAGGGATCGCTGGGGGTCCAGGTTCCCCGTGGGCTCGTCGGCGATGATCATGCTGGGATTGTTGACCAGAGCCCGGGCGATGGCCACCCGCTGCTGCTCGCCGCCGGACAGCTCCCCCGGATACTGGTCCGCCTTCTTCTCCAGCCCCACCAGCTCCAGCACATAGGGGATGCGCCGGCGCAGCTCCCGGGTGGAGGTGCCGATGGCCCGCATGGCAAAGGACAGGTTCTCATACACCGTCTTTTTCTCAATGAGCCGGAAGTCCTGGAAAATGATGCCCAGCGTCCGCCGCATGTAGGGCACCTGTCCCGGACGGATGTTGTTCATGTTGTAGCCGTTCACCATCAGCCGCCCCTCTGTGGTGGCGATCTCCCCGGTGATCAGCTTGATGATGGTGGACTTCCCGGAGCCGGATGGCCCCACCAGAAAGACGAACTCCCCGTCGTCGATCCGCATGGAGACCCCTTTCAGCGCCTTGGTCCCGTTGTCGTATTCTTTATATACATCGATGAACCGTATCATGTGTCCCTCCGCCAGACGGTCGCCACTCCCCCAAGTCGTGCCTTTGGCACGCTCTCTCCCAGGGGCGGGCGGCTGATGCGCTTTTCTCAAAGTGTATCACAGTTTGTGTGTTATGTAAATGGATTTTTGCGGCCATTTTGTCGCTTCCGCTCCTATATTGTAGCGGCGCCGCCCCGGAACGGCAACCCCTCCCAGAAAAAAATTTTGGCATTTTGCTCCTCCAAATTTTTCCTCCTCTCACAAAAAATCAACGCCCCCGCGCCGGACCCGGCGCGGGGGCGTGCTGTTCTTCGGTTCAGGATTCGATTCCCCGGGAAATGAGGTACTTCTTGACCATCAGCGCCACCTTGAAGGTAATGGCATCATCGAACTCCCGCAGGTCCAGGCCGGTGAGCTTCTTGATCTTCTCCAGCCGGTACACCAGGGTATTGCGGTGGACGAACAGCTTCCGGGCAGTCTCGGACACGTTCAGGTTGTTTTCAAAGAACTTGTTGATGGTGAGCAGAGTCTCCTGGTCCAAAGCGTCGATGGGGTTCTTCTTAAAGACCTCCTGGAGGAACATCTGGCACAGGATGGTAGGCAGCTGATAGATCAGCCGGCCGATGCCCAGGTTCTCATAGTTGATGACCGTCTTCTCGGTGTCGAACACCTTGCCCACGTCGATGGCTACGCCGGCCTCCTTATAGGCCCGGGCCAGGTCCCGGATGTGGTTGACCACGGTGCCGATTCCAATGACCACCTTGATGCCCAGTTCCTGGTTCACCGCGGTAGAGATCTGCTTGGCGATCTTCTGGAGCTCCTTGGCATCCGCCCCCTCGGGCAGCTGCTTGATCAGGGCCACGTCTGTCTCATTGATGGAGATGACAAAGTCTGTCTGCTTGTCCGGGAACAGGTTCTGGATCACATCGATGGTGCTCACATCCGCCTGCCCCAGCTGGCGCACCAGGAAAGCTGCCCGGGGCACCTCAGAGACAAAGTGCAGCTCCTTAGCCTGGGTATAGATGTCCCCCAGCAGGATATTGTCCGAGATGATGTTTTTCACAAAGGTGGCTTTGTCGTGCTTCTCCTCATAAGAGGTCTTGGCTCCGTTGAAGGCCACCACCGCCATGGCGCACAGGGCCGCGCTCTCCGGGTCCTCCCCCTGGACAAAAGCGGCGTAATCGAACTGAGCGCCCCAGCCGGCCAGCGGCTTGAAGGTCTTCCCCTCATACCGGGTGATCCCGTTGTCGGCGGCATTGATGGCCGCCACCGCGCCGGACCAATGCTCACCGATACTGGTGAGCTCACTGCATGCCACGACGATGCCGTCCGCGTCAATGACACCCACCACCCGGTCGATGCCGTCCTTCATCTGGAGTACGACTCCCTGGAACATCCTGCTGGACACATTGATCCCTCCCATGTGTTACTTGTACACTACGCCTATTATAACGGTTCCCCCCCGGTTTTGGCAAGAGGTTTTGCATAATTTTTTGTTCAAAACGCCGAAAAACCTGGATCTCCCGCTGTTCCCCGCCGCAGCAGCGCCTTCTCCTCCCCTGTCAGCGGCCGCCACTCCCCCGGCGCCAGCGCCGGGTCCAGGGCGATGGGCCCCATGGACAGGCGCTTCAGATAGACCACCGGCTTCCCCCGGGCGGCCAGCATCCGCTTCACCTGGTGATATTTCCCCTCCCGCAGGGTGACATGACACTGGGAGCCGTCCCCCAGCGGCTCCAGCTCCGCGGGCAGACAGTGCAGCCCGTCCCCCAGCACCATCCCCGCCGCCAGGGCCTCAGCGTCCGTCCGGTCCAGCCGACCCTCCACCTTGGCGTAGTACACCTTGTCCACGTGGTTTTTGGGGGAGAGCAGGGCGTGGCCGAGGGGACCGTCATCAGTGAGGAGCAGGAGCCCCTCGGTATCCTTGTCCAGCCGCCCCACCGGGAAGAGCCCCCGGCGGCGCAGGTGCTCCGGCAGCAGGTCCAGCACTGTCTTCTGCCGCCGGTCCTCCGTGGCGGACAGGAGGCCCGCCGGCTTGTGGAGCATCAGATAGACGAAAGGGGCGCAGTCCACCCGCTCTCCGTCCACAGTGAGGCCGGCCGCTCCGGGCTCACACTTCTCCTCCGGCCGTCGGGCAGGGACGCCGTCCACCCACACCCGCCCCTGGCGGATCAGTTCCTTCACCTCCCGGCGGGACCACCGCCCCGTGGAGGAGAGCAGCTTGTCCAGACGCTCCTGTGCCATACTTGTCCTCCTGTTCCTCCGCCCCCTCCTGCCTGCCGGCCGTCTCCGCGCTCCTGTCCGGACTTTATGAGGGCAGGCATAAATTTGTCCCGCCCCTCATAGACATGAGTAGAAACCAAGGCGTTGGAAGGAGAATGCGCTGTGATAATCCTGACTGCAAAACTGCCCCGCCACCGAAAGCTGACCATCGGGGTGGCCGTGGCCGCCCTGGCCTGCTGCGCCGCCCTGGTGCTGACCCTGGGCGGCGGCCCCGCCCGGGAGGCGTCCGCCTCTGCCGTCCCCAGCCCAAAGGGGGTCAAGAGCAACGAGGACCGGGTGGCCTACCTCCAGTCCTACGGCTGGGAGGTCAGTGCCGAGCCCCTGGCCACCGAGGAGCTGCTCATCCCCAAGGAGATGGATGCGAGCTATGACGACTATCTGGCCCTGCAAAGCGGGCAGGGCTTCGACCTGTCCAAATATGCCGGCAAGCGGGTGAAGCGCTACACCTACGAGATCACCAACTACCCCACCGGTGAGACCGGCATCCTAGCCAATCTGCTGATCTACAAAAACACGGTGATCGGGGGCGAGGTCCTCTCTCCCCAGCTGGACGGCTTTCTCCACGGGCTGGCCATGCCCTGAAGGCCCCGTGGACGGGGCGCCCGGCTGGTCTGAGGGCTCACTTCTCCAGCAGGTGGACGTTTAGATGATCGTAGGTCATCTGGATCCTGTGGCGTTGGAAGGCGGGGCGCACCCCCTCCATAACGCCGTAATACACGTCCCAGTAGTCCCCCGCGGCGGTCCACACCCGCACCACATATTCGATGCTGCTGGCACCGTACTTGGAGATCCAGATGGAAGGGGCCGGGTCCTCCAGGATCTGCGGGAACTGGGCCAGCACCTCCCCCAGCGCCTGCTTCACCGTCTCAGTCGGCGCATCGTAGGAGGCGGAGAAGGTCAGCTCCACCCGCCGCTTGCCCAGCTTGGTATAGTTGATGATCTTGGCCGCCGCCACCTGGCTGTTGGGGATAAAGATCTCCTTGTTGTCCACGGTGGCCAGGGTGCTGTACGCCAGGCCGATGGAGATGACCGTGCCCCCCACCCCGTCCGCCTCCACATAGTCCCCCACCTCGAAGGGCTTGGACACCAGGATCATGATGCCCCCCGCCAGGTTGGAGAGGGTGTTCTGGAGCGCCAGGGAGATAGCCAGGCCGGCCACGCTGAGCAGGGCGATCATGGAGGCCACCGGGATGCCAAGGGAGTCCGCCACCACCAGGACCAGGAGGAACCACAGGGCGATCCGCACCACAGAGCGGATATAGCCCCCCACTGACCCCAGGTTCTGAGATCTGGACAGCATCCGGTCCACGATCCGCAGAAGGACCCGGATCACCACGACCCCCGCCAGAATGAGCAGGGCAGTGCGGAACAGGGCGCTCAGGTCCAGGGCATTCAGCTTCAGCCCTTCCAGCACGCCGGAGACCAGTTCTTCGGTAGACATGGCAGTTTTCCCCCAGTTCGACAGGATCTGTATTTTGGTTTTTATTATAACAAGCTTTTTCCCCTCAGGCAAGGAGAAACGCGGCAGGCCGGGACTCGGTCCGCCGCGTCACTTTTTCTGTTCGGAGCGTCAGCTCTCCCCGCCCCCCGCGTGCCGCTTCAGGCAGGCGAAGGTCTCCGGGCTGATGTCGTGCTCGATGCGGCAGGCGTCCTCTGCCGCCACCTCCGGCGTCACACCCAGCTGGATCAGCCACTTGGTCAGGAAGCGGTGGCGCTCGTACACCGACTCCGCCGCCGTCTTTCCCGCCTCGGTAAGCAGGATGCGGCCGTCCCGTTCCATGGTGATATACCCGCTGGAGCGCAGGATGGACATAGCCCGACTCACAGATGGCTTGGAGTAGCCCAGGTGCTGGGCCACGTCGATGGACCGGACGTTGCCCTTCTGCTCATGGAGCACCAGGATGGCCTCCAGATAATCTTCTCCTGATTCATGCAGCGGCATAGGGACTCTCCTCTCATGTCCGCCTGCGGCGGATCTGCTTTTTATTGAGTTATATTATCATGTTTTGGAACGGATTTCAACCGCGATCCCCGCAAAAGGGGCGTCCCTCCCCGGGACGCCCCACCTTTTACTCCAGATCCTGGATATTCATTTTCTTCAGGTCTTCCTTCCACTCCCGGCGGTTCTTGTAGTAGAGCCAGATCCCGCCCAGCACCAGAGTGGGGACGTTGAATACCAGGAACACACCGCCCACCATGGCCAGATCCGCAGGCTGGAGCTGGTGATGCTCCTCCTCCCGGTGGTACTCCTCCACGATATTCCCGTGCCCGTCCGTGACCTGCACGGCCCCGCCGCCGGTGACAGCGGAGAAGCCGACCACCGACAGGCAGATCATCAGGCTCATCGCCAGGGTGATGGCGGGCAGGATCAGCCCCAGCCACTTTCCCTTCCTGCACAGCCAGACCTGAAGGGCCACCACCAGGGCCAGGGGCAGCAGCATAGAGAGCAGAACAACAGGGAGCACAAACAATATTGTCATTATGGAACCGCTCATCACGTCATCTCATCCTTTCTTATTTCCTTCTTATAGGCGGCGATCAGCAGCTTGGCTGTGTCAAAGTCCAGCCGCTCATTTACCGCCAGACGCTTGATCAGGGCAATGTAGGGGTCGGCCGCCCTGTCCTCCCCCAGCTTGATCTTCTGGATCAGCCGGTCCAGCCGCAGTCTCACCGTGGGATAGGTGACGCCGTACTGTCCCGCCACCTCTTTGAGGGAGCCGGAGGACAGCACAAATTTTTTGATGAACACCAGGTCCTCCTCCTCCAGACCGGCCATCCACTCGGGCACCAGTTCCACTGCCATCCTTTTACCCCCTTTCATAATATTGATTATATACTTTAATTTTATTAAAGTCAATCCTAAATTTTTATTTTAATAAAATTCTTTTTTACTTCTTTCTGATGAAAGGGATACCGAAAAGCCCCAGCCAGCCGCACAGGGGGGTACACTGTATGCCCGCCATACCGGGCGGGGCATGACCGGCTCCGGGCATCCGGCCTTATGGGGCTAGGAACGGGGAAGCGGCCGTCGGAAAGATCCCCCCGAAGCAGCTTTTCCTTTTTTCCACCTCAAAAAGACGCGGAAAGCCGGACCGCGGTCTCCCGCGGTCCGGCCCGTCAGATCGTTTTCTCTTATCCTCCGGCGTTCACAGCTCCTGTGCCGGATCACATGGTCTTGAGCTGTTCCTCCAGCTTGGCCACCAGCTCGGTGAGCTTCACGGCCCGCTCCTGCTCCGCCTTGACCACATGCTCGGGGGCCTTATTGACAAAGCCCGGATTGGCCAGCTTGGTGTTCAGCTTCTGGAGCTCGTCGCTGTTCTTTTTCAGCTCCTTCTCCATGCGGGCCTTCTCCTTCTCCAGGTCCACCAGCTCCGCCAGAGGCATGGAGATCTGGGCCGCATGGGTGACCACAGTGACGGAGCCCGCCTCCGGGGCGGTGCCCGGCTGGGCGAAGGTCACCTCGCTGGCATAGGCCAGCTTCTTCAGGAAGGGCACGCCCAGGACAAAGATGTCCCGCTCCCCGGTGGCCACCGTCAGGTGGGCCTTCTTGCTGGGGGGCACGTTCATCTCAGACCGGCGGGTGCGCACCCCACGGATGGCATCCATGATCAGCTCCATGGCCTTCTCCTCCTCTGGGAAGTCCAGAGCGGCATCTGCCACCGGCCAGTCGGAGAGCATGAGGAAGTCCCCCTCGTGGGGCAGGGCCTGCCAGATCTCCTCGGTGATGAAGGGCATGAAGGGATGGAGCAGCTTGAGCATCTGGGTGAGCACATGGCACAGCACCTGCTGGGCCCTCACCTTGCTGTCCTCGTCCTCCCCCTGGAGACGGGTCTTGGTCAGCTCGATATACCAGTCGCAGTAGTCGTCCCAGATGAAGTCATAGATCTTCTGGGCCGCCACGCCCAGCTCATACCGGTCCATGTTCTCGGTGATCTCACGGATGGCAGTGTTCAGCTTGGACAAGATCCACTTGTCCTCCAGCTCCAGCTTCCCAGGCAGCTGGCATGCGTCGATGGTCAGGTTCATCATCAGGAAGCGGCTGGCGTTCCAGATCTTGTTGGCGAAGTTGCGCATAGCCTCACACCGCTCGGTGTAGAAGCGCATGTCGTTGCCGGGGCTGTTGCCGGTGACCAGGTTGAAGCGCAGGGCGTCGGCGCCGTACTTGTCGGCGATCTCCAGGGGGTCGATGCCGTTGCCCAGGCTCTTGGACATCTTCCTTCCCTTGTCGTCCCGCACCAGGCCGTGGATGAACACGGTGTGGAAGGGGGGCTTCTTGGTCTGCTCGCAGGCGGAGAAGATCATCCGGGCCACCCAGAAGAAGATGATGTCGTAGCCGGTGACCAGCACGTCGGTGGGGTAGAAGTAGTCCAGGTCCTCCGTCTTTTCCGGCCAGCCCAGGGTGGAGAAAGGCCACAGTGCGGAGGAGAACCAGGTGTCCAGCACGTCCGGGTCCCGGTGGATCTTCCTGCTGCCGCACTTCTCACAGCAGTCCGGGTCATCACGGGTGACCGTCATGTGTCCGCAGTCATCGCAGTACCAGACGGGGATCTGGTGGCCCCACCACAGCTGCCGGGAAATGCACCAGTCGTGGACGTTCTCCATCCAGTTCAGATAGGTCTTGGCAAATCGGTCGGGGACGAAGCGGGTCTCCCCGTCCTCCACCACTTTGATGGCCGCCTCGGCCAGGGGCTTCATCTTCACGAACCACTGGGCGGAGATGATGGGCTCCACGTCGTTGTGGCAGCGGTAGCAGGTGCCCACGTTGTGGGAGTAGTCCTCGATCTTCTCCATGAGCCCCAGGGCCTCCAGGTCGGCCACCACAGCCTTCCGTGCCTCATAGCGGTCCATGCCCTCGTACTTGCCGCCGTTGGCGTTGACCTTGCCGTTGTCATCCAGCACCCGGATGGTGTCCAGGTTGTGGCGCAGGCCCACCTCGAAGTCGTTGGGGTCGTGGGCGGGGGTCATCTTCACGCAGCCGGTGCCGAAGTCCATCTCCACGTACTCATCGGCCACGATGGGGATCTCCCGGTCCATCAGGGGCAGGATGCAGGTCTTGCCCACCAGGTGCTTGTACCGCTCGTCGTTGGGGTTGACCGCCACGCCAGTGTCGCCCATCATGGTCTCCGGCCGGGTGGTGGCCACCACCAGATAGCCGGAACCGTCAGTCAGAGGGTAGCGCATATGCCACAGGTGGCCGGGCTTGTCCTGATACTCCACCTCCGCGTCAGACAGGGCCGTGACACAGTGGGGGCACCAGTTGATGATGCGGCTGCCCTTGTAGATGAGGCCCTTCTCATACAGCTCGCAGAAGGTCTCCCGCACCGCCTTGGAGCAGCCCTCGTCCATGGTGAACCGGGCCCGGTCCCAGTCACAGGAGGCGCCCAGCTTCTTCTGCTGCTGGACGATGCGGCCGCCGTACTGGCGTTTCCAATCCCACACCCGCTCCAGGAACTTCTCCCGGCCCAGGTCATAGCGGGTCAGTCCCTCCTTGGTGCGCAGCTCCTCCTCCACCTTGATCTGGGTGGCGATGCCCGCGTGGTCGGTGCCGGGGACCCACAGGGCGGCGTAGCCCTGCATCCGCTTAAAGCGGATGAGGATGTCCTGGAGGGTGGAGTCCATGGCGTGGCCCATATGCAGCTGCCCTGTCACGTTGGGGGGCGGCATGACGATGGTAAAGGGCTTCTTCTTAGGGTCCCGGTGGCCCCGGAAGCAGCCGTTCTTCTCCCAGGTCTCATAGATCCGGGACTCCACTTCCTGGGGCTCATAGACCTTTGGCAGTTCTTTTCTCATGTCGTTCACGTCCTATTTCCAATGTATTTTCATTCCGATTGGAGCCCTCCGGCCCCGGGTCTCACAGCTTTTTCATGGTCTGTCCGGTCTTCCGCTCCAGGAAAGCCCGGAACTGGTCCGCGGTCCCGGTGTGAAAGCCCTGCTTGTCGAACAGGTTGCCCTGCTGGCGGCTGAGCATGAGGAAGAAGTAGCGCCCGTCCTCACACAGGGCCTGGACGGAAGAGTAGTCAAAGGACTGCTCCCCCCGCTGGTTGGCGATGACATACCCTTCATCGGTGAACCGGGCGGTGTGCCGGGCGACGCCCTTCATCACGAACCGCCCCACCAGCCAGGCCCGGATCTCGTTGAGGAACAGGGCCCAGACCAGCATCAGCGCCCCCAGCAGCCCATACAGGAGACCCGCCCCTCCTCCGGAGGTCCAGGCCCCCCGCAGCAGGATCAGGCCGCAGAGCACCCCCATGGCCCGGAGCAGCAGGCTCCTCCAGCGCCTGTCCAGGCGGATGGCCGCCCGGTTCAGGGCTCGCAGGGCGCGCCAGTCATAGTCTGTCTCATTTACAAATTCCATTGCGCTCCCTCCATAAAAAACGCCCTGAGCCGGTCATGGCTCAGGGCGAACCTGTCATCGTCCGCGGTACCACCTGAATTCCCCTCGCGGGGCGCTCCTATCCTCTGTAACGGGAGGACCCGCCGCTGTCTACCGCCCCGCTGGGGCCTCGAAAACGGAGCTCCGGGGCCACTTCGCCGCTTCCCCATATGGCCTTGCACCGTCCGGCCACTCTCTGCTATGGGAACTGCGGTTACTCCTCCCCCTCAGCGCCTGTGATACAGGTGGTATTATATCCAGTTTCTTCAGTCCTGTCAAGGGACGCCGGGCCGGGAGGACCGGTAAAATTTCCTGCGCGGCCGCCCGCCCCGGAGGCTGCGCCCCAGGCAACTTACAGCATGAAGCCGTTCAGCAGCTCCTCCAGCGCCTCCCGTGCCCGCTGAGGCTCCGCCCGGTCATAGGCGTCCACACGGTACCACACCCCGCCCAGCGCGAAGTCGGCGCGGAACATCCGGGCGCCCCATTTGTCGTAATAGGGGTCTTCAGGGCCCTGCTCCACCGTGGTCATCACTGCGGACAGGCCGTTGGGGGCGGTGTGCTCCTCCGTGGTGTACTGGGTATCCGAGGGGAGCAGATGGCTCTGGCTGACCGGATGATCCGGCAGCTCCATCCGCTGGGTGCACGCCGTCACCCACACCTCCAGCCGGACGCCGGAATCCAGATATTCCGCCGTCCACTCCAGGGCGGTGGGGCCTTCGCTGTCGCTGCTCAGGGCCGCCCGAAAACCGGACTGGAGCTGTTCTTGCAGATAGGCGTTTTCCGGCAGCTCCAGGCCAAAGTATGCCTCCGCCTCCTCCCAGCTTGTCAGGTCCAGCCCCACCGTGGAGGCGGGGTGCTCCGCCGCCATGTCCAGCGCCTCCTGGGGCAGATCCTCCAGCGCCAGGAAGTCTATCCCTCCCTCCAGGGTATAGCCGTCGTAGTGCGCCTCCCCCAACGCCTCGCCGTCATCTGAGAGCTCAGCCGGGAGCAGCAGGTCCTCAAAAAATTTCAGGGACTGGAACCCTCCGATCTGGTTGGCCGCCCACGCCGACCCCAGCAGGGCCGCACACAGGCAGGCGGCGATCAGGCCGGTCCGCAGGGGCCGGCGGGCGCTGTG
>NZ_LN866274.1:1843241-1846345 GCF_001244495.1 Clostridium phoceensis | reverse complement strand
GGTCCGCAGGGGCCGGCGGGCGCTGTGCCGCCGGGCCGGACCGGCGGCCTGTTCTACCAAGGCCGGGTCCACAAGGCCCACAGCCTCCATCATGCGTTCTCCTCGGTTCACAACATTCCCTCCTGTTCCAAATAAGCTTTCAGCTTCTTCCGCGTCCGAAACAGGACGCTCTTGGTCCTGGACAGCGACCAGCCCAGGTGCCCGGCGGTCTCCTCCACGGTGTCTGCGTACCAGTACCGCCGCAGGAAGGCGGTACGCGGCCCCTCCCCCAGCTCTCTCAGGAAGGCGGAGATGGCCCGCCCCAGCTCCGCCGCCTCGGCCTGTTCCTCGGGCCCCTCCCGGCTGGGGAGGCACTCAGCCAGCTCCAGAGCGGCCAGAGAGACCGTGTCCCCCTGCCGTCCCCGCCGCCGGCGGAGGAGCAGGGCCCGGTTGCGCACCACCGCCCCCAGATAGCCCCGGAAGTGCTGGGGCCGGGCGGGCGGGATGGCGTTCCACAGCTGGAGCCAGCAGTCCCCCAGACACTCCTCCACGTCCCGCTCTTCCCCCAGGATGCGACCGGCGATGGAGCGGCACCAGCCCCCGTACTTGTCCTGGAGCCCGGTCAGGGCCTCCTCCCGCCGCTGCCAGAACAGCTCTACCAATTCCTGATCCGTCATGGCCTCACCTCTTTTCCGTTGTCTCTTCACTTATATAGAGCATGTCCCGCCCCGGCAGGTCGCGCCGCCAGGGGAAAAAATTTTTCCGCCTATAGAAAAAAACGCCGGCCTTCCGGTCGGAAGCGTTCTTCTGATCACGGTGCTCTTTGCTCACAAATGGCCTAGCAGGGGAGCCGCAAAACAAATTCGTCTTATACCAACATATTGACACGCATGACAATCTATACTATTATTGAAATTGACCAAAATAAATTGAAGGAAGTCGGTTGTTGATGGACTCCCATATGACAGCGGTTGAACGCAATAAGCGCTATAAAGCGGCGGGTCTATTGGCTGCTCTGGTTTTGGTATTGATTTTAGTTGGCTGGATCTATTATGTGTTCTCTCCCAAAGAACTGTCCAATGTCCTGGATTTCCAGCCATCTGAAGCCACAGACTACACTGTCACGGAGATGCCAAACGCAGTTTCATCAAAGTCGCGCAGCCTGGACGACACCCCGCTGATCGAAATGATCGATGCACTGAACATTCGATACTGCGGCCCCTCTTTCGGTGTGCGTCGATTTGAAACCGGACAGCATATATATGAGATCTGGTTTTTCAAGGTAAATGATCAGCTTGAAGAGATCGGAAATATATCCGTTTTCGAAAACGGATATATTTATCTGGGCGAGAGCAAATATGAGGCGGTGGATCAAGAACGATTTGATGAACTTTTGGACTTCCTTCGCTCCGTGACGACAGCATCTTGATACAGATAATTCCATTAAAAATGGGATATGCCTTCCTGGCATATCCCATTTTTATGATCAGCTGCAAGTTTTTTCTTCCTTGTCTCAGCGCCCCCCCCGCTTGGCGGCGTTCTTCTGGTAAATGATGTTCAGGCCCTTGAGCAGCAGGTCCTTCTCCAGCTTGATCTCCCGGCGGCACAGGGGCACGATGAACTGGGCCATCCCCCCCGTGGCCACCACCGTGGCCCGGCTGCCCAGCTCCTCCTCCACCCGGTCCAGCATGCCGTCCAGCATGGCGGCGGTGCCGTACATGATGCCGCTGCGCATGCAGTCCACCGTGTTCTTGCCGATCACCCGGCCCGGCCGGTCCAGCCGGATGCCGGGCAGCTGGGCCGCCCGGGAGGTGAGGGCGTCCAGGGAGGTGCGCACCCCCGGGATGATGCAGCCCCCCAGGTAGGTGCTGCCCCGGTCCACCACCTCGATGGTGGTGGCCGTCCCCAGGTCCATCAGGATCAGGGGGGGCTCATACTCCGCCAGCGCGGCCACGGCGATGACGATGCGGTCGCTGCCCACCTGGGAGGGGACGTCCATCTGGATGTTCAGGCCGGTCTTGATGCCCGGCCCCACCACCAGGGGGTGCTTGCCCGTCATCTTCACCAGACCGGTGTAGACCGAGTTGAAGACCGGCGGCACCACCGAGGAGATGATACAGTCGTCCACGTCGCAGGGCTTCACCCCGAACAGGGCCAGGATGTTCTTGATCTCCACCCCGTACTGGTCGGAGGTCTTGATGCGGTCGGTGGCGATCCTGGCCTCGAACTGGATGGCGTCGCCCTGGATGCCTCCGATAACGATATTGGTATTGCCGATATCAATGGCGATCAGCATGATCTGTTCACCTCAGCGGGGAGGGCCCCCGTTTTTTCTCTGACCCGCCAGCCCCCCTTTGCCGGAGACGCGCCCACGGGTCCTTATTCTGCCACATTATACCCGACCGCCGGTGGGAATACAAGGCAGGAATTAACCGAAACTTTGCAATTCTTTTCCTCTCGCGCAAAATATCCCCCTGCCCTTTACAATCTGCCGCTTGGTCAGCTATAATGAAAAAAACGACAGCGGCGCCCCGCGCCGCTCTATGCAAAGGAGCGATTTGCAATGCTCAGCGGAAAAACCATCCTTTTGGGCGTCACCGGCGGCATCGCCGCCTATAAGGCCGCGGCACTGGCTTCCGCGCTGGTGAAGCTCCACGCCTCAGTGGAGGTGGTGATGACCCGGAACGCCACCCAGTTCATCACCCCCCTCACTTTTGAACAGCTCACCGGGAACCGGACCATGGTGGACACCTTTGACCGCAACTTCTCCCATCAGGTGGAGCACATCGCCCTGGCCGACCGCACCGACCTGGTGATCGTCGCCCCCGCCACCGCCAATGTGTGCGCCAAGCTGGCCCACGGGCTGGCCGACGATATGCTCACCACCACAGTGCTGGCCTGTCCCTGCCCCAAGCTGATCGCTCCGGCCATGAACACCAAGATGTATGAGAACCCGGTGACCCAGGACAACCTGGATCTGCTGCGCCGCTATGGGTGGGAGGTCATCGCCCCCGCCTCCGGCCGGCTGGCCTGCGGCGCTGTGGGGCCCGGCAAGATGCCGGAGCCGGACACTCTGGTCCAGCACATCCTCCGCGTCCTGGCCCTCCCCCACGACCTGGCGGGCC
>NZ_LN866274.1:1761152-1843144 GCF_001244495.1 Clostridium phoceensis | reverse complement strand
CCGGCTGGCCGGCGGCGCTTGGGGGCCCGGCAAGAGGCCGGGGCCGGCCCCTCTGGTCCAGCACATCCTCCGCGTCCTGGCCCCCCCCCACGCCCTGGCGGGCCGGCGGGTCCTGGTCACCGCCGGTCCCACCCAGGAGTCCCTGGACCCGGTGCGCTACCTCACCAACCACTCCACCGGAAAAATGGGTTACGCCATCGCCAGGATGGCCATGCTCCGGGGGGCGGAGGTCACCCTGATCTCTGGTCCCACCGCCCTGGAGCCCCCTCCCTTCGTCACAGTGGTCCCTGTAATCTCCGCGGAGGACATGTTCCAGGCGGTGTCCCGCACCTGCCAGCAGGCCGACTTTATCTTTAAGGCCGCCGCCGTGGCGGACTACACCCCGGCCCAGTACAGCGGGGACAAGATGAAAAAGAAGGACGGGGAGCTGTCCATCCCTCTGTCCCGCACCCATGACATCCTCTCCTATCTGGGGGAGCACCGCCGCCCTGGCCAGTTCATCTGCGGCTTCTCCATGGAGACCCGGGACATGGTAGAGAACAGCCGGGCCAAGCTGGAGAAAAAAAAGGTGGACATGATCTGCGCCAACAACCTGAAGGTGGCAGGGGCCGGCTTCGGGGTGGATACCAACGTGCTCACCCTCATCACCGCGGACGGTGCGGAGGAACTGCCCCTCATGTCCAAGGAGGAGGCCGCCGGCACCATCCTGGACCGGGCCCTGGCCATGGCCGGCTGCTGAGCCGGACCGCTGCAAGTCCCATTTTCTCCCCATACGTGCAAAGGAGGAGCCGCCCACAGGAATGGGCGGCTCCTCCTCTTCTGTTCTGATCTGCGGCCGCTCCCGGTCCTTCCACCTTCCTTACATCAGGTCCCGCGTCTCCGCCCCCCGCAGGCTGAGCAGGGCGCACAGGAGCGAGATGCCGGTCAGCACCGCGGGAAATACTGCGCTGTCCGCCATGGTAAAGCTCCCAATGTTGGCCTGGGTCAGCAAAACCAGCAGGAAGGAGGTCACAATGGCAGCTCTGGCCGAGTGCAGGGCCAGCCCCGCAAACAAGGCGATAAAGCCCTCTGTGACCGTCACGGCAGAGCGCAGGAACAGCTGCCCATAGAAGACTCTCCGGGTCATGTCAAAGTCCAGAGGGAAGGCGGAGGGGAGAAACCGGCTCCCTGCCAGCACACAGCCGTAGAGCAACAGCTTCGCCGCCGCCAGGGCGCCGAAGCAGAAGATCCACACCGCCAGCATCTGGGCCGCCAGCAGCTTCTGCCGCCGGACGGGGTAGGAGAACACAAGAGACATGGTCCCGTTTTGATAGGCTCCCACGATGAAAACAGAGAGCATCACCCCGGTGAACACCAAAAAACACATACTGGTCAGCAGTTCGATGGGGGACGAGATTCCTCCATGCCCCGGCGCCGCGTCAGGCACACCGGTCTCCGGGTCGTTGGCGATCCCCAGGAAAGCCATGGCAAAAATCAGCAGGCCAAGCGCCGCCCCAAGGAGAGCCGCCCATCTCACCCAGTTCCCGATCCGGTTTTTCCGCCATTCCAGTTCGATCAGCTTTCCCATGTGCTGCCCTCCTCCGATGTCAGCTTCAAAAAGTGCTCCTCCAGCGTCTCCGATCTTCTTCCGATCTCCTCCACCGCCACATGGTGCCGGGCCAGGACGCCAGCCACCTCCTGGGGGGACGCCTGCCGGTCATAGATCCGGATGATGCCGCCCTTCATGACCCGGAAGCTGCCCAAGTGCATCACGTCACTGAGCAGGACACTGGCCCTCCCCGGGTCGTCCACGGTCAGATGGAGATAAGAGGTGCCCCTTCCCTCCAGCTCACGGAGAGAGATCTCCTCCCGCATCCTCCCCCGGTGGATGATCCCCACGGTGTCCGCCATGGCCTCCATCTCTCCGAGGATGTGGCTGGAGACCATCACGGTCATCTCATATTCTTCTCTCATCCGCTTCAGCAGATCCCGCACCTGCTTGATGCCCGCCGGGTCCAGGCCGTTGGTGGGCTCGTCCAGGATCAGCAGCTCAGGCCTGCACAGCAGGGCCCGGGCGATCCCCAGCCTCTGCTTCATACCCAGGGAGTAGCTCCCCACCGGCCGGTCTGCAGCGTCGTCCAGCTCCAGCTGCTCCAGCGCCTCTTCCACGCCCTTGGGACGGCTGTACCCCATATAGTCACAGTGGATCTGAAGATTCTCCCGGCCTGTCATGTGGGGATAGAAGGTGGGAAATTCGATGATGCTGCCCATCCGCTTCAGCACCCCGTAGGAGGTGGGCGTGAGGGGCTCTCCGAACAGCAGCACGCGGCCCCCGGTGGGCTTCCACAGGTTGGTCACCAGCTTCATCACTGTGGTCTTTCCCGCCCCGTTAGGGCCCAGGAATCCGTAGATCTCTCCCTTCCTTACATGGAGGTCCACGTCCCGGACCAACTCTTTTTCTCCAATGATCTTGGTCAGGCGGTCCGTTTGCAGAATATACGGCATGTGTCTTCTGCCTCCTTTCACCTTCCCATTGTAGTCCCAGGACTTTTCAGAAAATTTGCGCAATTCTTACGAATCTCTTTCGTCTTGCCATTTGGGCAGTCTGACCGTAAAGACAGTGCGGAGTCCGGGGACACTCTCCAGGTCAATGTCTCCTCCCATTCGCCGGGCCAGCTCTCTGGCGATGGACAGCCCCAGTCCGCTCCCCTCTCCGCTGCTTCGGCTGTCTTCCAAGGTGACCAGGCGCTGGAACACCTGCTCCCCCGCTCCGGGTGCGACTCCCTTTCCGCGATCCGCCACCTCCAGGAACAGGGCGTCCTCCCCTTCTCTCAGGGACACGCCCAGATATCCGCCGTCGCCGCCGTAGCGCACCGCGTTGGAGATCAGGTTGTTCAGGATGCGGCGCAGCGCCTCCCGATCACAGCACCCCCACACCGCTCCCTCCGGGATCTCTGCTTCCACGCGGATCTCCTGGCGGGTCAGGATCTGGTAGAAGTCCAGCACAGTCTCCCGACAGACCTCACCTACGTCTACCCTGGACCGCTCCAGCTCCATATCCCCTGCCTCCAGCTTGGCTAAGGTGAAAAAACGATCCATCAGCTCCATGACCTCCCCCGCCCGGGCTTCCACCTTTTCCAGCAGCTCCTCCCGGCACTCCTTCCGCAGCCGCATGATCTCCAGGTACCCCAGCACCACCGTCATGGGGGTTCGGATATCGTGGGAGATGTTGGCGAGCATACGCCGGACTGCCTGCTCCGTCCGGCGGTACTCCGCCCGCCTTCTCTGCCGTTCCTCCAGCAGCCGGTTGATCTGGGCGATCAAACCGGTCAGAGCCTGGTCCTGGGTGAAGACCATGACCTGCTCCCCGCTCTCCCCGTCCAGTACCCTGCCCAGGACGGCGGTCATCTCCTCCAGACTTTGTCGCATCTGCGCCTGGAGAACGATCCGCTGATAGAGGACTGCCCCGCTCAGCGCCGCCACAGCGGCACACAGCAGGGCGGTCAGCACTGTATCGTCCATCATTTCTCCCCCAATTTGTAGCCGATGCCCCACACTGTCGCCACATACCTCGGGTCCCGTGGGTCGTCCTCGATCTTGCCGCGCAGCCTGCTGATGTGGACGCTGACCGCGTTCTCGTCTCCGCAGTAGGCATCGTTCCACACCTGGGTGTAGAGCTGGGCCTTGGTGTACACACGTTTAGGATTCGCCATCAGCAGCTTCAGGATGTCAAATTCCTTGGCGGTCAGCTCGATCCGCTCCCCCGCCTTGGTCACTGTCCGCTCCTTCCCATCCAGGCGCAGCGCTCCGGCTGTAAGGACCATGCTCTTCTCCGGCGGCTCCGCATACTGGGTCACCCGCCGGATATTGGCCCTGACCCGGGCCAGCACCTCCGCTACGGAGAATGGCTTTGTGATATAGTCATCTGCCCCCATACCCAGCCCCAAGGTCTTGTCCGCCTCCGTGTCCCGGGCAGACAGGATGATGATAGGCACCACGCTCTTCTTTCGGATGTGTTCCATCACGTCCATCCCGCTGACCTGAGGGATCATCAGATCCAGCAGCACCAGACCGATCCCGCCCTCGTCGAACAGCCGGCATGCATCCCGCCCGTTGGACGCACAGACCACTTCATAGGCCTCCGTCCGCAGATAGTCCCCCAGCATCTCCTGAATCTCCCTGTCATCCTCTACCAACAGCAGCTTCATTCTCGCACCTCCGCTCCACTCGGACAGTATCTCTATTGTATCCCGGTCCGGGCCAGAAATCAAGGAACGACCGGTACGTCCGGCCTTTTCTTATCGGAATGGGTACAGATCAGAAGTAGGGCAAAGCCGGATGGATCTCAGGGCTGCCGGGCTCTTTCGAGAAAAAGAAAAATCCCTGCCAAAGGCAGGGATTTTTCCAAAAGGAGCTTGAATTACTCCTCGATGGCAATGACAACGCCGGAACCCACGGTGCGGCCGCCCTCACGGATGGCGAAACGCAGGCCCTTCTCGATGGCGATGGGGGTGATCAGCTCCACCTTCATGTCCACGTTGTCGCCGGGCATGCACATCTCAGTGCCCTCGGGCAGAGTGATGATGCCGGTCACGTCGGTGGTACGGAAGTAGAACTGAGGACGGTAGTTGTTGAAGAAGGGGGTATGACGGCCGCCCTCGTCCTTGGACAGGACGTACACCTGACCGGTGAACTTGGTGTGGGGATGGATGGAACCGGGCTTGGACAGAACCTGGCCGCGCTCGATGTCGGTCTTGGCGACGCCGCGCAGCAGGCAGCCCACGTTATCGCCGGCCTCGACGTAGTCCAGAGTCTTACGGAACATCTCCATAGAGGTGACGACGGTCTTCTTCTTCTCGTCGGTCAGACCAACGATCTCGACCTCCTCGCCGGCCTTCAGCTGGCCGCGCTCCACACGGCCGGTGGCGACGGTGCCGCGGCCGGAGATGGTGAACACGTCCTCGACGGGCATCAGGAAGGGCTGGTCGGCCTTACGGTCGGGGGTGGGGATATAGTCGTCGACAGCGTCCATCAGCTCCTTGATGCAGGCGAAGTCAGGATCGTCCACGCCGCCCTCACAGGTCAGAGCGTTCAGAGCAGAGCCCTTGATGATGGGGATCTCGTCGCCGGGGAACTCATAGCCGGACAGGGTCTCACGGACCTCCATCTCCACCAGCTCCAGCAGCTCCTCGTCGTCCACCTGATCGCACTTGTTCAGGAAGACCACGATGGCGGGCACGCCGACCTGACGGGCCAGCAGGATGTGCTCCTTGGTCTGAGCCATGGGGCCGTCGGTGGCGGCGATGACCAGGATGGCGCCGTCCATCTGAGCAGCGCCGGTGATCATGTTCTTGATATAGTCGGCGTGGCCCGGGCAGTCAACGTGAGCATAGTGACGCTTGTCGGTCTCATACTCCACGTGGGCGGTGTTGATGGTGATGCCGCGCTCGCGCTCCTCGGGAGCCTTGTCGATGCTGGAGTAGTCCTCATACTGAGCCTGGCCCTTCAGAGCCAGATACTTGGTGATGGCGGCGGTCAGGGTGGTCTTGCCGTGGTCAACGTGGCCGATGGTGCCGATGTTGACATGGGGCTTGGTGCGCTCGAACTTCTGCTTAGCCATTGGAATTTCCTCCTTATATCATTTCATTCAAATGATGTTTTGACTGCGATATGATGGATATCGCAAACATTGTATCGTATTACTGGGAAAAATGCAACTGAAATTTCCCGTAATTCCTGTGAAAATCAGCCCTCGCTGCGTCCGCGCTCGGCGATGATCTTGTCCGCGATGCTCTTGGGGATCTCCACATAGCTGTGGGGCTCCATGGAGTACTGGCCGCGGCCCTGGGTGGAAGAACGCAGGTCAGTGGCGTAGCCGAACATGTTGGCCAGAGGCACCAGGGCGTCGATCTGCTGGGCGCCGGGCCGGGCCTCCATGCCCAGGATCTGGCCGCGGCGGCTGTTCAGGTCGCCCATGACGTCGCCCATATACTCCTCGGGGACGATGACGGAGACCTTCATGATGGGCTCCAGCAGCACGGCGTTGGCCTTGCGGCAGGCCTCCTTGAAGGCCATGGAGCCGGCGATCTTAAAGGCCATCTCAGAGGAGTCCACCTCGTGGAAGGAGCCGTCGTACAGGGTGACCTTCACGTCCACCACGGGGTAACCGGCCAGCACGCCGGCCTGCATGGCTCCCTGGATACCGGCATCGACCGCCGGGATATACTCCTTGGGAATGGCGCCGCCCACGATGGCGTTGACAAACTCATAGCCCTTGCCGGACTCGTTGGGCTCCACACGGATCTTGACATGACCGTACTGGCCCTTACCGCCGGACTGACGGGCGTACTTGGTGTCCTGCTCCACCTGCTTCTTGATGGTCTCCTTGTAGGCGACCTGAGGCGCGCCCACGTTGGCCTCCACCTTGAACTCGCGCAGCAGGCGGTCTACGATGATCTCCAGGTGCAGCTCGCCCATGCCGGCAATGATGGTCTGACCGGTCTCCTCGTCGGTGTAGGTCTTGAAGGTGGGGTCCTCCTCCGCCAGCTTCACCAGCGCCAGGCCCATCTTCTCCTGGCCGGCCTTGGTCTTGGGCTCAATGGCCACGCGGATGACGGGCTCGGGGAACTCCATGGACTCCAGGATGATGGGGTGCTTGTCGTCGCAGAGGGTGTCGCCGGTGGTGGAGTTCTTCAGGCCCACCACGGCGGCAATGTCGCCGGAGTAGACGCACTCGATGTCCTCCCGGTGATTGGCGTGCATCTGGAGGATGCGGCCGATGCGCTCCTTCTGCTTCTTGGTGGAGTTGAGCACCGTGGTGCCGGTGTTCAGCACGCCGGAATACACACGGATGAAGGACAGACGGCCCACGAAGGGGTCGGTGGCGATCTTGAAGGCCAGAGCGGAGAAGGGGGCGTTGTCGTCAGCGGGACGCTCGTCCTCCTCCTCGGTGTCGGGGTTCACGCCCTTGATGGCGGGGATGTCCAGGGGGGAGGGCATAAAGTCCACGATGGCGTCAAGCAGCTTCTGCACGCCCTTGTTGCGGTAAGAGGTGCCGCAGGTCACGGGGACTACCAGGTTCTCGATGGTCCCCTTGCGCAGAGCGGCACGCAGCTTCTCCTGGGGGATGGGCTTCTCTTCCAGCGCCAGCTCCATGATCTCGTCGTCGATGTCGGCACAGGCGTCCACCAGCTTGGTGCGGTACTCCTGGGCCAGCTCCATCATGTCGGCGGGGATCTCCTCCACCCGCATGTCCTTGCCCATCTCATCATAGTAGATGTCGGCGTCCATCTCCACCAGGTCGATGATGCCCTTGAAGGTGTCCTCCTTGCCGATAGGCAGCTGGACAGGCACCGCATTGCACTTCAGGCGCTCGTGGATCATGTTGAGCACGTTGTAGAAATCGGCGCCCATGATGTCCATCTTATTGACGTAAATCATGCGGGGAACTTTATAGTTATCCGCCTGGCGCCAGACAGTCTCAGACTGAGGCTCTACGCCGCCCTTGGCGCACATGACGGTAACAGAGCCGTCCAGCACGCGCAGGGAGCGCTCCACCTCCACGGTGAAGTCCACGTGGCCCGGGGTGTCGATGATGTTCAGACGGGTCTGGGGGAACTGGTTCTTAGTCCCCTGCCAGTAGCAGGTGGTGGCGGCAGAGGTGATGGTGATGCCGCGCTCCTGCTCCTGAGCCATCCAGTCCATGGTGGCGGTGCCGTCATGGGTCTCACCGATCTTATAGTTGACGCCGGTGTAGTACAGGATGCGCTCGGTGGTGGTGGTCTTGCCGGCGTCGATGTGGGCCATGATGCCGATGTTTCTGGTATTCTCTAAGGTAACTTTCCTAGGCATACTGTTTCTCCTTATTACCAGCGGTAGTGAGCGAACGCCTTGTTGGACTCAGCCATCTTGTGGGTGTCCTCGCGCTTCTTGACGGCGTTGCCGAGACTGTTGGCGGCGTCCATGATCTCGCCGGCCAGGCGCTCCTTCATGGTCTTCTCACTGCGGGCCCGGGCATAGGTGGTCAGCCACCGCAACCCCAGGGTCTGACGGCGCTCGGGACGCACTTCGATAGGCACCTGGTAGGTGGCGCCGCCCACACGGCGGGCCTTGACCTCCAGGGAGGGCATGATGTTCTCGAGAGCCTGGGTATAGACCTCCATGGGGTCCTTATCGGTCTTCTCCTTGATGATATCAAAGGCGCCGTAGACCACCTTCTGGGCCACACCCTTCTTGCCATCCAGCATGATGCTGTTGGTAAGCTTGGTAACCAGGATGGAGTTATACAGCGGATCGGGCAGAACCTCCCGCTTGGGTACATTTCCTCTTCTGGGCACTTTGCTTCCCTCCTTCTTATAAAATTAGAAATCATAGGTACTCAAACTGCCTTGCAGTTTGTGTAATGCCTGTCCGAGGTCTGCCCATATTAAAAAATATAGGAAAACGCTCGGCAAGGCGGTTTGCCTTGCGCAGAACGCACAATGCAATTCAAGCCTCAAATCTCAGCAGATTTGAGCGGCGGGCGGGTGATATCCGCCCATACAGCAATTTTTTGCTCCGCAAAAAATTACTTCTTGCCGGCCTTGGGCCGCTTGGCGCCGTACTTGGAACGGGCCTGCATCCGGCCGTTGACGCCCTGGGTATCCAGAGAGCCGCGGATGATGTGGTAACGCACACCGGGCAGGTCCTTGACACGGCCGCCGCGGATCATGACCACGGAGTGCTCCTGCAGGTTGTGGCCGACACCGGGGATATAGGCAGTGACCTCGTATCCGTTGGTCAGCTTCACACGGGCGATCTTACGCAGCGCGGAGTTAGGCTTCTTGGGGGTGGAAGTACGCACCGCGGTGCAGACACCTCTCTTCTGGGGAGCGTGCAGGTCGGTCTGACGGCTCTTCAGAGTGTTCAGGCCATGCTGGAGGGCGGGGGAAGTGGACTTGTAGGTCACCTGCTCACGGCCCTTCCGGACCAGCTGATTAAAAGTAGGCATGTTTTTCCTCCTTTCTCGATTTCTGCCCACATTGGGGCGTAATATATATTTTAACAGAATCAGGAAGACCTTATTCTGTTAAAACCAAAAATATGGGGTCATACCGCCGCCACGATGGCGGCGCCCACGGAGATGCCGCAGGCCTCTCCCAACTGGCGCATGGTGTCCACCTGGATGAGGGGGACGCGCTGCCGCACCGCCTCCTGCACCAGCGGCTGGAGGAGCCTGGGGTCGGCGTCCTTGGCCATGTAGACCCTTTTTGCGCGTCCGTCCTTCAGGGCCCGCCGGGTCTGTTTGGCTCCCACGACCCTGGAACCTGCTTTCAGTTCTTCGAGCATTTCGGTGCCCCTCCTCTCCCCCGTCGCCGGGGGCGTTTCATCGGGTAAAAGGGCAGAATGCCCCTACCACCGCAATTTCGGATTATACCATGGTCTCCGCCCGCCGTCAAGAGCAAATTTTCTTCTGTTTTGATGCAAAACTCAAAACTCCATCTTATATCCCTGGGCCAAAGCTTCCCCTGGTCGTTCCTGTTCCCCGCGGGACCGGGAGCGGTGTGCATCTTGCCCGTCCCAGCCGCAGGATGGCCCAAAGGGCTCTGCCCGCCCAAAGCCTTCCCTTTTGGGGGAAGGTGCCGCGGCGTATGCCGCGACGGATGAGAGGCCTTCCTTCTCCCGTCCCAGTCGCAGCCATAGGAACTGTTAGAGATGTTCTGCCCTGCGGGTCTGGTCCCCTGCGCGGGGACGGGAAGGACACGCATCCCACAGGCCGCCCTGCGTCCTCCCTCCTTTATTTTTCCTCCCCAAGGAACTTTTTTCCCCTTCCGCCGTCTAACAGAGTAAAAGGCGTGAGAGTCCCCTGCCATCACAGTGCTGTCCCACACAAGCCCTATCAAAAAAGCAAGGAGGGATCTTATGAAACGCGTCTCCGCCCTGCTCCTCACCTGCACCCTGGGGCTGTCCGCTCTGTCGGGCTGCTCCGCCTCTGCCGCCCCGCAGCCTCTCTCTGCCCAGCCGGTGACGATCTCCGAAGAGGAGATGATGCGTTATGACCTGGAGACCCCCGCCGTCTGGTCCGCCCTGTCTGAATTTGGGCTGGACCTGTTGAAAACTGCCCGCCAGGAGGGGGAGGGAACGCTCCTATCCCCCCTTTCCGCGGCCCTGGCACTATCCATGGCCGCCAATGGTGCTGATGGGGAGACCTTGGACCAGTTCCGGGAGGTGCTGGGGGACGGTGCCAGCCTGGAGGCCCTCAACGTCTCCTGCTCTGCCCTCATGAAACTCTATGGAGGACTGGGGGGCTCCACGGAGTGCTCCATTGCCAACAGCCTGTGGACCGACCCGGAGGGCCGTATGCAAGAAGACTTTGTAGGCAGATGCTCCGGCATTTTCGACGCTCAGGTGTTCCAGGAGGACCTGTCCGCCCCAGTCATCGTCCCCGCCCTCAACAGCTGGGTGTCAGACCATACCGCAGGCATGATCCCCCAGATCATCCAGCGGCCCTTCGGGGAGGACGCCGCCGCCCTGATGGTCAATGCCCTCTACCTGAAGAACACCTGGGCGACCAAATTCGACCCCAGCGACACCGTTACACGGGACTTCACCCGGGCCAACGGAACTGCGGAGCCCCTGGACTTCCTCCAGCACTTCTCCCGCTCTCTGACCTATCTCCAAAGCGGCAGCGACGAAGGCGTCCTCCTCCCCTATGACGACGGGCGGCTGGCTTTCTTCGCCCTCATGCCCCGGCAGTCCTCCGGCGTCCCGGACTTTGATCGCTGGCTGTCCTCCCTCACCGGGGAGGGGCTGTCCGCCCTCCTCTCCGGCAGGGAGGAGACCTTCTTCCTCCGCCTGTCCCTGCCCAAATTTGAGCAGGAGTGGTCGGGAGAGCTGAAAGACGCCCTGGCCGCTCTTGGACTGACGGACGCCTTTGACCCGGACTTGGCCGACTTCTCCCTGCTGGGGGATGACCCCAGGGGATACTACCTCTCCCAGGTGATCCATGCCGCCAGGATCGAAGTCAATGAGGAGGGCACCGAGGCGGCGGCCGCCACAGTGGTTGCCGCGGCATCCGGCGCCGCCCCGCCCCAGGAGGGCGTCACCCTGATCTTCGACCGCCCCTTCCTCTATGGCATCGTGGACCTGCAGAACGGAGTGCCCCTGTTCCTGGGCACGTTTGAAGGCCTATGATCCGTCAGGGCCCTATGTCGAGATCACGGGGCGCGGCCTGATTCCAGGCCGCGCCCCTCAGCTTATGGAAAAAGCCTCCCAGAGTTCGCACACGCAGGCGCAAATCCAGTTCTGACCTGTTTTCCCCGGCGGCATGTACGCCGGGGAAAACACTTCTCAGGCTGCAGATGTGGGGTTTGTCCGCCGCAGGCGGTCAGGCCCTGCGTGCGGCAGGCTACTACTTTTTCGACAGCCTCTCTGCGTTACACCTCTCCCAGCAGGCGCTGGTAGTGCTTATAGAGGGCGGAAAAATGTCCCTCATACCCTCTGGACCAGGGCTTGTTCTTGCCGCAGAAGTGGAGGAACACCGTGTGGTCCATCACCCAGTCCATATCCTTCTCCCCGTGGCTGCCCAGCCAGTAGCGGTCATATCGCCGGGCGTCATAGTTCCACACACTGTCGTCCACACCCAGGATCCGGGTGCCGTACAGGCCGTTGAGGATGTCCTGGTCCGGCAGGATCAGCCGCTCCTCGTACTCCCTGGCGTAGGCGAAAATATCTGCCGGGCGCATCTCCTCCCGCATCTGGGGAAGGTTCATCAACAGCACACCGGAGTTGTAGTAGCTCTCCGCCTCATAGTTGGACAACCTGATCTTGTTTACATAGTCAGACATCCCGGTCAACCCGCTGTGGCTGGCCGCCGCCAGCAGGCTGTCTCCCAGCTGTGTCTCATACAGGGGCCGCACCGGTCGGATCACCAGGATATCCGGGTCCAGATAGAGCACCCTGTCCAGTTCCCGGGGCAGCAGCTCTGCCGCCAGAAGGCGGTAGTACATGGCCCGGGAGTAGTACCGCACCACCGGTGCGTCCGTGAACAGGCCGTCCGGGACCTCCAGCGGGTGCAACTGGCTGTGGTGGGCCCGGCACAGCTGGGAAAGCTCCTCCACCTGTGCCCCGGTCAGCCCCTCTTCGATCATATAGATATGAAATTCCTCCCCTGGATCATTGAGAAACAGGGAGCCCAGCAGCACCCGCAGCGGTCCCAGGTAATTCTGATCCAATGTCACCAGCAGATCCATACGTTCCTCCTCTTCCGCCGCCTCCCTGGCAGCGGGTACAGGACCGGCATCCGGCCCCGTTATTTTCCGTCCTTTCCGTTCTGATACAGCCAGAGGGCCACGATCCCCGCCATCACCAGCGCCATCAGCCACTCTATCATGGTGCTCCCCCTCCTTTTCGTTCTATGATAGCCCGCCGCCTCCTCTTCCGTCAAGGTGTTTTTCAGTTGACATAACTTTCAACAGCGCTTATTTCCCTTTCACCCGTTCCGACTGCCCTCCCCAGCCGCCGCCCTGGGGTGGGAAACAACCAAACTGACAAAAAGCCCCGGCGCGCATGCGCCGGGGCTTTCTCACTGGACGTGCTGTTCTGTTGGGGAAGGAGCGATATTACACCAGCGTTCCGCTGTCCTCCTGGGTGTCGGCAGCGGCCTCCACCTCAGGCTCCTCCTCGGCGAAAAAGCCCTCCTCTTCCGGCTCCTCCAAGGGCTCGGCCTCCACTGCGCCGGCGGTCCCCGCGGTGATCAGATTGCCGTTCTCGTCGATGGGGTCGTCCTTGCGGTACTGTGCCAGTCCGGAACCGGCGGGGATCAGCTTGCCGATGATGACATTCTCCTTCAGCCCCAGCAGGTGGTCCACCTTGCCCTTGATGGCGGCCTCGGTGAGCACCTTGGTGGTCTCCTGGAAGGAGGCGGCGGACAGGAAGGAATCGGTGGCCAGAGATGCCTTGGTGATGCCCATGAGCAGACGGGTGCAGGTGGGCAGGCGCAGGTCCTCGCCCATCTCGTTCTTTTCCCCGGCCTCCATGCGGGTCCTCACAGCCTTCTCAGCGTCCCAGAACTCGATGATGTCGATGGTAGCGCCGGAGAGCAGGTCGGAATCTCCCGCGTCCTCCACCCGGACCTTCCGCATCATCTGGCGGATGATGACCTCGATGTGCTTGTCGTTGGTGTCAACGCCCTGCTGACGGTACACTTTCTGAACCTCGCGGATCAGATAGTTGTGACAGGCGGACAGCCCGCGGATGCGCAGCACCTCGTGGGGGGACAGGGCACCCTCGGTGAGCTGGTCGCCCTTGGCCACCACGTCGCCGTCCTTGATGCGCAGGCCGGCGGCATAGGGCAGGGCATAGGTCACCACCTCGCCGTCGTCGGCGGTGATGGTCACGTTGCACATAATGTTGCGCTTGGTCTCTTCAATGGACACCCGGCCGCTGATCTCGGCCAGCTGGGCCATCTTCTTGGGCTTACGGGCCTCGAACAGCTCCTCCACTCGGGGCAGACCCTGAGTGATGTCGCCGCCGGCCACGCCGCCGGTGTGGAAGGTACGCATGGTCAGCTGGGTTCCGGGCTCGCCGATGGACTGTGCGGCGATGATGCCTACCGCCTCGCCGGCGCCTACAGGCTCACCGATGGCCAGGTTGATGCCGTAGCACCTGGCGCACACGCCGCTGCGTGCCTCACAGGTGAGGACGGAGCGGATCTTGGCAGAGTGGATGCCGTGGGCCTCCAGCACCTTGGCGTCCTCATTGCGGAGCATGGTGTCCCGGCTGAACAGGAGCTCGCCGGTGGCGGGGTCCACGATGTCCTCGGCGGGGTAGCGGCCGTGGAGGCGCTCGGCAAAGGTCTCGATGACCTGGCCGTACTCCTCGATCTCGCTGACCTCGATGCCGTCCCGGGTGCCGCAGTCCTCCTCCCGGATGATGACCTCCTGGGACACGTCCACCAGACGGCGGGTCAGGTAACCCGAGTCAGCGGTACGCAGGGCGGTGTCGGCCATGCCCTTTCGGGCGCCTCGGGAGGAGATGAAGTACTCCAGCACGCTGAGGCCCTCACGGAAGTTTGCCTTGATGGGGATCTCGATGGTGCGGCCGGAGGTGTCGGCCATCAGGCCGCGCATGCCGGCCAGCTGACGGATCTGGGCCATGGAGCCGCGGGCGCCGGAGTCGGCCATCATGAAGATGGGGTTGTAGCGGTCCATGGACTCCCGCAGGGCGTCGGTCACGTCGTTGGTGGTCTTCTCCCACGCCTGGACGGACAGGCGGTAGCGCTCGTCGTTGGTGATCAGGCCGCGGCGGTACTGCCGGTCGATCTTGATGATCTCCTTCTCCGTCTGGCCGATGAGCTCATACTTCTTGGCAGGCACAGTCATGTCCGCAATGGCCACGGTCAGGGAGCCCACGGTGGAGTAGTGGTAGCCCAGGTCCTTGATGGCGTCCAGCACGCCGGCGGATACAGTAAAGCCGTGCTTGGTGATGCACTTGTCGATGATCTTGCCCAGCTGCTTCTTGCCCACCACGAAGTTGATCTCCGGGTCGAACATGGTCTCTGGATCGGAGCGGTCCACGAAGCCCAGGTCCTGGGGAATGGCGTCGTTATAGATCAGGCGGCCCACCGTGGTCTCCACCAGCTTGTAGCGCATCATGCCGTCCACCTCCCGGTAGAGGCGGACCTTGATGGGCGAGTGGAGCGTGACGATCTTGGCGTCATAGGCCAGCAGGGCCTCATCCTTGTCGGCGAAGATATGGCCGGTGCCCTCCTCCTCCCGGCTGTAGGTCAGGTAGTAGGAGCCCAGGATCATATCCTGGGTCGGGATGGTGACTGGGCCGCCGTCCTGGGGCCGCAGCAGGTTGTTGGCGGAGAGCATCAGGATGCGGGCCTCGGTCTGGGCCTCGGCGGACAGGGGGACGTGGACGGCCATCTGGTCGCCGTCGAAGTCGGCGTTGAAGGCGGTACACACCAGGGGATGAAGCTTGATGGCACGGCCTTCCACCAGCACCGGCTCGAAGGCCTGGATGCCCAGGCGATGCAGCGTGGGCGCGCGGTTGAGCATCACCGGGTGGTCCTTGATGACGAACTCCAGGGCGTCCCACACGGCGGGAGCCCCCTTGTCCACCATCTTCTTGGCGGATTTGATGTTGTTGGCCAGACCATCCTCCACCAGTTTCTTCATCACGAAGGGGCGGAACAGCTCAATGGCCATCTCCTTGGGCAGGCCGCACTGGTAGATCTTCAGGCTGGGGCCGACCACGATAACACTTCGGCCGGAGTAGTCCACGCGCTTGCCCAGCAGGTTCTGGCGGAAGCGGCCCTGCTTGCCCTTGAGCATGTCGGACAGGGACTTGAGGGCCCGGTTGTTGGCGCCGGTGACGGCGCGGCCCCGGCGGCCGTTGTCGATGAGGGCGTCCACCGCCTCCTGGAGCATCCGCTTCTCATTGCGTACAATGATGTCCGGGGCGTTGAGCTGGATCAGCCGCTTGAGGCGGTTGTTGCGGTTGATGACCCGGCGGTACAGGTCATTCAGGTCAGAGGAGGCGAACCGGCCGCCATCCAGCTGGACCATGGGGCGGATCTCCGGGGGGATGACGGGCAGCACATCGATGATCATCCACTCGGGCTTGTTGCCAGAGAGGCGGAAAGCGTCCACCACCTCCAGGCGCTTGACGATCCGGGCTTTCTTTTGTCCGGAGGCGTCCTTCAGCTCGCTGCGCAGCTGCTGGGAGAGCTGCTCCAGGTCGATCTGCTGGAGCAGCTTTTTGACCGCCTCGGCACCCATGCCGGCGTCGAAGTCGTCCTCATACTTCTCCCGCATGTCCCGGTACTCCTTCTCGGAGAGGATCTGGTTCTTGGCCAGGGGGGAGAAGCCAGGATCAGTGACGATATAGGCGGCGAAATACAGCACCTTCTCCAGGATGCGGGGGCTGATGTCCAGCAGCAGGCCCATCCGGGAGGGGATACCCTTGAAGTACCAGATGTGGGAGACCGGGGCGGCCAGCTCGATGTGGCCCATGCGCTCCCGGCGCACCTTGGCCCGGGTGACCTCCACGCCGCAGCGGTCGCAGATCTTGCCCTTGTAGCGGATCTTCTTGTACTTGCCGCAGTGGCACTCCCAGTCCTTGGTGGGGCCAAAGATGCGCTCGCAGAACAGGCCGTCCCGCTCCGGCTTCAGGGTGCGGTAGTTGATGGTCTCCGGCTTTTTGACCTCGCCGTAAGACCACTCGCGGATCTGCTCAGGGGAGGCGATGCCAATCTGAATGGCGTCAAACTCCGTATAACTCATCGTTCAATCTCCTCCCTTTTCTCTCAAAAATCCTCGTCGGAGAAGTCCTCTCCGTCCATGGAATCGTTCGTGCTCTCTCCCACTTCCAGGTCATCGTCGTCGCTCTCCCCCTTCAGGGTGTAGCCGGCGGCGGAGAAGTCGGAGTCCTCCGCGGAGAAATAGAAATCGTCGTCGTCATCGCGGCGGCCGGGCTGGTAGGCGTCCTCGTCGTCGTCCTTCAGCTCGATCTCGTTGCCCTGCGCATCCAGCACTTTCATGTCCAGGCACAGGGACTGGAGCTCCTTGATGAGCACCTTGAAGGATTCGGGCACGCCGGGCCGGGGCACGTTGTGGCCCTTGACGATGGCCTCATAGGTCTTGACACGGCCGGTGACGTCGTCGGACTTCACCGTCAGGATCTCCTGGAGGGTATAGGCGGCGCCGTAGGCCTCCAGGGCCCACACCTCCATCTCGCCGAAGCGCTGGCCGCCGAACTGGGCCTTGCCGCCCAGAGGCTGCTGAGTGACCAGAGAATAGGGGCCGGTGGAGCGGGCGTGGATCTTGTCGTCCACCAGGTGGTGCAGCTTCAGGAAGTAGACGTAGCCCACAGTGACCGGGTTGTCGAACCGCTCGCCGGTGCGGCCGTCGTACAGCCAGTTCTTGCCGTCCACCAGACGCAGCTGGCCGGCCTTCTGCCACTCCCGGACCTGGACGTTGTCCGCCATCTCCTCCGGAGTGAGGGCCCGCAGCTCGCCGCCCTCCTCCTGGGGTGCCAGATAGAGCTGCTTGCCGATCAGGGGCTCGTCATAGCCCACCTCCCGGGCCAGGCCGGCCATCTTCAGGCACTCCTGGATGTCCTGCTCGTTGGCGCCGTTGAAGATGGGGGTGGCCACCTTCCAGCCCAGGGCCTTGGCGGCGTAGCCCAGATGGACCTCCAGCACCTGACCGATGTTCATACGGGAGGGCACGCCCAGAGGGTTGAGCACGATATCCAGGGGGGTGCCGTCGGGCAGGAAGGGCATATCTTCCTGGGGCAGGATGCGGGAGACCACGCCCTTGTTGCCGTGGCGGCCGGCCATCTTATCACCCACAGAGATCTTGCGCTTCTGAGCGATGTAGACCCGGACCACCTCGTTGACGCCGGGAGAGAGCTCGTCACCTGCCTCCCGGGTGAAGACCTTGACATCCACGATGATGCCGCTCTCTCCGTGGGGCACCTTCAGGGAGGTATCCCGGACCTCCCGGGCCTTCTCGCCGAAGATGGCCCGGAGCAGGCGCTCCTCGGCGGTCAGGTCGGTCTCGCCCTTGGGGGTGACCTTGCCCACCAGGATATCGCCGGAACGCACCTCGGCGCCCACCCGGATGATGCCCCGCTCGTCCAGGTCCTTCAGGGCGTCCTCGCCCACATTGGGGATGTCCCTGGTGATCTCCTCGGGGCCCAGCTTGGTATCCCGGGACTCGGTCTCATACTCCTCGATATGGATGGAGGTGAACACATCCTCCTTCACCATGCGCTCGTTGAGCAGCACGGCGTCCTCGTAGTTGTAGCCCTCCCAGGTCATGAAGCCCATGAGGATGTTCCGGCCCAGGGCGATCTCGCCCCGGTCGGTGGAGGGGCCGTCGGCCAGTACGTCCTGATAGTCTACCCGCTGGCCTGCATTGACAATGGGCCGCTGGTTGATGCAGGTGGTGTGGTTGGAGCGCAGATATTTGGTCAGGCGGTACTCCTTGGTCTCGCCGCTGTCATATCTTACAGTGATATACCGGGCGGACACCTTGGTGACCACGCCGGGCCCCTCCGCCAGGATGGCCACCTCGGAGTCGATGCAGTTCTTATGCTCCTGGCCGGTAGCCACGATGGGTGCCTCGGGCCGGAGCAGGGGCACAGCCTGGCGCTGCATGTTGGCGCCCATCAGGGCGCGGTTGGCGTCGTCATTCTGGAGGAAGGGGATCATGGCGGTAGCCACGGAGACCATCATCTTGGGGGATACGTCCACGTAGTCCACGCTGTTGCGGTCCACGGAAATGATCTCGTTGCGGTGGCGGCAGGTGATGCGCTCGTTGACGAAGCAGCCGTTCTCATCCACCGGCTCGTTGGCCTGGCCGACGGTGTACTCATCCTCCACGTCGGCGGTCATGTACTCGATCTCGTCGGTGACCCTGCCGGTGGCCTTATCCACCTTGCGGTAGGGGGTCTCGATGAAGCCGAACCGGTTCACCCGGGCGTAGGAGGCCAGATAGGAGATCAGGCCGATGTTGGGACCTTCGGGGGTCTCGATGGGGCACAGGCGGCCGTAGTGACTGTAATGGACGTCGCGCACATCGAAGGAGGCCCGGTCACGGGACAAGCCGCCGGGGCCCAGGGCAGACAGACGGCGCTTGTGGGTCAGCTCGGCCAGGGGGTTGGTCTGGTCCATGAACTGGGACAGAGGGCTGGACCCGAAGAACTCCTTGATGGCAGCGGTGACAGGGCGGATATTGATCAGGCTCTGGGGGGTAACCACGTCCAAGTCCTGAATGGTCATGCGTTCCCGGATGACCCGCTCCATACGGCTGAAGCCGATGCGGAACTGGTTCTGGATCAGCTCGCCCACGCAGCGCAGGCGTCGGTTGCCCAGGTGGTCAATGTCATCGGGGGTGCCCACGTTGTGGGCCAGGCCGTTGAGATAGTTGATGGAGGCCATGATGTCCGCCACGGTGATGTGCTTGGGCACCAGGTCGTCCACGTGGTCGGCCACCGCCTCCTTCAGCTCCTCGCCGGAGTACTGCTCCAGGAGCTGGCACAGCACGGGGAAGGACACCTTCTCGGTGATGCCGCACTCCTCCGGGTCAAAGTCCACGAAGTTCTTCATATCCACCATGTTGTTGGCGAACACTTTCACCAGCTTGCCGTCCACATCCAGGACAGCCTCATTGACCCCTCGGTCCTCCAGCTCCCGGGCCCGCTCCCTGGTCAGGTTCTCCCCGGCCTCGGCGATGATCTCACCGGTACGGGGGTCGGCCACGGGCATGGCCAGGGTGTGGCCGGACAGGCGGCTGCCCATAGCCATCTTCTTGTTGAACTTATAGCGGCCCACCGCGGACAGGTCGTAGCGGCGGGGATCAAAGAACAGGCCGTTGAGCAGGCTCTCAGCGGAGTCCACCGTGGGAGGCTCGCCGGGACGCAGCTTACGGTAGATCTCCAGCAGGGCCTCCTCATAGTTCTTGCAGGTATCCTTCTCCAGGGTAGACTGGATGCGCTCGTCCTCACCGAACATCTCGATGATCTCGGCGTCGGTCTTGGGTCCGATGGCCCGGATCAGGCAGGTGATAGGCAGTTTGCGGTTCTTGTCGATGCGCACATAGAACACGTCGGACAGGTCGGTCTCATACTCCAGCCAGGCTCCCCGATAGGGAATGACGGTGGTGGCGAAAGTCAGGTTGTCCGCCTTGTCCGCAGTGCGGGTATAGTACATGCCGGGGGAACGGACGATCTGGGAGACGATGACCCGCTCAGCGCCGTTGATGACGAAGGTGCCGGAATTGGTCATGATGGGGAAATCTCCCATGAAGATCTCCTGCTCCTTGATCTCCTCGGTCTCCTTGTTGCGCAGGCGCACCCGGACCTTGATGGGCGCGGCGTAGGTGCAGTCCCGGGCCTTGCACTCCTCCACGTCATACTTGGGCTTCTCGTCCATGGAGTAGTCGATGAAGGACAGCTCCAGGTTGCCGGCGTAGTCAGTGATGGCGGCTACGTCCCGAAAGACCTCCCGCAGTCCCACGTCCAGGAACCACTGGTAGGACTTCTTCTGGATCTCCAGCAGATTGGGCATCTCCAGGATCTCCTGATAGCGGGCAAAGCTCTTTCGCAGGGTCTTTCCGTAATATACGTCCTTGACCGTCATTTCTAAAAATCAACTCACTTTCTTTGATTTGAAAGGGGTGAATCTACTGTTTTTCGGTCCTTTCCCGGCTCTCTTCCGCATTTTCCCCGTCGTTGTGCACAAAAGCGCCAAACCGCGCCTTTTGCGAACACCCGGCTCAGTTTGAACCTTTTTCAACTTTCCTCTTGTCAACTTCCGGGGCCTATGTTATAGTTTCCGTGGAGCATGGGGGACCGTGCTCTTTTTATGAGGATATAAAAGCATTTTACTTTACCATGAAAGCCTTTAACTTGTCAAGGGGCTTTCTGTAAATTTTTCTTTCTTCTTAGGAAAAGGGCAAAATTTTTTTCTTGCGCCCATCCCATTTTTGTTATATAATTAATTGGTACTTGATCAAATATGCCGGTGTGATGGAATTGGTAGACGTGACGGACTCAAAATCCGTTGGTGGCGACATCGTGTGGGTTCGAGTCCCACCACCGGCACCAAACCAATATAATCCGAACTTGTTTCCGATAGGAAATGGGTTCGGATTATTTGTTATATTTAAAGAAAAATAGCCAAATGGCTAATCGCAGATTAAGACCACTCTTTTAGAAAAGAGTAGGGTTTCCAGATAAATTTTGGTATAATTTACAATATAGGCAGGGGGCATTATATGAGTATGGTGAAATATAATCGATGAAAGCGGGCAGCCCCATAAGCAGATAGACCCATATATGAAAGGCCGTTTGCAAAGCAAATTGATGCATGCCATTACGAAGAAGTAGCAAAACCGGGGAATGCCGTGCAAGGGTCAAGATGAACGCTTCGCGCCCTTGCCGGCATTCCCCGGTTTTGTCCGTCCTAAGCCAACGCTGCTTTTTATGGAATCAGCCCCGGACAGGATCTCTGTCCGGGGCTGATTTCTTATTGGGGAGGCTTTTGCCTCGTTTTACGATGGTTCGTTCTGCGGCCCCGGGAGCCGCTGTCAATCCCGATTCAAAAACAGAGTATGCTCTCATTTTATGGGAGCTCCACTCTCAGCCCACCGTCTTCCAATGCTTGTCCACGTGGTTGAGGATCTCACAGCCCTCCTCCGTCACAAGCACCAAGTCCTCCACCCGGACCCCGAATTGACCAGGGAGGTACACTCCTGGCTCAATGGAGAAGATCATTCCAGGCTTGGCTACCAGCTCTGTGACTGCACTTACATCCCCCTTCTCATGCTCTGTCTGGCCAATAAAATGCCCCAGGCGGTGGGTGAAGTACTCACCATAGCCCGCCGAAGCGATATGTTCCCGGGCCGCGATGTCCAGCTCCCGCAGGGGGATGCCGGGACGGATCATTCCCTCCGCGATCTCATTGGCACTGCGGACCAGGTCATGGATGGCCGCGTATTTGGGGTCCGCAGTCTTGCAGAAGAAGGTGCGGGTCATATCGGAGCAGTACCGGTCTTTCCGGCAGCCCATATCGATAACAATGCAGTCTCCCGCCTTCAGGCGGGTCTGGTCCGCCTCATGATGGGGGTCGGCGGCGTGGGCGCCGAATGAGACAATGGGCTGGAACGCCACAGCGTCGCAGCCCTCCGCCGCGTACTGGCTTATGATATAGTCGGCCACTTCCCGCTCCGTGATCCCCTCCTGGAGGAAGGCCGCCGCCCGTTCCATTACTGTGTCATTGATACGGGAGGCCGCCCGCATCAGCTCCCGCTCCGCCTCGTCCTTGCAGGCCCTGGCGTGATCCACACAGTCGGATGCCACTATATACCGGCTGTCCGGATTGCGCTCCATCAGGGGCAGAAGGAACCGGGCCGGCCACTCCTTGTCGATCCCCAGGGCGCTCTTTCCGTCCACATGGGAGGCCAAAATCGCCACCGCATCATCGGTGTCGGAGGACCACACCTGCTCATAGGGAGCTTCCGGCACAGGGAACAGCCTGTTCAAAAACAGCTTGTGGTGCCCGTCCCGGCGGAGATAAAAAGCAAACAGGCGCTCAAAGGGAAACACGTCATACCCGGTGAGATACCAGATGCTGTCTGGGTCAGACACCAGCATCTGGTCCAGCCCCATCTCCTCCATGGAGTCCAGCACTCTTTTGATACGTTCCTGATACATGGATCATCAGCCTTTCTTCTTCAAGATCACGGACTCTACCAGCGCCGGAGAGAGCAGCTCCCTGATGATCCTCACCCCGGTCTTCAGGGACTCCACCGGCGCATATTCAAACCTTCCGTGGGCGTTGTGTCCCGCGCTGGGCAGATTTGGGCACGGCAGACCCATGTAGGTCAGGACGCTTCCATCTGTCCCGCCCCGGATGGGCGAATGGGTGGGGGCAGCAATGCCTGCCGCCTTCATGGCCTGCTCTGCCAGTTCCAGGATCTCCATGTGATCCTTCAGGACCTCATGCATATTGTAATACTGGTCCTGGAGCTCCACCTCGGCCGTGTGCGCCCCATAGCGGCGGTCAATCTCTGCCGCCGCTTTCTCCATCATCGCTTTCCGCTCCTGGAACCTCTCCATGCTGTGGTCACGGACGATATAGATCATGTCGGCTTTCTCCACAGTCCCGTGCATCTCCTGGAGGTGGAAAAAGCCCTCGTACCCCTCTGTATGCCCCGGTATTTCCAGGGCCGGAAGCAGCGCGTTGTATTCCCCGGCCATCAGGATGGCGTTTTTCATTTTATCTTTCGCAGTGCCGGGATGGATGCTGAAGCCGTGAATGGTAACCGTGGCCTTGGCCGCGTTGAATGTCTCGTACTCATAGTCCGTGATATCCCCGCCGTCCACCGTATAGGCAAAATCAGCGCCAAAGCCTTTGACATCAAAGCCGCTGGCCCCCATGCCGATCTCCTCATCCGGAGTAAATCCGATGCAGATCTTCCCGTGGGGCACGCCCTCAGCCAGCAGCTCCTCCACTGCCTGGAGGATCATGGCGATGCCCGCCTTGTCATCCGCCCCCAGAAGGGTGGTCCCGTCTGAGCAGACCAGATCCTGCCCCACAAACTTTTGAAGCTCGGGGAACTGGGCCGCCTCCATGACGATCCCTTTTTCCCGGTTCAGCACCACGTCTCCCCCTTCGTAATGGATCACCTGGGGCTTCACATCCTTCCCCGTCATATCCGGGGTAGTGTCCATGTGGGCGATCAGGCCGATGGCGGGCAGATGCTCACAGCCCGGTGAGGCGGGCACAGAGGCATACACATAACACTTCTCGTCCAGCACCGCGTTCTCGATGCCCAGCCCGTGGAGTTCCTCCACCAGCAGACGGCCCATATCGAACTGCCGCTGCGTGCTGGGCGTCACCGCTCTCCCGGCATGGTAGTCGCTCTCGCTGTACACCTTCGCATAGCGGATCAGACGGTCTACAACTGTATCCATTCTATGATCCTCCTTATCCTTCTCAGAGCAGATTCTCCGGATTCAAGCACTTCAGCTCCTCCAGCACAAACAGGCCGTCCTTCCGAATGAGCACATCATCGAACCAGATCTCACCACCACCGAACTCCGGCGTCTGGATCTGGATCAGGTCCCAGTGGACGGCGGAATGATTGCCGTTGGAGGCGTTGTCATAGCTGTTGCCCGGCGTCAGATGGAAGCTGCCAGCGATCTTTTCATCAAAGAGGATGTCCCCGATGGGATGGGTGATCACTGGGTTCACCCCGAAGGCGAACTCACCGATGTACCGGGCGCCCTCATCAATATCCAGGATCTCATTCATATATGGGGTGTTGTTGCTGGTGGCCTTTACGATCTTGCCGTCCCGGAACTCCAGATACACGTCCCGGAACAGGAAGCCGTCATAAGGGGAGGGGCAGTTATAGGTGATATGTCCGTTGACCGAATCCCGCACCGGCGAGGTATAGACCTCTCCGTCCGGGATATTCCGGTTCCCGTGCATGGCATAGCAGGGTATGCCCTGAATGGAGAAGGTAAGGTCTGTCCCTGGAGCGATGATGTGCACCCGGTCTGTCCGGTCCATCAGCTTCTCCAGATGCCTCATAGCCCGCCCCATCTTGTCGTAGTCCACCAGACAGGCCCGGAAATAGAAGTCCTCATACTCCTCGGTGGACACGCCGGCCAGCTGGGCCATGGCGTCGTTTGGATAGCGCAGCACGGACCACTTGGTGTGGTTGCACCGCTGGGCCAGGTGGATGGGGCCCCAGTAATACTGGCGGTAACGGCGCTGAGCCTCGTCACTGACATTGTGCCATGCGCTGATGTTGGGCGTGGCCCGGATGTCGATATAGGCGTCCATATCCTTCATCCGCTCCAGTTCATAGGAGGCGATCTCCTCCATATGCTCCGCGTCGGCCCCCTGGACCAGCGCCCCCTCCACCCCATAGTCAAAAATGTGGATAAAGGGCTTTCCTCCCACCGCATAGGCCTCCTGGACCAGCGCCTTCATCAGTCCAGTCTCGCTGCCGTGGAGCTCAATAAGGATCTTCTCCCCCTTTTGCAGCTCCACCGCGCTCCGGATCAGAAATTGAGCAAACTTGCGAATTCTCGGGTCCTCCATAATGACAGAGCACTTCCTTTCCTGATTTTGATCCTATTGAAAAAAGCGGGGCAGAAGGATCTCTTCTGCCCCGCTTTACGATCACTTCTCCTGATAGAGCGCATCCAGGGAACGGGCGGCTTCCCCTTTCGGTGTCACAGCGGACACGACCAGGATGGCAATGACGGAGGCAGGCACCGCTACGATGGCACACTGTATCCCATAGGGCGTTCCCATCAGCGTCCAGACGATCGTTGCCAGACCGCCCACCAGGATGCCGGCAATACCGGCAGCCGGGGTCACCTTCTTGGAGAACAGCGCGAACAGGATAGCCGGCGTGATGGCCGCGCCGTACATGGTGTAGGCGGTCATCTGCAGAGAGAGCACGGTGGGGAAATAGAGGGTCAGGGCCACCGCGATGACACTGAATACCACGATGGTCCCCCGCAGCACCAGCATCTTCTGCTTGTCCGTAGCGTCCTTGCGGATATATTTGACATAGATGTCATTGGTCAGGTTGGTGGCGGAGGAGAGCAGATAGCTGTCCGCCGTGGTGACGATAAACGCCATGCAGGCACACATGATCAGCGCACCGAAGGCCATCGGCAGATAGTCCACGGATACCTGGAAGATCACGTTGGAGGGCGTGTCCAGCGTGGGATACAGGCGGGCCGCCTGGGTCACCACTGCGATGATGCTGACGATGACCAGGATCTCGCCAATGAACATGCCGATGTTGGACTTTTTGGCCTCTGTGCTGTTTTTGGCAGAGGCAAAGCGCTGCAGCATGTTCTGGTCGCCCAGCATCAGGGCCAGGGAGGGCAGGAAATAGCCCAGCAGTTCCCAACCGGACATGCCGCCGGTGAGAGTGGTCTTCTCCGGGGGCAGCACAGCACCCTGCGCGTTTGCCACACTGATCAGGATGGGGATGGCAATGAAGAATCCGCCGATCATGATCAGCGCACTGATCGCGTCGGAGTATGCCACGGATACCAGTCCTCCGCCCACTGTGATGACCACAATAATCGTGGTGCAGATGACAAGTGCCAGCCCACGGGAGATCTCCACACCGCTGGAGCTGCACAGCAGGACCAGAATGTCGGCCGCCGCCTTCAGCTGAGTGGCCAATACGCCCACATAGGCCAGCATGACGCACACCGCGGAAATGATGCTGGCGCTTTGGCCGTAACGGGCGCCCATGATCTCCGGGACCGTGACCTTATTGGACTTGCGGACCTTGCCCGCGATGAAATACAGCAGGATAATGCCGATAGGGGGCGCGGCAAAGGTGATGGCGCCCACCCACGGGCCGCCGTTGTAAATGATGCTGGCATTTCCGGTGATGCCGCCTCCGCCGCACCAGGTAGCCAGCAGACTTCCCACCAGGATGATGAAGGGTATCCGGTGGCCGCCTGTGACCATGTCGTCTGCAGTTTTCACTTTCTTGTGCGCAATGACCAAGCCATAGATCATCAGCAGAAACAGGTATGCACCGATTGCGATAATATAGCTCATGGTTCTCTCTCCTCTCTGTTCACACACATAATAGAAAATTTTAACTGACTAATGCGCTGATGTCAAGCTTTATTCGCCCCCATCCCGTCTTTTCTGTGTAAGTACATTTCATATAATGCATAAATTATTCGCATGGTCGTAGATTTAATTTAGTCATAGAGTACAGTCTCAAAATGTTTAAAATAGAACATGCTAACCATTTTCTTGGTCAGCATGTTCTTTATCAGGAATCACCTATTTTTTCTTAAATAATATAGAACTTTGCATATTGTTAATATCAGGAAACCAATATACCACCACAATAAACTAATCTGGAAAAGCCAAATAATTGGAAGCAGCAACGCTTCTATAAAGAGTAGTATGACCTCTGGAAGAGATACTTTTGTTCTCTTATATTCATCCAACGCAAGAATAAAACAATATAAAGATCTCACAGATATTACAATTGCAAAAAATTTAAATCCCGACATAGGTAGCACCAGAATGTATTTCTATAATGGCTAAGCCATAGATCATCAGCAGAAACAGGTATGCACCGATCGCGATAATATAGCTCATGGTTCTCTCTCCTCTCTGTTTACACACATAATAGAAAATTTTAACTGACTAATGCGCTGATGTCAAGCTTTATTCGCCCCCCTTGCTTTTTCGGCTAAAAATATATAAATATATAGAATAAATTTTCGTTCTATACAGCCGCAGCTTTCTCTGGGCCCCCAACAAGTAGTTGCCGCAGAAGCACCTGTCCGTAAAATATTATCTCTCGAAGCCTATAGCCATGTGTCTCAGCTATTATCTTATGCCGAATTATGCCGATAACTTAAATGGATACTCACTATTAGGACGTTAATACAGAGAGAACGTGTGGAGGAAGAAACAATGAGGAGCATTAAGGCAAAAATACTGGTGTCCATGGTCCTAACATTGGCAATTTCCCTGATCCTGGTCGGCGGCGCCTCCTGTATCCTGAGCTATAGGGGTACACAGTCGACGCTGGAGGCCAGCATGAAAGAAATGGCTGTTGTGGCTGCTGACCGGGTGTCGTATGAACTCCAGGCATATCGGAACATCGTGGGAGAAACGGGAAGTACTGCACGCCTCTCCAACCCGGAGATCACCCTGGCAGAAAAGCAGGATCTGCTCCAGCAAAAGGTAGATACCTATGGTTTTCAGCGTTATAACCTACTGAATACCCAGGGCCGCAGCCTGATCGACGGGTCAAATTACAGCGACCGGGCCTATTTCAAAGCCGCAATGCAGGGGAACACTTATGTCTCCGAGCCATTGATCTCCTCTGTTACCGGTGAGATGACGATCATTATTTCCGCTCCAGTCTGGCAGGATGGACAAGTGGGGGGCCGGGTAGCTGGCGTGGTCTACTTTGTGCCCCAGGAAACATTCCTTAACGAGATTGTCAGCAACCTCCAGATAAGTGAAGGCGGAACAGCTTATATGCTGGATGCCACCGGCAACACCATTGCCCACCGCAATCTGGAAAGCGTCCGCAATCAGGAAAATACCATTCAAGATGCAAAAGGCGATAAATCTCTGGCCGATTTGGCCGCGATCGAGACGGATATGATTGCTGGAGGCACCGGGTTCAGCCAGTACAGCTATGGCGGAGAGACAAAGTTTACTGCGTATGCTCCCGTCCCTGAGACCAACGGCTGGAGCATTGCTATCAATGCCCCAACCTCCGATTTTACTGGCACAGCCATCCTGGGGATCATTATCACCCTTGTTCTGCTTATCGCGGCTGTCATTGTCGCGTCCTTGGTTGCTCTGCGGTTGGCAGTTGGCATTGGCGGCCCCATCAAGGCCTGTTCGGACCGCCTCCATCTGCTGTCCCAAGGAAATCTGGAGGCTCCCGTACCCGACTTTGACCGCAACGATGAGGTGGGCGAATTGGTATCCTCCACCAAAATTATTGTCACCGCCTTAAGTACCATTTTGAAGGATATTGACTATCTGCTCAGCCAGATGGGAGAGGGGAATTTTGTAGTCGATTCCCGGGTTCCGGAGCTGTATATTGGAGACTTTGCCCCCTTGCTGGTCTCCATGCGCCGCATCAAGAACAAGCTGAGCGATGTGCTCTCCCAAATCCACACAAGTTCCGCCCAGATCGCTGCCGGCTCTTCCCAGGTATCGGACGGCGCCCAGGCACTGGCTCAGGGTGCGACCGAACAGGCCAGTTCTGTACAGGAACTGGCAGCTACCGTACATGACATTTCTCAGAATGTGGACGAAACAGCGGATGTATCGAGACAGTCCCGCTCCCGGGCCGAGGAGGCCGGTGGACAGGTCATGCAGAGCAACGAAATGATGCTCCAAATGACGACTGCCATGGCAGAGATCACAGAGTTCTCTAAAAAAATCGGGAATATCATTACTACCATTGAGGACATTGCTTTCCAGACCAATATTCTGGCCCTCAATGCCGCTGTGGAAGCAGCGAGAGCCGGGACAGCTGGAAAGGGCTTTGCGGTCGTTGCTGACGAAGTACGCAATTTGGCCTTTAAATCCGACCAAGCGGCTAAGGCCACGAAAGAACTGATCGAGAGTTCTGTTGAGTCGGTGCAAAATGGAAACGCCATTGTGACAAATGTAACGGATTCGCTCCAAAAGACAACAGATCTTGCCGGTTTGGCTGTAGACGATATGGTCAGGGTAGCTGAAATGGTGGATACCATTTCAGCGGCAATCGCACAGGTTACTGTGGGATTGGATCAGATTTCCGCGGTCGTTCAGACCAATTCTGCCACCAGTGAGCAGTCCGCTGCCGCCAGTGAGGAGTTGTCCTCCCAGGCGCAGCTCCTTGACGATCTTGTTGGACAGTTCCGGCTCCCAGACAATGTGCATTCTTATAGCGATACTTTGGGAAACTGATCTTCCACAAGCCAAAACCTTCGGCTAAGCCGGATGCTTTGGAACTACAAACACAAAAGCGGACTGCTAGTGCAGTCCGCTTTTGCATTTCCTATGCTCCGATCGTGTCACACGCGCTCCAGGGGCTGGTCCGGCAGGCTGCCCAGCGGGCGGTAGACGGTGAAATACATGGTGAGGATACAGGCTAGGCCGCCGATCAGCTGGGAGACGGCCTCCGCTGTGAAGACGCCGGTCGTCCCCATCCAAATGGGGAGAATGACAGTGAGCGGCGCGTTGATTACCGCTTTGCGCAGCAGGGAGAAGAAGATAGCCTGCTTGGAGCGCCCCAGCCCCACAAAGACGCCCTGACCTGCCATCTGAAGGGACATGGGGATAAACAGGCAGAAATAGATGCGCAGCGCAGGGATACCGGCCTCCACCACCTCTGGTTCATTGTTGAACACCCGGATCAGCATGCCGGGAAACAGCATGGCCACGGCCCAGAAGGCGGCGGCATACGCCACGGTCACCGCCACACTGAAGCGGATGGAGCGGCGGACCCGGCTGTACTGTCCGGCGCCGTAGTTGTACCCCGTCACCGGCTGGGCACCATTGCTCAGGCCCTGCACCGGCATGAAAAACACCTCCCGCAGCGAGTTGATGATGGTCATCACCCCCACGTACAGGTCCCCGCCATAGGCCTGAAGGGTGGCGTTGCACACCACCTGGACCAAGCTGTTGGTCAAGTTCATAAAGAAGCCAGACAGGCCCAGGGTCACGATGGATCTTACCCGTGGGGCACACAGCGCCATATTCCGCACCCTCAGCCGCAGAATAGCCCGCTGCCCGGTAAGGAAGCGCAGCACCCACAGGGCGGAGCACCCCTGGGCGATCACAGTCGCCAGGGCCGCGCCCCGCACCCCCATCCCCATCCCAAAAATAAAAATGGGGTCCAGCACGATGTTTACCAAGGCTCCCAGCCCCACCGTCATCATACCCACCCCGCCAAACCCCTGGGCCGTGATGAAGGGATTCATCCCCAGGCCGATCATCACAAAGATCGTTCCCAGAAGATAGATGGTCATATACGCGTCGGCATAGGGATAGGTGGCGTCGCTTGCGCCGAACAGGTAGAGCAACGGCTGCTTGAACCATAGAAAGACGGCAGTGACCGCAGCCCCAAAGATCAGCAGCAGGGTGAAGGCGTTGCCCAGCACCCGCTCCGCCTCCTCATTGTCTCCCTGTCCCCGTTTGATGGAACACAGCGGCGCGCCTCCAGTTCCGCACAGGTTGGCAAATCCCATGATGATGGATACGATTGGGATCGTCAGTCCCAGCCCGGTCAGGGCCAGATGCCCAGGCAGACGCCCCAGGTAGACCCGGTCCACCACGCTGTACAGTACGTTGATCAGCTGCGCGGCGGTCATGGGCAGAGCCAGGGACATGATATTGCGGGGGATGCTCCCTCTGGAAAAATTATGGACTTCCCCTTTCACCATCTCCCGCCTCCTATGGCCGCGCTTCTCCGCACTCCGCCTGTCCGGCGTCTTGATCCTGCCGTGCAGGACCCCAGCCCCGGCACCCCTGCTTTTTAACAGTTGTATTTTATAATGATTTCTTTGTAAAATCTATATGTAAAACAGCCAAAACCACGTCCGCCTCCATGAACTGCCCCAACAGCCGGGCTGCCCAAAGTGGTCTCCGGTAAAAAAGTAAGTCGTGGGTTTTCAATCATCTCCCGCATCATGAAATATAGGAGACCGAAAGAGCGACCTATGCCGTAATCGCCAAAGAGATGCGCACAGCGCCCGAAAAGGCAAGGCATGTCCATGACGGCTTTTATCACTACTATCTGCAATATTTTACACCAGCCCGCCAGCCCCCCACTCCTGTGTCAAACGACAGCGGCATGGCGCACCACAGCAACACCAGCCCTATAGCAATATTGATGGGGCGGCAATATTTGGTCAGGGACTTTTGGAAAGCGCCGCCCGCCGCAGCCCAGGTAAGGGTCCCCGCCGCACCGATGGCTGTCAGTATGACCACGTGGATCGGCACGGCGTTGAGGTCCTTATCACAGGGCAGGATATAGCCCGTGTAGACCATGATCGCGAAAAGATAATCTTTACATTAACAAATCTCATCAGGGAGTCCTCCCAAAAGGACATCTGCCTGTCCTCCGTCTCTCCCGGCTTGCGCAAGTCCGCATGGATATCGAGGCAGACAATATAAGCCGCGCCTACATATTTAAGCCCCACTGCCGACGGCATATACCTTTCCCGTTCATAGTAAAACATGGTACAGGCTTCCATCACACATGGATCTCCCCCGGAGCTCTCCCCCTCGGAAAAAGGCAAGCTGTCCACAGTGGGAAAGACAAGACAGGAGCGCCCCGCCGGGGCGCTCCTGTCTTGTCTCTATTGGGGGCGGTCAGGACTGGGTGTTTCCGGCCTCCACAGGTTCGGGCTGCTGCTTTTTGCGGCGGCCCTTTTTGGTGCCGTCCAGGTTCTCCCGCCGGATCAGCAGATAGAAGGCGGGCATCAGGAACATGGCCAGGAGGGTGGAGGCGATAAGGCCGCCCACCATGACGTAGGCCATGTCCTTCATCATGCTCATGCCGCTGTCATTGGAAAAAATCATAGGCACCATGGAGATGATGGTGGTCAGGGTGGTCATCAGGATCGGGCGCAGGCGGGTGGTGCCCGCCTCCACCAGTGCATCCCCTAGAGGCATGGTCTGCCGCAGCTGGTTGGTGCCGTCCACCAGATAGATGCCGTTGTTCACCGCGATGCCCACCAGCATCAGGAAGCCCATCAGGCCCACGATGCTCATGGGCCGCCCGTTGAGGAACACCAGGCCGATGGAGCCAATAAGGCTCAGCGGAATACACATCATCACCATGATGGACAGCCGGGGGGAGTCGAACTGGATGGCCATGACCAGGAACACCAGGAAGATGCCCGCGGCGATGGCGGTCGCCATGCTCTCCAGGCCCTCTGCGGTGCTCTCATCCATCATGCCCACGCCGAAGGACACCCCCTGGGGCAGGTCGAGCTGGGCCGTCCGGGCGTCGATCTCTTTTGGGGCGCTGTACTTGGCGGAATCGGTGGTGGTGGCCGTAAGGGTGACGCTGTACTGTCCCTCCTGCCGGGTGATGATGGGCAGAGTAGTGATGTACTCTACGGTGGAGATGTCCCGCAGGGCCACCTGCTGGCCAGTCTGGGTGGTGATGGGGTAGTCCAGCAGGGCGGAGATATCGTCGTACTTGCCCTCGGGGTACTCCAGGACCACATCATACTCCGTGTCGCCGTAGTCCACCGATGTGGCATTCATGCCCTCCAGCAAATAGTAGATCTGCATGGCCACCGCTGACTCAGAGGTGCCCAGGGCCATGGCCTTCTGGGAATTGATGACGATGCGGCCCTTGGACTGGCTGGAGCGGAAGGGGTTCTCGATGCGGATAACGCCGGGGACCTGTGTCATGGCCTCCTCCACCTGCTCCGCTGCGGTCTGAAGGGTATCCAGGTCGCTGCCCAGCAGGACCACGTCCTTGCTGTTGCTGCTCATCAGGGCGCTCATGTCCATGGCGCCGCTGGGGGAGACAGACACATCCATATCCGGCACGCTGCCGAAGCGGGCGGTGTACTCCTCCACCGCCGCCTCGCTGGAGCGGTCACAGTTATCTACGGAGTAGGCGGTGAAGGAGGCGGTATTCCCGGACAGGTCCAGGGTCACGCTCTCGAAGTTCTCGTCGGAGAGGAGGGCGTCCTCCAGGGTCTGAATGCGCTGGTTCATCACCTCCACCTTGGTGCCCGAGCGGAAAGCTACGTCCACAGTGATGCTGCCGTCATAGTTGCTGGCCATCATCACAAATTCCATCTGGGTCATCAGCAGGATGGCGGCCAGGAAGCAGGCGCCGCCCACCAGCACCACCCGCCCGGGGTGGCGCAGCAGCCGGGGCAGGGTCCGGCGGTAGAAGCCCTTGAACCGGCCCAGGATGCGGTTGGTAATAAGCTGATCCTTGGTCCGGGGCTTGAGCCAGAGGAAGGCCAGTGGGACCACCACCACAGCGCACAGGAAGGAGCACAGCAGGGTCAGCAGGATGGTCCAGCTCAGGGGGCCGGTCATCATGCCCACCAGGCCGTCGGCCATGGCCATGGGGATGTACACCACCACGGTGGTGAGGGTGCCCGCCAGGATGGACATGAGCATGGTGGCCGTGCCGGTGGCGGCAGCCTCCCGGAAATCCATTCCCTCTTCCTTGCAGCGCATGCAGCTCTCCAGCACCACAATGGAGTTATCCACGATCATGCCGATGGCGATGATGAGGGCCGAGCCGGTCATCAGGTCGATGTTGAAGCCGGCAAAGTTCAGCAGGATCACTGCCAGCAGGATGGACAGAGGCATGCTGATGCCCACGATCAGGCTGGCCCGCAGGTCGCCGAAGAAGACGAACAGCACGATCATGGTTAGGATGACGCCGGTGATGAGGGTATTGAGCACCTCGCCCAGGGTCTCCAGGATACTGTCGCCCTCGCTGTAAATGGTCTCAAAGCCCACACCGTCCACGCTGTACTGGTCCAGCACGTCCTGGACCGCATTGCACACCTCCATAGTGGCGGCGGAATCCTGCTTGGTGACAGTGAGCATGACGCTCTCCTGGCCGTTGTAGCGGCTGACGGTGTCCGCATCCTCCTTATACAGGTTGAAGAAGGTACAGATATCCTCCAGCATTACCGTGTGGCCGGAAGGGGTCTGGATGGGCAGATCCCGGAAGTTGGGGTTGACCTCCACGTTGCCGTACACGCCCAGGGCGATGTCCTGGGAGCCCAGGGACACGCTGCCCACCGGCATGTCGAAGTCGGCCGCCGCGATGGCAGAGCCCACGGTGGAAATGGACAGTCCATACTGCCGCATGGCCGCCTCGTCCAGCACGATGCGCAGGTACTCATCCCGGGCGCCGGACAGCTCTACCCGGGCCACGCCGCCGATATTCTCCAGGGCGGGGACCACCTCGTTGTCCAGATAGTCCGCCACGTCGATGCCCGCGGGGGCAGTGGCGGAGATCATCATGGTTCCCAGGGCGTCGGCGCTGATCTCCATGATGATGGGGTCGCCGCACTCGTCAGGGAGGGAGGGCATCAGGTTATCGATGGCGCTCTTCAGATCAGAGTAGGCGTCGTCCATGTCCGTGCCGTATTGATAGGTCAGCTGGAGCATGGTGTAGTTTTCCGAGGAGTAGGAGTTGATGGAGTCCAGATCGGACAGGGACTCACACTCGTCCTCCATTGGCTGGGTTAGCAGCCGGTCCACGCTGTCCGCATCTGCCCCCGGCCAGGTGATCATCACCAGCTCCATGGGCATCTCCATGTCCGGCATATACTCCAGGGGCATCCCGGTGAGGGAAGCGGAGCCGAACACCACCACGCCCAGGATGAGGGTGATGATAGACATGGGGCGCCGCAGGACTAATTGAATGAACTTCATGCCACGTTATCCCTCCGCCTCTGGGCCGGATGCCGCCGGATCGGCCTGGGCGCTCTCGCTGTCCTCCGTCTGGGCGGCGGTCTGCACGGAGACCCCGTCCCGCAGGCTGGAGGACCAAGTGGTGATGACCTCGTCCCCCAGGGTCAAGCCGCTGGTTACGGCGATGGTGTCAGCGGTGTACAGGCCGATGGTCACGTCGGAGCGCACCGCTTTGCCGTCCTGGACCACATACACATAGGAGACGCCGCTTTCAAAAAACATAGCGTCGCTGGGGATGAGCACTGCCCCGGTGACCTGGTGGGCGGTGGTGGTCAGCTCCACCGCCAGCCCGTCGGGCAGGTCCTGGGCTCCGTCGATAATAGCCTTTACCCTGAACTGGCCCACTTGGGCGTCCACCACGCCGCCGATCTCGGTGACCGCCCCCTCATAGGACTGGCCGTTATAGGTGACGGTGACCGCCTGGCCAGGAGTAAGGGTCTGGCGCACAGAGTCGGTGACATAGAAGGTGACCGTTTTGTTGTTTCCATTGGAGATGACGAAGGCCACCTGACCGGAGGCGGCGAAGTTGTTCTGGGTGACGTTCACCGCCTCCACCACGCCGTTGATGGGGGCAGTGAGGTTGTAGAGGGAGAGCTGGTACTGGGCGGAATCCACCCCCACCTGGGCGGACTGGATGCCCGCCCGGGCAGAGTTCAGGGATGCCTGGGCCGCCTCCAGGCCAGCCTGGGCAGACAGGAGGGTCTGGTGGGCCTGGTCCACTTCCACCTGGGAGGCAGCGCCGATCTCCAGCAGGGCCAGAGTGTCGTCATAGTTGTCCTGGGCCAGGCGCAGCTGCTCCTGCAGCAGGGGCAGGTCCGTGCCGCCGTAGTTGGACACCGCGCTGTTATAGCTCTCCTGGGCACTGTTGGCCGCGGCCTGGGCATTTTGCAGGCTCAGGCGGGCGCTCTCGTCATCAAAGCGGCACAGCAGGTCCCCGGCAGAGACGGTGTCCCCTACGGCAACGGCCACTTGCTCCACATTGCCGGAGATCATGGATACCACGCTGGCAGTACCCTCTGCGGAGATGGTGCCGATGTATGTGCTCTGGGTGCTCAGGTCCCCGGCCTGGACGGCGGTGGTCTCCACCGTTACGGTGGGGTCCAGCAGGGGCTCCTCCACCGGCGCCTGGCAGCCAGCCAAGGCGAGGGTCAGGGCACCGCACAATAAAACGGAAAGTTTGCGATCCATGGAGTTGTGTTCCATCCTTTCTTCCCTTCAAACTGCGGGCAGCCGGCAGGGGCCGCCCTGAGTGTCTCTGTTTATGCTCCCTGGGCCGGGAGCAGGCCGTACTCCACCGCCCAGCGATAGCTGTTGCAGGCGGAGAACAGGTCCCTCCAGGCGCTGTCCAGGGCAGATTGGGCAGATGCCACTTCGTCCTGGGCATCCAGCACCGCGGAGCAGGTGGTCAGCCCCAGGTCATAGCGGGTCTGGACGGTGTCCAGCTGGGACTGCTGCCAAACCAGAGCGGACTGGGCACTGGCATACAGCTGCTCATAGTTGGCCAGGGAGTCATACAGGCTTTTGAAGCTGGTCTCGAAGTTCTGGACTGTGGACTGGTAGGTGAGCTGAGCGGCGTTCCAGGTATGCTCCGCCTGCTGGAGCAGGTACTGCTTGCGGGAGGAGCGGTAGTCGGAGCGGGCGTCCTTCCAATCCTCCTCCGCATCCTCCAGCGCCTTCTGGGCACTGCGCAGGGTCCAGCTGGCCGCCTTGGCGGCCTCCAGGCCGGCCTCATAGTCGGGGACCTCCCACACTGTCTCCGACCGGGTAGGCAGAGCGCCCAGTTCCAGCTCTCCGGTGGGGGCCTCACCGATGAGATTCTGGAGCTGGACCTTCAGCTCCCGGATGGTGGCGTCCAGGCTGTTCAGCTGGCTGACGGTCTCCACCCGGGTCTGCTCCAGCTGAGCCACCGTCTGCTGGGACACCTGGCCCAGCGTCTGCCGCAGGCGCAGCTCCTCCAAGCTCCGGTCCAGGGCGGCCAGGCCCCGCTGTCCGTCGGCGGCCTGCTGCTCCAGGCCCAGAAGGGTGATGTACAGCGTCTCGCCCCCGGAGACCACCTGGTTCACCGTGTCCTCCAGCTGCCACACCACATCGGCGTTGTCCGCCTGCAGCTCTCCGTCCTTGATCGCGTCAAAGGTCTCCCGCAGAGCGTCATAGGTCTGGTCCAGGGCGTCAGCACCCATGCTGTTGCCCATCAGGACCATCATCCACTGCAGATCGGCGATGTCGTTGATCTGTCGGCGCAAATCATCATACATCAGGTCATAGTCGATGCCCTCGATGCCGCCGATGTTCTCCACCAGGATCAGGGCGCTCAGGCTCCCCTCCCGGATGCGGCTGTCCAGGTTGGCCCAGGTCACTGTCCCCTCCGGGTCGGGCCGGGGATCCTGGGTCTCCTCCGGGTCAGCAGGGACCTGCTGGACTCCCCCATTCTGGGCCCCGGTCTCCCGTGCGTTGTCCTCCCCCGGCTCTGCGGCCAGGGTGGGAAGGCTCAGCGTACCGGCTAGAATCAATACAGCCAGCAGCAGAGAAATTCTTTGTCTCATGGTTGTGCCTCCATCGTCGCTGCGCGTTCGTGCAGATTTTCTAACGGCGGTAGCATAGCACGCTCAGGTAAACTCATTGTAAACTGGGCCGCCCGGGCGGCAGGAAGAAAACGCCGGAAATCCCCCTCTCTGCCCCACATTTTTTAGAAAAACCCACAAAGAGCGACAGGGAGTTTACGTCTAGTTTACCCGAAGGGGCTATGCTGGTCTTCCAGAGGCGGGCTCTCCCTTTGACGGACAGCCCCTGGGACGATATAATGTCTGTGACACCCTATATCCCATGGATGAGATACTAGGCTGTTGTTCTTTCGTTGATTTTTGTTGTGGAACTATCAAAAATAACTCCGGCGCGGGAGAACTGCCCAGAGGGGTCTTCCCAAACCAAGGCCGGGGAAGGGAGACGGCAATGGCGACCATTCTGCTGGTGGAAGACGATACCTCTATGCGCCTGCTCACCACCGCCAAGCTGAAGCACCGGTATGCCATCATCAGCGTCCAGGATGGGGTGGAGGCCCTGGACGTGCTGGAACGGCAGCCAGTGGACTTAATCATTGCTGATGTGATGATGCCTCGAATGGACGGCTATACGCTGGTAAAGACCCTGCGGGAGCGGGGGGACCAGATCCCGGTCCTCCTGCTCACCGCCAAACAGTCTTTCGAGGACAAGCGTGAGGGATTTTCCTCCGGCGTGGACGATTATATGACCAAGCCGGTGAACTACGAGGAGCTGATCTGGCGGCTGGATGCGTTGCTGCGCCGGGCGCACATCGCCAGCGAGCATCGGATCGTGGTGGGGCGGACAGTGCTGGACTCAGGGACATACACCGTCACCCGGGAGGGGGCGGCTATGGAGCTGCCCAAAAAGGAGTTCGAGCTGCTCTATAAGCTTCTGTCTTATCCGGGACAGATCTTCACCCGAAACCAGCTGCTGGACGGGGTCTGGGGCTATGACTCGGAGAGTGGGGAGGATACCGTGAAGACCCACATCAGCCGCCTGCGCAACAAGCTGCGGGACATTCCCGAGTTTCGCATCGTCACTATCAAGGGCCTGGGATATAAGGCGGAGATCACAAAGGAGGGGCAGCCATGAAAAAGCGACGTCCGTGGCGGAACCGCACGCTGGCCTTCTGGCTGTCCATCGAGTCCGTTGTGGTCACACTGGTGACAGTGGCCCCCTTTGCGATGCTCCACATTCTGGACCGGTTCCACTGGCTCCGGGCATCCACGGTCTCGGTGCTCGGAATTCTCGCGGTGATGGGGCTGGTGGTGGGGATCACCGCCACGCTGTTCAGCCGCCAATTCAACCGAATGGTGTCCGGCCTGACCCGGGGCTTAAAGGCAGTGGCAGACGGGGATTTTTCCCAGTATCTGGAGCCGGAGGAGGGCGGCCCCCTCCAGCCTGCCTATGAGGATTTCAACAAGATGTCCAAAGAGCTGCAGAGCATCCAGACCCTGCGCTCCGACTTCATCAACCACTTCTCCCACGAATTCAAGACCCCTATCACCGCTATCAAAGGCTTTGCGGAGCTCCTGCGGGAGCCGGACACCACCCCGGAGGAGCGTGAACAGTATCTCCAGATCATTCTGGATGAGTCCTCCCACCTGGCCGACCTGGCCAACAGCACCCTGCTCCTCACCCGGCTGGAGTCCCAGCAGTTTATTGCTGAGAAGCGCCCCTACCCCCTGGACGAACAGATCAAGCGGTGCGCCATCCTCCTCTCCCCCTCCTGGGAGAAAAAGCAGATCTCCTTTACCGCCAGCCTGGAGCCGGCGGAGTTCGTAGGCAACGAGGAGCTGATGCGCCATGTGTGGATCAACCTGCTCGATAACGCCGTAAAATACACCCCGGAAGGGGGCGAGATCACTGTGACACTCCAGGTCCGCCCGGAAGAGCTGGAGATCTCGGTCGCTGATACGGGCATCGGCATGCCGGAAGAGGTCCGCTCCCATGTCTTTGATAAATACTACCAAGGCAGCCGCTCCAGCGGCAGCGGGAGAGGCCTGGGGCTGGGGCTGTCTATTGTTTACCGGATCTTGGAGCTGTGCGGCGGCCAGGTCCGGGTGGATAGCGTGGTGGATCAGGGCAGCACCTTCACCGTCCGCCTCCCCTGTCCCCCAGCACTATAAGATTCTAGATGCCGTCCTCTTTTTCTCAAAAAATAAAAGACCCACACAGTTAAACTGTGTGGGTCTTTCTCTTTGGTGGAGATAAGCGGGATCGAACCGCTGACCTCTTGAATGCCATTCAAGCGCTCTCCCAGCTGAGCTATACCCCCATATTGTGCCTCACAGGGCAGAAGTTATTTTAGCAGACGCACTTACCTTTGTCAAGGGCTTCCGCCAATTTTATTGCAAAATATTTCTTAGAGCCGGGATACACAGGCCAGATACAACACACGTCACACGTCCGACTGAGTCTCCCCGGTTCTACCCCACCCGTTCTGGCGTCTTTGCTCTCCGGCGCTGAGCCGCCCTTCCCCCGCTTTTCTCCTCTCCCGCAAGATCCGCCTTTTTTCTATTTTTCTATTGATGGCCCGGCGTCTGTTGTGGTAGGATAGAGGCATCATTCAACAAGAAGTGGAGGTACCAAAATGAAACAGGACATGATCCTTATTCTCGATCTTGGCAGCGAGGAAAACCCCCGTCTGGCCCGTGAGATCCGCGCTCTAGGCGTTTACAGCGAAATCCACCCCCACGATATCACACTGGAGGAGGTCAAGGCCCTCCCCAACGTGAAGGGGATCATCCTAAACGGCGGCCCCAACCGGGTGGTGGACGGTGTTGAGATCGACGCCGCCAAGGAGATCTACAACCACGATGTCCCCGTCCTTCTGGCCGACCACAAGGGTGATCAGCCCTGGCCCAGCGATGAGGAGGAACGCAAGCAGGCCCTCTCCAATTTCGTGTTCGGTGTGTGCGGCGCCCAGCCCAATTGGAATATGGAGAACTTCATTGCCGACCAGGTGGAGCTGATCCGGCAGCAAGTCGGAGACCGGAAGGTCCTGCTGGCCCTCTCCGGCGGTGTGGACTCCTCCGTAGTGGCTGCCCTTTTGATTCGCGCCATCGGCAAACAGCTCACCTGTGTTCACGTCAACCACGGGCTGCTGCGCAAGGGCGAGCCAGAGCAGGTGGTGGAGGTGTTCCGCCATCAGATGGACGCCAACCTGATCTATGTGGACGCAGTGGATCGCTTCCTGGATAAACTGGCCGGCGCAGCTGATCCTGAGCAGAAACGCAAGATCATCGGCGCGGAATTCATCCGAGTGTTTGAGGAGGAGGCCCGTAAGCTGGAGGGCATCGAATTCCTGGCCCAGGGCACCATCTACCCCGACATTATCGAGTCCGGCACCAAGACCGTCAAGGCGGTCAAGAGCCACCACAACGTAGGCGGCCTGCCGGAGGATCTGAAATTCGAGCTGGTGGAGCCTCTGAAGATGCTCTTCAAGGATGAGGTCCGGGCCTGTGGCAAGGCTCTGGGCCTGCCCGATTCCATGGTGTACCGCCAGCCCTTCCCCGGACCGGGTCTGGGCGTGCGCTGTCTGGGCGCCATCACCCGTGACCGCCTGGAGGCCGTTCGGGAATCCGACGCCATCCTACGGGAGGAGTTTGCTGCCGCCGGGCTCCAGGGAAGGGTCTGGCAGTACTTCACCGTGGTGCCTGATTTCAAGTCCGTGGGCGTACGGGACGGCGTGCGCACCTTTGACTGGCCTGTGATCCTCCGTGCGGTGAATACCGTGGACGCCATGACTGCCACGGTAGAGGATGTGCCCTTTGCCCTGCTACAAAAGATCACCGCCCGCATCACCTCCGAGGTCAAGGGAGTCAACCGTGTGCTCTATGACCTGACACCGAAGCCCTCTGGAACGATTGAGTGGGAATAAGCAAAAAGTGGATATGAGGGGCCGAAAACCCTTGAAAACACTGACTTTTTGATTTTCAAATTCCCCATTTGATAGCAGATTGATAGCACTCGTCAAATCCTGATTTATCGAGTTTGAAAAGAAAAATCGGGTGGCTTGCGAGTAGCCTAAAAATCCTCATCTTTTTATTCATAAGTAAAAGGTCTAACTGATTTTTGCTGATCAGTTAGACCTTTTTTATTTTGCTCTCATTTATCTGAATTTTCTGATTTTGCGCAACAAATTGCCTCTCCCGTGGCCTACAAGTGAGAGGGTCAGATCAGGCCCTCCTGCGGCACCTTGGCGTGGATCTGGCTGCTGTCGTACTCCGGGTAGTGGTAACGCCAGCGGTCGTACTCCTCCTGGGAGATCTCACCGGCCTCCAGTTTGGCTGCCTGTTCCCACCAGGCCCAGAGCATCTCGTGCAGCCGGGCGGCGTCCTTGTTTTTGCGGAAATCCACCTGCAAGGCAAGCTCACCATCCTGCTCCGTGATCTTCAGACCGTAGTTGTCCTCCAGGGTAAACAGGGTGTGCATGAGCCCCACATAGGAGTCTATGTCCGGGACGGAAAGGGCGTGGGGAGAGACATCCAGTACCTGGGCCAGGGCAGCAGTCAGATCGGCCTTAGGGGTTCTTGATCCTGTTTCGTACTGCGCTAGACGCACATCGGCAGACTTCTCCGGGAAGCCCAGCGCCATACCAAGATATTTCTGTGTCATCCCCCGTAGGAGACGGAAAAAGTGAATCCGTTCGCCAATCGCCATACATCCAGCTCCCATCTATGGTTGTTCTTATATGAAACATAGCATATTTGCTTAGTCTTGTCAAGATAATCTAAGCAAATTTATTTAATAATATTTCTTCTAAAAGGCTTGAACTAAGCTTATATGTATAGTATCATAAGAATACTAAGCGAATAAGCTTAGATAATGTAGCGCATCAAATGGCCCGCCAGATTTTTGGTTGCGAAACGGAGAAAAAGTGGCGGACATAAGTAAGGAGGCATTTATGAAACACAACACTTGCAGGCAGCAGTCACCAATAACAAAGAAAGGAAGGGATTTACCATGGCAAATCAGATTTTTATGCGCGTGGACGAAGTGGCCGAAGAGCTGGGGGTGTCCGTACCCTACGCCTATAAGCTCATCCGGCAGATGAACGAGGAACTGGCGAAAACCGGCTGCATCACGATTTCCGGCCGGATCGACCGCAAGTTCTTCCACGAGAAGTTTTATGGCACGAGAACCGAAACAGCGAGAAAGGGGGAGTAATCATGGCAGCGTTTAAAAACAAGGACAACGGCACCTGGTATGTGCAGTTCCGCTACACCGACTGGAAAGGTGAGCGCCAGCAGAAGCTCAAAAGGGGCTTTGCCACCAAGCGAGAGGCGCTGGAATGGGAACGGGAGTTCCTGATGGAAAAGCAGGCCGATGTGAACATGACCTTCGAGAGCTTCGTTGCCCTCTATGAGAGGGACATTAAGCCCAAGTTGAAGCTCAACACCTGGCTCACCAAGGAGAGCATCATCAAAAAGAAGATCCTGCCCTATTTTGCCAAGCGGAAGCTTTCGGAGATCACAGCCAAGGACATTATGCGCTGGCAGAACGAGATCCGGGAAATGCGGGACTGTCACGGCAAACCGCTGTCCAAAACCTACCTTAAGACGGTTCACAATCAACTTAGCGCCATTTTCAACCACGCTGCCCGGTTTTACGGCCTGAATATCAACCCGGCCCGGCAGGCGGGAAACATGGGGGGCAGAAGAACGGAAAGAAATGCTATTCTGGACCCGGGAGGAGTACACCAAGTTTTCCGAGGCCATGATGGATAAGCCGCTGTCCTTCTACGCCTTTGAAGTTCTGTACTGGTGCGGTGTCCGGGAGGGTGAGCTGCTGGCCCTGACCCCGGCGGACTTCGACTTTGAGAAGCGCACCCTCACCATCAACAAGTCGTACCAGCGGATCAACAAGCAGGATGTCATTACCACGCCCAAAACGCCCAAGAGCAACCGGGTGATCCAGATGCCCCAGTTCCTGTGTGACGAGTTGCAGGACTACCTCAAGCAGCTCTACGGCGTGGAGCCGGACAGCCGGATGTTTCCCATCAGCAAAAGCTATCTCCATCGGGAAATGGACCGTGGCTGCAAGCAAACAGGGGTGAAAAGGATTCGCATACACGATTTGAGACATAGCCACATCAGTTTGTTGATTGACATGGGCTTTACCGCCCTGGCCATCGCAGAGCGCGTGGGGCACGAGAGCATCGACATCACCTACCGCTATGCCCATCTGTTCCCCACTCGTCAGGTGGAAATGGCCGACAAGCTGGATTCACTGAAAAACGAGAAAGAAGTGTAAGAAAATGTCCAAGAAGAACTATGACAACCACAACCGCTGGAGAAACAAGACGGTGGCCTTCCGGGTGTCGGCGGAGGAAGATCTCCAGCTGGAAGCCCTGGTGAAGCTCACCGGCCTGACCAAGCAGGACTACATCATCCGGCGGCTGCTGGAACGGGATGTGGTGGTCCAGGGTAACCCCAGGGTCTATAAGGCCCTGCGGGACCAGCTGGCCGCTGTGCTGGACGAGCTGCGCCGGATCGAAGCCGAGCAGGGCGTGAACGATGAGCTGCTGGACACCATCCAGATGATCGCTACCATTATGAACGGAATGCAGGAGGACTTTGCCTATGACCGATGAGAAAAAGAAAATGACCGCCCATGGCTCATCTGTTGGCGCAGATGATGGGCAGTCAATCTCTACAAATTCCAAGTTCATTATACCAGACCCGGACGAAAAAAGCAATTCCCCGGAAAGAGATTTGGAGGAACTTTACCGGAAAATGCGCCGCATGAGCGACCCGGCTTACCTGCATACTGTGACCCTGGATGAGCTGATGGACGATGTGTTCGAGGGCAAGTCTGCGGTGATTGAGAACCTGCTTTATACAGGAGCGTACATCCTTGCCGGAGCGCCTAAAATTGGCAAGTCCTTCCTGGTGGCGCAGATTGCCCACCATGTCAGTACCGGGCAAGACCTGTGGGGCTACAAAGTCCACCAGGGAACCGTCCTTTATCTTGCTCTGGAAGATGACGAGAGCCGTTTGCAGCGCCGGATGTTCCGAATGTTCGGAGTGGAGGGGACAAGCTCCCTCCACTTCGCCACCAACGCTAAAATGATCGGCAGCGGCCTGGATGAACAGCTGGAAAAGTTCGTTCGGGAACACTGCGATACCAAACTCATTATCGTGGATACCTTGCAAAAAGTCCGGGAGTCGGTGAGCGACAGTTACAGCTACTCCAGCGACTATGAGGTGATCGGCAAGCTGAAACAATTTGCAGACCGATATAGCGTATGCGTCCTGATCGTCCACCACACCAGAAAGCAGCCTGCAGGAGACAGCTTTGAGATGATTTCTGGTACAACCGGCCTGCTGGGCTGTGCGGATGGGGCGCTCCTGATGCAGAAGGAGAAGCGGACAGATAGCAAGGCGACTCTGGAGGTAGTGGGCAGAGATCAGCCGGATCAGCAGCTGTATCTGGGCAAAGACCAAGAGAGCCTGGTGTGGGATCTTGACCACGCAGAGAATGAGCTTTGGAAGCAGCCTCCAGACCCGGTGCTGGAAGCCGTAGCGAAGATCGTGTCTGCTGACAACCGGGAATGGGAAGGCAGTCCCACCGAGCTGGCCCAAGCGATTCACACGGATATGGCGGTGAACCGGCTTACCAAGCATCTGAATGTGAACGCCAGCCGCCTGCTGGAAGAACATCAGGTAAAGTACGAGAACAAAACCAAGCACGCCGGGCGGCGTATCCGGCTGACCTACATGGTGGTGGAAGCACCTGCGTTTGAAGTAATCGGGTAAAGCGCGACGCTCGCAACGGTCGCGACGGTGTTTTGAGGGGTACTCCCAGCACCGTTGCGACCGTCGCCACCGTCGCGGAAAGGAAAAACCGGGGTGGTATTTTGCCACCCCAGCTTCCCAGGGCCACGCTGTTTCACTGTCACCCCAAAAACAATAGGGTGGAACGATTTGTTCCGCCCCTTAAAAGCGTTCGCAGAACGCGTAGCCACAGAATGAAATTCTGTGTTCAAAAGGGGGCTTGGGGGCATTGCCCTCAACAAGCAGACGGCAGGAAATGTGAGTGTGTATTAACACTCGCATTGCTTGCCCGTCGTGTGTGTGGCTATCCACACGCATTGCTTGCGGGTAACTAAAACAACCGAAACGGCCTTTGGGCCGCTACGGAAAACTAATTGAAATTTAAGCATTGGGAGGTAACGAGTATGAAAAAGATTTTGTCCTGTGAGTTTAACCTGGACACCGCCTGCGTGGAGCTGCGTATGGATGACGGAACGCTACTCTCCATCAACTGCACCGCCGTGGAGAACGAGGTGGCAAACAGTATGTACCAGCAGTCAGAACTGGACTGGCTGATCTATAACGATCCGCTGGCCTATGCCGAACTGATTTTGAATGGGGCCCCTGAATTATATCTAAAAGCAGTAACACAGAAAACTCCGTTAGATTGATGGCAAAGAAAATCCGCCAGAAGCAGCACTCTAAAGGGTGCGCCTCTGACGGATTTTTTACATCTTATCAATCAAAGCAAATACAACAGCCTGCTGTTCTTCACTTAGCCTTGACCAGCGTTCCAGAAGCTTTTTCTGCGCCTCAGTTAATGAAACAGGTGCATCTTCTTCGGCAAACAGTTGAGATAGCGTAATACCAAAGGCTGTGCAGATTTTTTCCAGAGATGGAATGGTCGGAACCATGTTCTTGCGATACCATGAGGAGATCGTGGATTGCGGCAAACCGGAGCGTTCTGCAAGCTGATACTCTGTCCAGCCCCGCTCCTCTCGATACGCGGTTATAACCGAGAGAATATCCTTCACCTGCATCACTCCTTTGCTTGTGTTCTTCGTAAATTATACTTTGATAAATCGTTGTAATTTAATCATTTGTATCGTATAATTTTAACGATAAACACAACTAAAAAGGAGGGAGAAATTTGGGAGGAAAAAGCTGTTTCTTTATCGGACACCGAGAGGCATCAGAAGAGATTTATCCGGCATTGTACGCGGCTGTGGAGCAGCACATTGTTGAATATGGCGTCACGGAATTTATCGTCGGTCACTACGGCGGATTTGACCGTCTCGCAGCGTCAGCGGTCAAAGAAGCAAAGCGTTTCTACCCAGAGGTGAAGCTCACTTTGCTATTACCATACCATCCGGCAGAGCGGCCCATCCCAACGCCGGATGGATTTGACAGCACCTTCTATCCACCGGGGATGGAAAGCGTCCCGCGCGAGGTTGCAATCGTAAGAGCAAATCGCTATGTTGTAGATCATGTAGACTATCTTATCGCCTATGCCTGGCACCCTGCCAGCAATGCACGGGCGCTGGTGGAATATGCTCAGAAGAGACAACGGAAAAACGGCATCCAAATAACCGTATTGATACAAGTTGCTATATAATTCAGTATGCCATTTGGCTTGAAGTAGCCTCATGATTTCGTGAGCCAATCTTGAGGTATCGTGTGTTTTATGATATAATTACTTATCCGCACATGAATGGAGAAGTTGCAATGCCGGTATCTTATGATAAACTTTGGAAAATTCTCATCGACAAAAAGATGAAACGCTCGGACTTAAAGGATGCCGCAGGCATTAGTTTTAATGTCTTAGCAAAGATGAGAAAAAATGAATTTGTATCGATGGAGAGCCTATATAAAATTTGTGTAGCTTTGGATTGCGGCATAGATGAAATTATGGAGTTTATCCAGGAATAACATATGGTGTAGAAAAGAGGCGTAATTTCGATAATGTATAATAAAATTTTGACAGAATTAGGCCAAGATTATTATAAAGAAAATTTTCCAAACGATGGTCAGCGCTTTGTAGCTTGGTACCTTCGCAACATCCATAATCTTGATACATTTGAAACAAAAGATTGCATTACGGATGGAGCCGGCGATAAACAAATCGATGCTGTTTATATCGATAACCAGTCATGTACAATTTATATTATCCAAGGTAAGTTTTACGGTGGAGATACTGTAGATGCGGAGCCTTTAAGGGAAGTTCTTTCTTCTTGGATTCAAATTCAAGATTTAGCACATCTCCAGGAAGGTGCAAACCATAATTTGCAAGTTAAAATCAGTGAAATGGCTACCGCGCTGGAAGATGATTATGAGGTTTGTTTTGAGTTAATTACGACATCTGCTCTGACGGATTCTGCCAAACGCGATCTTGAAGTTTTCCAGAAGAAACTGTCAGATAACGAAACTTTGTCCGCTAATCTTGTTGTTGTAGACAATGAAACATTGCGTTTCAAATACAATGAGGCTTTGAATAGAAATCGGCCATATATCAATCACGAGTTTAACCTCGAAGAGGGAAAATATATGGAACTGATGATTGATGGAACAAAAGCCGTGGTTGCTGCGCTTCCACTAAAAGATTGCGTCAAAATTCCTGGAATTAAAGATGGGAGCTTGTTCCGAAAAAATGTGAGGCAATCGTTAGGATCGAGCAACAAAGTCAACAAAGGAATTGCACGGACAATTAAGAACAATGCAGGTGATTTTTTCTTCTTACATAATGGAATTACGGCAATATGTTCTCAGATGTCGGTTCATAATAGGATACTGTCGGTTAAAGAATTGAATGTTGTTAATGGATGTCAGTCTCTAAGTACGATATTTAGTTGTAGCGAGTTAGCTAAAAAAGCTGATAATGCATACATATTGTTCCGATTTTATGAAATCAGTGACGCTGAAAGAGCGGATAGTATTAGTACTTCTACAAATAGCCAAAGCGCAGTTAAAGCCCGTGATTTACGGAGTAATGATAAAGCAGTCTTGGCAATGAAAAAAGCCTATGAGCAGTTCTATCCTGATGGTTACTTTGTGACCAAGCGAGGAGAAAAAGTTGATAGTGTCAAATATAACACAGCCCATGTAGTAAACTTAACCGATCTCGGTAAACAGCTAATAGCTTGGCATTCACAACGGCCGAACCTTTCTTACGGTGAAACAAAAATTTTTGATAAATATTTTGATCAATTGTTCCGCCGCGAGTATGCACCTGAAAATATTCAAGCATTGAATGTGCTGTTCAGTACACTATATGCAAAATGGGATAAGGACAATCCGATGGGGCTAAATGAAACCCTGTTGGCTATGAAATCCTATGCACCATACCACCAGCTGTACGCAATTTCGGTAATCTTTTGTGAAATCAATAAAATGAATGATTCTGTTCCAAGTCCAGCTGTAGTATTGAAGAAATTGAATGCTGGGGGATTACTGGACACAGTTGTTGAAACTGCTGGTAGTTGTTTGAATATGGCATTGGAGACTGCGTCCTCTGAAGCAACGGATAGTGGTAAGATGTTTGTGCCACAGAACTGGATTAAGTCAAAGACATCTTTGAAGGATCTAAGGACTGCTATTAAACAATATCTAGCATCCTTGAAAATGATGCCAGGCGGGAAGCAAGTTTTAAATCAGCTGAATGCTAACTTGGAAATGAATAAGGAAGATTTTGATTCCAGATGGACAGCTGACTAATATTGCGGCAACACCATGGCAACAAAAAAATCAGATAGCCTCTACTATCTGAATAATGGAAAGAATGTCGATACCCCGAGCTAAATCCCATAAGCAAATCTGTTTAGAAAGCTTCTGACAGGAACGAAAAGGATTTGGTAAAGAACGAGGACAAGCTTTGTAAACTGGGATTTACTATTACATTACATGATAAGATGCCAGATGTGGCCCTCTACTCAGAGGAAAAGAACTGGCTGTGCTGTATTTTATAGAGGCAGTAACATCTGTTGGGCCAATGGAACCGAAACGCATCAAAGAGATTGAAGAAATGACCACCGGCGTAATATGTTACAGCTTTTCTGAATTTTAAGACGTTCAAGAAGCTTTCTGAGACGCTCGCTTGGAAAACGGAAGTTTGGATTGCAGATATGCCGGATCACATGATTCGTTTGAATGGTGACAAGTTTTTAGAGTCCAGGAAATAGTTGGTTCCGCAAAAAATTCATAGATATAGATTAGAGTAAAGACGGGTTAGAGAGTTGTTATGGATAAAGTTGTAAAAACAGGGCTAAAAATTGACCTACATATTCATTCTGCTGCATCAGCGCATAAAGATGGAGTGAAAGTCAAGAATAACACTCTGGAAAATATAGGAACATTGATTGAAAAATTAAATGAAAATGAAGTGAATTTATGCTCCATTACAGATCATGATACTTTTTCATACGAAATGTACCAGGGATTAAAAGCAGCAGAATCTATGGATAACTCAATACAAAAGGTGCTTCCAGGTGTTGAGTTATCGGTTTGCTTCGCAAGTGAAGGCAAAGAAAGTGTTATTCATGTTGTAACGATCTTTACTGATGAGGATGAGGTCAAAGTTCAAAAATTAGAGAGTATTTTGAAAAATAATAGGCCAAATTACAATGATGCGTATAGAGAAGAAGAATTCTTGGCGCTTCTTAGAGAAGTTGACATGAATACAATTTTAATTGCTCACCAGAAAAACACATTAACAAGCCGCAATCCCAGAAAGAATGACGCCAATAGCCTGGGGAACCAAAGATTTTTGGAATTTGTTTACACAGACTATTTTGAAGCGTTTGAGTTTAAAAATAGAAGAAACGAGGTTCTGAACAAGACATTTTTGTTCCAGAAAGATATGGAACAAAATATTCGCTTTGTAACAGGGACTGATTGTCATGATTGGTCGTTGTATCCCTCTGAGACTCCTGAAAGTCTGCTAACTGATGCGTTTCCTTATACTTTTGCTAAGTGTCTTCCTACTTTCAAAGGATTGGTTATGGCAATCACTGACCACAACCGATTGAAATGCGTTAATAGTTTTTTTAATGTTGACAAAAAAACACTTGAGGAAATCAAATTTGAGCATGATGGCGAGACATTCGCTATACCATTATCCAAGGGAATAAATGCAATTATTGGAGATAATTCCATTGGTAAGTCGTTGCTGTTGCATGCACTCACAGGCTACAAGAAAAAGGCACAATCATTACCAGCCAAAGTGAAAGACGGCTATAAAAGATATCTGAAAGACAACGGAATATCAATAAAAAAACAGCTTCAACCTGAAGATATTTTTTGCTTTGACATGCAAGGCGAAGTTCGTTCCAAGTTTGAAGAAAACAAATTAAATGCTTCTGAATTTTTGAAAGAATATTTTCCTCCGGATGTAAATCCTCTTCCCTATAGGAGTGTCTTGAATGCGGAAACAGAACGCATGTGTCAATACCTGTCACGCAAGTTCGAAATGGATAAGCGATTAGAAGAGCTTTTATCATTCCCGATTGTCATAGACGATAGTACAGCAGAAAGTATGACCTTCGTGAATAATACAAGAAGTGCTAAACAAACATCTGAGAAAGAAACCGCAATATCCGGAAAATTAGAGGCAATTATTGTAGCTGTAAATGAGATCTCACAGATGGTTACAATTAAAGATGATCAGGATGAATTAGCAATTATTTTAAAACGCTTGCAGAACATGAAGAGCCGATATGATTATCTGGTAGATACAGTTGATAAAGAAAATGCAAGAATAGAAACTGTTCATAAAATCCTGACTTCAATTTCAACTAGACACCGCAAAACGGTTAGTGATCGTCAAAAAAAGCAATCATCTTTTACTGAGCGTACAGCTGATGTAAAAAGCAGAATAGTAGAGCTTATACGTTATGAACGTGCCCTTCAAGTATATAAGCCTAATGTAAAAACTCAAAAAATCTTGCCTCACAGCAATCAAATATTGGATTATGAATTTATTTCAAAACTGAATATAGATGAAATAAGCATTGATTATTTCATCAGTGTTCTATCCAAAACATTAAAAGTAGGGAAAAAAATCGATTGGGAGACAATAACGGAAAATGATTTAAAGGATATGCTGTTGCGCTATGACGACACAGAAGTACTGCAATTTTTTAAATCTGCAATTAATGAGGTATTGGATCAGGATTTCTCTGCGAAGTATTCAATTATCAGCCAAGGAACAGATAAGTATGCGGAGATGTCTTCGGGCTTAGATTCTAAAATATATTTTGACTTGCTTTGTTCGGAAACACACCATGATGGTGTTTATTTGATTGATCAGCCAGAAGATAATATTTCACAAAAGGCAATTAGGGATTATTTGCTGGATCGTTTTAAAAACATGGGAGAAGTAAGACAAGTCATCATGGTGACACATAATCCACAATTTATCGTTAATTTGGATGTGGACAATCTTATCTTCTTATCTAAAGATGAAAGCGGCTTAAAGATTAGATCTGGTACGCTTGAATATGAATGCCCAGAGTACAATATTCTGGATATCGTTGCTCAAAATATTGATGGAGGGCTAGATTCAATTCGAAAGAGGTGGAAACGGTATGAGAAGACGGCTGTACTTTGACTATTCGTCGGCTGAAAATAGCTACATAATACAAGAAGATGGAAGTAGTATCTTTCGTATTAATGGCAATACTTTGAAATTTGTGTCTCTTGAATTTTATAATGGTGTGTATGCCGGCAACAAATCAACTGCAATCGATTTTGAAAACAAAATTGCTGACAATTCTTCTGATCCATTGAAAAAAGGTCGCTATATTTTCGATTGGATCAAAGAAATTTTTAAAGCCATTGAGGAAGAATTACCTGACACTGAAAAAGCTGATGGCCAAGACAACGAACAAAAAGATAACGAAATTGGTGTCATTGATGAAACACAGTCCACCTCCGAAAGCAAGAAAATAATTCCGCTATTTGATTGGCCCGCTTGTGCTGGAGATGGTTTTTATTTTGATCAGGCCAATGTTCCCTTTGAGAAGATTGAAGTAGATAACCTAAATGCCGATTATGCCGTAAAAATTTCCGGTAGAAGTATGGAACCTACCATTGTAGATGGTTCTGTTGTAATGGTAAAACAAGTGGATGTGTTGTCAAACGGTGATATTGGCATTTTTAGCATTAATGGAGAAATCATGTGCAAACGCTATTGTATAGACGATGCAGGTGTTATCCTAAGGCCAGATAATCAGTCAGGCGACTTTTGTGATATTGATGTTTCGAAAGTAGAATGTGCAATTCAGGGCAAAGTGCTTCTTGAATAGTACTAACTTTATAGTGGCTACAAATGTTTGACTGATACAATTGTTTCAGGAGAGCTTCAAGTAGGCTCTGGAAAAATGTCTTTATACATGCTATAATACTTCTAAGCCATCCAACCGCCCATCTCAAGCAATACCCTTGATAGGATGGCCCGGATAGATTTTTGATAGCAAAAGTCCGAATAGACCTTAGGATAAGGATAATCTGCATCAAATAAAACCACGACGAATCAAATCCTCTATACAAAAAAGTTTAGAAACGGATTTAACTCGGCGAGTGGGAATAAATCATGATAACCGCAAGTCTCTTTTGTCGGGACTTGCGGTCCTTTTATGCTCCGCCGACTATGAGCGAGTCAAGCGGGTCTTTAGCCCGGAACATCTGGAAGCGGCGTGGGAGGCCGGCAAGCAACTTAGGCGTTCCGTTAATTGGGAAGGGAACGGTAAAAGAGTATACTTACAAGTAAAGTTGTGATATACTTCATATAATTTTTTCTTTTTCTACTTTTCCCCTTACTATTCATACTTCTAACGCCCAAAGCCGCCCCCTCCGCCCTGTTCGGGCGGAGGGGGCGGCTTTGGAGCCCATTGGCCCATGTCCGGCCTGGAATGGGACGCTCAGCACAATAGGGCGCGCCTGGCCTCCTCCTCCAATATCCCGGCAAAGACGTCCAGATAGCGGGGGTGATACATCCGCCGGTTGGTCACCAGCTTCAGTTCGTTACGCACGTCCAGATCCGGGACATACAGCCGCCGAAGAATGGGCTCCGGACCCTCCAAAAGGTGCCGGACGTCCCGCAGGTGCATAGCCGGGCAGAAGCAGGCCCCCAGGCCCTGGGCCGCCAGCCGGAGCTGGAGGTCATAGTCCCCCGCCGTGATTTGAAATGCGGTGGCGAGCCCGTGCTGCCGGAAAAAGTCTGTGATCCGGGCCTGAGTCTTGCTGATGGTCGGGCTGAAGATCAACGGTAAGCGCGATAGCTGCGTCTCGTCAATGGTATCCCCCGCGCCCCCTTGAGGGAAGCAGCGGTCCAGCAGGGCCCCGGCAATCACGAGATAGACTGTCTCCGAGCCCACCGGCGTGAAGCAGAAGTGGGGACGCTCCTCCGGATCTACACCCAGGAACAGGTGCAGCGTCCCCTGCCCCAGCTTGTCTTCCAGAACGGCCGTGTCCCCGTGGACCACCTCCAGGCGCACGTGGGGGAACTCCCGGCAGAATCTGGCCGCCGCCGGGGGGACCAGGATGCGCGCCCGCGCGATGTGCATCCCCAGGCGGATGGTCCCCTCTATATCCTCCCTCAGGTCCCGGAGCCGGTCTTCCAGGCTCTCCTCCAGCAGCCGCACCTGCCGGTAGGTGGCCAGCACGGCCTCCCCTGCTGGGGTCAGGGCAAATCTGGGCCGCCGCTCAAACAGGAGCCCGTACTGCTTTTCCAGACGCCGGATATGGTTGCTCATATCCTGCTGGCTCACCATGACCCGCTCCGCAGCCCGGCTGATGCTCTCCTCTTCTGCCACGGCCAGAAAGTATTCCAGACTGATATTCACCGCTCTCCCTCCCTAAATACAACTTTTTTGTTTATAAAATAAATATAAAATGTGTTTGCGGTTTTGTCAATCCGCTGGTACACTGCTAGATGAAAACAGCCGCACAGGAAAGGAGCGCTGAACATGCCAGAGGAGAAGATGCACTTTAAGGATTACCGAAGCGGGATGCTGACCAACGGGATTGAGCGGGCGGCTCACCGGGCGCTGCTGTACAGCACCGGTCTGGACCGGGAGGACCTGGGCAAACCCATGATCGCAGTGGTCAACTCTTTCACCGAGATGGTACCAGGCCACTTTCACCTGCGGGAGCTGGCGGACTTCGTTAAGCAGGGGATCATCGAGGCGGGGGGCATCCCCCGGGAGTTCAGCACCATCGCCATCTGCGACGGCATCTGCCAGGGGCACAAAGGGATGAGCTATCCCCTGCCCAGCCGGGAACTCATCGCCGACTCCGCCGAGTACATGATCGAGGCCCATCAGTTCGACGGCATGGTGATGCTCCCCGGCTGCGACAAGATCGTCCCCGGCATGCTGATGGCCGCCATGAGGCTGAACATCCCTGCCATCGTCATCCCGGGCGGGCCCATGCTCCCTGGAAAGTACAAGGACATGGAGGCGATCACTCTCACCGACATGCGGGAGCTGATCGGCCGCACCCAGACCGGCAGGCTCACCGAGGACGAGCTGATGAAGATCGAGGAGGCCGCCCTGCCCGGCGTTGGCACCTGCGCCATGTTGGGCACAGCCAATACCATGAGCTGTCTGGCCGAGGCCCTGGGCATGAGCCTGCCCGGCTGCGGCCTGGCCCACGCGGTGAGCGCGAAAAAACGGCGCATCGCCAAGCAGTCGGGCCGTCGGATCGTGGCCATGGTGAAGGAGGACCTGACGCCCCGTAAGATCATGACCCGGGAGGCCCTGCGCAACGCCATCAGAGTAAGCATGGCCATGGGAGCATCCACCAACAGCACCTTACATCTGCCCGCCATCGCCCATGAGGCGGGCATCCACATCACCCTGGATGACTTTGATGAGCTGAGCCGGGAGATCCCCTATCTCTGCAATATCAAGCCCTCCGGGCAGTACCCCCTCAGTGTACTGGAGGAGCAGGGCGGGGTCCCTGCGGTGATGAAGGCCCTGGAGCGTAAGCTGGACCTGGAGCAGATGACGGTCAGTGGAAAGACGGTGGGCGAAAATCTCGCCGGGGTTGAGCTGGTGGAAAACGATGTCATCTTCTCCCTGGACCACCCCAAGAAGCCAGAGGGCGGCCTGGCTATTCTTCACGGCAATCTGGCCCCCAAGGGCGCAGTGGTGAAACAGGCGGGGGTCAAGCCCAGCATGCACTACTTTGAGGGGCAGGCCCGGGTCTTCACCTCCATGGAGGAGGCCAGCTGGGCGGTGTCCAACGACAAGATCCAAAAGGGGGACGTGCTGGTCATCCGGTACGAGGGGCCCAAGGGTGGTCCTGGGATGCGGGAGATGCACATGACATGCTCCCTTATTGTAGGCCGTGGGATGGACGAGGACTGTGCCCTGGTCACCGACGGGCGCTTCTCCGGCTCCACCCGGGGGCCCTGTATCGGCCACGTGTCCCCGGAGGCTGCCGCCGGCGGCCCCATCGCCGCAGTGGAAGAGGGTGACAGAATCATCATCGATATCCCCAACCGCACCCTGACCCTCTGTGTCCCGGAGGAGGAGATCCAGCGCCGCCTGGAGCGGGTCCGGCACATCCACAAGCCGGCTACCCCGGCGCTGGAGCGCTACGCGGCCCTGGTCACCAGTGCCGATCAGGGCGCGGTGCTCCAGCTGCCCCGGGAGCGGTGACGGCTACAGCTGTTTCGGTGTAAGCATCCGTGTTTGAACATATTCTGCCTGATATGATTTGGAGTGTGATATGGTATGAAGCTGCCTGAGCGCATCACCGTTTGCGAGGTAGGGCTGCGGGACTGCGCGCTGAGGGGCCCATGGGCCACCCGGGAGACAGCTATGTGCTGCGGGCGGGAAAGAACAAGGACATCCTGCTGGACATTCCCACCGGGCAGGGGGGCAATCCCACCCTGAGATAACGAGACGGCGGCCCTCTCCCCTGCGCAGGCCCGCATACAAAAGAATGACCACGAGAGTCGAGACAAGACCTCCCTGCTGGAGCTGCTGTTCCGCAGGGAGGTCTTCTGCTGCTTCCGTCCCGCTTTGCCCGCAGCTTCGGCAGCCGGGACAAAAAATTTTGTTCCAAAGTGAAAGGAATCGGCTTCCTTCTGCACATATAGGGTGTAAGGCCTTTCAAGGAGAGACATATATGTTTTCAAACGAAGCATTTGCCCGAACCGCGGAGCGGTACATGGACACCATCTATCGCGTGGCCTATGGCTGGCTAAAAAATCCGGATGACGCAAATGATGTGACGCAGGATGTACTGATCGAGCTGTACAAGACAGAAAAAGCATTTGAATCGGACGCCCACCTCAAAAACTGGCTCATCCGCGCCACCGTCAATCGCTGTAAGATGCTCTTCCGCTCACCGTGGCGCAGACTGGAGAACATCGATGACTACACCGAGACGCTGGGATTTGAGCATGAGCGGGACCAGGAGCTGTTCAAAAGCGTCATGTCCCTGGACAAGAAATACCGTGTACCGCTGCTGCTCTTTTACTATGAGGGGTACTCCACAGCGGAAGTGGCATCCATGCTCCGTATCCCGGAAAAAACGGTCAGCACCAGGCTGTTCCGGGCAAGGGCAAAACTCAAAACGATTTTGGAGGAGGAATCACCATGACAGAGCAGGAACGGTTTCAGAGGGCATTTGCCCCACTGCATGCCCCCTCCGACACACTGACGGAGGTAATGAAAATGACAGAGCAGAAGCATAGAAAGAGCGGCCGCAGGACCGCAGTCATCGCCCTCGCGGCCGCACTCCTGCTGGCTACGGGAAGTGCGGCTTATGCGGCCGACCTGGGGAGCATCCAGCGCAGGGTGCAGCTTTGGCTCCACGGCGATCAGACAGACGCAGTCATGACAGTAGAGCCGGGGCACTATACGCTGGAGTACACAGATGAAAACGGCGAGACACAGCAGCGCGGCGGAGGCGGTGTGGCCTTTGAGCCGGATGGCACCGAACGGCCGCTCACCCCGGAGGAGCTGATGGAGCATCTCAACGCGCCGGAGGTCTCCTATGAGGATGACGGCTCGGTGTGGATCTACTATTACGGAGAGAAGCTGGACATCACCCATCAGTTCGACGATGACGGCGTTTGTTATGTACAGCTCACCAACGGGGAGGAGACTGTCTACCTGACTGTCAAGTATCAAAACGGCTATGCGATGAGTTCGCAGAAATACCTCTCTCCCCATGAGTTCAACTGACAGGAGCAGCATTGAGCAGCCCCGCATGGCGTGCCATGCGGGGCTGCCTTCTTTCCGCCCTCCTGCCCCGGAGGGCCTCTATTCTATCCCCAAAGGCTGCTCCTTTGCCCTCTGCCGGCCGCAGCAGAAGTCGCACTCCGGCTCGTGGTCGTCGATGATCCCCGCCGCCTGGAGGTAGGAGTAGATGATAACGGAGCCCACGAATCTCATCCCCCTTCCCTTCAGGTCCCGGGAAACTGCGTCGGACAGGGGCGACGATGCCCGGAGGAGCCCGTCCCGGTGGACCACCTGCTCCCCCCGGGTGAAGTGCCAGAGATAGTTGGAAAAGCTGCCGAACTCCTCCTGGATCGTTAAAAAGATCCTGGCGTTGTTCACCGCCGCAGCGATCTTCCGCCGGTTGCGGACGATGGAGGGGTCGGCAGCCAGGGCGTCCATCCTCTCCTGGGTGTAGGCGGCCACTTTGCGGCAGTCGAAACCGTCAAAGGCTGTCCGAAAGCTCTCCCGCTTGTTCAGGATACACTCCCAGGACAGCCCCGCCTGAAAGGATTCCAGCACCAGCAGCTCAAAGAGATAGCCGTCATCATAGTGGGGCCTCCCCCACTCCTCGTCGTGGTAGCGGATATAGCGGGGGTTTTTCAAGTTGACCCACCTGCATCGCCTTCTCTCCATGGGCCCCTCCTTTACGGCGCGGTGCTGTTGTCGGGGACGAAGAAGCGGTCCGTCTCCACCCCCTCGTGGTCCAAAAGCCAGAGCTTCTTGTCGATGCCCCCGGCATATCCGGTAAGGCTGCCGTCCGCCCCCACCACCCGGTGGCAGGGGATGAGGATGGAGATGGGGTTGTGGCCCACCGCGCCCCCGACCGCCTGGGCTGACATGCTGGCCCGGCCCAGTCGGGCAGCCACGGTCCGGGCCAGTGCGCCATAGGTGGTCACGCTCCCATAGGGGATGCGGCACAGCTCCTCCCAGACTGTCCTCCGAAATTCCCCGCCGCCGGGGTCCAGCTTCAGCTCACCGGAATCCGGCCGCTCCCCCGCAAAGTAGCGGGACAGCCAATCCCCGGCCTGGAGCAGCACGGGGTGGCCCTCCATGGGCTCCGCCGGCTCCTTCAGGGAACCCAAAAAGTATTTCTGTCCCTCCAGCCAGAGGCCGGCCAGTGCGTCCCCCCTGGCCGCCAGGAGCAGAGCCCCCAGAGGGGACTGATAGTGGGTGGTATAGACCATCGCTGCACCGCCTTTCCAAGTCTTCCATAGCGATCCCAGGGAGTTCCCCATGATCCGCCCGTTTTTTACAGGTCATCCTATTATACCACAGGATCACAAAAATGACGGCCATTTTCTGCCCTAGGCAGGATTTTTCTCTGCCTGTCCCCGGCAGGCGTCGCCTACGCCCGAAGCATTATCTTCTCCGCCGAGGCGGAGAGCGAGGCTATGGCCCAGCTGCCCAGTAAGGAAATTGCCGCGCTCGCGCGGGTCACTGCGCCGGTTGCCCCGCATATGAAGCAGGGATTTGAGGACATCCCGGTGAGAGAGAAATGGCCATCAACACCGCCAATATCATAGGAGCGCTTTACAGAGGGCTGCGTCCTGACCCGCCCCCTGTTCCCCAGCAGGTTCATCTGCTGTGAGCCGCTCCCGGACAAGGTGGACTGTGTGGTGTTCTGCTCCAAGAACCGCCGGCCCATCCTCCCCTGTCTCCCCCCGGCAGCGCTAAATTTGTGCGCTTTGTGTATAGATTTTGTTAAGAAATTATTGTAAAATACAACTGTTGATAGATACAACAATAAAAAGGGAGGCAGGGACCATGCAGGACCGGAGCGAGATTTTCCGCCGCATCAAGCAGCAGTATTTTCGAGAGCAGCTGGCGCCTCTGGGATTCCAGCCCATGGACGGCATGATACTCTACCTTCTGTGGGGCGGAAACTGCCTGCGTCAGGAGGACATCGCGGCCCAGACCGCCCTGGATAAGGGGGCAGTAGCCCGGAGTGTGGCCCGTCTGGAGGCGCGTGGCTTAGTGGAGCGCTGGGTGAGTGACCAGTGCCGGCGGGAGAAGCAGGTCTCCCTCACCCCGGCTGGGGAGGAGCGCGCCGGGGCCGTCCAGAAGATCCTGGAGAGCTGGAACGACATCTGCTGCCGGGGGTTCTCCTCCGAGGAACGGACACTGTATAACAGCTTTTTGTCCCGGATCATTGAAAATGTCATGCAATACAAAAGAGGAGAGGAAGGGGACGATGGTTAAAAATCTGACAGAGGGCAAGCCTCTCAACCTGCTGTTTTTCTTTGCCCTGCCTATGGTGGCGGGCAATCTGTTCCAGCAGCTGTACAACATGGTGGACACCGCTGTAGTGGGCAAGTTCGTGGGGGAGGACGCGGTGGCAGCGGTAGGCTCCTCCTTCCCCATCGTGTTTTTGTCGGTGGCGGTGGCCTCCGGGCTGTCTATGGGCTGTAACGTGGTGGTCTCCCAGCTGTTCGGGGCCAGGCGCATCCACGAGATGAAGACCACCATCTCCACCGCTATCATCTCCCTGAGCGTGCTGGGCCTCATCATCATGGCCCTGGGGACGGTGTTCGCCGGCCCTCTGCTCCAGCTGCTGGGCACCGACCCGGACATTATGGATGACTCCCGGCTGTACCTGCGGATCTACTTTGGAGGAGCGGTGTTCCTGTTTTTGTACAACACCCTCAACGGCATCTACAACGCCCAGGGGGACAGCAAAACGCCGCTGATCTTTCTCATGATCTCCAGCCTGACCAACATCGTGCTGGACCTGCTCTTCGTCATCCAGTTCAACATGGGGGTGGCGGGGGTGGCCTGGGCCACCCTGATCGCTCAGGGAATGTGTGCCATCGCCTCCCTGGTGGTGATGTTCCAGCGGATGAAGAAGCTGCCCTGTGAGCCGGAGCGGGCCAACATGAAGATCCCCCTGTTCCACATGACGGCGGTAAAGCGCATCGCCCAGATCGGCCTGCCCTCCATGCTCCAGCAGTCCCTGGTCTCCCTGTCCATGATGATGATGCAGGGACTGGTCAACTCCTTCGGCAAGGTGCTGGTCGCCGGCTACACCGCCGCCACCAAGATCGACACCCTGGCCATGCTGCCCAACATGAACTTCTCCAACGCCATGTCCAGCTATACCGCCCAGAACATCGGCGCTGGCAAGTACGACCGGGTGAAGGAGGGCCTGAAGGCCTGCCTGTTCATGGTTGTGGTCTTCTCCCTGGTCATCACGGTGATCATCTTCCTGTTCGGCAGCCAGCTGCTCTCCCTGTTCCTGGACCCGGGAGACACCTCCGGCGCCATGGGCTACGGGCTGGCCTACATGCGCACCGTCTCCGTCTTTTACATCCTTATGGGCGTTCTCTTCGTTCCCAACGGGATGCTCCGGGGGGCCGGAGACATGGGGGCGTTCACCCTCAGCTCTATGGCGAACCTGTTCTCCCGAGTGGCCATCGCCTACGCGCTGGTCTATCTGACCCCCTTCGGCGCCAACGCCATCTGGTGGTCCATTCCCGCCGGCTGGGCCGTGGGTGCGGCGGTCTCCCTGCTCCGGGTGAAGAGTGGAAAGTGGATGCGGACCGCAGTGGCCGACCGGTAAGCACAGATCTGTCAAAAAAGCGGCTTGGCTCCAGGCGGAACGGCGGCCAGAAGGCCGCCGTTCCGCCTTCTTTTCCAGCATAAGCGGTACATATTTTGCCTCTCTCCTGCACATCCTAGCGCTGACCTGACCGAAAACATGCAGGAGGGAACATCTATGGACCACACACGCCGAACCGCGCTGCTGTCCGCAGCTGCGCTCTGCCTGGTACTGGGAGGGCTGTTCTGGCTGGCTGTGCGGGAGGACACTCCCGTCCCCGCTGCCGCCCCGGCGGCAGTGGCCGCCTCCACCGACAACTGGGGCCTGTCCTTCCAGACTGAGGGGGAACCCCCTGTGGGCAACGCCACCGCCCAGTCCCTGGCCCAATACGACGCCTATTATGTGGGGGACACGACCCAGAAGGTCCTCTACCTCACCTTTGACTGCGGATATGAGAACGGCTACACCGCCCAGATCCTGGACGTGCTGAAGGACCATCAGGCCTCGGCCGCCTTCTTTGTAGTGGGACACATGATCCAGTCCTCCCCCGACCTGATCCGCCGTATGGTTCAGGAGGGGCACATCGTGGGCAACCACACCTTCCACCATCCGGACATGTCCGCCATCTCGGACCAGAGCAAATTTCAGCAGGAGCTGGAGGAGCTGGAACAGCTGTACCAGGAGACCACCGGCCAGACCCTCCCCCGGTTCTACCGCCCTCCGCAGGGAAAATACAGCGAGGAGAATCTGCGCCAGGCCCAGGCCCTGGGCTACCGCACCGTGTTCTGGAGCCTGGCCTATGTGGACTGGTACGTGGATGACCAGCCTACGGCGGAGGAGGCCTTCTCCAAACTCATCCCCCGCATCCACAATGGGGCCATCGTGCTGCTCCACTCCACCTCCCGGACCAACGCCGAGATCCTGGACGAGCTGCTCACCCGCTGGGAGGACATGGGCTACACCTTCGCCTCCCTGGAGGACCTGCCTGACCAGACGGCATAAAACGTCCATGCCGCTTTTCCACAGAGCGCCGGCCCCGCCCCCAATAAGGGGCGGGGCCGGCGCTCTGTGGAAAAATCTTTGCAGAGTTCGCGTCCGCAGGCGGACAACCCCTGCCCGTGGCAGACTGCCTCTTTTCGACCGTCTCGCTTCCCCGTCTCGGACGCTTATTTCACTTCCACCATCACAGTGGGGCGCTTCCGGTATGTGGCCAGGCTGACTCCCACCAGCAGGACGCCGCAGGCGATGGCGCCGGGGACGGTGGCACCCAGACCCATGGGCTCGCCCACCAGCTTCCAGACCACGGTGACCACGAAGCCCCCCAGCATCCCGGCCATGATGCCGGCGCTGGTGGCTCTCTTCCAGTACAGAGCCGCCAGGGCGGGCAGTCCGGCCGCCGCTGCGTAGAAGGCCCAGGCGAACATGAGCACGTCGTAGGCACTCTTGATGTACAGGGCGATGACCAGTGCCCCCAGGGCCAGCACCACCGAGGCGATGCGGGAGAAAAGGATCTCTTGTTTCTCCTTCATGGCGGGGTGGAAGGTCTTGCCTAGGTCGCTGACCACCGTCTGAACAGAGACCAGCAGATAGCTGTCCGCCGTGCTCATCATCACGGAGAGGATGCCGGACAGAGCCAGCCCCGTCAGGCCGGGGGGCAGGATCTTGATGGCCAAGGCAGGTATCACGGCATCGGCGGTGCCGAACTCCTCCACCACGTTGGGCAGGATCTGCTGGGCCGCCAGCCCCATCAGGAACAGCAAGGCGATGGTCACGCCATAGACGGCGGTGCCCCAGAACATGCCCCGCTTGGCCGACTTTTTATCCTTGGCCGCGAAGGCCCGCTGCCACATCTCCGCCCCCGCCATGGTGAACACCAGATAGGTGACGATGTCCCCCAGTATCTTGCCGTCAATGGCAGGGGTGATGTAGCTCTTGTCCAGGCTGGCCCAGAAGCTCCCGAAGCCCCCCAGATAGTCCAGACTGGAAAATGGGATCATCAGGTAGACAAAGATAATGAGCATGAAAAACTGCACCACATCGGTGTACACCACGCCGAACAGTCCGGAGGCGGCGGTATAGATGATGAAGATGGCGGTGGCGATAAAAGCCCCCATCTCGTAGCTGATGCCCACCTGTCCCCCCAGCAGCTTAATAATGGTAGCGGTGGCGGTGACCTGGGCGGCCACCGTGCCCACCATGGCGAAAGCCACCATAGCAGCCAGGACGCATTTAGCCGGCTTTCCGAAGCGGTACTCGAACAGGCTGGGGATGGACTCGATGTGGTACTTCTCCCCCACCTGCTGAATACGCCCGGCGTAGCCGGAGAAGATAAACATGCCCAGCATATAGGGCAGGGCGGTGGCAATGGCCATGAAGCCCGTGGTGTAGGCGATGCCCGCCCGCCCCATCATGGCGCTGCCTCCGATAATGGTGGCACACACGGTGGCGGCCAGGACCACCGGCCCCAGTGTGCGTCCCGCTACATAATAGTCATCCGTGTTCTTGATGCGCTTGACGAACCACACGCCCACCAGCAGCATGAAGAGCAGATACAGTCCAATAATGACCAGATCCAGAGTGGTGACTTCTACCATAACAGGCCTCCTTTGTCACTCCTCCGACCCGGGCCGCTCCGGCCCAGCCGGCTCCTTCCCTTCCTTTTTCAGGTATCTTTGTCAAAATTATAACACAGATCCGGCGCCACGGCAACAAAAATCACAAATCCCGTGTGTTGGGTGTGCCCTTGAAGTCTCAGGCCCCGCTTTTTCTTGACACCTGCCGGGGAAAAGCCTATAATCCCCCTAAACTACCTGACAGTTAGAAAGAACGGAGGATAAGCGCTATGGGAAAGATCTATACCTCAGTAGAGCAGCTGATCGGGGGGACGCCCCTGCTGGAGCTGACGCATCTTGAGCGGGAGCTGGGCCTGAGCGCCCGCATCCTGGGGAAGCTGGAGAGCTTCAACCCCGGCGGGTCCGCCAAGGACCGCATCGCCAAATCCATGCTGGACGACGGGGAGGCCCGGGGCATTCTGAAATCCGGCTCTGTCATCATCGAGCCCACCTCGGGCAACACAGGCATCGGTCTGGCACTGGTGGCCGCCGCCAGGGGCTATCGGGCCATCATCGTCATGCCGGACACCATGAGCCAGGAGCGGCGTCAGCTCCTGCTGGCCTATGGGGCCGAGGTGGTGCTGACCGAGGGCCGGCTGGGCATGGCGGGGGCCATCGCCAGGGCGGAGGATCTGGCCCGGGAGATCCCTGGCAGCTTCATCCCCGGCCAATTTGAAAACCCAGCCAATCCCGCCGCCCACCGCACCTCCACCGGCCCGGAGATCTGGGCGGACACCGACGGGACGGTGGACATCTTCGTGGCCGGGGTAGGCTCTGGCGGCACCATCACCGGAGTGGGCGAGTACCTGAGATCCCGCAGGCCGGACGTACAGATCGTGGCAGTGGAACCCGCCTCCTCCCCCGTGCTCAGCGGTGGAACGCCGGGGCCCCACGCCATCCAGGGCATCGGGGCCGGCTTCGTCCCTCAGGCGCTGGACACCGGGATCTATGACGAGATCATCCAGGTGGAGGACCAGGACGCCCTGGCCATGGGCGGCCGGCTGGGCCGGCTGGAAGGGGTGCTGGTTGGCATCTCCTCCGGCGCAGCGGTCTGGGCCGCAGTGCAGCTGGCCCGGCGGCCGGAGAACCGGGGCAAGACCATCGTGGCCCTGCTCCCCGACACCGGAGAGCACTATCTTTCCACCCCCATGTACGGGGACTGACCCTGTCCTGCCCCCGGCCGCCGGAGCCCTCTGCTCCGGCAGCCGGGGCTCTTTTTCCGCCTCTTCCCCTCCCGCTCTGGTTTTTTTGTCCCTCTCCATATAAAATTCATATTTTCCTGTTATCCTGTCATTGGGGTGAACAAAATGAACCGAATCCTGATCGTGGAAGACGAGCCGGACATCCAGGAGCTGCTCTCCGCCTATCTCCAGCAGGCCGGCTACCAGACCAGCCTGGCCGGAGACGGGGTGGAGGCCCTGGAGCTGTTCCGCTCCGCCTCCTTTGACCTGGTCCTGTTGGACATCATGCTGCCCAAAATAGACGGCTTCGGCGTGTGCGAGCTGATCCGCCAGGAATCCCAGGTCCCCATCCTCATGCTCACCGCCCTGGACGGGGAGGCGGAGCAGCTTCGGGGCTTTGACCTGGAGATCGACGACTATGTGACCAAGCCCTTCTCCATGCCGGTGCTGCTGAAAAAGATCGCCGCCATCCTCCGCCGTGCCGGGGGTGTCAGCACCGCGCCCTCCCTTCTCCGCTACGGGGATCTGACCCTGGACCCGGAGGCCATGGAGGTGCGGCTGGCCGGCCGGTCTCTGGAGCTCACCGCCCGGGAGTTCGAGCTGCTCCACACCTTTCTCTCCAGCCCTGGCCGTGTCTTTACCCGTGAGGTGCTGCTGGCCAAGCTGTGGGGCTACGATTTCTTCGGGGACGAGCGGGTGGTGGACAGCCACATTAAGAATCTCCGTCACAAGCTGGGCATCGACTGCATCGAGACAGTGAGGGGGGTGGGCTATCGTGCTGCGAAGGAAGCTCCATGAGAGCCTCACTGTCCGCATCTTCCTCATTACCCTCCTCATCCTGCTTGGGGCGGGGGCCATCACCTTCGCCCTGATCGCCTGGGCCACCCCCATCACCTACACAGCGGCGGCCAGCGACGATCTGCGGGCCCAGACTGACCTGCTGGTGGAACGCCTGTCTGTCACCGCCCTGGAGGACTGCGGCCCCATCCTGGACGAGTTCATCCGCGCCTCCAAATCCTCCGTCATGCTGGTGGACGCCAATGGGCACATCGTTCAGGACACCAACTCCCAGCTCTCCATCCAGTCGGTCTATGAGGACGAGAGCACGATAGTGACTGTCACCTCCGACTCCATGTTCACCGCATCGGAGATCCAGTCCCTGTGGAACGGGGACCCGCCCGCAGCCATCATCCAGGAGGATGGCCGGGAATACGCCCTCTCCATAGCCAGCGACACCCAGGTTACCGAGGTCACCTTTGCCGGCGGGCAGACCTGCGAGCTCTATGTCTCCCCCGGAGTACGCTCGGAAAACCTGGCAGTGGCGGCCCTGGCCCGGATGGCCCCCTGGGTGCTGCTGGTGCTGCTGGCCTTCTCTGCCCTGTGTGCAGTGGTCTATTCCCGCTATATCACCCGCCCCATCGTCCGCCTCAGCGGCATTGCGGGGAAAATGGCAGAGCTGGACTTTGGCTGGATCTGCGGGGAGACCCGCCGGGATGAGATCGGCGCCCTGGGCCGCAGTCTGGATCGTATGTCCCAGCGCCTCTCCGCCGCCCTGACCGACCTGAGAGCGGCCAACGACGCCCTGCTGGGAGAGATGGAGCGGGAACGGGAGCTGGAGCGGCAGCGTAGCGCCTTTTTCGCCGCTGCCTCCCACGAGCTGAAGACCCCCGTCACCATCCTGAAGGGGCAGCTCACCGGGATGCTGGACGAGGTGGGCGTCTATCGGGACCGGGACCGGTATCTGGCCCGCTCCCTTCAGGTCACGTCCCGGATGGAGGCCCTGGTGGGGGAGATCCTCACCATCTCCCGGATGGAATCGGGGACGGGTCTGCGGAAGGAAGAGGTGGACCTCTCCCGGCTTGTGGAGGAACAGCTGGAGCAGGACAGGGAGCTGCTGGATCAGCGGGAGATGGACCTCTCCCTGTCCCTGGCCCCCGGCCTCGTCCTCCGGGGCGATCCCAGCCTGCTGGGACGGGCGGTGGACAATCTGCTGTCCAACGCGGCCCTGTACTCCCCCGCCGGGGCCCGCATCCGGGTGCGCACCCTGCGCCTGGACGGGCGGCCCACCCTGGTGGTGGAGAACACCGGTGTCCAGATTGGGGCGGAGGCCCTCCCCCGCCTGTTTGAGCCCTTCTACCGGGAGGAGCAGTCCCGGAACCGACGCACCGGCGGCAGCGGTCTGGGGCTCTACCTGGTGAAGATGATCCTGGATCGGCACGGGGCCCGGTGCGAGATCGAGAATATCACCGACGGCGTGCGGGCCCGTGTGATTTTTCCGCCGGAAACGGCCAGTTGATCCCCTCCGCTCCGGCGCACCTGCCATATAAACAGCATCCCGCCCGGCTGATAGCCGGGCGGGATGCTGTTTATACGCCGGAGCTTTGGCCCCCGACCTGTGCCATCCTATTTCTTCCTCACAAAACACCTGCAGATCAGCCAGTTGCACAAGCAGAACATGCCCACGGCTGCCATCATCGGAGATATCTCTCCGATCCCCAGCGTTTCCAGCAGTGGAACCAACACCAGGACAGGCGTGTATGCCAGCAGGAGCAGAGCGATCATCCCGCCCTCCGGCACCAGCCTCAGCAGGGCCGCTGCCGCCAGTGCCCCGCAGGCGGAGAGCCAGTACCTGCCCACGAATTTGGACAGCTCCAGCCGTCCGACGCAGATCATGAATCCGTCGGCGGACAACACGACGCACAGATAAGCCGCACTCAGGACATAGGACCATAGTGGGAAGCTGTGTCCATAACCCTTGTCTATCCCGTAAAACAAGTTGGCAATGCTGAGACACAGCTGGAGGGGGATCAACAGCATCAAAAGCACGCACAGCCCCTGGTCCAGCTTCCAAAGCCTCTTCTCCCCCACCATGTCCGCCTCCCTGCACCATTTTTCTTTTAGTATAACATGCCCCGGCAGAAAATCAATGCCCGCCTGTTTGTACTCCCTATTGGGTAAAACATTCAAATGCTGTAAGAGTTCTGTAAGGTTTGTGTCAGAAAGTCGTAAGGCCCCCTTCACACTCCTTTCATAAAGGCACGATATCCTGTTTTCCAGAAAGGAAGTGTTTGTATGAAATTGAGGAAACAGATGGCGGCGGCAGTACTAGCTGCCGCCGCCCTGTCTCTGAGTCTGCCGCTCAGTCAGGCCCAGGACTCCCCTTCTCCAGATCACATGCTGGGTCTGACCGCAGAGCAGCGGATGGAGGACTACAAGTATCTCTTGTCTGTTCTGGCCGACAGCTATCCCTGCTGGGGGATTTTAGATCGGGAAGGGGTGGATGTGGAAGGGATCTACACCAGCTACCGGGACATGGTGGCCGAAAGCGACAGCGATCAGACCTTTTATCAAGCGTTTTACAGCACCCTGTTCCTGCTGGGGAACAACGGGCATCTGTCCATTGTGGAGCCCGCCGAGTACGAGGCGGACCGTGCCATCCTGTCTGACTTCTACCGGCAGTGTGGGGACTGCACCGACCTGATCTTTGATCTGACGGACAACAGCGGCGGGAGCGAGGCTTACTGGGAGGAGCTGTTGGTCGCCCCCCACATTGATGAGCCCCTGTCCAGCGAGCACCTGGCCCTGGTCCGCCACAGCCGCAACAACGCCCCTTATTTGGATCAGGTCTTTCCCGCCGAGTGTCTCCTCCCCCTGAACCAGCTCCCCAGTCTGCCTCATCTTGAGCCGGGGGACCTGGATCTAGCCACCCACTTTGTCCGAGTCTGCCACAGGGTGGAGCCGGCTGATCAGCCCAGCCCCTTCCGGGGCCGCATCTGGGTCCTGGTAGACGAGTCCGTCTACTCCGCCTCCGAATCCTTCGCCCTCTTCTGCCAACAGACCGGTTTTGCCACGCTGGTGGGCAGTGCCACCAGCGGAGACGGCATCGGGACAGACCCGGTCTTTCTCCAGCTGCCCAACAGCGGGATCTTGGTCCAGTACACCCCTGTATTCGGCCTCAATCCCGACGGGAGCAGCAACGAGGAGCTGGGCACCCTCCCAGACCTCCCCTCTCCCCCAGGCGAGCCTCCTCTTATCACCGCTCTCCGGGCCATCTCTCAGGCCTAAGCCATCTGTCCCCGTCCGCCTCCCGGGCGGGGACATGATTGCCCTGGCCTCTCCGCCATCTTCATACAAAACACATCTTTTCTTCAATCGCTCTCCACATTGCACCGGTATCCTGACATGGAACCCAAGACGAAAGGATGTTGACCCATGCAAATCCAAATCCAAGATCTCTCTATGACCTATCCCAGCGGGAAGCAGGCCCTCCAGCGACTGGACCTGGACCTGACCAGCCCCAGCCTGGTGGGGCTTCTGGGCCCCAACGGGGCGGGCAAGTCCACCCTGATGAAGCTGCTGGTGGCCGCCCTCCTGCCCACCCAGGGCTCCATCCTGGTGGACGGGCGCCCGCTGGACCGATCCCAGCGGGCGCTCAAAGCCCGTCTGGGCTATCTCCCCCAGTCCTTCGGCCTGTATGACGAGCTCACCGTCTATCAGTTCCTGGACTACATGGCTGCCCTGAAGGGGCTGAGGAACAGCCGCTCCGCCATCGACCAGGTCATCCGGGCCGTCAATCTGGAGGAGAAGCGCCGGGCCAGAATCCGCACTCTCTCCGGAGGCCAGCGCCAGCGGGTGGGAATCGCCCAGGCTCTGCTGGGAGACCCGGAGTTCCTCATCTTTGACGAGCCCACCGTGGGCCTGGACCCGGAGGAGCGCATCCACTTCCGCAACCTCTTTTCCCAGACAGCCCAGGACCGGCTGGTGCTGCTGTCCACCCATATCATTGAGGATGTGCAGTCGGTCTGCGGCCAGCTGGTCGTTATAGACCAGGGCAGGGTCCTGTTCACCGGCACTCCGGAAGCCCTGATCCAGTCCGCCGCCGGACACGTGGGGGTGTTCTGGGAACGGGAGGCGGCCCAGGAGGCGGGGCTGCATATTACGGCCCGGGTGAACACCAGCCAGGGCATCCGCTGCCGGGCGGTGGCCGATGTCCTCCCCCGCTTCGCTCAGCCCGCAGAACCCACCCTGGAGGACGCCTACCTCTACCTCATCTCCCGGGAGGCGGTCCAATGAAAGCTCTGCATCTGTTTTGTCTGGAGCTGGGACGTCTATTCCAAAGCCGCCTGACCTGGCTGGTCATTTTACTGACTGTGCTCTCCCCACTGGCTGGGCTGGTGCTGTACAAGCCCACCGCCGCCGACACCATGCTGTCCATGTATCTGGCTGATCCCGCCCTGGCCGGGGGCGTGGTGGGGGGCATCCTGTTCGGCCTGCTGACAGTGTACGAGCTGGACCGCACGGAGCGCAGCCGGGTGGGCATGCTGATGGACGCTGCGGTCTCCCCCCTGACCATGGCCCTGGTGCGTCTGCCCGCCCTGGCCGCTGCCGCTGTCCTGGGTCTGGGCCTCACCATGCTGGTTTGGCTCCCCATCAGCCGGGAGCTCATCGGCTCCGTCTTTGGCGGCACGGACTACCTGCTCTCCTATCTGCTGTTCATGGGGCTGGCCCTGTGGCTGGCCATTCTGGCAGCGGCCGCCGCCTATCAGTTCACCCGGCGCTCTGACCTGTCCCTGGTCCTCTTTGCCACCTTCGCCGCCCTGAGTCTGACGGTGTGGGCCGGGAAGTGGCAGCTGTGCTGGCTCAATCCCTGCGTATGGGCCCTGTCCGATGACTTCTCCAACTTCCGGCTCTACCGGTCGGTGGCCTATATGCGCCTGACCTGGCTGGCAGCCCTGGCGGGGGTTTGGACCCTCTCCTGGCTGTGTATCCGGCAGTATGGGAAGGGGCTTCTGGGTTCCCTGGCCCGGAGCGCCCGGCGGGTCTGTCGGCCGTTGATCGCCCTGCTGCTCCTGGCCTGTTCCGGTGCGGCCTATGCAGCTCAGCCCTTCTTTGACAACAGCAATCCGGACCTCACCGCCTCCCGGCTCTTCGAACTGGAGTATGCCGAGGGAGTCACCTGTTCCAGGCGCACCGCCCAGGTATTCCCAGACACCGCCGCTGGCACGGTGGAGGGCCGAGCCGCCTATCAGTTCCAGAACACCTCCGGCCAGGGGTGGACGGTCTGCTTCGGTGTGGACCCGGGGTACGACATCACTTCTGCCCGTGCCAATGGGGCGGAGATCTCCCCCGTCCGCACCGGCTATGAGGAGTCCAACATGGCTCTGTGGGAGATCGCCCTCCCGGCGGACGGCGCGGTGGAGCTGGTGCTGGAGTACGGCGGCTTCCCCAGGGACTGGAACATTGCGGAGACCACCCAGGGCTCCCCCGAGATCAGCGGAGCCTATCTGTGCCTGGAGAATCAGAACCTGATGCCCTATCTGCTCAATGTTCTGCCAGAGGGGCATGGCTATCCCACCACCGTGGAGCTCACCGTGCCCGGCTCCATGACCGTCATCCCCTTCGGTACCAGCGAGGCAGAGGTGGTGGAGACCCACGGCAACGGCACCGCCACCTGGCGCTATGAGGATGACAGCGCTGGCGGCATCGTCTACGCCGGGGACTACATCCGACAGGATATCCAGGCCGGCGGCGCCACCATCCAGCTCTACTATGGCCGGAAGCATCAGGCGGTGATGGAACAGGCCGGGGCGGCGGATGCGGTGCGGGCCGTGGTGGACTACTGCACAGAGCGCTACGGCCCCCTGTCCTTCAGCGCTGGCGGCTCTCTGAAGCTGATCCAGAGCCGGGTGGCCGGCGGGGGCTACGCCGCCGGGGGCGCCAGCCTGCTGGATGAGATGGACTTCACTGCCGCCAATCTCCGCGACGGCGGCAAGGGGGCCGTCCCCGGCGAGGTGATGATCCACGAGCTGGTCCACCAGTGGTGGGGCCTGGGCAACATGTTTGACTCCGAGGACCCCGCAGATCCCTGGTCCGCCGAGGGGCTGACGGTGTACACCACCTACCGCATCGTCAAGGAGCTCTACGGGGCGGATCACGCACAGGAATACTACGTGGACCAGTGGAAGCGGGAGGTGGAGGACTACTACCTGGATTTCTACGTCCGAAACCCAGAGTACCTGGCCATGCTGCCCGAGGAGGAGCAGCTGGCCACCACCAACAGCCTGACCGGCATGCGGCAGTACTGTGAGATGCCCCTGAAAATTTTGAGGGCAGAGAAGCTGGTAGGGGGTGAGGCGGCCATGGATGAGATCCTGCGCGGCCTGTTCAACCGTGAGCTCGATTGGAGCTATCCCTATCTCACCTATCAAGAATTTTTAGACGCCTGCGGGCTGACAGAGGAGGAGCTGGACCTTGGTCAAGATATTTCGATATGAGTGTAAGCGCTTGCTGTGGAACAAGTTCTTTTTCGGCATTCTGGCCGTGACCCTGTTCTACGGCTGGCAGGTACTCACCGGCGCCTCCATTCTGGGGGTGTCCCACACTGCCCCCTTCTCCCCCTGGACCTTCGGGGATTACCTTAGCCGCCTGCTCCCCCTGCTGTGGATCGGTGTGCTGTTCTTTCTCACCTTTTTCACTTCAGGGGCGGAGCGGCGGGCCGCAGTCCTCACCGCCGCCACCCCTGTGCGGCCCTGGCAATACGCCCTGGCCCGGCTGGGGGCAGCACTGACCGGCACCGTCCTCCAGTCCCTCGCCGTCCTGCTGCTGTCCGCTGTCTTTTATGCCCGCATGTTTCGGTGGTACAGCTGGGGCAGTCTGTTCCTTCCCGCCGCCATATCCTTGATACCAGCTCTGGTCTTTGCCCTGGGCAGCGGCTGGCTGCTGGGCCGCCTGCGCCCCTGGCTCGTCTACCTGTGGATGCCCCTGCCCTTCCTGCTCCAGCTCCTCCCCCTTCCCGAGCTGCTCTCCCTGTGGAACGGCCGGTTCTTCTCCCAGTACCCCCTGTCCCTGGGGACACTGGACCCGGCCTTTTCCCTGCCCGGGGGCATGTGCCTGGTCCAATCCGGGCTCCTGGCTGCGGGCGTGGTCCTGCTGACCGCCGCCCTGCACCACCATTTCCCTGGAGAGTGAGCCATCTTCCCCATTCCAAAATCTTCTGCCTGGGGGCGCCCTTTTCCGGGGCGTCCCCTTCTCCGCAATGCCCATTGACTTTTTTCCTACAATCCTTTATGATAGACGTGGTCGCGCGGGTATGGCGGAATTGGCAGACGCGCTGGATTTAGGTTCCAGTGGGCAACCGTGTGGGTTCGACTCCCACTACCCGTACCAAGCTCGTCGCAAGCAACATATCACTTGCGACGAGCTTTTTCATTTCATTGCAAAGCTTATCGTTCGCTCATTCTGCCGCTCCTCTCTTTCAAACCGGACCCGCTGCGCTGGGCTCCGGCTTGGGGCCGCCCTGCGGGCGGCTGTTTTTGCCCTCGTAAAAATATCGGTTTTGACTGTCCTTTCCACGTGGTGGCAAAGTTCGCTTTGTGACCACGTCTTTTTATGCCTGAGGCAAAAAAGACGTCATCCGCCCGCCCCCTTGCTCTTCCTTTTCAAATCGAATCCGCTCCGCTGGGCTTCGATTTGGATTTTGATACAGACCGACAGCCACTGCATCTTTTTCTGATCTGCTGTTGAAAACGAAAGACACGCTGAAAAGCGTGTCTTTCGTTTTTATCCCGCCGTCTCTGGGCGGCTCATCCTTCTGGAATCCAGATGCTCAGGCCGGCAGAGCCGTACCTGCGCCAGGGTCCTCGCCCTGGCACCCAGCTGACCGCGCCTGCGGTCAGGCTTTTAATTGCTGTACCCCATCAGAAAGGTGTCCACCTCGTGGGCGGCGGCGCGCCCTTCCTGGATGGCCCAGACCACCAGGGACTGGCCCCTGCGCATGTCTCCGGCGGCGAACACCTTGGGCACATTGGTGGCGTATCCGCCGGGGGCGGTGCTGACACAGGAGCGAGGGGTGCGCTCCAATCCAAAGGTCTCGGCAACATAGGCCTGGGGGCCCAGGAAGCCGGCGGCGATGAGCAGCAGCTGGCAGGGCAGTTCCTCCTCCGAGCCTGCTACCTCGTGCATCACAGTGCGCCCTGTCTTCTTGTCCGTCCCCGCCTCCAGCCGGACCACCTTCACCGCCCGGAGGTTCCCCTCGCTGTCGGTCAGCAGTTCCTTCACCGTGGTCTGATAGATCCGGGGGTCCCGCCCGAAGACGGCGACGGCCTCCTCCTGGCCGTAGTCGGTCTTACACACCCGGGGCCACTCCGGCCAGCGATTATCGTCGGCCCGCTGGTCGGGCAGCCTGGGCATCATCTCCAGCTGCACCACCGAACGGCAGCCATGACGCAGTGCCGTTCCCACACAGTCGTTGCCCGTGTCGCCGCCGCCTACCACCACCACGTCCTTGCCTGCGGCGCTGAGATAAGTGCCGTCCTTCAGCTTGGAGTTGAGCAGGCTGCGGGTGGTGGCGGCCAGATAGTCCACCGCGAAATGGACCCCGCCGGCCTCCCGGCCGGGCACCGCCAGATCTCGGGGCTCCTTGGCCCCGGTACACAGGATCACCGCATCAAACTCGTCCAGCAGCTCCTGGGCACTCTTGTCCCGGCCCACATCCACGCCGGTGACGAAACACACGCCCTCCTCCCGCATCAGCTCCACCCGGCGCATGACATACTTCTTCTCCAGCTTCATGTTGGGGATGCCGTACATCAACAGTCCGCCCACCCGGTCGTCCCGCTCAAAGACGGTGACGCTGTGGCCCCGGCGGTTGAGCTGGTCCGCCGCCGACAGTCCGGCGGGGCCGGAGCCCACCACCGCCACCCGCTTGCCGCTGCGCACTCTGGGCGGCCGAGGCTGGACCAAGCCCCGCTCGAATGCTGCCTCGATGATGCCCAGCTCGTTCTCCCGGACGGTGACCGGGTCGCCGTGGAGGCCGCAGGTGCAGGCGGCCTCGCACAGGGCGGGACACACCCGCCCTGTAAACTCAGGAAAATTGTTGGTCTTCAGCAGCCGCTCCAGCGCCTGGGGCAGGTTCCCCGTGTAGAGCAGGTCGTTCCACTCCGGCACCAAGTTGTGCAGGGGGCAGCCGGAAGTCATCCCGCCCAGGGTGGCGCCGGACTGGCAGAAGGGCACACCGCACTCCATGCACCGGGCCCCCTGCTGGCGGCGGTCCGCCTCGGACAGGCGGGGGTGGAACTCCTTCCAATGCTCGATGCGGTCCAGTGGCTGCTCCGCCGGATCAGTCTGCCGGTCATATTCCAGAAATCCAGTGATCTTTCCCATAACACTTTCTCCCCCTTATTCCTTGGTGCTGGTACTGAATGCCTCCACCTCAGCCTGTTCGTGGCTCAGGCCCTGGGCCTCAAATTCCGCGATGGTGCGCAGCATTCTGTCGTAGTCCCGAGGCAGAATCTTCTTGAAACAGGCTGCCTTCTCCTCCAGGTGGTCCAAGATCTCCCGGGCCTTAGGGGAGCCGGTGGCCTCCACATGCTCGGTGAGCATGGTCCGGATCTCTTGGATGTCCTGCCGCTCCGTCACCGGGTCCACTGTGACCAGCGCCTTGTTCAGCCGCAGGTACAGGTCCCGGTCCTCATCCCACACATAGGCGATGCCGCCGGACATGCCCGCCGCGAAGTTCTTGCCGGTAGGTCCCAGCACCACCACCCGGCCGCCGGTCATGTATTCACAGCCGTGGTCACCCACGCCCTCCACCACCGCGCAGGCGCCGGAGTTGCGCACGGCGAATCGCTCCCCTGCCATGCCGTTGATGAATGCCTTGCCGCTGGTAGCCCCGTAGAGGGCAACATTGCCAATGATGATGTTCTCTTCCGGTTTGAAGGGGGACCCTTTGGGGGGATAGACGATGATTTTTCCGCCGGAGAGGCCCTTTCCCATATAGTCGTTGCAGTCCCCTTCCAGCTCCAGGGTGAGCCCTTTGGGAATGAAGGCACCGAAGGACTGCCCACCGCCGCCGGTACACTTGACAGTGAAGGTGTCGTCGGGCAGGCTGCTGCCGTGGAGCCTGGTGATATCGGAACCGAAAATGGTCCCCAGGGTCCGGTCGGTACTGGTGACGGGGACGTTCACCGTCCGCTTCTCCCCCTTCTCTAGCGCCCCCTTCATCTTCTTCAGCAGGACCCTCATGTCCACCGTCTTCTCCAGCTGGAAGTCATAGGCGTCCGCGGGGTCGAAATGGCGCTTGACCTGCGCCCCTTCAAACGGGTTATCCAGAATGGCGGACAGGTCCACCGTGGCGGCCCGCTCGTTGACGGCGTGCTCCCGCACCTTCAGCAAGTCGGTGCGGCCCACCAGCTCGTCCACGGTACGCACCCCCAGGCAGGCCATGTGCTCCCGCAGCTCCTGGGCCACGAAGCGCATGAAGTTCATCACATACTCCGGTTTTCCGGTGAAGCGCCGCCGCAGCTCCGGGTCCTGGGTGGCGATCCCTGCCGGGCAGGTGCCCAGGTTGCATACCCGCATCATGCAGCAGCCCATGGTGACCAGGGGGGCGGTGGCAAAGCCGAACTCCTCCGCCCCCAGCATGCAGGCGATGGCCACGTCCCGGCCGCTCATCAGCTTGCCGTCGGTCTCTACGATGACCCGGGAGCGCAGGCCGTTCATGATCAGGGTCTGGTGGGTCTCGGCCACCCCCAGCTCCCAAGGCACACCGGCAGAATGGATGGAACTGCGGGGGGCGGCACCGGTGCCCCCGTCATAGCCGCAGATCAGTACTACCTGAGCCCCGGCCTTGGCCACGCCGGAGGCAATGGTGCCAACTCCCGGCTCGGCGCACAGCTTCACAGAGATGCGGGCTTGCCGGTTGGCATTCTTCAGGTCGTAGATCAGCTGGGCCAGATCCTCGATGGAGTAGATGTCGTGGTGAGGCGGCGGGGATATCAAGGTGACGCCCGGTGTGGAATGGCGGGTCCTGGCCACCTCCGGCGTGATCTTCTTCCCCGGCAGGTGGCCGCCCTCGCCGGGCTTGGCCCCCTGAGCCATCTTGATCTGGATATCTTGGGCTGACACCAGATACTCGCTGGTCACGCCGAAGCGGCCGGAGGCCACCTGCTTGATGGCGGAATTTTTCAGGGTACCGAAGCGGGCGGGGTCTTCGCCGCCCTCCCCGCAGTTGGATTTGCCCCCCAGGGTGTTCATGGCCACCGCCATGCACTCGTGGGCCTCAGCGGAGATGGAGCCGAAGGACATAGCCCCGGTCTTAAACCTCTTAACGATGGAGTCCACGCTCTCCACCTCGTCCAAGGGAATCGGGGTGTCCAGATACTGCATCTCCATCAGGCCGCGGAGGGTGTGGGGCTTGGAGGCGTCGTCCACCAGGGCCGTGTACTCCTTGAAGAGTTTGTAGTCCCCCCTGCGGGTGGCCTCCTGGAGGAGATGGATGACCTGGGGGCTGTACATGTGGTCCTCCTGGCCAGCGCGGGCCTTGTGCTCGCCCCGGCTGTCCAGGGTAGGGTCGCCGCCCAGGCCCAGGGGGTCGAAGGCCCGGCTGTGGTGGTCATCCACCAGTTGAGCGATCTCCTTCAGACCCACACCCCCCACCCGGCTGAGGGTACCAGTGAAATACTCGTCCACCACCACCCGGTCAATGCCCACTGCCTCGAAGATCTGGGCAGACTGGTAGGACTGGATGGTGGAGATACCCATCTTGGAGGCGATCTTCACGATGCCGCTGAGGATGGCCTGGTTATAGTCCTTCACCGCGGTGTGGTAATCCTTGTCCAGCAGACCTTGGTCAATGAGGGAGCCGATGGCCGCATGGGCCAGATAGGGGTTCACCGCCCGGGCACCGTAGCCCAGCAGCGTGGCGAAGTGGTTCACGTCTCGGGGTTCCGCTGACTCCAGTACGATGGACACGGCGGTGCACTTCTTGGTTCGGATCAGGTATCGCTCCACGGCTGAGACAGCCAGCAGGGACGGGATGGCCACATGGTTCTCGTCCACCCCCCGGTCGGAGAGGATGACGATGTTGGCCCCGTTGCGGTAGGCCCGGTCCACCGCAACGAACAGGTGGTCCAGCGCCCGCTTCAGGGGGGTGTTCTTGTAGTATAGGATGGAGACGGTCTCCACCTGGAAGCCGGGCTGCTTCATGTCCCGGATCTTCATCAGGTCTACCGAGGTGAGGATAGGGTTGCCCACCTGAAGGGCGTGAGCGTTGTCCGCCCGCTCCTCCAGCAGGTTGCCGTCGTTGCCCAGATAGACGGTGGTGTCGGTGACCACCTCCTCCCGGATGGCGTCTATGGGGGGATTGGTCACCTGGGCAAAGAGCTGCTTGAAGTAATTGAACAGGGGCTGTTCGTGGTCGGAGAGGACCGCCAGGGGGATGTCCACCCCCATGGCGGCGGTGGGCTCCGCCCCGGTGCGTGCCATAGGGAGGATGGTGTTTTTCACATCCTCATAGGTATAACCGAAGGCCTTCTCCAGCCGGGTCAGCTCCTCCTGGGAGTAGCCGGGCACCTTTTTGTTAGGGACCGGCAGGTCCTTCAGCCGGATGAGGCCCCGGTCCAGCCACTCGCCGTAGGGCTGGCGGGCGGCGTAGGTCTCCTTCAGCTCCGCGTCATCAATGATACGCCCCTGGACTGTATCCACCAGCAGCATCTTCCCCGGCTCCAGCCGGGATTTCTTCACGATCTTCCTGGGGTCCAGGTCCAGGGCACCCACCTCGGAGGAGAGGATCAGCTTACCATCGTCAGTGATATAGTACCGGGAGGGGCGCAGCCCGTTCCGGTCCAGCACCGCTCCCATGGCGTCGCCGTCGGAGAACAGGATGGAGGCCGGACCATCCCAGGGCTCCATCATGATGGCGTAATACTGGTACAGGTCCCGCTTGGCCCGGCTGATACTGCCGTCCTTGGTCCAGGGCTCCGGGATGGTGACCATCACCGCGAGGGGCAGGTCCATGCCGCTCATGACCAGGAACTCCAGGGTGTTGTCCAGCATGGCCGAGTCGGACCCGGCCCCGTTGACCACAGGGTAGATCTTGTCCAGGGCGTCATCGATCACCGGGTTGGACATGGTCTCCTCCCGGGCCAGCATCCGGTCTGCGTTGCCCCGGATGGTGTTGATCTCGCCGTTGTGGAGGATCAGGCGGTTAGGGTGGGCCCGCTCCCAGGAGGGATTGGTGTTGGTGGAGAAGCGGGAGTGAACGCATGCGATGGCGCTGTGGTAGTCCCGACTCTGCAGGTCCAGGTAGAACTTCCGCAGTTCCCCCACCAGGAACATCCCCTTATATACCACTGTCCGGCTGGACAGGGAGGGGACATAGGTGTTGTCGTTGGACTGCTCAAAGACTCGGCGGGCCACATACAGCCTGCGGTCGAACTCCAGTCCCCGGGCCGCATCCCCCGGCCGCTTCACGAAGGCCTGCTGGATGTTGGGCATCTTGGACAGTGCCTTCTGGCCCAGCACCTCTGGGCAGACAGGCACCTTCCGCCAGCCCAGAAATTCCATGCCTTCCTTGGCCACGATGACCTCGAACATCTTCTTAGCCTGATTGCGCCTGAGAGTGTCCTGGGGAAAGAAAAACATACCTACGCCATAGTCTCGCGCCTCCCCCAGCTGGATGCCGCACTCCGTGGCCGCCTTCTGAAAAAACTGGTGGGAGATCTGGAGGAGGATGCCCACGCCGTCACCGGTCTTTCCCTCAGCGTCCTTTCCCGCTCGATGCTCCAGCTTCTCCACGATTTTCAGCGCACTGTCCACCGTCTCATAGCTCTGGCGGCCCTTGATGTCCACCACGGCTCCGATGCCGCAGGCATCGTGCTCAAACGCCGGGTCATACAAGCCGCGCTGCTGATAGCCTTCTCTGTTCATCTCGATTTCCCCTTTCCAGGTCAGCTTACAAAAATACGGCAGTCAAACTCCCGGACTGCCGCCGCGAGACTGCGCTGTCTCTCCCATACGCACATAGCCGTCTTTCACCGCAGGGCTCCCGTCCCAAGCCTAGTCATTTTGCAGGAACTTCACCTCCTTCTTTCAAGTTTAGGCATCTCGAAATTATGTCTCTATCAGAGACATGAGGCCCTCTGTTTTCAGCTATGGGCGAAAGTATAGTACACTACTTCGTGAAAGTCAATATTTTTTGAAATTATATTTTATCTTTATTGCAAATATATGGCCAATTCCAGGAGCGCCCTCCTATTTTACGCAATTTTTATATTCAACTTTTTCTTTTCTATTTTTTGAGAAACGCTTCCCTCTCCTTCTGACTCTGGCACGCAAAAAATTTGTTGAACTTGGAAAAGAGGGTCTGCCCTGTCTCCCTGCATTTTGATTGGGTCCCACAAACTTTCTTCCTGCATCTTGACAGGAGAGAACCGGAGGTATAAACTCACACTCAAGCAAAGGCGCTGTCGGGATCAGACCCGGCGGCGCCTGCTTCTTTTGCTGCAGCAGAGGAACCAAAATCAAACGCACAAGGGCGTGCGGGACGGCGAAGGTGCCGGACCGCACGCCCTTGTGTAAAAAGGAGCGAGAGAAGATGGATTTATCGGTATGGTATCTCATGGGCGCAATCCTGGTCTTTTTCATGCAGTGCGGATTCGCAATGGTTGAAACAGGATTTACCCGGGCAAAAAACGCAGGCAACATCATCATGAAGAACCTAATGGATTTCTGCATCGGAACGGTGGTCTTCATCCTGCTGGGCTACGGCATCATGAACAGTGAGAACTATTTCTTCGGCCTGATCGGCATGCCGGAGTATCAGATGTTTACGAACTTCTATGCCTTCGACTGGTCTAACTTCTTTTTCCAGCTGGTGTTCTGCGCCACAGCGGCCACCATCGTCTCCGGCGCCATGGCGGAGCGCACCAAATTCCTGGCCTACTGCGTGTACTCCGGCGTCATCAGCGCGGTGGTCTACCCCATCGAGGCCGGGTGGGTCTGGAACAGCCAGGGCTGGCTGGTCCAGTTCGGCTATGTGGACTTCGCCGGCTCCTCTGTGATCCACATGGTGGGCGGACTGGCTGCCCTTATCGGCGCGTGGATGCTGGGCCCCCGGATCGGTAAGTACACCCGGGAAAAGGACGGCCGCATCCAGGTCAACGCCATCCCCGGGCACTCCCTGACCATGGGCGCGCTGGGGTGCTTCATCCTCTGGTTCTGCTGGTACGGCTTCAACGGCGCCGCCGCCGCAGATGCCGCCCAGCTAGCCCAGATCCTGGGCAACACCACCCTTGCCCCCGCCGTGGCCACCTTCACCTGCATGGTCTTCACCTGGGTGCGCAGCGGCAAGCCGGACGTCTCCATGTGTCTGAACGCCTCTCTGGCTGGCCTGGTGGGCATCACCGCCCCCTGTGCCACGGTAGACGCCTTGGGCGCGATCCTCATCGGCGCAGTCGATGGCATCCTGGTGGTGCTGGTGGTGGAGCTGCTGGACTTCAAGCTCCATGTGGACGACCCGGTGGGTGCTGTAGCGGTCCACTGTGCCAACGGCATCTGGGGCACCCTGGCGGACGGCCTGTTCAACACCTCCAGCGGGCTGCTCTACGGCGGCGGTCTCTACCACCTGGGGGTGCAGTGCATGGGTGTAGCTGCCATCGCCGCCTATGCCTCTGTATCCATGTTCCTGGTGTTCAAGTTCATCGACAAGACCATCGGTCTGCGGGTATCCGCCGAGGATGAGATCATCGGCCTGGACATCACAGAGCACGCCCTGGCCTCCGCCTACGCCGACTTCCGCCCCGCAGCCCCCAGCGCCCTAGGCGGAGAAGGGGCCGGCGGGCCGGTGGACCTCTCCGGACTTGTGCCGGCCGCGCTGGAATCCCGGCCTGCGCCTGACCCCTCCGGCCGGAAGCTGACCAAGGTGACCATCATCTGTCGGGAGGAGCGCTTCTCCATCCTGAAGGACACCATGGCGGCCATCGGCGTCACCGGCATGACAGTGAGCAACGTGATGGGGTGCGGCACCCAGCTGGGCAAGGTGGGGCAGTACAGGGGCGTCAAAATGAGCATGAACCTGCTTCCTAAGATTCAGGTGGACATCGTGGTGTCCAGGGTGGACCCCGCCCTGGTGGTGGCTGCGGCGGAAAAAGCCCTCCGCACTGGCAATCAGGGGGACGGAAAGATCTTCCTGTACAACGTAGAAAACGTGGTCAAGGTCCGGACCGGTGAGACGGACTACGATGCCCTCCAGGACGACAACTGAACGGCTCCTCCCCGCCGGAGCAGGCACCGCTATTCTCATAGGGCGGCTTCCAGCGGCTCTCTCTCAAGCCGGCTGATCCGCTGATCAGCATAAAAGAGCCGTTCCCCTATCTCAGGGGGACGGCTCTTTTTATCATACAAGAAAACGGGCAGGGTGGCCCCCCTCCGCTCTCACAGCCGGCTGAAGAGGTACTGCCGCTCCCCCTTCGCCGTCTCCACGCTGTGGGCCCGGACCTGGAATACCTTCTCCAGCACGCCGGAGGCGTAGATCTCCTCCGGCGCACCCACCCGCCGCAGCTGTCCCTCCTCCAGCACCGCCACCCGGTGTGCGCAGCTCAGGGCCAGGTTCAGGTCATGGAGGACCATGACCACCGCTTTTCCCTCCTCCGCCAACGTCCGGGCGGTCTCCGCCAGCTCCAGCTGGTGGGCGATATCCAGAAAGGTGGTGGGCTCGTCCAGCAGCAGCACTGGGGTGTCCTGGGCCAGCGCCATGGCCAGATAAACCTTCTGTCTCTGTCCACCGGAGAGGTGGGCCATGGGCACCCCCTCCAGCCCAGCCACACCGGTGCGCTCCATGGCTTGGCGGGCCGCCTCCCGGTCCTCCCTGGAGTAGCGGCGGGGG
>NZ_LN866274.1:1398212-1761003 GCF_001244495.1 Clostridium phoceensis | reverse complement strand
CCCCCCGAAGTGGCGGCCAATGGGCCCCCCCCCCACCCCACCCACCCCGTTGCGCTCGAGGGCTTGGCGGCCCGCCTCCGGGTCCTCCCGGGAGTAGCGGCGGGGATAGCCCAGATAGGGGAAGCGCCCGTGGAGGACCAGGCTCCCCGCCGTGATGCCGGGCAGCGGCCGGCTCTGGGGAAGCAGCGCCGCCAACCGGGCAAACTGCTTGGCGGAGAGCCGGGACACGTCCTGCCCCTCTATCCTTACCTCTCCCCGTTCCGGTGCCATCAGCCGGGCCGCCACCCGCAGGAGAGTGGATTTTCCACAGCCATTAGGCCCGGCCAGGACGGTGACCTTCCCCGGCTCAAAGACCAGGGATACGTCCCTCAGTACCGGCAGGCCGCCGTAGCCCGCCGTGATATGGCATAGCTCCATCATGTCCGCCGCCCTCCCCTCTGCCGGAACAGCAGCCACAGAAAGAAGGGGCCGCCCATCAGGGAGAGCAGGATGCCCACTGGCAGCTCAAAGGGGACGAACAGCACCCGGGCCGCCAGGTCACACACTGTCACCAGCGCCGCCCCCAGGAACAGGGAGGCAGCCAGCAGGTACTTGTGTTCCCCCCCTACCAGGAAGCGGGCCGCGTGGGGCACCAGCAGGCCCACGAAGCCCACCAGCCCGGCAAAGCTCACCGCCGCGCCGCACAGCACCGCCGCCAGGGTAAGCAGGAGGTTTCGGGCCGCCCGGGCAGACAGCCCCAGGGACTGGGCCACCTCATCCCCCAGGGTGAGCAGGTCCAGCTCATAGCTCATGGCAAAGGCCCCCGCCCCGGCCAGGAGGGAGAGCAGGGCCGGCACCTTCAGGGCGGCCACTGTCACCCCAGACAGCCGGCCCACCATAAAGCTGCCTGCCCCCAGGGCGGCCTCCGGGAACAGGATGGAGACCGCGTCGATGGCGGCGGAGAGCATGCTGCTGATGGCCACCCCGGCCAGCACCAGGGTGATGCGGCTGGCCCCGGTCCTCCGGGCCAGGGTGTACACCAGCATACACGCCCCCAGCGCCCCCAGGAAAGCTGCCACCGGGACCGCCGTCATAGAGGTCGGAATCAGGGCGGCGCAGAGGACTGCCCCCAGGCCTGCGCCGGCATTCACCCCGATGATATTGGGCCCCGCCAGGGGGTTGCCCAGCACTCCCTGGATGATGACCCCGCCCACCGCCAGGGCACTGCCGCACAGCAGGGCCGCCAGGGTGCGGGGCAGGCGGGCATAGACCACGATATTGTATGCCTGGGTCTCACCGCCCATCAAGGCGGTCAGGATCTCTGAAAACGGGACTTGGGTGGAGCCGAAGCTCATGCTCAGCAGAGCCGCCCCCAGACTGGCCAGAGCCAGCAGGAGGATGATCCCCCACTTACGCGCCGCCGTATAGGATGTCGGCAAGGACTTCATAGCTCTCTCCCCATCGCGCATTAGGCTTGTAGTGGAACAGGGCCTTGTCCAGGATATGGACCCGCCCCTCTTTCACCGCCGCAAGGGACTCCCAAGCCGGGTCGCTGTGGAACAGCTCCGTCAGGCTGTCCAGCGCCTTCTCCGTGCTGGAGCCCATGGTGGTCACGAAGATATGGTCCGGGTCCGCCGCCAGGATGGACTCCATCTGGATCTCCTCCAGCAGTCCGCTGTCGCTGTCCGCGATGTTGATACAGCCCAGATCCTTCAGCATCACGCCGGTGATATTGTCGCTGTTCTTGGCCCGGACGCCGGTGGAGTAGGCCCGCAGCAGCAGGACCGTGGGGTGCTCCCCCTCCGGGACACGGGCAAGCGCCCGGTCGATCTCTGCCTGGATATCCAGCCCGTTGGCCTGATACAGGTCATCCCGCCCCGTCAGACGGGTGCAGATCTCCAGCATGGAGAGGTAGTCGGAGAAGGACTCCACCTTGAACCAAGCGGCGGGAATGCCGGCCGCAGCCAGGGGCTCCGCCAGCGCCAGCTGGCCGTCCAGATCGGGAGTCAGGAGCACCAGGTCAGGCTGGGCGGCGAAAAGCGCCTCCAGCTCCGGGGTCTGGTTGGAGCCCACGTTGGTCACATCCTCCCCCAGCTCCAGCCCCCGCTCATCGTAGGCGTCCTGGGTCACCGCTGCCAGCGTGTCCTCCCCTCCTGCCAGGACCCAGGTCTCCGCGTAGCTGCCGATCAGGGCTGCCACCCGCTGGGGCGCTTCCTCCAGGGTAATGGTACTGCCCAAGCTGTCCGTGAAGCTCACAGAGCTCCCCATCTCCCCGTCCGCCGACGCGGGGGACACCGCCCTTCCGCCAGGAGCGGCGCAGGCGCAGAGGGACAGCAGACAGAGTGCGGTAACCAGGGATATGGATCGTTTCATCATCATCTGGGATTTCCTTTCTTTTCAGAAGCCTGGGTCCGGAGCCCCAGACCGAATGACCGGCCCCATTTTACCACAAGATCTCCCCAGATGCCACAAAAATCTTTTCTTTCCACGGTCTGAAAGGACTTTTCTCCCCCATGCTCCCGGGATGCGGGTCCGGCTGCCTCAATGCTGTGCGCCCGCCGCGGCCTGGAGCCGCGGCGGGCGCTGTCTCTCTCTTTTCGATCAGGATACGAATCTGACGGACCGGGAGCTCATACCGGCTCCAGGGGCAGGGCCATCAGCTGGGCCATCTTCTCCCTGGCCGCTCCGTCCAGGGGCCGGAAGGGGGCGCGGCAGAAGCCGCAGTCCACCCCCCGCAGGGTCCAGCCGTATTTCATGGCGTTGAAAATGCCCAGCTTCACCGTCTCCTCCACCCGGAGATTGATGGCGTGCTGCCAGCGGTAGGCCTGGGCCATGTCCCCCCGGTCAAAGGCGTCCCGCACCCGGTGGAACAGGGGGGCAAACAGGTTGACCGTGGTACCGATGGTGGCGCAGGAGCCCATAGCCAGAGCTCCCAGCAGCTGCTCGTCAAAGCCGTTGATCAGGGCCTTGCCAGGGAATGCCTGCCCCATCCGCTCCAGGCTGTACAGGTTGGTGGAGGTGTGCTTGATGCCTACGATGTTCTCGTTGGACAGCAGCCGTCCCGCGTTTTCCTTGCTGAACTCCACTCCGGTGAACTGGGGAATGTTATAGACGATGGCGGGCACATCGGGGATGGCCCGGATCACGTCCTCGTAGTAGCCCATGATCTCGTCCATGGAAAACTTATAGTAGTAGGGCGGGATCATGGACACCGCCAGGGCCCCGGCGGACATGGCGTGCCGCGCCAGGTCCACCACATCCCGGGTGCGGATGGTGCCTACATGGGAGATAACGGGCACCCGCCCGTCCGCCGCCTTGAGCACGTGCTCCAGCACCTGCTTGCGCTCCTCCAGGGTGAGCAGCAGCCCCTCCCCCGAGGACCCGCAGCAGTAGAAGCCCTCCGCGCCGTCCTGGATCTGGAGCTCTACGATGCGCTCCAGGGCCTCATAATTGACGCTCTCGTCCTCGTTGGTGGGGGTGATGAGGGCCGACCAGATCTTTTGGAACTGCTCCGGCTTCACGTTTACCATGCTGTCCAGCCCCCGTCGATCACCAGATTGGAACCCGTCATAAAGGAGGACGCCTGGGAGGCCAGGAAGATCAGGGCGCCGTTGTACTCATTCTCCTGAGACATGCGGCCCATGGGCATCCGGGCGCAGAAGTTGGCCTGGAAGATCTCGTCCTGGGTGTCCCGCCACACGCCGGCGGGGGTGAGGGTGTTGACCCGGATGCCCTGCTTGCCCCAGTAGGTGGCCAGGTAGCGGGTCAGGTTGTAGATGCCGGACTTGGCGGCAGAGTAGGCCACCGGCTTGATGAAGGGGACGCCGGTCATCTCCTTCTTATAGGCATAGATGTCCTGGATGGGAGAGAGCATGCCATAGATGGAGCCCACATTGATGATGGAGCCGCCCTTGCCCGCCTTGACCATCCGGGCGCCCACCGCCTGGCAGGCCAGGAAGGTGCCTACCAGGTTCACATCCACTACTTCCCGGAAAATCTCCTCCGGGAAGTTCTCAAAGGGACCGGACACCTCCGGAGGCGCAGAGGGCTGAGTGTCGATGCCGGCGTTGTTCACCAGCACGTCAGGGGCGTCCCCCCAGACCGCTTCCATGTCGTCCAGGGCGGCGTTCATCTCCTCCTTCTTAGTGATGTCCACAGAGTAAAAACGCAGAGCGGAGGTCTTCAGGGCCTCCTCCCCCAGGGTCTTGGCGATGCGCTCGTCGTTGACGGTGCGGCCCCACACGGCCACCCTGGCACCCCGCTTCCAGAGCTCCTGGACGAAATTCTTGCCGATCTGCCCCAGGCCGCCGGTGACGATGCAGATCTTATTTTCTACGCTGAACAGTTGATCGCTCATGATGTGATGTACTCCTCTCTAACAATTGGATGATTTGGAACAGGGGACGTTCTCAGCTCAGCAGGGCGTTTGGCAGGGCCGTAACGATCCCCGGTATATAGGTTACCAGAATCAGCGTTAAAATCAAGGGGACCAGGAAGGGCAGGATGGATCGATACAGCCGTTCCAGCTTCAGCTTGTTTACGTCGGAGATGACGAACAGGCACACGCCGAAGGGCGGGGTCACCTGACCGATCATCAGGTTGAGCACCACCATGACGCCGAAGTGGACCAGGTCCAGCCCCAGGCCGTTGGCAATGGGCAGCAGCACAGGGAGCATCAGGGTCAGGATGGCGCCGGGCTCCATCACCATGCCCAGGACGAGCAGCAGGACGTTGATGACCAGCAGGACCACGTTGGGATTGCTGCTGATGCCCAGGATCACATCAGCGAACTGGCGGGAGATGCCCTCCATTGCCATGACGTAGGTGAACAGGGTAGAGGTGCCGATGATGAACAGGGTGTTGGCAGAGGAGATGGCGGAGTCCTTCAGGCACTTCTTGAAGCTCTTCCAGTCCAGGGTCCGGTAGAGGAAGAGGGCGATCAGCAGGGAGTAGATAACCGCAATGGAAGACGCCTCTGTAGGGGTGAACCAGCCCACCACGAAGCCACACAGGATGATGACCGGGGTGATGAGGGCGGGGATGGAGCCCAGGAACTGGCGGATCAGGGCCCGCAGGCGGAAGGGGTGGCGCTCATACCTGCGCACGATGGCGAAGTAAAGGACCATCACCATGAGCAGTACGCCCATCAGCAGGCCGGGCACCACGCCGCCCATGAACAGCTGGTCCACACTGACGCTGGCCACACTTCCGTAGATGATCAGGGGGATGGAGGGCGGGAAGATGGGTCCGATGACGGAGGAGGCCGCGGTGACGGCGCCGGCGAAGTCCTCGTCATAGCCGTTCTTTTTCATGGCCTCCATCTCAATGGCGCCCAAGCCGCCGGCGTCGGCCACGGCGGAGCCGGACATGCCGGCGAAAATGATGCTGGCCACCACGTTGGCATGGCCCAGGCCGCCGGGGATCCAGCCCACCAGCTCTTTGGCCGTATCAAAGATCTTCTCCGTGATCTTGCCTGCATTCATCAGGTTGCCCGCCAGAATGAACAGGGGCACTGCGATCAGCAGGAAAGAGTCGATGCCGCTGACCATCTTCTGGCCGATGACCACCAAGGGATACCCCAGAGACAGGCACCCCAGCACGGCGGAGGCACCGATGGAGATGCTGATAGGGACACCAATGACCAGAAGGAGCACAAACGCTATCAGAAAAATTACCATATCCGTGTCCCTCCCTTATACCTGCGCCCGGCTGCCTCGGGCCTTTTCTGCCACGTGCTCCGCCATCTGCCGCAGAGACTCCAGCGCCATATAGGCTCCAGCCAGGCACATGGGGAAATACTGCACCGTATAGGGCACCGGGATAGTGAAGGTGGAATAGGTGCGGGTGCTGACATAGGGATACTGGGCGGCGAAGGCGACGACCATCACCACGCCCAGCAGCAGGCTGAACAGCTTGTTGGCGAAGTACAGCACCTCGTACACCGGGCCCTTGGTGCGGGCGACAAGGAAGTCCAGGCGCATCAGGCCGCTGTCCCGGTACAGGGGGATCAGACCGATAAAGGCCATCCACAGGAAGAGGATGCCGCACAGCTGCACGTTCCCGCCAAAGGACTGGCCCAGGAAGTTACGGCGGAGCAGCTCCACCACGATGACCAGCACCAGGGCCGCAATGGTGAGCATGCAGATCACTTCCGCGCCCTTGGCCACCCCTTTGGATATCTTGTTACACAATTTCATACGATTTCTCCCCTCTACAAAGGACAGCTGCATAGGCAGGGGCCTATGCAGCTGTCAGCGCAGATTTTGTTTGGATCAGCGCACCTCCGCCAGGATGGCGTCCAGCAGCTCCTGGTCGTACCAGCTCTCATCCTTATACTGATCATAGTAGGCGTCGCCGCCCAGCGCGTCCTTGAAGGACTGGACATCAGGCTCGAAGTCGAACTCCACGCCGGCGTCCTGCAGAGTCTTGGTGGCGGTCTCGTTGTCGGCGGCGATGGTGTCAAAGCTGTACTTGACAGCTGCCTTGGCCTGTTCCTTCAGGATCTCCTGTACGGCGGGGTCCAGGCCGTTCCAGGTGTTGGCGTTGGCGGCCATGGTGCAGCCCATCCACATGTAGTTGATGTTGGAGAAGTATTTGATGTCGTCATAAGTGGCGTTGGCGACCAGGTGATAGGTGGCATTATCCTGGGCCTCGGCGGTGCCATTGGACAGGGCCAGGGCCAGCTCAGGCAGAGCCAGGGCCACGGGGGTGGCGCCCAGAGCCTGCCACACGTCCAGGTACAGCTGGCTCTCAGGCACGCGGATCTTCAGGCCCTGCACGTCGGCGGCGGTGTGGACGGGCCGGTTGGTGGTGGAGATGTGGCGCATGCCGTTATCGCCCTCGGCCAGGAAGACCAGGCCGAACTCCTCGAGGCCGGAGAAGATCTGCTCACCGATCTCGCTGTTGGTCACCTCATAGGCCTGCTCCGCGCTGTCAAACAGGAAGGGCAGGTCCAGCACCTTGGCTTTCTCATAGAAGGAGGTAAAACCGGAGGTGCCGGCAAAGATCAGGTCGATGGTGCCCATGCGGGTGGACTCGATGGATTCGGCGTCGCTGCCCAGCTCGTTGGAGTGGTGGACATCCAGGGTGATGGCGCCGTCAGATGCCTCGTTCACCAGACGGGCGTACTCAATGATTGTCTTAGTGGGGACGGAGTTCTCGTTGCCGGGGGAATAGATGGTCAGCTCAATGGGCTCGATGCCGCCGGAGGCGGGAGTGCTGGCGGCTGGAGTGCTGCCGCCGGCAGGAGTGCTGTTGTTTCCGCAGGCAGCCAGGGAAAAGGCCATGGCGCCGGCCAGCACAAGGGAAGCAAGTTTTTTCATTACAGGATCCTCCTTATCGTTGTGTCCGAAGCTACATACCACCGTCCTCCCTTTCGTCAGACGGACGATTGTATGACATCTGACTATAGTATATTAAGACTGTATTAAGATGTCAATGGAAAAAGCCGACAAAATTCCTCTCTCATTTTTGTGCTAATTTCCGCTCTGCTCTCTCTTTTTCTCAAATTTCTCAACATATTGTACAAAGCCGGTTTTCCCCTGGACCCCGCCCGTCTTCCTGGCACGTCCAAAACACCGCTGCCTGAGCCGGACCGTGTCCTCTTCTCTGCCGGGACACAGAAGAAATCCCCCAGCCGCACCGGTACGGCTGGGGGTCTCAAACTGCCGGGCTGGGCAGTTCCGATTATTTTGTCTCGTGTCCCGGGGCATGGATGTTCTGGGTCAGATCCTCCTGGACCTTGTCCAGATGGGCCCGCATCTCCCGCTCCGCCTGGGCGGCATCCCGGGCCAGGATGGCGTTCATAATATTGCTGTGGGGCATGACCGCGTTCTTCACGTTCTGCTCCACCTGGAAGGTCTTGCTGCGGAAGGTCTGCATTCCCTGGCACACATGGCTGTTGATCTCGATCATCAGTGCGTTCCCGCTGCTCTCCACGATGGCGCTGTGGAACTGCTCGTCCAGGCGGCCGATCATAGCCGCGTCCCCCTCCTGAATGGCGCTTAGGAAGCTACGGTGGATGTTCTCCAGGCGGCGGATATCCTCGGTGTTGCATCGCTCCGCCATCCGCCGGGCCGCCATAGGCTCCAGCGCCGTGCGGATCTCGATGGAGTCCCGCAGTTCCCGCTCGTTCTCCACCAGCCAGTCGATGGCCCCGATATCCCGCTCTGCAGGGTTCTCCGCCACAAAGGCCCCCCGTCCCGGCTTGATCTCCACCACACCCTTGGCCTGGAGCAGCCGGAATGCCTCCCGCACAGTGCCACGGCCCACCCCCAGGCGCTGGCACAGCTCCATCTCCGGCGGCAGCTTTTTCCCAGGCTGATACTGCTCCTCCTGGATCAGCTCTCTGATCCTCTCCTCTACCTGCTGGACAATGGGGACCCTGGAAATGGGTTCCATATGCCTCACCTCCGCCTGTCTTTTGGGCATGTCATTGTTTTTATTCTACAACCCGATGCCCTATACGTCAAGGATTTCTTTCTTTTGTATGACAATTATTGTTCTTTGTATGACATTTTTCTCTTTTCATCTCCCATCCCCAGCTCTTGCCAAGGCCGGAAAAAGCGTCTACAATAGAGAAAAGACACCTGCCGCCGGGTCCCGGTCCGGCCCGCTCAGAAAGGAGCCCGCCATGAAACCCAGAGCCTACTATCAGCCCTATCAGTCCGGCCTGCTGCTGGCCCAGGCCTTCTCCCCCTCCAAGACGCCACTGCTCCGCATGGAGCACCTGCGCCAGCTGGACTTTCCCATCAGCCGGGAGATCTCCTACGAGCGCACCGTGGATGAATTCCTCCTCCAGCTGGCGGTAAATGATGCCCTGCGGGCCCTGCGCAGCCGGAAGGACATGGTGATCCTCCTCAACGAGGAGGGCGCCCTCATCCGGGAGGACTGGCACTGGTCCCTGCTCTTCACCCCCAACCGCAGCGAGAAGCGGACCCTGGGTGACTCCTCCGACCTCTATCAGGTCCTGTGCAGCCTGGCTCAGCGCCGGCAGGACGGTGAGGTCTGCCGGGTGGCGGTGCCCGACCGGAGCCTGAAGACCCTGGTCTCCGGTTCCGACCCCTTCTGCATCCTGGACGAGTTCTGCAAATCTCAGCCCGGGGGCTATCTGGCAGTGGCCCAGAACATCGTGCTGGAGGGGACGGACCACCTGTTCCGCCATGTCCCCGTCTGCCGCTACCGGGTTCTGTCTACGGTAGACCTGGGGGAGATCGAGAACTACCACGCCATCAAGACCCTGCTGGACGAGTACATCTATGCATATGACCACCGGGACGCAGGGAAGGACGCCCCCAAGCCAATCTCCATCGCCGTCTTCGGACCTCCTGGCTCCGGCAAGTCCTTCGGCGTCAAGCAGATCGCCCTGAGCCGGGGCAGGTTCCGCATCACCTCCCTGAACCTGTCCCAGTACGACTCGGTCCCCCAGCTCTTCCACGCCCTCCATCAGGCTCTGCGCTATGAAGACGGGCTGATCCCCCTGATCTTCTTCGACGAGTTTGACTCCGAGCTGGGCGGGGTCTCCCGGGGCTGGCTGAAGTATTTCCTGGCCCCCATGCAGGACGGGGAATACACCCTGGACGGCAGCCCCCTGCCCATCCCGGGGGCGGTCTTTGTCTTTGCGGGTGCCACCGCCTCCTCCTTCTCGGAATTTCTTCCCCAGGCCCCGGAGGACGTGCACCGCTTCCAGGCCATCAAGGGCCCCGATTTCGTCAGCCGCCTCAAAGGCATCCTGGACATCAAGGGCCCCAACCCCACCTGCGTTACCGACAAAAAGCACATCATCCGCCGTGCTATGCTGCTGCGCAGCCTGATCCTGAAAAACGTGAAGGGTATCTGCCACCCGGATACTGGACGGGTGGACATCTCCCGGGGCCTGCTGTGCGCTCTGCTGAGGGTGTCGGAGTACCGCCATGGGGCCCGGTCCATTGAATTTATCCTGGGTATGAGCCGGCTGGCTGGCGCAAGCCGGTACACCCCCTCCTGCCTTCCCCTGGCTGCCCAGCTGGACATCCATGTGGATGTCCAGGACTTTATGCGCAAGCTGTCCTTTGAGCAGATGATGGGGGAGGCGGTGGAACAGTACGCCTTCACTGCCCACGAGAAGTACCGCCAGAAGCACCTGGCCGACGCCCAGGCCCGGGGTGCCACCCCCAAGGAGCTCTCCCTGGTGCGGCAGGAACCGGAGATGGCGGACTGGAGCGACCTGGACGAGTTCTACAAGGAGGGCCACCGCTCCCAGATCCGCTATCTGGGGGAGCGGCTGGAGTCTTTCAACATGAGCATCGGCCTGCGCCCCGTCCTTCCCGGGGCCGCGGACACCATCATGGATCTCTACGGCCCAGTGTTGGAACAGCTCTCTGAGCTGGAGCACGAGCGCTGGATGAAGGACAAGCGGGCTGACGGCTGGCGCTACGGCAAGCGGGACAGCGAGCTGAAACTCCACCCAGACATGCGGCCCTATCAGGAGCTGGACGAGTCCACCAAGGAGTTCATCCGGATGTCCGTCCGCAACGTCCCCGACTACCTGAAAGAGATCGGCTACGAGCTGTACCGGAAGTCCTTCTGAGTTTTTTTGCAGTTCGGCTGTTTTTCTGGTATGGATCTCTTTTCCCAGGCAATACTACTGCTGAGGTGAGATTTTATGCCTAAGAACAGCCAGCAGGACCAAAAGCAGGCCCGGCAGAAGAAGAACAGCAAGGGCGCCCAGGCCCAGGGCACGCAGTGCCGGGACCGGGATCAGCGCCAGTCCTCCGACCCCGCGATGTGAAAAACCGGCGGCTGCCCACAGGCAGCCGCCGGTTTCCGCTTTTCAGCGCCTCTCCTGGTATCCTTTCCCTCCAGGTCCGGCCTGTGCTCCTTTCGGCCAGCTTCCCCTCCCCTTTCCCGGAAAAAGGGTGCGGTCACGCCTGTCACCCCTCTCCCGTCCCCGGAATAGGATAGGGCAGCCCAAACCGAAAGGAGGAAAGCCGAGCTTGTTCGGCTCTTCATATGGAATCCTTCCACTGCTTCTCTTCCGAACCCTTCTCCCCCGACGCCGCCCAGTCCCGTGCCTCCAGCGGCCAGACCCCTGTGATCCCCCTGCCTGACCCCGGAGAGGGCGGTCCTGTGGCGCCCGACATCGGGGGTACTCCGGTGATCCCTCTCCCAAATCCGGGAGAGGGCGGTCCCGTGGCCCCAGGAGGCGGCATCGGCATGGTCCCCGGCTGGCCCCGCTGGAGCAGCATCCGCTTTCTCAACGCGGCCCGCTCCTATCCCCCCTTCCGCATCTTCATCGGCAGCACGCTGGCGGTTCGCTCTCTGGAGTTCACCGCAGTCTCCTCTTACCGCCGGATGGCTTCCGGATACCGGTCCGTCACCGTGTCGGGCCAGGACGGCTACATCTACCTGCAAAAGACCCTGCCCTTCCAGGACAACGCCCCTGTCACCGTAGCAGTGGTCCAGACCGCCGGCGGCCTGGACCTGGTCCCCATCTCCGATGTGTGCTGCCCCCCCACCGGCGCTCTGTCCAACTTCCGGATGAGCAACCTGGCCTACAACAGCCAGCCCCTGGACCTCCTTCTGGCCGACGGCCGGGTGGTCTATACCGACGTGCAATTCAAGGAGACCACCTATTTCAAGCAGATCCGCCCCGGGACCTACCAGTTCTATCTGGCGGAGACCAACCTTCTCCCCATGCCCAGCTACCTGGACATCGAAACCATGGACTCCGCCTTCATCGGGATGGCGCCCCCCTTCTCTGCCTTGGCCTCCCTCCAGCTGGAGGCGGCGCCCAGGTCCACCTACACCCTGTATGTCCTCAGCGGGGGCTCCGGCTCCAACGAGATCCAGACCCTGGTGGTGACAGACCGCTGACTCTCCCGGCAGACAAAGGTCCTACCTTTCCAGTAAAGGCCCCGCGGGCGGATGCTATCCGCCCGCGGGGCCTTTGGCCTCAACAGCGCCCGCTGGGGGCGGTCTCCTATTTCTTGATCTCCTCCCAGTAGCGTCGGGCGGCCTGCTCTGTCTTGTTGTCCCCGTACTGATAATATTTTCTGTCTTTCAGCTCATTGGGCAGGTACTGCTGCCGCACCCAGTGGCCCGGGAAGTTATGGGGGTAGAGGTAGCCCTGCTCCCGCTCCATCCCCGCCGAGTCGGCATGGACATTCTGGAGCTCCCGTGGGATGTCCCCCGCCAGTCCTGCCTTCACGTCGGCCATAGCCGCGTCAATGGCCATGCAGGCCGTGTTGGACTTGGGAGCGGTTGCCAGAAGGATGGCCGCCTGGGCCAGCGGCAGCCTTGCCTCAGGCAGCCCCAGCTGAAGGGCGCTGTCCACGCAGGCCTTTACGATGGGCACCGCCTGGGGATAGGCCAGGCCGATGTCCTCACTGGCAGAGCAGAGGATGCGGCGGATGGCCGTGATCAGGTCCCCCGCCTCCAGCAGCCGGGCCAGATAATGGACCGCCGCATCCGGGTCTGAACCTCGCATAGATTTCATCAGGGCGGAGGCAATATCAAAGTGATTGTCCCCCTCCCGATCATACCGCATAGCGGACTTCTGGGCCGCCGTCTGGGCGTCCGACAAAGTGACAAGGAATTTTCCTTGCTCCCTTTTCGCCGCCGAGGCCAGCAGCTCCAGGGCGTTCATGGCCTTTCGGATGTCACCGCCGCAGGAGGCAGCAATGTGCTCCCGCACCCCCTCCTCCAGCACCAATCCGCCCCCCAGGCGCCCCTCCAGGATGGACACCCCTCGGTCGATGGCGGGCAGGGCGTCCTCCGCGGTGATGGGCTTGAACTCGAACACGGTGGACCGGGAGAGCACTGCCCCGAACACGTAGAAAAAGGGGTTCTCCGTGGTGGAGGCAATGAGGGTGATCTTGCCGTTCTCCATGAACTCCAGCAGGGACTGCTGCTGCTTCTTGTTGAAATACTGGATCTCATCCAGGTAAAGGAGAACTCCTTCCGGGGCCATCAGGGTCCCGATGTCTGCGATGATCTCTTTGATGTCACTGATGGATGCGGTAGTGGCGTTCAGCCGGTGCAGGGGCCGGTTGGTCCGCCGGGCGATGATGTTGGCCACCGTGGTCTTTCCGGTACCCGAGGGACCGTAAAAGATCAGGTTGGGGATGTCACCCCCCTCGATGATCCGGCGGAGCAGGCCCTCCCTGCCTAAAATATGCTTCTGCCCCACCACTTCATCCAGGGTCTGGGGCCGTATCTCATCTGCCAATGGCCGGTAAGCCATTCCAACACTCCCTTTCCCTCCAGGGGCGCCCGCCCCTGGACCCGCCGCTCACAGCAGCTCCTTTTCCATGCACAGGGTGTCCTTGTTGTCCGCAAAGATGGTGAAAGGCTCGATCTCCCGGTATCCCATTTTTCTGTAAAGGGATATCGCTTCCGGAATATCCCGGCCTATCTCCATCACCATGCGGCCAAAGCCCTGAAACAGGGCCTGGAGCTCCAACACCTCCACCACCTGCCTGGCACACCCCCGGCGGCGGTGTTCTGAACGGACATAGACCCGATTCAGTTCCGCTGTGCCCTCCTCCATCGCCCGGAAGGCGCCGCAGGCCACCACCTGCCCGTCCCGCAGGAGCAGGCAGGCCTGCCGGATGTCATCCAGGCCGTGGCAGCTCCGGCACTTCAGGGCCGCTGCCCCAAACCGCTCCCCATACTCCCGGTCCATCGCCCGGACCAGCTCCCGGAAGCGCGGGTCCCCGCCGTGGGTCAGCCGGGCCTCTGATCCTTTTCCGCTCATTTCTTGTCCTCCCGTTTATGCTACGCCGGCCAGCCGGCACATGCCCGCTTTGGTCCAATGGTTTACCAGGGCGATCACCCGCCCAACCCCCACCATGGCCAGCAGAGTGCCCAGGCCGATCCCCACGATCCGCCCGGTCAGCAGCAGGCCCAGGCACACCGTTGCTGCCACGCAGCCCAAATCAAACACGTTCTTGGCAAAGCCCTGATCCCGGCCCATCCTCTGGGCCACCGCCTGGACGATGCCGTCCCCCGGGTTGGGGACCAGCCGCATGTTGACGGTGAGGGCCACCCCCACCCCCGTCAGCACGATGGCCAGGGCCAGCACCGCCAGATTTTCCGGCAGGCTGTGGGCCGCCGCCTGATAGGGGATGCAGGCGCTGCACAGATTCAGCAGCCGGCTGAACACCAGGCTCAGGGGAAATTGCAGCAGTGTGGCCAGCCGCTCCCGCCGCTCCCGGAGAAACAGCTGCACCACCACAAAGATCCCGTAGAGCACAAAGGTCATGTCGCCGAAATTCAGCTCAAAGATCTGGGACACACAGTAGGCCACTGAGATGATGGGAGATACCCCCAGCCCCGTCTTTGTGTTCAGGGTGATCCCCGCCGCCAGGACCACCATTCCCAGAATATAAAAGATCCAGCGATTCACTTTTTCCACTGGTCCGCTTCTCCCCTCATTCGGTCTTTCCACTCATGTGCGGCGGAACCCCTGAAAGCGGGTGCCCTGGAAGGTCAGCCGCCCCCGGTCCCCCTCCACCAGAAGGCCGTACTCCATGTCGGGCACTTCCAGCTCCATCCGGTCCCCGCTCTCCACCTGAAAAGTGGCGTAGTAATAGGTCCGGCTGGAGGCATGTCTCCTGCTGTGCTCAGTCCCCCCGTGGCGGTAGGTGCGCACGTCCATGCGCTTGGCCGCCACCTCCGCCTCCACTGTCAGCACCGGGGCGTCGTTGTTCCGCTTCCACTGGGCGGCCCCACGGACCGCTTGGACTGCAATGCCCGCCAGGATCAGCACGAAGACAACCCCGATAAAAATGGGGACAATGGTGAACATGGCGTTGGCCATGCCGAATCCGCCGTATCCGATCATGCTGGCTCTCTCCCTTCTGTCCCCCGGGCTGTCTGCCCGCTCTTTGCGAAGTGGTCACACCAGGGCCGCAGGACGCAGCTCTGGCACTGGGGACGGCGTGCGATGCACACAGCACGCCCGTGGAGCACCAGCCGGTGGCAGAAGTCGTTGGACTCCTCCGGCGGCAGGATGGCCCGCAGCTGCTGCTCCACCTTTCCCGGGTCCTTGGTGCCGTCGGTCAGGCCCAGAAGGCCGGAAATGCGGATGCAGTGAGTATCCGCCACTACCACCCCCGGGGTGTGGTACACGTCCCCCAGGATCAGGTTGGCCGTCTTCCGGCCCACCCCGGGCAGCTTCAGCAGCTCCTCCATGGTGTCCGGCACCCGCCCTCCGTAGTCCCGCAGAAGCATCTGGGAGGCCAGCACGATGTCCTTCGCCTTGGCCCGGAAAAAGCCGGTGGAGTGGATGTACCTCTCCACCTCCGCGATGTCCGCCTCCGCCAGCGCCTCCAGGGTAGGGAAGCGGGCATAGAGGGCCGGTGTCACCTTGTTCACCCGCTCATCGGTGCACTGAGCCGCCAGACGCACCGAGAACAGCAGCTCATAGTCCTTTCTGTAATCCAGAGAGCAGACCCCATCCGGGTAGAGCTCCTTCAGCCCATTGACAATGCTCCAGATCTCTTCTATGGTTTTCATCCTGTCTCACACCTTTCGGACCGCTCCGCCCTTTAGGCGAGGCCTGTCCTGTCATATCCGGGGCCTGCGCCCCTCACTCCCGCTCCCAGTCAGAGGGGCCAAAGGTCAGGACGGCCTCTCCCCTGTTGGTCTTTACATCGGGGCTTCTTCCCCCATATCTTACACCAGCACCCCGGTCCTTGTAAAGCAAGCTCTCCCTTTCTTCCCTATTTTCATTGTAATTTCCGCCCCATCTGCTATAATAGGGAAGACGGCCCCGGCTCCGCCGGGCATCAACTGACAAAGGAGTGTTCCCATTGGTCCAGGAAGCCATGGATTTCATCACCGCCGCCGACCCCGAGGTCGGCAGGGCAATTCAGGCGGAATATGACCGCCAGCAGCAGAACATCGAACTCATCGCCTCGGAGAACGTGGTCAGCTCCGCCGTGCTGGCCGCTGCCGGTACGGTGCTCACCAACAAATACGCGGAGGGCTACCCTGGAAAACGGTATTACGGCGGCTGCCAGTGCGTAGATGTAGTGGAGGACATCGCCATCCAGCGGGCCAGGCAGCTCTTCGGCGCCGGCTTTGCCAATGTACAGCCCCATTCCGGCGCACAGGCAAACTACGCTGTCTACCAAGCCCTCTGCCAGTATGGCGACACCGTCTTGGGCATGAGCCTGGACAATGGCGGCCACCTGACCCACGGCTCCCCCGTCAACTTCTCCGGGAAGCAGTACAAAATGGTGGCCTACGGCGTAGACCCCGTAACCCACCGCATCGACTATGACCAGGTTCGAGATCTGGCCAGACGTCACCGCCCCAAAATGATCATCGCCGGTGCCTCCGCTTATCCCCGTATCATTGACTTCCAGTGCTTCGCGGAGATCGCCCACGAGGTGGGGGCCTACCTGTTCGTGGACATGGCTCACATCGCCGGCCTGGTGGCCGCCGGGCTCCATCCATCCCCTATCCCCTACGCCGACGTGGTCTCCACCACCACCCACAAGACCCTCCGCGGACCCAGGGGCGGCATGTTGCTGTGCAACGATCCGGAGATCGCCAAAAAGCTGAACTCCGCCATCTTCCCCGGCTCCCAGGGCGGCCCCCTGGAGCACATCATCGCCGCCAAGGCGGTGGCGCTGGGCGAAGCACTCCGGCCGGAATTTAAGGCCTATCAGCAGCAGATCGTCAAAAACGCTGCCGTCCTGGCAGAGTCCATTATGGAGGGCGGCCTGGACCTGGTCTCCGGCGGCACGGACAACCACCTGATGCTGGTAGACCTGCGCCCTGCCCATCTCACCGGCAAGGAGATGGAGCACCGTCTTGATGAGGTATATATCACTGTCAATAAAAACGCCATCCCCAATGACCCGGAAAAGCCCTTCGTCACCTCCGGCATCCGGGTGGGCACCCCCGCCGTTACCTCCCGCGGCTTCCGGGAGGAGGAGATGCGGACCGTGGGCCGGCTGATCTGTCAGGCCGCCCAGGCCGATTTTGAGGACAAGATCGACAGCCTGCGGGCCCAAGTCAAGGAGCTGACCGGGAAATATCCCCTCTATCAGGGGCAGTAAGGCCGGACATACAGCGGTCTATCAGAAAACAGTACCGCGGCGGAAAAGGCCGCCGCGGTACTGCTTTTTCTTTATCGGTCCTCCGCCAGCACCTTGCCGCCGTCCTGCGGCGCCAGATCCCGGGGCCCGGCGATGGGCCGAAACTTCGGCTCCTGCTCCAGGTGCAGTTTGGTCCCCACGCAGCGGTTGATGGGCGTCCCCAAATCATGGAACTTCTCCTCATAATCCGTCATGATCCCGCAGACCCCGTTCCCATGCAGGTCCCGGGTCACCTCAGACAGCTCATAGCCCGCTTTGGGGAATTGGAACAGGGAGTACTCAAACAGCTCCCGGTTGTCCGTCTTGAAGTGGATCTGTCCCCCGTCCCGCAGGACCCCCCGGTACAGCACCAAGAAGTTCTCGTGGGTGAGCCGCCGCCGGGCGTGCTTGTTGGAGGGCCATGGGTCGCAGAAATTGATGTAGATCCGGTCGGCCTCCCCCGGGGAAAAATAGTCCCGCAGGCGAGCCGCATCCCCGTCCACAAAAAAGACATTGGACAGCCCTTTCTCCACCACCCGCTCCATCGCCACGATCATGGCATCCGGCACCCGCTCCACCGCCACGAACAGGACATCCGGCTCCAGCCCTGCGGTCTCTGCGGTAAAGCGTCCCTTCCCGCATCCCAGCTCTACCCGCAGTTCCCGCGCCTGGGGCATCAGGTCCCGCCAGTGTCCCCGCAGCTCCACCGGATCTGGGATCATCCGGTCCCGGCATCGGTCCATCCGTGGGATCAGATTGGGCTTTTTTCTCATTCTCACAGCTCAGTCACCTCATGTCGGAAGTCGTCCCCTATCTTAACATAAGAAAAGAATACTTGCAATCTTTTCTCGTTTATATTATACTATGAAACAGTAGCAGTCTTTATCTGCAGAGCACTGACTCCTTACAGGAAAATCAAATTATCCGGGTGTAGCGCAGTTGGTAGCGCACTTGCTTTGGGAGGATAGATGACCTATCCATTCCCTTGAAAGCGAGATCCCGGAAGTCCTTGGGACAGTAGATTGTGGTGGAAATTCCCCGGTTGAAAAACTTCCGAAAAATCGGGCTTGACCACAGCACCGCCCACAGACACGAAAAACTTGCTTTTTCCTTCTCCGCATGGTATCATGCAGGAAAACTGAATATCCGGGTGTAGCGCAGTTGGTAGCGCACGTGATTTGGGTTCACGGGGCCGAGCGTTCGAATCGCTCCACTCGGACCACTTTTCTTAGAAAAACCGCCTAAATAGGCGGTTTTTCTGCGTTTTTAGTTCTTTTTTGCTCTTTTGGAGATTGATGTTTATAGGGAAATCAAGGTGCCAAAAAGCGGCGGAATCATGGGCGAGGATAGCTGCCGAAACCGCTAAATCCCTAACCAATCCCTAACAAGCGCAACTTGAGTATTTTCGCCACAGATACGATGGGAACTTGAATTCAAGTGCGCTACTCCCTATAATGTACATGATTGATAAATACAACAAGGATTTGGTGATTGTATGACCTTTTATGTGATTGGAAATGGGTTTGACCTCCACTATGGTTTGAATACAACCTATAACAATTTTAAAGTATTTTTACTTGAAAATGGATATTGGGAACTGGTAAGCAAGGTGGACCAGCTTTTCTTTGAACGAGGCAATTTCTCCCCGGAAGACATTGACACTTGGTCCAAATTCGAGGATATGTTGCAAGTCTTTAACTACTTGGATGCCGATGAACTCTATGATGAGGCGATGGATGATGCAGAGACTGATGATGATCGTGCAGGTTACTGGGACAGTCCCTCTTGGAATGTAGAATACTACAACAAGTACATCCAAGTTTTGAAAGATCATTTTGATTTGTGGATTAGAGGTTTTAATACGCACATAGTACCTGACCAATATTTCAGGCCGCAGAAAGGTGACTTTGTTCTGACTTTCAACTATACCACGACCATTGAAGATAGTTTTCCCTCTGTTAATTATAACATCGCCCATATACACGGTACTGTTGGTCAGAAACTCGTGTTGGGTCACAATGATTACCAGGAACCGAATACCTTTGTCATCATTGAAGATGAAGATTTCGACTACAGAGAGACAACAACAAAAAACGCAGTAAATGATGTGCTTGAACTTGCTGCTGTCCAGTATTTTAAAAACAGCGAAAGAATATTATCTGAGTATGCAGGCGTATTTTCGAGCATTCCGCTCTATGACAAAGTGGTTATCATGGGGCTGTCTTGCGGGCCACAAGATTCCATGTATGTTCGTGAAATCCTCAGGTATGCAAAGTCTATAGATTTTTATTACTATGATATTGAAAGCAGAAGAAACTTTGAAAGTTACGCAGCCGAATACCACGCAGATGTGAACTATATTAGGTGGTAATTCGTTGTCCTACGCAAAAAATAAGTAAATTTTCCTCTCGGCAGAAAATTGATGCCCACGGGACAGAGCTCTGTCCCGTGGGTATCTGTTGTTTTTAGCCGACCTTTTCGAACGGTATCACCTTGCACCGGGTCTCCTCCGTCGAATCAGGCGGCTCGGGTTCCGGCTTGGCTGTGGCCGTTTCCATGAAGCCGCCGATTTTCTCAGCAGCACCTCTCTGCATATCATTAGTGATGTGCGTATAGGTATCAAGGGTGAAACCGGCGCTGAAGTGGCCCAGCATACTGGACAGCGTCTTTACATCCACACCGCTGGATAGGGCCATCGTAGCGAAAGTATGGCGCAGATCATGGAAGCGAATATGCTCCTCGATGCCCGCCTTCGCCAGCAGTTTCCGGTTGATCCTGGACACCGCGTCCGGGCTCCAGTAGCCACCGGTGCGGGGTGATCGGAACAGGATAGGATTGTCAGGGTGCTGTTCATGCTCCCGCACCAGCATATCCACCGCCTGCTGAGACAGCGCCACCTTGCGGACAGAGTTCTTGGTTTTCGGCTCTGTCACCACCAGTTCACCGTCGATCCGAGTGACTTGCTTGCTCACCGATAAGATCCGGTCTTTTACATTCAGGTCATCCCACTGGAGTGCCAGCAGCTCCCCGCGCCGCAGGCCGCTGAATAGCTCCAGGAAGAACATGGGCAGGACACCGTACTTCTCCGCCTCGCCAAGATATACCCCCAGCTTCTCCGGCAGGATGATGGCCATCTCCTTTTTCTCCTTGGGCGGGATGCGGCAGTTGTCGCAGGGGTTGTATGGAATGATCCGCTCCTTGACCGCCTGTTTCAGCGCCGCAGCCAGCACCATGTGGATGCGCCGTACCGTACTTCCGGACAATTCCGTGTTGGTCTGCTTCTCGAAGCGCTACACCCGCCCCTTGGTTTTAGAATCATTGTACATCTTCTGAGTGGTTCACCGGGATGCCCCGGTTGTCCCGGATGGCTTTCGCCAGCTTTTCCTTACACTCGGCCTGCGTCCTGGCGGACACGCTTTTCTGAATAGCGCGGCCGGTGCTGGGGTCGATGCCCTGTGTGTATCGGCCCTCCCAGCGGCTGTTGGGCTTTTTCCGGATGCTGCCCTCGCCATTTGCTCGTTTCTTTGCCCTCCTTTACGACTCGCTAAGCGCCTCGCTTCGCTCGGTTGCTCGCATGCATTGCGCCTGCGGGCGCTTATTGCAACACAAACAAATACCACAGAATCTTTGAAATAGCCACTAAAATATTTCCGTCTTTTTGGCCGCCTGCTCATCGATCCACTCCATGAACTTATCACGGGGGAAATGATCCGGCTGCCCAGAGTAATGGTGCGGAAATCCTGCCGGTGGGCCACCTCATAGGCGTGGGCCAGCCCGATTCCCAGTACATCGGCTACATCCTGTACAGTCAGCATCAGGGGGAGTTCATTGAAAGAATTATACTTGGATCGTTTCATCGGATTCCTTTCTACCCTTCCGTCGAAAGGGATTTTATTCTTTGCTTTGCGGCTCATTTTCTGCGCCGCTTACATGGTCATTTCAGGCCACTGCTCCTCATGGTCATCCGGCTTGTGGCCCATAGCAATGCGCTTCTCTATGAGCTTCGCCGGCTCTTCCGGTCGATGTGCAGTCCAGTCCCAGACTGGGGCAGGGCATGATCTTCAAAGATTCGGCTCATGTGATAGAGCAGCTGGGTGACCGCCAGCATCACAGAGGGCTGGTGGAGATTGTTTCTCTGCTCCAGGAAAAACTGAGCATACTGATTTCCTTGGGCGGCGGAATGGTTGAACCACACCATCGCCTGTGCCTGATTCCGTGGAAGCCCCTGTCCCATTAGGTACAGCTTTCCCAGCATGTACTGAGCGTACTGGTTTCCCGCCTCCGCCGATTTGGTGAACCAATCCGCCGCTCTGGCGGTGTCCTTGTTGACAGCGTTCCCCTCCAGATACTCTTTGCCCAGACGGTAAGCAACAAAGTGGCTTCCGTTTTCCGCCGCTTGTCTCAGCCAGCGGATGCCCTCGTCCGGGTCCCGCACCTCCCAATCGTCAGAGAGGAGCAGCTTGCCAAGGGAGTACTGTGCTTCCGATAACCCCTGTTTTGCCACCTGGGTGAGCCAGTGCTTTGCCTTGCGGTTGTCCGGGATCAGCAGAGGGCCGTCCCGGTAGAGTTGTCCCATTCGGTATTGCGCATAGGCGTCGCCACACTCCGCCACCTGTTCCAACTTATCTGCCGCCCGGTCACGGTAGTCCAGAGAAATGTCCTCGTTCCGAATGATTCGCCACAGCTCCCGGCAGGCATGGGATTCATCTCGCGCCTGTTCCAGTTCATCAGTTTGAGATATGCCATCGTCCTTGAAAGAGATTTCGCCCAGCCGGATGCGCTCCGCCTCCTAGATGACAGCGTTTTTGATCTGCCGGAACTCTTTCTCCTGGGACAGCTTTTTCTGTTCTCTGGGTTTGTCGTGGTAGTAACTCTCCACCTCGCCCTGGAGCCTGCACCACCGGTCGCAGCACTCACGCACTACCGGCAGCTCCTCCAACTTGTCCACTACCTCGTCCACGGTTTTCTTCACGGACTTGGGGAGGTAGCCATAGGATTTTTTGCCCTTGACCGTTTCCAGTTGTCCGGCCAGTTGCTCCATCTTCTGCGCAATCTCAGGAGCCGTACAGATGCTTTGCACCATCTCCTGGGTGAGCTGTCGGATTGCGAGACGAGCCTCCCGCACCAGCTCGTCTCGCGACTGTGACTTCTGCTCATAGGTGTGGAGCATCTCCTGTTTGAATATCTGATTGGTGAGCGCAGATTTGATGTTGCGGATACCATCCCGCGTAAGATATGCCTCGCCTGTCACCGTCGACCACGCCATCATGTGGATATGGGGATGCTTGCCCTCATCGTGGAAGGCAGCGTACCAGCGGAAGTGATTTGGTTGGATGTTCATAGCGGCAGCGACTTCATTGCGATTTGCTCGGAGCAGGTTCCGCCACGCTTTGGCGTTGTCATAGCCAAGACGCGCAGCGTCCTCACGCTTCAGGGAGAGGATATGCGTCCACACATTCCCGTTGTACTGGTCCAGTTCCTGCATGGCCTGTTCCAAATTCACAGTCTCCTCATCACCAAAGAGCCCGTGGTCACTAAGCCGCTCCGCTCGAGGCCGGGTGGCAATGTACTTCATGTAGCCATCTGATTGCTGAACTTGAGACCAGTTCCCCTCCAGTGCTCGGGTGATAAAGACCGAGGCATTAGCCTTGGTGGGCTTGTCTTTGTAATCGGAATACTCACCCAGTTCCTTGGCCTCCGGGAAATCCTTGGTCAGTTTTGTGATAAGCTGCTCCTGTTTCCAGGTGGGCGGGCGGTCATCCGGGAGGATCTCCACCCGTTCCCGTGTGCCGATGTACCTCAGATAGCCGCTAACCTCACTGCCGCCACCGCACTTGAGATAGGGGCTTTTCACGATCAATCCTGCCACTCATCGTCCTCCCCCCAGGCTCCACGCACCCGCTGCTCCAGCGAGATGCGGCCATTGGTTTTCCGCACATTTTGAACGCTCTCCGCCCGCCGCCGGCGCAGATCCTCGCTGCCGAACTGGTATTCGTCGACGAGGATACCGGCCACCATGTCCTGCTCCACCGCCCGCTCAATGAAGGCGGTGATGCTCCGGCTCCCGTCCTCCTGATACCGGCGCTCCAGGATGGCCTTTTTCTCCGGAGAGAGGTAGAGTGGGAATTTCTCTTTTTTGCTCATATTGACTCCTTTCCGGGGGTTGACCTCTGTTTTTTCCTTGTGGCAGTAGGCTTTCGGGGATTGTGACCGCAGAGATGATATCACTGCCCGGATTTTGACCCCATTTCCAATCCCCGCAACTGCCCGCACTGCGGGCAGAGGTGCTTCTGACGGGGGCGCTTGCGACCCCGTCGTTTATCCTGCTTTTTCTTTCGTCCTTGAGATTTCCTCCGAAAGCGGGCCAACTTGGGCCTCCAACCCCGGATTGGTACTGGGACTCCCTTCCTCTCCGAAAGGCGTACACAGGGCGTTCTGGGGGCTTTCAAGGGCCAATTCTGTGAGGCGTTCCGCCACCCTTTGACGGGCGGCATCCTCCTCCAGTTGCTGGAACTGCCGCTCGTAGAATAATTCGACTGCCGCCTGGATCGGACGGATAGTGTAGATCAGGTTTCCGTTGAGGGGTCTGTCGTCTTTGCTCCGCACCATCGTCGGCTCAGTGCGGATGAGACGTTTCGCCTCCAGGCTGCGCACATACTTACTCACGGTGTTCTCACTCATACCCAGCGCCTTGCCGATGGTCTTGTCGCTGGGGTAGCACTGGTAGGTTTCTCTGTCCTCAATGCTCAGCAGATAGCAGTAGATGGAGATCTCCGGGTAACTGAGACCGATGTGAAATACTTCGTTGGGGACCTTGAAATAGTTTTTGTCGGGATCTCGTTTAGGCCACTGTTGGAACTTCATATAGCACCTCCCGTAAGCTCCTCCATCCACTGAATGCACTTTTCTTTCGGCACTACCATGCGGCTACCCACGCGCAGCACTGGGGAATCCAGTTGGTGCATCAGTTCATACCCACTGGACGGTGATGTGCCCGGCACCTTTGCCTCGTTGTGGTTTTTGCAGACAGATACTTTCATGTTGATCATCTCCTTTTCAAAACTCCCTCTACTTCTTTAGCCGCGAACATTTGCGTGTGACATAGATTTGACATAATGTTTGGATGGTGTCCGAGTTGCCTCTCTACTTGTATTGGGGAAATCACATCCTATTGACATACATTTGACAGAAAAACGGAGCGTCTGCTTTGTAGCAGGCGCTCCGTTTTAGGTTGGATTATTTACTTATGTGCTGGTTTCCGCAGTCGGCATGTACCCTCCGCCTCATCTCGTTCTTTCAGCAGACGAGCCAGGGCAAAGAAGAATTTCTTTTGCTGATAGTCCACGCTGCCACGGTTCAGTTGATGGGCTTCTGCCTACTTGCGAATGGACAGGCCATCCACGAACCGGTCCCCGGAAGCCTTCTTCCTCCAGCCGCTCTATGGCTTCCCCTGAGATCTTCATATTGAGCAATCGCTTATACTTAGCTTTCCGCTCGCCGTTCACCTCGATAAAAGCGCAGAAGGACTTTTGCTGGAGGTGTAGTACTTGGGAGCATCTGCGAAGGGATAGGTGGTCCAGATGACACTTTCCTCGCCGGTGTCGACGTCGGTGGCCAGCGAGGCCACATAGACCACCTTGCCATCGTACCGCCGGTAGTACCCGGCACGGATTTTTCTTTCTGTCATCTGGTCACCCCCTATTTGTCTTCCTGCCCTCAGTACAGCGGAGCACGGAACCGTTGTAAATGGAAGAGGCTTTTCTTTGTTTTATTCCCCCGTAGAATTTGAGGGTCACATTCTATTACGCCTGCGGTTCTAACTAAGGAACAGGTCAAGAATCTCTGAGCTAATGAAGACCGACTCTCCCTCTTTTTTATTCCTGCGGCTTAATCTATGCCGCGGCGTTGGCATTGATCCGGTCGATGACACTTTTGATCCCAGCCCACAGGGACAGATCTGTGAAAATCTCCACGATACTTCCACGATCTGTAAAGGGCGGTTCCTGAAGCACAGACAGATCCTTCATGACTCCATTATGGACAATATACTCCACAATCTGGTTGACGAAGTAGATCTGCCGGCTGTCCAGGTTGACATCGTTTAAGTATTGGGCAAAGGCCTCCTTGGCGGCGTTCATATCCATACCTACGATCTCCCGGACGAACTCCCCCAGAGGTTTCTGCCCCACCTCGGCCTCATAGTCTTGTCTGGTGCCCATCTCACTCCAGAGGATGGACTCCAACTCCTTTACATCCTCCGCCGTCAACGGCACATTGGAGCGCAGCTTGGCGATGGCGGGCTTGTCCTGATGCTGGCGCACATAGAACTCCGCCTTGGCCTTGTAGTTTTTCAGGTCGTCGTTCTCCAGCTCCGACTCCTTCCACTCCACGGAGAGGATATCGTCCGTAAAATTGGTGTTGTAAATCGCGCCGTCGTGGGGCAGATACTTCATCAGATTCCGCAGGCACTCCCGGATATGCTCAAACTCGTTGATCCCGGCGTTGTCCAGATAGTCGGTATGCAGGATCTTCTCGATGAGTTCCGATTGGGCCCGGATCTCCGGGATGTTGGCCACGCTGGCCACGCCGCTGACCTTCTTCACCAGGTCCTTTCGGGCTTTCTTATAGGTCTTGCCCACCAGATAAGCCAGCTCGATCCCGTACATCAGCGCGTCGAACCGCACGGCGCTGGCCTCGTCCATATCCGGCTGGAGCAGGGGGGCCACTTCCTCTTTCAGATGAAGCGTATCCTCATAGCTGAGGGCCTGGTAGCTCGCCGGGTCGGCGAACTTCTCCACATACCGCAGGTGCTGCCGCACGGCGAAGTTCTCCCGGTCCAGCTGCTGCACCTTGGCCAGCATCTCCTCCACCAGCTTCTCCCGGAATGGAATCAGGTCTTCAGTCTGATAGGCCAGGTCCTGGAGCTTGTAGACGATCTGGGCTTTCAGATAGAAGATGGCACTTTGCAGGGCCATCTGGTTGGCAGTGGCCTTGCCCTTGTTCATTCGGAAGAACTCAAAGTTGCCGCACAGGTCGAAGATGTAGAACTTGGTTTTGTCCTCCCCGTCTATCAACCCCGGACACAAACGGGTACCCCGGCCGATCATCTGCCAGAACTTCGCCTTGCTCATAACCTTCTTGAAGAACACCAGGTTCAGCACCTCGGGTACATCAATGCCGGTATCCAGCATGTCCACGGAGATGGCAATCTGGGGCAGCTTTTTCGGGTCAGAGAATTCGTCGATGGCGCTCTGGGCGTAGGTCATGTAGTTGTCGATGACCTTGGCATAGCCGGGCAGGTGTGGATACTCTTTGCCGAAGACCTCCAGAATTTTTTCGGCGTGGCGGTGGTTCTTGGCGAAGATGATGGTCTTGCCCAGCTTCTCCCCGTAGTCGATCTTCAGGCCATTGGTCATCAGCAGGTTCAGGGCCAGACGGATGGTGTCCTCGTTGAACAGCCACTCGTTGAGGGCGGAGGACTCAATCCGCTCGGGCAGCTCCCCGTTCTCGTCAGTAAAAGTGGCCTCATACTCCGCCTTTTCCTCCTCGGATAGGTCGGCGTAGGAAATGCCCTCCTCCAGGAATTTCAGCTTGCTCTCCACGGTGAGGAAGTCCACCAGGAAACCGTCCTTTACCGCCTGGGCCAACTCGTAGCCGTAGGTGGACACGCCGCTCTCCAGTTCAAAGACCTCATAGGTGTTCTTATCGATCTCGTCTTTAGGGGTGGCGGTGAGGCCCACCAGAGGGGCATCGAAGTAGTTAAAAATGTCCCGGTACTTGTTGTAGATGGAACGGTGGGCCTCGTCGCAGATCACCAGGTCAAAGTGGCCTACGGTAAACAGCTTGCCCTCTCCGTCCTCCACCGAGTCGATGCAGTTCATCATGGTTTGATAGGTGGAAAAGACGCAGTGGGCGGTGTAGTTGTCTTTCTCCTCGCACAGGTTGGTCACGGAGAGGTCGGGCAGCAGGTTCACAAAGCTGCGCTTGGCCTGGGTGACCAAGGAGTTGCGGTCAGCCAGGAAGAGGACATTCTTTACCCAGCCGTGCTGAAGGAGCACCTTCACCAGGGCGATGACCGTGCGGGTCTTACCGGAGCCGGTGGCCATGACCAGCAGGGCCTTCCGGCGGTTCTGGGCCAAAGCCTGACAGGTGGCTTTGATTGCCCCCTCCTGATAGTAGCGTCCCGCGATGGCGTGGTCCACCTGGATGTACTTGAGGCTTGTCCGCATGTCCCGAAGGTTGAAGAGCTTCTCCAGATCCCGCTTGGAGTAGAAGGCGGCCACCTTCCGCTCCGGGTAGGCCCCGTCGTCCAGGCGGGTGTCAAAGCCGTTGGTGAGGAAGATCACCGGGCGGCGGCCATACTTCTTTTCCAGAATTTTGGCGTACTCCTGTGCCTGCTGGCGGCCCTTGGACGGGTCCACACAGGTGCGCTTGGCCTCGATGACGGCCAGGGGGCGGTGGGCATCATCGTAGAGCACATAGTCGGCATAGCCCACCTCGCTCTTGTTGGGCATACCGGGCAGCTCCACCTCATTGAGCCAGTCCTTCCCTTCCGTCCAGCCCGCGTCGGTGAGCATGGCGTCAATGTACAACTTGCGGGTCTCGTACTCGGACAGGTCCAGGGGCTTGGGCACATAGCTCTCCCGCTGTTCCTCCCGGCGGGCGGTGAGTTCTGCTTTCAGCGCCCGGTTTTCCTCCATCAGGGCGGACAGGTCCACCTCCGGCACGGGAGCGGGAGCCGGGGTGGCGGTCTGCTGCTCCAGCAGGGCCGGGTCAAATTCTCCGGGCGTATAAGTCGTGCCGTAGCAGCAGGCGATAAAGTCCATGAAGTACCATAGATTTTCCAGGCACAGCCGGGCCTGCTCCGGGGCGATCTTCCTGCTGGTATGGGCGGCGGCGTTGCCTGTCTGGCGGATGTATTTCAGGCGCTGCCACAGGTTCCGGTCCACGATGGATCGGAAGTCCTCGGTGTCCATGAGGCTGGCCAGCCGGTCGTCGTAGGGCATGACCAACCCGCCGTCCACGGAGTACATCCATTTGACAGCAAATTCCATACACCGGCGGCAGTTCAGCACACAGGCCGCCGGGTCGATGGCATAGATTTTTTCCGCTGCGACAGCGACCTCCCCGAAAGTCGCAAGTTGAGGGTCGGAGAGGAGAAAATCAAAGTTGGTCATGGTGGCACCTCCGCATATTGCTATTGGATAATACCGACAGATTCAAGTTCCCTTTCAATTTCAATGATTTTTTCACTAACATTATTTTGAAATTGCATCCTCATTACTCCCTGCAAATCAGAAAAAATTTGGCTTTGTTCACTTGCTTGGTCGAGAATACACACTCTTGAACGACCCAAATTTGCATAGAACCATCCGAGTTCAAAAATAACATTAGGTCTGGCTTGAAAATACTGCTTGCCTCCATTTGATACTATATCATCAGGTGTAAACAGCGCAAAAGCATATGCGCATTCAGTTGCATATTTTTCGAACTTCTCAATAATTGTCAGACCTTGGTCTGGTTGCTCCAATAAGACCACAGGCTCCAGCTGAAAACGGTCTCTTAACAATGACTCAAGTTCACGCCGTTTAGCTTCACTATGTCCATGAATAATAAATACTTTCTTTGAATTTTTCACTCTTTTCTCCATCTCCGATTTCCTAATCTCGCGAGTAATTAAAATTTCATAATAGGCCAATTTTGATGTAATGAAACCCTGCAAAATTGCGTATTGTTTTTCTATAATTTGTCGATTTTGCAGAATTGATAACTTTTGCTTTGTTGCTGCTTCACTTCTAAAATATAAATCTACAGGATGCAGTTCTTTAGGAACATCTGTTGCCGATAGCATATTATCCACCCGAGCAAAAGACTCCTCCATCTCTCGCGCAGATAATGTGAAAACTTTATCACCTTCGATATATCTCATTTTCAAATATTTTTCGAATGATTCCTTAGATAATTTGTGAATGTCCTCGACGCTTACCCCAGAAGCTAATAACATCTTATTAGCTTCGTTGTACTGAGAAATATTACCATCTTTGTTTTCTGATAAAGGTTTCTCCCAACAAAAAAGTATACAAAACCCTTCATAATCCTTACATTCCAGTGCAATAGAATAAATCTGTGGTAAAAGTATTGATAATTGATTAGGAGAATCCTGCATTTGCCGATAAATATGATTAATCTTTTCAAGAGTATTGTTCATATCAACCTCACCCAAAATATTGCTGCATCAGGGACTTTTTCAGTAGTTCCAGTTTATCAAGGCTCTGCTGAATCGTCAATTTTGACTGTCCTGCTTTTGCCACAAAATCATTGAAATAAACTTGAATTTCTATTGGTGGAACCAAAGTAGGTAATCCTTTTAATTGCCGCATATTGATACTTGCGATTCCCGTTGTCTGTTTGGCACATTTCAAAAAATATTGCTTTGCTTTCTGGTGCTGTAGGAATTCAGCAAAGTAGGACGGAAGCAGGATATTTTCGTCTAATCGGACACGGAAAATATGGTTTTGATGGATACAGTTCTCCAATGGTTGCTGAATAATCGCACCCCGTCCCAGTTTATCCGGGTCGCCGCCCTCTGTCATAAGTACATCATCAGGCAATAACCGATACTGCTCTATTTCAGCCTTTGTCGCTAAAATTGTTTTTACAGTTGTCCAATCAATATAGCCGTCTTTAACATTTGATACTGCCATGTAAGGAACTTCAATTAGCTCTGTTTCCTTCGCCTTTCTGCCCTTTGTTATTCCAGAAACAATATCTGCCATGTTTTCAAGGGGCTGTTCAGGCCACTTCATTGGGTTCAAAACCGGGTCCCCAAACATCTCCACGAACCGGGCTTTGACAAGCAAATCCAGCTTGTCCATCTGCGCCCGGCGCTTGGCGATCAGGTCGCTAACTTTGTCCAGCGTAGCAGCAATGCGGAGTTGTTCCTCTAATATTGGATAATCTATAATCACCTTCCCCAGCGACTGCCGAACAATTTGAGGTTGGGCAGATCCTGTAATAGCGTCAGACAAGCCTCTTGCTAATAAATAGTAGTACAAATACTTCAAATCCACTTCTGGTGAAAGACTATCTAATGCCATAGCATTTCCATTGACATAAGAAAAAGGTTTGCAGATATTGAGTGCTCCACAAGTGGCTCCTCTGCATGTAATTAAAAGAGTTGCTTTTTCATGGTTATATTCTGAATAATACCCTATGACTCCATTTGCCCCATATACTGGATAGCCCTGAGGTTCAAGCATATCAGAAGAAATTGTCTTCCATTGTTTGGGATGACAAATTTCGCATAGCCCTTTCTTCATCACACCATCTCCTCCAGCTCCGCTAGGCCCTTGGTGATCTCCATCTCCAGCTCGTTGAGGTCGGCCAGGATCTCCTGGGTGGAGGGGTACTCCACGGGGACATACTCCACCTTCTTGTACTTGTTGATGGACAGGTCATAGCCGTTCTGTGTGATCTCCTCTTTGGTCACCAGGAAGGACTGCTCCGTGCGCTCCCGGTCCTTCTCCCCCTCCCGGTCATGGAACCGCTTGACGATGTCGGAGATGTCGCTTTCCTTGATCTCCACACGCTTGTCGTCCAGAGAGAAGCCGTCGGCCTTCATGTCGTAAAACCACACATCATCCGTGCCGCCGTGGCCCGTCTTGGTGAACACCAGCACCGCCGTGGATACTCCAGCGTAGGGCTTGAACACTCCACTGGGCATGGAAATCACCGCCTCCAGCCGGTTGCCCTCCACGATCTCCTTGCGGATATCCTTGTGGGCCTTGGAGGAGCCGAACAGCACCCCGTCGGGCACGATGACGGCGCATCGCCCGCCCACCTTGAGCATCCGCAGGAAGAGGGCCAGGAACAGAAGCTCGGTTTTCTTGGTCTTGCACACCTTCAGCAGGTCGGCGGACACGATGTCCGCGTCCAGGCTCCCCTTGAAGGGGGGATTGGCCAGGATGAGGGTATACTTCTCCCGGTCGGTGTTCTGGTCGCTGAGGCTGTCCCGGTACTCGATATAGGGGTTGTCGATGCCGTGGGTCATCATGTTCATGGCCCCGATGCGCAGCATGGTGCGGTCCATGTCGTAGCCATGGAACATGTGGTTCATGTAGTGGTCCTTCTTCACCCGGTCGTAGAAGATTTCCTCTTTACGGTTCTCTTTCAAATACTCCCCCGCCGCCACCAGGAAGCCGGAGGTTCCGCAAGCCGGGTCGCAGATCACATCGTCCGCCCGGGGGGCCATCATATCCACCATCATGCGGATGATGTGCCGGGGGGTGCGAAACTGGCCGTTGACCCCGGCGGTGGCGATCTTGGACAGGAGGTATTCGTAGATGTCGCCCCGAACGTCGGCGTCGTGGAGCTGTTCCGCCTGGGCGTAAATCTCGTCCATGGCGGTGACGATCTTATCCAGCATCAGAGGCGTGGGGATTTTAAAAATGGCGTCCCCCATGTACTTGGCGTAGGCGCTGTCCTTGTCGGCGTGGAGGTTCTTGATGAAGGGGAACACCCACTCCTGCATGACGGAATACATCTGTCCGGCGGGAAAATCGTGGAACACTGACCATTTGAGCTGATTGCCCGGAATGGTCCTCTCCCCTACCTGCACCTCATCGGCAAAGATGCTCTTGTGGGGCAGGCCCAGCATAGCGCTCTCCTTGGCCCGCTGGTTGTCGGCGGCGTCCAGGTCGTGGATGAACATGAGATAGGTCATCTGCTCCACCACATCCAGGGGGTTGGTAATGCCGCCAGTCCAGAAGGTCTCCCAGAGGCGGTCGATCTTGTTTTTCAGTTCACCAGTGATCATGTTCTCTTACTCCTTTTCCCGGTTCCAAATATAGGCGGTATAGCGCCCGCCGCTGAGTTTCAGAATTTCCCCGCTTTTCTGCAGGTCGGCCAGAGTGCGCTGTATCGTGATTTTACTAATATCGGGACACTGCTGGATGATCTCTGCCTTGGTAACCTTCCCACGGGTACCCTTGATGATCTCCCGGATACGGTCCGGCTTGCTCATGCCGCTGACGGCCAGGACCTGCACACGGGTGGAAAAGTCCCGGTAGGCCGCCGCCACTACGCCCAGGGTATAGCGCACAAAGGGGGCGTAGTCGCTGGTTCCCTCGTGCCATCCCTGGGAGCTCTGCTGGAGGGCCTCATAATAGGTTTCCTTGCTCTCCTCAATGAGTTTTTCAATACTGATATATTTGCCCACGATATAGCCTGCCCGGTAGAGCAACAGCAGGGTCAGCAGGCGGCTCATACGGCCGTTACCATCGTTAAAGGGATAAATACAGAGGAAGTCCAGAATGAGCATAGGAATCAGCAGCAGCGGATCCATGTCACCCTTCCCCACAGCCTCCTCGTAGGCCCGGCAGAGGCTGTCCACCGCCTCCGGCGTCTCCCAGGCCGGAAGGGGTTGAAAACGAATGCTTTTATTTCCCTGAGTATCCGTCTCGGCGATTACATTGTCCGCTGTTTTATAGTGCCCGCCGTAGGACGCGCCGCTGAATTTATAGAGATCGCGGTGGAGCTGCAGGATCATGGAGGCTTTGGGCGGGATATAGTCAAAGCTCTCATGGATGGTGGCCAGTACATCCCGGTAGCCAGCGATCTCCTGCTCGTTCCGGGTGCGGGGGGTAGTTTTGTCCTGCACCAGCTTCTTCAGGCGCTCGTCCGAGGTATAGATTCCCTCGATTTTATTGGATGCCTCGGTACTCTGGATCTTGGCAATCTCCACCAGTTTGGTCAGAGTATCGGCCTTGGCCTCGATAAACAGGGCCTGTTCTCCTTTGTATTCATGAATCTGAGTCAGCAGGGCCACGATATCTGGGACAAGCAGCTTTTCATAGTTTTTGGCAAAATCGTAGGTGCGCATTCTGTACCCCACTTTAGGTCAATTTTATCATTTTTCTCATAATGATATAATTAAACTATATCAAGTAATCTTGTTCGTGTCAAGGTTCAACTATATCATTTTCATGAAAATGATATAGTTGAACCTTTGAAAAGTAGTTGTTGCGGCTGTTGGGCCTGTACGGGTATCTACCGCCGCAGCCTCGAGCCCATACAGTGGCCACACAGGGCGAAGCTGGCGGCAAGTGCCGTGATTACAGGGCGGATGTTCGGCAACCGCCTGTCTGTGCTCATTGCACAGCTTGCTTGATAGCTTGCCTTTGATCGCTCACTCTTTCAAAAACGAGTGACAAAGTTGTGCTCTCCAGAAAATAAAATGATAAAACAAATTTTGTAATAACCCGCATTGATGTGCGTCATATAGGCAGAAAGCGAGGTGGTGTGGATGGATTTTGACCAGCTGTACAAGGAGCAGTTCCCTGTGGTGTACCGCTATTTGACAGGACTCTGCGGAAACCAGGCGCTGGCAGAGGAATTGACCCAGGAGACCTTCTGCCGTGCCATTGAACACAGCGTTTCCTTTCAAGGAAAATGCCGGCTGTCTGTATGGCTGTGCCAAAAATTGGAAAGAACTGTTGGCTCTCCTACTTGAGAAAGGCAAAACGGCAGGCCGGAGACGAGGCCCTGGAGCAGATGACCTCCCCTCAGAATGTAGAAGAGGATTTGCTCATCCAGGAAAATGCCCGCCAGATCCATCAGCGGCTCCATGCTCTGCCAGAGCCATACCGGGAGGTGTTTACCCTGCGGGTCTTTGCGGAACTACCTTATACACAGATCGGCGAATTGTTCGGCAAATCTGAAAACTGGGCCAGAGTGACTTATTATCGTGCGAAACAGAAAATCAAGGAGGGGTTATGATGAAATGTGATATCATCCGCGACCTGCTGCCCCTGTACTGCGACGGGCTGTGCAGCGAGGCCAGCAAGCAGGAGATCGAAGCCCATGTGGCACAATGCCAGGAATGCCGCGCCTGTTTGGCGGAAATGAAGGAGGAGGCTCCTGTCCCCTCGCTCTCTCAGGAGTCGGAAACGGAAGCCCGTGTTCTTCAGGGAGTGAAGAAGAAGTTTTCCCGTGGGCGCCGGCGGGCGGTCCTGATCGCCGTGGCGGTCATGCTGATTTTTTCCATTGTTTTGGCGGGTGCGGCCGATGTTCCGCAGCCGGTATCCTATACGGACGGTCTGGTGACGGCAGAGCTTGCGGTGGATGAGGTAATTGACCTCTACTATCACGGCGGGAGCTACGATTCTTTCCACGGCTTCAGCCGGGAGATGGACGGACGGAATACTGTTTTCCTCTATTTTGACCGTACCCTTCGCTCGGATGTGATGCCGGATCGTGAGGGACATTTGTGCATCGGCAACGGCCTGCTGACCGACTTTGAGACAGCCACCTATCAAGTAGATCGGCAGGTGGATGCGGTCTACTATTTGGTGGGAGATTATCTGAAACTCCCCGGTCTGGCGCAGGCCGAATTTGAGCAGGCCGTGGTGGATGCGGTCCTTCTGTGGGAACGCTGAACCAAGCCTACAAGCAGAATGCCTGGGCAGCTTTTTGAGGGCTGCCCAGGCTCATTTTATATTTCGTCTTCCCATACACAATGAGCGCCCGTTCTCCTGGCCCGACAGGAGAATGAGCGCTCGTTTTCTTCATTTTGCAGTTCTATTGAGAGCCTCCACGCCAGTTCAAAGCCGGCAGTAAAACTGTCGAGGGAGGTCTGTTCTATAATCAAGTTCTGGGCATCAATGATTCGTAACACCAGCTTGCGTTCCGGCTTTGCCAGCGCCTCGATCAATGCTTTGTGGCACTCCTCCACTTCGTTCTCCTGTTCATCAAGCTCCGGGCGGACATAAAAGTAATCATACAGCTCTTTGAGCAGTTTGTTTTCCATCGTCATCATCTCCTTGTGCCCCAAACATATACCACATCTTCCGCAGAATATCCATCAGAATTTCAGAAGATTATCGAGAATATTTGCTGCTTCCCTGAGATCTTCCGTGGATGCTTCATTGGGCTTGTTTTCGCCTTTGGCGGCAATATGGGCCAGATAGGGGGCATAGTTCTGCCGTGTCATTGCGGTCCTGAAGTGGCCCAGCATCTGAGAAACCTCTTTCGTATCCATTCCATTTTGCAGCGATAGGACGGCGCAGGTGTGCCGGAGATCTGCGAACCGGATATGATCCAGCCCGGCCTCTTTGATGATCTCATTATGCAGCCGGCGCACCATCTGGGGTGAGTAGGGCCTCTGGGTGGCCGGGTGCATGAACATGAGCGGACTTCCTGGGTGTTTAGCGTGTTCCAGGCGCAGGAGTTCAACCGCTTCCTGGGTCAGACTGACGATCCTGGTGCCGTCTTCATACTCCACCAGCTCCCGTCGCTCCACCGAGCGATTCTCAGTGATGGTCAGCGTCCGCTCCTTCGTGTCCAGGTCGCTCCATTTTAGGGCAATCAGTTCGCCTTGCCGAAGCCCCGCCGTCAGCGCCAGCAAGCACATGGAGAGGTGGCCCAGCCGCTCCGCCGCGTCCAGATAGTCCTCCACCTCTGTCGGTGTCAGCACATTGGCGCTGACCTTCTTGGGCTTTGGGTAGTGAAACCTACGGGCGGGGTTGTCCGCTATCAGCCCATCTCGGATCGCCTGATCCAGACATTGCTGGAGCAGGCGGTGGATGTGCCGCATGGTATGCTCCCCCAGCCCTGGGTATTCGGGGCTTTCTGGCCGGTGACCGCCAAAGCGCCGTCGCTCCTCCAGAAAATCTCCCACCTGCTCCACCGTCAATTCAGAGAGCGGGATCTCCCCCAGTTCGGGGAGAATGTGGTTCTTGAAGAGATAACCGTGGGCCGCATAGGTAGTCGGCCTGCTCTGGTTCTTGTCGCAGACCTCCTGCCAGCGGAGGATGTACTCTTTCAGCGTCATATCCCCACCTCCCTGCACTGGCGCTGCAGATTTCGGAAGGGCACCCGCGGAAGCCCCGCTTGTTTCAGAATCCGCTTGTGGAGGTAGTAGAACTCGTGGAGCTGATACGGTGCTCCGGTCTTGGGATTGAGGAACACATAGCAGCCGGTTTCCGGTATCCGTTCCAGCAGATGCTCCGCCCTGCTGTTGAGGGTCAGCAGGCGCTGTCCCTTGAGGATGTACCGGCAGTGGATATGAAAATCGGCCCACGACAAGGTGATGAGTTCACATTGCCGCAGGCCGCTGGAGAGTCCTGTGTAGATGAGAGGGAGTGCGCCAAGCTGTTCCGCCGCGTTCAGGTACCGCTGGAGCTGCCCCAGGCGCAAGGGAGTCGTTTGATACGCTTCTGCTTGTGGCTCCCGACAGAGCCGCACCGGGTTGTAGGGGATGCGCTGGTCACGGGCCGCTTCATCCACACAGCGCCGCAGGAGCAGATGAATGCACCAGACGCTTCTGGCGCTGAGTCTCTGGCTCCGCAGGCTGTCATAGAAGCTGGTGACGGTGCATTCTGACAGTTCCACCAGCGGGATACCCCCGATTCCGGGGAGAATGTGGCGGTAGATCAGGTTGCGGTATCCGCCCACGGTGCTGCCGCTCCATCTGCCCCGGTTCTCGCAGAACCAGCGGTTGCACCACCGGCCTACCGTGAAGTCCGTTTCTTTCTGCATATTGTCGCCTCCTTTCGGCAACCGAACAATACCACAGAAAGAGGGAAATAGCCACTACTTTATTGCCCCGTATATGCTTTTATTGTCTTTTGTACGGCGGCATGGTAGAATGAAATAACTTTGGGGAGACAGCCGTTGATTTGCGTGGAGACGAGCTGCGCTCAGACTGCCGGTGGGACGGGCCTTATTCTTTGTTTACGCGGCGCAGTTTCTGCGCCTCTGTTCTGAGGTGATTGGCCTGTCATCGCCCCCATTAAACCGGGCGGAACATCTTTTAATACACAGAATCCAATCCCACACAAATCCCAAAAGACGAAAGGGGTTTCTTGAAACAAGCAGGGCAAAAGAGTTCTAAAGAGGAACTGCCCAAGCAGAGGAAAGGGCCAAAGAGGGCGGTAGAGTACCGGTTGAAGGTTACGACACACATTTGGGAGCAAGATGCCGGGAGTTCGAGTCTCCCCACTCGGGCCAAACAATGATAATCTGAACTACATTGTCCAAGTGGGTAATGTGATCGGATTTATCATTTCTATCGAAATGTTATGATGAAACATACAAGGGCAGGGAGGGCCCTGTCCTTGTATGTTTTATTCCCCATGCTATAATAACATTTAACATCTCTCTACAAGACCATTTTATTGGGAGGATTGTGAAACCAGAATGAATTATAAGTTTTCAACACCAAAGACAATTTCCGTAATTATTGTATATTTTTTGCTGTTTTTGGCCGGTGATTTATTGGGAAGTCTAATTTTTGATTTCCTATTTTCTATCATAGATCTTCCAGTCCGTGAGTTGTATCCTATTATCAGAATGCCGGGCTATCTGTTACTGACACTAATCTTCTTTTGGCTCTATACAACAAAAGTTCTCCATCTAAAAATGGAAGACTTCGGGATTTCATTTTCCGTTAAATGGTGGGGAGTTAGTTTATCTGTTTTGTTACCTGCTTTTGTAGTTACTATCTTTCTAATCATTGGACGGGCACAAGTAAATGTTTTTTCCACTGGTGACATCTTCTTAATTATTATTTCATCTATTCTTATTGCTTTGAAAGCGGGGATATTGGAAGAAATACTATTCCGTGGTTTCATTATGAGACTGCTCGAAAGTAAATGGAATAAGTACATCGCTGTGCTTGTCCCATCCGTTTTGTTCAGTTTTGCACATCTCCCATCAATGGAAACTTTTACAATCGGAGGTGTCTTTCTTTTAATCATCAGCGGTACTTTGGTAGGCACTATGTTTTCGCTTGCCTCCTATGCAGGAAATTCCATTGGTAACAATATTCTTATGCATACAGTATGGAACTTTGCGATAGTAACGGACATTCTGCACATTACAACATCGGAGGGTGCTTATGGCGAACCTATTTTTCAACTCATTATACCATCAGACAACATCTTGTTAACTGGAGCAGGATTTGGTATAGAGGCATCTTTAATTGCCATCATTGGATATACTCTCGCTTGTTTAACACTGGCTTTTATTTACAGAAGAAATCACGTTGGTATTTTAGAGGGATAAAGGAGGCGGGAGTGTATAAAACACTCCCGCCTCCTTTATCCCTTAGACTTTCCCTGTTGTGCTTTCCACTCAGCAAATTCCCTTTGCCCCTCCTCGCTCTCGAAAAAGGCTTGTATCTCCGGGAACAGGACACGGGCCAGGGCAGTGAGGAACTTCCTTTGCAGGCAGTCTGCGCTGCTTCGGTTGATCTGGTAAGCCTCGGCATACTTGCTCATGGACAGTCCGCAGTCCGTTGCCCAAGCAGCTTCATAGAGTTCTTCTTTTGTAACTACTTCACCTGTGAGCTTGCCGACCATACATGGGGTTCAATGTCTCTTTTTTTGAATGTGACGCAGCACACAGAATACGACAGCCAGAAGCAACAGGCAACCTGTTCCGGCCGCGAGCCAGACAAGAAGGCTGCTGGACCGCTCTGTAATACAGAAAGTGATCTCCTCCGTCTGACTGGTGAGCAGCAGATACTGTCCGTCGATCTCAAAATCCGCTTCTGACCAGCCGCTTTCCTCCTGTACCCATAGCGCATAGTGTTTTCCAGAGTCCGGCAGGCGGTAGTGAACCGTATAGGACACCTGCTCTAAATCCGGGTCGTCCACTGTGACGGTATAGGCAGTGCCGGTGTGCGTCTTTCCCTGGCGATCACTCCAGGTCACATTCTCAATCGTGTGTGAGACTTCTGCCCGGCTGCTGAAACTACCGTCCACAAGGATCTCCGGCAGTTCCCCACCGTCCGAAAGGGCGGAGGTATAGGGAGTATATTCCGCTTCCAAGGTTTGACTGGCATTCAGATGGGTATAGTCCAGATCCGGCCAGGCGGCGGAGTACCCCTTTTTCGCCGGAATCTCCGGCAGGGATTCGATCCCTTCCCCATACTGGAAGGGGACCACGGCTACGGTGATGCCATCGGCCACGAAGGTCAGCTCCAGCTGAGAAAACAGCTCCGGCACGCCCTCTGTGCTGCACAGGGAATCGAAATCCACCGGCTCCGCCTTCCCGGCATAGCTGATACCGTCCAGAGCGCCCAGGTTCTCGCTGGTAAAGGTGTTGCCGGATACGGTGCCGTCGCTGTCCACATCTCCCGCTACCGCCCCCAGATAAGCAGAGCCCTCATCGATGGTCACCAGGGTATGACAATTTATCAGGGTAGCCCCTAATCCAGCCGCACCGCCCACATAGTCCCTGCCAGACAGGCGGCACTTGCTCCAGCTGTCCCGGACGCTGCCCCAGGAGGCGCCGGCAATACCTCCCACATAGTCGCCGTTGCTGCTGGATACAGCGCCGTAATTCTCGCAGTTTCTAACCCGTCCCAGGTCCATCAGACCGACAATACCGCCGGCGTAGTCCTGCTTTCCGGTGATTGCTCCTGTATTGATACAGGATGCGACAACTGCCTTGGTCTGATATCGGAAGTCCAGGGAGCGGTCGCCTTCCTGGATCAAATCGTCCTCCGGGTCAAAGTCGTATTCAATAGCCATAGAACCCACGATCCCGGCCACATTAACATCGCCCTCCACCGTTCCGTCATTCCTGGCGTCAGAGAGATAGCCCGTATCTGTAGTTTCAGGCGCTTCGTCCGACACATCCTCAAACCGATCCTCAAATTTCTCATCAGAACCATCCAGAATATCCCGCATCAGGTCGGTAATGACACCGAACTGCCGGTTGATGGCGTCCAGATCGTCCAGCAAAATGTCCGTATTGCTGGACATGGACTCCCGAAGAGCATCTCCGCTGTCGATCAGGTCAGTAAAAATACTGTCCAGAGCATCCCCCTGTTCCTTGATCTCGCTGCTGATGGGACGGATGGTGATGGTGGGCATCTCAGATAGTTCTTGCAGCACATGGGAAAGGTCTTCCATGATGTCTGAAGTCAGAGAAGACAGTTCCTCCATGGTATCTCCGGCATCCCTCAGTTCATCTATGGCATCCCCGGCCTTCTCCAGCAATTCCCGCAGTTTGCGGACGGCACTCCCGCCGCTGTCCACGCTGCGGGCCAATGCGCGCAGTGCGGAGGATAAACTATCCCTGGCGGCCTGTATCTCCTGTCTGGCGGCCTCCAATTCCTCGATATTGATGGAAGGCACCACCAATTTTTCCGCGGCTGCGGCGATCTCCTGTGCAGATAGCTTTGCGCGCTCCAGGCTGGTACGGATGGCCGCCAGTTCGACCTGGAGTGTCTCAACGACAGTCTGGGCAGATTCGATCCCGGCCAATGCTGCGAGGGCATCCTCCGCCTCTGCGGCGGCCAGCTCTGCGGCGGCGATGGCAGCATTCAGTTCGTCCAATTTCACCTGCAGATCCCGCTCGGCTTCAGACGCGCCTAAATCCTTCAGAATGTTTTCTACTTCCTCCTGTGTGTCTGTAAGCTGTTGGGACGCATCCTGTAATTTTTGGTAAGCGGCTGTCAAATCCGGCCCCTGTCCAGGGGCGACATTCATCAGCGCCTTGGCCAGTTCCGCACCCGCCTGCCCAAACGCCTGTCCGGCGGCCAGTAGATCCTCTGCAGCACTTTTCAACTGCGCCAATGCTTCCGGGGCAGCGGTCTCCGACCCGATCACCTGAGCAAGCGCATCGTTGACCTGGTCCAAGCAGTTTGGCAGAGCGGCACAGGCAGACTGAAACGCCCCCAGCTTTTCCAGAAGAGCTGCCCATTCTGGCCTCCCCTGAAGCACACCATCTGCACCCTGTAAAATTTCCCATATTTGTACAAAACAGCTGTCAATATCCGAGAGATCCTTGGACAGTTCAGAAACTGCCGTCTGTATTTCCGCCAGAGTTGTGTCCGTATCCGGATTCCCCAGTACATTCCGCAGGTGCGCCATAGCCGCTTTTAGGTGGTCTGCCGAGTCCCGGCCATGCCGGGCAGCGACCCTCAGATCGTCCATAACCTCCTCAAACCGGTCCGCTGCATCGGGGGCCAGATCGCCGGCCTCCTGCGCCTCGTCCATCACATCATTCATCTGACCAGCCAACTTCTCCATCAGATCCAGCGCGTCTGTGGCATCCTCCATAATGGGAGACAGTTTATCCGTGAGCCAGGAGATCCGGGCAGACATGCTGTTGACCGCATCAATGTTTTCATTGGCCCAGTCTGTGGTGAGATCTGCCAAGTCACTGATAGCCCCCTGGACCTCCCCCGCCCGGTCGGAAATAGCCTGCATCCGCTCAGAGATCTCGTTGGAAGCGCTGCGGGCATCATCATTGGTCCAGCCGATCAGGTCTCGCAGCACGTCCAGTTCATCCAACAGGTCGCCAACCTGGCTCTCAGTGTAGAGCAGACGCACCTCCGGCACCAACTGTCCGGTAATGCCGCCCACATCCTTCCGGCCCAAAATCATCCCGGAATTGGTGCAGCCGTTCAGATATCCGGACTGCTGCCCTACGATGCCGCCAATGTTATACCCCTCATGGGCATACCCCACCGCCCCGGTGTTGACGCAGCTTTGCAGGATGCCTGAGGAAAACCCGGCGATGCCGCCAATGTCAGTACACACAGGTACATTCTCCGCAGCATTGAGCTGCTCACGATTCAAAGCGTCCAGATCCAGTTCCGTGTCCACCTCTGTGGTGTTGATGCTGCCGCTGTTTTCACACTGGATAATAGAACCGTAGTTCTGTCCGGCAATGCCGCCCACATAGTGCTCCCCGGTAACAGAGCCGGAGAAAGCACAGTTGATGATCTCCCCCTGAGCTTCGTTGATGCCTGCGATCCCGCCAATACTGTCCAATCCGCTTACCGTCCCGGAAAACGAACACATCGTGATGGTCCCCTGGTTCTTCCCTGCCAGGCCGCCCAGAACGTTTTTGCGGTCAGCGGGAGAGATGCTGCCCGAGACGTGGAGATCCCGCACAGAGCCGGTGGGCTGTATGTACCGAAACAGTCCCCGCACATTGCCGCTGCCGGTGATGGACAGGCCGGAGATGGTGTGTCCCTGTCCCTCAAAGGTGCCGCCGAAGGTAGGGATGGGGGCAAAGTCCACGCCGGTCAGATCAATGTCTGCCTCCAGATAGACGGTTTTCCCCTGAGACCAGCTGTCCAGGGTGCAGTTCCGGGAGAACCCCGCCAGATCCTCTGCCGTGCGGAGATAGATGGTATCGGCGGTCCCAGCGGCCAGAGCAGCGGGAGCGATAAGGGAGAGGAGCAAGACCGCCGCCAGCAGGAGACTCAAGAATTTACTGCTTTTCCGTTTCATCTGCTTTTGGAACCTCCTTGGTCTGGTAACTTCCAGTCTCCAGCATCCCGGAGACGTCTCCGTAGATCACGCCTTGGATGTGGGCGTCCACCACACCGGACACCCGGCCCCGGACCCGGCCATTTACATAGACGGTGCCGCTGGCGCTGTGGCTGACCTCCGGAACTTTGATGTTGAAGCGGGTCTTTTCCACGATCTTGTCTCCCACGTACAGGATCTGGGGCAGGATAAACATGACTAAAAACATGGAAATCAGCGTTCCCCGGCACAGGCACTCGCCGATGCCCACAATGGCTGGCTCCGTAGTGATCTGGGAGATCAGGAACCCGGCGGCAGATAGGATGCTCCCCGAGGTCAACACCGTTGGAAAGGACAGATCCAGCGCCTGGACGATAGCCTCTGACCGCGGCATCTTCTCCTTCAGTTCGTTGTACCAGGAGGAGATCACAATGGCGTAATCGATGTTGGCCCCCATCTGGATGGAGGTCACCACCAGATAGCTCATAAAGAAGATGGGCTGCTGGGTCACGCCAGGGAAGGAGAAGCTGATCCAAATACTGCCCTGGATCACCAGGATCAGCAGGAGGGGCAGGCCCACCGACTGGAATGTGAACAGCAGGACGATAATGACAAAGGCCACCGACAGCACGCTGATCATCACATTGTCTCTGGCAAAGGACACAGACAGGTCATAGTCACTGGTGGAGTCCCCAACCAGATAGACGTTTTCGGCGTCATAGTATCTCTCCGCTTCGTCATGGATGGTCTGGAGGAAAGCAAAAGTCTCCTCCCCCTCCTCTGGCAGATCCAGACTGACCAGCATCCGGGTGTAGTCCTCTCCCAGCAGCTGCTCTCGGGCGTCAGAAAGCTGTTCATAGAGAGCATCCAGATCCGCCTGTTCCTCCTCGTCCAGATCTACATAGCCCTCCTCCACCTTGTCATAGGCAAAGAAAAACATATCCATCAGCGGAACTGTATAGTCATCCAGGCCGCCCACGATCCTTCCGTACTCTTCGCCCTCCGCTGCATAGGCGGCATAAACAAGACATACCAGCTCGTAGTCCAGATCCGTCATCTCGGCAAACTGCCGGGGCGTCAGGGCGTCCGTGAGCATGTAGCCGTCCATGACCTCCACATTGGAAAGGCCCATGGCGTAGTCCACCTGGTCATAGGTCTCCAGCCGCTCCAGCAGGGCCTTTTCACTGATATAGTCGCCCTTTGGCACGATCAGCGCCATTACGTTCTGGGTACCGAAGGTCTCGTTGACTTTCTTCTCGGCGATCTGGGTCTCATTTTGTCGGGCGGTCTGGATCTGACTGTAGCCGTAGACATAGGGGCACTGATTGGACATCAGAAAGCCCGCCACAATGGCCGCTGCGAACAAGGGCACGCCTACATAGCGCAGTTTCAGGGTAAACTTGCCCCAGCGGTCGATCTTTGGGACAAAACTGCGGTGCTGGGTTTTTGCCATGGCCTTGGAAAAAAGCATCAGCAGGCCCGGCATCAGGGTAAAGACCGAGAGCATGCTGAACAGAATGGCCTTGATGAGGATAATGCCCATGTCAAAGCCTATCCGGAACTGCATGAACATCATAGCGGCCAGACCCGAAATGGTGGTAAGGCTGCTGGCAGAGATGGAGGGAATGGCGGCGCTCACCGCTGCGATGCAGGCCTCCCGGTCCTCGGCGTACTCCCGCTCCTCCAGAAAGCGGTGGAGCATGATGATGGCATAGTCGATGGCCAGCGCCAGCTGCAAAACCACGGTCACAGAGTTGGAGACGAAGGAGATCTCCCCGAAAATAAAATTGGTGCCCAGATTCAGCAGGGCCGCTACGATAAAGGTGATGAGCAGTACCGGGATCTCCGCATAGGAGCGGGAGGTGAGCAGCAGCACCAGCACGATGATCACCGCCGCCACCGCCAGAATGGTCCCCATCTCGCTGGCCAGAGAATCCGCCTGTGAGTTGCCTACAGCACTGTCAATGTAATAGTCGTAGGGCTCCAGCAGTTCCCGGATGGCAGCCAGGGCGGCGAGGCTGATCTCGTCCTCCTCCTCGCCGTCAAAGGTCACGGAGATCAGGGCGTCAGCCCCCTTGAAATACTCCGTGATGTCCTCCGGTGTCTCCGGCTCACCGTCACTTTCTGTGTCCGCGCCGACGGTGCTGCTCCCGAAGGTGGCCGAGGTGACGCCCTCGATCTGCTCCATCTGCTCCGCCAGTTCCTCCGCGATCTCATAGGTCACATGGGAGACCATGACCCGGGCGGTGCCGAAGGTGGTAAACTCCTCCTCCATGAGGGTCAGTCCCTGGCGGGTCTCCGTGGTCTCCGGCAGATACTCTGTAATGTCGTTGCACACGCTGACCCAGTTTCGGGAAAACAGGCAGAAGATCAGGGCACAGGCATAGAGAAAAAAGATCAGGTTTCTTTTGTCGACGATGACTGTGGCCAGTTTCTCAAAAAAGGATGACTTTTCCGTTCCCTTGCTCACAGTTCCGACGCCTCCCGGGGTCCTTGATGGAGAAGTGCGCCTTCCCACCGCATCTGGGCGGATTTTGAGGTAGATGTTCCGCACAGGCTCCCTGCCTGCAGTTTTAAAACGGTCTCACAGGGAATGGTGCTCACCACCGTTTGGATGGGATGAAAGAGATGGAGCGTCCCATCCGCTGCCCGCACGCCCTGCACCTTGTTGACATAGCCCACCAGATCCAGTGATCCGGTAATGTAGCTCTCCTGATAACTGAGGGTCAGAACTCCCTCCCGCGGACCCAGTTGACCCTGTATGGTGACTTGATACTGCTCTGTCATCGCGCCGCGCTCCTTCCGGTTTGGTTTCTTTCAGCATAAAAAATCTCTTGGTGGAAAACAAGATGCAGAACAGGGGCAAATGTCAGATTTCTGACACTTGCTCCTAATCTGCATCTATGATAAGTCCTGGGATCTGTGCTAAAATAAAATCAAGAATTCGAGGAAAGGTCTGTGGTCGTTGGGATGAGACAGCGAACATACGAAGCCAGCGAGGCGGCCAAGCGTGAGATCTGCGCCGCACTGAAAACTTTGATGGCACAAAAGCCTCTGAATAAAATTACCATCGCGGAGATCATGCAGTCCTGCGGCATGGCTCGGCAGCATTTTTACTACCACTTTGAGGATATCTACGACGCAGTGCGCTGGATGTTCGACCAGGAGGCTGTGGCACTGCTGCGGGAGCATGAGGGTGTGATGCTGTGGCAGGACGGCCTGCTCCAACTCTTTCAGTATCTTCAGGAAAACCGGACGGTCTGCCTGTGCGCCCTGCACTCCTTGAGCCGGGAACATCTGAAACGCTTTTTTCAGACAGATATTCACGCTATCATACAGAGTACGATCCAGCGGATCGTCATAGCACTGAACTACCACGCATCCGATGACGAAGTTGATTTGCTGACGAAATTTTATGTGGGGGCGCTGGCAAGCATGATCGAGGAGTGGCTGCTGGGCGAGATCCAGGGAACCCCTGAAGAGCTGATCCGGTTTACCGACCAGCTTTTGAAAGATCATGTTCGCGGCGCTACCCTGCGGATGACGGAACCGCGCCCGGCCGCGGAGCAGATTTGTAAGGAGGATTCGTAACATGAAGATGCCGATCATTGCTTTGGGCCGTCAGTTCGGCAGCGGCGGCCGGGAGATTGGAAAACGGCTGGCAGAGAAACTGAACATCAGGTGCTATGACCGGGAACTGATCACTCTGGCCGCACAGAAAGCGGAACTGCGGGAGGAACTGTTTGCGGGCAGAGAGGAAAAAGCACCCAATCCCTGGCTCTTTACCGGCGTCTATGAGGGCGGACCTCAGGTGCGGAAGGGCCAGCCGGCGGAGGACATCCTGTTTGAGATGCAGAGCCAGGTGATCTTGGAACTTGCCCAGAAAGATCCCTGCATTATTGTGGGGCGGTGTGCCGATGCCATCCTCAAATCTGCCGGCATCCCGGTGATCAGCCTGTTCATCTGCGCTCCCTTCGGGGATCGTATCAGACGCCGGATGGAGATCGAGGGCCTCGGGCCAAAAGAAGCGGAGGACACCATCAGAAAAATTGATAAACAGCGAAAAAAATACTATGACACCTATACCGGCAGAAATTGGGGGGTTCCGGAGAATTATGATTTCTGCATCAACAGTTCTGTGATGGGAATTGAGGAGACGGCAGAGCATATCATCACTTGGACCAGAGGCAATTGGTGACACATTCGGTTTCATCTTTCGATTTTGTATAAGAAATTTGTCTTCCGAGCCTTTTATGGCATCCCCGGGAGTCTTCTCCCCCTGTTTATAGACCTGCAAATCCTGCGTTGCAGACAACAGGAATCATTTACACATTTTTTCTGACTGACCTACAACGCAGGAACAGCCGCATAGAGATACAAAAAACGCTCCCTGTCCGGGCCGCTGCATGACCTTCAGCCACGGGCAGGAAGCGTTTTTGACCACATTTCCAACTGAAAAACCATTCAAAAAGCGTCCCCGTTATTTCTGTGCGAATACAATATCACATTTTCACTGCTTGTACGTGGGAAAATGCAGCTTTCAAAATCCGCGATCTCGGCCTCTTTCTCATATGGAAAGGCAATGATAAGTTTTAGTTGATAATTTCCATGCAATTATGTATGATGGAAAAGAGCGATTTGACCCCATCATTTATGATAACGGCTTGCACTTTACGCATTCAATGATGCGCAATGCAGGCGGAAGTTTTTGGGAGATGCACACGAATCAGTCAAAAATAACTCTGTTTCTATATAAAAATGGATTTTATTTATGGAGAAAATCACATCTGTGGGTGGATGTGGCTTCTTCTTTGCGCCCTTTTCATGCCCTGCGTCAGCCTGTCCAAGTGACAGGGTCTCGCAGGGCGTTTTTTCTATTTTCTGAAAGGAGTCTGAGAATATGAATCTGAAATACGCCTGCCCCAGCTGTGGGACGCCCCTTGGGTATCAGGGACTATGTTGGAAATGCAAGTGCGAACAAGAGCGACAAGCTGCCCTGGCCTGGACGCTGGAACAGATTGCCGAAAAGCAGAGAAACTTGATTCAGAACATCCAGCGGCTGGCTGATATGGAGGACCCGGAATTCACCGACTTTTGGCAGTTGCTTGGCTGCCGGGACGCCATCCCCCCGGAGATCCAGCGGGCGGCGCTGGCCGCAGAGGTTTTCTGGCCTTCTGAACTTTACTATCGCGCCCCAGAGGATGTGCGGGACGGCTTGATCCATGCGCTGTTGTCCACGGAAAATTCCAGCGAAGCGTCTAACCTGATGTGCTGCCTTGCCTTCCAGGGGGATGAAAAGGCAATGGAGACATTGTTGGAGTTGGAGCGGAATCCCCGGCCCTGGCGCAAGGGCCTCTATGTGGACCCGTCCAGCTATGCGCAGATTGGCGGCTGGACCTTCGACAAGGAGGGCCAGAGAATCCAACTTAACTTTGACACCTGCTATCCCATGGTCAAGGGAACCAGCGGTGAGAAGTCTCCCGTCCGCATTGGCCGGGCACGGAAGGACACATGCCCCCACTGTGACGGACGCATAGTGGATATGCTGGTGCTGGACGGACGGGATGAGCGGCTCCGGTTCCTGGGGCTGGACGGTATCCTGACCGCCACCTGCTGCCCCAGCTGTGTGGGATTTTTGAAAGGCCCCGCCTTCAATCACTTCACTTTGGACGGCGGCGTGGAGATTTTTCCCTCCGAGCTCTTTGACGGGGCGGAGAAGATGGACTGCTATGTCCATCCGGAGGACTACAAGGCCCTTACCGAAAATCCCTTCGTGCTGGGTAAGGCGCCTGTGCCCCTGTTTTACGGCGCAGCCTGCGAGGATGTGAACACGGTGGGCGGTTTTGCCAACTGGGTGCAGGATGCGGAATATACCACCTGTCCCCACTGTGGGAAGCCCATGAAGTATCTGGCCCAGATCCAGTGGGATACAGTGTTTGACTGTGCGGAGGGCACGCTCTATGTGGAGTTCTGCCCGGACTGCCAGATCGTATCCATGCAGCACCAGCAGACCTGAGAGGAGTGCATCAAATGAATTTACCAAAACGAAATAGTGCGGACGGGCGCTGTTACTGGATGAAGCCCGAGGTACAGGAGGAACTGCAACCGCTCTTTGACCAGTGCATCCAGGATGCCATTGACGGGAGAATCACGCGGCTTGATTCTCTCTGGCCGCCGGTAGTAGTCAGCAGTCAAGGTGCGCCCTTTGAGGTGTGGCAACTGCTTAGGGCGTGGACCGAAATACAGCGGGCCGAGACCCTGGATGCGGAAAAGGCCATCGCCTTCAGCGAAAACCTGCGCCGCCAGAGCCGGTGGGGTGAAATTGACCACCATCTACTTGATATGCTCAAACGGGAGCTGCAGGAGAAGTATTTTGTTGCAACAGACAATGAAGATGATCGCTTCTGGAATCGGGAGTATTCCCTGAAACCAGGTATCCGTGCAGAGGAGGTCCCGGAGCCGCTGCTGCGTTTCGCCTGCTATGTGGCGGTGAGCTACAAGGTATATGGTATGGACTTTCAGTATCTGGACACCAATTACCTCTTTGGATTAGTGGAGAAAGCCCGTCCGGATATGGTGAAAAAGCTGAAGGAAAATGGAACCGGCAGGCTGCCGCTCAACCTGCAAAAGAGGAAAACAGAGCACTTCACTGCATCGGCCAACGATGCCTTTGCCGTGATCCGTATTACTACCAGGGACAACACAGAGGAATGCTGCCATGAAGTGCTGAACTACCTGTGTGAGCTTCTGGAACAGGAGGATTTTCCCCGCAGCTATGCGGTGGAGTTCAAAGGGCCGGAAAAGAGTTATCTTCCCATCACAGGACTGCCCAAAAAGGGAGTAAACCAGCTCTTTGCCTGTGCCGTGCAGTACCCCGGCCTCCACCCCCTGATGGAGCGGTACGCCCGGCTTGCCATGCGGCAATATGAGCAGTACACCAATCTCAGCGATGAGCAGTGCGCTCTCCCCGGAAGTTTTGCCGTGTTCGCCCTGGGAATGCTGGGGCAAGAGTGGCAGCAGCTGGTATGGGATTATCTCGATCTCTGTGATGATGAGCACTCCCACTTACAGGAAAAATTCCTCCGGGCGTATGTGAAACAGTCCGGATTTACCGCCAGTACCGTCCCCATTTTTGTCCGGGGTGTGCTGTCCATGCAGAACATGAAGTATTCCAAGGACTATGCCGCGTGGATGGCAAACGCAGAAAGCCTGGACGCTCTGCTGGAGGCAAAAATCCACCTGTCCGAGATCGTTCCAAGCGGTTTTTCCTCCGACGAGGATGACGATGATGACGAGGAACCCACCCTGGAAACAGAATCCAGCCCGGAGGAAGTGCTGCAATACGCGTGGGAAACGGTCTGCTATGTGATCTGGGGCAAAGCCAGCGCCAAGGGTGGTCAGAAAGTGGTGGAATCAGCTCCGGAGGAACTGAAGGAACTTTACCCACAGATTTTTGTTCCGATAACGGAGAACCCGGAAGAAAGAGGCAGCCTGCTATGAGTTTACCGAAACGCGACGGCGTAAATGGCCGTTATTACCTGATCCATAAACCGGATACGGACCCCGAAGTGCTGAAACACGCAGATCAGTGCATCCAGGATGTGTTGGATGGAACCGCAAAAGAAAACCATTCCGGCTCCCCGCTGGTCGTTCGGAACCAAAGCGGAACGCCCTTTCTGCCCAGCCAGCTGCTGGATCGGTATCTGTCCAAACTGCCTTTGAAGGGATTCCCCTATGAGGAAGCTGTTATTTTCTGCGATGCCCTGCGGCGGTTGGCGGGCTGGAATGAGATCCGCTATCAGTTGGAGAAGTACATAGAAAAGCAGGTGCAGGAGCGGTACTTCCTTGTGGGAGAGCGGGAAGATGGGTTTACAGTGTTTCCGCCCTGCACGGTGTGGCCGGAATTGCGAGCGGAGGATGTGGACGAAGGGCTGCTGCACTTTGCCTGCTATGTGGCGGTCTGCCATACAGTGTATGGACAGAGTTTTGAATCCCTCAAAACCGAACACATTCTTGGCCTGGTTTCCCAGCTTCGCCCGGACATGGTGAAGCAGCTGAAAACCAATGGCAGCGGCAAATTGCCAAAGGGTATCCAGCGGCGTAAGACGGAGCATTTCACCGCAACGGCCAATGATGCCTTTGCCACCATCCGCATCACCGCCAGGGACTCCACTGAGGAGTGCTATGCTGAAATCCTGGACTACCTGTGTGCAGTGTTGGAGCAGGAGGAATTCCCCCGCAGTTACTCGGTGGAGTTCCGTGGAAAGGACAAACTCTATCTGCCCATTCCCGGCCTGCCCAAGAAGGGAATCAATCAGCTCTTTGCCTGTGCTGTCCAGCACCCCAAATTACACACCGATATTGAGCGGTATGCACGGCTGGCTATGCGGGAGTATGAATGGTACCAAAACCTCGCGGATGAAGCCTGTGCGATGCCTGGCTCTTTCGCTGTGTTCGCTCTGGGGCTGGAGGGAGAACAGTGGGCGACACTGGTGGCGGAGTACCTGGATCTCTGCGACGACGAGCACTCCTCCCTGCAAGAGAAATTCCTTCATGCCTTGATCCGGAAGTTTGGTTTCCAACCATGGACGCTGGGGGTATTGGTGCGGGGCGCATTGTCTATGCAGTGGCTGGAGCCTGCCAGGGAATTCCGCAGTCTGATTGCCAATGCGGAAAGCCTGGATGCGCTGCTGGCAGTTAAGCGCCGCTTTTCTGCTTATCTCCTGCCGGAAGAAAATGAAGACCCGAAATTCCGGGCCATCGCTTGGCAGAGCCTGCTCTGGGCTATCTGGGGCCCGGTCTCTGAAAATGGCGGCAGCAAGGTCATCAAGTCGGCGCCGAAGGAACTGAAAGAGAAATACCAGCAGGTATTTGCGTAAGGAGAACGCCATGAAAAAGAGAAAAGTCAAGGACTTTATTGCCCTGTACGCCCTAGAAGACGAGGAAAAGCTGGTACTGATTCAGGACGGTATCAGCGCGGACAAGACCTTTCTGGATACCTTCTGGACAGCGCATACCCACGCCCTTGCCATGGCGGATGTAAAGACCAGACAGGTGATCTCCGTCCGCTGTTACCTGAGCTGGCCGCTGACGGACAAGGAACGGGAAGCCGGAGATTATTCCAAACGGTTTGCCAAGGGCCAGATCTACCGGATCAAAGCCCGTGGTTGGAAAGGTGATGCCCTCAACGAACCTCAGTGGTATGTCACGGAGGTACTGGAGGAAGGCGTACCCTGTCCGGCACTGGAGGAGATTTGGGCGGAATACACAAAGCCCATTCTTCTGGAGGACGAAGTGCTGGGAACCCTCACGCTGGATCGTGAGATGAGCACATTTGATGGGACCTGCAAGTGGATGGGAAAAGAAGTCCGGATCTCGTTGGATGTGGAGATCGAAAGGAAAGCGTCCTGGACCCGCGTCACCAATGTGATGAAGAAGCTGCTGGCAGAGCAGGAAGCGTGGGACAAGTCCCTACGGGCGATGGCGGCCCAAAAGCTCACCGCTCAGGCCAACGAGTGGCTGGCGGACAATGACCAGACCGACAGGGACCCGGAGAAAGACCCCATCACCAAGGATGAGTTTGCCCGGCGCATCCTGCTCACCGAGTTTACAGTATCTCCCGGCGGCCGTTTTACCGCCTGGTATGAGGACGACGATATGTTTTGGGGCCATGTGATCACTGTGGATGGAACGCTGAAAAAAGGCCCCGTTGACGCTGAGATACAGGGCTGACAACAACCGTTTACAGGAGGAGGTATCCATTATGTGCGAGCACTGCCGAACCATTCAAACATGGAGAAAATTTGATGCCCCCAAGGACTATCTGGCCTGTATTGCCTATATCCAGCAGTTGGTGGGACAAGGCCAATTTGAACTGATGGCAGAGGAATCCACCTGTTCGCTGGAGAAGGTAAAGACTGAGGATGGATGGGCAGACGAAATTATGGCTCACACGGTCCGATGCAAACACTGCGGTCAGATCTTTACCTGTGTGGTCAACACCTGGCGAGGCAGCGGACACTTCAAAAAAGGCAAAGGATGACACAGAAAAGGCGGTGAAACGATGAATCGGACAGAAGAAACAAAATTTCGGGAGCAAATTGACCAGTGGAATGATGCGGACGAGTTCTCGCGATGTATTGAGGCTATCGAAGCCATCCCGGAACAGGAGCGGGGTTATCTGCTGACCGTCAAGCTGAGTCGGGCTTACAGCAATCTGGCGGTGCTGGGGGATCACAGCGCCCACGGCAGGGATGGTGAGGTGGATGGAGAACTCCTCGGACACGCCATTGATCTGCTGGAGTCCGTTCGCCTTCAGGGAGAGAACGACCCTTACTGGAACTCCCGGATGGGCTATTCCTGCCTGATGGCATACCGCTCCGCTGCCACCGCCTATGAATACGCAAAGCGCTGGCTGTCCCTGGCCCCGGATGACCCGGATGCCCAAAAGCTGGTGAGGGACTGTGAGGAGTATCTGGAGGAGGAAAAAGCCTTGGAAATAGATTTGAAAGAACGGGAGGAATTTATTCGGCGGGAAACTCCCGATGATGAAAAGGGGGTTATCTGTAAATGAACAGCGAACAGATCACAGCATTTTTGCAAGAGCATTGGTACATTGCCTCGGTGCTCATCGGGGCCGTGATTTTAATTGGGGCAATCCGCAACTGGAACTGGCTCTGCGACCCCACTGGTACGCGGGATGCCCACCGCCACAGNCATTTTGGCAAGAGCATTGGTCCATTGCTTCGGTGCTCATCGGGGCCGTGATTTTAATTGGGGCAATCCGCAACTGGAACTGGCTCTGCGACCCCGCTGGTACGCGGGATGCCCACCGCCACAGCAGAGGATACCGGCGGGTGGTTTTCTTTCTGCTGGGTGTCCTCTTGATTGTGGTGAGCATCTGGGGATTTGTACTGAAATTGAAATAGGAGGAGAAAGACTATGATGACTGAGAAATATCCCACCTGGCTCACCGGCCATGTGAAAGAGTGGACGGAGAAGCGTCTGCCCACCGTGACACTCTGTTCCACCACCGGCAGTGAACTGCTGGAGGTCTGGTATTACGGAGATCTGCTCACGGTGAAGGGAGAGCCCCAATCCTATATTGTAGACAGCGATGAGGCCCCCGGACTGGTGGCAGCCCTCGCCCCAGAGAGCGGCGAGGAATTCGTCATCTTTGACGGTGGACGGCATGGCTACGACAATCTATTCTGCGATGAACACGATCCAGCCCAGTTGGAGCACCGTCCCCTCACGCGATACGAGATCCCAGCCTCCAAGCTGGTGCTGGAGCTGGGTTACAGCATTGACTATGAGGACGAAAAAGCAACATTTGAACCGGATGAGGCAGATACCGTGGAACTGATCAACGGTGAGCGTATGCCCTGGGAGCAGGTCAAGCGGGACGGCATTGACTATATCGCCCTTTACTATGTGAACGCGGAAGAGAAACAAGTCCAGATTTTGGACGCAGAGCTGGCATAGGTACAGCCATTCCATCCTTTGATGATTCGAGGAGGTGCCCCATGACCCAAGAAGAACAGATCCGCCTCTACCAGCTGATGGAAAAGCTCAACTGGTTTTTCCACCAGGAGATGCACTATCTGGATGGAGATATTGCGGAGCAGACCGCACAGGAATGTTACCCGGAGATTCGGGAGTTTACATATGATATTTTGTGGAATGATCTGCCCAAAGAGATGCAGGAGCAGCTCATGGACGAGGAGAAGCTGTAATGTCCATAACCGCTTATAAAATAGACGCCGTCGGCCATGACCGAACCGGCGAAGACTATGGCTATGTGAATATCATGTACCGCTATGGCAACAAGCAATCCTGCCCCCGACCGGATCAGTGCGAAAAGATGGAAGTCATGTGGGCGGATGAGAGCGTCTACGGACCTCCTGCCCCTGGCAGCAAGGTGGGCGACTTTATAAAGACATGGCTGATGGGCTCCTGGGACTGCGGGGTATTTACCCACCGGGAGATCGCCCAGCGGCTGATGGATACCTTCACCGGACTGAAATTCAAGGAACTGGCGTGGTTTGAGAACCCCAGGGAGAAAACGCTGAAAAACGGCAAGCCCCGTGCGCGCCGGGCCAAGTGGCTGCCGGACCGGGAGGTGGATCTGGTGTATCTCTACTCCGACCACTATCTTGACGCCAGAGATCCGACTCCTGCCGAAACCGACTTTTTCACCGTCACAAGGATGGACGCCTGGGGCGTGAGCACCTGGTTTATGTGTACCCCACAGGCCGCCGAAAAACTGATCGCCATGGATTATGACAATCTGGTCGTCAAGGAGACCACCATTGTGGGATAGGAGAAAAAGAATGATGACTTTGGAACAACTGCCCCCCAAGGGCGTAAAGCGAGAACAGGCCATTTTGGAGTTGGGCAAGGATGAAGCAAACGGCGAACTGCTGTTCCAGCTTGTGAATACGGAAAAGGGCAAGTGCAAAACGGCTGCTCAAAAGGCTTTGGCGCAGCTGGAGTATGCCCCTGCTGCCCCACTGTGGGCCAAGCTGGTCAAAGGTAAATGGATGGGCAGCAATATCATGTCGGATACCTGTTCCGACTGTGTATCGGAGCAGATCGCCCCAGTTATTCTGAAGACTCTCTCCCAGTTGCTGGACGAGGGGGACACAAAGCCACTGGATATAGAGCAACTGAACTTCTGTTTCCATTTGATGTTGGGGAAAGCCTCGCCTAAAATGCTGGAGGTCTACCGCTTCCTGGCGGAAAACACCCAGCGGATCGCCCAGCTGAAACGCACGCCTGTTTATTCTCGTGATGATTGTACCTCCTGGTGGATTACGGACGGGCTTCGCATTTGGGATGCCACACCCAAGGAAAAAGAGAAAATTCCCGCTGTGGTGCTGACCGCCTCCCTGATCAGTAACCCGGATGAGCGACTGCAAGCATTGGCTGATGAGCTGAATGAACGCTACGGCGGCAGCTGGCTGATGCCGGTCTTTATGAATGCGATCATCACCCAGCCCAAGGAGCAGGTGTATGAGACCTATTCGCCCCTTCTGGATACGCCGCAAAAAGGCTATTTGTTCCATGCGCTGGGAATGCTCCATTACCGCTGTTATCCGGAAGGCTGGACCTATGAACGCCTGGGCCCGGATGGAATGATTGCTCTGATTTTCTGGGGGGATTATAGCTATGGAACCTATGACACAAGGTTTATGATTGAACGCTATGTGGATCTGGATGAGCGGTGGCTCTTTGATCTGACTAAAGACCCAGAAGGACGCAAACCTACGGTGACATGGCAGACTTACAATCGGGGCGGTGTTCTGTACGGAAGCTACGACGAAATGTTCATCAGTCTGCTGCCCCGCAAGGTGGAAAACCCGGAACTGAAGCGCGTTCTGCGGGAATACTTCCGTATTCGCAGCGAAAAAGTGAAAGTGGAAGAAAGTATTACTGTTTACAAAGATGCTGCTGAGCGGTTCGGGGATGAATGAGTACAAGACGAGAAAGTAGGTGCCTTATGTACCAAATTGCATATATTGGCCGCTGGGAGACAATCCCGGAAACGGCTGCCGCCATCTGTGACCATGACACTCCCAAGCTGGAGGCGCTTCTTCAAGGCGGTCTGGATTTAGATGTTCCCATCCAGCTCAGCGAATACATCAAGCTGATGCCATTGGAAATCGCGGTTTTTCGGAACGATGTGCCTATGATCCACTTCCTGCTGGAGCATGGAGCTGATCCCGGTCTGGCAGAGGAACAGCCCCTGCTGCTCACCGCCGCCCGCTGTTGTGGGCCGGAGGTGGTGGCGCTCTTTGCTGGACAGGCCGCAAAACTCAGCTCGAAGCAGAAAGAGCGGGCCTTCCAGGAAGTGCGCTGGGGCAAGCGCCCGGAGAATATCCAGGTGCTGGAGCAGGCCGGGATCACAGTGGACAAGTTTGGCGGCGAGGCATTCCGGGCCGCTGTGTCCGAAGGCAATACCAAACTTGCCCGGCTGCTTCTGGAAAAAGGGGCGGACATCAACTACCACAAGCCGGACATGGTGTTTCCGAACGCCTCCACCGCTGTCACCGAAGCGGCTCGGCATAAGAATCTCCCCATGGTGCGCTGGCTTGTGGAACAGGGGGCCGACATCACCATTGCTGACAAATACGGCGACCGGCCTTACACCGTGGCGGTGCAGAACAAAAATCAGGAGCTGGCCGACTACTTAAAAGCCCTGGAACCGGAGGAATGGCACAACGAGCAGGAGAAGCTCCGGCAGCTCATGCCCTATAAGCTGCCCGCCAAGCTGGTGGAATACTTGAAGGCCGGGCCCCTGCGGCTGGAGTTCTCGGAGCAAAAATGGGTGAAGTGGGCGGAGCTCTACTCCTTTATGGATGTGCAGGAGATGACCTGGAAGCGGAAGAAGCTGCTATCTCTGATGGTGCAGATGGATAACTACAGCGACTATCTGCTGCTGTGGAGCCCCAGGGACAAAAAGCTGTGGTATCTGGACATCGAGCATGAGGAATTCCACCCTCTGGCCAAATGGGATGACTTCATCGCAGATCCCGGCCGGTATCTGAACGGGATGATCGAGGGTGAGTTTGAGGAGTAAAGCCATGACATCAATAGACTTTCTGAACAAGGTACATAAAAGCCTGGACTCCCAGGAATACAACCTCTCTTATTCTCCGGCCAAGTCCAAGAACTATATGCTGTACTGCAATGGTAACTTCATCGGCGGCCTGTTCGATGAGGAACTGTGCTTCGTCTATGCCGACAGTGTGAGCGAACTGCTGGGACACCCGGAACCCGTCTACCGCGGCTACTCCAGTACCGCCCAGCACAGGATGCTGGTAATCCCGGAGGAACACTGGGAGAAGGCGCTGAAACTTCTTTATGCCGAGAAATTTGATTGGAGCCGTTTGGTGTACGACATTACATACACCAGCATTGGTGCGGCTGTGGTGGAGGACTTCTACGACGAGAATGTGGTGTTTCTGCGCTTCTGTTTTGAAAAGGAGCTGTTGAAAAAGAACCCTCTGGACCGGCAGGGCCGTATTCTGCGGATGGTCTATCTCAATCAGGACCTGACAAAAGCGGGCAAATATCTATTCCCCAGACTGATGCAGAAGTTCCTTGTTTTTACAGACCGCAACGGAAAAACCAGTCTGGAGACCATGCTGAAACGGTGGTACACCCAGCTTGAAAAGGAATACCGCAGTTAGACAGCGGGATAAGGAGGAAAGCGACATGACAGAAGAAAACAGAACCTACATTACCCATCTCAAGGCCGCTGATATCCCGTGGCACCGGCTCACCACCGCCTATGGCCGGGGGACGGACTTCCCGGAGCATTTTGCGGTGCTGGAACAGATGCGTGATCTGGCGTCCGTCAAAAAGTCCCTCTACGAGCTCACCGCCAACATGGAGCACCAGAGTACCCTGTGGCACGCCACCCCCTTCGGCATGGTGTTTCTGAGCCGGATTTTGGAGAAGGCCCTCGCAGAGAGCAAGCAAAACCCCACGGCCCATTTCCTGGCTGGGGAACTGCTGGAATTCTTCGCCTGCATCCTCCAGTGCTTCCACGATGGAGACGAGATGGAACACGCCTCTCCCCTCCCCTGCTTCTCCGATTTGCTGAAGGAAGAATACCTGTGGTCGGAGGAATACGACGAGGAAGAAGATGAGATGCGCTACGCGGAGGACGAGGTCTTTCCAGATGACCTGTTTTACAGCTTCTATTACTACTCCTGGCAGGCGGCGCTGGCCTGCCGGGATATATTGGAGCAGGCCCCGGCGGAGTTTGCCGAGCCTGCCGCCGCAGTGCTGAAACTGCTGTAAAGGAGAATGATCTATGTTTGAAGAATTCTATGAGATGTACGAGCCTGAGGAGCAGGAAGTGGTCGCTCTGATCAATCGCTGCATTGGAGGCGGATATAACTGGAAAGGAAACTTTTGGGAAATGACCGTTGTGACGCTGGGCGTGGTGTTTTGTGACACCGCCAAGGTCAGCACCAAAGAGGAGCGGCTGGAGTGGCCGGTCACCGATGAGGAGCGTAACAGCGAAAAGGGCTGGGAACGCTTTCAAAACGAGCAGATCTGCCGCCTGAAGATCCGCCGGATGAAAGAGGAATGGGCAAAAGATCTGGTGGCATGGCCCTGGTGTATCTCCCAGGTGGTCAAGGCCCATGAGGACTGCCCGGAGCTTCAGGCGGTTCTGGACGAGTACCACAAGCCGGTGGTGATCCAGGACCAGGTGCTGGGTGAGCTGAAGCTGGACAAGGACTACGGTTCCTTTGAGGGTGAGATCCAGTGGCGCGGAAAGGCTGTGCTTCTTTCCCTGGAGGTCAATGCTGAGAGCAAGCCCTCCTGGACCCGCGCCCGCAGCGCCGCCAAGAAGCTGCTGGCCGACTGTGAAACCTGGGACAAGGCCATGCGGGAGCTTGCGGCCAAGAACCTGACCGGGCTGGCTAATGAATGGCTTTCACAGGATGATGAAAATGCCCGCAACCCGGAAACCGATCCCATCACAGAGGAAGAACTTGTCCGGCGGATCAGCATGACCAGCCTGTCCGTCACCTCCGGCGGCAGCTTCACCGCCTGGTTTGACTGCGATGAGATGTTCACCGACCATGCGGTGACCGTCTATGGCTCTCTGAAAAAGGGCGTCAAGGATGCCTGCATTGAGGGGTAAAACAGTAGGAGAAAAAAGAAAATGCAGAAGGTTTATGTGCTATGGCACAGCCATGAATTAAAAGATGACCTCGGTTCCCACGATGAAATAAAAATGATTGGCATATTCTCCACGGAACATCGGGCCAAAGCTGCGATTGAACAGCTAAAGGATCAGGAAGGATTCCGTGACTATCCTCTTTCCTGCTTTGAAATATGTGAACAAGGGCTGGATCGAATCGGTTGGAAAGACGGTTTTTATGTAGCCAGATGGACCGAGTGATAAGAGGATATGACTATGAAAATAAACAGTAAACGCATTGATTTTGCATATACGCCCGGCGAGGAGATCTTTGCCTTTCCCGAAGACACGGGACTGCCCTTTCTCTTCGATGTAGAGGAAGAACTGACCGGCGATCCTGCCGCCATGGATGCGGTGGGAGAAATGCTGGATGAGGCGGAGAAATTGGCGGAAAAGGCCAAATCCGCCATCAAAGCGGCGCTGGCGGACGAGGACAGCCGCTACCATAGCGTTGTGACATTTTTTATGGAGTTCCACCGGGACGATGTAGGCCCGGATATTGCGGGGGAACTTTTTCCGGGAACCGACCCGGCCAAGCTGTCCTTTGCCGAGATGGCGGACTTTTTGAAGCTCAAGCGGTTCGGCAGCCTGGTGGATAGCGAGATGAACCAGCAAGTTTTCATTCTGGACCTGTCCTTCAACCCAGAGATCACCGACGAGCTGATGGTGGTCTACTTTGATTTGAACAAGGAGATCTTCTGTATCACCCATGAGAGCTGAGGAACAAAAAAGAGAAAAATATCTGCCCACACTTCTGGTTCAGCAGATCCGCCTGCAATGGTATAAAGACTGCCGGGGTGGAAACGCCGCCGCACAACGGAACCAGTATCCCAGAGCGATGCGGCTGCCTAAAGACTTCTTCTCTTATTATTCCTTTGGCCTACCTACACACTTTGTATCGATTTTACAGAGGACTGATGGATTTCAGATCGATAGGGACTGCTGCAGGCTGATGGAATGGAAGCCGAATGGCACAATGCGACTTCGCCCTTTTGAACTGATTCAGCAGGAGTCCGGAATCCAGGTGCGTTACCGCTATGATTGGCACATCGGGGCGATGCCGGAGCGATATACCTACGATAAGACCGGACAAAAACTCCCCCTCAATGAGCTGGCACTGGGTTTGATTCCTGGTGATTATGGTCGGGCTGTCTGCAATGGGCGGTTTCGGGACTGGGATACAGGAATCTGGTATTATGTGCTGGACATTTTGAATGTGATGCCGCTTGCAGAACCCACCGACTCATTGACCAGTTTTATGGACAGAGAACCCAGTAAGATATATACCAAGATCGACCGGCTGTGGTGACGAAAGACAGGAGGATACCCACATGATTTCCACAAAAGATTTATCTGGCCTTCCCAATGCGGAGCGCCTGAAAAACTTCTGTAAAGGGCTGGCGGCTCTGGACATCATCATGGTGGAGGAGGAATGGAGTTTCATCCGCCACTATACATACAACCCCGCATGGAGAAAAGGCAAAGAGGCATTCTTTGCCACTGATGGCAGTGACCAGAGCATGATCGTCATGTTTGCGCCGGAAGGCTGTGTAATCAACGGTGTGGATTCCGAACTCTACGACTGGGAGGAAAAACTTCCCCGTATCGAAGACCTGACAGATGGAATGCCCTCTGCTTTACAAAAGATCATGGGCAGCCGTGAAGTCAAAAAGATGAAAAGCACCTTCTGCGTCTGGACGGAAGATGGCACCACATGGCACTGCAATCCCATGGACGGCGAGGACGCATCCAAGGATCTGCTCTCCACGATTGATGGCAATCCGTTGAGCTATGTGGAGTACGGGAAGTGGTTTTATCCGGCCGATCTGCCTTTGGAAGCTGTGCGCCAGCTTGCTGACGGGGTTCCGGTGACAAAAGAACTGGTCACTGCGTTGAACCCGAAACGCAGCGAATGGGAAGAAATCAAGGCGGGCCTGGATAAGATTAGGTATCCACATGAACTTTGATTCACAGCAGACAGGAGATGAATTGAATGATCAAAGAACGCATCCCCATCTCCGGCAATCTCAAAAGCAAGGTCAGGCAGCTGATGGAGTACGCCGGATGGCAGGAAGGGCGAAAAGTGGACATCTCCATTGCGGAGAAGTATTACGCCGATCATGGTGTCCCGATGATGAAGACCACCCAGCGGTTTTACCGCAAGTATTTCGGCCTGTGCTGTGAGTGGTATCTGGAACAGAAAAAACTGAACTGGGCAGCTGACTTTCAATTCGCTTTGTTCCCTTACCTGGTCAACGGAATCAAAAACCATTTGGAGGACGCCTATTTCCGGGATATGTCCGGCTGTGAGCTGGCGGAAATTGAGCAGGCAGCTGGTCAGAAGTGCCAGCCCATCGGCCACGTCGGCTATTACTACCCGGCAGAGGTCTGGATCTCTGAGTATGGGAAACTGTATGCGAAATATGAGTATCAGGATGAGATCGAGTGCTTTCCAGATGTGTTTGCCCTGATCGAACGGGACCTGCGGCAGTGTAAATTTGATTCCGCTGCCATGAAAACGGTTGAGGCACTGGATGGAAAGCTGTAAGAACTCTTCAAGGAGGAACTGACATGAGCATCAAAGAGAAACTGGAGTCGTTGGGCAGAAACAGCATTCAGCTGAAAATTGCCAGAAAAGAAACATACAAACTGGGCGCCACCCGCTTCGGCGGGAAGCCGGATGTGCCGCCGGACTTCGTTTGGCCCACCTATGAGGGCGAGAGCTATGACCATGTGGTGAAGGATCGTCCTCTCACTTTCCTGGCTCAGTTCAACTGTGCGGAGCTGGCCCAGTTTGACAAAGAGCATCTTCTGCCCGATCACGGCCTGCTCTCCTTCTTCTATGAAACGGACACCCAGTGCTGGGGCTATGACCCCAAGGATCAGGGCTGTGCCCGCGTCTACTGGTTCGAGGACATGTCCGCGCTGTCCGCCGCTGACTTCCCGGCGGATATGGAGGAAGACTTCAAATTTCCTATGGTCAAAATCAAGATGGACTCAAAATACTCCTATCCTTCCTGGCAGGACTTCAGCGAGGTGTTCCCGGATGAGGAGGATGACGACGCTTTCGACGATGCATGGGAGGAACTGACCGGCGAGGACTCAGAGGACCCGGATGACCGTTCCCAGCTGCTGGGCTGGCCCGATGTGATCCAGAACAGCATGTTTGACGAGTGCGACCTGGTATCCCAGGGCTACTATCTGGGCGACGGCTGGCTCAATATCCCCAAGGAGGTTCGTCAGCGGGCGGAAGAAACGGCCCGTGACCGCTGGATGCTGCTGTTCCAGCTGGATACCGTGGAGCAGGGTGACTTCGAGTTGATGTTCGGAGACTGCGGGCATATCTATTTCTACATCACCAAAGAGGATCTGGCAGCCCGCCGCTTTGACCGGATCTGGCTGATCCTCCAGTGCTGTTAAAAATATGAAACAGGATTTTACTATTTGGCGCAATCAAATATTGCAGAATTCCCAGAACATTTCACCGCTGAAATTTGGTATGTCACAGGATGAGGTGATAGAAATTTTCGGGAATCCCGATGCCGTTTCCACGATGAGAAGCGACGGGAAGCCTTTAATCCTCAAATATTGTGACATTGAACTGCATTTCGATGGAAAAGCCCATCATGGGCTCCATTTGATCTATAGCGACGATGAGATCGAGTTGAGCATCACAGCCGAGCACGGAGAAATGCTCCAACCGATCACCAACACAGAGCCGGTGGAGAACGAGTTTTTCCTCAAGGATGGAGCGGTTTACTTCTCCGGCCTATATGAAAACGGCTTGTTGAAGGGTGTTGCGCCCAAAGACTTCTGCTGCTGGCATTACTGGGGCAAATCCTCTACGGCCTGCTTTCTCGGCGGGATTCGCCTGCGTGGAGCAGACCCGGCATCGTTTCGGGTGTTAAACTATGCCTACGCGATGGACAAAACAGCCGTCTACACCACCAGCGGGAGAATCTCGGATGCAGAGCTGGCAGCCTTCCAGGTGTTGGACAATGGCCAGAACGATTCGGGCGCGCCACAGGGATATGCAAAGGACAGCCGGCAGGTCTACTTCCACAACGGAGACGGCAAGGTGAAGATCATCAAAGGCGCGGAAGTTTCCTCTTTCCTCTCGTTGGGCGACACCTATTTTGCCAGGGATGAGAAACGGATCTATGCCTACGGCAAACAGCTTTCCAAAGCAGAGCTGACTTCCTGGGAACTACTTGGGCACTGGTATTCCCGCGATGCCAAGCGGGTGTACTACCTCAACCGGGAGATCAAAGGGGCGGATCGGGACAGTTTTACGGTATGCACCCCGCTGGATGCACCTCCGCTCGCTGACCATTTGGCCCGCGATAAAGACCACTTTTACCAGAACGATGAGATAATGGAAGAAACACAGTGGCTGGAACAGCTGCGCAAAATGGCCCAAGAACCGTAAACGGAGGAAAACGACAATGGACTATTTGAAGATATTGCGTGAAACCCCTGATTTGGCAGAGGAATTTGATTCGCTGTTTGACTTCTTCCTGCTGGATGAGTTATCCCCGCGGGATGACGCGGAAGGCCGATGCACCTTTTCCCTGCCCGGTATGGCCTTTGCCAGGGATGGCTCCGGCGGAGAATACCACCTGTTGGAAGATGGCTCCATTGGATATTACAGCAGCGAAGGTGAGGCAGGCCGTCTGGCCGAGAACATGGATGACCTCTTTTCCCTGATCGTGAGCTGTATCTGCTGGCACGACTGCTGTGACGCAAAGCACTATGTAGATTCCAAAACACTGGAGGAATACGGGCAGAGACAGCGCAACTGTAACTTGGAAGATATGGATATGGACAGCTGGCGGCGGGTGTCTGATGCTCTCGGCATCCCTGCCGATGAGCCGCTGGCTCCGGTTCTGGAGCGGTTCCGCAAAGCAACACAGCGTCAGCCTCTGTATCAGTGTATTTTCCATGAGGATGATGGCAGCCTCACCGAATCATACGGTTTGATGTTTGAATGAGAAAGGAGCAATTCCTATGAAATCATTTGACCCCAATTACAAACTGCTGGACGAGATGTATCAGGACGATTACTATCCTGCTTTTCTGGTGGACAAGGTAAAGGACGAGCTTCAGAAGGTCATCGATCTGCTGGAGAGCGGCGAAACCGCCACCGGAGTGGTGCAGGAGACACTGGACGAGGCGGTCTGCGGCATCAATGATCTCCAGGAGGAGTTTGACGAGAACGACAGCGAGATCGAAACGGTGGCACGGGAATGCATTGCGGCAGCCGTGGCCTATATTCTGGAGTGGTTCAATATCCCCATTGACACTGAGGAGGCCATCCGGGAAAGGGACTGGTGATACCCATGGCAGAAAAAGAACTGGTCATTTGCGATGAGTGCGGCAGCCTGTTTTTCAAAGGCTCCTCACAGATGATGGGGCTGTGTCCGGAATGTGCCCATATTCTCTATGGCTACCCGAATTGTCCCCATCATTTTCAGAATGGCCGGTGCGTGAACTGCTACTGGGACGGCTCAGAAAGTGAGTACATTAAACACCTAAAAAAAGATTGAAAGAGGAAACTATCTGCGAAAGGAGCTGGTGACGACCATGGCGTGGGGAGAATGTCCGCGATTTGACCATATGGCTGTCACTGTACCCAGCAGACCAGAAAAAGAGGAGACTTGCTTATGGCTGACTTCAAGCAACAGATCGACGATGCGCTGGACATTCTGAAATTTGACGGAGCTGTGCAGGACACTCTGGCCGAACTTCGAGAAAAATGGAGCGCACAGGTCCCGGTGCTGCTGGAGGAACGCTTTGATTCCGTCGGCGTCCAGTATATGAAACTGCCCCACGAAAAGGGTGTGGACGCTCTGGGTCAGGAGCTGTCCGCCTTCGGCTGGGCACTATATAACCTGGATGCAGAGGACGAGTATCTGTTTATCCTGATCCCAGAGGAAGAACGCAGCGAACTGGAACACTTTTGTAAAAAGCATGGGCAATACTGCCGCCTGATGAAACAGCCCGGACGAAAATGGGGCGCCCATGCCAAAGAGCAGGACCCCGGGGCTCTGATGCCCTGCGAGGAATACATCCTTGAGACCGAGCACGACTATTTCTTCAATTCTCTGGCAGGGGACTTTGCGGCCGGGGAATGGAAAAGCATCCATTCCGAGGAATGGAAATATGGTTGTGTGGCAGATCTGCGCTGCCGTCCGCCGAAAGTGACCCGCTCCATGAGTCTATGCCATTTCGGGTGCATTTCCTATTCGAATCAAACCGGGCTGTATGCCGCTTCAAGGGCCTCCGCAAGTGGAGTGATTGGAAAGGCATTGCTATGCAAAAACCCCAATACTCTAAACTTTTTTGAGCCTTCCCCCATCGGATATGAGGGCGCACCGAAATCTTTTTTCTGGGCCGACTATTCCCTCTGGGTGGGCGATCCCACCAACGCTACACGGATTGAACTGACCGGCCGGGGCACCTGCCAGGATGTAAAAAACTGGCCGCTGCCCAAGGATGGCTGGAGCGGCACCTATCACTGCGGCATCACTGCGGACGGGCTTGGCCGGGTCTATTTTTCCAACGAGTGGTACAAGGGGCACATTTACCGCTGGGAAAATGGCAAGGTCACGGAGCACCCCTTCCCTTTGTACGGATACGACCACCTCTCCGAAGCAGTCCCCGTTCCCGGCACAGGCCGCATCTACATGATCCACGCCGTCAGCGGCAAGTGGCGGGTGAAGGAATGCCTACTGGAGCTGGACATGGACACCGGACGGTGCCGAATCGCCGACCTGCCCGGAATGGGTGAGGGGCTGAAACTTCGCTGGTTTACCGAAGACTGGCTGCTGGTGCAGGGAAATGGAGAGATCCTCTCTGATGACTTTGCCCAGCTTATCAACATGAGCACAAGGGAGGTGCTGCGCATCCGTCCGGGGATGTTCGGAGGCGAAAAGATGCAGCACATTGGAGTGCTCACCGATGGAACGGTGGTCATCGTCACCCGACGGAATGGCGTGGGGCCGGTGTTCCGTTACCCCACCGACTTCTGGGGTTTCCTGCGGACGGCGAACAAGCCCCGAAGGCTGGAGCCCTGGCGGGAGTATCCAGAAACTTATCCGAATCTGCCCTTCTTCCTCCCAGGGAAGGAATCCAAATTGCCGCAGAAGTGTGCAGACAACCGGCTGGACATGGGAAAAATGCTGCTTCGTCCCCAGTTTGACCAGCTCTCCCCTGAGAAAAAACAAGCTCTCATGGAGCAGCTTTCAGAGCAGTACCACCTGGATTTTGTGCGGATAGAGCACTTTGACCGCTGGGGCCAGAGCTGCACCACTGGAATCTTCAGGAAAGATGGCCGGGAGTTTGTCTTTGTTCCCGGTGATACCGTTACCCTTGGCTGGGACAGGTTTGCCGTGGGACTGAATCAGGAGAGCCGGGCGGAATTAGAGTACCTGTTTCAAGAATGGGAACTGGAGCAGGACCCGGCAGAATTCATTGGAGAAAGCATGGCTCCCGTCCGGCAGGCGGCCATCGGCCCCATGCTGGTGGGCCGGGAGTTGGAGGAACTTTGCTGGGAGCCGGTTCAGATGGAAAATCCCAGATTGACTGCCCACCCTGACTGGCTGAGGCAGTTCCGTGATTTTGCCTGGAGCGGCCTTGACAGCCTTACCTTACATCAATCAGCCCGTATAGATCGAACAGAAACGGGCTTTCAGCTCTGGATCTATAACCGCACAGACTACCATGCGCTTCTTGAACAGTTGGAAAAGCAAGGTCTTTCACTGCCTACGGCGGATGAGTGGGCCTACCTGTGCGGCGGCGGGTGCCGCACCCTGTTCCCCTGGGGGGATGGGCTGGACTACTCCATGCGCCTGCGCTGGTTTGAGGACATGGATGAGGAGCAGGACAGACCCTATGACATGGAGCAGCCCAACTTCTTCGGTCTGTCCATCGCCTACGACCCCTACATGCGGGAAGTGGTGCAGGCTGACAAACTCACCACCTGCGGCGGAGACGGCGGGCGCAGTATCTGCGGCGGACTGGGGCCGTTCCTGGGGTTTCTGCCCTGTTCTCCTCATTGCAAGCCGGAAGTGCAGGAGGACAATGACCTGAACGGCGACTATGACTTTTACCGGCCCATCATCCGGGTGGACCCGGGAGCGAAAGGAGATACCGATATGCCTACCACAGAATGGCTGAACAAATACGAATCTATCAAGGACAAGCTGGCCTGCAAAACGGACCTGGAAGCCCATTTTACAGAAAAAGTGATTGGGAGCATGGGGGTGGATGTGCTGGACATCGGCGCCGTCCATTTCCCCACAGGGCAGATATTCGCCTGCGATCCGCTGGTGGAGCTGGAGGATACACCGCCCTTTATACAGACCATTCCTGCCGGGACTTATCCCGTGAAGATCTGCGTGGTGCCCAGTGAGAAATACGGCGACCGCTACGCCTGCGTCAAGGTGGAGGTCAGCCAGGAAAAGCCTGTCCGCTATGAGCTGGGTATGACAGGCAGCGAGGAGCTGGACGCGGCGATTGGAGATGATGACTACTTCGGCTTTGGCGTAGACGCCGGGATGGGCTGTGTGGCGGACATCCAGACCCAGGCGGCCTTTAAGGCATACTGGACCAAGCGGCTGGAGGAAGCCCCGGACATCGACCCCTACAACGACCTGTTCTGTGACTTGCTGGAGGAAAACGCCAAAGCCCACCCCAAATATCAGGGAGACTGCGGCGACTGGCTCAACTGGACAGTGCCGGACACCGACTGCAACCTGCCCATCTTCGCCTCTGGCTGGGGCGACGGTTACTATCCCGTCTACTTCGGCTACGACACCAAGGGCGAAGTCTGCGCCGTGTATGTGCGGTTCATCGATATTGAAGCCAGCTACAAAGAGCAGGAATAAGGAGGTAAGCAATGGAATTACCAAAACGGGCCAGAACAGCAGACTGGGAAAACGGTATCCTGACCTTAGACGGAGAGAAGCAGTTTGAAGTCCCGGAGCTGACCCCGGAGATCATGGAGCGGCTGGCTGGTTACACCCTGGTGGGCTTCCATGTGAAAGACTATCCAGTGACGGATGAACTGCTTGTGCCCTTTGCCGGACATAAAAATATGGTCAATATCGGTGTGGAGAAGGGCGCGCTCACAGACGACTGTTTTCCGGTCTTTGCCGCCATGCCCAAGCTGCGCTATCTGCTTCTGGACGGCAACGCCGGAATCAACGGCAGCGGCCTGGCCGCCCTGCAAGGCGGCAAGCTGGACCTTCTGACCCTCAACCGCACCGGACTGGACGATGCTGGGCTGCTTCAGGCGGCCTCCATCCCCAAGCTCTCCCACATCCAGATGGACCATACCGCAATTACCTACGAGGGCCTGCTGGCCATCGCAGGCAACAATTACATCAAGCCGGTGGCCCATGTGCAGTTCACCCAGGAGCAGATGGAACACTTCTCCCAGCTCCAGCGGGAAAAGGCCAAAAAGCCCGTCCAGCTGGATGAGCAGGCGGCGGCGGAATGCCGCAGGGTGCTGTCCGCTTTCTTTGCCGAGATGACAGAATGGGAGCAGTACATGGAGCAGGCCGGGTTTGAAGACGCTGAGGCTGTGCCCCGCCTGCTGGCGATCTGGGAGAAGTATGTGAGTGAAAAGCCCCGTCCGGGCTACCGGCCCCTGGGCCTCTCGTACAGCGCTCAGGGCACTTACAAGGGGGAGCAGTTCCTGGACGCGGAGCAGATCACCCGGCACAAGCTTTACATCTACACCAGGGAGGAAAATATAGGCTTTGACCGCCGCTTTCTCATGAAGCGTGTGGGCGAGGGCTGGAGGATCGACGGACTGCAGGAGCGGCTGAACGGCTGGCAGCGAACAGGATTGTGAAGTTCATGAGAATCAGATTGGAGGTACAGGAAGATGGGTTCATGGGGTGTAAAAGCATTGGAAAGTGATAATGGCTTAGACCTAATTTTCCTTTTGAAATCAGATTATTTACCCAAACATAAGAAACTGACTTTAGGTGGATTGATAGGCTTTCTGAAAGAGGAAGGTTTTCTTGGAGAAACAGTGAACGAAATTGACTTTCTCTATGATAATACCGCCATCGCGCTCGCAGAACTTTATTCAGAATGGCAGGAAACAGGAAAGCTAAACTACGATGATGAGGATTCTAATGTTTGGTCAGCAATAACGAATTTCTCAGCTTCAGCTACTGCTCGAAAAGACCTTCTTAGGCGATTGAGGAGTATTAAAAATCAAGTTCCTGATGAAGATGGCGAAAGAGAAATCGTAGAACTTTGGAAAGAAAGTAATCACTGGGAATCGTGGGATAAGCATTTGGATTCTTTGATAGAACTCTTACAGCAGGAATAAAATTGTTGCTTTGTAGGTAAGTGCGTTGAATTGTGAGGCATCACATGGCATGGGAATATGAAACCTTTGGCCCAGACGGTCAATGCAAATTGTTCGGTGTGAACATCTTTGACTACGACTGGCAAACCACCGGCAAGCGAGTAAAAGTCAAAGACCCGATCTATCACCAAGACCATACCTTCGAGGTCTGGCAGGTGGAGATTGACGGGCAGATCCACCGCTTCGCCGCTGGAGAGTTCTCCAATGGCGTATGGGGATTCTATCTGGAAAAGAACGGATGAGAGGAGCGTGGCGCCATGAAAGCCAGCACCGGAGAGGTCTATACGGTCTACAACCAATATCTGAAACGCTACACCGCCTGCCAGGTGGCCTATATTGCGCCGCCGGACACGGTGAGTGAGCAGCCCTGGGCGGTGGTCCTCTCTCTGGACTGGGTGGGCGACGCCCCTCTGACGGCGGAGGAACTTCCTCATCTCCGCCCGCTCTACAAGGACTTTATGTACTGGTCCCGTGACCTTCATTTGCTGCGGGTGCCGCTGGAGGTCCCGCCCCAGTACGCGCTGGTGGGTACACTTCCGCCCTTCACCGACCAGCCCTGCCGCTCCTACGGCGGCTGGAATGACGGCTATGATGTGTACCTCCAGGTCCGGTGGCAGGCCATCCCGGAAAAGCGGCGGCGGGCCTTCAAGGAGGCCATGGAGAGCGACGAGCAAACGGAGATCGGCGGCATCCCGCTGAAAGTCAGCAGCCATCGGGTGATGGATCAGTACGCACCATTCGATTCGGCGCTGGAACTAAAGGCACTGCCCTGCCTCTCCGACCTTATCTGTGAGCGGTGGCACCCGGATCTGCTGGAGTTTTTGCGGGGAAATCCCTTCCTTGATGAACTGACTTTGCTGAACCACGGTCAGAGGACACTTGATCTGCGGGGCACCAGCATCAGAAAGCTGATGCTGGACATGACCGGGCTGGAGGAGCTGTGGCTGGGTGAGGAAACGGAGCAGCTCCTGTTCCAGAACAAGGGGCCGGACGCCTGTACCATCCATGCCCCCGAAGATGGCAGCGGTTTGACCCTCCAATTTATCGGGGAATACCGCCCGCACACGGAACTGCCGAACCTACGGGGGCTGCATGGCATCGAGCTGAAGGACTTTGATCTGACCGGACTGGCTGCTGTTCATCCCCACCTGAAGGAACTGAGGCTCTGGGGTGCGCCGGGAAACCTGGGGAACTTCTCCGCTGTGCGAGGGTTCCGGGAACTGACGAACCTCTCCACCTTCGACCTGTTCGGTTTCGGGGCGGACGACATCCCCACCCCGGAACAGATGCCGGAACTTCGCTGGTTCTGGATGACCAGCCTGCCGGAGACGGCGGCAAAAGCGGCAAAGCGGCTCTGGAAGGACAAGCCGGGAGTGGACCTGCGGATCACCAAGCCCCGGAAACCGGAGTGGCTGGCGCAAAACCTGGATAATCCATTCCGAGGCTGGGACGGTGCGGAGCATATCCCCGCCTCCGCTGCGAAAAAGGTAGCCAGCCAATACCGCAAGACCCGTTCCCAGCTGATGAAATTGGACGCTGAGCCGGGTGAGGACGCCCAGGCCCAGGCGCTGGATGCGGTGGCAGCCTATACCCAGACCTTCAACAAGATGGGCTTTATCGAAACCGAGGAGCGGGATGAGATCTACATGGCCCTGCGGGGTATCCTGGATGCCCTGCCGGGTGATACGCTCCAGAAAGATGCCCTGATTGAGAAGTTCGATGAGCTTCGTGATTTTTGAGGATGTGAGTTTATGATCCGAATCATCGATGAACCCTATTTCACCCACAGTGCCTACAGCGCCTTCACCACCGGTATCCAGGTAAAATGCCCCAAGTGCCATGGCGCGGGTGTGGTGACAGCGGATGAGGATGACGCCTATTTCCGCTGCTTGAGCTGCGGCCACCGGATGACGCAGGATCGGACGGTCTACCGCTATGATGTCCATAACCAATGCAGGAACTGCGGCAGGTACTATCGGGTGGATATTGAAGATGAGGCAAAGCAGCGCTTTCCCGTCCTCCATGTGGCCTGTCCTTACTGTGGGACAACCATGCCGGGTGAGGTACACAAGACGGTAGAGGCTTTCTCCTATGGTGCGGAGATTCAGGGCGGCAAGGACCCCTGGTTCGGCCTGGAACTTTGGTTTTTGACCTTCTTCCAGGGCAAGCTGGTCTGGGCCCTCAACCGGGAGCATCTGGCCTATCTGATCGACTATCTCAGCGCCGATCTGCGGGAAAAGCCGATGGGAAGAGCGAAAAAGACTCAGTCCGACCATCTCCCCACCTTTATGAAAACCGCAAAGAACCGGGAGCGAATCGTGAAACTGCTGAAGAAATTACAAGAGAAATGAGGACAAACCTTATGGCACTACAAGATAAGAAAATCATGCCTCCCCCCTGGCTGGCCCACCGGGAGATCGAGCGATACTCCATTGGCTGGCGCATGGGCTATGGGGAGGACTACATAGACCGGTTCGGCCATTGGCTGGATACCCTTTCACCAGAGGAGCAGACGGAATACCGCACCCTCTTTCCCGAGCCGGTGACCTGGAAGGGCTGGTGGGATGACGAGGACACGGGTGAGGTGCTGGCGCACGGCGACTTCCTGGTGGATGCGTGGCAGCCGGAGGGCCAGCCAAAGTACACCCGCCAGTGGCTCCAGCAGGAGTTTACTGCGGGGAAACCACGAGAGCTGTGCCTGTTCTGGGGCCATCAGCCTGCCGAGGACGGCCAGCTGACAAAAAGCTGCCTCAGCCAGTGGTGGATGGAGGACTTCTATACGACGGCTGACTCCTACCTCTGCATGGAGCAGTATATGATGGCTGCCAAGGCCGAGCTGTTCGGCGACAAAGAGATCCGGGACCAGATTTTGAAATGCAGCGACCAAAAGCAGATCAAGGCCCTGGGCCGCAAGGTGCGGGGCTTTGACCAGAAGGTATGGGACAAGTTCAAGTACGCCATTGTGCTGGGCGGCAACTGGCACAAATTCAGCCAGAACCGCGATCTGCGGGAGTTTCTTCTCTCCACCGGGGACAGCGTGCTGGTGGAGGCCAGCCCCTACGATGCCATCTGGGGCATCCGCCTCGCGGCCAGCTCCCCGGAGGCCCAGGACCCCATGAAGTGGCGGGGACAAAACCTGTTGGGCTTTGCGCTGATGGAGGTACGGGACGAGCTGCGCCGGGTGACAGAGAACGAAATGCTTTGCGATTGGAGTACAGTATGGCAGAAATGAAACTTTATGAACTGGTCAACCACTACCACATCGGCACGGACCTGACCTGCGCCGAGGCGATGTTCATGGCCTGCAATGAATATTACCATCTGAATTTGTCTGAGGAGACCCGGAAAATGTTCTCCGTCATGGGCCTTGGGATGCAGACCGAGCAGTCCTGCTGCGGCGCTTTCACTGTGGCGGTGGGGATCATCGGTCTGATGACCGCCAAAGAGGGCCAGACCGATGCGGACAACATGGAAGGCTACCAGATGATTGCTGAATTGACGGATTTCATGCTGGGCTTCTATGGAACGCTCCACTGTGTCGAGCTGCAAAAGCTGGAGATCGTGGGGTATGAAAACCCATGCCACGCCATTGTGGAGGCGCTGGCCAAAAAGCTGGAGGAGCTGCTGGCGGGCCGCAGGATCTTCCGCCCGGCAAATATGGAACAAATCGGTTCATGATATGCCGGAAAGAGGTAAGTCCATGTCTAAACTATCACAGGAAGAAGTACAATCACTTCGCAGCAGGATCTGCCACGGAGAGCAGGGACTGATTTCCACTCTGACACCGGAGCAATTCCTTGCCCTGCTGTCTTACGACTATGATACCGGCTTCGCGGCCGGCAAAGCCTCCGCGCAGAAGGAGATTCTCTGTATGCTGGCGGCGGACGGGATGCCCCCGGAGAAAATTGCCCTACTGCTGCGGATGGAGGCGGAGACGGTACGGGAGATCATGGCCGCCAAGCAGGCCCACATTGAGAAATGCAGAAAGAGACTGGAACAGGGGGCGAAGCCATGAAAGACCTCTCCCAATACGGAAACCGGCGGGAGGACGAATGGGAGATCCTTCCATGGATACCCGATCCGCGCCCGCCATTCAAAATCTGGGTGGAGCCGGAGCAGATCGCGCCATTTTTTCTCATTCCCCACCACCCCTATGCGATCTCCCTTCTGCTGAAGATCAGCGACGGATTCCGGACAGAGGAATTCCGACGGCTGGGACTGACCGGCAGCAGCGGAGACTGGGAACGGCTGGTCCAGGGCGTGATCCGAGAGTTTGAGGAAAACAACAGCGGTGAGGATCTGTTTCACTTTGACTCCGACGAAGATGTGTTCTGCGTGTACTCCCAATATATCGATGATTTGATGCTGCTATCCAAGATGATCCGGGCGGCCTGTGACAATGAAAAAACGATGGGGATGTATCTGAACATGAGTGAGGCTGCGAAAGCATGAAAGAGTTGACCACTCATAAAGGGATAACAGTAAAATGCAGTAAAACGGCCATTGAATTTTTCCAAAATGCTCAATCAGTGGATTTCTTTTCTGTGTTGGAGATTCCAGAGGAATTCCAAGGTATAGCGGTTGAGTTTTATGATTTGATTCTGGAAAACGATCATCCCACAGCTTTGCTGGGCTGTCAGGGCGATTATGACATTGCGGTACAGATGAATGAGTTGACCGGCACTATGTCGGGGTGGCATTGGTTCAAATGAGGGAAATGGAATGATCGAGTACATCAAACTCTTTTGGGAGGACGCACCGGAGGGAGAACCGCCGGTCATCTTCTATGAAGTGGATACCGAAAATGAGCGGCTGGCCCATCGCTCCATTGACATCTTTGCAGACGGCCACACCCGCAACATCCCCGACCTTTACGCCGGTGCTATCGAGATCACGCCGATCCCCACCGTAGATGAACTGAACGCCCATGTCTGGGGCGAGGAATTCCACGCCTGCACCATAGAGAAAGCGGAATTTGAGGCCATTTGGGACAGCCACACCTATAATGGAGAAATAAAAGGCCCGTGTCGCAGAGGCGGAATATGAGAAATAAGGAACATGAGCTCGCATGGCAAAAAGTAATAGAAGCCTGCATGGAGGATGTGAAACACCACTTTTCTGACATCCAGCAGGCCATTGAGTTTGGCTGGTACATCCAGCCGGACAACTACTTTGTGTCCTACATCTTTGCTACCGACGCGCAATTAGAGGCGGCGCGGCGGAGCTGCCTGACGGAAACCATCAATTCCTATCACAGAGAGCAGCTGACAAAGCGCCATTACCCCATTGAGGGAATCAAGGACTGTACCTTTGCCTCCCAGGAGGAATGTGACCGGGAATTTGGCGGGAATTGGTACTACTACTACAAATAATGGAGTTTGCATTATGACTTCATCGGCCGTTGTGACGGAGATGAGTGGCCGGAATAAAAGGAGGCGTGACAGATGTATATCAAAAAATACTGGGGCAACTTTATTGGAGGCTCGGATGACAGTCTGAACCTTGTGGCATTTTTGGAAGACCAGAAGAAAGAGGAAATCACGCTCAGTGAGATTTTTGCCAAGATCGGTCTGGACAAGCAGAACTGGGACTTCCGCCAGACCGTGGAGTATCTGGAGTTCACCCACTCAGGTGGCGTGGAGATGGACTTCCACTTCGCCATTGATGTGGTCACCGACCTGGCCGCCATCCTTTTAGAGTGCAGCGTCAGCGGCAGTGTGAACCTTCAGGATCTGGACGAGTACAACACCCCCGTCCGCCGCATCCGCATCACCGCCACGCCAGAGGAACACGAGGCCATGAATAAGGTCCTGGCGGACTTTGTCCAAGATCCCCTGTCCTATGACATCAGTGATATGATGGGCGAGGATGAGATCACGGATATGGCTTATCAGGTGGAGATGCTGCGGAAGGAGTTGTACGAAGCCTCTGGCCGCAACCGGAACTACCATGTAAAGGCGGAAGATGTAAAAGATCTGCTCCCCGACTGGGAGGGTGCCGATGGCTGTATCGCCACCAACCGTATCACGGTGGAGGGCTGCAAGGTAGGCTACTGCTACCGGGAGAAACCGGACGGCGGCTGGGACAGCGGCTGGCGCTTCACCGCTGGTGACGAGAGCGAGGCGTACATGGACGACCCCAACAATGCCGGGATTTACAAGCTGAACACAATCTGCAACGACGATCCCGACATCATTCCGCTGCTGCGCACACCCGCTCCCTGCGCCTTTGAGCGGGATGAGAACGGCGTGTTTCAGCAGATCAAAGACTGGAAACCGGATGAGGATGAGGAGGACACAGATATGGATATTTTGAATCAGTGCCAGAAGTGGCATGAAAAGGGGCAATACCAGAAGATCATTGACGCGCTGGAGGCTATCCCTGCCGAGGAGCATACCCCTGAGATGGACAGTGAACTGGCCCGCGCCTACAACAACCTGGCTGTTCCAGAGGATCGGGAACTGTATCAGAAGGCGCTTTCCTTGCTGAAACCCCATGCAGACTACTTTGCAGAAGACTACCGTTGGAACTTCCGTATGGGATATTCCTATTACTATCTGGATCAGGAGGGCCGGGCATTGCCCTATTTTCGCAAGGCGTTGGAGAAACTTCCTGGTGATGAAGATACCCAAAAGCTCATTGATGCCTGTAAGAGTCTTATTACCTTGCCGCAGTTCTCGGCGTGCTTCCGGGAACGGACAGAGGACTGGTGGGAAACCTTTGCCGAGATGGAAGCAGAATTGCGCCAGATGATGGACGAGGACAAAGACCACACCCGCGGCGCAGAACTCGTGGCCCAAATGCAGGAAACCCTGAATCTGGTTTTTGATGAAATCTCTTTCGAGATGGGCTTCAATGGCAAAAAGCATGATTTGATTCTCACTCCGGAGGGCGACAAGGTCAAGCTATTTGAGCTGGTCTACTTCCAGAAGCACGCCCCCAAGGAGGTTCTGGAGCACTGGAAAATCCTGGTGGGCCGTCAGCCCCTCCAGAACATCGGTCTGCGTACCGAGGATGGCTGGGAGATTTCCGGGGAGGATGTGCAGATCTGGCTGGAGGAGCAGGGTGAAAACAGCTTCGCCATCTCTGCCTACTGTGAAAAGCTGCTGCCTATGCTTCGGGAGGCGGAAGGCCGGGCCTGGTGGATGCTCACCACCCTCACCGACCAAGTGCTGGGTGAGATCCCCCACATGAGATACATAGACAGCTTTGATGTGCTGGAGGAGCCCAAGGCGGAGCCGTCCTTCCTCCTGTCCCAGCTGCCCGATATGCTGAAAGAAAAGGGAGCGACCCTCTCCACTGATCCAAATGCCTATCTGGAGAGCTATCTTGGCTACGAAATGAAAGCCAATGAAGACCCGGAAGCCGACTGGCGGCTGGATGTGATGGCCGGTTCCACCAACTGTGTGCCGCTCATCAACGGCTATTTGAATGTCGACAATGATTTTATGGACAATCTCCACGCTGACGGCGCGGTGGCAGGCTTCTTCTGCTATCCCCTGGATACCCTGCGGGAGGAGGAAGGAACGGAGAAGATCTTCGACTTCCGGGACAAACTGGAGGAAGTGTTCACCACCGGGGACGGCCCGGAAGTGCTCACCCTCACCGGCGGAGCCACCGGCCTCTACTGCGGATATGTAGACTTTATCGCCTGGGACATCCGGGCGGCTCTGGATAAGGCGAAAACCTTCTTCGGGGACAGTGACATCCCCTGGGCCAGCTTCCACACCTTCCGCCGGGAGGCTGGTACTGTGAGCCTGAAAACACCGCCCGAGGAGGAACCGGACGCTGAGGAGCAAGAGGATGAGCTGGACGAGGCGCTGACGGGCATGGACTATATCCCTTACACCCCGCAGAACGAAGAAGCATTTTTCCAGCAGCTGGAGCAGTGGAACGACGAGGACGAGTACACCCGCTGCATCCAGGCATTGAATGCCATCCCGGAGGACTGGCGGAACTACCGCACTTCCTACGCTCTGGCACGGGCGTTGGAGAACTATGCCATCATTGGGGACCACGACGAGGGTACTCCTAACTATAAGGGAGATAAGGCCCTGCGCCGAGCCATCGAAGTGCTGGAGTCTGTCCGGGAAGAGGGCCAGGACAAGGCGGAATGGAACATGCGCATTGCCTATGGCTATCAGTATCTCTATGGTCAGGAGGAAAAGGCCATCCCCTACGCCCAGCGGTGGGCGGAGCTGGACCCACAGGACGAGAACGCCCTGGCGGTGATTCAGGAGTGCCAGGAGGAGATCGCAAAGCGGGCCGAGGCAGAGGCCGAGGACGAGAGTGACCACACAGGCGTCTTCACCGGCTTTGTGCTGCTGTCCAAGGGAGAATGGGACAAAGAGCAGTTCATCCGGGACATGAAGGAAAAATGGGACATCACCGTGGATGAATACGACGCCAGTGAGGAGAAGGATGACGACGCACTGGTATTCGAGGTAGGTGATATACTCGCCGCTGTCAGTCTGGCGGCCTATCCCATTCCCAACGGCGAAGCGGAACTGAACGCAGAAAACAATTATATGTGGGAGGATGCGGTCCAAGTTGCCAAGGAACACCGCGCCCATATCATGGTGGCTATTCTGGGCAAAGAGGAAAAGATTCTGGAGAAGGGTAAGCTCTTCACCAAGCTGGTGGCCGCCTGCTGCCGCCAGAAATACGCCACTGGCATCTACACCAGCGGTGTGGTATTTGAGCCTCGTTTCTATGAGGGCTTTGCCGATATGCTCAAAGAGGACGAACTGCCCATCTTCAACTGGGTCTGGTTCGGCCTGTACCGGAGCGAGGGCGGCTTGAACGGCTACACCTACGGTATGGATGTGTTCGGCAAGGAGGAAATGGAGGTGCTGAACACCGACGCCGAGCCGGAGGAACTGCGGGACTTTTTGGCAAGCCTTGCCTCCTATGTGCTGGCGTGTGATGTGATGCTGAAGGATGGCGAGACTATCGGCTTTTCTGCAGACGATAAGCACACCATCACCCGCAGCCCCGGTGTCAGTCTGCCGGAGGAGCAGATGACCCTGAAGATCTCCTGGGCGTCATCGGACGGTGACCCTGACGATGACCCGGACGATGAAGCACCCGAGGATGAAGAAACCGGTGTTCCCGAGGTCTACACCGAGGAGGAGATGGAGGCCGTCGAGGGGCACATTGATCAGTATTTCGGCAATGTTGAGAATGTGTTCCACGAGCTGGTTTCCCCCGACATCCATGTGGACATCTGCGTTGTTCCGCCTTCGGAGGAACGGGACTACTACACTCTGGTCACCATGGGTATGGGCGCCCACCGGATGAATGTGCCGGAGGAACTGGCGGAATATAAGCTGGAGCGGGCGGAGCTTACCATCGCTCTGCCTGCGGACTGGAAGCTGGATCAGGAGTCCATGAAAGACGAAAAGTGGTACTGGCCCATCCGCCTGCTGAAATCCCTGGCCCGTCTGCCCATCAACTGTGACAGCTGGTTGGGGCATGGTCATACAGTGGAGAACCGGGAACCCTTTGCAGAAAACACTAAACTGTGCACTGCTATCCTGATCGATCCCCAGGGTACGGAGGACGGCAGCGAGTTCTGCACCCTGCCGGGCGGCGGGGAGGTCAACTTCTATCAGGTCATTCCTCTTTATGTGGATGAATTGGACTATAAACTGGAACATGATGCAGACGCTCTGCTGAACAAGATGAGGGGGATCAGTTTTGTCGTAAACCCCACTCGCCAGAATGCTATCACCCGTGGCACCCTTTCCAATGATGATTTTGACGGTGAGATGGACGACGCTTCCTATCACCTTGAGAGCATTGAGGAGAAGGAACTGCCTATTGACCCCATCAATGCTTATAACCACATGGCCATCTACCTGCGCTGGTGTATGGAGCACGACCTGATGGGCGAAGAATTCCTTGCCGAGTACAGTGATGTGGTAGAAAAGGTCAAGGCTGATCCGGCTGGCGTAGATCTGCGGGAGTTTATCCGGGATGAACTGGACGGGCAGTTGATAGGTCCGCTGTTCAATAAGATTGGCCGAGCATTTGCTTCCTACTATTATGGTGCATATTCCAATGGTCATGAAAGTCCATTCTTCCCCAGAGATATTGATGATTATGCCTTGGAATACTTCGGCTCAGAAAAATATCACTCCGATGAGTTCCAGGATGAAGCCTACCTGTTCATTCCCTTTGACGAGGACTACTATCAGGCTATGGCAGAGGTGATCGAAGAACGCTTCACCAACTGGCAGGGACAGGACTTCGATGAGGACACGCTGGAGCCTTCCCAGGCAGCTCAGGCCATCATGGAGTATCTGGACTGCGAGTGTACCTATTTCCCATCCATGGCAGATGATGACCCCATTATGTCGGCATACAGCTATGCCAAACGGGAAAGTGTCAAAGAAGGCTTTGTGCCGGTGCTCATCAAGGCGGATGATGAAACGCTGTTGGAGTGCCTGGTAATGAACGCCGACCCGGAGAATGATGCGGACTGCTATGAATTTGACCCCAAAGCTGTGGAGGAGTACCGGAAGAAGATGCTCTCCACCTCCGTCAAAGACGGAAAGGCGGTTTTGGAGGAATTGACCGGCCAGCGCAGGGAAGAAGCCGAGGACGACGATTTGGACTGGGAGGAGGAAGTCCTGGGCGAGATGGAGGGCGGCTATGACAATGACCGCTTCTCCTGCTATTGGGATTCGGACAGCCACATGACCTACCCCCTCATTTTGGCCAAGATCCCGGTAAAGAACCCCTGGGAGATCTTCGCCTACCTGCCCTTCGGCAACTGGAACGAGTGTCCTGACACCCCGGCCCTGATGGCAGTGGCGAAACACTGGTTCGAGCAGTATGGCGCCATCCCTGCCGCTATGAGCCACGATGAGCTGGAGTTCCTGCTCCCGGCTCCCGTTCTTGAGGAGAGGGCCATGGAAGCTGCCACAGAACAGTACGGCTTCTGTCCGGACATTGTGGATCAGGAGCAGGATGACCCCACTGTGGGCAATCTGGCGGATGTCCTGCGGCAGTCCACCGTCTGGTACTTCTGGTGGGATTGATGGGCTGTATTGGAATGACGGAACAGCAACGATAGGAGGAACGTTATGAAAAACTTGCAGATACTGATGATGTGCTGTTTCCTGGTACTGCTGACTGCCTGCGGGCGGGAGGGCGGCACGGCCCAAACCCCTGTTGCTTCAGAGGAGATCACAGAGAGCATCACGCAAATGCCGGATGAACAGGAGAGTGAAGCCATGCCGGAAAATATGGAATTGGGGCTGACAGTGAACGGTGTTTATTATCCAATCCCGATTTCTTTGAAGCAGTTGACCGACGATGGTTGGAAAATCAGCGGGCAGACGCCCTATTTCCTGGAGCCGTTCGTGGGTGAAGAGTATTACGAAACGCGGGCAGATTGGTCCCTATCCAAAGATGGGCAGGAGATTCTGCCGGGTGGGTCCATCATCCGGCTCCTGGAAAAAGACGGGGTGTTGTTAGAGGTGACCATTACAAACCAGGTGTCCACAGGGTCGGATACGCCATCTCAAAAAATCGAAGATGGTGTGGTAGATTCCATGGTGGTTTTTTATGATGAGAAACACACCAGCATCAAATTGGATAATCAGGAACTGAACCATGTAACCCAGGATTATTTGATTGAGAGGTATCCTTCCAGTGATGGTTGGACTCATCTTCCCAACACATACAGCGATCATCCAGAGTTTGGGATTTCCACAGAATATACCATCGAAAATGATCTGGATCAGTACAGCAGAAGTATCACGATCGATTTTGATCTGGAGAACAAACCGTTCAAAGTAAGTGTATGTAATGAGACTCCTCTGGACCGTGCGGAACCCTCCCCACAGACTTGATGAGCGGACTTGCGTTTCCCAGAAACAGTCCGCCGTCTGGTACTTCTGGTGGGATTGATGGGAGATTTTGACCATGAACGAATACCTGAAGCAATATATTGAACTCCAAAAGCAGTTTCGAGAGACAGAAGGAAATCCGGACAGTGTCCGCGCCCTCTATGCCTTCAAGGAGGACCTGGAACACGCCGAGGACCGGCAGGCCAAGGAAGTGCTGGTGGATGTGTATGATCTGCTGGACTTTAAGAAGGACGCCTACGAACTGCTCTGCCAAATTGGAAATCGTTCCGATAAAAAGACCCTCAAGCGGCTGGGTACGCTGAAGGACTATGCGGAGAACTGGGGCAACCACTATGCCCTCCCCAGGCCAAAAACGCCGGAGGAAAAACAGAAAGAGAAGGAGCGGCAGGCCCAGCTGGGCCTGCCCACCTTCCGGTATCACCCCACCCCTCTGGAAACCGGCGCTTTTGAGGAGTCCCCAGATGGCGTTGTCTGCGACTGCTGCGGCAAGACGACTCATATTTTCTATACAGCCCCCTTTTACGCTGTGAAGGACATTGAGCATCTGTGCCCGGAGTGTATCTCCAGCGGCGAGGCGGCCCGGAAATATGACGGCAGCTTCCAGGACGATTTCTCTGTGGATGATGGTGTGGACGATTCTGAAAAGCTGGACGAGCTCATCCACCGCACTCCCGGCTACTCCGGCTGGCAGCAGGAATACTGGCGCGCCCACTGCGGCGATTACTGCGCCTATCTGGGCCCTGTGGGTTCCAGAGAACTGCGGGCGCTGGGTGTGATGGAAGATGTGCTGGAAGATCCTATGTGGGACGAGGAGCAGAAGGAAATGATTCGGGAATCTGTCAATGGCGGGCACCTGCAATGCTATCTGTTCCAGTGTCTCCACTGCGGAAAACACCTGCTTTGGATGGATTTTGATTGAGAAGTTTTTAAAAGGTGGGATACAAACGATGACAACCAAAACACTGACCATTCAATTCAATGATGAACAACTGCCCATCCTACCGTTAGAACCGAAAGCCCACCTCTCCTTTGCCACCCATGATGATGGAAATGAATTGGAATTAACGGGAAACCGGGCGGGGCTGCTTCTATTGGCGAAAGCCGCTTTGGGTATGGCAGAAACCGTGCGTGAGGACGGATTCCACATCCATCTGGACGACTTGTATAGCATCAACGCCGAGGGAAAAAGCATCCTGATCCGAAAGGAGGAAAGGTCGAAGCCATGATTGAAAAAACCTTCCTCAACCCCGCCACAAATAAGAAGTGGCGGATCGAAATTGACGGACATATCATCCGAACCTGCTTGAATGGCGGGAAGGTCAAGGAGATCCTGTNCCCCCACAGCGGGGACGATGGGAAAACAAACACGGCAGGGGAAAAAACCACCCGGACCAAAAAGGAGAAAAGTCAGAGGCTATGGTAAAAAAACCCTCCCCCACCCCCGCCACAAATAAGAAGTGGCGGATCGAAATTGACGGACATATCATCCGAACCTGCTTGAATGGCGGGAAGGTCAAGGAGATCCTGTGTGACTCCGCCTTCCAGGTCAAGAGCAAGGCGGCCAGCGCCATGATGGGCCAGATGCGGAAAGGATTTGTCTATCAGAATCCGGATGCCGCCGTCGGGCAGGCGCGGTGCCACCGGTTTGTTGGAAAGGACAGCAACGGTTTTATGCCCCTGGCTGCCGCCCTCACACGGGACGACTTCTTCCTGACGAGGGTGGCCGGAGATTTTGAGGACGAGATCCTCTATTACTTCAATGGCAGCGGGGAGATCTTTGAAACGGTCTCTCTGGGTGCCAGGCGGATGACCTATGAGCAGGTCCTCTGCCCCAATGATACTCTGCTGCTGAACAACAGCTATCTTTTGGAGCAGTTTTCCCTCCGCACCCATGAAATCACGCCCTTTGCCAACAAGAAAAACAGCATGAAGGCCATGCTGGATGCCAGTGGTGACCTGGCCCTGTGGTACACAGGCGATGAGATTGTCGTCTTTGACTTTGTCAGCAACACGGAGGTGTGGCGGGAAACGGTAAAATGCAAGAAGTCAAAAGACCCGAATTTTGCCTATTACTGCTTCGGGATGCTCTCTCCCCGGCAGAGCAAAGCGGCCTACCGCGTCACCGAGGGTGAGTATGTGCTGGTCGATTTGAAGTCCGCCCAAAAAACAGTGATCTCCAATGAGGGCTGGCATCCCTTTTTCTCCCCGGATGACCAGTTTTTCTCGGTGGGCGGCAAGTTCTATCTGACCCAGACCGGAGAGGAGATAGCCAATCCTTTCCCGTTTTCTGTCCGACAGGGGCTGAATTTTTCAGATACCTGCGCGGTGAAGACAAGGGACAGCCTGATGGCTGTTCAGCAGGATCGTGGCAGCTCTCCCATAGAGCTGTGGGATACCAGCAGCGGCCAACTGCTGGCTGCCATTGACGACCCCTTTGTGGTGCGGCAGGTGAATTTTGCCTTTACCCAAAGCGGGCTTGTCCTGCACACCGATTACGGGGTCATGAGCATCTATTCCTGCGACCTCTGAAACGGAGAAATGAACTATATTTATTTTTCCCGTAAAAAATGGAGGGGGCACAATGAACTTTAACGAAGCAATGCAAATGCTTGGAAACAAGTTGCAAGGAAAGTACGGGCATTTAGGCTTTAAGTATAAAAAATCCGACAAAACACTTACGAGGCACAGTAAAAATTTCACATATATGATTGCGTTTTCCTCATTTGGCGGGAACACAAAGGATAGCATAAGCATAGAGGTTTGCTATATAATCAACACCCGTCCATACGACCCTTATGGTTACGCCAAACCGGACATCAACACACAACCACTGTTTTGCAGTTTAAGAGACAATGAAATATATCTTGATATAGGAAATGAAGAAAAAATTGACAATACCTTTGAGATTGTTTGTCAGTGGATGGATAAATTACTGATTCCAAAAATGAATGAGCTTTGTGCTTCCGAGTAATGTGGACGAGGATTTTATTCATTACACTTATATCAATGATGATGGCGAAGCCATAGAATCACAAGTATCGTGACAGCTGAGAAAGAGGGTATGTACCTATGAACAAAGAATCATTGACAGTAAAACTCTTGGACCTGGCCGAGGGGCGTGAAACGCCCGAAACCTGGCGGAGCTGGTGGGACAAGCATGAGTCCGAACTGGAAACCCTGCTCAATCGCGGTGAATTTCTGAAACTGAAACCTTGCCGGCATGACTTTCAGTGGGTCCCGGTGCTTACCAGCCAAAAGGGAGCCATCGCCATTCTGGAAAAGAGCGGCACAGCATTTAAGGCCAGTGATCTCTACCAGGAGCGGTATCTGGCGGAGCTGGATGCGTTCTGCGAGGAGCAGAAGCGAGAGCAGCGGAAAAAGCAAACGGAATTCAAGGCCAGTCACCCGGAGTGGTTTCATCGTTACCCCAAGTTCTCCAAGGCATTGGCAAAGGTGCTTAACCTCTTTGATGAGATCAAGCCCGCCGCCACAGAGGAGCAAATCGCAGGACGAGAAAGGGTGCTGGATTTCACGCTTCCGGCCCAGGTGCGGGAGTTCTTCCTGCTGACCGCAGGCATCAATGTATCCACAGGTGTAATCGTTGAACTCTCTGGAACATTTCATCTGACCATCCATGGAGAGCGGTATTGTGTGCTGGGCGAGTTCTGGAAAGAAGCGGACGGCGACCAGCTCCTGCTCCGTCCCGGAGAGGAAACCATCTGGTACTACGCCCATGAGCAGGATAAGGTAAAGCGCCTCTGCAATGATATGACGGAACTGCTGGAGAAGAAATTGGCGAGGTATCTCAATGAGCAATGAAAATATATTCAGGAGGAACCACCATGTCACAGATTGCGTCCTTTTATCTGATAAAAAATAACCAGCGGCAGGAGTTGTCCGACGGCGACTGCGAAGTCATCCAGTTCTTCCGGGGGTATCTTGAAAGCAACCTGTAAAAGACAGCGAAAGCCTATATGGAAAGGAATGAAAAGCTATGCGTACACCGCTTTCCTTTACACAAGCCGACCACATCCTGGCTAAATCCCGTCAGATGCCATTTCTGGAAGAGCTGAAAGAAGAAATGGATAATGAACTTCATCTTGTGATTCTGGGCGCAGCCATAGGGGAGGAAACAGCTTGTAACGATTCAGCCGAGAACCCGATTTTGGCAGAAATACTTGAGCAATGCAAACCTATTTTTCCCGATTCACACCAGAGATTTGATATAGTATTTGAGAACTATATCATCTACCAGGTTCGGAATGAATCGTATTGTGCTTTTTCTGAGATAGAAAAACGAATCGGAACCTATCTGTTGGAATACGAAAAATCCAGTCTCCTAAGCTATCTTTCCCTTGTCACAGATGCTTGCAGGCATGAAGATGGATCTTTCTATCCGGCACCCTGGAAGCATTATGGGATAAATACACAAAACCATATTGTGGACATCATCGCAATGGATGAGCCGAAAGTTTTCTATAGCGGCGATATAGACTAATCACAAGGAGGAACCACTATGTCACAGATCGCATCCTTTTATCTTCTCAAAGACAGTCAGCGACAGGAATTGTCCAACGGCGACTGCTCCGGCGCGGTCTATATGGCCATCTGGGACTGGTGTGAGAGCGAGCTGGATCTGGATGTCCGTTTTCCTGCTCCCCAGACGGAGGATACTCTGGACTGCACTCTGCTGGAGGGAGAGCTGGCGTCTAAACTGCTGGCAGCTCTGCGGGAGCAGGACCTCCCGGAGCTGGCCGCTGAAATTGCCCCAGACTGGGATCTGCCCACCGAGGCGGTGCAAAGCGGACTGGAAACGCTGCGCTCCCATCTGGAACTGGTGCAGGGCGACGCTGCCCTGCTGTATGAGATGACTTGACGGGGCCATGCCCCATAGAATATTGCGAGGAAATTATGATCGAAATTAAAGGAAAATACAATGAGGCCAAGATCTTCACCGATGTGGTGGACAGCGCCTCCATCGGACAGGTGCAAGCGCTGTGCAACCAGGAATTTACGGCGGGCAGCCGCATCCGCCTGATGCCCGACATCCACGCCGGGGCGGGCTGTACCATCGGCACCACCATGACCATCACCGACAAGGTGGTGCCCAATCTGGTGGGTGTGGACATCGGGTGCGGCATGGAGACCACCCGTATCCGGGAGAGACGGCTGGAGCTTCAAAAGCTGGACAAGCTGATCTATGAGAAAATCCCCTCCGGCTTCTCCATCCGGGATAAGGCCCACCGCTACCTCAATGAGATCGACCTGAGCGAACTGTGCTGTGCCCGCCATGTGGATCTCCTCCGGGCAGAAAAAAGCATCGGCACCCTGGGCGGCGGAAACCACTTCATCGAGGTGGACAAGGACGATGAGGGAAACCTCTACATTGTGGTCCACTCCGGCAGCCGTCATCTGGGCGTAGAGGTGGCCAGCTACTATCAGGAGGCAGGCTATAAGGTGCTCAACCGCACCGACGATGCCTCTCTCCATGCCCTGGTGGCCCAGATGAAGGCGGAGGGCCGGGAGAAGGAGATCCAGAAAGAGCTGAAGAAGCTGAAAAACCTCAAGCAGACCAGTATCCCCAAGGCCCTGGCCTATGTGTCCGGGGAACTGTTTGAGCAGTATATCCACGACATGAAGATCGTCCAGCACTTCGCCATGCTCAACCGGCAGGCCATGATGGATGAGATCGTCAAAGGCATGAAGCTCCATGTGGAGGAGCAGTTTACCACTATCCATAACTACATCGACACCGACGCCATGATCCTGCGGAAAGGGGCTGTGTCCGCCAAAGAGGGCGAGCAGCTGCTCATCCCCATCAATATGCGGGACGGGAGCCTGCTCTGCGTGGGTAAGGGAAACGAGGATTGGAACTGCTCCGCCCCCCACGGCGCCGGGCGGCTCATGAGCCGAGCGGACGCCAAGCAGTCTTTCACGGTGTCTGAATTCAAAAAGCAGATGGCAGAGGTCTACACCACCTCGGTGAGCAAGGCCACCCTGGACGAGTGCCCCATGGCCTACAAGGGGATGCAGGACATTCTGGACAATATCGGCCCCACAGCGGATGTGGTAAAGGTCATCCGCCCCATCTACAACTTCAAGGCCGGGGACGAGGAGTAAGAAACGGAGCAGAATACCATGGTGAGAGATGGACTTGTGTTCAAAGATGAGGATGGTCAGGTCATCTTCAACCAGTACAGCTTCTGCGAATTAGTGAAGCACCTGCTGGTGGAGCTGGTGGGGATCTCCTATGAGGAAGCCTCCCAGATAGTGGAACGCTCACCGCTGGCAGAGCCAGTGGCCGATGCCATGGGAGTGGCGATATTCAGCCATGACCTGCCTTATTACTGGGCTATGTTTTTCTACTATGGGAACGGTTATTGGCAAAAGGGTATTCCAGCGCAGCCAGAGGATATGGATGCCTATGAAGCCTTGGAAAATAAGATTATGGAGAAATATGACTTAAAAGAGCCCTTTGAGTGGTAATCTTGGAGGTGTACAATGCTGGCGAAGTATTTTGAAACCATGTTACATAATCTTGGCCTGGAGCGCCTGGAACACCCTCTGTTCTACCATGCGCCAGTCGCCATCCGGTTTGAGATTGGCGGGGAGGAACCAATCTATCTGGACAGGCGTGCGGCGAAGCTGAAAACCAACCCCGCTTATATTCAGGGGGCGCTGGACCGGGCCGCCGCGATCTATCGGGGCCTTCCGACGGTGCCGGAACTTCTGCGGATCGACGGGTATCCCGATGAAGAACCCGCCGAGTCCCTGCTGACCGTTATCCGGCAACGAGTGGGACTCCCAGTTCCCGATGAGCAACTTTCGGCCACAGAGCTGGATGAAGATGGGGATACCCATGCACAAGTGCAGTTTTACTGGGATCTCAGCAAGAGCTGCTTTCAACCAGAGCTGCTTCTTCGGGAAATCATTCTGGGGGACATCGGCGGCTGGAACGGCTTTGTGTCCAGCGTCTATCTGGCCGGGCCAGGGCCGTTTCTCTACCACCTGTATGATGACCGTGGGCTGGATGTGCTGGGCGGCTCACAGAAGCTGCTATTGCCGCTCTATCATCAATTTCATGACTGGATCTTGGAATACGATCTGGAGAAGATCGACCAGATGTTCGCTCCAGCAAAAGAATGACCACATAACAGAAAAGGAGGCATTGCTATGGGACTTGACATTTACGCCGGGACGCTGACCCGGTACTATTCTCACAACTGGAAAACCGCTGTTCAGCAGTGGGCGGAGGAAAACGGATACACCTTTAACCGGATCACGCCGGATGGAGAAGCTGCTGATAACGAGGAAGAAATGTCCCCAGCTGAAATCCAGGCGGCGGTGGAGAACTGGCGGGATCAGATCTTGAGCGCCATTTCTCAGCCGGGCCAGCTCCCCTGCACCCCCTGGCCTGAAGATAATGAGAAACCCTACTACACCGACAAGCCCGATTGGGACGCCTTCGGCGCTATGCTGCTGGTGGCCGCCTGCCATACGTACGATGAGCCGGTGCCCCCCACCGTGGAGAAGGACTGGAACTTCGGGGAGCATCCTCTGGTCGCCCGCCTTGCATCAGATGAGGAGCGGGTGTGGTCCCTGTTCCGGGGGACCACTTGGTGGCTCCCGCTGGAAGCCCCCCTCCTATTCAAGGCTCCCCTGCCCACCGACGATCCGGCTTTGATTGCCACTTTGGGCGGACTGCGGAAGGAGCTGGAGAAACTGAACCAGCTGGCGTGGCAGGCCGATGAGGACACCATCCTTGATTGGGCAGACACGGAGGGATACCCGGTAGACGGGACCGTGGGCCCGAATGGACAGTACAGCAAGGCGGACATCCCGGAGCACACCCAGTATGATACGGAATCTCTTGCCAAGTTCGCCTTCTCCATATTCTGGCGGGCTATGCGGTTTGCCGAGGAACAGCAGGTGCCCATTTTACTGGATTACTAAGGAGGAAGTGTATGGGATACGATGTGAGTTTTCACCCGATTTCGCCGGAAGAAATGCAGAAATGGTATTTTACCCCACTTACCTGGGTACAGCAGGGGCAGGAGGAAAAGGTGCTGGCCCTTGCCGCACAGCATGGGATAGAGGATTTCTATGCGGAAAAATATCTGGATACCCTGCGGGTCGGGGCAGGGACAGCACCAGACGAGCTGTTTGATAAGAGCCATGGCTTTTACATTGCGGTGATCCAGGGCTTTTTCCGGGATTACTATTACACCCGGGGGAGCGCATTTTCCTTTCTGGTGGAGGAGAAGCCGGAATATGCCCGGTATTTCACCCCGTGGGCACAGGTGGCACCAGCAGCCTTTCCCAATCCGGCAAAAAATCAGATTGTTGAAAACTACTGTGCCGGTGTGTACCTGTCTCCGAAGCAGGTGGTACAGCTTCTCCGGGATCTGGAGCAGGACCCAAAGGTGCTGGAGGATCTGGAGGGACTTTGGAGCAACGGACAGCTTGCTGTGCTGAAAAAGGCCCTCACTGCCGCGGCGGAGCTTGGTGCCGGCCTGCTGGAAGCCACTGAGGTGGTGGAGCCCAATCCCATCCACCCCAATGGGAGTACCAGCTATTCCAACCTGTACCACTGCGACCGGGACGGAGTGTATCTCTACATAGACACGGTTAGCGGTCAATTAGCAGATGCGATCAGGAACAGCGAGGCACAGACATAAGCAGTGGGGGAGGGGGATAGCTATGGAACAAAAACGCCCGGCGGACATCTTTGCGGAGGCTCTGGACTACCTATGGAACGGCCTGGGCCTGGAGAAAAAGGGCTGGAAACGGCTGGAAAAGGGCGACTTCAAAAAGAAAATGAAAAACGGGCTGACCTATCAGATCTGGTTTGAGCGGAGCCGCTACAACTACATAGACTACGAAATCGGCCATGGAAATGTGGAGGTAGGTTTCAGCTGTATCATTAAGCAGGGAGATGACTACCTCTACTCTTTCAGAATAGAATCGACAACAGGCGGTTCGTTCTTTCGGATGCTCACAGAAGATTTGCTGCTGAACACCGGGCTGCTGGACACCTTCCTGCCCCTGATTAAAGCCCACTACCTCGACTTTATCGACCGCTTTGAGGCGGACCCGGCAGAGGCGCTCCAGCCGGTCTGCACCCCCTTTACCCAGCCGGAGGACTACAGCTGGTGCATCTATGTGCGGGAGCAGATGGTGGAACGGTACGGAACGGCGGAACAGCTGGCGGAGTACCGCCGTCAGGCGGAATTGCGCGGAACGCCAGAACACAAGGCAAAGAACTGGATGGGTTCGATGTTGTTCCACCTCTCCTATACCAATGATGTGGATCACGCCTGGGCCTCAAGCCGCACCAGGGAGGAACTGGATCGGGTGGTGGAACCCTTTGTGCAGGCCAAGCGGCAGACAGGACAGTGGTCGCAGGAGGATGAGGCGGGCTATCAGCTCTACCGGCAGGAGACAGACCCGGAGAAGCGCACCTTTCGGGTATGGTATCTCATCGCCAACCCCCGGGGCCTGCCGAAAGAGTTTGTCCAGAAAGAACTGGAGTTCCGGTGGAAGCTGTTCGCTAACAGACCGAAAGAACGAAAATGAAGGAAATGAACGGTATAATTATTCTGATTTGCGGTTTTCTGCTTCTCATGGCCATAAAACTGCTGATAGAGCGTAATTTTATTGGACTGATTCTGTTTTGCGTGGCTCTTTTTTTAGTTTTTGGAGTAACTCCACACACAAAGCAGTGATTGTCCATTGCCGCATGATCTACTGCTATAAGGAGGAAATCGAATGAGCAATCAAGTGTTCCAGCAGAACCTGGATGACAAAAAAGGCCCCCAGCCCGGCGGCCCCTATCTCATTCAGATGCTGTTCAAAGAGCCGGTGGATATGCCGGACAAGGATGAGATGACCGCTGTGATGGAAAAGCACATCGGCGCCGTAGAGTGTTTCTGCCGTGATAAAAAGATGGCCGGCTTTGCCGCCCTGGGTCATATCGCGGAATTTCAGGATGGCAAATGCCCGGTGCAGCTGATGGTGATGAAATGCGACAAGTTCAAGGGCAAAGGCTTTGACGCCTTCCTGATGAGCCAGATGTGGGACTGCCAGGAGGACCGGGAGCGGATCTTCCGGGAATGCCGGTATCAGGTGGTAGCCACCGATATGCTGGCTGCGGCGCTTCCGGCTCTGGAGCGGGCCAACCTGGATGCCGACTTTCTGGAGGCTCTGGCGGAGCTGTATCCCACCTGTGAGGCGTTCTATTTCCAGAACTGCGGCAAACTGTTTCTGGCGGAGGATGTGCGTTCTCACCAGATCGAGGGGCCGGACCGTTTCATCCGCTTTGGGGTCAATGTCCGTTTCTTCAATATCCAAGGCACCGAGGATATGCTCATCGACACAGTGGGCATGAGCACCCTGTTCCTGCCGGACCTCCAGTACCACTTCCACGGAATGGACCCCAACTGGGTAGTGAACCACGCCTACAATGCGGCTTCCTACATTCTGGAGCATGACAACTCCATTCAGGACGGGGAAACCATAGACGGCATAGAGGACGGCCAGCTGAGCCGTCAGATCCAGTGGACGTGCCGGTATGAGGATGCCCTGATCCAGCCGCCCAGAGGGGTGCTGGACATACACATGGGCAAGTATGCTTCCGGAAAACGCTGATCAGATCCAAAACCGCCGGCAGAAGTGAAAGGCAGCTCTCTTCCGTGTGCATATCATGCATGAGAGGTAGGAGCTGCCTTGAAAATCCATTATCCATTCGAAAATAGGCCGCCGCCGTACGCTTATGACGCGTTGGGACCGTATATACATGAAAAGAGGATGCACCTGCGTTTCGTTGAGAAGCAAATAAAGATCGTCTTATATCCCGCTCATATGGGCATACTTAGTCCATTCCTCAAAGGAGGGCTGTAACATGCGTATGTCGGGACAAAAAGGTTTTGAGGGCTGGTATTTTAAGCATCAAAAAGGGGATGACATGGTAGCATTCATTCCCGGCCGGGCAGTGAGCGGCGATTTTATCCAACTGATCTCTCGAGAAGGTGCCCGACAATTTCAGGTGTCGGATCTGACCGTCTGTAACGGTATGATACAGGCGGACCGATGTTGGTTTTCGAGCCAGGGCTGCCATATTGAGCTGCCCGGCATCAGCGGTGAGATCGTGTACGGACCGCTTGCGCCGCTCTGTTCCGATATCATGGGGCCATTCCGTTTTTTCCCCATGGAGTGCCGGCACGGCGTTCTCAGCATGGCCCACACACTCCAAGGCAGCGTCCGAATGGATGGATATGTGCATAGCTTCGAAGGTGGTCTCGGCTATGTAGAGAAGGACAGCGGAACCTCTTTTCCCCGCTCCTACCTGTGGATGCAGTGCAACGATTTCCCGAGCGCATGTTCTATCATGATCTCGATCGCCCATATCCCCTTTTGCGGAAGTTCCTTCCGCGGATGCATCTGCGCGATCGTGTACCAAGGCAGGGAGTATCGTTTGGCAACCTACAAAGGCGTCAAAGTTCAAGCATTTACCCCGGAACATATCTGTCTGTCTCAAGGCAGCCTCCTGCTGGAGTTGGATATAACATCCCCACATACGGGCCACCCTCTTCGTGCGCCACAGTGCGGAAAGATGTCCAGCACCATTCGGGAAAGCTGTAATGTGCATTTGCAGGCAAGGCTGTGGGAAAGAGGAAAAGCAATATTTTCCCTTCAAAGCGACCATGCCGCCTATGAATTTGTACCAAATCATGGGACGTAAAAGAAAAGACATACTTTTCTCCTTTTAGACCACACTATCATCAGAATCATCATGGGGAGAAGTATATGAGATCACTACGGGAGCAAACTCGGAATCAGCCTAATTTTCAATCTTAGGAAAGAGATCGGAACACAAAGTAGTGAGCATCGGCAGCGGTGGCCCCGCAATGGGGGATCTGAAAAACTGAGGTGAGGATTTGAGCAATCATCTGAAATATCAGACAAGCCCATACCTTCTCCAGCATGCGGAAAACCCGGTAGACTGGTATCCCTGGGGCGAGGAAGCTTTTTGCAAAGCAAGAGCAGAGGATAAACCCATCTTTTTGAGCATTGGCTACAGCACCTGCCACTGGTGCCATGTAATGGCCCGTGAAAGCTTTGAGGATCTTGAAATCGCTGATATCTTAAACAAGTACTACGTGTCGGTCAAAGTAGATAAAGAAGAGCGCCCCGACATTGACAGCATTTATATGGCAGTCTGTCAGGCTTTCACCGGGAGGGGCGGCTGGCCTGTCAGCATCTTTATGACCGCAGAGCAGAAACCATTCTTCGCTGGGACCTATTTTCCTAAGACTGCCCGATACGGGGCCATAGGACTCAAAGAACTGCTGCTCATTATTCAGCAGAAATGGAAGAGCGAGCGGGACGCCCTTCTTCGCTCCGCAAACAAAATCACGGAGGCTCTCCATCAGCATCGTACTCCTGCGTCACAAGCAGATAAAACTTTACCGGACACTGCCCTGCAATGGTATCAGCAGAACTTTGATGCGTCATTTGGCGGTTTCGGCGGCGCACCGAAATTTCCAGCCCCCCACAATCTTCTGTTTCTGATGCAGCAATACGAAAAGCACGGGAACAGCCGCGCCTTAAACATGGCGGAAATAACCCTGCAAAAGATGTATGCAGGCGGACTGTTTGATCATATTGGGTACGGATTTTGCCGATATTCCACAGACCGGTATTATCTTGTTCCGCATTTTGAGAAGATGCTCTATGATAACGCTCTGCTGATCCTCGCCTACTGCAAAGCCTATGATCTCACGGATCAGTCATTTTATCTGGGAGTTGCAGAAAAGACAGCCTCTTATATTCTCAATGAAATGACCTCTCCCAGCGGCGGCTTTTACAGCGCCCAGGATGCGGACAGCGATGGCGAGGAGGGAAAATACTATGTATTCACTCCGCAGGAGATCATCGAGCTCCTGGGGCAAGCCGACGGCTCCGCCTTTTGTGAACGGTTCAGTATTACAAAAGCGGGGAACTTTGAGGGTAAGAGCATTCCCAATCTTCTCCACACAAAAAATTTGACAGATGCGCGTTTTGACCCTTTTCTGCCCACATTGCAGGAATACAGGCGGAGGCGCACCCGCCTGCATACAGATGACAAGGTTTTGACGGCATGGAATTCCCTTATGATCGCGGCGCTGTGCCGGCTGTACCGGTGCAGTCGGGATCCCAGATATCTGGACGCCGCAAAAAGGGCGCAAGGTTTTCTTGAGAACAGCCTGTGCGATCAGGATACGCTTTATGTAAGCATTCGGGGCGGCAAACTGGGAGCGCGCGGTTTTCTGGATGATTATGCAAGCTATATTTTTGCTCTGCTTTCTCTGTATGATGCCACACTGGAACGCACATTTCTTCGCCGTGCGGTACAGCTTATCAGGGAAACTGTCGCCCAGTATCACGATTCGCTCCATGGCGGCTTTTATCTCAGCGGCACAGAGAACGAAGCGCTGCTTTTTCACCCGAAAGAGTGCTATGACGGGGCGATCCCCAGTGGAAACTCCCTCCTAGCATATGTGCTTGTACGTGTGAATGCATTGCTGCCGGATCAGGGTATTGAGAACATTCTGAACAAACAGCTTGCCTATATGTCAGGAGAAGCGGAACGATATCCTGCCGGATATTCCATGTTTTTAATGGCTCTGTCAGATTTTTGGGAGCCGCCGCTTTTGATCACCGCAGTCCCGAACGGAGAGCACTTGAACGACCTTCCATTTGTGCTGCCATCTGATGCCATAGTCAAGGTTTTGGAACATCCATCGGAAGAATATAAGCTGTTGAACGAAGAAACCACGTTCTATGTGTGCCGGAATCACTCCTGTCTGCCACCGATGAACAAACGGCAGCTAATGACAGAGATACGAAAACAATATCAAACTTAGGAGGTATTTCTATGGATACCAAAAATGGTTTTACCATTACTAACCGGGACCATGTGCTCAGGGCCTGGCAAAATTCAACTGAACTTGTACGGGACTATCAGGCCTATGCCCATGAACTCGAGGAGGATAGCTCGGCGCTTGCCAAACTGTTTTCCGAGTTTGCGGAAGATGAAGCGGAACATGCCGCAGAACTGCTTGATCTTCTGCGCAGGTATGAAAAATAGGCATTTGGAAACTGTATAAATGGAGAACCCCATTGATAACCCGACTTCGGAGTTACAAATGGGGTTCTCCTCATAAATATGATTTTTATAAGGTTCAAAGCTCTTTATGTATGAGCCGCTTCCGTCTCTGCGATAAACTGCACATGGCCGGCATAGTACAAAAGATAGGTCCCGTCTTTGTGGTCATCATGATATCCTTACATCTGGCAAAGCTCCAATCGCCGCTGCTGTCTACCTGAGCCTTCGTCAGCGGCTCCTCCTACAGCCTGATGAAAACATCAGGCCGCCTCTTCGATCCGCATCCAGACAGCTCGATGATCTTGGTCCTCCATAGCCCGCTTTCTTTCCGGCCCTGAGCCTGTAAAAGTACCTTTCACCTGATAAGCACGATTTCTGCCCCTGCATATTGCGGACCATTTCGAATTTTATCGCACGTACCGGAAAACACAGCGCCATGCCGCAGGGCGGGGACTTCGTTCCCGTCCTTGTACTTTTCCTCCATTTCGTTTATAATAGCCGTACCCACGCTCAATGGACGATTTTCCCATTGGGACCAGTAGGTCCTCCCCTCCTTTTGTCATTCTTCAACCCGAGGTGCGTCATGGAGCTCCTTGTCTTCTCTCTGTTCGCAGCGGCGCTGCTGGTGTGCGTCATCTTCCATATCTCCCTCCTGTTCGCCCTGCTGCTGGGATATGTCATTTTTGCCCTGTACGCCATCCGAAAGGGCTTTTCTCTCCCGGAGGTGCTGGGTATGTCCGCTCAGGGGGTCCGGGCCGCTAAAAATATCCTGACTACCTTTGTCCTCATCGGCATCCTCACCTCTCTCTGGCGGGCGGGGGGCACCATCCCGGCCATTGTGTGCTATTCCGTCCGGGTAATGGAGCCCCGTCTGTTCCTGGTGTGCTCCTTTCTGCTCAACTGCCTGGTCTCCTTCCTCACTGGCACTGCTTTCGGCTCGGCGGCCACCATGGGCGCCGTCTGCATGACCATGGCCGCCGCCCTGGGGGCCGACCCGTTGATGACCGGTGGTGCCATCCTGTCCGGGGTCTACTTTGGAGACCGGTGTTCCCCCGTCTCCACCAGCGCCCTGCTGGTGGCCGACCTCACCGGGACCGACCTGTTTGGGAACATCCGGCAGATGCTGCGGACCTGCCTGGTCCCCTTCGCCCTCGCCGCCGGGCTGTATCTGCTCTTCGGCCTGTCTTCCCCCGCCGCCGGTCAGGCGGCGGACATCGCCCCCCTCTTCGCCCTGGAGTTCCGTCTGGGTCCCCTCCCCCTCATCCCGGCGGCTCTGATTTTGGTGCTCTCCGCCCTGCGGGTGCGGGTGAAGGCAGCCATGCTGGCCAGCATCGCCGCTGCCGCGGTGCTCTGCCTCGTCTATCAGGGCGCCGCCCCCCTGACCCTTTTGAAGGACGCCGTCCTGGGTTTCTCCGCCCAAAGCCCGGAGCTGGCCACCATGATCGACGGGGGCGGCATTGTCTCCATGCTCCAGGTGGGGGCCATCGTCTGCCTCTCCTCCTCCTACTCCGGCATTTTCCAGAGGACCGGGCTGCTGGAGCCCATCCGGAGACGCATCGAGGCGTGGGGTGCGGTCCTGTCCCCCTACGCCGCAGTGCTGGTCACCTCCGTCCTCGCCAGCGCCATCGCCTGCAACCAGACTCTGTCCATCATGCTCACCCACCAGTTGTGCGGCGGTCTGGAGAAAAGCCGGGAAAAGCTGGCCATCTATCTGGAAAACAGCGCCGTGGTGGTGGCCCCCCTCATCCCCTGGTCCATTGCCGGGGGTGTCCCCCTGGCCTCCGCCGGGGCCCCCGCCGCCTCCCTGCTGACGGCATTCTTCCTCTTTCTGCTCCCCCTCTGGCAGCTGGTCACCGCAGGCCGGGGCAGGCGCGCTACAGTGTAGTCTTCCCCTGTATCTGCTGTCCTTCGGCGCCTTTCACTTCAGCCAGACCATCGGCCTGAAGATCAAAAGATAGTCGGAGGCCGGATTTATCCGTCTGATTTGGCTGGCCAGCACCGCCCCCGGCGTGCCCTGCGGCACGCCGGGGGCCACTTGCGTGTGTCGGGCCTCATGCCGCACATCACCTCTCCCTTCTTTTTGGGGAAAGGAATTGAATTTTTCCCATTTCTGTGATACCTTGTTATTGAAATAGGCCCAAAGCGTGCAATGACAAGGTACGGTACAGCCAGATCAAAAGGAGGCACGGCATGCCATCAGAGGACTATCACAAGGCGATGCGCCAGGGACTCAAAGAGGTCAAAGCCGCCCAGGCCCTGGGGGAGGAGACGGGCCCCCGCACCCTGCCGGATGCCCCGGAGAAGCTGGCGGTGCGGCGGGAATCCCTGGGTCTGGCGGAGATCCCCGTGGAGCAGATCGACGGCACCTGCAACCACCTTCGGGGGGACGCTTTCTCCCGAGGGTTCTACCCTATCCTCCCGGCGGACACCGAGTTCGCCGCCAAGTGGAGCGCCCTGTGCCGCATCCACCTGGAGGAGGGCATCCGGGACCCTGTCAAGGTGGTGGAGTACCTCAACCACTTCTATGTGATGGAGGGCCACAAGCGGGTCAGCGTGCTGAAGTATTTCGGCGCTATTACTATCCCGGCCACTGTCACCCGCCTGCTGCCCAAGCCGTCTGACGACCCGGAGGTGGCCGCCTATTACGAGTTTCTGGACTTTTACAAGATGACGGGTTTGAACTTCATCGTCTTCCGCCAGCCCGGCGAGTACCCGGAACTGCTGGAAGCACTGGGCCGCTCCGACAGCGATGCCTGGAGTGCGGAAGACATCTACTCCTTCCGGGCCTTCTTTTATATGTTCCGGGACGCCTACCTCCGGGGGGATTGGGACTACACAGGCATCTCCCTGGCCTTTTTGACCTACATCAAGATCTTCGGCTATCAGGAGTCCTGCGGCAAGATGCCCTCCCAGATCTGTGAGGAGCTGTCCCGCATCCGGCCGGAGATCCAGAACCGGCTGGAAAATGCGGGGACTGCCCTGCTGCTGGAAGATGACGTGAAAAAGCCCCGCTTCTCCTTCTATACCCCGGGCCGGGTCTGCGCCGCCTTCATCCACGACAGCAGCGCCGCCGCCTCCAAATGGGTGTACAGCCACGAGTATGGCCGGCACATTCTGGAGAACTTCACCGACGGTCAGGTGCGCACCCTCTCCTACGAGAACGTCCGCACCGATGGGGAGGTAGACCAAGCCGTGGAGGATGCAGTGCGCAGGGGCGCCAACGTCATCTTCACCACCACCCCAAAGCTGCTGCTCTCCAGCGTCCGGCAGGCCGCTCTCCACCCGGATGTGAAGATCCTGAACTGCTCCCTGAACACCTCCTACCCCTCGGTGCGCACCTATTACCCCCGGCTGTACGGGGCCAAGTTTATCAAGGGGGCCATTGCCGGCACTCTGACCCGGGACGGCTGCATCGGCTATGTAGCCGACTACCCTACCTACGGCAGCATCGCCAGCATCAATGCCTTCGCCCAGGGAGCCCGGATGGTGAACGCCAACGCCCGCATCTATCTGGACTGGGCCCATCTCCGGGACGGCGGCGCGGTGGGACGTCTCCAGGCCCAGGGGATCGTCTATATCGACTACCTGGACCGGCTGGCCGCCAGCACGGGCACCCAGATGGGCAACCGGCATAACCTGGCCCTGATCCAGACCCACTGGGGCCGGCTGTACCAGAGCCTGGTCCGCCGGGTGATGGAAGGCAGCTGGAAGCAGGAGGACCAGGGCAGCAGTGCGGTCAACTACTGGTGGGGGATGGAGCAGGGCGTAGTCAGCGTGCTGTGCTCCCGACGGCTGCCCACCGGGCCCCGGCGGCTGGCCGGTGTACTGCGGGAGGCCCTGAAGGCTGACCGGCTGGACCCCTTCTACGGCGTACTGATGGATCAGAGCGGCCGGGTGGTCTATGGCGACGACGCCCCCATGCCCGCCGACCGCATTCTGTCCATGAACTGGCTGCTCACCTCGGTGGAGGGCCGCATCCCCCAATTTGAAGAATTTACAGAAAAAGCTCAGGAGCTCATCAAGCTCCAGGGTGTGGAGCGGCAGAGCGAGCCATGAAGATCTTAGCTATTTCTGACTGTGAATCCCGGGCACTCTGGGACTTCTATACCCCCGGCAAGCTGGAGGGACTGGACCTGATCCTCTCCTGCGGCGACCTGGACCCCCGCTATCTCTCCTTCCTGGCCACCTTCGCCAGCTGTCCCATCCTGTATGTCCACGGGAATCACGACGGCAAGTATCGGGAAACTCCACCCGCCGGCTGCTTGTGTGTGGAGGACCGCCTGTACGAGTATCAGGGGGTACGCATCCTGGGGCTGGGCGGCTCCATGCGGTACAGCAGGGGGCCCCACCAATATACTGAGCGTGAGATGTGTATGCGGGCTCTGAAGCTGGCCCCGAAGCTGCTCTGGAACCGGGGGTTCGACATCCTGCTGACCCACTCCCCAGGCTTTGGCATGGTGGACTGCCGGGATCTGGCCCATACCGGCTTTCAGACCTTCAACCGCCTGCTGGACCTCTTCCACCCAGCCCTGTTCCTTCATGGACACACCCACCTCTCCTACAACAGAGGCATCCGGCGGGAGGAGCAGTATGGGAGTACCCGGGTGGTCAATTGCTACGAGCGTTACCTTGTGGAGCTGTGAGACGGACAAGCCTGCGGGCATAGATAAAAACAGGAGCGCCTGGGGTCCCACAGCCCCAGGCGCTCCTGTTTTTTCGTGTATTCAGCCCCGCTCCTGCTTGATGGCGTTGATCAGCACAGGGACCATCTGCTTTTTCCGGCTGATCACCCCCGGCAGGACCGCCATCCCGTCCGTCACGGTGGTGTCAAAGGCCTTCTCCACCAGGGATTCAGCGCCCTTGCCCGCCATCAGCAGCTCAGTACTGGAGTTGCGCACATCGGTGAACATGTAGAAAATGTAGTCCAGCCCCTGCTTTTCCAGTGCGGTCTGGAGGTAGGGACCGATCAGGGCCTCGCTGGCCTTCCGGTTCTTCTCGGTCAAGTAGCTGCCCTGGCCCACGCCGAAGCGGACCTCCCCGCTGTTGAAGATCTTGTAGTCGGTGTTGAATACCTCCTCTGCGGTCCGGCCGGTGACGTCGCCTCCCGCCTCAAACATAGCATTGGCGTACTGTTCCAGGTCCACCCCGGTCAGTTTGGCCAGCTCCCGGCCCGCCTGCTCATCCAGGGGGGTGCAGGTGGGACTGCGGAACATGAGGGTGTCCGAAAGGATGGCGGAGAGCAGCAGCCCGGCGGTGGACCGGTCCAGCTCCACCCCGTTCTCCCGGTACATCTGATAGATGATGGTGCAGGTGCACCCAACCGGCACATTGCGGAAATAGACCGGGCCGTCTGTCTCCATGGAGCCGATGCGGTGGTGGTCGATGATCTCCAGGATCTCCGCCTGGTCGATCCCCTCCACCGCCTGGCCCTTTTCGTTGTGGTCCACCAGGATCAGCTGCTTTTTATGCAGGTTCATCATGTTTCTGCGGGAGACTACGCCGATGTAGTGCCCGTCGTCATCCAGCACCGGGAAGTAGCGGAATCGGACGGAGGCCATCACCTTGGTGGCGGACTCCACGGAGCTGTTCAGATTGAAGGTGAGCAGATCGTCCCGCACCATGTAGTGGCGGATGGGGGCGGCCTGGCTGATCATCTGTCCGGAGACATAGGTGCTGTTAGGGGTGCTGATGATCATACACCCCTGCTCCTCAGCCAGCATGCAGATGGTCCGGGACACCTTGCAGCCCGCGCACACCACCACGCAGCCCGCCCCCATCTCGATGGCGGTGAGCTGGCTCTCACTGCGGTTGGCCACGATGACGATGTCCCCTTTGGAGATGGACCGCTCCATCTGTTCCGCGCTTCCCGAGCCGATGACGATGCGCCCCTCCACCTTCTTGCCGGTGATGTCTCCCACCAGCACCTTGGCGTCCAGGATGTCCACGATGTTCTGATAGCTGGTCTCTGACTCCGCCAGGATGTAGGTGTCCAACACGTCCATGTTCGCCGTGGCCACGTCCTTCACGGTGATCAGGCCCTTCAGGTTCCGCTCCTTGTCCACCACGCACAGGGTGTCGATCTGCTGGTCCCGCATGGTGATCCAAGCCCGGCGCAGGCTCATCTCCCCATCCACGCCCTCCATCCGCCGGATGTCCACATCCCGGATCTGAGGGCTCACGTCCGTGTAGAGCTGGGGGTCTGGGACCTGAAAATAGTTCAGCACAAACTCCGTCTCCCGGTTCAGCAGTCCCGCCCGGCAGGGCTTGCAGGGGTGCTCTGGGTCCAGGGTGTTCTTCAGGCGGCTGTATGCAATGGCGGAACAGACCGAGTCCGTGTCCGGGTTCCGGTGTCCGATGACCTTGATAAAATGGGTATTCAGCTCTTGGTTATCCACAACTTACCTCACTTTCCTCCGCTCCGCTCCTCACGGATGTGGGCGGCTCTTGTCGTCTCTGGTCCCCATTATACCATATCCTGTCTCCGGGTGACAGGGGAAATTGTGATTTTTTCTGCCGCTCTCCCACCGGCATCTCCTGAATCTTCTAACAGCAAGGGCCGCGGAACCTCAGTTCCGCGGCCCTGCGCCTTTGTTATAGGGTGCCTCCTCCCCTCAGCGGTGCTGTCCACTTCTGTCTGTGTAGCAGGTATGGAGCAGCTGGTGGGCCCGCTGACTGCCGGGCTGGTCCAGATAGTGCTCATAGACCTCCTGGATCAGCGGGCTCTTGTGGCTCTTCCGCAGGGGCATCTCCTGGTCCTCCTGGTACAGGGCGCCGGCCCGCATAGCGGACACACTGCGGAAATTGCGGATCACAGAGGGCTGGAGGGGCTGGCCGCCGCCGTTCACGCACCCGCCTGGGCAGGCCATGATCTCGATGAAGTCATAGGCCCGCTTTCCACTTCGGATGTCCTCCAGCACCTGGCCCGCGTTGGCCGTTCCGCTGAGGACGCACACCCGGACAGTCCTGCCTGCGATCTCATAGGCCGCCTCCTTGATGCCGTGGGCGCCCCGCACCTCCTGGAACTCCACCTTCTCCAGCTCCTTGCCGGTGAGCAGCTCGCTGGCCGTGCGCAGTGCCGCTTCCATCACGCCGCCGGAGGCGCCGAAGATATGCCCCGCTCCGGTTGCGATGCCCAGGGCCGGGTCGAACTCCTCCTCCGGCAGCTCCGCGAACAGCAGTCCGGCCCGCTGGATCATCTGTCCCAGCTCCCGGGTGGTCAGGGCAACATCCACGTCCGGGATGCCCGCGCCGGCGCCGCACTCCCCCTCCCGGGTGATCTCGAACTTTTTCGCTGTGCAGGGCATCACCGACACCACAAAGATATCCTCCGGCCGCAGTCCCATCTTTTCGGCGTAATAGCTCTTGGCCATAGCGCCGAACATCTGCTGAGGGCTTTTGCAGGTGGACAGGTTGGGGATGAAGTCCGGGTGGAAGGTCTCACAGTACTTTACCCAGCCGGGGCAGCAGCTGGTGATCAGGGGCAGCGTGCCCCCGGACTGGACCCTGCGCAGGAATTCGGTGGCCTCCTCCATGATGGTCAGGTCGGCCGCGAAATCAGTGTCAAACACGCCGTCGAAACCCAGCCGCCGGAGGGCCGCCGCCAGCTTCCCCTCCACATTCGTCCCGATGGGCAGGCTGAACATCTCTCCCAGCCCCGCCCGGACACTGGGGGCCGTCTGTACCACCACATGCTTCTGGGGGTCACCCAGGGCGTTCCACACCAGGCCCGTGTTGTCCTTCTCATAGAGGGCACCGGTGGGGCAGGCGATGATGCACTGTCCGCAGTGGATGCACGCGGTCTCGCTCAGCGGGCTGTCAAAGCTGGGGCCGATGTGGGTGGCGAAGCCCCGGCCCGATGTGCCGATGCAGGCCACCCCCTGAGCCAGGCTGCACACAGCCTCGCACCGGCGGCACATGATGCATTTGGAGTTGTCTCGGACCATATGCACCGCGCTCGTGTCCGGCTCGTAGCAGATCTTCTCCCCCTCGAAGGCCATCTGGTTGTCCACCCCGTATTCCCGGCACAGGCGCTGGAGCTCACAGAGTCCGCTTCGGCTGCACGTCAGGCAGGTCTGATTGTGGATGGACAGGATCAGCTTCAGGTTGGTCCGCCGTGCCGCCTGGACCCGCTCGGTATTGGTGTACACCTCCATCCCATCGGCGATGGGATAGACGCAGGCAGGCACCAGGTTCTTGGCCCCCTTCACCTCCACCACGCAGATCCGGCAGGCGCCGATGGCGTTCAGCTCCTTCAGATAACACAGCGTAGGGATGGCGATCCCCGCTCCGTGGGCCGCCTCCAGGACGGTGGCGCCGGCGGGGGCGCGGCAGGCGATCCCGTTGATCTTGAGGTTCACCACATCCACTGTATTCACACTCACATGTTCCATTTTCACACTCCCCCTCATCCCCGGATCACCGCGCCGAACCGGCATTTTTCATAGCAGCTGCCGCACTTGATGCACTTGCTGGTGTCAATCTTGTGGGGATTCTTCACGCTCCCCTTGATGGCGTCGGCCGGACAGTTCTGAGCACAGATGGTACAGCCCCGGCACTTGACAGGATCAATGGAGTAGGTCAGCAGGTCCTTGCACACCCCGGCGGGGCAGCGCTTCTCCAGGATATGCTCCCGGTACTCCTCCCGGAAGTAGCGCAGGGTGGACAGCACTGGGTTGGGCGCCGTCTGCCCCAGGCCGCACAGGCTGTTGCTCTTAATGAAGGCCGCCAGCTCCTCGATCCGGTCCAGATCCTCCATGGTGCCCCGCCCCTCAGTGATCTTAGTCAGCAGCTCCAACAGGCGCTTGGTTCCCACCCGGCAGGGGGTGCACTTTCCGCAGCTCTCGTCCACCGTGAATTCCAGGAAGAATTTCGCGATGTCCACCATGCAGGTGTCCTCATCCATCACGATCAGGCCCCCGGAGCCCATCATGGTCCCGATGGCGGCCAGATTGTCGTAGTCGATAGGGGTGTCGATGTGCTCCGCGGGGATGCATCCGCCGGAGGGGCCGCCGGTCTGGGCGGCCTTGAATTTCTCCCCGTGGGGGATGCCGCCCCCGATCTCCTCCACGATAGTGCGCAGGGTGGTGCCCATGGGCACCTCCACCAGTCCGGTGTTCTGGATACGCCCGCCCAGGGCAAATACCTTGGTCCCCTTGCTCTTCTCGCTGCCGATGGAGGAGAACCACTCCGCCCCCCGCAGAATGATGGGGCAGATGTTGGCGTAGGTCTCCACGTTGTTTAGGATAGTGGGCCGCTGGAACAAGCCCTTCACCGCCGGGAAGGGCGGCCGGGGCCGGGGCTCTCCCCGTTTCCCTTCGATGGAGGTCATCAGGGCGGTCTCTTCCCCGCATACGAAAGCCCCCGCCCCCAGCTTGATCTCCAGGTCGAAGGAGAAGCCCGTCCCGAAGATATCCTCCCCCAGCAGTCCGTAGCTCCTGGCCTGCTCCAGAGCGATCTGGAGGTGCTTCACCGCGATGGGGTACTCCGCCCGGACGTAGATATAGCCCTGGCTGGCCCCGATGGCATAGCCCGCGATGGCCATGGCCTCGATGATACTGTGGGGGTCGCCCTCCAGCACGCTCCGGTCCATGAAGGCCCCGGGGTCGCCCTCGTCCGCGTTGCAGCAGACATATTTCTGTACCTGGCCCCGTTCCCCGCTGGCAAAGCGCCACTTCAGTCCGGTGGGGAAGCCTGCTCCGCCCCGGCCCCGCAGGCCGGAGTCCAGCACGATCTGGATCACCTCGTCCGGCGTCAGTTCGGTCAGGCACTTCTCCAGTGCCGCATAGCCGTCCCGGGCAATGTACTCGTCAATGTTCTGGGGGTCGATGACGCCGCAGTTGCGCAGGGCAATGCGCAGCTGCTTCTTGTAGAACTCTGTCTCCTCCAGGCTGCGGACTGTGCTGGTGGCCTCGTTCTCGTTGTAGAGCAGGCGGTCCACCCGGCCGCCCTTGAGCAGATGCTCACTGACGATCTCCGCCACGTCCTCCACATGGACATGGCTGTAGATCGTGCCCTCCGGGAACACTGCCACGTTGGGCCCGCTGGAGCACAGCCCCAGACAGCCGCCCCGCATCACCTGGACCTCTTTACGCAGACCTGCCAGCTTCAGCTGGACCTCGAATTCCTCCGCCAGCTTCTCCTGCCTGCCCGCCAGCAGGGTGCAGTTGGGCCCCCCGCATATCATCACATAGCTACGATACATCCCCTTCACCTCCCGCTTCTCACGGCCCCGATGGTGTACTCCGCCAGCGGGTTGCCGCCCCGAATGTGCTGCTGCACCACCCGCACGCCCTGCTCCGGCGTCATGTGCACATAGGTGGTGCGCACGCCTCCGGGCTGGTACACCTCCACCACAGGCTCAAACTGACAGATCCCTACACAGCCTACCGGCTCCAGGATCACGTCCTCCAGCCCCAGTCGGCGGATCTCCTCCGCCATGGCTTCATAGACCTGCCTGGCCCCCGCGGCTAGGCCGCAGGTGCCCATGCCCACCACGATCCGGGCTCCCCGCTCCACCTCCAGGAGGGGCCTGGTCCGTTCCCGGATGGCCTCCAGGTCCTTCCGGCTGCGGATCTTAATGTTTTTGTGTTCCGTCTGCCCCACGCTCAGTCCCTCCTTACTCATATTTCGCCAGAATGGCGTCCAGCTCGTCGCCGGTCAGGCTGCCGTACACGTCCTCGTTCACCATCATCACCGGCGCCATCCCGCAGCACCCCAGGCAGCGGCAGGCATCCAGGCTGAAGCGGCCGTCCTCGGTGCATCCCCCGTCTCCAATGCCCAGTTTCTCCTGGAGCAGCTGATAGATCCGCCCGCCGCCTTTGATGTAGCACGCGGTCCCCAGACACACGCTGATCCGGTTGCGCCCCTTGGGTTCCAGATTGAACTGGGAGTAAAAGGTGGACACCCCATAGATCTCCGTCAGCGGCTTGTGCAGGGCGTCCGCGATCAGCTGCTGGACCTCCCGGGGGACATAGCCGTATATCTCCTGCGCCTTCTGGAGGGCAGGCAGCGCCGCCCCCGGCTTCTCCCCGTTCTCCTTCAGCCATGCCTTCAGCTGCCTGGCCTGCGCCGCCGTCCCGGGCAGCGCCCCCTGTTTTGTCTCCTTCATCCGTTTGCTCCTCCTGTCTTGTCCCGCGGCAGTCCGCGTTTTTGCAAGTTTCCCTGCTTTTTTGAAGTGACGCATTTCCTGCATCCTCTGTTAAAAAATCTACACTTCCCCAAATAACACAGAAAGCGGTCCTGGTCCCTTTTCTGAACCAGCCCGCTTTCTGTATTTTCACCAATCCAGGCGAAATACGACACAGTTTATATGTTGATATTACCATATTCCATTGTCGATTGCAATCTCTTTTTTGTCCACTCCCGGCCCCCCCTTTTCCTCCAGGAAAAACAGCATCAGACTCAGGCAGAGCAGATCCGCGCACCCGCCCGGCTTCCGCGTGGCGGACATCTCATAGAGCAGGTCCTGCACCCCCAGGGCACCGCAAAGTGGGCGTTTAAGCTGCCCACACCGCTGCCGGTCAGCAACGGGGGCAGTGCGAATTGAAGCCGCTGGAGCGGCCCGGCCCATCTTCCGCGGAAAATCGATACAGCAAGGCCAGACTTTTTTGTTTCTGCGGTCGTAGACCTGTTTCGAATACAGGAGGGGCCCAGACTATGTAAAAACACAGTCTGGGCCCCTCCCCTTGTCTTACCTCTGTCCCTCCGCTTTTCCCGCGTTCCGGCACAGAACTTTTCTTTTTCTGCGGGTCTGCCCCTCCCGCTCCCTCCGGCAGGGAGCGTTTTTCTCCTTGAAAAAGCGGTCCAGCTGGCCCACCGCCCAGAATCCGACGGTCCAGACAAGCAGCGTCCCGCCCACCAGTACCAGAGCTTCCACAAGATCACTTCCTTAAAAAGGATTCTACTACAAGCCCTGTTTGTGTGAGATTTGCAAATCATCCGCCGTATTAAAATTGTATTAGGAGCCAATTGTCCTTCTTTCTTTTTATCTTTTTTATTTCTTTTTCTTAATGCAAGTTTAATTCTCCTGTGAATACGTTAACCGCCTGCTAATCCCCTGCGTGCTATAATACGTCCGTTCCGGAAACAGAACTTTGGAAAGGATGGTTTCTATGAAAGACGTCATCATGATCGCGGTCTTATTGGTCTGCTTCGGATCAGTAAAGCTGCTGGCTGACTGGTGTGAGCATCAGTTCCACGAGGAATGAGAGAAGGTATTGAGTATGGGTATGATTTTATTAGGTGCGATCATCGTGCTGATGGGCGGCTATCTGGTTTACGCCCTGGTACACCCTGAACGTTTCTGACCCCAAATGTGTCATTTGTAAAGCGAGTTTCGCACAGGAGGAACAACACATATGTTACAGCTTGTCCTAACAGTGATCATCTTCATGATCATTGTCATCCCAATCGGGAACTATCTGTATCATATTGCTTCCGGCCAGCGCACCTTCGCCGATCCGGTGTTCGACCGGGTGGACGGCGGGATCTTCAAGGTGTGCGGCATTCATCCCGACAAGGGCATGAACTGGAAGCAGTATGCGCTGGCTCTTCTGCTGACCAACGCCGTGATGGTGTTTGTCGGCTATCTGGTCCTGAGAATTCAGTTTCTTCCCATCTTCAACCCCAACGGCATCGGCGCGATGGAGGAGACCCTGTCCTTCAACACGATCATCTCCTTCATGACCAACACCAACTTACAGCACTACTCCGGTGAGTCCGGCCTGTCCTATCTCAGCCAGATGCTGGTCATCACTTACATGATGTTCGTGTCCGCCGCCACTGGCTACGCCGCCTGCATCGCCTTTGTCCGCGGACTGGCTGGCAAGAGCAAGGACAACGTGGGCAACTTCTATGCTGATTTGGTCAAGGTGACCACCCGCGTTCTGATCCCTCTTTCCATCATCGGCGGCATGCTCCTGATCTGGCAGGGCGTCCCCCAGAATTTCGATCCCAACGTGACGGTGACCACCATTGAGGGGACTCAGCAGGATATCGCCATGGGCCCCGTGGCCGCGCTGGAGATCATCAAGCACATCGGCACCAACGGCGGCGGCTTCCTGGGTGCCAACTCCTCTACTCCCATTGAGAACCCCACCATCATCAGCGATCTGGTGGAGCTCTACTCCATGATGATCCTGCCCGGCGCCTGCGTGATCATGTTCGGCAAGATGGTCAAAGACCGCCGCCGTAAGACCGCCAGCTCCAGTGAGCACAGCGCCACCACCCAGGATCTGGTCAAGACCAGCGAACTGGTGAGCAAGCCCAGCTTCACCGCGAAGCTCTACGGCTCCGAGGGCCGCACCATCTTCTTCGCCATGGGCATCATCTTCCTCATCGGCCTGAGTGTCTGCTACTGGTCTGAGAGCCAGGGCAACCCGGCCTTGGCCAAACTGGGGCTGGATCAGTCCATGGGCAGCATGGAGGGCAAGGAAGTCCGCTTCGGTATTGCCCAGTCCGCCATGTTCACCACCACTACCACCTCTTTTACTACCGGCACGGTCAACAACATGCATGATACTCTGACTCCCCTGGGCGGCATGATTCCCCTGCTGCACATGATGCTCAATGTGGTGTTCGGCGGCAAGGGCGTGGGCCTGATGAACATGATCATGTATGCTATTCTCGGCGTGTTCATCTTTGGCCTGATGATCGGCCGTACCCCGGAGTACCTGGGCAAGAAGATCGAGGGCCGGGAGATGAAGCTCACCGCTCTGTGCATCATTATCCACCCCTTCCTGATCCTGGCCTTCTCTGCCTTGGCGGTCTCTACCGAAGGCGGTCTGGCCGGCATCACCAACCCCGGCTTCCATGGCCTGTCCCAGGTCCTGTATGAGTACGCCTCTTCCGCTGCCAACAACGGTTCCGGCTTCGAGGGTCTGGCGGACAACTCCTACTTCTGGAACATCACCGCCGGTCTGGCCATGTTCTTCGGCCGCTATCTGTCCATCGTGATCCAGCTGGCCATTGCCGGTTCCCTGATGCGCAAGCAGTTCGTCAACGATTCCATTGGCACTCTGCGGACCGACAGCGCCACCTTCACCATCGGCCTGGTGTGCGTTGTTTACATCTTCGCTGCGCTGACCTTCTTCCCGGCGCTGGCGCTGGGCCCCATTGCAGAGCATCTGACTCTGTGGGCTTAAGGAGGGCTTTTGAACCATGAGTAAAAAGCAGAATACAAAATTTATCACCCCTGATATCCTGAAGGGTGCGGTGAAGGGTGCGTTTATCAAGCTGAACCCCCGCTACATGATGAAAAACCCGGTCATGTTCGTAGTGGAGATCGGATTCTTCATCACCCTGCTGCTCTCCTTCGTACCAGGTTTGTTCGGCGATGCCAATGCCGAGCAGCTGCGGATCTATGATATCATTGTCTGTGCGATCCTATTTGTCACTGTTCTGTTTGCCAACTTCGCGGAGGCCGTGGCTGAAGGCCGGGGCAAGGCCCAGGCGGCCTCTCTGAAAAAGACCCAGAAGGATACCCAGGCACACCTGCTCCACGAGGATGGCACTCAGACCATCGTCTCCTCCAGCGAGCTGAAGAAGGGCGATGTGGTCCTGGTCAGCGCCGGCGAGATCATTCCCAACGACGGCGAGGTCATTGAGGGCATCGCCTCGGTGGATGAGTCCGCCATCACCGGCGAGTCCGCCCCCGTGGTCCGTGAGAGCGGCGGCGACTTCTGCTCCGTCACCGGCGGCACCACCGTTGTGTCTGACTGGCTGAAGATCCGCATCACCTCTGAGCCGGGCAACAGCTTTCTGGACCGCATGATCGCTCTGGTAGAGGGTGCCTCCCGGAAGAAAACCCCCAACGAGATCGCTCTGAACACCCTTCTGGTGTCCCTGACCATCATCTTCCTGATCGTGGTGGTCACCATGTATCCCTTTGCGGTGTACAACAATGTTCAGATCCCCATCTCCACTTTGATTGCCCTGCTGGTCTGCCTGATCCCTACTACCATCGGCGGCCTGCTGTCCGCCATCGGTATCGCCGGCATGGACCGTGTCACCCGCTTCAATGTCATCGCCATGTCCGGTAAGGCGGTGGAAGCCTGCGGCGACGTGGACACTATGATCCTGGACAAGACGGGCACGATCACTTACGGCAACCGCCTGGCTGCTGATTTTTACCCCGTGGGCGGCGCCAGCAAGGAGGAGCTGATCCGCTGCGCGGTCCTCACCTCCCTGCGGGACGGCACTCCCGAGGGCAAGTCCACTGTAGAGCTGGGCCGTAAGCTGGGCTGCCAGGTGGAGGACGATCCCAAGTCCAGCTTCATTGAGTTCTCGGCGCAGACCCGCATGAGCGGTGTGGATCTCCCCGACGGCACCATCATCCGCAAAGGCGCGGCCGACGCCATCGAGAAGTACGTCACCGCCCAGGGCGGCAAAATTCCTGCCGAACTGCGCAAACGGGTGGACGAAGTCTCCTCTCTGGGCGGCACCCCCCTGACTGTTTGTGAAGGCAGCCGCATTCTGGGTGTCATCTATCTGAAGGATACCGTAAAGCCCGGCATGGTGGAACGCTTTGAGCGCCTGCGCGCCATCGGGATCAAGACCATCATGTGCACCGGCGACAACCCCCTGACTGCTGCCACCATCGCCAAGGAGGCCGGCGTGGACGGCTTCATTGCGGAGTGTAAGCCTGAGGACAAGATCACCGTCATCAAGCAGGAACAGGCCGAGGGCAAGATCGTCGCTATGACCGGCGACGGCACCAACGACGCCCCCGCTCTGGCCCAGGCCAACGTAGGTCTGGCGATGAACTCCGGCACCACCGCCGCCAAGGAAGCTGCCAATATGGTGGATCTGGATTCCGACCCCACCAAGATCCTGGAGGTGGTGGAGATCGGCAAACAGCTGCTGATCACCCGCGGATCTCTGACCACATTCTCCATTGCCAACGACATCGCCAAGTACTTCGCCATCATCCCGGCCATGTTCATGCTGGCCATTCCTGAGATGGGCGTGTTGAACATCATGGGACTGGCCTCGCCCACCAGCGCGATCCTGTCCGCTCTGATCTTCAACGCCATCATCATCCCCTGCCTGATCCCTCTGGCCATGAAAGGCGTCAAGTACCGTCCCATGTCCTCCAGCAAAATGCTGGTCCGTAACCTGATGATCTACGGCGTCGGCGGTATCATCACTCCCTTTGTCGGCATCAAGATCATCGACCTGATCATCAGTCCTCTGCTGGAAATGATCGGCTTCATCGGCTTCTAAGGAGGTTCTTCAATATGAGTACAAGCAAAGGCTCTGCGGCGGGCAGCATCCGCCAGGCAGTAGTGACCACTCTGGTCCTGCTGCTGATCTGCGGATTCCTCTTTCCTGTCCTGATGACCGGCCTGGGCAGCCTTATCTTCCCCTCACAGGCAGGAGGCAACTTGATCTATGTGGACGGTCAGCCGGTAGGCTCCCGCTTTGTGGGTCAGGAGTTCACCGATCCCCGGTTTATGAGGGGACGTCCCTCCCAGTACCACTACAATACCTACTATGTGGGTGAGGATGGCGTGAGCTACTACAATGACGGCAGCGAGTACGCCGGCCTGAGCTCTGGCTCCGCTAACTATGCCAACAGCAATCCCGCCCTGGCGGAGCGCGTGGAGGGCGACATCAACAATTTCCTGTCCGGCCACCCCAGCCTGACCGTAGGGGACATCCCCGGCGATCTGCTGACCGCCTCCGGCTCCGGCCTGGACCCCCACATCAGCCCCGCCTCTGCGGCGGTCCAGATCCCCGCGCTCGCTGAGAATACCGGTCTGAGCGAGGAGCGCCTGGAAGAGATCGTGGAAGCCAACACCACCCACAAGGTGCTGGGCATCTTCGGCGAGGAGGCTGTCAATGTTCTAGGCGTCAATCTGGCCATCGCCCAGGAGCTGGGCCTCATCGGCGAGGTCAGCAAATAACGAAGTACTCTGAGACAGGCGAGCTCTGCCGGCATCCACCCGGCCGGGGCTCGCCTGCCCGGGTATCAAAAGCTTGACAGCCTGCCTCTGCATACGCTGCAAATAGGAAGGAAAAAGGAGGAACATGACATGCTGTACCCCTATCAGACTGCGGAAGAACACCGCGCCCCGTTGCAGGAGCGCGCTCTGCTCCGTCAGCCGGCGGGACTTTTGGCACTGGAGCTGGTCTGCACCATCAACGATCTTTTTACTGCGGCCCCCTCTCTGCTGTATCAGGAGGGGACAAAAGGTCTCCTCCTGCTCTACCGGGACTCTGCATGTGATACCAGCTACCTGGAGGAGGAGTGCCGTGAGCTGATGGCCTGTCTCTCCTCCCATTGGGAGACCGCTCTGTATGGCACCGCCCCCGGCGGCGAGACCGGGGAGCTCACCTTCCATCTGGAGGAGGGGAACAGAATTCTCTGCCGTACCCGCTGTGTGTCGGGCAGGCCCTTTGACCAGCTCTCCGGCCTCTGTGTAAAGCTGGAGGCGGATTCGTCAGAACATGCAGCCCGCCTCAGAGATGTGCTCGGCCAGATCCGCTATAACGCCCGCTGCTGTGCTGTGGACCGCCGTGCCGGAGCTTTTCTGGACGAAAATGAGATTCTGGAGGATCAGGACGGTAGTCTGTACCGCTACCTCACCCTGGAGGGAGACCCCAGCCCCATCGACTATCTCCAGGCCCTCTCTTTAGAGCAGAAGCAGCATCTCTGGCGCATTTTTCTTCGGGACGGCGAACAGCCCATGGAGTTTGCCTGGCTCCACGAGTTTGCCCAGGAGGGAGCGGGATTCTGCATGATGGAGTGGGAGCTCACCCTTCAGCAGGTGCTGGATGAGCTGGAATTCCAAATCATCAACCAGCCGGGGCAGTTTTATATCCTGGACCCCTCCGGAAAACAGATCACTTTTGACTTTATCCGGGGCGGCCCTGCGGAAAAGGTATTTCTGAAGATCCTGTTTCCTGTTGTGATCCCTCACGGGAGGTGAGATGGTCTTGGAAGAACATCGACCAACTCCGGAAGAAATTCTGAAAAAAATTCGAATGATCGACCCCGACGAAACGCGGGTCCGGCAGGGCAGGCTCAAGATCTTTTTCGGCTATGCGGCTGGCGTGGGGAAAACCTATGCCATGCTGGAGATGGCCCACCAGATGAAAGATATGGGCGTGGACGTAGTGGCCGGGTATATTGAGCCCCATATCAGACCCGCCACCATGAAACTGGTGGAAGGTCTGGAGTGCCTTCCTCCCCTGGTCGTATCCTACAAGGGCATCACCCTGCGGGAATTCGATCTGGACGCCGCTCTGGCCCGCAAGCCCCAGCTCATCCTGGTAGATGAGCTGGCCCATTCCAATGCACAGGGTTGCCGCCATGTCAAGCGCTATCAGGACATTGAAGAGCTGCTGCGCGCCGGGATCGATGTGTACACCACCGTCAATGTTCAGCATCTGGAGAGCCTAAACGACCTCGTTTCCAGCTTGACCGGTGTAACGGTCAACGAGCGGATCCCAGACTGGGTATTTGACTCCGCCGACCAAGTCGAGGTGGTGGATGTGGAGCCGGACGACCTGATCGCCCGGCTCGAGGAGGGCAAGGTCTACCGGGCCGCCCAGGCTCAGCAAGCCCTGGGCCACTTCTTTTCCAAGCAGAACCTTGCCGCTTTGCGGGAGATCGCTCTGCGCCGGACCGCTGACCGCCTCAACCGCACCGCCCGAAAGCAACATCCGGAGGGCTTTCTCAACCCCAGCGACCATATCCTGGTCTGTCTGTCCAGCGCCCCCTCCAATGCAAAAGTCATCCGTACCGCCGCCCGAATGGCCGAGGCCTTTCAAGGAGATTTTACCGCTCTCTTCGTGGAGACTCCGGATACCAGGGAGCTCAGCGGTGAAAATCGGAAGCGCCTGAGGACCAATCTGAAGCTGGCGGAAGATCTGGGGGCGCGGATCGCCACAGTATATGGTGATGACCCCGCCGCCCAGATCGCAGACTACAGCAGGACCAGCGGCGTGACCAAAATCGTGCTCGGCCGCACCAACCACCGCCGGCGGCGCGGCTGGTGGAACAAGAAAGCCCTGGTAGACCGGCTCACCGAGCTGGCACCAAATCTGGATGTCTACATTATCCCGGACCGACAGCCTGCCTACCGCCCCAAATGGAAGATAGCCCCCTCGGAGCTCTCCTTCTCCTGGAAAGACACCGGAAAAATGCTGGGCATTTTGGCCGCAGCCACCCTTCTGGGGGAGCTGTTTTCCCGTCTGGGCTTCGGAGAGACCAATATTGTCACCGTCTATATTCTGGGGGTGCTTCTCACCGCCACCTGGACAGAGGGCCGCCTCTATGGCATTCTCTCCTCGTTGCTCAGTGTGCTTACCTTCAACTTTTTCTTTACGGAGCCCTATTTCAGCTTGGATGCTCATCCCAGCTATGTGATCACCTTTTTTATCATGTTCCTCTCCAGCTTTCTTACCAGCTCTCTGACCATCCGGATCAAGACGCAGGCCAGGATGGCGGTACAGAAAAACTACAGCACCGAGGTCCTTTTGGAGGCCACCCAGCTGCTCCAGCAGGCATCTGGCGAACATGAGGTGCTCGCCATCGCGGTCTCTCAGCTTGGAAAGCTGCTCGACAGGCCGATCCTCTACTACCCCATGGACCCGGACGGCCAGCTGATGCAGGCCCGCATTTATCCGGAAACAGAGTCCAATCTCCTCTCCCGCTATACGGGTGGGCAGGAGAAGGCGGTGGCCGACTGGGTGTGTAAAAACAACAAGCACGCCGGGGCAGGGACCCACACCCTGCCCAATTCCAGATGCCTTTACCTGGCAGTACGAAGCCATGGCGGGCCTCAGGCTGTTGTAGGCATCCCCTGCGATGACTATCCTCTCCCCGAGGCATTTGAGCAGAATCTGATCCGCGGGATCCTGAATCAGGCCGGCATCGTCCTGGAACAGCGCCTGTCTGACCTCCGGCGAGCGGATACACCGTCCCAGGGGGACAGCCTCTAGACAAGCGTCAGAATCATCAAAATACGACCGCATGACGCCGTGGCGCCATGCGGTCGTATTTTGCCGTCCCGCTCTCCACCTCATCCCCGGACAGGGACACACGCAGAGGGAGAAGTTTTTTATTTTGTCACAGTTCCGAAAACACTGGAAGCAGGGAGCTTTTGTGGGAACTCCCCTCCGCTGCGGACCAACAGAACTCCGGGGCCGGACCGGCCTCCCTGCCGCGTTCGGTATCGCTTGTCAGACATGCAGGAATCTCTGGATGTCCCGGTCATCCCCCAGGATCAGCAGGGTCTCATCCGACTGAAAGGTGTGATTGGGGCCTGGGAGGGGCTCCAGTGTGCCGCTGCGCTTGATGGCCAGAATGTTGATGCGGTACTTCTGCCTCACCGCCAGCTGGACCACAGTCCTTCCTACCCAGGATTCCGGCACCGCCGTCTCATAGATGGAATGGTCCGGTGTCAGCTTGATGTAGTCAAACACATGGTCAGAGCTGTACCGGACCGCGGCCCAAGAGGCCGTCTGCTTCTCCGGATAGATCACATCGTCCGCACCGTTGCGCAGCAGGAATTTGGCGTGGACGTCCCGGGCAGCCCGGGAGAGCACAAAAGGAGCGCCGTATTCCTTGAGCAGAGCGGTGGTCTCCAGGGAGCTCTGAAAGTCATCTCCAATCGCTACCACGCACAGGTCAAAGTTACTGACCCCCAGAGATGCAATGAACTGCTCACTGGTGCTGTCCCCGATCTGTGCGTTGGTCACAAAGGGCAGGGCGTCGTTGATCCGCTCTTCATTCCGGTCCACCGCCATTACCTCATGGTGCAGTTCCCGGAGCTTCTGGGCCATATGGCGGCCGAACCGTCCCAGCCCGATCAAAAGCACTGACTTCATGATTTGTTCCTCTCCGATCTCATCCTATGGTGACCCGCTCCTGGGGGAATTGGGACAGCTCCGGTGCGCCTTTGGCCGTGACCGCATAGATCATGGTCAGGCCGCCCACACGCCCGAAATACATCAAAAAAATCAGGATCATCCTGGACGCCCCGGAGAGCTCCGGCGTGATCCCAAGCGACAGGCCAACGGTACCAATGGCGGACGCCGCCTCAAACAGCGCCGCCATCAGGGGTACGCCATCTATGCAGCAGATCAGGATGCCCCCTGTCAGGAACAGGAGCAGATAAAGCAGGAAGATGGCAGAGGCGTTTCGGATCGACTCATCTGCGATGCGCCTTCCAAAGCACTGGGGCCGCTCCTTATGGCGGAAAACTGCCCGGATCCCCAGCAGCATCACCGCCAGCGTAGTGGTTTTGAAGCCGCCTGCTGTGGAACCCGGTGAACCGCCCACCAGCATCAGCAGGATGATCAGCAGCTGGGCGGGCTGGCTCAGGCCAGTCAGATCCACTGTGTTGAAGCCTGCGGTGCGCGGTGTCACGGACTGAAAAAACGCGGCGTTGATCCGCTCCCACAGGGACATGTCCACCCACTGCCCCTGTTCGAACTCATACAGCAGAAAGAACAGGAGCCCTGTCAGGATCAGGGCCAGCGTGGTGGTCAGGATCAGCTTGCTCTGCAGCCGGTAGCGTCGAAAGTGGAGCTTGTGCTCCCTGATGTCATTCCAGGTGAGGAAGCCGACGCCGCCAATTATGATCAGAAAAGCGATCACATTGCTCACCAAAGGATCGCCTACGTAGTCTGTGAGGGAAGAAAACGGGGAGTTTACTCCCATAAGATCAAAGCCCGCATTGCAGAACGCGGACACTGAGTGAAACACCGCGTACCAAAGTCCTCTTCCAAGACCAAATTGCGGGCAGAACCGCAGGGCCAGAAGCAGGGCCCCGACCCCTTCGATCAAAAAGGCGGTTTTTAGGATAAACCCCGTCATCCGCACGATGCCGCCCACCTGAGGGGCGGAAATGGACTCCTGCATCACCCACCGTTGCTTCAACCCGATCCGTTTGCCCGCAAACATGAAAATCGCCACCGCGATGGTGACCACTCCCATTCCGCCCACCTGGATCAGCAGAAGAATGACCAGCTGCCCAAAGGGTGACCAGTAAAGCGCCGTATCGTGGAGCACCAGTCCGGTCACACAGGTGGCGGAAGTGGCGGTGAACAGCGCATCCCCAAATGAGGCCCCTCCGGGCTCCTGGGTGGAAAAGGGCAGCATCAGCAGCACTGCCCCAGTAAAGATCAGCAGCAGGAATCCTAAAATAATGATTTGTGCCGGTGTGACACGGTCATGTTTGAAAGACGGCACAGAATCCCCCCGCAGCATGCATCATGCTCCTGTTCCCTTCTGATATGTTCCTATGCGGCTGTTCATCCAGGGCCCGGCTGTCCGCAGGGCGGGCAGCCGGGCCACGCGCTGTCCCGCATTTATTTTTTATTATATCACATCGGACATTAGCGCCAGATTAAGAGAATTTTCCGTGCATAAATACTGTATTAATAAAGATTCCTTAATGTAATCTTTACACCCCGTCAAAAATGCCAATGTTATGCTGATACCACCTGTGTTATACTATAATATACAAACGACCCAAGCAAGAGACGAGGTGATACCTTGCGTTCTGATCCTCAGCCCCGCCCTGACGGGCTGACTCCTGGGGACCACACTTTGGAACAGGAGTCCTCCGGCCGACTGAAGATCTTTTTTGGCTACGCCGCCGGAGTGGGGAAGACCTACGCTATGCTGGACGCCGCCCTCCGCGCAAAAGAGGCGGGCACGGACGTTGTGCTGGGCTTTCTGGCACCCGCCGCCTATCCTGATACCCTGGCACTGGCCGGAGGATTGGAACGGCTCCCGCCCCTCATCCCTCCCGGTGGAGGGCAGGGCGAATTTGACCTGGACGGCGCCCTCCGCCGCCGTCCCCAGCTGATCCTAGTGGATGAGCTGGCCCACTCCAACAATAAGGGAGCCCGCCACGCCAAGCGCTACCAGGATATTGCCGAGCTGCTTCGCGCGGGCATTGACGTCTATTCCACCATGGATGTGCAGCAGCTGGAAAGCCTGAGCGATGTGGTCTCCTCCATCACCGGCTTCTCCGCCCCGGAACGCGTCCCGGACCAGGTCTTTGACTCTGCTGACCAGGTGGAGATCGTCGATCTGGAGCCCTCCGACCTTCTGGCGCGCCTGCGGGCCGGGACCATCGGCGGAGGGGAAGGGCACCTTTTGACCGAGCAGACCTTGGCCGCCCTGCGGGAGCTCTCCCTGCGCAGGACCGCTGACCGCCTGGAGCGGAAGCCCTCCGGTGGGGACAGATATCCCCCCAGGGCCCGGGAACACATTCTCATCTGCCTGTCCGGCTCTCCCTCCAACGAGAAGGTCATCCGCACTGCTGCCAGGATGGCAGAGGCATTTCACGGCGCCTTTACCGCGCTTTTCGTGGAGACTCCTTCCTTTCAGGGCCAGAGCGACAAGGGACGCCGGCAGCTACGGAACAATCTGCATCTTGCAGAGGAGCTGGGCGCCCGGATCAGCACGGTCTACGGGGATGACCCCGCCATTCAGATCGCGGAATACGCTAAAGTCAGCGGGATCTCCAAGATCGTGCTGGGCCGCAGTCCCCAGAAACGCGGCCCCCTCCTGGGCGCCAAGAGTCTGATGGACCGTCTGGGAGAGCTGGCTCCTGACCTGGATATCTACATCATCCCGGACCAGGTCCAGCGGCCCGCCCGCCACTCCTGGCAGCCCTATCTTCTCCAGGAGCGCTTCTCCGTCCGGGATCTTTTCAAGGCCCTCCTGATCCTGGCTGCCTGCACCGCCGTGGGCTTTCTCTTCCAGCGAGCGGACTTTTCCACTGAAAATGTGATCATGGTCTATATCTTGGGCGTCCTCACCATCTCCATGGCCACCACGGGGCACAGCTACAGCCTGCTGGCATCCCTGTGCTCCGTCTTCATCTTCAATTACTTTTTTACCTACCCCTATTTTACTTTGATGAGCGACCCCAGCTATATCGCCACCTTTGCCGTCATGCTGACCGTAGCACTGCTGGGCAGCTCTCTTACCACCCGTGTCAAACGGCAGGCCATCCAGAGCGCCCAAAAGGCATACCGCACTGAGATCCTGCTGGAGACCAGCCAGAAGCTCCAGAAGGCGGAGGGGAGCCGGGAGATCCTGGCGGTCACGGCCACCCAGTTGAAAAAGCTGCTGGAGCGGGACGTCCTGATCTATTCCGCCGACGAGGACGGACTGGAGCAGGAGGCCATGCTGTTCCCTGTTTCCAAAGGCGGGGATATGTCTGCATATCTCACTTCCTCAGAGCGGGCGGTGGCGGAGTGGGTCTGGAACAACAACAAGCACGCCGGCGCTACCACCCACACCCTTCCCAGCTCCAAATGCCTCTACATTGCGGTCCGCGGCTCTGACAAGGTGCTGGCGGTGGTTGGCATTGCCATCCCCAATGCTCAGAAGGTGGACTCCTTTGAAAAAAATCTGACAGTAGCCATCCTGGACGAGTGCGGACTGGCGCTGGAAAAGGAGCTGACGGCGCGCGCCAAGCAGCAGATCGAGGAGCTGGCCCATCAGGAGACCCTGCGCGCCAATCTGCTGCGGGCCATCTCCCACGACCTGCGCACCCCACTGACCAGTATATCCGGGAACGCCGGCATCCTGATGGAGAACGGGGCCGTGCTGGATGAGGAGAAGCGGCGCTACCTGTACCGCTCCATCTACGATGACTCTATGTGGCTCATCAACCTGGTGGAAAATCTGCTCTCCCTCACCCGGATGGGCAACGGCTCTGTTTCTCTGAACATCCGCCCGGAGCTTCTGGATGAGGTCTTTCATGAAGCCCTGTCCCATCTGGACCGCAATGCGGAGCAGCACCATATCTCTGTAGAACTGGAGGACGATTTGTTGATGGCGGATATGGACGCCCGGCTCATCGTCCAGGTGGTCATCAATCTGGTCAACAACGCCATCAAGTACACCCCTGCCGGTTCCCACATCTCCTTGTCCGCTGTCCGGGCCGGTCCTTTTGTGCAGGTCGAGGTCTCCGATGACGGTCCAGGTATTGCGGACAGCGCCAAGCAGAAAATATTTGATATGTTTTATACCGCGGACAACTCCCGCGGAGATGGCCGGCGGGGGCTGGGCCTGGGGCTCTCCCTGTGCAGGTCCATCATCACCGCTCACGGCGGTGAGATATCAGTTCAGGATCATCAGCCCCACGGGTCAGTATTTCGTTTCACCCTGAGGGCCTCGGAGGTAAAAATGTATGAATAAGCCGCACATTCTTATGGTAGAAGACGACGCAGCGGTGGGAAACCTCATCGCCACCACTCTGGAGACCCAGAACTATCAGTTCCATCGGGCCAAGACAGGGGCCAGTGCTCTGGTGGACGCCCTCTCTTACCGCCCGGACGTCATGCTGCTGGACCTGGGCCTGCCCGACATGGACGGGGTAGACATCATCAAAAAGGTCCGCACCTGGAGCAACCTGCCCATCATCGTCATCTCCGCCCGGAGCGAGGACAGCGACAAGGTGGCCGCGCTGGACGCCGGCGCCGATGACTATCTGACTAAACCTTTCTCCGTGGACGAGCTCCTGGCCCGGCTCCGGGTCGCCCTGCGCCGGGTCCGCTATGACAGCCAGAAGGTAAGTGAGGAAGCCAGCCTCTACGAGAACGGGAACCTGAAGATTGACTATGCTGCCGGCTGTGCCTATCGAGATGGGGTGGAGATCCATCTCACCCCCATCGAGTACAAGTTGCTCTGCCTTTTGGCCCGAAATACCGGGAAGGTCCTCACCCACAATTTTATCCTCAACGAGATTTGGGGCAGCTCCGCCTTTTCGGATACCCCCTCTCTCCGCGTCTTCATGGCCACTCTGCGCAAAAAGCTGGAGGTGGACCCCAGCCACCCCCAGTATATCCAGACCCACATCGGCGTGGGCTACCGCATGATCCGCCAGAAGCAGGAGGACGAGGCCTGACCTCTGCACCTGCGTCCCTGACTGTCCGTTCCCTGCGTCTTGCAGGGGGCGGGCAGTCTTTTTCTTCCCAGCGGGCGGTGGGTCCCTGCCTGAACTAACACACTCTTAATTCCAGAGGCAGAATCCTAGGGTCACATTAACTGAAATTCTGTTACGATACCGCCATAACAAAGAAGGGATCGTGAGACACGCTTATGATTGAGTTTCAAAATGTGTCTATGGCGTACAAAGATAGGCCCGTTCTGAACCACGTGGATCTTACCATTCAGGACAGTGAATTTTTTGTTCTCATCGGCTCCAGCGGCTGTGGAAAAACCACTCTTCTCAAGAGCATCAACAAGCTGCTCAATGTGCAGAAGGGCAAGCTGCTCATCAATGGGACGCCGGTGGACCGCATCAAAACAAATCAGCTGCCCAACCTGGTGGGCTATGTCGTTCAGGCCGGCGGCCTCTTCCCCCATCTGACCGTGGAGGAAAATATTACGCTGGTCATGCGCATCGCCGGCTACCCCAGCGAGCGGATCTCTGAGCGGGTGACTGAGATGCTCCGAATGGTCGATCTGGACCCGGACACCTACCGCAACCAATACCCCTCTCAGCTGTCCGGCGGGCAGCAGCAGCGCGTGGGAGTAGCCCGGGCCTTTGCGGTGGACCCCCCCATCGTTCTGATGGATGAGCCCTTCTCCGCTCTGGATCCCATGACCCGGGCCGAGCTGCAGGACGAGATCCATACGCTCCAGAAAAAAACAAAAAAGACTGTCGTATTCGTCACCCACGACATGGACGAGGCGATCAAGCTGGCCGACCGCATCTGCATTATCCAGGAAGGGCACATCGTCCAGTGCGACACCCCGGAGCGGATCCTGAAAGCTCCCGCCAATCAGTATGTCACGGACTTTATTGGTGCCAACCGTCTGTGGGCCAACCCCGAGTATATCCGGGCCCGGGACATTATGCGCCGCCGTCCCATCACCATCTCCAGGGGGCGGACCGTGCTCCAGGCTCTGCAGATCATGCGCCAGAGCGGCGTGGACAGCCTGCTGGTGGTAGACGGCCGGGACCGTCTGCTGGGGGTCCTCTGGCTGGAGGAGCTGATGTCGGAGAAAGACGGCTCTGGCTCCGCCGAGACCTACCTCTCCGATGACTACGTCGCGGTGGAGGGGGATACCACTCTCAAAGAGATCATCTCCACCATCGACTACGATGTGTCCGGCATTATACCCGTGATCGAGCACGACCGGACTCTTGTGGGATTTTTGACCAAGAGCAGTCTGCTGGCCACTATGAGCAGGCAGTTCGTCCCTGAGCATACTGCGGGAGAAAGGAGCGGAGTTATATGGGCAGCAGCAGCGCATTGATAGAGTCCCCCGCATCGTGGTGGGACAGTCTGGCGGAGAATTTCCTTCCCTATCTGACGATCTATGCAGAGGAGTGGGACAGTCTGGTGGAGGAATTCCTGCGCCACCTGGCCATGACCTGCTTCGCCGTGGTTCTGGCCCTCATCATTGCCGTCCCCCTGGGTATCTTCATCACCAGAAGCAAAAAGGTCTCCAGCGTGGTCATCGGCATCGCCAATGTGATGCAGTCCATCCCCTGTATGGCCCTGCTTGCCATGGGGATCCCCTTTCTGGGCGTCGGTGAGACACTGGCTATCTTCATGGTGTTTGTCTATGCGTTCCTCCCCATTCTGAAAAACACCTACACCGGGATCTCCAGCATCTCTCCTGTCTCCCTCGAGGTGGCACGGGGCATCGGACTGACCCGCATGCAGCAGCTGGGCCGAGTGGAGCTGCCCATGGCCACGCCCTATATCATGTCCGGCATCCGTATCGCTGCCGTGGGTGCGGTAGGCACCATGACCATCGCCGCTTTCGCCGGAGCCAACGGACTGGGCTGGTTCATTATGCTGGGTATGAACTCCCTCAATTATCCTATGACTGTCATGGGGGCGGTCGCCTCCGCTGTGATGGCCCTCACTCTGGATTACCTCCTGGGCCGCGTGGAACGGGCCCTCACCAGCGAGGGGCTGCTGCCTCAGGACCAGATCAAAAACCTCAGCAAAGCTGTCCGGACCCGCCGCAAGGCAGTGGCAGGCGGGCTGTGCTTTGCCCTGGTCGCTGTCTCCGCGGCATCCTATGCCGCCATCATTGCCTGAGCCTATCTGGGCTGATCTCTTGATTTTAAAATTCAAAATAAGAAAAAGGAGTTTCTTGCGTCATGAAAAACCTGAAAAAAATCACCTGCGCTCTCACAGCGGCTGCGCTGTCCCTCTCCCTTGCCGCCTGCGGCTCTTCCGGCAGCGGAAGCGGGTCTGTTTCTTCTGCCCCCTCCAGTACCGGAAGCGGCGACAAGACCATCGTGGTAGGCACCTCCAACTTTACTGAGGTCAATATTCTGGGTGAGCTCTATACCGAGCTGATCGAGGCCAACACCGATTACACGGTGGATCAGCGCTTCGGTCTGGCCGGGGCCGCCGTCTGCTTTGACGCCTTGGAACAGGGAAGCATCGATATGTTCGTGGAGTACACCGGGACCGCCCTGATGAATCTGCTGGCCCAGCCCATGAATACCGATAAAGACGTAGTTTGGCAGACTGTCAGCGATATGATGATGAAAGACCACAACATCTATACCTCCGCTCCTCTGGGCTTCAATAACACCTATGTGATGAGCGTCAAGCCCGAGACCGCCGAGGCCTATGGCCTGACCACTCTGTCTGATCTGATCGAGAAGTCCCCTGAGCTTCGGCTGGGATGCACCGTAGAGTTTATCCAGCGCGAGGACTGTCTGCCTCTTCTGGAAAGCCAGTACAACGCCGAGTTCAAGGATGTCACCGGACTGGATGCCAGCCTGCGCTACACTGCCATTGAAAACGACGAGGTGGACGTGGTGGACGCCTTTGCCACAGATGCTCTGCTCTCCAAGCTGGGGCTGACCACTCTGGAGGACGACCTGGGCTTCTTCCCCCCCTACTACGCTGTAAACTTCGTAAATGCCGATCTGATCCAGTCTGATCCCGCTCTGGCCGAGGTCCTCTCCAAGCTGGACGGTGCCATTGACGAGGCTACCATGGCTGCCATGAACGCTCAGGTAGATGTGGACGGCATGAGCGCCAAGGAGGTCGCCCATCAGTTCCTGGTGGACAACGGCCTGATTCCCGCCTGATCGTCCGCTTTCCTACAGATTTGCTCCCGGAATATCCCTTTGGGGTATTCCGGGACCATTTCATAAATTGGATTGATAAGGGTGGGACTGTATGGTACAATATAAGCAGGCGATGGGACTTCGGCGGCACAGCGGCCAGATTGTCAAAGATATGTCCCTCATTGTTGTCGGCTCCCTGCTGTTTTCCGTATCCATGAACTGTATTATTCTGCCTTCCGGAATGTACAGCGGCGGATTTTTAGGGATCGCACAGCTTCTGCGCATGGTTTTGCTCTCTGTTTTCCCGTCTCTCCAGTCTGTGGGGGACGTGGCCGGCATCATTTACTTTCTGCTCAATGTCCCCCTGCTCATTCTGGCCTGGTCCAGATTTGGACATCTTTTTTTTGCAAAGACCGCCCTGTGTGTGGCCTGTTACAGTATTTTTCTGGCCCTGATCCCTATTCCTCAGTCTGGTCTGTTCGATGAGCATCTCACCGCCTGTGTCATCGGCGGCCTCGCCTGCGGCGCTGGCGCCGGCCTGACCCTCACCTCTGGCTGCTCTGGAGGCGGAGAAGAGATCCTGGGGCTGCTCTGCCTTCAGAAGCACCCCCTTCTGAGCGTTGGCCGTATCTCCATGGCCCTGAACTTTGCAGTTTATGGGGTCGGTTTTCTGTTTTTTGACCGGCAGGTGGTGGTGTACAGCATTCTGTTCACCTGCGTTACTTTTCTCTGCTTGGACCGGGCGCACCTGCAAAATGTGATGGTCACTATGCTTATCATCACCAAAAAGCCGGAGATGGAGCAGCTGGTCTTTGAATATGTGGGCCGCGGCGTTACAAAATGGGAGGGAGAAGGGGCGTACAGCGGAGAGCAGACGGAGATGCTTCTCACAGTGGTCTCCAAAAAGGAAGCTCTTCAGCTTCGTAAGGCGCTGCAGAAGCAGGACCCAAACATCTTTGTCATTCTGGATGACAACATCTCAGTGGTAGGGAATTTTCAAAAGCGGGTCTGACCTGGTCTGGCCCTGCGGGAACAAACAAGGAGGTCTTACATGGAACAGCACAGTGGGAAATTGGTTTTGGCTATCCTCCAGGGGGAAGATTACGAGGATACGGTCTACGAGCTGAATCAAAACGGCTTTTTTGTTACGATGCTCAGCTCCACCGGAGGATTTCTAAAAAAGCACAGCACCACCATCATGATCGGCGTTGAAGAGCCCCGTCTGGATGAGGTGCTGGACATTCTGAAGCGCCGGGCGGGTCAACGGAAAGCCACGGTCTACCAAAGCTTTTCTATCCCCATGGGGCACCCCTACCCTCCTCTCATGCCCGCCACCCCTGTTGTGCAGGATGTGGGCGGTGTGGTCGTCTTTGTAATGGATCTTCAGCATATGGAAAAGTTTTGACTCTCCCTGCTCCCAGCGCAGCGGCCGTCTTCCCTGCAACATCGGTCGGATTTTAGGGCATACTGTGCCAGGGGTGATCTTTATGGCAAAGCGCAGAGCACGCAGGCCGTCCCATATGGAGGACCTGCGCCTCAATCCTCAGCTCCGCCTGTGTGCCAAATTCGACGAGACCAGCATTGCCAAATTTCCTGTTGCCGCACCCAAGGAGATGGGGATGCGTGTGCTGGACAACTGCGCCGAAGAGCATATCATGTGACCTTGCCGCGCCCTGAGGCGCAGTCTGCCCGCCGTTTCCCCCCGCGCCAGGCGCCGGGGCGGAGCGGCGGGCAGTTCTCTTTCCCCCGATTGCGTCCCGCTTCTCCAAGTGATATTCTCAGGCATAACAAAGCCTCCATGTTTTCTACTCATGTGCTCATGAGCGGTATAACATGGAGGTTTCTTCGACAAATTGATAAAAAGAAAAGCTACATTTCGGCCTCGTTTATAAGATCAAAATATAGCTTTTAACTTGGAATATGTGGACAAAAAAGATGCAGTGGCTACAGGTCTGTGCCAAAAACCAAACCGAACCCGCTACGCTGGGCTTCGGTTTGGAAGCGAGGAGCAGCAAAGTGAGTGCGCGATAAGTTTTGTAATGAAACGAAAAAACTCGTCGCAAGCGATACGACGCTTGCGACGAGTGGTACGGCTGAAGGGATTCGAACCCCCGACCTTTTGGTTCGTAGCCAAACACTCTATCCAACTGAGCTACAGCCGCATACCGCAGGAGAAGTATCTCTCGCTGACAGCTTATAAATAATAGCACATATTTTTCGATTTGGCAAGTACTATTTTTATTTTTTTCAAATTTTTTCTTCCTTCCTCCTCTCCCCTGTTCTGCCCAGCTTTTTTCCGCCTTTTCCCCCTCGATGCCCCCTCTTTTCTCTCCGCCGCATCTCTTTTCCTGCACGGAAAAAGCACTCGGCACACCGGTCTGCACCGGTGTGCCGAGCACCTGTTTGAAACTGTAATCGCTTTAAATCAGCCGCCGAAGACCTTGATCATAAATCCAGCGGCACAAGCGGAACCGATGACGCCAGCCACATTGGGTCCCATAGCGTGCATCAGCAGGAAGTTGGAGGGGTTCTCCTTCTGTCCCACCACCTGGGACACACGGGCCGCCATAGGCACGGCGGACACGCCGGCAGAGCCGATCAGCGGATTGACCTTGCCACCAGTCAGAACATACATCAAATCGCCCAGCAGCAGGCCGCCAGCAGTGGACAGCAGGAAAGCCGTCAGACCCAGAGCGATAATGGACAGGGTCTCAACAGTCAGGAAGCTACTGGCCGTAGCCTTAAAGCCCACGGACAGGCCCAGCGGAATCGTCACGATATTGATCAGAGCGTTCTGAGCGGTATCAGACAGACGCTCCGTGACACCACACTCACGGAACAGGTTGCCCAGCATGAGCATACCAATCAGAGGTGCAGTATCGGGGATCAGCAGCACTACGAAGATGGTCACGGCAATGGGGAAGATGATCTTCTCAGTTTTGGAGACCACACGCAGCTGACTCATCTTGACCTGACGCATTTTCTTAGTGGTCATCAGCTTCATCAGCGGGGGCTGGATCATGGGGATCAGGGCCATGTAAGAGTATGCCGCGATGGCAATAGCCGGCAACAGCTCTACCGCCAATTTTGATGCCGTCAGGATAGCAGTGGGGCCGTCTGCGCCGCCGATGACGCCGATGGCGGCAGCCTCAGCGGGAGTAAAGCCCAGGACCAGCGCCATCAGGAACGCTGCGAAGATGCCCAGCTGCGCAGCAGCGCCCAGCAGCAGGGACATGGGGTTAGCCAGCAGAGGACCAAAGTCGGTCATGGCACCGATGCCCATAAAGATGATGGACGGGTAAATGGCGTATTGGACACCCTGATAGAGTACCCACATAAAGCCTACTGTTCCACTATGGGTAGCGGCATCATAGACGGGCTCGGCAAACAAGCCGGTAATGGGCAGGTTGGCCAGCAGCATACCGAATGCGATGGGGACCAGCAGCAGGGGCTCAAAGCCCTTGCCGATACCCATGTACAGCAGGATACAGGCAATGACGAGCATGACCACGGTCTTCCAGTCCAGAGCGGCAAAGCCAGAACCGCCAGCAATCGCAAAAATGACTTCTTTCAGAAATTCCATACTTCACCCCTCCTCTCAACCGATGGTGACCAGCAGGTCATCGGTGTTCACAGCAGTACCCACAACGGCAGAGACGGCCTTCACAGTTCCGTCTACGGGAGCGGAGACCTCGATTTCCATCTTCATGGCCTCCAGCACCACCAGCACATCGCCGGCCTTTACAGCCTGGCCCACAGAGCACTCCACCTTGAAGATGTTTCCGGGCATGGGGCTGTTGACGGCCGTCTCTCCGGCGGCCACAGCGGCGGGAGCCGCAGCAGGCGCGGGGGCGGCAGCGGGAGCAGGTGCGGGGGCCGCAGCAGGAGCAGCAACAGGGGCGGGGGCAGCGGCGGCAGGAGCCGCACTGATGTTGGTGACCTGGAAGGAGTTGGGGGACATCCCGGACTCCTCAGCCACAGCGGCCATCATCACCGCAACCAGCTCACCCTCATCCACCGCAGGGGCGGCGGGGGCTGCCGCCGGTTTGGCGGCAGGGGCAGCGGACTTGGGGGCGGGTGCGGCAGGAGCCTTTCCCTTACCCTCGATAGCGCCCACGATCTTGGAGATCACCAAAATGACCGCCATCAGCATGGCAAGCATCACAAAGACGACCAGCAGACCGGACACGGCTACCAGCAGGGCCTCACCGACATCCAGAGGTTCAAACGGGTTAATAATTGCTTTATCAACACTAGGCATGTATCTGTACCCCCTACTTTTAACCCAGGGTGACCAGCAGATCGTCAGTGTTGACAGCGGTGCCCACAGTGGCGGCCACGGCCTTCACGGTGCCGTCCACGGGGGCGGAGACCTCGATCTCCATCTTCATGGCCTCCAGCACNCCATGGGAGCGACAGCGGCAGGAGCGGCGGCTCCAGTCTTTTCCACAGTCACGCTGTAAACTTTTCCATTTACAGTTACGTTGTAGTTCATAGTCTATCTTTCCCCTTCTTTGATTATTTTATGGTCACCGGCTTGGGCCGGGCGCAGGCCCCTCCCAAGCGGACGTCCATTTTCCCGGACTCCCCCTGTTCCCAGGACGGGACACAGGGGGAGAAACCCGAAATTGGTGGCATTATATCACTTCAGCGGGAATTTTTCAAGGGTTTCGGCCCAGAAGACCGATTTTCTGCATGGGATCTTTACAGCACGTCGGCAAATGCCTGGATGGCGGTGCTGGCCTGCCCGAAGTCCCGCATCTGCTGGTCCACACCCAGCTTGATGTGGGGCACGCCGGCCTCGTCCAGCGCCTTCTTCAGATAGGGGTACTCCATCTCTTCGGGGTCGCAGAACTGCTGCATGAACAGGACCACGCCCTGGGCACCGCTGTCCTTGGCCAGCTGGGCCACGAACTCGCCCCTGCGGTTCTGGCTGGAGTGCTCATCGTAGAGCAGGACATCATAGTCCTGATCAGCGAACTGCTGGGCCAGGGCCATCATGGGATCGCCCTCCTCGCTGGCGTCCACCCGGAAAGCGCGGCTCTCTTGGGCCACGTCGTCGGCGGCGATGGCGATGTTGTTGTCGTCAAAAATCTGGAGCAGCTTGGGGTTGTCGCAGATGATGCCGGAGGTGACGATCTTTCTGCCCTTCCAGTTGGCTGCGGGCAGCTGGGCCAGCTCGGCGTTCAGGGCCTCCAGCTTCTCGGCGTAGACGGCGGGCTCCATGAACCAGGCGGAGCGCAGCACGGCGGAGCGGCTGACGGCGGAGATGACATCACAGTGCTCGCTGGCCAGCTTGACGAAAGCCCGGCGGGCGGCGCGGCTGCGGTTCATCACCTTGATAGCGGCCCGCAGGTCGTCATCGGTGATCTCCTTGCCGGCGATCTTCTCCAGCTCAGACTTGACGTGCATGTACTGGTCCACCGTGAACTGCAGGCCGAAAGCGGGCTTGCGGTACTGGGGATGGGCCAGGAAGATGCAGGGCAGCTTGTCGCTCATGGCCACGCGGATGTTCTGGCTCATGGGCCGCAGGGTATCACAGATGGTGGGGGTGATGACGCCGTCCAGCTGATCCAGGGTGCCGTCCAGCAGCATCTCCAGCGCCAGCTGGGCGATGGTGCAGTAGAAGGTGGCGCAGTACTCCTTAGCCAGAGCAATGGTCTTCTTGTTGCTTCCCCAGATGCCCATGGGCACCATGCCGGCGGCCACCACCAGCTCGGCAGGGGCATAGTAGGGCAGCATTCCGATCACCTTTTTGCCCTGCTTCTTGTACTCGCTCAGCACACGGTAGGGGTGCTCGGAATACTCCTTGAACTCGTTCAGCAAAACCTCGGTGCTCATTTCGCCTCGGCCTCCTTCTTCGCTTGATTGGCCTCCATGGCCTCCACCAGGCCCTGGACACGGGTCTCATACTGGGCCTCGTTGAAGTTCCGGGGGTCAGCCTGGTCTCCGTCAAAACCGGCACAGGGGACACCCAGATCCTTGGTAAAGCGGCGCTGCATCTCGGCCATGTAGCCGGACCAGGGCTTGCAGGAGCGGTTATAGTGGACCAGCACGCCGTCCACCTTGTTGTCCCGGCAGATGCCTTCGCGCCAATCCACGCCCTGCTCGATACACACGGAGTTGGGGGCCTTGTAGTAGGCGCGGACCATCTCGTCCATATTATTGTACACAAAGCCGAAAGCGGGGGCATACACCACGGCGGTGACGTTGACGCCATGCTCCTTCAGAGGCTTGAACAGATTGGGCAGCTTGGGCCAGCAGGGAATGCCCTCGAACATGACACGGTACTTCTCAGGGAAGGGGGTGGTGGAGGTGCCGTTCTTGACGGCCTCCTCCAGGTCCTTCTCCAGCAGCTCAAAGGCCTCGGCGGCGGCCACCTTGCCGCGGGCAGTCACTACGTCGGCCATGTGGTTGAACAGATCGAAGCCGCTGTAAGGGGAGGGTTTGTACTGCAGGTAATCGCACACCCGCAGCCAGGCCTGGGCGGTGCGGTTGGCATTGGCGCAGGCCTGCTCAAACTTCTTCTCGTCGAACTTCTTGCCGGTCAGCTCCTCCAGCTGCTTGATGGCGGAGTCGAACTGGGCGCGGACATAGGCCACATTGGTGTCATGGACATCAACAGTGTTGTTGTAGGGGATATCGATCATGATCAGGGGGATGTTGCGCATGCGGGCGATGTTCTCATACCACTTGGTCATGCAGTTGCAGATGTTGTTGCAGCAGAGCATGAAGTCGGGCTGAGGCATCTGCATCTGGCGGTAGGGCTTGATAGCCGCCTTCCGCAGCTCCTTCTCCCGGCCCTCAGGCAGGGCCTCGATCTCATAGATGTCGTCCAGCACCGTGTAGGGCTGCATGGTCTTGGGGTCCTTCTTGGGCTTGCCGGTCTCGGGGTCAATGACCACGTTGCCGTTCTCGTCCTTCAGGGGTTTGCCGCTGTTGGGGTTGATGACATACTCACCGGTCTCCAGGTCCACCTTGCGGGAAGCACGCTTGCCGGCGGCGTAGGCCAGACTGATGCGGGCGTAGCCGCAGATGTCGTTGTCAAAGCCCAAGTCCTCGGCAGCCTTGCACATGATCTCGCCGTCCCGGTTGGCGGCAATGCCGGCAGCCTGGTTCTCGGGGTACATGACGTTCAGATCAAAGGCCTCGGCCAGCTCACAGGGGAACTTGGAGCTGGACCAGCCCACCAGCTTGCCCTCGGCCTTGGCCTTGCGGGCGTCGGCGTACACATCCTCGACGACCTTGCGCAGCGCCTGAACGCCGGGGCTTACAGTTTTAGCCATTGTTCTTCTCCTCCTCACTAGATTCACTAGAAAAATCAATGTTTCAATGTTGCGGGGCCGCTGGGAAAACAGCCCGAAATGGATCATTTCTCCCTGGTAAACGCGCCGATCCCGGCAATCACCAGTCCGATGGCCGCGACAAGGACGGCAAACTCCGTTCTATCCATCAGGTCACTTATGACTGGCAGCCATATCCCTGACAACAGCAGTACTACGGCGAACAGGATCAGTGCGATACCGAACAGGACTTTTTTCATCCCTTTTGTTCCTTCTGATACCTCTGATAGGCGAACAGCGCCGCCCCCAGAGCCCCGTTGTACTGGGTCAGGGGCGAGGTATAGATGATGTGGCCCAGTTCCTCCTCCAGCGCCTTGACCACGCCGGTGTTCTGTGCCACGCCGCCGGTCATGACCACCTGATCCCGGACGCCTACCCGGTGGGCAAGGCCTGCCACCCGGCTGGCCACGGAGTGGTGGATGCCGTTGATGATATCCCGTTTGTCAGTATCCAGAGACAGCTGGCTGATGACCTCGCTCTCGGCAAAGACAGTGCAGGTAGAGCTGATGGACACGTTCTTGGTGGACTGCGCCCCCAGCGTCCCCAGGTCCTCCACCTTCACCTCCAGCACCCGGGCCATCACGTCCAGGAACCGGCCGGTGCCGGCAGCACACTTGTCGTTCATGACAAAGTTGGTCATGACCCCGTTCTCGATCTGGAGCACCTTCACATCCTGGCCCCCGATGTCGATGACGGTGTGGACTTCAGGAAAAAGGAAGCTGGCTCCTCTGGCGTGGCAGCTCAGCTCGCTCATCTGCTGGTCTGCGATCTCCAGCATGGAGTTGCGACCGTAACCTGTGGCCAGGACATAGCCCATGTCCTCCCGCTTCAGCCCGGCGTTCTCCAGTACGTCGCTGATGGCCCGCTGGGGGCCGCTGGTCCCCGCTCCCACGGGGATGAGGGACTTGCTGACCAGCTCCTTGCCATCCGCCAGGATGACGCACTTAGAGGCGGTGGAGCCGATATCGATGCCCAGCGTGTAAATTTTATCCATGGTTTCGCTCCAATGTCAGAAATTGTGTGGTCCCGCCGGAGACTGCTTTCTCCAGGACCCCCGGCGCTGTCACACCTGCGCCGGGCCGCTGCTCTCCCCCTCCGCTGGGACCGGCTGTGGCCCGGGCGGAGGGGGCGCATTTGTGTGGGAAAGGCCCTTACTTCTTCAGGTTGTCGTAGTCCCGGATGGTACGGGGCAGCAGCATCTGATGGAAGGGGCAGATGGACTCGGGGTTCTGATAGACAGCATCAGTGAAGGCCACGATGTAGTTGCGCATCATGGGCATGTCCACGATCTCGTCCACCAGGCCGGCCTGGGCGCAGAACAGAGGCTTGGACTTCACATCGTAGTCGTCGATCAGGGCGTTCATCTTGTCGATGGTGGGCTGGAGATCCTTGCCCGCCTTCTGATCCTTGGCCAGACGGCCGGTGTACATGGCGTTGGCGGCGGTCTTGCCATTCATGACATTGATCTCAGTGGCGGCGGTGCCCAGGGAGAAGGCGTTGTTGTCGTTGCCCTGGGGGCCGCCCAGCACATAGTGAGCGGCGGCAGTGCCGCGGCGCAGGGTGATCTCCATCATGGGCAGCTTGCTGGTCTGGATGGAGTAGATCAGGGACTGGCCCAGACCCAGCAGCTCGGCGACCTCGGCGTCATCGCCTACGTCAATGCCAGTGGTGTCCTGGATCCAAATCATGGGGATGCGGTCGCGGGCGCACAGGGTGACGAACTCGTTCATCTTGATCAGTCCCTGGCGGTACAGCTTGCCGCCGGCGCCCATGGACTGGCCGTACTTCTCCATCTTGTACTCAGGGTAGTTGGGGAACACGCCCTGCTGGTTGGCTACCACGCCCACCAACAGGCCGTCCACCTTGGCCAGACCGGTGATCATCTCGGGGCCGTAGCCCTTCTTGTACTCCATGAACTGGCTGCCGTCGAACAGGCGGGCGATGACGGAGTACATGTCATAAGGACGGTTCTTGTTGTTGAGCACCAGGTCGTACAGCTCCTCGTCGGAGACGGCGGGAGACTGGGGCGCATCCACGCGGAAGAACTCCAGGTCATAGCTGGGCAGCATATCCACATACTTCTTGATGCCGGCGATGACGCCCTCCTGGGTGTTGTACACCTCGCGGAAGAAGCCGGTCTGTCCGAAGTGGATGGAGACAGATCCGGGAGGATCGGCCCGCAGGCCCTTGGTGGCCTCGATCTGGGCCAGAGCGGCCTCCATGTCCACGTGGGGCTTGGGGTTCATGCCGCCCACGATGCCGGCGCCGCCCACGGCCATGTTGGCCTTCTCATGGGCCACCAGGACGGTGGGGCTGATGGAGTGGTAGCCGCCGCCGGCGGGGTTGGTGCCGTGGATGCCCACGATGACGGGGATGCCCATCTGGTTGAGCTCGGAGTTGCGATAGAAGGGGGTGCCGCCGCCCCGGCGGTTGGGGTACACCTTCTCCTGCTGGTCCAGCTCCACGCCGGCGCACTCCAGCAGATAGATCAGGGGGATGCGCAGCCGCTTGGCGGTGTCGCTGCCCCGCAGCAGGTTGTCAGCCTGGCCGGGCACCCAGGTGCCGGCGTGCTTCTTGTTGTCGGAGGCGATGATGACGCACCACTTGCCGTTGACACGGCCCAGGCCCTTGACGATGGAGGTGGTGCCGGTCTTGTTCTTCTCGGGGTTGTACAGGCTGTTCAGGGGGCACCAGGTGCCGGGGTCCACCAGCAGGGACACCCGCTGCATGGCGGTGAGCTGGCCCTTGGCATTCATGTCCGCGTCGGCCTTGCCGTTCTCCAGGCCCTTCACGATCTGGGCGTGGATCTCCTCCTCGATGGCCTTCAGCTCAGCCACGTTTTCCGCGTTGGCGCGGACGGGCTTGCCCACCACGGGCATGTTCTGGAAGTATCGGGGCATAGAATAGTTACCCAATGTCAATTCCTCCTATGTTGGTAGTATGGTGTTCCGGAGCGGGATCTCTTATTCCTTGGGGACCTTGATAAAGGCCTGGCCGGGGTCGATCTCCTCGCGGATGACCCGGATGATCTCAGGAGAGGGGCCCTCGAAGAGCTGGGCGCGGGACACGTCCACCTCGAAGCCGGTGTTCTCCTGGACCATCTCAGGGGAGGAGAAGGGATAGTAGTAAGCCAGATACATCCGCTTGGTCTCCTCGTCGAACTTCATGATGCCCAGGTCGGTGACGACCATCTGGGGACCGCGGTTGCCGGGCAGGCCGGCGCGCTCACGGCCGCCGGGGCCGTCCATCCAGCCGCAGGAGGTGATGTAGTCGATCTTCTCCATGAAGCGGCGCTTCTGGTGCTGCATCATGATGATGGTATTGCAGAAGGTGGCGATGCCGTTGGCGCCGCCGGAGCCGGTGAACCGGGTCTGGGGCTTGACATAGTCGCCCTTGCCATAGATGCAGGTGGAGTTCACGTTGCCGTAAGGATCGATCTGGGCGCCGCCGATGAAGGCGATGAGCCGGTCAGCGTCGTGCAGCCACTCGTTGGCCTCAAAGCCGATGAAGCGGATGTTGGGCCACTGAACGGCGCAGTGAGCCATGAAGCGGTTATCGCCCACAGAACGGGGGACCTCCACGGGGGAGCAGTCCATCAGGCCGCTCTCCACGATGGGGTGGCAGGAGGGGCAGACCACCCGCTTGGCCAGAGAGGCGCCGATCAGAGGAAGGCCGGTGCCCACGATGACGATCTGATTCTCCTTGATGTTCTTCGCGATGGCATAGGCCTGCATTTCCTGCTTGGTGTACTTCGTATAATCAGCCATTGTCGTAAACCTCCCAACTCTTAGTGTCTGGTGGAATAACCCAGATGGGGCTCGTTCTTCAGGCGCATCAGACGGGCGCCGCCGATCTTGTCCAGCAGCTCGTCGTGGTCCTTCACACTGTACACCCACTTGTCCAGGTAGTCCTTGAAGGTCTCGGGGACGGCCACGCCGGCGGCGGCGTCATCGGCAGCCTTCTTGGCCCGGGCAGCGGCCTCGGCCAGCTTCTCGTCCNATAACCCAGATGGGGCTCGTTCTTCAGGCGCATCAGACGGGCGCCGCCGATCTTGTCCAGCAGCTCGTCGTGGTCCTTCACACTGTACACCCACTTGTCCAGGTAGTCCTTGAAGGTCTCGGGGACGGCCACGCCGGCGGCGGCGTCATCGGCAGCCTTCTTGGCCCGGGCAGCGGCCTCGGCCAGCTTCTCGTCCTCGGGCTTGGCCGCGGCGGCCTTCTCAGCCTTGGCGGCAGCCTTGGCCAGCTGGGCCTTGGCGTCCTCGGCGTCCTGATACTTGGAGGCCTTGTCGTACTCCTTCAGAGCGTGGGAGTCGTTGTCGTAGTAGTTGTAGCACTGGGAGGGCCAGGCACCATAGGGGCAGTGGACCACAGCGTCCACGCACTCGCCGAAGATGCGGGTCAGGGTGGGATCGCGGCGGATGTACTCGTCGCTCACCAGCTCGTCACAGGTGACGATGACCTTGCGGGCAGCCACAGCGATGTCCACGTCATGGAACTCGTCGCCCTCGATGATGCAGGTGCCGTCGGGGCTGGCCTTCTGCACGTGGATGATGGCGGTGTCCAGCTTGGGCACGGGGACGGCCACGATCTTCTCGCCGGGGTTGAAGGGGTTGTCCATCTCCACATACTTCAGGTCGTCCACCTTGTCCAGGGTCTTGCGCTGCTCCTCGCTGATGCCCCAGTACTTGGTCAGGCCGGAGCCCTGCATCAGACGGACAGGCAGGAAGGGAAGGCCCAGGGAGGCAGCATGGAGGGCCAGCATGACCACGTCCTGAGAGTAGTCCTCATAGGCCAGCTCGCCCTTCTCAATGGCGGCGCGGAAGCGGCGGGAGACATTGGTATAGCCGGAGTTGGCGGTGTAGCAGTTGATGTAGGCCTTGACGCGGCCCTCTCCGATCATCATGTCCCAGTCGCCGCCGGCAGGACCAGCCCAGACGGTGAAGTCGCCCTGCCCCTGGCGCAGGATCTCTGCCACGGCAGCATAGGGCTTGCGGTTGGTCGTGAAGCCGCCGAAGGAGATGCAGTCTCCAGTCTCGACGTATTTCGCGATCGCATCGTGCAAGGTGTACACTTTGTTCATGGTAATACCCCCATTACAAAAGATTTGGAATGTACGGTCTCGCTTGCTTTCTTTGCTCTTCTTCCTGTTGTGAAAATTGCAATCTGCCTCATTTTCATCGTAGGCCAGTTTATCACAGGCTCCGATGGATTTCCTTTGCTAATTTGGCAAAAAGTTTGCATATCTTCACTACGTATGTTATAATACCACAACAAAGGAAGTTGGGCAAGCCAAACCCTCTGCAATTTTACCAGAAACTTCACTTTTTTAAGGGTATTTGAGGTAGTTTCATGACCAATGTTGAATTTCATTTACAGCTGAATCACAATGTGACCTGGAACATGAGCCGCCTCCATTTCCACGACCACTACGAGCTCCTGCTCCCCCTGACCAGCCCGGGAAACATCTTCGTCAACGACCAGGTCTATCCCCTCCAGCGGGGCACCTTGTACCTCATCGGGGAGAACACCCTCCACCGCACCATCGCCACCGGCTTCCACGCCCGGTATATCCTCCATATCGGCCGGAAGGCCCTTGCCGAGCTGTCCACCCCCCAGACCGACCTGACCCAGCTGACCCACGACAGCTTCCGCCGTGCCGCCCTGTCCACCGATGAGATGACCGAGATCATCGAGCTGTTTCAGGCCCTGGAGCGCAACAAAAACGACGGCTCCTTCGGCAGCGACATCCACCAGACCATTGCCCTGCTCAACCTGCTGATCCGCGTCGCCCCTGTCCTCAACGCCTCCACCGCCGGCGAGGCCATCCGCAACAAGGACTTTCTGCGGGTGGCGCCCATCCTGGACTATATCCGGGACAACCTGGCTGAGCCCCTGACCCTGGATCAGATCGCAGGCAGGTTCTTCATCAGCAAGCACTATCTGTGCCGCATCTTCAAGTCGGCCACCGGCTTTTCCGTCATGGAGTATATCATTTACAGCCGCATCCTCCGGGCCCGGCAACTGCTCCAGGAGGGGGTCAGCGTCCAGCAGGCGGGGGAGCTGTCCGGTTTCTCCGACAACTCCCATTTCATCCGCACCTTTGGTCATCTCACCGGCACCTCCCCCGGCCGCTACGCCAAGGAGTACCAGGCCGGCGACCAGGTCCTGCTCCGGGACCCCGACCACTCTCACGGCTGACTCTCCCACCAGTGCGCGGCCTGCTGTAAATATCAATATCCGCAAACCGCCCTTCGGAAAAAGAGGGGCGGTTTTTCCATTTTCCCGTCTCTTTTCCCTCCGCATCTCCTTCTGAGACGGGAAATGCCCCGGCAGGGCTTCCTCCCCGCCGGGGCCTTTCCTTGCTCACCGGTCCAGCGTCTGCCGGATAGCACCGATGACCAGCCTCATGGCCTTGATCCGGGCATACCGCTTGTCCACCGACTCCAGGATATGCCACGGCGCCCGCTCCGTGCTGGTCCTGGCCAGCATCTCGTCCACCGCTTCCTCATAGGCGTCCCACTTCTCCCGGTTCCGCCAGTCCTCCTCCGTGATCTTCCACTGCTTCTCCGGGGTGTTCTGCCGCTCCCGGAACCGGGCCAGCTGGGTGTCCTTGTCGATCTGCACCCAGAATTTCACCACCACCGTCCCGGCATCGGTGAGCTCCCGCTCAAACTCGTTGATCTCGTCATAGGCCCGCTGCCACTCTGCCTCCGAACAGAAGCCCTCCAGCCGCTCCACCATCACCCGCCCGTACCAGCTGCGGTCAAAGATGGCGATGTGGCCCGTCTTTGGCAGGCGCTCCCAGAACCGCCACAGGTAATGCCTGGCCAGCTCGTCGTGGGTGGGGGCGGCGATGGGGATGACCTCATAGCCCCGGGGGTCCAGGGCGGAGGCCAGGCGCTTGATGTTGCCTCCCTTCCCTGCGGCGTCCCACCCCTCGTAGACGATGACCACCGGCACCTTTTTCCGGTAGAGCTCATTGTGAAGCTCCGCCAGCTCCTTCCGGCACTTCTTCAGCTGCTTCCGGTACTCCTTCTCCCCCAGGGCCTGATCCAATCTCACCTGGGACAGGGGTTCCATGGGCAGCAGGGGCCACTCCCTCTTCGGCTGCTCCGCTGCGGGCCGGCAGTCCAGGGCGGTGCAGATCTGGTGGTACAGCCAGTCCGCCGCTTCCAGCTGCGCCCGGACGGCATGGGAGCCGTCGATCACCTTCCAGCGGGCCCAGGGTGCGTCAGTGGCAGACATAAAATCCTGGAAAGCATCCAGCGTCCGCCCATAGTTCTTGTTCTGCCGCCAGTCATTTTCCCCTGCCCTCCAGGCCGTGTCCTTGTGGCTGGCTAACTTCTTCAGCCGTTTCCGCTGGCGCTCCCTGTCGATGTGGAGGAACAGCTTCACCAGCAGATAGCCGCCTGCCGCCAGCTGCCGCTCCATCATCCTCACGCTCTCCAGCCTCCGGGCATACTCCCGCTCGGACAGGCCGCCCCGCAGCCGTTCCCGCACCGTCTCATCCATCCATCCCGAGTCCAGGAAGAGGACCTTTCCCGCCTCCGGGATGCTCTGAACGTAGCGCTTCAGGAAGGGCCAGCGGCGTTCCTCCTCTGTGGGCATGGAGACACTGATCACCTTGAAAAACCGGGGGTCCAGCTCCCGGATCAGGGAGCGGATCACGCTCCCCTTTCCGGCCGCTCCCCACCCCTCCACCAATACGATCACCGGCAGCCCTGCCTGCTTCAGCCGCTGCTGGAGGCCCGCCAAATCTGCTCTTCTCTGTTTCAGCTCTGCCTTGTGCACCTCTTCTGGCTCTGTTGTCCGTTCAAATCTCCACTCACGCAGCATTTTATGCCCTCCCCACCCTATTTCTGGCCCTAGTTTACGCCCTATTCCCTGGAAATACAAGTCAGAGGGGTGAACTCCCCGTGTCATTTTAGCTGTTGTGCCCAGCGTTTCCGGCCTGCGGGGCCGTTTTCTGCTTCCTCCCACTCCTGTGCGGGGGCGTGTTGCCCCGTGCCCGGATGCTCTGTGATCGCAGCGCCTCATTCTCAAGTTCCCTTTCTTTGAGGGGGTCTGGTAAAAAAGCCCCGTCTGTTTGAGACAGACGGGGCTCTCTGATTTGAATACAGGCTATTATGGAAAATGCACTCATTTTGTTCCGGACAGCACATCCAGATTCTTGATGAAATACTCCACCCCGGAGTAGATGGTGGTCAGCACGATGACCGCCACGCACAGGGAGCTGATCTCCCGAGCCACGGGGGGGATGAGCATGAGCACGATGCACACCATGGTAGAGGCAGTCTTCACCTTCCCCGACCAGCCGGCGGCGATGACCCGCCCCTTGTCGGCGGCCACCATCCGCAGGCCGCTGACGGCAAACTCCCGGATGACTACAATGAGCACCGCCCAGGCCGGCATCTGGCCGATCTCCACGAACCACAGCATGGCAGCCACCACCAGGCACTTGTCCGCCAGGGGGTCCATGAACTTACCGAAGTCCGTCACCTGGTTGTAATGCCGGGCGATATAGCCGTCCAGGGTGTCGGTAAGGCTGGCTGCCACGAAGATGGCCAGGGCCCAGTAGCTGGCGCCGGGCACGTCCAGATAGAGCACCAGCAGGAACGCGGGGATCATGACCACCCGCAGCAGGGTCAGCTTGTTGGCGGTATTCATCCGTTACTATCTCCTTTATCCGTTTCCCCTTCGGGAAAATACTCTATGATGTCGCCCGGCTGGCAGTGGAGATATTCACACAGCGCCTCAATCGTCCGGGTGTCTATATGTCCCTCATTTTTACGCATTTTTCCCAGTGCAGACATGCCAATGATCTTGTCCTTTCGCAGATCATACTTCCGTAATCCCTGCTCCTTCAGCCGGATAGACAGTTTATCACAAACCAAAGGCATCGTCTACCCTCCCATGTCTTTTTCGGTAAAACACACCTCACGCCGTGTAAAATCGCATCATTCCTCGATCTCGCCCGTCAAGTCCCCGTCGGACATGCCGGTGATGCGCACGTTGACGAAGGTGCCCGCCGGGATCACTCCGGCGGCGGTGAAGAGCACCCTCCCGTCAATGTCCGGGGAGTCGGCGTAGGTCCGGCCCGTGTAGCACCCCTCCGCGCTGTCGAAGCCCTCGCACAGCACCTCCATCACGGTGCCCAGCCGCTCCTCATTGTACTCGTCCATGACCCGGGATTGGAGATCCACCACCAGTTCCACCCGCCGGGCGGCGGTGTCCGGGTCCACTTGGCCCTCCATGGCGGCGGCCAGGGTCCCCTCCTCAGGGGAGAACTGGAAGACGCCGGCCCGCTGGATGCGCTGCTCCCGCAGGAAGTGGCACAGCTCCTCAAACTCCGCCTCCCCCTCGCCGGGCAGTCCGCAGATCAGGGAGGTGCGCAGCACCACGTCAGGCATGGCCTTCCGCAGCTTGGCGAACAGCGCCTCGATCTCCGCCCTGGTGTTCCGGCGGCGCATAGCCTTCAGGATGGCGTCGTTGCAGTGCTGGATGGGGATATCCAGATAGTGGAGGATCTTGGGCTGGCGGGCGATGGTCTCGATCAGCTCGTCCGTCACCGCCTCGGGGTAGAGGTAGTGGAGCCTGATCCAGTGGAAGTCCAGCTCACACAGCCTGTCCAGCAGCTTGGCCAGGGTGGAGCCGTCCTTCCGGTCCAGCCCATACCGGGTGATGTCCTGAGCAACGACGATGAGCTCCTTCACGCCGGAGGCGGCCAACCCCCGGGCCTCCTCCACCAGGGCCTCCATAGAGCGGCTGCGGTAGCGCCCCCGGAGCTTGGGAATGATGCAGAAAGCGCAGCCGTTGCTGCACCCCTCCGCGATCTTCAAAAAGGCGGTGTAGGGCGGGGTGGTGACCATCCGCTCCCCGTCCTCATAGGTGCGGTGGATATCGCCAAAGTGCTCCGGCCGCTCCCCCTCCATCAGCTCCGCCACGGCGGAGGCCACATCGGTATAGCTGCCGGTGCCCAGCATCCCGTCCACCTCGGGCAGCTCCGTGCGGATCTCCTCACGGTAGCGCTGGGTCAGGCAACCCGCCACCAGCAGCTTCTTCAGCTTACCTGCCTTTTTCAGCTCCGCCAGCTCCAGGATGCTGTTGATGGCCTCGCTCTTGGCCGACTCGATGAAGCCGCAGGTGTTCAGCACTGCCACGTCGGCCCCCTCCGTTTCACCCGTGACGTCGTACCCCGCTCTCCGGCACAGGGCCATCATCTGCTCGGTGTTCACCAGATTTTTGGCGCAGCCCAAGGATACAAAGGCTACTTTGTATGGCATGATGTATCGCTCCAATATTTCTTAATTTTATATCAGAAATTCTGCCACCTTTTGGGCGGTAAGATGTCTCATTGTCTCTTTGGCCCCTTCGAGTGACATTATTCGGCCCGCCCATTGGATGCCTTATTTCCCCCGCCAGGAGGGATCGTCTGTAATTCCCAATAGGTAATCAGACGATACTTTGGTGCTGATTGCCTTGGTGAGACAGCCCGACTACATCTCCCAGCTGTTTTTGACTCAGGCCATCCTTTCGCCACATCTGAAAGATCCGTTCCCCAAATATTTTTGTGCCACACATAATATTCTCCTTGACATTTACCTTTGAGCAGGCCCATTTTCTGGCCTTTGCATGGCAGGAACAAACCGCTTTTCTGGCAGGGCTGCGGCTGGGCGTGCAAGTGATGACGGCCGCTCTGCCTATTCATCTGATTCTGCCTCAGCCCCGTAGCGGCGCAGGCCCTCGACGATGTCGGACCAGGAGTAGCCCCGGCGGGCCAGGGCATCAGAGGCCTTTTTCAGCTCCCGTGGATCATCGGGGAGCGTGCCCCTCCACTTTTTCCGCAGAAACTCCTCAATGGCGGCGGAGGGGTCCGCGGCCCCCTCCAGGGCCTCGTCCCACAGCTCCCGGGGAATCCCCCGGCGGTACAGTTCGTCCCGCAGCTTCCGCTCCCCGTATCCCTTCGCGGAGTAATAGCGGACCACCTGGGCGGCATAGGCGGCGTCGTTGAGGAAGCCCAGCTCCTCCATCCGGTCAGCGATGGCGGCTGCCTCCTCCTCCCCCGCCTCCCAGCTTCGGAGCTTCTGCTCCAGCTCCCGGCGGGACATGGGTTTGGAGGTCAGCAGGTTGAGGGCTTTCTGGCGCAGTCCGCTCCGGCGTGCCGCCTGGGTAAGGGCCTCGGCCTCCCCCTCCGACAGCTCCTTGCCGGCATAGAGGGCGAAGTCCACCACCTCGCCCTCCCCCAGCCGGAGGATGGAGCCGTCCTCCAGCACCGCCAGCCAGCGGCCCTCCACACGCCGGGAGGGCTTCAGATCCTGGATGACCACGGCTTACTGCCCGTCCGCCCCGTCCTCAAAGTCGTCGGCGGACACGTCCACCGCCCGGCCTGCGGCCCTGGCGGCGATCTGGGACTGTTTGCTCATCAGCTTGAAGGAGTTGGCCCGCACCTCGGCCTCGATGCGGTCGGCCAGCTCCGGGTTATTTTTCAGGTACTCCTTCACAGCATCCCGGCCCTGGCCCAGGCGGGTCTCCCCCATGGAGAACCATGAGCCGGACTTCTGAAGAATATCCAGCTTGACGGCCAGATCCACCAGCTCGCCCCACTTGGAGATGCCCTCGCCGTACATGATGTCGAACTCCGCCTCCCGGAAGGGGGGGGACACCTTGTTCTTCACGATCTTGGCCCGGGTGCGGTTGCCGATGACCTCGCCGCCGTTCTTCAGTGCCTCCACCCGGCGCACGTCGATGCGCACCGAGGCGTAGAACTTCAGCGCCCGGCCGCCGGTGGTCACCTCCGGATTGCCGTACATGACCCCTACCTTTTCCCGCAGCTGGTTGATGAAGATGACGATGCAGTTGGTCTTGGCGATGGAGCCGGCCAGCTTCCGCAGGGCCTGGCTCATCAGCCGGGCCAGCAGGCCTACATGGCTGTCCCCCATGTCCCCCTCGATCTCCGCCCGGGGCACCAGGGCGGCTACCGAGTCCACCACCACCACGTCGATGGCACCGGACCGGACCAGGGCCTCACAGATCTCCAGACCCTGCTCGCCGGTGTCTGGCTGGGAGATGAGCATGGAGTCGATGTCCACCCCCAGGGCGCGGGCATAGGAGGGGTCCAGGGCGTGCTCCGCGTCGATGAAGGCCACCTCGCCCCCGCGCTTCTGGGCCTCCGCCACGATGTGCAGGGCCAGGGTGGTCTTACCGGAGGACTCCGGCCCGTAGATCTCAATGATGCGCCCCTTGGGCACGCCGCCGATCCCCAGGGCGATGTCCAGGGACAGGGAGCCGGTGGGGATGGCGTCCACCACCACCCCTGCGTTCTCTCCCAGGCGCATGATGGAGCCCTTGCCATAGGCCCGCTCGATCTGGGCCATGGCGGTCTCCAGAGCCTTCTTCTTATCAGAGGCGGGGGAGGCAGACTCCACGCTCTTTTTCTTTTCAGCCATTCTGATCGATCCTTTCCATCCCCGGGGGCGGCGCAGCCGTCTCCGGGCCCACTTTTCTCTTAAGGTTCACAGCGCCTTGTCCTCTGCGGGCAGCAGATCCAGCGCCACCAGCTCAGGGGGATTGAACACCCGGGGCAGCAGGTTCCGGCAGAGCCCCCGGCTCACCACCAGGGTGGTGCTCCCCAGGGCGTAGAGCCCGCCGGCGTAGTCCGGGAAGGCCCCCTGGTGCGGGGCGAACAGGCCGTTGATCATCCCTGGCAGGCGGACCTGCCCGCCATGGGCATGGCCCGACACCACCAGATCGAATCCACTGTCCCGGTAACATTCCGTCCGCTCCGGCCGGTGGGAGAGCAGCACTGTGTACCGGCTGTCCCCCGTCAGCGCCTGGCAGGCCCGGAACTGCTCCAGCCACCCCGACTCGCCGGCAAAGGCGGAGGGGTCGTCCACCCCGCAGATCCGGAGTGTGCCCCCCGGCGTCGCCAACAGAGTGCCGCTGCCCTCCAGCACGGTGATCCCCCAGCTCCGGAAGCGCCTCTTCAGCGCCTCCAAACAGCCGGTGCGCACCTCATGGTTGCCCGACACATAGCAGCAGGGATATGCCCCACCCAGGGCGGACATCAGGGCATCCACCCCGGCGTCGCCCCGGGAGTCGTCTGCCATGTCCCCCGCCAGGAGGACGGCGTCGGGCGTCTGGGCCTGGATGGCGGAGAGCAGCCCCCGCTGCGCCCGTCCATAAAATGTGCTGTGCAGGTCGGTGAGCAGCAGCAGGCGCACTGGGGCGGAAAGCTTGTCCGTATGCAAGGCGTAGCGGCGCAGAGTCAGTCCCTGCCACAGGGCGGCCGTCAGGACCGCGGTCCCCGCCAGCGCCGCCCCGCCTATCATCCATTTCTTCGTCTTTCCATATGCCATTAACGGTTCACGGTCCCCTCTACCACCCGCCAGATCCCCTGGGTGTCTGCGGTGGTCTGTATGCCTTCAAAGCCGTTTCGGGCCAGGATGTCCTCCACGCTGGGGGCCTGTCCGATGCCCACCTCAAAGATCAGGCTACCCCCCAGCCGCAGGGCGCTTTTCCACTTCTGGGTCACGGCCCGGTAAAAATCCAGGCCGTCCGCCCCGCCGTCCAGGGCCATATGGGGCTCATAGTCCCGCACGGAGACATCCAGGCCCGGGATGTCTCCAGTGGGGATATAGGGTGGGTTGCAGGCGATGATGTCAAAGTCCCACAGGGCAGAGGCCGGGGGCTCCAGGGCGTTGACGCTGACACAGGTGACCCGGGCGTTCAGGCTGTTGCGGCGGACGTTCTGCTTGCACACCCGCAAGGCTCCTTCCGACAGCTCCCCCAGCACCACCCGGCAGGCGGGCACATTGGCGGCCACCGCCAGCCCCACGCAGCCGCTGCCGGCGCACAGGTCCAGCACCCGGCCTCCCTCGCCTGCCGATCTGGCACGGAGGATGGCCCGTTCGGCCAGCACCTCTGTGTCACTTCTGGGGATGAGCACGTCGCTGGAGATATCCAGAGGGAGGCNCCTCACGACGCTTAAGGTTGTGAAAAAGAGCAGGTCGGGCCCCCCCGCCCCCCCGCCGGGCGGCCCCGGCCCCCCCCCCCCCCCCCGCCGCTCCAGCTCCGCCGAAACATAGAGGGACATGTCCCGGTACAGCTGTTCCCGGCTCTTGTCAGAGGCATAGCACAGCAGTTCCCGGGCCTCCAGCTGGGCGGCGTCGATGCCTGCCTTTCTCAGCCGCGCCCGGGTGTCCAGGTATAGGTTGTTATAGGTCGTCGCCATTCAGCTCCCCCCATTTTTTCAATTAGGAATGAGGAATTATTTTGTCCAGCTCCGCCGCACACGGTCCGGTCCTGATTCCCCGCCACGCTCTCCAAGGCTCCCGCAGCAGGACCCCCCCCCTCCAGCTGGAAGGCTCCCCACAACAGCTAAAATTCCTAATTCAACCAAGCGCCTCCGGTGCCTTACCAAGCGTCCTCGCCCTGCTTCTCCGGCAGGACCAGCTCCAGCGCTTTGATGCCCACTTCCATCATGGAGTCGTCCGGCTCAAAGGTAGTGAAGTTCTGCAGCCACAGGCCCGGGGCCACCAGGATGCGGGTGATGGGGCCGTCGTGCCGTCCGGCCCAGCGGTTGAACTCGTAGCTGATGCCCACGATCAGGGGCAGCATGGCCAGATGGGCCAGGAAGCGCAGGATCGGGTTGTGCACCGGCCAGATGGCGAACACCACGGTGGACACCAAGATGGAGATGGCGATCACCATGAACAGGAAGCTGGTGCCGCATCGGGGATGGTGCCTGGGCTGCCTGCGCACGTTCTCCACCGTCAGGGGCAGGCCCGCCTCATAGCAGAAGATAGTCTTGTGTTCCGCCCCGTGGTACTGGAACACCCGGTGGATGTCTTTCATCCGGGAGCAGAGTACCAGATAGCCCACAAAAATCACGATCTTCAGCAGGCTCTCCGCCACGTTGCGCACCAGCATGGAGTCTGTGAACAGGGTCACGGCAGTGCCCAGCAGGGTGGGCAGGAGGAAAAACAAGCCGATGGACATGCCCACGCCCAAGATGACCGCAAGAGTCAGGAAAAAGGAGGCCGCCTTCTCGCTGCCCAGCCTGCTCTCCAGCCATACCTCGAACTTGGAGGGCTCCTCCTCTTCCGCCTCCCCGTCCTCGGGGAAAAATTCCGCGGAGTACATCAGCGCCTTGACGCCGCTGTACATAGAGCCGCCGAAGTTGACTACTCCCCGGATCAGGGGCCAGCCCAGCACCGGATAGCGGTCCCGGATGAATCTGAGCTCCCTCTCCTGGATCTCCAGTCCGCCGTCAGGGCGGCGGACCACTACGGACTCCTTTTTCGGGCCCCGCATCATGATGCCCTCGATGAGGGCCTGGCCGCCGCACATGGTCTTGAAGCCCTTGGAGCAGCTGCCCCGGGCACAGTTCTGCTGTGTTTCTTCTTGCTTTTCTTGCATGGATCTTGGTTCTCCTTTTCATTGAAGGACAGGCTCAGCACTATTCTACCAAATCAGGGCCGGAATAGCAAGGGGGAATAGAACTTATGTTTCAATCGGCAGCCGGATGGTCACCAGGCAGCCGCCGCCCTCCGCGTTTCCGATGTCCAGGGTGCCCTCGTGCCGGGTGATGATCTCCTCACACACCGCCAGACCAATGCCGGAACCCCGGGCTTTTGAGCTGCCCTTATAGAATTTGTACTTTACATGGGGGAGCTCCTCCGGCGGGATGCCGGGGCCGTAGTCCCGGATGCGGATGACGCCCTCTCCCCCCTCCTGGGCGATGGACACGTCGATACGCTTTCCGCTGCCGCCGTGCTTGGCCGCATTGTCCAGCAGATTGCAGAACACCTGACGCAGCCGCCCTGGGTCTCCGGAGATGGGGATCATCTCCTCCGGGCACTCGGTGTACTCCAGAGCGATGCCCTCCTTGCGGAAGAACTCCCTGTAGGTGTACACCGCGTCCTCCAGTTCCGCCTTCAGGTCCAGCGGCTCCACCGACAGGGTGAAGCGGCCGTCCTCAATGCGGGAGAACTCCAGCAGCTCCTCCACCATGTTGGTCAGCCGGTGGGCCTCCGACACGATGATGTCCATCCCTTTGCGCACGTCGCCCGGGTCCTTCAGCTCACCGCTCTGAATCGTCTCCGCCCAGCCGGTGATGGCAGTGAGAGGGGTGCGCAGCTCGTGGGAGACGGAAGAAATAAACTCCGATTGGGTCTTTTCCGACTGCTTAATCTTCAGAGACATGTCATTGATGGTGTCTGTGAGCTCTCCGATCTCGTCATCGAACTTCTTCTCGATCTGGATGCCGTAGCTGCCGTCCGCAATGAGGCGGGCCGTCTCGTTGATGCTGGCCAGCGGCTCCACGATGGAACGCACGAAATACAGGTTAGAGAAATACACCATAGTCAAAATGGCGATCCCGATCAGGGTGCATACACCGATGGACAGGAACAGCTGCCGGTCCACCGCCGCCATAGAGGTGACGAACCGGATCACGCCCACTGTGGTCCCCTGGTAGATGATCGGGGCGGACACGGCCATGATCCGCTCCCCTGTCTGGGGGTCCTGTCCCGTCCAAGGCTTCACATCGCCGCTCTCCATGGCGCCGGTGATGTCCGGCGTCCCCGGCATCGTGCCCGAGGTGGTCAGGCCGTAGCTGGTACACAGCAGCGAACCGTCTGTCTCGATGAACTGCACCTCCAACTTCTGCTTATCGGGAAATTTTGCTACATAGTCCTGGGCTGCCGTCCGGTACTCCCGCCGGGTGTAGACGCTGAAGCTCCGGGCCGTGTCAGAGGCCCGGGAGGAGAGGTTGTCCCGCATGGACCCCTCATAGTACGCCCACAGGGACAAGGTAAGCGTTCCCATGGCCAGCAGCAGGATCAGGGTCACCACGCCCATGCTGTTCACCAGCCAGCGCTTCCGGATGCCCCGGATCTTCACCCGGTCCTGGATCACTGTCTTCTTCGCCACCGTATCCCTCCTCTCCGTTCAGGGGCCTATCCCCGCTGTTTTCTTCGCTTTATCCGCCCCACTTGTACCCATATCCCCACACGGTGGTGATATAAACCGGGTTCGTGGCGTCGTCCTCTATCTTGATGCGGAGGCGGCGGATGTTCACATCCACGATCTTCAGCTCTCCAAAGTAGTCCCGCCCCCACACCGCGTCCAGGATCTCTTCCCGGGACAGTGCCTTGCCCGGGTTCTCCATGAACAGCTTCACGATGCCGTACTCCACCTGAGTCAGCTTCACCCGCTGTCCGTTTTTCTCCAGGGTCCGGTTGCGGGTATTCAGCCGGAAGGGGGGCTGGACCACCTCGTCATCTGCCTCCAGCTCCTCATCCCCTCCAGTGCGGCGGAACAGGGCATCCACCCGGGCGGTGAGCTCCGCCGGGGAGAAAGGCTTAGTCACATAGTCGTCCGCCCCGGTCATCAGGCCGGTCACCTTGTCCATCTCCTGGGTCCGGGCCGTCAGCATGATGATCCCGATCTTATTGTCCATGGCCCGGATGCGCCGGCACACCTCAAAGCCGTCGATATCGGGCAGCATGATGTCCAGCAGGGCCACCCTGATGCCAGGGTTCTGCTTCAGCTGGGCCAGGGCCTCCTCTCCGGTGCCCGCCTCCACAGTCTCGTAGCCCGCCCGCTTCAGGTTGATGACCACAAAGCTGCGGATATTCTCTTCGTCCTCCAACACCAGGATCTTTTTCATTTCCGTTCCTCCTGTGGATCGCTCCGGTCAGTCTCCGGCCCAGTTGCTCAGGATCAGGCGGAAGCTGTCCCGCACGCCGGCCTCATCCAATCCGCAGTTCCAGCCGCTCTCAAAAAATTCTGCCGCATAGATGGCGTCGCCGTCCTCCGCCAGAATAAAGCGCCCCTCCTTGGCGGCCTGACTGCTGCTGTTGATGCCGGTCAGCTTGTAGATGGCCAAAAACGGGGTGGGAGCCTTCTTCTGCCCGTTCCAGAGGGAGAAGATGACCGCACGTATGCCGCTGCTGTCGCTTCGGGAGATGGTGATCTGGTCCACCCACTCCTCTGGGATGATCAGATACCACTGATCGGACATATTGTGATAAGTGGTAAAGACTGGGGCCGCCCTCCCCCCCACGTCGTACTGGCTCCAGTCGATGAGCCAGAAGTCGCTGGACAAGTTCTCCCCGTAGGTGGGCAGCAGGTGGGGGCGGGGCATCTCCAGGATGGTGTCGCTGTTCACATCCATAGGGCGGATATCACCATAGCCCCGGATGGTCTCCACGCTCACGCCTGTCTCCTGGTTCATGGTCAGGTTGACCAGCGAGCCGTCCCGCATGGCCACGATGTCAGTGGCCTGTCCTCCGTCCGTCAGGGTGCTGGTGATATAGAGGGCGGGGATCACCCCGGTGAGGTAGTTGATCCGCACGCCGTTGGAGGCCAGGGCCGTGATGCCGGCGGAGAGCCGGGCGGTCCCCAGCCGATCCAGCATCCCATTCTGCCAGCCGTAGACCTCCACCGTGCTGTCCACGCCCGCCGGGTCCAGGCGGATCACCGCCAGCTCCGTCCGGGTATCCCGGTCGATGTCCAGCAGGCTGTATCCGCTGTATCCGGTCATCAGGAGCTGGGAGGCCACCGGAACGGTCTCATTGCTCTCCAGCTCGTCCAGGGAGTAGACGCCCAGCTGGTTGACGCCCTCGATGGTGCGCCAGCTGACCACCACTTCCTTTTTGCCGCTGCCGCTGAGCTCCACATAATCGATGGCGTTGATTCCGGTGCCGTCCCCCTCCACCACCGCGCTGATCTCATAGCGCTCGGTGTCTCCCTGGGTGGTGAGGAAATAGACCCGCAGGGAGCGCTCCGCCCCCGGGATGCGGAAGGAGATGACCGCAGTCTCCTGGGAGCCGTCGCCGTCCATATCCTGAAACTGGATCACAGAGGTGTTGTCGCCGGAGTAGATGACCGCAGTCTCCACCGTGGTCCCATACTCCATCTCCAGGCCGGCCTGGATCTCACTGCGCTTGCCGGTCAGGTCCTCATAGCCTGGAAAGCGCTCCGGAAGGGCGTACAGATCCTCTGTGGAGCGGAACAGGCAGCCGGTCAGCAGGACAGACAGCGCCGCCGTCAGCAGCGCCAGCCCGATATGTCTTCTCATGTGCCGTTCCCTCCTCTCGGCCGGCTCTGCCGGCTGGAAAATCACCCTTTTGTCATCATACCATAAATCTTTGCGCTTGGGTATTCTTTTTTCAAAATCTGAAAGAACTTTTCGGCCTGCGTCCCTGTGGCTCGATTTCTCGCTCAGGGGGACCCATGTCCCATCGGACCGCATCCCGGCACCGGGCCGGGAGGGGAGGACCACCCCGGAGGCCGGGCAGCCGCAAGTCAGAAGGGGCCGGCGGAGATCCCGCCGGCCCCTGTGCCTATTCTGTTCCCTCTTCTGCCTGCTCCGGGGCGGGCATTTTCTCCTCCAGCCGGCGGTGCACATCCCGCTTCAACAGGGTGTACAGCACCGACGCCGCCGGCACGCTGAGCAGCACGCCCAGCAGGCCGAACAGGCCGCCGCCCACCGTCACCGCAGCCAGCACCCAGATACCGGGCAGGCCGATGGAGGTGCCCACCACTCTGGGATAGATCACATTGCCCTCGATCTGCTGGAGGATGCCCAGGAATACCAGAAACGCCAATGCACGCCACGGGTCCACCATCAGCAGCAGAAAGGCGGGCAGAACCGCCCCGATATAAGCCCCCATCACCGGGATCAGGGCCGTGGTGCCCACGATCACCCCCACCAGGGCGGCGTAGTCGGACTGGATGAACAGCATCCCCAGGGCGCACAGCACCCCCAGGATGCAGGCCTCGGTGAGCTGGCCCGAGACAAAATTGGTGAAGGTGTCCGCGGAGAGCTGGACCACGCTCTGCACCCGGTCCGCCCAGGAGCCGGGCAGGTAGGCCCGCATCACCCGGCGGCACTGCGAGAGCAGCTTCTCCCGCCCGGAGAGCATGTAGACGGAGAACACGATGGCCAGCACCAGCGTCACCCCCATGGAGATGACCCCGCTGGTGATGACCAGCACATGGGAGGCCGCGTTGGTGGCTGTGTTCAGCACCCCCTCCAGCACCCGCCGCAGATATTCGTTCAGGCTGGAGAAATCCACGCCCTCCCGGTCGAACAGAGCGAACACCTCGTCCGCCAGGGCCTGGAGGTTGGCCATATAGCCGGACAGACTGCTGACGAACAGACGGATGCTGTCCGCCACCTGGGGGAGCACAAAGGAGAACAGGGCGGTGACCACCACCACCAGAGCCACATAGGCGGACAGCACTGCCAGCGGACGGCTGAAGCGGTCCAGCTTCCGCCCCGCCAGCCCCCCGTGGTACAGTTGGAAAAAGAAGGTGCAGGGCCGGTTGAGCACGAATGCGATGGCGAACCCGAGGAACAGGGGCTTCAGCGCCCCCAGGATCTGAGCCGCCACGGCCCATATCAGGTCGATCTTCACCAGTACCAGCACCAGCACCACCGAGTAGGTGATGATCAAAAGGATGCTTCTCAGCAGATTTTTGTTCAAAGGTGCCCCTCCCTGCGGAACAGGATCTGTTCCATGGCAAAGATCCCGCCTGTTTTTTTCCACTATATCATGCCCAGGCGCCCCCGTCAACATCCCAGTTGCCCCTCCCCCCAAAAAGGAGGAGGCCCACAGCCGCGCGTGTGATCGCGGCTGTGGGCTGTTTCCCAAACGGGATGCCTGTCCATTCGGGGATTCTGGTGGCTGGAGGATTCAGGCCGGAACAAGTGTGGGGAAGAAAGCAGGGAGGTGTGAGGAGAATCCCGGCCAGATAGTTTCCTCTAACCGCGTTTATATTAGCATATGCTAACCACGTTTGTCAATGGTTTTTTGAAAAAATTTTTATTTCCCCGTCGAGAGCGGGACAGGATATATTTCCGTGCCCTTCCCAGGGGACTCCGCCCCGGAGTCCGGAGCAAGAAGAGCATGCCCCGCCTATCCTGTGGATTTTTGCCGTACGGAAGGACGCCCCCTCATCCGTCACGGCCTGCGCCGTGACACCTTCCCCCCAATGGGAAGGCGTTGGGGAGCACGTAAAAACCGCCCCGGCCTGCGGCCGGGGCGGTCCCTGACGCCCGAGCCGGGCGGGGCTTCACTTTTCCGGGGAGCGGCCGCTTCAGCCGCCCAGCTTCCCGATAGCCGCCTTGGCGGCCATCTGCTCGGCCTCCTTTTTGCTGCGGCCCTGCCCGCTGCCCACCGGGGTGCCGTTCAGGTCCACCTCCACAAAAAAGCGCTTGTCGTGGTCCGGACCCTCCTCGCCCACCAGCTGGTAGGCCAGCACCTGCCCGCTCTCCCGCTGGACCAGCTCCTGGAGGGCGGTCTTATAGTCCCGGGGCTTGGTCAGGCCGGCCACCTCCCGGCTGAGGATGAATTTCTGTATGATCTTCCGGGCCGAGCCGATGCCGCCGTCCAGATAGACCGCAGCCAGCACCGCCTCTACGGCGTCTGCCTGGATGGAGGGCCGGTGGCGGCCGCCGCCGGCCTCCTCCCCCTTGCCCAGCTTCAGATACTCTCCCAGCCCCAGGGCCTGGGCCACCTCCACCAGGCTCTCCTCGCACACCAGGGCGGAGCGGGTGCGGGTCAGCTCCCCCTCCGGCAGGTCCGGGTGGTTCCGGTACAGGTGGTCTGCCACCACCATCCCCAGAATGGAGTCGCCCAGAAATTCCAGCCGTTCGTTGCTCTGCAGCTTTCCCCGGCTCTCGTTGGCGCAGGAGCTGTGGGTCAGCGCGTTTTCCAGCAGTTCCGGGCTCTGAAAGGTGTAGCCCAGCTTTTCCTCTAATGTGGTCATGTTCCTGTGTCTCCTCCCGGGGCGCGGGGCTGGCCCGCGCCGGTCTTGGTCCCGCTAAGGCAAAGCTCCGCCTCTCCGGCGGAGCTTTGAATCTTGTCTTTTGTGCCTTTAGTCGATCTTGCTCTGGATCAGGCGGACCAGGTCGCCCACGGTGGTGATGGAGGTAGCCTCCGCCTCCCCCAGCTCCTCAATGCCGAATTCCTCCTCCAGGGCCATGGAGAGATCCACGATGTCCACGGAATCCGCGTTCAGGTCGTCCTCAAAGGAGGTGTCCATGGTGATGGTGTCGGGGTCCACGTTGAACTGCTCGGCGATCAGTGCACTCAGCTTTTCAAAAATCATAACTAGCCTGCTCCTTTTGCTGTGCTCCAGCACTTTTTCTGTCCCTACTATATGCACAAACAGGGTGGCTGTCAATAGGGAGTTTCCATTTTTTCGAAAAACGTCATTCCTTTTCCGGCGCGTCCAGACGCATCAGGTCGATGTTGGCGGTGATGTTCTCGATCAGACCGGAGGAGACGGACTGGCTGGCCTGGCGGATGGCGTTCTGGAAGGCGTAGGCGTTGGAGGAGCCGTGGGCCTTGATGACGGTCTTGGAGATGCCCACCAGAGCGGTGCCGCCCACCTCGCTGGAATCCATCAGCTTCTTGAACCGCTTGAGCCCGCCGGAGACCATCACCGCCGCCAGCTTGGTCAGCAGGTTCTGCTTGAATATCTTCTTGATCTCCCGGGCCAGGAAGAGACCGGTGCCCTCCATGGTCTTGAGGAAGATATTTCCGGAGTAGCCGTCGGCCACGATGACGTCCACGCTGCCCTCCACGGCCTCCCGGGCCTCAATGTTGCCCACAAAGCGGATGCGGCCCTCCTGGTCAGCCTTCTGGAGCATGGGGTAGACGGTGCGCTGCAGCTCAGTGCCCTTGGAGGGCTCCACGCCGATGTTCAGCAGGCCCACCCGGGGCTCCGGGCGGCCCAGCACGTGCTCGGCGTAGTAGGAGCCCATATAGGCGAACTGCATCAGATACTCAGGGGGACACTCGGCGTTGGCGCCGCAGTCGATGAGCACCGCGCCGCCGTTCCCCGTGGGCACCACAGGGGCCAGGGCGGCCCGGCGGATGCCCCGGATGCGCTTGACCAGCAGGGTGGCGGCGGCCAGCAGGGCGCCGGTGGAGCCGGCGGAGACAAAGGCGTCCCCGCTGCCGTCCTTGAGCAGGTTGAGCCCCACTGTCAGGGAGGAGTCCTTCTTCTCCCGGAAGGCGGTGGCCGGGTTGTCGCACATCTCCACCACCTCGCTGGCGTGGGCGATCTCCACGCCGGCGGGCAGCTCCTGGATGCCGTTTTCCTCCAGCACCTTCAGGATGGCCTCCCCCCGCCCCACCAGGATGATATCCACACCATACTCCCGGTTGGCCTGGACGGCCCCCATCACCGGAGCCTGGGGCGCGTTGTCTCCTCCCATGGCGTCCACTATGATCTTCATTCCATTAACCTTCTTTCTCTTGCTGTACCAGCGGCCTGGGCTCGTCGGTCAGCCCCAGCAGATAGTCCGCCGAGACGTTGTAATGCCGACAAATCAGAGCCAGCTTTTCCAATGTGGTGGTCTTTCGCCCGTTCTCCATTTCCATGATCTGATTGGGCTTCACGCCCAAAACTGCCGCCAAATCTGCCTGTCTCTCCCCAGACAGATTTCTCAATTTTTTCAAGCGGAGCCCATATAGATCTTTATGAAACATATTTCCCCCTTGACAACCACACTAAAAGAATATATATTGAATACATCCTTTTAGTGTGGTGATGTTGCAATGGAAGTCCAGCTCCAAGAACTCTATTTTTCCGAGGTAGACTCTGGGCGGCTGATGTATGAGGACGACCCAGAGTATGAGCGCCGCCGTCAGGCCCTCTCCAGCTGTCTGGACCGCCTGGAGGTCATCCGTGACCCAGAGGCCCGAGACCTTCTCTGGGACGCCGTCCTACGTTTCACTGACCAGAGCGATTTGGTCTCCTTCGCCCACGGCCTCCGTCTGGGACTTCGGCTGGCCCTAGGGGACGGAAAGGTCTGAACCGGCCTCTTCCTCAGCTCCGGTCCCGTCCCGAGGTCTCAAGCGGTCCCGTCAGGAGAGCTCCAGCTCCCCCAGCGCCTCCAGCGCCCGCTTGGACAGCTCGGCGTTCTTGTTGCGCTTGCCCTTGACCCGGTAGCCCAGGGGCGGGATCAGGCCGAAATTCACATTCATCGGTTGAAAGTTTACCACACTCTGGTCGCTGATGTAAAGGGCCATTGCGCCCATGGCGGTCTCCCGGGGGAAATTGATGGGCTCCTTCCCCTCCAGCCGCCGGGCCAGCTCCATAGCCGCCAGCGCGCCGGAGGCGGTGGACTCCACATATCCCTCCACGCCGGTGATCTGTCCCGCGAACATGATCCGCTCCTGCCCCCGCACCCGGTAGTACCGGTCCAGCAGGCGGGGGGAGTCCAGATAGGTGTTCCGGTGCATCACCCCATAGCGGACGAACTCCGCCCGCTCCAGCCCGGGGATCATGGAGAACACCCGCTTCTGCTCCGGCCATTTCAGGTGGGTCTGGAAGCCCACGATATTATAGATGGAGCCCTGAGCGTTGTCCCGGCGGAGCTGGACCACCGCAAAGGGCTCCCGCCCCGTCCTGGGGTCCTTCAGGCCCACCGGCTTCAGCGGGCCGTAACACAGGGTGTCCCGCCCCCGGCGGGCCATTACCTCCACAGGCATGCACCCCTCAAAGACGCCGGAGTCCTCAAAGCCGTGGACCTCCGCCTCCTGGGCGGTGGTGAGGGCCTCCCAGAAGGCCTGGTACTCCTCCTCCTCCATGGGACAGTTGATGTAATCCGGTGTCCCCCGGTCGTACCGGGAGGCAAACCAGGCCCGCTCCATATTCACGCTCTCAAAGGTGACCAGGGGGGCCGCCGCGTCGAAGAAATTCAGGTAGCGGCTGTCCGGGAACAGGCGGGAGATCTCCTCCGTCAGGGCGTCGGAGGCCAGCGGGCCGGCGGCGANCCCTCCCCCCCCCTCCCCCACGGGGACGGCGGGGTGGGAGCGGATGGCCTGGGTCACTGCCTGTGAGAAGGCGCGGCGGTCCACCGCCAGGGCGCCCCCCGCCTCCACCCGGTGGGCATCCGCACAGGACATGATGAGAGAGCCGCAGCGGCGCAGCTCCTCCTTCAGCAGTCCCACCGCGTTCTCCAGCTGGTCGGAGCGCAGGGAGTTGGAGCACACCAGCTCCGCAAACTCCGGGCTGTGGTGGGCGGGGGTCATCTTCTCCGGCTTCATCTCGTGCAGCTCCACCGGGATGCCCCGCTGGGCCAGCTGCCAGGCCGCCTCGCAGCCCGCCAGACCGGCGCCGATGATCTTCACTGGTTCCATAGCTCTCCTCCTCGAGATCCGCCCGCCCTGCCAGAGGGCGGCGATGAAGTGTTTTGGGGGTTCCGCCCTGCGGCCAGAGGCGGGCGGAGGACCGCCCTCTCATCCGTCGCGGCATACGCCGCGACACCTTCCCCCCAGGAGGGGGAAGGCTTTTGGGGGGATGCGGCATCCGTCGGGCACCTCTTTCCCGAGGGGAAAGGCTTTGGGCAGCGGTGTGCCGGGCCGCTGCGCCCTATACGCAGTACCGTTATGTTTCCTCGTCCGTGCGCCCAACCAGAAAGTCGATGGTCACCCCGTAAAAATCCGCCAATGTCACCAATGCGGCAATATTGGGCTCATTGTTCTCGCTCTCGTAGAACTGATATCCACGGATGCTGATCCCCAGCAGCTCCGCAAGGTCTTTCTGCGGAATCTTCCGTTCTTTTCTCAAAAATTTTAATCGTTCTCCATACATCTCTTTACTTCCTCTTGACACGAATAATCTATACGTGTTATAACATGTATAAATTATTCGTGTTTGGAGTTGATCACAATGACCGATCTTATGGAAGCTCTCTTTGAGTACATCAACAAAGTTACCCTTCAAAATTACCTGGCTGTGGACTCCGATTACCGGATCAGCAGCACCCGGCGGGATACCTGGTCCCTGGAGATCCTCGATCATCTGGATGAAGAGGGGCGCACCCTGTTCGACCGCTATGAAAAGGCCGCCTTTCAGGAGAACTCCTGCCTGCTGGAGGCCATGTTCCTGGCCACCGTGGACCTGTGCCGGGAGCTGAACGGAAGGCTGACCGCCTGAGCGTTCAGCCCCCGCCGGTCATCCCTCCTCCGTCTTCTTGGCGGCGGTCTTTTTCCCGGCGGTCTTCTTAGCCGTGGGCTTTTTCGCCGCGGATGCCTTTTTTGAGGCCGCGGCTTTGGCGGCAGGCTTCTTGGCCGCCGCCTTCGCGGTGGTCTTTTTGGCGGCCGGAGCCTTCTTCTCGGCGGTCTTGCCCTCCTCCGCCGCCTCCTGGGCAGGGGCCTCCTCCCCGCTCTCCTCCGTCTTTTTCCGCCAGCCGCCCCGCTTCTCCTCCGGGGTGAAGTTGGAGCATGCCTCGTTGATGCAGAAGGGCTTTTTCGCCCCCCGGCCCGCCTTCTTGAACATGGTCCAGCCGCAGACGGGACAGTTGTCCTTCACCGGGACGTCCCAGGTCATGAAGTCGCATCGCTTGGACTCGTCCTTGCTGTTGAGGTGCTCACAGCAGTAATAGGTGTACTGCTTGTTGGTCTTTTTGCTCTTGCCCGTGCGCTTGAACAGACGCCCTCCGCACTTGGGGCACTTGCCCGGCATCTCCACCACCAGCGGCATGGTGAAGTCGCACTCCGGCCAGCCGGGACAGGCCAGGAAGCGGCCGAACCGGCCGGACTTGATGACCAGGTTCCGCCCGCACTGGGGACAGATCTCCTCCGAAACCTCGTCTGGCACCTTGATGCGCTCCCCGTCCAGGTCCTGCTCCGCCTGGTGGAGCTCTGCCTCAAAGCCGCCGTAGAAGTCAGAGAGCACCTTCTTCCAGTTGGCCTCTCCCTCCTCCACCTTGTCCAGCCGCTCCTCCATCTGGGCGGTGAAGGCGTAGTCCACGATATCGTTGAATTTGTCCTTCATCAGGCCGGTGACCACCTCGCCCAGAGGGGTGGTGCGGAGGTACTTCCCCTCCTTCACCACGTACTCCCGGTTCAGGATGGTGGAGATGGTGGGGGCGTAGGTGGAGGGGCGTCCGATCCCCTTCTCTTCCAGAGCCTTGATGAGGGTGGCCTCGGTGTACCGGGTGGGGGGCTGGGTGAAGTGCTGGTCCTGCTTCAGCCCCTTCCGGTCCAGCGGCTCCCCCTCCCGCAGGTCGGGGAGGGGGGACTGGGGTGCCTCGTCGTCCTCGTCCCGGCCCTCCTCATACACGGCGGTAAAGCCGGAGAATTTCAGCTCCGAGTGGCTGGCCCGGAAGGTGTAGCCGGCGGACTGGGCCTCGATGGATACGCTGTCATAGACCGCGCTTGCCATCTGGCAGGCCAGGAACCGGCCCCAGATCAGCCGGTAGAGGCGGTACTGCTCCGAGGTCAGGTCCTTCTTCACGTCCTCCGGGGTGAGGGTCACGTCGGAGGGACGGATGGCCTCGTGGGCGTCCTGGGCATTGCCCTTGGTCTTGTAGCGTCGGGCCTGGGCGGGGTAGTACTCCTTGCCGTAGCGGCTCTCGATAAAGCCCTTGGCGGCGGCGATGGCCTCCTCGGACAGGCGCAGAGAGTCAGTACGCATATAGGTGATCAGGCCCACAGTGCCCTCCCCGGTGATGTCCACGCCCTCATAGAGCTGCTGGGCGATGGACATGGTGCGGGCGGGGGTCATGTTCAGCTTGCGGCTGGCCTCCTGCTGGAGGGTGGAGGTCGTGAAGGGGGGCGCCGGATTGCGCAGCTTGTCCTGCCGCTTCACCCTGGTCACGGAGAAGGGGGCGGCGGACACCGCCCGGACCACCTCCTCCGCCTCCTCCCGGCTGCGGAGCTCCATCTTCTTCTCCCGGCCGTAGAACTGGGCCTTGAAGCCCCCCAGATTGGGGCGCACCCGCTCCAGCTCCGCCTCGATGGTCCAGTACTCCTGGGGGACAAAGACCCGGATCTCCTCCTCCCGCTCCGCCACCAGCCGGGTGGCCACCGACTGGACCCGCCCGGCGGACAGGCCCCGCCGGATCTTCCGCCACAGCAGGGGGGAGAGTTCATAGCCCACGATGCGGTCCAGGATGCGCCGTGCCTGCTGGGCGTCCACCAGGTTCTGGTCGATGGCCCGGGGGGCGGCAATAGAGTCGTTGACCACCTTCTTGGTAATCTCGTTGAAGGTGACCCGATAGGTCTTGTCGTCCGGGATATCCAGCAGCTCCTTCAGATGCCAGGAGATGGCCTCCCCCTCCCGGTCCGGGTCGGTGGCCAGATAGACCCGGCCGCTCTTCTTGGCTGCCTTCTTCAGGTCGCTGATCACGTCCTCTTTGCCCTTGATGGGCTGGTACTGGGGGACAAAGCCTCCCTCGATGTCCACGCCGATCTTGCTCTTAGGCAGGTCCCGGACGTGGCCCATGGACGCCTTCACCTCATAGCCCGGCCCCAGGTACTTCCCAATGGTCTTGGCCTTGGACGGAGACTCTACGATCACCAAATCGGTCTTTGCTGCCATCAAATAACCTCCAAAATCGAAGATAAGAAAAAAGTATAAGTCAAAACGCAGCTGCGGAGCGTCCCCGCGCGCGTCTGTCAAGAGTCTATTCCTCCAGCTCCACCAGGGCGGAGAAGCGGCGGTCCGGCCCCTCTTCCACCGCCCCCTGCACCTGGAGCATGGTCAGGGCAGAGAGCACCCGGCGGGCCGGGATCTGTGCGGCCTCCACCAGCTCGTCGGCGGAGCGGCGCCGGCCGCCCAAGGCGGCGATCAGCGCCAGCTCGTCGTCGGTAAAGCGGTCCCGCTGCTCCGCGGCGGGGATGCGCTCCCGCCCGGGTGCCGCCGGTGCCTCCTCCCGCTCCGCCGGGGCAGGGGCCGGACAGGCCGCTGTCTCCAGCCGGGCGGCGGCCGCCGCCGGGCTGAGGGGNGCGTGGCGGGGGGGGCGGGGGCGGGGGGGGTCAGGACCGGGAGGCCGGGGCGGCCCCACCCCACCAGGGCGCCCCCCGCCCCGCCGGTGTCCTTGTCCAGCAGGGCGCGCCGGGCCGCCGGGGTCAGGTCCTCCACCAGGGCGTACTCCTCCGGGTCGGCGTAGAAGGCCCGCTCCGGGGTGACAAAGTGGTCCAGCACCCGCAGGGCGCCGGCATTCCCCAGCCCCCTGCGACCGGTGAGCCACAGCCAGTATTTCAGCGTCGCCAATTTTCTTCCCTCCGTCCCGCTCCTCCGGTAAAATCCCCCTTTACAAACGTCCCCGCCTCCTGTATGGTAGGAGATAGGAATAAGGAGGTGCTGTTCCCATGGTCTCCCTTCGGCGGCCCCATTACGCCTGGATCATCTGTCTGGGCGGCGCCCTGTCCCTGTTCGCGGTCATGGGGATGGGCATCAACGTGTTCTCCGTGTATCAGCCCTACATCATCCAGCTCAACGGCTTTTCCAACGCCCAGGGCTCCTGGATCACCACCACGCGCAGCCTCTTCACCCTGGCCGCCATGCTGACAGTGAATCAGCTGTGCGCCCGGATCGGACTGCGTCTGGTGATGACCCTGGGGGTAGTGCTGCTGGCCCTGTCCTGCTTCTGCTTCGGCCTGGCCGACAGTTTCCCCCTCTACTGTGCCGCGGGGGCCCTCACCGGTCTGGCCTACGGCTACGGCGGCATGGTCCCCCTCTCCCTGGCGGTGGGCCACTGGTTCCGGGACCGGCGGGGCCTGGCTCTGGGGCTGGCCGCCGCGGGCAGCGGCGTGTCCACCATCTTTGTCCCCACGCTNGGGACGCCTCCGCCCCCCAGGCTGTCTCTGAGACCCACCTGGATGTGTATAAGAGCCAGCCCCGCGCCGGCGGGCATGACCCCCGCCCTCCGGCTGTCCCTGCTGCTGGCTGTCTTTCTCATCGGCGGCCCCGGCGGGCCCGGTTTCTCCCACCTCACGGTGCTCTACACCACCGCCGGCTATGACAGCGCCTCCGCCGCTCTGCTCATCTCTTACCTGGGGCTGGTCATCTGCGTATCCAAGATCCTCTGCGGCCAGATCTATGACCGCTTTGGTAGCCGGGCGGGCAACTGGTACGTCCATTTGGTCTTTCTGGCCGGACTGCTCCTGTGCTGTCTGGCCCACCTGGGCGGGATGCTCCCCGCTTTTGCGGCCATGACCCTGTTCGGCCTGGGCCTGCCCATCTCGGCGGTGACCTTTGCCATCTGGTCTGCCGACCTGTTCGGGGACGCCCAGTACGAGGGTGCGGTGCGCTCCCTCACTGTGTCCTACGCTCTGGGGATGCTCCTCTTCGGCCCCATCCCGGGCCTGCTGGCCGACCGCTTCCACAGCTATGTTCCGGCCTATGCCCTGTTCGCCCTGTGTCTGGCCGTCTCACTGGTCATCATCCAGCGGGCCTACCGAAAGCTGGACGCAGGACACCGGCCCCGCCGGGATTAGCGGCCCATTTCCCAGAGCACCACCGCGGCGGCCGCGGCGGCGTTCAGGGACTCACACCGCTCCCGCATAGGGATCTTCAGGGCCCGCTGGCTCATAGCGAGCAGTTCCGGCGAGACCCCGCGCCCCTCGCTCCCGATCACCACGGCGGACCGGCTCAGGTCCGCCGTTTTGATATCCTCCGTATCCTCCCGCAGGGCGGTGGCGTACAGCGCCAGTCCTGACCGCTCCAGCAGGCCCGCCAGCCTCTCCGGGCCGGTCTCCCACACCGGGAGCCGGAAACAGGCCCCCATGGTGGCCCGCACCACCTTGGGGCCGAAGGGGTCCGCACATCCGTGGACCAGGAGCAGGCCGTCCGCCTCCAGGGCATCGGCGGTGCGCCAGATAGTGCCTACGTTCCCCGGGTCCTGGAGACCGTCCAGCACCAGATAGCGCCCGCCCTCCAGGCGGGGCGGCGGGGCGGTGTCCCACATCCGGCACAGGAACAGCGCCCCCTGGGGGGACTCCATGGGGGAGATGGAGGCCATCACATCCTCCGGCACCCGGACCGTCCGCACCTCCGGCGGGAGCTCCGGCCCGTCCAGCCCCTCCGAGTACACCACCGTCTCCAGGGGCGCTCCCCACTTCAGGGCCTCCTCCAGCAGCTTGACGCCGTCCCCCAGGAACATCCCCGCTGAGCGCCGGGCGCCGCGGCTGGAGGCCAGGCGGCGGATCTGGACCAGGAGAGGGTTCTTCCGGCTGGTGATCCACTCCTCTCTCACAGCCGCTCCACCTCTCTGATATCCTCGTTCCGTCCCAGCACCACCAGCTCGTCCTCCTCCTGAAGGGCGTACTCACCTCCGGGGGAGATGGTCATGCCGCCCCCCCGGCGGATAGCGATGATGTTCAGGCGGTGTCTGGCCCGCACGTCCAGTTCCCGGATGCTCTTCCCCTGCCACTGGCGGGGACAGCGGCACTCCATGATGGAGTACTCCTCCGACAGCTCGATAAAGTTGAGGATGTCCCCGTTGGCCAGGTTCCGGGCCAGGCGCAGGGCCATCTCCTGCTCCGGAAAGACCACCCGGTCGGCGCCGATCTTCTCCAGCACCCGGTGGTGGACGGCGCTGCGGGCCTTGCCCACCACCTGGGGCACTCCCAGCTCCTTCAGGTTGAGGACGATGAGGGCGCTGGTGCCCACGTCGTCCCCTGCGGACACCACAGCACAGTCAAAGTTCCTGGCTCCCAGGGCCCGGAGGACCTCCGGGTCCCGGGCATCTCCGGCGGCGGCGTGGGTCACAGAGCCCGCCACCTCCTGGACCCGCTCCTCCCGCAGATCCACCGCCATCACTTCGTGGCCCAGGGCACACAGCTCACAGGCCAGCGATGTGCCGAATCTGCCCAGTCCGATCACCAAAAAGCTTTTCATAGACATCTCCTTCAGCCGATCATCACATCCACACTGGGGTAGCGGATCTTATTCTCTCCCCGGTCCCGGATCAGGAACGCAATGGAGAAGGACAGCACGCCCACCCGGCCCAGGAACATCATCGCGATGATGATTCCCTGGCTCAGCGGGGACAAGCCGGTGGTGATCCCCATGGTCAGCCCCACGGTCCCCATGGCCGAGGCCACTTCGAAGGCGGCAGCCAGGTAGGGGACCCCGTCCGCCAATGTCAGGGCGATGGACCCGGCCAGGAACAGGCAGGTCACCACCAGGGTCAGGGTCATGGCATTGAGCACCCGGGCCTGGGGGATGGTCCTCCGCCGGAGCACCACCTGGTCTCTCCCCCGCAGGCCCGCCCACAGTGAGATCAGCAGCACGCCGGCGGTGGCCGTCTTGATGCCGCCGGCGGTGGAGCCGGAGGAGCCCCCGATCAGCATCAGCACCACGGACAGGGCAGCCGCCCCTTCCCGCAGGGCCCCCTGGTCCAGAACGCTGTACCCTGCTGTGCGCAGGGTCACCGACTGAAAGAGGGCATTGCCCACCTTCTCTCCCGCCGTCATACCACCCAGGGTCTCCAGATTGTTCCACTCTGCCCCCAGAAAGAACAGCCAGCCCCCCAGGATCAGCGCCCCGGTGACGGCAAGCACCATTCTCGAGTAGAAGGACAGCCGCCGCCAGCTCCGATGCTCCAGGCAGTCCTCCCAAACAAAAAAGCCCAGGCCGCCCAGCACGATCAGGCACCCGATGGTGCCCAGCACCACCGGGTCCTCCCGGAAGCCCGCAAGGCTGGAGAAGGCCCCGGTGTGCTCCCCCATCAGGTCGAATCCGGCATTGCAGAAAGCGGACACGCTGTGAAAGATGGAGTACCACAGCCCCCGCCCCCAGCCGAAGAGAGGGACGAAGCGAGTAGCCAGCAGGATCGCACCACAGCCCTCCAGCAGAAAGGTGCCCATGAGGGCGTGGCGCACCACCCGCACTACCCCGGACATCCCATTCAGATTAAATGCGGAGGCGATGGCCAGCCGCTGGGACAGGCCGATGCGCCGCCGCAGCAGCAGAGGGATCAGGCTGATCAATGAGACAAATCCCAGCCCGCCCAGCTGGATCATGGCCAGGATCACCCCCTGACCGAAGGGAGTCCAGTGGAGCGCGCTGTCCACCAGGACCAGACCAGTGACGCAGGTGGCGGAGGTGGCGGTGAACAGGCAGGTCAGCCAGGGGGTGAACTGCCCGTCCCGGGCGGAGATAGGCAGGTGGAGCAGAAAAGTCCCCAGCAGGATGATGGCCCCGAAGCTCACCACGATCAGGCGGGTAGGGTTAAAATTCTGATTGGACAACAGGCGCAGCACGCTGCCTCCCCCTTCTGCCGGGGCCGGAGCCCCCGGCTCCCCTGTCCCGATGCAGAACAGCATACCGGCAGTTCCCCCTGTCAGTATGCTGTGCGGCCCGGGCCCTCCGTGGATTCATACAAAGTTGAGTATAGCATACCCTCCCAGGATATTCAAGTCAACGATTTTTCTCCCCCGCCCCGCATTTTCATACCTTATATATAAAAAGGAGTGTCCGGTGCCGGAGGTTGGGCTGCAAATTGAACAGCCTTCCTCCTTTTCTTCCCCTAGGTTTCGGATAAACGCCCCCCGTTTCCGGTAAAATAGTACCACACTGGAAGAAAAGGGGAGTTTTTGTATGAAAGATCACCATGTGCCCCAGGAACATCTGTCTGCCTTTGCCCGGAGGCTGGCGGAGGAGGAGCGGAGCGCGGGGACAGTGGAGAAGTACCTGCGGGACGCAGGGGCCTTTCTGGAGTGGCTGGCGGGGGCGCCGGTGAACCGGGAGGCAGTCACGGGCTGGAAGGCCCACTTGGTCCGCTCCGGCTACCGCCCCGCCACCATCAACTCCATGCTGGCCGCCCTCAACACCTTTCTCCGTTTCATCGGCCTGGAGGACTGCCGTGTCCGCGCCCTGCGGGTGCAGCGCAGACTCTTTCAGAGCGAGGAGCGGGAGCTGAGCCGCCAGGAGTACCAGCGCCTGCTGGACACCGCCCGCACCTTGGGCCGGGACCGCCTGGCCCTGGTCATGGAGACCATCTGCGCCGCCGGCATCCGGGTCAGCGAGATGCGCTATATCACTGTGGAGGCCGCCCGTTCCGGTCAGGCGGATATCGCCCTCAAGGGCAAGGTCCGCACCATCCTCCTCCCCGGCAAGCTGTGCCGCAAGCTGCTCAAGTACGCCAGACAGCAAAAAACCGCTTCCGGCGAGATCTTCCTCACCAAAAGCGGCAAGCCTCTGTCCAGGCGGCAGATCTGGGCGGAGATGAAGCGCCTGTGCCTCCGGGCCGGGGTGGCCCCCACCAAGGTCTTCCCTCACAACCTGCGCCATCTCTTTGCGCGCACCTTCTATCAGGCCACCCGGGACGTGGCCAAGCTGGCCGATGTCCTGGGGCACTCCAGCATTGAGACCACCCGCATCTATCTCATCTCCACCGGTGCCCAGCACCGCCGGGATCTGGACCGCCTGCGCCTCGTCCGCTAGACAAAATCAATATTTTGCATCCAGCGACCAGGAAAGGCCGCAGGAGGCTACATAGATTTCTGGTAGATTATAGCACAGGCCGATGGAAAATTCAAGCTGGAGCTGCTAAATTTGCGCAAAGACCAGCCATATGAGCCCAAATTGCTCATACGGCTCAATCTTCACGCCCTTTTTCCCTCAGGAGCGCCGCCGGCGCTCTTTTTTTCTGCCCGAACAGCTCCTTCCCCGGGATAGAACGCGGCAAAATATTGATTTTGCCTACAACTGGGGGGCGAGAGGGGAGAACGGCATGGAACTGGTGATGGAACAGGAGGCCCCGGCAGGAGAGGTATGCCTCACGCCGGAGGCCATGGACGCCTATCTGGACACCCTGCGCCAGCAGGGCCGGAGCGCAGACACCCTGGCGGCGTACCGGCGGAGCATCTATGGGCTGTACCGGTCGCTGCCGCCGGACAAGCGGGTAGGCCGCGGGACACTGGACCGTTGGCGGGAGACGCTGGAGGACCAGGGGTATCTTCCCCGGACTATCAATGTGCGGCTGGCGGCGGCCAACGGCCTGATGACCTATCTGGGCCACCGGGAACTCCAGGCCACCGCCGCCCTCCCGCCCCCGGCGGAGGGGGAGCGGCCGGAGCTGACCCGCGGGGAGTATCTGCGTCTGCTGTCCACCGCCCGGGTTCTGGAGAAGGAGCGGCTCTACCTGCTGGTGAAGGTATTCGGAAGCACGGGCCTGTCGGTGGGGGAGCTGCCCCGGCTGACGGCGGAGGCGCTGGACGGGCGGGGACCCAGCCCCGTGCGTCTGCCGCCGCCGCTGGCGGAGGAGCTGCGGGGCTATGCGGCCCGGCAGGGCATCACCGCAGGACCGGTGTTCCGCAGCCGGAACGGGCAGCCCATACGGCGGACCCAGGTGACGGGCGAGATCCGGTCCCTGTGCCGGGACGCCCGGGTGCCGGAGGAAAAAGGGAACCCACGCTGTCTGCGCCGGCTGTGGCAGGAGACCCAGGATGCCATCCGGGTCAGTGTGGACCAGCTGGTGGTCCAGGCCTTCGACCAGATGATGGAGGCGGAACAGTTCTCCGTGGGCTGGGATGCCGGAAAGGGGGTGGGGATGATGTGACCACACCCCCCAGCTCTCGATTGCGCTGGCATGAATATCAGCTACTAAGGAGGAAAGAAATGACATGAAAAAGCGATTCTTGGCCGTATTGCTGACCCTGTGCATGGTGCTGTCCCTGCTTCCGGTGTCCGCCTTTGCGGCGCCGGGAGGGTCAGAGTATGAGATAGGAGATACGTTTGAAACGACCGACCCCGATCAAAAGCCGCCGGAAAACATTCCGGATGGGACAGAGTGGGTAGGGCCCGACGCTGAGCGGGGAGATCTTACCTGCAAAGAGGAGGAACACGCCCACTCTCTGGACAGCTGCTACAGCCATGACTGTGTACATGAGCACAATGACGACTGCTATCCCACACAGTGGGTGAAGTGTACGAAGGAGGACAATCCGGACCATTATAATAGGCTCGGGTTCCATAAAGACGATACAGGGTGCACGTGGCACTCCTTCAGCATCCTAGATTGGGCATGGGGATACCAAGTAATTGACAAAACCGAAGGCCCCACCGAGTGCAGGCACGAATGTTCTCTCAAAACCGGATGTTACACATTGACCTGCAGCAAGGAGGAGCACCAGCATGGTGATGCCTGCTACCAGTGGGCCTATACCTGGACGCTGGAGGAAAAGACCGATGAGAATAACCAGAGGGACCAGTGGCGCAACTGGTGGCCCGTGTATTGGAGCTTTGACGAATATTACGGATTGGGGAATGAAGAGATCACGGACCCCTCTCTGGTAACGGTGTCCGCCGGGGCGAAGGATGTCACTTATACAGGGAAAGAAGTATCCCCTCAGGATGCCCTGGATGATTCGGAGGCGGCCAACGCGGGCCAGCTGATCCGCAGCGACCTGGACATCCGGGTGGCGGAGGGCTACTATCTCTCCTCCTACCGTCTGGTGTGCGGAAACTATACCGGGTGCGGTGTGGTCGAATATGGTGACGCTGTCACCATCGAGCCGGACGAAAACGGGGATTATTCCGCTGTAACGCACGTTTCCATTGACGAAAATGATTTTGATCATTGGCGCAATGTCGGCGGCTTAGGCCGAAACTATCCCACCTCAAAACCTAGTGAAGCCAACTGGAGCAACAGCTATCTAGGCGGGAACACCATTTATCCCTTCTATCTGCTGCTGGAGTTAAAGGAAGATGAGAACACCTATCAGATCCAGTATGATTGGGGCGACCAAAGCGAGGCACTGACTGAGTACGATGTTCCTGAAACTCAGACCGGTCTGAAGCGCAATGAGGAAGTCCAAGCCGCCATTCCTTCTGACGAGGCGGTCCAGGCCGCGCTGGCTACGGGCTATGTCTTCGACGGCTGGACCATTTCCGGAACAGGATATGAGGACGGCTCCAAGGTGGACGCAGGCGGAAAGGTCGTCATCCGCGGCAGCGATCTGACCCTGACCGCCAAGTGGGTGGAGGCCGGGACGCCTGAATTTCTGAACAGCATCAAAGTCACCGTGAGCTGCACCAACCAGGCCGCGGGCCATGCAGGTTCTCAGCCGATGACCTTGACGGCAGGGGATTATACCACATCCTCCCGGGTGGTGGACCGCCATCTGGAATATACGGTCACCATTTCCTCTGAGCGCTTCGTGACGGCGTATAATGAGACCACCAGTGCGACTCACACCCCCGCGAAAGATACGGCCACAGTCACTTATGTGTATCACAACGGCTGGAAGCTGAAAAGCGGGAGCAAAGAGGCGGTCACGTTCCAGGTGGCCTGTGAGGACCAGTACACGGTGACCGTCAAGTATGTGATGGATGATGCGAATCAAACGGAGATCCAAACTTCTTATGTCAGCGAAGAGATGTCCAAGGGGTCTCCCTATGATGTGAGCGGCCAGATCCCTGACTCGATCACATATAAAGGTCAGAGCTATGCCAAAGACACGGTGAAGGGGGCGACCTCCGGCACGCTCACCGGCAATGTGGAGATCACGGCGGTTTACAGCCTGGATGAAGTCGGCGGCGAGAATGGCGGCGGCGACGGTGTCCCGGACAAGTACCAGAAGAAAGTGACCTTCCAGGTGGTAAACGGGACCTGGGAGGATGGCACCAGCGCCGCCAAAGTCACCTATGTGACGCTGATGAAGGACGGCAAGTGGGACATGAACGGCAGCGCCTACCTGACAGCCCCCACCGGAATGAAGCCGGACGCTGGCTATGGTGGCACGGACGGAACGCAGGGCGGCTGGGATACCACGCCTCCTGCCACAGTTTCCGGGACCGATGATGTGACGTACACCTATACCTTTGCCAAAAGCACCACCCCCATTGTCCCCGGCAATGTTCTGTATGTCGTGGAGCACTACAAGGCAAACGACGATGGAACTTATCCTGTGTCCGCGACGGAGACGGAGCGCTTCTCCGGGGCGATCGGGGCAGAGGTAACGGCCACCCCAAAAGTGTATGAGGGGTACTGTCTGGACCCTGCGCTCTCCAATACGACCGGTACGCTGACCAAAATTGAGAAGCCGGAAGATATCGTGACGCTGAAGCTGTATTACGCCGTGGACAAAGTCGGCGGCGAAGATGGCGGCGACGGTACCCCGGATCAGTACCAGGCCCAAGTGATCTATCAGGTCGTGGGGGGCACCTGGGCAAACGGAAGCACGGAAATTGAACAGGTCTATCATTTGTCGGAATATGATGAGACCTCTGACAAATGGGTCGAGGTCAGTCCCGCGCCGACTTTGACGAATATTCCTGACACCACAAAAGTTGAGCCTGATGCAGCGCACATCCTGAGCGGCGCGTGGGATGATGAGTCCCCCGTGGCCGGGGCGGCATTGACGGCGGGGACCAGCACCACCTACACCTACAGACTTACTGCGGCGGCACCCGCCATGACGGTGGAGAAAACAGCTCAGGAGGCATCTGTCCGTGTGGGAGAGCAGATCCACTACACGATCACAGTGCGCAATACCGGCAATGCGCCCCTGACTGATGTGACGATCGAAGACACCTTGTGGAGCGCCGGCACGGTGATCCGGGTAGGGGACATCGATCATACCCTCAGCGACAGCAGCTACACCATCTCCAGCATTGGAGTGGGCGACAAGGTCATCATCACCTATGCCTATACCGCGGCGCAGACAGACGTGGCGGCAGGCGTGACGAATACCGCTGCCGTGACCGCAGATGAGATCGAGGACGCAGTTACAGATACGACTGATCCGGTGCCGGTGACCGCTTACTCCCTGACCTATGACGCCAACGGCGGCCGCATCGCCGGGGAGACCACATTCGTAGTCCCGGACCTGGCCCAGCAGACTGGTTATGAACTGGGGGAAGAAGATGACTACACCGCCCCCACCCATACTGACACCGAGGGTGCAGCGGTCCTCTTCCTGGGCTGGACCACCACCGACAACCATGAGAAGATCTATGACGCGGGCGAACAGCTGCCCACTCTGGTATCCGAAGTCAACATCCCGGCGGTGGCCACGGTCTACGCCGTGTGGGCCTATGACCGGAACGGCGACGGTACCCCCGACGCCCGGCAGATCATGATCCAGCCCGCCGATATCACCATCTACACCGGCGGCAGCAGCTATGAGAGCGTGGTCAACGGCAGCGGAAACGAGATCGGCGCCACCGACAACGGACTGCCCGTGCCAGGCTTCTACATCACCCTGCCCAGTGATTTGAATGCGTGGCTGATCGAACACGCAGATCCCGCCGATGTTGTCACCAATGAAAATGGACAGCAGGTGGTGGACCTGTCCAAATATCTGACCTTTACTTACAACTTCGGCGGAGAACAGCGGATCTGGAAGCTGGAGCGGTACGACAACAATCCCGGCAACACCAGCATGGCCTATGACCGCTACATCTACCGCATCCTGCCCGCTGAGACCCCCAATGGCGAGGTCCCCATCCGCCTCCAGTTCACCGATCAGGACGACCCTGATTCCTTCATGACCAGTGACGACTTTACTGTCCAGGTGAACAGCGTGTTCCGGCAGTATGACATGACCATCTATGCCGGAGATCTGGAGCAGCAGCGGGTCAAGGCCGAGCTTACGGTAGGCGCAGACACGGAGCAGTACAGCGCGGCGGTGGGATCCGGTACGCTGACCATCCGGGGCGTGACTGATCTCGACACCGCCACCACCCCTGTGGTCAATGAGCCCCCCACCAATGAGGTGAACAGCATCACCGCCCATATCCCCGCAGACGCCGCTCTCTACATCAATGAGAGCAGGCTGGAGGTCGCTGATCCTGATGCTGTGCATCTGCTGGTGGACAGCATCGTCCCCGACCAGGGCAATACCCTGCACAACAGCGCGGTGGATGGATTCAACTCCATCACCGAGGACCACAGTGCGGAGCTGCGCTACCTGGACCTGGTGGACACCAGCAACGGCAACGCCTATGTCACCACCGACGGGGAGATCACCCTCTACTGGCCCTACCCCGATGGAACGGATCGGAACAGCGAGTTCCAGCTGGTCCACTATGCGGGCCTGGACCGCAACAGCAACACCGACCTGGAGCAAGGCAACTACACCATGGAGCTCTACTCCACTGAGGACGGCACCCTGGTGGCCACGGATGAAGGCATCCGCTTCACTGTGGACTCCTTCTCCCCCTTCGCCCTGTTCTGGGAGGATGAGGATGACGATGACGACCGGGATGATGACGATGATGACGATGACGACGACCGCGGGCACGGCGGCTCCGGCGGAACACCTCAGCTGAACAAGGAGGACCACTTCGCCTACGTCTCCGGCTACCCCGACGGCACCGTCCAGCCCAACGACCCCATCACCCGTGAGGAAGTGGCCACCATCTTCTTCCGCCTGCTCACCGACGCGTCCCGGGCGGACTACATTACCGAGCGGAACCCCTTCCCTGATGTGGAGTCCAGCCGCTGGTCCTTCTACTCCATCACCACCCTGAACAACGGCGGCATCATGACCGGCCGCACCGGCGGCGACTTTGACCCCGGCGCCTACATCACCCGTGCCGAGTTCGCTGTGGTGGCCGCCCAGTTCTCCGACGCCCGGTACTCCGGCCCGGACAAGTTCAGCGATATCTCCGGCCACTGGGCCCGGGAGTACATCAACCGCGCCGCCGCTGAGGGCTGGATCGCCGGTTATCCCGACGGCACCTACGGCCCCGACCGGAGCATCACCCGCGCTGAGGTCATGGCCCTCATCAATGAGGTGCTGGACCGCGCCCCCGACGCCGATCACATGCTGGACGACATGATCCACTGGCCGGACAACCCGGAGGACGCCTGGTACTATGAAGACGTACAGGAGGCCACCAACTGCCACACCTACCGCTGGAGCGGCAGTCTGGAGCGGTGGATCCAGATCACTGACATGCGCACCTATGCTGACCTGGTCCGGGACGCCCTGCGCAGCGCACGATAATCCCCTGATCTGGCTGGAGCCCGGCTCCGGCGGCTCCTTTCCAGCGCCTCCGGGGCCCTTTCCCCCGCAAAAGGCCCGCCGCTGCGACAAATTCGCAGCGGCGGGCCTTCTATTCTTATTCTAATTTTGCGTAAATCATCAGTCCAGGGTTTTCATTGCGTGGGGATTGAAAAATGCAGTTTCGTCATACGCCATCATGTATCGCAAATCAATCATTTTGAAACGCTGTGTTCTGATCGAAAATTTCCGCTCCGGCGTCATAGACCAGCTGGGAAACTTTTTCGAGGCCAGTGCCCCTGGAAACACCTATCCCAAGAAAAGGTAATGATCAGCGCCGGACAAGCCAGCGCCTGGCCGAAATTCGCCCACATTCTGGGGCATGACGAGTGGATCGACATACCGGAGTTCCAGCGTGTGGAGGACCGCGTCAAAAACCGCGTGCTGCTGGCCCCCATGATTGCGGAGGAGACCTCAAAATTCGAAAAAAACGTGCTTCTGGAGCGGCTGGCAGAGGCCAAAATTGCGGCGGCGCCGGTCATGACAGTGGCCGATGTGGCCAATGACCCCCATTTCAGGGATGAGCGAAGCATGTACACAGAGGTCACCCACCCCCAGCTGGGTCCTGTCAGGATCACGAATCAGGCCGTCAAGATGTCAGAGACGAACCCCTATGTGAGGGGCTGCGCTCCCCTGCTGGGCGAGCACAACGATGAGGTCTACCAGTTCCTCGGCTTTACACCGGAGGAGATCTCCGCATGGCGGGAAAAGGGCGTTATCTGAACTTCCTCTCCCTCCAGATCTCCGCCTGCCCCCGCCCTGGGTCGTGGGACGGCACCGGCCAAAACAGAACAGGCAGCGCGGCACTCCGGGATGCACTCCCGGGTCCGCTCTGCCTCTTTTTGTGTTCCTTTTCAGCTCTGCACCGGTCCCGCCCTCTGCTCGCACAGGAGGCTGTTGGACAGGATGGACAGGAACTGCGCCGCGCAGGGGCGCTGAAGCAGCGGACGGCGGGCCAGTCCCTCCAGCATGGCACGGTTCTGCTCCCACACCACGGTGATCACGGTTCGGATGTTCCGCTCCACCGCCTTCCAGTTTGTCCCATACCGCTTCGCTACATCCGGATAGAGCCATTTGGTGACCAGCAGGAGCCGGTCCTGCTGCTGGACACAGAGCAGCACTGCATAGGCGGTGTAGGAGAACCCCCTGTAATTTGCCGTGGCGCCCAGCCGGCACAGCATGTCACATACCTCCGCCGTCCCGATCTCCGTTCTATACTGTGCCATTTTGGTCCGCCTGCTCCACTGTCTGACGAAATTTCTGTATCAGCTCCTCCACCCCGGGACTTTCCAAGAAGAGCAGGAAGAACATCAGAGACGGTGCGGACAGGCAGTAGCGCTCCTTTTCCAGATCCGCATAGGAACGTGGCTCGATGCGCAGGCGTTCCGACATCTCTTCCTTAGACATGCCCCGCTGTTCCCGTGTCTCGGCCATGTACCCATTCAGAAACTTTTTGACCAGCTTGGTATATGCATGCATTTCATTTCCCTCCAAATTTCGACAATACTGTAAGCAGAATCCTACCATCATTGGATGCATACTTCCATGAGGTGCACCTCATTCAGATAAAAAAGAATAAAAATATTCTTAATTTTATGTGGTGTATGCTTCTGTACGGTCCCGTCATGCCTTATGCCTATCTTGTTTCCCCTCGGCATATTTGCTATAATAGCTCTGAAAAAGGAGGCGTCCCTTATGGAACTGGTCCAACGGCAGACTCAACAGCTCACCCAGCAGACGCTCCAGAGCCTCGCGCTCCTTCAGATGAGCACAGTGGAATTGGAGGCTTATGTTCAGGAGCTCGCCCAGGAGAACCCTATCATCGATCTGGAGCCGCCCCGCTCCGAGCAGGAAGCTCCCCGGGATCAGGAGCTCTTCCGCCGTGTGAAGTGGCTGGAGGACAGCGACCGTCAAAATCGCTATTACCAGCGCTTGGACGCCGAGGAATTGGACCCGCTGGCCCAGGTGGGGACGGATGGCGGTCTGGAGGAATCCCTCTCCAATTTTCTCTTCCGCCAGATCCAGCAGCTCGATCTGGATGAGTCTGCCAAGCAGCTTCTGTGCTACCTGTCCGCCTGTCTGGACGAGGATGGGTATTTCCGCATCCCACTGGACGAGCTCTCCCGGACTTCTGGCATCTCCCAAAGGCGGCTCGCCCGCACTCTGGAGCTACTGCGCTCCCTGGAACCCGCAGGTGTGGGGGCTTCCTCCCTCTCCCAGTGTCTGGAGCTTCAGTTGCTCCGCATCCATGAGGAGGGCCCCGCCCTTGCCATTGTTCGGGACTGCCTGGAGGAGCTGGCCAAAAAACATTATCATGCCATCTCCGCCCGCCTCTCCATCTCTCAGGAGGAGGTCCGGTCCGCCGAACGGCTGATCCGAGAGCTGAATCCCCGTCCCGGTTCCATCTTCGCGCTCCCCAGCGAGATCTCCTATATTCAGCCGGATATTTTGATCGAAGAGATAGACGGACATTTCACTGCCCGCCTGCGGAACAGTGACCGTCCCTACTTCCAGATCAACTCCTATTACCGCAGTCTCCTGACCCAGTCCGATGACGCCCAGGTGCGGGAATATCTTACCTTGAAGCTCCGCCAGGCCGAAAACGTGCTCTGGGCCATTGGTCAGCGGGAGACCACGCTTCTCCGGTGTGCCCAGGCTATCGCCGGCCGCCAGCAGGACTTCTTCCGGTCGGGGCCCAGCGCCCTGCGGCCCCTGCGCCTGTCCGACATCGCCCAAGAGCTGGAGATCCATGAATCCACGGTCAGCCGCGCCATTCGGGACAAATATGTCCAGTGTCCCCGGGGGGTCTTTCCCCTCCGTCATTTTCTCTCCCGCCGGGCCGCCGGGGAGAGCGGTGCCGAGGTCGGCAGCTGTGCCGCCAAGGAACTGCTCCGCCGCCTGATTCGGGAGGAGGACAGCACCAAGCCTCTCTCCGACCAGAAGCTATGCACCCTGCTGACGGAGCAGGGCTGCCCCATCTCCCGCCGTACCGTGGCCAAATACCGCGAGGAGCTGAACATCCCCAGTGCCTCTGGGAGAAAGCGGCCGTAGCCCGGCACTGTTCAGGCCCGGGCCAGTCCGTCCACCCGGAGGACCACGCCGGTGATATAGGATGCCTGCTCCGAGGCCAGGAATACGAAGGCCTCCGCGACCTCCCCCGGCTGCCCCACACGCCCCAGGGGGATCTGGGCCTCTAGAGGAGCCAGCACCTCCCGCGGCACTGCCCGCAGCATGTCCGTCTCGATGATGCCCGGGGCCACCGCATTGACCCGTATCCCCTTCGGCGCCAGCTCCCGGGCCAGGGACAGGGTGAAGCCGTTGACCGCGAACTTGGAGACCGGATAGGCGACGCCGGCGGGCTGTCCATAGAAGCTCACCATGGAGGAGGTGTTCAAGATCACGCCTCTGCCCTGCCTCTCCATCCAGGGCACCGCCCCACGGGCACAGTGGAACATTCCCTTTACGTTCAGGTCCATCACCCGATCAAAGAGCTCCCCGGTGTACGCCCCAAAGGGCGTGCTCTCTGAGACCCCCGCGTTGTTGACCAGGATGTCGATCCGCCCATGCTCCGCCCCGATCCGGTCAAAGGCCGTCCGGACCTGCTCCGGGTCCTCCAGGCTGGGCCAGATGCCCCATACCCGGGCCTCCGGCAGCTCCGCCTTCAGCTTGGATACCGCCCGCTCCGCCGTCTCGCTCCGGCTGGCGCACAGCACCACTTCCGCCCCCTCCTTCAGGAAGGCTCTCACCACCGCATATCCGATCCCCCGGCTCCCGCCGGTCACCACCGCGATCTGATCCTTCAGTTTCATGGCCCTCTTCCCCTTTCTTCTGTACGTTCCAATTCCGTTTTTTGGGCCCGGGGAAACGCTTCCCCTGCCGTTCCAGCCCCCTACGGGATGAGGACTCACCAACGGATCGGGACTTTTGGTATCATGCCCCCTATGCCTCCCTTTCATCCCTTCCCGGACGCAAGAGGAGCGGCGCGCTTCCCCCACAGGAAGTGCGCCGCTCCTCTCTTCATAATATCTGATCCGGGCACCGATCTGGCCCTCACGCCTCGAACTCCCGCTGCACCTCCCCTTCAATCTTCTCCAGCAGTGCCTGCTCTTCCAGGCTGAGCCGGACGTCCGCCCGGGTCAGGAAGCCATATTCATAGTCCATGGACGCGGGCCGGATGGGCACCGCCGCCAGCTCATTCCGCGCCATGATCTTGGAGTGGATGTGACAGGAGATCATCACCAGGTGGTCCATGGACTCCAGCATATCCAGGTTGCCCGCCCGGCCCACGCCGTGGCAGATCCCTTTGGCCGGGGGCAGCGGGGAGCGCTCCGGCTGAAAATGCACCCCTATGGGGTCGAAATAGGTCACATTCAGCATCAAAAGGGCCTCATCGTACCGGATGGACGGCGGGACCGTCTCCGGGTGGTAGAGGCTGCTGGTCCGGCGGACCACCCCGTAGGCCGGGCTCTGGGCCAGGGGGTGGTAGCGCAGGTTCCGCCGGGCAAAGTAGGCGAAAAGCTCTTCCCGCATCTCTGTTCCAAAGGTGAGAAAGGCGGCCAGGGATGCCCCCTTTCCCACCCGGTCAAAGAGCTCCCGGCAATCATAGTACTCCTCACACTGGATGGACCAGTCCGGCAGGCCCCGGGCCGTCTCCAGCACCGTGTTGACAAACAGGGAGGAGGGGACACAGGCAAAGTGGACCCGGCGCCGGCTCTCCTGACGGCACTCCCGCGCCAGGTCGGAAAGCCGGTCCAGCAGCGTCTCCGCCTCCGTCAGGAACCGCTCCCCCTGGGGCGTCAGGCTCATACCCTGTCTGGTACGGAGGAACAGGGGAAAGCCCAGGGACTGCTCCAGCTCCCCGATGGCCCGGCTCAAGTTGGGCTGGGCCAGGTACAGGGCCCGGGCCGCCTGGGTCACAGAGCCATAGCGAACTACGGCTAAGGCGTATTGCAGGTATTTCAGATCCAGTTCTTCCAATGCGATCCCCTCCCGGCTCTCTCTTTTCCGGCTCCCGATCTTTGTGTGTATTTTCCGTCCCCTCAGGCAGAAGCGCCAGGCTCCCCTTGTCCCGGAGACACAAAACGAGATCATGTCGTTAAATTATATCATTTTTGATATGGAAAGCAAATGCATTTTATATTTTTCAAGCCGGCTCCGCCATGATAGTATAATTTACAACAAAACAGCTGTATTTGGAAAAAAATCTGGCTATCTGCCAAGGGAGGAACACCATGGGTTATTTTGATGTGGCAAATTCCCCGCTCCTCTACGTCCTGGTCGCCGCCGGGGTCCTGTATATCGTGGGGCTGTCCGCCGTCTTTCTGCGCAAGTCCTGGAGGCGGTGTCTGGAGCTTGGGATCTCCAAGGAAAAGCTGAGCGCCGTGGCCCGCAGCTCGGCGGTCTTCACCATCGTCCCCTCTGTCTCCATCGTCATCGGGCTGTTCACCCTGTCCACTGTACTGGGCATCCCATGGCCCTGGTATCGGCTGTCGGTGGTGGGCTCGGTGAGCTATGAGCTGATGGCGGCAGACATGGTGGCCGACGGCATGGGCTACGGCTCCGTAGGCGAGATGGCCGCCCAGGCCGACCACACCGTCTTCGGCGCGGTCATGTTCGTAATGAGCATCTGTATCCTGGCCGGCATCATCATCAACATCTTCGCGGTGGAAAAGATCCAGACTGGGATGAGCACCCTGAAGAAAAAGCGGGGCGACTGGGGCACCATCGTCAACTCCTGCTTCTTCCTGGGGATCGTGGCCGCCTTCACGCCGCTGATCTTCGCCTCCGGAACAGTTTACGCCCTGACCTTCCTCATCAGCATGGGAGTGGCGGCCCTGTGCGCTTTGTGCATGAGGCGCTTTCATCTCAAGTCGCTGGGGAGCTTCATCATGTCCATCTCTCTGATCGTCAGCATGGCCGCGTCCGTCCTGCTGGAACAGATATTTTAAAAGGAGGCTCGTTCTCACATGAAGCAGTCTGACAGCTACGACCGCTCCATCCACCGCACGGGCCGGCTGGGCAGCATCCTGGCCATCGCCTGGATGCTGGGCATCCCTGCGGTGATGTGCACCGTCTATCACATGTTCCCTTCCATCCCGGACCTGCTGCTGTTCGGCAGCGGCCTGCTGGCCCTGTATGTCCCCACCGCCATCTCAGAGGTCATCACCTACGTCCCCATGCTGGGCTCCGCCTCTTACATCACCTTCATCACCGGGAACATCTCCAACCTGAAGCTCCCCTGCGCCCTGAACGCCCTGGAGATGGCGGATGTGGAGCAGAATACCGACGCCGGAGACGCGGTGGCCACGGTGGCGGTGGCCGTCTCCTCTATCGTGACCACCGTTATCATCGTACTGGGCGTCCTCCTTCTGGTCCCTCTCCAGCCCATTCTGGAGAGCGAGCCGGTGAAGATCGCCGGAAGCTATATGCTCCCGGCGCTTTATGGGTGCCTGTTCCTCAGCCAGATGACCAGCAAGGCGGGCGGCACTATCATCAAGGGCAAGCTCAAGGCCGCCGTCCTCCCCGGCGTGCTGGTCTTTCTAATCCACGTGTTCGTCACACCAGTCAACCGCGGCATCGCCATCCTGGCCTGCATCCCCCTGTGCATCCTGTGCGCCTGGGTGCTGTACCGGATGGGGCAGATCCGGGTGGTCCATCTTCCCCAGGGTGGGGACCGGTGACCGGAAAGGAGAGTACATCGTATGAATTATCTTCAGAGCGCTCAGGCGCTGTATGAACAGATGGTCCGGGACCGCCGGCACCTCCACCAGCATCCCGAGGTGGGGATGGACCTGCCCGAGACCTGTTCCTATGTCATGGCACGGCTGACCGAGATGGGCTATCAGCCCCGGCGGCTGGGAGGGGGCGTCACCGCCACCGTGACCGGAAAGCCCGACGGGAAGGTGTTCCTGCTCCGGGCCGATATGGACGCTCTGCCCATGCGTGAGGAGAGCGGGCTCCCCTTCGCCTCTCAGCGCAGCTGTGCCCACACCTGCGGCCACGACATGCACACCGCCATGCTGCTGGGGGCGGCCCAGCTGCTCCGGGACCGGGCAGCAGAGCTCAACGGCACTGTCAAGTTCATGTTCCAGCCCGGCGAGGAGGTCCTGTCAGGGGCCAGATCCATGATTGAGGCCGGCATCCTGGAAGATCCCCATGTGGATGCGGCCATGGGTGCCCACATGATCCCCATGATTCCAGCGGGCCTGGGCGGCTACGGCACCGGCGTGGTCTCCGCCTCCAGTGACCACCTGGTCATCCGGGTGGAGGGCCGCGGAGGCCACGGCGCCCATCCCCAGTCCACCGTGGACCCTATCAACATCGGCGTCCACATCCATCTGGCGCTCCAGGAGCTGCTGAGCCGGGAGGCGGACCCCGCTGAGCTGGTGGTCCTCACCTTCGGGAAGTTCCAGGGGGGCGACGCGGCCAACATTATCCCCTCCTCTGCGGTGCTGGAGGGCACCCTGCGCACCTTCAGCGAGCCGCTGCGCACCCACCTGCTGGAACGGATCGACACCATCTGCACCTGCACAGCGGAGGCCTTCCGGGGCAGAGCCCAAGTCACCGATCTCTGCTCCACCTGCTCCCTCCAGATCGACGGGGATACTGCCGCCGCCGTCGCCCAGGGGTGGCAGCGGGAGGGACTGAAAATGCTCCAGCGGGGTGAGAAAATGAGCGGTTCCGAGGACTTCGCCGAGATCGCCGCCCGCGTCCCCTCCACCTTCTTCGTGGTGGGAGGCGGCACCGCCCAGGACGGCTGCGGTGTCAGCCTCCACAATCCCAAGATCCGCTTCCGGGAGGAGGCGCTCATCTACGGTGCCGCCGCCTACGCCTCCGGTGCAGCCATGTGGCTGGAGCTGCACTGAGGGACGTCATGGACGCGCTGCTGGAAAAGCTGGTGGAGGAAAATCGCCCCTTCACCCGGGAGGGCCGGGTGGCTGGCTACATCCCGGAGCTGGCCAAGGCGGACCGGGACGAGCTGGGCATCTGCGTGGTGTCCAGCGACGGACGTATCAGCTCCGCGGGGGAGTACGGGCGGACCTTCACCATTCAAAGCATCATCAAGCCCATCCTGCTCCTCCTGGCGCTGATGGACAACGGGGAGGACACGGTCCGCGCCCGGGTGGGAGTGGAGGCCACAGGCAAACCCTTTGACGCCATCAACTATACGGACCAGGCTCTGCTCAGCGAGCATCTCAATCCCATGGTCAACATGGGAGCCATCCTGCTGTGCACCCTGATCCATGGGACGAGCTATCCCCAGCGGCTGGAGCGGCTGTTGGAGCTGACCCGTCGGCTGGCTGGAAATCCCAGCCTGTCGGTGGACGAGGCGGTCTACCGCTCGGAAAAACAGACCGGCAGCCGCAACCGGGCCATGGCCTTCCTGCTGGAGAGCTGCGGACTGCTTCATGACGACCCGGAGGAGGTGCTGGACTGTTATTTCCGGGCCTGCTCCATCCGGGTGGACTGCCGAGACCTGGCCCATATCGCCTGCACCTTCGCCGTCCGGGGCCGCCGCCCCCCCTCCGGCGAGCAGCTGTTCCCCGCCCGATATGCCCACTATGTCAACGCCGTGCTGATGACCTGCGGCATGTACAACGGCTCGGGGGACTTCGCCGTCAAAGTGGGACTGCCAGCCAAAAGCGGCGTGGGGGGCGGCATCATGGCGGTCTCCCCTGCCCGTATGGGCATCGGCATCTATTCCCCCGGGCTGGACGAAAAGGGAAACAGTCTGGCTGGCATCCGGCTGCTGGAACAGCTGGGCCGCCGGCTCAGCCTGAGCATATTCTGACCCCGCATCTCCGCCATTCAGGCGAAAAACGGTCTCCAGAGGCAGCTCCGGAGGCCGTTTTTCCTCTTTCCATCCGCTCTGCCGCCGTCTTTCCTCCATTTCCCAGAAAAAAATTAGATGAGAGTATTTGACAAAGGGTTTCAAATGTGTTACAATTCGGTTACAACATTAAAATTTCCTTAAGGAGGCAGACCATGGCGTCTGAAAAGATCCCTCTTTCCTATAAGGGCCATCCCCTGCGCCGGAAAGACAACCTCATCTACTACGGCACGATGGCCGAAAAGTACATCATCATGCTCCAGATCCTGGACACTAAGAAGGTGGACGATCTGGATGTGGCCACAAAGGTAGCCGTTCAGCTCCAGTTGACCGATCCCGACCTGAAGAGCCGGGACCGGGTGGTCAAAAAGACAGAGAAGGACAGCTTGTACACCGCGATGGACGTGGCCACGGTCTGGCTGGACCGGGCACTGAGCACGAAGTAAAGAGCCGCCCGCGCTCCAGAAACAGAGATATGACGATCAGGAGGACTTCCGCCATGCACTTTTCTCAGTCTTTTGCTGCCAAGCTGACCGCCGGCCTGCTGGCTGTCACCGGTATGATCGCTCCGGCTTTTGCTGTGTCCGGCACAGTGGACGCCGAGGGCGGTCTTCGTCTGCGCAACGCTTCCAGCACCGACGCCGCCGTTCTGGAGACCATCCCCGACGGCTCCCAGATTGAGGTGTCTGGTATTACCGAAAGCGGCTGGTACCAGGTCTCCTTCCAGGATACTCAGGGCTATGTCTCCACCGATTATGTAGTGCTGTCTGAGACTGTAGAACTGCCCACTGTGGCGGAGCCCGTCTACGGCAAGGTCACGGAGGGCCCCTTGAATGTCCGCTCCGCCCCCAGCACCGACAGTGAGAAGGTGGACTCCTTCTCTACTGGCAAGGTCCTCACCATTCTGGAGACCCTGGACGGCTGGTACAAGGTGGAAGAGGGCTATGTGTCCGCGGACTATGTGACCATTATCGACGCGGCCGAGGCCGCCTCTTCCGGCTCCGCCTCCGAGGTGGTGGATCTGGCCATGCAGTATCTGGGCTATCCCTACTGTTACGGCGGCTCCTCCCCCAGCGGTTTTGACTGCTCCGGCTTTGTCCGCTATGTCTACTCTCAGTTTGGCTGCTCCCTCAACCGCACTGCTTCCGCTCAGATGAGCAACGGCACCTCCGTCTCTATGAGTGAGCTCCAGCCCGGCGATCTGGTCTTCTTCCTGAAGTCGGGCAGCGGTGCCAGCCGTGCCTCCCACGTGGGTATCTACATCGGCGGGGGCCAGTTCATCCACGCCTCCACCTCCAGCACCGGCGTCATCATCAGCGACATGGACAGTGCCTACTACACCACCGGCTTCGTGGGCGGCCGCCGGATCCTCTGATTTTCTTCCCCTACGTTATACCGGACAGGCAGCCCCTGCGGGGCCTGCCTGTCCTTTTTCTGTTTGTGTATTTTTTCTGCTTTTCGGGCATACTGTGCTCAGATACGCCCCGCGGCATCCGCTGGCCGGGGAGGAAAGGAGCACATCATGAACGCTACTGTCAATTCCAACTGCATCGGCTGCGGTCTGTGCGTCAGCATCTGTCCGGAGGTCTTTGAGATCGGAGACGACGGACTGGCTCAGCCCATTCAGGAGGTCACTGAGACCCTGGAGAAGACCGCCTCCCAGGCCAGGGAATCCTGCCCTGTCAATGCCATCGACCTGGAGTGAGCACTTCCGCCCCCTTTCCCTCCGGCAGCGGTCCTTCCGCCGTCCGGAGGGCTCTGTTGTATGCTCGCCTTGTTGTATCTTTCATAACGGCCACGGCTGCCAATTCTTCCGGCGGCCGTGGCTATTTTTGTTCCCCGCATCTGTGGCGCGGGATGCTGTTTCTCGACAGTCAGTATATGCTGGTACCACGGCGGCGGGCGTAGATAGGACAAGTATAGGGCGAGGTCCCACCCACACGACGTATCCCCTTGGAGACATCTTACAGCCGGAGTCTGGGGAAAATTTTCCTCCCTGCGGCAGCCCAGCGCCTCTGCAGTGGTGAGAAAACGAACGTGACCAGGTTTTCTTTGCCTTTTTTCCAAGCGTGTGCTATAATTAAAAAAGTGTTACCCGGCATGGCCCGCATGGCCCCTGCCGGTTTTCTCGTGTTCCGGCGGTATTTTTTGAAAAGGGGCGTCTTTCCATGGAAAAACACAGCGCTGTCCGCGACTCCTGGGGGTCTAAATGGGGGTTCATCCTGGCCTGCATCGGCTCTGCGGTGGGGATGGGCAACATCTGGCTCTTCCCCGCCCGTGTCTCCCAGTACGGCGGGGCCACCTTTCTCATCCCGTACCTCATTTTTGTGGTCATCATCGGCTCTACCGGGGTGATCGGGGAGATGGCCTTTGGACGGGCCACCCGCTCCGGCCCCATCGGTGCCTTCGGCTATGCCACCAAGCTGCGCTTCGGCCATGAGCGGCCCGGCCGCCTGCTGGGCCTGATCCCGGTGCTGGGCTCCCTGGCCTTGGCGATCGGCTACTCGGTCGTCACCGGCTGGATCTTCAAGTACACCGCCGACGCTCTCACCGGCACCCTGTCCCGCATGTCCAGCCTGGACGCTTTCGCCGCCCACTTCAATGCCACTGCTGCTGGAAATGTTCCCTGGCAGCTCGTCGGCATGGCGGTGACCATCGCCATTCTGGCTTTCGGCATTGGCCGTGGGATCGAACTGGCCAACAAAGTCATGACCCCCCTGTTCTATGTCCTCTTCGTCGGGCTGGCCATCTATCTGTTCACCCTGCCCGCTTCCGGAGCGGGCTATCAGTACATCTTCGTCCTGGACCCCAAGGGGCTGCTGGACCCAGTGGTGTGGATCTATGCCCTGGGGCAGGCCTTCTTTTCCCTTTCGGTAGCGGGAAACGGCACCCTGATCTACGGCTCCTACCTCAGCCGCAGCTCCAATGTTCCCTCTGACGCCAGGATGGTGGCCGTCTTTGACACTGTGGCCGCTCTGCTGGCCGCCCTGGTCATCATCCCCGCCATGGCGGTGGCCGGCCAGCAGCTGGACCAGAGCGGCCCCGGCCTCATGTTCATCTATCTGCCCAACGTGCTCAGCACCATCCCCGGCGGCTGGCTGATCCTGATCCTTTTCTTTGCTGCGGTGATCTTCGCGGCCCTCACTTCTCTGGTCAACCTGTTCGAGGCGCCTACCGCCACTCTCCAGGAGCTGTTCCACCTGAAGCGCCCCGCCGCCGCAGCCATCACCGGGGGAGCAGGCATCCTGGTTGGGCTGGTCATCGCCCCCATCGTGGACCCCTGGATGAACATTTGCTCCATCTACATCTGTCCCCTGGGTGCGCTGCTGGCGGCGGTCATGTTCTTCTGGATCTGCGGCAGGCAGTTCGTGGAGGAGCAGGTGAACCTGTCCCGGACCAGGCCCTTGGGCCCCTGGTTCTATCCCCTGGGAAAGTACCTGTTCTGCGGGGTCACCCTGGCAGTGCTCATTCTGGGCTCCGTGATGGGCGGCATCGGCTGACTGCTGCATCCCTCTCCACTGTTCCGGTAACGGCCGGACCCGTTAGAACGGGTCCGGCCGTTTTCTGCCTATTTTGCCCCAAACATTAAGATTGTATTAAGATATCTCCCTTTTTGGTTGAGCCAGCCGCAAAACCATGGTAAACTGTTATCAAAGTGCATAAAATAATTTATATTTTTGCTCAGTTCCACTTTGTACCCCTGGGCCGAAATTTCCCCTTTCTGCTCCCGGCCCCACAGGGAGATTGGCGCCCACAAAGGAATTGGGACGATATTCTCTATCGAGGTGATGATTTTGCTCCGGGAACATATGCAAAATTGGAGGGATCAGATGGGCCAGAGCAAGACCATCCTTCTGGAAAAGCTGCGGGAGGCCCTCTCCTCCGTACTCCCCATCGTGCTGATCGTTTTGGTCCTGTGCTTTTCCATCGCTCCCATCCCCACCGCCACCCTAATGACTTTCCTCATCGGGGCGGTGCTGCTGATCGGTGGGATGGGGCTGTTCACTCTGGGGGCCGATCAGGCCATGACCCCCATTGGCGAGCGGGTAGGCGCGGCCATGACCCGCTCCCGCAAGCTGTGGATCGTGGTGTCGGTAAGCTTCCTCATTGGAGTCATCGTCACCGTGTCCGAGCCCGACCTCCAGGTCCTGGCCACCCAGGTCCCCGGCGTGCCCAACCCGGTGCTCATCGGGGCGGTGGCCGTAGGGGTGGGGATCTTCCTTGTCATCGCCCTGCTGCGCATCCTGTTCCGGGTCCCCCTGAACCGTCTCTTGGTGGGCTTCTATCTGGTCGTGTTCACCCTTGCCGCCTTTATCCCCGGGGACTTTCTCGCCATCGCCTTTGACTCTGGAGGCGTCACCACCGGCCCCATGACCGTCCCCTTCATCATGGCCCTGGGCCTGGGCGTCTCCTCCATCCGCAGCGACGCCGACGCCTCTCAGGACAGCTTCGGCCTGGTGGCTCTGTGCTCCATCGGCCCCATCCTGGCCGTGATGGTCCTCTCCCTGCTCTACCCCGCCTCTGGGGCCTACACCCCTGTCTCCATCCCAGAGGTGCCGGACAGCCGTGCCCTCTGGAAGCTGTTTGAGGAGGGTCTCCCCGAGTACATCGCAGAGGTGGCCCTGTGTCTGGCCCCCATCGCCGCCTTTTTTGTCGTGTTTCAGGTGGTATCCCTGAAATTAAAAAAGAAAAAGGTCTTGAAAATCGTAGTCGGTATTTTATATACTTATATTGGGCTGGTACTGTTCCTCACCGGCGTCAATGTGGGCTTCATGCCCGCCGGCAACTATCTGGGCTATCAGATCGCCACCCTGCCCTATCGCTGGGTCCTGATCCCAATCGGCATGCTGATGGGCTGGTTCATCGTCCAGGCGGAGCCGGCGGTCCACGTGCTCAACAAGCAGGTGGAGGAGATCACCTCCGGTGCCATCCCCGGCCGGGCCATGAGCACCAGTCTGTCCATCGGCGTGGCGATGTCGATTGGACTGTCCATGGTGCGGGTGCTCACCGGGATCTCCATCTTCTGGCTGCTGATCCCCGGCTACCTGGCCGCTATCACCATGTCCTTTTTCACGCCGAAGATCTTCACCGCCATTGCCTTCGACTCTGGCGGCGTAGCCTCCGGCCCTATGACCGCCACCTTTCTGCTCCCCTTTGCCATGGGAGCCTGCGACGCCATCGGCGGAAGCATCATCACCGACGCCTTCGGCGTGGTGGCCATGGTGGCCATGACGCCGCTGATCACCATCCAGATGCTGGGACTGCTCTATCAGTACCGCCTGAAGAAGAATGGCACCAGCGGAGAGCAGACCGCCCCGGCGGATGATGACATCATCGAGCTCTGAGGGCGCTGCCGCCCCCACGACGCGAGGAGGAGTGACCGCTATGAGCGGATTGGATCTTATCATCACCATCACTGACCGGTCCAAGTGTGAGTTGTTTATCAACTGGTTCCGCGGCCGTGACATCCCGCTGGTTCTCACCGCGCTGGGACAGGGGACCGCCACCACGGAGATCCTGGACTGTCTCGGGCTGGAGGCCTCGGAAAAATCGGTCCTGTTCTGCCTTGCCCCCCATTCCCGGTGTATGGTGCGCAGGGCGGCCCGGGACCTGTGGCTGGACGTGCCGGGCAACGGCGTACTGATGACGGTGCCCGTGTCCAGCATCGGCGGCACGTCCGTCAAGGAATATCTGACCCAGAATCAGGAGGGGGAGGAACCCATGGAGAGAGAGATCGCCCATGAGCTGATCTTGGTGATCGCCAATCAGGGGCATACAGACCAGGTCATGGAGGCCGCCCGCGGCGCGGGCGCCACTGGCGGGACCACAATCCACGCCAAGGGGACCGGTATGGAACTGGCCAAAAAGTTTTTCGGCGTCTCTATCGCCTCTGAGCGGGAGTTGGTCTTTATCCTGACCCGCTCCCAGGACAAGAAGAACATCATGAAGGCCATCATGGCCCAGGCCGGCATCCAGACGCCCGCCCAGGCTATGGTCTTCTCCGTTCCGGTGAGCGACATCGCCGGCTTGCGTCATTTGGACCAAGCAGAGTCCTGAACCGAACCAGACAAATAGCAAGCCCTCCGGCGCCGCGGCGCCGGGGGGCTTGCTCTGTCCCCGCCTTCTGTCTCCGCTGTCCCCAGAGGCTCAGTTTCCCCCATCCAGGGGCAGGCAGACCGTCAGCTGGAAGCGCCCGCCCTCCGCCTTTGCCTCCAGGGAGCCGCCCCGGCGGCGGGCGATCTCTTCCATCCCCGCCAGGCCAAAGCCGTGGGCCTCCCGCTCCCTCTTCGTTGTCACAAAGGCTCCGTCCGGTCCCCGCTTTACGGGACGTCCCAAGGCATTCTCCACCCGCAGCATCAGCAGCCCCTTGTCCGCCCGGGCCCTCAGCCGCACCGTCCGGTCCTCCGCCCCCGCTGCCCCCTCGATGGCGTTATCCAGGGCATTTCCCAGCAGGGCACACAGCTCCAGCGCCGGGATATCCATCTGCTCAGGCAGGCTGACCTGAAATTCCCCCGTCAGCCCCGCCTCCTCCAGGGCGGCGGCCTTGGAGGCAAGGACCACATCCACGGTCTCATTACCGCAGAAGCGCCTGTGTCCGGTGAGGGCTGGGGAACCGCCCAGCTGCCGCAGATACCGCTCCGCCTCCTCCCAGCTGCCCCGCTCCAGCAGACCTAGCAGGGCGGACAGGTGGTTGCGCATGTCATGGCGCAGGGCGCGCACCTGGGCCTGCTCCTGCCGGAGCCCCTGGTAGTACACCTCCCGCAGTCCGGCCAGCCGGTTCTCCTCCTCCAACTCCTCGTGCCGGGAGAGCACGGCCAGGGCTGCCAGCAGGGCCAGGGCGGACAGGGAGGCAAAGGGCAGGATGGTATAGGCGATCCCCTCCACGAAGTGATCCACCAGCTCGTCTCCCACCATTCCCGTCCCCCATAGGGAGAAGGACAGGGTGGCCATCAGGGGGGCCAGCGTCAGTCCGCCCAGCAGCTTCCACAGGCGGGAGGACAGGCGCACAGGTCTCCGCACCAGCTTCCAGATCACCGGCACCAGCACCGCCCAGCATACCAGCTTCACCAGATTGCTCCCCATCCTCTCCCCGTTGTGCGACACACTGTTGATTGCCTGTTTGAGCACTGTATCCGCCATCATCCCAATGGGGACCAGCAGCGTATAAAAGATGCCTCCAGCCACCAGCCGGGCCTGAGGGCGTCCCCCGCCGCACAGGAGGAATACCGTCAGGAAGGGGAGGAACAGAAGGATGGGGTTGTGGTCCCCCACCCAGGCGGGCAGCCCCAGGGTGAACCCAAGCAGCAGATACAGCGCCCCCCGGCGCGGCCAGCTCTGGCACAGCCCCAGCACCCGCTCCACTGTCGAGCCCATGGCTGCGCCTCCCAGCAAGAGCGGCCCCCATTGCAGCAGCTCCTTCCATACAGGCAGAACGATCATTTCCATTTCCTCCCTACTCCAGCGCCGCCCGTGTCAAGGCAAGCAGCGCCTCCCGCTGGCAGGAGCGGCTGATGGGCAGGATCTCCTCCCCTACCCACACCTCGCTCCCTGTCACCCGGTCCACCGCCCCCGCCCGGACCAGATATCGCTGGTGGATGCGGACGAACTCCGCCCCCAGCTGGGCAGCCACCTGGTCCAGCTTCCCGTAAAAAATGTAGGCACGCCTGGGGGTGACGCAGGTCACCTGCCTCCGGTCTGAGCGGAAGTACAGGATGGCGTCCCGCCGGATGCGGTAGAACACCTCACCGCTGCGGCAGAAGAAGAGCTCCTCCTCCTGCCGCTGAAGGGCGGTCAGCGCTCGGGTGAGGACCTTCTCCAGTTCCTCCGCCCCGGCGGGCTTGAGCAGGTATCCCAAGGCTCCCACCTCATAGCCGTCAAACACATAGTCACTGTACCCTGTGACAAATACCAGCTGGAGGCTCTGGTCTGCCTCCCGCAGGGCCCTGGCCGTGTCCATGCCGTTGGTCCCCTCCATCTCGATGTCCAGGAACACCAGATCCAGCTCCCCCGCGTGCCGGTCCATCCAGCCCAGCAGCGCATCTCCGGAGGAGAACTCCAGCAGCCGCGCCGGCGCGGACCGCCCCTCCAGCGCCCGCTCCAGCAGCACCCGCAGCTGGAAGCGGGATTCCCGTGCGTCGTCGCAGATCCCGATCTGAAGCAAACCGTCCACCTCCCATGGCCTTGTGCCGCGCCTCCCCGCCGGGGCGGCCCCTGTTTTCCCGGAATTTTTCTCCCTCTCAGTGTACAGAGAGTATGATACCACATTTCTGCTTCCCTTCCAAACCAAGTTTGACAGCAGAGCGGTCAAATATGACATCCCATCCCCAAAATTTTCACCCGGCCCGCCGTCTGTGACAGGGGCAGTTGCTTCCCATCCACCTCCCCTGCTATGCTGGGAGCAGAAAGGAAGGATCACTATGCTCTCTGTACAAGATCTGCACAAAAGCTATCAGGTAGGCAAGACCACCTATGAGGTGCTCAAGGGCGTGTCCCTGGAGGTGGCAAAGGGGGAATTTGTGGCCGTAATGGGCCCCTCCGGCTCGGGTAAGACCACCCTGCTCAACTGCATCTCCTGCTACATCCCCGCCGACTCGGGCAGCATCCGCCTGGGCAGCCAGGAGCTGGCCCGGCTGGACGAGGACACCCTGGCCGCAGTGCGCAACAAGAAGCTGGGCTTCGTGTTCCAGGACTTCCTGCTGCTGGACGGCCTCACGGTCCGGGACAACATCCTCCTGCCCCGCATCATCGCCGGGGAGACCGGAGGCGACATGGAGCAGGCCGCCGACCGCCTGTGCGGCATCTTCGGCATCGGTGCCATCCGGGACAAGTATCCGGCGGAGATCTCCGGCGGCGAGAAGCAGCGCACCGCCGTGGCCCGTGCCCTCATCAACCACCCCATGCTCCTGCTGGCCGACGAGCCCACCGGAAATCTGGATTCCCGCTCCTCCCGGGCGGTGATCGACGCCTTTCTCCAGGCCAAGGCGGACCTGGAGGCCACCATCTTCATGGTGACCCACGACTCCTTTGCCGCCTCCTTCTGCGACCGGGTGATCATCCTGCGGGACGGGGGGGTGTGGCGCACCCTGGCCCGCGGCGAGAAGGACCGACGCACCTTCCAGGACGAGCTGCTGGACGCGGTGCGGGAGATGGGGGAGGCGAGCGCCCAATGACACGTTTCTCCCAAGTGACCGCCGCCCTGCGGCGGAAGAGCCTGGGGCAGTATGCCCTGCTCACCCTGTGCTGTTTCGTCTCCGTGCTCCTCATCACCGCTTACGCCTCCATGATGGGTTCCCCCACGGTGCTCTCCGTCTTTCCCGAGGGGGGCGACAGCCGCAAGCAGATGACCATGATCTTCGTGCTGGCTGTCCTGGGCTGCGGCGTATTCACCACCTACGCCTCCGGCCTGTTCTTCCGCCACAAGTCCCGGGATGTGGGCATCCTGCTGGCCCTGGGTGCCTCCAAGGACCAGCTGCGCCGGGTGCTGGCGGGGGAGCTGGCTCTGATGTCCCTGTCCGCCTGTGCCCTGGGCGCCCTGCTGGGCACCCCGCTGGCCTGGTTCATCTGGCAGGGGTTCCGGCTCCTGCTGGTGGACTCAGAGGAGATGGCCCTGGCCTTTGACCCCCATGCCTATCTGCTGGCCCTGGCCTTCTCCCTCTTTGTGGTTGTCATGCTGGGCGTTATGCTGGGCCGCTTTTTGCGGCGGACCAACATCCTGGACGTGGTCAACGAGTCCCGGAAGTCTGAGCCCATCCGTGCGGTCCCCCGGTGGTACGGTCCTCTGGGCATCATCCTGCTGGCGGCGGGCGGCTTTCTGGGCTATATGGCCCCCAAATTTTTTATTTTGGTCTTCCACTGGTACGCCCCCGACGCCCTGACGGCCCTGTTCTATCTGCCCGCCCTGGCCGGCCTCTACATGATCCTCCTCCACACGGTAGTCAACGGCTGGCGGCGGGGCAGCAGCCGCTACAGGGACCTGATCACCTCCAGCATGATGCAGTTCCAGGGACGCCAGACCGTGCGGAATATGGTGGTGGTGACGGTGCTGGCCGCCGGGGCCTACTTTGCCGCTTTCTATATCCCTATGCTGAGCAGCGGCACCTCGTCCACAACGGAGGACCGGGAATTCGATTACCTGTTCCACTACCGGGCTGACCAGGACATGCCCGGCCGGGAGGAGGTGCTCCATCTGGCAGAGGAGATGGGAGTGACTGTCACCCGCTACGCCCAGCAGTCCGGTGCGGTGCTCGCCTACGACGGCTACGCCGATGTTGTATCGGAGGGCCCCCTGGGCGCCACCTACGATGTGGTCTACTGTGAGGAAACTGCCTCTGATGTGTTCCTGTCGGAGAGCGCCTGGAACATCCTTACCGGGGATGACCTGGATCTGGAACCCGGTACAGCGGCCACAGTCTATGACCGCAACGGGGATAGCAGCGGCGCCGGGAACAGCATCTCCCTGGTCACCAACCACCTCACCGGGGAACAGCTGGCCGTCACGCCGGCCGAGCCCCTGCGCAGCACCTCCCTTCTGGGATACCGGGTGCTGGACGACGGGGATTATGCCCGCATCATCCAGGGCCTGCCCGATGAATGGCGGGAGGTGGTGGCCGTCTTTGACGTGGAGGACGAGGAGGACACCTACTTCTTTGCAAGGGCCCTGTTCGACGAGATCGTGGACCGCTCCGGCCCCGAGGTGGCTCTCTTCGACGGTTGGGACCCGGTGGTCCGGGACCGTTATCTGGCAGAGAAGGGCTACTACTTCCTGGACCCGGCCCATCTGGAACCCAATGGATTTTCTCCCATTGAATATGACCAGCGGGATTCCAGCAACTTCCGGAATTCCTGGAAATACATGCCCCGCTTCCGGGTGCTGGACCAGGCGGACTTTACCACTACCATGGCGGTCTTTCTGATGCTGTTCGTCTTTGTTTCCATCGTCTGCTTTGCCGCTATGGTGGTCATCCTCTTTACCCGCTGCATGACCATCGCCATGACCAACGCCCGGGTCTATGACGACCTGCGGCATCTGGGGGCCTCCAGCGCCTTCCTCCGCCGCACGGTAAAGGGGCAGATCTCCCGGGTGTTCTTCGTCCCCCTGTGCACGGGCACCCTGCTGATCTACGCCTTCTTCGCCATGATCCTGTACTTCAACAGCGGCAGCTTCACTCCCAGCGAGCTGGCCGGCCTGGCTAACTGCGCCCTGGTGGTCCTCGTCCTCTCTCTGTTCTTATATGGCATGTACCGCTTCACCCTGGGCCGGGTATGCTCCGCCCTTTCCATCCGGTCCTCTTCCCGGCCCCGCTGACCTCCTTCCCCTCTCTCATCCCATCCCATGCATTTTCCCCATCCATTTATCAAAATTTCTCACTGGAAAGCGGCAGTCAAAACAGCTATAATAAAGACGAAAGCGCAGGAAAAATTGTAAATTTTGTCTAATTGCTGTCTTTAGACTCCGCTGACAGCGATGCCCGCGCCCAGCACGCACCAACAAACGAGGGAATGAGGAGGAAATCATCATGCGCAAACGAGCTTTGTCCCTGCTTCTGGCAATGGCCCTGGTCCTGGGCCTGTCTGTGGGCGCCTCCGCGGCCTCCGCCGCGCCCACCGATCTCAACCGGTATCTGCTCTCCCACACCAGCAGGAGCGGCGAGACCCGCTCCCTGCCTATCGACCGCACTGAAGTCAATGAGCACCCCGTCATCGGCTATTACACCTACACCTTCCAGGACGGCGAGGCCGCCGGCCGCTCCTTCAAGCTCTATGTGGGCCAGCACGCCGCCCTCCGCGCCTACATCACCGTCATAGCCCTGCCCGACGGCATTGCGGACCCCTACGCCTTCCTTCAGGAGCAGGGCTGGCTGGAGCAGGCCGACACCTATGGCGAGCTCCTCTTTGTCCTGGAGCCCGGCCAGGGCGGCTGGGGCACCCCTGACAGCGAGGCCGCCTATCTGGAGGCCTGCCTGGGCGAGGTGATCGGCAACGACGCCGGCGGCACCCGCGAGACCGCCCCCGGCGGCGTGGTCCAGACCGGCAAGGTGACCCTCAGCGACGGCACCACCTGTTCCTTCTTCACCGGCCACTCCTGCAACTACTATGTAGGCTACGGCGAGGGCTGCGCGGTGCTGGAGTCCTGGACCGCCGAGAACCCCCTGTACGTCATCAGCCAGGCCTTCATCGGCGGCAAGAGCGTGGGCTCCGGCTATCTGGACGAGGCCGCTGCCCGCACCTATAACGGCTATAACGTGAGCACCTATCACCCCGGCTATAGCGATGAGGACTTCACTGCCACCCTGACTGACATGAAGAACGACGGTGCCATCGCCTCCGCGAATTTCATGACCAATGTGGATGTCCCTGTGCCCACCCTCTTCGCCGGCTATCCCCAGGGGGATGCCAGCGTCAGCTACTGGAAGAACGTCAATGACGCCTATGCTGTCCCCACAGTGGATGGGCTGTATCGTCAAAGCATCTCCTCCAGCTCCTGGACTACCCGCTATGCCAACCAGAACGCCAAGACGTGGGACCCCAATACCCGCTACGGCATCTCTCAGGTCCGGGTGGAGGACGGCGCTGACCTGAACGCCGCCCAGATCCGGGACTTCCTGGCCGCCTACACCCGCTACACCTATCAATTTGCTTACAGCAACAACCTGGCCTACCGTCTGGACTACTATCAGGCCACCAAGGCTGCCCGGACTGCCGCGGAGAGCGGCAAGGCCATCGCCACCTATACCTTCGATGGCTATGACGGCAGCGATGCCACTGTGGAGCTGCGGGCCCTGGAGTCCACCCGGGTCTCCGTCCCCGGTAGCTTGGTGGGCGGTACAGTGTACTCCTGCATCTCCGCTTTCAACGACTATGACAGCAACGGCGTCCTGGACCCCCGCGAGTCTCTGATTTACATCCCCGACTCTGTGAAAAACAACAGTGCTGAGGGTGCTCCTGTCCTAGTGGTCTTCCCCGGCATGACTCAGGCCGCCTCTACCTTTATGGACTGCTCCGGCTACTGGGCCGTGGCCAACGACGAGGGCTGCGTCCTGCTCATCATGGGCGAGTATTGCAACTCCAGCGCCGCCAGCCTGATTTATGGCGATGAAGAGGACAACGTCAACATGACCCGCTCCGCCCTGCTGCTGCTGGACCAGGTGGTCAGCAAGCAGGCTGGTGTCCAGATGGACCTCACCCGGGTGTACGGCACCGGCCATTCCTTGGGCAGCCGGACGGTCCAGACCCTGACCCACAACAGCGAGGCCTACTACTTCGCCGCTGTGGCCTCCACCTCCTTCAACAACACCCAGTTTACCGCTGACAGCATGATGCCCAGCTATCTGCTGGCCGGTCAGGCCGACATCGACAGCTTGGTGGCCGCTCCCTGGCTCTCCGGTGATAACAATTCCATCCATGACTGGGTCACCGGCGCGCAGAAGATGAACGGCCTGGATGTGACCTTCACCCCCAACGACCACACCAGCTTCCTGGCCGCCTGCTCCAGCTATGACGAGAGCGGCCGCTACTACACCTACACCTGGGCGGACAGCAACAGCATCCCCCTGGTCCAGTTCACCCGCACCCTGGCCCGGGAGCACAACTGCTACCCCGAGGAGTTCCGGCTGGCCTGGGACTTCCTGGAGCACTACCGCCTGGCCGAGGACGGCACCCGCTATTACAGCCCCTCCGCCTTTGCCAACAACGACGCTGTGACCATCACTAAGGGCTGAAGCCCCTTCTTCCAACTGAACTGCCCCGGCGCGGTCCTGAGACCGCGCCGGGGCAGTTTTCTCTCCTGTTTCAGAAAAAGGGCATCTTTTTTCTGCCCGCGCATATAGATCCATAAGGGACCGCGCACGTTCCGTGCGGCCCGCTCTGCGCCGGGAGGTGAGCCCCATGGGCCGTCTGTTCTCCAGAAGAAAATACCGGGACCTGATGCTGGGTCTGGCTCTGCTGTGCGCTGTTCTGGCCCTGATGCGCTGGCCCCAGGAGAGTATGGCCGCCGCCCGGGACGGGCTGGCCCTGTGCGGCAATGTGATCATCCCCTCCCTTTTTCCCTTCTTTGTCCTCTCCTCCCTGGTGGTAGAGCTGGGGATGAGCCGCTACCTGGGCCGTCTGCTGGAGGGGGTCATGGCCCCCCTGTTCCGGGTGGGGGGCGCCTGCTCCTCCGCCCTCGCCCTGGGCTTTGTGGGGGGCTACCCGGTGGGGGCCCGCACTGCCATCGCCCTATACGAGAACGGCCAGTGCTCCAAAACAGAGGCAGAACGGCTGCTGGCCTTCTGCAACAATTCAGGTCCCGCCTTTATCCTGGGGGTGGTGGGCACCGGGATCTTCGCCAGCAGCCGTGCGGGGCTGCTCCTCTATCTGGCACATATCGCCGCTTCCCTGTGCGTAGGCCTGCTCTTCCGCTTCTACCGGCCCGGCGAGGGACCCCGGCCGGGACGACATGCGGCCCCCCAGTTCCAGGCAGCCAGCTTCCCCGTGGCCTTCACCCACTCCATCACCGGGGCCCTGTCCTCCACCCTGAACATCTGTGCCTTCGTGCTGTTTTTCACGGTTGTCATCCGGATGCTCTTTCTCTCCGGCGTCATGGGCGCTCTGGCCGGCGGGACGGCCGCTCTGCTCTCCCCCCTGGGGCTGGATCAGGCATGGGCTCAGCGGCTCATCACCGGCCTGTTGGAGCTCTCCTCCGGGGTCTCCTCCCTCACCGGAGCGGGCACAGTGACCGGCCGGCTGTCCATGGCCGCCTTCATGCTGGGGTGGGCCGGCCTCTCTGTCCACTGCCAGGTGCTGGCCTTTCTGGGAGACAGCGGCCTGTCCCTGCGGACCTACCTCACCGGCAAGCTGCTCCATGGCGGCCTCTCCGCCCTTTTCACTGCCCTGCTGGTCCGCCGCTTCCCCCTGGAGGCGCCGGTCTCCTCCTACCTGGCGGAACAGGTGGAGGGCATCGCCAGCCTGGACTTTCAGCGTGCCCTAACCATCTCCACCGCGGCCGCCTGGGGCGTCTGGCTGCTCTTTGTGGCACTGGCCGTCTATATGGTGAAAAAAAGCAGTGGAAAACCCAGGCCAAAGAGAGTATAATGGTCCCAACAACGCATTGGGAGGGACCTTCATGGGCCTGTTTCAAAAAAAGATCGAACCCCGCTGCACCTACTGCGCCCGTGGGCGCGCCCTGAGCGAGGATCAGGTGATCTGCGACCGGAAGGGGGTCATGTCTGCCGGTTCCAGCTGCCGATCCTTCAAGTACGACCCATTGAAACGGGTCCCTCCCCGCCCGGCTAAGGCGGATTTCTCCAGGCTGAAGGACGAGGATTTTGTCCTCTGAACCTGGACGTTCTCAGGAGCCTGCCAGCCAGGCAATGGGCGGAGAGACTGTCATTCCCGAGGTACACGCCCTTGGAAATGACGAAATCAAACTTTTATTCCGTCGCCTGCGGGTGGCGGAATTCCTCACAGGAGAGCTTTTTCCACAAGCCGAGGCGGCCTCCGCATCTGCGGAGGCCGCCCTGTTCTTGTTCCACCGCTGCTCTCCCGGCCGGGAGCCGGGCCCTTACAGCATCTTGTACAGCATGGCAGCCCCTACCACTCCGGCGTCGTTGCCCAGGGAGGCTCTCTCCAGGCGCGGCGGCTTGGACTTGTCGAAGCAGCCCGCCAGCACCAGCCCCCGCAGGGGGTCCAGCAGCAGGTCGTCCTCTGCGTTGCTGATGCCGCCGCCCAGGCAGATGATCTCCGGCTGGAGGATGTTCACCAGGTTGATCAGGCCGATGGACAGCCCCTCAAGATAGCGGTGAAGCACCTTCTTTGCCGACAGGTCCCCCAGCCGGGCAGCCTGGAAGGGGATACGTCCGTCCACGCGGAAGCGGTCCCCCTGGCACAGCTCCCACATCACGCTGCCCGGGTCCCGCTCCATGGCCTCCTGGGCAATACGGATCAGGGCAGTAGCGGAGCCGTACTGCTCCCAGCATCCCCGGTTCCCGCAGCCGCACAGCACGCCGTTGGGCCGGATGATCATGTGGCCCACCTCCAGCCCGGACTGGGCGAAGCCGGTGTACAGCTTGCCGCCCACCACCAGGCCGCCTCCGATGCCGGTGCCCAGGGTGACCACCACTGCGGGGTCGCAGTCCTTGGCCGCGCCGGCCCAGTACTCACCGATAGCGGCGCAGTTGGCGTCGTTGCCCAGATAGACGGGCACGTCCCACTCCGCCTGGAACATCTCCCGGATGGGAGTGTTGTCAAAGGGCATGTTGGGAGTCTGGATCACATAGCCCGTCTTGTTGTCCACCAGACCGGGCAGGCCCAGGCCCACTGCCTTGATCTGATCTGCGGCGAAGCCCCCCACCTCCGCCGCCTGCTGGGCCAGCTGGGCGGACTGGCGGCACAGCTCTGCCGGGTCCCACGCCTTGTTCACCGGACGGCTCACCTTGTTGATGATCTTTCCCGCTCCATTGGTCAGTCCGGCCACCATGTTGGTGCCGCCGATGTCAAGCCCGATATACATCTCATTCATCTCCCACACCCATCTTCCGGGCAAAATGTTGATCCATTCTTCTGGTCAGCTCCAGCGCCGCGTTGTGGCCCATCTTGCGGTTGCGGTTGTTCATGGCCGCCACCTCCACGATGCTGGCCAGGTTCCGGCCCGGCTTCACCGGGATGGTCAGGGCGGGCAGCTGCACCCCCAGGATCTCGGTGTAGGTGTTCTCCAGGCCCAGGCGGTCATAGACTGCGGTGTCATCCCAGGGCTCCAGCTTGATGACCATATCGATCTCCTGATTCATCTTGATGGCCCCCATGCCGAACAGGCGGCGTACATCGATGACCCCGATGCCCCGCAGCTCCATGTAGTGGCGGATCAGCTCCGGGGCGGAAGCCACCAGGGTGCCATGGTTGGTCTCCTTGATCTCCACCGCGTCGTCCGCGATGATGCGGTGGCCGCGCTTGATCAGCTCGATGGCCACCTCGCTCTTGCCCACGCCGGACTCTCCCTGGAAGAGCACCCCCTCGCCGTAGATCTCCATCATCACGCCTGACCGGGTGATCCGGGGAGCCAGATGGTTGTAGAGACTGCCGATGAGAGAACTCATAAAAGCCGAGGTCTGCTCCTGGGTGCGCAGCACGGTGCGCCCGTATTTCTGGGCCATCTCCATACACTCTGGGAACGGGTCGATGCCCCGGGTATAGATCAGGGCAGGCACCGGGTAGGAGAGCAGTCGGTCAAAGCTCTCCCGGCGCCGCTCTTCACTCATGCCGCTGACATAGGTAGTCTCGGTCAGTCCCATCACCAGCAGGCGCTTGGTGTCAAAATGCTCAAAAAAGCCGGACAGCGGAAGTCCGGGGCGGTTTACGTCCAGGGTCCGCAGCGGGATATTCTGGTAGTCCTCTCCCTCGTGGAGGAGCTCCAGGTGGAATTCCTTGATGATCTCGCCCAGACGGACGCTGTTTTGGGTCTCTGTCACAGGGTGCACCCCTCTCCTATATTCTGGTTCTGGATTAGTATAGCTCATTTCCACCCGGCACGCAAGAGAACAGCTGTTTTTTCTTGTCCTATTTTACACAGGCAGGAGATGCTGCCCTCTCCTTTTTCGTCAAAACTGCCAGAGCGTGCCCGTAAAATTTCCAGGGGCGGCCGGCCACAGGCTGCCCCTGCCCTTCCACTCCTGAGAATAAGCGGAGTTTTTGAAAAAAACTCTTGCATTTTCACGCAACATCTGGTATTATATCAGTCGATGCTTCTATAAGCGTACTCTCATAGCGAGGAGGTAAGCAACATGGCTAAATGCGAATTCTGCGACAAGGGCGTCACCTTTGGCATCCAGGTCTCCCACTCCCACCGCCGTTCCAACCGTGTCTGGAAGCCCAATGTGAAGCGCGTGAAGGCGATCGTGAAGGGCACTCCTACCCACGTGTACGTCTGCACCAGATGCCTCCGTTCCGGTAAGGTCACCCGCGCTGTGTGATTGGAATAAGGCTGACAAAAAACCTCTGTACCACACGGTACAGAGGTTTTCTCTTTACACCGGGGATGCCTCCAGCTCCTCCAGATCTGTCCGCTCCACCAGGAAGGCCATGAAGGAGCGCCGGGTGACGATCCCGCAGAAGCAGTTCCGGTCGTCCACGATGGGGATGAAGTTCTGCCGCAGAAGCGCCTGGGCCACCTGATCCGGAGTGGCCCGGATGCCCAGCGGCGGGCAGAAGTCCGGGCGGAGAAGGCCCCCGATGCGGTACTTCTCGTGAGCCTTCCTGTCGGTGGTACCCACGGCCAAAATATGACGCAGGAAGTCCCCCTCTGTGATGCTGCCCAGGTATTCTCCCTGGTCATTCAGCACCGGGATGGCGGTGTATCCATGCTGCCGCAGCAGCTCCAGTCCCTGACGCACCGTGTCCCCTGTATGTAAAAACACGGTCAGAGCCTTGGGAGTCATGATCTTGATGATATTCATATTGGTCTCCTTGCAGTTTCGTATCGATACCCAGCCTGAGAAATCTCCCCAGCCGTTCTCCGCATCTCGGCCTGCGGCCTCTTTCCTTCTATCATAAAGGAAACGGCTCCCTTTTGCAACTGTTCTCTGTAGGATATTCTAAAAAGGGCCTGGGCGGCTGTGCACAGCCGCCCAGGCCCTTTTTACAAAGATCCGTCTCGGGGCTCCTCTCAGCCCGGAGGCCAGGTCATATCCCGGCCGGACAGTACATGGAAATGCAGATGCTTTACACTCTGCCCCGCCTGCTCCTCCCAATGGGGCTGGCCCCATTGGGAACCCATATCTTTATCCTCGGACGGAGTAGATCCGCCCTCCGGGTTTCTCCGCCGCGATGCGGCGGAGAAACTGCGGCGCAAAGGCGCCGCCCCATCTTCGATGGGGCCCCGGGGAGCAGGCTCCTCTCAGCCCGGAGGCCAAGTCATATCCCGGCCGGACAGTACATGGAAATGCAGATGCTTTACACTCTGCCCCGCCTGCTCCCCGATGTTGGAGACGATGCGGTAGCTGTCCAGTCCCAGCTCCCTGGCCACCTTGGCAATGACCTCAAAGATGTGGGCCACCGCCCCGCTGTTTTCCGCCGTCACCTCGGCAGCGGAGGCGATGTGGGCCTTGGGGATGACCAGGAAGTGGGTGGGCGCCTGGGGATCGATGTCATAGAAGGCGAAGCACTGCTCGTCCTCATACACCTTGTTGGACGGGATCTCTCCCGCGACGATCTTACAGAACAGACAATCGGACATTGGGGGACCTCCTTTGTTTGTCATATAGGACCATTGTACCGCATTTCCCCGGGATTTCAAGAAATTTTTCATTGCTCAGCACCCTTTTGTTGTCCCCAGAGTCTGGATCCTCCCAGTTTTCCCCATAGAAAACTGCCTCCCAGCAGGATCTCATCTCTTTTGACGCTTGTCCGGTCCAGCGTCTCCACGGGATCTGTTTCTTCTCTTTCAGGCGTACCACTCCTTCCAAACTTTCCTGCCTTCTCCCCGATGCAAAATCCAGGGGGAAATTTTGTTGGAGCCAGCAGGACAAAAAAAGACGCTGTGTTTGCACACAGCGTCTTTTTTTATTACTGGGCTTCGACCTGGCCGAACTCGCGGCCATTATAGGTCAGGCAGGACTTGCACATCCGGTGGGGCAGCCGATAGGCACCGCACTTGGGGCAGGTCACGATACCGGGAGTCTCCAGCTTCCAGTGGGAGCTGCGCCGCTTATCGCGTCTGGCCTTCGAAACTTTTCCTTTGGGAACCGCCATTGGTGACACCTCCTTCGGTTTACGTGCCCTGCGTTTCTCCCGCAGGCACTTCTCGGACTACTCAGTTTTCATCATCCAACAGCTGCGCAAGCGCCGCCAATCGTGGATCCACTTCAGGTCTGCACCCGCACGGACCCAGGTTCAGGTCTGCTCCGCACTTGGCGCACAGCCCTTTGCAGTCTTCTGAGCAAAGGTTCTTTGTATCCATCGCGAGGACGAAAGCCGTGGTCACCAGCTCGTCCAGATCCACCTCGCTGCCCTCCAGGAGCACGATCTCGTCGTTCTCCTCGTCCTCCAGCTCATCGGCCAGGAGGCAGTCCAAAGGCACCGCCTTTTCCCGGGAAAATTCCTTCCCGCAGCGGTCGCAGGCCAGGTCCAGAAGGGAGCGGGCCGTGCCCGTCAGCTCCAAGGCCCCGGCGTGGTTGGTCACGGTGCCCGCGGCCTCTACCGGCCGGCTGATGGGATGGGAGCCATAAAACTCCAGCTGGGACAGGTCCAGCTGAAATTGGAAGTCCTTGGACGCGCCCGGAACGTGGATGATGTCCTTCAGATCCAGCCGCATATGGAACCTCCCTCCGGGGTATGGACCCCATACTCGCAGAATGGTACAGCGAGTATTATAAACAAATCGGGGAATAATGTCAAATACTTTTTTGCATTTGAGGAAAAAATTTTTTTGCGGCGCCCCGCCGGCCCGCCGGGCGAAATCGGGATTGACAAAAAAACAAGAATATGGTGGAATGGTGGCAGGATATCACACGCTCAATACTGTGGAAGGGACCGACTTGCCCCATGAAGGAATTTATCGTTGGAACGAACGACGCTGGACAGCGCCTGGACCGCTGGCTGGCCAAGACCCTCCCCCTCCTCCCCGCCCCGCTGGCCCAGAAGTACATCCGTCTCAAGCGGGTCAAGCTCAACGGCAGGGGGGCAAAGCGGGACGTGCGTCTGGTCCAGGGGGACTTGCTCCAGCTTTATATCAACGACGAGTTTTTCCAGACCCCCACACCGGAAAACGCCTTTCTCTCCCTCTACCAGCCCAAACTCACGATCCTTTATGAGGATGAGCACATCCTTCTAGTGGACAAGCGCCCCGGCCTGGTGGTCCACCCCGACGAGACGGAGCGGGTCAACACACTCATCACCCACATCCAGGCCTACCTCTACCAGAAAAAGGAGTGGTCCCCCTACCAGGAGGGGGCCTTTGCCCCCGCCCTGTGCAACCGTATCGACCGGAACACCGGGGGCATCGTCATCGCCGCCAAAACGGCGGAGGGACTTCGGGTGATGAACCAGAAGATCCGGGACCGTGAGCTGAAAAAATACTACCTCTGCATAGTCCACGGAACTCTCCCGCGCCCCGCGGGCCGGCTGGAGGGCTACATTCTGAAAGATGAGGCAAAAAAACAGGTCACCGTGAGCAGTCGTCCCAGGCCGGGGGCCAAGACGGCCGTCACACTGTACGAGACCCTGGCCGTCCGGAACGGGCTCTCCCTGGTGCGCTGCCAGCTCATCACCGGGCGCACCCACCAGATCCGGGCCCAGTTCGCCGCCGCCGGGCACCCCCTGCTGGGAGACGGCAAATATGGCAGCGAGCGGCAGAACAAGCGCTACGGCCGCAGCTATCAGGCCCTGTACTCCTACCGGCTGGAGTTCTGCTTCACTACCGACGCCGGGGCGCTGGCTCCTCTGGACGGACAGCAGTTCCAGGTGGAGCAGGTGGACTTCGTGACGGAATATTTTCCCGGCTTTTCCCTGTGATCCCCGCCGGTCCGCCGGGATCTCCCCTCACTCCGGCGCACCCCCAGTTTTCCTTGCTCCGGCCGGGCTTTCCCGGTTTTCCGGCGGGGGGATTTCACCGAGATTTTCGACAAAATCCATTGACATTTTATCGGTAAGCGGATATAGTGTATCTCGCTATCTGTGAATCCCCGCCGGGACCTCCAGCTGTCCCTCTGCTGCGGACAGCGGCGGGAATGAGACCGAGGGAGCTGACAAGCTGTAAGTTGAAAGGAAATGGGGGAGGATACATGTCCAAGGAGTTGATCCGCCTGGTGGACTGCACCATGGCGTTTGACGACGAGGTCGTGCTCGATAACATTACGCTGAATATCCATGACAAGGAGTTCCTCACACTGCTCGGTCCCAGTGGATGCGGCAAGACCACCACTCTGCGCATTATCGGTGGTTTCCAGACGCCCACCGCTGGCGACGTATTTTTTGACGGTGTGAGGATCAATGCTGTCCCGGCGCACAAACGGGCCATCAATACAGTATTTCAGAGATACGCTCTGTTTCCCCACCTGAACGTCTTTGAAAACATCGCCTTCGGCCTGCGCATCCCCAAGGCGAAGGAGGAGCGGGACGAGAAGGGAAAGGTCATCCGTCGTCAAAAAGTCAAGCTCACTGAGAAGGAGATCCAGGAGCGGGTCATGGAGATGCTGGATGTCGTCAACCTGAAGGGGTTTGAGAAGCGCTCTGTGTCTTCCCTGTCCGGTGGACAGCAGCAGCGGGTGGCCATTGCCCGCGCCCTGGTGAACCGTCCCAAGGTGCTGCTGCTGGATGAGCCTCTGGGGGCGCTGGATATGCGGCTGCGCAAAGACATGCAGAACGAACTTAAGCGCATCCAGCAAGCCATGGGCATCACCTTCATCTATGTCACCCACGACCAGGAGGAGGCCCTGTCCATGTCGGACACGGTGGTAGTGATGGACAAGGGGCAGATCCAGCAGATCGGCACCCCGGAGGACATCTACAACGAGCCTCAGAATGCCTTTGTGGCCGACTTCATCGGCGAGTCCAACATCATCGACGGCATTATGCGCACCGATGGCGTGGTGGAGATCTTCAACCGCCGTTTCCAGTGCCTGGACAAGGGCTTTGCCCCAAACGAGCCGGTGGACGTGGTCATCCGCCCCGAGGATGTGGACATCGTGCCAGAGGAGCAGGGCCAGCTGAAGGGGACCGTCACCTCCGTCACCTTCAAGGGGATGCAGTATGACATCATCGTGGACTTCTATGGCTTCAAATGGCTGATCCAGACCACGGACCTGTCCCCGGTGGGCAGCCGTATCGGCATCAAGATCGATCCCGACGGCTTCCACGTGATGAAGAAGAGCCATTACTCCGGCATGTTTGGAGACTACTCCTCTTACAGCGAGGAGTATGACGAGATCAGCGACGCCGCCTATGACCCCGAGGAGGCAGAGGGGGAGGAGGCCGGAGATGAAGCGGAATAAGCTCTCCCTGTTTTCCATCCCCTATGTGGTCTGGATGGCCATCTTTGTGGTCATCCCCATTCTGATGGTGGTGGTCTATGCCTTTTCTTCCGCCGGAGGCGGCTTCACCCTGGACAACTTCGCCCGCATCTGGGACTACGCGGTGGTCTTCACCCGGTCCTTCAAGCTGGCCCTCATCGCCACCGTGATCTGCCTGTTGGTGGGCTACCCCATTTCCTGTTTCCTGGCCCGGGAGGGAGCCGGCTTCCAGCGGGTGGCCATGATGCTCATCATGCTGCCCATGTGGATGAATTTCCTGCTGCGCACCTACGCCTGGATGTCCATCCTGGAGAACACCGGCCTGCTCAACCGTTTTTTTGACGCTATCGGCCTGTTCGACCTCATCAACGGCCTCTTTGGCACGGAGATCGAGTATTTCAAAATGATCAACACCCAGGGCGCGGTGGTGCTGGGCATGGTGTACAACTTCCTGCCCTTCATGATCCTGCCCATCTACTCGGTCATCGTCAAGCTGGACCACCGGCTGATCGAGGCCGCCCGGGACCTGGGGGCCGATTCGGTCACGGTGTTCCGCCGTGTGACCCTGCCCCTGTCCCTGCCTGGGGTCCTCTCGGGCATCACCATGGTGTTCGTCCCTGCGGTGTCCACCTTCGCCATCTCCCATCTGCTGGGGGGCGGCAAGCATCTTCTGCTGGGCAACCTGATTGAGATGCAGTTCAAGGGCTCGGCCTATAACCCCTATCTGGGCTCCGCCGTGGCGCTGGTGATGATGGTGATCGTGGTCATCTGCATGTCGGTAATGAATCGCTTCGGTGAGGGCGAGGAACAGGCGGTGATGCTATGAGCCGTTCCGCCTCTCTCTTCCGCCGCCTCTCCATGGCGCTGGTCTTTGTGTTCCTTTACGCCCCCATTCTGGTACTCATCGTCTTTTCCTTCAACGACTCCAGCAGCCGCTCGGTATGGGCCGGCTTTACCCTGGACTGGTATCGGGAGCTGCTTCGGGATGACCTGATCCTGGACGCCTTCTACACCACCTTGGCAGTCTCCGTCCTGGCGGCGGTCATCGCTACCGTGGCGGGTACCTTCGCCGCCATTGGCTTCTACAACATGAAGCGGCGCTGGCGCGGCCCCCTGATGACCATCAACAATATACCCATGGTCAACGCCGATATTGTCACCGGTGTGAGCATGTGTCTGTTCTTTGTGGCAGCCTTCTCCCTGTGGGGACAGGCTGCGGAGTGGATCAACGCCAGTCTGGGCACCGATCTGCCCACCAAGCTCTATCTGGGCTTCGGCACCATGCTCATCGCCCACATCACCTTCAACATCCCCTATGTGATCCTGTCCATCATGCCCAAGCTGCGGCAGATGGACAAGAACCTGGTGGACGCGGCCCAGGACCTGGGCTGCACCTGGATGCAGGCTTTCTGGAAGGTGGTGGTGCCTGAGATCAAGCCGGGCATCGTCAACGGCCTGCTCATCGCCTTCACCATGTCGGTGGACGACTTTGTCATCAGCTACTTCACCGCCGGCTCCACCACCGCCAACCTGGCCATGCGCATCTACGCCATGACCAAAAAACGCATCAGTCCGGAGGTCAACGCCATCTCCACCCTGCTGTTCGCCACCGTGCTCATCCTGCTGATCGTCATCAACCTGCGGGAGGCCAGTCAGGAGAAGGCGGCCAGGAAGCTCCGCCGCTGATTTTTGCGGCCTTCAGCCGTGAAAATAGAAAACCATAGAATATTGGAGGAATGATCCATTGAAAAAAGCATTTTCCCTCATTCTTACCCTGTCCCTGTCCGCCGGCCTGCTGGCTGGCTGCTCCGGCTCCGGTACCGAAAAGCGGGTGGTCAACGTGTGCAGCTGGGGTGAATATATTGATGAGAGCCTCATCCAGCAGTTTGAGGAGGCGACCGGGATCGAAGTCAACTACCAGACCTCTCCCAGCAACGAGGAGCTCTACTCCTCTCTCACTCTGGGCGGCACCAGCTACGATGTGATCGTCCCCTCGGACTATATGATCTCCCAGCTCATCGAGGAGGACATGCTCCAGCCTCTGGACTACGACAAGATCCCCAACTTTTCCAAAATCGCCGACCGGTTCAAGAACCTGTCCTATGACCCGGAGAATCTCTATACGGTCCCCTACACCTGGGGCACCCTGGGCATCATCTACAACAGCACCATGGTGGACCAGCCCATCACCAGCTGGGACGCCATGTTTGACCCCCAGTATGCCGACCAGGTCCTGATGATCAACAACTCCCGGGATGCCCTGGGCATCGCACTGATGGATCTGGGCTACTCCGTCAACACCGACAGCGAGGAGGAGCTGCGGGCCGCCTACGATCTGCTTGCTGAGGCCAAGAAGGCCGGTGTGTATCAGGCATGGGTCATGGACGAGGTCTTCGACAAGATGGAGGCCGGCGAGGCCGCCGTGGCCACCTACTATGCCGGCGACTACCTGAGCATGCTGGAGAACAATGAGGACCTGGTCTACGTGGTCCCCGAGGAGGGCTCCAACTGGTTCGTGGATGCCATGTGTATCCTTAAGAACGCAGAGAATGTGGATGAGGCTCATGAGTGGATCAACTTCATGGCTTCCACCGATGCCAGCCTGAAAAATATGGACTATATCTGGTACGCCTCCCCCAATCAGGAGGCCCTGGATTCCTATCCCGACTACTACGAGGAGACCTATGGCGAACCCCTGGACATGGAGCGCTATGAGATCATGGCTGCCCCCCAGGAGGTTCTGGACCGCTGCGAGGCCTATCTGGTGCGCCCGGTAGACACCCGCACCCTCTACAACGACCTGTGGACCGATTTGGGCATTCTCTCCTGAGCTCAGCTCCCTTCAAAAAAACCATTGGACCCAGCCGGAAGGCTGGGTCCTTTTTCTTCCATAGCAATTTACAATTCGTTCACGCTTTGTCTCAAATTTCTTGATGTTTTTCCCTCCTGGTATGGTATTCTATGGGTGGTCGGAGCGATCCGGCTTTCCCCTTCCAGAATCCACGGAGGGCTCCATCCCCTCCCAACCCCGAGTATGCGGCCCGTTCTCCCCGGGCTGCGTCTCACCTCCGGCGCACGGCGGTGCGCCCACTGTCTCCCGCACGGACAACAGCCTGCCCGGGAGACAGACCAAAGACTCTCCGGCCCCCATCTATGGTCCGGTTCCCATCATACAAAATGCCCGGCCCGCTCAACGCATTGAGTGGGCCGGGCATTTTGGGATTCAGTCCAGCCAGCCGGAGTCCGGCTGGGGCTCCCGATGGGCACTGAACAGGGAGCCTTCCTCCCTGGGCGGCCCGTTCAGGGCCACCCGGTAGTAGTCGTGGTCCAGGATCATGGCCGAATAGGCCACCCGGTTCTGCACTTCGGCGATCTGGCTCTGCACATACGCCTCGTCCGGCGGGGAGCCGTCCCAGGACCGGAACTCATCCAGCACTGAGTTGTATGCCCCCTCCTCTGTCAGGAAGCTGTAATTCGAGAAGATCACCAACCCGGGCTCGTCAGACAGGATATCCCGCCCCGCCATCAGCCGCGAGTCATACTCCAGGCCGAACAGGTTAGCCAGGGTGGGCATTACATCCAGGCTGGAGCAAAGCTTCTCCACCCGCACCGGCTCCTCCATCTGGGCGTTCCACAGAATCAGGGTGTTCTGGAATATCTCAAAGTTGGGGTCCACTTGACGGCCCAGCAGCTCACTGTACTCCTCGTCGGTCAGTCCGTAGGGGTAGTGGTCGCCTGAAAGGACGATGACGGTGTCATCCAGCCTGCCCGCCTCCTCCAGCTGGGTGAGCAGGCTCTCCATGGCCAGTTCCAGCTCCATCTGACAGGCCAGATATGCCTTGGGCCCCTCGCTGTACGGCAGGCCAGCCACCTCGTCCCAGTGCCTGCGGGACATGGCGTTCTCCTCATAGGTGTAGTTCAGATGGCCGCTCACCGTCAGGCAGTAGACCATAAACTGCTCCTCGTCCACGAACATGGGAACGATCTCTTCCATCATCTCCAGGTCAGAGGGAGGCCAGATCTCTTCCAGTTCTAACCCGTGCCCCAGGGCATAGTACTCATAGCCCATGTTGGGGAAGGACTTATCCCGGTCATAGTAGGTATAGAGGTAGTCGTGGAAGGCCATCGTCCGGTAGCCCAGCTGGCTGAACTGGTTTCCAAAACCGAAGGGCATGTAATTTCCTGCGGACTGGGAGTAGCTCCACACCCCGGACTTTGGGATGAGCCCCGTGGTGGTGGTGTACTCCCCATCCGAGGTGGACACCCCCCACAGAGGGGTGTAGAAGTGGTCAAACACAAAGCCAGAGTGGGCCATCTCATAGAGCACAGGAGTGCGCTCCGGGTCCATGGCCAGGGTACAGAACCCCTCTGCCACGATCCAGATCAAATTCTTTCCTTGAAAATAGCCCGTCCACTCATTTTTTGCTGTGGGCACCTGCTGGGAAAAATAGGTGTGCATCTGGAGCAGGTCCTCGTCTGTCTCCTCCGCTATCAGCCGGTCGAAATCGATGTCCAAGATGTGATAGTCCGCGGAGAGATACTCCGCGGACTCCACCTCTACCGGCTCACTGGCCGGCCGGTAGAGGTGGAGCGCCTGCCCCTTCCGGAGGCTCTGGTCCTCCGGGGTGATCCCGAAGAGCACTCTGCGCAGCTCCAGCTGGTTCTGGGTCAGCATCCCAAAGTTCTGCACCTCCAGTTCCGGCACCGCCGCCTGGAGATAGATGAAGCGCAGGGACATGGAGCCCCCGCCGCAGCACATCACGATGCCCATGGCAGCCAGCTGGACCACCGCCGCCAGCAGGGCCCACCGTACCCCCATCCTTCTGGACATGGGGCCCTCCTCCGGGATCAGACGCCGGCGGAAGACCACCGCCAGTCCGAAGGGGACCGCCATCATGGCGATGGGGAACCAGTTGAGCAGGATCTCCCCAACCGCCATGTCTCCGAAAGCACCGGCCACCATCCCCATCTTAGTCAGGGAGAAAGCTGTGAGGAAGGTCTTGAACAGGTGATAATAGATGCTCTGGGCTCCCATCCACACGGAGAGCAGCAGGGTCATTGCCGGCAGCAGCACCCGCCCCTTTCGTGGGGCGACCCCGCCGCACAGCAGTCCCAGCAGGATCGCGATGGGCAGGGTGAACAACAGGGTGAACAGCGCCCCCACCGGCGTGACGGCGTGGAAACAAAACAGCTTCAAAAACAGTTCTTCATAGTAGATGACCCCAGCAAAAAACAGGGACGGGACCAGCAGCCGCCGCCAACGGCTCCATCTGTTCTCCCCCGCCGGGCCTATAGCAGTCATTCTTTCCCAACTCATGTAGACAACCTCCGCTCGCGGGACTCACTTTTGGGAAGAGCGCCCTGTCCGTCTCCGCGCCTCCCCCTCTCTCCGGGGGCCGGCGCGGCCTGGCGCATGATTTCCCATTGTACTCAATCCCGCACCCGCTGTCAAATCCCCGGAACGTCTCCCCTCTCCCCACGCCCTCCATATTTCCCCTATAAAAAACGGCGGTAATCCTGCACAGCGCTGTCCCTTTTTTTCTTTTTTCTCCCATCCCGCGGTTTTCTGCACAATTTCTTCTCCTTCTTCTTTATTTTTTTGTTTATTCTATCTTAATCAAAAGAATTTGATGGAGGATCTTCATTTCTTTCCTCCCTTTTTGAAGAATTTCCTTGCAAAATATGTGGAAATCTGTTATCATGATTTTAACATTTTATTCATAATTTTGGGGTTTATTTGGGCGGGAGCGGGAATCGGTTTCCGCTTCTGTTCTGCCTATGGCGCCCCATGGAAATGAGGTCCCCTGTGTCTGAACTGCGCGATACCCTCCTCGCCCGCCTCTCGGAGGCATACACAGCCTATTTTGACGTAGAGCCCGTCCAAGACGGTTCCCCCCTGAAAGCACTGTGCGCCTATCACTCCCGCGGCTCTCAGTACGTACTGATCAAAAAGGCGGAGCTGTGGGCGGCGGAGACCCACGAATACCTCTACCTATACTCCCTCCCCCGGCTGGACTTCACCAGCCTGGTGGAGCTTCAGGCCCGCACGCTGGAGGACGGGATGCCACGCATCCGCCCCCATTCCCAGCATATGTGCACCTATCTGTCGGCCGTGGTCCTGTGTGATCAGGCCGACCCGGACGCTCTGGCCCAGCTTCAAAAGCTGAAGAAGCACCGGGACTTTAAGCTATCGCTCCATGGATGGATGGAGTTTCGTATAGCAGCGGTGGACCTGTCCACCGGCGACATCGCCACGAACCGCAGCGGCAAAGATCTGGGGAAGAGCCTGAGTGGTCTTGTGGCCCGCGAGATCCAGAAATTTAAGTTAAGGAGAGGAGAAACTTAAATGAATGCAGTGTTAGTTCTTTCCATTGGCATTGTCATTCTGATCGTAGGTTACATCTTCTACGGCGGATGGCTTGCCAAGCAGTGGGGCGTGGATGACTCCCGGCCCACCCCTGCCCATGAGCTGGAGGACGGCATGGACTATGTCCCCGCCAAGGCTCCGGTGCTGATGGGCCACCACTTTTCGTCTATCGCCGGCGCCGGCCCCATCAACGGCCCCATCCAGGCCGCCGTATTCGGCTGGATGCCTGTGGTGCTGTGGGTGCTGATCGGCGGCATCTTTTTCGGCGCCGTCCATGACTACGGTGCCCTGTTCGCTTCCATCCGCCACAAGGGCCAGTCCATCGGCGAAGTGGTCGCCCTGAACATCGGCGACCGTGCCAAGAAGCTGTTCCTGATCTTTTCCTACCTGACCCTGGTGCTGGTGGTGGCCGCTTTCGCCTCCATCGTGGCCAGCACCTTCCAGGCCACCTATGTGGACGGCGTGCTGGACACCGCCGCCTCTGCCACTAACGCGTCCGTGGCCATGATCTCCCTGCTGTTCATTGTCATGGCCGTCCTGTTCGGCTTCTTTGTCTACCGCCGCGGGGCCTCCCTGGCAGTGGCCACCATTGCCGGCTGCGTGGGCATCGTGATCTGCCTGCTCATCGGCCTGAACTGGCACCCCATCTATCTGTCCAACTCCGTGTGGATGTGGATCATCGGCGCCTACATTCTGGTGGCCTCTGTGGCTCCCGTGTGGATCCTGCTCCAGCCCCGTGATTATCTGTCCTCCTTCCTGCTGTACGCCATGATGGCCATCGCCGCTGTGGGCGTCATCGGGGCCGGTCTCACTGGTGCGGACGCTGCCCACATGGATATGCCCGCCTTCACCGGCTTCTATGACAACTTGGCGCCCACCGGCACCTCCCTGGGCTATGTCTTCCCCGCCCTGTTCGTTACCATCGCCTGCGGCGCCATCTCCGGCTTCCACTCCCTGGTGGGCTCCGGCACCACCGCCAAGCAGCTGGATCACGAGCGGGACGCCAAGCCCATCGCCTACGGCGGCATGCTCATCGAGTGTGCGCTGGCCCTGGTCTCCCTGTGTGCTGTGTCCTTCATCTGGACCGAGTACGCCTCCGGCGAGATCGTCACCCCCACCCAGGTGTTTGCCACCGGCATTTCCCGCATGATCGCCTCCATCCCCGGTCTGGCGGGCACACAGGCCACCGTCAGCTCCCTGTTGGTGCTGACCGTATCTGTCTTCTGCCTGACCTCCCTGGATACTGCCACCCGTCTGGCCCGCTACATGTTCCAGGAGTTCTGGCTGAAGCCCGGCCAGACCTATAAGGAGGCCACCGGCTTCAAGGCCATCCTCACCAACCCCGTGGTCGCCACCGCCATCACCGTGGTGCTGGGCGTGGGTCTGGGCATGACCGGCTACTCCAAGATCTGGCCCCTGTTCGGCGCCGCCAACCAGCTGCTGGCCGCTCTGGCCCTGCTGGCCGTCTGTGCCTGGCTGGGCAACATCGGCAAGAACAACAAGATGTTCTACATCCCCATGATCTTCATGCTGATCGTCACCCTGACTTCCCTGGCTCAGACCATCAGCACTCAGGTGGGCAAGATCACCGCCGGCGCTGCCACCGACTGGGCCCCCTATGCGCAGGCCATCCTGGGCGTGCTGCTGTTCATCCTGGCTATCGTGCTGGCTGTTGAGGGCTGCATGACCATCTTCGGCAAGAAGAAAAACACCGCCGCGAAGTAACCTTCCATCCTGCTTCACGACATCAGCAAGGACCGCAGTGCCTTTTCCGGGCGCTGCGGTCCTCTTCTGTTGACAAGGATTGTATTTTTTTCTCATTCGTGCTACACTGAACGGGACAGCCTTTGCGGAAGGGAGGAGAACATTCTGATTGAGCGGCTCTGCCGGTGGAGCGTGCCGGCTTTTTTGCTGCTGGAGGGGGCGCTCTACCTCTCCTTCCTGGCCCTGGACCTGCTCTCTACTGGTCCTCTGAGCACCGCCCTGAAGTATGCCGCCCTGCTGCTGTGCCTGCTCATGGCCCTGGCGGGGGCTTCCCGGGGCGGAGACCGCCTGGTGGCCGCCGCGCTGGCCATGACCGCAGCGGCCGACCTCTTCCTGCTGGTGCTGGACCGCTGGTACCTCCTGGGCATCCTCCTCTTTTACGGGGTCCAGGTTGCGTATATGGTCCGCATCTGTAAGGCCAACGGAGGCCATGCCCTGCTCATTCCCAGGTTCCTTCTGTTCTCCCTGCTTCTGGTGGCCCTGTACCAGCTGGAGCTCTTCACACCGGAGACCGCAGCCGCGGCCCTCTACTTCTCCCACTTCCTCTTCAACGCCCTGCTGAGCCTGTCTCTGCGGGACGCCGGGGGCCGCCTCTTCTCCCTGGGACTGCTCCTCTACCTCATGTGCGACATGCTGGTCGCAGTCTCTCAGTTCCCCAGCCTCTTCCCTGCCCCCCTCTCTTCCGTGGCCCAGGTAGGGATGTGGCTCTTCTACCTCCCCGGGCAGGTGCTCATCGTCCTGTCCGGTCTGGTCATCCCTTCGGGAGGTGTCCCTGATGAAACAGAGTAAGATCCTGTCCGTCCTGCTGGCCGTCCTTATGGCCTGCCTCGTGCTCTCCTCCTCTGTGGCGGTCCCCATCCTCTGCCGCCCTTTCTATTACGCCCATATCGGCCCTCTGGGGCTGGTCCAGGCTACCGGCCTGACAGAGGAGGCGATCCGCCAGGCCTATGACGAGATGCTGGACTTTTGCCTGGGCGCCCCGGAGTTCTCCACCGGCGCGCTGTCCTGGTCACAGTCCGGCCGGGACCATTTTGCCGATGTGCGGGTCCTCTTCCTGCTGGATCTGGCCGTGCTGGCCTTGTCTGCCGCCCTCCTGCTCCTCTGGTTCCTGCTGGGCCGGCGGATGGGCCTGGTGCCCCGCCCCCTTCTGGGCCGGGGCCCCGGCTTCTGGGCTGCCGCGGGGCTGGGCATCGTCTTCGCCGTGGTGGGCCTGCTGGCCTCCCTGGACTTTGAGCGGGCTTTTGTGGTATTCCACGCCCTGTTCTTCCCGGGGAAGGACAACTGGCTCTTCGACCCGGCGGTGGACCAGATCATCCTGATCCTGCCGGAGGTCTTTTTCCGCAACTGCGCTCTGCTCATCGGGGGGCTGATCCTGCTCTGGTGCGCCATCCTTATCGGGACGGACCTGTGGCTGGGACGCCGCCGCCGCTGAACCGATAAAGACCGCCCCGCCGGAACCAAAGGCTCCGGCGGGGCGGTCTTCACTTTCGGGACATCTCAGATCCCCCGATTCAGGGTCTTGCGCAGGCGGATCTTGCCTTCCAGCGCCTGGTCGATCAGGGAGAGGAACTTCTCCCGGTCCTCCGGCAGCCCCCCCTTCAGGGGCAGGTAGTTGGAGGCGTGGTTGCTGGTGAAGTGGAGGGGGTCCACATCCAGGTGCTCCAGCAGAAGGTGGCACTCCTCCAGGATCTGGTCCGGGGTACACACCTGAAAGCGCCCGGCCAGCACGTCCTCCCCCAGCGGGGTGCCCGCCGCAGGGGCAAAAGTCATGGCTGAGAGGTGGCGGGGCTTCATTTTGTTGATGATGCCGGCGGTGGACAGGACGTGCTCCTCCCAGTCGCCCCCCTGGCCGGTGAGGCCCAGGATGACGATCGCCCACAGGTCGATGCCCGCCGCCACCAGGTTCTGGCCCGCCTGGAGCATCTCCGCGGCGGTGCAGCCCTTTTGGATGGCCTGGAGCACTGCGTCGCTGCCGCTCTCCACCCCCAGATAGGCCCGGGTCAGTCCGGCCTCCCGCAGGGCGCGCAGTTCCTCCGGTGTCTTGCTCAGGGTGCTCCTGGGGCCGGCGTAGGTGGTCACCTTCTGGAGCTTAGGGAAGGCAGCATACAGCTTCTCCAGGATCTGGAGCAGCTGCTCCGTCCTCATCACAATGGCATCCCCGTCCATGAGGAAGACCCGCTCCACATTGGGCCCGTAGTAGCTGCGGGCCATGTCGATGTCCTCCAGGATCTCCTCCACCGGGCGGACCCGAAACTTCTTCTCCTTGTACATGGCACAGAAGGTGCATTTGTTGTGGGAACACCCGATGGTGCACTGGAGCAGATAGCTGCGCCACTCCCCTGGGGGACGGTACAGCAGGTCACTGTCGTATCGCATGGGTCACTGTCCTTTCAAAATCTCTTCCATAGCCCGGCACATGGCCTCCATCTCCTCGTCTGTCCCGATGGACACCCGCAGATGGTCCTGTATCCTGGGGCGTTCAAACCGGCGCACCAGCACGCCCCGGTCCCGCAGCCCCTGCTGGAGCACCCGCCCGGAGTGGTCCGGGTGGGCGATGAACAGGAAATTGGAGCTGGAGTCATGGACCTGGAAGCCCATCTCCCGCAGCCTGTGGGTGACCCACGTCCGGGTCGCCATGATCTTGCCCCGGGTCTCCTCAAAATATGCCGTGTCCCGCACGGCCGCCTCCCCTGCCGCCTGGGCCAGCCGGTCCAGGGGGTAGGAGTTGAAGGAGTTCTTCACGCAGTTCACCCCATCGATCAGGTCCTGGCTGCCCAGGGCGTAGCCGATCCGCATCCCCGCCAGGGACCGGGACTTGGACATGGTGCGGACCACCAGCAGGTTGGGATACTGGTCGATGAGCTCCACAGCGGACTGGGCCCCGAAGTCGGCGTAGGCCTCGTCTACCAGCACCGCCGCTGCCGGGTTGTCCTCCACGATCCGCCGGATGTCAGACAGAGGCAGGGCCCGGCCCGTGGGTGCGTTGGGGTTGCAGATCACCGCGCCGCCGTTCCCCCTCAGAAAGCGCTCCACCGGCAGGGTGAAGTCCTCGTTGAGGGGGATCTCCTCATAGTCCAGCCCGAACAGCTCGGTATAGACCGGATAGAAGCTGTATGTGATGTCTGGGAACACCACCTTCCGCCCGGGGCTGAACAGGGCGTAAAAGCACAGCCCCAGCACCTCGTCTGAGCCGTTGCCGCAGAACACCTGCTCCGGCTCCACGCCATAGTGCTCCGCCAGCGCCCCCCGCAGCGCGGCAGACTCCGGATCAGGATAGAGCCGCAGGCGCTGATCCGCCTCCCGCCGGATGGCCTCCAGCACCCGGGGAGAAGGGGGGTAGGGGTTCTCGTTGGTGTTCAGCTTGATGAACGTCCGGTCCTTGGGCTGCTCCCCGGGGGTGTAGGGCACCAGTCCCTGAATCCGGCTGCTCCAGTATCGTTGATTCATGCCTCTTCCCCTCCTCCTTGGCCGCCCTTTGCCGGGCGCGCCTCCAGTTTGACCTCCGTGCCGTCCCGATACACCTTTCGGACACTTTTCTCCGCCTTGTTCCGGGGAAGCATCACCTCGTGTCCGCAGCCCAGACAGCGCATCCGAAAATCCATGCCCACCCGGAGGACCAGCCACTCCTGGCTTCCACAGGGGTGAGCCTTCTTCATTTTCAGCACATCTCCCACATGGATGTCCATCACATGCTCCTCCATTCCGGCCTCTCTCTGGCTCGGGCCGCTTCCTTTTGCAGTTTTTTACTATTATAGAGGAATTCCGCGCCCCTGTCAAATCCTCCCTCGCCGTCTCCCTTTCATCCCCAGCACCCCAGAAAATGACAACAGTGCAGAGGCGGCGGACCCTTCCTGCCAGAGGGGCCCGCCGCCTTGCCTGTATCCGATACTTATTTAGTGCCGAAAATTCGGTCGCCCGCGTCGCCCAGGCCGGGGACGATATAGCCGTGGTCATTGAGCTTCTCGTCCACCGCGGCCACATAGATGTCCACATCGGGATGGGCGGTACGCACTGCCTGGATGCCCTCAGGGGCGGCCAGGATGTTCATCAGCTTGATGCTCCTGCACTCATAGTTTTTCAGGAACTGGATGGCCGCCACGGCGGAGCCGCCGGTAGCCAGCATGGGATCCAGGACGATGACGTCCCGCTCGGCGATGTCGTGAGGCATCTTGCAGTAATACTCCACCGGTGCCAGGGTCTCCGGGTCCCGGTACAGGCCGATGTGCCCCACCTTGGCGGAGGGGATCAGCGTCAGGATGCCGTCCACCATGCCCAGCCCGGCCCGCAGGATGGGAACAATGGCCAGCTTCTTCCCCGTCAGGCACTTGAAGGTGCCGGTGGCCACGGGAGTCTTGATCTCCACATCCTCCAGAGGCAGATCACGGGTAGCCTCATAACACTCCAGTGTAGCGATCTCGGACACGATCTCCCGGAACTCCTTCACACCGGTGCGCTCGTCCCGCAGGATACTCAGCTTGTGCTGGAGCAGCGGGTGATCCAAAACATGGACTTTGCTGTCAAACATCTGAAACGCTCCCCTTTTTATTTTGATTTAGCTTCCCGCTCCAGCCGCTCCCGCTCCGCCTGAGACAGGCGGCAGTACACGGGGGCCAGCTCCTCTCCGGAGACCAGTCCGCCTGAACGGACCAGCTCCAGCGCCGCGCGGGCCACACCCCAGGCGCTCTGCATCCGCAGATGCTCCGGGGCCATTTTCAGGGTGATACCCTGCTCTGTTAAAGTATTATAGCACAGCCTGGCCCCGTCTCCAACTACAATTTTCTCTTTTTCCACCTTTTTCAGCTCTTCCCCCAGCTGGTCCAGGCCGATGGCCCGGTCGGGCGTCAGCCGCTGGAGGCCCTCCCCTGCGGCCAGGAAGAGGGCGTTGTACACCTGGCTGCGCCGGGCATCCATGGCGCACACGATGACCCGCCCCTCCAGGTGGGCCAAAGGCCAGGCCATGGACTCCAGGGTGGAGCAGGGGGCGCAGGGCTTGTCCTCCGGCCAGGCCAGCCCCTTCGCGGTAGCCACGCCGATGCGCAGCCCGGTGAAGGAGCCGGGGCCGGCCGCCACGGCGATTACCTCCACCTCCTTCAGGGACGCGCCGCAGTTCTTCAGCATGCTGTCCACCAGGGGCAGCAGGGTCCGGCTGTGGGTCAGCCCGCTGTTCTGCCAGCTCTGGGCCAGCAGGGTCCCGTCCTGGCACAGGGCGGCGGAACAGGCCGCCGCCGAGGTCTCAAGGGCCAGTATTTTCATCGTCGATCTCCCCTCTCTGCTCAAAATCCGGCGGGGACAGGCTCCACCGAGATCACCCGCCTGCTCTCCTCCCCGCCCCGGCGGATGTCCACCCGGACAGTGTCCCGCTCCAGCGCGTCCGCCACATTCTCGCTCCACTCCACGGCGCACACGCCGCCCCGGGCCAGGTAGTCCTCCCAGCCGATGTCGAACAGCTCGTCGGAGGAGGTCAGGCGGTACATGTCGAAGTGGAACAACGGCAGCCGCCCCCCTTCATACTCGTTGACAATGGCAAAGGTGGGACTGGTCACCCGATCCCCGATCCCCAGCCCCCGGGCGATGCCCCGGGTGAATGCGGTCTTGCCCGCCCCCAGGTCCCCGGTAAAGGCCACTACATCCCCCGGGGACAGGGTCCGCCCCAGCCGTTCTCCCAGCTCCTCCGTCTCCTCGGGGCTGTTGGTCACAAATTCCATGCTCGCTCCTCTCCCCGCGGACATCGCGGCTCCACGTTCTCGCCTCCGATTATAACACAGGTCCCCCACGCTTTTCCAGTGATGTTTCCGCCGTCCTCATGCTTTTCCCGCCCGCAGCTCCACATGCCGGGAGGAAACGCGGTCCCAACCGCCCTTTTTTCAGAACTGTCAGTTTACTTTTTCACACAAAGGCGGTAAAATAACAATTTGAAAGAAAATATTTCCCCCTACTGAAGAGGTGACAACGTGACCACCCTGTTTTCCCCCATCCGGGAGTTTTTCAAGAAGGGCGATGTGCTCCTTCTGTTCCTATGTCTCACGGCCAGCGGCTACGGCCTGGCCCTGATCTACAGCGCCACCCGCTATCTCGATAATAATAATCGGAACGTGATCGTCCAGGCCGTCGCCATCTGCATCGGCGTGGTCATCTATATCGTCCTCACCTTTGTGGACTTCCAGCTGTTCGTGGAGAAGTGCTGGAAGTGGCTGGTGGCCTTTGATGTGGGCTTCATTCTCCTGCTCCTGACCCCCCTGGGAAAGGAATCGGGGGGCAACCGGAACTGGCTCGCCCTGGACCGGATCATCCCCCACTTCCCCTTGGATCTCCAGCCCAACGAGATCGTCAAGATCCCCTTTATCCTGCTTCTGGCCTGGCAGGCCGCCCGCATCCACCAGCAGGAGCGGGACATCAGCTCCCCCTTCTCCGTGGCCCAGCTCACCGGTCATACCCTGCTGATGGTGGGGCTGATCGCCGTGGTCTGCGGTGACATCGGTATGTGCGTCATCTATCTGTTCCTCTTCGTCACCATCTCCTGGATGGCGGGGGTGAAGGCTCGATGGTTCGCTCTGGGCGGGACGTGCTTCGTGGGTGCCATTCTTGGGGCCTGGTTCACCATCCTCCAGAGTGACCGCTTCGCCTATATCCGCAATCGGTTTATGGTCGTATTGGACCACAGCCTGGATCCGCTGGGGGCTGGCTTCCAGCAGAGCCGTTCCCTGCTGGCCATCGGCTCGGGCCAGCTCACCGGCCAGGGATACCTCAACGGCACCCAGACTCAGGCATCATACAGTGCCGCTCTCCCTGCCCGACAGACCGACTTCATCTTCTCCGTCTGCGGGGAGGAGCTTGGCATGGTGGGCTGCCTCCTGCTGCTCCTGGTCCTGGCCCTCATCATCCTGCGGTGTTACTGGGTGGGCCGGAACGCCAGCTCCCCCTTCTCCGCCTATGTATCCATGGGGATCGCCGGGATGCTGCTGGCCCAGGTATTCTTCAATGTGGGCATGTGCCTGTACATCCTGCCTGTCATGGGGCTCACGCTCCCCTTTTTCAGCTATGGCGGCTCCTCCATCATCACCCTTTACACCGCCATGGGCATCGTCTCCAGCATCCGGGCCAGGACCCTCCCCAGCTGGCTTCGGGACCGGAACCAGCTCTGACCCTGGCCGACCCTCGATCGCGGAGGTGACTCCATGCTGCAAAAGATCAAAAGCCTCTCCCTGGAGCGGCAGCTCTTCCTCAGCTTTTCTGCTGTCTCCGCCCTGCTCCTGATGCTCTCTCTGGGGATCACCCTCTATTTCGATATCGCCCGCCAAAGTCAGAGCATCGACTCCACCATCTCCAGCACCGCCGCCTATGTGGCCTCTATGGATGGCGTGGCGGAGATGCTGGCGAATGGCTATCCCACCCAGGAGGTCACCGGGTCGCTGGATTCCCTGCACCAGAATTTTCCTGGCATTGACATCATTGCTGTCTATGACCGAAACGGTCTGCGCTTTTACCACACCAGCCGCCTGGAGACCGGCGAGACCTTTGTAGCCGGGGAGGAGACTGCCATCCTGTCCGGCTCCCCGCCCTATATCACCACCGGCTACGGCACCCACGGCAACCAGCGGGTGGCTTTCCATGCGGTCCGGGACGGGTCTGGCTCCATCATCGGCTTTGTCACCGTGGCCATCTTCCGGGCCGACATTCTCCAGCGCAGCCTCAATCTCGTGCTGCTCTTCTCTCTGGTGCTGGGCGGCATGTTCGGTGTGGCCCTTCTGCTCGCCCGTGGAATCGTCCATCTGCTGAAGGGCTCCCTCCGCGGGCACCACCCCAAGGAACTGCTGGACCTCTACTTACAGCAGGACGACCTGCTCAACTCCATCGAGGACGGCCTGGTGGCCACCGACCTGCGGGGGCAGGTGGTCTTTGCCAACGACCAGGCCCGGACCCTGCTCCAGTGCGGCTCCCCCCCCCTGGAGGGACAGCCGCTGACCCGCTTCTTCCCGGAGACGGGCTGCATCCAGGTGGCCCGCAGCGGGCAGGCGGTGCACAACCGCTCCTGCGTCATCCAGGAGCGCCAGATCCTGGCCAGTGAGGTGCCCATCCTGGGGGAGAACGGCTCCCAGGGGGTGCTCAACGTCTTCCACGACAAGACGGAGATGCGCAAGCTGTCCGACGAGCTCTCCGGCGCCCGCTACATGCTGGACACCCTGCGCTTTTTCAACCACGAGTTCATGAACAAGCTCCACATCATCCTGGGCTATCTCCAGACCGGCGAGAGCCAGAAAGCTGTCCAGTTCATCATGAACACCAGTCTGGTCACCAGCCAGTCCATCCGGGAGACGGCGGACTGTATCCGGGTGTCCCACCTGTGCGCCCTCATCATCGGGAAGATGATGCACGCCGCCGAGCTGGGCATCCTGCTCACCGTAACCCACGACAGCTTCTGCCGGGAGGAGGACCTGCTCCTCTCCCCGGAGGACTATGCCACCATCCTGGGCAACCTGTTGGAAAACGCCATCGACGAGCTCAGCCGAAGCCACAGCGAGGTGCGGGAGATCAAGCTGTCCATGTACTGCCGCCCTGACTGCAATCTGGTGGTCTGCGAGGACACCGGCGGCGGCATCGCCCCCGACATCCTGCCCCACATCTGGGACAAAGGATTCTCCTCTAAGGGGGAGGGGCGTGGCTTCGGCCTATATCTGATCAGCCGGCTGGTGGACGAGCATGGAGGCTGCATCGAGCTGGAGACCGAGCCCGGGGTAGGCACCTGCTTCACCCTGACCTTTACCAGAGAGGAGTGAGACCGGATGTACCAAGTCATTATCATCGAGGACGACCCCATGGTGGCCGCCATCGACAAGCAGTACGTGGAGGCGGACAGCCAGTTCCGTGTGGTCCGCACCTTCAAGAGCGGCGGAGAGGCTTTGGCCCATTTGCCGGAGCTCAAGGCGGATCTGATCATCCTGGACTACTACACCCCGGGCATGAACGGCACTGAATTCGTAGACCAGCTCCACACCCTGGGGGAGAGCCCCTTCATCATCGCGGTCACCTCCGCCAACGACACCCATATCGTCCAGGGCCTGCTCGCCCGGGGGGTGCTGGATTATCTTGTCAAGCCTTTCCAGTTCCCCCGCTTCCGTCAGGCGCTGGACCGGTTCCTTCAGGCCAGGCGGCTGCTGGAGCAGGGGCCCGGCAGCATGGACCAGAGCGCCATTGACCAGCTGGTCCATCACCGGGAGGCAGTGCCTCCCGGTACGCCCTTGGACAAGGGCGTGAATTTCAGCACTCTGTCCAGGATCCGCCGCTTTTTCGATGAGAACCCGGAGCACTTCTTTACCAGCGAACAGATCGCCGAACATGTGGGCCTGTCCCGTATCACGGTACGCCGCTATGTCAACTACATGGTGGATCAGGGGGAGATCACCAGCTCCATCGATTACCAGACCGGAGGCCGCCCCTCCATCCGCTACCTGAGGCTACACAGCTGAATATCATCCCTATCCCTCCCGGCAGGCATCGCAGGACCGATGCCTGCTTTTTCCTTCCCGCTCAGCTTTCTTTCCGCACAGCCTGATTTTGGAGGCCTATTCAGTTACAATAGTTACAAAAGCCCTTCAATAATTACGATAAATTGACTTCTTCCCCTTGTCTTTATAGAATCTTTATCGTAAAAGGTGTGTGTCCGGCGGACTGCCGGGCAGGAAAGAAAGGAGAGAGATGTGTATGACTTTGGAAAAAATCCTTGGCTATTTCGGGACCTACACAGCTGGTGTGGATGGAGCGGTCAGCTCCTTTCAGTTCGAGTATCTCACCAGCCTTGGTTTCGCAGCTATTGTGATCTTTCTGGGCCACGCCATCGTCAAGCGCTCCGCGCTTCTGAAAAAATTTGCAATTCCCGCTCCTGTGGTCTCCGGCCTGCTGTTCTCTATCGCAGTCGCCATTCTAAAGGCATCTGGCGTGATGGCCTTTTCCTTCGATGTCAAGACCATCCAGGACCTGTGCCAGAACATTTTCTTTATGTGCGTGGGCTTCGGCTTCAGCTGGAAGCTGATCCGGCACGCCGGCGGCAAGCTGTGCATCATGATCGCTGTGGCCGCCTGCCTGCTGATCACCCTCCAGGACGTGCTGGGCGTACTGGTGGGCAACCTCATCGGGATGGACCCCTATCTGGCTCTTCAGTGTTCCTCCGCCTCCATGTCCGGCGGCGTGGGCACCGCCTCCGCTTTCGGCCCCATCTTCATCGATTGGGGTGCCCCTGAGTCCGCCACCACCGTGGGCGTCACCGCCGGCACCCTGGGCAACATCATGGGCTCCCTCATCGGCGGCCCTGTGGCTGCGTTCCTTATCAGCCGCCACCACCTGAAGGCGGACCCCAACGACAAGCCCGAGGCGGCCGCTGACGGCAAGATCAATGAACTGAGCAACAGCCGCATGGTCTCCATGTTCGGCATGGTCCTGCTGCTGTGCGCCCTGGGCATGCCCATCTACTGCATCCTGGACAACATCCCCATGATCGAGATGCCCAAGTTCATCGGCTGCCTGTTCGCCGGCGCCATCGCCCGCAATGTGATGGAGGCCGCCCACATCAAGTTCTATACCCCCGAGGTGGACGCCCTGGAGCATATGTTCCTGGAGCTCTATCTGGCCCTGGTGCTGATGACCATCGACATTACTGCTCTGGCTGACGTGGCTGGGCAGATGGGCATCATCCTGCTGCTTCAGGCAGCGCTCATGGCTCTGTTCGCCATCTTTGTCTCCTACAACATGTTCGGCCGCAACTACGGCGCCGCCGTCATGGCCGCCGGCAACTGCGGCTGGGGCTGCGGCTCTGGTCCCAATGCCGTTGCCAATGAGAAGGCTGTTATGGATCAGTACGGCTGGCACAATGTGGCCTGGGTGCTGTATCCCTCTTTCGCCGTCATTATCGACGATATCTATAACCCCATTTTCCTCTCCGTGTTTGGCGGCCTTCTTGCTCACTAAATCGATCCACCTCCCTCTTTACAATGGGACAGGGGCGCGTATCTGATACGCGCCCCTGTCCCATTGTATTTTGAGGTTGTAAAATCTTCCACATCTGTGGTATAGTAGAGACAGCAGCATGAATTCCATGGATAGGGAGGGTGGTCTCTTGGGGCTTTTTCGCAATAAGGCGGTCCTGGCATGTCTGACCGCCCTATGCCTCGCCTGCGGCGGCTGTGCATCGCAGCCCGAGGATATCTCACCGCTGGATGCGGACGGCCTGATCGTGCTCACCATCGGCACCGCAGACACCGGTGGCACTATGACCCCCGTGGGCACTGCCATCGCCCAGGTCCTGAGCACCGACCAGCTGAAGTTCAACATCAGCACCTCCACAGGCTCCTTCATGAACATTCAGAACCTTTCCTCCGGCGAGATCGACCTGGGGCTGGTGGCGGGCGACTCCGCCTATACCGCTGTCTACGGCACGGAGGACAGCGCCCCCACTAATGAAGACCTGCGGGCCGTTGCCGCTGTCTTTTCCAGCACCTCCAACTGGATGTCCCCCATTCGCACCGGCGCGTTTTATGTCCATGACCTGAAGGGGATGCGCATCGGCGCAGGCCCTCAGGGCTCCGCCTCCGAGCTGGCCACCTGGGCTGTGATCAACGCCCTGAGGCTGGATGGCGATGGGACTGTACTGGAAAACTGCAGCCTGGGGGCAGGTACGGACCTGATCCTCAGCGGCGACCTGGACGCCATCCATGGCTTTACCGGCGCCCCGGTGAGCGGGCTGGCTCAGCTCCCGGAGCGGGTCCCCTCCCGCCTACTGCGCTACACCCAGGAGGAGCTGGATCTGATCCTCTCCCAGAACGACCTCTACTACCCCGCCGTCATCCCCGCCGGCACCTACCCCGGGCAGTCCCTGGATGTAGACACCTTTGGGGTCAAGTGCCTGCTGTGTGTAGACGTCTCCATGGACGAGGAGCTGGTTTACTCCATGACCCAGGCCCTGTGGGAGTCTGCCGATATCATGGGGGAACTGTATCCCGCCATGTCTGTCCTGTCCGACCGGGATTTTCTGTGTGAGGACCTCCCCATCCCCCTTCACGACGGAGCCCAGCGCTTCTATGAGGAAGTCTGTCCGGAACTCGTCTCAAAGTGATCTTCCCCCTTGACAGGGGCCGCGGAAACTTCCGCTGCCCCTGTCTTTTATCCTCCGGTCCGCTCCCAGTCCCGCAGCTCCCGCAGCACCTGGGGGGAGAGGAGCAGGAGGGCCGTCAGATTGGGGATGGCCATCAGCGCGTTGCACAGGTCCACCAGCTCCCACACTGCCTCCCCCTCCCACACGCTCCCCAGCACCACACAGGACAGGAACACCAGCCGGTATGCGGGGACCAGCCGCCTGGACCCGGTCAGGTAGAGGATGCTCTGCTCCCCGTACCAGCTCCATCCCAGGATGGATGAGAACGCAAAGAGGAGCAGGCTCAGGGAGACCACCGCCCCACCCCAGGGCCCCAGCACGGAGGAGAAGGCTGCCGCCGTCAGCGGCGCCCCCAGCCGGTCAGGAGGCACTGCCCCCAACGCCCCCCGGACCAGGGCGTCCGCCGGGCCGTACACCCCGCTGACCAGGATGACTAGGGCGGTGGCGGTGCATACCAGCAGGGTGGAGACGCACACCTCCACGATCCCCCACATCCCCTGCCGGGCTGGACAGTCCACCTCTGCCGCAGCGTGGGCCATGGCGGAAGTCCCCAGCCCCGCCTCATTGGTGAACACCCCCCGGGCCACCCCGTACCGCAGAGCGGCAGCCAGGGTGTATCCCATTCCGCCCCCTACTGCGGCCTCCGGTCGGAGCGCCGAGCAGAAGATCAGTGCCATCGCCTCCGGGATCTGGTCGGCCCGGGCAGCCAGCACCGCCGCCCCGCCCCCCAGATAGAGCAGCGCCATCGCCGGGACCAGACCGCTGCTCACCCGGGCGATGCGTCCGATCCCCCCCACCATCACCAGCCCCGTCAGGACCGCGACGGCCGCCCCCACCGCCAGCCGGTCCCATCCAAAGGTGGCCTGGAGGGCGGCGGCAATGGAGCTGGACTGGACCATGTCTCCCCCGGTCAGGGTGGCCGGCAGGCATGCCAGGGCAAACCAGCCCGCCAGCAGCGGGCTTTTCAGGCCGTCCCGGATGTAGTACATGGGCCCTCCCAGCCACCCTGCGGGGCCGGCGCGGCGGTAGCGCACGGAGAGCAGCTTCTCCGCGCACCCTGTCATCATGCCCAGCAGGGCGGAGACCCACATCCAGAACACCGCCCCCGGCCCGCCGAACCAGATGGCGGTAGCCACCCCAGCGATGCTGCCTGTACCGATGGTGGAGGCCAGGGCGGTGGCCAGGGCCTGGAACTGGGAGATACCCCGCCCATTCCCCCGCCCCCGCCGGCGCAGCATGGCTCCGAAGGTGGTGCGGAGCCACAGGGGTATGCGGAAGAGCTGGAAAAAGCCGGTCCGCAGGGAGTAATACAGCCCCGCTGCCAGGAACAGCCCCAGCAGCCAGGGGGACCAGACGGCGTCATTCAGACGGGAGAGCAGCATGACCATCACCTCAAATAAGAGGTATGCGGCCATGCCCCAGCTTTATGTCTCTGAGGCTGTCCCTTCCCCCGCCGTCCACGCAGCCCCCGCCAGGGGCACCCGGAAGGAGGGCACCCCCTCTACCGCCGGGGCCAGAGAACACTGGGGATAAAAGAGCTCGATGCCCTCCGGGCGCAGGCAGAAGCGGCTGGCCCGAAATTTCCGCCTCGCCGTCTCCTTCCAGTCCGGGTCCAGGAGACAGCTCCCACTCCGGAGCTCCCCCTCCCCTGCCTGCCTGATCCCCTCCAGCAGCTGCCGCCGGCGGCTCCGCTCCGGCAGCAGCATACCCAGCGGAACCGGCGCGCCCGCTTTCCAGTCCCAGGTCACCCCGGAACAGGACAGGAGGGGCCGCCCGTCTCCCCGCACCTCCCGCAGCTCCATCCGGATGCTCAGCAGGTCCGCCCCCTCCATGGCTACCTCTCCCGTCAGCCCTGCCTGCCAGGGCCGGAAGACCCGGGACTCCTCCCGGCAGGCGGCCAGCCGCAGGCAGGCCAGGCAGTAGGTCTCCCGCTCCCAGCGCAGGCGGCAGGACCGGACTAGGCGCCGGTAGTAGCCCGTCATGCGGCGCACTGCCCGCCCCTTCCCCTCAAACTCCGGCCAGGCCAGGGTCTCCTCCAGCACCGGCTCCCCGCACAGAGTCAGGGTCTTTTTCTCCTCCCGCCACAGGACCGCTGGGGCCTCCCCCATCTGTTTTTCCCTTTTCATGCCAAACCGCCCCCATTTCTTTCCCTATCCTATGACGGGGCAGAAAAAACGGTCCCTTTCCCTAAAAGAGCGCCGGGCAGACCCGTAAGGGCCTGCCCGGCGCTCTTTTAGGGAGACGCTCCGCAGAGCGTGAGAGAGGAAGCAAAGTAATGCTCTTCCTTCCGCCGGCCTGCGGGACCGGCTCTATCTGCGCTTACACAGAGGCGAAAACGTCCTTCGCCCACTGGGCCACGCTCTCCGGGTACACCGTGTACACATAGTCCATGGTGTACTGATACTTCTCGTAGCTCTCCTCCTTGCCGGAATACTGGTAGGTCTCGCCGGCCTTCAGAGAGGTGCCCTTCTCCACATCCATGTAGGGCTGGCCCAAATAGTACCAAGCCACCACCTTGGTAACGGAGTGGTCGGTCTCGCCCCAATCCTTGAACTTCCAGGACTGGAGCCCGGAGGCCCGGACATGCTCCTCGATCCAGGACTCGCTCTTCCCGGCTTCCCGGTACAGGTCCTTCACGATCTCGATCACGTCCTGCTGGGCAGCGGGGTTGTCACCATCGGTCTCGCCGTTGAACATCCACACGGACACCTCGTTGTCGATCATGGCCTGGACCTCTTCCTCGGTCCAGCTCCCCAGGCTGCTGTTTGCCAGGGTGCCGTCCACCGCATCAGCGGATGCCATGCCGCCCAGGTTGCCGTTGCACTCCACATAGCCCGCCACCAGATCGGGGCGCTGGCGGATCACGTCGGAGGAGATCAGGGTGCCCTGGGAGTTGCCCACCAGGATGATGCGGTCCTTGTCCGCGTTCCAGTTCTCGATGGCGTAATCCAGCACGCCGGCGATCTCCTTGGCAGAATTCTCTACTGTGGAGGAGTGGACGTTGACACTCATAATGATGGCGTCAGGCATCTGGCGGTGCCACTCGGTCATCATCACGTCATAGACCACGTTGCAGCCCAGGTTGTTGGCTGGGGTGGTGCTGCCGTCAGTGACCTCCCAGTAGCAGACGCCGCCGCCGCACTGATAGTCGATGACGGGGTAGGGCTCCGCCCGGTTGGGGTCATAGTTGTCGGGGTAGATAACATGGACGGGGACCTCGCCCTGATCGCCCAGCATAGTGTAGTCTGCAGCTTTCCAGCCTACATCCACCATCTCCAGCTCCACCTTGTCCAGGTCATCGGCCAGGATGGTGGGCTCCCAGACGGTATCGGCGAGCATAGTGCCAGCGCCGTCAGTGGAGCGGATACCGGTGGTGATGTCGTCGCTGTTGACGCACAGCACCAGGTCCATATTCTCTCTCCACTGCAGGCCCTTTTTAATGGTGTTGGGGTAGATGGTGATACCCAGGGCATCAGTGGTCTGAGTATCGCCATAGTGGATGTTCCCCTCTGAATCCACATACCAGCTGGAGCTGGTGCACAGGGTTCCGTAAGTCTCACGGCTGCGGTCAGTGACCTTATCCGTCCCCTGATCGACGGTCAGGGTGACCACGTTCCCATCCACAGAGGCGCCGGTGATCTCCACCTCGCCGAACTCCGGATTATTGAAGCCCCGGTCATACAGGGTGTAGCTGTCGGCGGTGACGCCGGTCAGGTCAGTACCCGCGGCGTAGGTGATGTCCACTGTACCCACCTTGTAGCCATAGAAGTTAGCCACGGCTGTGGCCTGGATAGAGGTGATCTGGTCAGCGGCGGGAGCTCCGTCGGTGACGGAGGCGCCTTTCTTGTCCAGAGCCCACTCCTGATACAGTTCGTCGTACACGGTATACTTATAGCCCTGCTTGCTGCTGCCGGCGGCGCTGCCCCGGCAGTCCAGGGTATAAGTATCCCCGTCGCTCAGCTTGGTATTGTAGACGATCTGGCCGTCCACGACTTCCAGGTCGGGGCCATAGAAAGCGGCATCATCAAAGTACCAGCCGTTGATACGGGTGGTGGAGTGGTCGCTCTCACCCCAGTAGGCATAGATCTCAGAGGGATAACCGGTAAGACGAATGTTCTCCTTCGCCCAGTCGGCCCCCTTGAGTTCGGTCATGATCTGGGTGTACTGAGCGATGCTCTCCACGTTGTTGGAGTCCTGCTCTCCGTCGAAGGCCCAAACCTTCAGGCCGGTAGCAGCGATGGCGGCCCAGTCCTCCTCATCGTAGCTGTACCCGAAGGTACCATTCTGGCAGATATAGGCGTCAATGGTGAAGTCATACTTGCCCTCGGGCAGAGTGCTGGTCTCCTCCAGTCCGGCATCCTTCTTCTGGTTCTGGGGGTTGTAAGCCTGTCCAGCCAGAGCCTTAATGACCAAGGCGGAGGCCATGGTGCCTCTGGAGTTGCCCTGGAGTACGATGTTGCCGGTCACACCATAGGTGTCGATGAAATACTGCATCACATTGACATCGTCCACCACGAAATCATAGATATCGAAATACTCGCCGGGGCCTGCGCTGGAGCGGTCGTGGATGTTGACCACGATGGCACCCTTGTTGGCCCAGGAGGTGGTGGCGGAATCATACATGATGCCGGTGCCATCGTCATCGGTGCCGTCGGGCAGCTTCCAGTAGGAGATGCCCTGTCCCTGCAGGGTGAACACGATGCCGTTGGCGGGATCATAGTTGGCGGGGATATAGGCGTAGCCCCGGACATAGGCGTCCTGGGTGCCGTCAGTAGCTGCCGCGGCGGTAGAGGGAATCCGGATGCCCAGATCCTCAAAGGACTGGAACTTACCAGCGCCGAACTGGCGGTCCACCGTCTCCTTCCACAGCCCGCCGGCGTTATACTGGCCCTTGCCGTTGGCCAGGCAGGCGGCGGCGCTCTCAGCCTCGCCGGCGTGGCGCAGCTTCAGCTCCAGGCACGCGCGGCTCTGGTAACCCATGCCGGTGGTGTTGGCCTTGTACTCGCCGGAATCTTCCTTGCCGTAGTAGATGACGCCGTTCACATCCCGGTACCAGGCGCCGGTGGCATAGATGCCGAACACGTTGCGCTCACGGGGGCCTTCCTTCTGATCCCCAGTGTAGACCAGCTTGTTGTTGGCGGTGGCTGCAGAGCCGTCGTCAATCGTCAAGGTCACAGTCTGGCCCTGGACAGAGACACCAGCGATCTTGATCCGACCGTAGTCGGGGGACAGGGAGCCCCGGTCCTCCAGGATGTAGCTGTCGGCGGTGACGCCGCTGACATTGACACCCGGCTTATAGGTGACCTGCACCTCCACCACACCGGTGCCGTACATGGTCTCGTCGGTATAGGCCTGAATGCTCTGGATGTCCGCCACAGTCAGGTCGGAGCCGGTGGAGAGCGCAGCGGTGCGGGCAGCGCCGTTCCAGGTCAGACTCAGTCCGAAAGACTGAGCCAGATAGGCCAGGGGCACATAGCCCACCTCACCGGACAGATCGGCGGCGGTGTCCATAGTCATGCCGCCAGCTTCCTTGGACCCGTCCCGGAAAGTCAGGCTGGCCTCTCCCTTTACAAAGGTGACCTCCCCTTCCTTCTGCTGATAGGTCAGCCCCAGCTGGGGGCCGATGCTCACGGGGACCTGGGTCCGGTCCTGCCCGTCGATATAGGCGGGCGCTTCCAGCTCCAGTGCCGTCCCGTTCAGCGTGACCGTTACCGCCGTGTTGACAGCCTGGACGGTCAGGCCCAGGGAGAGCAACATGGCCAGCGTCAGCACCAGAGACAGGAGCCGTTTCGTTATGGTTCGCATAAATCGATGACCTCCTCTTTTCAGGATCTCCTGATTGGATAGAGCTCTTTTCTGCATTTCCTCTCTTCCCTCTGCTTTGCGCCCCTCCTTTGTCATTTTCGTCAAAAAAGACGCTCTATTTAGTTTTATTTTAATTTTGAATATCCAAAACGTCAATCCACATTTTTTTGAAAGATAAACATTTTTTCTTCTCCCCTTCCCCTTGGCCAAAATACGATATGGGGCAGACCCCAGAGGGACTGCCCCATATCGCTAAGGAGACGCTCCGCAGAGCAAGAGAGAAAGCAAATAGATCTTACACTCCTCTGGTCAAAGCCCACTCACTGAGATACAGGAGTGATTGTTCACGCCCCACTCGGCGAACTTGTAGTCCTTGTAGAAGGAGACCCGCAGATCGTCAGCCATTCATTTCTCAGAGTAGCCGGCGGGTATAGCGCTGCCGTAGAGTCCCCACGGACTTCAGTGCATAGGTGGGATCGGTCATGTTGTTTCCAGCGCCCACTCCTGGAAGTTTTCCCCATACACGGTGTATGCATGACCCTCCTTAGTACCGGAGCGGCTGGCTCCCCGGGCCTCAACGGTGTAAGTTCCGCCCGGCATCACCTTACTGTCATACACCAGCTGCCCATTCTCATCAATATGACAATCAGAGCCGTAATAGATCTCACCGTCTCCAAAGTACCAATAATTGATCCGGGTGGTGGAGTGGTCGCTCTCGCCCCAGTAGTAGAACAGTTCAGAGGGGAAGCAGGTGAGACGCAGGTTCTCCGCGATCCACTGGTCGCTGTACCCAGCCTCTTTGAACGCCTTGATCTGTTCCTCCACATAATCAATATTGTTGAAGTCCTGCTCCGCGTCAAAGATCCATGCCCGCAGACCGGTCTTTGCCACCGCCAGGCGGTCCTCGTAGGTCCAGAGCCCCTGCCCGCCATACAGGCCGTTGTTGCACAGGAACACGCCGATCTCGAAGTCATATACCGATTTATCCAGGGTCTTGGTACGGGGACGGTCACCCCAGTCGGCCGCATCCTGTCCGGCGGAGTAGGGCTGTCCGGCCAGTGCCTGGATGATAGTGCTGGCCGCCATGGTGCTGCGGGAATTGCCATGGATGATAATGCGGTCCCGGTCGATGTTGTAGTGCTCCAGGAGATACTTGATCACATTCACATCGTCCAGAAGATAGTCATAGTCCTCGCCGTTGCCGCCCATAATCGAGCGGTCATGGATCCCCACCACAATGGCGCCCTTTCCGATCCAGGAGGTGGTGGCCGCATCATACATGATGTTGGTACCAAAATTATTGGTGCCGTCTTCCAGGATCCAGAAGGAGGTACCATTGCCCGAGATGGTGACCACCAGAGGGACTTCCTCATCACCGGTGTAATCCTCCGGGACATAGAGGTAGCCGCGGACATACTGGTCCGGGACCACATCCTTGGCGTTCTTTGCAGTGGATTCCACCTGAATGCCCAGCTCCTCAAAGGTCTGGAAGCCGCCTTCGCCAAAATTGGCGTCAATGGTCTGCTTCCACAGACCGCCGGCGTTATACTGACCCTTTTCATTGGCCAGGCAGGCGGAAGCGCTCTCTGCCTCGCCGGTGTGGCGCAGCCTCAGCTCCAGGCAGGGCCGGGCCTGGTAGCCCATTCCGGTGGTGTTGGCCCTATACTCTGCGGTGTCCTCCTTACCGTAGTAAATGACACCATTTACATCCCGGTACCAAGCCCCGGTACAGTAAATGCCAAAGGCGTTGCGTTCCCGGGAGCCCTCCTTCTGATCTCCGGTATAGATCATCTTATTATTGGAAGTGGCTCCAGTGTTTTCCGCAATACTCAGGGTCACAGTCTGTCCCTGAACGGACACACCCGCGATCTCGATCCGCCCAAAGTCCGGGGACAGGGTCCCCCGATCCTCCAGGATGTAGGATTGCGCTGTCACACCACTCACATCCACTCCTGGACGGTAGGTGATCTCCACCGAAACCAGTCCTTGACCATAAAAGGTCATATCCGTATAAGCCTGAATACTGCTGATGTCTGCCACAGTCAGGCCGGCACTGCCGGTCAGAGAGACCGTCCTGCTGACTCCGTCCCAAGCCACCTGGATCCCGAAAAACCGGGCCAGATATACCAAGGGGACATAACCCACGCTGCCGGACAGGTCGGCAGCGGTATCCATAGTCATGCCGCCGGCCTGCTTCTCCCCATCCCGGAAGGTCAGGCTGGCCTCCCCCTTTACAAAGGTGACCTCCCCCTCCTTCTGCTGATAGGTCAGCCCCAGCTGGGGGCCGATGGTCACCGGCACCTGGGTCCGGTTCTGTCCGTCGATATACGCCGGGGCTGTCAGCTCCATGGCCGTCCCGTTTAGTTCAATGGACACAGGGCTGCCCACTGCCTGTACGGTCAGCCCCAACGACAGGATCATTGCCAGGGTCAGTACCAGAGCCAGGATGCGTTTTGTCACTGCTCGCACAATCGATAACCTCCTCTTTTCCTTTCCATGGTATTTCCGGGTCTCTCCTTATCCGCTCTGTTTGTGCCGCGCCTCCCTTGTAAGATCTCCCAAAAAATGCCCCTTGGATATGTCCAGTTTAATAACCAGTCTCCAAACCGTCAATCTCCATTTTTTTGACCTGTCCCCACTTTTTGTAGTCTCTGCCGCTTTTCATCTGTATGCCGGGCTTCCGGGACAAAATTTGGGGCGGAGCCTTTGGCTCCGCCCCGGAGGTCATCTGCCGGTCACTGGATCACGACCGCGTCGTCCTGTTCAAACCCGGAGGCACTGTAATAGCGGGTCACCGTGCCGTCGGCGGCGGTCTCCACCCTGTAATGCTCCAGGAAGTCCCACATCAGCGGCCGGAAACCGGGGATGCAGTTGTGGGCCTCGTACAGAGAGAAGATGTAGGTCATCACGGGGATGTCATCCTCATTGTACCACTTCCAGGTACGGTAGCGGGCGTTGTTGCTCTCCCAATCGCTCAGGCTGCCCTGGGCATCATCGTGGCCGCCGTTGAGGGCGTTTCCGCCGCTGTACACGATCACATCGCTCAGGCTGTCCTCGCCCAGGCCGTTGGCATCGGTGAAATAGGCGATCCAGTCGTTCATGTTGTGATTGGTCGCGCCCTTCAGGTTCTTGGCCGCGTCCCAGTAGATGTCGGCGCCCGCAGCGGCAGCCTCAGTGGAGCGCACCAGCACGCTGGTGTCGTCCTCGGGATAACTGGTGTCGGCCGTATAGCCGGGGATGCCCCGGTCGGCGTAGTTGCCTTCGCCCACCACCAGTCCGGCGGGGATGGCGTCGCCGCCGGAGAGACGGCTGGGCCCGCCGGCATTGCTGGAGATCACCGCGGCCAGCTGGGAGGCCCTGTTCTCCGCCAGCGCGATGGTGGCCACAGAGCCCATGGACTGGCCGGTGGTATAGATCCGGCCCATATCGAAGCGGCCGTCGTTCTTCAAATACTGGACCACCTTGTCGAAGATGGGCAGGTCATAGTCGGAGGATGTACCCTGGTTGTGGTTGGTACGGGTAGGCAGCGCCAGGGCAAAGCCCTCCGCCGCGGCGGTCTGCCACCAGGCAGTGGAATCCATGAACAGGTGCCCGGTCTGAGAACCGCCGTGCCATACCACCACCACGGGGATGTCCTTCGTCCCCGCTGTCTCCGGCACATAGAGCAGCACGTCTGTCACATATCCGTCGTCCAGGGTCAGGGCCTGGATGGTGATCTCAGCCTCCACCTCGTTCCCGTTCAGATCCGGGCCGCTGACGGTCCCCACCGCCCGCTTGTCCCGGGAGGAGAAGCGCTCCACCTGGATGTCGGTATAATCCAGCCGGTAGGTCAGGCCGTTGCCGTAGGAGATGGAGTTGTCATACCGGGTGTAGTCGGTCATCTCGTCCCGCAGAGCACGGGTGAAGTCATAAGAGACCGTGTCTGCGGCGGTCTCCAGATCCACCACCTTGGAGATCCGGCCCGCATACTCGGTGGCCCAGGTGTCCTCCTTCTGGCTGTACACCTGCCCGCTCACCGGAACGCTTCCCAGTGCTGTCACGCTGGCGTCTGCGCCGTCCGCCCGGTTGACCTGCTTCCAGTAGGTCAGGCTGTCGTCGGACTCCGCGTTGACCAGCCAGGTGGGAAGGGGCATATCACCCTTGGTCAGAAGGCCTGCTTCGCTCCCCTTGTCCGGGTTCAGGATCTGATCCAGCCGGTCCGCCATCTGATACAGGATCTTCTGGTTGCCGTTCTCGTCCACCCGCTCGTTGATGCCGTCGCCGTCCCGGTCCCGGATATCCCCGTCGGTCATGTGCTTCCATCCGTAGGACTCCTCTCCGGCCGCCCGGAGGTTCTCCAGGCCATAGGTCGTCCCGTTGAGATAGGCCTGGCTGATGATCAGATGGGGGTTCTCCGCAGCCCAGGCCTCCAGGGGGGCTGCGCCGACTCCATAGCCCACCAGATAGAACTCACCGAAGGTGGTGAAATAGGCGCCATTGCCGGAGTGATATGCCTTGGCGGCGGCAATATAGTCCTTCTCCTGCTCCACATCTCCCCACATATAGGTGGTCTGATCAGGCAGCAGGACGAACAGACACTCGCCGGTCTCATCCGCCACCTGCTTCCAGCCGCTGTCCACCAGGAACTGGTCCGCGTTCACCCCGTCGGGCACGGCGATAAAGTGGTAATAGGGGCGGATCACCGCTGTGTCGGGGATGTAGTAGCGCACCTCACGGCCGGCAAACTCACCGGTGAGGGATGCCTTGAAGTACCCGGTCAGAGGCAGCTGGTTGCTCTCGCTGTAATCGTGGGTCGGGGCCTCGATCTCCGCCAGGTCCCGGGCCTGGAAGCCCTCCACCGGCGTGGTCAGGGCCGCTGTCCGGGTCCCGCTGTTCCAAATCAGCTGGAAGCCGAAAGCCCGGGCCAGGTAGACCAGGGGCACATAGCCTACGCTGCCGGACAGATCGGCGGCGGTGTCCATGGTCATGCTGCCGGCCTGCTTCTCCCCATCCCGGAAGGTCAGGCTGGCCTCCCCCTTTACAAAGGTGACCTCACCCTCCTTCTGCTGGTAGGTCAGCCCCAGCTGGGGGCCGATGGTCACCGGCACCTGGGTCCTGCCGTTCCCGTCCACATAGGCAGGAGCGGTCAGTTCCAGGGCCCGTCCGTCCAAAGTGACGGTCACAGAGCCCTTTGCCTGGACCGTCAGGCACAGCGACAGCACCATGGCCAGCGTCAGCGCCAAAGATAAGATCCGTTTTGTCATCGCTCTCACGTTGGATGCCCTCCTCTTGTTTCATTTCTCCGGCGCCCCTTCCGCTCCTCTCTCCACTTTCTCTGCTGAGCCACCCCCTTTGTCCTATTTCTCAAAAAGGAGCGCCATGTATCACCTATCTTATTCAGATGTGAACAAAGCGTCAATCCACACTTTTTTGTTCTATCTTCATTTTTTCTCTAGACGTTCCGGAATTCATAGGCACCCACGTATTTCTGTAAAAATAGTGGGGATCTTGCATGCAAGATCCCCACTATTTTTTTACTTTTTGACCTCGATTTCCCGATCTGTTGACATCACCCAGTCGATTAAAGTATCCGCATAAACAGAATAACTGTACCCTTTCTTTAAATAAATTCCATTCTCGCCAAGAGTTCCGTTCAATTCATAAGATGTGGAATTAGGATTATCATACACGATCGTCCCATTTTCAATATGGCCCGGTCCATGGTAAATTGTATCCATCAGGTACCAATATACAAATTTCGTTGCGGAATGATCTGTTTCTCCCCAATAATAATTGTAGTCTGTAGCAATCCCCGAATGACGAACCATATCATTGATCTCAGTTTCAGTATAACCAGCTTCGGCATACAGTTCACGCGCCTGCTTAATCACATCAATATTATTCGTGTCCTGCTCTCCATCAATACACCAAACAGACAGTCCGTTTTCTGCAGCAGTCGCATAGTCCTCTACTGTATATGGACTGCTCTTAACACCCCAATCTCCGTTTATACACAGGAATGTGCTGATTCTTCCTGGATAAGCCTTGATAATATCGCTACCTGCCATAGTGCCTCGGGAATCTCCAGTCAGAATGACATGATTTTCTTTTGCTCCATAGTTCTCAACAAAGTAATCAATCAAGGCAATGTTGTCCTTTGCATAGTTGTAGCCTTCTTCATTCAATTTTGTCGCATCGCTCACGCTATTTACAAAGTCGCTATAATAGCGGTGAGACATGTAAACAACAATAGCATCAACACCTTTGTCATACCAATTGATTACAGAGCCATTAAAAAATGTAGCTCCATAGGGATTCGTTGCAACAATCTCTCCATTCTCCATAATATCCCACATTGCGGCACTGTTTCCAGGTAGGGACAAAATCAGGGGATACTCCTTGTTAGGATCGTACCCATCCGGAAATGCGGCATAGGCCATTACATAATCGCCTTCTATCCCGCTGGAGCTGGGAATTTGAATTCCTAATTCTTCCAAAGTCATAAACCCGCCCTTTGTATAGAGATGGGTTTTATTATTTTTGGTAAAGCTTCCCGTTGAGACATCTGTGAAATACTCGATCTCTGTGGGCCCCCATTTCCCACCAGAGATATAGTTTCCCTTCTCATCCGCCTGACAAAGTGCATCTTCTTCACTTTCGCCCTCATGCCACAGCTTCAACTCAGTATCTCGGTATTGGAATGCACGGGCCGCCTCCACAATGTCGCCATCGTTTTCACGATACCAGGAGAATGTAGCATGGGTCCCGTAGACATCATCTTTAGCCCGATTTCCAGTGGCATTGACTCCTGCATAGATATAGGCGTTCTCATCATTTGCGGTGGTGTCGCGGTCAATCGTCAGTGTCACAACCTGACCATGGACATCTACATCTTCAATCGGCAGTTCTCCAAAATCTGGGTACAGATATCCACGGTCAATCAGGTGATAGTCAGATGCTTGTACATCAGAGACATCTACGCCATCTTTGTATGTGATATCCACTCTGGTCACCGCAACCGCATAATAAGTCAACTCGGAATACGCCTGAATATTCTTGATATCATCTACTGTCAGTTCCGGAGCTTTGGTCAGCGTCACCGTATTATTTGAGGCAGACCATGCAACTCTATACCCAAAAAACTGGGCAAGATAGGCCAAAGGCACATATCCAACCTTCCCCGAAAGATTTGCCGCAGTATCCATTGCGGTGCTGCCTGCTGATTTTTCTCCATTCCTAAAAGTAAGGCTTTTTTCGCCTTTTATAAAAGTGACTTCGCCGTTTCCTTCATGATAGGTTATCCCCAGTTGGGGACCAATCGTAACTGGAACTTGAGTACGATCATTTTTGTCAATGTACGCAGGTGCGGAAAGTTCAATTGGATGCCCATCCAATATAACGGTTATGGAATTTTTTGCTTGAGCAGTCAGACACAACGACAGTACTATGGCCAGGGACATCGCGAGGGAAAGGATACGTTTGAAATACCTGTTTCTCATCATTTTTCCTCCTTTGTTCTATCCCAGTATATAGAGTCTTCCTATTTACGTAGTAAATAGGAAAGCTGGGCCCAGCTTTCGCACGAACAAAAAATTCAACCAGCTACATACTTATATTTTCCAAAAGTAAATGGTTGATATCTTAGAACTCTCAGCTCGCTTTTATCATGTATTCTATATAAATTTATGTCTATCTTTTAATGAAATTTTATCTTTTTTGCTCACTTATGTCCAATGCAAATATCACATTGATCCATTTAAAATCCACATTGTTCCTCTCCCTCCCTGATCTTGAAGCATCTCTCTGAAAAAATGGGGCAACAAACTGAGGGAGGGCGCGGCGGATGCCGCGCCCTCCCGGTCGCTTCTGTTCTCTTGTCTGACTCAGCCGATGGCCTGTCCCTGATAGGCGCGCACGCCTGTCTCAGTGTCCAGGGTGATCTGGCTGAACCACTCGTCCCACAGCAGCTGGTTCTCTGCCGGCAGGTTCACATGGTCCTTGCCGGTGACCCAGGCGTAGCGGAACAGAGGGATGCCGTCCTCATTCTCCCAGACGGAGTTGTTGTAGCGGCCCTCCACATAGGTCTCAGTGGCCCCGGTCTTACGGACCTCGACCACGTTGGAGGCGTCCGCCAGCCCGTTGCGGACCAGCCACATGTCCACCGCCTGGGTGGTCATGGTGTCGTCCTGGTTCAGGTCATAGCTCCACATGTCGTACTGGGCCATGGTCATGAACATGGGCACGGTCTGGGATCCCGTCTCCTCCCTGGCCATCAGGGGGCCAGAGGTGGCGCCCATGGCGGCGAAGCGGTGGGAAACCTCGGCACTGCCCAGGTAGTGGGTCATCATGCAGCCCATGGAGTGGCCGGTGCAGTAGATGCGGCCCTGATCCACCTGGGGATAGACTGCGATCAGCTGGTCCAGCAGGTCCTCGGCATACACCACGTCGGTGTAGCGCAGCTCAGGGTCCTCCACCTGCCACAGCGCGCGGTAGGCGGTGGGGTTGGCCTCGCCGCCGCCCAGGGTGGGGGGCACCGGCACCAGGGTGGACTCGGGGAACACCAGCATGATGCCCTCCTCATCGGCGATATTGTACCACAAGGTATTCTCAAAGAAATTGCGCATAGAGGTGGAGGCTCCGTGATAGGCGATGACCACGGGCAGCTGCTCGCCGCTGCCGCGGTAAGCCTCAGGGATATAGACCAGATACTGCCGGTCGATGCCCTGGGAGTCGGTGAAGCTTCGGAACTCCACTCCCATCTCCTCATAGTCCACCTTCCAGGAGATAGCGTTGGACAGCACACCGCCGCCGTAGCGGTAGAACTGGCCCATGAAGTCCCAGATCATGTCGGTGGTGGCAGGCAGGGCGTAGTCATAGTTCCCCTCTTCGGTGACCACGGCGGCCGCCAGGATCTCGCCGCCTTCAGGAGCAAAGCGCTCCACGGCGTTCTTGTCGTTGGCTGCGGCCTGCCAGTAGTCCGCCACAGCCTTTGCCTGCTCCGTCATGGTGCTTTCCACGATCTTGACGGGCACCGGCACCTCCTTGCGGGTGACGCCGTAGGTCTTGGTATCGGTATCAAAGGACACATCCCCGTTGGACGCCATGTAGCCGGCGTCAATGAGGCTGGCATCCAGGAACACCGCTCCGGCGATATTCAGGGGATTCTCCATGGCGTACTTCTGCAGGCAGGTACCCATGGCACCGTAGCCCACCAGGTACATGCTGGGACCGGGCTGGAGCCACTTGCCCGCCTTGGCGGCGCTGATGCCGGCATTGATGTATGCCTGCTCCTCCTCCAGAGTTCCCCAGGGAGTGCCCTGGGCGGGTTCCAGCACGAACAGGCAAAAGCCCTCCTCGTCCGCCTTGTCCATCCAGCCGCTGGTCTCCATGAAGCTCACGGCGTTCAGGCCCTCAGGGACGTTCATCACCACGAACATGGCGCCCTGGGGCGTGCCCTGGGGCACATAGAGCTTGGCGGTGCGGGCGGCATTGCCCACCTGGATGTCCATTTCCAGCACGCCCTGCCACAGCATGGGCACCACGTTGTCCTTGGTCTGATACTGGGCTGCCTGCTGGGCCATCAGGCTCTCCAGCTCTGAATACACCAGCTGGGGCAGCTTGGTCACAGCGGTCTCCTCCTCCGCGGCCGTGCTGGTGACCGCCGCAGTGCGGGTGACGCCGTTCCAGGCCACCTGGAAGCCGAAGAACTGGGCCAGATAGGTCAGGGGCACATAGCCCACCTCGCCGGACAGGTCGGCGGCGGTGTCCATGGTCACGCCGCCCGCCTCCTTGGCCCCGTCCTGGAAGGTCAGGCTGGCCTCTCCTTTGGTGAAGGTGACGCTCCCGTCACCAGTCTGGACCGTCAGCCCCAGCTGGGGGCCGATGCTGGCGGGAACCTGGGTCCGGTCCTGCCCGTCGATATAGGCGGGGACCTCCAGCTCCAGCGCCGTCCCATCCAGGGTCACCGTCACCTGGGGGCCGGCGGCCTGGGCCGCCAGACACAGGGACAGCGCCATAGCCAGGGTCAGCACCAGCGCCAGCGCGCGTCTTGTCATTGCTCTCATACTCTGCTACCTCCCTATTTCTCCCGGACCGCATGTGTAGTCCGGGGTGTCTGAGCGCCTGTCCCGGGGAAAATTTCTTCCACTCCGCGCCGGCTCACCGCAGAGCTTTGTCCATTCCGACCAAAAAAGGCGCTTTTTTTATTTTAATGTTTTTTTACCATTCTGTCAATGTTCTCCCGCCCTATCGTCTCCGCAGACTCATGGGCTCCATTTCTGCCGTTGTTCGGAAAAATACATGGGAAAAACAGCTTTTTCCCTTGCATCCCTCTTTTAGAGGAAGTATAATAAGAATGCTGTCATGTTGGCCGGATAAGGCAAATCCGCTGTGCGGTTGCGAATCCCGGTCCACGGAGGTAACAGATATGGTAAAAGCGATCGTAGGCGCCAACTGGGGCGACGAGGGCAAGGGCAAGATCACGGACATGCTGGCAGAGCAGTCCGACGTGGTCATCCGCTTTCAGGGCGGGGCCAACGCGGGCCACACCATCATCAACGACTATGGCCGGTTCGCCCTGCACATCCTCCCCTCCGGCACCTTCTATCCCCATGTGACCAACATCATCGGTAACGGCGTGGCACTGGATATCCAGAAGCTGGTGGACGAGCTGGGCTCCATCACCAGCCAGGGCGTCCCCGCCCCCAACCTGATCGTCTCGGAGCGGGCCCAGATCCTGATGCCCTACCACCGTCTCCAGGACAGCTACGAGGAGGAGCGCCTGGGCGGCAAGGCCTTTGGCTCCACCAAGAGCGGCATCGCCCCCTTCTACTCGGACAAATACGCCAAGATCGGCATCCAGGTCTGCGACCTGTTCCACGAGGACCGGCTGCGGGAGCGCCTGACCGCCGCCGTCTCCCTGAAAAATGTGCTGTTCGAGCACCTGTACCACAAGCCCTCCCTGGACGTGGACGAGCTGTACCAGCAGCTGATGGAGCTGCGGGAGCAGATCCGCCCCTATGTGGGGGACGCCGTCACCTTTGTTCACGACGCCCTGCGGGCGGGCAAGACCGTCCTGCTGGAGGGCCAGCTGGGCTCTATGAAGGACCCTGACCTGGGTATCTTCCCCCTGACCACCTCCTCCCACACCCTGGCCGGCTTCGGCTGCGTGGGGGCCGCCGTCCCCCCCACCGCTGTGGAGGACGTGATCTGCGTCACCAAGGCGTACTCCTCCTCTGTGGGCTCCAACACCGAGCCCTTCGTCAGCGAGGTGCTGGGCGAGGCGGGAGATGAGCTGCGCCGCCGCGGCGGTGACAAGGGCGAGTTCGGCGCCACCACCGGCCGTCCCCGCCGGGTAGGCTGGTTCGACACTGTGGCCACCAAGTACGGCTGCATGGTCCAGGGGGCCACCCAGGTGGCTCTGACCTGCCTGGACGTACTGGGCTATCTGGATGAGATCCCGGTGTGCACCGGCTATGAGATCGACGGGACAGTCACCGACCGCTTCCCCACCACCCCGGAGCTGATGCGGGCCAGGCCCGTGTTCACCACGCTCCCTGGCTGGAAGTGCGACATCCGGGGCTGCACCGACTACCAGGCCCTGCCTCAGCAGGCAAAGGCTTATGTGGACTTCCTGGAGTCCAGGATCGGCTATCCCATCACCCTGGTCTCCACCGGACCCAAGCGCAACGAGATCACCGTCCGGCAGAAGTAATTTCCCGGACTGCTATGCGCCGGATACCAGGCTCTGGTATCCGGCGCTCCCCCTTCCCCCTCTGTCCATCCGGCGGCCCTGCCGCCTTGTTTGAAGAAAGGATCTGTGTCACCATGACCAAAATCGACATTATCTCCGGGTTTTTGGGTGCCGGCAAGACCACGCTCATCAAGAAGCTCCTCTCCGAGTCCTTCCATGGCGAGAAAGTGGTCCTGATCGAGAACGAGTTCGGTGAGATCGGCATCGACGGCGGCTTTCTGAAGGATGCCGGCGTCCAGATCACGGAGATGAATTCCGGCTGCATCTGCTGCTCCCTGGTAGGGGATTTCGGCACCGCCCTCAAGGAGGTGCTGGATACCTATTCGCCCGACCGCATCATCATCGAGCCCTCCGGCGTGGGCAAGCTGTCCGATGTCATCGCCGCCGTGGAGCGGGTGCGGGACGGCGGTGCCCCCCTGGAACTGCACAGCTTTGTCACCGTGGTGGACGCGGTGAAGTGCAAGATCTATATGAAGAACTTTGGCGAGTTCTTCAACAACCAGGTGGAGCACGCCTCCGCTATCCTCCTCAGCCGGACCCAGAACATGGACCAGGCCAAGCTGGCCGCCGACGTAGCCATGCTGCGTCCCCACAACGCCAAGGCGGCTATCCTCACCACCCCCTGGGACCAGCTCACCGGCGCCCAGATCGTCTCTGCCATGGAGGGGGGCCACGACTTGGCCCGCGAGCTGATGGAGGAGATCGGACACCACCACGACCACAGGGAGGACGAGCCCTGCTCCTGCGGCCATGACCACCACCATGACCACGAGCATGAGCACGAGCACCACCACGACCATGACCACGGGGACTCCTGCTCCTGCGGCCATCACCACACCCAGGAGGAGCTGGACGCCATCCACGCTGAGCTGGGCTGCGAGGGGGCCTGCGGCTCCTGCGACCTATGCGACAGCTGCATCCACTCCACCTTCCACCACCATCACCATGCCGACGAGGTGTTCACCAGCTGGGGCCGGGAGACTCCTCGGAAGTACAGCCGGGAGGAACTCCAGGACATTCTTTCCGTCCTGGCCATGACAGAGGACTATGGCACCATCCTCCGCTCCAAGGGCATGGTCCCCGATCAGGACAGCGAGGGCTGGCTCCACTTCGACCTGGTCCCCGGCGAGTTTCAGATCCGGGAGGGCAGCGCCGACTACACCGGCCGCCTGTGCGTCATCGGCGCGGGCCTGGACGAGGCCAGGCTGGAAAAGCTGTTCCTGCTGGCGTGAGGTGAGGCTGCATGAAAGATCCCCGTATCCCGCTGTACCTCATCACCGGCTTTCTGGACAGCGGCAAGACCACTCTGCTCACCGACACCCTGAATATGGATTATTTTGCCGATGGGCAGCGCACCGTCCTGCTGATGTGTGAGGACGGCGAGACGGAGTATGATCCGGAGCAGCTGTCCAGGCTGAACACCCGCCTGGTCCCTGTCCAGGACCAGGCCCAGCTGAACACCAGCTTTCTCCAGGAGATCGACCGCCGCTATCAGCCGGAGCGGGTGCTCCTGGAGTACAACGGCATGTGGCCCATCCAGATCCTCCGGGACCTGAAGCTGCCCAAGACCTGGGGGCTCTACCAGGCCATCGACGTCATCGACGGCTCCACCTTCGAGATGTACCGCTCCAACATGCAGTCCATGGTCATCGACATGGTCACCGAGGCCGATATGGTCCTCTTCAACCGCTGCACGCCGGACATGCCCCTGTCCGGCTGGAAGCGCTCCATCCGGGCGGTGAACCGCATGTGCGAGATCGTCTTTGAGGACGAGAAGGGGGAGGAGCTGGAGGTGGAGGACATCCTTCCCTACTCCCTGGAGGCAGACACCATCGTCCTGGAGGACGAGGACTACGGCATCTGGTACTTGGACATCCAGGAACACCCAGAGCACTACACCGGCAAGACTGTGGTCTTCCGGGCCCAGGCCATGACCAGCATGAAGCTGCCCAAGGGCACCTTCATCCCCGGCCGCAACGCCATGACCTGCTGCGCCGAGGACATCCGCTTCTTTGGCTTCCTGTGCAAGTATGACCGGTCCCGCTCCCTGAAGAAGGGGGAATGGGTCATGGTGGCCGCCCGCATCCAGTGGGAGGAGTCCCCCGTCTATCAGGGGGAGGGCGTGGTCCTCTACGCCCAGCGGGTGGAGCGGGCCGACCGCCCGGACGATCCCCTGGTCTATTTCCGATGACCCTTTTCCCGGCGCCCCGGCGGGGCGTCGGGAAAATTTTTGAAAAGCCCTCCCTCCTCCTTGACACCCCTTCCTTCAGATGATAATATAATAAATCGTAAGCGCTGTGAACGGAAAAGTAGCATCCTCCACCGGTCGACAGAGAGGGAACGCCACCGACTGAGAGCGGTCCCAGTCCGCGGGATGTGAAGTGCGTCCGGGAGCGCGGCGGGTAATGCCGCCCGGTCTGGCCCCGATACCGGCCTTTGAGTGAAAAATGAGAGTGGAACCGCGAGCGATCGCCTCTTATGCCTGTGGGCATGAGGGGCGCTTTTGTTTGTGTCCAAGCTGCGAAAAGGAGGCGTTCCCCTTGCATCTTCCCTTTCCCCGGCTCCGGCACAGCCGCCGGAGCGCACCGCGATGTCCCGGGTGCTGTTCTTCCCGCCCACAATAAATGGGGAGACGGAATGGATCTCCCCCAAGGAGGACATCATGTTTCAGTCACTGAGTGAATTGCTGGGCGCCTATCAGAAGCGCGACCCGGCCGCCCGCAGCAAGCTGGAGATCTTTCTCCTCTACCCCGGCGTCCACGCCGTCATCTTCCACCGCGTCTCCCACTGGCTCTACTGTCACCACCTTCCCTTCCTGGCCCGCCTGAACTCCCAGCTGGCCCGCCACATCACCGGCATTGAGATCCACCCCGGCGCCAAGATCGGCCGCCGCCTGGTCATTGACCACGGGATGGGCATCGTCATCGGCGAGACCGCCGAGATCGGCGACGACTGCCTGATCTATCATGGCGTCACCCTGGGCGGCACCGGCAAGGACCACGGCAAGCGCCATCCCACCATCGGAAACAACGTGCTCATCAGCTGCGGAGCCAAGGTGCTGGGGCCCTTCCGGGTGGGTGACAACGCCCGGATCGCGTCCAACGCCGTGGTGCTCAGCGAGGTGCCGGAGGACGCCACCGCCGTGGGCATCCCCGCCCAGATCGTCCGCATCGCCGGACGGGTCACCCACTACGCCGATGACGTAGACCAGACCAGCGTGGAGAATCCCACCCTGGAACGGCTGGAAGCCCTGTCTCAGCGTGTGGAATTCCTGGAGAAGCTGCTGGATGACCAGTTCCTGAAGGAACGGGCATAGTTCTCTCACGATCCCGGGCGGCCCAGGCCGCCCTCACCGAAGAAAATGGAGGTTTTTTATCATGCTGTTATATAATTCCGCCACCCACAAGAAGGAGGAGTTCCAGACCCACACCCCCGGCCACGTGGAGATGTACACCTGCGGACCCACGGTGTACCACTTCGCCCACATCGGCAACCTGCGCTCCTACATCATGGAGGACGTGCTGGAAAAATTCCTGCGCTGGTCCGGCTATGACGTGAACCGGGTGATGAACATCACTGACGTTGGCCACCTCAGCTCCGACGCTGACACCGGCGAGGACAAGATGCTCAAGGGCGCCCGCCGGGAGCACAAGACCGTGATGGAGATCGCCCAGTATTACACCGACGCCTTCTTTGAGGACTGCCGAAAGCTGAACATCAAGCGCCCTGACACGGTGCAGCCCGCCACCGGCTGCATCGACGAGTATATCCAGATCATCACCCGCCTGCTGGAGAAGGGCTACGCCTATCAGGCCGGGGGCAATGTGTACTTCGATTCCTCCAAGCTGGAGCGCTACTACGTGTTCAACGACCACGATGAGGAGGATCTGGCGGTGGGCGTCCGGGATGGCGTGGAGGAGGACACCAACAAGCGCAATAAAAATGACTTCGTCCTCTGGTTCACCAAGTCCAAATTCGAGGATCAGGCCCTGAAGTGGGACTCCCCCTGGGGCGTGGGCTACCCCGGCTGGCACATCGAGTGTTCCGGCATCTCCATGAAGTACAACGGGGAGTATCTGGACCTGCACTGCGGCGGCATCGACAACGCCTTCCCCCACCACACCAATGAGATCGCCCAGTCCGAGTCCTATCTGGGCCACCCTTGGTGCCGCCAGTGGTTCCATGTCCACCACCTGAACACCAATTCCGGCAAGATGTCCAAGTCCTCCGGCGAATTCCTCACTGTCTCCCTGCTGGAGGAGAAGGGCTATGATCCCCTGGTCTACCGGTTCTTCTGCCTCCAGAGCCACTACCGCAAGGGGCTGGTGTTCTCCTGGGAGAACCTGGACAACGCCAGGGCCGCCTTTGACAAGCTCATCGCCCGCATCGCCGCCCTGGACCCCCAGGACGGATCTGTGGACGAAGCCGTTCTGGCGGAGTATAAAGAGAAATTTCTCCAGCAGATGGGCAACGACCTGAACACCTCCATGGCCGTCACCCTGCTGTACGACGCCCTGAAAGCCAAGGCCAGCGGAGCCACCCGGCTGGCCATCCTGGACAGCTTCGACCAGGTGCTCTCCCTGTCCCTGCTGGACAAGGCGGCTGCGGTGCGGGAGGAGCAGGCCAAGGTAAAGGCCGCCCAGGCCCAGGCGGGCTACACCGTCACCGGCGAGGGGGCCCCCGAGATCGACGCTCTGGTGAAGGCCCGGGGCGAGGCCAAGAAGGCCAAGGACTTTCCCGAGGCAGACCGCATCCGTGACGAGCTGAAGGCCCGGGGCATCGAAGTCACCGACGTGCCCGGCGGAGCGGTGTGGAAGAAAATTTAAAATATATTTGACAAGATTTGTAGCGGGCTGCAATATGCAGCCCGCTACAAGTAATTTTAGACACCTATAAGTACAAGGATGGATCATTCTCAATATTAGCTGAATAACCTAAAGGACATACAGCAAATACCTTACTTCCAAAGGAAAAGATACACTTTGGACAAAATTGATACCATGTATTATCAATAATCGTTTGCCGGCTTTCCTCCACCCAATCTCCGCTCCCTCTGTAAAACACTTGAAGATTGTTGTATCTAACATATCCAGGCAGCCCATCTTCAGAAAAAACAGGATACCAAAGCATGTCGCATTTATATTTTACATCAGTCTGTTTGCGCTTGATCCACGTTCTGCTTCTGTCTGGAATCAGGTAATCTCCTTTTTCGTATGACCCGATTGCGGAATCCACAGATGGTTCTTCTTGAAAAATGAAACCAGTAAGGGGAATACGGTCAACGTGTACACCGGTAACATTTCCGTCATCGTCATAAAGAACTTGCGCTTCTGTACTTTCTTCGTAAAGAACATCTTCGCAGTAATAATATGCCACATTTTTTTGATCAACTAATGCAGTATAATTCATATCATGTCCAATAACCCATCCAACTGGAAGCGCAGAAAGGAATATACATACAGCTGTAAAAAAATATCTTATGACGCTTTTCTTTCCAATTATTAAAATATAAATAAGTGATAATAACACTAGATAGATGACAGAAAAAAGTAAGACAAAAGAAAAACGATGAAGGATTCGGATTCTTAATAAGGCAAGTGTAGATATGGCACACATATAAATTCCGAGAACGATCAAAGGAATATTTCGTTTTTTAGATGCCCTAGATGATAGTTCGGGGGCTATAATTACGATTCCAATTCCAATAATGAATAAAATAAGTCCGAAAGAAGCGACGTTATATATTACATCAATTATGGTATTACCAATGTCAATAATTGTCCTTAATGCCGGAAATGCGAGTCCGGCAATTCCCAAAACAAAGACAGCCACCAGAAACATCGGAATCGAAAAGAAAAAGATAAGCATATTTGTCTCCTCACAAATCGAAGATTTAATACTTTATCCACTTGCAGAAATAAATCGTCTATACTCCTCCCCCTCTTGCGATTTTACTGGTATGCACATCGATTTGCTCTATATTGCATTTTTCACCGCACCACCCCTAGGGGGCTTTTGCCCCCGGGGCGGCGGGCGAAAAACAAAAACGCTGTGCAGGACAATGCCTACACAGCGTAAGAAGCGGAAGCTCCTCGATGCAACACGGGCGCAGGAATACAACGGCAAAAACCGCCCTTTACAAAAAGGCCGGAATGTCGTATCATATTCCATGCGGTGCGGCCGAATGGCCGTTGTGTAGGTGGTTCGAGCACCTGCGCAGGTTTATGGGTGTTACCAGCACCCATAAACTGCCGCATTTTTGTTTTTCAAGTCGATTATAGCAGGGAACGCCGTGCAATGCAAGAGGAAAAGCGACGTTCCGCGCCCCATGAATGTGAGAGAGCCGCCCGGCATCGCCGGGCGGCTCTCTGTTTTTCTTATATCCCCAGGGCCGTCCGCACCAGGAAGATGACCAACAAGTGGCCCGGATAGAAGGCGTAGAAGAACCATTTGGGGATCTTCGGCCCGAAATGGGTGGGCAGGAAGATCAGCGGCGCAGACAGGAGGGCAAAGATCTCAAAGCCGATGGCGTATCCCCCCACCACCAGGGCCGTTGGGTCCTCCAGGGACCCGCCCCAGAGAGCCGGGAGGTAGCTCAGCACATAGAGCAGCGCCCCCAGCCAGGGCTTGTTCCGGCACAGGTAGAAGATCAGGGTCAGGATGACGCCCGTGTTGGCGTAGTCCGCGTTCAGAACGTTGATGGCCAGCACCCCAAGGAGGAACCACCACCACTTCCGCTCCTTCACGCCGTAGATGGCCAGCAGGCTGAAAAACAGAGTGACAAAGATGTTCCAGCTGGTGAGCTCTTCCCAGAAGTTGTGGGGATGGAAGGCCAGGGCGAAGAAGGGCTGGGAGACCACCACAAAGAGCGCCAGCCGCCCCAGATACCGCCTGATGTCCCGTGTGTACATCAGGCCAACTGTCAGGCAGTAGCAGAAAATCGGGAAGGCCAGCCGTCCTACCCACCGGAATTCCGGGTGCTGGGGGAAAAAGACGGTCCCCACGTGGTCCACCACCATAGTCAGGATGGCGAACAGCTTCAAAAAGTTCGTGTCCAGGTTGGTCCTAAGCTTTGGCGTCTGTCTCTGTGTCTCTGCGTCCATGTTCGATACTCCTCCATTTGTGTTCTTCACCGCACCGGCCCCGGGGGCTCCCGCCCCCGGGCGGCGGGCGAAAAACAAAAACGCCGTGCAGGGCAAGCCTACACAGCGCGAGAAGCACGGGCTTCTCCATGCAACACGGACGCAGGAGTACAACAGCAAAACCGACCTTTACAAGAAAGACCGGAATGTCGTATAATATCCATGCGGTGCGGCCGGATGGCCGTTGTGTAGGTGGTGTCAGCACCTGCGCAGGTTTGCGGGCGTTGGCGCGCCCGCAAACTGCCGCATTTTTGTTTTTCGTGTTGATTATAGCAGGAAACCAGTTCCAATGCAAGAGGCAGGCACACACGCCCTTTTTCGCGCAGAGGACAGAAAGAGAGGAGAGGCGGATGCCTCTCCTCTCTTTCCGCTCAGCCCGACTGGGGCATGGTCACGGTGGCCTTGAACAGGTCCCCGTCCACCGCCAGCTCGAAGGTCCCGCCCTGGAGCTCCGTCAGGCTGCGGGCGATGGACAGCCCCAGCCCGGAGCCCTCGGTGGTCCGGGACTCGTCCCCCCGGACGAAGCGCTCCATCAACCGCTCCGGCGGCACGTTCAGCGGGTCCCGGGAGATGTTCTTGATGGACAGGGTCACCTGCCCCTTCCCCCGGACCAGCTCCAGATAGATGCGTGTCCCCTCCATGGCATATTTGGCACAGTTGCCCAGTAGGTTGTCAATGACCCGCCACAGATGGCGCCCGTCCGCATACACATAGGTCTCCCCCTCCGGCAGACTGGGGACCACTGTGAGCTTCCGGGCCTCCAGCTTCTCCTCGTACTCCCCCAGAGCCTGGTCCACCAGCTGGCACATTCCGATCTTCTCCCGGTTCACCGTCAGCGCGCCTGTGGAGGCCTTGGACGCCTCCACCAGATCCTCTGTGAGCTTTTTCAGCCGCTGGGACTTCCGATCCAGCACCTCGATGTATTCCCGGGCTTTGGGGTTTTCCACCTCCTCCATTTTCAGGAGGTTGACATAATTTATAATAGAGGTGAGAGGAGTCTTCAGATCGTGGGAGACGTTGGTGATGAGCTCCGCCTTGAATCGCTCACTCTTCATCTTCTCCTCCACCGCACCGTTGAGCCCGTCAGCAATGTTGTTGAGCGCCTCGGCGTGGAGCCTGAGATCGTGGGGCATGCGGGTAGTGTCGATCTGGTGGTTCAGGTTGCCGCCCGCGATGGCCTCGCTCCCCTTCCGCAGGCGCTGGAAGCAGACACTCCAGTGGCACAGCCACAGCAGCATCCCAAGATTGATCAGAAACAGAGGGATGGGATTGTCCCACCAGATGCGGCGGGCAAAAAAGCATAGCACCAGATAGGCCAAAAACCCCGCCACGCTTCTCCATATCATGGGGAAGGAGCGGATGGCATCCAGCAGACCGCTCCATATCCAGCTGCATGCCCGGCAAACCAGGGTAGTGCGGGCCAGGACCCCCGCCTTGCAGCGCACCACCAGGGTGCGCAGGACCAGCACGGCCAGCGCCGTCATAGCCGTTACGCACAGAGAGACCACGATGGCGCTCACCTGGTTCTCATAGCTCTCCTGAGACGCATACCCCCAGCCGTACAGGAACTCCATCAGCGGGAAAATCAGAATGAAAAACAGGACCCCCGCCCCGATCAGATACAGGTCAAAATAGATTTTTTCCTGCCAGGTGAGGACGATCCCCTCCACTCCCTCCTTATGGCCGGAGGACCACATGAGAAAGGCAAAGCAGGCAAGGGAGAGCACCAGGCACACACAGGTGGCAGCGATCCTCAGGGGGATCTCTTTCCGGCCCCCTGTGTCGCGGGCATGGAGCTCAGAAAATTCATCCTCTGCCCCGGACAGCTCCTGGGGGACGCCACACTCGATGATATAATAGGCATCTCCGCTCTCCTCCGACCCCTCCGTCACCAGCGCAGGGTCCCCCGCATCGGGGCTGCTGTTCCAGGGCTGGGTCAGGTGCTCCCCTGGACGGAACACAGCGGAGTGGATCTCGGGCACCAGCTGCTCCAGGGACTCCCCCGGCGCCAGATTGGTGGCTAGGACCTTTGTCCCGTCCTGACTGAGCACCCGGTAGCGGAAAGAGGTCTGATCCTGCGCCATTGCTGCTCCGATCCGCTCCGCATCTGTCTCATACCGCACCTGGTCCAGATAGGCCAGTCCAGGATCCTCCAGCGCGGCTCTGGCCGCGAACCACTCGGCCAGCTGGTCCTCCCGTTCCCGGATCAGCTCTTTGAACTCCCAGGTATCCTGCCAGCTGTCTGTCAGCACATAGTCGATCCCCCGCAGCACAGCCATCCCCTGCCAGCACAGGCTGAAGACGGACACCAGAATCAGCAGTGAGGCGATCACCTTGGCCGGCACGCTCTTTCGGACATCGCTCACTCACGCTCCCCCTTTCTCGATCTTATAGCCCAGCCCCCACACTACTTTCAGATAGCGGGGCTCGGCGGGGTCGATCTCGATCTTCTCCCGCAGATGCCGGATGTGGACCGCCACCGTGTTCTCTGAGCCGTAGGCGGGGTCGTTCCATACCTGTTCATAGATCTGGGCAGAGGAAAAGACCTGTCCCGGGTGGGAGAGGAGCAGCTTCAAAATGTTATACTCAATGGGCGTCAGGGACACAGGCGCACCGTCCACCATCACCTGCTTGGACCCGTCGTCCATAGAGATGGGGCCCACGGTGAGCATACCGGGCGCCTTCTCCGCTCCCCCCAGTGCCGTATAGCGGCGCAGCTGGCTCTTCACCCGGGCGATCACCTCCAGGGGATTGAAGGGCTTTGTAATGTAGTCGTCCGCCCCGATGTTCAGTCCCAGGATCTTGTCTGTATCCTCGCTCTTGGCGGTAAGCAGGATAATGGGCACATTGCTCCCCTCCCGCAGCTTGGCCGTGGCCCGGATGCCATCCAGCTCAGGCATCATCACGTCCATCAGGATCAGATGGATCTCGTTTTCCTCCGCCGCCTGGATAGCCTCCCGGCCGTTATATGCCGCGATGGTGCGGTACCCCTCGCTGGTCAGGTAGATATCCAGTGCGGAGACGATGTCCCGGTCATCGTCACAAATCAGTATCGTGTACATACTCTCTCCCCCAGAAGCTTCATTTCCGGCCGGCTCAGCAGGTCCGGCCCGACTGTACTATAAGGATAGCATAGACAGTTTAAGTTGCAAGACCGAAAATCTTAAGAACTGATAAAATTGTGGGGCCATCCCTGTGCTTTCTTCCGCTCCTCCGCCGGTAAGGTCCCCTTCCAATGCGGGCTTCCTAACCGGTTTTTTAAATTTATCCTATTTCCTCCAAAAACACACCAACAAACCTCATAAGAAAAGGGCTTTTTTCCTCCGCTTTTTTGTTTTGAGCGAATAAATTCAATTATTTTCCATCATACTCTTGAAAGTGACAGAATAAAAGTGTAACATACAAGAAAGATCGATTTTTCTTCCTCAGCCTACTATCGCATCATGTTGCGTAAGAAAAAGGAGTGTCCTACTATGAAGAAGACCCCGGAGACAATTGAGAAGGCGGCTGAGCCTGTCGCTGAGAAGGCGGCCGAGACCGTAGTGGAACAGGCTTCCAAGCCTGTGACAGAAAAGGCCGCTGAGACCGCCGCCAAGCCCAAGGCCGCCAAGGCTAAAAAGCAGCCCGCTGCCAAGGCCGCACCCCAGAAGACGGAGGATATCTTTGTCCAGTTTGGCAGCGGAGAGTGGAACGTCTCTGAGTTAGCCGAACGCGCTAAGGCGGCCTATCTGGCTGAGGGCCACCGCGCCGCCTCCATCAAGAAGCTCTGCCTGTATGTCAAGCCGGAGGATGGCAAGGCCTACTATGTGGTCAATGACAAGGCCGCCGGCAACATCGAGCTGTGACCCCCTTTCCTGCCTGAAAAGCGGAAAAGCCCTCCGGTCTGGAGGGCTTTTGTCATTAGAAAACGCCGCAGCTCACGCTGCGGCGTTTTTGATGCCTTAATAGAACTTCTTGCGATTCTTGCGGGCAGCCTCGGACTTCTTGCGGCGCTTAACGCTGGGGCTCTCGTAGTGCTCACGCTTCCGGACCTCAGCCAGCACGCCAGACTTGGCACAGCTGCGCTTAAAGCGCTTCAGCGCGCTCTCCAAAGACTCGTTTTCTCTTACACGGACTTCCGACATTTATATTTCCCTCCCTCCGGCGCGGCGGGGCGTCCCCTGCCGCGAAAGGGCCATTCATATGGCTTTAACAGATTCATTATATTAGACTTTTTCCTTCTTGTCAAGCTCCAGTTTCCCGAGAAAATTTGAACATTTTATGAAAACCCGCTCCGCCCGGATGGGTCTCACGCCTTGGGCTTGAAGATCAGGTTCACCAGGCGGCCCTTGACCACGATGGACTTGACTAAGTCCATCCCCTCCGCCATGCGTGCGATCTTGGGCTCCGCCAGGGCGGAGGCCACTACAGCCGCCTCGTCGCTGTCCGTGGGGACCACGATGTTGGCCCGGACCTTGCCGCCCACCTGGACTGCCATCTGCACAGTGGCGGCCACGGTCTTGCTCTCGTCATACTCAGGCCAGGCCTGGAGGCATACCTGCCCGCCGTAGCCGGCCATCTCCCACAGCTCCTCACACATGTGGGGAGCGAAGGGGGAGAGCATCAGCAGCAGGGCCTTCATATCGCCCCGGCTGGCTCCGTTGGCATAGAAGTCGTTGACCAGGGACATCAGGGCGGCAATGGCGGTATTGAACTTCATGGCCTCGATATCCTCAGACACCTTTTTGATGGCCTTGTGGACAGCGGCCTCGTTGGCCTTGGAGTACTCCTCGCCGGTGTGCTCCTGCTCAGTAGCCAGGTTCCACACCCGGTCCAGGAAGCGCTTGCAGCCACGGACGGAGTCGTCGGACCAAACCGCTGTCTTTTCAAAGTCACCGATGAACATGATATACAGGCGCATGGTGTCCGCGCCGTAATCCCGGATCACGTCGTCGGGGTTGACCACGTTGCCCAGAGACTTGGACATCTTGACAGAGGGACGCAGGGCCTGATTGCCGTACTTTTCAATGAGTGCCTGCTTCTCCTCCTCGGTCTCCACATTGCCCACATAATGGGGGTTCTTGCCCAGGATCATGCCGTGGCTGGTGCGCTTGGCATAGGGTTCAGCACAGGGGATGACCCCGATGTCATGGAGGAAGTTGTTCCAGAACCGGGAGTAGAGCAGATGGAGGGTGGTATGCTCCATGCCGCCGTTGTACCAGTCCACCTGTCCCCAGTACTCCAGGGCCTCCTTGGACGCCAGAGCCTTGTCGTTGTGGGGATCCATATACCGCAGGAAGTACCAGCTGGAGCCGGCCCACTGGGGCATGGTGTCGGTCTCGCGCTTGGCCGGGCCGCCGCAGCAGGGGCAGGTGGTGTTTACCCAGTCGGTCATCTTGGAGATGGGGGATTCGCCGTCGTCAGTGGGCTCGTAGCTCTCCACCTCGGGCAGGAGCAGGGGCAGCTGATCTTCAGGCACAGGCTGCCAGCCGCACTTGTCGCACCAGATCATGGGGATGGGCTCGCCCCAGTAGCGCTGGCGGGAGAACACCCAGTCCCGCAGCTTATAATTCACCTTGGCCTCGCCGATGCCCTTTTCCTCCAGCCACTTGGTGATAACAGGAATGGCTTCCTTCACCGTCAGGCCGTTGAGGAAGTCGGAGTTGACCATGATACCGGTGTCGTCCTTGGCGGTGAAAGCGGCCTTCTGCACGTCCTCGCCGCCGGATACCACCTCGATGATCTCACAGCCGAACTTCCTGGCAAACTCCCAGTCGCGGTCGTCGTGGGCAGGAACGGCCATGATGGCGCCGGTGCCGTAGGTGGACAGGACGTAGTCGGAGATGAAGATGGGGATCTCCTTGCCGTTGACCGGGTTGACACCCCGGACGCCGTCCAGCTCCACGCCGGTCTTTTCCTTATTCAGCTCGGTGCGCTCCAGGTCAGACTTGGAGGCCGCCGCCTTCTGATAGGAGACGACCGCATCTGCATTCTTCAGCCTGCCGCTCTCCAGCCAGCCCCGCACCAGGGCGTGCTCCGGGGAGAGGACCATGTAAGTCGCACCAAACAGGGTGTCGGGCCGGGTAGTAAAGACCTTGATGTCCTCGCCGGTAGTGGCCTTGAATACCACCTCGGCGCCGGTGGAGCGGCCGATCCAGTTGCGCTGCTGGGTCTTGACCCGGTCGATAAAGTCCACAGTGTCCAGACCGTCGATAAGCTTCTGGGCGTACTCTGTGATCTTCAGCATCCACTGGCTCTTTTCCTTGCGGATGACGGGGGCGCCGCAGCGCTCACACACGCCCTCTACCACCTCCTCATTGGCCAGCACACACTTACAGGAGGTGCACCAGTTCACAGGCATGGTGGTCTTATAGGCCAGACCGTGCTTATATAACTGAAGGAAAATCCACTGGGTCCACTTGTAGTAACCGGGGTCGGTGGTGTCCACCACCCGGTCCCAGTCGAAGGAGTAGCCCAGCATATGGAGCTGGCGGGTAAAGTTAGCGATGTTGTCCTTGGTCACCTTAGCGGGATGGACGTGATTCTTGATGGCGAAGTTCTCAGTAGGCAGGCCGAAGGCGTCGTAGCCGATGGGGAACAGCACATTATAGCCGTCCATCCGCTTCTTCCGGGCGATCACGTCCATGGCGGTGTAGGGCCTGGGATGGCCCACATGCAGGCCGGCGGCGGAGGGGTAGGGGAACTCTACCAGGCCGTAGAACTTGGGCTTGGAGGTGTCGCCGTTCTGGCAGGCGAAGGTCTTTTCCTCCTTCCACCTGCTCTGCCACTTCTTTTCGATGGCTGTGAAATCGTACTTCAAATCAATCACACTTTCCTGTATTTCTGCGCCGGAGTGAACCCTCCGGCAGGCATACGCATAAATTTCCGTAATATTATATCCGAAAATTTCGATGATTGCAAGGGCCGCTCCCCCCTTTTTCCGCGTCCGTCTCCCGGAAGAGATGATAAAAAAATTCTCATCTCTCTTTCAAAAAATCTTAATCTTCTCTTTATTGCCTCTTAGAATCCATCCTGTATCCTGAATGCACACAGACAGGAAGGGAGAAAACATCATGGGAAACACCACAGAGGCGCGCACCATCTACATCCTTTTGACCCGCTCCGGGACCTGGTTTTCCCGTCTGATCCATCTGGCCACTGCGGATTCCTATACCCATGCATCCATTGGACTGGACGGCCCCATAGGTCCCTTTTACAGCTTTGCCCGGAAATACTCCCACTTTGCCCTCCCGGCCGGGCTGGTGGAGGAACAAATCGGTCCGGAGCTCCGGACCAAGAGGCAGCAGGTCCCCTGCTGCCTCTATGAGCTGTCCGTCTCCCCAGAGATATACGCCAGCCTCCGCCGGCAGATCAGTGCTATGTACGCCCAGCGGCAGCGATACCACTACAATCTGCTGGGTGCCCTCTCCTGCTTCTTCAACCTCCCGCTGGACCGGCGTGACCACTACTTCTGCTCCCAGTTCGTGGCCGGCCTCCTGCGGGACAGCGGGGCGCTGGAACTCTCCAAGCCGCCGGCCCTGGTCCGTCCTGCCGACTTCTGTCAGATCCATCAGCTCCGGACGGTCCACCAGGGGGACATGGGGGGCCTGCCCGCCCTCGCTCTGGCGTAGCGCCCCCATCTCCCATTCGATCAGAGGACCAACTTCCCGGTGGTTTTCTTTCTTACTCCGAAGAGGCCGGTGCGCAAGCGCACCGGCCTCTTTGTCTGTTTTATCGTTCTCTCTTATTCCGGCTTCAGGACCTGGCTCAGATCCTCCTCCTGGGCATCGCCCCACAGGCGCTCCAAGTCATAGAATTTCCGGGCCTCGTCCATGAAGATATGGACCACCACGGAGGAGAAATCCATCAGCACCCAGGTGCCGCCCCGGTGGCCCTCAATGTGGTGGACCCGCTCTCCGTTCCGCTCCATCGCCTCTTCGCAGACGTCAGACAGGGCCTTGATCTGGGTGGTGGAGGAGGCAGTACAGATGACGAAGTAGTCCGCCAGGGTGGTCAGCTCCTCCGTCTTCAGCACCTTGATCTCCATGCCCTTCTTACTGTCCAGGGCTTTGGCTAACACGATCGCACTCTCTCGGGATGTCATGGGCAAAATTCCTTTCCTTTTTGTATTCTGTATCAGGCATCACGCCACATCAGGCAGCAGCCACTCCGGGGGCAGATCGCTGCCGCCGCTCTCCCCCTCTGTGCCGGGCTGGGAGGGTTCGGACTGTGACGCACCCCCGTTCCCGCCGCCAGGGTCCTGCTCCGGCTGGGAGGCTCCAGCTCCCTCCCCCTGGCCGGGCCCTTCAGGCTGCACAGCCCCGGGGTCATCCGTATCGGGAGTCTCTCCCTCCGGCCCTTGCGTGCCGGGCTCCCCAGTCTCCGAGCCGGTGCTGCCGGGTTCCCCGGTTCCGGTCTCCGTGCCCTCCGGGGGCGTGGTGCCGGGGGTCTCCGTCCCGGCGTCCGTCTCCCCTGGCTGTTCTGTCTCAGGCTCCTCTGTCTCCTGGGTAGTCTGTGTCCCCGAGGAGGAGCTGGAGGCCCCGGCGTAAGCCATGCTGGAGTCCAGCAGGGTGCCGGTGGTGACCCCGTATCCCCCGCCGCTCTTTTTGTACATCAGCTGGAGGTCGCTGGACTGGATCTGGTCCACATAGGGGTTCATGCCGCTGTTGAGGATCTCCAGCAGCTCCTTCTCCACCGGCAGCACCAGTGAGGCCCTGTCATACATGACCCCGGTATAGGGCATAGTGGAAAATTTCACATCGCTCTCCGGGTCCATGCCGATGGCCAGCTGTGCGAAGGCCAGGATATTGCCCACTGTCAGGTCGGTGGTCACGTTGTTCAGGAACACCTGGGCCAGTGCCGGGGCCTTCAGCAGGGTTGCTGGCTGGAGGCACTTGTCCAGTACGGCGGAGAGGAAGTCCTGCTGGATCTGGATACGTCCCACATCGCCCGGAGAGGGCTCCCCGTTGTTCTTCCGCCAGCGGATGACCTCCATGGCGTCCTCCCCGCTCAGCTTCCGGTAGCCAGCCTCCTGGTGGATATGCAGGTCCTGATAGGGATCGTCGTAGTTCATATCAAATGGGACGTCGAAGTACACTCCGCCCAAGGCGTCCACCAGCTCGCCGATGGCCTCCCACTCCACCATCACATAGAAGTCGGGGTAGATGCCGGTCAGGCGGCTCACCTCCTGCTTCAGGGCAGTCATGCCGTTCTCCACCCGCTGGGCCTCCGGCAGGTCGGAGGAGCCCCGGTTGCGGTTGTACACCACGTTGATCCGCTTCAGCGAACCGCCCTTGGCGCTGGTGTTGATCATAGTGTCCCGTGGCAGGCTGATGGCGTTCAGGCTCTTGTTATTGGTGTCGAACGTAAAGAGGAGGATGGTGTCCGTCAGGCCGCTGGCCACGTCCCGCCCCACCACCAGGAAGGTGTAGTAGCCCTCCTTCCGTCCGCTCTTGGCCACATTGGGCAGCTCTGCCCCCGTGAACTGGATGTCCTCTCCCTCCCCGGGCTGCTGGGTGGTGTCCGGGCCGGCCGTCGGCGGGTCAGGCACCTTGGGCACCCGTATCCAGGCGCTCATCACCGCCCAGACCGCGATGATGGCGATGGCCAGGACCACCGCCGCCTGGAGCAGGCGGTGCCGGATGCGCTGTCCCCGGGTCATCCCGGCGATCCACTCCCGGCGCTGCTGCCGCCACTGTTGAAACTTCTCTCCCAGGGAGCGCCGCTCCCGATGCTGCTCTCTGCGTCCTCTGTTCTCAGTGCTCATCTGCTCGTTCCTCTTGTCATTCCTCTGTTTTTGTCCCGTGCTCTCTCAGCCAGTCCCGGGCCCGGAGGGTATTGGTGTGGATAGGGAGCCGGCGGTCCCGCATCTCCTGGATGGTGGTCTCCACCCCCAGCAGCAGGGCCCGGTCCAGGTCCTCATACGCCAGCCGGCGCAGCTCCTCCACCCCCTCGAAGTCCCGGTTGGGCTCGATGTAATCGGCGATATAGATGATCTTTTCCAGCAGGGTCATGTCCGCCTTGGCCGTGGTATGCCAGAAGATGGCCTGGTACACCTCATCAGGTTCCCCAAAAATGTCCCGAGCGATACAGGCCCCCGTCTTGGCGTGGAGCAGCTTCACCGCCTGCTGTTCCAGCTCATCCAGCTCCACCCCGTACTGCCGGCACAGACGGAGCTGGTCGTCCAGTTCCAGATACTTGGTGCAGTCGTGGAGGATAGCGGCCCGGCGGGCCATCCCCTCGTCTCCGCCCCACCGCTCGGCCAGGCGCACCGCCTCCTCCTCCACGCCCATAACATGTGGGACCCGCTTGGCCCGGATCATGGAGTAGGAACAGGCCCGCAGCTCCGGAAGCTCCAGCCGCTTCAGGTCCGCGTGGGTGCCGTACAGCCGGTTCATCAGGATATAGCCGTACACCTGGGGGAGCAGATACTCCTGTCCCTCCCCCCGGGCCAGCAGCTCCCGCAACCGGGTAGAGGACACATCCACCAGTCCCGGCAGGGTGATGGTGACGATCTGGGCCTGATACTTCTGGGAGAGGAACTCCCTCTGGGGGGCGAACAGCTCCTCTCCGTCCTGCTCTGTTCTGCCAAAGGCGCAGATCCCCGCCAGCTGGGTGATGACCTCCGGGTCGTGCCACAGGTGGAGGGTGAGGAACATGTCTGTCCCCATAAGCAGCCACAGCTGGGCGTCCGGGTACTGAGCCCGGATGGCCCGGAGGGTATCGGCGGTATAGCTCTTGCCCTCCCGGTCCAGCTCCATGCGGGATACCTCCGCCACCTTCGGCATGGATAGGGCGTCCGCCATCCGCTCGGTCATGGCCAGACGGTGGGCGCCCTCCGGCGTCCCCTCCGGCAGGGCCTTGTGGGGCGGGACCGCCGCCGGGATCAGGATCAGCTTGTCCAGCTCCAGCACCTTGACCGCCGTCCGGGCCGCCTCCAGATGCCCCAGGTGGGGTGGGTTGAAGGTCCCTCCATAGATCCCAATTTTCATACAGACACCCTTCCTTTCCAAGTTCACCGCTCCCCCGGCTCTGAGCTGGACGGGAGAGCGGATGCCAGATCCCGCCACAGCTGTTCTCCGTCCAGAATGCGCCAGTTTAAGCGCTCCCCGCTGTCATAGGCGAAGGCGCCCTCCGGTCCGGCAATCAGATACCAGCTGCCCCCCCGGTAGCTGAAGCCCAGCTCTAAGGGGTACCTATCCAGTTGGTAGGCGCCCACCTTCCCGCCATAGACCCGCCGGCAGCGCGCGATCCGCTCTGTCACAGCTTCCCGGTCTGCCCGGTCCGTCAGGTCTACCCTCGCCTGTCCGTCCCACAGGGTCACACAGTACAGCTCTCCCTCCATCATGGAGCGGGGAAAGAAGCACCAGAGCAGTCCCCCCACCGCAGCCAGAAGCAGGAGGGCGGTCAGGGCCGCACGCCATTTTCTCCGTTTCAAGAGACAAGCCTCCTCTCAGCCCTTCTTCCGCTTCACTCCTTCTTGCTGCCGCTCCTCAGAGACAATTCTGTTTTTTATGGCTCCCTCTGGGGTACGCTTTCTCTCTTCTTTCCCTCCACCAGCACGATCTTGTCCTTTTTGTCCTTCCGGTGGCTCTGGCGGTAGAGAACAAATTTGGTCCCGATCACCTGGACCACCTCGCTTCTGGTCAGGGGGGCCAGCGCCTCCGCCGCCTCCCGGGCCGACATCAGGGCGTTTTCCAGCACCCTGCCCTTGATCAGCTCCCGGGCCTCCAGGGCATCGTTGGCCTGCTTGACCAAATTGTCACCGATGCCCTCCTTGCCCACGATCAGGATGGTGTCGATCCCGTTGGCCAGACCGCGCAGCTGGGCGCGCTGTTTGCTTGTCAAATCCATCGTCCTCACAAACTCCATTCCGCTCCGTCCGCCTCCCGGCGGACATCCGCTCTATTCCGTTGCTCGTCCTCTCCAAATGGGACCCGCTCCGCTGGGCTCCCATTTGGGGCCGGGCGTCAGCTTTTCTCCAGACACTCCCTCAGTTTCACCTGAAACGCCTCCAGAGCCTTCCCCCGGTGGGAGATGGCGTTCTTCTCCTCCGCCGTCAGCTGAGCAAAGGTTTTTTTCAGCGGCGGCACAAAAAACACCGGGTCATAGCCGAAGCCTCCCTCCCCCATGGGGGTGAAGGCCACGGTGCCCTCACATTCTCCTCTGGCAGAGAGCACGTCTCCGTTGGGGAAGCAGCAGGTGATCACCGATACAAAGCGGCAGGTCCGGGGCATCTGGCCCCGCATGTTCTCCAGCAGCAGGCGCACCCGTCCCGGGTCGTCCAGCCCAGGCCCTCCGTACCGGGCAGAGTACACCCCCGGCGCGCCGTTGAGGGCGTCCACGCACAGCCCGGAGTCGTCGGCGATGGCAGGCAGACCGCTGGCCTCCATGACCGCCCTGGCCTTCAGCAGGGAATTCTCTTCAAAGGTGGTGCCGGTCTCCTCCACCTCCACATCCACCCCCGCCTCAGCCTCAGAGCAGACCTCCACGCCCAGATGGGACAGGATATCGTTCATTTCCGCCAGCTTTTTCTTGTTTTTACTTGCTAGTACCAGCTTCATAGTTACCACTCCCACGGGTCCTTGCCCTTTCGTTTGTTCCACTTTTTATCCTCTTTTTGCTCCGCCTTCTGCTCCTGCCAGTTCTCCCGGGTTTTTTCTATATCAGACCTGATCTGATCCAGCTTCTTTTTCAGCTTCTGTCCGGTGGTCTCGATCTCCGGCACAGGGACAATAATCCGGCGGCAGTCGGGGCAGTAGAAAGCCTCCGCCTCCTCAGGTTTGGAGTTACCCCTCCAGCACAGCCCGCTGGACCGTCTGAAGCCGTCGGATACCCTTCTCGCACAGCTCCACCAGCTGACGCTGCTCATCCAGCGTGAAGGGCCGCTCCTCGCCGGTGCCCTGGATCTCGATGAGGCGGCCCTGGTCGTCCATGACGCAGTTCAGGTCCACCATGGCGGCGGAGTCCTCCTCATAGCACAGGTCCAGCAGGGGCACATCGTCCACGATGCCGGCGGACACGGCGGCCACATAGCCGCTGACCGGATACTCCGCCAGCTGGCCTGCTTCCATCATCTTTCGGAAGGCCAGCATCATGGCCACAAAGCCGCCGGTGATGGAGGCGGTACGGGTCCCTCCATCCCCCTGGAGCACATCACAGTCGATGGTGATGTTCCAGGGTCCCAGCTTCTTCATGTCCACCACAGAGCGCAGAGCACGGCCGATGAGCCGCTGGATCTCGGCGGAGCGGCCGTTCAGCTTCAGCTTGGAGATGTCCCGGCGGGACCGCTCCCGGTTGGCCCGGGGGAGCATGGAGTACTCGGCGGTGACCCAGCCCTCCCCCTCGGGCACGTGGCGGGGCGGCCGGTCCTCCACGCTGGCGGTGCACAGCACATGGGTGTTTCCGCACCGGATCAGGCAGGAGCCCTCGGCAAACTTGTTGATATGGGGGATGATCTCCACGGTTCGGAGCTCATCGTTTTTTCTTCCGTCAATACGCGGCATCGTCTTGTCCTCTCCTGTTCTCTGAGTGGCCCGCTGAGGGCCCCTCTGTTTTATGCGGTCTTTACTGAATGCCTCCCATGCTCATGAAAAATGATTCGGTGATGTCCTGCCCCTCTCCGTCGTACAGGGTGATCTGCTCCACGGAGGCAAGTCCGGTGGGGATACGGCTGTCCACCCCGGTGTGGATGAAAAAGACCTCTTTCCGGGGCAGCTTCAGCTCATATTCATAGCCCCTGTCCAGTGTGATTTGGACCCTGTCGATCTCTCCGAAGGTGTTCCGTCCCTGAAAAAGCAGCTGCTTTCCGCCGTTCTCCTCGATCACACCGCACCGAAAGGGGGCGTTTCCGGAAGAGGTGTGGGCGATCCGATATCTGCCAGTGATGCTCCGCTCCAGCAGAGCGTAGCCCAGCTTCTCCCCCACCTCCATGGGGACGTAGGTCCGCTCTCCCAGGGTGACCGGCTCATGCAGCCGGGGCTGATAGCCATGGACCGCGTCTATCCCCCGGTTCAGCCAGTTCGTCAAAGAGCCCTCCAGCCCGTCCATTCCAGGATCGATGGGGTAGGAGAGGCGGTCGTTGATCCAAAAGCCCCCCGCCGCCAATGTGGCGGCACAGAGCACGCCCAGAAATATCTTCCCGATACGCTTCACGGCAGGCCCTCCCTCCGTATTCCCCTCCCGTTCCGGGAGACGTCATTTTATTTTACCATACCGCTGAGGAAAAATGTTGAAATAGATATGAATATGACCCTTAATTTTTCTTAACTCTGAGGCGGCAGCTGCCCCGCCGGTGACATGGTGTTACACCGGCGAGCGCCAGGACGGCCGGCCTCCAATTCCTAACTCAAATGAGCGCCTGCGCAAACTCCAGCGCGTCAAAGGGTCTGAGGTCGTCGATCCCCTCGCCTACCCCGGCGTACTTCACAGGCACGCCCAGCTCCCGGGCGATGGCGATGGCGATGCCCCCCTTGGCGGTGCCGTCCAGCTTGGTGAGGACGATGCCGGTGATGCCGGCGGCCTCCCGGAACTGCTTGGCCTGGATCAGTCCGTTCTGCCCTGTGGTGGCGTCCAGCACCAGCAGGGTCTCCTTGGCGCAGCCCGGCAGCTCCCGGTCGATGACCCGGGAGATCTTGTTCAGCTCGTTCATCAGGTTCTGTTTGTTGTGCAGCCGCCCGGCGGTATCCACCAGCACCACGTCGGTGTTCCGGGCCTTGGCGGCGGAGGCAGCGTCAAAGACCACAGCCGCCGGGTCCGCACCCTCGTGCTGCCTGATGATCTCCAGGCCGGAGCGGTCCGCCCAGATGGTCAGCTGCTCTGCGGCGGCGGCCCGGAATGTGTCGGCGGCGCACAGCAGCACCTTTTTCCGCTCCTTCTTCAGCTGTGCCCCGATCTTGCCGATGGTGGTGGTCTTGCCCACCCCGTTCACCCCGATGAACAGTACCACCGAAGGCTTGGTGGACAGGTCCAGGGCTGGGTCGCCCACCTGCATGGCGTCGGCGATACACCGGCACATGCAGGTCCGGGCCTCCTCCACCGTCTTGATGCGCTCCTCCCGCACCCGGCGGCGCAGTTCCTCCACCAGCTCCAGGGTGGTGTCCATGCCGGTGTCCGCCAGGATCAGGGACTCCTCCAGCTCATCGTAAAAGTCGTCGGTCAGCTCCGAACCGAAGCTGGCAAAAATATTGATCTTTTTCAGCTTGTCAAAAAAGCCCATACGTTTGATCCTTTCTTAAAACAATCTGGTATTCTTCTTTCCGCAGAAGGGGCACTTGGGGCTGTCCAGCTCATAGCTCCTGCCGCAGCTGGGACACTCCATCCGGGCGATGCCGCTGCCCTCCGGGTCCTCCAGCTCAGACCACTCTCCCCGGAAAAATTCCAGCTTCCCGCAGTCTGAACAGCACAGGATATCCACATCCAGCGCCCCGGCCAGCAGGTTGTCCAGATCTCCCAGGACCCACCCTGTCTTTCCCATCTGGAGAAATTCCCGCCGCAGCAGCTCCATCGTCCCGCCGCAGCGCAGGCATCTCAGGGTCCTCCGGCTCATGTCCCGCTCCCTTCCAGTCGGTCCCGGCCGATATAGGTCTCCTCCGTGGAGTACAGCCGGTCTCCAATGGAGGTCAGCTTGCGGACCTCCTGCTCCCGGCCGTCCAGGATGACTCGGACCCGGATTCCGTTCCAGCTGTCGGAGGTAGTGGCGAAGCAGTACAGCGTCTCCTCCGGCGCCACCGGCTTGCTGTTCTCCGGGGTGCGGGCCCGCAGGACCAGGCACACCTCACTGTCCTCCTCCGTCTCTTCGGAGGCGGTCAGCCCGCCCTCCAGCAGGGAACGGTCCTGGTCCGGCAGATAGAGCAGATACTCGTCGGTGTCCTGGCGGTAGAGCCAGAAGACAATCCCTTCTGTCTCCGGGGTCTGCTCCAGTTCTCCGGCCGCCTGCTCCATCCACTGGGCGATGTCCGGCGCGGACAGGTCGATCTCTCCCGGCTCCCGCAGAGTGTAGCGCACCGCCTCCCCCTGCTCGTTGTACATCTGGTACCAGTTCCCTGTCTCTTCGGGACCTTCGTCCTGGGGGATAACATATCCTAGCCCCGCGAATACCAGCTTCACCCCCGCAAAAAGGACCGCGATCAGCAGGATCAGCCCCACAATGGGCAGCCACCCGCCCTTTTCCTTCTCCTTCAAATGTGTCCTCCCCGGTTCTATGCCGTAAAATATCTGTTCTCCGCCCAGCGGGCAGTATTGGGGTCGATATAGGCCCAGTGATCCAGAAAATCGTCCTCATTCAGGGGGAGGAATGAGATCTCACCGGATCTTCAGCTCTTTCTCCACGTCGTTGAGATTGATCGTCAGCATACGGCTCACGCCCTGCTCCTTCGTCGGTGCAAAGTCCGCTTCTGCTCGGGACGCCCCTCCGGGCATCCCTCGCCCGCTCCCTTGCGCCTCCTCTCCCAGTCCGGCCCGCTTCGCTGGGCCCGGCCTGGGGTCCCGCCATGCAGGAGCAGGGAAAGGAAGTTCATCGGATCTTCAGCTCTTTCTCCACGTCGTTGAGATTGATCGTCAGCATACGGCTCACGCCCTGCTCCTGCATGGTGACGCCGTAGAGGACGTCAGCCTCCTCCATAGTGCCGCGCCGGTGGGTGATGACGATAAACTGGGTCTTGTCCGCCATGGAACGCATGTAATGGGCGAACCGGGCCACATTGTTGTCATCCAGGGCGGCCTCGATCTCGTCCATCACCACGAAGGGGGTGGGCCGGACCTTCAAAATGGCGAAATACAGGGCGATGGCCACGAATGCCTTTTCCCCGCCGGAGAGCAGGGTGATGATCTTCAGCGCCTTGCCCGGGGGCTGCACTTTGATCTCGATGCCGCAGTTGAGGATGTCCTCCGGGTCCTCCAGCTCCAGCGTGGCCTTGCCGCCCCCGAAGAGCTCTGTGAAGGTCTGCCCGAATGCCTGGTCGATGGTCTGGAACTCCCGGGCGAAGATGGTCTTCATCTCCCCGGTGATGTCCGCGATGATCTCCTCCAGCTCCCCCTTGGCCCGCTGGACATCGTCTCTCTGGTCGGTGAGGTAGGTGTATCGTTCGTTGACCCGCTGATACTCCTCGATGGCCCCCAAATTTATGGAGCCCAGGCTGGAGATGGCCCGCTTCAGCTCCCCGATGCGCCGGCTGGCCTTGGGCACCGACTCGATCTCCACCCGGTGCTGCTTGGCCGCCTCGTGGGACAGCTCGTAGGTCTCCCACAGCTTGTCCAAAAGCTGCTTCTCCTCCATGGCGGCAGCCACCTTCCGCTGCTCCAGTATGGAGACCTCCCGCTCCATGGCCAGCAGCTCGTCGTTCTTGGCCCTGCTGTCCTTGTCCGCCTGGTTGCGCTGTCCCTCCAGGGCCAGCTTTTCCTCGCCCAGGGCGCGGATCTCCTCGCTGCGGACCTGATTCTCCGCCCGCAGCTCCTGGAGGCGTGCTGTCTTCTCCCCGATCTCCTGGGTGAACTGGCGGTTCTTCTCCTCATACTGGCCGATGAGGGCCTGGTTCTGCTCCCGGTCCCCCGCCATGTCGTCCCGCAGGCTCTTCAGCTCACCCAGGCTCTTGGCCGTGGTCTCCTGCTCCGCCTCCAGGGCGGCCAGGGAGGCGGTGAGCTCGGACAGCTCCCGGGTGATGCGGGCGGACCGGTCCTGGAGATCCGTCTGGCCTCTGACCTTTCCCTCCGCCTCGCTCTTCAGGGCAGCGGCGGCCCCCTCCAGCTCCTGGATGCGGCTCCTGGCCCCCCGGGTGTCCGACTCGATCTGGGCAGAGCGGCTCTTCAGCTGCTCCAGCTCCTCCCTCTGGGACGACGACTGGCGCTCCAGGTCGGCCACCACGCTGTCGCAGTGGGCCGCCTCGCCCTCAGCCTTCAGGATGGCGTCCTCCCACTCCCGCAGCTGGCTCTGGGCCGTCTCCATCTCATAGCCGGCGGCGGCGGCCTCCCGGTCCGCCTCCTCCAGCGCCTTGGCGGCCTGGGCCAGCTGCTCCCGCAGACCCCGGCCCTGTTCGTTCAGCCGCTCCAGCTCGTTGGCACGGCTCAAGATGCCGGCACTGCGGCTGGCGGAGCCGCCGGTCATGGAGCCGCCGGGGTTCAGCACCTGCCCGTCCAGGGTGACGATGCGGAACTTATAGCCGTATTTCCGGGCCGCTGCGATGGCGTGGTCCAGGTCCTCCATCACCGCCACCCGGCCCAGCAGGTTGGAAAACACGTTCCGGTACTGGGGCTGGAAGGAGATCAGCTGATCTCCCACCCCCACGAAGCCGGGCTCCCGCCGGAGGGCCTGTCCCTCCCTCAGCTCCCCCGGCCGGATGGAGCTGAGGGGCAGAATGGTGGCCCGGCCTGCGTCTCGGCGCTTCAGATACTGGATGACGGCCTTGCCGTCCTCCTCCCGGTCCACCACCAGGTTCTGCATGGCGCCCCCCAGCGCGGTCTCAATGGCCACGGTGTACTCCTCCGGCACCTTCAGCAGGTCGGCCACCGGACCGTGGATATGCTGGAGGCTTCCCCGCTGGGCCTCCCCCATCACCAGCTTGACCGCCTTGGAGTAGCCCTCGTGGAGCTTCTCCATCTCGGTGAGCATCTTCACCCGGGATGACAGGGCATTCTCGTCCATCTGGAGCTTCATATGGCGCTCCCGGGCCTGCTCCGCCTTTTTCCGGCGTGACTCCAGGCGCAGGGCGTAGCCGCTGATGACGTTCTGCACCGCGTCCCGCTCCTCCACCGCCTTGGCCAGGGCCTTCCGGGCCTGACGCTGGGCGGCGCGCCCCTCCTCCAGCCGGCTGTCCAGCTCCCGCAGCTCCTGGCGCACCGTCTCGTCCCGGTCCAGCACCTCCTGAGCGGCAGCCGCCAGGGCGGAGAGCAGGGCCTTGGCCTCGGCGGCGGTGGCCGTCTCCATGGCCTCCTTCTGCCGCAGTTCCTCCAGCTCCCGTGCCATGGTCCCGGCAGACTGGGCCGCCTCCTGGGCCTGCTCGCTCTTGCCCCGCAGCTCCTCCCGCATCCGAGTCAGCTTGTCCTCGATCTCGGCCAGCCGCTCCTGCCGCTGGCCGATCTGGCCCGCCAGGCTGTCCGCCCGGCCTTCCTGCTGGTCCAGGTCCGCCCGGATGCGCTGAGCGTTGTCCAGGTTGTTCTGCACGTTGTTCTTCAGCACCGCGATAGCGCTCTCCAGCTCCGCCGCCGCGGCCTCCCGGCTCTGGCTCTCAAAGCGCAGCCGGTCCGCCTCCACGTCCTTCTCCCGCATCTGGGCGGAGAGGGCCTCGGCGGCGGCATACAGCCGCTCCAGGGCCACCCGGGCCTCCTCCTTCTGCCGGGCAGCCTCCTGATAATCGGCGTCCAGCTTGATGTGGCTGGCCCGCAGCCGCTCCAGGGTGTCCAGCCACACGGAGACCTCCAGCCCCTTCAGCTCGTCCCGCAGCACCAGGAACTTTCTGGCCCGCTTACTCTGCTCCCGCAGGGGCTCCACCTGGAGCTCCAGCTCGGCGATCTTGTCGTTGACCCGGACCAGGTTCTCGTCCGTATGGGCCAGCTTCCGCTCTGCCTCCTCCTTCCGGTGGCGGTAGCGGGAGATGCCGGCGGCCTCCTCAAAGACCTCCCGGCGGTCGGCGCTCTTGACGGAGAGGATCTCGTCGATCTTGCCCTGACCGATGATGGAGTAGCCCTCCCGGCCCAAGCCGGTGTCCATGAACAGCTCGTTGACGTCCTTGAGGCGGACGGAGCGGCGGTTGATATAGTACTCGCTCTCCCCGGAGCGGTAATACCGCCGGGTCACCATGACCTCGCTCTCATCCATGGGAAAGATGTGGCTGGTGTTGTCCAGGATGAGGGACACCTCGGCATACCCCGTCTGGCGGCGCTGAGCAGTGCCGCCGAAGATCACATCCTCCATCTTCCCTCCCCGCAGGGCCCGGGTGGACTGCTCCCCCATGACCCAGCGGATGGCGTCGGAGATATTGGATTTTCCGCTGCCGTTTGGCCCTACGATGGCGGTGATGTCCTCCCCAAAGGTGAGCACCGTCTTGTCCGGAAAGGACTTGAAGCCCTGGATCTCCAATGCTTTTAAGTACACAACGTCGCCCCCTTCTTCTTAAATCCTTTCAAATCCTTGCGCCGCAATGGTTTCCAAGCTTTCTGCTTTTTCATAAATTCTTAAAACTCACCATAATTTCTTTTTGAGTTGGTGTAAGATCGGTGCAACATGGGATTTCATGGAATTCTGCACCACAAAAACCGCGTAACCGTTGGGGCAGTATGGTCACGAGATTTTGAACGCCCCATTTAGGGCTTGAATTGTTTCCAATTTCTTTTCTCTTAACGCTTTTGTGTAAGTTTCCATAGTTGTACAGATGTTCCGGTACCCCATCACATCTTGCAACAGCCTGAGGTTAGTGATAATTTTTTATTGTATCACACCATCTATCCCTTTTCAATATGCTAGATAATGCGTCCCTGTTTAAGAAAGGTGTTGATGATTCCAACTCCGGCGATTTCACCAGTGTGCCTTGCAGAAAGCATTCACGGATGATAAAATAATAAAAAGTAAAACATCAAAGAAATGTTTACGTCTATATAGATGAATTTATAGTTTTGGTCTTATCTTTTCGTGTGTGGGAATTGTAGTCAATATTGCATTTCTACTGATGAACTAAATGAAACCACAGAGTAAAAGGTATTAAGCTAATAAGAATTTGACAAAGGAGTGCAAAAATTATGATACCAAACTTTGGATTGATTATGATTTGTGTAATTCTTTCAATAGGTATAGGAGTGGCGGTTGCTATCTATAACGAGAAGAAAAAGAATGACAAAGATAAAGATTGACAAATTCTAATTTGTTATCTGAAATGCTGACCCATAGGCGCAAGGTTGAAATACACCTTTTATATTTTTGCCTAATTTTCTACATACTGAAGTAACCTCTTCCCTCCACTTTCCAAAGGTCTTCCGGCATCATCGTCGCCTATAACAAGGGCTCTGCACATTTTTTCGTGCAGAGCCCTATTTTTATTAGATGTAAGGCGCCTCTTGGGCAAAGCCGCATTTCCGGGCGGCAGCTTCCAAGCGGGTGAGCGCTCCGGTCAGCTCAGAGCGGGGCATTCCAATTTGCAGGCGCAAAAAGCCGGTCCCGGCAGCGCCGTACTTGCTGCCCAGGTCAGGCTCCACGCCGGCGGACAAGAAGAACCGCTCCAGCTCCAGCTCCGACAGCCCCAAGCCGCGGAAGTCCGCCCAGATTAGCGTACCAGCTCTGTGGCGCAGAAGCTTCACCGCCGGCATACAGCGGGCAAAGCAGTCCCGCACCAAGGACTCGTTCTCATGCACAAAGTCCATCAGTTCGTCGATCCACGCCTTGCCCTCATCTGTGTAGGCCGCCAACACCGCGGCCCGCATGAAGGGAGAGAGGCTGCCATAGTGATCGGCATCCCGCTGGGTGCGGTAGGCCTTCCGGATGGCCGCATCGGGGATGATCACATTGGAGTGGCTGGTACCGGTAAAATTGAACGCCTTGCCAAGACTGGTACAGATGATACAGTGGTCCAACGCGTTCGGAACGGCGGCATAGGGAACCATCAGACCGGGCTGCCACACATGCTCGGCAAAGATCTCGTCCGCCACCACCAGCACATGGTGCTTTTGGGCCAAAGCCGCCACTCGCTCCAAATCCTCCCGCTCCCATACATCCATAGTGGGGTTATGAGGGTTACAGAGGAGCATCAGTTTGTTTTCCGGTGCGGCCATTTTCTCCTCCAGGTCGGCAAAGTCCATCTCATACCGGTCACCCCGCAGTTGCAGGGGACTGTCCACTAATTTCCGACCGCAGTTGGCGATGGCGCGGGCATAGAGCAGATAGACCGGCTGCTGCACAATGATGCCGTCGCCGGGCTGAGTAAAGGCGCGGATGGAGGCACACATGGCCTGAAGGATCCCGTAGGACGGCACGATCCAGGAAGGTTCTATCTCCCAGCCGCGGACCTTTGCCATCCAGTTGACAACAGCCCGGATGTACAGGGGGTCATCGGAGTCGGTCCAACCATACAGACCACTCTGAGAAAACCTGGTCAGCGCGTCGATAATGCAGGGGGCGGTTTTTACATGCAGCTGTGCTCCGGCCATCACGGTATAGTCCGGTCGGAACCCGGTGCCGAAGCCGTAGTCAATGGCGTCGGCCAGAGTTTGAAAGTCAAAAGACATAGCTCAGTTCTCTCCCTTTCGATGTTCAGGCCCCAGAACCGTGCCGCTGCGCACATGGGTATGGACGCCGTGGTCCACGGCGATCTGCCCGGCCACCAGCACATAGTCCAGTCCCTGCGGGCCATGTCGGGGATCAGCAAGATTTTCCCTGGCAGAGAAATGCTCCCAGTCCAGTACCAACAGATCGGCAGCCAGACCTTGGGAGACAAAGCCCCGGTCGGTCAGGCCCAGGGTGCGGGCCGCATTGCCGGTAAGCTTGCGTATCGTCTCTTCTATGGCAGCGCCCTTGTCCCGCTCCGTCTCCAGAAACACGGTCATCCCCTCGTATGTGGCGGGCGAGCCGCACTCCAGCGGCAGGTCGCCCTCGGACAGGGCCGCGTCGTAGTCCAAGGTCCAGGTATCCAGACCAATGGTGGCCTCCGTTCGGGCCACAAAGGCGTCCCGGTCGGGGGTATGTTCCGGACGGCGCCCCAGGGAAATCATAGCGGCGTAGGGGTCTTCGGTCAGCACATCCAGCAGCAGCTCCAGGCTGTCTGCCCCCTGCGCTGCCTCTCGAATCGTTTTGCCTACACAGCCTGCCCGCTGCACACGGGTAAACCGGTAGCGGGTGTCCCAGGCTGGGTCGGCCTGCGGATCAAAGCGGGTAAAGACCCCCTGAGACGGATGGCGTCCGGTCCGGATCTCCTCAACAACCTGCCGCCGAAAGTCAGGCAGGGTCAACGCCCGGGAAAAAGCGGCACAGCCCCCACACCGCTCCACGTAGGGTTGGAACAGAGAGGCGGCCATAGGGTAGTGGAAGGGACCATAGGCGTACTTGGGGATCACATCCCAGGTGACGTTTACACCCGCCTGCCGGGCTCGGTCCAGCTCCTCCAGCGTCTTGGCCACGGCGGCACGGATCAAACCGTCGTGGGCCGGGGTGACGTTGTAGCCGTTTTGTATGTGGCTGACATGGATGCGGACGCCGCTCTCCCGTCCCAGGTCCAAAAATTCCCGCAGACCGTCCAGGAAGCTCTGAGCATGGCCATAATAGGGGTGGCTGCGGCTGCGGGTGTGAGCAGTGACGATGCCGCCCCGGGCAGCCACCAGCTTCATCAGGCGCAGCAGTTCCTCCCGCCCGGCAAAGAGGCCCGGCTCATAGTCCAGGCCCAGACTCAGTCCCAGCGCGCCGCCATCCATGGCCTCGCTGAGGGCGCCCTCCATGGCGGCGATCTCCGTCTCAGTGGCGTCCCGGTGATAGTCGGTGCCCATGGCCTGCAGACGGATCTGGGCCTGCCCGGCCACCACAGCCAGGTTGGCACCCAGCCCCACTCGGCGCAGATGCTCCAGGAACTGGCCATAAGTAGTCCAGTCCAGCTCCTGACCGTAGGTCTGGGCAAAGGGCTCCCGCAGCCGCTGGGTGGGAACGAGATAGGCGTTGTATGGGTTAATACCCCCAGGCGGCTCAGGCATGACCTTGGTGAATGCCTTTTTCTCTGGGAACATGTAGAGCCAACTATGCTGTACTGGGGCGACCCCCAGGCCGCAATGTCCGGCAAATTCTGTGGTAATGCCCTGGCCCAGCGTGCTCTCCATATTGGGGTACATGGCGGCGGAGCAATCGGAATGGGAGTGCATGTTGATAAGTCCCGGGGTAATCAGTTTCCCTGCGGCATCCATCACCTGGGCTCCCTCCGGGGCGGAGAGGTCAGGGCCCACGGCGTCTATTACGCCGTCCCGGATGCACACATCGGCCTGGAAGGGCGGGGAGCCGGTCCCGTCTACCACAGTCCCGCCCCGAATCAAAGTCCATGCCATGGCGGGCCTCCTGTCAGACCAGCCCGCCGATGCGGGTGACCTCTACGCCCCGAGCCTCCCAGGCGTCCAGGATCTGGTTAAAGCCAATGGAGTCGCTGGCCATGTGACCCATGCACAGCACGTTGCAGCGGTTGTCCTCCTGCAGGGCTTTGACGATGTCAGCGTCCATGTGCATGCAGACAAAGGTACCCACACCGGCGGTAATCAGCGCCTTCAGCTCGTCCAGCTCCGCCCCCAGGCCGCCGGCAAAATCCACCACAGTCTTTCCTGCGTAGCTGTCCTTTTCGCCCACCCAGATGGCAGGGCGCTGGCCCTCGGGGGCTTGGGCATACTCTCGGATGGTCATTAAATTGTCCAGGATCTCCTGGACGGTGGGGTTGTCATTGGCTTCATAGACCTCGTCCACCTTCGCCTCCACCATCCGCTCGCCCAGCAGGTCGGCGGGGGTGTGCAGGCCCAGATATGGCATCCCCAGCAGCCGGGCCACAGACGGCCCCCCGTCCAGGTTGGAGCCGTGAAACATGATCTCCGTAGCCCGCTTGCGGTGCTCCAGCAGCTTTTGGGCTACGTTGACGGGCACACCATAGTGTACCAGCTTCTCATAGTGGCTTTGGGCAACCAGCTCTCCCAGCTTACCCAGGCGGGGCACCATGTTATGGTGCCTGGCCACGCAGTCATAGCCCAGCTGGCGGGCCAGAGTCAGCTCGGCAGCACCCATATCAATGCCCGCCAGCACGCGGGTGATATTCTCCCCTGGAACCGAGACGGAGGAATCCAGAGGCAGTTCCTGCAGTTGGGCCAGATCCAGGGCAATTTGAACCATTTCTGTTGTATTCATTGGTAGTGTTCCTCCTAATCCAGATGATGACAAGCGGCAAAATGTCCGCCGCTCAGGTCCTTGGGCGCGGGCGTCTGCGTGCGGCACTGCTCGGTAGCCCGGGGACAACGGCCGCAGAAACGGCAGCCCGGTTTGGGGTCGATGGGGCTGGGCACCTCGCCCTCCATAGGGATGCGGTGGTGGGTCTTTTCATAGTCTGGGTCGGCCACCGGCACTGCCGAGAGCAGACCCTGGGTATATGGATGGGCCGGATGGCCGTAAACCTCCTCCGTAGGGCCATATTCCACCATGGTGCCCAGATACATGACAGCCGTCTCATCGGCGATGTGGCGGACCATGGACAGATCGTGGGCAATAAACAGGTAAGTAAGTCCCAGCTCCCGCTGAAACTTCATCAGCATATTGACCACCTGGGCCTGGATGGACACATCCAGGGCGGAGATGGGCTCATCACAGACGATAAATTCCGGGTTCAATGCCAGCGCCCGGGCGATACCCACCCGCTGGCGCTGGCCTCCGGAGAACTCATGGGGGAATCGGTTGGCGTGCTCCTTGCTGAGGCCTACCATGTTCAGCAGCTCATACACCCGTTCCCGCCGCTCCTTGGCATTGGCGCAAAGCTTATGCAGCTCCAGGCCCTCCGCGATGATCTCGCCTACGGTGAAAAAGGGATTCAGAGAGGCGTAGGGATCCTGAAAGATCATCTGCATCTTTCGAGTCAGGGCCTTGGCCTGGGCCCGGGTCACCTTACTGATGTCCTGGCCGTCAAACACGATGGTGCCCCCGTCCGGCTCATAGATACGCAGCAGGGTGCGGCCCACGGTGGTCTTGCCGCAGCCGGACTCGCCCACCAGTCCCAGGGTCTTGCCCCGCTGGATGGCAAAGGATACATTGTCCACCGCCCGCAGGATCTTGCCCCGGCCTACACGGAAGTGTTTTTCCAAGTTGGAAACCTGGAGAATTGCATCAGACATGATCACTGCCTCCTTTCGGCAGGGGCGGAATGCCCTCCGGCGGCGTTACATCGGGTGCCCTTGGGTCCAGCAGCCAGCAGCGGGAGCCGTGGCCCTGACCGCAGGCAAATTCCGGGGGATCTTCCTTCAAGCACGCCTCCATGGCGTAGGGACACCGGGCCGCAAAGGCGCACCCCTTGGGCGGGGCATACAGATCAGGCGGCGTGCCGGGAATGGCGTACAGCTCACTCTTCACGTCCTGGATCAGGTTGGGCATGGCCCCCAGAAGCCCCCAGGTATAGGGGTGGCTGGGGCGGTAAAATACCTGCCGCGCGTCGCCGTACTCCACGATCTTGCCCGCATACATCACGGCGATCCGGTCGGCCATCTTGGCCACTACGCCCAAATCATGGGTAATGAGCAGTATGGAGGTCCCTCGCTTCTCCTTCAGGTGGTTCATCAGATCCAAGATCTGCGCCTGCATCGTCACGTCCAGGGCGGTGGTGGGCTCGTCGGCAAAGAGGATCTTGGGATTGCAGGCCATAGCCATGGCAATCATGACCCGCTGACGCTGACCACCGGACATGGTATGGGGGTAGCGCTTTGCCACCAGCTCCGGGTTGGGCAGGCCCACCTGCCCCAGCAGCTCTGCCGAAATCTGCTGGGCCTCCTGGCGGGACACCCTCTGATGGCGCAAAATACCCTCGCACATCTGCCGTCCCACCCGCATGGTTGGGTTCAGGCTGGTCATAGAATCCTGAAAAATCATGGAAAATTCCTTGCCCCGGTAGGACTCCATAGCTTTGTCGCTCAAATGGGTGATGTCGGTGCCCTGGTAGGTGATGGCGCCCGACTTGATTTGGGATGGAGGGGAGGGCAGCAGCTTCATAATGGTTTGGATGGTCACCGACTTGCCGCAGCCGGACTCGCCCACAATGCTCAGCGTCTCACCCGCATCCAGCCAGAAGCTGACGCCCCGTACCGCCCGGACTTCGCCGGCGTGGGTGTCAAAGGAGACATGCAGGTCCTGCACGTCCAAAAGATGGTTCGTCATAAGGCGCCTCCTTTAGTCCCTCAGATGGGGGTCCAGCGCATCGCGCAGACAGTTGCCGAACAGATAAAATGCCAAAATGGTCACGCTGATAAACACGCCGGGAATAAACAGCTGGTAGGGGTAGAGGCGGTAAAACTCCGAGCCCACCTGGCACAGCTGACCCCAGGACGTCATGGGGGATTTGATGCCCAGGCCGATAAAGCTCAGGTATGCCTCCAGGAAAATGGCCGCCGGGATGGCAGAGGAGATGTTGACCACCTGCTGGCCCAGGATATTGGGCAGGATGTGCCGGAAAATAATGCGGATGGGGGAGGCCCCCAGAGTGCTGGCAGCCAGGACAAACTCCCGGTTTTTAAACTGGAGCATCCGGCCCCGGACGACGCGGGCCGAGTCCATCCAACCCGTAATGGCAATGGCGATGATGATGGCCACGGGGCCCGCGTCCAGCCAGAGCATAATCAGGGTCACATACACCAGCGATGGGATGCACACGCCCACGTCAATGATGCGCATGATGAGCATATCCACCCAGCCGCCGAAAAAGCCGGACAGGCCGCCCAAAAAGATGCCGATGATCTGGGGCACAATGGCGCCGCCCAGACCGATAATCAGGGAGATCCGTGCCCCCACCCAGACCCGGGTCCACAGATCCCGGCCTCCGGCGTCGGTGCCGAACCAGTGCTCGGCACTGGGAGGCTGGTTGGTGTGGAGCAGATCGGTGGTCTCATAGCCGTAATGAGAAAGTATGGGGGCAAAAATGGCCATCAGGATGATGATGACAAGGAAGGTCAGACTGACTATGGCGACTTTGTCGGACCGAATACGGCGCAGCACGTCCCGCCAGTAGCTGACACTGGGGCGCACTATGGCGTCGGCCATGCTTCGGTCAGCGGGCAGACGGACAAAATCCTGCTCGTTCAGAGAGGAAGCGGGTTTGTTCATTGAATGCACCTCATTTCGCAACCCGGATCCGCGGGTCCACAAGGCCGTAAATCAAATCGATCACAAAGTTGGCGCTGACCACAAACACACCGAAGAATACCGTTAAGCCCAGGGTCATGGTGTAGTCCAGGCTCTGGATCGATTGGACAAAATACGCGCCGATACCCGGGATGGCAAAAATCTGCTCCACCACAAAGGATCCCATCAGGATGGTCACGATCTCCATGCCCAGGGAGGGGATCATGGGGATGATGGCGTTGCGGATCTGGTGGCTCCAGACGATCCGGGCAGAGGAGAGGCCCTTGGCCTTGGCAGTCTTGACGTAGTCCTCCGAAATGACCTCCAGCATCAGCGTGCGCATATTGCGGGTTTTTCCGGCGATGGAGCCGATGGCCAGGGTCAGTGTGGGCAGGATGGTGTAGGCAAAGCCCTTCCACTGGGCCACCGGGAACCACCCCAGTTCGGTGGCAAATACATATTGCAGCAGGGATGCCAGAATAAATACCGGCACCGACACGCCCAGCACGGAGAAGCCCACCAGAGCATAGTCCAGGGGACGGCCCCGCCGCCGGGCGGCAATAATGCCGAAAAAGATCCCGATGGGGAAGCTGAGCAGATATGCCTGCAGCCCCAGCTGCGCCGACACCGGGAAGGTCTGGGCAATGATGCCGTTGACCGACTGCCCTACATATTTCAGCGAGTAGCCGAAATCACCCCGAATCAGGTTGGACAGAAAGGTCAGGTACTGCTCCAGGGGCGGGCGGTCTAGCCCATAGTAGGCCATCATCTTGTCCCGCATCTCCTGGCTCATCAGCTGCGTGGTGCCGAAGGGGGTCCCCGGCAGGGCATGGAGCAGAAAGAAGCTGCATGTGGCAATGAGCCAGATGGTGATGATCGAGATCACCAGCCGCTTTAGAATATATCGTTTCAAGGCGGGTCTCCTTTCGAAGAACGATACGCGGGGAGACGGGGCCTGAAAAGCCGCCGCGCTCCCCGCTGCGCAAAACTACTTGTTTACTTGTGTACCACCAGGTGATTGAACTGATAACCGGAGCTGGTGGCGGACATCTGGAAGCCCTCCACATAGGATTGCACTGCGCCGGTCACGCCGTTTTCATACAGGGGCAGGATGGCCGCATTGTCCAGGAAGATCTGCTCGGCCTGGGCGGTGAGCTCCGCCTGCTTGTCCGGCTCCAGCTCGTTGATGGCCTGCTCCACCAGGGAGTCAAACTGGGCATCGCTCCAGATGCCGTAATTGACCTCGCCGCCAGTGACCATGGCCTCCATAATGTCGGTGGGCAGCACGTCAGTTTCCCAGGTAATGGCAAACAAATCATAACTCAGGTCGTAGAAGCTGCCAATGGCAGTGCCAATCACATACTGGGTCAGCTGGATATTCTCCAGGCCCAAATTCTGCTTCCACTGGTCGATGATGGTCTCCAGCAGCAGCTTCTGCTCCGAGGTATCCCAGGTGATCAGCTCCAGCTGGGGCAGCTGAGAGACATCAGAGTAGCCCAACTCTTCCATGGCCGCGGCCAGATACTCCTTGGCCTTATCCACGTCGCCGGACAGAGGCACCGTTTCCACCGGGTACTCATCCACAAACTTGCCGCCGTCGGGACCGGCAAAGTTGGAGTCCACCAGTCGGTTATAGGCTTTGTAACCGGGGTTTACCGCATTGACGGTGGCGGAACGGTCGAAGCCATAGTTCAGGGCCTGACGAAAGTTCTGATTGCTCAACAGTGCAGCGGTCTCCGGACTAGTACCCTGTTGATTGATCCACAGGAACATAATGCCGCCGCCCACAAAGGAGTTCAGGTACTCATTCAGGTGTCCAAAATACTGGCTGGAGATCTGCTCAATGGCGTCCACCTCGCCATTTTCGAACATGGCCACCTTGGTGTTGTCATCCTCCACCTCGATGAAGTGCAGGTTCTGGGTGGGGAAGGAATTGGCACTGTCCCAGTAGAGATCATTCTTTTTCAGCTCCATGGAGCTCTCCAGCACCCAGTCGGTGATGATGTACGGGCCGGAGAACAGCATGGTCTCCGGCGATGAGCCCAGCTGCTGGCTGCCTACCTGCTCCACAAAATCCTGGCGCAGGGGGTACAGGCCGCGCACAGCAATGGTGCGGTCAAAGGAGTTGAGCGGCCGCTCCAGGGTGATCTCCAGGGTCAGGTCGTCCAGGGCTTTCACGCCCACCTCGGCCCAATCGGTGATCTCGCGGGAATTATAGGCCGAGGCGTTCTTGATGGCAAACCAGCTGTATGCGGCCGGGCTGCCCATGTCGGGATTCAGCAGACAGTAGGCGCCGTACTCAAAGTCGTGGGCGGTAAGCGCCTGGCCGTCCGACCACTTCAGGCCGTCCCGCAGGTGGAAGGTGTAGACGGTATAGTCATCGCTGACCTCGTAACGCTCGGCAGCGTCGTACTGCAGCTCATCGCCGTAGAAGCGCACCAACTGGATCTGGGTCAGATAGAAAAGGTTAAAATCGTTGGAGCTCTGGCTCATAATGGGGTTCAGAGTCACCACACCATTGTAGGCCATGGTGAAGTCGGCGCTGACTCCATCTGCCGTGTTTGAGGTGCTTCCGGCGCTGGAGGCGCTGTCATCATTTTGGTAGGTGTTGCAGCCGGACAGGAGGCCCAGCAGCATCACACCGGTCAGAAGCAGGGCAATGCATTTTTTCATGGCGGTTTCCTTCTTCCTCAGATAAATTTATTGTTGTCGGGTCATGGGGCCAGCCATTCAGCTGCGGCTTCCGCCGCACAGATACTTGACACAGGCCACATCCTCCACGGCCAGGCCCAGCGCGTCAAACAGAGTAATCTCTTCCCCGCTGCTCCGGCCCGGGACACGCCCCAGCAGCACGTCGCCCAGAGAGCCCACAATGTGGTCCGGACCGATCAGTCCCTCCTGCAGGGGGACCAGATATTCACCGCACTCCTTGCGCATGGCCTCCACCTGATCGGCGTACAGTCTGGCTTTGGCCACCAGAGTACTGGTGACCTCTCGGGTGGTGGGCGTGAAAGCGCCCACAGCGTTGATATGGGTGCCGGGGGCAATCCAGTCGCTCTCCAAATATGGCTCCCGACTGGGCGTTACGGTGCAGACGATGTCAGCGTCGCATACCGCCTCCCGGACACTGTCTGCAGCGGTGACCGGAATACCAAATTTTTCCTCCATCTCCTGACAGTAGCGGCGGGCCGTCTGAGTGTTTTGATCATAGACGGTCACGGAATGGATATCCCCCACACCGGTCATGGCGGCCAAGTGAGACCGTCCTTGTGCTCCCGCCCCGATAATGGCTAGGCGGTGGGCATCGGGCCGGGCCAGCAGGTCGGTGGCAACGCCGGAGACCGCGCCGGTACGGATCTCAGTAATGACCGCCGCGTCGGCCATTCCCAGGAAGCTGCCGTGTTCTCCCTCAAATAGCAGCACATAGCCGATGTGGGATGGGTATTTGGTTCCTGCATTCTGGGGAAACGCTGAAAGCACTTTGGCTCCAAAGCAGTCCCCCAAACAGGCCGGCATAAACCCAAACTTCTCTCCGCCTGGCAGCAGGGCAATGGAGCGCAACGGCTGGGTGTAATTCCCGGCCTCCAGCTCCCGCAGGCTGGTGCGCATCAGGTCGATACACACAGGCATGGTCAGCCGCTGGCAGACTTCTGCGGCCTCTACAATTGTCATGGGCGTCTCCCCTTCTCCAGCATTATGGTCTGCTTCATTAAATGTGCTCCAACTCATTGAGGTAGTTGTAAATCGTATATTTGGATACACCCATACGCTCGGCTACATAGGGGACGCTGCGCTGCAGGTGGAAAATACCCTTCTCTTTCAGCAGGGCCACCAGCGCCATTCGGTCGCCCTTGCGCATCTGAGACATGGGCTTGTCCAGTTTGGCCTGGCAGGCATCGAAGATGGCATCCAAATCAGAGCGGTCCTCTGAGATAGAGTCCAATAGGCTGCCAGAGGACTCGGTAAAGTTCTCCAGCAGGCGGCGCATCGCCCCCATCACCGAGACATCATAGTTGATGCCAAGGGCATAATGGTACCCCTCGCCCCGCAGGTGGAAAGTAGAGGATTTGATATTCTTCCCGCTGGGGGTCACTACCATCTGGTTCAGGAAATCCTGATCCAGACTGGTCCCTTCCGGGTCATCCTGGATGGTATCCCTTCCATAAATACTCAACGTGGAGCCGGCGCTGCGTCCGGAGACGTGACCATTGAAAATCACCAGATTCTTCATCCGCTCACCCTCCATCTCATGGACTACCGTTTCACAGCTGTCGCCAAACATACTGGCAATCCCCTGGGCCAGACGGCAGAGAAACTCGAACGCCTCCTCTTGACGCATGGTCAGTCCCCTTTTCTGTGTCTCATTGGTAATGGGGTAATTATAATGATATCTCAACAAATTGTCAATATAATTTCAACAAAAAATAAATATTGGTCGAGCAGTGCGAAAATTTGCGAGCAGTTTACGCGGATATCGTACGGATCTGTGGCCCGACAAAGTTGCCTTCGCAGAAAAAACGGCTGTTCCGGCTGCGTAGTTTGCTGGATTTTCGGCCGTTGGTTCTGACACTTTACTCCGAACAGAACAGCCAGCAGGTCAGTCGATGTAACTAGTGCTGGAAATATTTCATTCCGAAAATGAAAAAGGCCCCCCGGTACTGTGACCGGGTGGCTGATGGCAAGAGCTGCAAACAGCGCGGGGGAATCTGGTAAGGCTAGATAAGACTTCGGAGGGCGAAGCACCCTTCACTTTATAAAAAGCTGCAGGACAGGAAATACACCCATCTGCTTCTCTGGCATGAAATTTTCTATTTAGTAACGGTATCCATCGCTTTCTTGGCATAGACCGCCAGATTGTCCACCTCCACCGTCACCCTATGCTCCCAGCGGTCGGCGCCGTTTTCAAAGGGGGCGTTTTCCAGGTCGTAGACCTGTACCATAAAGGTCCCGTTGCCCTTCGTCAGTAAGGAGCTGCGGTCAGCAGTTACTTCCAGCGCGAAAGTACCATCCAGGGTCACGTTTTTTGCCCCGCCCTCCACCTGGACACTGCCGCTTATGGCCCGCCAGGAGAAGGTGACGAAGTGTTCAGGCGCTGGTTGGCTCCAAGGGAAATATAGAAGGTATAGGTGTCGCTGCCAGAAGGAACTATGAGGACTTGCCCAGCATCTTGGTACAATCATACCAAACAAAAGAGGATAGGAGGACTGCGCCGTGAAGCGAATACGATCATGAATGCTTCTTTTTTCCTGCTGTGCGCGGCAGTGGCGGCGGCACTGCTGTGCTTCCGCAGCTGGCCGTTGGGAAAGGCGGCCACCGTGCCGTGGCTCTGGCTTTTGGCATAGAGCAGGGTATCCAGCGGCAGCACCGATGTCTTGCTGCCCAGCCGCAGGGTCACCCGGTCCGGCCGGTGGTGCAGACAGAGATTTGTCTCCAGGGCCTGAGCCAGCTCCGCCCGGTCCACCGGTTTGTAGAGGTACTGGATAGGGCGGACGGAGTAGCCGTCCTTGAGGCATTCCTGGCTGCTGGCGATGAAGAGGATGCTGGTCTGTTCATTCTCTGCCCGCGGATCTCGGGCCAGTTCCATTCCCGTCCGGCCTCCATCAGGATATCCATATATAATAAGAAGTTCAAACCGCTCCCCGCCGTCCAGCGCGGCGGCCAGCTCCCCGGCGCTGGACAAGGCAGAGATGGTGTGCTCCGACTTAAACCCGGTGAGAATCTCGCGGCACAGGTCGCAGATCTGCTCCTAGGCATCACGCTCATCCTCACAGGCCGCCACTCAGTATATATCTCCCGCCCTCTAGCTGCCTCATGGCTCCATTATAGATGGGGGATACCTGTTTGTAGAGGGCAGGCAGAGAGCGCCAGCCTTTTTGATGGGCCTTTTCTTGTCTATGCGGTGCAATTTTTGAGCTTCCATTGTCTATATTTATGTAGTGTTAGGCCAAATACAAAATTTTATATTTATATTTTACAAGTTCTTACTAATATCAAAAATCTGCATAAAAAGTAAAAGCCCCAAGGCTTTTCACAACGAAGATCCCTTCTTTTCGCCAAAAATATTCGGAAAGCAGGGTTCATTTAAGTTTCCAAAACGGCATTTACTTGGCCAAGGACCGTACCAATACAGTGGAATTCATCCGCTTCTTTCACCAAAATATCCTCATCAATTACATTTAGAGATCGAAGACGGCACTCTCCCTTCTCCTGGAAAAGGGTACGGATATAGTAAATGCCATTGAGACAGAACAGCCCCATCTCATTGTGCCGTGCCTGTCTTCTCTGGAGTGCCAGAATATCAAATTTTCGAAAGACAGGCAGATATTGATCTACTTGAATTTGAAAGCAAAAATCGGTTCCGTCAGGCAGATCTTTTTGCATGATGTGCGCGCTGCCCAATTTCGTTTGCATGAGAAATCCGGTGTGGAGCTTACGCACACCAGGCAGATAGCAGGGGAGGGTAAGCTGACTCTTGGTAATAGTTCGGGCATATTCCTCATTGATAATCAGCCGAACGAGCCGCTTTCCCTCTTCCGAAAGCTTTTTATATTTTTGAATAGAATCAATTTCTTCCGCATTCAGGTCCTGGTCATAAAGATTTCTTACTTGGCTATGTCCAAGATAATCGGAGTAAATATAATTGGCATCGACCTCCAACACATTGATTAGGGAAATCAGGATATCAGGTTTCGGGGTGCTGATACCATTTTCGTAATTGGCAATCGCTGAGGGAGTCACGCATATTTTAGCCGCCAGCTGGGGCCTGGTGAGGCCCATTTCCTGTCTCCTCTGCCGTAATCTATCTCCCAGGCTCATGTGAGGTCCTCCTTATCAGACGCTACAATCCCCATTTTCTGCCTCACAAATCTCTTGCCCGCAAAAAGAGGATAACAAGAAATTTGTAAAAATTGGTCGGCTTTCAAAGATATTTGTTGTAAGCTAAGGGTGCTGAACGTGTTACATGGACATATGTACCACGAACGGCGTATTTAAGTATATCGATAATACTTAAAGCAAAAGACAGCGCTTGTCAACCAGGAAATGTACGTGGCCCCCATAGGAATGGCTGGGCAATCTATCATTGAAAGGATATTTATTATGATATACGATGAAATCGCGGATACTCTGCTGCGCGCAGGGATTCCGGTCAATACAAAAGGGTTTATATATATTCACGATGCTTTAGAACTCATGGATAAAGATCCCTACTATTTTTCCGGAAAGATCTGTGCGTTATACGCAAAGATAGCCAAGCAGAACGGAGCCAGTTTCGCACAGGTAGAGCGCGGGATACGCTACGCTTTTGAGGGTGCCCTGACACGCGGGGATTCGAAATTGGCGGGGCATTATCTGGACCCCGTCAATACCCAAAGCTTCAATCAACTCAAAGTCTTGTTTCTGCGGTGGAAACAGGACTCACATCAGAGAGAGACAGCTTTATGCAATAATATGTCCGTATGCCGTGCGGAGATATACAACGAGATCCTTGCTGAGATGAAAGTTTTGACCTCTACGATCCGGCAGGCTGCATTAAGTGCCGTCTCTCAAAAAACAGCAGTGTAAGGAGAGCCCTATTCAATATGTATATGGGAGAGTTATGTGGGAATGAAGAGTGATCTGAAAATGCCAGCCCCTTCGCAGTGCTTCGTTTATAAACCTGACGAGAAGAGACAGCTTGAGCATTGTATAGAAAAAGCAATGCTGGATTTGCTGAGCAAATGTATGTTCGGCGGTATTATGATTACTTATAATGCTCCGGGCTTCCCCCTCTATTACATTGATGAACAGATGCTGTCTCTTTTGAATTATCCAAGCCAGAGGGATCTCATCGCCGCTGTCGGGAAAGCCATGATCAATTGCCTTCGGCCAGAGGACCGCGAAAATGTAAAGGCAGAGATCGCACAGGCCCTTCTCGTTGGAAATAACTATACAACGGCATATAGAATGCTGTGCAGAGGCAAAGGCTATATCTGGGTAAAAGAGACAGGAGTACAGACGGTCTTACCCAATGGCGCATCAGTACTGGTCAGCCTATGCTTGGACATCACCGGTCAAATGGAGGCGCAGGCTGAATTGGAGTCCATCGTTCAATGTCCGATGGGCGGAATTTTCCGTGCCAGAACGGATCGGGATCTTACCTTGATCTATGCGAACGATCACTACTATGCTCTGCATGGCTTTACAAGGGAGACATTCCGCAACAAATTAAATAACCAAGCGATCCACTTGGTACATCCCTCGGATATTCCCTGGATTGAGCAGCGGCTGCGTAACGCCATAAAACAGAGGGAGTCAACGATCAGCTTAGAATATCGTGTAGTTCGTCCCGATGGGGAGGTCGTATGGCTGTTGATGAATGGCTCCTTTTCCGAGCAGCAAGGGGACATGCTTCTCACTGGCATGGTCATTGACATTTCGCATCAAAAGTTCATGGAGGAACGTCTCTGTTGTAAAAGTCGGCGCCAGCGCGCACTTTGCGTCCAAAATTGCGAGCCTATCAATTAGAATCTCAGCCCCAGGACCGGACCGAATATTTGTTTGTTATCGTCTGAGCCAGGCAGAGTCAGTTTTAAATCCCCATAGTGAGCGATAATCGCTTATAATATCAATGTTTGAGTCTTATATAGTTTCCCTTGTTTTTGACCTTACAGGCTGAAACAGGGGAACACTTTTACTCCCCGCAGGCTGCCTTGTCCAGCAGCTCCTGCATATCCTTGGGTGCCATATCTTTTGAGGCGAGCAACCAGATCGTCATCTGTCCGTCTAACAAGGAGCTCTCCCGTCTCAATGACCAGTACAGCAGCAGGCGAGGCTCCCATAAGCGGTTCATCCGGCAGTGCATCAACCGCGATGCCATCTAGGAAGCCCCTCCTGTTGATATGCCAACGCTGGTCTAGGAAGTTCGCAGCAGCAGGAACATCCCGAACCAACTCCTCCGTACCGTCAGCTCCATCGGCCTGCTGGATGAGGCCAAGCTCCGCAGGGTGCTGGGACACAACCGGGAGATGGAGGGATGTATCGTGGAGGCTTACCCGAAAGGCTGACAGCAAAACACACCGCACAGCCTCACGGTCATTCGGTGCTTACATCAATTATAACATTCTCCGGTAAACGCGAGGGAAATGATGTGGTTTACTGTACTTCACCTTAATGCAAAGTCCGCTGTTATTTTGCTGTTTTCATGACCTTCCAGATATTGTACTGTCTTAAGATCATCAGAAGCGCAAATGAGCTCGGTGATAGGTGATATATGTGCAACATAATTTTATCTGAAAATCAATACTCCTTTTGCCTTTGGCCGGTATATCTTGTTCAATTATCAATGCCATACTCTTAAGTTAGATCTGTGGAGTGCGCTTCCGTACAGGGCCGGATCATTTTTTATGCAGAACAATCTCGTCTCCTCCCTTGTAGACATACTGTAACTTTTTGTAGAATTTGAGATTTCCTATCTATACAGATCGTAAAAATACTGTTACAATTAGATAAAGACAAACTGTGAGCAGACATCGGGTTCAAATGCTCTGCGAAGAGAGCGCAGCTCGATTGTTAGAAAGCGAGTGACACTGTATGGAATTTCATGAACTGCTGGAGCGAATCGGGGTAGATGCACCGGCAACTGTGGCCAGATTGGGAGGAATGGAGTCGATTTTGAGGCGCTTTATCCTGAAATTTCCACAGGACCCGACCTTCAGCGCCCTGGCCCATGCCTATGACATTCGTGACATGAAGGCGTTGGAGCGCCATGTTCACACGTTGAAGGGCCTGACTGCTAATCTGGGTATCGAGCCGCTGCGCCAGCTGTGTGCCGAATATCTGGAGCAGATCAGAACCGCTGTGCCCCCTAGTGAGCTGACAACTTATCAACGCCAACTTACCCTGGAGTACCGCAGGGTCACCCAGAGCATCACCCAGTTCCTAGCGGAACAAACCGGTTGAAAGAAGGAACGCGGATGAAAAAAATCATGATCGTAGACGACGATGTGACCAGTGTGGCCATCGTCAAGGCTCTGCTGGAGCCAGAATTTGAGGTGGTCAGCGCCAATACTGGAGTAGAGGCCCTGGGCGAGCTTCAGCGTTCGCCAGATTTGAATCTGATCCTGCTGGATATGGTGATGCCGGGCGTCAGCGGCATGGACCTGCTCAAGGTGCTGAAAAAATTTGAAAACTGGTCCAATATATCCGTGATCTTCCTGACCAGCCTGGAGGGCGTGGATATTGAACTGGAGGGCTTTACCAACGGAGCGTCAGACTTTCTTCAGAAGCCTGTGAATGCAGAGCTGCTGCGGCTGAAGATCAAGCGCCAGCTGTTTATCCAGGATCTGAAAGCGGAGAACCAGCACTTACAAAAGACCTTGCAGACGCTGCACAGCCGGATCGACCAGGTATTCAACGAGGTCCTGCCGTGAGCCTCCCTTTGACGCTTTCCTGTGGGTTCAGCGGCCGGTAAGCAGGTCGACAAAAAGACGATGCGCGTGGCTCTGTGTCCAGAGGTATGCGCATTGAAAAACTCCACATCCGACGTGAAAACTGAGAGGCAGGAAGGATCGTTTATGAATCAGAATCAAAACAGAGGGATCGATGCGCTCCACGGAGGCCTTGCTGTCTATGACGGGTCCACGGACAAATTTGTGTTTCAGTATTGCTCTGATACGCTTGTAAAGCTGATCTGCGGCGATCGGTCGGAATTTGAAGCGCTTACCCGTGGAAACGCCCTGCAGATCGTTTGCGAGTGCGACCGGGAGCAGGTGGAACAAGCCTTGCGCGTGGCGCGGGAAGAGCATACAGAGCTCAGCACGCATTTCTGGCTGAAAAGCAAGGGCGGGCGTCAGATCTGGTGTCATCTAGTGGGATGGATGGTGGGAGAGGAGTTCCAGGTGCTGTTCTCCGGACTATCTCCGGAGGTCCAGCTGTTTCAGCACATTGTCAGTGAATCGGCGGACGATATTTATGTGATCGATTCGGAAAACTACGACCTCCTGTATGCCAACAGCCTGAAATCCAGGGGCGGAGCACAGAGCGCCTTCCCAGCCGGGAAATGCTACGAGGTGCTGCACGGCAGAACAGAACCATGTGAGTTCTGCTCCCTGTATTCAGGCGCGTCTGCACAATCGGAAGGTGTGGAAGTCCACGAACTGAACGGAAGGACCTATACGACGAGGACCCGGGTAACAGACTGGAATGGGACCCCGGCGTACATCAAATATGTACGCGATACGACTGAGGAACTGAAAGAACGCAGGGCAAAGGAGCGGCTGGAGCAGTATTTTCAGACTGCGGTGAAATATCTTCCCGGCGGCATGGCCGTGATCCGACATGATGTAGACGGAAGCATCAAACCGGAGTATCTCTCAGAAGGCTTTTCAGAAATGCTGGGTATGCGCCATGAGGACGCCTGGGCCATGTATCAGGAGAGCGCCCTTGCCGGCGTGCATCCGGACGATCAGGCGTTCGTTCGTGAGAATCTGGATCGCTGTATCAGCGAAAAACGCGAGAAATATGAGCTTGAGTATCGCCTGCAAAAGGGAAACGGGGAGTACATCTGGGTCAAGACCAAGGTGTCTGTCATTCAGTGCGACGGCGACTGTGTAAGGGTCTATGCCGATTATCACGATGTGACCGCAGAAAAAAAGGTCAAGGAGCAGCTGCGCCAGCAGTATCAGGAGCAGATACACCAGCACTATCAGTTGGCTGGACCGGATGCTTTGATTCTTGGACACTGTAACATTACAAAAAATCAGATCCTTGAGATCGTGGACCACACAGACTCCGACCTTCTTTCTCTGTTTGGTTCGGAGCGGGAAAATTTTTTCACAGGGCTGGGGACCCTGATCGTCGATCAGGAGGAGCGAAAGACCTTTTACTCCAAATATTTGAACGAACCGTCTCAAAGAGCCTATGCCGCCGGCGACAGAGAAATCGTCATGCCCTGCTTTATCGACCTCCCGAAGCAGCGTGCCGGAAGATATGTCCAATTTAAGGTGCGTTTAGTAGAGATGCCGGATACAGGAGATATTACTGGTATCCTGACTGTGACGGACATCACGAAGGAGACGATACGAGATAAGATATTTTTAACGCTGTCCTCTACGAAATATGACTTGGTGGCGGATGTGGATCTTCTTACCGACCAATATGAGATCGTGAGCGGTGGAGATGACAATATCCCTGAGATGACAGGCTGTAATTCTGAGCGCATCCGGAAAGTCGTGGGAGAGACGCTTGTGGAAGACTGGGGCGAAGAGGGATATGTAGAAAAGATGCTGGATCCTGCCACGATGCTGGAACGGTTAAAAGAGCAGGGAAGCTACTCCTTCATCTTTTCTGTGTACAATGCCGCCGGTGAGATCCGAACGAAAAAAATGCACATTTCGGCCATCGATCTGCGGCTTGGACGGGTCTGCTTCATCCGGGCGGATGTAACGGACGTCTTGAACGCGGAGCGAAAGGCAAAGGAAGAGCTCGAAAGAGCACTGCGCGAAGCGGAAAACGCGAGTAAGGTGAAAAGTGATTTCCTCTCCTCGATGAGCCACGACATCCGTACGCCCATGAATGCGATCGTTGGTATGACGACCTTGGCCCTTGCGAACCTGGATAACACCGACAAACTGAAGGATTATCTGTACAAGATCTCTGTGTCATCCCAGCATTTACTCAGCCTGATCAATGACATTCTGGATATGAGCCAGATCGAACAGTCTAAAATACATCTGAACCTTCAAACGATCCATATTGAGGAGCTGATCGGAAATATATCCTCTATTATGACCTCTCAGGCGGAAAACATAGGCCTGTGCTTCAAAATTGAGACGAGTGTGTTCCAGCACATCAAATTTACCGGCGATGCACTGAGAATCAAGCAGATCTTGATCAATCTTCTGAGCAATGCATTCAAATTCACATTGGAGGGTGGAATGGTCATCTTCCGTGTTGAGGAGATCAATGCAGAGAGACAGGGATATGTACGCTACCGGTTCACAGTTCAGGATACCGGAATCGGCATCAGAGATGAATTCCTCAACCGACTGTTTGAACCATTTAACCGGAGCAAAAGGGTCTCCAAGGTGGAAGGGACCGGCCTGGGATTGAGCATCACCAAGGGACTGGTCGATTTGATGGGCGGTACGATCCAAGTGGAAAGCAAGCTTGGTCAAGGGACAAAGTTTGAGGTCGAACTGGAATTTGACATTCCCTCTGAGCAGGAACAGTACTCCCGGGATGTGCCCGTTGAGGTGGAGTCTGGCGACTTGTCCGGCTATCATTTCCTGCTGGTAGAGGATAATGAGATCAATTCTGAGATACTGGGAGAACTGCTACAGATGTGGGGAGCCACATTTACACTTAGGTGTGACGGCCTTCAGGCGGTCAACGAGTTCAATCAGTCTGAGCCGGGGACATACGATGCAATTTTCATGGACATACAGATGCCGGTGATGAATGGCTATGAGGCAGCGAGAGAAATTCGGAAGCTCGCTCATCCAGACGCAGCATCCATCCCCATCTTTGCGATGACGGCAAATGCGTTTGCTCAGGATGTGCGTGACGCTTTGGAGGCCGGAATGAACGCTCACATCTCGAAGCCTGTTGAGATGGATCTGCTGTATAGTACAGTGTCGAAATATTTGAAGAAAAATGATCCAGCCCGTCGTTAAGAGCGAAACAATGCGTTTGTCTCACTGCCATGGAGCAGCAAATCGCAAACTTCAGCACTGTATCACTGTCAGAATAAGCACAGCAAAAGGTGAGGGATGTTCGGCTCCTTTTACTCACTCTGCAGAAAAGAGCCAGATGGTTTTCTTTCATGCCCTTCTCCTCCGGAGCCTTTCCCCAGCAGGTCGATTGACAGCTTCAAAAGAAAAGGCTCTGTCGCAGAATAGTTTTCAAAAATGAAAGCAAATAAAAAGTTACCGAGAACCCCGGAGCTGCGGTTCTCGGTAACTTTTTATTTATTCCATTTTTCTGTCTCAGACTGAAATCTGTATTTTGTGACTGGCTCTCTCAAAGCCGTCAGCACTGACGGATTTGATGAGAGAAGACTGTATCAATTCCATCAGATCATAGTTTTGCTCAGTCCCTCCGCACCGCCCGCAACGTCTTCTGGTAATTGGGGCAGCCATTGCGGCGGTCAAAGCGCCCTCCAGCCTCTTCTGCCTGACTCCAGAACCACTGGGTCAGGGCGGCACACTCATATAATCCGTCTACAGAACAGTCTGTGAAGTCGGGGAACTGCGGGTTTAGGTACTGTGCGCTTTGGGCCTGACAGAATCCACCGCAAGGACTGGGCAACCACATCCCAAGATACCCCGCTGGGGTGTTTCTATAAATCACTACTGGAACCAGTTTTATACGGCGCAGGAATGCACCTGGCATGGCAAAACACACACGCAGCGCTCTCAGTATGAGCGGTATGTGGATAGCTGGCATCAGTTTTTAAATACAGTCTCTTCCAAGAACTGTTATCTCAGCCCTTCCAGTAAAGACGCACCGGCTTATGGGCTGCATACCACACTCAACAAACAGGGATAATCAGGCATGGCCCCATGCGGTCTGGCGTCAGAGCATATAGGATTTCTGCATCTGCTGTCAGCCACCAGAAATCGGGTCGGGTGAGCCAACACCTCAGAAATACGATAAAAGGGGCATTGCTCCGCTGTCACTTCACTTTATGTGTATATGATCTCCTTGTCTACAACTTCCATTGCACCGGCTCGGATATTGTTCATCTTACCGCTCCATGTCATTTGATCGGCGGCTTTCATCGTTTCGGTGATTTCCTGCGCCTCGCCATCTGTTGGATGATAATGTCCGCCCCTCCTGAAGAACGCTGAGCGCCAGACGGGCGGCCTGGGTAAAATGGACACAGCGCGCAGGTGCTGGTCTCCAATGCTTTTAAGTACAAACACACACCTCGCCTCCGCGGGAGAGCGGTCCCTCCCCCGTGGATGTCGGAAGATTTTCGATCTGTCCATACCGATAGATAGTATATTATAGCAAAATACCCCCGCATTGCAAAGAAAATCCCCCGGAAAGCCCACGGAAAATGCCGCGCCCCGCTCCGCATTTTTTACTTTCCCAGCAAGTGGGCCCTGACAGCCACTCTCCGGCCCCGGAACCCCCTTTTCTCCCCCGTCATAGACTGAACCAGCAAAGAATGGAGGCTGACGCCATGAAACGTGAACTGAATTTCTGGGTGCTGGGCGGGGACCTGCGCCAAGCCTGTCTGGCCCGCCTGCTGGCGGAGGACGGCCACCGCGTCCATACTTACGCCCTGAGCGGCAGCGTGGTCACGCCCACGGAAAACCTGACCCTGGCCGACTCGCTGGACGGGATCGGCCGGGCAGACTGCGTGGTCCTCCCTCTCCCGGTGGCCGGGGCCGAGGGGATGGTCAACACCCCCCTTACCCGCTCTGCCCTTCCCCTGGCCTCTCTGCTGGATGCCCTCTCACCCCCCCAGATCCTGTGTGGCGGCCGGGTAGACCCGGTCTCCGCCGCTATGGCTGACGCCCGGGGGCTGATCCTTCGGGACTACTTCGCCCGGGAGGAGCTGGCGGTGGCCAACGCAGTCCCCACGGCGGAGGGGGCGGTCCAGCTGGCTATGGAGCAGATGCCTGTCACCATCCACGGGGCTCGGGTGCTCATCACCGGCTTCGGCCGGGTTGGGCAGGCCGCGGCCCGGCGCTTCGCCGCCCTGGGAGCCCGGGTCAGCGTGGCCGCCCGGCGGTATGAGCAGCTGGCTCTGGCGGAGAGCGAGGGCTACGGCGCAGAGCAGATCGGCGGTCTGGACGGCTGGCTGTGCGGCTACGATCTGGTGGTCAACACCGTCCCCGCCCCGGTACTGGGGGAGACGGAACTGAAAGATCTGCGGCCCGACTGCCTCATCATCGACCTGGCCTCCAAGCCCGGCGGGGTGGACCGCAAGGCCGCCGACCGCCTGGGACGTCAGGTGATCTGGGCCCTGTCCCTCCCCGGCAAGGTGGCCCCTGTCACCGCTGGCGGCGCCATTCGGAGCACCATCTACAACATGCTCCACGAGCTGGACGTGTGATATCTAGAAAGGAAGGCTGCAATATGGAACATAAAACTGTGGGATTCGCGGTGTGCGGCTCCTTCTGCACCCACCACAGGGCCATGGAGGCCCTGGAGGCGGTGAAGGCCCGGTATGACCATGTCATCCCCATCGTCTCTGAGGTGGTGGCAGACACCGACACCCGGTTTGGCACCGCCCACGACCTGATGCGGGAGATGGAGCGCATCTGCGACCACCGGGTGATCGCCACCCAGAAGGAGGCGGAGCCCATCGGCCCCAAGGGCCTGCTGGACCTGCTGATCATCGCCCCCTGCACCGGCAGCACCCTGGGCAAGCTGGCCTGCGGCATCGCCGACACCACCGTCACCCTGGCCGCCAAGGCCCACCTGCGCAACTGCCGCCCCATCCTGCTGGCTCCCTCTACCAACGACGGGCTGGCCGCCTCGGCCCGGAACCTGGGGCAGCTGATGGCCCGGAAGTACATCTATCTGGTCCCCTTCCGGCAGGACGACCCGGAGGGGAAGCCCGCCTCCCTGGTGGCCGACTTCTCCCTGGTGGCTGACGCCGCCCAGGCCGCCCTGGAGGGCCGCCAGCTCCAGCCGGTGCTGCTGGGCCCCGCTGCCCCCTGAGCGCTCCGCTCCCCCATCCCTCCGCCGGCGGGCCTGAGCCCGCCGGCGATTCTCTTCTCGCGGGCCCCGCCCCGCCATTTCGGCAAGAAAAAGCATGGAACACGGGACGTCCCTGTGCTATACTGTTGACAAAGCCCGGATGAGCTGTCTGCCATCCGGCACCGGGCGGACAAGGAGGTCTCTGACATGGATCGCGGCATGAAAAAATGGATCTACTGGGGTGCCTATGTCTTCCTCACTCTGGCTGGTTTTCTCGCGTGCATCTTCCGTCTCCTGCCTGTGGTCACCCCCTCTGTCTTTCTGCTGGGCCTGTATAATCTCTGGCAGGGCGTTGCCTGGGCTCTCCATCTGTACCCCTATGTCCCCCAGCACCACTCTCGGAGGCGGCAGCTCCTATTTTCCGCCGCCTGCATCTGCCTGGGCATCGTTTGGGTCCCCCTCTCCCTCACCTCCTGGTCCACCCAATGGGGCCCCTTGATCGCCTCTATCCTTCCCTCTTTGATCCTCGCCTTCGCCTCGTCCCGCTGCCGCGGCTGACCGCACCGCCGCGCCTTTCCGCCGTCTTCCCCCTCTGCTCCGATCCGAATTAAGGAGGTGCTTTCCTTTGCCCTATTTTTTCTATCAGGGGAAGCGCTGCTTCTACACCTGCTCCGGTGTGGGTCCTCCCCTCCTGTTCCTCCACGGGAACACCGCCTCTTCCCAGATGTTTCAGTTTCTGCTCCCCTTCTATACCCCCCGCTTTCGCTGTATCCTGCTTGATTTTTTGGGCAGCGGGCGCTCTCAGCGGATGCCGGAGCTTCCACCCCAGCTCTGGATCGACCAGGGCAGGCAGGCCGCCGCTCTGATCAGGCACCTGGGCCTTGGTCCCGTCTTTCTGGTGGGGACCAGCGGCGGTGCCTGGGCCGCCCTGAACGCGGGGCTGGAGCACCCTGATCTGGTGCGGGGGATCGTGGCCGACAGCTTTGATGGCCGCACCCTTCACCGCGGCTTTGACCGGGAGCTGCTGGAGGAGCGGGCCGCAGCCAAAGCGTCCCACCAGGCGCGTCAGTTTTACCAGTGGTGCCAGGGCGCGGACTGGGAGGAAGTTGTGGACCGGGACACCCGATCTCTGGTCCGGTGCGCCCGGGAGGGCCTCCCCCTTTTCTCCAGGCCCCTGGAGGAGCTGCAGGCCCCCCTACTGCTGATGGGCAGCCGGGAGGACGTCATGTGCCGGAAAGATCTGGAGGCGGAATACCAGCATATTCTGGAGATCCTGCCCCAGGCCAGGATGTGCCTATTCGACCATGGGGCGCATCCGGCGCTGGCCTCCAACGGCCTGGCAGCGGCTGATGCGGTGCGGGACTTTTTCAGCTGAGTGCCTCGAACAAATTTTCTATCTCCGTTGACAATCCTCCCTATTCAGATTACAATAGAAAAAAACTGCTGGGAGGGATGCCCCGTGGACCGCGCCACCACCTGCTGCTTCACCGGGCACCGCCCGGACAAGCTACCCTGGGGCAGCCGGGAGTCGGACCCCCGCTGTCTGACGCTGAAGCGCCGTCTGACCCAGGCGGTGGAGGGAGCCTACGCCCAGGGGATGCGCCACTTCATCTGCGGCATGGCCCGGGGGACGGACCTGTACTTTGCGGAGGCGGTGCTGGCCCTGCGCCTGTGCCGCTCCGGCGTCACCCTGGAGGCCGCCCGCCCCTGCGAGAGTCAGGCCGACGCCTGGCCTGAGGCAGAACGGCACCGGTATCAGGCCATTCTGGACCAGTGCGACTTCGAGACTCTGGTCCAGCACCGCTATGACCGCTTCTGTATGCAGCGGCGGAACCGCTATATGGTGGACCGCTCTGCCCTGGTGCTGTCGGTCTATGACGGCGTGCCCAAGGGCGGAACCGCCCAGACCCTGGCCTACGCCATGCGTCAGGGCGTCCCCGTCCAGATCCTCAACCCAGAACAAGGAGACTGACATGAAGACGCTGATGCATATCTGCTGCGCCCCCTGCGCCAACCGCCCCATCGCCGCCCTGCGGGAGGAGGGCATCGAGCTGGCCGGCTTCTGGTACAATCCCAATATCCACCCCTATACCGAGTACCGCAGCCGAAAAACCTGCCTGGAGGACTACGCCAGGGAGATCTCCCTCCCTCTGGTGGTAGTCAATGACTACGGCCTGCGCCAGTTCGTCCAGCATGTAGCCGACAACATCGACGGCCGCTGCGCCTACTGCTATCGGGTGCGGATGGAGGAGACCGCCCGCTATGCCGCCGAGCACGGCTTTGACAGCTTCACCACCTCCCTGCTCATCAGCCCCTACCAGAACCACGAGGCCATCTGCGCCGTGGCCCGGGCCATGGGCGGGGAGTACGGCGTGGAATTCCTGTACCGGGATTTCCGCCCCCTCTTCCGGGAGGGGCAGCAGTTTGCCCGGGACCACGGCTTCTATATGCAGAAATACTGCGGCTGTGTGTTCAGCGAGGAGGACCGATATCTGGCCAAGAAGCGAAAAAAAGAGACGGAGCGCCTGGCCGCCGCCCGGCAGAACGGGCCGGACTGACCCCCGCCCAGATCATAGCCGTCGGCCTCCCACGGAAAAAGCCTCGCAGAGTTCGCTCCCGCAGGCGTGAATCCAGTTCTGATCCGTTTTCCCCGGCGACATGCGTGTCGGGGAAAACACTGCTCAGGCTGCCAGTGTGGGGTTTGTCCGCGGCAGACTGCATCTTTCTCGAAAAAGCGGCAAAGCTCCCACCGCCCGCAGGCGGTGGGAGCTTTTGGTCTGCCCTCATTTGGGCAGGAAATTCAGGAACACGGAGAGGACGGCGGTATTGGTGAAGTCCACAAACATGCCTCCCACAATAGGCACCACGAAGAACGCCTTGGGCGCGGGGCCATACTGGCCGGTGACGCTGAGCATGTTGGCCATGGCGTTGGGGGTCGCGCCCATGCCGAAGCCGCAGAAAGCGGTGGTCATGCAGGCCGCCTCATAGTCCCGTCCCATGACCCGGAATACTATGAAGGAGGCGAACAGGAACATGATGAGGGTCTGCACCAGCAGGGTGACGATCATGGGCACCGCCAAGGCCGCCAGCTCCCACAGCTTCAGGGTCATCAGGGCGATGGCCAGGAAGATATTCAGGCAGACATTTCCGCTGATGTCGATGGCGTGCATGGGCAGCTCGATCTTCCGCCAGTCGCTGACATTGCGAATGATCAACGCCACGATCATGGCGCCCATATAGGTGGGCAGGGTGATCTTGCCGTCAAAGTAGGCATTGATATAGGTGCCGATGCCGGCGGCAATGATCAGCAGGATGAATGCCTTCAGGATGCTGTCCGCGCCCTGGTCCTTGGCCGGGCTGGGCTCCTGCACCGTCTCCACGGTCTCCACGGCCTCCGCCTTCACGGAGGAGTGCAGACCATACTTTTTGATCTTCGCCCGGGCGATGGGGCCGCCCATCAGGCTGCCGGACACCAGGCCGTAGGTAGCGCAGGCGATGGCCACCACCTCGGCTCCCGCCACACCAGCCGCCTCGAACTGGGGCCCGAAGGAGCCGGAAGTGCCGTGGCCGCCCACCAGGGGAATGGAGCCCATGCACAGGCCCAGCCGGGGGTCATCCAAGCCGAACAGCTGGGCGAAGCCTACGCCCACAAAGTTCTGCATCGTGATCATGACGGTGGCCAGCAGCAGGAACACCAGCACCGGTCCCGCGCCCCTGCGCAGCACCTTGAAGCTGGCCCCGTACCCTACACTGGTGAAGAACCAGATCATGAACACATTTTTCAGCGTCTCGTCAAAGGTCAGGGTGAGCAGTCCCGTCTGATGGACCACCAGGTGGAAAATGGCGAAGATCAGCCCTCCCACCACGGGGGCCGGGATGCAGCAGCGCCGCAGGAATCCCACGTGGTTCACGATAAAGCGGCCCAGCACGAACAGCAGCATGGCCAGCCCTGTCGTCTGGAGGACATTCAGTTCAATGGTCATCTCTCTGTCTCCTTTTCTCTCCTAGAATGGCCGGAGCGCGTCTTCTTTCTGCTCCGGATAGGCACAGGATACCAGCCCCGCTTCAAATCCCTACAAAAACTCTCAAGGGAGAAAAAATCTTCTCCATATCTGACAAAGATTTTCCCGTCACTCCTGTCTATTTTGCACATGTATTATTGACGCGAATGGGTCTATTGAAACTTCTCATATGTCATTTCACCTATTTTCATGCCGGAGGGCCGCGGGAGATCTCCCGCGGCCCTCCGGTCCCGGGGCGTCACCGCCCCCTCTTTTTTTCGCGCTTTTTCTGCTGGCGCAGACGGAACCGCTCCTCCTCCGACTGGAGGCGGCGCTGCCGCCGCTCCCGGCGGAGCCGTTCTCCCGCCTGCTCCCGCTCTCTGGCCAGGGCCTGCTGGGCTCTGGTGCCAGCTCCGGAGCCCTCCAGGGTCTTTCTGGCCTCCCGCCGGACACGCTTTGGGTTTTCCGGCCGGACTCTGGCCCGCTCCCCCGGAGCGGCAGGACTGAACCGCAGCTTGTGCCACTCCACCCCCAGCCACTGGTAGATCTGGGCGTCGGAGGGCTCTGGTCCAAAGACTACCCGGGCGGCCTCATAGCCGTCCGCCGTCCACCGCTCCGCGATCCCCACCCAGAAGGGGGGCTGAAAGCACACCGTAAAGCTGCTCACGTTCCGGTCCATATTCGATTCCTCCCAAACACTTGTGTCGGGAAACGGACGACCCGGGAGGGAGGGCTACTGACGGGAGCGCGGCCCGCTCATGGACTACCAACCATGATGTGTTTTTATTCCCGCACCGCCATTGTAAGGCCCAGGCAGCGGTTCGTCAATGGCTTTTCATTCCGGCCGGAACGCTCAGGAGTGGCCGCCGGTGTCTCTCTCCAGCAGCTTCTCCAGGTCCCCCATGGAGACATCCATCCTGTCGGACACTTCTTCCATGGTCATCCCGCTGCGGAGGAAACGCCGGACCACCATGCCCATGTCCTCCCCCACCTCCACCAGGTGCCCGTCCAAATCATAAAAGCGGACCACCCGCTGTCCCCAGCCGTGCTCCACCACGTCCCCCAGGCGCTCTGCCCCGGGGTATCGTCTCAGCTGCTCCAGAAAATGGTCCAGGTCCTCCGTCTCAAAGCAAAGCTCCATGTTGTTGCTCTTTTTCCCGATCCGCTCCTTCTGCAGCCCCACCAGCCAGTCAAACTCCTGCTGGAGGGAGAGCCCGCAGGTAAAGGATACGTTGATCCCATAGTCCTGGCAGACCTCCAATCCGAACAGATCCTCATAAAATCCTCTGGCGGCCTTGACATCCGCCACAGAGAGCACCACTGCCGTATATTTCATCTGTCCCGCTCCTTTTCTGTATTTTCCGTCAAAAAAAGCTCAGCTGCCGGTCCCCATAGTCCCGGGTGGCTGCGGAGACGATCTGCTCCATACGGTACCGCATGCCCAACTGACCGCACCTGCGAGAGAACACCTCCCACAGCCGTCTGGCCCTGGGGCTGGCGCACCAATACCGGTCCCCGTACCGCCGGAGGTAGCGGGCCCGCAGCCCCTGCCCGGGGAAGGCGTCCTCCAGCCCCTGTAGGAAATACTCCCGCTGGCCCTCCCGCATGGTCACGCCGAGGGCTGGGTAGACAAAAGATGCCCCTGCCTCCGCCGCCCGCTCCACCACCTCCAGCACATTCTCTTCCGTGTCCTCCAGGAAGGGCAGTACCGGCATCAGGAGCACCCCGGCAAACAGTCCCCGGTCCGCCAGCTCCCGGAGAGCGGCCAGCCGCCGGGAGGGGGAGGGCGCCCCGGGCTCCAGCCGGGCCGCCAGGGCGTCATCCGTGGTGGTGATGGTGAGCTTGCAGATCACCGGCGAGTGCCGGGCGATGGAGTACAAAATGTCCCCGTCCCGGACGATCAAGTCGCTCTTGGTCGCAATGGCCGCCCCGCACTGGTAGGCGTCGATCAGCTCCAGGGCGTGTCGGGTCAGCTGGAGGGACGCCTCAAAGGGGTTGTAGGGGTCGCTCATGGCCCCGGTAGCGATGAAGGCGGGCCGGACCTTCCGTGCCAAGTCGTCCCGCAGGATGCGCAGGGCGTCTGCCTTGGCCTTTACCGTATCAAAGTCCGGGGTTTGATAGCAGGCACTGCGGCTGTCGCAGTACAGGCACCCGTGGCAGCACCCCCGATAGATATTCATGGTGTGATCCGTCCCGAACCACCGGGTGTCCCGGCTGCGGTGGAGCAGATGTTTAGCCGGAAGATACTCCATCTCCCCACCTCCTTTCCTATTTTCACCATAGCATATCCAGATCGCTCCGTCAAGAGGAATCGAACAAAGGTTTGACTTTCATGGCCCAAAGGGATATAATAAGGACATCCTAATAAGGGGGGAGCGCCCGGTGGACCGTGTCATCTTTCACTGTGATCTGAACAGCTTTTACGCCTCGGTGGAGCTGTTGGACCACCCGGAGCTGCGCCACCTCCCAGTGGCGGTGTGCGGCGACCCGGCCAGCCGCCACGGCATCATCCTTGCAAAAAACGAGCCTGCCAAGGCCTTCGGTATCAAGACCGCGGAGACCATCTGGCAGGCCCGGAAAAAGTGTCCCAGGCTGGTTCTCCTTCCCGCCCACCACGACAAGTACCGGGAGTTCTCCCGCCAGGTAAACCAGCTCTATCAGGAGTACACCGATCTGGTGGAACCCTTCGGCATCGACGAGAGCTGGCTGGACGTCACTGGCTCTCTCCACCTCTTCGGCGGGGACCCCCTGGCCCTGGCCCACCAGCTCCGCCGCCGGGTGCGGGGGGAGCTGGGCCTGACCATCTCGGTGGGAGTCTCCTTCAACAAGGTGTTTGCCAAGCTGGGCAGCGACTACAAAAAACCGGACGCCGTCACCCTGATCTCGCCGGATAACTTTCGTGCCCTGGTCTGGCCTCTGCCGGTGACCGACCTGCTCTATGTGGGCCGGGCTGCGGCAGACACCCTGAAGCGGTTCGGGGTGCGGACCATCGGCGATCTGGCCCGGTTTGACCGGGAAGCCCTGTTCTCCCTGCTGGGGCGCCACGGCAGGCAGCTCCATGCCTACGCCAACGGGCTGGACCGCAGTCCCGTCTCTTCCGCCTGTCAGGAGAACGCACCCAAGTCCATTGGCAACGGCCTTACCTTCCCCCGCAGCTTGTCCGGCCGGGAGGAGATCTGTTCCGGCATCGCCATGCTGTCCGACCGGGTGGCCGTCCGCCTGCGCCGGGCAGGGATGAAGGCTGCCGGCGTCTCTCTGGCCATCCGGGACCCGGATTTCCGGGATATCAGCCGCCAGCGCCGGCTGGAGCCCCCCACCTGCCTGGCCCGGGAGCTGTCCCAGGCCGTCGTCTCCCTGGCGGAGGGCTGCTGGAACATGGACAGTCCCGTCCGTGCCCTGACAGTGACCGCCCTCTATCTGATCTCCGAGGACCAGGCTGGCGTCCAGCTGGACCTGCTGGGCCAGGCAGACGCCCCCAGGCGGGACCGCCTGGAACGCCTGGACCGGACGCTGGACCAGATTCGGGCTAAGTACGGCCGGAACGCCATCTCCCCAGCCTCCTCCGCCGGCGTGTGCCAGGGCGGTGTGCAGGAGGAAGACGAGGAAGGCGCAACCTCCTGACCGGCCCGGAACCGCTGTCCGGCATCCGCGAAAGAGGCCGCCGCTATGCGGTTTCCCAAGGAGTCATTGGATCAGCTCCAGCAGCTCACTCACATTCAGGCAGAGGTCCGGCCTTTCGCTGCCATACAGGGGTGCTCCGCAAGGAATTCCAAGTTTTGTTTCATGGAAGGCCCCTTTTATAAAAAGGGGCCTTGTCTTTCATACTCATAATACGATCACTTTTTCCTCCGGCGGTACAGGAGCAGGCAGGCGGCTATGATCCCCGCTGTCAGTCCGGCCCATACGAAGTTCAGACCGTTTTGGTCCAGCCAACCATACAGGGCAGAGCCCGGGTAGATCCCACTGAAGAGCGTCATCAGCACAGCGATCAATATAGCAATCAGAAGCATTTTAACAGCCATAGATACGTTCTCTCCTCTCTACCGGCGTCCCCCTCCGCGGGGAAAATGCGCCTCCACTCTCTGACTCTCCCGTCTCCGGGGCTTTCCGTTCTCTCTGCTTCGATCATATCAGAAAGGGCCCGGCATGTCAAAGAGACATGCCGGGCCCTCTGTCTGTGCTCCAGTCTCAGGAGACGGTGTACTCTCCCCGCACCAGCAGCTTGACGGTGGCGGCGGTGGCCTGGACTGTCCGGTCCGCGATGGTGGCCATGTAAAGGTGGTTGGCGGTCAGCGCGCCGCCGTTGTTCAGCGTCCCCCCGGTACTTACGTCGATCAGCCCCGGGTCCGTGTTGGCCGCCAGGGTGGCGGTGCCCACCCGCAGCATTACCTCGCATCCCACCCCCATGGCCAGCGTCTGCCCGGAGGTGAGAGTGACCACGGAGTAGGAGGCACTGGTCCCCCCGGAGGCCCCGCCGCCCTCCACTGCCATCTTATAGTCCGCGATGGCGGTATTGAGCTGAGCCAGCAGCTCACTCTGCCGCTTGGCCGCCTGCTCGTCCACCTGCTTGAGGATATTGGGGGTGACTGTCTGGGTGAGATAGCTGAGGGTGACCAGGGGGTCGGACTCATCTCCCCCCGCCGCCAGGACCGCGCCGCCGCAGAGGCAGGCACCGGCCAGGCAGAAGGAGGCGATCCGCATGCTCCATTTCTTGTTCTGCTTCATCCTATGTACTCCTTTTCTGCTCCCCCGCAGCCCGGCCGGGGCCGGGCCATGGGGGAACGCCTTCGTGTTCCGCGCCGCCCCAGAGTTCCGGGACGGGCGCACTTTTATACCATCGTGTCTGGATGAAGGCCAAAGCTCACCGCGATGGCCGTGTCTACCTGCTTCATCATCGTTTCGTCCACCCGGCCCATGTGCTCCCGCAGGCGGCGCTTATCCAGGGTGCGGATCTGCTCCAGCAGGACCACCGAGTCCTTGGGCAGGCCGCAGCTCATGGCGGCCAGGGAGATGTGGGTGGGCAGGCGCGCCTTGCCGGTCTGGGAGGTGATGGCGGCGGCAATGACAGTAGGGCTGTGCCGGTTTCCGGTGTCGTTCTGCACGATCAGCACCGGGCGCACGCCCCCCTGTTCGCTGCCCACCACCGGGCTCAGGTCGGCATAGAAAATATCGCCTCGTTTGACTACACTGTTGTCCACGTGATTTCACACTCCGCCGGAAGATAATACGGCGTTACAGCGGACCGGCAGCGGTCTTTATGTAACGCTGTATTATGATTTTCCCACGGGGCGGCAAGGTTTATACATGCAGGGAAAAAACTCCGCAGCCCCTGCCCGGCGGCGGGCGGCGGCCCGCTGCTCCATACCATCTTATGCGGGGCAGCTGGGATCGGTCCCTGTCACTCCCCCCCGGCCCGTATAGATCCGGGGGACCCTGGGGTTCACGTTGCACAGCAGCTCATAGGGGATGGTGCCCGCCAGCGCGGCGGCCTGCTCCAGCAGACCCTCCCGGCCATAGAGCTCCGCCACGTCCCCGGGGACCGCGTCCGGGACATCTGTCACGTCCACCATGCACATGTCCATGCAGATACGGCCCACCACGGGGCAGCGCCGGCCCCGCAGCAGCACCTCCATCCGGTTGGAGAGCAGGCGGGGATATCCGTCCCCATAGCCCACCGGCAGCACGGCCAGGCGGCTGTCCCGCTCCAGCCGGGCAGTGCAGCCGTAGCTGACACAGGTGCCCGCAGGAACGGCCCGCACGGCGGCCACCCGAGTCTTCAGCGCCATCACCGGCAACAGTCCGGAGCCGTCCAGACCCTCCAGTCCCGGCGCGGGATAATAGCCGTACAGGGCGATGCCGGGACGGACCATATCCATATGAGTACAAGGATAGTTTAACACGGCCGCGCTGGCAGCACAATGGCAAATTTTGAACCGGACCCCCAGCGCTTCCAGAGCCTGCCTGGCATCCAGGAAACGGGTGAACTGCCCCATGGTGTACTCCTCGTTCCCGTCGGCGTCCGCAAAATGGGTAAACAGCCCCTCCGCCTCCAGGCCGGGCAGGGCGCACAGCGCCGCAATGGCGGCGGCGGTCTCCCGCTCACCCCCCTCCCGCCAGAGAAAGCCCAGCCGGGTCATGCCGGTGTCCACCTTCACGTGGATCTTCAGCGTCCGTCCCGCAGCCTGTGCCGCGCGGGCCAGGGCCCGGCCGGTCTCCAGGTCGGAGACAGTCTGGGTCACATCATGCTCCAGCAGCAGCTCGGCCAGCTGGGGCGGCGTCTGCCCCAGGCACAGGATGGGGATGGTCACGCCGCCGCGGCGCAGCTCCGCCGCCTCATCCACACAGGCCACCGCCAGCATATCGGCCCCCAGCGCCTCCAGCTTCCGCCCCACCTGGAGGGCCCCGTGGCCGTAGGCGTTAGCCTTGCACAGCCCCAAAAAGCGGCAGTCCGGAGCCAGCATGGCCCGCAGAGTCTGGTAGTTATGGGCCAGACGGTCCAGGGATATCTCCGCCCAGGTCCTCATTTGCGCGGTCTCTGTCATGGTAAAACCTCTATTCCTTGGTAAATTGAGAAAATTCGCATTGGAGCACACACACCCCGTCCTGGGAGACCTCTCCCCGGACCAGGGCGTGGGTGGCGGCGTCGAACCACAGGGTGGTTTCCGTCCCGCTGCCCTGTTTCTCCTCCGGGTCCCGGCTCACCACCCGCAGGGCCTGGACTTCCCCCAGCTCCTCCAGGACACAGGTGTCCAGATAGCCGGACCGAGCGGTCTCCAGCAGGGCGGGGATGGCCCCCATGGGGGTCAGTCCGCCGGGAGCCAGCTCCCCGGTCTCCAGGATGGCTCCATCGTACTCCAGCCAGCCCTCATCCTCTTCGATCCGGGCCGTCAGGCCGGCCACCGTCTCCGGCGCGGTCAGGGTGAGGAGGGCTTCCTCCCCGTTCACCGCAGCCGACAGCTCATACCGGTAGACCCGCTGGCCATAATCCGCTGTCACCACAGCCTGGGCCGCGCAGGACGTCATAGCCAGATACTCCCCCCGGATGGTGAGGGCGAGCTCCTCCGCCTCGCTGCCTCCCCCGCCTCCGCCGCAGGCGGAGAGGGAGAGGGTCATCATCAGTACGCAAATCAGCAGGGATCTCCGCACCGCTCCGACCTCCAAATTCAGGATCCGGACCGGACGTGGGCCTCCAGGGTCTCAGGCAGCCGCTCCACCAGGTCCCCGGGCGTCATACCGTACTCCCCCAGGCTTCCGGCGCAGCGGTCCCCGGCCTCCCCGTGGAGATATACGCCGTCCCGGGCCGCCAGCTCCGGCTCCCACCCCTGTCCCAGCAGGGCGAGGATGAGTCCGGCCAGCACGTCGCCGCTGCCCCCCTTGGACATGCCCGGATTGCCCGTGGTGTTGATCCAGGCCCGGCCGTCCGGGGCAGCGGTGACGGTGCGGTGCCCCTTCAGCACCAGCACACACCGGTGGTCCCGGGCAAAGTCCCGGGCCGCCGTCAGGGGGTCCTCCAGCGGCAGGGGCCGCCCGGTCAGCCGGGCGAACTCTCCGGCGTGGGGAGTCAGGATGGTGGGAGCCCTTCGTCCGTCCAGACTATCTATATGCCCGTCCAGCGCGTTTATGCCGTCGGCGTCCAGCACCACCGGCACCTTCAGGTCCTCCAGCAGGGAACGGACCAGCCGCTCCGTCCGGGGCGCCCGGCCCAGTCCCGGGCCGATGAGCACCCCTTCGCAGGACGACGCCCGCCTCAGGATATCCTCATACCGCGCCGGCAGGGGGAAGGGCATGGCCTCCAGACACTTCACCGCCGCGATGGGCCAGATCTCCTCCGGCACGCCCAGGGACACCAGGCCCGCCCCGCCGCGCACCGCGCCGGAGGCGGCCAGCACCGGGGCCCCGGTATAGCCCACGCTCCCTGCCAGGATCAGCACCCGCCCGTAGTCCCCCTTGTGGGAGTCCCGCTTTCTCCGGGGCAGGACCACATCCTCATATCCCATCACCCCCACCGGGAAGCACATCTGTGCTCCGGGGCCGAAGATGAGCCTGTGGGGGATGCCGATGTCCGCTACTGTGACCAGTCCGGCACAAGAGGCCCCCTCCCCCAGATAGAGGCCGGGCTTTGTGCAGGTGAACGTGACGGTCCGGTCCGCGCGGACGGCCTCACCCAATACGGCGCCAGTGTCGGCGTGGACCCCGGAGGGAATGTCACAGGACACCACCCGCTTCAGCGGGGACCTTCCCTGCATCAATCGCACAGCCAGAAGGGCGTCCCCCTCCACAGGGCGGGAGAGCCCCACCCCGAACAGGGCGTCCACCAGGCAGCCGCACAGAGACAACCACAGCATCTGCCGGCGGTCCTCCGGCCGGAACTCCTCCAGCACGCCTCCAGCTTCTTCCAGCTTTTTCTCCATGGCCCGCTCGTCCGGCGTCATCTTCCTCCGGTCTCCCACCAGGAAGGCTCGGACCCGAAAGCCCATGCCCCGGAGGATGCGGGCGGCGGCCACGCCGTCCCCGCCGTTGTTGCCGGGGCCGCACAGCACCCCCACCCAGGGAGCGTGGTCCTGATTTTTCTCCTCCGCAAGGGCCTGAAGGGCCTCCAGCTCCCGCCGGTCCTCCTCCGTCTCCGCCCCTGCTCCCAGGACCGCCACGGAGGCGGCTCCGCCGATGAAGTCCGGGCCGCCGCCCTCCAGCAGCCCCCGCACCTCCTCCGCCACCGCCTGGGCGGCCCGCTCCATCAGCCCCAGCGAGGAGACCCCATATTCTTCTATGGCCTGCCGGTCCAGTTCCTTCATCTGGGCGGCGCCAGCGATCTGATACACAGCCTATTCTCCCCTTTCCAGTGCCTCCGGGGCCAGTTCTGAGAGCGGGATCAGCCGGATCTGTCCCGCCGCCTCCGCCTTGGAGGGGTACACCCTGAGCCCTGGGGCAGGCTCCCACAACTCCCGGACCTCCTCCCCCGCCAGCAGGCGGCTGGAAAACCGGCCCATGTCCTCTGACACTCGGAAGGCAGTCCCCTCCGGGGTGACGCAGTACACACCCTCCCCCAGGGCCTCCGAGCGGCCGTACCAGCTGCCATCCCGGTCCCGGGCCGCCAGCTCCAGGCCGGGGACCGCGAAGAATGGGAGTTCCGGGAGCTCCTCATCCTCAAAGAAAAAGAATACCCCAGCCCGCTCTGCCATCTCCTGATACCGGGGCACCTCCGCCCGAATCTCGGCCTGCTCCGTGCGGATCACTGCCCCGGCTGGAAGGATCCGCACCTTACTGCTGAAGAGTCCCAGCGCGCCGGACTGGTCCAGTTCCTCCAGGTCAACATAAATGGTCCTCACGGCCCGCCCCCCTTTACAAAGGATTTTTCCGGTATTGTACCACATCCCGGCGGAAAAAGAAAGAGAGGACGTCTCCGTCCTCTCTCCCTTGGTCCGTTTATTTCAGAAAACCGTTGACGATCTGCTCCTCCGCCTCTTTCTCCGTCAGGCCCAGGGTCATCAGCTTGATGAGCTGCTCCCCGGCGATCTTGCCGATGGCGGCCTCGTGGACCAGGCTGGCATCCACGCAGTTGGCGGTGACCTCCGGGATGGCGGCCACCACGCCCTGGTCCATGATGATGGCGTCGCACTCCGAGTGGCCGTAGCACCGGGCATTTCCGTTGATGCGGGCCAGGAACACCTGCCTGGACTGGTCCTTAGCCACAGAACGGGAGATCACGTTGGTGTGGCAGTCCTCTCCGTCCAGGTCCACAGTGAAGTCGGACTTGGCCAGCTGCCTGCCGTGGGTCATCACCTTCTCCCTGATGATGAGGGTGGCGCGGGGCCCCAGCTTGGCGTTGGTGGTGCGCACAGTGGAGTCCACCCCCTTGATCTGGGTGGTCTCCATCTCCATGTAGCTGTCCTCGTCCATCTCCACTACGGTAGTGGGGTTCATGATGTTCTCCCCCCGGCCGTCCCCCTCGCCGTAGTGGCGCTCCACATAGCGCACCTTGGAGCGCTTGCCCACATGGAAGGTGTGGATGCCGGAGTGCTCCGAGTTCTGCACCCCGCAGTTGTGGATGCCGCAGCCGGCCACGATGGTCACGTCGCAGTCGTCTCCGATCAGGAAATCGTTATATACCGTCTCCGTCAGACCGCTCTCGCTCAGCACCACCGGGATGTGGACCGACTGGTTTTTGGTCCCCGGCTTGATGATGATGTCGATGCCGTCCTTGTCCTCCTTGGAGACGATGTCGATGCTGGCGGTAGTGTTTCGGGCCGCCGCCTTGCCGTTTGCCCGGATGTTATAGGCCCCCTCGGGCACCTCGTGGAGCCCGGCCACCTGCTCCAGCAGGCTTTTCTGGATCGCGTCCATCTCTCTGCTCCCTCCTTACCGCACTTTTTCCGACAGGGCGCTGCACACGCCCGGGACCTCTCCCAGCAGCTGGGGCAGCACCTCATCCCGGGTCCCCTGGGTCTGGATGCGCCCGTCGGCCAGCACGATGATCCGGTCCGCAATGTCCAGGATACGCTCCTGGTGAGATATGATGATAATAGAGCCGTTGATCTTCTCGTGCAGATGCTCAAACACCTGGATCAGATTGCTGAAGCTCCACAGGTCGATGCCCGCCTCCGGCTCGTCAAAGACAGACAGCTTGGTGCCCCGGGCCATGATCATGGCGATCTCGATACGCTTGAGCTCTCCGCCGGACAGAGATGCGTCCACCTCCCGGTCGATGTAGTCCTTGGCACACAGCCCCACCTCGGACAGATAGCCGCACGCCTCCGGCACCCCGATCTGCTTGCCCGAGGCCAGGGTGATCAGGTCCTTCACCGTCAGGCCCTTGAAGCGGACAGGCTGCTGGAAGGCAAAGCTGATCCCCTTCTGGGCCCGCTGGGTGATGTCCAGCCCGGTGATATCCTCCCCGTCCAGCAGGATGCGCCCCTGAGTGGGGGTCAGGATGCCCGCAATGACCTTGGCCAGAGTGGACTTTCCTCCGCCGTTGGGCCCTGTGATAGCCACGAACCGCTCGTCGATGGTCAGGCTGATGTCCCGCAGGATGTTCTTGCTGTCGCCGTCCTGCTCCACGCCATAGCTGATGTTTTGTAACTCTAACATGAGGTTCCTCCCGCGTACAGGCCCGGACCTGCTCCGACCGGGCTCCGCTTTCTTTCTATCAGTTTGCCCCGGGACTCCGCTCCTCAAACGGCGCTCAGCCCCTTCTCGCCAGGATCTGCCCCTATTCTAGCACGTTCTGCTCCAAATGTCTAACTGTATTTTTTCTGAAAACAGAAATTTTCCTATTATTTTAATGGGTAAAACAACGAAGCGGCCCGTCTCCGGCATTTCCCCCCGTATTTGTCAAGACCGCCCTCGTGAGAGGGCGGTCTTCAGCGCTGTTCAGCTGTTGGTCCGGGAATGGGCGCCCACCCTGGGGGGCGCCTATCCCTCCTGCTCCCTTTTCTGATGGGAGACAATCCATCAGAGGATGTCGATATACTCCCCGCTGAGGGCCTTGTTCATGGAGCGCACAGCACAGAACTTGCCGCACATGGAGCAGGTGTCGTCATGCTCGGGGGAGCGGTCGTCCCGGATGGCCTTGGCGGTCTCCGGGTCCAGGGCACAGGCCCACTGGGCCTCCCAGTCCAGGGCCCGGCGGGCGTCGCCCATCTTGTCGTCGATGTCCCGGGCGCCCCGGATGCCCTTTGCGATATCGGCGGCGTGGGCAGCGATCCTGCTGGCAATGATGCCCTGCTTCACATCGTCCAGGTTGGGAAGCGCCAGGTGCTCGGCTGGGGTGACATAGCACAGGAAAGCAGCGCCGCTCATGGCGGCGATGGCCCCGCCGATGGCAGCGGTGATGTGGTCATAGCCGGGGGCGATGTCGGTGACCAGGGGGCCCAGCACATAGAAGGGGGCTCCCATGCAGATGGTCTGCTGCACCTTCATGTTGGCGGCGATCTGGTCCATGGGCACATGGCCGGGCCCCTCCACCATCACCTGCACGTCCTTCTCCCAGGCCCGTTTGGTCAGCTCGCCCAGGCGGACCAGTTCCTCGATCTGACATACATCGGTGGCGTCAGCCAGGCAGCCGGGGCGGCAGGCGTCGCCCAGGGAGATGGTCACATCGTACTCCCGGCAGATATCCAGGATCTCGTCGTAGAACTCATAGAAGGGATTCTCCTCCCCGGTCATGCACATCCATGCGAACACAAGGGAACCGCCCCGTGAGACGATGTTCATCTTCCGCTTGTGCTTGCGGATCTGATCTATGGTCTTACGGGTGATGCCGCAGTGGAGGGTGACGAAGTCCACGCCGTCCTGGGCATGGAGGCGGACCACATCGATGAAGTCCTTGGCACTGAGGGTGGCCAGGTCCCGCTGGTAGTGGATGACGCTGTCATAGACAGGGACGGTGCCGATCATCACCGGGCACTCGGCAGTGAGCTTCTGGCGGAAGGGCTGGGTGTTGCCATGGCTGGACAGGTCCATGATGGCCTCGGCCCCCATATTCACCGCAGAGAGCACCTTCTGCATCTCCACGTCGTAGTCCTTGCAGTCCCGGGAGACTCCCAGGTTGACATTGATCTTGGTGCGGAGCATGGAGCCGATGCCCTCCGGGTCCAGGCATTTGTGCAGGCGGTTAGCAGGGATGGCCACCTTGCCGGCTGCGACGAGGGGCATCAGCTCCTCCACGGACATGTGCTCCTTTCGGGCGACAGTCTCCAGCTCCGGGGTCACGATCCCCCGGCGGGCGGCGTCCATCTGTGTGGTATAATTGCGTTCCATAAAGATCTTCTCCTTTATCTATTGATTCCTATTTCATGGATCTCGGTCATCAGGCGGACCGCCCCTCACCTTCCTCCGGCGGGGGACTGAAGGGACCGGATGCGGTCCAGGTCCAGCTCCGGGATGGAAAAGAGGTGGTCCAGGGGGCCGCTGCCCGCCCCCAGGTCAAGCATGGAGGACAGCGCCCCCGAGAGATAGATCTTCGCCCGCTCCACCGCCGTCTCCAGGTCGCAGCCCTTTGCCAGATTGGAGGCGATGGCACTGGAGAGCGTGCAGCCTGTCCCGTGGGTGTTGGGGTTATGGATCCGGCGTCCGCAGAACCATTTGCAGCTCCCATCCTGCCACAGCAGGTCGTTGGCGTCGTTCAGGTCGTGCCCGCCCTTGCACAGCACAGCGCAGCCGTACCGCTCCCCGATCTCCCGGGCAGCCCGCTCCATGTCCTCCGGACCGGAGATGGTGAGGCCCGACAGGACCTCCGCCTCTGGGATGTTGGGGGTGAGGACGGCGGCCAGGGGGAGCAGCTGGCTCTTCAGCGCCTCCACCGCTTCCTCCGAAATCAGGCGGGACCCGCTGGTAGCGATCATCACCGGGTCCACCACGATGTTCCGGGCCTGGTACCGCTTCAGCTTGTCCGCGATGACCTGGATCAGCCCGGTAGAGGACACCATCCCTGTCTTGACGGCATCGGGGAAGATGTCGGTAAAAATGCAGTCCAGCTGACTGGCCAGGAATTCCGGGGTGGACTCCAGGATGCCGTAGACGCCGGTGGTATTCTGGGCCGTCAGGGCGGTGACCGCACTCATGGCGTAGACGCCGTTGGCAGTCATGGTCTTGATGTCGGCCTGGATCCCGGCGCCTCCGCTGGAATCGCTCCCAGCGATCGTCAATGCTGTTTTCATCAGAAAACTCCTTTCTCCGCATTGAAGTTTTGTTCCGCGACACCAGGTGGTGCCCCCGAGGTGCCGCGTCGTCGGAGCAAAGTACGCTCTGTTCGGGACAGCCTGACGGCCATCCCTCACTGCGCTCCCTTGCTCCTCCTCTCCGGGCCGCACCCGCTCCGCTGGGCTGCGCCCCGGCTGGGCGGCCTTACGGCCGCCCCATTTTCGCTCTGTTCGGGACAGCCTGACGGCCATCCCTCACTGCGCTCCCTTGCTCCTCCTCTCCGGGCCGCCCCCATTTTCGCTCTGTTCGGGACAGCCTGACGGCCATCCCTCACTGTGCTCCTCTGCCCCTCCTCTCCGGGCCGCACCCGCTCCATTCCCGGCTCAGCCCCGCTCCAATGCTGCCAGGAAATCCGGGGAGTCCAGCCGGGGAAGATACCAGTCGCAGAGGCACCGCAGTGCCTCCTGATCCTCCTCGGCGGAGGGGTCATACACCCCCGCCACCAGAAAGCCCGCCCGTTTGGCGCTGCGTGCGGCATGGAGGGCATCCTCAAAGACCACCGTGCGCTCCGGCGCGCTGCCCAGGCTGCGGGCAGCAGCCCGATAGAAGTCCGGTCCGGTCTTAGGCCCGTACTGAAGGGAACTGAAGGCGAACAGAAAGTACTTCCACAGCCCCAGACGGACCATGGCGTCCCGTGCCTGAAAGGCCTCGCTGGCGGTGGCGATGCCGCAGGGGACCCTCAGGGCTCCCAGCCGCTCCAGCAGTGTGTCCGCCCCCGTCTTCATGGGGATCCTGTCCCGGTATTCCCCTGTCACCAGGGCGTTCACCCCTTCCATCACCTGTTCGGGCGTACAGGGGAGGCAAAATGTATCCACCATGTACTCCGAGGCTTCCCGCCGCCCCATCTCCCGGATGTCCCGGGCCAGGTCCTCCGGCGGCTCTCCTCCAAACTTCCGGACCAGAGCCTTGGGCGCCTCGTTCCAGATGTACATGGAGTCGGTGAGGGTCCCGTCCAGATCGAAGATGGCCCCCTCGATCCTCATGGGCCCACCACCCGCTCCACTTGGGCCCGGAGGGAGCGGGTGGCCGCTTCCACGTCGGGCTGGGCGTACAGGGCTGAGACCACCGCCACCCCGGCGATGCCGCTCCCCGCCAGCTCCGCCACATTGCCGGCTCCGATGCCCCCGATGGCCACCACAGGGATGTCCACGGCGGCGCAGATGGCCTTCAGGGTGTCATAGCTCACTGGTCGGGTGTCCTGCTTGGTCCCGGTGGGGAACATGGCTCCTACCCCCAGGTAGTCGGCCCCCGCCGCCTGGGCGGCCAGGGCCTGCTCCACCGTGCGTGCGGACACGCCGATGAGTTTGTCTTCCCCCAGCAGGGCCCGGACTCGCCCCGCCTCCATATCGCTCTGGCCCACGTGGACGCCGTCCGATCCTGCCGCCTGGGCCAGTTCCGCATCGTCGTTGAGGATCAGGGGCACGCCGTAGCGCCCGCACAGCTCCCGCAGTTCCAGGGCCTGGGCCAGAATGCTCCCACGGTCCATATGCTTCTCCCGCAGCTGGATCATGGTGGCGCCTCCCCGCAGGGATGCCTCCACCTGTTGGGCCAGGGTCCTGTCCCCCAGCCAGCTCCGGTCCGTTACGCCGTAGAGCAGCAAATCCTTTTTATCGCATCTCATAGTTGGCTCCTTTCTCCAGCGCCGCGCCGTCCATCCGGCACACAGCGTCAATGATCCGATCCCGATAGGTGGCGTTTCCGTCCTGAGGGGACATCCTCGCCCAGGCCAGCTCCCCTGCCACTCCCATGGCGCACACCGCGGCGGCGGCCGCCTCCAGGGGGTGCTCCGGGCTGGCGGCCAGGCAGGCCGCAGTCAGGGCGGACAGCTGACAGCCGGTACCGGTGACCAGCCCCATCTCCGGGCGGCCGTTGCGGATCACGACGCACTGCTCCCCGTCTGAGACCAGGTCAATGGCCCCGGTGACCGCCACTACGGTCCCGGTGCAGCGGGCGGTCCCTTTGGCGAAGGCCACCCCCCGCTCCAGTTCCGCTTCCGTCACTGCGTCCGCCCCGCCGGCGTCCACCCCCCGGGTGTGCTCCTGGCCGCCCGCCAGAGCCCGCAGCTCTGAGACATTGCCCCGCAGCACGGTAAAGGGGACACGGGCCATCAGCTCCTGGGCCGTGCGGAGACGCAGGGCGCTGGCCCCCACCCCTACCGGGTCCAGCACCACTGGGCGGCCCAGCTCCCCAGCCTTGACTCCGGCCCGCATCAGGCTGGGGATGGTGCGCCGGCTGGGTGTTCCCAAGTTGAGGCACAGTCCGGCGCACCGGGCCGTGATCTCCTCCACTTCCTCCGGCTCATCGGCCATGATGGGGCTGGCCCCGCAGGCCAGCAGGAGGTTTGCCACGTCGTTGGCCGTCACATAGTTGGTGATGCAGTGGATCAGCGGCCTCCGCTCCCGCACCCGGTCCAGGCAGGCTCCCAGCTCCATATCCCTCTCTCCTTTGTCCGCAGACAGCAAAAACCGCGGGGCACCCCACTTCGGGATATCCCCGCGGCCTAGTTCCGCAAGTATATTTCCCTACGTTGGCATTACCCAAATCAGGTCACAGGTCGGAGCGAACAGCTCCCTCTCAGCCCGTCATGCGAGCTCCCTTTTCTCGTCATTTTTCTCTGCTGTCGTTTTTCTTATTATAAGCTCTGTGTCCCGTTCTGGCAAGAGCAGGAACTTGTTTTTTTCACATAGGTCGTTGCAAAAAATCACTGTTTGGAACAAATGTCTTATTTTGCTCCTGCTTGTTCCTGTTTCTCCCAGGCCGGCCCCGGGTGCGTAACAAGGCGTTCCTCCCGCCAAAGGGCACAAAATTTTTTCCTTTACTCCACCATGTTGTCCTGTCCTTTGCAAGGCAGTGGTCTCCGATCACCCGGTTTTTTTCAAACTGCCGGAGCCATCCCCTGGCAGTTCCCGGCGCAGAAGAGACGTGGAGGCCCTTGAGAAGCACCGGTCTCTGTGGTAAAATAGAGACGAAATGCAGGGACTCTGCCTGTACTGACCGTAAAGGAAACCACAGGTCTTTTTCACGCTCTGTTTTATAATATGGCCCTCTCTCCTTCACATTCTGTTTTTCCCCCAGAGCGATGTCTCCCTTTGCGGTCCCCGCCGGGGCATTCCGCAGCACCGGCGCTTCCCGCTTTCCGGATATCCGCCACAGAAAGGAGCAAACTATGACTGATGCTGAGCTGATCTCCACGGCCGTCTCCATGCAGGAGCGGGCCTATGTACCCTATTCTCATTTTCCCGTGGGCGCTGCCCTGTTGTGCAGTGACGGGGCGGTGTTCACCGGATGCAATGTGGAGAACGCCGCCTACGGCTCCACCCTCTGCGCCGAGCGCACGGCGCTGGTCAAGGCGGTGAGCGAGGGCCGCACCGGCGGCTTCACCGCTATCGCCATCGCCGGCCGGGGAAGCGACTTCTGCTGGCCCTGCGGTGCCTGCCGGCAGATGCTGTTTGAATTTGCTCCCCAGCTCCGGGTCCTGGCCGTCCGAGGGGACGGTGCCTTCCAGTCCGCCCCGCTCTCCACCCTGCTGCCCTGCGGCTTCGGGCCGGGCTCCCTTAATTTTTGAATCGACGGAATAAAAAGCTCTCTTTTGGCCAAACTACCTCCGGAATACCAATGCGAGGAGGTATGAACCATGATAATGGATAAGATCGCCCTGACTCTGCTGATCATCGGCGGCCTGAACTGGGGCAGCGTGGGTCTGTTTCGATTCGACCTGGTGGCCTTCGCCTGCGGCGGTTCCGGCAGTATGATCAGTCGCGTGATCTATACCCTGGTGGGTCTTTCCGCCGTGTGGTGCATCTCTCTGCTCTTCCGGGACAAGGACCCCGTGGAGGAGCGGAGCTGAGGCCAGTCCACCGTTCCATTCAGAACATGTGATATTCCAAACCGGCCGCCGGAAGTCCCGGCGGCCGGTATTTTACATTTTTACTCTCTGATTTTACCGCACTTTACGCAGATTTAACATATCCGCTGTTTCGCATTTTACATTTCTTTTTTATACTGAGCCCTGTACTCCATAGGAAACACAAAACGAATGCAATAAAGGAGAAGATCTTACATGAAAAAACTGACTTGCATGGGGCTGTCTCTGGCCCTGATGGCCGGCCTGCTGGCCGGCTGCGGCTCCAATGGGACCACCTCCACTCCCACCAGCACCCCCGCCGCCAGCTCCACCCCTGTCCAATCCCAGACCACCACCCTCAGCGGCACCGTGAACACAGACGGCTCCACCTCCATGGAGAGCGTGGTCAAGGCCCTGGCTGAGGCTTTTATGGAGCAGAACCCCGATGTGACCGTCAACTACTCCGGCACTGGCTCCGGCACCGGCATCCAGGCCGCCATCGACGGCACCGTGGACCTGGGACTGGCCTCCCGTGCCCTGAAGGACGAAGAGAAGAGCAACGGCGCCGTAGAGAACATCGTAGCCCTGGACGGCGTGGCCGTGGTTGTCAACCCTGAGAACGGCGTGACCGACCTGACCGTGGAGCAGATCGCCCAGATCTTCACCGGCGAGATCACCAACTGGTCCGAGCTGGGCGGCGCCGATGCCGAGATCGCGGTCTTTGGCCGTGAGGCCGGCTCCGGCACCCGGGGGGCCTTTGAGGAGATTGTGGGCGTTGAAGATGCCTGTAAGTACACCAACGAGTATTCCTCCACCGGCGACGTCATCGGCAACGTGGCCTCCAACCCCAACGGCATCGGCTATGCCTCCCTGTCCGCCGTGGACGACACCGTGAAGGCCGTGGCGGTCAACGGCGTGACCCCCTCCGAGGACACCGTGAAGGACGGCTCCTATGAGATCCAGCGTCCCTTCGTTATGGTCACCAAGGAGGGCACCCAGCTCTCCGAGGCAGCCCAGGCTTTCCTGGATTTTGCCATGAGCGCTGACGCCGCTGAGATCATTGCTGTTGCCGGCGCTGTGTCTGCCAACGCCTGAGCTCACCCGATCCAATTCAAAACAAGCCCCCGAGCCCGGGGGCTTGTTTTGAATGATGTCTCCCCTTCTGCCCCCTTTCCTCAGTTGACACACAGGCACGGCCCCCGCGCCCGTGTGTCAGCTGAGGAGACAGAATCTACAAGAAAAGGTTGAGTACTATGAAAAAAGAGCATCCCGGCGTCCCCGGCGGGGGCGCCCTCCGGGCCAAAGAGGCCATGGAGCTGATTATGATGATTGTGTTTCTGGTCTGCGGCTTCATCGCCATCGCCTTTGTCCTGCTGATCACCGTGTACCTGATCATCTCCGGCCTGCCCGCTATCCGTGAGGTGGGGTTGACCGACTTCCTCTTCGGAACTCGCTGGGCCTCCACCGACAAGACCGACCCCGCCTATGGCATCCTCCCCTTTATCCTCACCTCTATCTATGGCACCGCCGGGGCCATCCTCATCGGGGTGCCCATCGGCTTCCTCACCGCCGTCTTTCTCTCCAAGGTGGCGCCCCCCAGGGTGGCCGCCGTCATCCGCCCGGCAGTGGATCTGCTGGCGGGCATCCCCTCGGTGGTCTACGGCCTGGTGGGCATGATGGTCCTTCTCCCCGCCATCCGTAAAACCTTTGACATCGCCGCCGGTGACAGCCTGCTGGCCGCCATCATCGTATTGGCAGTGATGATCCTGCCCTCCATCATCTCGGTGTCCGAGACCGCCCTGAATGCGGTGCCCCGGGAGTATGAGGAGGCCAGCCTGGCCCTGGGGGCCACCGAGCTGGAGACCTACTTCCGGGTCTCTGTCCCCGCAGCCAAGAGCGGCATCGCCGCCGCTGTGGTGCTGGGCGTGGGCCGGGCCATCGGTGAGGCCATGGCTATCCTGATGGTGGCCGGCAATGTGGCCAACATGCCCTCTCTGCTCTCCAGCGTCAAATTCCTCACCACCGCCATTGCCAGCGAGATGAGCTATGCCGCCGTGGGCAGCCTCCAGCGCAACGCCCTGTACTCCATTGGGCTGATCCTATTTCTGTTTATCATGTGCATCAATGTGATCCTAAACGTATTCCTGAAACGGAACAAGGAGGGCTGAGCTATGACCAACGCCATGATCTCCTCGGAAGAGGCCCAGAGCTACCAGTCCAAGGGCCTCTCTCCCCGCCGCCGCACCTATGAGGTGGGGATGCGCGGGCTGCTGTATCTCTCCGCGGGCATCACCTGCCTGCTGCTCCTCTTTCTCATCGGCTACATCCTCTACCGGGGCCTGCCCAATCTGAACTGGACCTTCCTCACCAGCCAGGAGAGTGTCCTGCGGGGGACCGACGGCATCATGCCTGCCATCCAGAACACCCTCTATGTCATCGTGGTCACCCTGATCTTCATCCTGCCCCTGGGGGTGGGGGCCGCCATCTACCTCACCGAGTACGCCTCCAACCACAAGCTGGTCTCTGCCATCGAGTTCGCCACCGAGACTCTGGCCGGCATCCCCTCTATCCTGTACGCCCTGGTGGGTATGCTGATCTTCTGTCAGGTCATGGACCTGGGCAAGACCCTGCTGGCCGGCGCCCTCACCCTGGTCATCATGACCCTGCCCACCATCATCCGCACCACCCAGGAGTCCCTGAAGACGGTGCCCCAGAGCTACCGGGAGGGCTCCCTGGGCCTGGGGGCCGGCAAGTGGCACATGATCCGCACCGTGGTGCTCCCCTCCTCCGTGGACGGCATCGTCACCGGCTGCATCCTGTCCATCGGCCGTGTGGTGGGCGAGTCTGCGGTGCTCATGTTCACCGCCGGCATGGGCACCACCCTCCAGAACTTTTTCGGCAGCTTCAACGACCAAGCTCTGTCGCATTTTCTGTCCACCGGTGACCTTTCCCTTCTGTTCAGTGGCCTGACTGACAGCTCCGGTGCCACCCTCACTGTGGCCCTGTACGTCTACGCCAAGGAGCGGGCCGAGTTCGACCTGGCCTTCTCTGTGGCCCTGGTCCTGCTGGCCATCACCCTCGCCATCAATCTGTCCGCCAAGCTGGTGGGCAAGCGCCTGAAAAAGCGCTAAGGAGGACAACTATGGATCAATCTGTCATTCTCTCGGCCTGCGGGCTGAACCTGTATTACGGTGAGAACCACGCACTGAAGGACATCTCCATCGACATCAAAGCCAACAAGATCACCGCCCTCATCGGGCCCTCCGGCTGCGGCAAGTCCACCTTTCTGCGGACCATCGATCGGATGAACGACCTGATCCCCAGCGTGAAGATCACCGGCTCCCTCACCTTCCACGGGCAGGAGATCTACGCCCCCGGCGTAGACGTCACCGACCTGCGCCGGCGCATCGGCATGGTGTTCCAGAAGCCCAACCCCTTTCCCATGTCTATCTACGACAACGTGGCCTACGGCCCCCGCACCCATGGAGTGCGCTCCAAGCTGGCCTTGGACGAGCTGGTGGAGAAGTCCCTGCGTCAGGCCGCCATCTGGGACGAGGTGAAAGACCGGCTGAAAAAGCCCGCCCTGGGCCTGTCTGGCGGCCAGCAGCAGCGCCTGTGCATCGCCCGGGCCCTGGCCGTCCAACCGGAGGTGCTGCTGATGGACGAGGCCACCTCCGCCCTGGACCCCATCTCTACATCCAAAATAGAAGACCTTGCCATGGAGCTGAAAAGCGAGTACACTATCGTCATGGTGACTCACAACATGCAGCAGGCCGCCCGCGTCTCCGACCAGACCGCTTTCTTCCTGCTGGGCGACCTGGTGGAGTACGGGGACACGGAGCAGCTCTTTTCCATGCCCCAGGACAAGCGCACCGAGGACTACATCACCGGGAGGTTTGGATAATGCGAGTCAAATTTGAAGCACAGTTGGAGCGGCTCAACGTAGAACTTATCACCATGGGTGCCCTGTGCGAGGAGGTCATCTCCGGCGCGGCCAAGGCCCTGCTGGACGGCGATTCCGGCCTGCGGGAGACCGTGCTGGCCGCGGAGCGGGACATCAACCAAAAGGAGCGGGACATCGAAAGCCTGTGTATGAAGCTGCTGCTCCAGCAGCAGCCGGTGGCCCGGGATCTGCGCACCATCTCCTCCGCCCTGAAGATGATCTCTGACATGGAGCGCATCGGCGACCAAGCCGCAGACATCGCTGAGATCACCCGGGATATCGCCGACAACAGCATCAAGGACCTGGTCCCTATCGGGGACATGGCCCGGGCCACCATCAAGATGGTTACCGACAGCGTGGACTCCTTTGTCCGCAAGGACCTGGGTCTGGCGGAGGCAGTGATCTCCTCCGACGACGTGGTGGACGATCTGTTTCTCCAGGTCCGTGAGGAGTTGATCCGCCGCATCGGCATGGGGGACAGCGGAGAGGTGTGCATCGACCTGCTGATGATCGCCAAATATCTGGAGCGCATCGGAGATCACGCCGTCAACATCGCCGAGTGGGTGGAGTACTCCCTCACCGGGCACCATGCTGACCTGCCCTGAACGGCGGGCGCCCCAATTTTCACAGCCGTAGGAGGTCCTACCCATGATTTATTTTCTGGAAGACGACCCCAGCATCCGCAAGCTGGTCATTTATACCCTGAACAGCCAGGGCATGGAGGCGGAGGGCTTTGAACTGCCCTCCCAGTTCTGGGCCGCCATGGAGCGGCAGCTCCCCTCCCTGGTCCTGCTGGACCTGATGCTCCCGGAGGAGGACGGCCTGCACATCCTCAAGCGCATCCGCGCCGGCGCCTCCACCGCCAGGCTCCCCGTCATCCTGATCACCGCTAAGGGGACCGAGTACGACAAGGTGGTGGGCCTGGACGGCGGGGCGGACGACTACATCGCCAAGCCCTTCGGCATGATGGAGCTGATGGCCCGCATCCGCACCGCCCTGCGCCACAGCGGCGGGGAGGCGGAGCCGGTCCACGCCCTTACTTTGGGCCCACTGCGCATCGATCCGGCCCGCCATCAGGTGCTGGCCCACGGGCGGGAAGTCACCCTCACCCTGAAGGAATTCCAGCTGCTCTCCCTTTTGGTGGAGCATGCGGGGACCGTATTCACCCGGGACCAGCTGCTCAACACCATCTGGGGCTATGAGTTCGACGGCGCCAGCCGCACAGTGGATGTCCACGTCCGCACCCTGCGTCAAAAGCTGGGGGAGGCGGGCCGCTGCATCGAGACCGTGCGGGGCGTTGGCTACAAGGCGGAATCTGATCCGTCCAAAAGTGAGGAACAGCCATGACATCTAAAATCTTCCGCAACTCCTTTCTGGTGGGCGTTGCGGTGTTCTTTCTCTCTATCGCTCTGTTCATGGGCGTGCTGTACCAGTATTTTGGCAGCCAGCTGCTGATCCAGCTGGAGTCGGAGGCCGCCCTGGCTGCCCGTGGGGTGGAGATGGGCAGCATGGATTATCTGGACGGCCTCTCCTCCGCCAACCGTATCACCTGGATCGACGCCGGCGGCACTGTCCTCTTTGACAACCAGGCCGACCCCGCCCAGATGGAGAACCACGCCGACCGGGAGGAGGTGCGAGCCGCTCTGGAGAGCGAGACAGGCACCGCCTCCCGCTACTCCACGACCCTCTCTCAGCGGACCCTGTACTTTGCCCAGCGGCTGGCTGACGGGACGGTGCTACGGGTGTCCAGTGAGCAGCGCAGCCTCCCTTCCCTGCTCCTGTCCATGGTCCAGCCCATCCTCATCATCCTGGTGCTGGCCGTGGCCCTGTCGGCGGTGCTGGCCTCCCGCCTTTCCAAGCACATCATCAAGCCCGTCCTTGCCATCGACCTGGAGCACCCAGAGGACTCCGACACCTACGAAGAGCTCACCCCCCTGCTTTCCCGCATCAAGCAGCAGAACCAGACCATCGCCCAGCAGATGGCCCAGCTGCGCCAGAAGCAGAACGAGTTCACCGCCATCACCGAGAACATGAGCGAGGGCTTCCTCCTGCTGGACCGGCAGGGGCGCATCCTCTCCCACAACTCCGGTGCCCTGCGCCTGCTCCACGCCGCCGCCCCTGAGGAACGGGCCAGCTACCTCACTCTGAACCGCACCGAGCGCTTCCGCCAAGCGGTGGATGCCGCCCTCACCGGCAGGCGGGACGAGCAGCTGGTGGACCTGGGAGGCCGCTGCTGCCAGCTGCTGGCCAACCCCGTGATTCAAGACGGCCAGGTGGCCGGCGCCGTGCTGGTCATCCTGGATGTCACCGAGCGGGAACAGCGGGAGGAGCTGCGCCGGGAGTTCACCGCCAATGTATCTCATGAGCTCAAGACCCCCCTCACCTCCATCTCCGGCATTGCGGAGATCATCAAGGGCGGGCTGGTCAAGCCGCAGGACATCCCCGGCTTCGCAGACGACATCTACGGCGAGGCCCAGCGCATGATCCGCCTGGTGGAGGACATCCTCCGCCTGTCCCAGCTGGATGAAGGGGGCAGCTCCCTCCAGACGGAGGAGGTGGACCTGTACCACCTGGCCCAGGAGGTGGCCGGCCGCCTGACCCCCGCCGCTGTCAAGGGGCAGGTCACCCTGGAGGTGACGGGCGGACCGGTGCGGATCTCTGGCGTGCGCCAGCTTTTGGACGAGATGATCAGCAACCTGTGCGACAACGCCATCAAGTACAATCGTCCTGGGGGCCGGGTCACTATCTCCGTCTCCCGCTCCGACCGGGGCGCGGAGCTCTCTGTGTCCGACACGGGCATCGGTATCCCTCCTGAGGACCAGAGCCGGGTCTTTGAGCGGTTCTACCGGGTGGACAAGAGCCACTCCAAAGCCATCGGAGGCACCGGTCTGGGACTGTCCATTGTCAAGCACGGGGCGGCCTTCCACGGGGCCGACCTCTCCCTGGAGAGCCAGCCGGACCGNGGCGCGCCTCCCCCGGGGCCCACCCCCCCCGGGAGAGCCGGCCGGCCCGCGGGACCCCCATCCGCCTCACCTTCCCCGGCCAAAACGTGAAATAAGGCACATGGCCCGCCGCTGGTACGGCGGGCCATGCTTTTTTCTCTCTGGGAAAAATAGACGGGATCCTGCTCTGTTCACCGGCTGCTTTTGTCTCGGCTGGAAAAGTGCGGAGCACGGCCCAATTTTTTCAGAAAAGGGCTTGACAAATCCGGTTAGCAGAAGTAAACTCTATCTGTTCCGATGGTTAGATTAAGCTAACCAGCTTTTCAAGCAATTCTAGCAGCAAAAGTCAACCTGATCTGGGAGGGAGTCTCATGATGCCCCTGACAATGGCCAGACCCGGCGAGACCGTGGTCATCCGAAAGATCACCGGCAGGGACGAGGTGCGCCAGCATCTGGCAGAGCTCGGCTTTGTGGTGGACGAGTCGGTGACCGTCATCAGCGAGATGGCCGGCAACCTGATTCTTCAGGTAAAGGACAGCCGGGTCGCTGTGGACAGGACCATGGCCAACCGTATTATGATCTGAGGAGGAGAGAAAGGATGAAAACGCTGAAAGACGCCAAGGTGGGAGACACCGTCACCGTGGCTAAGCTCCACGGCGAGGGAGCCGTGAAGCGCCGCATTATGGATATGGGGATCACCAAGGGAGTGGAGATCCACATCCGAAAGGTCGCCCCGCTGGGGGACCCTATGGAGTTGAATGTGCGGGGCTATGAGCTGTCCGTCCGCAAGGCAGACGCGGAGATGATCGAGATCCTCTGAGCTCCGCTTTCGTTTTTCACTGTTAGTTAGTCACTTCTAACTTTCTGAAGGGAGAAATACCATGAACATCAAGATCGCGCTGGCGGGCAACCCGAACTGCGGTAAGACCACCCTGTTCAATGCCCTGACCGGCTCCAACCAGTACGTGGGCAACTGGCCCGGCGTCACGGTGGAAAAGAAGGAGGGCAAGCTGAAGGGCCACAAGGAGGTCATCATCCAGGACCTGCCTGGCATCTACTCCCTGTCCCCCTATACGCTGGAGGAGGTGGTGGCCCGCAACTACCTGGTCAATGAGAAGCCGGACGCCATCCTCAACATCGTGGACGGCACCAACATCGAGCGCAACCTGTACCTGACCACCCAGCTCATCGAGCTGGGCCTGCCCGTGGTAGTGGCGGTCAACATGATAGATCTGGTGCGGAAGAACGGCGACAAGATCGACCTCCAGAAGCTGGGCCAGGCCCTGGGCTGCCAGGTGGTGGAGATGAGCGCCCTGAAGGGCGAGGGCGGCATGGCCGCCGCCGAGCGGGCCGTAGCCGCGGCCCAGGCCCACAAGGCCGGGGAGCTCCCCCACGTGTTCACTGGCAGCGTAGAGCACGCCATCGCCCACATTGAGGAGTCCATTCAGGGCATGGTGGACGACCAGTATCTCCGCTGGTATGCCATCAAGGTGTTCGAGCGGGACGAGAAGGTGCTGGAGTCCCTGACCCTGACCAAAGACCTGGAGGCCCACCTGGAGGCCCACATCGCCGACTGTGAGAACGAGCTGGAGGACGACGCTGAGAGCATCATCACCAACCAGCGCTATGCGTACATCAACTCTGTGGTCAACAGGGCAGTAAAAAAGAAGGCCCCCAAGCACAGCCTGACTACCTCCGACAAGATCGACCGGATCGTGACCAACCGTGTCCTGGCCCTGCCCATCTTCGTGGCAGTGATGTTTCTGATCTATGCCATCGCCATGGGCGGCTGGGCCATCTCCATCGGCACCGCCGCCACTGACTTCACCAACGACACCATCTTCGGTGAGTGGGTGCCCGGCTTCTTTGACAGCTTCCTGCTCAACGCCAGCGGCGAGCCTGTGGTGGCCGACTGGCTGTACGGCCTGATCCAGGACGGTATCGTGGCCGGCGTGGGCGCCGTGCTGGGCTTCGTGCCCCAGATGCTGGTCCTGTTCGTCCTGCTGGCTGTCCTGGAGGATGTGGGCTACATGGCCCGCATCGCCTTCATCATGGACCGGATCTTCCGCCGCTTCGGCCTGTCCGGCAAGAGCTTCATCCCCATGCTGGTGGCTACCGGTTGCGGCGTGCCCGGGATCATGGCCTCCCGCACCATCGAGCAGGACCGTGACCGCAAAATCACCATCATGACCACCGGCTTCATCCCCTGCGGCGCCAAGATGCCCATCATCGGCCTGTTCGCCGGCGCTGTCTTTGGCAACTCCGCCTGGGTGGCTACCTCCGCCTACTTCATTGGCGTGGCGGCGGTCATCGTCTCCGGCATCATGCTGAAGAAATTCAAGGCCTTTGCCGGCGAGCCCGCCCCCTTTGTCATGGAGCTGCCCGCCTACCACGCCCCCTCCGCCGGCAACGTGCTGCGGGCCACCTGGGAGCGTGGCTGGTCCTTCATCAAGCGGGCCGGCACCGTCATCCTGATCTCCTCCATCATCCTGTGGTTCCTCCAGGGCTACGGTTTTGTGGACGGCGTATTCCAGGCCGTGGAGGACAACAACGACTCCCTGCTGGCCGTCATCGGCAATGCCATCGCCTGGATCTTCTACCCCCTGGGCTGGACCGGTTCCATGGCCTGGAAGGCCGCAGTGGCTACCTTCACCGGCCTCATCGCCAAGGAGGAGGTGGTTAACACCTTCGGTGTGCTGTACCACTACGCCGGCGACATCGATCTGATGGAGGACTCCAGCCCCATCTGGGCTATGGTGGGGGCTGACTTCGGCGCCATCTCCGCCTACTCCTTCATGATCTTCAACCTGCTGTGCGCCCCCTGCTTCGCTGCCATGGGCGCCATCAAGCGGGAGATGCACAACACCAAGTGGACTCTGGGCGCCATCGGCTACATGTGCCTGTTCGCCTATGTGACTGCCATGATCGTCTATCAGATCGGCGGTCTGTTCACCGGCGAGGCCGCCTTCAGCGTCTTCACCGTCATCGCCATCGCCCTGCTGGCCGGCATCATCTTCCTGCTGGTGCGCAGGGGCTACCAGCCCAGCGAGGAGGTCCGTCACCTGACCGACATCCCTGCCGGCAAGAAATAATCTGTGATCGACAAGGAGGGTCAGATATGTCCCAGCTGCTGCCTACCATCATCGTCTCCCTGATCCTTGCGGGCGTGGTCGCCCTCGCGGTCCGCTCCCTGTGGCAGTCCCACAAGTCGGGCGGCCACTGCAATGGGGACTGCGGCACCTGCGGCGGGTGCGGCGGACACCACACTCGCTGCGGCCCCCACGCTCCGAAGTAAAATATGTATATAAGAGCCTGCCCCGGACACCATCTGTCTGGGGCAGGCTCTTATATTGCCGCTGTCTCCTGAAAATCCGAGATGATCTCCAGGAACTGAGCTCCGTACTGCTCCGCCTTGAAGCTGCCCACGCCGCCCACGTTCTGGAGCTGACGCAGATCCCGTGGCTGGGCAGCCGCCATCTCCCGCAGGGNGAGGTGTATAGGAGACAGGTCGGGGGGCTGCCCTCCGCCCGCCGGCGGTCGGCCGCCGGCCGCTCCTCCCGAACGGCCTTCATCATCAGCGGTCCGTCGCTGTACGCCACGTCCTCCGCCCGCTCCCCGCACCGGAGGACCGGGTACTGGCCGTCAGTGAGCTCCAGGATGTGCTCGTCCACCAGGAAGCGGATGCGGTCCTGGACCTCCCGCTGACTCAGGGCGGCCAGGGCTCCATAGGTCCTCTCCCGCTCCAGCCGGTAACGGCGGATCTTCTCGTTCTCCCCGCCGCACAGCACTGCGGCGATCAGTCCGGCGCCGAACCGCTGGCCGGTCTCCGCCACACAGCGGAGGATGGCCCGGGCGTCCTCCCCCACATCGATCTCCTGGAAATTGTGGAGGCAGTTGTAGCAGGCGCCGCAGTAGTCCGGGGCCGACTGGCCGAAATAGTTCAGGATATACTGACGCAGGCACCGCCGGGTGCAGCAGTAGAACGTCATCTGCTTCAGACGACCCAAGTCCCGCTCCTGGAGCTGCCGCGCCGTCTCCGGGTCCAGCTGCTCGCTGGGCTCGCTCTGGCTGATGAGGAACTGGGCTGTGCGCACGTCCTGCCCGCTGTACAGCAGGATACATCGGGCCTCCGCCCCGTCCCGGCCCGCCCGGCCCGCCTCCTGGTAGTAGCTCTCCAGGTCCTTTGGCATGTTGTAGTGGATGACGAAGCGCACGTCCGACTTGTCGATCCCCATCCCGAAAGCGTTGGTAGCCACCATCACCTGGACCCGGTCGAAGAGGAAGTCCTCCTGATTCTGCTGCCGCTCCTCCGGCTCCAGCCCAGCGTGGTAGCGGGTTGCGGAGATGCCGGAGCTCTGGAGGAACTGGCAGACCTCCTCCACGTTCTTCCGGGTGGAGCAGTAGACGATGCCGCACTCCCCCGGCCGCTCCCGCACCCGGGCCAGCAGCTCCACCCGCTTTACGGAGGGGTGGCACACCTCCAGATACAGGTTGTCCCGGTCAAACCCGGTGGTGATGGACAGGGGGGCCTCCAGCTCCAGCAGCCGCTGGATATCCTCCCGGACCTCTGAGGTGGCGGTGGCGGTGAAGGCCCCCACCACCGGCCTCTGGGGCAGCCGGTCCACAAAGTCCGGGATGTTCAGATAGGCGGGGCGGAAGTCCTGCCCCCACTGGGAGATACAGTGGGCCTCGTCCACTGCCACCATGGAGATCTGGGCCGAGCGGACAAAGGACTGGAACCCCTCGGTATCCAGCCGCTCCGGAGCCACATAGATGATTTTGTACCGGCCCTCCCTGGCCCGGTCCAGGGCCAGCAGATACTGCCGGTAGGTGAGAGAGCTGTTGAGGTAGGCGGCGGGCACTCCCATCTGCACCAGCTGGGTCACCTGGTCCCTCATGAGGGAGACCAGCGGGGAGACCACCAGGGTGATGCCGGGCAGCAGCAGGGCAGGCACCTGATAGCACACCGATTTCCCCGCTCCCGTGGGCATGACGGCCAGCACATCCCGCCCGGCCAGCAGTGCGTCGATGATCTCCTCCTGACCGCCCCGGAAGGTGTCATAGCCGAAATACTGCTTCAAAACATCCTGCTTTGTCATAGTCGTTCTCCGCTCTTTCCCGCAAAGCACACCCCCGGAGCCGCGCTCCGGGGGATGTGTGTTCCGCTGGGGTCCTTTTTGCAGGTGGGGCACCTGAAACCTGCGCCCCGGCCCTCCGGTGCTCTGCCCGCCTGTCAGTTCAAAAAGTCTTTTCGTTTCTTGGAACGAGAAGGATGACGCGTCGCCGTCGCGGACTGCATATCCCTCGCCCCTGCCGGAGGCGGGAGCTCACTCATTCCGTCGCTCCGGCTCTCCCCGTGCGGCCCGCTGCGCTGGGCCCGCCCGGGGGCCCCGGAAAGCTGCGCCCCGGAACACTCAGCAAAACGATCCCCGGATCAGTTCAAAAAGTCTTTTAGTTTCTTGGAACGAGAAGGATGACGCAGCTTTCTGAGGGCCTTGGCCTCGATCTGGCGGATGCGCTCCCGGGTGACGTTGAACTCCTTTCCCACCTCTTCCAAGGTACGGGTCCGTCCGTCCTCGATGCCGAAGCGCAGCTTGAGCACCTTCTCCTCCCGGGGGGTCAGGGTGGAGAGCACATCCACCAGCTGCTCCTTCAGCAGGGTGAAGGAGGCGGCCTCGGCGGGCTCGCTGGCATCCTCGTCGGGGATGAAGTCCCCCAGGTGGCTGTCCTCCTCCTCCCCGATGGGGGTCTCCAGAGAGACAGGCTCCTGGGCGATCTTCAGGATCTCCCGCACCCGGTCCACCGGCATGTTCATCTCGTCGGCGATCTCCTCCGGCGTGGGGTCGTGGCCCAGCTCCTGGAGCAGCTGGCGTGAGACCCGGATCACCTTGTTGATGGTCTCCACCATGTGCACCGGGATGCGGATGGTGCGGGCCTGGTCAGCGATCGCCCGGGTGATGGCCTGACGGATCCACCATGTGGCGTAAGTGGAGAACTTGTACCCCTTGGTGTAGTCGAACTTCTCCACCGCCTTGATCAGGCCCAGGTTGCCCTCCTGGATCAGGTCCAGGAACTGCATCCCCCGGCCCACATACCGCTTGGCAATGGAGACCACCAGGCGCAGGTTGGCCTCTGCCAGCCGCTGCTTGGCCCGCTCGCCCTTTTTGATGGCTTTCTCCAGCTCGGTGCGGACCTCGGCGGGGATCTCCTCTCCGGAGCTCTCCAGCTCCTCCATCTGCTCCTTTGCCTCGGCGCCCGCCCCCATGGCCTGGGCCAGGTCGATCTCCTCATCGGAGGTGAGCAGGTTGACCTTGCCGATCTCCTTCAGATACATCCGCACCGGGTCGTCGGTGCCGAAGGCGTCCACCATGGTGTTGGGGTCCACGATCTCTTCCTCAGGCAGCTCTTCGATGGCCTCAATGGTGGGCTCCACGTCGTCGGGCAGCTCGGGGATGTAGTCCTCCCCCACTGTGTCGATGCCTAGGTTCTCCAGAGTATCATAGATCTTGTCCATCTGCTCGGACTCCAGATCCATGTCCTCCAGCACGTCCATCAGCTCGGCGGCCGACAGATTGCCCTTCTTCTTGCCCCGCTCGATCAGTTCGGCCAGCTTTTCCGCACCTGGGATGCCTCCCACCACCTTCATGACCTCCACCTTGCCCGCTTCCATGCGGGTCTCGATGTCGGTCTTGCTCTTCTTCTCTTCCACAGCGGCGGAAGTCTCTGTCTTCTTGGTGCTCATGGCTTCTCCTCCATATATGCTTTTGTTTCCTGATATCTCTTTTGCGCCGCCCTCAGCAGAGCTTCCTCATCTGTCCCGCTGCGGCGCAGCCCCTCCTCCCGGATGAGGGCGATGTAGTCGGCCAGGGCTCTGCGGCTGTTGGCCAGATTTTCCGGCTGCTCGGCCACCCAGGCCAGGTGGGCCATCTCCTCCGGCTCCAGCGCTCCGGCCAGGGCGGGCAGCTGGGTGCTCAGTCCCTCTGCCGCACGGCTGCGCAGCAGGTCAAAGATCCGCCCCAGCAGCGGAGAGGAGAACTCCGAACCCGTCAGGCCCTCCGTCTCCTCCAGCAGGGAGCTGTCCAGCAGGATCAGGCGCAGCACCCCCTCCTCCGCCCGGGCGGAGCGGATGTTGTCGTAGCGCATCCCCCTGGCCTTGGGCTGGAGCTGGATGGCGGGGGACAGGTCCCGCCGCTCCTGCTGCTTTTTTTCCTTCTGGATGCGGCGGCGGAGCTCCTTTTTGACCTCCTGGGCCATGGCCTCGGCGGAGATGCCCGCCATCTGGGCCGCATGGCCCCCATAGATCTCCCGCTCCACCGCGCTGTGCAGGGAGGCGATCACCCCGGTGGCCTCCCGCAGAAACTCCACCCGCTGGCTGTCGTCGCTCAGGTCATACCGGCCCCGCAGCTGCTCCAGCCGGTAGTCGATGTGGTTCTCGCTCTTGTCCAGCAGACGGGCGAAGGCCTCGGGCCCGTATTTCTTGATGAACTCGTCCGGGTCCTTTGCCCCCTTCACCCGGAGGACCTTCACATTCAGCCCCGCCCGCTCCAGCAGGGGGATGGCCCGCTGGGCGGCGGACACCCCCGCCCCGTCGCCGTCGTAGGCGATGACCGCGTCCTTGAAGTAGCGGGCCAGCAGCTGGGCGTGCTCCGCGGTCAGAGAGGTGCCCAGGGAGGCCACCGCGCTGTCAAAGCCCGCCTGGTGGAGGGAGATGGTGTCCATATACCCCTCCGTCAGGATCACCCGCCCCGCCCTGGACTTCTTGGCGATGTTCAGGGCAAATACATTGCGGCTCTTGTTGTACACCGGCGTGTCCGGCGAGTTGAGGTACTTGGGGGTGGAGTCATCCATCACCCGGCCGCCGAAGCCGATCACGTCCCCCCGGATGTCGATGATAGGGAACATGACCCGGTTTCGGAAGCGGTCATAGATGCGGCCGTCCTTGTTGCTCACCGCCAGCCCGGCGTCCAGCAGGTCGGCCTTGTCCCACCCCTGCTCCGCCAGGGCCGTCAGCAGACCGTCCCAGCGGTCGGGGGCGAAGCCCAGTCCGAACCGGGTCAGGGTCCCCCGGCTCAGCCCGCGCCTCTGAAGGTAGGCCAGCCCCGCCGCCCCCTCCGGGGCGTACAGCCACTTGTGGAACACCCGGGCCGCCGCCTTGTTGATGGTCAGCAGCTTTTCCCGCCGCTCCTTCATGCCGGCGCTGAAGCCGCCGGTGTCCGGCACCTCCAGGTTCACCCGCTTGGCCAGCACTCCCACCGCGTCCCGGAAGGGCAGGCTGTCCAGCTCCATGATGAAGTTGATGGCCCCGCCGCCCTTCCCGCAGCCGAAGCACTTGAAGATCTGCTTGTCCGGGGAGACGGAAAAGGAGGGGGTCTTTTCTGAGTGGAAGGGGCACAGTCCCCAGTAGTTGCGGCCCTTTTTGGTCAGGCGCACATACTCGCCCACCAGGTCCACGATGTCAGTCCGGGCGATCAGCTCGTCCAAAAACCGCTCCGGTATGGGCATTTTTCTCCCCCTTCCGCTATTGATGGCCCGAATCCCGGCTCTTTATCCCTATTCGGGGAAAAAGGCCTACTTCACGCCCCATCCCATGGGGATGAACAGCCGGGTGTACTCGCTCACCGCGAAGGGGTCGGTCATCCCTGCGATATAGTCGCACACCGCCCGGTCCACCCCCTCCTCCAGGCGGATCGCCTGGAAGTCGGCGGGCAGCTCATCGGGGTTTTTCTGGTAATACCCGAAGAGCATCTTCAGCATGTCCTGGGCCTTGCTCTCCTCCCCCTTTGCGATGGGGTTGGTGTAGACATTGGCGAACATGAACTCCTTCAGCACCGCCATGGCCTCCCCCACCTGGGGGGACTGACAGATGCGGTCCTGCCCCCGGCTGGCGGAGATGGCGTCCACCACCAGGGCGTTGATCCGCTCCCCGTGGGTAAAGCCCAGCACCTGGGACACCTCCAGCGGGATGTCGATGGGGTAGATCACTCCGCCCCGCAGGGCATCCTCGATGTCGTGGTTGATGTAGGCAATCTTGTCGGCCAGACGGACCACCTGCCCCTCCAGGGTGGCGGCGTCCTCCCCGCCGGTATGGCGCTCGATGCCGTTGCGCACTTCCCAGGTCAGGTTCAGTCCGGCTCCCTCCTTCTCCAGCCGCTCCACCACCCGCAGGGACTGCCGGAAGTGGGCGAAGCCGCCGGGCACGATGGAGTTGAGCAGCCGCTCTCCCGCGTGGCCGAAGGGGGTGTGGCCCAAATCGTGGCCCAGGGCGATGGCCTCGGTCAGGTCCTCGTTCAGCGCCAGCCCCCGGGCGATGGTCCGGGCAATGCGGCTGACCTCCAGGGTGTGGGTCATCCGGGTACGGTAGTGGTCCCCCTCCGGCTGGAGGAACACCTGGGTCTTGTGCTTCAGCCGCCGGAAGGACTTGCAGTAGACGATGCGGTCTGTGTCCACCTGGAAGCAGGTGCGCACGCCGCAGGGCTCCTCCGGCCGCGCCCGGCCCCGGGTCTGCTCCGCCAGGCAGGCGCGGGAGGACAGTGTCTCCCGCTCCCTCTGTTCAGTCTGCTCTCTCAGCGTCATGGTCCCTCCTGTCCCACCCCGCCGGGGTGCATGTGAGGTCGTACAGTTCCGTACACTTTATCTTATACGAGGCCGCTCCCCATTTTCCTTCTAAAAAATCAAAATTTTTCAAAAAATTTTTTATCCGGGTCCGCCGGCCCCTCCGGCGGGCCGCCAAGGCACGTCCTGGAACCGCTCCCCGGTGGCGATGCCCTCCACCGTCCCGGCGGTCATGTCCAGGATGTGTGCCAGATATGCCTCCGCCTTCTCCTCCGGCAGCAAGACAGTGAGGGTCACATCAGCCCCGTACTCCGTCTCCGGGATCACGCCGCCCCAGGCGGCGGTCTCCGACTTCAGGAGCTCCAAAAGGCTGTATGGACAGGGCACCAGCGTCTCCACCCAGCGGCGCACCACCGAGATGCCGGCGGCGTCCAGGGCATCCTTGGCGCTTTGAGTATAAGCCCGGACCAGCCCCCCCGCCCCCAGAAGGATGCCCCCAAAATACCGGGTGACCACACAGCAGACGTTGGTGACCTCCTCCCGCTGGAACACGTTGAGCATGGGCTGGCCCGCCGTCCCCTGGGGCTCCCCGTCGTCCGAGTAGCGCACCGGCCCCTCCCGCAGCAGGTAGCACCAGCAGTTGTGCCGGGCGTCGTAGTACCGCTTTTTCATCTCCTCGATGCGGGCACGGGCCTCCTCCTCGCTCTCCACACGCCAGACATGGCCGATGAAGCGGGAGCGCTTCTCGACCAGCTCCGCCTCACCGGCCTGGGTGGGGATGTAATACTCTGTCATGGGGTCACCTGCCTTTGCACGTTTTGGGGAATACTCGCGGGGCGCGCCTAGATTGGCACAATAGGGGCGGCTGGTGGGAAACCGGCGGGCGCACATTGCGCGCCCCTGCGCAAAGGCCGAAAATATCATGTAGGGGCGGCCTCCAGCCGCCCGAAAAGCCTTCCCCTCCTCCGGGGGGGAAGGTGGCACGGCGAAGCCGTGACGGATGAGGGGGCGTTCTTCCGCCAGAGCGATTCAATAGCCCGGGCAGGTCTGGAAATCACTCCTGCGGCACATCGCAGACCTGGGACCGGCGGGCGGGGGCAAGCCCCACCCCCTACACAAAGACAGGGAGAAGCACGCACCCAGCAGGGCCCGATGCCCGCATCGGGCCGCATCCTCACGGACGGCGGGCGCACAGTGTGCGTCCCTGCGCAGGGACCGGGGCCGCGGCGCCCCTTAGGGCTCGTCAGGAAAGACTTTGATCTGCAATTCCTTGCAGATCCGGAAAAACTGTTCCAACGATGGATTTTTTCTTCCCCGCTCTATTTCACTGATAAATGTCTGTGTCACGCCCAGCCGTTTTGCCAGCTTGTTTTGACTTAATCCCTGCTTCTCTCGGTTCCTTTTCAAAATTGCCCGATAATCTTCCATCGTTCTCACCTTCTTCTCTATTATAGCTCATAGCTATTGTTTTGAAAATTATAGCTTTTAGCTCTTGACCGAGCAAGAGCTGTTCGCTATAATAGCTTTAAGCTCTATATCAGAAGGAGGTAATCATCTATGGAACACGAGCTCGATCTGCTGGACCATCTGAACGACACGGTCACCCGCATCACAGAGGACACGCTGCTGCTCTCCCTTCTGCTGGACTATATGGACGGTCTCTCCTGCCGCCCGGAGCAGGTTTCCCGGGAAATCTCCGAAAACCTCCTCCAGCGGCTGGGGGACAGCCTGGAGCAGGACGCCGGCGCCCTCCGCCGCCTGTGGCAGTCCTACGGGGTCTCCGGCCGCAGCAGGGCGTACATGCAGTAGTCCCGCAGCCGGCCGTTTTTCCATATGCCGCAGCGCATGACGCCCTCCAGAGCGAAGCCCGCCTTCTCCAGCACTCGGCGGGAGCCGGCGTTGTGGGCGAAGGGCTCCGCGTAGATGCGCACGATGTCCCACGCCTCAAAGCCCGTCCGGCACATCTCCTCCACCGCCTTGGTCATGATGCCCCGGCCCCAGAAGGCCCGGCCCAGCCAGTAGCCCAGCTCGGCCGACCGGCGGCAGACATCCGTGCCCCGGGTGAGGGCCACGCTGCCCACGGCCTGTCCATCCACCACGATGGCCCGGAATATGGCCTGCTCCGGCTCCGCCGCCCTGCACAGGCGGATGAACTCCTCCGCGTCTGACAGTTGGTAGGGGCAGGGGAACACATCCCGCAGGTTGGCGGCCACCTGGGGGTCATCGGCATGCCGGGCGATAGAGGGGGCGTCCTCCGGGCGCCAGGGTCTGAGCATCACGTCCATGGTCCTTTCCCTTTCTTTTCTGAGATGGGGCTTTCAGTCTTCCCAGGGCTCCCGACGTGGCCTCCAGCCCTCCACCAGCGGGCCCAGCTGACCGATCACCTTGGGGGTGCAGACCGCCGCCACATCGATGGTCTCGCCGTACTCCACCGACTCCACCTTGGCCTGCTGGTAGAGCTTGTCCAGCAGCCCGCCCTGGTCGTAGGGCAGATGGATGATCACCCGGCGGGCGCCGTTGTCCAGCCGCCTGCCGATGGCGGCCAGCAGTTCGGGCACCCCCTCGCCGGTCCTGGCGGAGATGGAGACGATGTCCTCCCCGTGGGGCCGGATGTCCCCCAGATACCGGTCGCATTTGTTGAAAACATCCAGGCGGGGGGTCTGTTCGGCCCCCAGCTCCCGGATCAGGTCCTCCACCACCGCCGTCTGGTCCCGCCACTCCGGGTTGGAGGCATCGATCACATGGAGCAGCAGGTCGGCGTACTCCAGCTCCTCCAGGGTGGCCTTGAAGGCCTCCACCAGATGGTGGGGCAGCTTGCGGATAAAGCCCACCGTGTCGGAGATGAGCACCGTGCAGGTGTCGGAGATCTCCAGGGTGCGGGTGGTGGTGTCCAGGGTGTCGAACAGCCGGTCATTGGCCGGGATGGCCGCCCCGGTGAGCCGGTTGAGCAGGGTGGATTTGCCCGCATTGGTATAGCCCACAATGGCCACCACCGGTACCTCGTTCTTGATGCGCCGCTCCCGCTGGGTGGCCCGCACCCGGCGCACATCCTTCAGCTCCTCCTCCAGCTTGGAGATCTTGCGGCGGATGTGCCGCCGGTCGCTCTCCAGCTGGGTCTCGCCGGGGCCGCGGGTGCCGATGGCGCCCTCCTGCCGCTCCAGATGGGTCCACATGCCCATCAGGCGGGGGAGCAGATACTTATACTGGGCCAGCTCCACCTGGAGCCGGCCCTCCCGGGTGCGGGCCCGCTGGGCGAAGATGTCCAGGATCAGGGCGGAGCGGTCCAGCACCGACACCCCCAGGTCCTCTGACAAGACCCTCTGCTGGGAGGGAGACAGGCCGTTGTCAAAGATCACCATGTCCGCGTCCATGGCATGGGCCACTTCCTTCACCTCAGCCACCTTGCCCTCCCCGATGAAGGTGCGGGGGTCCGGGCTGTCCTTGGACTGGGTCACCACGCCCACGCACTCTCCCCCCGCTGTCTCCAGCAGGGCGGAGAGCTCCTCCATAGAGGCCTCGTCGGCGTTCTCCTCCGGGGCCAGGACGCGGGAGGACAGGCCCACCAGCACCGCCCTGTTTTTCTTTTCCGTGTTGTTTTCTGTCATAGATCCTCCAAAATGGGATTTTCCCCGTCTGTCAGGAGGCGGTCCGGGCGCTGAGGCCCTTATTTCCTCAGCGCCTCCACGACCTCTCCGATATACATGGTATGGTAGTCCTTCTCAGGATAAAATCTGTCCTTGGCATCCTGGGGGATGGCCTGGGGGTCCATCTCCTGGGCATAGCGCTTGCGGCAGACCAGCACCAGCTCCGCCTCCTCAAAATAGGGGGCCCCGCACTCGGCCTTGGCCACGGTGAAGCCGCACTCCTTCACCTTGTCCACCTCCCGGCCGCTCTTGCTGCCGCACAGGGTGAGGGCCTTGCGCTGCTCCTCCCCGAAAAAGGCCAGGGTGAAATACTCCTCCCGGTCCACGAACTCCTTGGTGTACCGCTGGGGCCGCAGGTAAATGGTGGCCGCCGGGGCGCCCCACAGCACGCCCAGTCCGCCCCAGCTGGCGGTCATGGTGTTGCACCGCTCCGCCGTGCCGGCGGTGATGAGCATCCACCGGTCCCCGATGAGGGAAAATACGTTGTCCTGCAAGCTCTTCACGTCGATCTTCTTCATGATACAGCCTCCTAACTCATTTTTGATCTCATCTGTTAGTTTATGCCCCTCCCTGGGGCGAGGATACTCCGGGCCGACAGCAAAATACGACAAAAAGCCGCACCGATCCACGGTGCGGCTTTTGAGGCGCAATCTCACTTGTCCAGGCCGAACTTCTTGTTGAAGCGGCTGACACGACCACCGGTGTCCACCATCTTCTGCTTACCGGTGTAGAAGGGGTGACACTTGGAACACACTTCCACGCGGATATCCTTCTTGGTGGAGCCAGTCTCGATCACATTGCCGCAAGCGCACCGGATGGTGGTCTGCTGATAATCGGGATGGATGCCTGCTTTCATTGTATCTTCACCTCTTTCTCCATGGAGGGATCATCTGTAAACGCAACTGATATAATAGCATGGATCTCCCGCAAAAGCAACTATTTTTTCAAAAAATTATCCTGACTTTTTTCTCGGCCCTTTTGTCGCCCTTTCACAGAAGGACCAGCTCCCCCGGTTCGAAGAACCAGAGCGCCTTTCGGACCACCTGTTTTCCGGTGATCTCCTCCAGGGCCCGGCTGTACGCCTCCAGCTGAGGGCGGTACTCCTCTCCCCGGGCCGCCGCCCCGGACCGGGAGACCCGGTCGCTCTTGAAGTCCACCACCGTGATGCCCTCCAGAGTCTCGAACCAGGCGTCCACTACGCCCTGGAGCAGCACCTCCTCCCCCGGCTCCAGGCCGGGGCAGAACTCCTCCGCCGGCAGCAGCACGGAAAATTTGAATTCCCGGCGGCACACGGGGGCCGACGCCATCTCCCTGCCCAGGGGCGAGTTAAAGAACGCGGACAGCTGTCCCGGATCGGCCGCCGCCCCCTGCTGGGGGGTGAGGAAGCCGCCGGACACCAGGCGCTCCAGCTCCGCCGCTGCCCGCTCCGGGGTGTCCGTGTCCAGGGGGAGATACTGCATGGCCAGGTGCAGGGCTGTGCCCCGCTGGGCCGGGGTGAGTCCCCGCTCCTCCGCCACGAACTGGGGCCGCAGGATGGAGAGCGGCTGGGGCGGAAGGGCCGCCGGGGCGGCCTCCTCCCGGGTCTCCTGGTCCAGGCTCCGCCCCTTGAGCTGGGTGGCGGTGAGCTTGGAGGGGGTCTGGGAGGAAAGGGAGAACGGATAGTGCCAGGCCAGCGCCTCTCTCAGCCCCTCCGGTTCCGTCTCCGACTCTCCGGGCAGATCCGCGAAGCGGCCCCTCTGCTCCGGAATCTGGGCCAGTGCCGCCCCATCTACCCATCGAATATCCCAGGCGGGCCCCAGAGTCCCCGGGGACACCTCCGGCAGCCCCGCCATGCTCCGCAGGGCGGACGCCTCGGGCCGGGCCAGGGCGTGAAGCAGCACCCAGCCGCCCACGCTCTGCTGGCGCTCCAACGCCATGGGGGAGGGTGGAACAGACAGGTCCTCCCCCAGCTTCTCCAGCTTCTCCGCTCCCCGCCGCAGCGGGATGGAGAGGATCAGCTTCTCTTTGGCCCGGGTCATGGCCACATAGAGCAGACGCAGCTCCTCCGCCATCATCTCCCGCTCCAGCTTCCGGGCCACCGCCTTGCGGGCCAGGGTGGGATACTCCACCATCCGCTCCCGGTCCAGGCCCCGGGGGCCCACCCCCAGCACCGGATGGAAGAGGACAGGCCGCTGGAGGTCGTCCCGGTTCAGCCGCCGGGACAGGCCGCACAGCAGCACCACCGGTTTCTCCAACCCCTTGGAGCGGTGGATGGACATGATGGTCACACCGCCCCCCTCCCGGCCTGGGGCGGACAGGGACAGTCCCCCGGTCTGGCGCATCCGCTCCAGGCGCAGCAGGAACTGGAAGAGAGACCGGCACCCCGCCTCCTCCAGACGCCCCGCCAGGGCATAGAGGGTGAGCAGGCGGCCCTGCCGCTCCTGCCCCCCGTCCATGGCCCCGAACAGGCCCAGCAGGTTGGTCCGTTCATAGATGTGCCAGATCAGCTGGCGGCAGGTGCGGTCCCCTGCCCCGAAGCGCAGCTCCTCCAGCTCCGTCAGGAAATCCCGGCACGCCTGGTCCCCCCGGCCGGCGGCCTGAACCACAGCGGAATAGAAGTCCCCCTCCCCCTCCGCCCGGAGCAGAGCCAGCTGATCTCCTGAAAAGCCGTACACCGGGGAGCGCAGGGCCGCGATCAGCGCCACATCCTGGCGGGGATTGTCCACGATCTGGAGAAGGGACAGGGCCACATTGATCTCGGTGGAGGCAAAGAAGTCCTCCCCGCCCTCGGCGGACCAGGGCAGCCCCGCCTCGTTGAGGGCCCGGATATAGTGGTGGAGCACCGCCCCAGGGGAGCGCAGGAGAAGGAGCACGTCAGAGGGCTCCGCCCGCCGCTGCCCGCTCCCCTCCGTCAGCATCAGCTCCCCGTCCAGCAGCTCCCGGATACGGCGGGCCGCCCAGCGGGCCTCCAGCAGATTTTTGTCCGCCCGCTCCCCTTCCTCCTGGTCCCCCAGGAAGGACAGGTCCTCCAGGTCCAGCTCCACCCGCCAGTCTCCCTCCGGCGGGAAGGCGGCCCCCGGCGCCAGCGCCTGGTCCTGGGTGTAGTCCAGCTCCCCGAATTCAGTTGACATAATATTTCGAAAGAGGTCGTTGGTCCCCTCCAGGACCTCCGGCCGGGAACGGAAGTTGCGGGTGAGCACCACTGTCCGCTCCTCCCCCTCCGCCGCCTGGTCCCAAGGTTTGAAACGGCGGTACTTGTCCAGGAAGATGGTGGGGTCGGCCAGCCGGAAGCGGTAGATGGACTGCTTCACGTCTCCCACCATAAACAGCTTCCGCCCCCCATCGGACACGGCAGTGAAGATGGCGTTCTGCACCTGGTTGGTGTCCTGATACTCGTCCACCATCACCTCGGCGAACCGGCCGCTCCAGTACCGGGCCAGCGGGCCGGGCCCTCCGTCCCCGTCCTGGGTGAGCAGCCGCAGGGCCAGATGTTCCAGGTCGGAAAAGTCCAGTACGCCCCGGCGCGCCTTCTCCCGGGCGTAGTCCTCCTGAAAGCGGGCCGTCAGCTCCATCAGGCCCCGCACCNCCGGAAGCGGTAGATGGACTGCTTCACGTCTCCCACCATAAACAGCTTCCGCCCCCCATCGGACACGGCAGTGAAGATGGCGTTCTGCACCTGGTTGGTGTCCTGATACTCGTCCACCATCACCTCGGCGAACCGGCCGCTCCAGTACCGGGCCAGCGGGCCGGGCCCTCCGTCCCCGTCCTGGGTGAGCAGCCGCAGGGCCAGATGTTCCAGGTCGGAAAAGTCCAGTACGCCCCGGCGCGCCTTCTCCCGGGCGTAGTCCTCCTGAAAGCGGGCCGTCAGCTCCATCAGGCCCCGCACCGCGGGCCGGGCCAGGGCCAGGTCGGCCAGCAGCTGCCCGCTGTCCCCGCCCAGGTCCTCAAAGAGCTTGTCCATCTGCTTCTTGCAGCGGGTGCGCAGTCCCTTCACCCGCTCCGCCGCCTCCAGGTCCTCCACGCCCTTTTTCCGCCCCGCCGCCGGGAACTCCACTGGCAGGGCCCGGTACACGCCGTCCCAGCTGTCCGCCGCCAGCAGGGCCCGCACCCCCTGGATGGACTGGGAGAGACTGGGGCCGTAATTCTGGCTGAGCACGCTGTCCCGGCCGGTGAGTTCCAGCGCCCGGAGCAGCAGCTCCAGGCAGCGCTCCCCCTGCCGCCTGGCGTCGGCCAGCAGCAGCGCCCCCCAGGGGGTGTCCCCCGCGTCGGTGACCCCATCCAGCTCCCACAGGCGGCTCTGGTCTGCCAGCCAGCCCGCCGGGTCCGGGTGGCTCTGGATGCGGCCGAACACGTCCAGCACGATCTGCTCCAGGCGGCTGTCGTCCCGCCCGGCGGCCATGGTGTCCACCAGGGCGGCAAAGTCCCCCTCCGGGTCCAGATCCTCGTACTGGCGGTCCAGGGTCTCCCCCAGCACCCGGGCCATCAGGACCGCGCCCTCCCCCTCGTCGCACAGCCGAAAGTCCGGGTCCAACCCGATCTGGTGGCCGCTCTCCCGCAGCAGAGCGGCACAGAAGGCGTGCACCGTAGAGATCTGGGCCTTGTAGACCAACGTGGTCTGCCGCCGCAGGTGCCGGTCGTTGGGCCGCTCCGCCAGCCGGTCGGACAGCTCCTGAGCAATCCGGGCCCGCAGCTCTGCCGCAGCCGCCCGGGTATATGTAATGACCAGGAAGTCGTCGATATCCGCTCCCTCCCCGGTCACCTGGTCCAGCAGCCGCTCCACCAGCACCCGGGTCTTGCCCGAGCCCGCCGCAGCCGACACCAGCAGTCCGCCCCCCCGGTCATGGACTGCTCTGCTCTGTTCCTCTGTCAAGGCAAAGGCCATCTGCGCGTCCTCCTCTCTCTGTCCGCTCCATTCACAGGATCAACACCAGCGTCCCTGCCGTGATGAGCAGGCCGCCTATGACGGTCTGGACGGTCACCGCCTCCCTCAGCACCACAAAGGCCAGCACCATGGAGATGACCACGCTGAACTTGTCGATGGGGATGACCCGGCTGGCCTGGCCGATCTGAAGGGCGTGGAAATAGCACAGCCAGGACAGGCCGGTGGCCAGGCCGGACAGGAGGAGGAACACCCAGCTCCGGGTGGAAATATCCCCGATCTCATGCTGCTTCCCTGTCAGGAACACAATAGCCCAGGCCATCACCAGCACCACCACGGTGCGGATGGCGGTGGCCAGGTTGGAGTTGATGCCCTCCATCCCCAGCTTGGCCAATATCCCGGTCAGCGCAGCGAACACCGCAGACAGGAGCGCAAAAACTGCCCACATATCCCTTTTCTTCCTTTCTTCCGCCCTCTGGAGGCTCAGAGATCCAATTCCTTCAAAAACCGCTCGATGCGGATACCCTTGTTCTTCTCCACCTCGTTGCGGTCCAGACAGACCAGGCGCTCCACCGTATCCATGGCCTTCCGGGCCGTCTGCTCCAGGCCGGTCCCGGCCAGCAGCTCTCCTACCAGGACGGCAGAGAACACGTCGCCAGTGCCGGGAAAGTGGACCTGGATGAAGTCGAAGGGCAGGGTGAAGTACCGCCCCTGCCGGTGACAGTAGCCCCACACCACGTGGCGGCCGGTCTCCGCCTCCAGCCCGCTGGTGATGACCACCGATCTGGGCCCGCAGGCCAGCAGGGCGTCCACCACCTCCCGGGCCTGATGCCGGTCGAGGGCCTCCGCCCCCCGGTACCGCTCTGTCAGGAACTCCGCCTCCGTCAAATTGGGGACGATCACGTCCGCCACCCCGATGAGGCGGCGCATGTTCTCCACCGTCTCCTCGGTGACGCCGTTATAGAGCTTCCCTTCATCCCCCATGATGGGGTCGGTCATCACCAACAGGTCCTCCTTCCTCTGGCTCTCGATGAAGGCGCGGATAATGTCCACCTGCTCCGCCGAGGCCAGAAAGCCCGTGGTGATGCAGTCAAAGGAGAAGCCCAGCTCCTTCCACACGGCAATGGACTTTTTCATATAGTCGGTGGTATCCAAGATGGTGAACTTCCCATAATCCAGGGTGTTGGACACCAAGGCGGTGGGGAGGTTATAGATATTATGCCCCATGTGGGACAAAATCGGCAGCATGGCGGCCAAAGCGACCTTTCCATATCCCGGCATGTCGTTGATGATCAAAATATTCTTGTTCTGCTGCATGGTCCATTCCTTCTTTTTTCATCGTTCTGCTTTTCCGGTTTTCCTGTCACAGCCGGACCGCCCAGTCCCCGTAATCAAAGGTGCCGCCGCCGTGGCGGAGCTTTCCCTGCTCTTTCAGCCTGCGGAAAGCGTCCCGCACACGGCCCAGGAGCTCCGGCCCGATGTCCAGGGCGTGGTGGGCAGGGAGCAGGCGCTCCATCGGCAGGCAGGCGGTCCGCTCCAGGGAACTCAGGTATTCCTCCGGGTTGGTAGAGGGGTAGCAGGCGAACAGGGTGCCTCGATAGACTAGATCTCCGGAAAAAAGATAGCCCCGCTCCGCCTCCCAAAAACACATGTGGCCAGGAGAGTGGCCCGGCGTGTGGAGCACCTCCAAGGTCCGCCCGCCCAGCTCGATGCGGTCTCCGTCCCGCAGCACGCGGGCGGGATGCCCCTGGAACAGGGTGTACCGGCTCACATCAAAGTCTTCCGGCAGGCAACAGTGGTCCGCCACCATGGCCCGGACGGCCTCCACGGACAGCGGGAACCCGCCCGACAGCCAATTCAGCTCTGCCTCGTGGGCGTAAAACTCCGGAAAGTACCGGTGGCCCCCGATGTGGTCCCAGTGGATGTGGGTGGCTACCGCCGCCACTGGCCGATCCGTCAGACGGTCCACCGCCTGCCGGATGTCGCAGATCCCCAGCCCGGTATCGATGAGCAGGCTGCGCTCCCTTCCCCGCAGCAGGTAGCAGTGAGTCTCCTCCCAGTGGCGGTACTCACTGAGGATGTCCGTATCCTCATCGATCCGCTCCAGCGTGAACCAATCATCCATCTCTGTCTTTCCTTTCCAATTCCTACGGGATCTGTGCGCCGTCCAGCAGGAAATCCAGCACGAGGGGATTGAAGGTCTGCCAGTTCCGCCGAGCCACGAAGTGGTCCCCGGGCAGGATGGCCAGCCGGCTGTCCGGGATGGCGGCGGCGATGGCCCGGGTATGGCCCTCCCGGATCATGTCCCGCTCCCCTGCCACCACCAAGGCGGGCATAGGGAGCCGGGCAAGCGCCTCCGTGGGGATGTGGGGCTGGGTCACCATCAGGTCCAGCATCTCCCAATTCGCCCTGGCCTTCCGGCTGAACAGGGCTGGCACCCGGCACATTCCCCAGCCCAGCACGATGGGCAGCTGGGTGGTCAGCTTCACGCCGGAGGGGCACAGGTCCGCCCCATTGAGGATCAGCTTTTCCACATACTCCGGGTATTTCAGGGCGAACAGCAGAGCGATGTTGCCCCCGTCGGAGAAGCCCAGCAGGTGGCATCGGGTAATGCTCCTCCCGTCCAGGAACTCCTTCAGATCCTCCGCAAACTGCTCCAGGGTGAAGGGGGCAGTCCCTCTGGGGCTCTCCCCATGGCCCCGGGTGTCCACCGCGATGACCCGGAAGTGCTGGGAAAAGGGTCCCATCTGCCGCTTGAAATAGGTGTGGTCCTCCCCGTTGCCGTGGAGGAGCACCAGCGGGAATCCCTCCCCCGCCTCTACACAGCACAGCCTGATGTCCATCACAGTTCTCCTCTCACAGCCCTGTGCCCACCAGGGGCAGCACGTTGATCACGGGCTCCTCATAGGGGTGGGCCTCCTTCACTGCCGCCAGGGTCTCCCTCAGCCGCTCCCCCCGGCAGCACACCTCGATCTTCAGCTCCTGTTCCTGGGACAGCTCCCCAGGGATGCCCTCAAAGGGGTCCGCCCCCTCCAGGGGCCTCCAGCAGCTGTTCACCCGGCTCCAGCTCAGGCACCGGTCATACTCCCCGATATGCCCGGCGTCCACCGACCACAGGGCCTGACGGACAGCCGCGAAATAGTCCTCCGGCACAAAGATCTCCAGCTTATAAAAACGATGTTCCATCTGCTGCACCTCTCTCAGTCTGTCTCCCGCTCTACGTTCTCCCAGAACTCCTGGGCCTTGACCCCCGGCAGCCAGCGCCGGCAGTCCCCGCCTCTGCCCTCCTCAAAGTGGCAGGCGGCGGCGTAGTCGCAGAAACGGCAGGCATTCTTCTCAGGCCCCCGCCAGAAGGGATCGGCAGCGATGTTGCCTGCCGCCAGTTCCCGGCAGATCTCCTCCAGGACTTTGCGGGTGTGCTTCTCCAGCCGCCCCAGCCGCTCGGCGCTCACCAGGGCCTCGCCGGTGATCTCCCCTGTGCTTTTGGACACCCGCAGGGGCAGGAAGCGGTAGCCCCCCGGCCCTGGCCGCTCCATGGCCTCCAGCACCGCCCCATCGGAGAGGACCAATCCCCGGCGGACCAGCTCTTTGTCCACTGCCTTCTGCCGCTCCTCCTCGCTCATGGTCCGGCTGCCCCGGACCACCGCGTCCCGGGCAGGCAGGTAAAGCACCCCCGCCCCCTCTACCGGCAGTCCGTAGACCCCCTCTCCCCGCTCCTCCAGTGCGAAGAGGTACAGAAGCATCTGGAGGCCCAGGCCGTTCCACACCTCCGTCAGGTCAAAGCTTTTACGGCCGGTCTTGTAGTCCACCACCCGGAGGTGGAGCCGCCCGTTCTCCACCCAGCCGTCCACCCGGTCCACGAAGCCGGAGACGCTGATGGTGACTCCCTCCGCCGTCAGCTCCACCGGAGGCAGCTCCCCCCGGCTCCCAAAGCCCAGCTCAAAGGAAATGGGCCGGAATCGGGAGGCACACAGCTCCTGGGCCACGTTGTCCACCACCGCCTGGACGGAGCGCAGCAGGCGGCGGAACAGATAGCGGAAGCGCTGGCTCTGGTGCTCCAACCCTCCCAGTTCCTCTGCCGTGTAGCGGTCCACCGCCGCCCGTACCGCCGCTCTCAGCCGCTTTTGCAGCTCCTCCCCCCAGCTCTCCTCCCCGATGGGGCAGCTCTGGAGCACATGCTCCAGCACATAGTGGACGAAGGTGCCGTACTCCGGCGCAGTGAATCCGGCAGGCTTCCGGGGCTCCGCCTGGAGGCCGTAGCGCATGAAGTAGGAGAAGTGGCAGGACTTGTACTTGTCCATCCGGGAGGCGGACATGGGTACCCGCTGTCCATACAGCCGGTCCACCGCCCCCCGGGTCAGCCTGCCCCGCTCCCAGCGTCCGGCCCGTTCCAGCCGCTCCACCTGGGGGGCGTACTCCGGCAGGGACCCCATCACCCGCCGGACTGCCGGGCTCCGCCCCGCCAGCTCCAAGGCGGGCAGGGGGGCCGCCATGCGGAAGGAGTCCCCCAGTCCCTCCTCCCGCACCTCTGCAAGGCCGGGGAAGAGCAGCTTCAGCCGCCCCACCAGGAAGCAGGACCGCCGCTCCTCCCCCCCCGCCCCCTGGGCGGGCCAGGTGAGAATCAGACGCCGGCTGGGCAGGGCGCAGATCTGATACAGGGTGGTCATCTCCCGGTAGAGGCGCTCCTCCGCGCTCTGGTTCAGCTCCAGGCCGTAGGAGGCCAGCAGGGTGCGGTCGTCGTCGGAGAGCAGGCCGGGCTCCGCCCCCACCTGGGGGATGGAGCTGTCGTCCGCCCCCAGCAGGAAGAGCACCTTCACCCGGTGGCCGGTCTGCCGGGTGGTCTCCCCCGCTGTCACCCGGTCCAGGGAGACCGGGATAGTGCCCACGTCATACTGAGAGAGCACCAGCTGGAACAGACTGGAGAACTCCTCCAGCTCCATAGGCACCTCCCCGGTGAGGGCGGCACACTGCTCCAGCCCGCCGCACAGGATCTCCCAGAGCTGGCGATACTCCTCGGCCAGCGCGGGCTCCCCCCGCCGGCGCAGTTCCTCCACCCGCTCTCCCAGCCGCCGGGGCAGGCCGATCTCCTCCAGAAAGCCGTAGAGAGCCATAGCCTGTCCCCGTCCTGTACGGGCCGAATTTTTCCGCAGCCTCTCCAGCGGGGCCGCCACCTGCCGCCGGGCCCGGTCCACCCGCTCCAACAGGGCCTGGTCCTCCTCCGTCATGGGGAAGCCATAGCCCCTGGGGTGCATGGTCCAGGGCTTCTCCTGCGTCCACCGGCTCCCCCGGATGTCCCACTTCAAGACATAGTTCTCCAGCAGATCCCGGTCCTCCTCCCCTAGGTCGGTGAGGCCGGTCTTGAGATAGCGAAACACGTCGTCATAGACATATCCCCCCGCCACCGTGTCCAGCGCCCCGGTCACCAGAGCCAGGATGGGCTTATCCAGGATCTCACTCATAGAGGAGGAGAACACCGGCACCCCGTACCGGGCGAACACCGACTCCACCAAATCCTGATAGGTCCTGTAGGACCGGGCTACCACCCCGATGTCCCGGAAGCGGAGCCCCTCCCGCCGCACCAGCTCCAGGATGCGGGCCGCAGTCCACTCCACCTCTCCCCGGGGCGTCCGGGCGGCAAAGAGCTCCACTGCCCCCTCCGGCTCCCGCTCCAGGCCGGGAGCGTGGGCGAACAGGGCCTTTTCCAGGAAGTCCAGATCCGCCGCCCGTCCTCCTCCCTCCGCCGCCAGGTGCTCCACCTGGCTGGGGACGCGGCGCTCCCGGGCCGCCCGCAGCAGCTGGGCGGCCGTTCGGCGGGCGGGGGAGAAGATGCCGGTCCCCCCCTCATCCTCCTCCAAATGGTCACAGGTGAGGGTAACCGTCACCGAATGGGCCTGCTCCAGCAGGCGGGAGAGCACCTCTATCTGCTGGGGAGTAAAGTCGGTGAAGCCGTCCAGCCACAGGTCCCTCCCCGCTGCCCAGGGGCAGTCCTTCAGCTTCTCCGCCGTCCGGGTCAGCCGGTCCCTGGGGTCCAGGGCCACCTGGGCAGTGAGGGCATCGTAAGCCCCGCAGATCAGGGACAGGTCCCGCAGCTTCTCTCCCTCCGGTCCCTCCGCCTCACAGCCCGCCCGCTCCAAGTCTGCCGGGGAGACCCGGCAGCTCTTCAGCTCGTCTACAGTGGCGATCAGGCTGCGGAGGAAAGAGGCCCGCCCCGCTGAGCGGGCGCACACGGTGAGCTGGGCCGCCACCGACTTCACTGCCCGGTGCATCAGCAGCAGGCGGCCGCCTGCGTCCAGCTCCGCTTCTCCCAGCCCTCCGGCCGCCAGAAAGACTCGGTTGGCCAGGCGGCTGAAGGAGAGCACCTCCGCATACAGGGATACTCCGTTCCCCCCCACCTTGCACAGCGCCCGCTCTGCCTCGTGGGAGTTCTGCTCCGGCACCAGCAGGACCTGGGGGCGCTCCGCCCCCGCCCCGCACATGCGGCGGTAGACGGCGGTAGTCTTCCCCGATCCCGCCCGGCCCAGTATCAGCTTCAGCACGGTCCTCGCCCCTCTCCAGCCTGTTTTTCAGCTATACGCATTGTAGCACAAAGCCCCCCGGAGAGAAAGTAATTTCTCTTCGGGGGCCCGCTTGTCCCTCCCGTCCGCCGGACAGCTGGGTCTCATTTCAGTCCCTTCCGCTCCAGCAGTTGGATCAGGCTGCTGTTGACCAGCTTTTGGGCCAGCAGTTCCCGGAACTGGACGGTCTTTTCCTTCCGCTGTCCTCTCAGCTCCTCCAGACGCCGGGAGATGGACTGCTGCTCCTCCTCCAGTCCACAGGCCAGGTCCTCAAAGGCCGCCAGCCGCTCCAGCGCCGCCTCCAGGCGCTCCGTGGGGCAGAGGACCCTCCCCCCTTCCCGCAGGGTGTACCGCTCCATATTCTTCTCCTCCTTATTCATGGACTTCCGCCCCTTCTTCTTTCTCCCAAGCGCAGGGAAATTTACATGTATATGAAACGCTCCAAAGCATCCAGAGATCGAACTCATTTTTTCTGCGTATGAACAGCGGCCAGCCTCAAATCATGGAACAAAAATGGCCATTTTCCTGAAATGTTAACATACGTTGCTTGCGGCAACGGGCCGCTCTCTATATAATTATGGCAGAGAACAGATGGAAGGAGACCATCCCAAATGCTCAACGAAAACATAAAAGCGATCCGAACATCAAAAGGACTTTCCCAGCAGGAGCTTGCTGTCAAGCTGAACGTGGTGCGGCAGACGATCTCAAAATGGGAACAAGGAATATCTGTCCCCGACTCTGACCTGCTGATCTCTCTGTCGGAAGCCCTTGAGACCCCCGTGAGCACCTTGCTGGGAGAAACTGTCATGGCGTCGGACGTTGATACCCTGAAAGCCATCTCCGCAAAACTGGAGGTGATAAACCTGCAGCTTGCGCAGAGAAAAACCACAAGGAGGCGTATCCTGCATTGGCTCCTCCTCTCATTGTGCGCGGTCACAGCGGCCATCTTCGCCTTCTTGTCGGCCCTGAACAGCCCTTACTTAGGCTGGGATTACAGCGATCCCGAGACCGCTGTAATCGGGGTGGCCCTTCACGGGTTGGAATGGCTGTTCGTCAGAGCGGCCCCCATCATCCTGATCGCCGCGATCGTCGGGATCTTCTTGACACGGAAAAAGGGATAGCTCCCCATTGGGTCAGACTCACTCCGCTCCGGGAGGACAAGGGGGATCATAGAAATGGAAAAGCCCGGGCCGCAGCTGCGGCCCGGGCTCTGCGATTAGTCGGGACTGATGGTATAGTTGGGAGCTTCCTTGGTGATATAGATGTCGTGGGGGTGGGACTCCCGCAGGCCGGCGGCAGTGATCTGCATGAACTGGGCGTTCTGCTGGAGCTCCGCGATGCTGTGGCAGCCGGTGTAGCCCATGCCGGCCCGCAGGCCGCCCATCAGCTGATAGATGGTGTCGCTGGTGGAGCCCTTATAGGGGACGCGCCCCTCCACGCCCTCGGGCACCAGCTTCTTGTTGGACTCCTGGAAGTAGCGGTCCTTGGAGCCGTGATTCATGGCGGCCAGGGAGCCCATGCCGCGGTAGGTCTTGAACTGGCGGCCCTGATAGATCTCGGTATCGCCGGGGGACTCCTCGCACCCCGCCAGCAGAGAGCCGATCATGACCACACTGCCGCCAGCGGCGATGGCCTTTACGATATCGCCAGAGAACTTCACGCCGCCGTCAGCAATAATGGGCACACCATACTGGGCGGCCACGCAGGCGGCGTCATAGATGGCGGTGATCTGAGGCACGCCGATGCCGGCCACCACGCGGGTGGTGCAGATGGAGCCGGGGCCGATGCCCACTTTCACACAGTCGGCGCCTGCCTCGATGAGGGCGCGGGTGCCCTCGGCGGTGGCCACGTTGCCAGCGATCAGCTGGACCTCCGGGTAGAGGGCCTTGATGCGCTTGACGGTCTCCAGCACGTTCTGGGTGTGCCCGTGGGCAGAGTCCAGGTTCAGCACATCCACGCCGGCCTCCACCAGAGCGGATACCCGGTCCAGCACGTCGGCGGTGGCGCCGATGGCGGCACCCACCAGCAGGCGGCCCTTCTCGTCACGGGCGGAGTTGGGGTACACCTCCGCCTTCTCGATGTCCTTGATGGTGATCAGGCCCTTGAGGCGGAAATCCTTGTCCACCAGGGGCAGCTTCTCGATTTTGTGGCGGCGCAGGATCTCCTTAGCCTCCTCCAAGGTGATGCCCTCGGGGGCGGTGACCAGGTTCTCCTTGGTCATCACGTTGTCGATGAGCTGGTTCATGTCGGTCTCGAACTTCATGTCCCGGTTGGTGATGATGCCGATCAGCTTCCCGTTGTCACAGATGGGCACGCCGGAGATGCGGTACTTGGCCATCAGCTCGTCGGCCTCCGCCAGGGTGTGGCCCGGAGCCAGCCAGAAGGGGTTGGTGATGACGCCGTTCTCGCTGCGCTTGACCATATCCACCTGCTCCGCCTGCTGGCTGATAGACATGTTCTTGTGGATGACGCCGATGCCGCCCTCCCGGGCGATGGCGATGGCCATGCGATACTCGGTGACGGTATCCATAGCGGAACTGATAAGCGGGATATTCAGCCGGATTTTCTTTGTCAGATTGGTGTGCAGATCCACATCAGCGGGCAGCACATCGCTGGCGGCGGGGATCAGCAGCACGTCGTCAAAGGTAAGCCCCTGCTTGACAAACTTCTGGGAAGCGTCCTGGTTGACCATAGTTCACAGCTCCTTTTCTCTCCAATAGCAAGGAATGATGTTGGGATTTGAGGATCATATTTTTTCTATTGTACCCCCCGCCTCGCGGGCTTGTCAATGAATCTCTTCTCCAAATTTCGCGGCCGCTTCAAAGTGAGTTTTGCCCGCCTCGTCTACACCCTTCACAAAGTGCTGCCCCCCCTGTTCTCCCACCTCCAGAGTCAGCACATCACCTGCCCGGCTCTCTGCGGTGTATCCGATCTGGAGGTCGCTCAGAAAGCGGCTGCGGGGCAGGCCCTCCAGCCGCAGGGCATCGCATACGAAGTCGGCGTAGCGGGTGTTGTTCACATGGCCGTTGATGTCGGTGTCGCTGTACCCCATCCTCCGGCGGTCCCGCTCCTCCATCTCTCCAGGCATGCGCAGCTTGGAGAGGGTCAGCTGCTTGCACAGCCCGCCGCCCTCGGTCCCCTCCAGCTCCCGCATCTGGGACAGGCGGAGCAGCTTCCGGTCCTCCACACCAGCCAGCACCCAGGCGGACACCGCCTCGCCCACTGGGACGCCGCCCGCCAGCAGGTCAAAATCGCGGTACATCAGCGCCGTCTTACTGCCCCGGTGCCAGGTGCGCACCGTCACCTTCTCCTCCCACCGCAGGGGGCGGTCCAGACGGAACCAGATCCGGGCCAGCATCCAGAAAGCGTGGTACTCCAGGGTCTTCTCCCGCCCGAAGCCCCCGTCCTCCGCGGCCAGGGTGGCCGCCTCCTGGAGATAGCCCAGCACGGCGGAGGGCCGGCACCGGCCCCAGCCGTCCACATCCCGGCTGTCCACCGTCATCTCATATTCAAAAAACTGTCCCATGCCGTTTCACTTCTTTCCCCGGATCAATATGGTATTTTTACAGCAGATGTCGTCGATGTCGTCCGCCGTAGCGGCCGGGATGCGCATCTGGGCGCCGCACTGGGCGCAGATGAGGTCGATGGAGCTGTAATTCACCTTCAGCTTCCATTCCCTGGAGCCGCAGGCGCAGGAGACACCTCCCCGGGCCGCGATGTCCTTCACCTCGGAGAGCACCTCGTGCATGACGATCTCGTCCAGGAACGCGGCTTTCTCCTCGGCCGCCTGCTCCTCCTTCAGCTTATCGGCCGCCCGCTCCAGCCGGGCCGTAGCGGCAAAGACAGGGCCCTCCTCCCCCACGTAGCAGCAGTCCAGGCCGGAGGCCGCGCAGGAGAAGGCCAGGGCCTTCTGGTGCAGGAAGGCGTGGGTGGAGCAGCTCACCCGGTGTTCCCGGCCGCAGAACAGGCAGGGCACCTCCAGGTCCACATGGTCGTCCACAAATTCCACCCGCAGCTCCGATCTGCCGCAGGGGCATTTGATATGGGCCGTGGCGGCAGCCAGGGAAAACAGGTCCCGCTCCACAATGACCGACTGACGGCAGGCGGGGCAGATATAAGCCAGGGTACGCTTTGGCTCTTCAACCGACATAACGAATTTCCTTTCTGTGGCAGTCCAGCCTCCGCCCCCGATGGGCCGTTTTCGCCGGACGCAGGATCTCTGATTTTTTATTATATCAATTTTTTCCTCTTTTTCAACTCCGTCAATTTCACTACACACTGGACAAAGCAGAAAAATATCATAAAAAAACAGAAATTCTATTCTTCCATATCTTTCTGATATTCTAATATATCCCCTGGCTGACAATCCAGTGCTTTGCAAATGGAATTCAGTGTAGAAAAGCGGATAGCACTTACTTTACCTGTTTTGATTTTAGATAAGTTGACATTTGCGATGCCGACCTTTTCAGATAGTTCGTTTAGGCTTATTTTTCTATCTGCCATCATTCTATCAAGCCTTAAAATTATTGCCATATCATATCTCCTTTACAGCGTTTCATCCACCTCTTGCTGCAACTCACATCCATAGTCAAAAATAAGGGAGATACAAAACAGAACGAGGGCAAACAAACCACTCATGAAGAATTGTGAAAATGCCATTTTAAAGACAGAGAATGCAGAAAAAACAGCAAACACCAGGACATACAATGCTATTTTCCGTATCTGACTGGCTGTTTCAGCTGTAAAAGGAGAATTTCCTTTGCCGATACATCCAAACAATCTTTTGGCGTTATACAGGGCTAAAAAGATACAGATGAGCATTCCAAGACAGCAAATGAAAAAGAATGCGCATTGTCCAAAGCTAAGAGTTTGTCCTGCCTTAACAGCAGTTTCCCATGCCTGGCGGAACATTTCCGGCAAAAAAAGCCGGGCACAAACGATAACCACGATCCCTGCAAATAATGATACACTTAATACGCCGAAAACAATGCAGACGATGTTAAGAAGTATGGAGATAAAATGAGCATATCTTTTCAACGCTTTTTCTTTCATAAATAAGGGCCCCTTTCATTTCTTAACACACAGTATATCACTCAACATATTTTTGTCAATTATTTTTTAATGATAAACATAAAATAATTATCCTTTATCGTTTCAGATAAAGTAAAAAGGCTTTCAGGTCCCCCGCTTAATATCGCTGTGGCCAGAAGGGCGCCTCGGATCGAGTCAGCTCTCTTCCGTGCCCCAGCCCCGAACAAAATCGGAATTCTCCCTTGATGGCGGGTGAAAAATATCGTATGATGGAAAAAACGGGCCCTGTCCGGTCCGATCTTACTCTCTTCCGGCCGCTCCTCTACCGGTCCGGGAGGGCCAGGAGGCGATCCCATGTCTGTTGTCTATCTCCATGGCTTGGGCCAAACCCCGGCCAGCTGGGAGTCGGTGCTCCGCGTGCTGGGGCAGGAGTCAGGCGGCCTCTGTCCCGATCTCTTCGGTCTGATTCGGGGAAAGGAGGTCTGTTATGAAAATCTCTATCAGGCCTTCTCACGGTACTGCGGCGCCCTTCCCGCCCCCCTCACCCTGTGCGGTCTGTCCCTGGGCGGGGTCCTGGCTCTGCAATACGGGATCGAGCATTCGGACCGGGTTGGGGCCCTGGTCCTGATCGGCACCCAGTTCGTCATGCCCAAGGGCCTGCTCCGGCTCCAAAACGCCATGTTCCGCCTGATGCCCGGGTCCATGTTTTCCGCCAGCGGGCTGAGCAAGGCGGATACGATGCGCCTGTCCCGCTCCATGATGGCCCTGGACTTCCGAGGCTGCCTGGCCCGGCTCCGCTGTCCTGTCCTGGCGGTCTGCGGCACGGGGGACCATGCCAACCAGAAAGCCGCCCGGCAGCTCTGCCGGCTGGTGCCCCAGGGGGAGCTGGCCCTCATCCCCGGTGCGGGGCACGAGGTGAACACAGACGCCCCCGAAGCGCTGGCGGAGGTCCTCGTCCGGTTCTTACGCCCCCTCCCCTGACCCTTCCATCTCTTCTGCAAGGAGGTTTTCCATGACCCGAGTCCTGCTTCTCACCACCGGGGGCACCATCGCCTCCCGCCGGGGCGACCAGGGACTGGAGCCCCAGATCTCTGCCCGGGGCCTGCTGGAATATATGTCGGACCTGCGCGCCCACTACCACATCGACGCCCGGGACATCCTCAACCTGGACAGCTCCAACATCCAGGCTGAGGAGTGGCAGACCATCGCCCGGGCGGTGATGGAAAATCTGGACGCCTATGACGGCATCGTCATCACCCACGGCACTGATACCATGGCTTACACCGCCTCGGTGCTGAGCTACATGCTCCAGAATCTCACCAAACCCGTAGTCCTCACCGGCTCCCAGATGCCCATCGACAACCTGCTCACCGACGCCCGCAACAACCTCTATACCGCCTTTTCCGCCGTGGACTGCCGCATCCCCGGCGTCTCCATTGCCTTTGACCACAAGCTGATCCGGGGCTGCCGGGCAGTGAAGGTGCGCACCATGGGCTTTGAGGCTTTCGAGAGCGTCAATGCCCCCTATCTGGGGGAAGTTTTCGCCAACGGCATCCACCGCAACGAGAGCGCCATCCGCCCCGGCGACCCCAGCCGCCCCACCCGGCTGCTGGATCGGCTGTGCCCCGACGTCTTTCTGCTCAAGCTGATCCCCGGCACCAACCCGGCGGTCTTCTCCATGCTGATGGACATGCACTACCGGGGCATCGTCCTGGAGACCTTCGGCGCCGGCGGGATGCACTTTCTCCGCCGGAACCTGCTGGACCGGCTGGGCGAGCTCACTGCCCACGGGGTGTCGGTGGTGGCGTGCAGCCAGTGCCTCTATGAGTCCAGCGACCTGTCCATCTACGAGGTAGGCCAGCGCCTGCTGGAGTGCGGGGTAATCCCCGGCCGCGACATGACCACGGAAGCCGCGGTGACCAAGCTCATGTGGGCCCTGGGCCAGACCGAGGACCCGGCGCAGGTCCGCGATATCTTCGACTCCAACCTGGCCGGAGAGGTCACCCTCTAAAAAAGTTTTTCCACCAGCTGCTGCGCATGTCCCGTCCGCCGTATTTTGTCGGACGGGACATGCGCCTTTTTTCATATTTTTTCATTCTTGGGGCAAGCTACCTCTGATTTTCAACAGCACGGAGGTCCTTGACGCCATGACAACAAAAAAACTGGGCCGTCAAACGGTGGCCCTTGCCAACCCGCCCACCCTGGCCGGACACGCCAATGTAGTGGGCAAGAAGGAAGGGGAGGGCCCTCTGGCCAGCTCCTTCGACCTCATCGGCTCTGATGACACCTTTGGGGAGGCCACCTGGGAGAAGTCGGAGAGCGCCATGCAGAAGCAGGCCCTCGCCCTGGCGCTGGACAAGGCCGGCCAGGCTGCCTCCGCCATGGACTGGCTCTTTGCCGGCGACCTGCTCAACCAGTGCATCGGCTCCTCCTTCGCCGCCCGGGGGCAGGACATCCCCTTTTTGGGGCTCTACGGGGCCTGCTCCACCATGGGGGAGGGTCTGGCCCTGGCCTCCATGACCTTGGACGGCGGCTTTGGGGAGTGGGCGGCGGTGGTGGTCTCCTCCCACTTCTGTACGGCGGAGCGGCAGTACCGCACCCCCCTGGAGTACGGAGGCCAGCGCACCCCCACCGCCCAGTGGACGGTGACCGGCGCCGGGGCCGCCATCCTGGCCCGGGAGGGGCCCGGTCCCTACGTCACCCACTGTACCCTGGGCAAGATCACCGACAAGGGGATCACCGACACCAACAACATGGGGGCCGCCATGGCCCCGGCGGCCTATGCCACCCTCACCGCCCACTTTCAGGATACCGGCCGGGGGCCGGACTACTACGACCTGATCGTCACCGGCGACCTGGGCAAGCTGGGGCGTGAGCTGCTGCTGGAGCTGTTCCGGCAGGACGGGGTGGACCTGTCCACCAACCACAACGACTGCGGTCTGATGATCTTCGATCTGGAAAATCAGGACGTCCACTGCGGCGGCTCTGGCTGCGGCTGCTCCGCCTCGGTGCTCACCGGCTATCTGCTCAACGGGATGCGGGAGGGCCGCTGGAAGAATATCCTTTTCTGCCCCACCGGCGCCCTCCACTCCCCCACCTCCGCCTTTCAGGGAGAGTCGGTGCCCGGTATCTGCCACGCCATCGCCATCTCCGCTGTCAAATGATCCCGTCATGTCCAAGAAAAGAGGTCACTGATATGGAATATTTCAACGCGTTTCTCTGCGGCGGCATCCTGTGCCTGATCGGACAGCTTCTCATCGACAAGACGCCTCTCACCCCGGCCAAGATCCTGGTCCTCTATGTGGTCACCGGCGTGGTCCTGGGCGGCGCGGGCGTCTACCAGAAGCTGGTGGACTGGGCCGGGAGCGGAGCCACCGTCCCCCTCACCGGTTTCGGCTATCTGCTGGCCAAGGGGGTGCGCAAGGCAGTGGAGGAGCAGGGCTTCCTGGGGGCCCTCACCGGGGGTGTCACCGCAGCGGCGGGCGGCATCACCGCCGCCATCTTCTTCGGCTTCCTGGTGGCGCTGCTCTTCAAGTCCAAGCCCAAGAGCTGATGCCCCCGCTCTGGGGGCTCTTTTCCTCAGAGCAGGATTTTTCTGGCTTTTTCTCCACCTGTGTGCTACACTGGGCACGAGGTGATAAACATGGAGCTGCAATTTGAGCCTACCCGGGTCTACGGGCTGGACGGCGGGGGCCGTCTGGTGGCTGAGATCACATTCCCCTGCACTCAGCCCGGGATCTATACCATCGACCACACCTTTGTGGACCCCTCCCTCCGGGGGCAGGGGATGGCGGATAAGCTGGTCCGGGCCGCCCTGGAGCAGATCCGCAAAAACGGCGGCACCCCCGCCGCCACCTGCACCTATGCTGTCTCCTGGCTGGAGAAACACCCGGAGCAGGCATAAAAACGCGCGAAAAAGCGGCGGAGCTCCCCCCAGTATGGCTTTCTCCACAAATGAAACGGCGCCCCGGTCAGTCCGGGGCGCCGTTCTCATCCTCAAATTCCTCCCGGCGGCTGCGGAAGAACTCGTAAAAGGTGCGGACACTGGGCACCTGGGTCCAGCGGCAGGGCTCCACCGGGTCCTGGTCCAGGTCATAGATCTTCGCCCCCCGCAGGGCCAGCAGGAAGGGGGAATGGGTGGAGATGACGAATTGACAGCGGTAAAAGCGGGCGGAGTCCTCTAGAAAGCGGGCCAGCTCCAGCTGGATCCGGGCAGACAGACTGTTTTCCGGCTCGTCCAGCAGGTAGAGCCCGCCCTCCTGGATCTCCCTAGTGAAGTAAAGGAATGCGCTCTCCCCGTTGGAACGGCCCGGGATATCCTTCATCACCCGGTCCCGCACATAGTGGGAGCCGGTCTTGCGCTGGGCCTCCACCACCTGGCGCAGGCGGTCATAGTCCTCCAGAGAGCGCATCTGAAAACGGGCGTACCGGGCATCCGCATATTCCTCCAGCAGTTCCTTTCTCCTGTGCTCGATGTTCTCATTCATATATCGGAGATCCAGCAGGCCGTCGAACACATCGTCACTGGTGATGATCCGGCTGTTCTCAAGCTCCGCCGCCCCGAAGGCCCCTGCCGTCTCCGCCTCGCAGAGATCCAGATAGGGCTGAAAAAAGGAGCTCCGGTTGAACACAGTCCCGCGACGCAGCTTCAACTTCTCCGCCATCAGATTGAGCACCGTGGTCTTGCCGCAGCCGTTCCCGCCGCACAGGATGGTGATGGGCTCAAAGGTCAGAGGAGGGACCTTTCGGGACAGAAAGATGCCGAAGGGGTAGCGGCTGCCGTAACAGGTCCGTTTGTTCTCGCTGTCACGTGCCAGGAAGCTGGCCTCTGCCCCCTGCCCCGGCAGGGAGAACCTCCTCAGATAAAGCATGTCTTTCCCCTCCTTTTTCCATCCTACCGCAGAAGCAGCCCCAAAAACAGGACTTTTACAGTAAGGGCCCCGCAGCTTGTGCGGAGCCCTTTGTCTTATTTCTTGCTCTTCAAATACTCGTCGATGGCCTTTGCGGCGTGCTTGCCGGCCCCCATGGCCAGGATGACAGTGGCGGCGCCGGTGGCGGCGTCGCCGCCGGCAAAGACCCCCTCCACCGAGGTGTGTCCCGCCTCGTCCGCGGCCACGCAGCCCTTCCGGGTGCGCTCCAGACCGGGAGTTCCGCCGTAGCTCATGGGGTTTGGACTGGTCCCCAGGGCCATGATGACGGCGTCCGCCTCCATGGTGAACTCACTGCCCTGGATGGGCACCGGGCTGCGGCGGCCGGAGGCGTCCGGCTCTCCCAGCTCCATCCGGATGCAGGTGATGGACTCCACATGCCCCTTCTCATCCCCCTGGATAGAGACAGGGTTGGTGAGCAGGTCGAAAATGATGCCCTCCTCCCGGGCGTGGTGGACCTCCTCCGCCCGGGCAGGCAGCTCCGCGTCAGAGCGGCGGTAAACGATGTGGACCTCTGCCCCCAGGCGCTTGGCGCAGCGGGCGGCGTCCATGGCCACGTTGCCGCCGCCCACCACCGCCACCTTGCGGTTGTGGAGGATGGGAGTCTCGCTGTCCGNAACGATGTGGCCCTCTGCCCCCAGGCGCTTGGCGCGGCGGGCGGCGTCCATGGCCACGTTGCCGCCGCCCACCACCGCCACCTTGCGGTTGTGGAGGATGGGAGTCTCGCTGTCCGGCTGATAGGCCTTCATCAGGTTGATGCGGGTGAGGTATTCGTTGGCGGAGTACACCCCCACCAGGGACTCACCGGGGATCTTCATGAACATGGGCAGCCCGGCGCCGGAGCCGATGAACACGGACTCATAGCCCATGTGGAACAGCTCGGGGATGGTCAGCACCTTGCCGATGACCATGTTCAGCTGGATCTCCACCCCCATCTTCTCCAGGTTGGCCACCTCCCGGGCCACGATGGCCTTGGGGAGACGGAACTCGGGGATGCCGTAGGTCAGTACGCCGCCGGGCAGGTGGAACGCCTCGAACACCGTAACGCTGTATCCCATCCGAGCCAGCTCGCCGGCGCAGGTCAGGCCGGCCGGGCCGGAGCCGATGACCGCCACCTTTCTGCCGTTCTTGGGGGCGGTGGCCGTGTTAGCCACTCCCTGCTGGGCGGCCCAGTCAGCTACGAACCGCTCCACCCGCCCGATGGCCACCGGCTCCCCCTTGATGCCCCGGACACACTTGCCCTCGCACTGATTTTCCTGGGGGCACACCCGGCCGGAGATGGCGGGCAGGGCGTTGGCGTTGGACAGGATCTCATAGGCGGCAGCGATGTTCCCCTGGGCCACCTGATCCAAAAATTCCGGGATGGGGATGCCCACCGGGCAGCCAGACACGCAGGCCGGGTTCTTGCAGTGGATGCACCGCTTGGCCTCGTTCATGGCCTCCTCGAGGGTGTAGCCCTGGGCCACCTCCAGGAAGTTCTGGTTCCGGACCTGGGGGTCCTGCTCCGCCATGGGGGTCTTGGTCAGCTGCATGTTAGCCATTCATGGCACCTCCTCCCAGGCGGCACAGGTGGTCCTGCTTCCGCCGCGCCTCAAATTCCCGATAGGTGGCGTTGCGGGCGATCACCTCGTCAAAGTCCACCTGATGCCCGTCAAAGTCCGGGCCGTCCACACAGGCGAATTTCACCTCGCCCCCCACCGTCACCCGGCAGCACCCGCACATGCCGGTGCCGTCGATCATGATGGGGTTCATGCTCACCGTGGTGGGGATGTGGTACTTCTCGGTGAGCTTGCAGGCAAATTTCATCATCATCAGGGGGCCGATGGCCACCACATGGTCATACTGGGCCCCGCCCTGGATCAGTTCCTCCAGCTTGCCGGTGACAAAGCCGTGGTAACCGTAGCTGCCGTCGTCCGTGCATATGTACAAGTCGGTGGCCGCCCGTCCCATCTCCTCCTCCAGGATCACGATGTCCTTGGAGCGGAAGCCGCCGATCAGGTCCACCTGGGCCCCGGCCTCCTTCATGGCCTTGGCCACCGGAAGGGCGATGGCACAGCCCAGGCCTCCGCCCAGCACCGCCACCCGGCGGTAGCCCTCCACGTGGGTGGGGGTGCCCAGGGGGCCCACAAAGTCGTGGAGGCAGTCCCCCTCCTGCAGCTGGTCCAGGGCCAAGGTGGTGCCCCCCACCTTCTGATAGACCACAGTGACCTTTCCGTCCTGGGCGCTGGAGATGGTCAGGGGGATACGCTCCCCCGCCTCGTCCACCCGCAGGATGATGAACTGGCCCGCCTTGGCTTTGGCGGCGATCAGCGGCGCCTCCACCGAGATCTGCCCGATCTCCGGGGTCAGNGCCGCCAGGACCGCCGCCGCCGCCAGCAGCGTGACCAGGGTGATCCAGTTGGGGGAGCGGAGCAGCTCGATGGGGTTCCAGCTGCGGTCCACCGACTTGCGCCCGTCCCCCTTCGGCATGCCGTACCGCTCGGGCACCCCTTCATCCCCGAAGGACTGAAGGTAGGCGGCCAGGGCATACCACTCCTTGATCTCGCTGCCGTTCCCGTCCCGGAGCACCCGGGTGGCAAAATCGGTGATGGGCACTCCGTTCTCGTCCTTGGGCTCCAGAGACAGCAGCCCCAGGGACTTCTCCTTCACCGTGCCCAGCATCTGGGCGGAGTACATCCCGGTCACCACCCGGTAGAGCTGGTCGTCCTTGATCCGGGACATCTCACGCTCCAACAGGCCGGTGGCGAAGGAGGGCTCCTCCAGCCAGCAGGAGGTCACCCGGTTGAAAAACATCCGGTGGGGGTTGAAGGTGTACACCATCCCCGACATGTACAGCTGGGCCGCCGGCATGATAGGGGTCACCGAGGCGTCCACCTCTGCCGCCGCCCGCAGCTCCTTCCCGGTGAGGTAGCAGGTCACCAGTGGAAAACCAGAGGTCCCATCCTCCCCCACTCCCATGGAGAGCACATCAAAGGCCTGGGAGACGGTGATATCCCCCGCAGGCAGATCGGCCCGCAGTACGCCGTCGGCAGTGACTGCCACCGTGGGCACCCCTGGGTCCTCCGCTGCCAGCTCCCGCGCCGCCCAGAGGAAGGCGTCCGCCACCAGCTCCCCCAGGGGATTTCCCTGCTGGACGCCCGCCTCCGGCCGCGTCAGGGAGAAGTCCGCCCGGGCCAGCACCTGGTCATAGGTCAGGTGGTAGCGGGCCAGATAATCCACCCCCACCTGGGCCTTCCACTCCTCCACCAGGGAGGCGATCTCCTGGTCCTCCGGCAGGGTCTGGTCGATAGGGATCAGCTGGTAGTCCACCAGGGTCTTGCTTCCGTCCTCCGACCACTCCAGAGTGATGCTCCCCAGATTCTCGCAGTAGGGCCCGGCGGAGACGATATAGGTATCCCCCTCCACAATGGGCTGGGTGAGGGTGGTGTGGGTATGGCCAGAGAGGATCAGGTCGATCCCCTCCACCTCCCTGGCCAGCTGCTGGTCCTCCGACTTCCGCTCCCGCTCGTCGGTCCCGCTGTGGGACAGCGCGATGATAAACTGCGCACCCTGCTCCTCCAGGCTGTCCACGCAGCGCTGGGCCGCCTGCACCGGGTCCTCCAGCGTGAAGCCCGAAGTGGGGGCGCAGTCGTCCGAGTCGGTGCCCATCAGGCCGAAAATGCCGTAGGTGACCCCGCCCCGCTCCAGCAGCAGCGTGTCGGTCACGCCGTAGGCCGACATGGCCCGCTGGATGTCCAGCTGGTCAGGACCACCGGCCGATGGGGCGTAGTTGGCCATGAGCAGGGCCGGAAGCGGATCTCCGCTGGTGTAGGCCGCCGTGAGCATCTGGGCAAAGCCCAGGCCAGTGTGGTCAAACTCATGGTTGCCCGCAGTCGTGGCGTCATAACCCAGAGCGCCCATGGTCCGCAGCTCCGCCGCCCGGGTGGTGTAGAGGGTCTGGACCAGAGAGCCGATGGAGAAGTCTCCCCCGTCCAGGGTAAGAGCATCCGGGTGGAGGGCCCGCTGCTGCTCCAGTGCGGAGGCCAGCCGGGCATAGCCTCCGGACTCCCCGCCGTCCGCCCTCTCCAAGGGCAGGAAGTGGGAGTGGAGATCATGGGTAAAGAGCACCGTGGTCTGGTGGGGCCCAGGGGCCGGCTCCGCCAGACCCCAGGGAATCAGCAGGGTCAACAGGAGAAGCGCTGTGAGCACAGCGGTCATTCTCCGCCGCAGCCGCCTCATGAAACCAGCCTCCTTTCCGTCTGCTCCCGTCATTCTGCAAAAACCGCTTTGCAGGATTTCATTTTGCCATAAAATCAGACAAATGGCAATATCAAAGTCTTAATTCCTCACCTCCGCCTCTCCTTCTAATGGGGAGACAGGCGGATCAGGACAGCCACCCGCCCTCTCCACTATGATACTCCAAAATCCACTTTGTTGGTATTGTATGTTTCGACAAAATCCCCTATCATTTTATGTGGGGACACTTGAAGCGCAGCCCCGCCATTTGGAAAAGGAAGGAGGGGTAGACATGGGTCTCACAGAGAACAAGCGGGCAGTGGATGCCTTCACATACGGAGCGGGTACATCGGGGTATCCACCTCAGGAGCTCCTCGCCGCCCTGCTGACGCTGGATGGCGCCTCCCTCACGTCCGGAGAGGTGGAGGAGCTGCGCCGCACCTGTCTGGCCCAGGGCGGCACACAGGAAAACCCCGGCGGGACATCTCCCGCCGGGGCCCGATAGAGGCGTTCACAGGCACTTCAGATACTTGCCGTAGAGGGTCATCTCCAGCTCGTCCCCGATGGCGTGGACCTGCTCCTCCGAGATCCAGCCCTCATAGAAACCCAGCTCCTCCAGGCAGCCTACATAGCGGCCGGTGGTGTCCTGGATCTCCTTGATTGTCTGGGCCGCCGCCAGCAGACTGTCCGCCGTGCCGGCGTCCAGCCAGGTAAAATTTTTTTCCAGCGGTATCACCTGGAGCTGCCCTCGGCTGAGATACTCCAGATTCACATCGGTGATCTCCAGCTCTCCCCGGGCGGAGGGCTTCAGGGCTCGGGCGATCTCCATCACCTGCTGATCATAGAAGTAGAGACCGGGCACGATATAGTTGGACTTGGGGTAGCGGGGCTTCTCTTCAATGGAAATGGCCTTTCCATTCTTGTCGAACTCCACCACGCCAAAGGGGCGGGGGTCCTCCACGTAGTAGCCGAACACTGTGGCGGCCGCGGGACTGGCCGCAGCCTTTTTCAGGGTGGCTCCCAAGGTGGGGGCGTAGAAAATGTTGTCCCCCAGCACCAGACAGACCCGGTCGTCCCCCACGAACTCCTGCCCAATGAGCAGGGCGTCCGCGATCCCCCGGGGCACCGGCTGCTCTGCGTAGGAGATCTTCAGCCCGTACTGGCTCCCGTCCCCCAGCAGGGCGGTGAAGGTGGCGGTCTCGTTAGGGGGGACGATCACCAGAATCTCTGAGATCCCAGCCTGCATCAGAATCGCGATGGGGTAGTAGATCAGGGGCTTGTCGTACACGGGAAGCAGCGGCTTGCAAACCGGCTTGGTCATGGGATACAGACGGGTGCCTTTCCCTGCGGCCAATACGATCCCTTTCATGCGGTCACTCCTCCTCTTCCATCCGGCCTGTTCAGATGATTCAGTTTACCATGTTCCCTCTGCCTTTTCAAGGTGATTTCCATTAAGACTTCCTTAAAAGTGTGTGAGAGGGCCGCAGTGCTTCTCTTCCCCTGCCCGGGCGGTCAGAAAGGCTCCCCGCCAGCCGGAACTGGCTGGCGGGGAGTCGTTGCTTATCCTCTGAATTTCTGTTGTCAGCCCAGGACTACCAGCAGGTCATCGGTATTGACGGCGGTGCCCACTGTGGCGGATACAGACTTGACGGTGCCGTCCACCGGGGCAGAGACCTCGATCTCCATCTTCATGGCCTCCAGCACCACCAGTACATCGCCCGCCTTCACTGCCTGGCCGGGCTTGCACTCCACCTTAAAAATATTGCCGGGCATGGGACTGTTTACCGGCGTCTCGCCGGCG
>NZ_LN866274.1:1369155-1398127 GCF_001244495.1 Clostridium phoceensis | reverse complement strand
GCCACGGGAGCGGCGGCCGCAGGAGCGGCGGCAGCCACGGGGGCGGCGGCCACAGGAGCGGCGGTGGGGGTATCAGCCTTGGCCACCGACACCTGATAGGGCTTGCCATCGATGGTGATGGTGAAGTTTCCCGTGCAGTCCTCCCGGTCTCCCATCTTCAGATAAGAGGGCTGGTAGGACGCGGCAAAGGGCTGGATGGCACGGCTCACATAGCCGGGGGTCTGGGGCACGGGCACCGCGGCATAGTAGACGGGGCCGGCAAAGGGCGCGCGGGGAGCGGGAGCCGCAGCAGGGGCGGCGGGCGCAGCAGGTTTCACAGGGGCAGCCTCCTTTTTCTTCTTGAACCCTGTGGCACGGTCCTCAAAGAAGGCCATGGCCACCTGGGGGAACGCGATATAGGACAGGACATCCTCGTCACTCTTGGCCTTGTCGCCCAGTTCCTTCTTGGTCTTTTCAAACTCGGGCTCCAGGGAGTCGGCGAAACGGCCTTTCACCACAGGGGTGTTGCCCAAAATCTTCTTCTGAATCTTGGCATCGATGGGGGCAGGGGTACGGCCGTACTCACCCCGGCAGTAGGCCTTGATCTCTTTGCCCACCACCTTGTAGCGCTCGCCGGCCAGTACATTCTGCACAGCCTGGGATCCCACCATCTGGCTGGTGGGGGTGACCAGGGGCGGATAACCCAGGTCGGCACGGACCTTGGGGGTCTCGGCCAAGGCCTCGTCCAGCTTATCGATGGCGTTCATCATTTTGAGCTGGGAGATCAGATTGGACAGCATGCCGCCGGGGATCTGGTAATTCAGGCACTGGGTATCGGTGGCCATGGAGATGGGGTCGAGAGTCCCGTCAGCCAGGAAGTCGGCCCGGACGCCCTTGAAGAAGTCGGCCATCTTGACGAGGACCTTGTCGTCCAGGTCCACCTGGTAGCCAAGCTGGCGCAGGGCGTAAGCCAGAGTCTCGGTGGCAGGCTGGGCGGTGCCGCCGGAGAAGGGGGAGATGGCGGTGTCGATCACATCGGCACCCGCCTCCACCGCCTTCAGATAGGTCATGAACGCCAGGCCGGTGGTGCAGTGGGTGTGGACCACCACCGGCAGTTCGGGGACCGCGTCCTTGATGGCGGAGACCAGGTCATAGGCGTCCTTGGGCCCCATGATGCCCGCCATGTCTTTGATGGCGATGGACTTTACGCCCATTTTCTGGAGATCCTTCACCATGGCTACGTTCTTTTCCAGGGTGTGGACCGGGCTGGTGGTGAAGCAGATGGTACCGGAGGCGTGGGCCCCCTGCTTGACGGTCTCGTCGATGGCTACCTCCAGGTTGCGCACATCGTTCAGAGCGTCGAAGATACGGATGATGTCGATGCCGTTCTTGACGGAGTACTCCACGAATTTACGCACCACGTCATCGGGATAGTGCTTATAGCCCAAGATGTTCTGGCCTCGCAGCAGCATCTGGAGCTTGGTATTGGGCATCTTGGCCCGGATCTTCCGCAGCCGCTCCCAGGGGTCCTCCTGGAGATAACGCAGGCACACGTCAAAGGTAGCGCCGCCCCACACCTCAGCGGAGTAGTAGCCAGCCTTGTCCATGGTCTCCAGAATGGACTCGAATTTGTCATAGGGGAGGCGGGTGGCGATCAGCGACTGGTTCGCGTCACGCAGCACTGTCTCTGTAAAGTTGATCTTTCTCATGTTCATCTGACCTCCGTGATGCTTTTTCAAAGCTGGATTCTATGAAACATAAACAGGGGCAAAGACTTTTCCGGCGTCCCTTCTGGACGGCAGAAAGGGCCGGTTTCCCCCTCCGGCCTGAATCTTATGGTTATTTTAGTATATTTTTTGCCTGGGTGCAAGTCTTTCTGTGCAAATTGGCCCACTTTATCCAGTTATGGAGCAAGATTCAGCAACCGGCCCTGATCGGGCAGGGCATCGGCCCCTATGGTACACGCCACTCTCCTTCTCCACGCAGGAACGGGGCCTGCCCCTCCGCTGCTCCCCGGTCATCGGCGCACCGGGGCCGCCCGGCCTCTCCTCAGGCACGGCCCTGCCTGAAACGCAGAGACCGGGAGCCTGTCTCCCCGACCCGCAGCTCTGCCGCGGCTGGGTACAGGCTCCCGGTCCAGTCATCCGGAGATCCGTCAGCGCTCACTGCATACCACAGCTTCCTTGCGGGCAGCAGGCTCACTCTCAAAGATCATGTCGTCGATGTCTTTATCCTGACGCATCTGATTCCAGATACTGTTCTTCTTCTCACGAAGCATCGTCATGTCGATCTCTCCTTTCCATGGGAACGTCATTTTATCATTTCAGGCAACAAAAACGCCACCGCTGCACTACTGCAAACGATGGCGGAGAAAATCAGGCTGAACTGGAAAAACAAGATTTTTGGGGGTCACCCCAGATCATGTTGGCTCCTATGCACAGTCTGCACGCACCGCTTGCAGTCCCACCTCTCTCCCTGGGTCACATAACGCTGAGATCTCATCTGTGCTCACCTCTTTCTCCGCCGCCCGTTTCTTTGGCAGCTGTGTCTCTCAACAGGCAGGACAACTTTCCCCTTTTTGTCCATTCCGACGCTTTTTTCTCCATACTGCCGGAGCGTCCAGCGCCTCCCGCCGGCTGATTGTTGTTATTGTAAACCTCTCTTCTCCAAATGTCAAGAAAATTTTTTGTAAAAAATGAAGGCCTGCCCCATCCCCCCCTTCATTTTCCCGGGAGGCCCACCCACCGTAGCACAAAGCGGGGGCCGCACATCCGTGCGGCCCCCGCTGTTCTCTGTGATTCAGTCCTCTTCGGCCGCCGCGTCATAGGCAGCCCGCCCTCCCGACGGGCTCCCCGCGGCGGTGGCGCTGGCCGCCGCCCGGAAGCGGGCCCGGGACTTCTTGATCTCGTCATAGGCCTCCGCCACCGCCTCCTCGGTGCGGCGCAGGGCGTCCTCGCAGTACTCGTTGGCGGAGCGCTTCAACTCCCGGCTGCGCTCCTCCGCCTGGCGCATCAATTCAGCAGAGCGCTGCTTGGCCTGGTTCAGCACGGACTCCTCTGCCAGCATGCGCTGCGCCTCCACCTCCGCCTGCTTGCGGATCACCTCCGCCTCCCGCTTAGCCGCGGCGATATAGTCGTTCCGGGAGGCCACCAGCTTCTTAGCCTCTCCCAGCTCCACAGGGAACTGGGCCCGGATGTCATCGATCAGATCCAGGGCGCGGTCCCGCTCCAGCACGCACTTGTCGCTGGAAAGGGGCATATTCTTGGCCTCATCCACCATTTCAAAGAGCATGTCCAGCAGCTCTTCCACACCGCTTGCCATCAGTCATTCTCCTTTTCCTGCGCCTGGCGCATTTTCCGGTCTACGTCGTCCACGATCTCCCGGGGGACGAACTCCCCCAGGTCTGCTCCATACCGGGCCATCTCCTTCACCACGGTGGAGCTGAGGTAGGTGTACTTATCGCTGGAGGCCAGGAACATGGTCTCCAGCCTGGGGTTCAGCTTGCGGTTGATGACCGCCATCTGGACCTCCTGCTCAAAGTCGGATACCGCCCGCAGGCCCTTCACCACCACATGAGCCTTCCTGCGCTTGGCATAGGCGGCCAGCAGCTCGTCGGAGAAGTCAACTTCCACGTTGGGAAAGCGGGCAGTACACCGTTCCAGCAGCTCCACCCGCTCCTCCGGGGTAAACAGCCCGTGCTTCTTGGAATTCACCATCACACAGACGATCACCCGGTCAAAGCACTGAGCGGCCCGCTTGATGATGTTCAGATGCCCCAGGGTGACAGGGTCAAAGCTGCCGGGATAGATAGCGGTCTTCATGATCTCGGGTCACTCCCCTGACGGCGGTAAACTGTCAGTTTGATCCTGCCGTACCGGTATTCCCTCCCCTTTTCATAGGGAGGTGCCAGCGGGGGAAGCTCCCTCTCCGCGGGACTTTCGCAAATCATTATACCATGTTCCGAAAGAATGTCAATCTTCGACACCAGCTCCAGAGTCTGCTCCAGCAGCTGGGTCTGATAGGGCGGGTCCAGGAATATGACACCAAACCGCTCCCGGCACCCGCTGAGGAAGGAGATCGCATCCCCCTGCACCACTCGGCCCGCCTTCTCCAGTCCGGTGGCCTTCAGGTTCTCCCGGATGAGGGCAGCAGCCTCCCGCCGGGCGTCCACAAAGGTGCATCGCTCCGCCCCCTGGGACAGAGCCTCGATCCCCAGCTGTCCGGTGCCGCCGAACAGGTCCAGGACGCTCCGCCCCTCGATCTCGAACTGGATGATGTTGAACAGGGACTCTTTTACCTTGTCGGTGGTGGGCCGGGTGTCCATCCCCTGGAGCTCTTTCAGTCTTCTGCCCCGTGCGGAGCCGGAGATCACTCGCATGGTCACTCTTCCTTTCTCTCAGCCTGATCCTGATTTTCTGTCTCTCCCCTGCGGAAATACTGGTACACCGCCTGGGCCGCGCTCTGGGGGACCGCCCGCTCCAGCTCCTCCAGAGATGCCTGCCGGATGGCCTTCACGCTTTTGAAGTGCTTGAGCAGCTGGGCCCGGCGCTTTTCCCCCACCCCGGGTATTTTGTCCAGAACGGAGCCTTTTACGTGTCCCGCCTGGAGCTGCCGGTGGTATTCGATGGCGAAGCGGTGGGTCTCCTCCTGGATCTGCCCGATGAGGGAGAACACTGCCGGCACCGCCTGGATACCGATCTCCCGCCCGTCGGGGTGGACCAGGGCCCTGGTGCGGTGCCGGTCATCCTTCACCATGCCGAAGGCCGGGATGTCCAGCGCCATGGCCTCCAGCACCCGCCTGGCCACCCGCACATGCTCCAGACCGCCGTCAATGAGCAGCAGGTCGGGCTTCTCCACAAATTTTTCATCCCCGTCCAGATACCGGCGGAACCGCCGGGTCAGCACCTGCTCCATGGAGGCGTAGTCGTCCGGGCCCTCCATATCCTTCAGCTTAAAGCGGCGGTAGTCCCGCTTCAGGGGCCTTCCGTCCACATAGACCACCATGGAGGCCACGATGTCACTGGCTCCAGTGTTGGAGATGTCGTAGGACTCCATCCGCCGGGGGGGCTCCTCCATGCCCAGCATCCTGGCCAGAGCCTCCAGCAGCTTGTTCTGGCGTTCCTCCCGGGTGGTGGCCCGGGCCACCTCTTCTGCCGCGTTCTGGTTGGCCAGCCGGATCAGATCCATCTTTGCCCCCCTCTGTGGGGTCACCAGCTCCACCCGGCGGCCCACCTGCTCGGAGAGCATCCGAGTCAGCGGGACCTGGTCGGGCAGCTCACAGGGCAGCAGGATCTGCCTGGGCAGCCGGCTTCGTCCCACATAGTACTCCCGCACCAGGGAGGAGAGGACCTCCTCCTCGTCCTCCTCCATGGGGGTCTCCAGCAGGTCCATATCCTTGGCCGCCAGCTCCCCCTCCATGTAGTGCAGGACCACGAAGCAGCTCTTGGCTGTCCCCCGGAAAAAGCCGGTGACGTCGGTATCCGCCAGGGAGCCCGCCACCACCTTCTGCCGCATCCCCAGCAGCTCGATGGCCTGGATGCGGTCCCGCAGCTCCGCCGCCCGCTCGAAGCGCAGTTCCTCCGCCGCCCGCTCCATCTCGGCGGCCAGGTCCGCTTTGACCTCCTTGAACCGCCCCTCCAGCAGGGAGACCGCCTGGGCGATGGCCTCCTCATGCTGCTCCTTCATCTGGAGGCTGCGGCAGTAGCCATCGCACTTGCCCATGTGGAAGTTGAGGCAGGGGCGCTCCTTCCCAATGTCCCGGGGAAAGCGCTTCCCGCAGGAGGGCAGGCGCAGGGCGGAGCGCAGGGCGTCCACGATAGCCTGGGTGGCGTGGCGGCTGGCGTAGGGGCCGAAATAGCGTGCCCCGTCCTCCGCCGCTCGGTTGGCCAGGGAGAAGCGGGGGTACTCCTCCCCGGACAAGCGGATGTAGGGGTAGCCCTTGTCGTCCTTGAGCAGGATGTTGTACCGGGGCTGGTGGCGCTTGATGAGGGAGTTCTCCAGTACCAGGGCCTCAAATTCGCTGTCCGCCACGATCACGTCAAAGTGGTCGATCTGGGACACCATGGCCCGGGTCTTCTCCGTGTGAGAGGCGGAGTCCTGGAAATACTGGGACACCCGGTTTTTCAACGCCTTGGCCTTGCCCACATAGATCACCGTGTTTTTGGCATCCTGCATGATATACACGCCTGGCTTCAGAGGCAGGGCGTGGGCCTTTTCCTTCAATTCGTCAAATGTCATAGGGGGCCTCCCGGGGAGATGTTAAAAAAGGCACCGCGCGAAGCGGTGCCTTTCGGATCTGCGCTGTGTGGCTCACTCGGAAAAATCGGAAGAGATCATCTTGAACAGAGCCTCCACCGCTTCCTTCTCATCCGGACCATCCGCAATGAGCTTGATAGGAGTACCTTTGACAATACCCAGGGAGAGCACGCCCAGAAGGCTCTTGGCGTTCACCTTGCGCTCGTCCTTCTCCACCCAAATGGAGCTTTTGAACTCGTTGGCTTTCTGGATAAAGAACGTGGCGGGTCTGGCATGCAGGCCTACCTGGTTATTGACGACCGCTTCCTGACTATACATATCCGTACCTCCGCACTCGATTTGTGTGTTACTAGCATACCAAATTCATCCCGCATCCGTCAATGACATTTTTCACAAATCTGCCTTCTTTTCTCAACAAAAATTGCGGGAGGTCCACGGCATTCGGCGGCAGATGCCCTTCTTCCCGGTCTCCGCCCACCGCTGGGCCGGCCGTGCGCGCTTCTGTCCCCCTGGAAAGAGGGCCCGGCCCCTTACCGCAGCTCCGCCACGGTGACGCCGTCCTCCCCCTCGCCGTAGCGGCCGGGGCGGAAGGATTTGATATAGCGGCTGCGCTTCAGATGCTCCCGCACCGCCTTGCGCACCGCGCCGGTCCCCTTTCCATGGATGATGGTCACGCTCTCCAGCTTGCCCATCATAGCAGTATCCAGGAAGCGGTCCAGCACCGCGATGGCCTCGTCGGTCATCATGCCCCGCAGATCGATCTCAGAGGGGGCCGCGGCGGCGCGCAGGGTGTGCTGGGCCCGCTGGACGATGCGCCTGGCCTCCTTCTGGCTCTGGGTCTCGCCCTCCACTACCCGCACCTCGTCCTGCTTGGCGGTGATCTTCAAGATCCCCGCCTGGAGCTGGAGGGTGCCGTCCTTGTTTACCGACAGGACGCTGGCTCTGGTCCCCATGGATACCAGCTCCACCGTATCCCCGGCCCGGGCCGGCCGGGTGGGGGGCGGGGCCTCCGGCTCCTGCGCCGCCCCGCCGATGGACCGCTCCGCCTCGTTGAGCAGGCGGCGGGCCTCCGCCCGTCCGTCGTTCACCTGCTGCCAGTCCAGGTCCTGGCGCTTTTTCAGCTCCTTCAGTTCGGANATCGGATAAAAAGCCGGGCGCTCCCTTTCTTGTATCCCCATCTGGGTGTGGATAAGGCCCCGCCCCCGCCCCCCCCCCGCCGATGGACCGCTCCGCCTCGTTGAGCAGGCGGCGGGCCTCCGCCCGTCCGTCGTTCACCTGCTGCCAGTCCAGGTCCTGGCGCTTTTTCAGCTCCTTCAGTTCGGAGAGGGCCAGGTCGCTGGCGTCTCTGGCCTCCTGGATGATGGCCCGGGCCTCCGCCTGGGCCTTCTCCACCACCTTGGAGCGCTCCTCCTCCAGCCGCTTCCGGTACTCCCGGGCCTTGCCCGCAGACTGCTCCATCTCCAGCTTCAGCCGCCGGGCCTCCGCCCGGTCCTTCTCCATCTCCTGGCGCTGCTGGTCCAGCTTGGTGAGTACGTCTTCAAAGCGCACGTTCTCCGCATCCAGCCGGGCGGCCGCCCGGTCGATGATCTCCTCCGGCAGGCCCAGGCGCCGGGAGATAGCGAAGGCGTTGGATTTGCCCGGGATGCCCATTACCAGCCGGTAGGTGGGGGCCAGGGTGTCCACATTGAACTCGCAGGAGGCGTTCTCCACCCCGGGGGTGGTCATAGCGTACACCTTCAGCTCGGCATAGTGGGTGGTGGCCGCCACCAGTGCCCCCAGCTCCCGGGCACTCTCAATGACGGCCGCCGCCAGGGCGGCGCCCTCCACCGGGTCGGTGCCTGCCCCCAGCTCGTCGAACAGGATCAGGGTCTGACCGTCCGCCTCCTTCAGGATGCCCACGATGTTGGTCATATGGGAGGAGAAGGTGGACAGGGACTGGGCAATGGACTGCTCATCCCCGATGTCAGAGAGCACCCGGCGGAAGACCCGCACCGTACTGTCCGACTTGGCAGGGATGTGCAGCCCACACTGGGCCATCAGTGTAATGAGGCCCAGGGTCTTGAGGGTCACCGTCTTGCCGCCGGTGTTGGGACCGGTGATGACCAAGGTGTCGAACCGGTCTCCCAGCTCCAGGTCGTTGGCCACCGCCTTCTTTTTATCCAGCAGGGGGTGCCGCGCTCCCCGCAGCCTCAGGTACCGTTCCGACAGGCCGGGCTGGCTGGCCTCCATCTTCAGGGAGAGCTGTCCCCGGGCGAAGATGGTGTCCAGCAGGATCAGCAGGGTATAGTCCTCCCCGATATCCTCCTTATGGGCGGCGCACTGGGCGGACAGCTCCGCCAGGATGCGTTCGATCTCCTTTTTCTCCCTGGCCGCCAGCTCACGCAGCTCGTTATTGGCCTTCACCACCCCCATGGGCTCAATGAAGAAGGTGGAGCCGCTGGAGGACACGTCGTGGACCAGGCCGGGGATGGCGTTCTTGTGCTCCGCCTTCACCGGTACCACGTACCGGTCGGAGCGGATGGTGATGATGGACTCCTGGAGGTATTTGGACTGGTTGGAGGAGATCAGCCGCTGGAGGATGTCCCGCACCCTGGCCTCGGTGGAGCGCATGTGCCGCCGGATGGAGGCCAGCTCGCTGCTGGCTGAGTCGGCGATCTCCTCCTCACTGAGGATGGAGTTGGTGATGCTGTCCTCCAGGAAGCGGTTTGGGGTCAGGGAGCGGAACAGGTGGGAGATGACGGTCTTCTCCTCGCTGTCCCCGTAGTCCCGCGCCCCCCGGGCGCACCGCAGCACAGAGGCGATGTCCAGCAGCTCCCGGGTAGACAGGCTCCCCCCCATGTCCGCCCGCTGGAGGCTGGCCGACACCGGCTTCACCCCGGAGAAGCCGGGGCTCCCCCGCAGAATGAGCATCTTTACCGCGGCGGAGGTCTCCTCCTGCGCCCGGGCCACGTCGTCCAGATCAGTGAGGGGACGCAGTGCCAGGCAGCGCTCCTTTCCCTCCAGGGTGGCCGCGCAGTCGGCAAGAAGAGCCAGCACCTGGGGCAGCTCCAGGGTGGCCATAGATTTTTCAAACAGTTCACTCATATACAAAACTCCTGGATCGTTGGTCACATTCCATTTTGGCGGTTCAAGGACCGCCGTACACGTTTTATTGTCTCATAAAAGCCTCCGGTTGACAAGCCCTGGGCCTCGCTCCCTGTATTTTTTGCCCACTCCCGCCGGCCGAGCTCCACATACGCCCGCCCTGTCACCATGGCGGCAGGGCGGGCGTATGCTATTTGACCCGGTCCCAGCCCTCCTGGTCCAGGTCCTCCACTGCACTCACCCTTTTGCAGTACCAACCAGGCCCTCTCATAGCGGAAGGTCCACCGCAGAAGGGAAAGACCAAGGAATGCCTCCATGAGCAGGGAACATGACCACAGCACAATGCTTCCCGCTTTCATGACAGCGGCACCGCCCCCGTCAGATCCGGGGGCTTTTTCAGCACCTCTGCATGAGTAAAATACAGGCGGTCCCGCGCGGGATACCAGAAATACTCGGCCCCCACCCAGCCCTGCTCCAGCAGCTCCATCACCACCCAGACGTGCTCGCCGTCCTCCGCGACGCACCAGACCTGGAGGGCCAGGATGGGCCCCAGTCCCAGATCCTGCCTCACCTGATCCATCGTATGGGCCACCAGGGTGTCCACAGTCCCGCCCCCTCTTTCCCAGGTGAGCAGCGCGTCCTCCGCCAGCACCCCCTGGGTGGGGCCGCCCAGGAAGAAGAGGAAGAGCAGCACCGTCGTCAGCCAGGAGAGGCCCCGCCAGGCTCCCCCTGTTCGCTGCGGGCGGGCCGCTGTCTTGACCCGCACCGCTGTATCGCACTCCCCGAAGCACAATGGCGTGCTCCACAGGCTCCGCCCGGCCCCCATCTCCACCAGGGTCCTGGCGTACTCCCGCCGTTCCTCCGGCTCCAGCTCCTTCAGAACGGCCGCGTCGCATGCCAGCTCCAGGTCCCGACAGAAATATTTGTAGCCCAGCCAGATCAGCGGGTCCCACCAATAGAGAAATACCCCCATGTTGGCCCACCCCTTGAACCAGAGGTGCCCCAGCCTGATATGCTCCAGCTCGTGGCGCAGCACCAGGGCTCGCTGCTCCGGGGACAGCTCCCGCTGGAGGCAGATCACATATTCCACCGACCCCAGCCATCCCCTGCTGGTGAGGAAGCTGGTGGGCAGTCCCTCCACCAGCCGGATCTGGATCTTCCGCGTCTCCTCCTGGAGGACATGCTTGGTCAGAGCCTCCTCTCCGCCCAGCGGCTCCCCCCTGCGCAGCAGCTCCTTCAGCCGCCTGTCCTGTCGGCAGGAAAAAACGATCCCCAGCACCAGGACGCCCAGACACAGCAGCGCGGCTGCCCCGGCTATCCCCTCCCCGATTTCCACCGGCACCACCGCCCCGCCGGGCAGGGACAGATGGTACACCCCCGCCCCGTGGTAATCCATGGGCAGATAGGCGGGGATTGAGGTCGTCCATCCGCCGTCCTTTACCCGCCCGGTGATCAGGTCACGGAAGGTGACGGGCAGGATGTGGACCAGGCTGAGCAGGCCGTAAAAGCTCGGACTGTACAGGCTGATCCAGCCCACCACCCAAAGGGCCACCCGCTGCCCCGGGGAGAGTATCCGCACCAGCAGGGGGCGCAGCAGAAACAGGGCGGCGAACATCATTCCCACTGCCAGCCCCAGATTGATCATCATAAACATGCCCACAACAAAAAATCGGCCGATCATATCCGCTCCTCCCCTTTCTCTCAGGCTCAGTCCACGGGATAAAACTGAGTGCAGTCCGCCAGGTCATGGGGCCGGCCCTCCTGCCGGAGCTGGATCATCCCCATCTTGCCGCTCTCCCCCAGCACGCACCGGAACGCCCGCCAAGTGCCCACGCTGGTCTCCAGATAGATCCAGCCCCCTGTGCCCTCCCACTTCCACCAGCCGGCGGCGATGCTCACCCCGGAGAGCAGGTCCCCCTTCTCCTCCAGCCGCCGGATCAGCTCCTCCACCACCTTCTCCGGCGCCTCCTCCATCTGCGTCAGGTTTCGGGAGAGATCAGTCTCTGTCACTCCCCCCGGCACGGCCGGCGCCCCCGCAAAGAGGAGGAACACCAGGGCGGCACAGAACAGCCCGGTGAGGCGGCGCACAGGGGTCAGGGGACGCCAGGCCACCGCCGCCCGCACCCGCAGGGCTCCGTCGCACTCCCCAAAGCACAGCGGGGCCTCCCACAGACGCCGCCCCGCCCCCAGCTCCACCAGGGTCTTGGCGTACTCCTTCCGCTCCTCCGGCTCCAGCTGATCCAGGGTCCTCTGGTCACAGGCCAGCTCCATATCCCGGCCCATATACCGAAATGCCAGCCACAGGATCGGATTCCACCAGTGGAGCAGCAGGCAGGCACCCCTGAGCCCGGAGAAGTACCCATGGCGGAGATAGATGTGGTTCAGCTCATGGCGCAGCACCAGGGAAAGCTGCTCTTTGGGCAGCTCTGCCTGGAGGTACACCGAATCCCCCATGACAAAGCTAGTGGGCAGCCCGGGGGTGATCCACGCCCGGATCTTTCCGGGCTGCATCCAGAGCTCCAGCCGGTCGGCCCCCAGGGCCACCAGCTCCTTCTCCTCNTGGCGCAGCACCAGGGAAAGCTGCTCTTTGGGCAGCTCTGCCTGGAGGTACACCGAATCCCCCATGACAAAGCTAGTGGGCAGCCCGGGGGTGATCCACGCCCGGATCTTTCCGGGCTGCATCCAGAGCTCCAGCCGGTCGGCCCCCAGGGCCCCCCGCTCCTTCTCCTCCAGCTCGCTCCCCTGCCGCCCCCAGCACATCGGGGCGAAGGACCGGTGACAATACCACAGGAGCAGCCCCCCCGCCGCCGCGGCCCACAGGAGGGACAGGGCCAGCAGCGGACCGCTGTTCAGCTCCACCGCCGCAGTTTCCCCGCCGGGCAGGACCACGGGGTACTCCCCCGGCCCGTCGTAGGCGGGCGGCAGGAAAGCCGGCGCGCCGAATATCCCGCCCGGCCGGGGTCCCAGCAGGTCCCAGACCGTTACCGGCAGCACCCTTACCAGGCTGGTCAGCCCCCACAGGTTCCCAAATATGCCGATGCTCCACGCTACATACCAGACTGCCACCCGCTGCTGGGGGGTGAGGAGCCGGAGGAGCAGAGGGCGCAGCAGGATCAGGACGGCCAGGACGACCCCCAGTGCCAGCCCCGCGTTCAGGTGATTCAAAAATATGGTGAGCCACGTGTTCAGTCCGTCCACGGTCAGTCCTCCCAGGTGTGCTGGTCGATCAGGTCCTTCAGCTCCAGTGCCTCCTCCATGGTCAGCTTCCGCCCGCTGAAAAAGGCGTTGAGGAAGGGGGCCATCCCCCCCGCCTTCACCGCCAGCTCCTCCCCTTGGGCTCGGATGACCTGCTCCCGGGTCAGCAGCGGGGTGACCACCGCGCGCTCGTTTCTGGCCGCCCCCTTCCGGCACAGCTTGCGCAGCACCGTATAGGTGGTGCTCTTGGTCCAGCCCAGCTGCTCCCGGCACAGAGTCACCAGCTGGGTGGAATTCACTGGTGCACTTTCCCACAGCACCTCCATCAGCCGGTATTCCCCGTCAAACAGCTTTTCCACCGTCCGTCCCCCTTTAGGTTTATTCTAATAAACCTCTCTTTCACTGCAAGTTTATCGTAATAAACCTCTCTTGTCAAGAGCCTGATTTCCCTATCGGACTCCGGAGCGGGCAGCGGTACACCCTGCATAGGCCCGCACAGGCTCGCCCGTCTCATCCCTGAAAACGATTTACGGGCGGCCCCGCGGGGCCGCCCGTAAGCGAAAGGATCTTTTTTGTTCAAGCTGATTCGGTGAGCCGGAGCTCCCCGTCTCCGCTCCTGCCGCGCGTTCCAGTCAAAAGCTCTATTGTTTCCTCTCCAGCAGCTCCAGCAGCAATCGCTCGTTCTCCCGGGCCGCCCGGCTCAGGGCGGCGGATTTCACCCGCAGGCGTTCCAGGCTCCCCTCATAGTCCGCCATCAGGCGGTCCGCGGCGGCGATGGCCTCCTCCCGGCGGAAGTGATGCACATCACCGGCGGAGGGCATGTCCAGCTCCTTCAGATAGCTGGCCACCTTGGGATCATAGACCAACCCCAGCACAGGGACCGCCATCCGGGCGGAGAAAATCAGGGTGTGCAGCCGCATAGCCAAACACAGCCTGCCCTCCCCCAGCACGGCCATCAGCTCCCTCGGGGTGCAGGGGGCGTCCAGCAGATGGGAGGGGCACTCCATAGCGCTCCGCACCTGGGCGGTGGCCGCCCGGTCCCGGCAGGGCTGCATCATCAGGAACAGGATCTCCATCCCGCAGGTCCGGTAGAGATGGTCGCACAGGGCGGCCAGCTCCCCGGCGAAGCTGCCCGTATCCGGCCAGTCCCGCACCGAGACCGCCGCGAAGGGAGTGCCCCGCTCCAGCCCGGCGGACCGGAGCAGTTCCCCGGCCCGCTCCTTGGGGGCGGGATCCAGGTTGAACACCGGGTCGGCCGTGACGTGGAGATCTGGACGCTCCACCCCCATCTCCACCAGTTCCCGGGCGGAGCTGTGGTCCCGCAGGGTCACCAGAGCGGCCCGCTCCACTGCCCGCTTCACCCGGCGGCGGTTGGCCGGCTTCTGCACCGGCCCGATGCCGTTGGCGTAGAGCATCACCGGCTTCCCCATCCACTCGGCACAGCGCACGATGGACAGATAGTAGAGGAGGGAGCGGGTGGAGGTCCGGTCCTGGAGCAGGCTGCCCCCGCCGGACAGCAGAGCGTCGCATCGGCGCAGGGCACCGAACACCTTCCAGAAACGGAAGCGGGGGATGGCATTCATGCCGTAGTGCCGCTGGGTCTCGCGGGGGTCGTTGGACAGCACGGTGACCCCCACCTCCCCACTGGCCTCCAGAATGCTCTGGTGGATGGCCTCCAGGATGGCGTCGTCCCCCGCGTTGGAAAAGCCGTAGTAGCCGCTCATGACCACCTGGTACTTCCGGCGGCGCACCTGCTCATACATGGCCAGACAGTCCGCTGCCATCCGGCGCACGGAGTAATACTGGAAGATCACCTCCCGGCCGTAGGCCCCCGCCGCCTCCTTCTTCTCCGGGGAGAGGGACAAGACGGCGGCCACATCGGCCAGCAGACGCTCCGGAGTGGACATGGGCAGTCCCCGACAGCAGAAGTTGCCCAGCCGGGCCTCCTCCAGCTTCTCCGGACCGAAGAGGCCCTGATACCCCTCGTTTCCCGCCACGATGACGGGCTTGGCGGCGGACATGGCCTCCAGCGCCGACCGGGACACCCCTACGAAGATGTCCCCCGCTGCCACGATCTGATTGATGTCGGTGCGTGGGCCGGTCATCACCACGCAGGTGCGTCCCATCCGGGCGTTCACCGCCTCCGCCTGCTCTTTCAGCTCCCGGAACACGTTGCCCCCTCCGGCGATGAGCAGCTGCACCCCGGGCACCGCCCGGTCCAGCTCCTCCGCGATCTGGATCAGCTGCCGGGCCACCAGGGCCCGGTCCTCGTCCATCCGGCTCACATAGGAGACCACCGGCCTGGACCGGTCCAGGCCGAACTCCTCCACCACTGACTGGCCGGAAGTCTGTGGAGAAAACTTCTCTGTATCGATGCCGTTGATGGTCACAGAGATGTGCTCCTCCGGCACCCCGTATTCCCGGATCAGATACGCCTTGATGTCATCGGAGACGGCGACGGTCCGCTGCCCCCAGTTGGTGAGGTAGCGCAGCCCGCCCTTGGTGGTGAACACCCAGTGGGCGGTGGTGACGAAGGGGAACTTCATCGTTCTCTGGAGGGTGCCGCACAGGAAGGCGGGGATGCGGGCGTGGGCGTGCACCACGTCCGGCCTCTCAGTACGGATGATCTCCTTCAGCAGCTTTCGGGAGCGGAGCATGCATCCGGCGTCCCGCCGGTGCATGGGGACCTGGTAGTGGCGGATGCCCGCGGCCACGATCTCAGGGACATAGACACCGCCGTTGGAGGCCACCACGATGTCGTGTCCCTCCGCCTTCAGCTCCTTGGCCAGCTCTACGATATGGGTCTCCGCTCCGCCGATATCCAGGCCCATAGTGGCCATCAGGATCTTCATGTCTGCCGCCCCTTTTTAAAAAATCTCTGTCACTGTGCCGATGAACTCCGCGTATTTTGTGCAGAAGGTCCGGGAGGAGTTGACCCCCAGCTCATACACCCGATTCAGGGTATAGCGTCCCGACTCGCTCACCAGGCCGGTGCCCTCTACGGTGATCAGCATGTCCACGCCATCCTCCACCGTGGCGGCCGCCACGGTGCCGTCGTCAAACTCGGCCAGCTTGGTGCCGGGCATGAGCTGGATGTCGGTGATGGTGCCCAGGGTGCCGCCGCTGCTCCGGTCCGGGTCAAAGAGCTGGTCGCCCTCCCGCACTGCTTCGGCCACATAGGTCCGTATCCCACTGGCCAGGATCTGGTAGGTGATGGTCTGGTCCGCCGTGTTGGTGCTGGTGATGGCCATCTGGGTGTTCTTGGTGTACAGGGCAAAGCCCATCACCGCCACCACTACGATGACCAGCAGGTCGATGACGCTGATGAAGCCGAACAGGCGGCCGTTGCGGTCGATGATCTTTTTCATCCCTGCTCCCCCCTCTCAATGGAAACCACGGGCCCGCTGCCCATATAGCCGGAGCCCCGGACATAGGCGGTCACGCCCACCCGCAGCTTGAAGCCTCCGCCCAGCAGGAGGGAGTCCTCTCCCTCGGTATAGGGGGCCTCCACTGTCACCAAAGCGTCCTCGTAACCCTCGATCCCGGCGAGGACAAAGGCCTTGTCCTCGTGATCCTGGATCAGAGCCTGGGCCGGCACTGTCTCCACAGACACCACTGTGCCCAGCTCGTAGTTCTTCACGGTGTCCACCAGCTGGTCCCCGGGCTTGATCCGCTCGCTGGCTCCCTGGATCATCTTCTGAAATCGGATGGTGTACTGCACCGTCCCTGCCGCGGAAACGGCCCCTTCCGCCGGTGCGGCCGCCGGCTTTATGGCGCTCCACACCAGGAATGCCCCCACCGCCAGGGCCAGTACAAGGACGATGCTGTCAAACAGGTTCAGTCGGAAGCGGAATTTCGGCTTATTTGGTTCCATGAGATACTCCTTTCAGGACGTCCCGGTAGACGTCCTCCACATGCTTGGCAAAGATCTCGCCGGTATAGTTTTCTTCAAAGGACCGTTTGGCCCCCTCTCCCAGCCTGCGCAACAGGGCGGGGTCATCCATCAGCCGTGCCACACAGCCGGCCAGGGCCTGGCTGTCCCGGTTGGGGAAGACCAGGCCGTTCTCTCCGTCCTGGATCAGCAGGGGGTTGCCCCCGATATCGCTGACCACGGCGGGCAGGCCGAAGCTCATGCCCTCCAGCAGGGAGAGGCTGGTCCCCTCGCTCTCGGTGGAGGCGTTGATCTGAGCGTCCATGGCCCACAGGGCCCGCTCCACCCGCTCAATAAAGCCGGCAAAAAACACTGTCCCCTGGGGGAAGGACACCGCCCGCAGCCGCAGGGCAGCCTCGGCGCTACCCTCTCCGGCCACCAGCACCTTCACCCGGCGGCCCTGACTGAGCAGCTGCTCCGCCGCATCCAGCAGCACGCTGTGCCCCTTGTACTCCTCCACCCGGGCCAGGATGCCCACCACGAAGTCCTCCGGCCCAAAGCCGTACTCCGCCCGCAGTGCGGTCCGCTCCTCCTCCGTAGGGGCCTCCAGGGGAGCCACACCGTTGAAGAGCACGTGGATCTTCCGATCCGGTACGCCGGACTGGAGCAGCAGCTCCCGCACCGATGGGCTCACTGCGATGGCCCCGTCGGACAGGCAGGCATCCAGCACATGGCCCGCCAGACGGCCCACCGGGCTTCCCATCACCCGCCCCAGGGGGAAGACACAGTGCTTGGTGTAGATCACCTTTTTGCCGCACAGCCGGGCAGCCATCCGTGCGGACATGGAACCGTGGGTGTGGACCAGATCCGGGTCCACCGCCCGGATGACCCGGCGCAGGGGAGCCACCGCCGACAGATCCATGGACCGGTCCGCCATGGCGTCGATCTCATGGACCGGCACCCCCAGCGCCTCTACAGGTCCTTTCAGGGCGCTGCCCCGTGGGAGCACCACCTGGGACTGGAACTGGCTGCGGTCCTGACAGCTCAGATAGTTGAGCAGGCTGCGGCCGCCGCCGCCGATATTGGTGTCACTGATGACCTGTAAAATGGTATTCACCGGTCCTCCACCTCCTGTTCCGCCAGCCGGGCAAAGCTGGCTCCCAGGGCCAGCACCGCGAAGAAGAGCAGGGCCACCCTGTAGTTATAAAATGTGTAGTCGGTCATGCTCTGGGCCATGAACCCGCCCACGCCGCCGATGGCGCCGGCCAGATAGCACCGGGCCCGCCAGCTCCGGTTCCGGGAGAGTGCCGAGCAGATCACCCGGCAGAAAATGAAGATGATCAGCAGGAACACCACCAGGGCCACCACGCCGCCGTCCGACATGATCTGCAAAAAGAGGTTATGGGCGTGCTGAGCATTGGCTGCGTTGTAGCTGTATGCCGGGTAGACCAGATTGAAAGCCCCGGTGCCCGGCCCGATGCCGCACAGCCAGTAGTCCTTCAGCATGGCTATGGTGCCCATCCAGATAGACACCCGGTAGGACGTGGAGGTGTCCTCCAGGTTTCCGATGCTGGTGAAGCGGCTGATGACGGTATCCGGCAGCACAAAGTAGAGGGCCACCAGCGCCACTGGGAGCACCACCGGCGCCAGCACCAGCACCCGGGGGTTGAGGAGCACCAAAAAGATCATCCCCGCGATCAGCAGGCCAAGCCAGCCGCCGCGGGACATGGTGAGCACCATGCACAGGCACATCACCCCGCAGCAGGCCAGCAGCACCAGCCGTTTCCCGGTCCCCTTGGCGGTGAGCAGGGCCGCCCCGCCCAGGGAGATCATCAAAATCAGATACTCGGCCAGCACATTGGGGTTCTGGAGGGTGGAGTAGACCCGGATGGTGACCGAGGAGAACATGTCGCTGTCCACCCAGGCGGCATCCCCCGTGGCGCCCAGCACATACTGGCCCACGCCCAGCAGAGCCACCACGCCTCCCGCCAGCACCATGAGAAACACCAGCTGTTCCGCCCGCTCCCAGCTGTCCACGGCGTTCTCCACCACCAAGGCGAAGACCATGAAAAAGACCATCAGCAGGCCGGGGAACAGGCTCTGCCGGGGCGTGACGGAGGTGGCCGTGGCCGCCAGATACACCGCCGCGTACAGCAGGATATACCGGTTGACCGGGGAGTAGGCCAGGGGCCGTGCCCGGTCCCGGACCAGATTCAGTGCCAGGGAGGAGAAGGCCACCGCCGCCAGAGCCAGTACCGCCATAGTGGGCAGCAGGGGGGCCAGCACCACCGCCGCAGAACACCAGAGGGTCAGGCACAAAAAGATGCTCCCCCCGAACAGGCGCTCCAGTCCCAGCCTGCGGTACAGGGCGCACAGCCCGCCCCGGATCAGGTCCCACAGTCGGAAAAAGACACTGGATTCCGCCGCCTGCCGGCCCGCCATTGGGGCCACGAAGGCCCGGACCACCCGACTTCTCTGCCACTGTCCGCTGAACCACAGACAGATGGCGGTGAGCACCCGCCCCAGTATGCTGCTGTTCCAGATCTCTATCGCTCGATTCATTGCATCAGCCTCGTTTCCACACTCGTTTCACCATCTTCAGGGCCAGCTGCCCCTCGTCCAATCTCAGCAGCACCGCCGCCGGGAAGTAGACGGCCACACCAGCCGCCGCCGAAGCCCCCAGGGTGAGCAGCTCCCCCGCCTTGCCGGGCAGCAGGCCCTCTGTCAGGCCGGCCACCGCCCAGGCGCCCACCGCCATCAGCGCGGTGGCCAGCGCCATCTTCCCCAGGTCCAGCAGGAAACTTCGGCTGAGGACCCCCTCCCCCCGCAGCTCCAGGGGGATGTCCAGCAACAGGGCGTAGACGGTGGAGGATACAGCGGAGGAGAGGGCCAGACCAGCCACCCCCATCCTCTGGGCCAGCGCCATGCACAGCAGGACATTGACCAGGATGGAGGCCGCACCGGCCGCCAGGGGCACCTTCCCCTTCTGCCGGGCGAAGTAGGCCCGGCTGAGGATATTCTGGACCGCGTATCCCGTCATCCCCAGCGAGACCCAGAACAGTCCCTGGGAGGTGATGGAGACGGAAAAATCATCAAAAGCGCCTCCTCCATAAATAAAGGAGATCAGCGGGCGGGAGAGCACCATCAACCCCGCCGACATGGGCAGGACGAAGAACAGACAGCCGTGCAGGGTGGTCCGCAGCGTCTCCCGGAACTCCCCCTCCTGCTCCCGGCCGGTGAGGCGGGACAGCTTGGGAAAGATCACATTGGTGACGGACAGGACGAACACCCCGGCGATCACCAGATACAAGTTGGTGGAAAACTCGATGGCGGACACTCCGGCCCCCTCGTACAGTCGGGACCCGAACTTGGAGTTGATAGTCAGGTTGATGGGCTGCACCCAGGTGGAGACCATCACTGGCAGCATCAGGGCAAAGACCTTCCGCATCCCCTCGGAGCGCAGCTCCAGCCCCGGCCGGTAGCGGAAGCCCAGCCGGCGCAGTGAGGGCACCTGGACCGCCGCCTGGAGGAACCAGCCCACCAGAAAGGCAACGGCCAGGCCGTAGATGCCGAACTGCTGGTCCAGCGTCAGGTAATAGAGAATGATGACCAGGTTGGACACCACGCTGATCAGGGCAGGGACATTGAACTCCCCCAGGGACTGGAGCACTCCCACAAAGGAGAAGGCCACCCCGGTGAACAGCACCGTGGGGAACATCACCCGGGTGAGGGAGACGGCCAGCTCCGCCGTCTGGGCATCATATCCGTCGGCAAACAGGCTGACCAGGGGCCCCGCGAACAGGATGCCCAGCACCGACAGGACCGCAGAGAGCAGCCCCATCACGGTGATGAAGCAGCCCGCGAAGCGGAAGGCCGGCTCCCGCCCCTTCCGGGTGAGATACTCGCTGAACACCGGGATAAAGCAGGCCGAGATAGCGGAGGCGAACACCGCGTCAAAAAACACCCTGGGGATCCGGCTGGCTGTATTGAAGGCGTTAGCCGCCATCCCCGTCCCGTAGTAAACCGCCAGCAGATGGTCCCGGTACAGCCCCAGCACCTTGCCCACCAGGGCGATGATCATCACGATGCTGATGGTCCGTGTGGCATGGTCCTGCCGCTCCTCCATCGCGCCACCTCCTATGGATCCCCAATAAAATCGTTTTATTTTACACCACCCCTCCGACTTTTTCAACCGTTGGCCCGTGTGTTCATAGGATGTTCACATTTTTCCGAAATCTGTACACTTTTTTCCATTGAAAGTGCCCTGCTCCACTGCTATAATAAGGAATTAGTTTTGCTGTCCCCACCACCTGTCCTAACCATGTGAAAAGGAGTATCCATGAAACATCGTCATTTCACCCAAGCTGCCCGCCGCCTCACCGCCTTGACGCTGGCGCTGCTGCTGGCACTGCCCTCGGCCTACGCCGCCGCAGGCTCCCCCCAGCTGCGCACCACCCGGGAGCTGGCTGACGGCCTGACCTATTCCAACACCATCACCAGCCACTCCGCCGCGGGCCGGGTGGAGAGCTTCTCCCTGGAACTCTCTCCGGACAGCCGGGAGGTGGAGCCCATCTTCCTCCAGGCATCCGGCACCGCCTACGGGGCCGGCTCCATCAATCTGGCGGTCAGCTATGCCCAGAGCCTGGGCTACCACGTGCTGGGCGCCATCAATACCGACTTCTTTGCTCCCTCCACCGGCGTGCCTCTGGGTATCTCCATTGAGGACGGCATTTATAAATCCAGCCCGGAGGCCGAGGCCGCCGTGGTCATCACCGATGGTGAGGTGGAGCTGGTAGAGCAGCCCCAGGTCACCCTCACCCTCACCAACGAGTCCACCGGAGGCCAGACCGTTCTGACCCACCTGAACAAATACCGGGCCGACTCCGGCGGGCTCTACCTGTTCAACTATGATTTTTCCACCGTCTCCACCCACACCAGCACCCCCGGCTGGATGGTGCGCATGGAGCTGACCGATCCCGACGACACCCTCTCCGTCTCCGGCCGTCTGGAATTGGAGGTCACTGAGCTGCTCCGCACCGACACCTCAGTGGTCATTGGCGAGAACGAGTACATATTGACTGCCGCCGACGCCGGCGGCCTGGAGTCCGTATTCCAGAGCTTCCAGGTGGGCGACCGGGTCACCCTCCGCACCGACTGCACCTCCTCCACCCTCGAGGACGCCCAGTGGGCCAGCGGCGTGGGCGATGTGATGGTCCGGGACGGACAGATCACTGACTCCACTGCCTGGACCTATGTGGAAAAGGGCCGCGACCCCCGCTCCGCCCTGGGCGTGCGGGAGGACGGCACCCTGGTCCTGTACGCTGTGGACGGCCGCAGGAGCGGCTACTCCGGCGGACTGAGCCAGCTGGATCTGGCGGAGGAGATGCTCTCCCAGGGCTGCGTCTGGGCGGTCAACCTGGACGGCGGCGGCTCCACCGCCATCAGTGTCTGGGTCCCCGGCCAAGAGGGCCCCTCCATCGTCAACATCCCCTCCGATGGCAAGCCCCGGGCCTGCGCCACCTACCTGCTCCTGGTCTCCCGGGATGAGGGTGACGGCGATCCGGACCGGCTGGTGCTGAAAAATGACGGGCTGGTGGTCCTCACCGGCACCTCTGTGGACCTGGGGGAGACGGCCGTGCTGGACAGCGGTCTGAACATCCTTCGGGATGACCCAGGCGAGGTGGAGATCTCCTCCCTGGACGACCTGGGCCGGGTGGAGGACAACATCTACACCGCCGGCAGTGACGCGGGCACCGATACCCTGGAGCTCTGGTCCCCGGATCTGGATGTGGAGGGCACCGCCCAGATCCACGTAGTGGACCATCTCACCGGCCTCACCGTCTCCCGGGAGAACAGCACCGACGCCCTCACCTCCCTCACCCTGGAGCCTGGAGACCAGGTCCAGCTCACTGCCCAGGGTACCTACTGGTCCCGGGCTGCCATGCGGGACGTGGGAGCCATCTCCTGGACGGTGGAGGGCAGCATCGGCTCCATCACCGAGGACGGACTGTTCACCGCTGAGGGTCCCGGGGGCGCCTCCGGAACCCTCACCGCCTCTGCCGGCGGGCAGAGCCAGACCATCATGGTCTCCCTGGAGAACTCCCACGAGGACGTGCCCGAGGGGCACTGGGCCTACACCGCCGTGGACTACTGCTATGCCAACGGCCTGGTGGGCGGCATCTCGGACACTGAGTTCGGCCCTGACCTGCACATCCGCCGGGGCGACTTTCTGCTGATGCTCTACGGCGCGGCGGGTAAGCCGGCCGTCACCTCCCCCGCCTCCTTTACTGACGTATCCCCCTCCGACTACTACTACACCGCTGTGTCCTGGGCCCAGGCCAACGGTCTGGCCACCGGCGTGGGGGATGGCACCCTGGCTCCCGCCTCTGATGTCACCCGGGAGCAGGCTTTCACCATTCTGAACCAGGCCCTGCCTCTCCTGGGCATCACCTGCCAGCCCGGCGCTCTCACCGTTCTGGATCAGTTCGGCGACCGCGCCTCCCTCTCCGACTGGGCTGCCCAGCACGCTGCCACCCTGGTGGCCTATCAGATCGTGGGCGGCGACACCGACGGCAACCTGAATCCTCAGGCTTTCCTCACCCGCGCTGAGATGGCCGCTCTGCTGTATAAGCTGTCCAACTATACGCCTCCTGCCGATCTGGACCCCGGCGACCTGGTCCAGCCGGAGGAGGACCCTCAGCCGGGCGGCACCGCCGACCCCGGCCAGGCAGAGGGCCCGGGCCAAACTGCTGATCCGGACCAGCCGGAGGACCCGGGACAGACCAGCCAGCCGGAGGAGCCCGCTGTCCCCGTGGAGGGCATCACCCTGGACACCGGCGAACTGACCCTCCAGGCCGGCTCCAGCTATCACTTCACCCCCACGCTCTCCCCTGAGGGAGCCGCCGGCACCGTCGTCTGGACCAGCACCGTGCCCACTGTGGCGCCAGTCACCAGCGACGGCACCATCACCAACCTGAACACCACCGGCGGGCAGGTGAGCGTCACCATTACCGCCTCCTGCGGGGACGCCTGCACCAGCGCTGTGGTCCTCTGCGACACCGCCGCCTCCGCCGGCACCGTCCGCGGGGCGGAGAACGGCCTGAACGTCCGTTCCGGCCCCAGCACCTCCCACTCTGTGGTGGGCTATCTGCGGGAAGGAGGCAGGGTCATCCTCCTCGCTCCGCCGGAAGACGGCTGGCTCCACGTCTCCTACCTCACCCAGTCCGGCCAGGCCGCTATCGGCTATGTCTCCCTGGACTATATCGTACTGGACTGATCTCAAGGCAAATAAACAGCAGAAGGCCGCCGGCGATGCCGGCGGCCTTCTGTGCTTTCTTATCTATCCTCTCTGTGTCCAGCTCCGCTGCCTCCTTCAGAAGAACAGCGCCAGCACTGAGGTGAAGATCCCACACACGCAGATGGCGATGGAACTCATGGCCCCCTGGAGGGGGCCGATCTCTAGGGCCTTGGAGGTACCCACGGCGTGGCTGCTGGCGCCTATGGCTACCCCCTCCGCCACCGGGTCGGTGATGCGGAAGCATCTGGCAAACAGAGGAGCCAGCATGGCTCCTTCCACTCCCGTGATGACCACGGCGGCCGCGGTGATGCCGGGGATGCCTCCCCCGCTCTCCGAGATGCCCAGCGCGATGGCTGTGGTGACACTCTTAGGCAGCATGGAGGCAGCAAGCATCTCCTCGGCGCGGAACAGCCGGCACAGCAGCAGCACGGAGCCCATGCTGGCGGCGCTGCCCGCCAGACACCCTGCCAACACGGGGAGAAAGTGTTCCCGCAGCACCTGCCGCTGTTGATAGATATTCAGGGCCAGCACCGCGGTGGCCGGGCCCAGCATCAGCTTTACCAGCCCGCCGCCGGCATTGTAGCACTCCAGGGGGACGCGTAATACTGTCAGCGCCCCGATCACCAGCAGGGAGGCCACCAGCACTGGGTTACAGATCAGCAGTCCTGTCCGTCTCTGGAGCTCCACCCCCAGGCACCAGCACCCCAGGGTGAGGGCTAACCCGAAAAACGGGGAGGAAGTCACCGCTTCAAACATGACGCCCTGCCTCCTTTCTGCTCCGCCGCATCAGCAGCTGGACCGTCCAGGCGGCCGCCAGATAGACCACCGGCGTAGTCAGAAAGGTAACGGCCAGAAAGGGCAGGGCCTGGGCCCTCAGGACCTCTACATATTCCATGGTCCCTACTAAGGAGGGGATGAAAAACAGCCCCATGTTGGTCACCAGGAAGCGGGAGACTGTCTGGATCCGCCGCTCCTTGACCACGCCGGTCAAGAGCAGGGCCATGAGCAGCAGCATGCTGATGACGCTGGCGGGGAAGGCCACCGGAAGCAGGGCGGCGATCCCCTCCCCCGCCAGGCACAGGGCAAAGATCAGGCTGAGTTCAGTCAGGATATGCAACAAAATCACCTCAACAAGAAGCACTCAAATACAGGACCGCCGCGGCACGCGCGGCGGTCCTGTCTCTCGATCTGTGGTCTGGGGAGCTCACTCCCACACTGCGGTGGAAAAGTAGTCCTCCGGGGTCTCCGCCCGGCGGATCAGGCGGGTGGAGCCGTCCTGGCACAGCAGCACCTCAGCGGAGCGCAGCCGGCCGTTATACTGGTAGCCCATGGCGTGTCCATGGGCACCGGTGTCGTGGATGACCAGCAGATCGCCCATGTCGATCTTGGGCAGCATCCGGTCCACCGCAAATTTGTCGTTGTTCTCGCACAGGGCCCCGGTAACGTCGTACTTGTGGTCGCAGGGGGCGTCCTCCTTACCCATGACGGTGATGTGGTGGTAGGCCCCATACATGGCGGGCCGCATCAGGTTGGCTGCGCAGGCGTCCACCCCGATGTACTCCTTGTAGATGTGCTTCTCGTGGGTGGCCCGGGTGACCAGACAGCCGTAGGGTGCCAGCAGGAAGCGGCCCAGCTCGGTGCAGATGGCCACATCCCCCATCCCGGCGGGGACCAGCACCTCCTCATAGGCGCGGCGCACCCCCTCCCCGATAACGGCGATGTCGTTGGCGGGCTGCTCCGGGCGGTAGGGCACCCCTACGCCGCCGGACAGGTTGATGAAGGTGATGTGACAGCCTGTCTCTTCCTTCAGCTCCACAGCCACCCGGAACAGAATCCGGGCCAGGGCGGGGTAATAGTCGTTGGACAGGGTGTTGGAGGCCAGGAAGGCGTGGATGCCGAACTCCTCCGCCCCCAGCTCCTTCAGCCGGCGGAAAGCCTGGGTCAGCTGCTCCCGGGTCATGCCGTACTTGGCGTCCCCCGGGTTGTCCATGACCTGGAAGCCCTCCTCAGACTCCCCCAGAGTGAAGGTCCCGCCTGGGTTGTATCGGCAGGAGATCCGCTTGGGAATGGATCCGATGGTGTCCTTTAGAAAGTCGATGTGGGTGATGTCGTCCAGGTTGATGGTGGCCCCCAGTTGGGAGGCCAGGGCAAACTCCTCCGCCGGGGTGTCGTTGGATGAGAACATGATCTCCTCTCCCCGGAAGCCGCAGCGGTCGGACATCATCAGCTCGGTGAGGGAGGAGCAGTCCACGCCACATCCCTCCTCCCGCAGGATCTTCAAGATCTGGGGGTTTGGGGTGGCCTTGACGGCGAAGAACTCCCGGTAGCCGGGGTTCCAGGAGAAAGCCTGGTACAGGCGGCGGGCATTCTCCCGGATTCCCTTTTCGTCGTACAGGTGGAATGGGGTGGGATACTGCTCTGTGATGGCCTGGAGCTGCTCCAGGGTGACAAAGGGCTTTTTCACGGGCAGACGCTCCTTTTTCAAATCTGTCAGGCGGTCCCGGGCCGGATAGCCCGCCGCCCCAAGAAAAAAATCGTTTTTATTGTATCGTATCCCCCATACGTTGTCAATCAACACAACCTCCAACCTGTTCCCCCACCCGGGCCCTCCTTTGGTGATTCCGGAAAAAAAGACGAAATTCGGCAATAAGACTTGCGTGTCTCCCGCTCTTCTGGTATGATTGTTCGGAAATGGAAGGGAGGAGAGGTCCATGACCGTGCTGTACGGGTCGCTGTATCGGGTTTGGGGGCCTCTCTTCTGTTCCGCAGGCGGGCAATCACCGGTGTGATTGTCTTTTTTTGTGTGTCAGAGAAAGTGAGAAGGGAGTTTTATCCATGAATCCAAACGAACCCATCCGCGACGCCCGGAAGCTGGGCACCCCCAAGATGCTGGTGCTGGGCCTCCAGCACATGTTCGCCATGTTCGGCGCTACCATCCTGGTCCCCATCCTGGTCCAGCAGTACGGTCTGCCCCTGGACATCCAGACCACTCTGTTCTTTGCCGGCATCGGCACCCTGTTCTTCCATGTGTGCACCAAATTCAGGGTGCCTGCCTTTCTGGGCTCCTCCTTTGCCTTCCTGGGCGGCTTCAGCACCATGGCCAACCTGAACACCGGCATCTATGCGGACATGTCTCCCCAGGATAAGCTGGCCTATACCTGCGGCGGCATCGTGGTTGCCGGCCTGCTCTACCTGGCGCTGGCCCTGGTCATCCGCCTGGTGGGCGTGAAGAAGGTCATGCGCTTCCTGCCCCCGGTGGTCACCGGCCCCATCATCGTGTGCATTGGCCTGACCCTGGCCCCCTCTGCGGTGAGCAACGCCTCCACCTGCTGGCCTTTGGCCCTGATCGCCCTGGCCACCATCATCATCTTCAACATCTGGGGGAAGGGGATGTTCAAGATCATCCCCATTCTGATGGGCGTGGTGGTCTCCTATATCGCCGCCCTCATCATGAACGCCTGCGGCGTCACTGTGCTGAACGCCGCAGGAGAGGCCATCCCCCTCATCGATTTCACCGCCGTGCGCGAGGCCAGCATCCTGGGCCTGCCCCCCTTCCAGATGGCCAAGTTTGACCTCACCGCTATCCTGGTGATGGCCCCCATCGCCCTGGCCACCATGATGGAGCACATCGGCGACATGTCCGCCATCTCCGCCACCGTGGGGCAGAACTTCATTCAGGAGCCCGGCCTGCACCGCACCCTGGTGGGCGATGGCATCGCCACCTCCCTGGCCGGCATGTTCGGCGGCCCCGCCAACACCACATATGGCGAGAATACCGGCGTCCTGGTCCTGTCCAAGGTCCATGACCCCCGGGTCATCCGTCTGGCGGCCGTCTATGCCATCGTGCTCTCCTTTATTCCCAAGATGGCCGACATCATCGGCTCTATGCCCTCCGCCATCGTGGGCGGCGTGTCCTTCATTCTCTACGGCATGATCTCCGCCATCGGCGTGCGCAACATCGTGGAGAACAACGTGGACCTGACCAAGTCCCGCAACCTCATCATCGCCGCCGTCATCCTGGTGTGCGGCCTGGGCTTCTCCAGCGGCATCACCTTCACCGTGGCCGGCACCTCCATCACGCTCACCGGCCTGGCCATCGCCGCCTTGGCGGGCATCCTGCTCAACGCCATCCTCCCCGGCAACGACTACGAGTTCGGCGTCAATCCCGAGGGCGACCAGAACCGCGGTATCCATCAGTGAGCTGGCGGCGGCCCTTTCCCCTGTCAGCGGATGCGGCCCTCTTTCATGAGAGGGCCGCATCTTTTTTCGTGGGATTTCCGCCCCTTCGGCGTATCTTGAGATAGAAGAAAACTCAGGGAGGTGAGTCGGTTGGACCCTGTCAACTGGTTGGAGCGGCTCCGTGACGGCGACCCCGCCGCCATGGAACCCCTTCTGTCGGAATACGGCCCCATGATGGACTACATCGTCCGGGGCATCCTCTCTGACGTCCACGCCCGGGAGGACTGCCTCGCTGAGGTCCGGGCTAAGCTGTGGGAACGCCGCCTGCTCTATGACCCCGGACGCGCCTCTCCCGCCGCCTGGATCACCGCGCTCTGCCGGAACGCGGCCTATGACCGGCTGCGGGCCCGCCGGCGGCAGGAGGCGCGCACGCGATCATTGGAAGAGGACCACCCCGACCCTCTCCCCGGCCCGGAGGAGGCCCTGCTCCGCCAGGAGCGGGCCAACGAACTGTCCCGGGCGCTCTCCTCACTGAGCCGGAGGGACTATCTGCTGTTTTACCGCAAGTATTACTACCTTCAGTCCACCGCCCAGATCGCGGCAGAGCTCGGGGTGACGGAGCGGGCGGTGGAGGGCAGGCTCTACCGCCTGCGGAAAAAGCTGCAACATCTGCTGGGAGGTGAGCTGTGATGCGAACAGACGACTTTGACCGCCATATCATGGAGGAGCTCTCTCAGATCCCGCCCGCCGAGCTGCCGCGCTTCACCCCGTGGCGCCCCGCTATGGACCGTATCGTAGTGGGAACGGCCCTGCTCACTTTCCGGTTCCAGTTCTTCTATCTGCAATATCTCCTCCCGCTGCTGGGCGCTGTCCTGGTGTATCTGGGCTACCGCTCCCTCCGCCTTGAGAACCGCTGGTTCCGTCTCGGCTGGCTGTTGTCCGCCCTTCTGCTGGCGTCCCATATGGCCCTCGACGTGCTCGCAGCCACGCCTGTGATGGCGATGCTTGCGGCGTCTCCCGCTGTGGACGGGACCCTTACCTGGCTGCTTCAAGGGGCCTCCCTGCTCATGCTGCTGGCCCTGTGGCGGGGGACCCGGGCAGTCTTTCTCTCC
>NZ_LN866274.1:1236496-1369045 GCF_001244495.1 Clostridium phoceensis | reverse complement strand
CACGCCTGTGATGGCGGTGCTTGCGCCGTCTCCCGCTGTGGCCGGGCCCCTGACCTGGCTGTTTCAAGGGGCCTCCCTGCTCGTGCTGCTGGCCCTGTGGCGGGGGGCCCGGGCAGTCTTTCTCTCCTCCGGGACAGAAAATCTGCCCCGTGACTGGCTGGGCCAGGGCCTTCTCTGCCACCTGCTGGCCTTGGCTGTGGCACTGTGGGACCAGCTGGTCCCCGCCTCTCAGCCTGGCCTGCTCGGTCTCTCCATCACCAACGAGTGGCTCTACTATGGCCGGCCCATTTTCATGATCCTGCTGGAGCTCCGTTTTCTGATCTGTATCTATCGTCAGAGCGAAACTCTATCCGGATTTGGTTACCACATCTCCCCTGTCCCTGTCCGTCTCTCTTCCCGCACTGTCCTGGCGGGTAGCTTTGCCGCCGTCCTCCTCTCCCTGCCCATCGCGCTATGGGTCAGTGGACATATCCCAACTTCCGGCAAACCTGCCGCGCTCCTCACCCCGGAGCAGGCGGCTGTCCAGGCCCAGCTGGTCTCTCTGGGGCTGCCGGAGGACATTGCCGCTGCACTGGATGCCGCGGAACTGGAGCGGTGTGCGGACGCTTCGGCAGTATCAGGGGTCTTCTGGTATGATCCAGAGGGGCCTGGGACGGAGACGGACACCCCCTTTCCTGCTCAAGCTCTGACTGACGGAATAGCAGAGCTGTCCTCCTGGCTCATCTTTCTCCCGGAGGGACAGGTTCGGCAGATCCACTGGTTCCGGTATTCAGTCCTTCCCCGCCTCCGTCTTCAGGAGCAGTTCTCCGTGTCCCCTTCCGGCCAGTACCCTACGACAGACTATGCCGGACGGCTTTTATGGCACGAGGAGGGACAGCTCTGGTGTGCCTCTCCCCGGGTCCGGCTGGCCGGCGGGGAGACGGCGGAATATGTGGAAGAGCATCCATATGTCTACCCACTTATAGACACCACCAGAATGGAGCTGGAGCGGTTGGGCGGCCACCTGCGCTATTATCCCTGGATAGCCTTCTCCATTCCCGCTCAGGCGGAAAATCTGCGGGGCTACCTGGCCTACACGGTGGACGCCAGCCAGATGCCCCAGCCTTCTGACATTCACTTCTCCAGCCCGGAGCAGTGGTCCTATACTGACACCTGGAGCGTCTTTCTCCGCCACCAGACCCATTGGCTCCACTACCCATTTGCCTCTATCTCCAGCTATGGCGGCTCCTCCTATACCGGCCGGTCCGGTCCTATCCAGACCATTCACGCCGTATTTTCCTTCCACTTTTGATCTTTTGGTCAGCGCAGCTACGGACATTCTTTGCAAATTTCCCGCCCGTTCACACCACAAGAACAGGATGCCCCGCCTGCGGCGGGGCATTTTTTTCGTCCAGCCCTTTCCCCTCTCTGCGAAATTTGGTACAATGGAGAAAACCCGAAGAAAGAGGGCGTCTGTATGCGTACCATTTCCGCCGCCGCCGTCACCGACGCGGTGGCAAAGCTGTGTATCCAAGCCAACACTCACCTGCCCCCCGACATCGTCTCCGCCCTGGACCGCACCCGCCGGGAGGAGCCCTGGCCTCTTGCCAAAGAGACCCTGGGCCTGCTGTGGGACAATCTGGAGCTTGCGGAGCGGGAAGAACTGCCTGTCTGTCAGGACACGGGGATGGCCTGTGTGTTTGTGGAGCTGGGCCAGGAGGTCCACATCCAGGGCGACTTTGAGCAGGCCGTCCACGAGGGGGTCCGCCGGGGCTACGGCGAGGGCTATCTGCGCAAGTCCATCGTGGGTGATCCCCTGCGCCGGGTGAACACAGAGGACAACACCCCCGCCGCCATCACCCTCCGGCTGGTGCCTGGGGACGGGTGCCGGATCACCGTGGCTCCCAAGGGCTTCGGCTCGGAGAACATGAGCCGCCTGGGGATGCTCAAGCCCGCTGACGGGGTGGAGGGCGTGAAAAAATTCGTGGTGGAGACGGTGCGCCTGGCCGGCTCCAACCCCTGTCCCCCCATCGTGCTGGGCATCGGCATCGGCGGCTCCTTTGACAAGGTGGCCTATCTGGCCAAGCATGCCCTGCTCCGCCCCATCGATCAGCCCAACTCCGACCCCTTCTATGCCCAGCTGGAGGAGGAGCTGCTGGAGGAGATCAATGCCCTGGGCATCGGCCCCCAGGGCTTCGGCGGCCGGACCACCTGTTTGGGCCTGTCCATCGAGACCGCCCCCACCCACGTGGCCGGCCTGCCCGTGGCGGTGAATGTGAGCTGCCATGTGACCCGCCGGGCCTCCGCCCAGCTCTGACCGCCCATGGAGGTGTTGTCATGGACGAGCAAATGGTAGCTGTAGGCGGCCGGGCCCTCCAGGTATCCTCTGTGGGATCAGGGCCGGTCACACTTGTGATTCTGTCCGGCTCCAATATCCTCTTCCCCGGACTGGAATACGCCCCTCTGGCCGATGCCCTGAGAGAATGGTACTCCGTCCTGATCCCCTCCAAATTCGGCTATGGATTCAGTGATCTGACCGAGGCCCCCCGGGATGTGGACACCGTGGTGGAGGAGTACCGCAGGGTATTGGCCGCACTAAAGCACCCTTTTCCAGTGGTGCTGGCGGCCCACAGCATGGGGTTTCTGGAGGCACTGCACTGGGCCTCTAAATATCCAGAGGAGATTTCCGCCCTTGTGGGACTGGACCCCGCCACTCCCGATGCCTATCAGAACATGGATCTTTCCTCTGTCCTGCGCCATCTGGAACATCTGGGCCGCCCCGACTGGAAGCGAGCCATACTTTTCCAGCTCGTTTCCCACTCTCTGCTGAGGCGTTGTCCCGCCTCAGTTCGGAAGGACCTGGTGCCCGCCGCCCGTCGGAACTTTGCCAGCATCGTCTGGATCAACGAGGCAAAAGCCCTTCCCCACAGCATCCGTCAGATACGTCAGGAGGGACCGCCTGCCTCTGTCCCCACGCTGTTTCTGCTTTCCAACGGCAAAGGCACTCCTCTTCCCAAAGAAGAATGGCGGATGTGTGCGAGGAATTATCTCTCTGCTTTTTCCACCTCCTCTTTCCATCTGTTTGAGCTCCCCCATGATCTATACCGCCAGCGCCCCAAAGAGATTGCGGATACGGTCCACCGTTTTCTGCTGGATCATCTGTAATACCCATCTAAAATATCGACCAAGCCATTTGGGAGGGATTTCCATGCAATATAAACTCAGAACCCCCGTTACAAGAGAGGACCTCGCCCCCCTGCGGACCGGTGACACCGTGCTCCTGTCTGGGGCCGTCTACACCGCCCGGGATGCCGCCCACAAGCGGATGATGGAGCTGCTGGACACCGGGGGTTCCCTGCCCTTCCCCGTGGAGGGCTCCGCCGTCTACTATGTGGGCCCCACTCCGGAGCGCCCCGGTCAGGTCATCGGCTCCGCCGGTCCCACCACCAGCGGCCGGATGGACGCCTACTCCCCCCGCCTGCTGGACCTGGGCCAGCTCATCATGATCGGAAAGGGCAAGCGGGACCAGGCCGTGAAGGATGCGGTGGTCCGCAATGGGGCGGTCTACCTGGCCGCCCTGGGTGGTGCCGGGGCCCTGATGGCCGCCAGCGTGAAGGAGCTGGAGGTCATCTGCTGGGAGGACCTGGGCTGTGAGGCGGTGCGCCGTCTGGAGGTGGAGGACTTCCCCCTCACCGTTATCCTGGACGCCCACGGGGGTGACCTGTACGAGAGCGGCCCGGCCGCCTATCTGGCCAGTCTGGCCTGACATCCGGCGCCGGACAGAGTCAGAAGAAGGAGGTTCCAAATATGGAGGACCTGGATACGGAACTGCTCGGCCAGCTTCAGCGCTGGCACGAGGAGGACCAATATCAGCGGATCATCGACGCCATCGAGGCCATCCCCCAGCCGGAGCGGGGCTATGAGCTCACCTGCCAGCTGGCCCGGGCCTACAACAACCTGGCCGGGCCCGAGGAGGCCGGGCCGCTGGAAAAGTCCGTCTCCCTTCTGGAGTCCATCGCAGACCAGGGACAGGAGGACCCCCTGTGGCACTACCGGCTGGGCTACGCCCTGTTCTATCTGGACCGTGAAGAGGAGGCCCTGCCCCACTTCCAGCGGGCGGCAGAGCTGGACCCCCAGGACCCGGATGCCCCTGAGTTCATCCGCCAGTGCCAGAAGTACATCGCCGCCAAGCAGTGCTGTCCCGAGGTGTACGGCCAGGAGGACTGGGACACCGTGGACCAGCATATCCACACCTATTTCGGATCGTCGGAGAACGTGTTCCACGAGATCGTCTCCCCCGATATCCATGTGGACATCTACATCATCCCCCCAAGCCCGGAGCGGAACTACTATATCCTGATGACCCACGGCATGGGGGCCCACGCCATGAACGTGCCGGAGGATCTGGCCGGCCAGAAGCTGGAGCGGGCTGAGCTGTTTATCTGCCTGCCCCCCGACTGGAAGGTGGGCGAAGAGGGCGAGGCGTGGTACTGGCCCATCCGCTGGCTGAAAATCCTGGCCCGCCTGCCCATCAACGAGGACAGCTGGCTGGGCTGGGGCCATACCATTGCCAACCCGGACGGCTCCCCCTTTGCGGAAAACACCCGCTTCAACGGCATCATGCTGGTCAACCCCGGTGCTTTCCCCCAGGAGGCGTCGGTCTGTCCCCTCTCCGGCGGCGATGAGGTAAATTTCTATCAGCTCCTCCCTCTGTATCAGGAGGAGATGGACTTCAAGCTCTCCCACAGTGCCGGAGAGCTGCTGGACCTCTTTCCCGAGGAGGACCTGGAGACGGTGGACGTGGACCGCCCCAGCGTCCTCTCCGACCGCCCCCAGAAGGAGTTCGCCATCCCCCAGCGGGAGCTCCGGCACCTCTATGACGGGGAGGGCCCCCAGGGCTGCTTCGCCACTGACCGAATCCTGGTGGACGGCTGCCGGGTGGGCTACTGCTACAGGGAGGAGCCGGAGGAGGGGGACGAGAATTGGGATAGCGGCTGGCGCTTCACCGCCGGAGATGAGAGCGACAGCTATATGGACGACCCCGGCCGCAGCGGCATCTATCACCTCAACACCCTGTGCAACTACGACCCGGACATCATCCCTCTGCTGGACTCCGAACCAGGCACCGCCTGGTGCCGGGACCAGAGCGGAGTGTTCCGTCCGGAGCTGTATCAGCCTGACGAAGAATGAGAGACTGTAAGGAGGATCTGTTGTATGTACACCTGCGCCAGCTGTACCCTCCGCTCCTGCCAGAAGGGGGGCGGGGACCTGCCCCGGAACTGTCCCATGCGGGACCCGGAGTTCTTTGACCGGCTTTTGGAGCGCTACTGGTCAGAGGAAAACCACGACTTTTTTGTCACCAGCGCCGCCATCGAGTCGGCTGGCTACTGCCGCTGGCCCCGCCTGAAGGAGATCGTGGAGTTCTCCCGATCCATGCACTATCAAAAGCTGGGTCTGGCTTTCTGTGCGGCACTGAAGAAGGAGGCCGCTGTGGTGGAGCGGGTCCTGCGGAATAACGGCTTCCAGGTGGTGTCCGTCATCTGCAAGACCGGCGGACTGGACAAGTCCCGGGCCGGGGTGCCGGAGGAGTGCAAGCTCCAGCCCGGCCAGTTTGAGGCCATGTGCAACCCCATTGCCCAGGCCGAGCTGCTCAACAGCCAGGACACCCAATTCAATATTTGTCTGGGGCTTTGTGTGGGCCACGACTCCCTCTTCTATCAATACTCCAAAGCACTGGTTACCACCCTGGTGGTAAAAGACCGGGTGCTGGCCCACAACCCAGTGGGCGCCATCCACTACGCAGACACCTATTTCAAGGATCTGCTCAAGGGCTGACCCCTGGGGCGGAACGATATGGTAAAAACGCCTGGGGAGGCAGACAGGGGCGTCTGTCTCCCCAGGCGTTTTTACCATACAGGTAATTCCCTCTCCCTTCCGTGCGCGCCCCTCCTCATATACCGGTCTTACATGTTTTCATGGCGTATGCTCTTTCCCTTGACATTTCCCTCCAGCTGTTCTACAATAAAACCGTCTCAAATGAGACAGTTTTAGAAAGGAGCTGACCTCCATGCCTGTCTCTCTCCCTCCGCACCAGTGGGATCTGCTCCTCCGCTGCCCCCTGTTTCAGGCATGTCCCGAGGCACTGGTCCGGGATGTCCTGGCGCGGTCCGGCTGTTCGGTGGAGGACTTCTCCTCCGGCGCAGAGATCTACCGCCCCGACCGCTTCCGCCGTTGTCTGGGGCTGCTCCTCTCCGGACGGGTACTGGTGACCAAGGGCAGCCTCACCGTCAGCACCCTGGAGCCAGGGGATCTCTTCGGCGCCGCCGCCCTCTACAACGACGCCCCCGACTATGCCACCACCCTCACCGCCCAGGGAATCTGCCGCTGCCTCCTGCTGGACCAGGAGCTGCTGGACCGCCTTCTGGGGGAGGAGGCCCTGCTGCGCCGGAACTATCTGACCTATCTCACCGGCCGCATCCGCTTCCTCAACGCCCGGCTGGGTTCCCTGGCTGTGGGGGATACGGAGGGCCGGGTGGTCCGCTATCTGCTCAGCAGCCTCTCCTATGGCGCAGTGGAGTGCTCCGCCTCCGGTCTGGCCCGCCAGCTGGGCATCAGCCGCGCCTCGGTGTATCGGGCCTTTCAGGACTTGGAACAGGCCGGCCTGATCCGGCGGGAGGGACGGGCCATCCTCGTCCCCGATCCGGCCGCTCTGGAGGGTGTCCGGGGCTCCGGGTAAGAAAATTTCCCCTTCGGTGTACAAATCCAGTCAACGATCCGTCTCTGCCCAGAATAGGTGTATCCGTCCAAATCTGAGAAAGGAATCCTGCCATGAAACGAACCAAGCTTCTGCCCCTGCTCCTGTCCGCCCTGCTCCTCCTCTCTGCCTCGGGCTGCCGTCCCGCAGAGGCACCCTCCCAGTCTGGCGGCGCCATCTCCTCCGTCAGCTCCAGCACCTCCTCTTCCGGCATCCCCGCCCCGAACGATGAGGTCCTCCCCATCGATCTGGCCGTCCTTTCCGGCCCTACCGGTGTAGGGGCTGCCTATCTGATGGAGTACTACGCCCCGGAACACGTTCCTGCTGACAGCCCCATCTCCGTCAGTTCCGTCGTGGTGACGGAAAACAGCGAGGCCACCGCCCTGCTGTCCAACGGCGAGGCAGACATCGCCGCTGTGGCCACCAATGTGGCCTCCAACTTCTACCACAAGACCGACGGCTCCATTCAGATGCTGGCAGTGAACACGATGGGTGTGCTGTACATCCTGGAGAAGGGGGACTCCATCCAGTCCATGGCCGACCTGCGGGGCAAAACCATCTACGCCACCGGCCAGGGGGCCAACCCGGAGTACATCCTCAACTATCTGCTGACCCAGAACGGGCTGGACCCCGCCGCGGATGTGACCATCCAGTGGCTCACCGCCCAGGAGGTCACTGCCAACATGCTTTCCGCCGAGGACGGCGTGTGCATGCTGCCCGTCCCCGCCGCCACTGCCCTGCTGATGAAGGACCCCGGCGTGCGCCAAGCCCTGGACCTGAGCGCTGAGTGGGATGCCGTCTCCTCCACCCCTCTGCCCATGGGCTGCATCGTAGCCCGCAGGGAATTCGTGGAGGAGCATCCTGAGGCCGTGGACGCTTTCCTGGACCTGTACGGTGACTCCATCTCCTTCATGTCTGACGAGGGCAACCGGTCGGAGGCGGCGGAGCTGGTGGCCAAATACGGCATCACCGCCAACGCCCAGATCGCGGAGGCCGCCATCCCCCAGTGCAATCTCACCCTGCTCACCGGGGAGGAGATGCAGGACACCGTCCAGGCCTACTACGAGGTCCTGTACCGCGCCGACCCCGCCGCTATCGGCGGCAGCATCCCCTATGACAGCCTGTACTATCTGCCCTGACCGTCTGCTGCGGCCCCTCCTTCCCCTGGCCTTCTGGCTGGTGGTGTGGCAGCTGGCCGCCCTGGCTGTGGGCCAGTCCTTCATCCTTCCCGGCCCTGCCGCGGTCCTGGGAACGCTGATCCAGCTGGCGGGGGTGCCCAGTTTCTGGCAGACCGCCCTGCTCTCCCTGGTCCGGGTCCTGGCCGGACTGCTGGCCGGCACTCTGCTGGGGGCGCTGACCGCCGCCCTCACCTGCGCCAGCCGATGGGCGGATGTCCTCCTTTCCCCCGCCGTCCGGGTCATCCGGGCGGTGCCAGTGGTCTCCTTCATCCTCTTCGTCCTGCTGTGGACCCGCCGTGGTCTGGTGCCTGTGGTGGTCTCCGCCCTGATGGTGCTGCCGGTGGTGTGGGGGAACGTGAGCCGGGGCATCCGGGAGACCGACCCCAAGCTGCTGGAACAGGCCGGAGCGCTCCGGTTCTCCCGCCTCAAAACCGTCCGGCTGGTCTATCTCCCTTCGGTGCGGCCCTACTTTCTCAGCGCAGTGGTCACCTCTCTGGGCCTTGCCTGGAAGTCCGGGGTGGCCGCCGAGGTGCTCTGCCGCCCCGCCTGGGCGGTGGGCACGCAGATCGTCCAGGCCCGGGACTATCTGGAGACCCCCTCCCTGTTTGCCTGGACGCTGGTTGTCCTCCTTCTGTCCCTTGCCCTGGAAAAACTGCTCTCTGCTCTGCTGAACCGGATAAACAGGAGGTGGTCGCCATGATCTGTTTGGAGGAGGTCACCGTCACCTTTGGAGAGAAGCGGGTGCTGGACCGCTTCTCCCTCACCCTGCCTGAGACGGGGATCACCGCCCTGTCCGGCCCCTCCGGCTGCGGCAAGACCACCCTGCTGCGGGTTCTGGCCGGGCTGGAGCACCCCATCTCCGGCCGGATCACCGGCCTGTCCCTCCGCTCCGCTGCCCTGCTCTTTCAGGAGGACCGCCTCTTCCCCTGGCGTACCGTGGAGCAGCACCTTACCGACGTGCTCCCCCGCCCCCGGTGGGTGGAGGTCCCCCGCTGGCTGCGGCTGGCAGAGCTGGAAGGGGAAGAGCGTACCTATCCCGCCCATCTGTCCGGCGGCATGGGACGGCGTCTGGCCCTGGTCCGCACGCTGGCCCTGGGCGGTTCCCTCTATCTGCTGGACGAGCCCTTTGCAGGGGTGGACCCTCAGCGGGCAGACCGCATCCTATCCGCCCTGGGGGAGCTGGCCGCCCCTGTCATCCTGGTCAGCCATGAGCCTGCCGTTCTGGACCGGGCGGACCGGGTCATCCGATTGGACGGGCCGCCCCTGACTCTCCTGTCCGCCCCATAGTAAGAGAGCTCTCACATGCCGCCTGACGCGGCGTGTGAGAGCTTTATCCGCCTCCAAAGCACAGCCGGACCGCCCAGGCCGCCGCCAGAAAGCCGGTAAGGTCAGCGCACAGGGCGGCGGGGACCGCGTACCGGGTCCGGGAGATGCCCACTGCGCCGAAGTAGACCGCGATGGTGTAGAAGGTGGTCTCCGTGGACCCAAGCATCACCGCCGCCACCCGGCCCACATAGGAGTCCGGCCCGCTGCTGGTGATGAGCTCCGCCCCCACCCCCAGGGCGGCGCTCCCGCTGATGGGGCGCACCAGCATCAGAGGGAGCAGCTCTGCCGGCACCCCTACCCGGTCCAGCAGGGGAGCCAGGGCCTGAGCGGCCAGATCCAGCGCCCCCGACGCCCGCAGCATATACACCGCCGTCATCAGCCCCACCAGGCTGGGGATGATACGGGCCAAGGTGCCCAGTCCCTCCCCTGCTCCCTGGATCAGGGCATCGTAAACGTCCACCCGGCGGCAGGCGGCGTAGACCGCCACCAGCCCCAGCGTCAGCGGCACCACCAGGGTCATCATCAGGTCCAGCATGTCAATCCCTCCATATCCGCGCGCATATCTTGCAGGCCAGCACCCCTACCCCTACCGACAGCCCGGAGGCCAGCCAAACGGCAGGCAGGATGTCAAAGGGAGCGGCGCTCCCTGCCCCAGCCCGCACCGTGGCCACCGTGGTGGGGATCAGTTGGATGGAGGCCGTATTGCACACCACCAGCATGCACAGCGCATCGGAAGCCACCCCGGGGCTGCAACGGCTCATCCGCCGGGCGGCCTCCAGCCCCAGAGGGGTGGCAGCGTTGCCCAGCCCCAGCAAATTGGCCGACACATTGGCCGCGATGCTGTCCATGGTCTCCCGGTCCCGGGCTACCTGGGGAAAGAGCAGCCGGAGCATCGGTCGAAGCAGCCGGGACAGCTTTTCTGCCAGCCCGGACCGCCGCATCACCTCCATCACCCCGGTCCACAGGCACAGCATCCCCGCGATGGACAGGCACAGCTCCACCGCCGCCTGGGTCCCCTCCACCGCCGCCGCGGCCACCTGGGCCGACTGCCCCGTAGCCAGTCCGCACAGGATGGAGAGCACCACCATCCCCGTCCAGAGGATCGTCATCGTCATACCCCTGTCCCCCCTTCAAATCATATATACGGGACATGTCTGGAAAAGATAACCATTCTCTGCCGTGGTGTTCATTTTTCTGATTTCCCTGTTTTCCCATCATTTTTTGCTCTTTCCGAACACTTTTTGCAGAATCTTCACAAATTATGGTTGACACAGTCGCACTTTGTAGTATAATAATGTTTAGTTTCCAAAATCGTACATTATGACTGCGAAACCGCATCGATCGTTTTGACGACTGGGACATGAAGAAGGAAGAAAGGAATGATCACATTGAAATCTACCGGCATTGTCCGGAAGGTCGATGAGCTGGGCCGTATCGTCCTTCCCATCGAACTGCGCCGTACATTGGATATCGCGGAGAAAGACTCCCTGGAGATCTATATGGATGGACCGTCCATCATTCTGAAAAAATATCAGCCCGCCTGCATTTTCTGTGATGACGCCCGGGATGTCATCGTTTTCCGCGGCAAGAATATCTGCCCCAAGTGCATCAAGGCACTCCAGGAGTGCGGACAGTTCTGATTTGATCCCCAGCAGCCCAGATAGAAACAGCAGACAAATTTTATGCGGTTTTTTAAACGCTCTGGATCCAGCCAGGATTTGGGGCGTTTTTCTTTTGGTCTCCGCCGCCGCCGGTCCGTGGGAGAGAGGGCTCCCACAAACAGCTTGAGGGCGCGGCAGATCCCGCCGCGCCCTCTGTCTTGTTCCGCATCCCCCGCGGCACTCAGCTCCTTTGGACCACCACGCCCCCGGTCTTGACGATGCTGCCCGCCGGGATGGCACCCCGGACGCAGGAGACCGGGTAGATGCTGCTCCCCCGCCCCACCACGGTCCCCGGATTCAGCACGGAGTTGCAGCCCACCTCCACATGGTCGCCCAGGATAGCGCCGAACTTTTTCCTGCCCGTTTCAATCCGCTCTGCTCCGTTCTTCACTGTCACCAGCGTCTTGTCTGACTTCACGTTGGAGGTGATGGAGCCGGCACCCATATGGCTCTTATAGCCCAGGATGGAGTCTCCCACATAGTTGTAGTGGGGGGTCTGCACGTTGTCGAACAGGATCACGTTTTTCAGCTCCACGGAATTGCCCACCACGCAGTGGGCCCCCACCAGGGCCGAGCCCCGGATAAACGCACAGTGGCGCACCTCAGTCTCAGGCCCAATGATGCAGGGCGCCCCCAGATAGGCTGTGGGGAACACCACCGCCGTTTTATGCACCCAGACCTGGGGGGCGGGCTGGTCATATTCCTCCGGCGGCAGCGCAGCCCCCAGGGTCAGGATCAGCTCCTTGATCCCGTCCAGGGCCTGCCAGGGGTATTGAAATCCCGCCAGATACTCCCCCGCCAGGGTGTGGGAGAGGTCCAAAAGTTCCTTTGTTTCCAGTTCCATATCCAAACATTCCTTTCCAGTCCTGATCATGTACCGGACGTCTCCATCATACCACATCGGACGCCCCGGATACAAGGTCCTAGGGAGGGCCGCCTTTTCTCGGAACGGAGAAAAATTTTTTCTTTTCCTCTGGAATTTTGGCCCCATCTCTGCTACAATCAACAGGCGCACCAGAACAAATGTACTGTTTCCAAAGAAAGAGGGTGGACCATGATCCTGATCTCCTGCATCGATGCCCGGGGCGGCCTGCTGTTCCATGGCCGCCGGCTCAGCCGGGACCGGGTGCTCTGCCAAGACGTGCTCTGGACGTGCGCCGGCTCCCCCCTGTGGATGGCCCCCGGCTCCCGCTCCCTCTTCTCCTCCCTGCGGGACGGCCTCTCCAGCTCCATCCTGACCTCGGAGGACTTTCTCGCCCAGGCCGCCCCGGGGGAGTTCTGCTTTCTGGAGGACCGGCCCATCCGCCCCTTCCTGGATCGGGTAGAGTCCATGGTCCTCTATCACTGGAACCGCCGCTACCCCGCGGACCTGTTTCTGGACCTGGACCCGGCCGCCCTGGGGTGGTCCCTGTTGGGCCGGGAGGAATTTCCCGGCTCCTCCCATAAAAAAATCACAAAGGAAGTCTACCGCCCATGAAAATACGTACGCTCCATCTCATCCCCCTCTTCCTGCTGCTCTGCGCGGCGCTGTCCGGCTGCGGCCAGCGCCTTCAGGCCGCGCCCTCCTCCTTCTCTCTCGAGGACGTCCCGCCCTTCTCCGGCGAACCCTATGTGGTGCTCCAGGACAACCAGCCCGGCTTTTCCCAGGAGGACTTCACCACCGACTCTTTCGAGACTTACAGCAGCCTGGATCTGCTTGGCCGGTGCGGCACCGCCTATGCCAACATCGGTCTGGACCTGATGCCCACGGAGGAACGGGACAGCATCGGCCAAGTCAAGCCCAGCGGCTGGCAGACGGTGAAATATGACATCGTGGACGGCAAGTACCTGTACAACCGCTGCCATCTCATCGGCTATCAGCTCAGCGGTGAGAATGCCAATGAGCAGAACCTCATCACCGGCACCCGCTATCTCAACGTGGAGGGGATGCTCCCCTTTGAAAACATGGTGGCGGATTACGTCCAGGAGACCGGCAACCACGTCCTCTACCGGGTCACTCCCATCTTTCAGGGCACTGAGCTGGTGGCCCGGGGCGTGCAGATGGAGGCCGAGTCGGTGGAGGACCAGGGCGAGGGCATCTGCTTCAACGTCTATGTCTATAATGACCAGCCCGGCATCACCATCGACTACGCTACCGGTGCCAGCTCCCTGGAGGGGGATGCTCTTCCAGAGGACAGCACCCAGAAGGAGCCGGAGGACACCCTGTACATCCTGAACACCAGCTCTGGAAAATTTCATCTCCCCTCCTGCTCCGGCGCCGCCTCCATGAAAGAGGAAAACCGCCAGGCCTTTTCCGGCAGCCGTGAGGAGCTGATCGCCCAGGGATATTCCCCCTGCGGCCAGTGCAAACCATGACCCCCACAGCAGACGGCCCCTGCCCTTTCCCGGGCAGGGGCCGTTTTTATTCCTGCTCCACCGCCAGGCGGTAGAGCTCATTCCGTGAGAGCCCCAGCTCCTTGGCCGCCTGGCGCACCGCGTCCCGCAGGGAGAGCCCTTCCTCCTCCCGCAGCCGCTCCGCCAGGGTCAGGCCGTCCTCCAGAGTGCATTCCCCCTCCTCCTCCGGCTGGGCACCCCGGACTACCAGGACGAACTCTCCCCGGGGCGTCTCCTCCCCATACCAGTCCGCCGCCTCCCCCAGAGTGGTGCGCCGGATCTCCTCATGGAGCTTGGTCAGCTCCCGGCACAGAGATATCTCCCGCTCCCGGCCAAAAGTGTCCGCCAAGTCCCGGAGGGTGGCAACCAGCTTGTGGGGGGCCTCGTAGAAGATCATGGTCCGCTCCTCCCCCCGCAGGGACTCCAGGTGGGCCCGGCGGTTTTTCTTGTTCATGGCCAAAAAGCCCTCAAAGGTGAAGCGGCCGGTGGGCTGGCCGGAGGCTGCCAGCGCCGTGACCAGGGCGCAGGGACCCGGGATGGGTACCACCGGGACCCCGGCAGCGGCACACAGGGCCACCATCTCCTCCCCCGGGTCGGAGATGGCCGGCATCCCCGCGTCCGTGACCAGGGCACAGCTCTCCCCTGCCAGCAGGCGGTCCAGCACCGCCTGACCGCTGGCTGCGGTGTTGTGCCGGTGGTAGGTGACCATAGGCTTCTTCAACCCCAGATGGTTGAGGAGCTTCACTGTCACCCGGGTGTCTTCTGCGGCAATGAAGTCCGCCTGCGCCAAAGTATCCGCCATCCGCGGGGAGATGTCCCCCAGATTGCCGATGGGAGTCGGGACCAGATAGAGGGTTCCTGCCATGCCTTATGCTCCTTTCCGCCGCCGCCCACCCTGGGACAGGGCGGCTCGGTTTGTTTCCATGGAGCCATTATAACACAGGACCCGCCTTTTTTCTATCCCCGAACGGAGCTCTGGGCCGCCCATTTTTTCTCCGTCCCCTTTCCCGCTCAAAGCAGCCCCCTCCCATATGACATGCCTCCGCTCAGCCAAAGAGGCCGCCGCGGAACTCCGCGGCGGCCTCTTGCCGTTCTGTCATGAAACCAATGCTCAGTGCCGGTCCACGTCCCACTCCAGGATGGTACCGGTCACCGCGTCCAGCGTGAACTCATACTCGGTCCAGCCGTCCCGCATCTCGCCCTCGTAGACTACGCGGCCATCGTCCCGGTCCAGATGCAGCTCCCGGAAGGTCCCGGAGACCCCCGCCCGGTCCTCCACGATCTGGCGGACCTCCGCCTCACTGAGGTAGCTGCCGGTCTGACCGGCGGCCTGACCTGTATAGTATTCGGCGTCGTAGTCCCAGCTCAGGATATCGCCGCTGGCGGCATCGATCTCATAGTCATACTCCTTGCTGCCGCTGTAAAACTCCACATCGTACACCCGGCGTCCGTCCTCATAGTCCAGATGGGCCCGCACAAAGGTGGCCTTGGAGGCGGACACACCTGCGTGGTCCAGCGCGATCTCCTTGGCACGGTCGGCGCCGATGTCGGCGGAGGACTGGGCGGGGATGCTGTACCCCTCGATGTCCCGGTCGCTGTGGAGGATGGTGCCGGTGTAGGCGTCGATCTCATAGTCGTACTCCACGTTGTCCTTCCAGAACTCCACCTCGTACTCCATGCGGCCGTTATCCCAGTCCAGCCCCGCCCGGACAAAGCTGACCTGGGAGGCAGAGAGCCCCGCATCCTTCAGGGCGATCTCCTTGGCACGTTCCACCCCGATGTAGCTCTCAGAGGCAGTGGTGCCGGTGCCCTTGGTGTTCAGGATCACAGTGTTGGTGTCGGCATCCCACCGCACGTCCATTCCCAGCGCCTTGCTGATGGAAGCCAGCGGCAGATAGGTCGTCCCGTCGATGGTGAAGGGCTCCACCTCGTTGCCCCTGCTGTCCGTCAGATCCAGGGTCCTGCCATCCAGCGTCACCTTGATGTTCTGATAATGCAGGGCGGCCGTCCGCTGGCCCACGGAGGCCAGGGCAGGCAGAGTCAGCGCTCCCGCCAGGACCGTCAGTACAGTTCCGCTCACCATCAGGCTCTTCCAGTTCCGTTTCATTTCATGTTCCTCCCAAATGTCATTTTATGTTGTGTCCGGCTGTATCTCGGGCTTATCTGTTTGCCGTTCAACTACATAATGCGTGGGAGGTCTCGTTTATTGCATGGGGCCCAAAATTTTTCTGAAATTTTTCAGCACTCCAGTTGGGAGCACCTGCGCCCCTCACGGTTCGATCCGCAGACCGGGCCGCCCCCGGCGCACCGCCTCCATCAGAACACAGGAGGGGGGATGCTCCGGCCCATGGGCCAGCAGCCGCATCCGTTTGGGCTCCAGGCCGCTCCCCCGCAGGGCGCACATCAGGTCCGCCAGCCGCTCCGGCCGGTGGCACAAGGCGAACCGCCCCCTGTTTCTCAGCAGGCGGGCCGCGGTGCGGCACAGCTCCTCAAGGGAGCAGTCGGCCTGCCGGGCCCCGCCCCCGTCCCCGCCGTGTCCAGGCTGGAAGTAGGGGGGATTGGAGATGACCAGGTCGAACCCGCCAGCCGGCAGGGTCACCTGCCGCCAGTCCGCCTGGAGGACCGTCCCCTCCAGGCCGCTGTGGGCCAGGTTCTCCCGGGCACACTGGGCTGCCCGCTCCTCCCGCTCCACTCCCGTGAGAGAGAGCCCCCCCTCCCGGGCCGCCAGCATCAGGAGCAGACAGCCGCTCCCCGTCCCCAGGTCGCACACCCGCCAGCCCCGCTTCACTGTAGCGAAGGCCCCCAGGGCCAGGCTGTCTCCCCCCAGGGGAAAGACCCCCTCCTTTACCTCCAGAAGGTAGGGGCCCAGGTGCTCCGCCCCGCTCATCCCATCTCTCCGCCCAGCAGGCCCGCCAGATGCTGTGTGATCCGCCCGGTCAGCCCCCAGATGGCGTGGCCCTGCCACAGATAGACGGGCACCGTCTCCTTCCCCTGCTGCCACCGATATCCCCGTGGGATGCCGATCAGCTGGTAGGGGAAGTCCGCCGGCGGGCGGGGCTCCAGGGCGTAGCTGTACTCCAGCGGCGGATTGTGCACGATGTGCTCCAGCGGCACCAGAAAGGTGTGATCTACCTCCGCCGGGTTCAGGGCCATCCTCTCTGCCGCAGCCGTCTCCACCCTGGCCAGCACCGGATACATGATGAAATTGGCTCGGTGGGCCACAAAATCCAGCCGTCCCAGAACGGTGATGGATGCTGTGGGGATGCCCAGCTCTTCCTCCGTCTCCCGGATGGCGCAGGCCTCCGGGGTCTCATCTCCCTCTATCCGCCCTCCGGGAAAGCAGACCTCCCCGGGCTGGCGGCGCATGTCCTGTGAGCGCACCTCATAGAGGATATGCAGCTTCCCCTCCCGCTCCACCAGAGGGACCAGAACTGCGTACTGTCCCGAGGCGTCCATCAGCCCCGGCTCTCTGCCCCTCAGTTTCTCCTCCAGCTGTTCCAGCGTCATTCCGTTCCCCACCTCTTTCAGAGCATCACATTGATGATGAGCACGCTCAGAGACAGGAACGCCCCCAAACATGCTGCTACAAAATAGATGATCTCCCTAGGGCGGACCCAGAAGGCGGCGGTGAATCCCCAGGTCAGGGCCAGGTCCGCCAGCAGGATGGTGTTTTTCCCGATGTTGGCCGCCTGCTGGGCGTGGATGGCTACCACCTCCGGCAGCAGGGCCCACCCCGCCAGTCCCAGCAGGCCCCCCAGCAGCAGCAGGACGTAGGTCAGCCGGTTCCGGTTGGCCTGGAGTCTGTCCCGGATCCGGTCCAGGGCCCCTTTTTTCTGCGGCATGGTATCACGTTCCTCTCTCATGGTTTGGAAAAAGCCGGCCCTCAGCCCTGGGGGCTGAGGGCCGGCTCAACGTCCAGATCGTTACATCTTCTCCGGCGCGGTGACGCCCAGCAGACCCAGGCCGTTGGCCAGGACGGCCCGCACGCTGTCCGCCAGCTTCAGCCGGGCGGAGAGCACGCCGGGCTCCTCCCCCTTGATGCGGCAGGCGTTGTAGAAGCGGTGGAAGTCCCCGGCCAGGGACACCAGATACCGGTTAATGCGGCTGGGGTCATAATCCCGAGCCGCCAGATGGAGCTCCTCCGGATACTGGGACAGAGCCTTGATAAGGGCCAGCTCCTCCGGGGCGTTCAGCACACCGGCGTCCACCCCCGCAGCGGCGGGGACCGCCGCCCCCTCCTCCGCCAGCCGGGACACCAAGGAGCAGATGCGGGCGTGGGCATACTGGACATAGTACACCGGGTTCTCGCTGTCCTCCCGCACCGCCAGGTCCAGGTCAAAGTCCAGGGGGCTGGTGCTGGCCCGGGAGTTGAAGAAGTACCGGGCCGCGTCCACTGAGATCTCGTCCAGCAGGTCGTGGAGGGCGATCGCCTTGCCGGAGCGCTTGGACATCCGCACCGGCTTGCCGTCCTGCATCAGGTTGACCAGCTGCATCAGCACCACCACCAGCCGGTGGGAGCCGTCCAGGCCCAGCCCGTCCAGGGCGGCCTGGAGCCGGGCCACATGGCCGTGGTGGTCGGCGCCCCAGATGTTGATGGCCTTGTCAAACCCCCGCACCTCCAGCTTGTTGCGGTGGTAGGCGATATCGGCGGCAAAGTAGGTATAGAAGCCGTTGGCCCGGCAGAGCACGTCGTCCTTCAGGTCCAGCTTGTCCACCTGCTCCTGGCTCTTCCCCTCCCGCATGAACTTTTCCTTCAGCAGCTGGGTGGTGTTCAGCCACAGGGCCCCGTCCTTCTCATAGGTCCAGCCCTTGTCGGTGAGCAGCTGTACAGTCTCCTCCACATAGCCGCTGTTGTGCAGTTCAGACTCCAGGAACCACTGGTCATACTCGATGCCGTACTTTTTCAGGTCCGCTTTCATCCTGGGGATGTTGACGGACAGGCCATATTCCGCCATAGCGGTCTCCCACGCATCCTGAGAGGTCTGGCCTGGAAACTCTCCCGCCTGGGCCAGGAAGCCCCGGGCCAGCTCCCGGATGTCGTCCCCATGGTAGCCCTCCTCCGGGAAGGGGTAGTTCTCCTCCCCCACCGTCAGCTGCATGCAGCGGGCGTAGATGGACATGGCGAATTTGTGGACCTGGTTGCCGGCGTCGTTGACATAAAATTCTTTCCAGGTGTCCCAGCCGTCCCGCTTCAGCACGTTGGCCAGGGTGTCCCCCAGTACGCCGCCACGGGCGTTGCCCATGTGCATGGGGCCGGTGGGGTTGGCGGAGACGAACTCCACCATCACCCGCTCGCCCTTTCCTTCGCTGCCGGAGCCGTACTCAGGCCCCTCCTGCTCCACCTGGGCGAGGACCTGGCCGTACCACTTGGGCCCCAGAGTAAAGTTCAGAAAACCGGGGCCGGCGATGTCTACCTTCTGGAAATAGCTCCCTGTCAGGTCCATGTGGTCCACAATGGCCTGGGCAATGGCCCGTGGGGCCATGTGCAGGGCCTTGGCCCCCGCCATAGCGAAGGAGGAGGCATAGTCCCCGTGAGCGGTGTCTTTGGGGATCTCCACGGTGGCCTTCACCTCTGCTCCGCCGGTCAGCACACCTGCTGCAGCGGCCCTCTCGTACGCGGCCTGGGTCAGCTCAGCGACCTGAGCCCGCGCGGCCTGGATCATATTGCTCATCTCTCGTATCACACCTTACAATAATTCTTTCTCGCTGGAGTGGGCCGCACTACTGCTTCAAGCTGCAGCCCGGTGCTGCCTCCTTAATCTTGATCTGAAATACATTTCGCCCCGCCACCGTGTGGTCGATCGCCCACCGCGGGCCGGCCCGCGGCGGGATCCCGGGCTCTTTGATTCCTCGGGCGGGAGTCAATCCCGCCCTGCGGTGCGGGCGCGGAGCGCCCGCAATCGAGATTGACCACGCTACTGCTTCAAGCTGCAGCCCGGTGCCGCCTCCTTGATCTTGATCTGAAATACATTTCGCCCCGCCACCGTGTGGTCGATCTCGATGGCATAATCGATCTCGATGTCGCCGCCGCTCTCGCCCACCTGAGCTGTCAAATGCCGGGTGTTCACCCCGATGGACATGGTGCCATAGGGGGTGTTGTACATGGACATGTGCCGCCGCCCCTCCTGAAACACCATTTGGGAGGTGTACTCCCCCACCCGGAGCAGGGTCACCCGCTCCGGCTCTATCTGGAAGGTGGTCAGGGTCCCGTCCATGCCGGTGACGGCGCTCTCCTGATAAGACAGGGTAAAGCTCTCGCCGTCCCGCTCCAAACGCCCCCCTGTCACCAGCTCGATGGTGTCCGGTTCGGCGTTCTCATATTTCTGCATCCCCTTGATGGAGATGATGACCTCTTTTTCCATAGCAGCCTCCAAAATGACGTTGTCCCGTGCGGTCTTGCCGGAGCGCACACCTGCGCCGCCCCCTGCCGCGGAATGATTATATACTCCCCATCCCGCTCTGTAAAGAAGTTCTGTATGGAAAATCCATTTTCTTTTTCCAGCCGGGGCGCTCCCTCAGTCCTCCTCCTCGATCATGTCCTGCACTGGAGGCGGGGTCTCCGGCTCGTCGTGCTCCATGTGGTCGAAGTACTCCGCCTCGGTGATCACCGGCTTGCGGTGGCGGGCGATGGCCACGATGGTGGGATACAGGATGATGGCCAGCAGGCCGCCGGAAAAGCCGTTGTTATAGAGGTTCAGCCCGGCCACCGGCGTGCCCGCATACAGTACTACCGCCGAGTGGAGGAACCCCGCCAGCACGCCGTAGGGCCAGCCGAAGTAGCCAGAGATGGGAGCCAGGGTAGTCCCGAACAGCATGGCCAGCTGGACGGCGCCGCTGGAGACCGAGGAGTGCATCACGAAGCTGCCCAGGACCACACCGGCCATGATGGGCACGATGTTGCCCGCATGCTTTCCAAAGGCAGAGAAGCCCACGATAGTCAGGACCCCGCCCACTGTGGGCCCATTCAGGTCCCCGCCGGTAAGCAGGATCACCCCCATTGCGATCAACCCGTTGACCCCCATGTTGATCAGCACCGGCGCCGCGCCAAACATGCGCAGATAGTCGCTGGGGGCCCGGCCGCTGGTCTGGAGCAGGCGGCGGTAACCCGCCCAGGCCGCCCAGACCGGCTTCCTGCAGAAAAACAGGCCGGCAAGGATGGCTGCTATGCACATCGTCCCCAGCAGCCCGCCGAACAGAGCGTTGTACCCTGTGGCCCAGAGGTAAGAGACCTCCGGCTCCGCCCCGAAGGAGCTCATCAGAGACACCAGCAGCATGGCCATCAGCCCGCAGGCAAACCCTACATTGTACAGGTTCATCCCGTTCTGGATCTTGTATGTATAGGCGGACAGGGAGGGCATTACAAAGCCGATCATCAGGCCGGTCGCCACCCCAAGCACCGGGGTGCCCCAGCCGTTGTCCAGGATGATATAGCTGATGACCGGCCCCAGGGCCGAGGACAGCAGGGCCACGGCCGCATACTTTCCAAAGGGCTCCTTTCTGCTCTTGGCGTACAGCCAAGTCCCCAGGACGATGGGCCAGGTGTTGACCGGGTTCTTCCCAAACAGGGAAAACCCCGCCATCAATCCTACCACCACCAGCGTGAAGCCGTTGGCCGGTTCCCCAGAGCTGCGCAGGATCAGCACCGAGAGGGCGGTGACTACAGAGGAGTTGATCAGGGCTGCCCCCACGCCGGCCAGCCGGACATAGTCAGTGATGAGGGGGTCCTCCGTCATCACGATGCGGATCAGGCCCCGTGCAATATTGTCCGGGGTATCCAGCAGCGCGCCCGCCAGGAAAAGCCCGGAGGCAAAGATCAGCAGCATGATATACAGGGTCTCGTACCGCATGTGGCGTGTATCCTGTGAATGGGGCATTCGTAGTCCCTCCCGATCCGATTTTTGATTTTCTGCCGCCTATGGCGCGGCGGGGCCTCTTTTCCCCTCTCCTTATTGATACTCCGCCTTTTCCTGAAAATATTCCCGGGTCTGCCGGGCGTTCCTGCGGATCTCCTCCGCCAGCTCCTCCATAGAGGGAAACTTCCGCTCCCCCCGCAGGCGGTGATAGAACTCCATCCGCATCGTCTGACCGTACAGGTCCCCGTCAAAGTCCAAGATGAAGCCCTCCACCGTCACCCGGCGGTCTCCGTCCTGCACTGTAGGGCGCACCCCCACGTTGGTAACGGCGATACGGCTCTCCCCCCCGAAGCAGACTTTGGTCGTATAGACGCCGAAGGCAGGCACGATGACTCCCTCCGGGATATGCAGGTTCACCGTGGGAAAACCCAGGGTGCTGCTGCCGATTTTTTTGCCGTGGGCCACCTTCTGAGTCAGGACATGGGGATGCCCCAGGAACTGGACCGCCCGCTCCATCTCCCCCTGGGCGATCAGGGTGCGGATGTAGGTGGAAGAGATGGTGATGCCGTCCTGCTCCACCTTGGGGATGATGTCACATCCGATGCCCAACTGGGCGCACTTCTCCTGGAGGCGCCGGGGGTTGCCCTTGCCCATATAGCCGAAGTGGAAGTCGTGGCCGGCCACCACATGGACCGCGCCCAGTTCTTCCGCCAGATACCGGTCCACAAAGTCCTCCCAGTCCATGCGCATCATGCCATCAAAGTTGGACACCACCACCTCCTGGATGCCGTAGCGGCTCCGCATCAGCCATCCCCGGTCCTCCACCGAGCTGAGCAGGGGCACTGTCTGGCCCGTGATGGCGGCGGTGGGGCTGCGGTCAAAGGTGAATGCGGCCGCCACCGCATCCAGCTCCCGGGCCTTGTCCACCACCCGGCGAAGCAGGGCCCCGTGCCCGTTGTGGACTCCGTCAAAAAAGCCGAGGGCGATCACTCGTCTGTTCTTGTTCACAATCTGATAAGTCTCCTTCTTTTTCTCTCTGCGGACTTCCGGGCGCTCACACCGGGAAGAAGCTCTTGATGGTGGTCAGCCTTCCCCGCTCCATCCGGCTCAGGGCTAGGAAGGTCCCCTCCGCCCCATAGACCCGGTACTCCCCGTCCGGTGTCTCCGGCAGGAACAGGCTCATGCCGTTGCGCACCTTTTTCTCTGCCGGAGGCTTGAGGATCAGCACAGGGCGGTCAGCAAAGTAGGCGTCCACCCCCAGAAGCAGGGACGCGGGTCCCTCCGCCTGGAGCACCTGCTCCAGAGGCAGGGCGTCCTCCAGCTTGAACCCGGCCGCCATGGTCCGGCGCAGGCCGCTCATGCAGCCCCCGCACCCCAGTGCCCGGCCAATATCATGACACAGGGTGCGCACATAGGTCCCCTTGGAACACCGGACCCGCAGGGTGTAATCCGCCGGCCCCGTCTGCTCTTCCAGCGTCAGGCTGTGGATGGTGACGGCCCGGGGCTGCCGCTCCACCTCCTGGCCCTTTCGGGCCAGCTCATAGAGCTTCTTTCCTCCCACCTTGATGGCGGAGTACATGGGGGGGATCTGCCGGATCTCTCCCCGGAACTGCCCCAGTACCTGCTCCAGCTCCGCCTGGGAGACGGAGACCGGCCGCTCCGCCAGCACTGTGCCGGTGGTGTCCTGGGTGTTGGTCTCCACCCCCAGCCGCAGGCCAGCTACATACTCTTTCTCCGACTCGGAGGCAAACTCCACCGCCCGGGTGGCCCGGCCCACGAACACGGGGAGCACACCTGTCGCTATGGGGTCCAGTGTACCGGCGTGGCCGATGCGCCTTTCGTGGAAGATCCCTCTCAGCTTGGCGCACACATCCATACTGGTCCAATCTTGGGGCTTGTCGATGATGATGATGCCGTCAGCCATGACGCACCTGCTCTATCGCCCACAGGATGGCCCGCTTGGCCTCCTCCACGCTGCCCTCCACCGTGGCGCCGGAGGCGGCGGCGTGGCCCCCGCCTCCCAGCAGGGCGCATACCCTGCTGGCGTTAAGGACCTCCGGATCAGTGCGCAGGGACAGCTTGCACGTCCCGGGCCTCAGCTCCCGGATGGTGATCGCATTCTTCACGCCCTCCACCTGTCCCACAAAGGAGGCGATATCCTCCAGGTCCCGCTCGTCGGCCCCCAGCTGGGCCACCATCGCCAGGTCCACCGCCGCCACGGCGGTCTCCCCGCCGTCAAACAGCTCCATACCCTCCACGATCCGGCTCTCGATCCGGAGGCGCTTCAGGGTCTTGGTCCGGAAGTGGCGCTTGTTCAGCTCCGCCGCAGGGATGCCGGTCTCCATCAGGGCGGCCGCCGTCCGGTGGGTGTCCGCCGTGGTGTTTCCGTAGACAAAGCAGCCGGTGTCGGTAGACACCGCCACGTAGAGGGGCACCGCCATCTCCCGGGTGACCGGGCCCAGCAGGCCCGCAATATCATAGATCAGCTCCCCGCAGGCCGCCCGCCCGGCGTCCAGGCAGGTCTCCCGGGCAAAAAACTCCTGGGAGGGGTGGTGGTCGATGGCCAGGTCCACCCGCTCCAGGTAACACCGGGCGTTCTCCGGGAACAGCCCCCGGGCGGCGATATCCACCGATACCACGGTGTCCGGGCTCCAGCCCTCCGGGGCGGTCAGCCCCTCCAGATAGGGGGTGAAGAGGCTGGTGGCCTCCGGGTTTTCCAGCACCCAGGCCGTCTTTCCCCGCCCCCGCAGGGCCAGACACAGCCCCGCTGCGCAGCCGATGGTATCTCCGTCCGGCCGGACGTGGGTGAGGATCAGAAAATCGTCCCGTTCCATCAGCCACTCCGCTGTCTGTCGCTCATTCATATCCAGGTCTCCTTTGCCCTCCGGGCCTCTGTTTACTCCTTGGGCCCCTCCACGCTGCGCAGCAGCTCCAGAATGTGGGCTCCCTTGTCGATGGAGTCATCCAGCTGGAACACCAGCTCTGGGGTGTAGCGCAGCTTCAGGGCGCTCCCCAGCTCCCGGCGCAGCCAGCCAGAGGCGGATCTCAGTCCCTTGAGCACCCGCTCCCCGTTCTCCTTGTCCAGTACACTGATATATGCCTTGGCGTACCGCAGATCCGGGGTGGTCTCCACCGCTGTCACCGAGATCATCCCAGACACCCGAGGGTCCTTGACCGCGGGGATCAGAGCGGACAGCTCCCGCTGGATCTCCTCGTTGATGCGTCCGATGCGATTGCTTGCCATAGTTGGTCCTCCTTCCCGGGCAAAACCGCCCGCAGATGAAAATCAAATGGTGACCGCCATCCGGCACTGGCCGGGGCAGCCGTTTTGTGTGGGAGGGTCGCACAGCTGCTCCAGGGCTTCCCGGTCCAGATCGCCCAGCCTCCCCTGGAACCGGGCGATCTTCTCCTCCCGGTCGTCTCCCACCCACAAATTCCACAGCTCTATTGTCTCGCCAGGGCGGCAGCTGCGCTTCAGGTAGGCCCTCAGCTGCTCCGCCTCCGCTTCTGCGGCCTCGACATTCAGCTCGTACTGCCAGAGCTTCATCTCCAGCCCCAGTGCCTCCACCGCGTCCCGGTAATACTGATGCGGCTGGATGGAAAATCCGGGAGTCTCCACCTGAACGCACGCTCCGCCCGCTGTGGAAGCAGAGCTCCGGCGTATCCCGGAGTCGTACAGTGGCAGGGGGTGATCGGCCGCCACCAGCATCACATAGCTCACAGCACAGCTCCTTTCACGCAGACAGACCCGTCCCCTCCTCAAATGAATTGGGGATGGAACGGGCCTGTTTTCGGTTGTTCCTTTTACTCCGGCTGCCGCTGGTGGAGCACGCCTCGTCCCCGCAGGGTCCGTATCTCCTGCGGCTCATCTCGGAACTGCGGGTCTGCCTAGAGACAGAGGAAGGTCAGACCTCGATCTGCTCCATCAGGAAGGCCTCTACAATATCGCCCTCCTTGATATCCTGGAACTTCTCGAAGGTGATGCCGCACTCGTAGCCCGCGGCCACCTCTTTCACGCTGTCCTTGAAGCGCTGGAGGGAGGCGATGGCCCCGTCGTAAATGACAATGTTGTCCCGGAGGAGGCGCATCTGGGCGTTGCGCTGCATCTTGCCATCCAGCACATAGCAGCCGGCCACCATGCCCACTCCGGTGATGCGGAACACATTGCGCACCTCGGCCCGGCCCAGGTCCACCTCTCGGAATTTGGGGGCCAGCATACCCTTCATAGCCGCCTCCACCTCGTTGATGGCGTCGTAGATGACCCGGTACATCCGCATATCCACATTGGACCGGGCGGCGGTCTCCTTGGCGTTGGCGTCAGGGCGGACGTTGAAGCCCACAATGATGGCACCGGAGGTAGAGGCCAGCATCACGTCGCTCTCGCTGATGGCGCCCACGGCGCAGTGGATGACCCGGACCCGGACCTCCTCGTTGGACAGCTTCTCCAGGGATGCCTTCACTGCCTCAGCGGAGCCCTGAACGTCTGCCTTGACGATGATGTTCAGGTTCTTCATCTCACCGGCCTGGATCTGGCTGAACAGATCCTCCAGGGTGACCTTGCCCACTGCGCTGCCGGAGGCCATCTTGTTCTCGTGCTTGCGCTGCTCCACCAGCTCCCGGGCCATGCGCTCGTCAGCCACGGCGTGGAAGTCATCGCCCGCACCGGGCACCTCACTCATGCCAATGATCTCCACAGGAACGGAGGGGCCGGCGGACTCCACCTTCTGGCCCTGGGCGTTAGTCATGGCGCGGACACGGCCCACGGCGGTGCCCGCGATGATGACATCGCCCTGATGCAGGGTGCCGTTCTGTACCAGCAGGGTGGCCACGGGGCCGCGGCCCTTGTCCAGCCTGGCCTCGATGACGGCACCGTGGGCGGAACGGTTGGGGTTGGCCTTCAGCTCCCGCATCTCGGCGGTAAGGACCACCATGTCCAGCAGGTTGTCAATGCCCATGCCCGTCTTGGCGGAGATGGGGCAGATAATGGTCTCGCCGCCCCACTCCTCGGGCACCAGCTCATACTCGGTGAGCTGCTGCATGATCCGGTCGGGATTGGCGGTGGGCTTATCCATCTTGTTGATGGCTACGATGATGGGGATCTCAGCGGCCTTGGCGTGGTTGATGGACTCCACGGTCTGGGGCATGATGCCGTCATCAGCGGCCACCACCAGGATGGCCACGTCGGTGATCATGGCGCCCCGGGCGCGCATGGCGGTGAATGCCTCATGGCCGGGAGTGTCCAGGAAGGTGACCGGGCTGCCCTTCACATCCACCTGATAGGCGCCGATGTGCTGGGTGATGCCGCCCGCCTCTCCGGAGACCACGTTGGCGTGGCGGATATAGTCCAGCAGGGAGGTCTTGCCGTGGTCCACGTGGCCCATGACCACCACCACGGGGGCGCGGGGCTGCAGATCCTCCTCCTTGTCCTCCGTGGTGTCGATCAGCTTCTCCTCGATGGTGACCACCACCTCCTTCTCCACCTTGCAGCCCATCTCCTCGGCGATGATGGCGGCGGTGTCAAAGTCGATGATGTCGCTGAGGGAGGCCATGACCCCGTTCTTGATGAGGCACTTGACCACCTCCGCGCCGGTCTTCTTCATCCGGCTGGCCAGCTCACCCACTCCGATCTCATCGGGGATCAGCACCTTCACCGGTGCCTTCTTGGCGATCTCCAGCTGGAGACGGCGCAGGCGCTCCTGCTCCTCCTGCTTGCGCTTGTTGCCCGGCCCCTGCTGGCGGCCGCGCTGGCGCTGGGCGTTGCGTCCCTGGAACTTCTGCTTGCCGCCCCGGTCCTGCTGACGCTGGTCGGTGAAGGACTCCAGCCGCTCGTCGTACTTCTCCAGGTTGACGGCTCCGCCCTTGCGGGTGTCCACCACCTTCTTCTCCGGCACGCGGGTGGCGGGGCGGGCCTGGGCCTGCTCCGGCTTGCCCCCCTGAGCGCGGGGCTGCTCCCCGCTCTTGTCGGCCTGGGGCGCAGCGCTCTGTGGCCTGCTCTCCCCCTTGGCAGCCGGCTTGGAGGCGCTCTGCTGTGGCTGGGCTGGCTTCGCCTGGGCCGGCTTGGGCTCATGGTAGACGTCCGCAAAAATGGACTCTATGTTCTCCACCTGGTTGTGCTGGGTCAGATAGTCGAAAATAACGGCCAGCTCCCGCTCCTCCAGGACCTGCATGTGGTTCTTGGGGGTCTGGCTGTATTTGGTCATGATCTCCGCGATGTCCTTGGAATTCAGCTTGAAGTCCTTGGCCACCTCGTGGACACGGTATTTGTTCATCATATAGGGCCACCTCGTTTCTTAGGGTTTCCCGGCAGGGTTCCTGCCGCCGGATCTGGGCTTCGCAGTCAGCTTCCGCCCGCCCGGCCCCGGTTTCCCGGGGAATGTTCGGGGCGCTCTCCCCGTCCCGGTCTCCGGCCTGCCCGGCCGTCTGCCTGAGCCGCCTTTGCCCCGCTCCCGCCTGGACGTTGTCGGCGGGGCCTCTTCCCTCTTGCTGGGGCGAGAGGGCGGGGCCGCCCAGGGCTTGTGCTTTCCCTGTCTCATATTTTTCTCGTGCTGGCGTTTTTCTCTCTGGCGCATCAGGGCGCGGTCCGCCTTAGCCCTCAGCTGCTGAGCTGCGGGGCCGTACCGCTCCTCGTCCCGAGCGGCCAGCTTCTCCGCCAGGGCGGCGGCGAACCCGAAGTCGGTCACCGCGAGCATGGCGCAGGAGCTGCGTCCCAGCTGCTCCCCCAGCTCCGCCTTGGTGAAGGGCATTTGGAGCCACAGGGCGCCCCCGGCCTCTCCGAAGTGGGCGGCCCGCCGCACCGTATTGGGGGCGGCGTCCGCCGCCAGCAGGAGCACGCGGGCCTGGTGGGCCCGGGCGGCCGCGCCCACCGGTTCCTCTCCGATCTCCAGCCGTCCGGCCTTTTTGGCCAAACCCAGGAGATGGAGGATGGGGTCATGGGGCATCGCCGGGCACCTCCTTCATCTGCTCCTCCAGGCGCTCATAGACCTCTGGAGGGATCGCCTGGGCGAAAGCCCGCTCCAGAGCCTTGGACTTTCTTGCCCGGGCCAGACACACGCTGTCCGGGCACAGATACGCCCCGCGGCCGGGCAGCTTTCCCCGGAAATCCAGGGAGATGGCCCCTTCCGGGGACTTGACCACCCGGATCAGTTCTTTTTTCGGTCTCATTTCCCGGCAGCCGACACATTGGCGCATAGGGAGCTTCTTGGGCACGGTCCGCACCACCCTTCGACGAATTAGGAATTAGGCGTAAGGAATGATGGGGAGGGGGATGATCCCCAGCTCCCCGGTCCCGGTTCTTGTACGGTTAGTCTTCCTCTGCGGGAGCGGTCTCCCCGGTCCCGGCAGAGTCCTCCGCAGGCGCCTCGGCCTCCTCGACGAACAGTTCCTCCTCGGGAGCCTCGATGGGCTCCAGGGGGGCCGAGGCCGGCTTGATATCGATCTTGTAGCCCGTCAGCTTGGCTGCCAGGCGGGCGTTCTGGCCCTCCTTACCGATGGCCAGGGAGAGCTGATCATCCGGAACCACCACCCGGCAGCTCTTGCCGTCAGGCAGGGGCTCCACGCTGATGACGTCGGCAGGAGAGAGGGCGGCGGCGATGTACTCGGCGGGGTCGTCAGAGTACTTGATGATGTCCATCTTTTCGCCCTTCAGCTCTTCCACGATGGTGTTCACCCGCTGTCCCCTGGGGCCGACACAGGCACCGATGGGGTCCACATTGGGGTCAGCGGACCAGACGGCCAGCTTGGTGCGGGAGCCCGCCTCCCGGGCGATGGACTTGACCTCCACCGTCCCGTCATAGATCTCAGGCACCTCCAGCTCAAACAGGCGCTTGACCAGCCCGGGGTGGGTGCGGGAGATGAGCACCTGAGGACCCTTGGTGGCCCGGCGCACCTCCACCACATAGACCCTCAGGCGGCTGCCCTCCTGATAGGTCTCGCCCCGCACCTGCTCGTTGACGCTGAGGTAGGCCTCCGTGCTCTCGGAGCCGCTGCCGATGCGCAGGGCCACTGCACCGCTGCGGGGATCAATCCGGGTGATGATGCCAGTGAGGATCTCGTGCTCCTTGGAGGTGAACTCGTCATAGATCATCCCCTGCTCCGCCTCCCGGATTCCCTGAATGATGACCTGGCGGGCAGTCTGGGCGGCGATGCGGCCGAAGTTCTTGGGCTTGACCTCAATGCGGATGGTGTCCCCCAGCTCCACTCGGGGCAGGGACAGGCGGGCCTCCTCCAGACTGATCTCAGTGCCCGGATTGTCCACCTCCTCCACCACCTCTTTTTTCAGGAACATGCGGACCACTCCGGTCTCCTCGTTGGCCTCCACGGTCAGGTTGTCACCCACCCCCTCGTGGTCCCGGCGGTAGGCGGAGATCAGGGCCTGGGTGATCTTTTCCATCATATAGCCCTTTTTGATGCCCTTCTCCTCCTCGATCTGGGCGATGGCGGCAAAAAACTCCTTGCTGTCCAGCTCGGTGCTGTTGACCTTTTTCGTTACTCTCTTAGCCACGGTAATTCCTCCTAAACGTATCAAAAGCGGGGGTACAGCCGCGTCTGGGCGACCTCTTTTTTCTCAAACGTGATGGGCATCCCGTTCAGCTCCAGGGTGATATCCCCATCCGCCCAGCCTGTCAAACGCCCCACAAAGTCCTTTTTCCCGTCTTTGGGCCGGTAGAGGCGCACCTCCACCTCTTCTCCACAGAAGCGCTGGAAGTGCTCCGGCTTCTTCAGCACCCGGTCGGCCCCGGCGGAGGACACCTCCAGGGTATAGCTTCCCTCGATGGGGTCCGCCTCATCCAGTGCGTCGGACAGGGGGCGGGAGACCGCCTCGCAGTCGTCGATGGACACACCTGTCTCCTTGTCGATGTAGATCCGGAGATACCACGTGCCCGCTTCCTTGACATACTCCACATCCCAAAGGGAGCAGCCCGCTGCCTCTGCCAGCGGCTGCGCCAGTTGGGCCACCAGATCGGTCACTTTCGCCATGGACTTCCTCCTGTCCGGGGCTGAATGTGCCCCCATTTTCTCAATCAAAAAGAGCGGAGCCGCAGCCCCACTCTAACCAATACTACCATAATTACTGTTTCACTATACCATACAAAGTTCTGGATTGCAAGGGGCAGCCCAGAATATTTTTAAAAAAGCAGAGAAAATTTTTCTCGCCTCAGGATATCTCGCCTCTTTCCTGTCTATTCTTTCAAGCAGCGGCACGTCCTATCCTCGCCTGCCTGCGCAGAAGCTTTCTTTCCCAATCGGGGCGGTGTGTGGTATCCCTCCACGGTCCTCCCTCCCGGCGCACTGCCGGAAAGCTCCCTCGGCGATTGACAAATATGGCACATATACTATAATATAGAGAGGGGGATCTCCCCGCCCGAGCTTCCAACAAAAGGAGGTCCTGTGGATGACTCTGGAATTTACCAACAAGCAGTTTCGGCGCCTGCTGGACCTGGTCTATATCGGCAACTGGATCCTCAACTCCACCCGGGGAGACCAGCGCTTCGCGGATTACGACGAGGTAGAAAGCCTTGTCTTCGGCAAGGCCCTGGTCAGCGGTATGCCCGCCCTGGCCGAGGTGTACGAGGGGGAGATCGTCCCCTCCCGCGCCTTTGCGGAGGGCGGCATCCACGAGGCCATCATGGAGTATGAGAACAACGTATTCTTCGATATTCTGGCCGAGGATCTGGCCCGTCGGGACATGGATGATGTCCCCATCGACGAGAGCAACTTTGCCGAGCTCACCAGCCGGATCGACGCCTACATCACCGAGTTCGAGGAGCATGGCACTGACAACATCCTGGTGGATACCGAGGGGCTGTGACCCCGGGCGCAACCCGAACGCGGCGCGGCCTTTTAGCCGCGCCGCGTTTCTGTGTCTGCTCCTGAACGGTCGTACTGAAAAAGGTAGTCATCCACTCCACCAAGTGTCTGTTGCCGGGGGATGCCCCTGCTCCCGCCTGCTCTCCGACCTGAAGCAAGAGACGGACGTCAGACCTGTATCCGGGTCCGGCGTCCGTCCGTTTTCCTGTCTGAGGCTCAGGCCTTCCGGGCCGTGCCCTCTGTTTTGGCCGCCGCCTCCGCCTTGGGCTGAGGCTTGGGCACAGGGACGACCTTCTCCCCCAGGCTGTCCTGGGGGACCAGCTCCCGGCCGGCCACTGCGTCGGTGATGCTGCGGCCGCTGGCCTGCTTGGCGTGGCCCTCCACATCCATCCGATTGCGGGGGCTGCGCACCAGACAGCCGGCCCCCTGGACACAGCCGCCGTCACAGGCCATGCCTTCGATGAAGTTGCCGTCCAGCACGCCCCGTTTCGCCTTCAGCAGGGCCACCTCGCAGGCTTCGATGCCGCTGCACGGCACTGCCTTCAGCTGGAACTCCTTATCCAGCCCCTTCTCCTTCAGGGCCTCCGCCACCGCCTGGGCCACACCGCCGCTGCGGGCGAAGTTCCGGCCGAAGGGGCTTGCCTCGTCCAGCGGGGCCTCCTCCAGGGATTCCAGGTCGATGCCGCGGGACTCGAACATGGCGAACAGCTCCTCGTAGGTCAGGGCGCAGTCAATGGCGTTCATGGTGCGGCCCAGCTGGAACTCCTTCTTTTTCGCCACGCAGGGGCCGATGAAGATCACCTTGGCATCCGGGTCCTTCTCCTTGATGTGCAGACCGATCATCACCATAGGGGACGGGGTGCGGGAGATCAGATTCTCCATCTCCGGGTGCTTTTTCTTGATGTACCCCACAAAGCCGGGACAGCAGGAGGAGCACAGCATCCCCTTCTCCACCAGCTCTTCCGACTCCCGATCTGCCACCATATCAGCCCCCAGAGCCACCTCGGCCACTCCGTTGAAGCCCAGCTTCTTCAATCCGGCCACCACCTGGCCGTAGGAGGCGGGGGCGAACTGCCCCACGATGGAGGGGGCCAGCACGGCATAGGTCTTGTAGCCCCAGTGCTCAGCACCCATGATCATGTGGATGGCATCGGTGATGAAAGACTTGTCCTGAATGGCGCCGAATGGGCACTGATACACACAGTTCCCGCAGGCGATGCACTGGCTCACGTCAATGGATGCTTTCCGGTCCGGGCCCATGGAGATGGCCTTGGCCGGGCAGCCCTTCTCACAGGGCCTCTGGGTCTTGAGAATGGCGCTGTACTGACAGGCGGATACACATCGGCCGCAGGAGATGCACTTTTCATGGTCGATGCAGGCCCGGTGATTCACAATAGTGATGGCATCCTTGGGGCAGGCATGGACGCACCGCGTGGCCAGGCATCCCCGGCAGGAGGGCCCCACGGTGATCTCGGTCACCGGACACTCGTCACAGGCGATAGGCAGCACCTCCACCAGGCAGGGGTTGCTCTTGTCCCCTCCCATAGCCAGCTTGACCCGGCTGTTGATGATGGCCCGTTCCTTATAAATACAGCAGCGCAGCGTGGCCGTGGGCCCGGGGATGATCTTCTCCGGGATGTCCAGAATAGCAGTCCCGGTCTGGAGCCTGTCCTCCCAGGTCAGGCGGGCCACCTCTGTAAGCACCGCGGTCTTCAATTCCTGGATCTTCGTTTCAAATGTACGCATTGTCTCCCTCTTCTCTCTGCCAGTCCCGTTTTCCCGCTGGCATCTTCTCTTCTTCCCTCAACTTTTGCAAGTTTTCTTTCATTTTTTATGTCATTTTATCGCAACTCTTCCACCTCTGTCAATACAAATTTCCAACAGTTTTCCACTCATGTTTCTTTTTCTCTTTGGTCACCCAAGTCCCGCCGCACCTCTCCCCCCTCCGCCGCATAGTCTGAGATAGAAAATCAGAGGCACGGGGGAAATTTTCCCTCCGGCGCCCAAAAACGGAGGGTCGGCCATGTCACCTGTCAATTCGATACAGTATTTTCTGGGGGCAAACTCCCCCACAGGATTCTATTCTCTCTACGACCAGCTTCTTCCGCCGGAGCAGGCCTCCGCTATCTACATCCTGAAGGGCGGCCCCGGCTGTGGGAAATCCACCCTGATGCGCCGCGTGGCTGCCCTGGCCCAGGAGGCAGGCGAGCCCGTGGAGTGCATCCTCTGCTCCGGTGACCCGGATTCCCTGGATGCCATCCTCCTCCCAGGCAAAAAGGCCGCTCTGGTGGACGGCACCGCCCCCCATGACACAGCACCATTAGGACACCCTGTGAAACAATCAGGATTTGCAAGGGGTTGCGGGATCGACTTTTGGACGGCACCAGCACCGGGTACGGTTACTTGGGACACTTTTATGGGACAGGCATTCAAAAATAGGCGTAACTGCTCAAAAAAATCAACCCGCTACTGATCGTAACGAGTTGATCATCAAACCACGCCGCGGTTATAGGCACCTTGCATCGGCGGCGGAACTCGAACCCACACGGTGTCGCCACCAACGGATTTCGAGTCGTTGGCAAGGACTTTCCTTTGTTGATTTTTGTGCGCATCCATTAGCGTCTGAAAACGCTGCAAGCCCTTGCGCCATGCGCGTTTGCGGGTTGTAGGCCGCTCGTTTCAAGGCTTTGGTGAAAAGCGGCCTTCCGGCACGTTTTTTGGATAACTGTTAGCATTCTGTTAGCGTTGATTATAGCATCTGCCTTTGGGCAGGTGCTATTTTTGTGTCCATTTGGAAGGAGGAACTTTATCGTAACAGGCCAATCAGCCCCGTCCATCGTCCCCGCCCTTTGGGCGGTGTTTTTGCCGCCACAGAAACGGTACAAGTAAGGCGGCAAAAACGGCGGCGAAGCCCGGACTTCAGGCTGGGGCAAAGCCGCATACGGGGTCCCGGGGTGTCCCTGGGCGCACACCTTGCCGACGGCAAGGTATAGTGCGTTATACCGCCCCGACAACCGCACATGAAAATGCCCGGCCCGCCTTGTTGGGGCCGGGCGTTTTCGTGGGCGGGGAAACCGCCGCCGCACAGGCTGCCCGATCAGTACAGGCTTCCCTGCGGCGGGTTCCATTTGGCGGGGTGGTATGTGAAAAAAGGCTGGCGATGCTTGCCCAGCTATCTGCATCAGGGAGGAGTGAACACAGAGGGATAAAAGGGCGGCAGTGACCGAGTGTTCCGCGCTGTTTGGGATTCGGTCAAATGACGGACACGGGGCAATACCAGGACTCCCGGTTGTAAGGGATGAGTTCATCGCTCATGCAGAGGATAAGCCCCGGCTGAACATCCAGCTTGAACTGCTGCAGGACGCCGAAGTTTTTATCCGGCTTGGACGGCTCTTTGCTTTTTTTGATCTCGATGGGGTACATCTTATCCCCCTCGACGATCAGCAGGTCGATCTCCTTCTTGTCGATGTCGCGGTAGTAGAACAGGTCAACAGGCTTGCCTGCGTTGTAGTAGCTCTTGACAATCTCCGTCACTACATAGGTCTCAAAGAAGGCTCCGTCCATCGCACCATTCTCCAGCGTTTCCGCAGTGGGCCAGCGGCAGAGATAGGCGGCGAGGCCGGTGTCCATGAAGTACACCTTGGGCGTCTTGACCAGCCGTTTGGTGATGTTGGAGTAGTAAGGCCGCAGGATGAAGATGATGCCGGATCGCTCCAGAATGGACACCCAAGACTTGGCGGTGGGAGCGGACACGCCGATGGTGCTGGCGATCTCGTTGTACTTCAACTCCTGTCCGGTCCGTGCCGCCATATAGACGAGGAAATCGTAGAACTCGTTCAGCTTTCCCACCTGTGCCAGATCCTTGATGTCCCGCTCAATGTAGGTGTTGATGTAGTCCATATAGAAGCGGTCACGGTCGAGGTCTGTGGAGCGCAGCTTGGGCATACCGCCCAGGAAGATGTCCTCATACACCTCGTGGATGTTCTTGCGCTTGCAGTGCTTCAGCCGCTCCCGGATGGTTTTCAGGTCGGGATGGAACAGGTCGGCGGGACGCCCCTCGATCTCCGCCGTGGACAGGCTCGCCATATCGAAGATAGCGATGCGGCCAGCCAGAGACTCGGCAACATCCTGCATCATTTTGAACTTCTGTGAGCCGGTCAGCCAGAACATTCCGTTGTTGTCCTCACCGTCCAGCGCCTTTTGGTCAACAATCTTTTTCATCTCCAGCAGGATGGACGGGACTCGTTGGAACTCGTCAATGAGGAGCGGGTAGCCGTAGGTCTCAAAGAACAGCGCGGGGTCGGTGGAGGCCAGACGGCGGGCGTTGCCATCGTCCAGTGTGACATAGCGGCGCTCTGGCTCCCGGATGTGGTTGAGCATGGTGGACTTGCCCACCTGCCGCTGACCGCAGACCATGACCACCGGGTAGTATTGGGAGGCCTTGCGAATCTGCTCCTCCAAATGTCGCTCGATGTACAATCCAAACACCTCGTTTTGAGAAATCTAAAGTGTGATTTTATTTTACTCAAATCAGTCATAAAAATCAAGTCTTAAAAGCAATTTCCTATTTCATGATATCCAACTTACTGAAGAAAAATACCGCAAAACCGATGAAAGGAGTTTTGATTTATGTCATACGCAATCCTGAGATTTGAGAAGCGCAAGGGCGGCCCGGCCAGTGCCATCGAGAAGCACCATGAACGGCAGAAAGAGCATTACGGCAGCAATCCGGATATCGACCGGGAGCGCACCGAGCTCAACCACCATCTGATCCAGCCGCGCCTGCAATATTACGGCGAGATCCAGACCCGCATTGAAAAAGCCCAGAGAGAAAATCCACAGTACAAGGTGCGCAAGGACAGTGTTAAGTTCATTGACACCATCGTCACCGCTACACCGGAGTACCTTGCCAAGCTGCCGCCCGAGGAAGTGCGCCGCTATTTTGAACACGCTCTGGACTTTTTGAAGGCCGAGGTGGGCGAGGAAAACATTTTCTCCGCCGTGGTCCACATGGACGAGCGCAATCCTCATATGCACCTCTGCTTTGTGCCCCTGACCCGCGACAAACGGCTGTCGGCCAAGGAGATCATGGACGGGCGGGACAAGCTGGTGGAATGGCAGGACAAATTCCATGACCACATGGCGGCACAGTTCCCCGGCCTGGATCGGGGACAGGCCGCCGCAGTCACCAAGCGCAAGCACATCCCCACCTGGCTCTATAAGCAGGCTCACCGCCTGACTAAAGAAATGACCCGCATCCAGAAGGATATCGAGAAAATCGGCACCTTCAACGCCAATAAGCAGAAAAAAAGTCCTGAGTCAACTTCAGAAATGGTATCCGCAGGTCAATGCCTTCGAGACCAGGCTGCGTCCCTATGACGAGCAGCTAAAGCTGCTCCAGCAGAATGAGACCATCCTGCGGTATAACGAAACGCAGGCTCAGTGGGCGCTGCACGACCAGCGGCTGGAAAATCAGTCCCTTGCCTATGAGCTGCAGGAGTATCGGGATTTTATTGACTCTATCCCGCAGGAAATTTTCGAAGAGCTGAAGGCCCGCTACGAGATGAGCGAGCAACTTCAGCAACAGCAAGAAATGTAATAGGAGGATTTTACTATGACTTACGAAGAAATGTATCCTTGCCGTGCGCAGATCATCCGTACAAAGGCCGGGCGTGAGAACGCTCCGCTGGATGAGTACAGCTACCCCGCCGACAGCGGCGAGTTCACCGGCACACTGTCCTTCCGCTGCTGGCATCCGAACAAGAAGATGTTGCTGTGCTACTTTGACACCGATGACGGAGAGCAGTTCAAGCTGCCTGTTTGGTGGCAGAGCTGGGGCGTCAACTACGCACCCGCTGAGACACACATCAACTTTGTGGACGAGGTGGAGGACGGAACCTGCTGGCGCTGCGTCTACCAGAAGAAGGACAACGGGTACATCCGGTGGCGGCGTGCCGAGCCCATTGACTAAGCTTTACTCCTCTGCATCCTGACAGGCAGAACGAGCGCCCGGTCCAACTTTCTTGGATACCGGGCGCTCGCTTTTTTGTTTGTAATGATCCAGTTCGGCGGCCAGTTTGCAGGCCAGTTCAAAACCGCAGATGAAGCTGTCGATGGACAGCAGTTCGGCAGAGCGGTCCTTTGCATCAATGATCCGCAGCACCAGCTTGCGTTCCGGCTTGTCCAGCTTTTCGATGAGCTGCCAGTGGCAGGCTTCAATCTCCTGCTTTTCTGTTGTCAGGTCCAGCGGCTGGTAGAAGCTGTCGTATAGGGCTTTTAGTGTTTCGTTCATGTGTCTCGCCTCCTGTTAGCAAGACACAATAGCACAGAAGGTCAGGAAAATCCAGCAATTATTAGTTGTCCTCTAACATATTTTCAAGTGCGCATCTAAAGTTGTCTTGCCCTAAAAGGACCGTTCCATCTCGTAAATGATCAAAGAAAATATTGTAACTGTTAGGTGAGAGGAAATGAAAGATGTATCTTTCGGGGATATTTTCGTCTTCTAACCGTTTGTTTAATTCCGCAAAGTGTTGCACGGCGTACTTGTATTTTGCCTTGTTTTCCTCGCAATCATCGCCATCATCTTTTATCTCAATAACGAGATAGTACTGCATACCGTCTTTCTCAATTTTCAGGAAGAAATCCGGATTAAATTTGTCGTGATAGTATCGTCTTGATTTTGACTCGCCTGATCCATATCGGCATGTATATTCAATCTCGTAGAAACTTCTATCTCGAGATTTGATCCATGCAGACAGCAAGGCTGCGTTTTCGCGTTTACACAAAAGCTCAACAAACTTGCGTTCAGGTTTTGAGGCGGTCAATACTGTTGTAACGGGTGTTTTAAATAGACAGTAGTCTATTTCTTTCGATGCGGACCGTGGGAAGGATTCGTCATCCAAGACCTCGGAAACAATGTTTTTCTGTTCTTCATCGGTAATCTCTTGTTCCCAATTATTTGTCAAAAAGACAGTTCGGTCTTGTCTTAGCATAGCAACACTTGTTGATTGTTTGGCAAGTGTTGCTGTTTTTATATCAAAGACATCATTGGCGATGGCCCTCGATATAATTGTTTTTTTGTTTTTTCTTAAAAGTGGAGTAAAGGCAGATAGTATTTTATGAACGTTAGTTTCAATTACCTCTTCGCCATTATTACCACGTTTTTTCATCGAGAGTCTTATAATATTTTCAATTACGGTTCGCGGTGGTAAGGCATTCTGGGTATACTCATCTTCACCCAATTTTAACGTTTTCCCTTCCCACTCTCGTTGCTCAAACTCTTCGAATAATTTGTCAACAACTTCATCAATGGTCCATGTTATGTTTCTTATTGCGTAATTTCTTTCACGCGAGGCGCCCCCCATAATTGTCTCATAGGTGGTCCCTCGCTCAACGCTGATAGATTGAGATTCTAATACAATTCCCTCTGTCATCAGACGCGTGAAATCTACCGAACAGGAATCTGTAGGTTTATCAATAGTTGTTTGTTCCGTTGAATAGTTGATATTCTTTACGGAAAAATGATACTCACTTCGTGTGCCTTCTGAAATAATAACGCTATTCACACGAGTTTCGATTTCAAGGACTTCATCAACCAATCTTTTGATTTTGCTGCTCCAGGCCTTATGGTTGAATACTACTACTTTTGGCTGTGGAGATTTATACACTTCTGGAACTCGCAGACCTCGCCCTAAAACCTGAGCAATAAGCAGTTTGGAGTTAAACGCCCGATCTTCCCAAGGGACGATTTGGAATACATTTTTGACATCCCAGCCCTCGGTTAACATGGAGACAGAGATAATCCATTCTGTTTTGTCGGCCTTATCATCGACGAATTTTAGCCTGGATACATTAGGTTTGTGTTCTCTGGATGATGTCACAATGAGTACTTTTTCCTCGATATCCGCTTTCGGCTTATTTTCTTGCTTAACCAAAAAATCAACGAAATCATCGAATAATGCTTTGGCATGTCCGATATCTCGGGTAATTAAAATTGTTAGCGGTTTTACCAGAGGATATCGTTCGATATTATCTCTGTGGTTCTGGTATATTTTCTGAAATCTTTCGTTGTTGCCCTGGCTTTCATCTTCCTTAACATAGTCAATGTTTTTTACAATACGATCCTCTATGGCCTGTCGCAAAGAATACCGGTATAAAACATCCGGAAAATACTCGTCTTCAATGTACGCTGTTCCAGTGAAGCCCAACATATACTTAAAACCGTATTTGTCGTTAAGCAAAAATTGTTTCCATTTTTTAATAGAGGCATCGTTGTCAGAAGGTTTGTTGAAAATATGGTGTGCCTCATCGCATAGCACAAGTGTATCCTGCCCCCTGCCCTCAAAACTATCATCAATAGAAGAACCCGTGTTTTCATATACGGCGTGAATGTTTTCGATACAAAGGGCCCCTTCTGATACTGTTTCGTTGGCACTAACAATACTTGGGTTTTTGCACAAGGAGTTTTCTGGAATAAGTGCCTTTAGCCCTGAAGTGCCGCTTAGTTCCCTAAATTTATCTGTCAAGCCACTTTCGATGGTTAATGAGGGACAAAGAACCAAAACCCTTTTTACAATACCGAGACCAAGGGCGATTTGTGAAATTCCATACATTACATACGATTTTCCAGTACCCGTAGCCAAATCAATAGTTGCATATAATTTGTTCTTCATCTGCAGAGCTTTGGTAAATTCCTCTAATGAGGAATACTTATCTCGTAAGCATGTATTGAGAGAATAATTGTACTCCGCCAAATCTTTCAACGCTGTATATTGGCCGGATGCGAGATAAATAATAGCAGCTTCAATTGCCTCTTTCTGGTAGACACGATCTCCGCATAATCTATTGATATAGGGTTTCCATGCGCTTAAATCCAGCCTATTTGTATTGTATGCTCGGTTTATTTTCAAGACCAGCTCTGACTGCTTAAAGGTTTTTATCTCTTGCATAGCAGTACCTCCCTTACAGAGAAAAGCTTTCAGTTAAATCGTTTCCAAAGATATCTGTATATACGACCATGATCCTGTTCCCAACAGACGATTTGTCTAACTCAATTATTAGGGTTTCATTCTCACATTTAATCTCATCAGAGAAAAACACATCTGTCATAATAAACTCTTGTCCGTTGTAATTTCGATCCAAAAAAACAGCCGAAAGCAATTCAAACCCGCTCATTTTCTTTTCTTCTGTAGTTTTGCCGGAGCGTGGCTCCTCAGAGGAAAACATATGAATCTTGATTGTGACCTTATCGTCCCCTGCCGCTATGCTGCTTTGAACAATGGGCGTTCTGTTGAAGGAAAAGCCTATTGATTCATCTAATGCGTTTACATCATTTTTGGAACGAGGCTGTCTAAATTTTTTAAAATCTTTTTGGTGAAGTTCCTTTATAATTTGATACGGAATTTTCAAAAAGTAATATCGAGTTCCATTGATTTCCTCATAATCTGTAATAAAATCCACGCGAGTAGACGGAGAAACGATGTAAACTCTTCCACCGTTCAGTCGATTTTTGATATGAGTACTGATATCTGCGATGAATGAGTCATCTACATTTGAGTCTTCATAGAGATTATAATTGAAGATAACCACGGGAAAATCGTCTTTCTTCCCGTCAAAAGAGTAACCCCCAATTTTGTGACTTTTTAAGTCAATATTAAATAAGCCGGAAACAAATTCTTTGTATTTATTGAATTCCAAATCTAAAGCAGCCTTTAAATCATATGCTCCCAGTGAGCAGGTGATAAAGCTTTTGGATCTTTGGTTGTATTTTTTGTTTTTTAGGGTCAGGGACTTTGATTTATGTATTTCAAGCATGCGCTTTTGGCATGTGAAGTGGGAAAGCTTTCCAATGTCACAGATTATCCATTTGCGCCCCAATTTTTCAGCAACTGCTGCGACTGTCCCAGAGCCAGCAAAACAATCCATTACGATATCGCCCTCATTCGACGCAGCAAGTATTATCCGTTTAATCAGTTCCTCGGGCTTTTGGGTGGGATAATCGATGAATTCGGAACTGTTCTTTTTGGTTGTTGAACTTTGGCCAATGTCCCAAACATCATCTGCTTTTTTCTCTGTAAACTCTTCATAAATCAGTTTTCCGCTCTCATCACGAGCCGAAACGAGTTTCTTTTCTTCTGCTGACCAAATGCGCTTATCACGTCGAGTTGCTTTTGCCAACGGAATCAAGACTTTGTTCGCTGTATAATGTGACGATTTCGCATACCAAAAGATTACATTATGATTATTGGCAAAACCTTTTACGTTTCCTTGGAAATTGTCCGGATAGTGCCAAACTATTTCATTCACAAAGTTCGATTCACCAAACACTTCGTCGAGAATTACTTTAATATAATGCGCCTTTTTCCAGTCCAAATGAACAAAAATACAACCGTCATCAGACAGGACTTCTCGAATGAGTATCAAACGTTTGCGAATATACTCGATAAATTCAGATCCTTTTTTCTTGTCGGTGTAGGCTTTAGCGCCTTCTTTACTTTGAAAATCGTCAGATGTAGCAAAGGGTGGATCAATGTAGACCAGTTTTATTTTACCCTTTACTTTTTTAGAAATAATGGGGTCCTCATCTTTATAAATCGTTTTTAGAAATTGTAGATTGTCGCCAAATACCATTAGGTTATGCCAGCCATCGTTGTATGCTGGATGATTTGTTCCACCAAAAATCTTTTCTACCTGTAATGGCACCGGAAAAGAACCATCGTCATCTGCCAGCAAGTCTTCTTTGCGCATTTTTCCTGCATATGCAAGTTCATATTCTTTGTGTTCTACGGGAAAAAGCTTATATTTGAAATCTGTTGGTACTTTTTCTCCCTTTTCTAATAAATCTATCAAATAATCCTTTTCGGCCTTGCTTAACACATCAAATACCCCTTTTCTTAAGAATGGTTGGGTTTCAGAAAGTCAAATAGAATTTAAAAATCACGATTTAGCTATTTGAGGCTTCTTTTCTCCGGAACACTTTCACATTGTAATAATTTCTGCACCGCGCCCCGCAGAATTCGCTCTTGGCGTGGGTGTTGTAATACACCCTGCCGCAGTTCTTGCAGACCTTCAGCGGTGTGCCGGGGTTTGTGACCATTGCGGCATAGGCAAAGCGCAGGACGGAGTCCATACTGCGCACATCCCATACGAGTTGTGGCATCCGACCGCTTGTCAGTCGATAGTTGAGAAAACCAGACAGATCCAGTACCTTTGGATTTGCTATCACATCCAGTTCCCCACGAGTGCTTTGGAAGTGCTGGTGGAGCTGCATCAACCTGGTCTGGAAGTCGTCAATATCCTCACCGTACTCCGGCCCGTTTAACGGGCGGAAACACGGGGGCACATCGTTGTCAACAGGAATCATGGGGCCACACTCGGCATCTCCGCCCAAAAGCCCGTGACGGGCTGCAAAAGCGGCACACAGGCGTTCTTTATCGGGGCCCCCCAGTCTAAGACGGCGGCCTAACTCCAAAGCATCGGCCACCAGTGCTTCCGGCTGTTCCGCGCAGTTATAGGTCAGAGAGGTCGCCCCTGGCACCGGCACCAAGTAATGTCGTTTATGGCTCTGGACAACTTCGTAGTCGGACCAGCGTGTCCACATCACATTTAGATTGGGAAACATGGTTTTTAAGTCCATGGTCAAGCCTCCAGTGTAATTCATGTAATCATAATATCATCTTTCAGTCCGAACTGCAACGCAGTCCGGACTTATTTTTCGATGCCTATCGCGCGGCGTATTGCATCCAGAGCCTTTTGCCGATGCTTGGTGATGTTCCGGGTCGAACACCTGGCCTCCTTTGCCAGATTCTCTGCCGGGAAGCGGTGAACGATGTTATCCAGCAATACTTTCTTCTGCACCGGAGTCAGTTCCCGAATTGCGGCACTGATGGTCCCGTCTTCGACCAGATGGTGCAGATCATCCGGGTTTTGAGAGAAGATGATGTCGATCCAATCATTTGCTCTGCATAATTTCAGCAGCAGATTTCCACAGAAGTATTCGCCTTCCTTGGCCTTGCGGTCAAGGAGTGTCAGGTCTGTACCGTCCCGATGGGTTTTGTGCCGCCGCTCGTTATTGGCATCGAAGCGGTCCAACTCGGCCAATACTTTGTCCCAATCACCTGCTGCCGCCAACCGTTCCAGTTTTGCATCTAATTTTGCTTCCCGCATATCTGCCTCGGTCAAAAAATTTTTCTTCGCCATGGTTCCGTTTCTGCCCTCCTAACCGTCTATAATATAGACCGTCCGTAATTGATGTAATCACAATATATAATTACATTTAAAATGTCAAGAGGCGCAGGAGGTGAGAACAATATGAGCAGAGAGGAAAAGAGACTGAGCAGGTATCGGGCCATGTTCCGGGATTACCCGGATGCGCTGACGCCGGGTGAGGTCCAGAAAATGCTGGGCATCGGGTCCCGGCTGACCTACCGGCTGCTGCAGAGCGGCCAGATTCCCAGCGTGCGTATGGGGTGGCTGTATCGTGTGCCGAAGGTAGCGATCATCGACTACCTCTGTGCGAATGAAAGCGCCGAAAAGACTTGAAAAAAGCGCCGTTCCAAGGTAACATCACACGACCTTGAAACGGCGCGGGTTGGGTACAGGTTGTACCCTACCTGACCAAACTAACCTTTTTTGAGAGGAGGAACGAATATGAAATACAGAGAGATCACCGGAAGTCTGATTGAGCGCAACGGCAAATATACCGCCGTTCTAAATCTGTACGATGTGTCGGGAAAGCGCAGGCAGAAATCCATTGCCCTGGGTATTCCGGTCAAAGGCAATACGCGCAGGGCGCTGGCTCAGCTGGAGGAACTGAAGCGGGAATACGCCGGGGCGGCTGGATTGCTCCGAAACGGAAAGCGGGAGTCACCGCTCTTTGCTGATTTTCTGAAGGACTGGTTGAAAATCACTGCACCGACCATTGAACGGAGTACTTATCAGGGATACGAGAGTATGATTGGCGCACGGCTGGAGCCGTTCTTCCGGGAACGGAAGCTGCGGCTGTACGATGTTGAGCCGAAGCACATCCGGGAGCTGCACCAGTCCATCTTTGACGATGGCTGCAACGCCAACACCGTGATTCATTACCACGCCGTGGTGCGTAAGGCTTTGCAGTATGCAGTGAAGAACGAACTGATCACAGAGAATGTGGCTGACAAAGTAGACCGGCCCAAGAAGGGCAAGTATCTGGCTGCTTTTTACTCCAAGGAGGAACTGGCCGCCTTGTTCGAGGCCACGCGGAACGACTCCATGTCGGTGGTCATTCAGCTTGCAGCCTACTACGGTCTGCGGCGCAGTGAGGTGCTGGGCATCCGGTGGAGCGCCATAGACTTTGACCGGGGCACCATTTCCATCAACCACAAGGTCACCGACGGCAAAGAAAACGGCGAGTACAGGATCTTCACCGAGGACAAGCTGAAAACCAAATCCAGCTTTCGCACGCTGCCGCTGATCCCTGCCGTGCGGGAACTCTTGCGGGAGCAGAGGGAAAAGCAGGAACGGTATCAGGCGCTGTTCAAAAAATCTTACTGTCAGGAATACCTCGATTATGTATGTGTGGACGAGATGGGTAAGCTTTTTCGTCCCAACTATGTCACCGACCACTTCAAGCTGCTTTTACAGCAGAACGGTCTGCGGCCCATTCGTTTTCATGATTTGCGGCATTCCTGCGCCAGCCTTTTGCTCAGTCAGGGAATCGCCATGAAGCAGATTCAGGATTGGCTGGGCCACTCTACCTTCGCCACCACCGCCGACATTTATTCCCATCTGGATTTTAATTCCAAACAGGAGTCGGCGGACGCTATCGCGGCGGCTTTCATGCCCGAGGAAATGGCAGAGGAAGAGCAAACTCAGGATTTCGGCATGACCATGAGTATGTGAGGTGGCCATGGACTACGGGTATTTGCGGGAGCAGTATCCCGCCGTGATCTCCAAAGATCAGCTTTACCGCATCTGTCACATCAGCAAACGCAAGGCGCTCTGGCTGCTGGAGCATGGCGTGATCCCCTGTGAAGACTCTGGCAAGCAGACCCGCCGCTTTCAGATACAGTTGGAGGATGTGATCACTTTTCTGGAGCGGCGGGATGCCGGAGAGTTGGACGGTATGCTGCCGGTGGGATACTTTTCCAGCGGCAGACATTCCGAGCGGGAGGCACGGGTATATCTGGACTGTCATGAGCTGCGGGACCTAATTTTGGACCGGTGGACGGATACGCCGGATATGCTGACGGTCAAGCAGGCCACAGCCCTGTGCGGTTACAGCATCAACGCCATTAACCGCTGGATGAAGAAGGGCGTGGTAGAGGGTGTGAACTACTACGGCACCAACCTGTTTTCTAAGGAATCGCTGGCGGAGCACCTGGCCTCTCATGCCGGACAGGACATCTCGGTCAAGTCGGAAATTCACCGGAATCTGCTGGATAAAATGTGGACAGAGCAACAAAACAGCGGCATGCCGCTGTAAAAGTTCAGAAAAGCAAAAGAAAAGCCCTGAAAACAGCCGTTTTCAGGGCTTTGGCGGAGATGGAGAGATTTGAACTCTCGCGGGTTTTAACACCCCTACCGCTTTTCGAGAGCGGACCCTTCAACCACTTGGGTACATCTCCATGTATGTTCAGCCGGTTTTCCGGCGAGACATCCGATATTCGATTGTTTGGACAACTGTTAGCATTTTGTTAGCGTTGGCCCGAAAAAATCCTCCGGGCAAATCCCGCAAAGCCTTGATATATGCGGATTTGCGGGAACGGAGTGGAGAAGTGACCGTGGGGATTTCGAGTCCGCTGCGTCTAACAGTTTTATAAAAGTCAATTTTAAAAGCGAACATACACAGATTGTAAAGGAGAGTGCGCCTGGCCGTGCTCCCTTGACTTTATCTATTGGGAGGAGAAAAGATGGTTGCAGGACACTTGCAGCAGAAAAAAGGCTATTGGTACATGGTACTCAATTTGCATGACCAGGCCGGGAGACGAAAGACGAAGTGGATTGCCACCCATCTCCCGGTACCGGGCAATCAAAAGCGGGCGGAGGAACTGCTCTTTCAGACCCGGCATCAATACGCGGATTCCAAGGGGGAAAGTGGGCTGCCGTTTGCGGACTATATGCTCCAGTGGCTGGGGACCATGAAAGCAAAAGTATCCCCCACCACCTATACCAGCTATCGAAATCTGGTGGAAAACAGCATCTGCCCTTACTTTTGGGAGAGGCGTATCACACTGGCCGGGCTTCGCGCGTCAGATGTCCAGAGATACTACGACGATCTCCTTGCGTCCGGGGTATCGGGCAATACGATTCTCCACCATCACGCCAATATCCACAAGGCACTGAAAGACGCGGTGCGGCTGGACCTGGTGGACCGGAACGTAGCCGATATTGTGGAGCGGCCAAAGAAAGTACCTTATATCCCGCGGTACTACTCACTGGAGGAGGCAAATGAACTGCTGGACAAGCTCCGGGGGCACTGGCTCTGGCTGCCCGTGATGCTGTGCCTGTTCTACGGCCTGCGCCGCAGCGAGGTGCTGGGGATTCAATGGCGGAGCATTGATTTCTCCGTGGGCACCATTCAGATCCAGCATACCAGGGTCTATCAGGAGGTGGATGACCGAAAGGTCTCCGTGGGGAGAGACACCATGAAGCAGAAAGCCAGCTGCCGCACACTTCCCATGCCGGAGGAGATCGCCGCCATTTTGCAGGAGGAAAGACGAAACCGCTATGGGGAGGAAACTCCGCCGCCGGAGAACTACCTCTGCCTGAATCCGGAGGGAGAGCCCATCGCGTCCAACTACCTCAGCCAAAGCTTCAAACAGTTTCTCCGGGATCACGGCCTGCGGGAGATCCGCCTGCATGACCTCCGGCACACCTGTGCCTCCCTCCTGATCCAGAGGCGGACGCCTCTGATTGAAGTGCAGCAATGGCTGGGACACAGTACGCTGTCCACGACGGCAGACCTGTATGCCCACCTGGAATATGAAACAAAACTGGCCAGCGCACAGACGCTGAAAAAAATTTAGCTGGAGGAATATGCCATGACGATTCAAGGGATTTTGAAAAACCTGTCGGCGGAGGATCTGGAACTCACCAAACAGTATTACAAGAGCATCCAACCCTTTGCGGTCCAGCCCAGCGATACCTGTGAATTTGATGCGGAGTTCCCCGCCGAAGACGGGGAGCGCATCATCGCGGAGATCACATTGGACGAAAACGCAGAGATAGAGGATCTGTACTGCACCTGCCGCGCCGGCGGTCTCTGCGTCCATCTGGCGGCGATGATGTGCGATATGGAGGAACGTAAGACGGTGTTCTTCTCCGGGCGTATGCAGGAGTAAGATGCCAAAAGAAGCTATAAGTCAAGAAAAATATAAAAGCGACATATTTTTCTTGACTTAACTGCAAATTAAAGATATGCTGTACTCGTGAGGTGAGGAATGTGAAGCGCAAGATCGAGGAACAGCTGATTGCCTGGAAACAAAAGACTGCCGACCGCCTGCCGCTGATTGTCAACGGCGCCCGTCAGGTGGGAAAGACCTATATCCTCCGCAAATTCGGAGAGGAGCAGTTCCAGAATGTCGTCTATATCAATCTGGAAACCAATCTGACGATTGCGTCTTACTTCAATGAGAATATCCAGCCGGAGCGACTGCTGCGGTATCTGGAGGCGTCCACTGGGGAGCGCATCATTCCGGGAGAGACGCTGATCATTTTCGATGAGATCCAATCCTGCGAGCGCGCGCTGACCTCCCTGAAGTATTTCTGCGAGGAGACGCCGGAGTTCCATATCGCGGCGGCGGGGAGCCTGCTTGGGGTGGCGATCAACCGTCAGCATTACTCTTTTCCGGTAGGTAAAGTGGAGACCATTACCCTCTATCCGCTGGATTTCGAGGAATATCTCTGGGCCAGGGGAAAGGAACTCCTCAGCGAGGAGATTCGCGCAGCCTATGACGCCATGGAGCCGCTGCCAGATGCCCTGCACCAAGAGGCTGTCGAGCTGTATCGGGAGTATCTGATCATCGGCGGGATGCCCGCCTGCATCAATGTCTTTTTGAAAAGCGGCAGCTTTCTGGATGTTCCGCTGGTACAAAATGAGATCCTGGATAACTATATCGCGGACATGGCAAAGTATGCAAGCAATACGGACAGTGTAAAGATCCGGGCCTGCTATAACTCCATCCCGGCACAGCTAGCCAAGGACAACAAGAAGTTCCAATACAAGGTGGTGCAGAAGGGCGGCAGCGCCACGCTGTTCGGGGCCTCTATCGAGTGGCTGAACCTAGCGGGCGTGGTGCTAAAATGCCAGCGCATCAACCAGGCCTTTGAACCCATCGCTGTCTATGCCGATCTCTCTGCCTTCAAGCTCTACATGGGCGACGTGGGACTGCTGACGATGAAATCCGGCATCTCCCAGCAGACGGTCCTCTCCGGCGAGGGGAATACCTTTGTGGGGGCACTTACCGAGAACTATGTGGCCCAGCAGCTGGCCGCCAAGGGCTATGACCTCTACTACTGGGAGAGCAGCAGTACCGCAGAACTGGATTTTGTGCTGCAAAAGGGCAACCAAATCATCGGTATCGAGGTCAAAAAAGGGGAGCACGTTCGCTCCCGCAGCCTCAGCGTCTTTGTGAGCAACTATAAGCCTGCCTACTCCATCCGGCTGTCGTTGAAGAATTTCGGGGAGAAGGATGGGTTGAAGTCGGTACCATTATATGCTATATTTTGTATTTAAAGAGGGCGTAGTATTTTTCATTTGTTAGTTTTTGCTTTGTCAACATAAACTAATTACTGATTAATTGCTATGTGTTTCGCGATAGTTTAGAAGATATGGTCATGAGTTTCACTAGAGAAACAAGAGACCATTAACTTAATATTTTTAGGATATGACATCCCTCTTAAAAAACAGGAACGGAGAAAATAATATGGCAAATGATTATCTGCCACAAATTGATTGTGAAAAGGTAATAACTGATGTTGCGACATCATTAATTAAAGATGCAACAGGTTCCGCATGGGACAAAATTAAATCTTTTTTTAAGGATTTGGATGTAAAAGATCAGATTCGGTATGGTAGTGCATATAATGAGTATCTTACCAATGTGCAGGCTAAGTATGGAAAGATTAAGACACTCATATATAGACATATTCCTAAAGACCTATATTCTTTTTATGAATGTATAGGTGTAAAATATTCTGGAAAAATTGTAAGTACATCTTCAGTTAATAATTTGCTATCTATCGGACATAAAATTATAATAACAGGTACTGGTGGAATAGGTAAATCAATCCTTTTTAAGCATCTGCTGTTGAATTCGGTGAAAGAAACAAATTTTATTCCTGTACTTATAGAACTTAGAAGTTTTAATTCTCTAGATACAAAAGAGATTTCTATGCACGATGCTATATACAAGATCCTAACAAGTAATGGGTTTTGCCTTGATGAAAAATATTACGATTATAGTTTATCAGAAGGGGGGTATTTGGTCCTGTTAGATGGCTTTGATGAGATTAATCGTGACCGTGTTAACAAAGTTACTTCTGAAGTAAAAAATTTTTGTTCAAAATATAATAAAAATCATTTTATTATTTCTTCCAGGCCTACAGATGCTTTTATCGGTTGGAATGATTTTTCTGAAATGTCCGCTTGCGCGCTGACAAAAGAGCAAGCATTAAATTTAATTAAAAAAATTGATTATTCTGAACCTGCAAAGAGCACATTTTATCAAGAATTGGATAATAATCTATATGATAAATACAAGTCTTTTGCATCAAATCCTTTGCTCCTCACGATAATGCTTTTAACATTTAGCAATCATGCATCTATTCCAGCGAAATTGAACGATTTTTATGAGGCAGCTTTTTCTACACTATTTAATATGCATGATGCTACAAAAGATTGTTATGTCAGAGATACCAGAACAAATCTTGGTATTGACGAATTCAAGACAATCTTCTCATATATATGTTTTAAATCATATTTTTGCGCAGAATATGAGTTTACTGAGAGCGAATTACGCCATTATATACAGATGGCAAAAGAAAAGTTCTCTTCACATTCGTTCTTGGTAGATGATTTTTTGGATGACTTGGTTTCATCTGTTTGTATGCTATTTAAAGATGGACTAAATTATCGGTTTTCTCATAGATCTTTTCAAGAATATTTTGCTGCATGGTATACCTGCAAACTGACAGATGAGGCACAATACAAATTATTAACTAGTTGGATGACAGAATCTAATTCCGTTATAACGGATGAGTATTTGACTATGCTTTTTAATCTTCAGCCAGAAAAGGTAAACAAAGTTATACTATGCCCGGGTATAAAAGATATAAAGCATATGTATGAAATTTGCGGATATTCTAAGGAATTACTTGAGCAATTATTTGATAATATATCAATACGACGCACAAGAAAGTCAGATGGCACTATTCGGTATCATTTATCATTGCTTATTAAAGATAGGTATTTGTGTAATATTATTCGTATGACGTGTAAATTAAATTGTTATAGCTATCAGACAGCGGTGTCTCATGAAGAACTGGAGCAAGAGCTAGCTACGCGGTTAGTAAAATATCTAAAAAAGTCTAACCGAAAAATTGATGAATGTCCGATAAGTACTGCATTTGAACTAGTGAATCCTAAAGAACTTTTAGATGTTTTAAAGTGGTTTGAATCGCAACTTTTGTTCTCCTTATCTATTTTGGAAAAGAACTCCGATACTTCAATTAATCGAAAGAGAAAACTTTCTTCGATTATCGAGGAATTGTAATGCGTTCATTTATGCAAATGAGCAGAGCAAATGTGATGGTCACATTTGCTCTGCTCATTATTTGGAGTGCATAGCATATGTTTTAGGGGAGGCGATTTTATGCAAAATGCAACCTTGATCCTAACCGAGCAGCGCCAATCCAACGACGAGTCCCTGATCAGCACCCTCATCCAACAAGCCATCACCGCTTGGCTCACAAAAGAACTATCCAAATGATCCCTACGCTGCGTTTTAGCGGCGTAGGGATTTCAAATAATTTCTTGCCGGGTAGCTGCTCTTGTGCTACGATCAAGGGGAGCAGTTACGCCTTTAAGGAGGTGTAACATATCCTTTGTGCAATCTATACACGGCTGAGTAAGGAGGACGAAGACAAGTATAAAACGGAATCTGAGAGTATCCAGAACCAGAAATCTCTGCTGATCCACTATGCGGTGGAGCGGGGCTGGGACATCTATCACATCTACTGCGATGAGGACTATTCTGGAGCTGACAGCCAGCGGCCGGACTTCAATCGGATGATCGAGGCGGCCAAGGAAAAGAAGTTTCAGATCCTCCTCTGCAAAAGCCAGTCCCGGTTCACCCGGGATATGGAACTGGTGGAGAAGTACATTCACGGCCTGTTTCCCATCTGGGGGATCCGATTCATCGCTGTGGCCGACAATGCTGACACAGAGGTAAAAGGAAACAAAAAAGCCCGTCAAATCAACGGTCTTGTCAATGAATGGTATTTGGAGGACCTGTCCGAGAACATCCGCATGGTCTTTGACATGAAGCGGCGGCAGGGGCAGTACATCGGCGGCTTTCCCATCTACGGCTACCGGAAGGACCCGGACAACAAGGGCCATCTCCTGGTGGACCCGGAGGCGGCGGAGGTGGTGCGGCAGATCTTCCGCTGGTCCCTGGAGGGCCACGGCAAGCAGAGCATCGCCCACATGCTCAACGACCTGGGGGTGGTCAATCCCACCCGGTACAAGGCGGAGCGGGGCTGGGACAGCAACCACTTCTGCAAGCAGGATTTCGGGCTCTGGAACAAGAATACCGTCTGGCGGATCCTCCGCAATGAGATCTACACCGGCGTCATGGTGCAGGGCCGGACCAAAAAAGTCAGCTACAAATCCAAGGCCATCATTGTCATGCCCCGGGACCGCTGGTTCCGGGTGGAGGGCACCCATGAGGCCATCATCGACCGGGAGACCTTTGAGATTGTCCAGCGAAATCTAGACATCCGCTCCCGGGAGGACGGCACCGGCATGGTGCATCCCCTGGCTGGCCTTGTGAAGTGCATGGACTGCGGCAGCACCATGAGCAAGACCTCCAACGGGAAAAAGGGGAAAGCGCAGGTATATTATCTTCGCTGTAAGCTTTATGCCGACAGCGGGACGCAGAAGCTGTGCACCCGCCACTCCATCCGGCTGGACCGGCTGATAGAACTGGTTTCCCAACGCATCCGGGACTACATCGGGGCCTACTACCATTTGGAGGAGCTGGAGCTCCCGCCGCCAAAGGACGACCACCGGGAGGCCCTGCTGCTGGAGCAGCGCACCCTGAGCGCCCAGCTGGAGAAGCGGAGCACGGCCCTGAAAAACCTGTACCTGGATAAGGTTTCCGGTGTGCTCAGTGAAGGACAGTTTGTGGAGCTGAACCAGGACTTCCTGGAGGAAAAGAGCCGCCTGGAGCGGCGGCTGGCCCAGATCGATCAGGAGCTCTCCGGTCAGGAGCAGCCCCGCAATCAGGAAGAGGTCATGGCCAAGGCCCGGGAACTGCTGGAGCTGAAGACCCTCCCCCGGGAGCTGGCGGTGATGCTCATCGAGAAGATCGAGATCGGTGAGCAGGATCAGGAGACGGGGCGGCAGGAGGTCAAGATCCATTGGAAATTCTAAGAAATATGGGGTCCCCGCCGAAGCCCAGCGGCAGCGGGTTCGGTGGAGAGAGGAGCCGCGCCGGAATGAGTGCGCTTTCGCAGCAAGGCGGAAGCGCAGGATATGAAGGCCGCGGCGACGAGGTGTCCTAAAGGGACAATACCCATGTGGTGGAGCCGAAATATCCAGGGGTGGTGGAGCAGTACATCAATCTGGGGAAGTGCTATGACCACAACGGGATGGAGGGACTCCGCACCGCCATTATTTCCTGTATGCGAGGCTACAAGGGGCACTACCAGCGGGCATACCGCTGTCTGGATGCGGCTGCCGAGCTGATGTACGACGTCCGCTCCACCTTGGACTCCGACGCGCTGGAGGAAAAGCTGTCCAAACGCGCCCGGGGCATCCTGGATCGGGAGCTGAAGCCCCGGAAGGGGGCGCCCGCCGGCACGGTGAAACAGCGTTTTCTCGGCGCCGTCACCCACCGCGGGCAGATGTGCCTCTGGGGGACAGTGGAGTGCCAGTGCCAGCGGATCTATGAGCTCTCCGACCGGTATGGCTTGGCCCACCGAATGCTGGCCCATCTGCTCTCGGGTGCCCTGAAGGCAGGCTATGATGTGGTGGCCTGCCCCTCTCCCATGGCGCCGGACCGGCTGGAACACCTGCTCATCCCCCAGCTCTCCCTGGCCTTTCTTTCCTCCTCCCCGGCGCACCCCTACCCCGGCAAGGCCTATCGTCGCCTCCTTCTGGACAACGCCGTCTCCGCCGATCTGCTCCGCCGCAGCAGGCCCCGGCTGCGCTTCTCCCAAAAGATCACCAGCGCCCTGATGGATGAGGCCGTGGATTCCCTCTCCCAGGCCAAGGCCATGCACGACGACCTGGAGGCCCTCTATCACCCCTATGTCAACTTCGAACTGGTAGACGAGACCGCCCTCGCCATTGCTGCGGAGCTCTCCCTCCTTTGAAAGCTGTTTTCTACAGCAAAGCGGCACGCCGTCCCAGATGGCGTGCCGCTTTGTTATGGTGGTCCTATAAAAAGGGGGCCCATCCCTCAGATCTTCTCTCCTACCACTTGGGCCTTGATCAGGTTGGTGGTCCCGCTCTGCCCGATGGGCACACCGGCAGTGATCACCACTGTATCCTCTGCGGACACCACCTCTTCCTTTCTGGCACACTCCACACACAGGGAAAGCAGGCGGTCTGTGGAGTCCACTGACCCGAACAGGAATGGGTGGACACCCCAGGTAATGGCCAGCTGGCGGCGCACCCGCTCCGTAGTGGTGAATGCGGCGATGGTGCAGCCTGGGCGGAAGCGGGAGATCACCCGGGCAGAGTTTCCCGACTGCGTGGCCACTAGGATGGCCTTCGCCTCCAGATCCAGTGCCGTGGTGCAGCAGCTGTGGCTGATGGCATCGCTGATGGGGCGTTCCGCCCGCTTGGAGAACCCCATCTTCTGGAACCTGCCCCAGTAGTTGATGGCCTGCTCCGCCGCCAGCACAGTGTCCGCCATGGTGCGCACAGCCTCCAGGGGATATTTGCCCGACGCGGTCTCCCCAGAGAGCATGACGCAGGAGGTCCCATCGAATACAGCATTTGCCACGTCGGAGACCTCCGCCCGAGTGGGTCTGGGGTTTCTCATCATGGAGTCCAGCATCTGGGTGGCCGTGATGACCGGCTTCCCCTGGTGAATACACTTGGCGATCATCTCTTTCTGGAGCACGGGCACCTGGCAGGCAGGCACCTCCACCCCCAGGTCTCCCCGGGCCACCATCAGCCCGTCTGAGGCCTCGATGATCTCGTTCAGGTTGTCCACACCCTCCAGGTTCTCGATCTTGGAGATAATCCTGATCCCCTGTCCACCGTGCCGGCACAGTTCCTCCCGGATATCCTCCACATCCTCCGCCTTGCGGACAAAGGAGGCCGCCACATAGTCAAAGTCCTGCTCCACCGCGAACCGGAGGTCCTCCCGGTCCTTTTCCGTCAGCGCCGGCAGATGAATATGTACGTTGGGGATGTTGATGCTTTTGTTGTTGGAGAGAACGCCCCCGTTCTCCACCTCACAGTGGATTTCCGGCCCTCTCACCTCTTTGACCAGCAGATCCACCAGTCCGTCGTCCACCAGGATGTGGCAGCCGGGCTCCACTTCGTTTGCCAGGTTCTGATAGGTCACTGACACCCGTCCGGCATCGCCCTCTACCTCTTCCGTGGTCAGGATGAAGGGGGCGCCCCGTTCCAGGCTCACCGGGCCGTCCCGGAAGGCCTTGATGCGGATCTCCGGGCCCTTCGTGTCCAGAATCGTGGCCACCGGGCGCCCCAGCTCATCCCGCACCCGCTTCAGCTTTTGCAGCGTGGCCAGCTGGGACTCGTGCGTGCCATGGGAAAAGTTGAATCTTGCCGCGTTCATGCCAGCCAGAATCAGCTGGCGCAGGGTCTCCTCATCGTCCACAGAGGGCCCCAGTGTGCATATGATCTTTGTCTTTCTCAATTCAGGCATAACTGTTACCTCTTTCCCTGTTTCCTTGCAATTGTCTCGCTTCTTCTGCCCCCTATCATACTACATTTTTTGCCGTTTGAATATTTGTTTTCTGTTAAAATCCCGGGGAACGGGGCGCGGTGCGGCGAGAAAAAACTGCGGCTGCTATTTTCGAAATCAGACAGTTTAGACAAATCAGCGTTTTCCTCTTGACGCACTCCGGTTTTCTGCGTATAATATTTAAGCACATATCTCAGCGCAGCAAAATGATGTTTTATTCCGTGTGCGCCGTCTGCCCGCCTCCAGAGCCAGTCATCCCAGACAGGGCCCAGACGTTTCTGATACGCTGGAATAGCTCAGTCGGTAGAGCAGCTGATTCGTAATCAGCAGGTCGCGTGTTCAAGTCACGTTTCCAGCTCCAAAACACCCCGCAAACATACTCGTTTGCGGGGTGTTTTTGCGCCCTTTTGCGGGATACATCAGGGCCTTGGCCCACAAGCTGAAAGAAGCGGAAAGCACTGGAGAAAAGGGATTTTCCTTTTCTCCGGTGCTTTTCCTGTGCTCACATGACATGCGTCATAAAACTGCCCATCTTCTCCGCCGCCTGCTCCTGCACCAGCAAATCCACCGCTTCTTGGGGGATGGAGATTTTTCGGGCATAGGTCGCTGTCTTGGGCCGAGTCACCTTGATCCCTCCGCCCTGGACGACCCACTTGGATACCAACAGTGCTTTGCGCTCCACCTCCAGATTGCTCCAGAGCAGGGCGGCCAGTTCGCCTTTCCGCAGGCCGCTGATTCGTTCCACAAAGAACACAGGGAGCATCCAGCGGGTATCTGCCTTCCTTGAGGCAGGCGCAATGTCCTTTTGCTACAGTTCTTACTGCATCATTGCAAATGGATATCAGGAAGAGAGCCTTCCTTTAAATATTTCGATATATTTTACAAAGAATTTACCGCAGTGCGGTAGCTGAAAAAGCTTTGCTGATATACGATATGTTTCTGGCCCGGTCATAAAAGAAGCATTAAGGAGAAAAACAAGCTGAGCTTGTGCGCGAAAAGCCTGCGGGTGATGGAAAGGCCATCGCCATGATGCTGCATTTCAGCAGCCTCACCACAGCCAGGTTTCAACTGATGGTCACGCTGTTGAAACTTGCCTGGCAAAACCAGAATTTCCTGGAAGTCTGGCGGTGTGCTCCCGCTGTATTCTGTCGAAAATGCCCTCTGAGGCTCGGCCCAGATTGGGCCGAGCCTCAGAACACAATACAAAGATTAGGGCGCTGGGAAGGAAATGGTTCAAACAGTACATCTATCTGCCGCCCAATCTTTCCTCCGGTCTGCTGTCCATCATTACTGCGGGGAAGCGTGTACCTTTTATTGGGTGCGTTTGCAAAAGGTGCACGCCTTGCCCGCATCATTGACAGAGTAGCCGACCATGGTAATCAGCTGTGATCTGCATCAAAAAAATTCAGTATTTATTACAAATGGACCACTAATATTTTGTAATAACACGCACTTAAAAAACTTGGACCATGTAAATTTATTACAAAGCGAGGAGCAGGAAAATGCAACATGACATACAGGTTTTAGACCGAGTGAAAAGCGCTTATGCTACCCTGCGCCCCTCGGAGCAGCGGGTGGCAGACCAGGTGCTGGCTGATCCGGAGAAGTGCACCCGGTGCACCATCGCAGAACTGGCAGACCAAGTACAGGTAAGCCAGCCAACGGTGGTCCGGTTTGTGCAGGCGCTTGGCTTTGACGGCTAAAGGACGCATGACGAATAACAATCCGGCAATAGGTATCATGGGTATAGCGGATATGTTCTTGATAGGCTTCGTATTCAGTCATGGAAAATCCCCCTTTCTTCGATTATGGGAAAGGGCGGCAGCACTTTTTGCTGTCGCCCCTTGATTACCCACCAGCAAGGACAGGCGGGGCTGTCAACAGTGGGCGCAGCCCATTTACTTGCCGTTGACTGGCTCGGCTGGGTTTGCTACTTGTAGTATTATTTGATTATCGGCGTAATGTTTAATGTAAATTGAAATGCACCATGTTATGAATTGTGCAAGCGGCACGCTAATCCAAATTGCAAAGCCTTCACAAAACTCGATTTGTGGCAAAAAGACAAGTAAGATTGCAATAATAACAGGCTCGGCATAAACAAGCAGATAGGAAAGTGATGTTTTCTCTGTTGCATACAAATATGAAGTTGTAATACGCACATACGCCAAACATAATACTGTAATCAAAAATAGCGGTAAATAACTTGCTACATTTTGATTTGTTTCTATCGACGCACCAAACAAAATCCCGATATGATCACGAAGAAGAAAAACAATCGTCATACAGGCAAATGCAATAACTCCGCTTACCACATATGCCAGCTTTCTCATTATTTTCAATGTGCTTAACTGTCCCTCGCCATAATATCTGCTGACAAGAGGTTGGCTTCCGTCTCCAACTCCTTGTAACAGAAGATAAACTATTGCCATAATATAAGCAATGCAGCCATATACGGCAACTGCCTGTTCTCCGCTATGAAGCATTAAGCTACGATTCATTAAAATTGTTGTTATCTGACAGGAAAAAGTCAAGCCAAAAGGAGAAAGAGAAACTTTTAAGATTTCTGTCATATAGGGTAAAAATTTTTCTGCCGGAAAACAGAAGCCGATATTTTTTTTAATCAAATATCCAACTGCAAGTATCACGGTAACTCCTTGTCCGGCAATGGTCGCCCATGCTGCGCCTGCCATACCTTGCCCGTATTCCCAAATAAACAGGTAGTCTAAAATGATGTTGGTTATAAATCCTGCTATCATAGTGAACATGGCAAATGATGAACCGCCTAAATTACGAACGAATGGCACAAGTCCTGTCGCAAAAATTTGAAATGTTGCTCCAAAAGCAATTACACGAACATAATCTCTCATCAACTCACGGATTTCTCCCTCTGCTCCAAACAAATGAATCAATGAAGAAATTCCTCCTAAAATAGCGATGGTTAAAAATAGGCTAAATGCTGTAAGCAAAAATACTGTACTTGTAAAACATTCTTTTTCTTCTTGCTGCTGTTTTTGCCCTTTGAGTATTGCATACCGGATTGCTCCTGCCAGCCCTATTCCTGTTCCAACAGCTTGGATGAAAGCGGCAATAGGATATGCTAAATTAATGGCAGCCAAACCATTATCTCCCAGACTGTTGCCTACAAAAAAGCCATCTACTATTGTATATACGCCAGAAAGCGCAAAAGCCATAACAGATGGAATAACAAACTGTAAGAAAGTTTTCTTATGATTCATTTTCCATCTCTCCCTTTCTGAACAGTTGGATAAATTGTGTTAAGGTGTCATTCATCTCTGTAATCCTTTCTATCCCTATCTCATTCATTACCTGTAATTCTTTTTTTTGAAGTTTTTTCATAATTTTATCAGTAACCCTTTTTCCCTTGGGAGTAAGCCGTATTTCTTTGTTGCGTTTATCTTCTGGAATAGCAGACATTTCTACAAGCCCTTTTTCTATAAAATCTTTTAATATGGTATTAACTGTCTGCTTAGGGATATACCACTTCTGACTGATTGATTTTTGGGTGCAAACTTCGCTGTTATCATAAAATGAGTAGATAACTAAAAGGCTGTTTGATGAAAGACCTTGTGCTTTTGCCCATTCTTCATAGATGGCATTGCTTTCTTTCCAAAGTGTATAGTATCGTTGCAGTTGTTCTAATATCTCATTTCCAGTATCCATAATTTCCTCCTAAAATTAGTACGGTATCGGACTTATTTATATAATCGTCCGATGCCGTACTAATGTCAAGCATATTTTAAGAAATAGTGGGGAGCCGTCTATGAAATTCCTGTTTGTTACTTTACCGCACATGAGCATTGGGGCAAGTCACGTATTTATCAATTGTTAACAATGGAAGAGAGAACAGGCGGCCTACAGGCGACACCAGCTCTTGGACAGCCGCGTTTGTCCTGAAGTAAAGAGAGTATTTTAAATCTCTCCATGGAAAATTTCGACCTGCCCCGTTTGGTCAATGCTTTAGATGAAGCGATTCTGGAGGATAGTTGCCAGTTATAATCTTCAACTGCCTGCCCAGCAGCAAAAAAGCCACCGAAAAATGATTCTCAGTTGCAACCATCTACCTTAGAGGGGTCATATCACATTGCGCTGTTTTACAAAGTGTTCGGACGAAGTCACGCCAAGTCGCAGTATAGGAATGTCAAGATCCATGGGTGCAGGTGTTGTCAGCAGAAAAATGGCGGCCGTAGTTCCGGCGGTGATCCCCTCCACTGCCCATTTCACCACATCGGCGGAGCGGGCAGCGGACAAAGGGATATCCGGAAGTTGGAGGCGGCGGGCTGATCGATACTCTCATGCTGGCAGGGGACAGCCCCCTCGCCAGTCTGGTCAGCAAAGCCCTGAACCGGCGTTCACCACCGCCGCGGGCTCCTTCCGGAAAGTATGGAAACTGACCGAGCAGATCAGCTAACGCGGCCTGTCAACGAGTCAGTTGACAGGTCTTGATGATTTCAATATACTGATAGGCAGAAGGAGGGTTCGGTATGGACTTTCAAAGCTATTTCCCGGTTTGGAACAAGCTGACACCGGCTCAGCAGGAACGCATCCTTGGCAGCCTGATGGAGCGCAGGGTAAGCAAAGGGACCGTGATCCACAATGGAAGCATGGACTGCACCGGCCTTCTGTTGGTGAAGTCCGGCCAGCTTCGGGCCTATATTCTCTCCGACGAGGGGCGCGAGATCACCATCTACCGTCTGTTTGACCGGGATATGTGCCTGTTTTCCGCCTCCTGTATCATGCGTTCCATTCAGTTCGAAGTGACCGTTGAGGCGGAAAAGGACACTGACCTTTGGGTAATACCTTCCGAAATTTATCAGAGCATCATGGAAGGATCTGCGCCTGTTTCCAACTATACCAACGAACTGATGGCCTCTCGCTTCTCCGATGTCATGTGGCTCATGGAGCAGGTCATGTGGAAGAGTCTCGACAAGCGTGTAGCCGCATTCTTGTTGGAGGAAGTGTCTATCGAAGGGACCAGCCATCTGAAAATCACCCATGAGACCATTGCCAATCACCTGGGTTCCCATCGGGAAGTGATCACCAGAATGCTTCGATATTTTCAGAATGAGGGGATGGTCAAGCTGTCCCGCAGCAGCATCGAGATCACCAATGCCAAAAAGCTGGAAGAATTGAACGGTCAATAATAAAATGTCCGCCGAGTTGAACACAAGGCGGACATTTTCAGCTTTCTATCTGATTTTCAGCAGCTAACGCCCAGCTTTTTCCACAGCGGCTTTGAAGGCGTCGTCTGTTGCAGGTCGATCCAGCCTGACAGATGCTGTTTTGTCCTCCAGACTGACGGACTCTTCCGCAATACCGGGCAGTTCTGCCGCACACCGCTCCACTCTGGTGGACCAGTGCATACCGGTAATATCAAACTGTTCTCTTTGCATAGCAGCCCCTTTTTCTGTCTGTATCCCTTTGCAGGATCATATATGAGTTTGATTTACTGATCCATATTGCAATCTGCTTCTGAGGCTGCCACTTACCACAGCCTTACGACTCGTCAGGTCCTTGCCATGCCGTCCACGCTCAGCACAACGCCGGTGATGTAGGACGCCTCATCGGAGGCCAGGAACGCAAATGCGTTGGCAATATCCTCCGGCTGGCCCAGGCGGCGCAGCGGGATCCTGGCGATCATAGGCTCGATGACCTCCTTGGGCACCGCTTTCATCATATCAGTCTCCGTAATCCCAGGAGCAACCGCGTTCACACGGATGCCCTTGGGTCCCAATTCGCGGGCCAGCGATACGGTCAGTCCATTCACCGCAAATTTGGATGCGGGATAGGCAAAACCGCTGGGCTGACCGGAGATGCTGACCATTGAGGACGTGGAAAGGATCACGCCCGTCCCCCGTGCCACCATACACTCTGCTGCGGCGCGGGTGGTATTGAATACGCCCTTTACGTTCAGATCCATGACCTTATCAAAGGTCTCCTCTGTGTATTCCATAAATGGGGTGCTTTCGGAAACGCCTGCGTTATTGACCAGGATATCCACACATCCATACTTCTCAGTGGCAGACCTGAACGCTTCCCGCACAGACTCCAGACTGGCCAGATCAGGGCTGATGCCGGCGATGATCGCATCAGGATATTTTTCTTTCAGCCGTTCAACCGCCTTTTCGGCAGAGGCTTGTGAACTTGCGGTCAGGATGACCCTAGCACCTTCTCTCAGGAACTTATCCGCCGTAGCATAACCAATGCCGCGGCTGCCTCCGGTGATGATCGCCACTTTATCTTTCAGCCTCATGGGAAGTGCCCCTTTCTGTTTTGATTTTCCCCTCAGTGTACAGAGGGTATGCTCATATTTTACCTAAAGAATACCGGCCGTTCCGTGATGACATCACACTTTGCTGTTCCGCGCCTTGCAGACCAGTTGGGTCATGGTCCCCATAGGGCAGTACACACACCAGCTGCGGGGTTTGAACAGCACCATGGTGATCAGGCCAAGAACAGTGGAGGTCAGCATCACGCTGTAAAATCCAAAGGCGAACTGCGCCACGCCGGGATGGAGGAATGTTCCGTGATAGCCCCACTGCCAGGGCAGCTTGAACGTCCACAGCAGCGTCACCACCTGCTTTAAGTCCTGTGCTTCCGCAAACACCAGATAGGTGTTCCAGAGCATCACAAAGAACATGGCAAAAAAGAATACCAGAAATCCATATCGGAATCCTTTGCTTTTCATCCACTTTGGAATGTCCTTTCTGCGGGAGAGACCGAAGCGGCCCCCCAGCAGGCCAAACAGCTGCCCTCTGCCGCAGTAGCGGTTGCAGTAGCCTTTTGTTCCTTTCACAGCGGAGATGATCAGCGGGATAAAGAAGCAGAAGAGCCCCAACCATGCAAACAGGATATTGAAAAAGCCCAAGATCAGATAGGTCAGAGAAACGACCCAGAGATGATCATACCAATGTCTTTTCATCTTTCCACCTCCCGGATCTCGACAACGCTGGCGGGACACTCTTTCGCGCATTTCCCGCATCCCACGCAGTTGTCCATATTCACCTGCGCCATTATGCCCTTCATAATCTGAATCGCTCCCAAAGGACAGACTTTCACGCAACAGCCACAGGCAACACAGTCCTCCTGCACAACAAAGGCTTTTCGTTTCTTTCTGATAGCAGACATAAGCACCCTCCCGTCATTGATCGGCATCATTATACCGGAGAGATCCACTTTCTTCCGTGATGATATCACCTTTTGAATATAGAAAAAGCCACGCTCTCCTGATGGAAAGCGCGGCTTTGGCAGTTTGCAGTTATTTGTCCATTCCACAGCTCATGGCTCTTTCAACCAATGCCCGGTCGTTTGTTACCGCATCATAGAAGCGGAACCCTCCGGCGAAGTTATAGGCTTCGTGGCCGTTGGCTTCCAGAATGCGGCAGGCAATATAGCTGCGCAAGCCGCTCTGGCAGGTCACATATACAGGCTTACCCGGCTCTATCTCATCCAGCCGGTCCCGCAAGTCATCCAGCGGAATATTACCGAATCCTTCCATATGGCCCCCAGCGTATTCGTCCGGGGTCCTGACATCCAGCAGGATCGCACTTCCATCCCTTGGAAGATGGTCAACGTCCTCCAGATACCACTGCTTCATGGTACCGTTTGCAATATTGTCGATCATGAATCCCGCTATGTTCACAGGGTCCTTGGCGGAGGAGTAAGGAGGTGCATAGGCCAGATCCAGGTTTTTGAGCTGAGTTGCTCTCATGCCTGCATGGATGGCGGCAGCCAGCACATCGATCCGCTTGTCCACACCCTCGTAACCTACGATCTGAGCGCCCAGCAGGCGGCAGGTCCCCTTCTCAAAGACCACCTTCATGGTCATCAGCTTTCCGCCGGGGTAATAACCCGCGTGGCTCATGGGGGACAGGATCACTTTGTCCACATCCAGCCCCGCCTTTTTTGCATTGGTCTCGTTGATGCCGGTAGTGGCGGCAGTTATATCAAATACCTTGATGACGCTGCTTCCCTGAGAACCCAAATAGCGGCTGTCGCCGCCGCAGATATTGTCCGCAATGATGCGCCCCTGCTTGTTGGCGGGACCGGCCAGGGAGATCAGGGTATCCTCGCCGGTGACATAGTGCTTCACCTGTACCGCATCGCCCGCGGCATAGATGTCCGGCACAGATGTCTCCATCCGGTCGTTGACCACAATACTGCCCTTGATCCCCAGTTCCAGACCAGCTTCTTTCGCGAGAGCGGTGTCCGGCGTGATGCCGATGGCCAGCACCACCATATCCGCATGAAGGGGAGCGCTGTCCTTCAGCAGCACATCCACACCGCCGTCCTTTTCCTCAAAGCCTTCCACGGTATATCCCAGGGCCAGCTTCACACCGTGCTTGCGTGCCTCTGCGTGGATAAAGGATGCCATATCCGCTTCGAAGGGATTCATCAGCTGCTTGGGGCGCTGGACGATAGTGACATCCATGCTGAGCTCCCGCAGATTTTCCGCCAGTTCCAGACCAATAAAACCGCCGCCCGCCAGAACGACAGACTTGGGGTTATGCTTATTGATGTGATCTTTGATCCGGAAGGTATCCTCCACGGTGCGCAGAGTGAACAGATTCTCCAATCCAACGCCGGGGAGGCGGGGTTGAGCGGGCTTCGCACCAGGGGACAGGATCAGCTTGTCATAGCTCTCTTCGAATTCTTCTCCGGTCTCCAGATTTTTTACCGATACCGTTTTCCTGTCCGGGTGGATAGCCTTCACCTCGTGGCGGACCTTCATGTTCACACGGAACCGGGCGAAAAAGCTCTCCGGTGTCTGAAGGGTCAGTTCTTCAGGGGCAGTGATCACATCTCCGATGTAGTAAGGCAGACCGCAGTTAGCGTAGGAAACAAAGCCTGAACGCTCGAACACCACGATCTCAGCCTGCTCATCCAGTCTGCGGAGCCTTGCCGCGGCTGTGGCTCCGCCTGCCACACCGCCTACGATCACGACTTTCATATTATCGTTCCACCTTTCCCGCATAAGCTGCAATGCCGCCGATGTTGTTTACATTGCGATATCCCATACGCCGCAGCAAGCCGGCAGCCTGACGGCTCCGGGCGCCAGAGTGGCAGTAGACATACAGTGCCATATTTTTATTTTCTGCGACAGAGGCCACCTTGTCAAGAGCCTGAAGCGGAACGTTTTTGCTGCCGGGGATATGGCCGTCTCTGTATTCTTCAGAGGTACGGACATCCAGCAGGACAGCACCGGGCGTGGCCAAATATTCCTTTACACCCTGATCGATATCGGCTTGCTGGAAGAGATCGAAGAACCCCATCGTCATCCCTCCCTACAGCATCCCAAGAATTGCATTCTTGGGTCTTGCACCTATAGCCTGATCGACGATCTTTCCGTTTTTCATGACGACCAAGGTAGGAATGCTCACCACACCAAACCGGCTCGCCAGCTCCGGCTGCTCGTCCACGTTCACCTTGCCGACCTTGATATCGTTGCGCTCCCGGGCGATCTCCTCCACGATGGGGACGACCATGCGGCAGGGACCGCACCAGGGAGCCCAGAAGTCCAGCAGAACGGGCTTGTCGGAATTCATCACTTCACTCTGGATGTTGTTCTGATCGATATTGATAGCGGACATATTCAGATCCTCCTTCTTGTTTCTTTATGGCTCTATCATAGCCAGATCCCGGCTGCATTTCCGTGATGACATCACTTAACGCGGGATTCTGCTCTCCAACTGCCAGCATCTTCTGAGTCGCTTCCGCCATGGCACTGTGCTCATGCTGCCGGGTGGAACGGACTCTCTGCCGGCCTTCTCTGACATTCAAAAAACTTCGTGACCAGAAAAGGGCACCACGCCTGTGGGAGAAATACAGGAGAGAATAAAAGCCGCAGGGAAACGTCGTGACGACTTGCCCTGCGGCTGTCCTTGATCCAGCATCGAAACAGAAGGAGGGCGGGGCGGCTGTGCCGTCCCGCCCTCCTATTCATGCAGGGGCGATTTACTTTACTTGGTCAGGCTCTCCACAAAGCGCATGAGGATGGTGGCCACCTGCGCCCGGGTTGCGCTGCCCTGAGGGGCCAGCAGGCCGGCATCTGTACCGGAGATTAGGCCCTCGCCCACGGCCCAGCGCACAGCCTCCAGGGCGTAGGCGCTGACGCTGGCGCTGTCCCCGAAGGAGGACAGGGAGCTGCCCCCAGCGGGACTGCCCGCATAGCGCCACAGCATGGTGGCAAGCTGCTCCCGGGTGATGGAACCGTCTGGATCAGAGCCGTCAGAGATGCCGTTCTCCCTGGCCCATTCCATGGCCTTTTCATACCACACAGCCCCGCCGGTGGTGTCCTGTCCGTCAAAGCGGGCCAGAACAGTCATCAGCATGGCACGAGTCATGGGGTTGTCGGGGGTGAAGGCGGTGTCACTGGTACCAGAGAACAGCTCATGGGCAGTGGCGAAGTTGATGGCGTCCTTCGCCCAGTGGTTCCGAGTGTCATCAAAATTCCTGCTGCGGTCCACCAGCACCAGTTCAGCGGAGCCGGCCAGCTTGACGGTCATCCCCGCCTTAGTGGGGACGGACAGCTTCACCACCTCGCCGGTGTCCGTGTCCACGGCCACAGTGCCGCAGTCCACGTCGGCGGGGATGATCACAACGGCCTCGCCCACGGACTTTGGGACGGTGATCTCAGCAGTCACATCCTCGCCCGGCTCATCCACGGTCTTGATCTTGACACCGTTTTTGGTTGTCTCGGTGGTGGTCACAGTGCCGTCCTTCTGGGTCTCCACCACTAGGATGGAGCCGTCCTGGAACTTGGTGGTCTCAGTGACGGTGCCGGTTTTCTTGTCTGTGACAGTGGTGGTTTTGGAGCCGTCCCTGTTGGTGGTGGTCTCCGCGGTAGTGCTGCTGCTGGAGCCGCCGCCACCGCCGGAGGAGCGGCGGGAGACGGTCACGGTGCATTCGCTGCTCCCTGCGGTGTAATTGTTCGTTTCAGCACAGGATGCGGTAAAGGTGTACCTGGCATCCCTGTTGTCCAGCTTGACAGATACGGTCCCATCCGTCAGAGTCAAAATCTTGGCCTCGCTGCCTTGGTCATCAGTCTGGGTGACGGCCACAGTGCTGTCCGCGGGGGCGGCCTTGACTGTCAGTTCCACAGTACCGCCGCCGCGAAGCTCGGCTTTGTCGGAAGAAATGGTGATGGCGGGGACAGCCTTGGCGATCTTCACAGTCACATTGCCGGTCACATCGTTGTGGTTGGCCTTGGCAGCCCTGTAATAGACGGTATATTCTCCTGCGTCGGTAAAGGTGGGATTCGTCTCGCTGTACGTGCCGTTCTCCGTGGTGGAGTAAATCACAGCCGCGCCCTCTGCCGTTACAGTGATGGAGTGCGGCTGGCCGTCATAAGTGCCGTCGTAGCCCTGAGCGGTGACAGAGAAGTCGGCGTTGCGGATGGTGATCTTTGCAGACGCGCTTGCACTGCCATAGTTGTCCGTTTCGGCCAGAGTCGCCTTGGCATAGTAGATGCCCGCGGCAGTGGGAGCGGTTTCAGACTCATCCTTGGAACAATCTTCATCGGTATAATACCGGATGGTGATGGTACCATCTGTAATCGCATTGCCCGCGCTGGTCTTGGCCGCAGCAGTCATCGCATATGCAGTGCCATAGGTCACAGATACGTCGGACATTGCAACAGTGGGGGCGTTGTCCCTGGTGATCTGGAATGTGACCTCGGCGGAATCGTTTCCGATCGTAACGGTGACCTTTGCCTCACCAACATTGATGTTACTGGAATAGGAAACTCTATACTGGCTGTCCGCGATCACATCTCCGGTAGTGCTGTTTCTGACAACAACAGCGGGCTCGATGGCCGTACCAGTGTAGGTTTGATCTTGGATCACATCAACAGAATAACTGCTGTCCTCACCGATCTCCTTTGTCCAGAGGGCATACAGCATAATGTCGCTGGTATAGTCTTCTGCGCCCAAAGATGTAATTTTTGGCCCGGTGAAGCTGCTGTCCGCAAACCAGCCGCCGAAAACACAGCCTTCGCGGGTAGGAGCAACAAGATCCGTCACGGTACCATAGGTGTGTTTATCAGGTGCATTCACACCAGCAACGCCACCGTTCAGTTCATAGATAATTTTGTACTCGTTTGGTGCCCAGATAGCATTGGGACCGCCCCTAGCCGCATCGCTGCTAAAGGAGTCGGAGAATGTATAGGGGTTTTCCCATAGATAGCCTTCTTGCCCAACATAGTTCGTTGCCCAGCGGTCAATGTGATAGCCTGTCAGTTCAAAACCGCAGACTTCTGTAAAATCAACAGTTTCTCCGACAAGTCCAAGAACCGTATAGCGTATGTCGTTGATAGGCTGGTTTGTATCTGGAGAAATAGACCTCAGGGTTAGGCTCAGAGCTTTATGTAAAACCGCAGTGTTTCCTGCCCTTCGCAACACATAATCCGCATTTTCAGCAGGTTCGTATTTAATGCATGAGTAATTATCTTCGGTTACACCAGAAGCAACCACAGTACCATTGTTCACATCCACGTCATTTACATTCCAGGTCAAACCGATTTGCGATGATTGGGACAAATTACTCAAATCCGTCGTTGATGTGACAGTCGCAACATACATATTGGCCCCAGCCAAAGAAGATTGATTATCCTGAATGGTAGTTGTCCCTGAAATCGTTGCAGTTCCACCCGCATTTTTATTGGGACCGCTTATATGTACTCCTCCACCATGACCGGTTATCGATTTATTGTCAGTAATAACGCAGTCCAACAGGTTCAGAACAACACCCGGATTTGCTTGAATACCGCCGCCGTTTGCAACGGTACCGCTTCCTTGGGCCCCACAGGAATTTCCTTGAATGGTACAGTTGGCAATAGACACGGTAAGACCTGTTGTGATCTGGATGCCGCCGCCAGAGTCCTTTGAGCAGTTGTTCTTGATCTCTCCGCCGGTGATGCTAAGCTGATTGTTCGAACCGTTACTAAAGTAAATGCCACCGCCAAGGAGGTTTTTTTCACCAATGACAGCTTCATTATAGGACACAGAACCACCACTCATTGTAAAGTGGCTGGCTGAGCCAACCTGAATTCCACCGCCGCTGACTGCGGTGTTGGACGAAATATCAGCCCCATCTTCGATCTTCAAGTCACCAGAGCCCACTTGAATACCACCGCCACCTGCAGATGAGGTATTTTCACAGACAGCAGATGCAACGGTCATATCGAGATGAGTATGTCTTTGGGATTCATCGTCTCCCTGATCAACCCCGCCATAAATGCCACCTCCGCCATTTGCTGCTCCGTTATCGCAGATGGTGCCGCCATACATGTAAAATCCAATATAATAATCATCCGGAGTATCAGATACCTGGGCATTTGCACCGCGAGTCATCAGACCTACGCCGCCGCCAAAGGCGCGGCCTTCACCGCCACTCACAGCGGCAACATTTTGAGAAATCTCTCCTCCGTTCATAATGAATGTGCCATTTTCATAAACAGCAACACCGCCCCCCAAGGAATCGCTGTTGCCCGTGCGATTTGTTCCGCTTGTGACTTTGGAGTAATTTGTATTTGTTACAGCATTATTTTTTACAGAGGAACCCTCGTTCATTGTCAGTGTGCCGCCATAGACGGCGATACCTCCACCCATGTTATAGTATCGAGGAAGGTCATAGGTTTGTCCACTCTCTTCATAGGTCGTATGATCGTAAGCATTGTCCTGAGTGCTGGTATGGTTGTTGTTTTGGACTACTGCACCATTATCCAGCGTTACCTGACCGCCCTCGATCCGAATTGCAGCCTCATCCGCGGCCAGCCCAACAGCAGTTTCACCAGTCCACGTTGCGCCACCGTCAATAGTAATATCCTTTAAGGTCAGTTCTGCTCCAGCCGGCACAGAAATCAGTTCTCCCTGATAGCTTTGATCGCGCTTGATGGTGCCGCCGCCAGAGATGGTTACATTACCAGAGATGGTCACTTTTGCACCGATAGTCAAGGTCTCACCTTGGTTAACAACGAGATTTTCAGACAGTGTTGTCTCATCGTCCCATATTCCGTTATTCGCTATATTATCCGCAGGATAGAGAAGCCCGATCACGGAATTGATGGTTTCATCGTTTTCCACATCAAGGCCGTATTCCTCGGCATAGGCGTAGATCTCGGAGATTTGGTCGCTGATCCTCTCCACCTGCTCCTCGTCCTCCGGATCAATATCAGCTGGGTCAGGCAGAGCCGCGATCAGCGCCGTAAGCTGTTCCTCCGCCGTGGGGCCGACAGGTTCTCCCTGTTCACCCGCCGGCTCCTGCTGCTCATCAGCAGGAGCCTCATAGGTACAGGCGGTATAGTCCGCCGTGCAGATGGGGCAGTCCGTGTTCACGGTCTCCCCGGTACAAAGGGACTCGCAGATGCAGGCCGGCTCTTCCGGCCCGGCCGCCTCCTCCACCGGAGGCTCACCGTGGACCTCTCCAGGCTCCTCTGTGACCACGGCAGGAGCCACATTCTGCGGTCCCTCCGCCGCCAGCGCGCTCACAGGCATCAGCGATAATACCAGTACCAGCGATAAGAAACTTGACAATATCCGTTTTTTCATTTCTCGTTCCTCCTGTTACGATTTTCCAGACCGGGAATTAGAGCTGACCGGCCCCATTTTATTCCCATTCTTCCAGCGTCCGCCGACAGCGTTCCAGCCGTTTGGGGCTGACTTTCCCGGCGCAGACGGGAACAGCCGCACTTCTGCGGCCCCGCCCTGGAATAAATGGCGGCCTTCCAGATATGACCGTTGGGACACTCCCGCCAAGCCATCCGGCGGCTTCCCGCTGTCACGTGCTCCGGGGTTAGGTCGGGGGACGCACCACTGGGCGGCCACCTCTCGGGCCAGTAAGTACGCCAGTTCTTCTGTCTCCTGCCATAGGACCCCTCTCTTGGCGTCAGCGTCCTGTTTTTGACCGGTGCCCACTGGGTCAGCAGGACCAGCTCATCCCGCTCCGCGCAGTAGTCGTAGAGAGTCATTCGCAATATTTATCGCCTCCAATCTTTTTAGAATTCCCATTCTGTCCCATCGTTTGCTATATAGGCCATACAAAGAGAGATAGAGCGAATGAAAAGCGTCTTTTCCTGTTCTAAAAACAGGTAAAAAGCCGTAGCAAGGAAAGCCGCAAAAATATTCCATTTTGCGGCTCATATTTTTGTGCCCAAAAGCAGGTCCTGCTCTTGCTCTTTTGAAAAGAAAGTGGTAATATTTACATGGAATATGTAATTCTGGCAGTTTTATATTTACAGCAAATGAGACAGAATGGGAATTTCGACTTTATGATACAAGTCCCAGTCGGTCCAGCTGCCGCTGGTGTTCCGCCCCGGAGGTCAGGAGGTAGATGCGGGTGGTCTCGAGGCTGGAATGGCCCAGCACATCCGCCAGCTTCACGATGTCACGGCTGGCCCGGTAAAAGGCCGCGGCGAACAGATGGCGAAGGTTGTGTGGAAAGACCTTGCTGGCCGCGACCCCCGCCGTCTTGCACAGCCCCTTCATCTCCGCCCAGATCTGACGGCGGCTGAGGGGCGTCCCGTTTCTGGTGAGAAAGATCTCGCCGGAAGCGGTTTTTTGCTGTTTGGCGTATTTCAGCAGCTTGCGGCACAGCTTGCTGGGGATGAGGATGGTGCGGATCTTGCCTTTCAGGGCGACCTCCGCCCGGCCCGCTCTGGCCGCCTCCACGGTAATATACTGCACCTCGCTGACCCGGATGCCGGTGGCGCAGATGGCCTCCATCAACAGAGCCAGCCGCGTTTTGTTCTGCGCCTTTGCCGCAGCGGTGAGGGCGTTGTAGTCGGACCGGGTCAGGTCCCGGCTGTCATCCCGGAACATCCGCCGCTGGACCTTGAGAAACTTCACCCGGCAGTCCCCGAAGCCCAGAAAGTCCAGCAGACTGTTCAGGGCGGAGAGCATGGCATTGACGCTGGCGGGGGCGTAGCCCCGCTCCACCAAATGGGTCTTCCACGCCGCCGTCCGTTCCTTGGTGATCTCCCGCCCCTCCAGCCAGCGGGCGAAGGCCCGGACGTCCCGCAGATATTTCTCTACGGTGGCGGCGCTTTTTTCTTCCAGCCGAAGATGGTCCGCATACGCCTGGATGTGTTCCAATGCTGGTCTGTGTTCGCTCATGGTACTCCTCCTTGATGGTTCTATATGGCTATTTTACGGGTAAAGCAACGCCCACAGCGGCAAATACCTCTGTGGGCGTTCCGATACTGTCCTGCTTGCCGTGCTGACAGCTTGCCACTGACAGAGGGAACCTATGCGCTCGGCTGACGGTTTGACTTTGGGCGGTCACCGACACTTCGCCGCTCATGAGGCACATGCAGGCTTTTTCCATCTGCTTGGTCACACAAAAGCCCTCCATCCAGGTGGAAGCCGGTACACTGCGCAGCGCTTTATATTCCCGTTCGCTCATGTCAAAACCTCCGCAGGCCGCATTTGAGCGGCCGGTTTTTGATTTTTTTCTTCACTCCCCGTTTACTTTCATAGATTAGCCTGTTAAAATATAAAAGAGCGCGGCAGGACCTTGTTGGGCCGCCGGGAGGCAAGATTTTCTCTGGAGAAGGAGCACCCAATATGTCTAAATTTTTAGAGAAGGAATCCAGCGACACTCTGTACCGAGCCATCGTGTCTTTACAGGACGTGGATGAGTGCCGCCGCTTTTTTCAGGATCTGTGCACCGTGTCCGAGCTGAAAGCCATGGAGCAGCGGATGGAGGTAGCCATGCTGCTGGACCAGGGGCTGATATACAGTGACATCCTGGAGCGCACCGGCGCCTCCAGCGCCACCATCAGCCGCGTCAACCGCTGTCTTCACTACGGCGCCGATGGCTATCAGGCCGTCATCCCCCGTCTGAAGGAGCGTCAGGAATGAACAGCTATGGATTTCTGGCCGGCTGCTACGATGAGTTCACCACCGATGTGGACTACGCCGCCTGGGCCGAATACATCCAGCGCCACTTTGAACGGGCGGGCCTGCCCGGCTCCACTGTGCTGGATCTGGCCTGCGGCACCGGCTCCCTTACCCGCGAGCTGTCCCTGCGGGGATATGAGATGATCGGGGTGGACCTCTCCCCCGACATGCTGGCCCAGGCCGCAGAAAAGAACCGGGATGCGGAGGGGATCGCCCCCATTTTTCTGTGCCAGAGCATGGATCAGCTGGACCTGTATGGCACCATCGACGCCTGCGTGTGCTGTCTGGACAGCATCAACTATGTCACCGACCCCAAAAAGCTGCGGAGGGCCTTTCAGCGGGTCCACCTGTTCCTCATGCCCGGCGGGCTGTTCCTCTTTGACGTCAACACCCCCGCCAAGCTGGAGGGCCTGGATGGCCAGGTCTTTCTGGACGAGACGGAGGACGCCTACTGCGTCTGGCGGGCAGAGTATTCCCGCCGCCGCCGGGTCTGCTCCTACTTCATGGATATCTTCCGCCTGGAGGAGGAGAGCGGCCTGTGGGAGCGGGGAGAGGAGCTCCACGAGGAGCGGGCCTACACGCCGGAGGAGCTGACCAGCTATCTCCGCGACGCCGGGTTCACCCAGATCAAGCAATATGGAAATCTGAAGCACCGTCCCCCCAAGCCTGGGGAGGACCGCATCTTCTTCACCGCACGAAAGGAAGTCTGATCATGTCCGACCATATCATCCGCGCCATCACCGCCGACGGCTCGGTCAAAGCTGTCGCCATCACCGGCCGGGACCTGGTGGAGCGTGCCCGCACCATCCACACCCTGCTCCCCGTGGCCACCGCCGCCCTGGGCCGCACCCTGCTGGCCGCCTCCATGATGGGGGATATGCTGAAAGAGGACAACGGCGCTCTCACCCTCCAAATCAAGGGCGGCGGGCCCCTGGGCACCATTCTGGCTGTCTCCGACTGCGGCGGGAACGTGCGGGGCTATGTGCAGGATCCCCATGTAGAGCTGATGGAGAAGGTCCCCGGTAAGCTGGATGTGGGGGCCGCCGTGGGCACCGACGGCAGTCTCACCGTCATCAAGGACCTGGGACTGAAGGAACCCTATATCGGCTCTATCGGCCTGTTCTCCGGGGAGATCGCCGACGACATCGCCATGTACTTTGTGGAAAGCGAGCAGATCCCCACCGCCTGCGCCCTGGGAGTTCTGGTGGACCGGGACCAGAGCGTCCTGGCCGCCGGCGGCTATCTGATCCAGCTGCTGCCCGGCGCAGAGGAGGGCCTGATCGACAAGATCGAGGCCGGCGTTCGCCGGGTGGGCTCTGTGAGCCACGCCCTCTCCCGCGGGCTGGACGCCCAGGGCCTGCTGGAAGAGGTGCTCTCTGACTTTCAGCTGGAGGTCCTGGAGACCCACCCGGTGGAGTACCGGTGCAGCTGCAGCCGGGAGCGGGTGTCCCGAGCGCTGATCAGCATGGGACGTGAGGAGCTCTCCTCCCTCATCGCGGAGCAGGGACAGGCCGACCTGTCCTGTCAGTTCTGCGACAAGGTCTACCACTTCTCAAAGGAGGAGCTGGAGGGGCTGCTGTCCTCTATGTGACACCCCCTCCTATTGGGAAAGGATAAGGGCAGGAGCCCCCACGGGAAACCGTGGGGGCTCCTGCCTGCTTTTTATCTGTTTTCTTCCATGAGGTATTGTTCGATAAAATGGGAGGCCGTCGCCCCGTCCGCCGTGGCGGTCACGATCTGCCGCAGGGGCTTGGTCCGCACATCCCCCACGGCGAAGACCCCCGGCAGCCCGGTGCGGGTCGTCTCGTCAGCCTTGATATACCCCTGCTCGTCCAGTTCCACCTGCCCCCGGAAGAGCTCTGTATCCGGGACCCGGCCAATGGCCACAAAGATGCCCTCACAGGCCAGCTCCCGCCGTGCCCCGGTCCTCACATCCTCCAGTATCAGGCCGCTCACCCGCTTATCCCGCAGGAGCTCCACTGCCCGGCTGTTCCACAGGATCTGGATACCGCTGTCCTTCAACGCGTCCATGTACACCTTCGAGGCCCGCAGGGTATCCCGGCGATGAATCAGATAGACCTCTCTGCACAGCTTGGACAGGTAGAGTGCGTCCGCCACAGCGCTGTTCCCTCCACCCAGTACCGCCACTGTTTTATTTCGGTACATCATGCCGTCGCAGGTGGCGCAGTACGCCACCCCCCGGCCCCGCAGCTCCCGCTCCCCGGGCAGTCCCATCTCCCGTGGAGAGGCCCCGGTGGCCAGCACCACAGCTCTGGCCCGCACCTCCCCCTCACTGGTCTGGATGACCTTGGGAACCGCAGCCAGCTCCACACCAGTCACCTCGGCGAAGCGGGTCTCCACCCCGAAGCGCTCCGCCCCCCGCTGCATCTTCTCCCCCAGCTCGAAGCCATCCACTCCCCCTTCGAACCCTGGGTAGTTGTCCACCTGTCCGGTGGTTGCCATCTGTCCCCCAGGGGACAGCTTCTCCAGCACCACCACTGAAAATCCGCTGCGGGCGCAGTACAGCCCAGCGGTATATCCCCCCGGCCCTCCGCCGATAATCGCTACATCATAGAGCTTCTGTTCCACCTTGTGACCCTCCTCTCATTTCTGTGCAGGCAGGGCTCCTCAATCCTCTATCGCGCCCTGCCCCTTCAGCCACTCCAGGATCGCCGCTTTGGAGGCCGGGTTGATGAGCTGCTCGCTGGCCTGCCCTCCCCGGAACAGGATCAGGGTGGGGATGGTCTCCACTTCATATTTCTGCGCCAGCACCTGAGCGTCGTCCACGTTCAGCTTGGCCACTGTCACCCGCCCCGCCAGTTCCTGCTCCAGCTGCTCCACTGCGGGGCCCAGCCGGCGGCAGTAGCCGCACCAGGGGGCCCAGAAATCCACCAGCACCGGCTGGTCAGCCTCCAGCGCCTCAGCCTGAAAATTGTTTAAGTTCAGCTCCAACATGATCGTTTCCTCCTTTGTCGTCGTGTCAGTTTTTGTCTTATACTGTAATTATAATATTTACAGTTTGGATTGTCAACCCGTCCATGGCATTATTTTTACCTCACCCCTACGGTGTGTTCCCATCCCGCAGGGACAGAAACCGTAAAGAGAGACTTCCCCCAGGGACACACCATGAGACTGTGAATTATTTTTTCCGTTTTCCCTGATCTCATGCAAAAGCAGGCGGCAGATCAAAGATCTGCCGCCTGCTTTCTCCTCTTGTCACTGGATCGGCCCGCACTTCAGCGGGACCTGATTGTGCATGGCTTCCAGCACTTCGTAGCGCTCCATCTGGAGGTGCTTGGTCATGTTCAGCGCCTTCTCAATGGGGATCTCCACCAGATGTCCCTCGTTGGTGCCCACGATGCAGTTCATCCGGCCTTCTGCCAAGGCCTTGACCGCAGCATAGCCCATCCGGCTGGCCGTCTCCCGGTCCCGCGCCGTAGGAGAGCCGCCCCGCTGGATGTGTCCCAGCACGGTGACCCGGGGATCGATGCCCACCGTCTCCTGGATGCGCTTGCCGATCTCTACGGCACTGCCCGCACCCTCGGCCACCACGATCATAAAGTGGGTGTTGCCTGCCAGACGGGACTCCCGGATACGCTCCACCACGTCCTTCTCAAAGTCCACATCCCGCTCGGGGATCAGTACGGCGGTAGCACCCACCGCAATGCCCACATAGAGGGCCAGATAGCCCGCATGGCGGCCCATCACCTCCACCACCGAGCAGCGCTCGTGAGACTGCATGGTGTCCCGCAGCTTGTCGATGCACTCGATGGCAGTGTTGCAGGCAGTGTCAAAGCCGATGGTGTAGTTGGAGCAGCCGATGTCGTTGTCGATGGTGGCCGGGATCCCTACCACCGGGATGCCCATCCGGGACAGCTCCAGCGCGCCCCGGAAGGTGCCGTCGCCGCCGATGGCCACGATGCCATCCAGACCCAGCAGCTTACAGGTGGCCACCGCCTTCTTCCGGCCTCCTTCGTTTATAAACTCCTCACTGCGGGCGGTGAACAGGATCGTTCCGCCCCGGTCCAGGATGTGGCTGACGCTGTCACTGTCCATTGGAAAAAAGTCGCTGTTGATGAGCCCATTCCAGCCCCGGCGGATGCCCACGCACTCAATGCCCTTGCCAAGCGCGGTGCGGACCACCGCCCGCACCGCCGCATTCATGCCGGGGGCGTCTCCTCCGCTGGTCAGGATGCCGATCCGCTTTACCATATTTGCCATGGTGCTTTCCTCCTTACGCTCTCCTTCTTCCTCAAGGTCTTTTCATTATGGCATGTCACGCCCCCGGTGTCAAGCGTCCGTCCCTCCCTTACCAGCAACGAGAGCCCATATACATTAAATCCTAAAATTACATTTTGGGAAAAGCAATTAAATTTTCAGCATACTTTTCCGTATATTATAACTGCTCTAGATGCCTTTCCTTGCCGTCTTTCTCGGATTTTGCCTAATCATATTTTCCTATGCTAGTTTAAGAGTGCTGTGAAGGGACCAACGAGATATAACAATACGTACTAAAAAAATCTCTTTACACCCCCTCACCCACCACTCCGCTCGCTATTTCTGATGCCTTGCAAAAATGAAGAAACTCTTCTATTTGTAAAAAGCTATACTTTCAAGAAAATATTTAATCCTATCACACTGGAAATCAGTTGTCAGAATCCAAAACAGTCGTTATAATATGATTACCGAGTATATAGGAGGTAATTATCCATGAGCAAACCGATTTTGGAGGCCAATGCTGTCGTTCCACTATACAGGCAGTTGATGGAAAAGCTGCAGAAAGAAATTACCTCCGGAATATTGAAGCCCGGAGATAGACTGCTCCCCGAAGTCGAAATGGCGAAATATTACCAGGTCAGCGTCATCACCGCACGAAAAGCGATGGATGAATTGGCAGCTCAGGGACTTATTGAAAAGAAACAGGGGAAGGGCACCTTTGTGACTTCCCCTAAATATGGCCGGGATTATACACATATTCAAGGCTTCTCTGAATCCTGTCTTGCACGCGGGCTTAAACCAGGCGCCAGGCTGTTGCAGAAGGAAATCGTTGCTCCAAAGTCCAGTATTCTGGAGAGTCTTGGCCTGGATGAGAATTCCCAGACTGTAAAAATTGTCCGGCTTAGATATGTAAATGACGAGCCTATGGTAATTGAGACCAGCTATTTTCCACTGGACTATGCTTTCCTGCTGCAAGAGAATCTGGACGGGTCGCTTTTCCAGGTCCTGCGCGAGAAAAAAGACTTGGTCATAGACGGCTCAAAAAAAATCGTTGAGATCTGCCGGGCTACCACCGAGGAGGCTCGTTGGCTGAAATTGCGGAAAAATGCACCTTTGCTCCTGGTCCGCAGTGTGGCATTCGGCAACGCCGGCCAGCCTGTATATGTATGCATGCAGGTTATCAATGGTGAACGTTTCCAATTGATTTTGTGATATCTATCTTTTCCGGCCTGCCCATCGGTAAAATGCTCTGGGTCTCCCCCGTTTTCCATAGGTATTTTTGACCTCAACCATCTGCTCACGAATCAAATATCGCAAATATCGATGTATCGTTTTGGGATTGAGATTTGTCTGCCGTTGAATGACTCCTACGTCCAAATAGTCTTCCGAACAGGAAAGGCAGGATACAATGATCTCCAATGTAGATTGGTTGATGCCCTTATCCGCCTCAGAGTAAAACTGCTCTTTCTCGTGGTAGCGCAGATGGGTATTGATGCGGGAGACCAAATCCACAGGTTTAATGGGTTTGACTGCATAGTCATCCGCGCCGGCTTCTAGAAAACGCTCCATGACTGCTGTCTGCTCTTCAATGGTAAGCACAACAATCGGCACATTGATCCCCATTTCTCTCATACGGCGGACAATCTGGATTCCGTCCGGCTGAGGCAGGTGATAGTCCACAAGGATCAGATCCAGCCTTCCATTTCCATACTGCGTCAGAATGTGCTCAGCCTCTCTGAAGTTTCTTGCCAGCAGGGGCGTCCATCCTTGATGAAGAATGATCTCCTGAATTGTATAGAGGATGTCTTCGTCATCATCAATTGATAAAATGTTCTTTCCCATTGTGCTCTCCTTTATTTTGAGGCAGGGTGATCGTGATCCTTGTATATTCTCCGGGACTGCTCTTTACCTCTATTGTTCCGTGATGAAGATCAACCACCTGCTGCACAAAGCTGAGCCCCAGTCCTGTGGAGCCGCTTTCAGAATAGCCATGTGTCCACATACGCTGAAGGATCTCTGGGTTTATGCCAATACCGTTGTCCACTACTTCCCAATGGGTTGTCCCACTGCAGCAGGATACAATCAGCTGGATCTCCCCTTTCTCCGGGTCAATCGCTTTACATGCGTTTTCCAGCAGATTTACCAATGCTCGAGCCATACGGATGGAATTCACATATACCCGAACCTCAGGACACTCATTGTGGACAGAAATTCGAGAAACCAAGGGGTTTGACGCCATGCAGGAGAGCGTCAGGCGCAGAAGCCGCTCTGTCGGGACCAGGGACATTCGGTCCTCATAGAGAATTTCAGAAACCATCTGTCCCATCCGGTCACATGCATTCACAATCCTCCTCTGATATTTGGCCAGTTTTGGATCCTCTACCAGCTCCTCCGAAAGTCCAGCCAGCCCCTGAATGGTGGTAAGCGGGGTCTTGAGGTCATGGACCAAATTCTGTATCTCCCGAAACGACCTCATTTCAATATTTTTCATTCTAGCCTGGTAGAGCTGCAGCTCATCCTGTTCTGCCTTTCGGTGGGCCTGAATCAAATGCTGCTGTTCCAGATCCAGAAGCCCCATTAAAACAGTAGCGGTGGCAAAAAAGCACAGAAGCAACAGCACAAAATAAGTCAGAAGCAATTCAGCGTCCAAAATGGGCGCTATGGCCTTGATATCAGTGGAGATCTCACCATTTCCAAATCCCAATTTTGTCATGACCGGCAAAACATCCAGCCCCTGCACGGTAATGAGAAACAGGGTGATGATGATCAGCTTGTAATGCAGGCGGAAAGAAAACCGAGTCAGCAATTCAATGCAGATAAACACTAAGATAGCTGGCATGCCGATGTCCAGTCTTAGGGAATAGACCATATATACGACCTGGTAAAGTGAAATTTGGAACAGGCAGCAGAATGGAATCTTAACAAAGGGGATCTCCCGTCCATTCCACTGAATGCTAATCCCATCCATCAAAAGCGTTATGGCCAAGTAGTCAGGACCAGAACGAAGGGTATTCAGGGCAATCAGGTGAATGGCCCCTAATGCCAGAAAACCGGAATCCAGCTCATTCATCGCCTGATAGAGCAAATCATAGATCCGGAAATTCCGCTCTGTAAAAATCAGAGGGGTCAGTAATCCAACTGCCATCAGTCCCAACGCCTGGAAGACTCTCACCGCATTCCAAGTAATAGACAATCGTTTTATCCCCATACTGGCCTCACAATCACAAAACTTCCCAACAGGGGCTCTTTTTTAGAATAGCAAAAACCAATGCAAAATGCAAAGTTTTTCACTCTTGCGGCGGAAAATCCTCTTTAAACAAGCATGCACAGCAACAAGGCACAGGCGTACAGAATTGGCTCTGTACGCCTGTGCTCTTTGTTATCCCCCGGACTCCGGGCGCAGTTTGAACTCCATCCCATATTGCTGCAGGATATTTGTAACAATCAAAACCTGTTGGCTGACCCGCACTTCCATGGGCAGCTTTTGGCTGGTTTCTATTGTAAACGCATCAATCCCCAGCTCCCTGGATGCCGTACAGTTCAGACTTCCAACAGGTGCGTTTCCTTCCAGAGCAAAATCAGGATAATCTCCATTCTGGCTGTTTACCATCTCCAGTATATCCAGAGCATTGATAAATCCGCTCTGTGTCTGTCCCACCACGATAGAATTTCCGATGCTGCCGTTTACGCCGTAGAAATTGACTCCCTCATGCATATCAACCACGCAGACTGGCTGATATTTTTGGATCAGCTCCATAATCTGTGCAGACAAGACCTGAATGGGATTTCCATCCTCTGCGCCAGGATAGGAACGATTCATATCCACGCCATCCGATGCGGTCCTTTGGTTCAACTCAATGGCCTGCTGATTGGCATGCGGTACAAGAATGATGCGTCCCGTCTTTGGTTCAAGCCGTTCCAGCAGCTGCTCCGCACCCTTGAATCCGGCGGGTTCATTCCCGTGCGTGCCGGCCAGCAGGAAAATTGTCGGCCCCTCCTTCCCAGAGTCCATGATGTGACACTCTGTTTGACTTGCAAGCCCCTCAGCCAGGAAAAAGGTCGTATGTGACACCGGAGCAGGCCTCAAAAACAAAAAGTACACAACTACTCCCATGCACAGAAGGAGTACTGCCGCAATCGACCACTTTATTTCTTTTTTCATTTCTGTCGATCCTGCCTTGATCACGTGGTAGGCTCATTGAGGTAGGGACCCATTCCATTTTTCACAAGCTCATCATAGCTGGGCATCCCGGTGACAATGATCGGCTCCTCATACATTTCGCTGTAATTGGCCAGGATACGCTCTATTCCAAACACATGGCGGGCACAGCGCACCTCAATGGGCCATCCATTTTCGTCATAGGGCACATAGAGCTGCCCAATCTCACCGGCCTTCACATAAGTCTCCGACTTGCCTGTCAGGACGAGCGCCTCATCGGTGCGGTCACGCAGGCGGCCCTGGGCGGGATTGGGGGCTTCCATTAAAAGCGCCAGCGTATCCGTGTGATCGCCAAGCTCACGGTGGGTCAAGCCGCGCAGATCTGTCGGGGAGGGTTCCAGGGATATCTGCACTCCCTCCATCTGCATGTCCACGACCACATTCGATGCCAGATTCATGGCCCGTTCATGGGCAATCAAAGCATTAATGACAGGATATTCAGGGCTTGCCTCATGGAGGTCCACAGTAACATCAATGTTCTCCGTATTGATCAGCTGGACAATACCATAGCTCATCATCTCAGTTAGCGTCCCATCCGCCTTCCCCGGGTAAGTACGGTTAATGTTGCGGTTCTCACTTCCTGACAAGGACTGACCCATATAGTTGACATAGACATCCGGGTCCGGCCACTGATCCACCGGATTCGTTGCCCGGGATCCATGGATGAACTCACGGACGTTTCCTTCATCGGTGGTGATATGTACAGTGCTGGGATGCCCTTCCTGGGGGTCGTTGTGCGTAAAGGCACTGTTGTTGGTTCGGGGAATGACATACAGCGTTCCTGCCTCTACTTTTGCATTTTCTACAAACAGGACCGCTCCCATATGACCGCCCAGCTCATTTGCGTGTGTACCGCCGAGGATCAGGCAGCTGCCTCCCTCTTGCTCCCCCTGAAGCACATAAATCTGAGTATCCCCGGCAGTACCAGCTAAATCAGGGAAGTAATCGCTGAGCATTCGGACCTCTGTCACGCCCTCTCCGGGAATAATCTCTTCTGTAGCGGTCCGCATCTGGTGAAAGCTGTTACCAGAAATAGTACAGAAAACAGCTACACATGCCAGGACTGCAAGTGCAGAAATATAATTTTTCTTCATGGCACTCCTCCTATTTGATCATCAGGGCACGCAGGACAATTGGGAGCAGGACCAGCGCCGCATTCATCTGCTTTTTGATGTCTTTCTCTTCAAAAATGCAAAATACGGTTACAACTCCTACAAACACCATGATCAGCCAGGATACGATAGTTACGATCGTCACAATGACACCTCCTTGCGGTTCTCAGGGGAGAAGGGACGCGATTGGGTTGGCAAAAATGATAAACAGTAGGCTCCAGGCAATGATCAGCAGCGCAGAGGGAAGGCACTTCTTCAGAACACCGGTGTATTGCTCCAGTCCCGCGACCTTGGACGCAAAAATGCCAGCAAGGGCGGTAGGCGGCATCAGCTCACCCACACTGGCAATAGAGGCCAGTGCAGCAGCAACCACAATCGTATCCCGGCTCATGAGGGCCAGCAGGAACGGGACACCAAACACAGACGCTGCCCCCAGAGAAGAGATGGCTCCAAACAGCGGAATCGTAACCGCAATGGCCACAAAAATCAAGGCATCGGGAAGAGCAAGGCAGTTAACGACCAGCCAGCCCTTAACTCCGGTCATAGTCATAATCTCAATAAACATCCCAACCCCCATCAAGATTCCCATGACAGGCAGTGAGCTGTTCACTCCCTCTTTAATCGCTGCCCAAACCGAAAATTTTTTCCCGGTCAGGATACAGAGCAGTGCACTGATCATAAAAACAATAGTCATGCTCAGAGATGGGACGATATTCGGCAGCATAGAGGGAAGGAGGATCAGCGCCAGCAGAACAAAGACGGGCAATAGCATGACAAAAGACATCTTTTCATCGTCTCTGATCTGCAGTTGAATTTTGACCTGCTCATAGTCCATATTTTTACAGTCCTTTAGCCCAAGGACCAGCACCGAAAAAATTGCCAGTGGGACAGAGAGAAGCAGCAGTGGAATTCCAAACCCCACATAGGGGATGTCTACACCTCCACCAATGGTCATAACTGCAATATTGACCGGAGGAGCTGTGGCACCATACATACCACCAAGCGCAATAATAGCCGCTGCTTTTTCTGCAGGAATCCCCATCGCGATGAGGATCGGGCAGACAATCGCACCTGCGCTGATTACCGCTGCGGTGGAGGATCCGGTGATCATACCTGGGAACATGATAATCAGCATAAGGAGCAGGAGCAGGATGACCTTATGGTTGTGGAATCTGCGAAGGAAGAATCGATTCAGCATATCAAGGGCACCAGAATACTGAATGCATTTCATAAAAATCATTGCACAGGCAATGACCAGAATGGTATCTAGGAAGGACATGGTACCTTCCACCATAAACTTCACCGGAACTCCAAAGCCGCCAGCCAGGGCCCCGCCCACCGAGGAAAGCAATAATGCAATTCCCACAGGCAGCTTCAGGAAGAAACAACTTCCCGCAAAGATGACGATCATCAGCAGGAAAATCAGCAGTTCAGACATATGACAACTCCTTCTTGTTCAACAGAAGGGGCTGATGCAGCCACCTCACAATTATTTGAATGCCTTTGGGAGCACAGTACCCACATCCGCCAATGTTTCAACGGTATCCATTGGGATTCCATTTTCTGATGCAATCTGGGTAAAAAGTCCATCATCATCTCCGCCAGCAACGACCAGCAGATAATCAGCTTTAGGGGAAACCGCAGAGATGAAGCCGTCACTCAGTTCACCGCGGCGGGCACTCCCGCCGATATGGGCGACAATGATAGTCATATCCGCCTCCTCAGCCTTAGCTATCACCGCATCCACGCGCTCCTGCTCCACGTCGGCATCCACTCCAGCGGCTCCAAGCCCCTTCTGACTGCCGCCCACACCAATGATCAGGGTCTTATAGGCAGAGGTATCAAAGCTGTCTGCCCCAATGCTTGTCTCAATATCACAGGAGAACCCGGCCTTCTCTAAAATCGCACTGAGCATAGATGCGTCAGCACTCTGCCCTGCAGAGGTGATCAGGGCAGGGGTCTCCGCAATAGGTTCTGTCAGCCCTGTCACCTCTGTGACCTGGGTAGAGCTCCCTGCGGAACCCGGGGCCTGACCGGAGGTACTTCCAGGATCTCCGCATGCGGCTAAGGAAAGCACCATCGCCCCCGCCAGCACAAAAGACAGCACCTTTTTCATAATTAAATTCTCCTTTCAGAAATGTCTTGACATTGAAATTGCAAAAACCGGCCAAGGCCAGAAGGCCCTGGCCGGTTCCATGCACAGGAATCCGTACATCTGGTAAAGATCAATATGCGACGCCCTGCGAATCCCGTCTCGGGTCCCCGGCCACATGAAGCTCACCAGTATCAGGATTATAAGTAATAGTGTTGGAGCTACCCATATTGGCGTCCCAGTCTGAACCAACCTTTACGGTATGCCCCATAGCCTCCAGTTCATCGATCACATCCTGAGGCATCCGTCCCTCCACCTGGATGACGCAATCCGCTCCAGCAAAGACTCGGGGTGCATCGGCGGAATCCTGGGCATTCATTCCAAAATCCACAATATTGATGATTGTCTGGGCCATGCAGGCGATAATGCGCTCACCTCCAGGAGATCCAGAAATCAGAACCGGCTCTCCTTCAGGGCTGACCAAAATAGTTGGTGTCATGCTGGATAGAGAGAGCTTGCCTGGCGCCACAGAGTTGGGCTTACCCTGCTCCAAATCGAAGCTGGTCAGACCATTGCTCAGCAGGAAGCCTCGTCCGGGAACCGTAATGCCACAGCCAAAGTGGGAACTAATAGACTGGGTCATGCATGCCATGTTGCCATCTTTATCAATGACAGACATGTGCGTAGTGGAGGCACTCTCATAAGGCATCGGGTCTCCGGCCTCCAGCTCAGTTGTGGCCTCATCTGTAATCTGCTCATAAAGAGAGTAGGCATAATCTTTAGAGCTCAAGCCGGTAATGGGGATATCGCCAAAGCTGGGGTCGCCCAAATATGCACCCCGGTCGGCATACGCGCGCATCATGGCTTCCGAGATCACATGGATGCTTTCAGGAGTATTGTGCCCCATAGAAGCCAGATCAAAGTTCTCAAGAATATTGAGGATTTCACCCACGATCACTCCGCCAGAGCTGGGCAGCGGCATACTGTAAAGCTTATAGCCCCGATAGGTCACCTCAACTGGATCATCAATGACCAGAACATCAGTCATTGCAGTCTTCAGATCATTCATGTTCATCACACCGCCGTCGGCCTGGATGATGTCCACGATCTCCTGTGCAATGGGTCCTTCATAAAAATATTCGATTCCATTTTCTGCGATCAGATTTAGAGTATCGATCAGATCGGGGTTGTAAATGACATCTCCCACTTCGGGAACAGTCAGCCCGTCCTTCAGCCAGAGCTCTCGGGACGCCTCATGCATGTACAGTTTTTCATAGGAACTGTCGATCAGGTTGTGCAGATTCTCTGTCACTCGAATCCCCTGCTCGGCCGCCTGAGTAACATAGGGAATGATCTCAGAGAGTGTCATGGTCCCCCAATTGTCCAACGCCACCTGATAAGTGGACAGGGCTTTCATAATGGATACCGCCTTACCGGAAGAATTGAACTCACTCCAAAGCTCCTGGTTGCGGGTGCCGTCCTCATTGAGCAGGTACTCAAAATAGTCCAGCGGGATATCCTCAGGTGCAGGGAACTGACTGCTGATGGCCACGTTCTTCTGCTCATCGGCCAGGTAGATATTCATAAATCCGCCGCCGCCAAGTCCGCTGGCGTTCGGCTCAAAAAATCCAATGGCCAGTGCGGTGGCCACGCAGGCATCGATCGCGTTTCCTCCCGCCTTCAGGACCTCAATACCAACCTCAGAAGCCTCCTGCTTTCCAGAGGTGACGGCACCGTTGTATCCAGAAGCATCCCGTGTGCTTAAGGTCGTTGCCGCCGTTCCGATATCGCTTCCCTCTGCTGCGGCGATCCCGCCCTGATTATTCAGCGGATAATCGGATTCCCCTTCTGGGGAGGAGGGCACTGATGCGCTGCTTGACTGAGAGGCGCTGGGCTGAGAGGAGGAAGACGGGACACTGCTGGTTGAAGGCTGAGTTCCTTGTCCACAAGCTGTCATGCTGATCAGCATAGCGGCTGAGAGGGTAAGGGCTGCGAGTTGGCGTCTTTGTTTCATTTTTGTACCTCCTTACATTTCTCTGTCATTTCTATTGGCCATTAGCGTTCTGGTGTGATAGTCCTCTCGCATCTTTATATGTGTGCACACAGGTAGGAAAGGTCATTTCCTTTCTTAAATCAACTTTAACATGCAAAATTCTAGATGTCTATTTTATCTTTTTAATCTCACATAAAAAATAAAAAATTTAGCTTTTGACGAATATTTTTTGTTTATTCCGCAATAATAAAAGATTTTTCACCGACTATATTCAAAAATTTAATATTTTTTATATTTTTTTAACATTTAAAGATATAAAAAACTATATATGCATATAAATGTATTTGTTAGTTTCTTTAAATAAACATAAGATTTTTTATTCAATTGGTACCCCAAATCCAAACGCTCCATGCACCATACATGTTTGGGCGGAAAGCTCGGCTCCCGCTTCCATACACTGCCTCAGATATGGTTTGGAACAAGCCCCGCTGGTTTTCAACTCTAGATATCGCATGAGAAAACCAGCTGCAAAAGAATCTCCGGCACCTAACGTATCCACCGCCTGTACAAGCTTTGGGGTGTGATACGCCATCTCTCTTCCGTCCCATGCCATGGCTCCTCGGCTCCCCATGGTTGCCACGGCGATTCCGCACCCCTCCTCGTGTATCTGTTCCAGCAGGGTGCGTACGCTGTCCTCATCAGAATCCGAACAGGACAGAAAACCTATGTCCAGCCAAGGGCATATATGCTGTCTGCGTTCAATATCCTCCCAGGAGCGGGAAAAATCATAGGAAACCAGCGGTACAAGCGGCTTCAACAGTGGAAGCTGGTCATCAAAATAGCTGTTATTGCTGGTATGGACCACTTCAAAACTGTCAATATAAGACAGGTCGGACGCTGTCAGGCGCAGAGGGTGCTCCCGAAGCACCCCACCTTTATTGCTGCTGACAAAACTTCTGTCACCGTCTATCAGATCAACAACTGCATAGCCATTTTCCCCCTCATAAGTCCGGCAGCGGCTGAATTCCACCCCAACTGCCGTCAGGGTCTCTTTTATATGGTTTCCTACTCTGTCTGTCCCAAATACCCCCATATATGCACTGAAGCACCCCTGAAGTCTGCAATAAACTGCAACATTCAGTGCCTGTCCCCCTGGGAACATAGTGGAAATCGTACGATATTTGTCACAAACATTATCTCCGATCCCAATGATCCTCATCTGAGTCATCTCCCTTAAATCAGTATATATATTTATATTAGTTTTCCTTTCAAAAAAAGTCAAGATTTAGGCAGAATATTTCTTGACTTTTTCTTTTAAAATCTATATGCTTGTTCTAGAATATATTATAAGTTTATATTATCAATTTGAAAGGAGAAACAGCAATGGAAATCAGAGAGATGATTACAGAAATTAAGGGACGCTTGGACACAAGGGGCGGGTTGAAAGCCGTCATCTTTGTTGCCTGCGGAGGCTCACAGGCTGCCATCTATCCTGGCAAGTATCTTCTGGAGCGTGAGGCCAATGAAATAGCGGTCTCAATTTATAACAGCAATGAGTTCAATTATGTAACCCCGAAATCTCTGGATGAGAGGTGCATCGTAATCTGCTGCTCCTTGAAGGCCACAGCAGAAACCGTGCATGCAGTGGAGCGCGCACGGCAGTTCGGAGCTGTTACCATCGCTATGACGGGCTCCCCTGAAACCGGAATGGCAAAAGCCGGAGAATATGTGGTAGTGTACTCCAATGGGGATGAACAGATTTATTCCCAATCCAACCAGTCGATGGCACTGCGGCTTGGGTTTGAAATTCTGCATCAATTTGAAGGATATCCGCTGTACCATGAGGCTATGGCAGCCTTTGACCAGATCGACGCAATCGTTGCAGAAAGCAAACGATCCATGCTCCCTGCCGCACAATCTTTTGCTGTTGAATATCAAAACGATCCTCTCTTTCAAGTCCTGGGGGCCGGCCCGCTGTACGGGACCGCCTATTCTATGGCAAACTGTCATTTTATGGAAATGCATTGGCGAAATGCCATTATGATTCACAGCGGAGAATATTTCCACGGTCCCTTTGAAATGACCAGCGAGACTCAGCCGATGATCCTTCTGATGGCAACCGGGCGTTCACGCTTTTTGGATGAACGTGTACTTAAATTCCTCAAAACCTATGCAAAGCGCTTTATCGTTATAGATGCTAAGGATACTGGGATTGAGGAACACATTGATCCCAGAATTGCCGAATTTTTCAACTCTGTGGTAATGATCCCGCTGGAGCGTTTCTTTGTAGAGCAGATGTCCAAGCTCTGCAAGCACTCCATGGATGACCGGCACTATATGTGGAAAGTAGAATATTGAGAAGATGCGCGAAATATCTACGAGGAGGGGGCTTGTCCTGAGGACAGGCCCCCTCCTCGTAGATTCCGCTTCTTATCTTACAGTTCTCCCCTGTATCCTCAAGATGTAGGCGGCAGCTCTCTGTGCCACATATTGCTTCGCTGTATCCGTACATGTCGGCACAGGCACAGGATCCCTGCCGCAGCCAGGAGTCCCAGTACAATCGGAAGCAACGGATATTGTATCCTGTAATACACTGCACTGCTTCCCGGATCCGGCCATTGAACCGGGTCATATGGCAGGCCGTATTCTGCGGTCAACTGCTTGATATTCAGCAGGTGAACGACCGGGATTCCCCTTCCCAGGTATCGTTCCACCAGACCGCTTTGATCTGTCACCGGCATGGCGCTTCTTGGGTCCAGAACTCCCTGCCCCAAAGCGATCCCGCGTTCTCCCACACCCATGGAGGTCACATTTCCTCCCACAGATACAAAGCATTGGATGGGGCCCTGGCGCTCATAGATCTCCTGTCTCTGTTCCAAATTATTCAGAAACTTCGGTTCTTGAAAGATCACAAGTCCCGCCTGCTCCAGCCGCTCCAAGATCTCCATCTTCTGCTCGGGCAACATCCCATCTCCTGTATCATTGTCGCCTCCCAGCGTAACTGCGGCACTGTCTGTTGTAAGCACGCCGTCCTGCACAAGCCGGTGCAGCATCTCTGGAAAGGTAAGCTCTGGATCAGTAGCACCATAAGTAGACGCTCCTACTGACGAAATGGGGATGACTTCCACTTTCATAGACTGGCATGCTGCCATCACTGCCAGATTCATTGCAGGGAAAGAACCCGAAAACCCTGCGGCCACCCGGTCCCCCGGCCGAACCCCTGCCTCATAGAGCAATCTGACGCACAGCGCCCCCATATCCGGCCATGCAGTCGTTCTCTTAGCTTCTATGGCACCAAGGGTCGTGGTAATCCCTGTATAGTAGGGACCGATCATACCGGTCTGATGATAATCTTCCTGGCTCATAGGGATATGGAGCTCCTCTTTATATCCCCTTACTGCGGAAAAGCATCTGGTCAGCAGCTCAGCTGCCTGCCGCTGTTCCATCACATATGAGGTCTCAGCGCGCTGGACTCCGTAGGACGCCCACCAGACTGCTCCGAAAAGGATCAGAGCACACAGCATCAGCAGGCGCACAATCTTTTTTTCTCTCTGTTTCCCGTTCATACCCGGAACACCTGCATTCCCATTCCCATCATGATCAAGGCCAGAATACCTACTACCACTGCCAGAGACATCAGAGATTTTACCGCTCCCTGCCGTTCCAACTCGTTTGCTATGATGCCCGGCACCAGCACGCCAATGATTCCTGGATCATAAGGCAGTATCTCAGAGGAGGCAATGATCAAATCAATGGTAAACGCCAATAAAATCATCACAGCAAAGCGCCGTCGGCCATATAAAATCATGAAATTTCCCAACAGTTTGCCGCCTCCCCATGCCAAGAGTGCGATCACCAGCGTATAGACAATTCTGACCGGCGTCTGCAGGCAGAGGACAATATATCCCGGTACGATCAGCCCAGCTGGAGAAAAACCTGTCAGTTCCGTAAACAAAAGACTGACGGCCACCCCGATCAAAACAATTTCATGGTACAATTCTCTTCCCCTCCCCCACCACACGTTCTATGAGTGACCTTCCTGGTCCTGCCAAATTTCCAGCTGCAAAGATCACAGTATCCGATCCTGTTCTATCCAGGGGTACCTCCTTTTCACTGCCTAAACTGTACACCGGCCTGCCGGGCAGTCTTTTCTTTATCTCCCGGCATACCGCGCCTCGGGCCCCTCCAGTGATCCACACTTCTTCCGGCTGAAGCTCATGCGCAACCATCGCCATATGGATAGCACGGTACCCCCGGTCTGCACGGTTATTAATGAGTAGGATCAGCTTATGTCCATCCAGTTTCAGTCTCTCTGCCATCCTTCGATAATTCATGCATGTGGATTTAGGATCATTGACTGCCATGGCGTTGATAAATAGAGCCCCTTGGGGAAGCCGGAACGCCGAAAGGGCATATGGGTCCGGCTGATAGCTTAAAATCCCCGCCAATGCAGCTTCACGGTCCACTCCCAGCTCTCCGCACACAGCCAGGGCAAGCGCCACATTCTCCGGAAAGTCGAAATTTGGAAGATCATCTGCCGGGCGGGACAATTCCACCCTGGCCCCTACTTTTTCTGCATTCCGCACCATCTGGCCCCAAAATTGAGTATCCGCTGTATAAAGGATCCCATGCTCCGGAATGGTGCGGGATAGGGAATCACATATCTCTTCCAAGGTCAGCCCCATCTCCTCTGTATGGTCCAGCCGTACATTCGTGATCACCCCAATATCAGAGCGTACGATTTTCCTCTGTGAGATTTCCTGGAGAAATGGATCCACAGCCATACACTCTATTACAAGGACCTGGGCATGCTCCCTGACCGCCATACGCATCACCCGGGCCTGCTCCCGTATATTTGCCTTCCCGCGGCGGCGCAGTGGCCGTTCTACTCCGTCCGTTCCAATCAGCCGAGGGACTGTCCCAGTTGTCTTGCAGAAGACTGACCAGCCCCCAGACTTTAATCCCGCAGCGATCATTCGGGTCACCGTGGATTTTCCCCGGATTCCATTTACATACACTACATGCTGCAGCAAGGCTCTGTCCCGTTTGACCTGATACACTTCTAACCCTAATAGGATCATAATCAACAGGAAAAGCACCAAAATTAGAGCTTCCATATTTCCCTCCCCCTCATATTTATTATATATATTCTTATAAGCAATTATATCAAATACCATTTTCTTTGAGAAGACTGTTCGGTAAAACTTTTTTCTTCTTCCATAGACTCTTGGCCACCGCAGCTCTGTTTTAATATAGTACTCCCAAGAGCCTTCCACAAAAATAAAGCCGCACCCCTGTGGCAGGTTGCTACTCGGAACCAAAATAGAGACAGAGGGGTACCCTCTTCACTAGGAAATACTCTCCCCTCTGATAAAAAATCGGAGCAAGCGCACAAACGCTTACTCCGACCATGTCTTGTCCAAACACTATAGATGCCGTCACTCCCTAGTTCGTACTCAAACCACATCACAGCCCAGCAAAGTGGTTATGATGCGGAAGAAGGAACAGCAGAATGAGCGCACTCTAATTTCAATAAAAATCGGAGCAAGCGATATAACGCTTGCTCCGACGCTGGAGGTGCCACCCAGATTTGAACTGGGGGTGGAGCTTTTGCAGAGCTCTGCCTTACCACTTGGCTATGGCACCAAAAATATGGAGCGAGTGACGGGGCTCGAACCCGCTACCTCCACCTTGGCAAGGTGGCGCTCTACCAGATGAGCTACACTCGCATATTGTGCCCTGACGGGATCATTCTTATCTCGTCAGGGACTTGGTGCCTCCGGTCGGAATCGAACCAACGACACGAGGATTTTCAGTCCTCTGCTCTACCAACTGAGCTACAGAGGCAAATGGCGACTCGGAAGGGACTTGAACCCTCGACCTCCGGCGTGACAGGCCGGCGTTCTAACCAACTGAACTACCGAGCCAGGTAGTCATGGGATGGGGCCAATGTGGTGGGAACAACAGGGCTCGAACCTGTGACCCCATGCTTGTAAGGCATGTGCTCTACCAGCTGAGCTATGCTCCCCCGGTTTGCTGTCGCTGTCTCACGACGGCTTGCTTATTATACTAAAGTCTCTCCATCTTGTCAACCACTATTTTCACTTTTTTTGCGCAAATTTTGGTTTCCTCTTTTTTTCTGCCCCGGACCAGCAGACAGCAGGCCCACCGGTCCGGAGGCATCCCTATTTCTACATCTTCCGTTCTGTGGGGGCCGGGGACTTCTCCCCCTCCCGGGCGAGCTCCGTACGGAAGAAGTGGAGCAGCATCCCGCCGCTGCACAGGAAGGTGATGAAGTCCGCCACCATCTGGGTCATCTCCAGCCCGGTGAGATCAAACAGCCTGGGCAGCAGGAAGATCAGAGGGATAAAGAACAGCCCCTGCCGGCATACGGCCAGGAAGGAGGCCCTCCAGGAGCACCCCAGCGACTGGAAGAGCATGTTGGCAAAGACCAGCACCGCCCCCAGGGGAAGGCTGACACACTGGAACCGGAAAGCCCGGGCCCCGATGGCGATCACCTCCGTGTCCTCCCGGAAGAAGTGGATCACCTGGGGTGCGAAAAGAAACCCAATGACGGCCGCCGCAGTCAGCACCAAGGTGCAGGACTTCATGGAGAACTTCACGCTCTCCCGCACCCGGTCCAGCCGCCCCGCACCGTAGTTGAAGCCTACTACAGGCTGAAACCCCTGGCCGAAGCCGATGACGACGGACATGATGAAGGTAAACACCTTGGTCACGATCCCCATGGCGGCCACCGCCGGGTCGCCGTAGAGCCCCGCATTGAGGTTCAGAGACACGGAGGCCACACTGGACATGCCCTGCCGCAGGAAGGATGGCAGACCGCTTTTCAGGATGTCTCCATACACCTTGGCCTCTCGGGCGATGAGCCGGGGGCTGACCCGGATGTCGCTCTGCCCTCGCACAAAGAAGGAGGCCAGGATAGCCAGGCTGACACACTGGCTGAACAGGGTGGCGATGGCCGCCCCGGAGATGCCCATGTCAAAGGTGAAGATCAGGATGGGGTCCAACACGATGTTCAGCAGTCCGCCGAATCCCAGGCCGATCACCGACCGGTTGGCCTTTCCCTGCCACCGCAGCAAATTGTTGAGGATATAGGCCAGGATCATCACCGGGGCACCGAATATGATATACCTGGCGTAGTCTAGGGCGTAGGGATAGATGGTGGGGGTAGCCCCCAGCAGCCAGACCAGCTCATCGATCCAGACGAAGCAGACGGACATGAGCAGCAACCCCAGCACCAGTCCCAGAATGACGGCGCTGGATGCGTACTGGTCCGCCCGCTCTTTCCATCCCTTCCCCAGCAGCCGGGAGGTGATGCTCCCCGACCCCATCCCCACGGTGAAGCCCACCGCCTGGATGATCGCCATGAGGGAAAAGACGATGCTCACCGCTCCGGAGGCGCTGGTGGCTCCATCCCCCGCGCCGATGTGGGAGACAAAATAGGTGTCCGCCATGTTGTAGATGGAGGTCACCAGCATGCTGATGATGGTGGGCACCGCCAGCCTGCCGATCAGTCCCGGGATGGGGGCCTCCAGCATCTGTTTCCGCTGTTCTTCCGGACTTTCCCGCTTCACTTTTTTCTCCTTTCCGCCTTTCCCGGCTTCTCTCCCTGCCTTCCTCTCTCCGCCGCCCGCCAGCGGTAAAAAAGCGCCCCATCCCTCCGGTCTCTTCCGGGGGGATGGGGCGTCGTTCCTCTTAAAACGGCAGTCCGAGCCCGCCGGTCAGTTTCTGCATGGTGGAAGCCGCATCGTTTTCCGCAGCCCGCAGCGCCTCGTTGACGGCGGCCACGATCATGTCCTGGAGCATCTCCACGTCATCCGGGTCCACCGCCTCAGGATCGATCTCCAGCGCCTTCAGCTCCCGCTTGCCGGTCACAGTGGCAGTCACCACCCCGCCGCCGGCGGCGGCCTCGTACTCCTTCTCCTGGAGCTCCTGCTGCATGCGCATCATATCCTGCTGCATCTTCTGGGCCTGCTTGAGCATGTTGGCGTTCATTCCCATGCCGCCCATGCCGCCGCGGCCTCCAAAGCCCTTTGCCATATCCATCCACTCCTTATTCCGATATAACCATATCACTTGATGATGATATTGTCAAACTGTTCCCCAAACTCCAGCAGGGCGTCCAGGGCGTCCCGCTGTCCAGCTTCCGGGGCCTGCCCCGTGCCCAGGTCCTCCGGAGAGGGCTTCCCGATTTGGAAGGCTACTCTGGCCTGCCCGCCGAACCGCTGCCCGGCGGCCTGTGCCAGCACCTCCGTGATGTTGGGCTTGTTGAGCATCGCCTTGGTGAATGCGCTGTCCACCCACAGGGTCAGCACCCCGTTTTTCCAGGTCCCCACCGTCTTTTCCGGGTTCACCAGATAGGGCCCCGCGGAGGGCAGCTTTCGCTTGGCCTCCGCCGCGAAAGCGGGCCAGAAGGAGCTCTCGCCCCCGGCGACGGCCGGCTGGGCAGGCGGGACCGCCGCAGGCCGTCTCTCCGGCTCTTCCAGGGTCCGCTCCTCCTCCGGTTCCTCCGGCAGGGGCGGACGCTCCTCCGTCCAGGGAGGAGCCTCCACGGGCGCCGGCTGAGGCCGGGCGGGCTGCTGCGCCGCCCCGCCGTCCCCCGCCGAACCGGCCGTCTGCCGAGCCGGGACGCCGGAGGCCAACTGCTCCTCCAGCCGGGCGATCCGGGCGGACAGTCCGGCCGCCGAGTCGTCCAGCGTCTCGTCGCACAGGCGGATGAGGCACAGCTCCGCGTCCGTCCGCCGGCTGCTGCTGCGGGGCAGCAGCGCGGCAGTGTCCTGAAGGCGGTTGAGCATCTGGAGCAGGCGGGGCGCGGTAAGCAGCTCTCCCAGGCCGCGCATGGTGGTCTCGTCATATCCACCGGTCAGCAGGGCACTGCCGCCTCTGGGGGCCGTCTTTCTCATCAGCAGATCCCGGGCCAGGGAGGACAGCTCCCCCAGCACCGCCCCCACGTCCTTTCCCCCGGCGTACAGCCGGGACAGGGTCTCCAGGGCGGCGGCAGTGTCGTGCCGGGCGGCCAGCTCCATCAGCCGGGCGGTCTCCAGATTTCCCGCCAGCCCCAGGGTATCCAGCACCGCCTGCTCGTCCACCTGCTGTCCGCCGCCGGAGCACTGGTCCAGCAGGGAAAGGGCGTCCCTCAAGCCGCCATCAGCCAGCCGGGCCAGAAGGGCCGCTCCCTCCGGGGTCAGGTCGATGCCCTCCTGCCCCGCCACATACTCCAGGCGCTGGGCGATCTGTCCGGGCAGGATGCGTTTGAACGCGAACTGCTGACACCGGGAGCGGATGGTAGCCGGCACCTTGTGCAGCTCCGTGGTGGCCAGGATAAACATCAGGTGGGACGGCGGCTCCTCCAGGATCTTCAGCAGCGCATTGAAGGCTGGGGTGGAGAGCATATGGACCTCGTCCACGATATAGACCCGCTTACGGACCGCCGCCGGGGTATAGACCGCCTCATCCCGCAGGGCCCGGACCTGGTCCACGCCGTTGTTGGAGGCGGCATCCAGCTCCAGCACATCCAGGATAGAACCGTTTTCAATGCCCAGGCAGGCCGGGCACTGATTGCAGGGGTTGCCGTTCACCGGGCTCTGGCAGTTCACCGCCCGGGACAGGATCTTGGCGCAGGTGGTCTTGCCCGTCCCCCGGGTCCCAGTGAACAGATAGGCGTGGGACAGCCGCCCCCCCGCCACCTGCTGCTTCAAAGTGTCGGTGATATGGCTCTGGCCCACCACATCGTCAAAAGTGCGGGGCCTCCATTTGCGGTACAGGGCCTGATACACGATATCACCTCAAATCCTTTTCTCTGCCCATCCGGGCAAAAAATACTCGATGCAGAGCAAGGCCGCACACCGGCCTTTGAAGCGTACACTATACCCGTTACCTGGACAGCCGGCTCAAGAACAGTAACCCCGCGGCACACGCGGCGGGCCGCTTAGTGCTGCTCGGTTCCCCGCCTGACACGGTTCACGGAGCCGCGTTGCGCGGGACCGGTCTATCATCGCTGCTTATCCAGGTCAGACAGCACAATGCACGTCCGGGGGCCGGGATTCATCCCTGCTGAAGCGGGTTGCAGGAACAGGGCACCGCTATCTCCCCGACTAGTGCGGCCTTGCCCCACACCGAGGTCTGGAACAAAGCTGGGATATATTATACTGCATCCGGCAGAATTTATCAACAGGATTTTTCACGGCCTTTTCCCATCGGAGGGAGCGCCCCAGCTCTCGCGCAAAAAGGCGCCCCCGGGCCGTCGGTCCGGGGGCGCCCGCCCTCATTGGATGTGCACATGGTCGTTGATATGCTTCATGCAGTAGCAGTAGTAGCCGTTGCATTTGGAACAGTAGCGGAACTCCATGTTGGGGTCGTCCGCGTCGGTGATGCCGCACACGGCGCATTTGTGGAGATAGCCCTTTCGGTTCTGGACTTCCTTCTGAGCCTTTTTGAAGTTGATGGTCTGAGGATCGACCCGGTGAGCAGCCCGGCTGCTCCCCCGGCGGAGGATGGCCATCAGATCGTCCCAGAAGAAGATGAAGTAGTTCAGGATGGCCACAATGGGGACCATTCCCTGGACCCAGTTGCCGTTCATAAAGTAATGACCAATATCAAAGGCAAAGAGGGCCGCATCCACCCAGGCCAGCCACTTCACTTTCAGGGGCAGGATCCCGTAGAGCAGCACCCGCATATCCGGGTACAGGGTGGCGAAGGCAAAAAACATGGACATGTTCACGTAGTACATGCTGGCAGTCTCCAGGAAGGCACCAGAGATCCAGTAAGTCACCATCCCGGTGAAAATGTTCAGCAGGACGCCCACCCCGTAAAACACGGTGAACCGGGTAGACCCCCACTGGTTTTCCAGAGCGTTTCCGATGTAGTAGTAGAACAGGGTGGTCAAGGCAAACCACAGGATGAAACCGCCGCTGGTGGGGACGAAGATAAAGGTGAGCAGCCGCCACACCTGCCCTTCCATGATCAGGGCCGGGTAGAACCGCAGCATAGCGGAGAAGTAGCCGTTGCTGAACATATCCATCAGATAGACCGCTACATTGGCGATGACGATGTACTTCATCAGACCTGGGATGCCGAGCCGGGGATGCTTGTAGCAGAAGCGGTCCAGCCAGCGGGAAATCGCGCCCATACAGGAGCCTCCTAACATTTGTGTCAAATCGTTTTTCATTGTACCCCGGTTTTCGGGAATTGTCCATGACAAATCTGTAAATTATTTGTCTTTGTCTCCCATGGGCCGGAAAGTTTTCTCATTCAGCATTGAATTTGTCTCCGAAACATTGTAAAGTAAAGAAAGAAATTTTTTAGTTTCGCCCATGAAAGGATGGTCTTTATGGAGAATTTCAGCCAGAGCGCCCCTGTCAACATGGCCCCGACCGGCATCGCCACCTTTGCCAAATGTCCCATCTGCCCTGACATCCGCCAGATCCAGGCTGACATCGCTGTCATCGGCGCTCCCTGCGATATGGCTATCCAGGGCCGCCCCGGCGCCCGGCTGGGCCCCCGGGGCATACGTACCCAGTCCACCCGCTTTCGCTTCAGTCCCCAGGGTTCCTATGATCCAGAACGGGACGACTACTACCTGAGCACCGAGAAGTGGTCGGTGATGGACTGCGGCGACATCGACTATGTCCCCGGCGATCTGGAGCAGACCTTCGGCAACATCGAGGCCGCGGTGCGCCTGCTCCGCAGCCGGGGCTGCCTGCCCGTGGTGCTGGGGGGCGACCACTCCATCTCCATCCCGGTCGCCCGGGGGCTGGACCAGTCCGGCCCCTTCCATGTGATCCAGCTGGACGCCCACCTGGACTGGACCGATCAGCTGGGCGGGAACCGGCTCTTCAACGGCCATCCCATGCGCTACATGTCCCAGCTGCCCTATGTGGACCGGATGGCTCACCTGGGCATCCACGGCATCGGCAGCAGCAAGCGCTCCGACTTCCAGGACGCCCGGGCCTATGGGGCAACGATCCTCTCCGCCCGCCAGATCCGGGCCATGGGAGCCCAGAAGGTTCTGGAACAGCTGCCCCAGGGCGGGCGCTACTATGTCACCATCGACATCGACGCTTTCGACTACTCCATCGCCGGCGGCACCGGCTCCCCCATGCTGGGCGGCCTGCTCTATGACGAGGCGGTGGACCTGCTGGAGGGCATCGCCCAGCTGGGCGAGGTCATCTGCGTGGATCTGGTGGAGGTCTCGCCCCCTTATGACGACGCGGCGGGCACCACCTGCTATCTGGCCGCCCGGATCCTGGCCGACTTCCTGGGCTTCATCACCAAGGAGCGGGAGCGCAGGGGAGAACGCTGATCCCCATCCCCATCAAATCAAAGGAGCAAATGATATGAGCATCGTGAAAGACCTGTCTCTGTCCCCTTCCGGCCTGCAGAAGATCCAGTGGGTCCGGGACTTCATGCCCGCCCTGGGCGGCATCGAGGAGCGCTTCCGCCGGGAGAAGCCCTTTGAGGGCCTGACCATCGCCGTCTCTGTCCACCTGGAGGCCAAGACCGCCAACCTGGGGCTGGTGCTCCGGGAGGGGGGCGCCCAGGTGTATCTCACCGGCTGCAACCCCCTGTCCACCCAGGACGATGTGGCCGCTGCCATGGCCAGCCTGGGGGTGGAGACCTTCGGTGTCCACGGGGTGGACATGCGGGGCTATGAGGACCTGCTGACCGAGACCCTGAAGTGCCGCCCCCACCTGATCGTGGACGACGGCGGCGACCTGATCTCCCTGCTGGGGGGGCGGTGCGCTCCCTACGGGGACCGGCTGCTGGGGGGCTGTGAGGAGACCACCACCGGCATCCACCGCCTGTACGCCCGGGAGCGGGCGGGCATCCTCCCCTGCCCCATGATGGCGGTAAACGACGCCAAGGCCAAGCACTACTACGACAACAAATACGGTACCGGCCAGTCCACCTGGGACGCCATCATGCACACCACCAACCTGATGGTAGCGGGCAAGACGGTGGTGGTGGCCGGCTACGGCTGGTGCGGCAAGGGCATCGCCATGCGGGCCAAGGGCATGGGGGCCAACGTGATCGTCACCGAGGTGGACCCCTTCAAGGCCCTGGAGGCCACCATGGAGAACTTCCGGGTGATGCCCATGGACGAGGCCGCCCGATACGGCGATATCTTCGTCACCGCCACCGGCTGCAAGGACGTGATCGTGGAGCGCCACTTCCAGGTGATGAAGCACAATGTCCTGCTGTGCAACTCCGGGCACTTTGACTGTGAGGTAGACGTGGCCCGCCTGGGCCAGCTGGCGGAGGAGCGCTTCCCCCGCCGGGCAGGCATCGAGGGCTTCCGCCTGCCCGACGGCCGCGTTCTCAACGTGCTGGCGGAGGGGCGGCTGGTCAACCTGGCCGCCGGAAACGGCCACCCGGCGGAGATCATGGATATGTCCTTCGCCGTCCAGGCCCTTTCCCTGGAGTGGATGGCCAGGCACGCCGGAAAGCTGGAGAAGAAGGTCTACAACGTCCCCGAAGAGATCGACGACCAGATCGGCCGGGTGAAGCTGGCCGCCATGGGGCTTTCCATCGATACGCTGACCCAGGAGCAGAAGGATTATCTGGCGGGCTGGGAGGCCTGAACCGGGGCCGGCTGCATCAGCGGGCAGGCTCTCCTGTGGGAGAGCTGCCAGCAGACACATCTTATCGACTGTAAAAAGGAGAGCTGTATGAACGACTTTCAGTACTATACCCCCACTAAGGTGGTATTCGGCAGGGGCACCGAGGAGCAGGCGGGCCAGCTGGTGAAGGAGCAGGGCGGGACCAGGGCGCTGGTCCATTTCGGCGGCCGCAGCGCCAGGGAGAGCGGCCTTCTGGACCGGGTGCTGGCCAGTCTGGACCGGGCCGGCGTGGCCCACGTGGAGCTGGGCGGCGTGGTCCCTAACCCCCGGCTGTCCAAGGTACGGGAGGGGATGGAGCTGTGCCGCCGGGAGGGTGTGGACTTCCTGCTGGCCGTGGGGGGCGGAAGCGTCATTGACTCCGCCAAGGCCATCGCCCTGGGGCTGGCCTACGAGGGGGACGTGTGGGACCTGTTCTCCGGCCAGCCTGCCCGGAACTGCCTCCCGGTGGGGACCGTGCTCACCATCGCCGCCGCCGGCAGTGAGATGAGCAACTCCTGCGTCATCACCAACGAGGACGGCTGGAAAAAGCGGGGGTTGAACACCGACCTGTGCCGCCCCCGCTTTGCCGTGATGGACCCGGAGCTCACCTTCACCCTCCCCGCCTATCAGACTGCCTCCGGCTGCGTGGACATCATCTACCACACCATGGAGCGCTACTTCTCCGGTCCTGAGACGGTGGAGCCCACCGACTCTATGGCGGAGGGGCTGATGCGCTCCATGCTGGAGCTCTCCCGCCGGGTGGTCCGGGACCCCCGGGACTATGATGCCCGTGCCGGCATCATGTGGGCGGGGAGCCTGTCCCATAACAGCCTCACCGGCTGCGGCCGGGGCGGCTGCGGCCGCATCGGGGACTGGGCCAGCCACCAGCTGGAGCACGAGCTGAGCGGCATGTTCGACGTCACCCACGGGGCCGGTCTGGCCGCCGTCTGGGGGGCCTGGTCCCGGTATGTCATGGACGCGGCCCCGGAGCGGTTCGCCCGCTTCGCCCGGGCGGTGATGGGGGTGGATACTCCCGGCTCCGACGAGGAGACCGCGCTGGCCGGCATCCGGGCCTTTGAGCACTTCCTCCGCTCCATCGGCATGCCCACCACCGTGGGGCAGCTGGGCATCACGCTGGACGAGCAGGCCATCGAAAAGCTGGCCTGGATGTGTACCTTTGAGGGCAGGCGCACCATTGGCTCCTTTAAGGTGCTGGGCCTGGAGGAGATCAAGGATATCTACCGGGCGGCCCGATAAGCTGTTCATGAAAAACGCCGTGGCGTATCGTTTCCGATACGCCACGGTGTTTTTATTGAGTGGATGAAATCAGACTCCCCCGGCAGCTTCCAGCGGTCCGCAGGTCATGTTTCAGGTCTCTCCGCTGTTCTCGTCCTCCCCCTCCTCCTTTGACGGATATCCGATCTTCAGCGTCATGCCGTCGTGCCAGATCCCCGCGCTGCGGGTGATGGGCAGCTTCTGCCCCTCGCTGAAGCCGATGGTCTCCCCGTCCCGGAGGGTGACATCCTGCTCCAGCACATAGGAGGCGATGTCCAGCACAAACCCCCGCAGGTCCCCGGGCTCCGCCCGGGTGTCCAGCACCTCCAGCTCGTCCTTGCCGAAGGCGCGCAGCCCCTCGGTGTAGGCGCACAGGCCTCCCTCCCGGCGGTACAGCCCCGGCCACACCAAATTCAGCAGGGGAAGGCTCCCGTCCTCCATCATCTGGGCCGCCTCCAGATAGAACTCCGGCTGGTACACGGTCCCGTTGGCGTAGATGCCCAGCACGCCGTCCTGTCCACAGGCAGCGCACACCAGCTTCACCTGGAGGCGGGCGGCCTGCCCCACATCTCCGTCCCGTGCCATGGTGGACACCAGGATCTGCCCCCGGTGCCGGCGTGTGGTCTCCTCCGCCTCGCTCCACAGGTAGTTGCGGCCCGCATTCTGCTCCGCCTCCCCTTTGGGCACGGGGAAGGGGTAGAGGCTCACCGCCGTCAGAAAGCCCTCCGCCTCAAAGACCAGGGTGCTTCCCCCCTCCCCGCTGTCCTTCTCCTCCGTCATGCAGGGGATGCCCCAGTCGTCCCGCAGGGTCCGCTTAAATTCCTCCGCGTCCCACTCCGGCTGCTCCAGCAGCACGAAGGCCAGGAAGGTCCCCCCCTCAGGCTGCGCCAGAGCGGGCTGGTCCTCCTCGCACAGGGCAAAGTCGGGGGCGAACCGGACCATCTGCTGCTCCTCCCCCCGCTGGTAGAACAGGCAGAGCCGGCGGTCCATCTGGATGGTGAACCGCTCCAGGGCCAGTCCCCCAGTCCCCAGCCCTGCCCGGGCTGAGAGGAAGGTCAGACCCCGGCGGTCCAGCTCCGGCAGGCGCCGGACCAGCTCCCGCGCCCACTCGGCCGGCACCTTGGACAGGGCGGCCTCGTTCCCGAAGAACCGCCCCTCCACCGTGCTCCCCTGATAGGGCATGGTGAACGTGCAGTAAGGGGCGTCCGCCTCCCACTCTACAGGCGCAAGGGCCGCCTTGATCTCCTCCAGCGCCTCCCGGCGGCAGAGGATGCAGGAGATCGCCCGCTTCTTGTCTCCGGCGCTCTCGTCCATCCCCGCCTGGAGTTTTCTGTCAGATTCCGGGTCGATCCAGTGGAACTCCATCTCCTCCAGCGTGCGCCCCTTCTGAATCTCCCGGCGCAGGGTGGTGAATTCATAGTCTCCCGGCTCCAGGGCAAGCCCCCGGTCCGCCGCCGCCAGGGCCCCCTCCCGGTCCCCAAAGTGGCTGAGCAGCCTGCCGTACATGAGCCAGCCCCACACATACTCCGGGTCCAGTCCGACTCCCTTCTCCGCGTACTTCAGGGCCTCCTCCAGCCGTCCGCAGTAGGTCAGGGCGCAGGCGTACCGATAGTACCAGACCCCGCTCCGGGCCTGCTCTGCCGCCTGCTCCGAATCCGGCATCCACTGGGCCGCCCGGTAATAATACTCGTACTCATCCACATTGTTGCAGATGTAGGAGTACCACAGGGCCGTGTCCAGATCCGCCCGCACCCGCTCCCAGGTGAAGCGCCCCCGGCGGACACCGTCCTGAAGCCGCTCCTCCAGGAAGTTCAGCATTTTGTAGAAGTAGCCGGATACCCCTTCGCACATGGACTCCAGCTCCCGCACATCCTCAGCTGTTAGCACCGGGCCAGCCGGTGCTCTCTCTTCCGCTCCGTTCTCCAGCTCTCCGCCGCTCCGTTTGGCCAGCTCCTCCTCACACTCCCGGATCACCGCCGGGGCATTTTTGTCCTCCGGGTCCAGCTCCATCCACCGCTGGGCGTAAGGGATGGCCTTCTCCTCCTGCCCCTCCAGGTATTGATAGGCATAGGCCATGCGCATATTCCACTCCGCCTTGTCCCGGCCCTCCTCCCGGACGGCCTCCAGCACCTGGATGGCCCGCAGGAGGGCCTTGTCCCCCTTGCGGCCGGGGGTGCCCTCTTCGCGGTCCCCGATAATGGCGTAGTTTTCCAGCGCCCTGGACAGGGCGTAGGCAAAGCGGTAGTCCCGCCAGTCCTCCGGGATGGCGTTCAGGGCCTGGATGCAGCGGGTGTACTCGTCCTCGTCGTTCCACTGTTCCAGCTGCCGGTAAAAGGCGTCGGCGTTCTCCAGGGTGTAGGGAATGTAGTCCATCCCGGTCAGCGTCTCCTCCAGCTCGTCCTCCTCCGGTCTTTTGAGGGACACCGTCCCGGCCTCCCGGCGGAAGGTGTGGAAGTCGGCCCAGGGGAGATCCGTGTCCGCGAAAAAGTCCTGGACCTTGTTCAGGACGGCGGGCAGGTCCCAGGCGATGAAGTCCACATAGCCGCAGAAGATGCCGGTGGCCCCGCCAGTGAGGATGAGCACGTCCGGGCCGCAGGCACTGCTCAGATAGTCCTCCAGCTCGTCCCGGAAAGCAAAGATCTTGTCGCTGCCCTCCTCTTCCCGCAGGGTGTCCAGTGGATAGCAGAAGAAGCCCGCCACTACGCCGTCGGCGTGGAGGTCATCCATGGAGTCGTTTTCAGCGCTCAGATAGCCGTTGATGAGGGGAGCGCAGTTGGTGGAGCCGGCGATCACATCCAGCCGCCAGTCCGCTTCCGGGTCCTCGTTGGGCTCCATCTCATAGCCGATGTAGTTCTCCAGATAGTCCTCCGGGTCGGCAGCCAGATCCAGGCCCATGCCCTTCAGCTTGTCCGGCAGGTCCGACAGGAGAATAGACGGCTCCCCTTTGGGCTCCTCCAGAACGTCGAAGGCGTCGATGTACCGCATATGGGAAATCTCGCCCAAGACCTGGTCGGTGAGGGTGGTGAGCATCCACCAGGCCCGGCCCTCCTCCTCCCGGAGCAGGGGGAGCAGCTTTTCGCAATAGGCGGACAGGGCGAAGCTGTTTTTTCCCCGCTCCTCCAGCCAGACCTGCACATCCTCCCCGGAGACCTCCCAGCCGTCGTCGGTACGCAGTCCGATGCCGGGGTTGGGCTGGCGGCCCGCCAGGATATTCCAGTGCTCCAGCACCTTTTTCGGTGCGTGCTTCTGGAAGTAGACCAGTTCAAACAGCTTGACCTTGTCCCCCTCCGGGGTGAGGATCAGCTCGTGCTTCTGGCCGTTGAAGCCCATTTCGAAGGATATGTCATCAAAGGCCAGGTGCAGAACATCCTCCATCTGGGCCACCAGTTCATCCCCCCGCTGATGGTCCTTGTCCTCATCCATCCTTTGACGCAGCTGTGCCTCCTGCTGAGCAAATTTCTCCCATGCCGCCTCCGTCCGCTCCCGGAAGCACTTCGAGAACCGGGGCAGAGCGACTCCCTTTTGACACCATTCAATGAACTCCTGGGTATCCCCGTCACCGGGGCGGGCTTCCAGCGCCGCCTGGAAATAGGGCAGCGCCCGGCCCTCCTGGTCCAGGTAGTAGTAGGAATAACCCATGCGGAAGTTCCAGCAATGGTCCCCCGCGAAATACGCCTCATGGGGCTTCAGCAGGGCAATGGCCTTGCGGAACAGCTCCCGGTCCCCCGGCGCGGCCTGGTTGTTGTAGGCCCGGGCCAGTTCGCTGTCCATCTCCGGGGTGCGCTCCTGGGCGGGGACGGCCTCCAAGGCCTCGATGATCTTCTGATACTCGTCGTTTTCGTTCCAGATCTTACACTGGTCCAGCAAAGTCATATGGGTGCTCTCCTTTATTTCTTCCTATTTTGCTATTTCGTTTGTCTATCTGTCTTCCTGCTCCGCAGGGTGCGGGAAGCAGATATCTCCTCCCCCAGCGCCCCACAGAGCTTACGCAGGCGTTCCATTGATCGTCTCCGCCCTGTGACATTCCGGGCCGTACCCCAGGCCGTGAAACAAAGGTCCCCTGCGCGGTGCCGGGATCCAGCCGGCACCGCGCAGGGGATCAAAAAAGTCCGCAAAAAGCCGGCGCACTCAGGTGCGCTGTGCCGCTCCTCCCCGCAAAGGGGCCGTACTGCTCCATACGCCTCGCTCCTCTCTGTTCTCTCTGATCCGCCCAGGCGTGTCCGAAGCGTGGGCCTGGGATATCCCTCTATTCTAACAGAGGCCGCAACAAAAGAACATCCCCCTCTGAATTTCCCTGCCCCCGCTTTTCACGTCATTTATCGTGTCTGATTTGATATTTGCCATGTCAAAATTATAAATCGATATTTAAAACACGTCAATAGCCGTGTTTTAAATTATTTTGTATCCCCCTCATCTTGGGTACACTATAGACAAGGGGGGATGGGGCTTGGCACGGCAATTTGACAACCGCGAAAAAATGGCGGATCTGTTCTTCGCCATCAGCTATTACCGCAGGCGCAGGGGCATGTCTCAGGAGCAGCTGGCGGAGGAGCTGGGCATCAGCCGCCAGCATCTCGCCGCCATCGAGGCCCCGAACATGAACCGCGGCCTCTCTCTGGAGCTGCTTTTCAACATCGCCACGGTCCTGGAGATCGAACCCTATCTTCTGTTGAAATTCAGCCCGGAAAAATGACCTTGACCATACCGGCCATGAAAGCGCAGACGAAGTCCCCTTCGCCTGCGCTTTTCCGTTTCCCCGGGTGCTCCCCAGCCCCTGCGGGCCTTATTTTTTTGCGAAGCGCTCCAGGAAGAACTTGGTGAAGGCCGCCAGTTCCTCCTCCTGGGATACATAGATGTACAGTGACTCGTCTTCCAGCCAGTCGTAGGCATTGATGGCGATATAGCCCCGGCTGTCGGGGTAGATGACAAAGGCGTCGGTGGGGTAGCGGTTGCGGTAGGCCTTCAGAATATCCGCGCGTCGGTAATACACTGGCTCGCCGCAGCCGGAGAGATCCGGGACAGTGGGGACGACCACGATGGTCTGGCTTTCCTCGTTCCACCCCACGATCAGGCTTCCCACCTTCCGCCTGCTCCCGTGGACGAACCCATAGTTGAATCGGCTCACATCCTCGGTATAGCCGGAGATCAGCCTGTACTCGCCTCCGTTTTCCACAACCCGGTCGAACATCTGCCGCATCTTTTTCGCGTTTTCTCCGCTCTTCTCCAGATCCACTTCCGGACCTTTCCACAATTTCCTGAAAAATCCCATAATAGATTCCTCCTGAATGATAGTATGTGATCTCCGCCGGACACAGTGCTTTCCTGTCCTCCGCCCGGTCGGGTGCTTGGGGACATGCTTCGGAGCTCTGCCGGCTCCGCCAAAATAAAGATATTCTTCATATTTTGTATTTATTTAGGGGAGTCGAAAGCCCGCCGGGTCCGGACTGCTGTGCCAGATATCCCGGCGGGCCGCATCCCCGCTCCGGTCAGGATCCCTGCTCCTTCAGGCGCTCCAGGCGGTCCACGATGGCGTCGATCTGGAAGGCCACCGTCGCATCAGCGGCCTCCGGCACGAACAGCGGCAGACTTTCCGGGATAGCCCGGCGCACGATCATGGCCGTCAGGCTCAGGTTTGTGAACAGCTCCACCCGGTCCCGGTCTGCCCGGACCCCAAAGCACTCCAGGATCTTCCCGAACAGGCGGGCCTGCTTCTCCCGGAACACGCGGCAGTTGTCCGCTGACAGGCGCCGGAAGATCAGCTGCTGCTCCTCAATGGTCAAAACAGCGATGCCGTTTTTCTCACCATAGCAGCATGCATGGAGGAACTGCCGGACCCCCTCCCGCCAGGTCAGTGCCGGATCTGCCATCAGCCGCTCCGCGTAGGCCAGTATCCTGGGTTGCTGGAGATAGAGGGTCTCCACGATCAGGTCCTCTTTCGTCGGAAAAAATGAATAGAAAAAGGTACGGGAAATGCCCACCGCTTTGTAGATCTGCTCCACCGTGGTATGCTGGATGCCCTGCCTGGCCATCCGCTCCAGCGCCTCAGTGACCAGTGCCGCCCTGATCCGCTCCCGGTCCTCCTCAGAATAGGCCACCTTTGGCACACCCGCACCCCCTCAAATAAAAACACTTTCTATAATTTGTTCTTATTTTAACACATTTTTTTCAAAAATCAAGTACAGGACAGACCTGCGAGCTCCCGCCGTGCTCAGATCACAGCTCGATCTTTTCCGGGAATGCCTCGTTTCTCAGCACCCCCCACATCTTGTCGATATAGGCCAGGGTATAGAAATTTTCATAGTAGTGGTAGTAAAACGCGCCCTTCAGCGTCATGCTGTATCTCTCATCCCGCCGGGTGACCAGCCCCATCCATTGTGCCAGCCTCAGCTCCATACCGTACATCTTTTTCAATGGGACGCCGAAAAACTGTTCAAAGGCACCGGCATCCACCTCTGTGCTGTAGGCGGTCCAGAACAGATAATAGACCATCCGTTGACGCAGAGAAAACCGGAGTGTCAGGGAGGTGGGGAGCTTCCCTTCGTCGATCCTTCTGCAGTATTCTTCCACAGAAAAGGTGTTGATTTTGAACTGATCTCTCAGCAGGGTGGCGGCTGAGCACCCAAACCCCAGAAAATGGTCCCTTGTCATGGAGGAATACACTGCGTCCTGCTCCTTTGCAAAGGTCCACAGAGAGCTGCGGATGTATCCCCGGTCCAGGCACCAGCGGGTGATGCCGTCCAAAAGCGCCCGCTTCTCCCCCTTCCCCATAGCCTGCACCGTGCTGGACGTGAAGGTGAAATCAATGAAGGGATAGATCGCCACATGATTGGCACCGGCCTGGAATGCAGTCTCCAGGTCCATCTCCAGATCCTCCAGGTCCTGTCCGGGCAGGGCAAAAATAAAATCCATGGACACCGTTTCAAAGTGGACCTGGGACAGCGCCTCCCGCAGGGCTGGGAGGTCCACAGGCCTCCGTCCCAGCAGTCCCTGGAACTTTCTCTGGAAGGACTGGACCCCGATGCTGATCCTGGTCACCCCCGCATCCCGCAGAATGCGCAGGACGGAGGGCACCACATCCTCCGGGTGCAGCTCCACCCCGACGCCCTCGGTGATGATAAAATGCGCCTCGATGGCTTCCATCACCTCTTTCAGCCGGCCGGCCGCCAGCGCCGGCGTACCGCCGCCGAAGTAGAGGCTGGTGACCCTTTTCCTGCCGGGGAGCTGACCGCCCACCAGGTGGATCTCCTGGATCAGCCGGTCCAGATAGCGGTCGCAGACCGCCCTGTCATACTGGACCTTGCAATACGGGCAGAAGCCGCACAGCTCCCTGCAAAACGGGATATGCACATACAGTCCCAGCCCCTCACACTGGGAAAAGGGCAGCTGCTGGTCGTATTCATTTTGAAAGAGAAAGGGCTTGGCCGAGCGGGTCAGCCACATCCTCGTCAGGTCTGTGATGATACTCATGATGCTCCTCAAATATACTTCAGGTAGGTCCGCAGCATCTCCAGAACGATCCTGGGATGTCCCCGGAACAAGAGGGTGTATTCCGCCACAAAGAAGTAGCCGCACTCCCTGCACAGGCCGGGCACTTCAATGCAGCGCCCGCATGTGGACAGTTTTCCGTTTTCCACCACCACGCACTGGTGGCACGGCGTGGGGAAGCGGTTCTCGATCAGGGCTGGGAAAGCGCCGGGCAGATTGAATACAGGCGCGCCCGCTTTCATCATCTCCCTGATAACGCCGCAGCACTCCGCCTTTTCTTCCCGGGTGAGGGCAAGCTCCCTGGTATCGGGATAGGGCGTGTGGAAATTAAAGGAGACCGCCCGCACATTTTTGGTCTCCTGCGCCGCCAGACAGACATCCCGGACCGCGCCTTTGTTGATCTGGTTGATCGCCATATAGAAGCAGATATTGTCGGAAGTGGCGTGCTCCACATGTTCCATGATGGTGTCGTATGTGTCGCCCCGGATGGCATTGTGGCGTGCCCGGTCACCGTCGAGGCTGAGCAGGATCAGATCCGCCTCCGGCAGATCAATGGGGAAGGTGCCGTTGGTCACGACGTTGACCAGGAGAAAGCCCATTTTCTTGGCCTCCACCACCAGGTCCCGCACCGTGCGCGCCCCGTCATGCCACAGGAAGGTCTCTCCCCCGCAGAAGAACAGGATGCGCACCCCCATATGGTAGAGGAGCTCCATCTCCCGGCGGATCTGTTCATAGGGATGGTCCACCGATGTCAGATCGTGGACAGAGCAGTGCCTGCACTTCAGATTGCACCGGTCTGTGACGATCACTGTGCCCAGGATGGGCTTTTTTTCCCGCAGAAGAATGGTCCTGACCCCAAAGGCGGCAAAATGCAGAAATGAAGAAAGCTTCATCCTGTCTCCCCCTCTCCAAAGCGCCCGCCGGACGGCCTGCCCGCAGCCTGTTTGAAACTACTATATCATAGTCCAGCATACACTTCCACCTGTTATGGTGGAAATTCCCCTTTTTCTTCCGCACATGCAGCGGGCATCAGGCATTTCCACGGGAGCCCGTTTCCATTTCCCCGTTTCTCCCGCAACGATCTCCTATTCCCTCATCCGCCTGCGGGAACGATGCCCAGCTTAGGAGAAATTTTCTGTCCTGATGCTCTTGGGGCTTGAAATTACCAGGATCATCCCATACAATAGGGATGTCCCCAGCTGTTTTTCCAACCTGCAAGGGCGGGGAGCACCTGCTTCCAGGCCGCTTATGATCGATGGAGTGTTGGTGTCTGTGTTTTATCTGTTTTTCTGCCCGGCCCATAGAGGGGCCCGTCCCGCCCAAGCGGGGCGCCCCCGCCGCTGTGCCCTGTGACTCCCGGGCGTCCTGATTTTTTTACGGCGGTCTACGCTGTGGTGGCCCGCATTCCGGCAGGACAGGTGGCCACCTATGGTCTGGTGGCCTTTCTGGCCGGCCGGCCCAGGGCCAGCCGCATCGTGGGCTGCGCCCTGGCCCGGGCACCGGAGGGCCTGCCCTGTCATCGAGTCCTGTACCGGGATGGGGGCCTCAGCCCCGCGGACGTGTTCGGCGGAACGGGCATCCAGCGCCTGCTGCTGGAAGGAGAGGGCGTCCCCTTCCTGCCCGATGGCAGGGTGGACCTGTCCCGCTGCCTGTGGGACGGCGGAGAAGAAAGGAGCACCCTATGAATGTTACCTTTGAGATGGTGAGGAGTTCTCCGGAGATCCGCACCTACATCACCCAGGCGGACGCCTCGCTCACGGCGCTGGGCTTTACGGAGCACTCCTTCGCCCACGTGACCAAGTGCGCCGAGGTGGCCGCCCGCATCCTGACCCAGCTGGGCTACACCCCGAAAGAGGTGGAGCTGGCCAGGATCGCCGCCTACATGCACGACATCGGCAACGTGGTCAACCGCCACGACCACGCCCTCAGCGGGGCCACCATGGCCTTCCGCATCCTGGACAAGATGGGGATGGAGCCCCCCGACGTGGCCGCCGTCATCACTGCCATCGGCCACCACGACGACTCCACCGCCTACCCGGTGAACGCCATCGCCGCCGCCCTGATCCTGGCCGACAAGACCGATGTGCGCCGCAGCCGGGTGCGGAACAAGGACATGTCCACCTTTGACATCCACGACCGGGTGAACTACTCCGTGGAGCGCTCCGAGGTGCTGCTGGACCTGCCGGGACGGACCGTGACTCTCTCCCTCTCCATCAACACGGAGGTGTGCGCCGTCATGGACTATTTTGAGATCTTTCTCCAGCGGATGCTCCTCAGCCGGAAAGCTGCCGAGACCCTGGACCTCAAATTCCGGCTGGAGATCAACGGACAGATCCTGCTTTAGTGCCCCGCTCCCCTCCGCGGCACCGCTTTTCCCTATTTTCAGGCCGTCTGCCTTTTGGCAGGCGGCCTGCTTTGTTCTGCCAGAGCCCTGCCCCGGCCGCTCTGTAACCACACTGTAACTTGACCTTTATTTACTTCAAATGTAGTATATTATTACAAACTACAAAAGTAGTAGATTGGAGCGATAGCTGTGAAACGACTCCCCGACACTGAGCTGGAGGTCATGAAGGCCCTTTGGGACTCCGGCCCCGACACCCCCCGCGCCGCCCTGGAGCGCGCTCTGGCCCCCCACGGCTGGGCCGCCAACACCATCAACACCTATCTCACCCGGCTGGCGGACAAAGGGTTTCTATCCGCCCGCCGCCTGGGCAGGAGCAACCGGTACACCCCCCTGGTCAGCCGAGAGGACTACCTCTCCTTTGACAGCCGCTCCGTCCTCTCCCGCCTGTACGGCAGTTCCCCCCGAAACTTCGTGGCTGCCCTGGCCCGGGACGGGCTGGCCCCCGGCGAGGTGGACGAGCTCAGGGCCCTGCTGGATGAGCTGGAAAGGGGCGCCAAATGAACCGATTTCTCCTTGATCTGGCCGCCCTCTCCCTGGGCGGCGGGGCAGTGGTCCTGCTCCTGCTGCTGGCTGCCCGTCTCACCCGGGGCCGCTACGCCGCCCGGTGGCGCTGTACTGCCTGGCTGCTCCTCTCCCTGCGGCTGGCTGTCCCCTTCCCCCTGCTCCCCCATCTGGGGCCGGCCGAGGCACCAGTCCAGCTGACCGTCCCCTCCAACCCGGTGGTCTTCACCTATTCGCCGCCTGTCTCCCAGCCCCCGGCGGCCTCCAGCCGCCCAGCCCAGTCCCAGGCCGCGCCCTCCCGGTCTGAGCCGGTCCAGAATGCCGTCCAGCCGGAGGCCCCGGCGGAATCAGGAGGATTTTCCCTCTCCCTCGCCCAGCTCCTCCTGATCCTGTGGCTGCTGGGCGCGGCGGGGGTCCTCCTGTGGAATGTGGGCTGTCACCTCAGGTTCTGCCGCTGGCTCCGCCGCTGGGGCCGGGAGGCTGAGGAGACTTCCCTGCTGGCGCGGTACCGGGCGCTGGGGGACCAGATGGGCCTGCGCCGTCTGCCCAGGCTGGTCCTCTGCCCCTCTCTGCCCGCCCCCATGCTGGCCGGTCTGCTCCGCCCTGTGATCCTTCTGCCGGAGCCCCTCCCCCAGAGCGCCCCTCTGGAGTGCGCCCTGCGCCACGAGCTGACCCACTTCCGCCGCCGAGACATCCCCCTGAAGGCCCTGGTGCTCTGGGTAAAGGCCCTGCACTGGTTCAATCCGCTGATGTGGCTCATGGCCCGGGCGGTGGAGCAGGACACAGAGCTGGCCTGTGACGACAGCACCCTGCACGCGCTGCCCGGGGACCAGCGTTCTGCCTACGGCCGTTCCATCCTTCAGGCCGTCAGCGCCGTCCAAAACAGAAAGGAGGAGGACCAGTCTTGACCCGCCCATGTCCTTACACGCCCCTCTCTACCCCCCTCTCCGGCTCCGCCCGGCAGGCGGAGGCGCGTATCCGCAACCTGTTCCAGGGCCCCAAACGGCGGCCGCCGGTCTGGCTGATGGCCCTGACCCTGCTCCTCATTTTCTCCTGCGGCGGACTGGTCACCTGCCGGACCGCAGCCTCCCCGCCCCCGGAGGAGGGCGCCCCCGTATTCTCCCTTACCACCCCGGGCGAGGAGTCGGTCCCCTTCTCCGATCTTCTGGGCTTCTCCGGCACCGCCATCCACACGGTGCGGGAGGACCTTTCAGACTGGTACGAATACCAGATCCGTCTGCCCGACGGGATCTCTTTCTCCTTGGCGGACACCTCCGGCCTGATGTACCACCTGGATCTGGACGGGGACGGCCACCCGGATCTGCTGGCCCATGACCCCGACGGCGGCTGGCTGTTGGTCTGGCGGAGGTGGCCGGACGGCTCCGTCCGCTCCCAGAATCTGCGCCAGGCGGCGGCTGAGCTGCTGGGCCTGGAGGGCACCCCCTGGGAGCTGGTCGCCTTGACCTTCCACCCTCAGGACGAGATGGTCTCCATCCGCTCCGCCGCCGACCCGTCCCAGATCCTCCTCACCCTCCCCCTGTCTCAGCTGCTGGAGGCCGCCTGCGGCGGGAATATCCTGCTGGCCTCCTCCGGCCAGCAGGGAGAAGATCTTATCCCTCTCAGTGATACTCTTCCATTTGGGACCTATGCGGTGTTCCGGGAGGGGCTGGACCTGGACGGGACAGGGGGAGCAGACGATTCTGTCACGGCCTTCTCCTATGATGACGACAGCGCCTCCGGTCCCCTCACTGTGGTGGAGGCCGCCCTGGGCACCGGAGAGGTGCTGACTTGGGAACTCCCCTCCACCGGCCATCCCAGGCTGCTGCCCGCCTCCTTTACCCCCTCGGGGCGGCAGTCCGTCGTCCTGGTCCTTGAGGACCGCTACTCCAATTACGGCGCAGCCAGCTGTTTCGTGCTGGCCGTGGAGGAGGGGGCGCTGACAGAGCAGGTCCGGCTGGGCACCTGGGAGGACAACGCAGACGACCTCGCCCCGGACTGCCCGGTGATCTGGTCCGCCTACCTCCATACCAGGCCGGACGGCCTTCAGGTCCTGCGGGTACCCATCCTGTACGACAAATGGCACCAGCCGGAGTGGGCCACCCTGTCCTGGACACAGGCGGGGTGGGACTTGACCCGAGACGGCTATCTGACGGACACTGAGACCGTCACCGTTGGACCGGGCCGCACGCTGACCCTGGCGCTCCGCTGCCCCATCCCCGCGCCGGACGACTTATCTCAGCTCCGCTATGACCAGATCCAGGTCCTGGACGGCGGCACTCTTCTCCAGACCATCACCCCAGACTCCTTCACCCCCGACAGCCGGGCCGCCTTTCAGGGGTTCGTGGCCTTCTCCCCCCTGCTGGACTATGTGGATGTACGGGACATCGATTTTGACGGCAGTGAGGACTTTGGAGTTCTCTGTGACACCACCCACAACGAGGCCCACTGCTGGTTCGTCTGGGACGAAGCCTCTGGCTCCTTCCGCTATCTGACCACCCTGGGGGGCCGGCTGGAGGTCCTGCCCGAGACCGGGCAGCTGGTGGAGGGCTGGTGGACCGATGGGCCTGAACCCGTCTACCACGCCCTCGCCTACAACAGCCGGGGCGAACTGGTCCTGGTCCCCTCCCAGTCGGATGGTCTTTTCTGAGGCCCCGCCTTCGACATTAAAAAATTAGAAAAGAGGTATCTGCCATGCGCGCTCTGCCTGAACCGCTCCCCTCTTCCCGTTCCGGCTCTGCCCGGCGGACGGCTTCCCTGGTCCTGTCCCTCCTTCTCGCCTGCGGAGCGCTTGCGTCCTGTCGGGGGGAGACGCCCTCTGCTCCAGTCAAGGGAGAGGCCCCACGCCTGGTCTTCTCCCTCCATCGGCTGAATCTGGATGGCGTGGGGAGCATCGACGACAGGGCCGCCGTTTTCATCCGGGGGGACGCCTCCACCACCGTGGAGGTGCGGCTGGGCACCGGGGAAGAGCTCTCCTGGACCTATGACCACCCGGATCTTGCCTTCTCCCGGCAGGTCCTCACGTCTGCCTATCTGAGCACCAAAGATCACCAGGCCCTCCTGCTCCAGGCGGCCCTCTCCCACTCTGACCATGATGCGGCCCAGTACATCATTCTGGAGGTGGAAAACGGCCGTCTGACGGAACAGGGACGGCTGGCGGAGGACGACCCTGCCTCCCTGGCCCCGGGGCAGTTCACCACCCAGTCTCAGGTGACCCGTCTCCCTGACGGCTCTATGCAGGTCCTGCGGGTGCTTCTGAAGGACCCCGACGGGCAGGCAGACCGCTGGCATCTGCTCGCCTGGGAGGACGGCGCTTTCACCCTCACCCCCCAGCCTGTCCCAGATCTGGCCTATCTGCTCATGAGGGAACATCATAACTTCCCCTATGACGCCCCGTACATGTCCTCCCAGCTGCTCCTGTCCCGGGAGGGGGATGGCTGCGTCCTGGGACTGGCCCTGGTGGAAGGGGGCACTCACTCCGCCGGAATGGGCAATCTGATGGTTGGGCTCTGGGATCTGGAGCCACAGCAGTGGCGGGGCCAGGTCCACCTTTTGGGGGGCGACAACGGGCTCTGGTCCTCCTGGACGGCGGAGGACGGCTCCCTCCACATCCTGTGTGCCAATACCTCCGCACATAGCGGGTGGGAGGGCCCCAGCAATGCCGCCCACTACCGCTTTGACGGCAGCACCCTGGAGGAGCTGGCCAGCTGGGACTACTATGACGAGGATTACAAGGCCGTCCCGAGGGAGGGAGGACTGGATCTCTACTCCTTTAATCCTCAGTATGAGTTCCAGTTTCATAACCCGGATTACAGCGGGGTACCCTTCCCCAGCCAGTGGATCTATTCCCACTTTCAGCCCCTCGCTTAGAAAAAGGAGATACCGCCATGGACCGAACCTCCCCTCGCACCCCTTTCTCCACCCCGCTCTCCGGCTCCGCCCGGCAGGCGGAGGCGCGCATCCGCAACCTGTTCCAGGGCCCCAAGCGGCGACCGCCAGTCTGGNGGCTGTTTGATCCGGGCGCCGCCCTCTCCGGGTACGCCCTGTGCGATCTGCGGGCGGGGTACGGCTTCTTCTCCTTCTCCTGACTTCCCGCCCCTCCCCCTGCTCCATCCTCACTGAAAGGACGTGCTTTTATGGCCAGATCCCAGTGTCCCTCCACCCCCTTCTCCACGCCCCTCTCCGGCTCCGCCCGGCAGGCGGAGGCGCGCATCCGCAACCTGTTCCAGGGCCCCAAGCGGCGACCGCCAGTCTGGCTGATGGTCCTGGCCCTGCTCCTCATCCTGTCCTGCGGCGGGCTGGTGGCCTGCCAGGACCAAAAGGTTCCGCCGGAAAAGGCGGAGATCAGCGCCCTCTCTGCCTCCGCCACCTCCCAGCCTCTCTCCAGTGAGGACCTCCTCCTGGTAGACGCCCTGTACGGGGCCGCCGCTCCCCAGATGGGTACGGCAGAGGACGGAGAATCCATCCCCCAGCTTCTCTGTGCCCACAGCCAGGACGGGACCACCCTGGCCGCCGCTCTCTTCCAGAAAGACTCCGCCTCCTGGCTGGTCATCGGGGCAGTGGAACAGGCGACCAGCACCCTACGGGGCCCGGCCTATGTGGTCTCCGGACCGGAGGGGGCCGCCCATATCTTCCCGTTCCGGGAGTACGGCAGCGGTCAGCTCCGCCTGCTCTACACCTTCAACACCCTGGATCAGGGCAGCCGCTCCGGCTCCGCCGGGGTAGTGTGCCTGGAGGACAGCCAGCTCACCTGGGCGTGGCCGGCGGAGGGGGACATCCTGGAGGAGGGCTCCCGAGCCGCTCAGGAATATGAGGAATTCTGGCAGACCTATCTGCCCCTGCTGTCCCCCTCCGGTGTGGAGCTGTTCTCCCGGGAAACGGCCTCCAGCCCCTACGGGGGCTCTCCCGCCCATTGGATCTATCACCACTCCGACTCCTTCTGGTCTTCCCCGGAGCTGGACCTGCCCGACGGGGTGTATGAGCAGGCCCGGGTCTGGCTGGAGGGGCTCGCTCAGGAGGGCTGCAATCCCTGGCAGACGGAGGGCCTCCCCGCCGCCTGGCAGATCCGTGCCCTCACCCCCGCCGATGGCCGCTACCTGCTGTCCTCCCCTGCCGCCTCCGAGGAAGCTGACTATCTGTTGACAGCCCAGGCAGACTCGGACCCGGAGTTGTGCCTCACTGCCCGCCTGCGCCTCCGACACGGGACCGGGGAAGTACCTCAGGCCGTAGAGTGGACAATAGGCACGCCACAAGAGCTGGGGCTGGACGGGGAACCTCCCCGCTGCCCCCTCCCCCTCTCGGATGGCCGCACTCTCACCTTGGAGTTTGACGAGTCTCCCATCGACGGCATGGAGAGCACGGTGCTCATCCGTCAGGTGAAGGTGTGGGACGGCCCTGTTCTGCTCCAGTCCATCACCGCCGGCTCCGTCTTGGAGGACGGGCTCCACCTCTATGAAGGCCTGTACCGCCTCCCGGATGCGGACAAGGTCCCTGGCGCTCCCGACCTGCGGGACCTGAACGGGGACGGCTCCGTGGACCTGGGCCTGCTGGTCAACTGCGGTCTTCCCCACAACGTGAACTATGCCCACTTCCTCTGGAACGAGGCGATGGGGCAGCTGGTGTTTTCCGGCCTGTTTTTTGCCCCCCTGGAGCTGGAGGACACAGGCGGCGTGGTGGAGACGGAGCATGTCTCCAACTATCCGGACATCCGCCGTCGGTACACTTTCTCCAGGTACGGCGTCCCCCTGCTCACCGGCGTGGTATCCCGGGGGGCTCTTTCTCCGGAGGAGAGCATGCTCCCCATCCCAGAGGAGGGCGTCCATTTCACCTTTTCCAGCGGGGCTGGGGCTTGGAGCACCGACCTGACCCTGTTCCCTGACGGCACCTTCTCCGGGAAGTTCCACGACCGCGATATGGATATCACCTATCTGTGCCAGTTCCAGGGGGCCTTCTCCATGCTGACCCCCCTAGACAGCCGCACCTGGTCCCTCACCCTCACGGACCTGGAGGTGACCACCGGCCGCCCGGAGGGGACGGAGTGGACGGAGGGCGGCATCCGCTATGTGGCCGCCGCCCCCTATGGGCTGGATGGTGGAAACGAGTTTCGCCTCTGCCTCCCCGGCACTCCGGCGGAGGAGATTTCTCCCCGCTGCCGCTCCTGGAGCGGCGGCTATTACGGGCTGTTTGATCCGGGCGCCGCCCTCTCCGGGTACGCCCTGTGCGATCTGCGGGCGGGGTACGGCTTCTTCTCCTTCTCCTGACTTCCCGCCCCTCCCCCTGCTCCATCCTCACTGAAAGGACGTGCTTTTATGGCCAGATCCCAGTGTCCCTCCACCCCCTTCTCCACGCCCCTCTCCGGCTCCGCCCGGCAGGCGGAGGCGCGCATCCGCAACCTGTTCCAGGGCCCCAAGCGGCGACCGCCAGTCTGGCTGATGGTCCTGGTCCTGCTCCTCATCCTGTCCTGCGGCGGGCTGGTGGCCTGCCAGAGCCAGGAGGCTCCGCCGCTGGAAGGGGACTGCGTCCAGACAGGGGAGCATAATGCCCCTAGTGCCCGGCTGATACAGGCCGTTCTGGACCAGGGGCTCTCCGCCCTGGATCTCACCTCTCCTCCAGTCAGCCAGGTCCTGGCCACGCTCCCGGGAAACGGGTGCACCTTGGCCGCTGTCTCTCTCCGACGGGTCCTCCCACTATATACTGGCCATCGGCGTGGTGCAGGAGTCCAACGGGGCTGTCGGCCCTGTCTTTCTGGTGCAGGGCCAGGGATGCCAGCCCCATGCCGTTCCCTTCCAGCAGGACGGGACCTCCTATCTCCTGTACACCGCCAACAGCCTTTCCCAGTGGCTCTCTCAGGGAGAATCCGGTCTTCTCGCTTTCGACGGCACTCAGTTCACCTGGGTCTGGCCGGTGGAGGGAGACGTCCGGGAGGAGGGCTCCGCCGCCCGGGCGGCCTATGACTCCTACTGGGAGAACGCTCTGGCGCTCCTTGCTCCAGGCGGCGTGGACGTGTTTGCCCGGACGGACTACGCCGTCATTGACGGAGACGGCCCCCAGTGGCTCCCCGATCACAATGAGCAGTTCTATACGGCCCCTGAGGACCAGCTGAACATCGGCATCTATTACCAGACCCGGGTGTGGCTGGAGGATTTCACCCGCAGCGGGCGTAACCCCTGGAACGTCCACAATGCCTCCGCCTCCTGGCAGATCCTCTCCCTCGCCCCGACGGACGGGTCCTATCCAGGGCGGAACGACATGGCGGAGGCCTCCTACGACCTGCTGGCCCGGGCAGACGCAGACAGTAACCTCTACTTGGCTGCCCGCATCCGGTACAGCCCCGAAGAGGGATGCATCTCTGTCGTCCAGGGCTGGTCCATGGGCTCTTATTCGGAGGTAGAGGCCGCCATGCAGGCTCTGCCGGAGGAGGACACCGTACCCTCCGGCCTGAACAGCGGAGAATTTTATGCCCTGGTCCGTCAGTATCTGTCTGCCCGTCTGGGGGCGTACCAGATCTTCTTTTCCGGCTGGGACCAGCTTTCTCCTCCCCAGGAGGGGGATCTACTCCTGACTCGGGTGGACTATCTCGGCTCCGCCGCCCTGGCGGACAACACTGTGGGCTCGGTCTATACCATGGAGTCCATGCAGTTCCGTGCCGGCAGCTGGGTCCCTCAGGAGGCGCCCTTCACCCTCGTCCTCAGCCGAAGCGCCGGGGACGGAGTCTTTCTGTCCGTGGCGGGGGAGGCCATCTCCGATCCTGCCGCCATGTCTCTGGACGAGGTCGCCCGCAAGCCCTTCCGGGATCTGTACGATCCGGAGATAGCCCTGTTCCGGGACGGATGGCCCACCCCCGCTGGGCCCGGGCTCCAGGATACAGCTCTGTTTTTCTCCCAGGCCGGCGTCCGGGAGGAGCTGCCTGGTGAGGGGCTGGTCCAGAACGAGGGGGACATGTGGGTCCGATACAGCTGGGACGGCTTTTCCGCCGACTATTACCACCTGGCCTCCGACGGCTCCGAGACCCTCCGGGGAGTGGAGACCACCCGGACCGATGTGTACACCCTCCGAGGCATCCGGGTGGGAGACAGCCGCCAGCAGGTCCTGGCCTCCTATCCAGCTCTGAAGTCCGAGAGCACCAGGAACCCCTCCCTGAATGAGATGGACTGCATGTGGTACTGTGAGGACATGGACAACGATCAGGGGCTGGCTCTTCTGTTCTTTTTTGAAGGGGAGCATGTCAGCCGCATCGTCTTGACCCGGCTACTCTGAGCCCCCTCCGCATACCGAAAGGAGATGAGACCATGAAACAGCCCCCACCCTCCACCCCCTTCTCCACGCCCCTCTCCGGCTCCGCCCGGCAGGCGGAGGCTCGCATCCGTAACCTGTTTCAGTGTGAGAAAAAGCGTCCGCCTCTCCCCCTCCTCTTTCTTGCCGCCCTGCTCATCCTCTCCTGCGGCTGGCTGGTCTCCTACCGGAGCCAGCCCGCCGCCCCCCTGGTGGTGATGGAGGTCCAGCACTACGACACCAACAGCAACTACCTGGAGATCCCCACTCTGGTCCTGCCGGACGGCCAGAAAGCCGACGAGGGGCTGACCTCCATCAACCGGGCCCTGTCCGGCCTGCGGGACAGCTACCTCTCGCTCCTGGAGGGCCCCCTTCCATCCGGTACGGATGGGTATGACAACTGTTGCCTGCTCTACCCCGCGGAGACCGACCGGTATCTGAACCTGCTCTTCTTTCAGACCTACTTTGTCAGCGATCTGAACACGGGCCATGTCCTCTCCCTGGTGTACGACAAGGAGGAGCGGCGGCAGGTGTCCCTGGAGGACGCCCTGGCACTGGCCGGGGTGACGGAGGAGGGGCTGTATCTGGCCCTGGCGGAGCAGTACGACCCGGAGCTGGCCCAGGAGGTCCCCGGGGCCGACCTCTGCATCCAGGACCCGGACCTGGAGGGCTTCCGCATGGGCGGGGACGGCCAGCCCCTCTTCTACCTCACCGCCCGCTCCGACGACCGGGAGGACAGCGCGGCGGACGCCGTCAGCGGGGCGGAGCACCTCTATATCTGGTCCGCTGGGACCTTCACCCGCTATAATCCGTACGACCTCCACCGCCTGCCCCCTCTGGTCCCGGCGGAGGAGTGCCTGGACCTGGACCCGCCCCTGTGGCGGCAATGGCACTTCGCGGACGAGAAGCCGGAGGGCGGCTTCACCTCCCCCGCCCTCCCCGTCTCCCCAGGCACGCCCCGCCCCCCGGCGCTCACGGAGGAGGCGGAGCAGATGGTGCTGGACTACTTCGCCTCAGACCGCTTCCGGCCGGTCTCAGGTCGGGCCTGGTTCCTGGGGGAGGGGCTCTCCCCCCAGGCCGGCGACCTGGTGATCCAGGACATCCAGCCCGCCGCCCTCTACCCCACCTATGAGACCCTGTGCGGGATCTACCGCATCCGCTATCTGCTGTACGGCAGCGGGGACCGTCTGACCGATCCGCACGATTTGGAGGACTACCTCTTTTTTGATCTGGACCAGTCGGAGAACTTTCTTGGGGTGCGCACCGTCATGTCGGTGCCGGGCGGCCATCTCCTCACCGCCGCCCTGACGGATTCCTGGGAGGGCGTGCTGTCCGACGTGTACGCCGCCCTCTGGCGGGACGACTTCCTCATGCCCGCCGGCCTCTGGTCCAGCGAGATCTCCTTTTACGGGGAGGAGGACCACCCCGTCCACACCGTCCTGAAGAGCTGGCGGGGCAGCGACTCCAGCGACAGCCTCCAGCTCGAGCAGCTGAGCTGGGAGGGCTTTACCTCCGTCACCTACTGCCAGCCGGAGTATGACCGCCGCTCAGTCTGGTATCTGGAGACCACTGACCCGGCCTTTTGCCCGGGGCATCCGAGTGGGCTCCACCCGCGCGGAGGTGGAGAACGCCTACCCCACGCTCCAGGACCCCCCCTTCAACGGCCAGGAGTTTCCGGGCGTCTGGTACAGCTCCCAGGAGGGGCACCTCAAGCCGGCCATTCTCTTTTTCTTTGAAGACGGCCTGGTCAGCCGCATCGCGGTGGATTTCAGGACCCACTGAGTACTGGCATGTCTGTTTTTCATAGATCCAGGAAAAATCTTCACGCTCCCGGCCCCGGTATCTCTGGACAGCCCTCCTCTTCTTTGATAAACTAGGCTTACAGAAAGAACGCCGGCCATCGGCCGGCCCGGGAGGGGTTCCTATGCAGCTAGACATCGGAATGGTATTTTCCAGCTTGATCGGCCTGTTTCTTCTCATGGGCGTGGGATGGGTCTCCGTAAAGACAAAGATTGTCCCCCCCTCCGCCTCCGCCCCCATGTCCAGCCTTTTGCTGAAGGTCACCCTGCCCTGCACCATCTTCTCCTCCCTGGCCACCCGGGAGTTTGACTCCGCCTTCCTGGTGGACGGGGTCATCATCATCGTCATCGGACTGGTCCTCTTCCCCCTGTACGCCGCCCTGTCCTGGGGCATCTCCAAGGTGCTGAAGGTGCCGGCGGGCCGGCGGGGCATCTGGTCCTTCGGTGCCACCTTCTGCAACAACGGCTTTATGGGCTTCCCCGTGGCCCTGGCCCTGTTTGGCGAGGAGGGCCTGGCCCTGGCCGTCATGTTCGGCGTACCCTTCAACCTACTGGTCTATACCCTGGGTGTGCGGATGGTGTGCGCTGACTGCGGCACCGACGCCCAGCCTGTCAATTTGGTCCGCACCCTGCTGAGCAACATCAACATCGCCCTTATCCTCAGCCTCATCTTCTATGTGGGGCAGATCCCCCTGCCGGAGGCCCTGATGACCCCCGTCACCCATCTGTCCAACGTGACCACGCCCCTGTCCATGTTCGTCACTGGCATGACCCTGGCCTCCGGCAAGGGGACTGAGCTGTTCCGGGACAAAGATGCCTACACCGCCACCGGTATGCGGCTCATCGTTGTCCCCCTGCTCACCTGGGCGGTGATGTCCCTGCTCCCCCTGTCTAACCCGCTGATCGCCTCCATCGTCCTCATCACCATGGCCATGCCCGCCCCCTCGGTCACTACCATTCTGGCGGAGACCTACAACGGCAACCGGGGCCTTGCCGCCAAGATCGTGTTCCTGACCAGTCTGTTCTGCATGATAACCCTGCCCCTAGTGGCCATGTTCCTCCTGTGACCCTGCTGTTCCCGTGCTGCCGTCCCAGGGGGACGGCAGCACTTTTTTCTCCATGGAGAGCCTCCGTCAAGGCGGAGGCCCTTCGGGTGCCTCTCATATCAAAGCAAAAAAGCCTCCTGCCGCAAGGCGCTCTCGCGCCGGATCTTCCGACTCTGCCCGCAAAGTCCTTCCGCAAATTTTTGCATAGGCAACCAGATTTTGCGGATACTACTCTCTGTCTACAAAATGCAACCGCAGGAGGAATTTGATATATGAAAGCCACTGGAATCGTACGGCGCATCGATGACTTGGGCCGGGTGGTCATCCCCAAGGAGATCCGCCGCACGATGCGTATTCGGGAAGGTGACCCGCTGGAAATCTACACGGACCGGGACGGCGGGGTCATCTTCAAAAAGTATTCCCTCATGGGGGGCGTGTCCGAGTTCGCCGGCCAGCTGTGTGAGACCATCGGCCGCACCGCCGGCAAGATCGCAGTCATCACCGATCGGGACAACTGCGTGGCCGTCACCGGCGCCCCCAGGCGTGAGATCCAAGACAAGCAGATCTCCCCTGAGCTGGAGCGGCTGATGGAGGGCCGTCAGATCTATCAGCACAAGCCGGGAGCCGAGACCATTCCCCTCTGCGCCGACGGGACCGCGTTCCATGTGGGCACTGCCGCCCCCATCCTGTCCGAGGGCGATGTGCTGGGCTGCGTCATCTTTGCGGAGGACGGGGAGAGCCAGTCTCCCGACGAGATCGACTACAAGCTGGCCCAGGCGGCGGCCGCCTTCCTGGGAAAACACATGGAGAGCTGATCAGCTCCTGGATACAGCGAGGACGCAGGGCTCCCCCCTGCGTCCTCGCTATTCTCCCTACGCTCAGTCGTTTCCCCGGTCTTGGAGCATGGCCTCCACCTCGTGCCGGGGGCTGCGGCGGTCCCCTTCCCCACAGCGGTAGTAGGTGCCCCGATAGGGGTCGGAGCCCAGATACACCGGCCGCTGGCGGAAATCTGCCCTGGGCACAAAGATGGCCACCACCGTGTTCCGCCCGCTCCGCATCAGCCGCACGTCTTCCGTCCGGAGCACGTTGGCGCTGACCAGCTTGGGGTCCTGCACGATGGACCAGAACTCCTCCACCAGCTCCTCCGGGTCCAGGAGTGGCACCGAATACAGGGAGCCGTCCTTCGCCTCCGCCACCCCCAGCAGGATCACCCCGCCCAGGGTGTTAGCGAAAGCGGAGTAGGTCTCCCAGAGGCTGTGGGGCAGGCCGCCCTGGGCCCGCTTGGCCTCGATACGGTTGTCCTCCCGGTACTCTGACAAAAATTCCAGATCATCCAGCCCTTCCATCACTTCGCTCCTTTCTCTAGCGTGTCGGCACTCACGCCCTACAGAAGAAGTCCGCCCCCTCCGTGGAGGGAGGGGGCGTCTTGTTACGTCAAATGGGTCTGGAAAAAGCGGCTGGCGTTGCCGAACATGATCCCGTCGGCCAGTTCCTGGCCGATACCCCGGGACAGCAGATACTCATAGATCCCCGCCGCCTTGGCCGGGCTGTTCAGGTAGTCCGGCAAGTCGGCCCCGTCAAAGTCGGAGCCCAGGGCCAGGTTTTTGGCCGCCCCCAGCTCCAGGAAGTGGGACACATGGCGGTACAGGTCATCCAAGCTCTCCACCCTGCCCTCGTCCCGCAGGAATTTCACAAAGTAGTTCAGGCCGATCAGACAGTCCCGGTCCACCATCTCCCGAATCATCTCGTCTGTGAGGTTGCGTTTGTGGCCGCACACCGCCCTGGCGTTGGAATGGGTGGCCAGAAAGGGCTTTTGGGCCACCTCCAGCAGATCATAGAAGCCCGGGTCGTTGAGGTGAGACACGTCCACCAGGATGCCGCATCGCTCCAGCTCTGGGATCACCGCTTTTCCGAAGGCGGACAGCCCGTGGTCCGTGGTGTGGCCCGAGCCGATCTCATTCTCGCCGTTCCACACCAGCGTCACCGCCCGCACCCCCTGGTCTGCCAGCACCTGGACGCGGCTCAGGTCTCCGGCCAGCGCCGATCCGTTCTCGATGGTGAGAAAGGCCGCTGTCTGATTTCCGGCCCATGCCCGCTTCATGTCCGCATAGGTGCGGCAGGGGGCTGCCCGCTGAGAAAACTTCTTCATCTGGCGAAAAAAGTTCTCCCGGTTCTGCTCAAAATAGTCGATGGCCGCCTGTCCTCGATACTCATCGGGAATAAAGACCGCATAAAACTGAGCCCAGTGCACATCCTCCGGCATGGCGGACAGGGACAGCACCCGTTCCGGGTCGTCCAGCGTGTCCGGATTCCCCGCAGGGGTGGGCCGGCAGTCTGTCAGCGTGTCACAGTGCAGATCGATCAGCGCTTTGGGATTCATAAAGCCACTCCATTCTGTCCGGAGGGAAACTCCCCTCCCGTTTTGGATCACGGAAGAAGGGCCGGGCGGACTTCTGTCCGTCCGGCCCTTTCCGCTCTATTCAAGCTGGGTCAGGCCTCGTCTTCGATCAGGCCGTAATCTCCGTCATTGCGGCAGTAGACCACCGCGAAAGCACCGTCCGCATCCTCGTCCCGGAAAGCGAAGAAGCTGTGGCCCAGCAGATTCATCTGAAGGATGGCCTCGTCCCGGGTCATGGGCTTGATGGGAAAGCGCTTGCTGCGGACCAGGTTGTACTCCCCCTCCTCCGGCCCGTCGGGCACAAAAGTGGAGATCTCCTCATCCACGCTGCGCTCAAAAGCCCCCTGGCGCAGCCGCTTCTCCAGCCGGGTCTTATTTTTGCGGATCTGGCGCTCCAGCGTGGCCACAGCGGCGTCGATGGATGCGTGCATGTCGGAGGTGCTCTCCGACGCGCGGAAGATGGTACCGCCAGACCGGATGGTGACCTCCACTCTGTTCCGGTCCCTCTCGATGCTGAATGTGACAGCTGCGGTGGCGTCCTCTTTAAAGAAACGGTCCAGCTTCCCCACCTTTTTCTCCGCGTACCGATGAATCACGGCGGGCAGGTTCACCTTTTTGTCCGTAAACACAAACTTCATAACATTCCGCTCCTTTCGCCCCGGAGGGCCAACTTCATCGGAGATCTGGCCTCCGATGAGTCAATTATACCACAGGCGTCAAAAAATTCTAGACTTTTTTGTGAATTTTTCTCAAGAGTTTCCCTCTTCTAACAGAACATCATTCCGTCACCCGCCGGCCGTCCACCACCACGGCGGAGACCCGGCTGAGCCAGTTGAGGGGATGGCCGCTCATCACCACCACGTCACCGTCCTTCCCCGGCGTCAGGGAGCCCACCCGGTGAGCCACTCCGCCGATCTCCGCCGCCCAGATGGTGATGGCCGCCAGGGCCGCATCCGCCGGCAGGCCGCCCTTCACTGCCATGGCGGCACACAGGGGCAGGTACTGGACCGGGGTCTCCGGGTGGTCGGTGCAGATAGCGATCTTCACCCCCGCCATCGCCAGCAGCACCGGGGTCTCCAGGCTCATGTTAGCCAGCTCCGGTTTGGAACGGTCCCCCAGGCAGGGGCCGGTGATGACCCGGGCCCCCTCCCGGGCCAGCTCGTTGGCGATGAGGTGGCCTTCCGTACCGTGGACGATGACATACTCCAGCCCGAACTCCTTGCAGATGCGGATGCCAGTGGCGATATCGTCCGCCCGGTGGGCGTGGATATGGACAGGCAGTTCTCGGCGGACCACAGGGAGCAGGGCCTCCAGCTTTGCGTCAAACTCCGGCTTCTCCTCGTCTGGGTCGGCAGCCGCCCGCTCCAGCTTGTCCCGGTACTCCACTGCCTTGGCCAGATTCTCCCGGATAACGGCAGCGGTGGCCATCCGGGTGATGGGTCCCTCATGCCGCTCGTGGTAGGTGAGCTTGGGGTTCTCTCCCAGCGCCAGCTTCATGGCCGCCGGGGCCTTGATGACCATGTCGTCCAGCCAGCGGCCGGCGGTCTTCATGGCTACGAACTGGCCGCTGATGGGGTTGGCGCTGCCCGGACCGGTCAGGACCGTGGTCACTCCCGCCAGCCGCGCGTCCCGGAAGCAGCGGTCCATAGGGTTCACTCCGTCGATGGCCCGCAGGTGGGGGGTGCAGGGGTCGGTGGCCTCGTTGCCGTCGTCCCCCTCAAAGCCCATGGCGTCCCCGAACATCCCCAGGTGGCAGTGGGCGTCCACGAAGCCAGGCAGGATGTGCCCCCCCCGGGCATCCAGCGTCTCCCCCTTCCAGTCGGCGGGGCACTCCTCCATCGGTCCCACCTTCCAGATCTTTCCCTCCCGTATGGCTACAAACCCGTTGTCGATGGCCGGTCCGTCCATGGTGTGCACCGTTCCGTGAATGATCAGCATATATTGCTCCTTTCCGGCAATTCTTTAGTTGACATATTTGTAATTATATGGTATATTTGTCAGGCAGCTCAACCAAACTGGTTTTCTCTGCGAATCTGTTCCTGCATTTGCTGAGCGCCCTTGGATGGAGATCCATCCGGGGGCGTTTTTGTATGCCGGGATAAAAAAGGACCGCGCAGGCAGCTGCGCGGTCCCGGTGCCTCTCACCGGCGGGAGCGGCGGGAGTTTCCCTTTTTTTCTATGTAGCGCAGCTCAGACAGCTTACTGTCAGAGGACTGCATAAACTGCTTCAGCCGGTCCTCAAAGTCAGTGGGCTCCTTGGGCGCGGCAGGCCGGGGCGCGAAGCCGCCAGGCCGCCCTCCCCCGGAACGGGGCCGTCCGCCCTGTCCGCCGCCGGCCGGGCGGGGAGGGGGCTCTGTCACCTTCTTGATGGACAAATTGATCCGGTTGTTCTGATCGATGCCGATGACTTTTACTTTGACTTCCTGCCCCTCCTTGAGGTGATCCGACACCTCGTTCACATAGGAATAAGCGATCTCAGAGATGTGGACCAAGCCGGATCTCCCTTCCGGCAGGGCCACAAAGGCACCGAATTTTGTGATTCCCGTAACCTTCCCATCCACAATGGACCCAACACCAAACTCCATAAGCGACTGATATATCCTCCTTGTAAATTTCCCCCTGAGGCCGTTTCCTGGGTGGTCAGTTGGCCACGTCGATGTAGAGGGTCTCCCCCGACTTCACATAGCCCTTGTCCCGGGCGACCGACTCCAGCATGTCAGGATCGTCGCTGTTTTCGATGGCGTTGGCCAGCTGCTGGTTTTCCAGCTGCTGGGCGGCCACCTGCTGATTCAGCTCCTCCCGCTCCACTTGGATGGTCTGGATCTGCCCATGGAGATCCAGCAGGGCCGTGGCCATGTAGATCAGCAGGACCATCACCACGACCTTGGTCAAAAGACCGGCTCGCTTGAACCGCATGCGCACTCCCTCCCGTCTCCCGCCGCTCCCGTCTCCGGGCGGCGGCATCCAGTTCCTCAGTTATCTGATTTATTCTAAACCATTCCTGCGCAAAATGAAAGCTATTTTTTGCAAATTTTTTAGTTTTTTTCTGCAATTTTCCCGCCGCCGCCAGGGGGAGGGTAAGGATGCGCCACACCAGGGCCGCCGCATCTGCCAAAAAATAGCCGATTTTCAGCATCCAGGTACTGATGAGCCAGAAATAGAGCACCCCGCCCCCAAAGAGAAAGAAGATCCCGTACAGCCGGATCTCCCCCCGCCATGCCTGCTGAGACCAGACGAACAGCGCCACTGTCACAATGATCCAGAAGGACAGATCCAGCACCGCCCCCAGCAGGGGCAGGGCCACCCGGACCCGGAGGACACGGAACAGGTCATACAGCAGCCCCACCGCCAGCCCCAACGCCGCCGCCTGGGCCAGGGCGGCGGCCTGCTGCGCCACCGAAATGGTCATGTCAGCGCAGCAGACGGGCGAAGAATCCGCCCCGCTCCCGGCTGTCGTCCTCATAGGATAGGGAATCGACCACGCCCTCCACCCGCAGGTCTCCCCCGTCCAGAGAGAGCTTCTCGATGTGCAGATCCTCCCCCCGGACCACCAGGGTCCCCTTCACTGTGGTCATGATGATGGTGTTTTCATCGAAGCTCTCCACCTCCTCCACGCCGGAGACGGACAGCTGTTCCCGCCCCTCCAGAATGACATGGTGTGCCCCCTCCATCCTGGGCATGTTCTCTTCATACGCCATTGCGTTCACCCTTTCTCGTTTTTCCCATTTATATGGGACAGGACCTGGGGTTATGCCTGTCTGCCAGCCTCAGTTGACACCACCCAGCCCCCACGGGTATAATAAAGACCACAAGTTCTGATTGCCGATTTAAAGGAGGGCCCTGCCTTGAGCCGAGAAACCGTTCTGTCCCTGCTGCTGGCGCACCCGGGGGAATATCTGTCCGGGGCGGCCATGAGCCGTACACTGGGCGTCAGCCGCGCCGCCGTGTGGAAGGCCATCGAGGCTCTCCGCCAGGAGGGATATGAGATCACCTCCGCCCCCAACCGGGGCTACCGCCTGGAGTCCGCCCCCGACCGGGTGCGGGAGGGGGAGCTGTCCGGCCACCTGGCCGGCNCCATGGGCCGGGCTGTGGCGGGCGCGCCGGAGGGCCGGGTGGGGCTGGCGGGGGAGCGGACCGGCGGCCGGGGCCGGCTGGGCCGCTCCTTCCAGTCCCCCCGGGGCTGCGGGCTGTATCTGACCGCCCTTCTCCGCCCCCAGCTCCCCCCCATAGAGGTGGTGGACTTCACCGCCTGGGTGGCAGTGGCTGTATGCGATGGCATCCAGGCCGCCTGCGGCGTCCGCCCCAGGATCAAGTGGACCAACGACATCGTGCTGGAAGGGAAAAAGCTGTGCGGTATTCTCACCGAGATGGGGCTGGAGAACGAGATCAACGCCCTCCAGTATCTGGTCACCGGCATTGGCGTGAATGTCAACCAGCGCCCCGAGGACTTCAGCCCCGACGTGCGGCCCATCGCAGCCTCCCTCTTCAATGTCCTGGGCCGCCCGGTGCGCCGCTCCGAGCTGGCGGTCCAGATCATCCGGGCTCTGGACCGGATGTACTCCGCCTTTCCCCAGGGCAAGGCGGACTATCTGGCCCGGTACCGGGCCGACTGCCTCACGCCGGGCAATCGGGTACAGCTCATCACCCCCGCCTCCCGCACCGAGGCCACCGCTCTGTCCATCGACGACGAGTTCCGTCTGGTGGTGGAGTACGATGACGGCCGCCGGGAGGCCCTCTCCGCGGGAGAGGTGTCCGTCCGCGGGATGTACGGATATGTGTAACAAAATCAGTCAAGCGGTCCGCCCCGTAGGGCGGACCGCTCGCTTTCTCTCAATATCCGTAGGGCCGGCCGGTCTCCGGGTTGATGCCCGGGTCCAGCGGGGCCTCCTGGCCGTTGGGCAGTTTGGGGCGCTCTCCGCCCTCCAGGGCTCCGAAATAGAGGTTCATGTCCACCTCGCCCTGGATACCCGGCACACTCCCCTTGGAGCTGTACTGCCACATCTGGAAGTCATAGTAGAAACTGGGCTGCGCCTGGTACTGGGCGAACCAGAAGCTGTGATCCAGCAGCTTGCTCAGGTCGTACTTCACATACCCCTGATAGGAGTTGAAGTAGATCATAGACTCATAGCCCGCCTCCTGGATGGCGCCGCAGAAAGCCAGTGCCACCTCATTCATGGTGTCGCTGTCGATGGCGTTGGTGCGGGCGCTGCTGTCGCTGACCATCTCCCAGTCAAAGACCACCGGCATGGTCAAGTCATAGTCTCGGACCCGCTCCAGGACGAACCGCGCCTCCTCCAGCGCCTCCTCCACGGTAATGGCCTGGGAGAAGAAGTAGGCCCCCACCGCCAGCCCGGCATCCAGCGCGCCCTGGACGTTCCGGTCAAAGTATGTATCCTCATAGAGCTTGCCCTCGGTGTAGCCCCGGCCGCCCACCCGGACGATAGCGAACTCCACACCGGCATCGGCCGCCTGCTCCCAGTCGATCTCCCCCTGGAACTGGGACACATCCACCCCAAGGTGCCCCTGAACCGTCCCATCATCATAGGTGAGGTAGTCTCCCTCCATGCGGAACAGCTGGGGGATGTAGGAGAAGGCGGGGACTGTCTCCAGCACATCCAGGTAGAAGGTCTGGCTGTACCCCTCATAGGCGATCTGCCCCGCGTGGACATCGGTGTTCTTCATCCGCCAGATGATGGCGACCAGCTCGGAGCGGGTGATGCTGTCCTCCGGATGGTAAGACAGCGTGCCATCCTCCTCCAGCTCCCCGGAGAGCTGTATCTTTTCATAGAGCACGGTGACATAGCCATCGTCCACGTCTCCGAAGGGCGTCTCGTTCCGGGAGGGCCTCAAGTTCAGGGCTTTGGCCGCCATCTGGGCCACCGTCAGCCGGCTTACCGCACTGTCCAGATCGGTCACCTGCTCCCGGGTGACAAAGCCCTTCTCCAGGGCAAAGTCCGCATTGCCGCTGCTCCAGTGCTCCCCGGTGGCCTCCCGGCGGTCAAAGCCTGCCGCCGCCAGCACCATCACCAGGGCCTCCCCCACCGTAACGGCGTTGTCCGGCCGGAAGGTGCCGTCCTCATAGCCGCTCACCGCCCCGTCCTGTTTCAGGTCCGCCGCGAAGGGGGCGTACCACGCCTCCGCCGGCACATCCGAATAGGGGGCCTCCGTGACTGCGGGCGGGGTCCCGGCCGCTGTCTCGACCGCCAGGGCCGCGGGCACCGCTGTCAGCACCATGGACAGAGCCGCCAGCAGAGCCGGTCCCCTCATGTTTCTTCTCTTCTGCTGCAATGGGATCATCCTTTCCTGCCCGGCGCCGCGGGCCCGTGATATGTTGACATAATACCGCATTTTTCGACCCATTGCAACCATATCCCACCTTCGAAGAAGAGAATTTTTTTCCTGCTGATCTCCCTGGGCACCGTCCCCCTTGCGGTCCTGCCCGGCGCCGCTTATAATAGGGACATGTGCCGGCAGGCAGTCCTGCCGGAAATTTTAGATCTTCACACCTGGAAGGAGCCCGTCTAACATGTGGAAGGATTGTCAAGCCCTGCAAGATGAGATCACTGCCCTGCGCCGGGAGCTGCACCAGATCCCGGAGGTGGGGGCACAGCTGCCCGAGACCGCCGCCTGTCTCTCCGCCCATCTGGACCGCCTGGGTATCCCCTTCGTCCGCTCTCCCCGGGACAGCGGCCTGATTGCCTCCATCCAGGGCGGCCTGCCTGGTCGAACGGTGGCCCTGCGGGCAGACATGGACGCCCTGCCCATCCAAGAGGAGACCGGACTTCCTTTTTCCTCCCGCCGCCCCGGCGTGATGCACGCCTGCGGGCATGATGCCCACGCCGCCATGCTCATGGGGGCCGCCCAAGTCCTGCAGAAACACAGGAAGGAGCTCCGGGGCACCGTCCGCCTCCTCTTCCAGCCGGCCGAGGAGCAGTGTGAGGGAGCCAAAGTCATGCTGGAGCAGGGGGCGCTGGACGGAGTGGACGCCATCTTCGGCTTCCATATCGGCACCCTGCTGGGGGCCGACATCCCCAGCGGCACCGTGATTGCCCCCTCCGGCTGCTGCATGGCGGCCTTTGACAAGTTCACCATCCGGGTCCGGGGGCGCGGCTGCCATGGCTCCACCCCGGAAAAAGGGGTAGACCCCGTCAATGCGGCCGCCCACATCGTTCTGTCCCTCCAGGCCATCACCACCCGGGAGATCAGCGCCGCTCGCTCCCTGGTCCTGACCATCGGCAGGATCCAGGGGGGCGACCAGTATAACATCATCCCGGACGAGGTAGTGCTGGAGGGGACCATCCGCACTCTGGAGGACGGTCTGCGGCAGTACGCCGCCCGGCGCATCGGTGAGGTGGCCCAGGCAGCGGCTGCCGTATTCGGCGCCAGTGCGGACTGCACCATCACCTGGGGCGCTCCCCCTGTCCTCAACGATCCCACTATGGCGGAGCTGGCCGCCGGGGCCGCCGCCGAAGTCGTGGGCCCGGAGCACGTCGTCACCCGCATCCCAGCCCCCAACATGGGAGGTGAGGATTTCGCCTTCTATCTGGAGCAGGTCCCCGGGGCTTTTCTCTTTCTCAGTTCCTCCGACCCCGCCAAGGGGACGGACCGCCCCCACCATAGTCCCCGGTTCGACGTGGACGAGTCAGTGCTTTGGAAAGGGGCCGCCCTCTACGTCTCCCTTGCTCAGACCTTTCTCAACGGCTGAATCCTCTCCACGACTGGGCCTTCATCGGGAAATTCTTCCAGTCGAGGCATTTCCGGCCTCATAAAATCCTCTCCCCCGCATATACATGTACAGCAGATGCAAAATCCGGGGGAGTTGTTGCTGTGTGAAAGGGAATATCGAGGAACGGGCCTGTCAGCTGGCCCTTTACATCATAGAGAACCGGACCACGGTCCGCGCGGCGGCACAGAAGTTCGGGATCAGCAAGTCCACGGTCCACAAGGACCTGTCCGAGCGCCTTCCCGCCTTCAACCAGCCTCTCTATCTCCAGGTCAAGGGCGTGCTGGAGGAGAACAAAGCGGAACGGCATATCCGGGGCGGCATCGCCACCCGACGGAAATACAAAGGAGCCTGAGCCGGGGGAGGGGCGCTTTCCTCCTGGCGTCCGGCTTCCGGAACAGGCGGCGGGG
>NZ_LN866274.1:1056164-1236443 GCF_001244495.1 Clostridium phoceensis | reverse complement strand
GCGCCGGGGGGGGGGGGGGGGGCCTGCCCCCTGGGGGCCCGGCTCCCGGACCGGGCGGGGGGGCCGCGGCGGGGGCCCGCTCCCCCGCCTTATTGCTTTTTCCCCCCGCTTCTGATATGATACCTTCAAACCAATATCAGGAGGGGCCGCCATGAGCTACGCCGATCAGGTCTTTATTCAAAACTGTCAGGACATTCTTTCCCGGGGAGTGTGGGACACCGACCGGGAGGTCCGTCCCCGCTGGGAGGACGGGACTCCCGCCCATACCATTAAGCTCTTTGGGGTGGTCAACCGGTATGACCTGCGCAGAGAATTCCCCATTCTCACCGTCCGCAGGCAGTTTTTGAAGTCCGCGGTGGACGAGCTTCTGTGGATCTGGCAGAAGAAGTCCAACAACGTCCACGACCTGAACAGCCGCATCTGGGACGCCTGGGCGGACGAGTCCGGCTCCATCGGCAAGGCCTACGGCTACCAGCTGGGGGTGAAACACCACTACCCCCAGGGGGACATGGACCAGGTAGACAAGGTGCTGTGGGACCTGAAGCACGACCCCGGCTCCCGCCGCATCCTCACCAGCCTCTACAACCACCACGACCTGAGCGAGATGGCCCTCTACCCCTGTGCCTATTCCATGACCTTCAACGTCAGCGGGAACACCCTGAACGGCATTTTGAACCAGCGCAGCCAGGACATGCTCACCGCCAACGGCTGGAACGTGATGCAGTACGCCGTTCTGCTCCACATGGTCGCCCAGGTCTCCGGGCTGGAGGCCGGCGAACTGGTCCACGTCATCGCCGACGCCCATATCTACGACCGCCACGTGGACGCGGTGCGGGAGATCATCACTCGCCAGCCCTATGACGCCCCCCGATTCTCCCTGGACCCCGCTGTCACCGATTTCTACGCCTTCACCCCGGACAGCGTGCGCCTGGAGGGGTATCAGGCCCACCCTGTGCCGGGAACGATCCCGGTGGCGGTCTAAGAGGAGGCGCACAGTATGGATCTCATTGTAGCAGTGGACCAGAACTGGGCCATCGGGAAGGACGGAGAGCAGCTTCTCTATCTCTCCCAGGACCTGAAGCGCTTCAAGGCCCTGACCCTGGGCCACGCGGTCATTCTGGGCCGCAGGACCCTCTCTACCTTTCCCGGCGGACGCCCCCTGAAGGGACGGCGCAACCTGATCCTGTCCACCACGCCGGACTTCGCCCCGGAGGGCGGTGAGGTCTATCCCTCCATGGACGCCCTCCTCGCCGCCGCTCCGGCAGATGCCTTTGTCATCGGCGGGGAGTCCGTCTACCGCGCCCTTTTGGACCGGTGCGGCACCGCCTATGTCACTAAGATCCTGGCCCAGTACCCCGCAGACCGGTACTTCCCGGACCTGGATGCCGACCCTCGCTGGGAGTCGGTGGAGGAGTCAGAACTCCTGGAGGAGAACGGAGTACGCTTCCGGTATGTGACCTACCGGCGCAGGCAGGAGGCATAACCCATGGACCGTGACTATATCTGGGAGGGGGAGTACGGCCGCCGTTCCCACCTGATCCCGGTGTTCCAGCAGCTGCTGCGGGAACAGGACGCCTCCTCGCTCCAGATGCTCTCCCTGTTCGTCAACAACAACCCTTACAATCTGGAATTTTTCATCGCAGTGAGCTACGACCGCCCCAAGGAGGAGCATCTGGACCGGATGTTCCGTCTTCTGGAGGACGCTGGACTGCGGCAGCGGAAGGACCTGACCGCGCGGAATATCATGCGGGCCATGGCAGACCGGCGCTTCAACTCTGCCTCTCTGCTGGATGAGGACAGTGTTCCCACCATCATGGAGCACCTCTTTTTCTTCCCGGAGATCCGGGTCCTGGAGGAGAAAGGCTACCGTATGACTCCCTTTGGCCGGGAACAGATGGTCTTTCTCAGCCACTCCTCTCTGGATAAGCCGGAGATCGAAGAGATCATCCCGCTGCTCAATGGGATGGATCTGCCCGTCTGGTTCGACAAATACAGCATTGCCCTTGGCGATTCCATCACCGACAAGGTCCAGGAGGGCATCCAGCAGTCCAGCATCGTGCTCTTCTGGATCACAGAGCACTTTCTGGATTCCCGCTGGTGTAAATTTGAGATGCGGGCCTTCATCAAGAAGCTGATCGAAGAGGACGTCCGGGTCATCTCCGTTCTGGACCGGGGCATCCAGATCTCCCGCCTGCCGCTCTTTCTCCAGGACATCAAGTGTCTCATGCGGGAAGAACGGACCATTTATCAGGTCGCCCAGCAGATCGCCTCCGCTCTCCGGCCCAACTGAGTGACTTGAAAAATTTAGAACCACTCCATTTGAAAAGGGGGCCGGCGCGCCATGCGCCGGCCCCCTTTTGTCGTCTCAGGTCAGCCATTTTCCGGCCCCTGGGATCAGCCGCAGGAGCCAGGCCATGGGCAGGGACAGGGCCAGCAGCACCAGGGCCAGCAGGGGAACAAAGAACACCGGCTCCAAGGCGGTGACCGTCAGCCCCAGCCACCGGAAAAGCAGCATCCACAGCTGGTGGATCAGATAGGCGCCGAAGACATAGCTGCCCAGGGCATGGACCGCCCGGCGGCGGGACCGCTCCTCACTGATCCCCAGCACATAGCGGAACAGAGCGCACAGCGCCGCCGCCGTCAGGGCCACCCCAGGGGCGGTGTCGCTGTACCACAGCTCCCGCCCGCCGCCCAGCAGCGCGTCGCCACCCAGAGTCAGGACCAGCCCCAGGATGCCCAGCAGGTAGAGCAGGAACTCCGGCACCCGCCCGATGGTATAGTGGCGCAGATACCACCCCGCCACATAATAGCCCGCATACCCCAGCACCAGATGGACCTGGAGCCTCTCCAGCAGGGCACCCACCACCCCCTCCGGGTGGAAGGCCGTCCAGGCCGGCAGCAAGCTGGCAAAGAGGAAGCACAGGAGGAGAAAATACAGCACCTCCCCCCGGCTGGCCGCGGCGGTGAACCGGCGCAGCACCGGGTGTACCAGATACAGGCCGAGCAGCGGGTAGAGGACCCGCAGGTGGAAATAGACATCCCCCAGGGCGGCGGACCGCAGGGCACCCAGGATGCCGGACCAGCTCACCGCCCCGCCGCCCAGCAGGTGGGCCGCCAGGGCGTACGCCGCACCCCAGAAGAGCAGCAGGCAGAAGGCCGGCAGGACCAGCCCCGCCAGCGCCCCGGTGAGGGATGGCTTTCCCTCCTCCAGGGCAGCCATCCCCCAGGCCATGAACAGGGCCGGCACCGCCCAGCAGGTGAGTCCCTCGTAGATGACGAGCACCTGCCGCGCCCCGGCGGAGACCGCCTCCCCCTGGCCCTCTCGGGCCAGGAGCAGCAGGATGGCGGCAAAGACGGTGAAGGTCAGGAAAAAGCCGGACCAGCCGGCGTTTCGCTCTCCCCGGGCCATTTATTTCTTCTCCGGCACGATCTCGATCCAATAGCCGTCCGGGTCGGCAATGAAGTAGATGCCCATGCCCGGGTTTTCAAAGCAGACGCAGCCCATCTCCTTGTGCTTAGCATAAAAGTCGTCGTACTGGTCGGTGACGAAAGCCAGGTGGAACTCGCACTCTCCCAGGTCGTAGGGCTTGTCCCGGTCCTTCAGCCAGGTCAGCTCCAGCTGGAACTCCGTCAGGCCGTCCCCCAGGTAGACCAATTTGAACGAGCCGTCGGAGGCCTCCTTCTCCCGCACCGGCTCCAGGCCCAGTGCCTCCTTGTAGAAGGCCAGGCTCTTGTCCAGATCCAGGACGTTGAAATTGAAGTGGTTGAATTTGATCATGTTCATTCGCTCCTTTCCGGTCGGGACGACCGGTGTCTTTTTATCATTATATCGGGCACAAGCCGATTTTTCAACGGAAAAGTGTCCAAAGACAGGCAAGACCTCTGTTTTGTCCCCTTGCGGGGCGGGGCAAATCGTGGTATGATATTTTATATTTTATTCCCCGGGTATTAAGGAGGAATTTCCGTGTCATCGGACCATATATGGCCCATCCTGTTTTTTGTCAGCCTGGCCGGCAACCTGATCCTGCTGTTCTACCGCCCTCTGCTGAGGCTGCTTCGCAGGGGGGAGGAGGTCTCGGAGGACGAGATCATGGCCATGGTGGAGGAGGGCGAGGAGTCCGGCGCCATCGAGCGCAACGAGAAGGAACTGATCGAGAACGTCTTCGAGTTCAACAACACCACAGCGGAGGATGTGATGATCCACCGCACCGACATGGTGACCCTCTCCCTGGATGACGATGAGGAGACCATTCTCTCCGCCATTCGGGAGTCCGGTCTGTCCCGCTTCCCGGTCTATCAGGGAAACGTGGACGACATCGTGGGCATCCTCTCCACCCGCCAGTATCTGCTCAACTTCCATGTGGAACGTCCCCAGGAGCTGCGGGCGCTGCTGCGCCCGGCCTACTTCGTGCCGGAGACGGTGCGGGCTGACGTGCTCTTCCGTGACATGCAGAGCAAAAAGATCCACATGGCCGTGGTGGTGGATGAGTATGGCGGGACCAGCGGACTGGTGACCCTGGAGGACCTGCTAGAGGAGCTGGTGGGCAACATCTATGACGAGTTTGACCCCCAGGCCGAGCAGGAGATCATCCAGCTGGAGGAGAACCTGTGGCGGGTCTCCGGCTCCGCTGACCTGGAGGAGCTGGCCGAGGCCATGGACTTCCAGCTGCCCGAGGACGAGGACCGGGACTATGACACCCTGGGCGGGCTGGTCTTTGCCCAGCTGGCGGTCATCCCGGAGGACGGGAGCCGCCCCGTGGTGGAGGCCCTGGGCCTGCGCATCCGGGTGGAGGAGCTGTGCGACCGCCGGGTGGAGTGGGCCCTGGTGGAAAAGCAGGCGCCCGCTGCTGCCGCCTGCGAATAGAGACGCGCTTCAGGACTGCCGCGGCCTTGCCTGCGGCGGTCCTGTTTTTTCCGCCCCGGGCGGGCAGATCAGAGAGAAAGGAACTTCACCCATGACAAAGGCGATCTTTTTCGATGTAGACGGCACGCTGGTCAGCTTCAAGACCCATCAGATCTCCCCAGCCGTCCGCCAGGCCCTCCAGGCCCTGCGGGAGCGGGGGATCAAGCTGTTCCTGTCCACTGGGCGGCACCTCGCCATGCTCGATCCGGTGCGACAGGTCTTTGACTTCGACGGCTATGTGACCCTCAGCGGCCAGTACTGCACGGCCCAGGGACAGGTGCTGCGGAGCACTCCCATGCCCCCTGAGGCGGTGGAGGAGCTGGTGGCCGCCGCCCGGACCGACGCCTTCTCCTGCATCTTCCTGGAGGGAGAGGAGATCTATATCAACTGCATCAACGAGATGACCCGGCAGTTCATCCGGGATCTGTCCATCCCTATGCCGCTCCAGCGCCCTGCGGACTACGCCCGGGGCCGGGAGGTCTATCAGGCGGTGACCTTCCTGACCCGGGAGCGGGAGCATCTGCTGCTGGACCGGGCCCCTCACCTGAAGACTACCCGGTGGCACCCCAATTTCCTGGACGTGATCCCGCCCAGCGGGGGCAAGGACCGGGGGATGGACGCGCTTCTGGACTACTTCCGCATCCCGGTGGAGGACGCTATGGCTTTCGGAGACGGGGAAAACGACCTGTCCATGCTGCTCCACGCGGGCATCGGGGTGGCCATGGGGAGCGCCCACGAGGAGATGAAGCGGCAGGTGGACTGGGTCACCGGAACGGCAGACGAGGACGGCGTGGTCCAGGCGCTGGTCCATTTCGGCCTGATTTGAGGGCGGTGAGAGATTGTACTGGAACTTTCGACAAAAAAGGTGTACAATAAAACTGAAAAATCGGCATATAAAAAGGAGGACACTGGTATGAAGCTGAGTTTCTTCGGCGCGGCCCACGCTGTCACGGGGAGCTGCCACTGTCTGGAAGCCAACGGCAGGAAGATCCTCATCGACTGCGGCTTGCAGCAGGGCCGGGACGAGCATGACGACAACGCCCTGGACTTCGCCCCCGGCCAGATCGATTACTGCCTGGTCACCCACGCCCACATCGACCACTCCGGCCGGCTGCCACTGCTGGTCAAGGAGGGGTTCCAGGGGCAGATCATCACCACCCGTCTCACCGCCCAGCTCCTGTCCATCATGCTGCGGGACTCGGCCCATATCCAGGAGAGCGACGCCCAGTGGCAGAACCAGAAGGGCAAGCGGGCCGGCCGTGACGCAGTGGAGCCTCTCTACACTGTGGCTGATGCGGAGGCCGCCCTCCAGCAGCTCTATCCCGTGGAGTACGGCCAGGTGCTGGATCTGTGCGAGGGGGTCCGGGTCCGCTTCACCGATGCGGGCCACCTGCTGGGCTCCTCTGAGGTGGAGCTGTGGCTCACCGAGGGGGATGTGGAGCGGAAGATCGTCTTCTCCGGCGACCTGGGCAACATCGACCAGCCCATTATCCGCGACCCTTCCTTTGTGGAGGATGCGGACTATGTGGTCATGGAGTCCACCTATGGCGACCGGAACCATGAGCCGCCGGAGAGCTACACCGAGTCTCTGGCCCAGCTCATCGACGAGGTGTTCGCCAAGGGTGGGAACATCGTGATCCCCTCCTTCGCGGTGGGCCGCACCCAGGAACTGCTCTACTTCCTCCGGGAGATCAAGGACCGTGGGCTGGTGAAGAGCGCCCCCAACTTCACCGTGTGTGTGGACAGCCCGCTGGCTGCGGAGGCCACCCGGGTGTACTCCGGCGACCTCCACGGCTATCTGGACGAGGAGGCCATTGCGGTGCTCCAGGGGGGAGATGACCTGTTCACCTTCCCCGGCCTGACCCTGACCCAGTCCACGGAGGAGTCCAAGGCACTGAATATGGACCCGTCCCCCAAGATCATCATCTCCGCCTCCGGCATGTGCGACGCCGGCCGCATCCGTCACCACCTGAAGCATAACCTGTGGCGGCCGGAGTGCGCGGTGGTCTTCGTGGGCTATCAGGCGGAGGGCTCCCTGGGCCGCCGCCTGCTGGAGGGCGCCAAGACGGTGAAGCTGTTCGGCGAGGAGATCGCCGTCCGGGCCCGTATCGTCAACTTCAAGGGGCTCAGCTCCCACGCGGACCGGGATCACCTGCTGGAGTGGGTGGGCCGCATCGCGCCGGCGCCCCGGCAGGTCTTTGTGGTCCACGGAGACGCGCCGGTCACCGAGCTGTTTGCTGAGGACCTGAACCAGCGGGGCATCCCCGCCCACGCACCTCTGTACCAGGAGGTCTACGACCTGGCTGCGGACCGGATGCTGGCCAAGGGCGTGGTGCTGGAGAGCAAGCGGACCACAGGCGGCGCCTCCGCCCCTTCGGCGGCCTATGTCCGCCTGGTGGACGTGACCAAACAGCTCCAGGATATGGTGGGCCGCAGCCGCGGCCGGGCCAACAAGGACCTGGGACGGCTGGCCGACCAGCTGAAGGCCATCATGGAGAAATGGGATGCTTGATCTGCCCCCGGGCAGGAGAGAGGAGCGTATATGAAGATCGACCGAAAAGGCCTGAAGGCGCAGGCCAAGCAGGCCATCCGCGCGGCGGCCCCCGTGTTCTGGCTGGTCACCCTGGTGTATCTGCTGCTGACCGAAGGATTGAGCACTGTGGTAGGCTGGCTCGCCCCCACCTTCCAGCCTGCGGACCTGCTTTGGGGCGGAACTGTGGGATGGCTCAGCTTGTTTATCTCCATCCTGCTGACCCTTTATCTGTGGGTGATGGACTTTGGCTATCACCTGTGGGCCCTCCGCGTCACCCGCAGCCAGCAGGCGGGGTATGGGACGCTGCTGGAGGGTTTCGGCATCGCGGGGCGGGTCATTGCCATGAACCTGCTGATCCTGCTGTTCACCTTCCTGTGGTCCCTGCTTCTGATCTTTGTGACCACCATCCTGGCTTTTTTTGTCCTTGATTCCCTGTTTCTGCAACTGCTGGTAATGGCAGGAATCTATGCGGCAGTCTTTGCCATCATGCTCCGCTATGCCATGGCCCCCTACCTGCTGGCCGACTACCCGGACGACGGCGCGGGGGCTGCGGTCCGCCGCAGCGTGGAGATGATGCGGGGGCGCAAGTGGGAGCTGTTCAAGCTGTATGTTTCCTTCCTGGGCTGGGAACTGCTGGGCGTCCTGCTCACCCTGCTGGCCTATCTGCCCTTCCTCACCGGTATCCTGGCCCAGGTCAACTCGGTCGCGCAGTTCTACTCCGTCCTGTCCAGTCTCATCCCGGCCGCTGGTCTGGCCCTCCTGATCAATCTGCCCCTCACCCTGTGGCTGACCCCCTACCGCACGGCGGCGGAGGCCCTGTTTTACCGCTCCATCCTGGAGGGACGGCCGGCCGCCCCGGAGACGGAGGCGCAGAGCTGATGTCCGCCGGAATGTGGGCACAGCGCAGCCGATAAATGGATATGAGAGCGGCGCCTGGCCGGGCGCCGCTCTCTTTCGACAAAACCGCAGGCACGGTTCGTCATTTTTTGAGCAAAATGTGAATTTTCCCGGATCTACTGGACATTTTCCCGGGACACGAGTATGATATTGTCACTATGTACGCGCCCTCGGGCGCCCATCCATCGGCACAGAGGGCCGCGCCCCTGTGCAGGGAGGTAATCCATGGCCAGTTCCATGTTCGGCGGGATACACCCCGCTTCCCGAAAAGAAAATACCCGGCGCAAGCCGCTGATGCTGCTGGAGCACCCCCCGGCCCAGGTGGCCCTGCCTCTGGCTTTTCACGGCGGTCCCTCCTCCCTCCCCCTGGTCAAAGCTGGGGAACGGGTGTATGCGGGACAGCCTATCGCCCGTCCGGAGGGCGAGGACGGGGCGGTGCTCCACGCCAGCGTCTCCGGACGGGTGGAGGCCATCCGGGAGCTGCCCCACCCCTGGGGCGGCCGCGCCCCCGCCATCGTCATCGCCAACGATGGGGACAATACGCCCTGGCCAGAGCGGCCTGAGGGCATCAAGCTCAGCCAGGCGTCCCAGGAGGAGCTGATGGTCCGGATAGAAGCCGCCGGCATCGTGGATATGGGCAGTGATCCCCTCCCCGCCCAGGTGAAGATCCTCCGGGCCCGGGGCCGGGTGGACACCCTGATCGTCAACGCCGCTGAGTGTGAGCCCTATATCACTGCCGACCTGCGCCTGCTCCAGGAGCGGGGGGAGCCCATTCTGAAGGGGACCCGCGCTCTTGCCAAGGTGCTGGGTGTGGACCGGGTGGTGCTGGCGGCGGAGAGCGACATGCTCACCGCCGTGGAGGCGCTGGAGCGCCGCATCAGCCGCAAGCGGAGCCGGGTGGAGCTGAAGACCATCCGCACCCGCTACCCCATGGGGGCGGAGAAACAGATCGTCCAGTCGGTCACCCACCGGGAGGTCCCGCCGGGAGGTCGGGCGGAGGACGTACGCTGTGTGGTCTTCAACGTCTCGGCAGCCTTTGCGGTGGGCGAGGCACTGAACAAAGGCCTCCCCCTGACCCACCGGGCCGTGACGGTGACGGGGGGCGCGGTAGCCCGGCCCCGCAACCTGTGGGTCCCCCTGGGCACGCCGCTGAAGGAGCTGGTCTCCTCCGCCGGCGGCTTCCGGGAGGAGCCGGGCCTGATCCTGGTGGGCGGCCCCATGACAGGGGTGCCCCAGAAGAGCCTGGAGGCCCCGGTACTGCCCAACACCAACGGCCTTCTGTGTCTGGCCCCCTGGGAGCAGCCCCGGGAACAGGCTCCCACCGTCTGTATTCGGTGTGGGCAATGCGTCTCCGTCTGCCCCATGCACCTCTCCCCCATCTTTGTGGTCCGGGCCCTGAAGGAAAACGCGGCGGAGCGCCTGCGCTCCCTCCATCCGCAGGACTGCATGGACTGCGGATGCTGCACCTATATCTGTCCGGCCCATATCCCTCTGGCCGACCTGGTGCGCCAGGCGGCTGGTCAGGTGCGGGAACTGGAGAAAGGGGGGGACCTCCATGGCTGATCTCCGCACCTCTGTCCCGCCTCAGCTGGCACAGGCCACCAGCACTACCTCCATCATGCTGGATGTGATCGTGGCCCTGATCCCCGCCCTGGGCATGTCCGTCTATCTCTTCGGTCCCAGAGTGCTGGCTCTCACCCTGATCTCGGTGGGCGCCTGCGTCCTGTCGGAGTATCTCTACCGGCGGCTGACCCACCAGTCCAACACCCTGCGGGATTGCTCTGCCTGTGTCACCGGCCTGCTGCTGGCCATGTGTCTGCCGGCGGCCTCCCCCTACTGGGTCCCCCTGCTGGGGGGTGTCTTTGCCATCGTGGTGGTGAAACAGTTCTACGGCGGGCTGGGCAAAAACTTCATGAACCCGGCTCTGGCTGGGCGGATGCTGCTGTCCACCTTCCCCTTCTTGATGACCACCTGGGTGGACGCGCTGGACTATCTCCCCGTTTGGGGTGAGATGGACGCCGTCACCTCCCCCACCCCCATGGCCGCCCTGCACAGCGGCAGACTGCCCGAGCTGGACATGGGGCAGATGCTGCTGGGCCAGCACGGCGGATCCATCGGGGAGGTATCTATCTTTATGCTGCTGCTGGGCGGCCTGTACCTGATCATGCGCAGGGTCATCTCCCCACGCATCCCGGCGGCCTTTCTGGGGACCGTGGCCGTCCTCACCTTCCTCTTCCCCCGGGATGGCACCTCCCTGGAGTGGATGACGGCCCAGCTGTGCAGCGGCGGGCTTGTGCTTGGGGCTTTCTTTATGGCGACCGACTACACCACCTCCCCTGTCACCCCCCGGGGACAGGTACTATACGGGGTGGGCTGCGGCCTCCTCACCGTACTGCTCCGGTACTATGGCTCCTACCCCGACGGGGTGGGCTGGGCTATCCTGACCATGAACTGCCTGGTGTGGCTCATGGACCGGGCGGGGATGCCCCGCCGGTTCGGGGTGGAGCGCTTCACCGCCGTGCGGGAGGGGCTCCGCGCCGCAGGGGAGAGCCTGTCTGAGATCAAATTTGTCAATCCGGGCCGCCCCTCCTCCCTGTCCTGGGGGACCATGCCCGGCGAGCGCTATCTGGACCAGCTCCGGCCCCAGGCCAAGGCCGCCGGCATCCTGCTGGCGGTGGTGATGGTCACCGGTCTGGGGATCTACTCCACCTACTGGCTCACCAGCCTGGACACCCAGCGCTCTGAGCTGCGGGCGGAGGAGGCCCTGCTGGCCCAGGTGATGCCGGGGGCTGAGATCAGCACTGAGACCCCTTACCGCGCCCCAAATGCCCTGAGCATCACGGCAGGGTACCGGGAAAATGAGCTGCTGGGGTACTGTGTGGAGGTCCAGACCCATGGCTTCAGCGGCCCCATCACCATGGTGGTGGGCGTGGACCTGAACGGCCAGGTCACCGGTGTGGCGGTGACGGACCACAGTGAGTCCACAGGGATGGGGACCATGGCCATGGAGAATGCCCAGCTGCGAAAGTATGTGGGCATGTCAGGCACCATCCGGACCTCTGGTGCCAACTCGGTGGATGTGGTGACCGGGGCCACCGCGACCTCTGAAGCCATCACGGCCGGGGTCAACCAGGCTCTGGCCATCGTGGCCAACCTGGAGACCGACGGCTCCGTCCAATATGTGGACAGCGACGTGTAGCGGGAAAGAAAGGAGCGGATCGGATGGATTCCGTACAACTGGCAGGGGTGGCACTGGCCGCCCTGCTGTCTGAAAATTTCATCCTGGTCAACTGCCTGGGCATCGGCACCCGGGTGGAGGCCTTCCACAGCACCACAGCTGCCCGCCGCACCGGCCTGAGCCTGACCCTGGCCATGGTGGTCACCGTATTTTTTACCTGGTGTGCGGACTTTCTGGTGCTCCGGCATTTTGGGTGGGTGTATCTGCGCACCCTGGTCTTCTCCCTCATTGCCCTCCTCACTGTCTTCCTGCTGCGAAAGGCAGCCCGTCTCTGGCCGGAGCTCTCCCATCGAATCGACGCCGACCTGGCCTCGGTATCCACCAACTGTGCGGTGCTGGGTGCGGCCTATCTGGCCGCCCAGCGCAGCTACACTCTGTCCCAGGCCCTCACCTTCGCCCTGTGCGGCGGCCTGGGCGTCCTGGTGGTCCTGATGAGCTACGCCGGCCTGCGGGAGGAGATCAGCCTCACCAGCTGCCCCCGGCCCTTCCGCGGCCCGGCCATCGAGATGGTAACTGCCGGCCTGATGGCCCTGGCCCTGGTTGGCTTCTACGGGCTGCACCTGTCCTGATCCGTAAGGCAAGCAAAAGACCGGCCCCGGACATCTGATGATGTCCGGGGCCGGTCTTTTGCTTCTCCCTTATTTCAGCTCAAAGGAGGCACACTCGGTCTCCCGACAATTGCAGGGGGAGGCGTCGGTGCAGCCCACCTTGATCTGGCTCAGGGAGCAGTAGTTCTGGGGATTGTGATAGGCGCAGCTGTTGACAGTGCACTGAATATTGGAATTGCAGCTCTTTTTGTTATCCATCTGAAAGACCTCCTTTTGTGGACGGTCCTAGTATAAGCTGCCGCGGCAGTTTTATGTGTGGTCCGGGCCGGAATCTTCTTCATCGGCCTGCACCGGCTCTTCAGGCAGCACCTTGGGGATGAAACGGCGGGCAAACCTGCCCCGGCCACGGTTTTTCACATAAAAATACCCAATGATGGAGAATACAAAGGCGCCGATGAAATTGACGAACAGATCCTTCATGGTATCCAGCAGGCCTATGTCCAGATAGCCGCCCAGCCCCAGAGGGATCTCCTTCCCGCCTGCCACCACAATCACGTCTGTGATGCCCCGGATGGCGGTGATCTTGTTGCCGCCGGTGGGGTCCAGCATGACGGTGCTAATGTCGTGGACAATGGTGTCCTTCTGCATGTCCAGCAGGAAAAAGCTGTCCATGATACACTCAAAAAATTCCCACAAAACACCGATGGTCATGGAGAAGCAGAAGGCCACGATGGCCATGAACACCGGGGAGAGGGACAGGGAAAACCGCTCGTTGCGGTTGAACAGGTCCACCAGTGAGAAGCCGATGGCCGCGCAGAGGAAGCCGTTGAGCGTATGGAGCATGGTGTCCCAGCCATGGAAATAGGTGTAGTAAGCCTGGATCTCTCCCAGGATCTCCGCAGAGAAGATGAAGAGCAGGATGATGATCTCCAGCGTGTCGGGCAGATCGATGCGGACCCGCCGCTCGATGACGGTGGGCAGGGTGAACAGTACCAGCGTCAGGATGCACAGGAACACGTTTTCAAAGTTCCCGTTGAGAAATTGGGCCACCATGGTCAGGATGACCAGGACTCGAAGAATGATGTAGATGGTGACCACCGTTTTTTTCCCCTTCAGCTCTTCCCGCAGCTCACGCCGCATCCGGGCAGTTTTGCCGGGATCTTTTGGCCGCATCTATATCTCCCCTTTTATATTATATATTGTTATAGTATAGCGGTTTCCGGAACAAAAGTCAAGGAAACCGGGGCGGCGCCCGGTGGCCGTCCCTCTCTGTCTTGGTCTCCCGGAACAGAGAGCGAAAGTCAGAATCATGAAAAAAGGGTGGCAATCCTGCTATCTTATGGTATGATAGAGGCAGAATGATCAGAGCCGGCCCCCAGGGCCGGTCTGAGGGGAGGCAGATTCCATGCCCGCATTTTCCCCCCGGATACGGGGCCACATCGACGAGGCGCTGACCTTTCTCAAATGGGTCCTGTACGCCTGCAACATCGGGCTCATCGTGGGCGCTGTTGCGGTGGCGTTTCATTACGGAATCGACTGGGCGGCTCAGTTCCGGGCGCACCAGCCCTGGGTCATTCTTTTCCTTCCCCTGGGAGGCGTGGTCATCGTCCTGCTCTACCGCTGGAGCGGGATGGAGCGGGACCGGGGCACCAATCTGGTGCTGACGGCGGTCCGGGAGGCCGAGCCCATCCGTCTGCGCACCGCCCCCCTCATCTTCCTGTCCACCATCCTGACCCACCTGGTAGGCGGGTCGGCTGGCCGGGAGGGGGCCGCCCTCCAGCTGGGGGGCTCCATCGGGGCCTGGGTGGGCAGAAAGATCCACCTGGATGAGAAGGACCGCAGGATCATGGTCATGTGCGGCATGTCCGCCGCCTTCTCCGGGCTGTTCGGCACCCCCATCACCGCCGCCATCTTCGCCATGGAGGTGGTGAGCGTGGGAGTGATGTACTACGCCGCCATCGTCCCCTGTGTCGTCTCCTCTTTGGTCTCGGTCCAGCTGGCCCGCTTCTTCGGCCTTCATATAGGAACAGGCTATCTCATCGGAAATGTGGCTGTCCTGGGTCCCTGGTCCATGGCCCAGGTGTGCGTGATGGGGGTGCTGTGCGCTCTGCTCTCCATCCTGTTCTGCAAAGTGATGCATGCGGCCCCCAAGCTCTATGCCAAATACTTCCCCAATCCCCTGGTCCGGGCGGCTGTTGGCGGCGCCCTGGTGCTGCTGCTGACCCTGCTGGTGGGGGAACAGACCTACAACGGCGCTGGGGATGCTGTCATCCGCCGGATGCTGGCGGGCGAGACCATCTCGGAGGCGTTCCTGCTCAAGCTGGTCTTTACCGCCCTCACTCTGGGGGCCGGCTTCCGCGGCGGCGAGATCGTGCCAGTGCTCTTCACTGGTGCCGCCTTTGGCACGGTGGTCGGACCGCTGCTGGGCCTGTCCCAGTCCTTCGGCGGGGCGCTTGGGATGACGGCGGTATTCTGCGGCGCTACCAACTGCCCCATCACCTCCATCCTCCTGGCCTATGAACTATTTACCAGCCGGGGCCTGCCTCTTTACGCCCTGTGCTGTGCCATCTCCTACATGCTCTCCGGGTACTACGGCCTTTACAGCGAGCAGAAGATCATCTACTCCAAATTCAAGGCCACCTGGGTGGACCGAAAGGCGGAGTAGTTCCCCCTGTCCACGGCGCCGTTCTTCTGCTCCACGCTCAGCAGCGGAATGGTGGGCCTGGGTGCTCTGTCTATGGGCCGCAGTTTCTTCAGCGACCTCCATGTGACGGAACTGTAAAACAGTCCTATTCAAGCTCTTATTTTATCAAGCGGAGACATCCCGGCAGAATTTCCGGGACGTCTCCGTTTTTTCTTCATAAAATGAAAAAAATATTTTTCCCCTTGCAAATTTAATATATTTTTTCATTTTCTCCATTATTGCACTTTCTCCTTTGTTTTCTCTGTACTTTTTTCCTTCCATGTAAGAACGCATAACCTTTTCCCTCTCTTTTCTTTTTTTCGCCTTTCTTCCGGGTTTATTTTTGGTCAAAACATTCAATTTCTGCGGCACCCTTCTCTATTCTCTTGCCTGTTGTGCTGTCCACCCCCTTCATCTCTTTCCTTGTTCAGATGTTCCCTCCGTTTACTCAATCGTCAAAATATCGAGTATTCGATATTTTCGATTTGAAGTATTGACTTTTCAACATTTCATGTTATCATAGGTCTAACCAAAGAAACTGCAAAAAAGGATGGTATTTCGACATGGAGCTTCCCGCCGCCTTTTCCCAGCGGATCAAGTCCACTCCTCTTACCGCAAAGGAAGCCTTGGTGGCGGAATACATCCTGAACAATTTTCTCTCCGTATGCTATGTGTCCACCAGTGAACTGGCCCGCATCTTGGGCGTCAGCGACGCCACGGTCTCCCGTACCAGCAAAGTGCTGGGCTACCGCTCCTTTCTGGACCTTCAGAAGGAGATACAATCCTTTGTCTCTCAGAAAGCGGATTATGCACAGCGTGGCTTCTTCCCTCCCATTGAGCGTCTTCATACCCATCAGAGCCTGGATGCCAAGGAGAATATCGTAGCACAGTTTTCCACCCTTACCTACAAGAACCTACAGAGCGTTTTGGAAAAAAACTCCGAAGAATCCATCCATGCGGCGGCGGATCTGCTTTGCTCCTGCCGCATCAAATATATTGCCGGGCGCCGGCCCACCGCACCTATTGCTGAGAAATTCAGCTTTTTGATGCGCATGGTTGTCCCCGGTGTCGTATCGGCCACAGGGAGCGTCACCTTTGAACAGCTGCTGGACATCTCCCCAGAGGACTGCCTGTTCGTCATCAATTTCAATCCCTATGGTGAGGAAGTCCGGCGCTGGATCGATCTTGCCCACAGCCGCGGGGCGAAAATCATCCTGCTCACTGATAAGCCCTCCACTCCCTTCTCCGATTTTACTGATGTGCTGCTGTTGGCGGACATATACAGCGTCAGCTTTTTCAACTCCAATGTATCCGCCACCTTTCTTCTGGAGCTTCTTGTGTCTCTGGTCGCAGACCAGATGGACGAGACCGCCACCAAGCGCCTGGATCTTTTGAACCCTTACTTCGAGCGGAACAAGCGCTGATCTTCTCTTATGGGATCTCCCCTCGCACCGAGGGTGGTCTGAATATGCTTACCCCACTAAAAAAGGAGGAACGCCAACATGAAAAAAGCACTCTCTCTTGCCCTTGCACTGGCGCTCTGTATGGGGCTGTTCAGCGGCTGCGGCACTGAAACCGGCTCCAACAGCACCAGCCAGCCCGCGCAAAGCAGCGGGGAAACTGTTAAGACGGTGACATGGGCCAGCACCAGCGACATCACCGGCCTGGACCCCAGAAACGGCAACTCCACCATCACCGCCAGCATTCTGGCCTCCCTTTACAGCACCCTGGTCAAGACGGACCCCCAGGGGCAGATCGTGTGCGACGCTGCTGAGAGCTATGAGCAGGTGGATGACACTACCTGGCACTTCACTCTGCGGCAGGACGTGTACTTTACCAACGGCACCCAGATGACTGCTGACGATGTGGCCTACACCATCAACAGCCTGCGTGACTCGGAGAAGCACTACGCTCTGTCCGGCGATTTCTCCTTCATGCAGGTGGAGGTACTGGGCGACTTCGAGTTCAACATCATTACTGACTACGCTTTCCCCTCTCTCCCCCTGCGCTTGAACTATATCAAGATCGTCCCCAGTGCCTATGTGGAGGAAGTGGGAGACGAGGGCTTTGCCGCCGCCCCCATCGGCTCCGGCCCCTTCAAGTTCGTCTCCTGGGAGAAGGACCAGAAGGTGGTGCTGGAGAAGAATCCCGACTACTATGGCGAGGTGCCCCAGATCGATCAGCTGGTCTTCCGGGTCATCCCCGAGGCCGCCGACCGGGTAGCCGCTCTTCAGGCCGGCGAGGTGGACATCATCTGCAATATCCCCACCACCCAGGCCGAGTATCTGGAGAGCCTTGACGGCATCTCTGTGGTGGGCCAGCCCTCCACCCGTGTGGTCTGGCTGCAGTTCAACCTGGTAGGCGGCCCCACCCCCCTGGACGATGTGCGGGTGCGTCAGGCCATCAACTATGCGGTGGACCGGGACGCGCTGATCGCTGGCGTGCTGGACGGCTACGCCGTCAAGGTCGCCTCCATCTCCACCCCCGAGTACGAGGGCTATGATCCCAATGTGCAGGGCTACACCTACGATGTGGAGAAGGCCAAGCAGCTGATGGCCGACGCCGGCTATGCCGACGGCTTTGACATCGAGTGCTCCGTCTCTCCCGGCCTGCTCAACAGCACCGACGTGGTCCAGGCCATCGCCTCCCAGCTGGCTCAGATCGGCATCAACGTCACCATCAAGCAGGAGGACTCCGCCACGCAGCGGGACGAGATCGGCGCGGGCACTGTGGCCCCCCTGTTCCTCCAGGGTCTGGGCGGCCCCTACTGCGATATCAACCTGATCGCCTCCATTGGCTTTACTGAGGGTGCCCGGTACTGCACCTGGGTCTCCCCCGAGTTTATGGATCTGGCCTCCCAGGCCGCCTCTGAGATGGACGCTGAGAAGCGCGTGGCGCTTTACAGCCAGATGCAGCAGATGATGGTGGACGAGGCCCCCGCCCTGTGGCTGTATCAGCAGGACACCCTGTATGCCTACAACTCCAAGAAGGTCCAGAATTGGACTGCCCGCACCGACGAAGTCGTCCTCATGGACGGCGTCTCCGTGGCCGGCTGAGCGATTTGCTCCCTTAACTGAATATCCGCAGCTGGTGCGGTATTTCAATGGCAGAGAAACAGGCGGCGCACCCGTGATCTGGAACGGGTGCGCCGTTTCTCACTATCCTGGCTCGCTATGAAAGGTTGAAAAGCATGGGGAAATACTTACTCAAGCGGCTCGGGCAGTCCATCATCGCAATCTTGGGCATTACCGTAGTCGTATTTTTTATCCTGCACCTCACCGGGAACCCGGTGGAGCTGATGGTCTCCCCCACCACCTCCAAAGAGGAAATGGAGATCCTCAGTGAAGAGATGGGCTTCAATGACCCCCTGCCCGTCCAATATGTCCGCTTTCTGAAGGGGGCGCTGGTGGGGGATTTCGGCACCTCCTACTACTACAATGAACCGGCCATGTCCGTGGTGCTGGAGCGGGCGCCTGCCACCCTGACGCTGGCCTGTGCGGCCCTGCTCATCTCCGTGGTACTGGGCATCCCGGCAGGCATTGTGGCGGCTGTGAAGCGCAACAGCGTCTCCGATGCCGTGATCCGGGTGCTGGCCCTGCTGGGCCAATGCATGCCCGCCTTCTGGCTGGGCATCATGCTCATCATGCTCTTTGCTGTCAAGCTGGGCTGGATGCCCACTGGCGGCGCAGAGGATGGCCTGCGTTCCCTGATCCTGCCCGCCTTCACGCTGGGGGTCTTCTCAGCGGCCACCATCTGCCGGCTCCTGCGCAGCAACCTCATCGAGGTGCTGGGCAAGGAGTATATCGATGTGGCAAAGGCCAAGGGTCTTCCCAAAAGCAAGATCATCGGCAAGCATGCTCTGAAAAACGCGATGAGCTCCATCATCACCATCCTGGGCATGCAGTTCGCCTCTCTGCTGGGCGGCTCGGTCATCACCGAGCAGGTCTTCGCCTGGCCGGGCGTGGGACGTCTGGTCATCCAGAGCATCACCACCAGCGACTTTGCGGTGGTGGAGTGCATCGTCTTTCTGATGGCGGTGATCTTCGTGGTGATCAACTTCATCGTGGACGTGCTGTATTGCGTGATCAATCCCCGCGTCCGGCTGCAATGAGGAGGTAGGATCAGTGAAAAAAGGATTTAAAAGCGCCTGGTCCAGCCTGAAGAACAGCAAGACCGGCATGTTTGGGCTGATCCTGGTGCTTCTCATCATCATCTGTGCCATCTTTGCCCCGCTCCTGGCGCCTTATGACCCGCTGGCTCAGGACGTCATGATCAAGCTGAAGGACCCCATCTGGGGCGCTGACCCTGTGGCCGGCCATCTGCTGGGTACTGACCAGCTGGGCCGCGACATTCTCTCCCGTCTGCTGTACGGCGCCCGCGTCACCCTGATCGTAGCTCTGGCCGGCACCGTGGTAGGCGGCATCGTGGGCGTGGTCCTGGGCAGCCTGGCCGGCTACTACGGCAAATGGGTGGACGCGGTCATCATGCGCCTGGTGGACATCCAGCTCTGCTTCCCCTTCACGCTGCTGGCCCTGTTTATCGCGGCAGTGCTGGGCTCCAGCCTGGGCAATGTCATTTTGATCGCCGGCATCACCAGCTGGGTGCGATACGCCCGCCTGGTCCGCGGCGAGATCCTGGGCATCAAGGAGATGGAGTATATTGAGGCCATACGCGCTGCCGGCGGCACCGATGCCCGCATCATTTTCAAACATATCCTGCCCAATATCATCAGCCCTGTCATCGTTATCGCCACCCTGGAGATGGCCAAGATCGTACTGATCGAGGCCTCCCTCAGCTTCCTGGGCTACGGTGTCCCTATCACCATCCCCACCTGGGGGCGGATGCTCAGCGAAGCCCGTGACAACATTCTCACCGACCCCTGGCAGTGTATCTTCCCCGGTCTGTGCATCACGCTGACCGTGCTGGGCGTCAATCTGCTGGGCGACTGGCTGCGGGATTACCTGGATCCCAAACTGGATGTATAAGGGGGGAGCTCAGTTATGCAGAATGAACCTATGCTTTGCGTACAAGATCTCAGCGTCAGATTCAAGACCAAATACGGCTCCGCCGCTGCGGTGAACCACGTCAGCTTCTCCTTGAAAAAAGGGGAGAAACTGGGTCTGGTGGGGGAGTCCGGCTCGGGCAAAAGTGTCACTTCCAAGAGCATCATACGCCTGCTGCCCACCCCGCCCGCTCAGATCACCGGGAGCATCCGCCTCAACGGGGAAGAGCTGCTCACCAAGACCGAGCGCCAGATGTGCAGGGTCCGGGGCAACCAGATCTCCATGATCTTTCAGGAGCCCATGGTCAGCCTGGACCCCCTGTTTCCCATTGGAGACCAGCTTGGAGAGGTGGTCCGCCTCCACAAGAAGGTCTCCCAAGCCCAGGCCAACGAGATGTCTATCGAGATGCTGCGCACCGTGGGCATCCCCAGCCCGGAGACCCGACTGAAGCAATATCCCTTTGAGCTGTCCGGCGGCATGCGCCAGCGCGTCATGATCGCCATCGCTCTTCTGTGCGACCCGGAGCTGCTCATCGCGGATGAGCCCACCACCGCTCTGGATGTAACTATCCAGGCCCAGATCCTGGACCTGCTCCGGTCCATAAACGAAAAGCTGGGCACCTCCATCATTCTTATCACCCACGACCTGGGCGTCGTGGCCTCTATGGTGGATACTGTGGCAGTGATGTACTGCGGCCACATCGTGGAAAAAGCTGATGTGCGCACCATCTTCCAGCACCCTCTTCACCCCTATACGGAGGGACTGCTCCGCTCCATCCCGCACATGGATGACAGCCAGGGGGACCTGGCCACCATTGAAGGGTCGGTCCCCAGTATCTATCACATGCCGGAGGGCTGTGCCTTTCACAACCGCTGTGCCTGCTGCCGGAAGATCTGCACCCAGAAACAGCCTCCCCTCCTGACCCTGGATGGGGAACACACCGTCCAGTGCTGGAAATATACGCCCCAGTGGGACGAGGAAGGGGGGAGCGATCATGTCTGAACGCCCGATCCTGCTCCAGGCCGACCACCTGAAAAAATGGTTTCCGGTACGCAAAGGGGTCTTCTCCAAGGCCGCCCAGTACGTCAAAGCCGTAGACGACGTCTCCCTGGTCATTCGGGAGGGGGAGACCCTGGGCATCGTCGGGGAGTCCGGCTGCGGGAAATCTACCCTGGCCCGCACCATGATGCGGCTCATCGAGCCCACCGAGGGCACGGTCCTTTTTCAGGGTCAGGATCTGACCAGTGCCGACAAGGAGAGCCTGCGCCGGATGCGCCGGGATATCCAGATCATCTTTCAAGATCCCTATGCCTCCCTCAATCCCCGCCAGCGGGTCTCCGATATCCTCGCTGAGCCTTTTCTGATCCACAAGCTGGGCAGCCGGGAGGCCGCCATGAAGCGCGCGGAGGAGCTGCTGGATCTGGTGGGACTGTCCCAGGACAGCATGCGGAAATTCCCCCATGAGTTTTCCGGCGGCCAGCGCCAGCGGCTTTGTATTGCCCGCGCCCTGTCCGTCAGTCCCAAGCTGATCGTCTGTGACGAGTGCGTCTCCGCCCTGGATGTGTCGATCCAGGCCCAGATCATCAACCTGCTCATGCACCTGCAGCAGAAGCTGGGCATCGCGCTGGTCTTCGTCTCCCATGATCTGCGTGTGGTACAGCACATCTCCACCCATGTGGCGGTCATGTACCTGGGCAAAGTGGTGGAATATGCGGAGAAGCAGGAGCTCTTTGCCCACCCCACCCACCCCTATACCCAGGCTCTCCTCTCCGCCGTCCCCCTGCCAGACCCCACACGGCAGCCGGAGCGCATCATCCTTCAGGGCGACCTGCCCAGCCCCATCGCCGTCCCCAGCGGCTGCCCCTTCCACCCCAGATGCTTTGCCGCCATGGCAGAGTGTGCCTCTGCCGTCCCGGAAGCCAGGGACATCACGCAGAACGGACATATCTGCAGCTGCCTGCTGTGCGGACAGTCTCAGTCTTAAGGAGGTATTTCTGTATGAATTCCCAATATCAGCACGCCTATTGCCAAGTGAGCGGCACGCCCTTCGAGCAGGGCGTCCAGCAGGGGCAGGAGCTCTCTGACGCCATCCGCCGCAACCTGGCTTCCGTCCACCGGAAGCTGGAGCAGGAGAAGGTGGACCTCCAGGCCTATCAGGCCTTTGTGAACCAAAACCTCCGTTTCTTCCAGGAGCAGCGGCCTGAGATGTACGAGGAGCTCCAGGGCATCGCCCAAGGCAGCGGTCTGCCCCTTGACGACATCCTGCTGCTGAACATCCCCGCCTATTTCCTCTGTGAGTCCTTCCGTCACATCACGCAGGAATGCAGCATGCTCTGTGTCCGGGGACAGGCTGCCGCTGACGGATGCACCTACATCATCAAGAACCGGGACATGGGCATGCCCATGGAGCAGGCTCTGGTCCGCCACATCTACCCCGACGGCCAGGAGATCATCGAGGTGGGCGGGGCCGGTATCCTCACCTATCCCGCTGTAGGCATCAACAGCCATGGTCTGGCTGTGACCACCACCGGCTTCTGGACAGAGAAGGACCCCACCCGCATCGACCGGGTGGAGGAGGCCGATATCTTCCTCAATGTGCGGGTCCTCCTCTCCTCCTGCAGGACCGCCGCCCAAGCGGTGGAGTTCTGCCGCACCGCCCCCCGTATGAACGGCCTGAACGTCATTGCCGCCGACCCCACAGAGGCCTATGTCATCGAGATGACCTCCGACGAGATCTATGTGGAAAAGGATGAGGGCAGGGGGGTCCTCTTCCGCACCAACCACGTGGTCAGTGACCAGCTCAGCCATTTCAATCCCCCGGAGGAGAACTACCCCTCCACTCACAAGCGCTATGACCGCATTGCCCAGATGGTGGAAGAGCGCTACGGCTCCCTCCGGTTCCAGGATCTCTACCGCATCATGTCAGACCACACCAACGAGCCGAACTGTATCTGCCGTCATCCCCACGAGGGCGTCCCCGCCACCACCGTTTCCACCACCCTCTGCGTGGTAGAGGACCGCGAGGTGTGGACTACGCTGCAAAATCCCTGTCTGGCCCTGCCCCATGTCCAGATCGGAGAGCCCTCTGCACAGTGAGTCCCCTGTGCCAGGTTCTGGCCCCGGTACGCACCGTCCCTTCTCTTTATTGATTCCCAATATCAAAAAATGGTCAGCAGAAATTCTGCTGACCATTTTTCTCTTTTCGCTTTTTGATGCTTCAGGCAGGCCGCTCAATCCTCCTGACTGATCCCGTCCAGCACCATATGCCCGTCAGAGAGAAGGGCTCCGCCGCAGCCGTCCACCCGCTGGGTGCCGGCAGCGTGGTACTCCCCGTCCACATACATGACGCTGTTGAGCATGGTGCTCATGGCCTGGTCCACCGGGACCCGCACCGGCCGGTGCCCCTTCTGTTCCAGAAGCCGGATGGTGTCCTCTGAGATCCCGAACTCCAGCTCCAGCCCCTGTTCCCGGGTCAGGCAGTTGAGGTAGGGCTGGCGGACCAGCTGCTCCGGCAGCATCCCAAAGTCCACCGCGTTGACGATCCCCTGGAGGGTTCCGGTGATGATCCGGGGACCGCCCGCCGCGCCGATGGCCAGATAGGGCCGTCCGTCCTTGAACACCATGCTGGGGGCCATGGAGGACAGAGGCGTCTTCCCCCCCTGGATGCTGTTGGCGCTCCCATAGGTCAGTCCCTGGCTGGTGAGTGCGCCCGGCTTGGCGCTGAAGTCGGACATGGCGTTATTGAGCACAAAGCCGCAGCCGTCCACCACGATCCCGCAGCCGAACCAGTCCCGTACAGTCTGGGTCTGGGAGACCGCGTTCCCAAAGCGGTCCATCACCGCAAAGTGAGAGGTGTTTCCCGGGTACTCCTTGGCCTCGATCCCCTCCGCCGGAGCGTATTCCCCCGCCGTCTCCGGTGATGAGAGGGCATACCGCTCCGCCGCATGGGCCTTGCTGGTCAGCCGCTCCACGTCCACCTGGACGAAGTCGGGATCGCCCAGAGCCACGCTTCGGTCCGCAAAGCCCAGCTTCATGGCCTCCGCGATGGCATGGATGGAGGCGGCGGTGTTGTGTCCCATGGCGGCCAGATCGCTGTGCTCCAGAATGTTCAGCATCTCCACCACGGCGCATCCGCCGCTGGGCGGCGCGAAGGCCGCCACCTCCAGTCCCCGGTAGGTGGTCTTCACCGGGGTACGGTACTTGGGCTGATATCGGCTCAGGTCCTCCAGGGTAAAGCACCCGCCCCGCTGGTTGATCTGCTCCACCATTTTCCGGGCCACCGGCCCGGTGTAAAAGGCGTCCGCCCCCTCCGCCGCCACCAGCTCCAGCAGGCCGGCCAGCTCAGAGTTCACCTGCTTCTCACCGAAGCGGTAGCGGCTCCCGTCCGGCTTCAGATACAGCCGCCGGAACTGGGGTGAAAGATCCAGCTTCCGCCGGACCGAGTCGTCCTCCATGGTGAGCTCTCCGGTATAACTGGTGCCGAAGCCCTCCCGGGCACAGCGGATGGCGGGAGCCGCCGCCTGCGCCAGCGTCATAGTGCCGTACTCCCGCAGCATGGTTTCCATGGCTCTCAGCAGCCCCGGAATGGCTACCGACTGGCCCCCCAGGTCCTTCCACTCGTCCTGGACCTCTCCATCCTTGAGGAACAGGTCCTCCCCCGCCTTGGCGGGAGCCACGCCCCGGGCGTCCAGTGCCAAGACCTTCTGATCCCGCTGGGAGTACAGCAGGCTGAAACAGCCGCCCCCGATGCCGGAGTGGTGGGGCTCCACCACAGAGAGGGTCAGAGAGACCGCCACGGCGGCGTCAAAGGCGTTCCCTCCGGCCCGCAGCATCTCCAACCCCGCCCGGGTGGCATAGATATTGTTGCAGCTGACCGCTCCGCAGTCCCCGTGGGCGGAGGGCTTGCTCCACCGCGAGGGCCACATGTACTGCTGCTTCTTTGCTTCACTCATACTTGATCCGCTTCCCTTCCCGGCCGCGCCGGACAGTGTTTTCATCGAGTCTTGTTCGGATTCCATTATTCCTTCGCCAAACCATGCGTCTTTTTACTGGTCGCCAGAGATACCACAACACCCACTGTATAGCTGACCAGCACTGTGGGGTAGACCGCCTCCAGTGTGTCGGTCAGGCCCAGCAGCATCCAGGCCACACCTACCACCATGCCGCTGGCCATGGCCCAGAAGGCCCCCTGCCGGGTGCAGCGCTTCCAAGTCAGGCCCACCAGGATGGCGAAGCTCACCGGGGCGGCGGCCACGTGCTGCAGGGTGAGGAACAGGTTGGTGAGGGCGGCGCTGGGCATGATGACCGCAGGGATCAGAGTCAGGTAGGCAAAGACGAAAGTGATGATCTTGGACAGCTTCAGCAGCTTGGCGTCGTCCACGTTGGGATTGATGTCGTTTTTATAGACATTGGTAATGATGGTGCCTGTGGCCAGCATCATGGTGGCCATGGTAGCCGCGATGATCATGGTGGCAAAGGCAAAAATGATCCCAGCGAAAGCCGGATTGCTGAAGGTCTTGATGGAGTAGGCAAATGCGGTGGCACCGTCGCCCAGGTCCGCACCGGACGCCTTGGCAAAGATGCCGCAGGTGGCGGTGAGCAGGCAGATGGGGGCAGCCAGCACATAGCCCAGGATAGAGCCGGTGCGGGCGGCGGAAGCGCTCTTTGCGGCCAGCAGGGGCTGGAGCACGGACTGCATCACTGCGGTGGACAGGCAGCCGCCCAGGATCCAGGCGATGATGCGCTGGGTGGGCATATTGCCCATGGAGGAGTACTCTGCGGGAAGTTCAGAGAGCATCACGGTGAAGCCGCCGAACTTGGGCAGCGTCATGAGCACGAAGGCAATGAGCAGGATGTAGATGCCGAAGCATACGATGCGCCCCACAGCGGACATGCCCCGCATGCCGGAGAAGCTGGTGTAGATCACGGCGATGGTCAGGCCGATGAGCATGGCCAGCGTGATGTTCAGACCGGGGATGGCGATCTGGATGATGGAAGCCACGGTCTTGAGCTGATAGGGGATGTACAGGAAGCCGTAGACGATCCAGGCGTAGGAGTACAGGCGGCTGGTCTTGGTGTCGAAGCGCTTTTGCAGATAGATGGGCACCGAGTCGCCGGGCATGTTGTTGCGGATCAGCTTGGCGAACAGGGCCAGCGCGATGAAGTAGAAGGAGCCGGCGATGGAGTACCAGGCCCCGGAGATGCCCAGGGTGTAGCCGTTCTGAGCCGCCCCTACCACGGCCATGCCGCCAATCTGCCAGGCGGCAAAGACACAGCCCAGAGTCAGGGGGCCCATGGTCTTGTCACCGCCCGACCACTGGTTGGCACTTTTGATCTTGGTGCCGGACCAGACACCGATCCCCACGATAATGACAAAGGTCACGATCCATGTTGCGATTAACATACGGTTCTCTCTCCCTTTTGTTTATTTGCAGCGGATGCCGGTGCCGCCCCGCCTCCGGATGCGGAACAGATACCGCCCACCGCAGCTGCTCAAACCTGCCTGTGCCCTCCCTTTGCAACATATTACATTTTTCCTATTTTATTAAATATGTAATATATTACTTGAGTTCTAAAAAAGGAGAGCGCGCAGAACCGCTATTCTGTTCGCTCTCCAATACACTTGTTTTATGGCCTTATCATAAGATATTTTAGGGGCAATGTCAAGAACTTTTTCGAGCTCTGGTTGAAAACATTTTATATGGGATATATTTACATATTCAGACAGGTCAAACGGCCGCATCCTCCCGGGACACGGCCGTCCATGTTTTCTTCCACTATTCCGCCCAGAAACGGCTGACGGTGCGGCGGTAGGAGTTGGTCAGGTGTCGGGCCATGGCCTGCTCTGCCCGCTCGGCGCTCCCTTCCGCGATGGCATCGCAGATGGCCACATGCTCATCAAAGACGATCTTGGCGTCGATGGAGTTGTTATACACCGACTTGACCTCAAACCGGAGATAGTGGTCCAGGAGCAGCTCGCACTCCCGGTAGAGCAGGCGGTTCTGAGTGGCCGCCGCCACTGCCCGGTGGAAGATGTGGTCCAGGCGGTACAGGTGCTGCCCATCCCTGGTGGAGAGCTGGTCCCGGAGGCGGTCCAGGCTCTCCCGCATGGCCTGAAGGTCCCGCTGGGCAGCACGGTTCGCCGCCAGCTTCGCGTTGATGCACTCGATATACATCCGGGTCTCCAGGATGTCCCGGGCGTCCCGGTCAGACACCGGCACCACCTGCACCCCCTTGCCCCGGGAGAAGGAGACATAGCCGTCCTTCTGGAGCTCCAGCAGAGCCTCCCGCACCGGGGTTCGGCTGATACCCAGCTCCTTGCAGATGTCGTCCTGGGAGTAGATGGCCCCTACCCGAAACCGGTTGAAGAGGATCGCCTCCTTGATCAGGCGGTATGCCTGTTCTTTATAAGAGGGCGTGGCCCCCACATCCTGTCCGCCAAACAGCTCCTCTGCCATAAGCTCTCCTCCCGTCCCATGCCAGCTTTTCCCCATCTTACCATCCCCGGACGCCCGGTGTCAAGCGGAGCTGCGGACCTGCTCCCGGGGCAGCGGGGTCTTAGCGGATCAAGGCTCCCCGCGCCGCGGTGGAAGGTGCTGTCCTCCCCTGCGCCATTCCATATGGTACTCTTCCCGGCCGGTGTTCTCCTCCCGCTCCGCGGCCCGGATGGCAAAGCCCTCCCGCTGGTAAAAGCGGACCGCCGGGCTGTTCTCCCGGTACACATGGAGTGTCAGGCTCTCCCGCCCCTCCTTGGCCCGCTCCAGCAGCGCCCGCCCGATCCCCCTGGACCGGGCGGCACGCCGGACGAAGAGCCCCGCCAGATAGTCGCCGGTCAGTCCCGCAAAGCCCTGGAGCCCCTCCCAGTCCTGATAGACGAACACCTGGGCGGCGGGCAGCACCGCCCGCACCTCCTCCATATGGTCACACCAATAGCTCTCAGGAAGAAAGCAGTGGGCTTCCAGGTTGGCGTCCAGCCAGATCTGCATCACCTGGTCCAGATCCTCCGGACGGAGAGCCCGGATCATAATGCCGTCCCCCCTCTTACAGCCCGTTGACCACGTTGGTGGGCCGCTCTCCGTTCAAAATATGCCGGGCGTTGGTCCACATGGTCAGATGCGCCTTGGCAAAAGCCCCCCCGGAGCTGCCCCCCAGGTGGGAGCTGTAAACCACCCGATCTCTGACCTCCGGCGGCAGGTCCACCAGAGGGTGGTCGCCGGGGGTGGGCTCCGGGAAAATAGTATCCAGCGCCGCGCCCCGGATGGTCCCGTCTATGAGTGCCTTCCGCAGGGCCTGGTTGTCCACCAGGTCGCCCCGGCCGCAGTTGACCAAGATGGAGTTGGGCTTCATCCGGGCCAGGAAGGCCCCATCCACCATCTCCCGGGTCTCGTCGGTGACCGCGCAGTGGAGCGAGATGATGTCGCACTGGGCGGTCAGCTCCTCCAGAGGCAGATAGGTCACCCCAAAGTCCTCCTCCACCTGAGGCGGACGGCGGTGGCGGGTGTAATAGTATAGCTTGCAGCCGAAGCTGGCCAGCCGCCGGGCGGTGGCCTGGGCGGTGTCTCCAAAGCCCACCAACCCCACCGCACACTGGAACAGGCCGGGGGCGTGGGCGGCGATGGCCTTCTGCTTCATCTGGATCTGTTGCCCCTGGATGACCGCGTTGTGTCCAGGGATGCCGAAGCGCAGAGCCATCAGCATCAGCATGATGGTGTGCTCCGCCACCGATTCCGCGTTGCACCCCTTATTGTTGCACACATAGATCCCCCGCTCCCGGGCGGCCTGGCAGTCGATGCAGTTGTACCCTACACCCTCAGAGTGGATCATCTTCAGCTCTGGAAGCTGGTCCATCACATCGGGACCCACATCCGTGATGGCATCCACAAAAATGATCCTCGCGTCCGCATTTTCCTGGGCCGCCTGGACATAGGTCTGGTCCGGGCGGCGGAACACCAGCTCCACCGGCATCTCATCCGCAAATGGGGGCCGGTACACGTCATAGCGGTCTCTGGGGCCAAAAACTAATATCTTCATGGGGTGCCCTCCTTATTTTAATTGTATGACAATTATACCACCCGTTTTTCGCCAATACAAGGGGAGCCTTTCTGCAAAATATTAGCACTCTTATTTATTGAGTGCTAATATTTACACTTGTGACACATCTGTGTAACAAAAAATTCATAATCCCTCACTATAATAAAGCCAAAGTTCAGAGAGGCCCGGGCCGGAGGATGCTCCGCCCGGGACCGAAAGGAGTTTTGACTTATGTATATGATCCCCTACACCCGCCGCAGCAACAGCAGCATGATGGATCTGTTTGACGAGTTGGAGCGCAGCATGTTCGGCGAGAGCGGCCGCCGCACGCCGGTCTTCAGCACTGATATCCGGGACGAGGGTGCCCACTACCTGCTCCAGGCCGACCTGCCCGGCTTCCGCAAGGAGGACATCGATCTGGATGTAAAGGACGGCGTGCTCACCATCTCCGCCAAGCACCAGGCCGATGACCGCACCGCCGCCGACAACTACATCTGCCGGGAGCGCCGCACCGGCAGCTTCTCCCGGTCCTTCACCCTGGACGGCATCCAGGAGGACGCCATCCGGGCCTCCTATCAGGACGGGGTGCTGGAGCTCATTCTGCCCAAGCGGCAGGAGGTCCTTCCCCAGTGCCACAAGATCCAGATCCAGTGAGGTCTCCCCAGCTGCGGTCAGGCGGAGCCGGTACGCCGGCTCCGCCTGACTCTTTTCCAAATCGCGTTTCTTCCAAAACTCAATTTTCAGTTTGTGTGCCCCTGCAGGACGCAGCACACAAAAGTATGGAAACTTGAAAAAAGACTTGCAAATCTTGTCCAATGGCTCTATACTAATTTTAGCAGTTAAGTTTATTGAGTGCTAAATTTTAAGAATCAATATAGATCGGATCTAGGAGGTGTTCCTTTTATGAATATGAATCAATTTACCCAGAAATCGCTGGCCGCCATTCAGGGCGCCCAAGACATCGCCCTGGAGTACGGGCACCAGCAGATCGAGCAGGCCCATCTGCTCATGGCGCTGGTCCAGGACGGCGAGGGGCTGATCCCCCAGCTGCTCACCAATATGGGCCTGACCCTCCCCAGCTTCCAGGCCGCCGTCCAGCACGAGGTGGAGAAGCTGCCCCGGGTCTCCGGTGGAGGCCGGGAGGCGGACAAGGTCTATGTGGCTCAGGACGTAGACCGTGCCCTGAAATCCGCCGAGTCCGCCGCGGCGTCCATGAAGGATGAGTATATCTCTGTGGAGCACATCCTGCTGGGCCTGCTGGACAGTGCCAACAGCGCCCTGAAGGAGCTGTTCCGCACCTACAACGTCACCCGGGAAAAAGTGATGCAGGCCCTGACCTCTGTCCGGGGCAACCAGCGGGTCACCAGTGACAACCCTGAGGAGACCTATGACGCCCTGAAGAAGTACGGCACCGACTTGGTGGAACGGGCCCGCCAGAACAAGCTGGACCCGGTCATCGGCCGGGACGACGAGATCCGCAATGTCATCCGCATCCTCTCCCGCAAGAGCAAAAACAATCCCGTCCTTATCGGGGAGCCCGGCGTGGGTAAGACCGCCATTGCCGAGGGACTGGCCCAGCGGATCGTGAAGGGAGACGTGCCCAACAGTTTGAAGGACAAGACCATCTTCTCCCTGGATATGGGCAGCCTCATCGCCGGGGCCAAGTACCGGGGCGAGTTTGAGGAGCGGCTGAAGGCCGTCCTCAATGAGGTGAAGAAGTCCGAGGGGCGTATCATCCTCTTTATCGACGAGCTGCACACCATCGTAGGGGCGGGCAAGACGGAGGGCTCCATGGATGCGGGCAATCTCCTCAAGCCCATGCTGGCTCGGGGAGAGCTGCACTGTATCGGCGCCACGACCCTCAACGAGTACCGGCAGTATATTGAAAAGGACGCCGCTCTGGAGCGCCGCTTCCAGCCTGTCATGGTGAATGAGCCCACGGTGGAGGATGCCATCGCCATCCTCCGCGGCCTGAAGGAGCGGTACGAGGTCTATCACGGCGTCAAGATCACCGACGGGGCCATCATCGCCGCCGCCACTCTCTCCAACCGCTATATCACTGACCGCTTCCTCCCCGACAAGGCTATCGATCTGGTGGATGAGGCCTGCGCCATGATCCGCACCGAGATCGACTCCATGCCCACCGAGCTGGACGTCATCCAGCGGAAGATCATCCAGCACGAGATCGAGGAGGCCGCTCTGAAAAAAGAGACAGATAAGCTGTCCCAGGAGCATCTGTCGGAGATCCAGAAGGAGCTCTCCGACATGCGGGATGAGTTCAACGCCAAGAAAGCCCAGTGGGAGAACGAGAAGAACGCCATTGGCAAGGTCCAGAAGCTCAGGGAGGAGCTGGAGGAGGCCAACGCCCAGCTGGAGAAGGCCCAGCGGGAGTACGACCTGGAGCGGGCCGCCCAGCTCCAGTACGGCCGCATCCCCGAGCTGAAAAAGGCCCTGGAGGCGGAGGAGCAGATCGCCAATGAGGGGCGGCAGCGTTCCCTGCTACGGGACAAGGTCACCGAGGAGGAGATCGCCCGCATCATCGAGCGGTGGACCGGAATCCCCGTCTCCCGGCTCATGGAGGGGGAGCGTGAGAAGCTGCTTCACCTGGAGGACATCCTCCACCAGCGGGTGGTGGGTCAGGACGAGGCGGTACGCCTGGTGTCCGAGGCCATCCTCCGCAGCCGGGCTGGCATCGCTGACCCCAACAAGCCCATTGGCTCCTTCCTGTTCCTGGGCCCCACCGGCGTTGGTAAGACCGAACTGGCCAAGACCTTGGCTGAGGCCCTGTTCGACAGCGAGAAGAACCTGGTTCGCATCGACATGAGCGAGTATATGGAGAAATTCTCCGTGTCCCGGCTCATCGGGGCTCCTCCCGGATATGTGGGCTATGAGGAAGGCGGCCAGCTCACTGAAGCGGTGCGGCGGAAACCCTACTCCGTTATCCTCTTTGATGAGGTGGAAAAGGCCCACCCGGACGTGTTCAACATATTACTCCAAGTATTGGACGACGGCCGTATTACAGATAGTCAAGGCCGCACCGTGGATTTCAAGAACACTATCATCATTCTTACCTCCAACCTGGGCAGCCAGTTCCTGCTGGACGGCATCGACAGCCGGGGGGAGATCAGCCAGGAGGCCCGGGAGCAGGTCAGCGATCTGCTCAAGCGGTCCTTCCGCCCGGAGTTTCTCAACCGGCTGGATGAGATCGTGTTTTACAAGCCCCTGACAAAGGACAACGTGACCCATATCATCGATCTGATGGCCGCCGACCTGAACCGCCGGCTGGAGGACAAACAGCTCACCGTGGTCCTCACCCCCGCGGCCAAGGAGGAGATCATTGCCAGCGCCTACGACCCCATCTACGGCGCCCGGCCCCTGCGCCGCTATCTCCAGCATACGGTGGAGACCCTTATCAGCAAGAAGATCATTGCCGACCAGGTGGAGCCCGGCTCCCGCATCACCGTGGACTGCCGGGATGGACAGCTCACCGTGGACAGCCGGGAGGTGCTCACCGGCGAGGTCATCGACGCCTGATTTCTCCCCTATTCCTCCTTTTTTCGGCGCGGACCTGCGGGCCCGCGCCGGATTTTTTCTTCCTTCTCCCTCTCGCTCCTTGTCTTTTCCCCCCGGATATGCTATATTGAGACCGGAAAAAAGCTCGGCTTTCGGGCCGCCTGGCGGCCCATGTCAATTTTAAGGAGTGGATCTGTCATGTTAAACCGCGCGTTCCGCACCGCCCTGTGCGCCGGCGCCCTGCTTCTGGCGCTCTGCCTGCCCGCCTCCGCGGCCCAGGAGGGGGATTTCTCCGTCCTGGTCAATGGGGAGGCCGTCACCTTTACCGACGCCGCCCCCCTGCTGAAGGACGGCCGTTCTTTCCTGCCCATGGTGGAGACCTTTGACGCCCTGGGCTTCGCCCAGGGGGATATCACCTGGGACGCCGCCACCCGCAGTGTCACCGCGGCCAAGGATGACACCTCCATCACCCTGACCATCGACCAGAAGGAGCTCACTGTGACCCGTGGGCAGGAGAACGCCGCTGAGACGGACACCATCACCACCGATGCCGCTCCCTTCATCGACGCCGCCTCCTCCCGCACCTACGTCCCCGTGGGACTGGTGGCCGGTGCCCTGGGGTACAACGTAGGCTGGGATGCCCAGACTTCTACTGTCATCATCGACGACGTAGATGCCATCCTGGCCGCCAACTCCGAGACCTACGCCATGATGGACCGGTATCTGGAGTACACCCGGGATCTGACCGGCGGCACCTGCAAGGTGGAGGGCAGTCTGGCAGTGGAGATGGAGCTCTCCTCCCTCATGACCGGCGGCATCCAGGGAGATTACTCCATGCTCCAGAGCGACAGCTCCGCCTTCCAGTTCAGCACAGAGCTGGATATGGAACTGTCCGCTCCTGATGCTGAGGTATCCGCCCAGATCGATCCCATCGACCTGGAACTGCGGGGCGACCTGGAGGAGGGCCTGTTCTACTTTTCCTCCGATGCACTGACCCAGATGTCCGATCCCAGCGTCACCGGCCTGTGGTTTAAGATGGATCTGAAGTCCATGATGGACCAGCTCTCCCTCCAGACCGGCCTGGACTACACCGACCTCCTGCTCATGGCCCGGGCCGCTCAGGACATGAGCTTTGCCGACTCTCTGGCCCTTATCCTGCGGGAGGTCCCCCTCACCTCCGCCTCCATGACCACTCGTGATCTCCTGGCTCTTTATAACAGCATGTTCTCCGACAGTGCCCTGGAGCAGAAGGGGACCACTTATATCTCCACCACCCAGGCGGAGGACATGGACATCACCTTTACTCTGTTCACCTTCGACTCCAAGGTCACCGGCTATTCCATGACCATGAAGGCGGACCAGGAGGGGGCCATTGTGTCCGTGGACGCCTCCATGAAGGGCAAAGAGCTGGCTATGACCATGGAGATGAGCACGCCCGCCGTCATCGACGAGGCCTCCGGCGTCTCCATTCCCGGCTTCACCTACACCGTGACGATGGACGGCACCTACTCCGCCTCCAGCACCCAGCCCCAGACCCAGCCCCCCGCCGGCGCCGACGTGGTGGACCTGATGGAGCAGCTGACCGTTGAGATGGATCCGGTCTCCGTCTGAGCCGCCCCCGGACCATCAGCCCCCGGCCCGCTCCCGTGTGACATCTCTCATACGGGAGCGGGCCTTTTTGACGCTGTTTTCCCCTTCCGCGGCGTATTTTTCAGCTCTGCCCCTTGGCCTGGCGCTTGTCTTTCCACCCCGGATATGATAGGATGGAGACAGGCTTCCGGGCCCAAAATCGTCTGTATTGGAGGCATCTCTATGAAGTGCGGCCGTCTTCTGCCACTCCTGCTCTCCCTCCTTCTGTCTGTCTCGCTGCTCGCTCCGGCGGCCCTGGCCCGGGAGACCGAGTTCTTCCCGGACTTCCCGGAGCCGGTCCCCGCCTCGGCCCAGGACTGGAGCCCCGCCGACCCCAGCAGCTTTGATGCGGCCCGTCAGGCACTTCTGACCGCCGTTCGGGGGGAGGATGCCTCAGAGCGCTCGGTCCTCTCTCTGCTGTCCAGGATGACGGACCGCTTCAACGAGCTGCTCACCGAGTACTACTTCTGCTCCCTGGACTATATGCGCTCCCCCGCCTCCTGCACCCAGGAGTATGTCCGTTACAGCTCCGTCTGCGGTCAGGCGGAGAGCGACTACCTCTCCGCCGTCCAGGAGGTGCTGAACAGCGCCTACGGCTCCGTTCTGGCCGGACTGCTGAGGGAGGGGCAGGCTCAGTCCCTCCTGTCCACCTCTCCCAATACGCGGGAGGAGCTGGCCCTGCTGGAGCGTGAGACTGCTCTGGTCAACGAATACTGGGAGGCGGTGGTCCAGGAGCCCTCTGTCCAGTCCGGCGGCAGGACCTGGACCCGTGCCCAGGCGGACGCCGCCTATCTGGTGGGCTCACTGGAGGAGGATGCCTATCTGACCCTGGTGGGGGAGCTGGCCGCCGTCCGCAATGGGGTCCTCGCCCCTATCTACCTGGAGCTGGTAAAGGTGCGCAATCAGTACGCCGCCTCCAAGGGCTATGATGACTATGTCCAGTACGCCTATCAGACTGTCTATGGTCGGGACTATACGCCGGAGGAGACCGCCCTCCTCCATCGCGCGGTCAAGGCCCTTCTGCCCCGTCTGGAGTCCGAACTGCTGATCGCCCAGTCCCGCCTCAGCTCCCTGTCCCCCGTCCGGCTCTCCTCCCTGGAGGACATGACCCAGGAGGAGGTGCTGGACGCTGTGGAGCCCTATATGGATGCAGTCTCCAGCGAATACAGGGAACTGTACGGCTATATGCGGGACAACGGTCTCTACGATCTGGACATACTGGCCAGCTCCAGCACGCTGGGCGTCACTGTCAGCCTGCCCGCCTATCGCTCTGCCTATATCCTCAGCTCCGCCCAGGGCAGCTATCTGGACGTAAAGACCCTGATCCACGAGTTCGGCCACTTCGCCAACCACTGCCTGGCTGAGGATGAGCAGTTCTGCTACGACGTGGCCGAGACCCACTCTCAGGGGCTGGAGGCCCTGTACCTCACCTTTGCTGACAGCTTGGCGGGCCAGGCGGGCGGGGACGCCTACCGGGCGGCCATTCTCTCCGACCTGCTGGGGATGCTGTACTTCTGCATGTACGACGAGTTTGAGCAGGCGGTCTATCAGGCGGACGGCCTCACGGTGTCCGGGATGAACCGGCTCTACCGCTCTATCTCGGAGTCCTACGGCTTCCTCTACTCCATCGGCGGGGAGGATGCCTATGACTGGGCCGCCAACTCCCAGCTGTTTGAACAGCCCTGCTACACCATCAGCTATGTGACTTCTGTTCTCAATTCCCTGGAGCTCCTTGTGGACTCCGCGGAGGACTTCGATGCCGCCGCCGACACCTATCTGGCCCTGGTGGCCCAGACAGACACAGCCGGCTACCGGGACGCCGTCGCTCAGGCGGGTCTCACAGACATGCTCCAGCCCGGTGCCGCTCAGGATGTCCTGGAGGCGGTGGAGCAGTATTTCTATCGGGAGATCTGCGGTCTGTCCTTTCCCGACCTGACGGGCCACTGGTCTGCCCGCTACGCCCTGACCTGCGCCTCCTCCGGCCTCTTTTCCGGGGATGAGGCCGGCAACTTCCGCCCGGACAGCGGTGTGACCTGGGCGGAGCTGCTCACCGTGCTCTGGCAGGTGGCCGGCGCCCCCCAGCTGTCCGGTCCCTGGGACGGGGCGTGGTATGCCGGCGGGGCCAACTTCGCCCTCTCCGCCGGGCTGGTCCGTGAGGATGCGCTCCTGCCCCAGCAGGACATGACCCGGGAGGACGTGGCCCTGGTCCTCTACCGCTTTGCCCTCACTCTGGGTGCCGAGGCCCTGACGGACACCGGGGCACTGATGGCCTATCCGGACGGCGGAGAGCTCTCCGGGGAGGGGGCTGCCGCCGTGGCCTGGGCCCTGGAGCAGGGCATCCTGGCCGGACAGCCAGACGGGCGGCTGGACCCCGAGGGGGCCGTCACCCGGGGGGAGCTGTCCGTCATGCTGGCCAACTTTCTCTACGCCTGATGAAAAAAGAGGACGCCGTGGGCTGAGCCCGCGGCGTCCTTCGCGTTTTCCTCAAATCGTTCCACCCATCAGCTCAGTCAGCTCCTCGATCCTCTCTAACGGAAAGGGCGGGAGGCACAGGGGCTTCATGGCGATGGACATGAGCTTCATGGGGCTGTCGTCCGCCGCCACGCGGTTGGAACTCAGTGCGCCGCAGCGCCGGCAGCGGTGGATCACTGCCCATTCCCCGTTCTTCCTCACCCACACCGCCACCGCATCCATGACGCTGCCGCAGTCTGATGCCCGGTCTCCCGGTTCGTTGTCCAGGTGGAGGCTGGACAGGCAGTTGGGGCAGTGGTTCCGGTGGCCGCTCCCGGCCCCATCCGATACCACCAGGCGGCCGCACGCCTTGCAGGTGAAGCTGTCTGTACAGGGGTGGGTCTTATAATATCCTTTTTCGTATTTCTGTCTTTTATGTTCCCGATTCATGGTTTGGTCCCTCATCTCATCAAATATCATGACAGTGCCGGCACGGCCGGCCTGCACGTCTTCTGTTCAGGACAACAAAAAATGGATGGCCCCGCTGGTCCCGGGCCATCCGTTTTCCCATATTGCGGCAGCAGCCATCCCTCCGGCTGCTTAGGGGACCCTGCCGCCTGACAGGCGCGGCAAAGCTCCCCCTCCCTTCGGAGACAGCTTGATGATCGATCCGCAAAATAGGCACAGCAAGACGGCCCATCCCAGCAAAAGATGAGAACCAGGTCTTTCTTGTCCTGTTTTCAGCGGATCGCCGACATCAAGCCACCACCCTTTTCTTAAAATCGGTGACAGTATAGCACAGCCCTCCCCCTTTGTCAAATGAGGAGCGCAGAAAGCGGGCCTATCAGGAAATACGGCTCCCGCGGTCTGTTTTTTCCCACATGAGATCATTCAGTGACCGGGGCGGACAGGTGCAAATCTCAGACTCTCCCGTCCTATATTGATCGGCCCGGCGAAAAGACGCCCCCTCATCCGTCTCGGCATACGCCGCGCTACCTTCCCCCAGGGGAAAGGCTGGAGGAGAGCGGTGTGCCGGGCGCAGCGTCACACGACAGAGAGCTCAGGGCTCCTCTTCCAGCGGAACCGGGGCGGGCACCTTGTCCGGGGCGGTGCTGTCATAGGCACGGGAGAGCTCCTCCAGAGCCACGTCCTGGTCGGAGAGCAGGGTGGACACCTGCTCCAGGCACTTTCCCGCCTTGTCCAGCTGATCGGCGGCGTGGGAGATAGTGGCCTCCACCTCGGTGCGCAGGGCGTCGTACTCCCGGCCCACCCGGGTCATCCACTGCTCCATCTGCTGGCGCAGATGCCGGGCCTGGCTGTTGGCCTGGTCCAGCACCCCCTGGGCCCTGCGGTGGGCCTCCAGCTCCACCCCGGCGGAGCGGTCCTTCACCGCGGCGTAGGCAGCCGCGTCCGGCTCCAGCCGGGCCACCTGCTCCCGCAGCGCCTCCGCCTCCCGGCGGCTCTCCTCCAGGGCCTGCTGCGTCTGTCGGGCGGTCTGCTCCCGCTCGCCCAGCTGGGTGCGGAGGGCGGCCAGTTCGCTTTGACTGCGCTGCACGCTGCGCAGCAGTTCTTCCTTCTCCCCCTCCAGGGCCCGCTTCTGCTCCTCCAGCGCCTGCTTCTGGGCGCAGAGCTCGTCCCGCTCCCCTTCGGCCCGGCCGATGCTCTGCTCCAGCTCCTGGCGCTTCTGGGCATTCTCCCGGGCCAGGGTCTCCAAATAATCCAGCACATCCTGCCGGTTAAAGCCGCCGAAGACGGCGTTTCTGAACTGATGGTCCATGGGGCACCTCGTTTTCTCCGTCCCCGGACGGGAGCGGATGGTTTTGTCTGACTTTGTCTGATTCTATCACAGGCGGAGGAAAAACACAACCCTGGCCCTCTGTTTTGGAAAAAAGCCACTCCTCTCCTCCCCTTTTCTCCACAAAAACGGGGGAATTTCCCCTCCCTTTTCATTGACGGAGGGGGAGGCGGATGATATACTATTATAGTTTTATTTTGAAGTGATCTTATCCAGAGAGGTGTGTGCCTGTTATGTGGGTTTCCGACCGGTGGACGGACTATGAGCTCATCGACTGCGGCCGTGGGGAGAAGCTGGAGCGCTGGGGGGACCAGCTGCTGGTACGGCCAGACCCCCAGGCCATCTGGAACACGCCCCGGACCCATCGGGGCTGGAAGCATCCCCACGGGCGGTATGCCCGCTCCTCCTCCGGCGGGGGGCAGTGGGAGAAGAAGGACATGCCGGAGCGCTGGACCATCCGCTACGGCGGCCTCACCTTCAACATCAAGCCCATGAATTTCAAGCACACCGGCCTCTTCCCGGAGCAGGCGGCCAACTGGGACTTTGCCCAAGAGCAGATCCGGCGGGCGGGACGGCCCATCCGGGTGCTCAATCTGTTCGCCTACACCGGCGGAGCCACGGTGGCCTGCGCCGCCGCCGGGGCCAGCGTGTGCCATGTAGACGCCGCCCGGGGCATGGTGTCCTGGGCCCGGGAGAATGCCAGGAGCTCTGGACTGGAGGACGCTCCTATCCGCTGGATCGTGGATGACTGCGCCAAATTCGTGGAACGTGAGATCCGCCGGGGCCGGCAGTACGATGCCATTATCATGGACCCCCCCAGCTACGGACGGGGCCCCACCGGTGAGGTGTGGCGGCTGGAGGAGAACCTCTACCCCTTTGTGGAGCTGGTGCGGGGGGTGCTGTCCGACCAGCCCCTGTTCGTGATCCTCAACTCCTATACCACCGGTCTGGCCCCCAGCGTAGTCACCTATATCCTGGAGACCCTGCTCTCCCGGAAATTCGGCGGCCGCACCGACAGCCAGGAGCTGGGCCTCCCCGTCACCGAGAGCGGCCTGGTCCTCCCCTGCGGCGCCACCGGGCGCTGGAGCAGATCTTGACCAGTTAGGAGTTATGGGCGCGGCCGTTCACTGCCGCCCTCTCCAGCTCCCGAAAAAAAATTCTCAATTGCCAACTTCTCATTCCTGACTCAAAACAAGGGGTGTTTTGATTGAAAGACGCGATCATCCGCGCGGAAGCTCTCCGCTTCTCCTACACCTCCGCCGAGGGCGTCGCCCCCGTTGTGCTGGACGGGGTGGACCTGTCCATCCAGGAGGGCACTTTTGTGGCTGTTCTGGGCCACAACGGCAGCGGCAAATCCACCCTCGCCAAGCACATGAACGCCATCCTCCTGCCCAGCGGCGGCAAAGTGTATGTGGATGGCATCGACACTGTGGATGAGGACCGCCTGCTGGACATCCGGCGCACGGTGGGCATGGTGTTCCAGAACCCGGACAACCAGATCGTCGCCAACGTGGTGGAGGAGGATGTAGCCTTCGCACCGGAGAACCTGGGGGTCCCCCCCGCCGAGATCCGGGAGCGGGTGGACGACGCCCTGCGTGCGGTGGGGATGTATGAGTTCCGGGAGCACGCTCCCCATCTCCTCTCCGGCGGTCAGAAGCAGCGGGTGGCCATCGCCGGGGTCATCGCCATGCAGCCCCGGTGCATTGTGCTGGACGAGCCCACCGCCATGCTGGACCCCATCGGCCGCTCCGAGGTGCTGCGCACCATCCGGGATCTGAACCGGAAGAAGGGGGTCACCGTGGTCCTGATCACCCACCACATGGATGAGGCCGCCCAGGCCGACCGGCTGGTGGTCATGACCAAGGGCAGGGTCATTGCCGACGGCCCCCCGCGGCAGGTGTTCCAGGACGTGGAGGGCCTGCGCTCCGTGGGGCTCACCGTCCCTGACACCACTCAGCTGCTGTGGGAACTGCGGCAGGAGGGGCTGGACGTCCCCCTGGACGCCCTCAGCGACGAGGAGTGCGCCCAGGCTCTCTGTCAGCTGCTGAACGCTGCATCAAAGAAAGGAAGCCAGCCATGAACAGTACAGAGAGAAGCACCCGGGTCTTTGCGGGCATCGCCGCATTTCTGGTGGTCTTTTCTGCCCCCAGGCTGCTGCTGGAGATGTTTGATGACAGCTTTCCCACGGTACTGCTGGGACTGACCGCTCTGGCCGCCGCGTGGGCGGTCGTGTGTCTGGTCTCCCTCCGGCAGCGGGTCAAGCGGCTGGAGATGCAGGCCCGCCATCTCCAGGCCCAGCTGGATGATCTGGCAAAACAGACCGGCGTCCTGCCGTAACTGTGATATTTTCGGGCGCGACCCCGCGGGGCGTGCACCACTTCACTGAAAAAGGATGGAACACAACGGATGGAAGCAATTCTGGAGACCAAAAAGCTCTCCCACATTTACAGCGCCGGCACCCCCTTCGAGCGGGGGGCGCTGCTGGAAGTGGACTTCACCGCCTACGCCGGGGAATACCTGGGCATCATCGGCCACACCGGCTCGGGCAAGTCCACCCTGATCCAGCATCTCAACGGCCTGCTCAAGCCCACCTCCGGCCAGGTGCTCTTCCAGGGGGAGGACATCTGGGCGGATGCCAAGCGCACTCGTCAGACCCGGTTCCAGGTGGGGCTGGTGTTCCAATACCCGGAGTACCAGCTCTTTGAGGAGACCGTCTACAAGGACATCTCCTTCGGCCCGAAAAACATGGGGCTGGACGAGGGGGAGGTGGACCGCCGGGTGCGGGAGGCCGCCCGCTTCGTGGGACTGCGGGACGACCAGCTGGAAAAGTCCCCCTTTGAGCTCTCCGGCGGCCAGAAGCGGCGGGTGGCCATCGCAGGGGTCATCGCCATGGAGCCCAGGGTGCTCATTCTGGACGAGCCCACCGCCGGGCTGGACCCTGTGGGAGTGGAGTCCATCCTGGGCAACATCCGGGACTATCACCAGTCCAACAATGCCACCATCATCCTGGTCTCCCACTCCATGGAGGAGGTGGCCCGCACGGTGGACCGGCTGGTGGTGGTCAACGACGGCCGCATCCCCTTCCAGGGCCCGCCCCGGGAGGTGTTCCGCCACGGTGCGGAACTGGAGCGCATGGGGCTGGGCGTGCCCCAGATGACCCGGGTGTTCAGCCGCCTGCGGGCCATGGGCGTGGACATCGACGCCTCCGTCTACACCATCCCCCAGGCCAAGGAGACCATTCTGCGCAGGCTTCGGGAAAAGGGGGTGGAGTAAATGGCTTTGAAGGATATCACGCTGGGGCAGTACTTCCCCGGCAATTCCATCGTCCACCGCCTGGACCCCCGCACCAAGCTGATCGCGGTGGTGCTGTATATCGTGGCCCTGTTCCTGGCCAAGTCCTTTGTCACTTACGGCATCATGTTCCTGCTGCTGGCCGTGTCCATCGCCGTCTCCAAGGTGCCGGTGAAGTCCATTTTCCGGGGCATGAAGCCGGTGGTGTTCATCGTCATCTTCACCGCCATCCTCAACCTGTTCTACACGCCGGGGGACACGGTGCTGGTCCGCTTCTGGATCTTCACCATCACGCTGGAGGGCGTGTTCAACGCTTTCTTCATGGTGGTCCGCATCCTGATGCTCATTGCCGGCACCTTCCTGCTGACCTACACCACCTCCCCCATCCTGCTCACCGACGGGCTGGAGAACCTGCTGGGCCCGCTGAAAAAGATCCATGTGCCGGTCCATGAGCTGGCCATGATGATGTCCATCGCCCTGCGCTTCATCCCCCTGCTGATCGAGGAGACGGACAAGATCATGTCCGCCCAGCGGGCCAGGGGGGCGGATTTTGAGTCGGGCAACCTGATCCAGCGGGCCAAGGCGCTTGTCCCCCTGCTTGTCCCCCTGTTCATCTCCGCCTTCCGCCGGGCAGACGAGCTGGCCATCGCCATGGAGTGCCGCTGCTACCACGGCGGCGAGGGGCGCACCCGCCTGCGCNCCCCCGGGCGGGGGGGGGCCCCCCCCGCCGGCGCCAGCTGAAATCCCGGCGCACTGCCGCGGCCGTCATCCTGCTCTTCCGGGTCCCCGCGGCGGGGGTGGGGGTGCTGGGCCGCTTCGGGCTGTGAGCCCTCACTCCTCCAGCATCAGCCCGGCGGCCAGCTCCCGCCGCAGCCCCAGCCCGAAGAGGTAGCAGGCGTCGAGCTGCTGGGCCATATAGTCGTTCAGCTTCTCCTCAAATTCGTTATAGAGGTCATACCCCAGCCGGTCCGCCACCTGCCGGGCGATCTGGAGATATTCCCGCTCCGCCCTGACATAATCGGGGATGGAATTACAGAATGTATATAGTTCCTCTGGCAAGTTCGGATTGTCAGAAAACATTATTTTCAACATCTGCTCCATGATTTGCCCTCCCAAAAAATGCGTATAAAACGCGTTTATTAATCATATAATAAACGCGTTTTACGCGCATGTCAAGAGGAATGAGGTATTTATGGCAAAATTTTCAGAAAGACTTCGGGAATTGCGAAAAGAACGCGGCTTGAAGCAGCGGGAAATGGCTGAGATCTGCGGTTTGAAGCTGCGCGGTTATCAGCAGTACGAATATAACGAAAGCTACCCGGAAGTCCCGGGTCTGGTGGCCCTGGCGGACTTCTTCGGCGTCAGCCTGGACTATCTCATGGGCCGCAGCGACAAGCGGGAGATCAGCCGCTGACCGCCCCCGAAAAAGACAAGATCCGCCCCCCTTTGGTGATAAAATGGAACGAAACATTGCTTTAAAACTGATGTATGTGGGCACCGCCTACCACGGCTGGCAGGTCCAGAAAAACGCCGTCACCGTGGCCGAGACGCTGGAGCGGGCCCTGTCCACCGTGGTGTGCCACCCGGTCAAATGCACCGGCGCCGGGCGCACCGACGCCGGCGTCCACGCCCAGGTCTATGTGGCCAACTTCCGCACCATCTCCACCATCCCCTGCGACCGCCTGCCCCTGGCGGTCAACACCCGCCTGCCCGACGACATCGTGGTGGTCCGGGCCGTCCAGGTGCCCATGGAATTCAACGCCATTGGCTCCTGCCGGAAAAAGGAATACACCTACCGCATTTATAACTCCCGCCTGGGCAACGCTTTCTATGTGGACCGGGCCTGGTTCTACCCCAAGCATCTGGACGAGTCGGTGATGCAGCGGGCCGCCAGCCAGTTCGTGGGCACCCACGACTTTCGGGCGGTGCGCTCCGTGGGCACCGAGACCCGCACCACCGTGCGCACCGTCCACTACTTCCAGGTGGAGCGGAAGGGGGAGCTGATCGAGTGCCGGGTGTGCGCCGACGGCTTCCTCTACAACATGGTCCGGGCCATGGTGGGCACTGTGGTCTATGCCGCCGAGGGCAAGCTGGCCCCAGAGGACATCCCCGCCATCCTGGACTCGGGCAACCGCACCCTCGCCGGCCCCACCGTCCCACCCGGCGGGCTGTATATGACCAGGCTGTGGTATGACGAGGACGTTGTGTAAGGGGGCCTGGCGCCCCCTCCCGCCCCGGGGGAGAGAGGTAACATGAAGGATCAGACAACAAAGCAGGCATCCGCCTCCCAAAAACCGAATATTCTGGTCCGGCTGCTGGCTCTGCTGGTCACCGCCGCTTTGGCCCTGGGAGCCCTGACCCTGGTGGTCTACCGGGACCAGTTCAACCTGGACGCGGTGAAGCGCTGGCTCGCCCTGCGCTCTGTGGAGACCGACGCCTCCGGCGCCGCCGCCCCCTTCACCCACGCGGGCGGGGACAGCATCTCCTTCGCCTATCTGAAGGGGGGCATCCTTCAGTGCTCCGCCGCCGGCGCCCACTACTACTCCTTCTCCGGCGACCAGTACGCTGAGGAGGTCACCCCCCTCAGCCAGCCCGTCCTGTCCGCCTCCTCCTCCGCAGGCGTGGTCTATGACGCCGGCGGAGAGAGCCTGTTTCTCTTTCAGGACGGTCAGGAGGCCTTTTCCCTGGACGTGGACGGCACCCTCCTCTCCGCCCGGGTCAACGACAGCGGCTGGCTGGCTGTTACCGCCCAGCAGAGCGGCTATAAGGGCTCGGTCACGGTGTACAACGTCAACAGCACCAGCCGGAAGGAGATCATCCAGCTGAACTTTTCCAGTGTGTTCGTGGCCGACGCCGCTGTCTCTCCGGACAGCAAGACGGTGGCCGTGATCACCATCGGGCAGGAGAACGGCTCCTTTTTCAGTCAGCTCCTCCTCTATCCGGTGGACAGCAGTGAGCCCTCCGCCACCCTCTCCCTGGGCAACCTGGCGGTGCTGGACCTGGACTATGAGGCGGAGCAGCTGTGGGTTCTGGGGGAGGACCGCCTGCTCTCGGTGGCCGCCGACGGCTCCGATTATGAGACCTACTCCTTTGGCCGCAGCTACCTCAAGGGCTGCCACCTGGGCGGGGACGGCTTCGCAGNATGTGTATAAGAGACAGCGCCGACGGCTCCGATTATGAGACCTACTCCTTTGGCCGCAGCTACCTCAAGGGCTGCCACCTGGGCGGGGACGGCTTCGCAGTGCTCCTGCTGGGCCGCTACCAGGCCGGCGGTGCCGAGCAGGTGCTCACCATCGACCCCCAGTGCCAGCTCATCGCCCAGGCCCCCCTCCGGGGGCAGGTGCTCTCCTTCTCCGCCGCCGGGCGCTACCTGTCCCTGCTCACCGGCAGCGGCCTGGAGATCTACACCCGGGACATGTCCCTCTACCGCGCCCTGGAGGACACCCAGGACGCCCGCTTCACCGCCCTCTCCCCCAACGGCAGCGCCCTGCTGGCCGACAGCCAGCAGGCCTGGCTCTATATCCCCTCCTGAGTTCCCTTTTCTCCTGATCCAAGCGAGGTATTTTGATGTCTTTTGTGATTTTTGATGTTGTCATCCTCATCCTGCTCCTCCTCACCGCCTGGAAGGGCTACCGCCGCGGCTTTGTGCTGACGCTGTGCTCCCTGCTGGCCGTCTTTGTGGCCTTCATCGGTGCCACCGTCATCTCCAGCCAGCTGGCCCGGCCCATGAGCCGCCTGATCCAGCCCGCTCTGGAGCGGAGCATCACTCAGGTGCTGGAGGAACAGACCCATGCGGTGCTCCCCCCGCCTGAGACCTCCGAGGCCTCTCAGCCCCCCGCCCTTTCGGACGCCTTCAGCGGGGAAGAGGGCCAGGAAGGCGAGGAGGACTGGCTCGCCCAGCTCCCCCTGGACGAGGTCCTGGACGCCCTTCAGGCCTCCAGCCTGTACCAGCACTTTATCCAGCCCATCCAGGATGCCATCCAGGATGGGGTGATGGAGGTCACTACCTCCGCCGCCCGGGCGGTGGCGGATTATCTGGCCCTGGAGCTGACCCGGATGTTCCTCTTCCTGGTCTCCTTTGCCCTGGTCCTGCTTCTCTGGCTGCTGCTGAGCCGGGTGCTGGACCTGGCCTGCAAGCTGCCTGTCCTGTCCACCCTGAACCACTGGAGCGGCGCCGCCCTCGGGCTGGTGAAGGGGGGACTGATCGTGTTCATCCTCTGCTGGCTTCTGAGGGGCTCCCTGATCTCCCAGGAGGCGGTGGAGGGGACGGTGCTCCTCCGCTTTTTCTGCACCCACACCCCTCTCTCCCTGCTGGCGCCTCTGCTCTTTCGTTGAGTTTCTCTCTGTGTTCCCAGCCTTTTCTTGCGAATTCACGACAAGTTCACATTTCGGGGTTATCCTGTCTTTGTTCCAAAAAATTTCTCTCTCCCGGAAGGAGTGTTTGCATAGATGCAGCCCACCATGTGCAGCCGCTGCCACAAGCATGTGGCGGTGGTCTTTATCACCAAATTGGAAGGCGGCCAGTCCAAGAATGAGGGACTGTGCCTCAAGTGCGCCAAGGAGCTGGGCATCAAGCCCATCGACGACATGATCCAGAAGATGGGCATCACCGACGAGGACCTGGAAAACCTCACCAGTGAGATGATGTCCGCCTTCGGCGGGGCCGAGGGGATGGAGGGACTGATGCCCCAGGACCGGGAGGACGGGGACGAGGACGACGGACGCACCGCCACTTTCCCCTTCCTGAACCAGCTTTTCGGCGCCGCCGCCGGCGGGGACGCCGAGCCCAAGAAGGACGCCGCCCCCCGGCCGGACAAGAACGGCGGCAAGGGGCAGGAGCGCCCCGTGAAGCGGAAGTTTCTGGAGAACTACTGCATCTCCCTGACCCAGCGCGCCCAGGAGGGCAAGCTGGACCGGCTCATCGGCCGGGAGCGGGAGCTGGAGCGGGTCATCCAGATCCTCAACCGCCGCCAGAAGAACAACCCCTGCCTCATCGGCGAGCCCGGCGTGGGCAAGACCGCCATCGCCGAGGGGCTGGCCATGAAGATCGCCAAGGGCGACGTGCCCTATAAGCTGCTGGACAAGGAGGTCTATCTGCTGGACCTCACCGCCCTGGTGGCGGGCACCCAGTTCCGCGGCCAGTTCGAGAGCCGGATGAAGGGCCTCATTGAGGAGATCAAAAAGCTGGGCAATATCATCCTGGTCATCGACGAGGTCCACAACATCGTGGGCGCCGGCGATGCCGAGGGCTCCATGAACGCCGCCAATATCCTCAAGCCCGCCCTGAGCCGGGGGGAGCTCCAGGTCATCGGCGCCACCACCCTCAATGAGTACCGCAAGCATATTGAGAAGGACACCGCCCTGGAACGGCGCTTCCAGCCCGTCATCGTGGAGGAGCCCTCCATCGAGGACAGCGTGCAGATCATCGAGGGCATTGCCCCCTACTACGAGGCCTACCACCAGGTCGTCATCTCCCCTGAGATGTGCCGCCTGGCCGTCACCATGAGCGAGCGGTATATCACCGACCGCTATCTGCCCGACAAGGCCATCGACCTCATCGACGAGGCCTGCTCCAATGTGAACCTGGAGAACCGCACTCTGGCCCGCCGGGCCGAGGTGGATAAGGAGCTGGCCGACCTGGACAAGGAGAAAGAGGTCATGATGGCCGCCGCCACCGAGGAGTCCTATGCCCGGCTTGCCGCCATCCGCAGCCAGGAGCTTCGGCTGGAGCAGGAGAAGGGACAGCTGGACGCCGCCCCCACCCCCGCCCTGACGGTGGAGCATCTGGCCAACGTCATCGAGCTGTGGACCAAGATCCCCGCCAGCCAGATCCAGGAACGTGAGTACCAGCGCCTGGCCCGGCTGGAGGAGCGGCTGAAGCAGCACATCATCGGTCAGGATGAGGCAGTCCACGCCGTCTCCTCCGCCATCCGGCGGGGCCGTGTGGGCATCAGCCCCAAGCGCAAGCCGGTGTCCTTCATCTTTGTGGGCTCCACCGGCGTGGGCAAGACCGAGCTGGTGAAGCAGCTGGCCCACGACCTGTTCAACACGCCGGAGTCCCTGATCCGGCTGGACATGTCGGAGTTCATGGAGAAGCACGCGGTCTCCCGCATCATCGGCTCCCCCCCGGGGTATGTGGGCTATGACGAGGCGGGCCAGCTGACAGAGAAGATCCGCCGCAAGCCCTACTCCGTCATTCTCTTCGATGAGATCGAGAAGGCCCACCCCGACGTGCTCAACATCCTGCTCCAGATCCTGGATGACGGCCGGATCACCGACGCCCACGGCCGGACGGTGAACTTTGAAAATACAGTCATCGTCATGACCTCCAACGCCGGCAGCAACACCAAATCGGGCTCTGTGGGCTTCGCCCGCACCGCCAATGAACAGGGCAGGGAGCGGGCCATGAAGGCCCTCCAGGAGTTCCTGCGGCCCGAGTTCATCAACCGGGTGGACGAGATCGTCTACTTCAACCAGCTCACAGAGGACAACTTCAAGGCCATCGCCGCCCTGATGCTCCAGGAGCTCCAGGACTCCCTGGCCGAGAAGGGCATCGTCTTCACCTGGCAGGACAGCCTGCTGGACTATCTGGTGAAAAAGTCCTATTCCGCCGCCTACGGCGCCCGCAACCTGCGCCGCCTGATCCAGAAGGAGCTGGAGGATGCCATCGCCTCCCGCATCATCGACAGCTGGCAGCACCCGGTCGCCCGGCTGGATGCCTCCTCCGACGGCGAGCAGCTGGTCCTGTCCGCCCTGTAAAGATCCCTAAGTCCTTTTGCGTCCCTCTGGCGGCGCTGCCGCCGCCATCTTTCTCCCCAAGAGCGTGTGGGCACAAAAAGGGGCCCGGAACGATATCAAAAAACGCCCGGCAGTCACAGACTGCCGGGCGTTTTTTGTTTTCAGGACCGCGCTCAGCCCTTGGCGATGGCGGCGGTATCCATAGCGATCATAAGCTCCTCATTGGTGGGGATCAGCAGCACCTTCACCTTGGAGTCGGCGGCGGAGATGACGGTCTCCTTCCCCCGGACACTGTTGGCCTCGGCGTCCATCTTGACCCCCATGAACTCCAGGTCGGAAGCGATGGCCAGGCGCTGGGAGGCGGAGTTCTCGCCCACGCCGGCGGTGAAGATGATGGCATCCACGCCGCCCATGGCGGCGGCATATGCGCCAATGTACTTCTTCACCCCGTAGTTGAACATATCCACCGCCAGGCCAGCCCGCTCGTTGCCTTCCTTGTGGGCGTTCTCCAGGTCACGGAAGTCGGAGGACACGCCGGACACGCCCTGCACGCCGGACTTCTTGTTCAGGATAGACACCATCTCCTTGATGTCATAGCCGTACTTGCCCATGATATACTCCAGGATGCCGGCGTCCAGGTCGCCGGAGCGGGTGCCCATGGGGAGTCCGGCCAGAGGGGTGAAGCCCATGGTGGTGTCCACGCTCTTGCCCCCATCGATAGCGGTGACGGAGGAGCCATTGCCCAGGTGGCAGGAGATCAGCTTGAGCTCCTCGATGGGCTTGCCCAGCATGGCGGCGGCGCGGCCGGCTACGTACTTGTGGCTGGTGCCGTGGAAGCCGTAGCGGCGGACCTTGTCCTTCTCATAGTACTCGTAGGGCAGCGCGTACATGTAAGCCTTGGCGGGCATGGTCTGGTGGAAGGCGGTGTCGAACACGGCCACCTGAGGCACGTCCTTGCCCATGACGGCGGTGCAGGCGTTGATGCCGGTGATGTTGGCGGGATTGTGGAGAGGCGCCAGGGGGATGCAGTCCTCCAGAGCCTTCATCACCTCGTCGGTGATGAGGACAGACTGGTTGAAAGCCTCGCCGCCGTGGACCACCCGGTGACCCACCGCGTCGATCTCCTTCATGGAGCCGATCACGCCGTTGTCCTTGTCCACCAGGGCGTCCAGCACAGCCTGGATGGCCTCAGAGTGGGTGGGCATGGCAATGTCGATAGCGTCCAGCACCTGCTTGCCCTCCATCTGGGGCTTATAGGTGAACTTGCCGTCGATGCCGATGCGCTCGCAAAGGCCCTTGGCCAGCACCTGCTGGGTCTCGGGGTTGAGCAGCTGATACTTCAGGGAGGAGCTGCCGGCGTTGATGACCAGAATATTCATGGGAAACGATCTCCTTTTCACAGTTTTTGTTGCCTATCTGGGCGGAATGTACTAAACTGTATCTGTACCTGATGGAATCATTCTACTGCTTTTTCCCCTGGAGGACAACCATTTTTTTGGATTTCATCATACATTTTTTCAAGCATCTCCATACAGACATCCTATCAGACAGGGGGCGTTCCGCTTGAAAACTGCCGGTATCGTAGCCGAATACAATCCCTTCCACACTGGCCACGCCTATCAGATCGCCCGCACCCGGGGGCTCCTGGGTGCGGACTGCGCCGTCGTCGCTGTCATGAGCGGCAACTGGGTCCAGCGGGGCGCCTGCGCCGCAGCGGACAAGTGGACCCGGGCGGGCTGGGCCCTGGCCGGGGGGGCGGACCTGGTGCTGGAGCTGCCCACAGTGTGGGCGGCCTCCTCCGCCGAGTCCTTTGCCACAGGCGCCGTCGCCCTGCTCCGGGCCTGCGGCGTGGTGGACGTCCTCTCCTTCGGCAGCGAGAGCGGGGACCCGGCCGCCCTGGCCGCGGCGGCCGCCTGCCTGGACAGCGAGGCATACCGGGCGGGCCTGAGCCGCTTTCTGGACGAAGGGATGCCCTTCGCCGCCTGCCGCCAGGCTGTGGTGGCGGCCCTGCTGGGATCGGAGCGGGCGAAGGTCCTCTCCCGTCCCAATGACAACCTGGGGGTGGAGTACCTGCGGGCCGCCTCCGCCCTGGGCTGGTCCCCCCAGGTGCTGGCGGTCCCCCGCCAGGGAGCGGGCCACGACGCCCCGCGCCCTGCGGAGGGCTTCGCCTCCGCCTCCATCCTCCGGGAGTGGATCGCCGCCGGCCGGCGGGACCTGGCAGACTGTTTCCTGCCCGCCCCCTGGCCGGAGGAGCTGGAGCCCGCCTCCCTGTCCCACCTGGAGCGTGCCCTCCTGGCCCGTGTCCGCTCTCTGTCCCAGGCGGAGTGGGCCCTCCTCCCGGACTCCGGTGTGGAGGAGGGGCTTCCTGCCCGGCTCGTCCAGGCGGGAAGCAGGGCCCTGTCTGTGGAGGAATTTCTCACCCTGGCCAAGACCAAGCGGTACTCCCACGCCCGCCTGCGCCGTCTCCTGCTGTGGGCCTTCCTGGGCCTGACCGCCGCCGACCGCCCGGCTGCCCCGCCCTACCTCCGGGTTCTGGGCTTCACTCCACGGGGGCAGGAGCTCCTGCGGGCCATGAAGGGAGCGGCCTCCCTTCCCATCCTCACCAAGCCGGCCCACGCCCGGTCCCTGGACGGGCCGGGCCGCAGACTCTTCCAGCTGGAGGCCCGCTGCACCGACCTGTACGGCCTGTGTTTCTCCACTCCCCGCCCCGGCGGACTGGAGTGGACCACCGGCCCCGTCCTGATCTGACCCGTCCCAGGAGGTCCCATGGAAACCAAGGAAAAAACCACCCGCCGCCTGCGTCCGCTCCTACCCCTGCTCCCCCCTGTCCTGCTCTCTCTTCTCTTCTACCTGTTTCGGGGCCGTCAGTCCCTGATGGACGGCTGGGTCATCCATGTCATGGCACCGGCGGAGCAGCTTCTGGGCCGCCTGTCTGCCCCGCTCCCCTTCTCCCTGGCGGAGGTGCTGGTCACGGTCTTTCTCACCGCCTGCGCTCTCTGCCTCATCCGCGGCACGGTGCTGGCCGTCCGGCTCCACGCTCCGCATGAGCTGGGCCGGCGGCTGGTCTGCCTGCTCTGTGCCCTGCTTTGGGTATGGACCGGCTACTGCTGGCTTTGGTCTGCGGGCTACTACTCCGCCTCCTTCGCAGAAAAGAGCGGTCTGGAGACCCGGCCCTACACCGTGTCCACCCTGGCCCAGGTCACGCTGTACTTTGCCTGCCAGGCCGCAGACCTCTCCACCCAGATGGTCCGAGACAGCGAGGGCCACTTCGCTGAGGATCTGGACGACTGTTTCCGCCGGGGAGTCTCCGTCTATGAGGAGCTGGAGCAGAAGCTCCCCTGTCTGGCTATGCCCTCCGTACCCTGCAAGCCCATGTTCTTCTCCCGGCTGCAGAGCGTGATGGGCTTCACCGGCGTCTACTTCCCTTTCACCGGCGAGGCCAACGTCAACGTGGACGCTCCCGCCTGCCTGGTGCCGGCCACCATCGCCCACGAGATGTCCCACCAGCGGATGGTCTTCTCCGAGCTGGAGGCCAATTTTGTGGGCATCGCCGCGGCGGTGTCCTGCGGCGATCCGGTGTTCCAGTACTCCGGATGGCTGATGGGCCTGATCCAGCTGTGCAACGCCCTCTACGCCGTCTCCCCGGATCTGTGGTATCAGATCGCGGCGGCCTCCTTTACACCGGAGCTGTCCACCGATTGGAAGGACAACAACGCCTATTGGCGTGCTCTGGAGTCCCCCGTGGAGGAGGCCGCTGCCCAGACCTTTGACACCTTTCTGAAGAGCAACGGCCAAGATCTGGGCATCCAGTCCTACGGTGCCTGCGTGGACCTGCTGGTGACCTGGTTCGGCGACGAAGCCGGCGCCTTCTGAGCCCTGACGGGCGGAGTGTTCTTCTCCCTTCTGCCGGGGCAAAAAGAGACTTTCCCCGCTATCCGTTTACAAATCCCCGCCATCGCGCTATAATAATATGATTCGATCCACTCTGATGAAATTTGAGGTATCCCATGAAACGACCCATTTTATCCATGCTCCTGTCCGTCCTGCTCCTGCTTCCCGGCTGCACCCAGGCCCCCTCGGGCTCCTCCCAGGAGGAGGGGCTGACCGTCCTGGCCACCACCTATCCGGTCTATCTCTTCGCCCGGACCGTTGCCCAGGGCGTGGAGGGCGTCACCGTGGAGCGGCTGAACACCGGCTCTGTGAGCTGCCTCCACGACTATACCCTGTCGGTGGACGACATGAAAAAGATCGAGGGTGCGGATGTCATCGCCATGAACGGCGCCGGGCTGGAGGACTTTATGGATGACGCCCTGGCCGACGCCAGCGCGGCGGTCATCGACTGCTCTCAGGGGGTGGCGCTGCTTGAAAACGCGGACCACATCCACGAGGAGGGAGACGGTGGCCACGACCACGGCCACTGGGACCCCCACTACTGGATGGACCCAGGAAACGCCGCCGTCATGGTGCGCAATCTCCAGGAGGGCTTCGCCCTGGCGGACCCGGACCACGGAGACGCCTACGCCCGCAATGGGGAGGAGGCCGCCGGCCAGCTGCCCAGCTTTGCCGGCGACTGCACCCAGGCCCTGGAGGGGGCAGAAGGCGCGGCCCTCATCACCTTCCACGACGGCTTCCGCTACTTTGCCCAGGCACTGGGCCTGCCCCTGCTGGCCTCCATCGAGGAGGAGGAGGGCAGCGAGGCCAGCGCCATGGAGATCAATGAGATCACCCAGCTGGTGAAGGAGCACCAGCTGCCCGTCATCTTCACCGAGGTCAACGGCTCCGACGCCACCGCCAACGCCATCTCCCGGGAAACCGGCTGTCAGGTGGCCCAGCTCACCATGCTCATGGACGGCCCGGAGGAGGGGGACCTGTCCACCTATCTGGAAGGCGTGCGGAGCAACGTGAACACCATCGTATCCTTCTTCGGGGGAGAGGAGTTGGATCAGCTGTGAGAAAGATCAAGCACGGCAGGCTGGCCGGGGGCTGCTCCGACGCCTGCTGCCTGAAGCTGGAGGGCCTGTCGGTCCACATCCAAGGGGAGGACATCCTGGAGGATGTGTCCTTCCACCTCCACTGCGGAGAGATCGCCGCCCTCATCGGCCCCAACGGGGCGGGCAAGTCCTCCCTGTTCCGCAGCATCCTGGGGCAGATGCCATACTCCGGCACCATCACCTTCTCCCCTGCCGGCGGGCCTGCCGTCCGGCTGTCCGACGGGGCCAACGCTCCCCTCGCCGCCCGGGGGACCCGCCCCCTCATCGGCTATGTGCCCCAGTCCCCCAGCTTTGACCGGGGGGACCCGGTGAGCGTACTGGACTTCTTCGCCGCCGCCGTCACCCGCTGGCCTGTCTGCCTGCCCGTGCCCAGGCGCCACCGGGAGCTGGTGGCCCGCTGTCTGGCCCGAGTCCATGGGGAGGACCTGCTGGACAAGCCCATGGGAGGCCTGTCCGGCGGCCAGCTCCAGCGGGTGCTTCTGGCCATGGCCCTGGAGCCGCTACCCCATATTTTGATCCTGGACGAGCCCCTGTCCGGTGTGGATATCGAGGGGGAGCACCAGCTGCTGGAGATGCTGGATGAGATCCGCACCAGCTATGACCTGTCCATCTTCCTGTCCACCCACGACTTCGCCACCCTGGGCCAGTTCGCCGACAAGGTTATCCTCCTCAACCGCCGGGTGCTCAAGTCAGGCCCGCCGGACGAGGTGCTCTCCTCCCCGGAATTTTATGAGACCTTCCACCTGCGGGTGGGGAAAGGGGGACAGGCATGATGGAGCTCTGGTACGCACTGGTGGACCTGCTGCCCTTTGAGTGGGCCCAGCCCGGTTCCATGTACTTCATGAAAAACGCCCTGCTGGCGGTGCTGGTCATCTCCCCTCTGTTCGGCATCCTGTCCACCATGGTGGTCCACAGCCGGATGTCCTTTTTCTCCGACGCCCTGGGCCACTCCGCCTTCACCGGCATGGCCATCGGTGCCCTTTGCGGCTTCTCCGAGCCCACCTGGGCCGCCGTCCTCTTCTCCCTGGTCTTTGCCCTGCTTTTCAACTTTGTCCGCCGCCGCACCCGGCTGGCCAGCGACACGGTCATCGGCGTCTTCTCCTCCACTGCGGTGGCACTGGGCATCTTCATCTCCACCCTGGGCAGCCGCTCCTTTACCAAATTCAACAGTCTGCTCATCGGCGACATCCTCTCGGTGGAGCCCGGCAAGATCGGCCTGCTGGCCCTGATCCTGCTGCTGGTCCTGGCCCTGTGGGGTCTGTCCTTCAACCACCTGATGCTCTCCGCGGTCCATCCCGCCCTGGCGGACAGCCGCGGGGTCCGCGTCTTCTGGCAGGAGGCCCTGTTCTCCGCCGCCATCGCCGTGGTGGTCACGGTGTCCATGACCTGGGTGGGCCTGCTGGTCATCAACTCCCTCCTGGTCCTCCCCGCCGCCGCGGCACGGAACATCTCCCGGAACATGTTCCAATACCACCTGTGCTCCCTGCTCTTCGCGGTGGGCGCCGGGATCGCCGGGCTGATGACCTCCTACTACATCGGCTCCTCCGCCGGCGCCTCCATCACCCTGTATCTGGCCGGCATCTTTCTGGTCACCTTCCTGCTGCGAAAGCGGGGATGAACTCCCAAGAGAAAAGCGCCGTCCGGCATCTGTTTAGATGCCGGGCGGCGCTTCTGCGCTCCTCTATGGCAATTCAGCGGAGCCTAGATCCCCGCCGCTCCTCCCACAGCTGCAGCAGCTTCCAGGCCGCCCAGCCGCAGAACAGGCCTACCAGTGCCCCTGCGATCACATCGCTGGGGTAGTGGACCCCCACATACAGGCGGGACAGGCCCATGCACACCGCCAGCACCAGCCCGGTCCACCTCATCCATCTTCTGGGCAGCGCCCGCCACCAGGCGGATGCTGCCGCAAAGGCAGCACAGGTATGCCCTGAGGGAAAGGAGTTGGGGTCCGGCTCCTGGATCAGCGGCACCAGCCCCGCCACATCCAGCCAGGGGCGGGGGCGGGCCACCACATGCTTGAGGACCACGTTGGTACACAGCAGCCCCAGCACCATGGCCGCCAGGGCCGCCACCCCCGCTTTCCGGGTAGGCTTCCAGCACAGCATGGCTAGAGAGAGCACGATCCACATCAGGCCGGTGTTGCCCAGTGTAGTATATCCCTCTACGATGGGGTCCAACAGTCCCCGCAGGTTCTCCTGGATCCAGAGCAAGGCCCCTCCATCCAATGTCTGAAGCACGGATAACATGGAAAAACTTCCTGCCTTTCCTTCCCTTGACCCGCCGGGGCCCCGGGACTATAATAAAGTGAGATATGACCGGTCAAAGCCCGACCGGCCGGCAGGGATATTATACCCTGCTCCCGGGCCCGAGGCAAGCCGTTTTTGTTAGATCATGAGAACACGGGAGGTCCTCCCTTTTGAAGCAAGTCGTCTGTCTCTCCACCGAGCCCTGGAGCCCCACCCCCGGCCGGACCCAGCACCTGATCACCCGGCTCAAGGACGCCCAGGTCCTCTACTTCTGCCCCGGCGGCGGACTGTTGGATCAACGCTGGCGCCAGCCGGGCAGGAAGGTCCGCCCCAACGTCACCGTCTATACCATGCCCCCCGCCCTCCCTGTGGATGAGCGCCACGACCGGCTGTTCCGGCTCTCCCGGCAGCGCCAGATCCGCTTTCTCGCCGACAAGCTGGCCCGGCACCGCTTCCGCCGTCCCCTTCTGTGGACCACCTCCCCTGTCCATATCCACGCCCTGGATGCGCTGGAGTACGACGGTCTGGTCTACGACTGCGACCAGGTGTGGGACGAGCTGCCCGACCGGTGGGAGGGCAGTCTGGCTGGTGCGGCGGACGTGGTCTTTGCCGCTTCCCCAGGGCTGGCCGACCGCCTCTCCCCGTGCAGCGGCAACATCGCGCTGCTTCCCAACGGGGTGAATTACCCTCTCTTCGCCGCCGCGGGCTCCGCCGGGCGTCGGGGGGAGCTGGACCACCTGACCGGGCCCCTGCTGGGCTGGGCAGGCACCATCCATGCCGACCTGGATCTGACCCCCATCCTCTATGCCGCCCAGGCCCGGCCCGCCTGGACCTTCCTGCTGCTGGGGCGCCGGGAAGAAAACCCTCTGCTGCGCCGTCTCTCCCGCCTGTCCAATGTGATGCTGGCCGGCCCCTGCCCGCTGGTGGAGGTCCCCGACTATTTGGGCCGCTGCCAGGTTCTGCTGGACCTGCTGCGGGACAGCCAGCCCTATAACGACGTGGTCCCGCCCCGGCTCTATGAGTATCTCTCCACCGGCAAGCCCATCGTATCCATGCTGTGGCCGGAACAGGTGGAGCTCTTCCCCGATGTGGTCTACGGCGCCCACTCCCCGGAGGAGTTCCTCCATCTGTGCCAGCAGGCGCTGGCGGAGGACCCGGGCTGGGTGGATCAGCGCCGCCGGGACTACGGTGCGGCCGCCGCCTGGTCCGGGCGGGCCGACGAGGTCAAGCGCATCCTGGTCCCGGCGGGTTTGCTGTGAGCCCGCCCCCGCCGTCCTGACGACTTCCCTGTCATTTTTTCTCCCGCTCCTTGTGGAAGCTGACAAAAATGCCCTGCCCCCTTGCAAATATCGGGATTTTTCGATAAAATGAAAGTCCATTCATTGTTGGGCAAGGAGGTCCTCCTATGTTTGTGTGCCTGTCTTCCATCTGTCGGCAGCACAGCATCCTGCGGGGGATTTGTGCGCCCAAAAATAACAGGTAAGCGATCCCAGGCTGTCCGTTCCAGGCGGGCGGCCTGAATCTTTTCCCCGGGGAGAGCGGTCCGGGCCGCTCCTTTTCGCCTATCCCCCGGCCGGGATCCTGAAAGGAGAGTTTTTTATGAAGAAAGTCGCTGTCATTATGGGCTCTGATTCTGACTGGCCGGTGGTCCAGGGGGCCTGCGCCCAGCTGAAGGAGTTCGGCATCCCCTATGAGGCCCACATCCTCAGTGCCCACCGCACCCCCGCCGCTGCCGCCGAGTTCGCCCGGGGTGCCCGGGCCAACGGCTTCGGCGTGCTCATCTGCGCCGCCGGCATGGCCGCCCACCTGGCGGGGGCCTTCGCCGGGAACTCCACCCTGCCCGTCATCGGTATCCCCATGAAGGGGGGCGCCATGGACGGCCTGGATGCCCTGCTGGCCACCGTGCAGATGCCCAGCGGCATCCCCGTGGCCACTGTGGCCATCAACGGGGCTAAGAACGCCGCTGTGCTGGCCGCCCAGATCCTTTCCGTCTCCGACGATGTGCTGGCCGCCAAGCTGGACGCCGCCCGGGAGAAGATGGAGGAGCAGATCGCCGCCAAGGAGGCCAAGCTCCAGGCAGAGCTTTGATCCAGACAGGAAATCGGAGTGATGGAGCGCGCTACGCGCGCATTTTAGGCACCCCAGCACCGCTTTTCAACTCCTATCTCAAGCAGGTTTCTGCTTCCCGATCAACTAGATTTTTGAGAAAAAGAAAGGACGGTCTACTATGAAGAAAGTCGAGCAGCTGTATGAGGGCAAGGCCAAGAAGGTCTATTCCACCGAGGACCCGGGTCTGGTCATCGTGTCCTACAAGGATGACGCCACCGCCTTTGACGGTCTGAAAAAGGGCACCATCACCGGCAAGGGGGCCATCAACAACCAGATGACCAACTACCTGATGGGCCAGCTGGAGAAGGCCGGCGTGCCCACCCACTTTGTGGAGGAGCTGAGCGAGCGGGAGACCGTGGTGAAGAAGGTGGCCATCGTCCCCCTGGAGGTCATCATCCGCAACATCTCCGCTGGCTCCTTCGCCAAGCGCTACGGCGTGGAGGAGGGCATCGTGTTCGACGCCCCCACCATCGAGTTCTCCTATAAGAACGACGACCTGCACGATCCCCTCATCAACGACTACCACGCCGTAGCCCTGAAGCTGGCCACCTGGGACGAGATCGACACCATCAAGAAGTACGCCTTCCAGGTCAACGACTTCCTGAAGAAGACCCTGGCTGAGTGCGGTGTCACCCTGGTGGACTTCAAGCTGGAATTTGGCAAGACCTCTGACGGAACCATCGTGCTGGCCGACGAGATCAGCCCCGACACCTGCCGCTTCTGGGACTCCAAGACCGGGGAGAAGCTGGACAAGGACCGCTTCCGCCGGGACCTGGGCAACGTGGAGGGCGCTTACCAGGAGATGGCCCGCCGCCTGATGGGGAAATAAGCCTTGGGGATCATCGGCTCAGCGGACGGTCCCACTGCCGTAATCGTGACCGGCTCTCCGGGGCCAGTCCTTCTGCTCCTGGCGCTGCTGATCCTGGGCGCGGGGACCCTGGCCTGGCTTTTGATCCGCAAACACAGGAAATAGATCTCCCTGGGCAGGCGCAGGGGGGTGGGGAGCGAGGGAGTATGTTCTCCTCTTTCCCTTTTCTCCACGCGCAACTCTTCACTCTAAACTTTTTAGGAGGACCACATGGGCGGCTTTTTTGGCGCAGTTTCACACCAGGATGTGACCCTGGATATCTTCTTTGGAGTGGACTATCACTCCCACCTGGGCACCCGGCGGGGCGGCATGATCATCCATGACGCCAAAGATGGGTTCCAGCGGCAGATCCACTCCATTGAGAACACCCCCTTCCGCACCAAGTTTGAGAAGGATCTGTCCGATTTCCACGGGTGCAGCGGCATCGGCTGCATCAGCGACACTGACCCACAGCCCCTGCTGGTACGGTCCCACCTGGGACTGTACGCCATCACCACGGTGGGCATCATCAACAACGCCGAGGAGCTGATCCAGCGGTATTTTTCCGACCACGGCCATCAGTTTATGGCCATGAGCTCCGGAAAGGTCAACTCCACCGAGCTGGCCGCTGCCCTCATCAACCAGAAGGATGACCTGGTCTCCGGCATCCTGCACGCCCAGGAGGAGATCGATGGCTCCCTCACCCTGCTGCTCCTTACAGAGCAGGGTGAGATCATCGCCGCCCGGGACCGGCTCGGCCGTCTGCCGGTCCTGGTGGGGCAGAACGACAGCGGCTGCTGTGTCTCCTTCGAGTCCTTTGCCTACCACAAGCTGGACTACCACGACGCCTACGAGCTGGGCCCCCGTGAGATTGTCCGCATCACCGCTGACGGCTTCGAGATCCTCTCCCCCGCCGGCCAGGAGATGAAGATCTGCGGCTTCCTGTGGACCTACTACGGCTATCCCAACTCCAACTACGAGGGGATCAATGTAGAGGTCATGCGCTACCGCAACGGGGAGATCATGGCCCGGGACGAGGTGGCCCGGGGCCAGCTGCCCAAGGTGGACTATGTGGCCGGGGTGCCTGACTCCGGCGTCCCCCACGCCATCGGCTTTGCCAACCGCAGCGGCAAGCCCTTTGCCCGCCCCTTCGTCAAGTACACCCCGACCTGGCCCCGCTCCTTCATGCCCACCAATCAGGATGTCCGCAAGCAGGTGGCCAAGATGAAGCAGATCCCGGTGCCTGAGCTCATCGAGGGCAAAAAGCTCCTCTTTGTGGACGACTCCATCGTCCGGGGCACCCAGCTGCGGGAGACCGTGGAATTTCTCTATGAGTCCGGCGCGGAGGAGGTCCATATGCGCTCCGCCTGCCCCCCCATCATGCACAGCTGCAAGTATCTGAACTTCTCCCGGGGCAACTCCGACATGGACCTGCTGGCCCGCCGCACCATCCAGGAGCTGGAGGGGGATGAGGGGCAGCAGCATCTGGATGAGTACGCCGACGTACATACTGAGCGGGGCCAGTGCATGCTGAAGGCCATCTGCGAGAAGCTGGGCTTCGACTCCCTGGGCTACCAGTCCCTGGAGGGACTGCTGGAGTCCATCGGCCTGGACCGGGACAAGGTTTGCACCTACTGCTGGAACGGCAGGGAATAAGGCCCCTCCAGGGGGGCGATGTCCCCCCTGGATACAACGTCGCTTCCCCGTCGATATCCCCTCGCCTTTCCACAGGAAAGGCGGCCCTGGCCGCCACGGCCAGGGGTCATGATGTCCTGCGGCGAAATGGATTCGCCTGCGGACTCTTTGTTGTCCTTTCCGCTTTCGGCGGAAAGTCTGCGAGGCTTTAACACAGTGATTTGGAGGTTTTTAAGATGAAAAACTCCCATTCGGAGTCCTACGCCGCCGCCGGGGTGGACGTCACCGCCGGATATGAGGCGGTGGAGCGCATCAAGCCCATGGTGGAGTCCACCTATATCCCCGGGGTGATGGGCACCCTGGGCGGCTTCGGCGGCATGTTTGCCCCTGATCTGACCGGCATGAAGAAGCCGGTGCTGGTGTCCGGCACCGATGGCGTGGGTACCAAGCTGAAGCTGGCCTTCCTGATGGATAAGCATGACACCGTGGGCATCGACTGCGTGGCCATGTGTGTCAACGATATCATCTGCGGCGGCGCTGCCCCCCTCTTCTTCCTGGACTACATCGCCTGCGGCAAGAACTACCCCGAGCGCATCGCGGACATCGTCTCCGGCATCACCGAGGGCTGCCGCCAGGCGGAGTGTGCCCTGGTGGGTGGCGAGACCGCAGAGATGCCCGGCTTCTACCCCGAGGAGGAGTACGACCTGGCCGGCTTCTCCGTCGGGCTGGTAGACGAGGAAAAGATCATTGACGGCAGACGCCTGAGCGAGGCGGATGTGCTCATCGGCCTGGCCTCCTCCGGGGTCCACTCCAACGGCTTCTCCCTTGTGCGGAAGGTGTTTGACGTGGAGCACGCCGACCTGAAGACGCCCCGTGAGGATCTGGGCGGCAAAAGCCTGGGCGAGGCCCTGCTGGCCCCCACCCGCATCTATGTAAGATCGGTGAAGGCCCTGCTGAGGGCCGGGGTGGACATCCATGCCGTCAGTCACATCACCGGCGGCGGCTTCTATGAGAACGTGCCCCGGATGATGACCCAGGGGCTCACCGCCCAGATCGACCTGAGCACCTTCCCCCGCCTGCCCATCTTCGATCTGATCCAGAAGACCGGGGACATCCCGGAGCGGGACATGTACAACACCTACAATATGGGCATCGGCATGATCCTGGCCCTGCCCGCAGAGCAGGCCGAGCAGGCTCTGTCCGTTCTGAAGGGGGCCGGTGAGACCGCCTATCAAATCGGCCGCGTCATCCCCGGCGAGGCCGGCGTGGAGCTGGTCTGATCACATTAGGAATGAGAAATGAGGAGTTGGGAATTGTGTCTCCGGCTCCGCCGGACCGATTTCAAACCGTGCGCCCCAGGCGCACTCCATCCATTCCAAATTCTTAATCCCTAACTTTCTAATTCCTAACTCACTCGGAGGTTCGCTATGTCCAAACGTATCGCCGTCCTGGTCTCCGGCGGCGGGACCAATCTGCAGGCCCTGATCGACGCCCAGGGGCGGGGAGAGCTGGTGAATGGCCGGATCTCCGCCGTCATCTCCTCCACTCCGGACGCCTTCGCCCTGGAGCGTGCCAAGAACGCCGGCATCCCCGGCTATGTGCTCCCCCGGTGGGATTTCTCCGACAGCCGCGGCTACACTGCCGCCCTGACCCGCCTGCTGCGGGAGACGGTTGGGGCCGATCTGGTGGTCATGGCCGGCTTTATGACCATCCTCACGGAGGAGCTGTTCCAGGCCTACCCCAACGCCGTCATCAACATCCACCCCTCCCTCATCCCTTCCTTCTGCGGAGTGGGCTGCTATGGCCTCCACGTCCACGAGAAGGCTCTGGAATACGGGGTAAAGATCTCCGGTGCCACCGTCCACTTTGTCACGGAGGAGTGTGACGCCGGCCCCATCATCCTACAAAAGGCAGCTGAGGTGCTGCCCGGCGACACGCCGGAGGTCCTCCAGCGGCGCATCATGGAGCAGTGCGAGTGGAAGCTGCTGCCCCAGGCCGTCTCCCTCTTCTGCCAGGACCGGCTGAAGGTGGAGGGCCGGGCGGTCCGCATCTTGGACTGCCTGTAATACGCCTCCACACAAAGATCAAACACGCGGTGTAACTGACGGAAGTGGAATGGACCACAGGGAGCATCGTTGTGGACCATGCCGACCGTCTGGGCGCACCCGTTTTCCGAAACGCGGTGCGCCCTTTTTGCCGCTGTATGAGAAAGAAAGGAGCACCCTCATGTCCGCCAAGACCATTCTCGCCTCCGGCTTTCTGCTTCTGGGCGGAGCCCTGCTTCTGGTCGTCAGCAGCCTGGATTACAGTGATTTCTACAGTCTTTTTGGCCTGCTGTTCACGCTGGCAGGAGCGGTCCCCCTGCTCATCCACCTGGGGTCCCGCTATCTCACATGGTATCACAAGTCTCCCCCATCATCCACAAATGAGGACAACAAGGAGGATCCCCATGAAAATTCTTGATATAAATGAACTCCTGCAAGCTCACCCCTACCCCGGCCGTGGCATCGTCCTGGGCCGCTCCGCCGATGGCCAGAAGGCGGTCATCATCTACTTCATCATGGGCCGCAGCGGGAACAGCCGTAACCGCATCTTTGAGGCCACCGGGGACGGTATCCGCACCCGGGCCTATGACGAGAGCAAGATGGTGGACCCCTCCCTTATCATCTACCACCCGGTGCGCCAGGTGGGGGAGGTGACGGTGGTCACCAACGGAGACCAGACCGACACCATCCGGGACAGCCTGCTGGCGGGCAAGAGCTACATCGACGCCCTGCGCACCCGGTGCTATGAGCCCGACGGCCCCAACTATACCCCCCGCATCTCCGGCGTGGTGGACCAGGACGGCTCCTTCTGCCTGTCCATCCTGAAATCCGCCGACGGTGACCCCGCCTGCAGCCACCGCTACTTCTATGAGTACGACGCCCCCCTGGCTGGGGAGGGCCGCTTCATCCACACCTACCAGGAGAATGCCGAACCTCTCCCTTCCTTTGAGGGGGAGCCCCGCCGGGTGTCTGTCTCCGCCCCTGACGCTGAGACCCTGGCCAGTCAGGTGTGGGCCAGCCTGAATGAGGACAACAAGGTGTCCCTGTTTGTGCAGTATATCCACCTGGCCACCGGGGAGCGTGAGACCGTCATCCTCAACAAGCACGGAGAGCAGGCCCACGCCGCCTCCAAAGTCCCAAACTGAGAAAAAGAGGTGCAGATCATGACAGAACTGGAACTGAAATACGGATGTAACCCCAACCAGAAGCCCGCCCGCATCTTCATGGAGGAGGGCGATCTGCCCCTGAAGGTGCTCAACGGCCGTCCGGGGTATATCAACTTCATGGACGCCCTGAACTCCTGGCAGCTGGTGAAGGCCCTCAAAAAGGCCACCGGCCTGCCCGCCGCCGCCTCCTTCAAGCACGTCTCCCCCGCCGGGGCCGCCCTGGGCCTGCCCCTCAGCGACGTAGAGCGGCGCATCTACTTTGCCCCGGAGGGAGAGCTGTCCCCCATCGCCTGCGCCTATATCCGGGCCCGGGGGGCCGACCGGCTGTGCTCCTTCGGAGACTGGGCCGCCCTGTCCGATGTGTGCGACGGGGATACCGCCCGCTTCCTGGCTGCTGAGGTATCCGACGGCGTCATCGCCCCGGGCTATACCGACGAGGCCCTGGATATCTTGAAAGCCAAGCGCAAGGGAGGCTATAATGTGGTTGAGATCGACCCCAATTATGAGCCCGCCCCCATCGAGCGCCGCAATATCTTCGGCATCACCTTCGAACAGGGATACAACAGCCTGGATATCAGCGAGGAGATGCTCCAGAACATCGTCACCGAGAACAAAGACCTGCCCCAGCAGGCCAAGCACGACATGCTCCTCTCCCTCATCACCCTGAAGTACACCCAGTCCAACTCCGTGTGCTATGTGAAGGACGGCATGACCATCGGCGTGGGCGCCGGCCAGCAGAGCCGCATCCACTGCACCCGACTGGCGGGCAGCAAGGCGGACATCTGGTGGCTGCGCCAGCATCCCAAGGTCCTGGGCCTCCAGTTCGTGGACAACATCCGCCGCCCCGACCGGGACAACGCCATCGACCTGTATATCTCCGACGAGTACGAGGACGTGCTGGCCGAGGGCGTATGGCAGAACACCTTCCAGGTGAAGCCAGAGGTGCTCACCGCCGAGGAGAAGGCCGTCTGGATCGCCCAGATGTCCGGGGTCACTGTGGGCTCCGATGCCTTCTTCCCCTTTGGGGACAACGTAGAGCGGGCCCGGAAGTCCGGCGTGCAGTACATCGCCCAGCCCGGCGGCTCCATCCGGGACGATCAGGTCATCGCCACCGCCAACAAGTACGGCATGGTCATGGCGTTTACCGGGATTCGGCTGTTCCACCACTAATTCAATTAGGAATGAGGAGTTAGGAATTTATGAGCAGCGAACGTATCCTGATGCCCAAAAGCCTTGCTTTTGCCAAGCGCATTGTCTTTGCTTACCGATATTTATCGGAGGAGAAGAAGGAATATGTCCTCTCCAAGCAGATGCTGCGCAGCGGCACCAGCATTGGCGCTAATATCGCAGAGGCTCAGTACGGAAGCAGCCGGAAGGACTTCTTAAATAAACTGTACATTGCCTTGAAGGAATGTGCGGAGACTCTCTACTGGCTGGAACTGCTCTATTCCTGCGACTACATTTCCTGCACTGAATATGACTCTCTCCATTCGGACTGCGAAGAATTGAGAAAACTGCTCTCCTCCATCACAAAGTCTGTCCGTGACGGAACAATTCCTAATTCCTAACTCCTAATTCCTAACTTGCTGAAAGGTCGTGTTTTTATGAAGGTATTAGTCGTCGGCGGAGGCGGCCGTGAGCACGCCATCTGCTGGAAGCTGGCTCAGAGTCCCAAGGTGACCGAGCTGTACTGCGCCCCTGGCAACGGGGGCATCGCCCAGGTGGCCCAGTGCGTGCCCATCAAGGCCACGGACGTGGAGGCCATGGTGGCCTGGGCCAAGGAGCACGCGATGGACTTCGTCATGGTGGCCCCGGACGACCCCCTGGCTCTGGGCATGGTGGACGCCCTGGAGGCGGCGGGGATCCCCGCCTTCGGCCCCCGGGCCAACGCCGCTGTCATTGAGGCCAGCAAGGCTTTCTCCAAAGAGCTGATGAAGAAGTACCACATCCCCACCGCCAAATACGAAACTTTCACCGATATGGATGGAGCCCTGGCCTATGTCCGGGCGCAGGGGGCCCCCATCGTGGTGAAGGCGGACGGCCTTGCCCTGGGCAAGGGCGTGGTGGTGGCCGCCACTGTGGAGGAGGCCGAGGAGGCCGTGCGTTCCATGATGCAGGACCACAAATTCGGTGCCTCCGGCTCCACCGTGGTCATCGAGGAGTGCATGGTGGGTCCCGAGGTGACTGTGCTGGCCTTCTGCGACGGGGAGCACCTGGTCCCCATGCTGTCCAGCCAGGACCACAAGCGGGCCTACGACGGCAATCAGGGCCCCAACACCGGCGGCATGGGCGCCTTCTGCCCCTCCCCCAAGTACACCCCGGAGATCGCCGAGCGCTGCATGAAGGAGATCTTCCTGCCCACAGTGGCCGCCATGAAGGCGGAGGGCAGGCCCTTCAAGGGGGTCATCTACTTCGGCCTGATGCTCACTCAGGACGGCCCCAAGGTGGTGGAGTACAACGCCCGCTTCGGCGACCCGGAGACCCAGCCCCTCATGTCCATGCTGGACACCGACCTGATGGACATTTTCCAAGCCTGTGTGGACGGCACCCTGGACCAGATGGACATCCGCTGGAAGCCCGGCGCCTCCTGCTGCATCGTGCTGGCCTCAGGCGGCTACCCGGTGAAGTACCAGAGCGGCTACCCCATCTCCGGTCTGGAGGCAGCCGGAAAGCTGGCCACGGTGTTCCACGCCGGCACCAAGCTGGGTGAGGACGGGACCGTCCTCACCGCCGGCGGCCGGGTGCTGGGAGTGACTGCCGTGGGCGGAGACCTGGAGGAAGCCATCAAAAAAGCCTACGCCGCCTGCAAACCCATCTCCTTCCAGGACATGCACTTCCGCACGGACATTGGGAAGGTATGACCGGCTTGAAGATAGAAGGCGTCGTCTTTGATGTAGACGGGGTGCTGTTCGACACCGAGCGTCTCACCCAGCAGACCTGGCTGGCCGTCAGCCGGGAAATGGGCTGGCCCCAGGTGGGAGAAGCCTATCTGGAGTTCGTGGGCCAGAACCGTGCCGACATTTTTCAGAAAATGGAAGATCTCTTTGGGGCGGAGTTTCCCAAGGACGCATTTATGGCGGCCTGTTCCGCCCGCTCCCAGGCCCGGATGGAGACGGAGGGCGTCCCTATGAAGCCCGGCGTGGGGGAGGTGCTGGAGCTGCTGCGGAGCCGGGGCGTCCCCACCGCCCTGGCCACCTCCACCGGCCGCCCCCGGACAGAGCGGCGGATGGAGATGACCGGCTTGGGCCCCTGTTTTTCCGCCATCATCACCGGGGATCAGGTGGCGCACAGCAAGCCTGACCCGGAGATCTACCTTATGGCCTGCAGGGCCCTGGGGACCACCCCGGAGCGCACTGTGGCGGTGGAGGACTCCCGAAACGGCATCCTCTCCGCCTCCCGGGCGGGGATGCGGGTGGCCATGGTCCCCGACCTGCTGCCCCCCACTCCTGAGCTGGAGCCCCTCCTCTGGGGGCGCTTCGACTCCCTGCTCCAGCTGCGGGACCGTCTGGCAAAGGAGCTGGACTGAACCAAAAAGATACGCCTGGACCTCTGAGATAAGGAGGTCCAGGCGCTTTTTTCTGATCTCAGGTCTCCGGAAAAGCCCCGGCCCTCTGCTCACAGCAGGTCCAGTCCCAGCTGAAACAGCAGTACCATTACCGGCATGGTCACCGCGCACAGCAGGGTGGTGAGCACATTGATGGAAGAGACATACCCACTGTTGGGGTTGTGGTAGAGCTGGGCCATCTGAGTGATGGCGGAGGCCGCCGGCCCAATGGCGCACAGAAGGCTGACCAGCAGCACGTTGTCCCCGTCGCTGTGGGGCCACAGCACCCGCAGGGCCAGGAGCACCGCCATGGAGAGCAGGGGGTAGACCAGCAGACGCAGCCCCGCCACCCAGTAGATGCGCCCCTGACAGAGCACCCGCTTCAGGTCCAGCTCAGAAAACAAGATCCCGATCACCAGCATGCTCAGGGGTGCCATGCAGCTGCCCAGCCCCTCCATGGCGGTGACCAGAGGCCCCGGCAGGCGCAGCCCGGTGATGAACAGCGCCAGTCCCGCCAGGATGGCGGCGATGGCGGGTGTGGTCACGATCTTTTTCCAATCAAACTGCTGGGCACCCCCCATCAGCTTCTGGCCATGGGTCCACATCAGGATGTTCTGCACCAGGATATAGACGCTGGTGTAGATCACATACTCCTGCCCCAGAATGGCCATTACCATGGGCAGGATCAGGTTGCCTGCATTGTTGTAGATCACGGACGCCTGCTCCTCCGGGGCAAGTCCGTGCCCGCTCCGGTTCATCAAGCCATTGAGCGCCAGGTAGAGCAGGTGGAGCAGCACTGCCGCCCCCAGGGCCAGCAGCAGGCCGGTCAGCTTGTCCGCCTCCATGGCCGTGTTGAAGGAGGTCATCAGGCTGCACGGCACCGCCAGATAGATACACATGCAGGAGAGCACCCGGCTCTGCTCCCCTGTGATCAGCTTCAGTTTTCCCACACCATAGCCGGCCAGACCCATCAGCACCATGCTGGCGATCTGCTGCACCAGCAGCCAGCTCACTTCCATCCGCGCTCTCCTCCCGATCTCACGCCACGGGGCCGCCAGCACCCGGGACTTCATCTTCCCCAGTCTAGCGGTCTGCATCGTGTTTGTCAATCCTTTCCCCGTGCTCTGTCCGCCCACCGCGCTTGTCAAGCCCGGTGTGCTGTGGTAAGATAAGCCCCGGCGGACGTTTGTCTCTTTTCCCGTTTTTGGACCAAAAAGTTGAAAAAATCCCGGATGCAACTGTTAGTTGTCAAATTGTATGCCTCTTTTGGTTGCCCTGTCCGCCTCTTTTTGCTAAGGTCTTCTTGCCGCCGGGGCGTGCCGGCCGGTCTTATCACTTGATCCAGGAGGAGTCTCTATGGAATTTCAAAACCGTCTCTATGAGTTGCGGAAAAAAGCAGGGCTGAGTCAGGAGGGGCTGGCCGATCTGCTGGGGGTGACCCGGCAGGCGGTCCAGAAATGGGAGGCCGGCAGCAGCCGGCCGGACATGGACAACCTGGCCGCCCTGGCCCGATATTTCAATGTCACGCTGGACTATCTGGTCACCGGCCGGGAGCCGGAGCCCTATGCCCAGGAAGTCCCCACCACCATTATCAACCACAACTATTACCCTCGCTGGCACTATGAGTATAAGAGCCAGCGCACCCTGTTCGGCCTGCCTCTGGTCCACATCCGCCTGGGGGATCGGGGCTTCGGCGTGGCCAAGGGGATCTTCGCCGTGGGCAACGTGGCGGTTGGGCTCTTCGCCCTGGGCGGCATCTCCCTGGGACTGTTCAGCCTGGGCGGGGTCTCCCTGGGCCTGCTGCTGGCCCTGGGCGGGATGTCCGTGGGAGGCATCGCCATTGGGGCCTGTGCGGTGGGACTGGCCGCCCTGGGCGGCGGGGCCATCGGCCTGCTGTCCGTGGGAGGCGGTTCCTTCGGTGCCTACGCAGTGGGCGACGGGGCGGTGGGCACCCAGATCGCCATCGGCGGCTCCGCCTCCGCTCCCCTGGCCATCGGGAGCCAGGCCGCCTCCGGCGCTCTCACCTTCGGCCCGGGGGCCGACCCCGCCGCGGTGACGGCCGCCATCCGCCAGGCCGCCGCTGCAGCCCCTGTATGGCTCCAGGACCTGCTCATCTCCCTCGCCCTGGGAGTCTGACCCTTGTTTTTCCCCGGCGCCCGTGGTATCATGGTCCCAAATCTACCGGGCTGGGCAGCCCCTCCCCGGGGACAGGAGCGGCCTATGATACCGACTTACGAGCAGATGGGGGACTGGCTGGAGGAGATCGCCGGGGAATTCCCCGACGCCTTCTTTGAAGAGCTGGACGGCGGCATCCAGCTGGAGGAGGAGGCCCTGCCTGACCCTGATTTTCCCCCCGGTGAGATGTACATCATGGGGGAATACTGCCATGATATGCTGGGCCGGTACATCGTCCTATACTACGGCTCCTTTGCCGCCCTGCTCCCGGAGGAGGACGAGGAGGGGTGGAAGGATGAGCTCTTCGCCACGGTGGCTCACGAGTTCACCCACCACATGGAGGAGACGGCCGGCCTTCACGCCCTGGATGACAAAGACGCCGAATTTCTCCGTCAGGCCCGGGAGATCTACGGCGACACATAGCAGACGGAGGGGGCCGGCGGACGCCGGCCCCCTCTCTGATATCTAAAAGGCCGTCCCCCATCAGGAGCCTGGGCGCGTCCCAAAATTTTCCGCTCAGATCCTGTAACGAATGTCCCGTCCCTGGGACCAATAGACAGAAGGACACGGAAGGAGGCGACCGCCATGGCCCACCGGGGTGAAGACCTGTACGAACAGCACGCCCAGCTGGTATACCGCTATCTCTTCTCCCTGTGCCGGGACGCTGACCTGGCGGAGGAGCTGTGCCAGGAGACCTTCTGCCAGGCCCTCCGACAGCTGGGCTCCTTCCGCGGGGACTGCACGCCTCAGGTATGGCTGTGCGCCATCGCCAAGCGGCTGTGGTACAAGGAGCTGGAGCTGCGGAAGCGGAACGTTCCCCTGGAGGAGGAGCACCTGGCCGGTCAGGCCGCCCCCGACGATCCAGCGCAGGAGACGGAGCAGCGGGAGGGCCGGCTGGCCCTGTACCGGGCCATGCAGCAGCTGGACCCGGACACCCGGGAGGTCATCCATCTGCGGCTGGCCGGTGACTTCTCCTTCCGAGACATCGGGGACATCCTGGACCGGAGCGAGGTATGGGCCAGGGTCCGGTTCTACCGGGGAAAAGAGGAGCTGGCTCGGATCATGGGAGGTGACAGGGATGGAACATAAACTGGACTGCTGCGTGGTACGGGACCTGCTGCCCGCCTACCTGGAGGGGCTGACAGAGGAGGAGACCACCCGGCAGGTGGAGGCCCACCTGGAGGAGTGTCCGGAGTGCCGCCGGCACCGGGAGGCTATGCAGGCCAGCCTGCCGGTGGTGCGGGCCCCCAAGCGGGCTCTGGCCTTTCTAAAAAAGGTGAAGCGCACCCGGCTAATCGCCGCCGTCCTGTCGGCAGTGGTGGCCCTGCTCCTCATCTTTCTGGTGTACGACAGCGAGTACCACTGGCGTGGGGACCTCCCCTCCCTCACCCAGGGGCTCCAGGACTATCTGGGCTGGACCGATCATCTGGAGGGCTGCGCCATAGAGGCCCTGGCCGCCACAGAGGTGGACGGCACCCTCTATGTGTCCTTCACCTCCGACAGCGAGGACAACGTCCACGGTGTGGCGGAGCTGGACCGGGGCCTCAACGGAAAATATCAGTTCGTTTCCGCAAGCTACTCCCCCTTCCCCTATACCGGAGGGGTCTTCCTCCATAGCAGCGAGGACCTCTGGCTCTTCGCCGGGGTGGGCTGCCGGGAGATCTATGGCTTCACCGCCCAGTTTGAGGTCTACGACTCCCAGGGGCTGGACCGGGTGGTCCCAGTCACCTTTCCGGTGCAGGAGGACACCTTCCTCCTGGCTGTCCCCAAGGACGAGCTGGACCTGGGGACAGGCCCGGATGAGCATGTCCGCCTCCCCGACTCTTTTCTCCTGCTGGACCAGGAGGGGGAGGACATCACGCAGGAGTATGAGGACCCGGAGATCGATCAGAGCTGGGGTGCCGGGACTGGGACGGCGGAGCGTTTTCTCCTCTACGTCCTGATCGGCCTCATCGGTCTCATCGGATTTGCCTTTGTCCGCTTCTTCCTGCTGTAAGCAGAGAGCACGGCGGCGGTCTCGAAACGAGACCGCCGCCTCTTTTACCAGGGCTCCATGGCGATATCCCGCCGGGGCAGCTTCTCCCAGGCGAACAGGGGTACCAGCTCCTCCGGGGATACAGGGGCCGCCTCCGGGATCAGCCCCGCCAGATGGGCCAGCCGGCCCACCAGCTCCCGGGCGGTAAACCGCTGCTGAAGGGCTCCCAGCTCCTGGTCCCGGTCCCGCTTGGCCAGGCGGCGGCCGTCGGGGGCCAGCAGCAGGGGCACATGGCCGTACTCCGGCGCGGGACAGCCCAGCAGCTCCAGCAGATACCGCTGCCGCGGGGTGGAGGAGAGCAGATCGCTGCCCCGCACCACCTGGGTCACCCCCATCCAGGCGTCGTCCACCACCACTGCCAGCTGGTAGGCGTACACCCCGTCGGACCGGCGCAGAATGAAGTCTCCACAGTCCCGGAGCAGGTTTTCCTCATACATCCCCTGGAGCAGGTCCCGGAAGGAGCTGGCACGGTCGGGCACCGCCAAGCGCCAGGCGGGGTTCCGCTGCCTGGCCAGATCCTCCCGCTGTTCCGCCGTCAGCCGCCGGCACCGCCCGTCATACACCGCCTGTCCATCCGAGCGGTGGGGGGCGGAAGCCGCCATCCGCTCCGCCCGGGTGCAGAAGCAGGGATAGACCAGCCTCTTCTCCTCCAGCTGCCGGAAGGCCGCCTCATAGGCCGGGGTCCGCCGGCTCTGGTACACCGGCTCGTTGTCCCAGTCCAGCCCCAGCCACTCCAGGTCCCGCATCACCTGGTCACACCACGCCTGGGTGCAGCGGTCCGGGTCCAGGTCCTCCAGCCGGAGCACCATCCTTCCCCCCGCGCTGCGGGCGGCCAGCCAGGCCAGAAGAGAGGACCACAAATTGCCCAGGTGCATCCGCCCGCTGGGGCTGGGAGCAAAGCGCCCTGTCACCGGCACGCCCACCTCAGTCGGCCCAGGGGTAGTGGCGGATCAGGGCCTGGGTCCCCTCACCCCCATGGCCCTCCGCCTCGATCTGCCGGCAGTCGGCCAGGACCTGCTCCAGCACCTCCAGCTCCAGGCCCCGGTCCCGGCACTCCTGGCTGGCGATCCCCATATCCTTTACAAAATGCCGCAGATAGAAGGCGGCGGAAAAGTCCCCGTTGAGCACCTTGGGGGCAATGATGTCCAGCTGGCCGCTCCGGGCCGCTCCGGTACGGATGGTCTCATAGACCCGCGCCGGGTCCAGGCCTGCCCGCTTGGCGTAGGTCAGCGCCTCGCACACCCCTGCCAGCGCCCCGGCGATGGCGATCTGGTTGGCCATCTTGGTGTGCTGGCCCGCGCCCGGGCCTCCCTCCAGCACGATGTTCTCCCCCATGGTCTCCAGCACGGGCAGCACCTTTTGGAACACGGCCTCATCGCCGCCGGCCATGATGGCCAGCGTCCCGTTGGCCGCGCCGGTATTTCCCCCGGACACCGGGGCGTCCAGGGCGTCCAGCCCCCTCTCCCGGGCCTGGTCATAGATGCGCTGGGCCAGCTTGGGGCTGGTGGTGGTCATGTCGATGAGCACCGTCCCGGGCTGTGCGGACTCCAGCAGTCCCCCGGGGCCAAAATAGACCTCCTCCACGTCCTGGGGATAGCCCACGATGGTGATGACTACCCCACAGCCGGCGGCGCACTGGGCGGCGCTGTCCTTCCAGACCGCTCCCTCCCGCTCCAGTGCCTCTGCCTTGCTCCGGGTGCGGTTGTAGATCTGGACCGGGTAGCCCGCCTTCATCAAATTGCGGATCATCCCCTGTCCCATGATGCCGGTGCCGATAAATCCAATGGTCTGCATGTGTGTACGCCCCTTTTCTGTCTCAGATGTATCCAGCATATCACGCTTTTCCCCCCGAGACAAGGGGGCGGTCCCATTTTGCCTGGACGGCTGGAGCGGGGCTCCGAAGATTTTCGCCCCTTGCGGGGAGGAGGTTTTCCCGCTATAATACAGATATCCTATGGGTACGGACGCTTTCAGATTTTTTTGTTCCGCATGCAATAAAACGCCCGTCTCAAGCATTTTAAGGATGACAGGAGAATGTGTCCATGACAGTGCTTGGACTTTTGACAACCACATATGGGGCCCCCTCCGCCCGGGAGGACCTGGAATCGCTGCTGCTGGGGGTGGCAGCCGGGGATTCCCACAGTCTGGAGGAACTCTATCACCGGACCCGGACCGCAGTCTACGGTCTGGTGCTCTCCTACTTGAAGCACCCCCAGGACGCCGAGGACGTGACACAGGACGCCTTTGTCCGCATCTGGGACACCGCCGCCAGCTACCGCCCCCAGGGCAAGCCTATGGCCTGGCTGCTCACCGTGGCCCGGAATCTGGCTCTGATGAGGCTGCGGGAGCGGGGGAAGACCCAGGAGCTGACCGACGAGGAGTGGTCCGCCCTGCCCGCCCGGGCCCCCGATGTCACCACGGAGGACCGCCACGTCCTCCGCGCCGCCCTTTCCCTCCTGTCCGAGCAGGAGCGGCAGGTGGTCATGCTCCATGCGGTCACCGGCCTGAAGCACCGGGAGATCGCCCAGCTGCTGGAGCTCCCCCTTGCCACAGTCCTGTCCAAATACCGCCGGGCCCTGAAGAAACTGAACCTGCTTCTGGAAGGAGATGACGCCTGATGACAGAACGCCAGTTGGAAGAGCGCCTGCGCGCCGCTCTGGAACACGCGGCCCCCAACGATGTGGAGGGGGTCCTCTCCCGCTGTGCCCCCCGTCAGGGCGGTGCGATCCCCATCACGGCGGCCCGGGCCAGACCCAAGAAGCACCGCTGGCTCCCTCTGGCCGCTGCCGCCTGCCTTGTGCTCGCTGTGACGGGAGGTGGCGTCGGTTACTACCTCCAGTCCAACACCGTAGCCTCCATCATCTCCCTGGACGTAAACCCCGGTGTGGAGCTGACGGTGAACCGGCAGGAAAAGGTGCTGTCCGCCGCCCCCACCAACGAGGATGCGGTGGATATCCTGGATGGCATGGAGCTGAAGGGGACCCCCTTGGATGTGGCCATGAACGCCATCGTGGGCTCCCTGGTCAAAAACGGCTATGTGGACGAGCTGGCCAACTCCATCCTCATTACGGTGGAAGATGAGGACACTGCCCGGGGCGCCCGGCTCCAGCAGGAGCTGACCAGCCAGGCGGACGCCGTCCTGGCCAGTGCCCAGGTGAACGGTGCCATCCTCTCCCAGACCTTCCAGCACAATGATGCCCTCCAGCAGAAGGCGGACGAGTACGGCATCTCCGCCGGCAAGGCGGCCCTGATCCAGACCATCGCAGACAGCAGTTCCGGCCTTTACACCTTTGAGGAGCTGGTGGGTCTGCCCATCAACGACCTGAACCTGCTCTATACCTCCCTCTTCTCCTTCCGCCCCGCCGACCCCGAGGACATTGGCGTCATCGGCGGCAGCGACGGCTCCTCTTCCGTTCAGACACTACCCAGCAGCGGCATGATCCAGACCTCCGGCCAGGCCAGCGACAGCGCCTACATCGGCGTGGAGGCCGCCCAGGCCGCCGCCTTCTCTCACGCCGGCGTCTCCGCCGCTCAGGCCACTGTACTGGAGATAGACTTCGACTATGAGGATGGAAGGATGGTCTATGAGCTGGAGTTCTATGCCAATGGCAGCAAGTATGAGTACGACATCGACGCCCTCACCGGGGCTGTGGTGAAATCCCAGCAGGAGAGCCGGGGCTCCGCCCCCTCCGGCGCCGACATCGGTGAGCAGGGAGCGAAGGAGGCCGCCCTGGCCCACGCCGGGTTGACGGAGGGGGATGTGGTCTCCCTGTCGGTCAAGCGGGAGTACGACGACGGCCGTCTGGAGTATGAGGTCAAGTTCTGGGTGGATACCACCGAGTATGAGTACACGGTAGATGGCGCCACCGGGGACATCCGCAAGAGCGAGAGGGAGCCACATCCCTCCGCCTCCTCCGCCGACATCGGCCAGGACCAGGCCGTATCCATCGCTCTGGCCCATGCTGGGCTCTCCCAGTCCCAGGTCTATGGGCTGGAGGCAGAGCGGGAGTGGGAGGACGACCATCTGGAGTACCAGGTGGAGTTCAAGGCCGGCGGCATGGAGTACAGCTACGACATTGCCGCCTCTGACGGTGCCATCCTCTCCTTTGAGCGTGAGAAGGACTGAGCTTTTCAAAACAAGGAGCCCGGACGGACTTGAACGGTCCGTCCGGGCTCCCCTGTTTTTTCTGTTTTCCCCTCAGTGGGCATCCGCCCAGCTCTTGCCCGCCGAAGTCTCCGCCAGCAGAGGGACAGACAGGGAGATCACCCGCTCCATCTCCTCCTCCACCAGGGCGCACACCCGCCCCTGTTCCTCCTCCGGGCATTCCACGATCAGCTCGTCGTGGACCTGGAGGACCAGCCGGCCCTCCATCCCCTCCGTACTCAGCCGGTCCCGCACCCGGAGCATGGCCAGCTTGATGATGTCGGCCGCCGTTCCCTGAATAGGCATGTTCAGGGCCACCCGCTCCCCGAAGGAGCGGGTATTGAAGTTGGAGGACTTCAGCTCCGGCAGCCAGCGCCGCCGGCCGAACAGTGTGGAGACATAGCCCTCCTCCTTGGCCCGCTCCACTACCCGGTCCATATAGGCCCGCACCCCGGCATACTTCAGGAAATATCGATCCATATACTCCTTGGCTTCCGCCACCGACACCCCGATGTCCTGGGACAGGGAGAAGGGGGAGATGCCGTACACGATGCCGAAGTTTACCGCCTTGGCCCGGCGGCGCATCTCTCCGGTCACTTGGTCCGGCTCCACTCCGAACACCTGGGAGGCGGTGATCGTGTGGATGTCCTCCCCGGTACGGAAGGCGCCGATCATGTGCTCGTCCTCCGCCATGTGAGCCAGCAGGCGCAGCTCGATCTGGGAGTAGTCCGCGTCCACCAGCACCTTGCCCGGTCCCGCCACGAACATCTTCCGCAGCTGCGCCCCCAGCTCGGTGCGGACGGGGATATTCTGGAGGTTGGGCTCCGCCGAGCTGAGCCGCCCGGTGGCGGTCACCGTGTTCTGGAAGCAGGTGTGGATCCGCCCATCCGCCCCGATCACCTTGGAGAGCCCGTCCACATAGGTGGATTTCAGCTTGGTCAGCTGCCGGTACTCCAGGATGGTCTCGATGATAGGGTGCTGGCCCCGCAGCTTCTCCAGCACGTCGGCGTTGGTAGAGTAGCCAGTCTTGGTCTTTTTCACCGGGGGCAGGCCCAGCTGGTCAAAGAGGATGCGGCCCAGCTGCTGGGTGGAGTTGATGTTGAACTCCTCCCCCGCCAGCGCAAAGATGGCTGCCTGGGCCCCCTGTATCCCCTGGGAGAGCATCTCTCCGAAGCGGATCAGCGCCCCCCGGTCCACCAGCATCCCTTCCCGCTCCATCTCTGCCAGCACTGGGCAGAGGGGCAGCTCGATCTGCTGGTACAGCGTCCACAGGTCCAGCTCCTCCAGCCGCTTTCTCAGCGTTTGGTGGAGGGCCCCGATAAGGGCGCAGTGGGATATCAGGGCGCCCATTGGGGCCGCCGGGTCGGCCAGGGGGCCGAAGGCCCCCTCCTCCAGATAGGCGGCGGCCTTGGGGAACTCCTGGTTGTAGTAGGTCATCCCCAGCTTCTCCAGCTCGTAGCTGCCGTCAGTAGGGGCCAGAAGATAGGCCGCCACTTCGGTGTCAAAGATGAAGTCCCCGGGCTCGATCCCCTCGTCCAGCAGGGCTTTCCAAAGCTCCTTGACCCCATGGGCCGCCTTGCGGATGCCTGGGGCGAAGAGCTCCCTCAAGAACTGGTTGTGGCAGTCCAGCCGGCCGGCGAAAAACAGCGCCGCCCGGGAGAGGCTCTCACTCTCCTGCCACTCCACGCACACGGTGTCCAGCCCGGGCAGAGCCAGCACATCCACCTGGTCCAGCCCCCGCCACAGGGCAAGCAGCTCCTCCATCCGCTCCCGGCTCTCCACCACCTCGCTCTCACAGGTTCCGGTGACCGGGGCCGTCTCTGTATCCCCCTCTCCCTGGGGTGCGGTGAGTCCGTATTTATCGATGAGCTTGGCAAACTCCAGCCGGAGGAAGAGCTGGTACAGGGCGGCCCGGTCCGGCTCCCGGCGCAGGTTTGCCTCCGGTGTGAACTCGATGGGAGCGTCGGTGCGGATGGTGGCCAGATCATAGGACATGCGGGCCATCTCCTCCCCCTCGGCCAGCTTTTTGACCACTCCCGGCTTGGCTGGGGTGCCGGCGGCCATCTCGATCTCCGGCATGGCCGCATACAGCAGGTCGATGGATCCATACCGCTGGACCAGGGCCATGGCCGTCTTCTCCCCCACCCCTTTCACCCCGGGGATGTTGTCGCTGGCATCCCCCATGAGGGCTTTCAGATCGATAATGTGGATGGGCCCGAAGCCGTACTCCTCCTGAAAGGTCTCCGGGGTCATATCCCGGGTGGCGGTACGGCCCATGCGGGTGGACACCAGCTTGACGGTGGTGGTCTCTGTCACCAACTGGAGGGAGTCCTTGTCCCCTGTGACCACCACGGTCTCCCACCCGGCGGCAGTATCCTTCACCGAGATGGTGCCGATGAGGTCGTCCGCCTCCCATCCGTCCAGCTCGTACATGGGGATGTTCAGGGCCGCGAGGACCTCCTTCAGGATGGGCATCTGACTGGCCAGCTCGTCGGGCATCCCCTTGCGGGTGGCCTTATAGCCCTCATAGGCCAGATGACGGAAGGTGGGGGCCTTCCGGTCAAAGGTGACACACAGTGCCTGAGGTTCGCACTCGTCCAGCAGCTTGTTCAGGATGGCCAGAAAGCCGAACACCGCATTGGTGGGCTGGCCGTCCCGGGTAGTCAGGTTCTGGCTCACGCCGTAAAAGGCCCGATTGACAATGGAATTCCCATCCAGGACCATCAGTTTTTTCATAGGGTCTGTCCTCCTGTTTCCGGCCCACAGCCGGAGGAATGATCGAATGATTTATTGTATAGTATATCAGCTTTTCCCCTGGCAAACAAGATAAAAGCCCCCCTGGCTCCTTGCAGTTTTTCCCCTTGTATGGTATTCTGAGGACAGAGTTCCCCCCGAATATGTCATAGCTTTTATTGTCAGGAGGCTGATGAGTAATGGAGCGAAAGGCTTCTTCCCTCCGGTTCACCCGTGGGCGACTGGCCGCCCTGCTGTCGGCCGTGGTGCTGGTGACCATCGTGGTGTTCTCTCTGACCTTTTATCACCTGTGCCTGCACGCCAAGCGGATGGAGGTTCTCACTCAGGGGGACGGACCGCTATGGGCCTTTGAGCAGGGCCAGCTTGATATCCTGTCTCAGGAGGCGGACGGCGCCACGGTCTACGGCGGCTCCGGATGCCGCGTCACAGTCCGGAACGGAGAGATCACCGCAGTCACGGATGAGAACATGGGGTTCTCCAAGTTCTACGAGGGGGGCGTTTTGACCTCCGTCACCTTTGACAATCCCTTGGCGGAGGCAGCTGCTCTGTGCACCCCCTTCTCTGTAAACTCCTATGTGCAGTACACGGTCCGCACCCCGGAGGAGGCCCGGACCATCCGGGCAGAGCTGGACNGAACATGGGGTTCTCCAAGTTCTACGAGGGGGGCGTTTTGACCTCCGTCACCTTTGACAATCCCTTGGCGGAGGCAGCTGCTCTGTGCACCCCCTTCTCTGTAAACTCCTATGTGCAGTACACGGTCCGCACCCCGGAGGAGGCCCGGACCATCCGGGCAGAGCTGGACCGGGGCGGGACCGCCGCTCTGGAGGCGCGCGGCCTGCGCTGCTGGGCGCTGGGCAACGGCTATCTCGTTGTGGAGACATGAACTCCCGCCGCATCACAGAAGAAAACACAGCCGCCAGCGTACTGGCGGCTGTGTTTTCTTAAATCTCTGCGGCCAGCCGGGCGGCCCGCTCCTGGGCCTCCCGCAAAATGGCCTCCGGGTCATTGCCCCGGATATCCAGTCCCTGGGCAGCGACGCAGTGGGTATTGATGATCCCCAGCATCCCGGCCACCCCTCTGACATACTCATATCCGAAATTCCGATCCTCCAGCGGCCCGCCGGCGGTGGTAATATAAATCAGCCGCTCTGCCCGGCACAGCCCCCGCTGCTCCCCCGCCTGTGTGTATCCAAATGTGATCCCCAGTGTGCAGGCCCACTCCAGATAGACCTTCAGCGCCGCCGGGAATCCCAGATCCCAATAGGGGGCTCCCACCACCACCAGATCCGCCCGGGCCATCTCCCGGGCGGGGAGGAGCAGCGGGTCCTCCCGCCCCTCCGCGGCCAGCTCCTCCCTGCGCCGGGACAGCTCCGCCGTCATCACGGGCAGCTCCGCCCTGGTCAGGTCCCGCTCCGCCACCTTCAGCCCCGGGCGGCGGACCCTCAGTTCCTCCAAAAATGTGCGGCACAGCTCCAGCGTCCGGGACTGTCCCGCCCCCCTCATACAGCTGTTGATCCACAGTACCTGTTTCATGCCTGTCCTCCTTTTCCTCGGGCCTCTGCCCATTTTCTCTCCATTATGCCCCTTCTCCGTCCCGGCGTCAACCACGCTTTGCCTTTCCCGTGCTTTTTCATAGACTTTTCCGTTTTCCCATGATATAATACCCGGAGAATCGCGGAGATCCCCGATATTTTTCCGGTCCTGGCCTGCGGGCAGGGCTGTTTATGCTGCATGATCCCGCCCCCGGGCCCGCTGCCCGGCCGGGCTGTATTCTGTTCAAGTTCTGGAGGAAGCACTTTGAAAACAGATATTTTGGGCATCCGTTTCGATGACCTCACCCGGGAGGAGGCCGCCCAGGCGGGCGCCGGCCTGCTCCGCTCTGGCAGCTTTCACTATGTGGTGACCCCCAACCCTGAATTTATCCTGGCCTCAGAGAAGGACCCAGAGTTCCGCCGCATCCTGAACGAGGCCGATCTGGTCCTGCCAGACGGCATCGGCGTGGTTTATTCCGCCAAAATTTTGGGCACACCTTTGAAGGAGCGGGTACCCGGCATCGACTTTGCCGCTGACATGCTGGCCCAGCTCAACGAGATGGGGGGCCGCCTCTTCCTGCTGGGTGCCAAGCCCGGCGTGGCGGAGGAGGCAGGCAGCCGCATCTGTGCCCAGTACCCCAATCTGGTCCTCTGCGGCACCCATGACGGCTACTTTGATAACGAGGCCCCCGTGGTCCGGGCGGTGTCTCAGGCCGCTCCCGACCTTCTGTTCGTCTGCCTGGGCGCGCCCAAGCAGGAGAAGTGGATGGCCCGGTGGGGCGCGCTCACCGGCGCCAAGCTGGCCATCGGCCTGGGCGGCGCCCTGGACGTCTTTGCCGGCAACGTGGACCGGGCACCGGAGAAGTGGCGCAGAATGGGGCTGGAGTGGGCCTACCGCCTGAGCCGGGAGCCCAAGCGCATCGGCCGGATGGCCAAGCTGCCTCTGGTACTGACCAGATCTCTGGGGGCCCGCCTCCGGGGCAAGGGGGGCCGGAGCTGATGCCGGGAAAGCTGATCGTCTTTGAGGGGACGGACGGCTCTGGCAAGTCCACCCAGTTTCAGGCGCTGTGCGCCCGGGTGGAACAGACGGGCACCCCCTTCCGCCGCCTGGTCTTCCCCCAGTACCAAGAGCCCTCATCCGCCCTCATCCGCATGTATCTGGGCGGGGAATTCGGCTCCCGCCCAGGGGATGTGAATCCCTACGCCGCCTCCGCTTTCTATGCGGTGGACCGGTACGCCTCTTTGAAAAAAGTATGGGGGGAATACTATTCCCAGGGGGGGCTGATCCTCACCGACCGCTACACTACCTCCAATGCCGTCCACCAGGGGGCCAAGTGCGCCCCCCAGGAGCGCCCCGCCTTTCTGGGCTGGCTGGACGACTTTGAGCACGACAAGCTGGGCCTGCCCCGGGCCGACCTGGTCCTTTATCTGGATATGCCTACCCGCTGCTCCCTGGAGCTGCTCCGCAGCCGGGAGGCAGCCACCCACACTCAGGGGGACATCCACGAGGTGGACCCCGACTATCTGGCCGCCTGCCGGGACAGCGCCCTCCAGGCTGCCCGGCTCCTGGGCTGGCAGGTCATCCCCTGCGTCACGGGGGACGGCCGCCTGCGCACGGTGGAGGAGATCCACCGGGAGGTGTGGTCCCTGGTCTCCCCCCTGTTGAATCTGAATTAAGAAGGAGCTCCCCATGGTTTATATTCTCCTGGCCGAAGGCTTTGAAGAGGCCGAGGCCCTGATCCCCGCCGACCTGCTCCGCCGGGCCGGACTGCCTGTTTCCCTGGTGGGGCTGAACGCCGCCACCGTGGCTGGCGGGCATGGCATCGCTGTTGCCGCCGACCTGACGCTGGAGCAGGTCGTCCTCTCCTCCCAGGACATGCTGCTCCTGCCCGGAGGGAAGGGGGGCGTGGAGTCCATGCAGATGGACCTGTTCGCCCTGGCCCTGATCCAGAAAGCCCACACTGTGGGCTGTTATCTGGCCGCCATCTGCGCAGCCCCCACCCTGCTGGCCCACCTTGGGCTGCTGGACCGCCGCAGCGCGGTCTGCTACCCCGGCATGGAGGGAGAGATGGGCTCCGCCGTGGTCCGGCCGGAGTGTCCTGTGGTAGTGGACGGACGCATCATCACCGCCCGCTCCGCCGGTTGCGCCTTTGACTTTGCCCTCAAGCTCATCGAAATCCTCGCCGGCGCCGAAAAAGCAAAGGAGGTCCAACATGCCATCCACTACCGCGGAACAGAAGAAACAACTGCGTAAGTCCGTCCGCAGCCTGCTCACCGCCCTCTCCCCGGAGGAGCGGACGGCCGGAGACCGGGCCATGTTCCAGGCATTTCTTTCCCTGCCGGAGGTCCGGCAGACTGGCACTTTTTTCCTCTTCTGGGGCATCGCCGGCCTGGAGCCGGACACCGGCTCTCTGGCCGCCTCGCTGACCAAGCTGGGGAAGACGGTCTGTCTCCCCCGGGTAGTCCCCGGCTTCGGGATGGAGTGCCGGGTCTACCGCCCGGAGCTGCCCATGGCCATCTCCGACTTCGGCATCCAGGAGCCCACGGAGCAGGCCCCTCTAATCCGCCCTGAGGAGATCGGCCTTGCCCTTGTCCCCGCTCTGTGCTATGATGAGGGCGGACGCCGCCTGGGCTTCGGGGGAGGCTACTACGACCGCTGGCTGGAGAGCTTCTCCGGGACCACCGTTGGCCTGTGCCGGGAGTGCGTCCTCCAGCGGAGTCTGCCGGTAGAGCCCCACGACCTGGGGGTCCATGTTCTGGTGACGGACCGACGGGTCCTCCGCTTCTGAGCCCCTGCCTGTCCGCCGGCCCCGCAGGAAAAAGGCAGGGCCGGAGGGCCCCGCCTGTCTCCAGCGGATGTAGTCCGCCTCAGCAGCAGCTGTCGCCGCAGCCGCAGCCGCTGTTGCCGCAGTTGTTCCCGCAGCCGCAGCTGTTGCAGCCGCAGTTACTGTTGCAGCCCCAGCTGTTTCCGCCGCAGCCCCAGATGATGATCAGGATCAGGATGATCCACAGACAGCTGTTACCGCCGCAACCGTTGTTTCCAAAGCACATGAAACATTCACCTCACTCAAAGTCGGCCGAGACCGTCGCCGGTCTCTCGCCTCTGTACCATTCTATGGCCCACCCCTGTCCCCGGTTCCACGGGGAAGGAAATTTTGTTAGGAGCTGACCCTATGCCTCAGGAACGCAGAAACTCAGACTACCGGGAGGCCGGCCGGCGCAGCCGGTCCTCCTCCCCCGCCCCCCGGCGCCGGCGTAGCGCCGCCCGCTCCGCCAGCTTTGCTGTGCTCTACGCTGTGGCCGTCATCGGCGTATCCGCTCTGCTGGCCTGTGTGGGCTGGATCGCCGCCAGCGACGTGCTGGCCCTGAACAAGGAGGAGCACTCCGTCACCGTCACCATCACCCCGGAGGACAGCTATGACGACGTGGTGGATATGCTCAAGGACAACGGCCTGATCGAGTACAAATCTCTCTTCAAGCTCTTCTCCGCCATCACCGGCGGCAAGGACAAGATCGCCTCTTCCGGCACCTTTACCCTGAACTCCGACATGGACTACCGCGCCCTGATCTCCGGCATCAGCGCCAATTCCGCCTCCCGGGCAGTGGTGGATGTCACCATCCCGGAGGGCTACACGGTAGCCCAGATCTTCCAGCTCCTGGAGGAGAAGGGGGTGGCCACGGTGGAGGACCTGAACGAGACGGCGGCCACCCACGACTACGCCTTCTCCTTCCTCCAGGACATTCCCCTGGGTGACCCCGAGCGGCTGGAGGGCTACCTGTTCCCCGCCACCTACGAGTTCTACACGCCCCACAATCCCCTGTACGCCATCAACAAGATGCTTCAGACCTTCGACGCCCAGTTCACCGATGAGATGCGCCAGGAGGTGGCGGACAGCGGACGCACCATCCACGAGGTGCTCACTGTGGCCTCCATGATCGAAAAGGAGACTGACGGTGAGGACCGGGGGAAGATCGCCTCCGTCATCTACAACCGCCTGAACAACCCCGGTGCCTCCGCCGGCACCAACGGCTACCTTCAGATCGACGCCACCCTGGCCTACCTCAACGGGGGCAAGGTGCCCACCGAGGCGGACAAGTCCATCGACTCCCCCTACAATACCTATCTGTATCCCGGCCTGCCCCCCGGCCCCATCGCCAACCCCGGCCTGGAATCCATCAAGGCCGCTATGGAGCCGGAGAGCACCTCCTACTATTATTATACCCTGGGCGACGACGACAAGCACCATTTCTTCAACACTTACGGAGAGATGACCTCCTTCATGTCCACCCAGGCGCTTTACAGCGGCGGCTGACGATTTACAGCGGGCCCCGGAACGACTTCCGGGGCCCGCTCGACCTGTTGAAAAGGCGCGGCTCCTATGCCGCTCTGATGGGAGGCTGATCCTGATGGAACGAAAGAAGATCGAACTGCTGGCTCCGGCCGGCGACATGGAGCGCCTTCAGATGGCCGCCGCCTATGGGGCAGACGCGGTCTATCTGGCCGGTACTACTTTCGGCATGCGCTCCTTTGCCGGCAACTTTACGCCGGAAGCACTGAAGGAGGCGGTGGAGCTCTGCCACCGCCGGGGCATCCGGGTCCATGTTACCTGCAACACCATGCCCCGAAACAATGAGGTGGCCCGCCTGCCGGAGTGGCTGGAATATCTGGACAGCCTGGGGGTGGACGCCATTATCCTGGCCGATGTGGGCACCCTGGCTCTGGCCGCCGCCCACGCCCCCCATGTGGAGCGGCACATCTCCACCCAGGCCAGTGTGGTCAACTACCAGTCCGCCCGGGCATGGCACCAACTGGGGGCCAAGCGGGTCATCCTGGCCCGGGAGCTCAGCCTGGACGAGATCCGGGAGATCCGGGACAAGACGCCCCCCGAGCTGGAGCTGGAGGTCTTTGCCCACGGCGCCATGTGCGTCAGCTACTCCGGCCGGTGCCTGCTGTCCAACTACATGACGGGCCGGGACTCCAACCGGGGGGCCTGCGCCCAGCCCTGCCGCTATCAGTACGCCCTGATGGAGGAGAAGCGGCCGGGAGAATACTTCCCCGTCTATGAGGAGAATGGGGAGACCTACATCATGAACTCCCGGGATATGTGCATGATCGACCACGTGGGCGAGCTGATGGACGCCGGCCTGGACTCCCTCAAGATCGAGGGGCGGGCCAAATCAGCTTACTACGCCGCCATCGTCACCGGAGCTTACCGCCACGCCATCGACGCCGCCTGGAGCGGCGTGCCTCTGGACCCCGTCTGGCGGGATGAGGTAGAGCACATCAGCCACCGGCACTACTCCACCGGTTTCTTTTACGGCCAGCCAGGCCAATTCACAGAGGATTCCCGCTACATCCGGGACTGGCAGATCACCGCAAAGGTGGTCAGCTGTGACCAGGAGGGCCGCGCCCTGCTCACCCTGAACAACAAGTTTTCCCTGGGCGACCGGCTGGAGCTGGTGGGCCCCGGCGTCCGCCCCCAGCCTCTGGAGGTCACGGCGCTGTGGGACGAGGACGGACTGCCCCTTACCCAGGTCCGCAAGCCCCAGATGCGCTTCCGCATGCAGCTGCCCCAGTCGGTGCCCCCCCTCTCCATCCTGCGCCGTCAGGCGGACCTGACCCCTTGAGTTCTTTCTGTGCAAACGAGCGCAGGGCTTCTCCCCGTGTGGGGAGAAGCCCTGCGCTTTCCTTTTTGTTCTCTGACAGATGGAAGCGAACCGTTGTCTTTTTAAAATTTGCTGCTCTCAGTTCAGCGCCACCGCATCGTCCTTTTCAAAGGCGGAGGGGCTATAGTAACGGGTCACAGTGCCGTCCGCGGCCTTCTCAAAGCTGAAGTGCTCCATGAAGTCCCACAGCATAGGCATATCAGAGGGATAGCAGTTGTGGGGACGCAGGAGGCACTGCGCCCACTGAACCAAAGGAACTTCTACGCCATCAACAGTCTTGCTCCAAATATATACTTCCGGATGGCGAGAGTCAGCATTTACTACACTGCTAGCGCTGTTTGCCTCATAGGCAACCTCAAATCCATTCACCTGGAGCATATAGTTTGCCCACGACTGCATGTCTTTAGCTTCAAATCCATCTGCCATACTACCAGAATCCATCTGCCCTGTAACCATCATGGTGGGAATCGACTCATAAGCAGGCTCTGTCGAAGTTACCATCATTCCTTCCTGATTCTTACTGGGATCTTTTGGTGTAACTGCTCCAGAAGTCGTGGCGACAGCAGCATAGAATTCAGGATTGGTCATTGCAAACCCCTGGGTAGTGTTGGATCCCGCAGACTGGCCGGAGCCATAGATCCGGGTGAAGTCCAGATCTGCATAGCTGTCGTCGATCTGCTCCTCCAGGATGGTGATCAGGGAGTGGTAGAACTTGTCGGAGTCGGCATGGGACACGCTGCACGGACTGGCATTATAGGTCTCGCACACAAAGGCCAGCACGATCCCCTCGTCCTCGGCGATCTGCCACCACAGAGTGGAGTCCAGGAAGATGGAGTCGGTCTGGGTGTTGCCGGGATAAATCATCAGCACTGGCAGTTCCTTGCCCTCGAAGCCCTCAGGCACGTAGATGATATACTCCCGGGGGTCCCACAACCCATCTCCGCTGTTGTCGCTGAAGGCGATCACGCCCACCTGGACGGTGCCGTGGCCGTCAATGGCCACATCCTCCTGGGCCAGGATCTGGGTCCCGTCACTGAGGGTCTTCTGCACCTGTCCGGCCTTGGCCTGCTTCTGGGCGGCCACCCGGGCGGAGGTGTAGTCCAGGCGCTGGGCGATGGCATTGGAATATGCGAAGGTCGTATCATACCGGGTGTACTGGGCCATCCAGGCGTACAGCTCTGCGGCGCTCACATCGGCACTGCCGGTCACCTTCACCTGAGAGATGCCGTGGTCGGCCCCGGCGGCCTCCAGACGGCTGTTGGCATAGTCGGTCTGATAGGCGTCAGAATCCAGCTTCTGGTAATAGGTGTCTCCCTCAGCTGCGGCCTCACAGTCGTTTGCCGTCTTCCAGTGGGCGTCGCTGCCGGTATAGGCAGCCAGCCATGTAGGCACAGGCACGTCCTTCGGGGCGATCTCCCCGGCAATGCCCACCTGCTTCAGGGTCTTATCCAGCACATCGGTGATGTCGCCATTGGCGCTCTTCCCGTCATACGTTTTGCTGCTCACGCTGGCCAGATAGTCGTCTCCGGCACTCTCGCCGTCCACGAAAGCCTGGCTGATGACAAAGATGGGATTCTCAGCGGCCCAGGCCTCCAGGGGAGCGGCACCCTCGCCGTAGCCCGCCAGATAAAACTCTCCGAAGGTGGAGAACACGTTGATGCCAGCCTCATTTCTGCCGCTCTTCAGGAAGGCAATGGCGGCGTCCATGTAGGCCTTCTCCTCCGCCGCGCTGCCCCAGCCCTCCGCGCCGGGCTCCAGCACGAACAGGGCCTCGCCCTTCTGGTCCATCAGGTCGATCCACCCCTCGTCCTCCAGGAACTGCTGGGTATCCACACCATTGGGCACCGCGATCACGGTGAAGTAGGAGCGGATGGACGCCTCCTCGGAGATGTACACCGTCACCTGGCGGTCACCCTCCACATCGATGTTCTTCGTGAACCAGCCGGTCAGCGGCAGCTGGGCCGCCTGGGTCCAGTCCTTCTCCAGCGCCGTGATGGTGTCCAGATCCACGCCGCCCAGCTCATACAGCCGCACGGCCACACCCGCCGTGTTGGCCCGGCTCACTGTGCTCTTGGGGGACAGCTTGCCGTCCACCGCCTGCATCACACCGCTGGACAGTGCCCAGGACATGGCCTCGCTGGCCCAGCTGTCCAGCTCCCCGGCATCGGCGTAACCGGCCAGGTTCCCAGAGGCGCTGACCGCCGCATCCTTATACTGCGCCGCAAACTTGGACGCCATCACCGCCATCTCCTGGCGGGTGATGGTCTGGTTCACACCGAAGCTTCCGTCCTCGTAGCCCGCCGTGATCCCCTGCTCCACCGCCCAGGTGGCCGCCTGGGCAAACCAGTCGCCCGTCTTCACGTCGGTGAAGGTGTCCTTGCTCTGCACCGCTGGCTGTCCCGCCATCTTGTACAGCATCGTCACCCACATGGCCCGGGTGATGGTGCTCTCCGTATCGAAGGTCTTCCCGCTCACGCCCGCCATCAGGCCGTAGTAGTTGGCGTCCATCACATCCTCGTAGTAGGATGCGCTCCGGCTCACGTCCTGGAACTTCTGCTCCGGCTGATACGCCGCGCTTCCAGGCACCGCCATGGCCAGAGACAGCGCCGCCGCAGTGGACACAGTCACAAATCTCTGCATCTTTCTTTTCATCTCGGATACCTCCTTATATTTTTGTTTGCCCCTTCACATTTTGGTCATTTTCTATAATTTTCCTCTCATATTTTCTCTTTTTTATTATACTATGTCCACCCTCTATTTTCTAATGTGCATTTTCGATTGTTTCATATCATTTTTACATGATTTTAGGTCCACGAAAATCCAACAACTATAGCGGTGAATTTTGTTATCCGGATAAGGCGTCCAGACGGAAAAAAGGTAGACACACGGCGCTCTTCCATACTTCTGCTTTTTTCTATGTTGGGAACAGTCCGAGACAGCCACGGGAAGGGCCAGCGCCCGCAATCCGAACTTCCGTGAGGCTCTCCCTCAGATCTTTTTCTCCCCCTCAGAGGCTGCTGTGTTCTGGACCATCATCCCCACCAAGGAATGTGGAAGGTAGACCCCCTCCAGATAGGCACACTTCCGCCGCCGTGAGATTCAGTTCCGCGGCGGCTGATCATGGAGATACCGAACTGATGTGACAGGAAGGTTAGCAGGATGAAGCTGAGCCTGCTGTAGTATTTTCTATCGGTGGCCAAGGTGGACCATAGGACCACATCGCAAAGACCGCCAGGCAGCTCCATGTGCCCAGTCCACCATCATCTGATATCCGATGGAAACGGAAGCTCCGCCCATGGTCAATCAAATTAAATTTTACCAGGAATGGATACAGGAGAAAATCCTCTGTTGTCTGCGGAGAAAAATCCTGCTTTTTGCGGAACAGGCCGATTCGGGTCTTGAGGACAGCCAGTGGAGTACGAAATTCATGGACAGCATTTTGTGAAAAGCCCCGCTGCTAGAATGGCGGAAAATTTACCAAAGCCGACCTGGGCAGCGTGGTCTTTTTTGCCTTTTCCACCTCTGCCAGCGAGGGTGTGCAGGAGCTCTATAACGCTCTGGTCCAGGCATATGAGGGCGTGACCGCAAATGGAGCGGGTCTCGTTTTGTGTACCAAATCTGAGGAAGGAAATGAACTGTTTGCCGATGCGCCCTTCCCAGTCATTCTTTACAATGATTCTCTGAAGGCGGAGGTTGGAAAAAACAGCGTCATGATTGAGGATGAGGAGACTGCCAACACTGCCTCCTGGTATGTGAACGGCTCTTTTCTCTCTGCCTGGAGTCTGAAGGTGGACGCCGAGGATCTGGTCGAGGATGCGGCCGCCTTTGTGGAGATGACCCAGAGCTAGGAACTTTCCGGTGCCGACAGCGCTGACAGCGGAGCGGCCACCATGGTCCCCATGGGCTGATATGAAAAAAATGACTGCCGGTTTGCTGGCCACCGCCCTGCTGATGATGGGCTTCGGCCTGTGGCGGGGAGGAGGGGCGGCGGTCCTGTCCAAGGGGATCAATCTGTGCACGGAGTGTGTAAGGATTGGCTAGTAACAGATCCAGCTGGGGGCGACCCTGGCCACGCCCCCATTTCTTCTGAACTTTTTTCGGGGGAAGATCTCCCGGGAGAGTCTGAAAGGGATCTGCGTGCCCGGACTGAGCTGCTACTCCTGCCCGGCCGCAGCGGCCTCCTGCCCCATTGGGGCCGTTCAGGCCGTCATCGGCTCCTCCAAATTCCACTTTGCCTATTATGTGGTGGTATTTTTGCTACTCATCGGGACCCTGCTGGGGCGCGTGGTGTGCGGCTTTCTGTGCCCCTTCGGCTGGTTCCAGGAGCCGCTCCACAAGATCCTCACAAAAAAGTTCAGCACAAAGCGGTTCCATGTCCTCACCTATCTGAGATACGTCATCCTGCTGTTGTTCGTCATCATTCTGCCCATGACGGTGGTAGACGAAGTGGGGATGGGCGATCCCTTTTTGGCAAATACCTGTATCCCGCCGGGATCCTGGAGGGCGGGATCCCTCTGTCCCTGGCACATCCCAGTATTCAGGCCAGTCTGGGCTGGCTCTTCACCTGGCAGAGTTGCATCCTGCTGGGGGTGTGGTGCTGTCGGTGTTCTTCTACCGGCCATTTTGCAAATGGCTGTGCCCTCTAGTGGCTTTTTACGACCTGTGCAACAAGTTATCCCTCTACCGGCTGGAGGTGAACGAAAGCCTGTGTACCGCCTGCGGCGCGTGCAGCCGGGGTGTGTAAGATGGATGTGGATGTATTCCGTACGCCGAACCATACCGAATATATCCGCTGCGGGGACTGTGTGGCCACCTGTCCCCGTTAGGCTATCACCAAGATCTTTTCTCTGAAAAAACAAACGAAAAAGGACGCGATTATATGATACAAAAAGGATTTTCTTTGCTGCTGGTTGTAGCCCTGATGCTGGCCGCGCTGACGGGCTGTTCTGCCGGAGAGGATAACTCCCTGGTATCTAAAACGCCCTTCCCGGAATTTTCGGAGGTGGACACCGAAGGAAACCCAGTGGGCAGCGACATCTTCGCAGATTACGACGCCACCATCGTCAGCTTTTGGAACAACGGTTGCGGCACCTGTATCGAGGAAATGCCGGAGCTGGAGGAGCTGTACCATCAGTTCCAGGAGCAGAATATCGATCTTATCGGCGTGGGTACCTACTCCAGCGAGGGTGAGGAACAGCTGGAGACCGCCCGGGAGATTCTGAAGGAGAAGGGCGTCACTTATGTGAATATCTCTCCCAATCCGGAGGGAAAGTTCTATCAGGACTTTATTTCAGAGATCTTTACCTGTCCCTCCACCTACATTGTGGACAGTGGAGGCAATATCATCAGCGCGCCCGTCTCCGGAAATGTGAAAAAGCAGATCGCCCCCCTGAACGAGCGACTGGCACTGATCCTGGAATGACGACAAAGGCGGCTGTCTCCAACGTGGAACAGCCACCTTCTTTATCATGTGGTTTCTTTACCTAAGAGTCGGTCGAGTTGCGACGCATCCCAGGAATACCGAGCATCCAAGTCTTTCTTGGAAAAATGCTTCAGTCCAAATTGTGGGGAAATACCCCGGTCTGCTGTGGCGTCAAACCAGAGCCACTGACCGTCCAACCGGGCGATGTTCCACATGTGGTTTCTCCTCCTGCGACCCCGGTGACATTATAGCAAGGAATTCCAATCTGTTCAAACAGAAGTTTGAGGGCATGGGAGTATCCTCCGCAAATCGCGACTCCATCCCGGAGCGCCCCGATGGCTGTCTGGGAATCGAACGGCATACTGGCCCGGTCCGAATAATAACGCTGGTCGTATTTGACCTACTCTGTTAAAAACCGGTATAAAGCCTCTGCTTTTTCCCGTTCCCCCATCGTGTCATCGACCAACGTATCGACAGTCTCTGCCGCCAGTTCCTCCGCCTGCTACAACAACGCAAGACACTCATCTATGGTCATTCCCATAGCCGGGGCGTATGTGGGCTGCGTCCCATCCCGGCTGAGAGAACACAGGATATAGCCGCCGCCCACCTGCTGGAGCGCCCGGTTCATCCCGTCCGGCGTCAGGGTGGGGTCAGTCACCCGGATGTTTACCGGTTCTGCTCCCAGGTGGGCGTCCGCGACCTCGATAAGCTCCGGCAAAGAGCCCACCGGCACGCCGTCCCAATCCTGGGGATACCCCGCTATATAGAGCATATAGGAGATATGGCAGGTCAGCAGTCCGTTTTCTTCCTCTTCGGTGATGTCATAGGCGTATTTCAGCTCCGGGTGCGCGCCGATCACCCCATAGTACAGGTTTTTCACGTCCATCTCCGGGGTCTGCTCCCAAGTAAACCCGGACACCTCCATCGGCAGGGGCTGGCGCATCTGGGCGATCGCGGCGTAAAGTTCCCCCTGCAATTCTTCGGACGAGGTGATGGGCAGAGGGCCCTCTATCTCCGGCGCAGGCTGCTCCGGCTGGGGAGCGGGGCTTTCTGAATCCGGCGGCTCAGGCGGCAGGGAAGCGGTATCTTCCTCTTTCCCGCTGCACCCAGCCAGAATCCTGGTCAAAAGAGAGATTGTAAGTAGAGCGGTTATGACCCGCTTTACGGACTGCCGCATGGAGGTTCCTCCTCAGGATACTGTTTTTCATACAGGTAAACGGACATGGACGCTTCCTCTGTGCTGCCGGGCACGGCCGAGGAGAAGGCGCGCCGGTCCGCGCGGGAAAAGCCGTGGCAGTCATAAAAGGCGGTATTGCAGGTGGAGTCGGTGTAGAGATAGATGCGCCGGACGCCGCAGTCGGTCAGGTAAGCCTCCGCCTGATGCAGCAGCTCCCGGCCGATCCCTGCGCCGCGGCACGCCTTGTCCACGGCAAACAGCGTCAACACCCCATCATACCGCTGTGCGCGACCTGCGGTCAGACTGTGGTAGATGCGGTGCATCTGATGAAAGCTCTCCGTGCTGCACCCGTATCTGCGGGACGCGGCAGACATCCGCAGCTGATGCCAGAGGGTCGCCCACAGGGCGGGCAGGTGGGGAAGCAGACGGTACCGGCCTTTGGCATTGCACATGATGACGCCCACCGGCCTTCCGTCCCGTACCGCCACCCGGGCAAAGGTCTGTTCTGCCAGGCAGCTTTGCAGATAGGTGTGCTTCAGCTGCGCCAGTACCCTGGGCTCCGGCACATACTGCTCCAGATGGAAGCTATCCGAGATCAAGGCCTCGATGGCGGAGCCGTCCTGTTTCGTCCATGTGCGATAGGTGATTTCGTTCATAAATTCCACTTTCATTTACGCGATGCGGTAGACTGCTTCTAAAATTCTGACGGTATGTTCGATTCCCAGCGCACCGCTGTCCAGGCAGAGGTGATAGTTTTCGGAGTGCCCCATGACCTGGTCGGTATACTCCTTCAGATAGACCGCCCGGGCCCTGTCGGTATCCCGCAGTACCTTTTCCGCCTGCTGGGCGGGCACGCCGTACTGCTCAACGATCCGCTTCAGACGGGTCTGTCTGTCCGCGTAGAGGTAGACGTGCAGCGCATCCTTCCGGTCTGACAGGATTCGGTTTGCGCCCCGGCCCACCAGAATGCAGGGTCCCTGCTCCGCCAGCTCCCGGATGGCGGCCGCCAGGGCCAGAAAGGCCTAATCGTCCAAAGAAAGGCGGAAGGGGGCGCCGGGAAACTGAAACTGATAGGCCAGCTTGCGGCCCTCCCGCCGCTCCGCCAGCTCCAGAAACGTCGGGTCGAGCCCGCTGCGTTTGGCGGCCTCCTCACAAAGGGCTCTATCGTAAAAGGGGATGCCGAGACGCTCGGCCAGCTGTGTTCCGATCTCCCGGCCGCCGCTGCCGTACTGCCGGCTGATGGTGATGATGGAGTAGCTCATTTGTATCAGCCTCCCTCCGGCGTCCGGTTCATGTTGGCCGAGGCGATGCGCTTCATAGAGCGGATGGAGCAAAGGCATACCAGAATGGTCAGCAGGTCGGCGGCGGGCTGGGTCAGATAGATGCCGGTGACGCCCAGCAGCCGGGGCAGCACCAGGATGAAGGGCACATAGAACAGTCCCTGGCGGATCATAGACAGGAACAGGCCGTACCCGGAGGCCCCGATGGTCTGGTAGGTGATGGTCATCATATAGCACAGGCCGAAGGCCGGATAGAGGGCCACCTGGGAGATCAGCAGCCACCGCCCGTAGTCCACGATGACGGGATTCTGGTTAAACAGCAAAATCAGCGGCCGGGACAGCAGGATATAGGCGGCGGCCACCAGCACCGTCAGCACCAGGGAGCCCTTGAGGGCAAAGCGTACCGACTGGTGGAACCGCTCCTCCTGCCGGGCGCCGAAGGCGTAGGAGGCCACCGGCTGATAGCCCTGCATGAAGCCCATGACCACGTAGCACCCGATAAGGACCAGCCGCTGGACCACGCCGTAGGCGGCGATGATGTTGTCCGCGTCCGGCAGGGGGGCTGCGGCGATGTTGGTGAGGGAGGAGGCCACCGACAGGCAGATCTGGATGACGGCCGTGGGGATACCGATGACGGTGACGGTCTTGATGAGCTTCCAGCTGGGGTGGAAGGCCCGGGGGCGCAGCTTGATCACGGAGCGTCCGCTGAGATAGAACCAGGTCAGGATGAAGAAGGTGACGAACTGGGAGACGGTAGTGGCCAGGGAGGCCCCCTCCACCCCCATGCCCAGGCCCCAGTCAAACATGAATACAGGGTCCAGCACCACATTCAAAAGGGCCCCGGTGATGACGGCGATGGAAGAGATCTTCACGGAGGACTCTGCCCGTGCCGCGCAGTTCATGCTCTGGGCAGGCAGATTGGCCAGGGCCGCCACAAACATCCAGAAGGCGTAGTCCTTGGCCAGAGGGAGGGAGGCGTCAGAGGCGCCGAACACCCGCATCAGCGGCTCGATGAACAGGATGCCGCCCACGCACAGCACCGCGCCGATGACAACGGAAAGCCCGATGATGGTGGTGACGGTGCGGCTGGCCCCCTCCTCGTCCTTGGCTCCCAACTGCCGCCCCGCCAGGACGGCAGCTCCGGCGGCGAAGATGTTCTCGATGGACACCATGATGAGGAGCAGCGGCACGGTGACGCCCACCGCTGTCAAAGCAATATCAGAATCCAGCATTCCGATGTAGGCGGTGTCCACGATGTTGTAGACCGCCTTGGCCAGCAGGGCCAGGGTGGCGGGAAGGGCCAGCTTGACGATGGCCTTGGATGGTTTAGCCTCGCCCAGAATGGAGGAGTTCTGTTTGGCTGCCATATCACTTACCCCTCTCTGTCACGCCGTACAGCAGCACGGTCAGCAGCTTGCGGCACTGGTCGTCCCGGTGGACAAACCGCTCCTCCGGGGGGATGGAGGGCGACCGGTTCTGGGCGTTGATGAAATCCTGGAACTGGCGGAACAGGTCCACCACGTCCTCCACGGTAATGTCGGCCCGCAGGGGCAGCCGGCGCAGCAGCCGCTCCAGGGTGGACACGGTCAGGGCGTCAAACTCCTTCCGCCTGGCCCGGACCCCTTCCGCCAGGGGCGCGGGGGGCGAGATGACCGCCTCGCAGAAGATGGACTGATAGATGGGGTGTTCCTGGAAAAAGGCCATGCGGGCGCTGAAATACCGCCCCAGCTGATCCTCCACCGCTCCGGCGTCCTCCTCCGGCAGGGCGGCGCTGAGGTGTGCGGTCAGGCACTGAAAGCACTCCTCCACGCAGGCCAGATACAATTCGTCCTTGCTCTCAAAATAGTGGTAGACGATCCCCTTGGAGATCCCCTGGGCGGCGCAGATGGTGTTCACCGAGCTGCCGCCGTAGCCGTTCGCTGCAAATTCTGCCAGAGCGCTGTCCATGATCCTGCGCCTGGTCTGCTGATTTTTTTCTTCTCGCTTCATAGAGCTGCCTCCAAAATAATTGACCACAAGGTCTGTTTTCTGCATCATAGCATAAATAGACCTTGTGGTCAATATTTAAAATGTGAACTTTTAAGACGTTTGAGATTCCTCCCGAATTTGTGTCTCCTTTTGATGGTACAGGGAGGTATCAGCTACTATACCTTTTTAGGTATAGTGGGTCGAAATTTGGTAGAAGTATATAGGAACGTTCCACAGAGCGGAGAGTTCGCCGTTTTTATGTAGGGCAGACCCCACCGCCCACCTGTATTCCGCCCCATCACTCTGTCATAGTTAAAATTTTTTGAAATGGGGCGCCAGCGTTTGATTATGAAAATGGCAGGTCCCGCAGACAACAGATGGTCGTCTGCGGGACCTGCCAGAAAAGAGAAGGAATGAAAATCAAAGCGCGATCAATTCCAGTATCAGCTGCCCACCATGATCCGAAACCACGGTCTCCGGCTCGCCTGGTATCCGGACATAACCAAGCCGCTCTAAAACGGTGAGTGCACGGGCCACATGGTTCACGCCCAGCACCACTTTCTTCTGCGAGCCGGCTTCCAGGGCATCTTCCAGACAAGTCGGAATAGGAGGTGTGTCCTCCGCGGGTAGGATCAGGCGTAGAATCTGAAATTGGTGGACTGTTTTTACCGCCTTGCGGCACAAATCCGTAATCTCATCAAACCTGCCCTGTTCTATCATATGTCCCGGGCACATCCAGCTTCCACCGCAGGCCAGCACGTTAGGAAGGCGCAGATATTGTGACAAATTTTCCAGCCGGATCCCACCTGTTGGCATAAACCGCATACCTTGATAGGGAGATGCCAACGCGTGGAGCATAGCAGCGCCGCCGGACTGCTCAGCAGGGAAAAACTTGACTGTAGTCAACCCCAGTTTCAGGGCAACTTCCAGTTCAGTCGGAGTCGAAACGCCAGGAAACACCGGGATATCTCTCTCTTGGCACCAGTCCACTACCGCTCGGTCCAATCCAGGGCTTACGATAAATCGCGCACCAGCTTCTACCGCCTGTTGTGCCATCGCTACACTATGCACGGTCCCTGCACCTACCAGAATGTCCGGCGCCTGACATACTGTTTGCCGAATCGCTTCCAGGGCAGCACTTGTTCGCAACGTGATTTCCATACTGTTCAAACCACCTGCCTGGATCGCCCGGGCCAAAGCAACACCTTTTTCTGCCTGTGTCAGGACAACGACAGGGACCAAACCGCTTTCAAAAAATGTACGTGTCACTGAGTCAGGCACTGTGCCGCCTCCAATCCTTTTGTCCGGCCATGAACGCGTCCAGTTCCTCCCGGCTGGGCAGGCCATCATTATCTCCACGGCTCATCACCTGGATCGCGCCCACTGCGCACCCTCGTTGGACTGCCAGGTCGAGAGGCAGTCCTTCTCTCCATGCAGAGAGCACCCCCACTGCGAATCCGTCGCCCGCGCCCACCGTGTCCACCACATGTTCCACATGGAAACCGTCCACACATCCGGAATCTCCGTTATCACAGATGTAATAGGCACCCTTGGGCCCGAGTTTGACTACCACCGTTTTTGTGCCACGCTCGAGATAGTGGGCCGCTATTTTTCTCGGCTCCGTCTCACCAATCAGCAGTTCCGCCTCTTTGATCCCAGGCAGGAAAAGGTCGGATCGGTATGCAAGTGAGTTGATGCAATTCGCCATTTCCTCCCGAGATGTCCACAGCTGAGGCCGCAGGTTAGGATCAAAAGAAAAGAAGCATCCCGCTTTCCTGGCTTGTGCATTCAGGACCTCGGATGCAGCGCGGGCAGACTTGGAAAGTGCGGGGGTAATACCGGTGAGATGAACCATATCAAACTTGGAAAAGTCCATCGTCTCCACATCCTCTGCCGCCAGAGTCGAAGCCGCACTGTTCCTACGGAAATAGCAAATCGCCGGATCCCCGGCGGTGACTTTGGATTTGAACATAAATCCCGTCGTATGAGTATCAGAATAAAGTATCTCATCAGTGGATATCCCGTTACTTCTCATGACATCGGTGATGCGTCTGCCAAATAAATCATTTCCCAGCTTTGTCAAGTAGGTAACATTATGGCCCAACCGTTTCAATCCTATGGCGACATTCAGTTCTGCTCCGCATGTGGTCAGGGAGAAACTCTCCACTTTCTCCAGCTCTCCTACCGAGTCAGCCATAAACAGCCCCATCGGTTCACCCACAAGCAATACGCTTTTTCTCATGGTTTCCCTCCGTTACGGACACGTTTTACCTCATCCGGATTGTGGAAGCCCGTTCATAGAACACGCAAGGGAGCAATATCTCTTTTGGGGGACATTCTGGTCCCTCCAGCTTCTCCAGCAACAAAGCAGCGGCTCGACTGCCGATCTGTGTAGCAGGGATCTTGACTGTCGTAATATTGGGGGCTATGATAAAAGGCCAATTCATTTCATTGGACCAATCCCAATCTTCCGGCCCGCATAACCCGATTTCTTCAGGAATAGAAAGTCCCAATTCCTGGATCGCATGGAATGCCCGGACCGTTGTAATACTGTTGCATCCAATCACGGCCGGAATCCCCAAATTGTTACGGCCAAGTGCCCGTTGCAGGACCTGGACAGCACTCTCCCCTCCAGGTTTCAGCATATACACATCTTCCGATGCATCATAGCCATATAACGTATGTATGATCTCCAAAAACGCTTCCCGGCGTTTCATGCGCACCGAATTATTCTCCCAGGGCTCTACCAAAAACAGCGGGCGGGTATACCCCTGCTGCTTCAAATGGTTGAGCAGATGAAACATGGCTTCATGCTGGTCAGTTGTTACGATGTCGAAGTTATAATCCCGCACCTGCCGATCACACAGAACGACAGGGAGTCCACCGCATCGGACTTGAATCAAAAAGTTGTTGGAATAAGAAGTCGTATTTACCAGAACACCGGACACACCTTTAGACAACAGAGAAGACAGTGCATGCTTTTCTTTCTCCAAGTCGTCCGCCGAATCGGCAATCAGCAGTGTATAACCCCGCTTGTCCAAGAATTTGCTGGCTCCATTGATCAGTGCAGAGGAAAAAGGAGAGGAGATATCAGCTATCAGAAGACCAATTAAATTGGTGGTCCGCTTTTTCAAATTGCTGGCAATGTCACTGGGGTGGTAATTGGTCATTTCAATGACCGTCCTGATCCGTTCCCGGGTCTTTTCACTCATCAACTCTGGATGCCCGTTGATATAGCGTGAAACTGTAGTTTTGGACACGCCGGCCGCCATCGCCACATCATTAATCGTCACGCGCTTCTTGCTGCTCATATCATGCCCTCCCCTTTTCCGCCTGACACGAAAGATTGTGGTAAAACCTTGTCTATTTTTTCATTCTAATGGCTTTTTAGGGGAATTTCAACCCCCGAAGGGGGAAAACTATCAAATCGTCCCATGTTTGGCGTAAACGGCTTCCATAGTTGCTCCCTGACGCAGACTTTCCCGCACCTGGTCCTCGCTCTTGATCGTCTCAAAAGCTTTTTCAATCACCTCGTCGGCAATATCTTTTGGAATCACGGCCACGCCATCGATATCTCCAAAGATGATATCACCGGGGTTGATGGTCACGCCGTACATGATGACGGGGATCTGGCACTCATTGATTTCGGCACGCCCTTTAGAGGTCCGGGGGTCATGGCCGGCATAAAACAGAGGAAAGTCCATCTCCTTCAGCGCCTTCAGGTCCCGGGCATACCCGTCCAGCAAAACACCGGCGCACTTTTTGTTATTGACCCGGGTGGCAAACAACTCTCCGAACACCGCGCAGTTATAATCCCCCCGTGTCACCAGAACATAGATTTCATCTTCCTCCAGCTGATCCACCACTTTGCACTGGGCCGTCAGCGGGCTCTCTGGCATGGAATACACGGTGGTAGCGATACTGGTGAACGCGGGCCCAAAAATCACGGTGTCATCTTTCAATGGCATCAGTTCTTTCCCAATACACTGATTGCGGTACCCCATTTCATCCATCACATCACACAGGACGCCGGAATACATATTTTTCTTGATAAACTCCTTATCGTACTTTTTCATAGTTGATCCCTCCGGTATTTTGATTTCAAATTTAAAGCTGTTTTGCATATGGGATTTTATTGAATGGGTGTTTCAGAGGCTCACCGTTCAGCCCGCGGACCACTTCCTCCGCCGCGCTGGTCAAAAGTGTAAATTCTGCTTCTTCTGAATACCATGCGGCGTGGGGAGTAATGATCACATTGTTCATTTGGAGCAGAGGATCATCTTTTTCAATGTACTCCTGGGACAGCACGTCCAATCCTGCGCCTGCAATCTGCCCGGTCTGCAGCGCCTGTAGCAGATCTCTCTCCTGGATCACACCGCCCCGGGCCGTGTTGATCAGGAACGCGCCGGGCTTCATCCAGCCAAAGAACTCCCGGTCGATTATCTCTTTCGTCTCACTGGTCAGCGGCAGATGGACCGACACCACATCGCTTTCCTGTGCCACTTCCTTGGCAGACTTCAAGATGATATCCAAATCGTTCACCTGATCCTGCTTCAAATAAGGATCATAGGCGATGACCCGCATGCCAAATGCTTGGGCCTTCTTAGCTGCACATCGGGCGATCGCCCCGCACCCCATCAGGCCAAATACTCGATTTTGAATACGATGGACCGGCTTTGTCACTGCGTAGTCCCACATCCCCTCCTGCACTGTCCTGGTAAGGATATTGAACTTCTTGGTGATGGCCAGCATCAGCAAGATGGCATGGGTGGATACATCTTCGATCCCATAGTCGGGTACATTCGCCACGGGGATCCCAGCGGCAGTCGCCGCAGCCACATCGATGTTGTCCATACCGACTGCACTGCGGACGATCAGGCGGCACTTAGGCAGGGCGTCGATGATTTCCTTGGTGATTTTGGCAAAGTGTACCTGGACCGCATCTGCATCCTTGGCTACCTGGATGATCTCCTCTGCCGTCTTACATTGGTAAGGCCGGAATTCAAATCCCGCCCGATCATAGACATCCTGAAAAGGCTGAATGGAATCATACATATAGTCGGTCAGCACAACGACCGGCTTGTAATCCAACTTTATCGACATAAAAATCCTCCATCCACCGGGAGTGTTACCCCACTGATATAGTCCGAAGCCTCAGAGGCCAGGAACACCACTACAGCTTTGAAGGCTTCCGGGTCTCCCCAGCCTCCGGCAGGAATCCGTGACAATATCTCCTGATTGCGCACCGAATCCTCCATCAAGGGTCGGTTCATATCAGTAGCAATGTACCCAGGCGCAATGGCATTTACGTTGATGCCTTTTGCAATCCATTCATTGGTTAGCGCGCGGGTCAGTCCCATCACAGCCGTCTTTGTAGCCGTATAGGCAGGTACGCGATAGCCGCCCAAATAGCTGAGCATAGAGGCAATGTTGATGATTTTGCCTTTGTGCTGTTTTTCCATCTCCCTGGCTGCCAGCTGGCTGAGGAAAAAGACTGCATTCAGATTCAAGGCTACCACAGCGTCCCAGTCCTCCCGACTGAAATCCACGCTGTCCATCCGTTTCTGCATCCCTGCGCAGTTCACCAGGATATCCAGTCTTCCACCCAACAGTTCCATACTCTGACGGAATGCGTCATCCAACTGGACCCGATCTGTTAAATCGGCCACTACACCGTCCGCGGAAAATCCCCGTTCCCGAAAAAAGTCCCGGACCTTGTACATACGCTCTGAGCGGTTGATCAGAACGACCTGAGCACCGGACTCACACAGCCCTTCAGCCAGGTAGCGGCCGATTCCCTCCAGGGACCCGACTCCAGTGATAATGGCTTTTTTCCCGGTCAGGTCGAATTTCCGAATCATTTCTGTCCTCATAGCGGTCCCTCGCTCACTTCACATAGCTCTGATCCTGATTATAGACCCCGAACACCCGGTCTTGTGGGCGCTTAGCTACCAAGACCCACATATATTTGTTGCAAGTACCGGGCGATGCGACCGTGGGATGATATCCCATAGGGAAGACCACCATGTTACCCTCACGCACTGGATGGGCAACGGCATCATAAAACCCATTCTTCTCCAGGTAAGTGAATTGGAAGCCAAGCTTAGGAGCGGGCATATCGAAATAGCAGTAGGTCTCCTCCAGTGTTTTGGCATGTTCATGAGGCGGCCAACTGGTCCAGCAAGCATCTCCGCCGAAAGTATAGCCGCACATCAGGCGGGAGGCAGGAGTCTTGTCATTGATCATCAGGAAAACTTCCCGTTTGAATATTCCCTCACCATGGATTTCGTGGAAGTCGCCCAGAGGTGTATCGGGATCAAAGCGGATGAAGTGAGTCTGCCCGATCCCTTCGTACTTGGCAAAGGCGACATAAAAGCTGCAGTCCTCCCTGGCTGTCAGCACACAGCCAGTATCTGCACTGAGATACACGCAATCTAGCTTCTTCATTTCCTCATCAAAGCAGCCGTCCACTTTGGCGTGCCCAGCACCGGAAACCAGTGCGATGCACATCTCATATCCTTCACTGGACACGATGTGGCTATCTCCAGCCTTCAGATTGATCCGGTTGATATGGGTGTACTCACACTCCTGCTTTTGGGGAGAGATTGCCTCCTGGACACCGTACTCTTTGGTTGTAGCCACATTCCACTTGTACATATCTTCTCGTTTCATAGTTTAGTCCCTTTCTGCGGCAACGCCGCACACATAGCTTTTATTCGATTTGGTATATCAGGGAACTACAAAGGCCGTGATTTGCGGTACCAAGATGATAAAAATCACAATGGCAAGGTTGGCAATAAAGAAAGGCATCTCGCCTTTGGAAACATCCTCCACATTCAGTTTGGAGACATTAGCGATTCCAAATATGTTGACCGCCACTGGCGGTGTACAGCATCCGAGGGAGTTCATGATACAGAACATGATGCCGAAATGAATCCCGTCGATCCCCATCGCCTGTACAATAGGCCAAAGCAGGGGGACCAACAGCACCGCAATAGAGGTGCCGTCCATAAACATCCCAAAAATCAGGAACAGGATAAAGCAGAACAATAAGAATACTGTTTTGCTCATATTGGAATTGACTACGAAGTCGCTGATCCCCTTTGACAGTCCGGTATAAGAGAAGAAGTAGGAGAACGAGGAGGCACAGGCAATAATGAACATCACCGTTGCGCTCCCTTTTGCGGAGGTCACGAAGATACGCGGCAAATCAGTCCATTTAATTTCTCGATAAACGAAAATACCAATAAAGATGGCCGCCACTACCGCGATTCCTGCAGACTCTGTGGGAGTAAATATCCCGCTGTAAATACCGCCCAGGATGATAAAGGGAATCAGCAGTGCGGGGAACGAGTCCAACAGCACCTGTAGGAATCCCTTGAACCTCTGATGCTGGACCCCCGCTTTGGGCCACTTCTGCCAGTTGGCCATAACTGCCACGATGATACAAAATACCACCGTGGTCACGACACCCCAGAACAGGCCAACCGCAAACATGTCAGTGATGGAGACCCCTGTCAGCGTGCCATATACGATCATAATGATGCTGGGCGGAATGACCGGGCCAAGGCCGCCGGCCACTGCCAGCAGTCCGGCAGAAGTCTTCTCCGGATAACCCATCTGTTTCATAGCCGGGTAAAGCATAGAGCCAATCGCGATCACCGTGGCGGGGCCGGAACCAGACAGGGCTGCGAAGATGGCGCAGGCCAGCACCGCCGTATAGCCTAGTGAGCCGCGGATCCGCCCAGTCAGGCAATTGACAAACTCCACAATTTTCCCTGAGATACCACCATCTGTCATGATGTTGCCCGCCAAAATAAATAACGGGATCGCCATCAGGGAGGCAGAGTCAATACCGGTGAACAGCTTCTGGCTGATCATGACCAGCGGAATATCACAATAGATAAAGCTGACCACAGCGGAGATGCCCAGGGAAACAGAGACCGGGATACCGATGATGAGGGCGATCACAAACGTACCAAACAAAATCGCTATGGTCATGCTGCTTCCCCCTCCTTCTTTTTGTGGTGCAAAATCGTATTAAGCAGAATGATGCACTGAGTAACAAAAATCAACACACACCCCACCGTGATGGATGCCTGAGGCACCCAAGTGGGCATACCCAAACCGGGTGTGGCCGATTGGGCAGCAGCCTGGGTCTGAAGGAGCCGGAAAGAAGTAAGCCCCACCACGCCGGAAAAAATAATAGTAACAATGGTAGAAACATCCTGCAACAAACCTGCGACCTTAGGCGGCAGGCGCCGAACCAAGGAATCAATATTGAGCTGTGAGTGGTCTCGCAGGCCTATTTCGGCGGCAAATAAAATGATATATACCATACAGGCCCTCGCAACTTCCTCAAACCAGCCGATCTCCAATTTGAAAATGTTGCGGTTCACCACCTGCGAGAATACGGCCAGCACCATCACAGCAAACAGGGCAGAAATCAATATCCGCTCTATTTTGTCAATCACAGTTACGAGCCTCACAAGGTTACCTCGCCTTTCTTATCTTGATCTCAGCATAACGAACTTCTTTATATATCCTCTGCTTTTTGGTGGCCCCGCCCATCTGGGACGGGGCCACTGTCACAAAAGGGCCAATATCACTTTTCCGCTGCGGCGACCATGTCCAGCATCTCCTGGGGCAGGCTGTCCGCGAACTCACCATACAGGGAAGCGGTGGCCTCTTTCAGGGACTCGCGGTCGATTTCGATAATCTCCAGACCGGCGGCCTCCAGCTCCTCAATGGCGGCCTCGTTGGCCTCCATACACATCTGGCGGCCAGCCTCGGCGCCATCACGGCAAGCCTGGAAGAAGGTGTCCCGGAGATCCTCGGGAATCTTATCGATAGCGCTCTGAGAGATCAGCACGGGGCAGACGTTGTAGAAGTGCCCGGTCAAAGTCACATACTTGGCCACTTCAGTGAAGCCGTCGGTAGCGATGTTGCTCAATGCATTCTCGCCGGCGTTGACAGTGTTCTGCTGCATGGCGGTAAACAGTTCGTTATAACCCATGGGAGTGGCGATGGCACCCAAAGCGTTGAATGTGGCCATGTCCAGGGGATTCTCCATGGTGCGGATCTTAATGCTCTTGAAATCATCAATAGTACGCACAGGGACCGTGGAGAAGACATGCCGGAAACCGGTGGGCAGATAGCAGGCAATGGTGATGCCTTTTTCTTGAGCAAGCTCATTGAGCTTCTCACCCAGCTCCCCATTCAAAGCGTTGGCGATATGATCGTCGGTCTCAAACATGAAGGGGGCGCCCAGAACAGCCAGCTCGGGGATCACAGTCCCCAGGACGGCCTGGTTGCTGATTGCCATATCCAGGGTATTCATCTGAATAGCTTCCATGGAAGGCTTGACGTCCCCCAACTGAGAGCTGGGGTAGACTTCAATCTGGATGCGACCGTTTGTCTGGGTGGCGACCTCCTCAGCGATTCGCTGCATCGCCAGATGGTTGGTTGCTGTCGGGCTGTGGCAGTCGCTCAGCTTCAGAGTAATGGTCTCCTGATCATTGCCGCCTCCAGACCCAGAAAGCTCTCCCGGCACATCGGGAGTAGATGTGCTCGTACCACCGCCGCCGCAAGCCGTAAGGGAGAGGGTCATGACGCAGGTCAAGATGAGAGAAGTCAGCTTTTTCATTTGTTTTTCCTCCGTTTCTTTATTGATTCGTTTTCAGGGAAAGATCGTTGTTTCGAGCAAAAGCATTTTAGTTAATCGATTTCATTCTTTTCAAAAATACAATTTTATATAGAAACCAAAACTTTATCTTGTGCTATCAAACAATATCTCCCCCTAATGTAGATCTAATTATATACTTTTCGACGATATTGTAAAGTGCTATTTGCAAATTTTCTAGTTTAAACAAATTTTAAGTCCGATTTTTATGAACTACTCCTAACCCCCTTCTCCAATATTTTCTCATTTTTGTTTATCGGTTTCATTAAAGTGAATAAGGGTGATTTTGCAAGCATATCAACTACCATAACGGTCCACCCAGTGAAATCCGAAGGACAACTTTACCCATGCAGGCCCGCCGCGTCAGCGGCGGGCCTGTTCGTCGTCCCGTTTAGGCATGATGGGGTAAAATTTTCAATAAAAATATATGGAAATGTCCCACACAGAGGGAAGTTCCCAGGTTTTATGTAGGGCTCGGCATCCCTGATACGCTGCGAAAATCTTCCTCTTGCAGGGGAGGTGCCCCGAAGGGGGCCTTTCCGTCCCCCGGGGTTACATCCAATAAGGGTGACCAAAACAGGAGCCCAATAGAAATCCAGCGCAAGTGATTTCCGTTGGGGGGGACGAGTAGCGGCAGGAGCGAATCTTTCTCTTTAGGGCTAGACGAGTGATCTGGAGCTTACGAGGATGAGCTCGGTCGCTGAAGAGGAGGATTTTTAAGGGGAATATGAATCGAAATATCTCCCCCTTAAACGGCTCTTTGCCGCGACTGGCAAAGTGGGACGCCGCTAGTGCGGTGAAATAGCTCGGGTAATCACGTGGGGCCACCCCCCCACAACGTATCATCCGCAGGAGCCGGCGGGGTCGAACTCGTCATTGGTGACGCAGGTCATGATGTCGACTACCCAGAGCACCTCGATGGCTTCTTGGTTGTCCTCGGAAGTCACGTCGCTGTAGCCCGTGGCGCCGGTGCCGACGACCATCAGCCCCAAGGTCATGACGGTGGCCAGAGCCAGGCTGAGGGCCCGCTTCAGGTTTCTCATTCAGAATTCCTCCTTTTAGATTTTTGCTGCCAATTCTAGAATCGGTAACACATTTCGGGATGTTCTCCCATATCCAGAGGTTTTCGGAAGCTTTTTTACCCAATTTAGCTGTGAGTACCACACCTCTTGTATGCAAAAATCACCGCCAAATTGGCGGTGATTTTCCTTAAAAATGGTGGACCTAATCGGGATCGAACCGACGACCTTACGGATGCGAACCGTACGCTCTCCCAGCTGAGCTATAGGCCCATATTTAGTTATCTTATATAATTTGAAGCATTTTGCTTTGTTTTATATGCCTGTCTTCAAAAGAAACTCGTTTTTATGACAGGCCGTTGATGGGACCATCCTGCCCTTCACAGCAGGGGGCAGCCTTTAGACAGGTTTTCATTATACCAGATTTATCAAAAATGTAAAGCCCTTACCGCAAATTTTTTTATCCTCTTTCCCATCCTGTTTTGGGGATGACTGGAATTCAAATTTATACCCCAGCATTTGTAAATTCCCAATGATTCCCTCCGCGGGAAGTTCTCATATAATTATTCAGTTTGTCCAATAGGCAAATTCCCGCTGTACGCTTATAATGAATATAAAACAATTCTGCCGTTTTCCTTTCCACATGCGGCCGGCGGATAGCTCTTCCCGCCGGGTAGAGGTGAACAACCATGCAGATCTTCTCCGGACAGTCAATTTCATCTGATGTCGTTTTCGGCCCTCTTCATTTCCTTACGCCCGCACCGCCGACGATATCTGCTCATTCTCCCCTCCCGCCAGAAGAGGAGTGGGAGCGCTTCTCCACGGCTCACCGCCAGGCAGTACTGGAGCTGGCCCAGCTCTATGACCAAGCTGTCCAGATGGTGGGGGAAAAGCTGGCCACCATTTTTGCCATCCACGCCATGCTCCTGGATGACCAAGACTATCAGGACACTGTCTACTCCATGATATTTTCCTGCGGCTGTACAGCTGAGCACGCCTCTAAGACTGCTATGGATCACCTGGTATCCCTCTTTGAGCAGATGGACAGCCCCTATATGCAGGCCCGCGCCTCTGATGTCCGGGCCATCTCCGATCGAATGCTCCGTATCCTCACCGGCCGCGGCACTTTGCCCCCCGTCTCTTTCTCTCCTTCTATCCTGGTGAGCACAGAATTTGCTCCCAGCCAGATCATCACCCTCGACCGCTCCTGTATTTTGGGCTTTATTGCTATGCGCGGCAGTGTACAGAGCCACGCCGCTGCCCTGTCCCGAGCCCTCTCCATCCCCGCCCTGGTGAAGCTCGATCTCTCGGCTTCCCTGGAAGGCCACACTGCCCTTCTAGATGGAGGAGCGCAGAAGCTGTATGTGGACCCTACCCCTGACATTCTCTCCCGTCTGGGCCCCCCTGATCCAAGCATCCGCCTCTCCACACCGAATCAGTTATAACAGAGCCTTCGGACCGCTCCGGTCGTCCGAAGGCTCTTCTTTGCAAAATAATATTTTTTTGCTGGGAACTTTTCTTAATTCCTGTCGTCCAAAAGAGTGTACAGAGGAACTTCCCTCAAAAATCTCAAATATCATAATAAGGAGAACCCAAATGAAACGAATCTTTACTCTGATCCTTGCCCTTTCTCTGCTGGCCCTCACCGCCTGCTCCGGCGGCGGCACCGGTGAGACAGACAGCTTGACCCCTGAGGAGCGCACCCAGCGCTTCGTCACTGCCATCACCGATGCCCGCAGCGAGGAGGACAACGAATACAACAGCATCCTCAGCTCCGCGGATGACGACACGGCGGATATGACTTTCCAGCTCCTAGGGGTCACCGCCGAGGATATGGAGTCCTTTGCCATCAGCGTGTCACTGATGAACGTCAAGGCCTACGGCATTGCCGTCATCAAGCCCGCACAGGACAGCGAGGACACGGTGAAAGAGGGCCTTCAGGGCTTTATCGACCAGCAGCAGCAGAATTTCCAGATGTATCTGCCTGACCAGTATGAGGTCGCCAAGAACGCCCGCTTGGAGACGCTGGAGGACGGGACCGTGGTCATGGTGATGTGTGAGGACCAGGATACGGTCTTTGACTCCATCATTGATTCCCTTCAGGCCGGCTGACCCGCGCTCTTTTCTGCGGGCAAGCTTTCGACAAATTTTCTGCGGCCCCGCCGGAAGGCGGGGCCGCAGCTTTTGATCTGCTCTGGATCTCCCTCATGCCTCTTTTTTCTGTTGTAATATTCTCCAATCAGTGTTATATTAAAAGCGGATATACCAAACACTTTTCACAAGACGGGAGGTAAGAATATGAACGCGATCCAGCTTACATCGAGATTCAACCCCCAGCTTGAGGTGTCGGTCTTCCAGGGGCATTTTGCCACCCGGCACTCCCACAACAGCCACTACATCGACATCACCCGCATGAAGCACGAGTTCACCATGGCCCGGGAAGCTGCCATGACCCTGGCCCAGAACTACGCCTATGACAAGGGGGTGGACACCATCGTATGTCTGGACGGGAGCGAGGTCATCGGCGCGTTCCTCGCCCGCCACCTGGCCAAAAAGGAAGTCTTTTCCGTCAACAGCAGCAAAAACATTAACGTAGTCACCCCGGAGTATGACTCCAACGGGCAGCTGATCTTCCGGGACAACCTGACCCCCATGATCGTGGGGCGGGAGGTGCTGATCCTGATCTCCACCGTCAACTCCGGCAAGAGCGCCCGGCGCACCCTGGAGTGTGTCCAGTATTACGGCGGCAAGGTCCAGGGCATTGCCGCCATCTTCAGCATGCTGGAACAGGTGGACGGCATCCCGGTGTACAGTCTTTTCTCCCCTGACGACATCGCCGGATATATCTCCAGCTCCCCCAAGGAGTGCCCCATGTGCCGGGCCGGCCAGAAGATCGATGCCCTGGCCAACAGTTTCGGCCTGTCCATGCTGTGACCCACGCTTGCTATCGTGCATCCCCCGGATGCACGATTTTTATACCTATTTATTCATTTTTCCTTGCATAATATTCATTTTTGGTGAAAGTAAACGGAATATTTTTTGTCGTTTCTGGATAATCATACGATTCAGCACTTGCTTTTTGCTTTAAACGGTGGTAGACTTCCCTTAACATTGAATGATGCGGAGCTGCGGCGGCCCTGATCCGGCCCCACGCCCGCCCATAATCAGGAGGAAATGAACTATGTCTCAAATCAAAAAAGTGGTACTGGCCTATTCCGGCGGCCTGGATACATCCATCATCATCCCCTGGCTGAAAGAGAATTACGGTGACCCCGAGATCATCGCTGTCTCCGGCGATGTGGGACAGGGGACCGAGCTGGACGGCCTGGAGGAGAAGGCCATCAAGACCGGCGCCTCCAAGCTGTACGTGGAGGACCTGACAGATGAGATGGTAGATGACGTCATCATCCCCTCCATGATGATGGGAGCCAAGTATGAGGACTATCTGCTGGGCACCGCCTTCGCCCGTCCCATCATCGCCAAGCGGCTGGTAGAGATCGCCAAGGCGGAGGGTGCCGACGCGATCTGCCACGGCTGCACCGGCAAGGGCAACGACCAGGTGCGCTTTGAGCTGGCCATCAAGCGCTTCGCCCCCGAGATGAAGATCATCGCCCCCTGGCGTGAGTGGGACATCAAGGGCCGCGACGAGGAGATCGACTATGCCGAGTCCCACAATGTGCCCCTGAAGATCAGCCGGGAGACCAACTACTCCAAGGACAAGAACCTGTGGCACCTGAGCCATGAGGGTCTGGACCTGGAAGACCCGGCCAACGAGCCCCAGTACGACAAGCCCGGCTTCCTGGAGATGGGCGTCTCCCCCGCCATGGCCCCTGACCAGGCCACCTATGTGACCCTGGATTTTGAGAAGGGCTGGCCTGTGGCCGTGGACGGCGAGAAGATGAAAGCCAGCGATATCATCCGCAAGCTGAACCAGCTGGGCGGCGAGAACGGCATCGGTCTGCTGGACATCGTGGAAAACCGGCTGGTGGGCATGAAGGACCGCGGCGTGTACGAGACCCCCGGCGGCACCATTCTCTACCGGGCCCACGAGGTGCTGGAGATGATCACCATTGATAAGGACACCAAGCACATGAAGCAGAAGCTGGCGGTGGACTTTGCCGACCTGGTGTACAACGGCAAGTGGTTCACCCCCCTGCGGGAGGCCCTCACCGCCTTCGCCGTGGACACCCAGAAGCATGTCACCGGACAGGTGAAGCTGAAGCTGTACAAGGGCAATATCATCACCGCCTCCGTCACCTCCCCCGAGAGCCTGTACTCCGAGAACCTAGTCACCTTCGAGGAGAGCGACTACAACCAGGACGATGCGACTGGCTTCATCAATCTGTGGGGCCTGCCCGATACCGTCCAGGCGCTGCGGGAGCAGGGAAAGCTGAAATAAATTTCAATTAGGAATTAGGAATGAGGAATAAACGGATTCGCCTGCGGCGAATGAAATTCAAGCCGTCTGGCTTCGCCGGACCCCTCAATTTCTAATTCCTAATTCCTCATTCCTAATTAAGGAGCGATTCAATATGAAACTTTGGGCCGGCCGGTTTCAGAAAGAGACCGACACCTTAGTAAACGACTTCAACTCCTCCATCGGGTTCGACGCCCGGCTGTATAAGCAGGACATCCAGGGCTCCATGGCGCACGCCGCCATGCTGGGCCGGCAGGGCATCATCGAGGAGCACGAGGCGGAGAAGATCATCAACGGTCTCAAGACCATCCTCTCCGAGATCGAAGGGGATGGTGTGGAGTTCTCCCTGGACAACGAGGACATCCACATGAACATCGAAGCCATGCTCACCCATCGCATCGGCGATGCGGGCAAGCGTCTCCACACCGCCCGCAGCCGAAATGACCAGGTGGCGGTGGACACCCGTCTGTATGTGAAGGAGGAGATTCCCGTCCTTATCGGCAAGGTGCTGGATCTGGAGCGGGTCCTGGTGAAGAAGGCCAAGGCCCATCTGGACACCGTGATGCCCGGCTACACCCACCTCCAGCGGGCCCAGCCTACCACCTTCGCCCACTACATGATGGCCTACGCCAACATGTTCAAGCGGGACGTGACCCGGCTGGAGGACTGTCTGGAGCGGCTGGACGAGTGCCCCCTGGGCGCGGGCGCCCTGGCCACCTCCACCTATCCGGTGGACCGCTTCGCCACCGCCCAGGCCCTGGGCTTCAAAAAGCCCACCGACAACTCCATGGATTCCGTCTCTGACCGGGACTATGTGATCGAACTGCTCTCCGCCCTGTCCATCCTGATGATGCATCTGTCCCGGTTCTCCGAGGAGATCATCCTCTGGTGCTCCTGGGAGTTCAAGTTCGTGGACCTGGACGACGCCTACTCCACCGGCTCCTCCATCATGCCCCAGAAGAAGAACCCTGACGTGGCCGAGCTGGTCCGGGGCAAGACGGGCCGGGTGTACGGCGATCTGGTCACCCTGCTGACCATGATGAAGGGCCTGCCCCTGGCCTACAACAAGGACATGCAGGAGGACAAGGAGGCCCTGTTCGACGCCGTGGACACGGTGGAGCTGTGCCTGCCCGTCTTCGCCGCCATGGTGGACACCCTGACGGTGCGCCCCAAAAACATGGCCAAGGCGGCGGCCGGCGGCTTCATCAACGCCACCGACTGCGCCGACTACCTGGTCAAGAAGGGCCTGCCCTTCCGGGAGGCCTATATGATCGTGGGCCGTCTGGTCAACCTGTGCATCAAGACCGGGGACACCCTGGACACCTTGACCCTGAAGGACTTCCGGGCCATCTCCGGACTGTTTGACGAGGATGTGTACAAGGCCCTGGAGTTAAAGACCTGCGTCAACGGCCGGAGCGTCTACGGCGGTCCCGCCCGGGAGAGCGTGGAGAAGCAGATCTCCAATATCGAGGGATTCCTTGCGCAGCGGAGCTGACTTTTATTCCTCCCCCATTTCGTTTCGTGTTCCTGGCGGGGGCCTTTTTGTGCTCCCCTCTCCCGCGGGGCAGGACACACAGACGATCGGAACTTATCTTTCAAAAATCAGGTGGTCCTTATGAACAAACCCAAGATCTATATTGACGGCAAGGAGGGCACCACAGGCCTGCAGATCTATGAACGGCTGGGCGGCCGGGACGATCTGGAGCTGCTGCTCATTGACGAGGACAAGCGGAAGGACACCGAGGAGCGGCGCAAGTTCCTCAACGCCGCCGACCTGGTCTTTCTGTGCCTGCCCGACGCTGCCGCCGTGGAGGCGGTCTCCCTTATTGAGAACGGGAACACCAAGGTGATCGACGCCTCCACCGCCCACCGCACCTCCCCCGGCTGGGCCTACGGCTTTGCGGAGCTGTCCAAGCTCCACCGGGCGCAGATCTGCGAGAGCATGCGGGTCTCGAACCCCGGCTGCCACGCCACCGGGTTCATCAGCATTGTCTATCCCCTGGTGGGCATGGGCATCCTGCCCGCCGACACGCCTCTCAGCTGCTTCTCCCTCACCGGCTATTCCGGCGGCGGGAAGAAGATGATTGCCCAGTATGAGGCAGAGGGGCGGGAGGACCTTTTGAGCAGCCCCGCCATCTATGGCATCACCCAGAGCCACAAGCACCTGCCGGAGATGCAGGTCCGCTGCGGCCTCAGCTGTCCGCCGGTGTTCAGCCCCATTGTGGACGACTATTACAAGGGTATGGCCACCACCGTACCCCTGCACCTGTCTCAGCTGCGGGGGGTAAGCAGCCTCCACGACGTGTGGAAGGCCCTCTCCGACTACTACGCCGGGCAGAAGCTGGTCCGCGTGGCCCCTGAGGGAGCCGATGGCAAGCTCTATGGCGCGGGCAAGGCCGGGGACGATGACCTGACCCTCACCGTGGCAGGCAACGACGGCCAGCTGACGGTGACGGCCCTCTTCGACAATCTGGGCAAGGGTGCCAGCGGCGCCGCGGTACAGAACATGAATCTGATGCTGGGCTTTGAGGAGACCGAAGGGCTGAGCCTGAGCTGAAATAGGCGGCCATTCTCCCTCTTTTTTCTGAAATTTCTGGTCCGGGACTTGACGAAAGCCCCGGACCGGCGGTTTAATGGAACTGAGAATTTCCCTTCCCCCTTCTGGGGCACTTTGCTGGAAAGGAAGTCTGTACAGCTATGAAACAGGTATCTGGCGGCGTCTGCGCCGCAAAGGGCTTCGTGGCCGCCGGCGTCCACTGCGGCGTCAAGGCCAGCAGCAGCCCGGATAAAAACGACCTCGCCCTGATCCTCTCTGAGAAGGAGTGTACCGCCGCCGCCACCTATACCCTCAACCGGGTGAAGGCGGCTCCCCTGTACGTCACCATGGACCACCTGGAGAACGGGGTAGCCTGGGGCGTGGTAGCAAACAGCGGCAACGCCAACGCCTGCTGTCCCATGAGCCACGAGAACGCCCAGGCCATGTGTCTGGCCGCCGCCCAGGCCACCGGCCGGGCCCCCGAGGATTTTGCCGTGGCCTCTACAGGCGTCATCGGCCAGACCATCAACATCACCGCCATCCAGGCCGGGATGCCCGCCCTGGCGGCCAAGCTGGGCCCGGAGGGCTCCGAGGATGCGGCCCGGGCCATCATGACCACCGACACGGTGAAGAAGGAGCTGGCCTTCTCCCTCACCCTGGGTGGAAAAGAGGTCACCCTGGGTGCCATCGCCAAGGGCTCCGGTATGATCCACCCCAACATGGGCACCATGCTCTGCTTCATCACCACCGACTGTGCCATCACCCACGAGATGCTGGAGGACGCTCTGCGGGAGGTAGTGGCCCGCACCTTCAACCGGGTAACGGTGGACGGGGACACCTCCACCAACGACATGTGTCTGGCCCTGGCCAACGGTATGGCCGGCAACCCCCTCATCGAGTGGAAGGACGAGGACTACTCCGCCTTCCTGGCCGCCCTGGAGGAGCTCTGCCGCCAGCTGGCCCGCTCCATTGCCGGGGACGGCGAGGGGGCCAGCAAGCTGGTCACCTGCAGGATGACCGGCGCCCGCAGTGAGGAGAGCGCCGAGCGCCTGGCCAAGGCGGTGGTCGGCTCCTCTCTGGTGAAGGCCGCCATGTTCGGTTCCGATGCCAACTGGGGGCGGGTACTGTGCGCCATGGGCTACTCCAAGGCCCCCTTCCGCCCCGAGCATGTGGACGTCACCTTCCAGTCCCAGGCGGGTTCCGTCCCGGTCTGCCGGCAGGGGGACGGCCTGCCCTTTGACGAGGACGCCGCCAAGCGCATTCTCAGTGAGAAGGAAGTGGTCATCCTTGTGGACCTGCACGAGGGGGACGAGGCTGCCGAGTGCTGGGGCTGTGACCTCACCTATGACTACGTGAAGATCAATGGAGACTATCGCACCTGATCCCTGGCCCAGAGGGAAGGGAGGCACGGGGAGCGCCGCCATGTGCTCCGGCTCCTCCCTCCCCATATTTTACTGTTTGAGGGGGAATACGCATGTCCTTCAATGAAGTGGACCGCGCCCAGGTGCTGGCCGAGGCGCTGCCCTATATCCAGAAATATTATGGCAAGACCATTGTGGTCAAGTACGGCGGCAACGCCATGATCTCCGACGAGCTGCGGCAGGCCGTGATTTCCGACATCATCCTGCTCCACCTGGTGGGGCTGCGGGTGGTGGTTGTCCACGGCGGCGGACCTGAGATCAGCGAGATGCTGAAAAAGACGGGCAAGGAGTCCCGATTTGTGGACGGCCTGCGCTACACCGATGAGGAGACCATGGATGTGGTACAGCAGGTGCTGTGCGGCCGGGTGAACAAGAATCTGGTGGCCACCCTGAACCGCCTGGGCGGCCGGGCCCTGGGCCTGTGCGGCCTGGACGGCGCGCTGTTCCAGGCCCGTCTTCTGGACGAGAGATTCGGCCTGGTGGGGGAGATCACCAAGGTGGACCCCACCCCGGTCAACGACGCGCTGGACAACAACTACATCCCCGTGGTGTCCACCGTGGCCCTGGGGACGGATGCGGAGACCTCCTACAACATCAACGCCGACACGGCGGCCGCCAAGCTGGCGGTGGCACTGGGGGCGGAGAAGCTGATCCTGCTCACCGATGTGCGGGGGCTGCTGCGGGACCCGAAGGATGAGCGCACCCTGATCCCGGAGCTCCAGCTCTCCCAAGTCCCCGCCCTTGTCCGGGAGGGGGTCATCTCCGGCGGCATGATCCCCAAGGTGGACTGCTGCGTGGAGGCGGTCCGCTCTGGCGTCAAGTCCGCCATCATCCTGGACGGCCGCGTCCCCCATTCCATCCTCATCGAGCTGCTCTCCAACGAGGGCATCGGCACCATGCTGGTCAACTGAACTAGGAGCGCCGGAAGGAGAATCGTTATGACCTTTGAAGAGATCAAAGCACTGGACCATCAGTACGTGATGCAGTCCTACGGCCGCTTCGACGTGGCCGTGGACCACGGCAGGGGCGCCACCCTCTGGGACACCCAGGGCCGGGAATACATCGACTTCACCTCCGGCATCGGCGTGTGCTCCCTGGGCTACGCCGACGAGGGCTGGGTGAACGCCATCACCGAGCAGGCAGGCAAGCTGGGACACATCTCCAATCTGTTCTACGCTGAGCCCTATGTGAAGGCCGCGGAGAAGCTGTGCCGGAAAGCGGGCATGTCCAACGTGTTCTTCGCCAACTCCGGCGCGGAGAGCAACGAGGGCCTGATCAAGCTGGCCCGCAAGTACTCCTTTGACAAGTACGGCAAGGGACGGGGGACCATCATCACCCTCCACAAGTCCTTCCACGGCCGCACCATCACCACCCTCTCCGCCACTGGGCAGGACGTGTTCCACAACTATTTCTTCCCCTTTACCGAGGGCTTCCGCCACGCCGACGCCAACGACTTCGACAGCGTGGAAGCCATGGCCGGACACGATGTGTGCGCCGTCATGTTCGAGCTCATCCAGGGCGAGGGCGGCGTGCTCCCCCTGGACCGGGAGTTTGTGCAGAAGGTGGCCGACCTGTGCGCCAAGCGGGACTGGCTGCTCCTCATCGACGAGGTGCAGACCGGCGTGGGCCGCACCGGCTCTCTCTTTGCCTTTCAGCAGTACGGCATCCAGCCTGACGCAGTCTCCTTCGCCAAAGGCATCGCCGGCGGCCTGCCCTTCGGCGGCGTGATGGCGGGAGAGAAGTGCCGCAATGTCTTCACCACCGGCACCCACGGCACCACCTTCGGGGGCAACCCCATCTCCGCGGCCGCAGCCTGCTACGTGCTGGACCGGATGGACGACGCCATGTTCCAGTCCGTCCAGGAGAAGGGGGCATATCTCCGCAGCCGCATTGAGGCCCTGGACCTGCCATGCCTGGGCGCCACCCGGGGCATGGGCCTGATGATCGGCATCGACGTGAAGGGGGAGCGCACCAACAAGGAGCTGGCCGCCAAGCTGATCCAGAGCGGCCTGCTGGTCCTCACCGCCGGCCCCGGCCTGCGCCTGCTCCCCCCCCTGGTCATCACCCAGGAGGAGATGGATAAGGGCCTGGCCATCCTGAAAGCAGCGCTTTCTTAACTTCAGCGCGGAGGGCAGGCCCGCTCCCTCTGTCATCCTCACTCTGAACATCGGGGGTTTTTATCATGCAGAAAGACTTACTCAAGCTGCTGGATCTGTCCAAGGAGGACATCATCAAGATCCTCAACACCGCTGACCAGCTGAAATACAGCCAGAAGCATGGTCTGGTCCACGACTATCTCCGTGGCAAGACTCTGGCCATGATTTTTGAGAAGAACTCCACCCGGACCAGGGTCTCCTTTGAGACTGGAATGTACCAGCTGGGCGGACACGCTCTGTTCCTGTCCGGCAAGGAGAGCCAGATCGGCCGGGGCGAGCCCATCGAGGACACCGCCCGGGTCCTGGCCCGCTACTGCGACGGCATCATGATCCGCACCTTCCATCAAGAGGAGGTGGAATCCCTGGCCAGTCACTCCCACATCCCCGTCATCAACGGCCTGACCGACTTCTGTCACCCCTGCCAGGTGCTGGCCGACCTGATGACCGTCCGGGAGCACAAGGCCACCCTGGAGGGATTGAAGCTGTGCTACATCGGGGATGGCAACAACATGGCCAACTCCCTCATCGTGGGCGGCCTGAAGTGCGGCATGGAGGTATCGGTGGCCTGCCCCGCCGGCTACGACCCTGACCCCCAGGTGCTCGCATTTGCCGCCAGCCAGCCGGACTTCAAATTCTCCCTGGTCCGCACCCCCCAGGAGGCGGCCGCCGGGGCCGACGTGGTCTTTACTGACGTGTGGGCCTCCATGGGCCAGGAGGAGGAGCGTGCCGTCCGGGCCGCCGCCTTTGCCGGCTATCAGGTCAACGACCGCCTTATGACCCTCACCAACCCGGGGTGTATGGTACAGCACTGCCTGCCCGCCCACCGTGGGGAGGAGATCACGGCGGAGGTCTTTGAGGCCCACGCCCAGGAGATCTTTGACGAGGCGGAAAACCGCCTCCACGCCCAGAAGGCCGTCATGTACCTGCTGATGTGCCCCGACGCCAAATAAATCAGACAGAGGGCCGCCCCAGGACAACGTTCCGGGGCGGCCAGACTGTCGAAAAAGCGGCAGAGCCGCTTTTTCGAGAAATCAAGCACGCAAGCTGGGTCCCGATCCCTTGCAGGAAAGTGGGCCCATCTTGCGTAAGAGGTGTCATTTCCGAGGTACACGCCCCCGGAAATGACGTGATTTAATTTGATTCCGTCGCCTGCGGGCAACGGAACTCCTTGCAGGAGGGCTTTTTTGACAAGCTGGCCGCCCCGGGACGTTGTCCCAGGGCGGCCAGCTGTGCGCTTCAGTATTCCTCTGTCAGGATCAGCATGCCGTCCAGGAATTTTTTCAGGTTCACCTTGCCGCGTCCCCCTTTTCCCCGCAGATGGGCCATCTCAGCCCGCACCTCGGGAAAGGGGAAGAGCACCGCGGCATACTGGGTGAAGAACTCGTTCCCATAGTCCTCCACCCCCAGGCTGGCGATATGGCCCAGCCCCCGCTCCACCGCCCGCCGGACCCGCTGCTCCATGGTCTTGGGGCTGTCACTGAGCTGGCTGCACAGGGTGCCCACCCCGATCTGAGAGGCCGTCTGCTTTCGCTCCAGCAGGAAGAGGCACAGCTCCATGATGTCCCCGGCCCCCTTCTCCCCTGCCATGCCCAGCTGGCTCAGGATATACTGGATGCGCCGGCGCCACACCTCCTGCCGCCCCGCCGGAGCGGCGGGCTGGGGCTCCCGGCTCTGAAACACGCTCTGGATGGTGTGGAGGGCCCTCTCGTTCTCCATCTGCCGGATCACGTTGCCCACCACCTGGCGCACCTCGATCAGGTTGATGGGCTTCTGGATAAAGAACTCCACCCCGGCCTGATACGCTTTTGCGATCAGCTCTTTGGCCGACACCTGGGAGATCATCACGAACTTGGCCCGGCTGCCCAGCTCCTTCAGCTCCCGCACCAGCTGGATGCCGTCCCGCCCGGGCATCAGCAAATCCACCAGCACCAGATCCGGGTCCAGCGCCATGATCCGCTCCGGGTCCGTGGCCCCCTCCTCGCTGGCGCCGCACACCCGGCCCAGTGCGTTGCTCTCCAGGATATCCTCCAGCACCCCGATCACCGAGGGGTCGTCCTCCGCGATATAGATCCTCATTTCTCTCTCTTCTCCCCCTTCACACGGTGGAGCGGCAGCTCCACGGAAAAACGCGCGCCCCGCCCCGGCTGGCTCTCCACCGAGACGGAGCCGCCCAGCTCCTCTGTCAGCGACTTGACTGCGGGCAGGCCCACGCCCCGGTTGATGTTGCCGGTCTCCGGGTCAAATTTGGTGGAATAGCCCACCTGGAACAGATTGTGCATGGAGCGCTCCGAGATACCGGGGCCGTCGTCTGACACGGTGAGAAACAGAGTGTCACCCTCCACCCGCTCCTCCACCAGCACGATCCCACGGCCGCCAGCTCCCTGAATGGCCTCGATGGCGTTGGTCACCAGGTTCTTCAGGATGGACAGCAGGCGGTAGTGCTCCTGGGTGGAGAAGTCGGCGGTGCGCCTGCACTCCAGGCGGATGCTGGCCCGGTTCTCCCCCAGCATCCGCCGGGTGGAGTTCTCCAGAATGTGCATCAGATCCTGGAATTCCATCTGCTCCTGGTCATAGACCTCCTCCACCTCCCCCTCGATGCCCCGGATGATGCGCAGGTTGTCCTTTTTCACCTCGTGGACGTCCCGGGCAATGGACAGGGCCAGGGCACTCAGCTCACCGCTCTCCCCTTCCTTCTCCCCCAGCCGCTCATAGAGGCGGTATGCGTTGGTCATCACCTGTTCAATGTCGTCGGAGTTCTTTTTTAAAAAGTACAGCTCGTTTTTCAGCTCCGCCGTCATCAGGAACAGGCGCTGGTAGCGCCGCTCGTGCTCCTGCCGCAGCAGCAGGCGGTGGTAGTACCGGCTTCCCCACAGGATCATGGCCGCAGTGAAGGATCGGGCCACCGCCAGTCCGATCAGGGGGAGCAGGGCCCGGGCCTCCGTCTCCAGCCCCCGCACTCCGGAGGACAGGTACAGATTGATCACATTGGAGATAAAGTCACTGACCAGAAAGGCCGCTCCCATCCGCCCCAGAGAGGCGGTGCGCCGGTCCCGGATCAGCAGGCAGAGCACGCAGTCATAGCAGAGGTAGAACACGCCGCCGGGATACTCCATCCGCAGCGCCTCCCCCGGCGGCATCCCTGCCGCCAGGTCCAGTGCCAGCCGCATCATCACCACGCACAGTCCGGTGACCAGCCCAGTGTCCGGGCGGTGGCTCTCCCGCATCATGGTCACCAGCAGGGCCGGGTAGAGGATGGCGGCGGTGGAGACCCGGAAGCCCTCCGCCCACACTGTCAGATACAGCTGGGAGGTCAGGGCCACTGCCAGCCCGATCAGCAGCCTGCGCTGCCACGGGCCGATCCTCCAGCCTTTTCTCCCCAGTCCCCCCATGGCGCTCTCCCCCCGTTTTTTCTCTATTTTACTCCATCCCCCGGCAGCTGCGCAAGCGTCCCCCTCCCCCTTCCCGCAAAATTCCACCCTTTTCTAAAAAAATCCGCTCCCGCTCCCGCCCCCTCCATTGACTTTCCTCCCGGAATTGGGTATGATTCACTTTATGTAATACGTCGTCCAAGCGCGGAAAGGAAGTTTTGACCATGCCCACACTGGAACAGTTCAAAAACGCCCGGAGCGTCTTAAAGGGCGTGATCCGGGAGACCAGTCTCATCGACTCCCCGGCCCTGTCCAAGGGCTGCGGCAACCGGGTCTATCTCAAGCCCGAAAATATGCAGGTCACCGGCGCCTACAAGATCCGGGGCGCTTACTATAAGATCAGCACCCTGACCCAGGAACAGCGGGAGCGGGGCCTGGTCACCGCCTCCGCCGGCAACCACGCCCAGGGCGTGGCCTACGCTGCCCAGGCCGCCGGCGTGCCCGCCACCATCGTCATGCCCACCACCACCCCCCTGGTGAAGGTGAACAATACCAAGGACTACGGGGCCAAGGTCATCCTCCACGGTGAGGTCTTTGACGAGTCCGCCGAGCTGGCCGCCAAGCTGGCGGAGGAGGAGGGGCTGACCTATATCCACCCCTTCAACGACCTGGAGGTGGCCACCGGCCAGGGCACCATCGCCTATGAGATCTTCCAGGACCTGCCCGACGTGGACATCATCCTGGTGCCCATCGGCGGCGGCGGGCTGGCGGCGGGTGTGTCCACCCTGGCCAAGCTGCTCAACCCCAACGTAAAAGTCATCGGCGTGGAGCCGGAGGGGGCGGCCTGCATGAAGGCCAGCCTGGAGGCGGGCCATGTGGTCTCCCTGCCCACCGCCAACACCATCGCTGACGGCACCGCCGTCAAGACCCCTGGAGACAAGGTGTTCCCCTACATCCGGGACCATGTGGACCAGATCATCACCATCCCGGATACGGAGCTGGTGGAGGCCTTCCTGGATGTGATGGAGAAGCATAAGATGGTGGTGGAGAACTCCGGCCTGCTGTCCGTGGCCGCTCTGCGCCACCTGTCCTGCCAGGGGCTGAACGTGGTCTGCGTCCTCTCCGGCGGCAACATGGACGTGATCACCATGGCCTCCCTGGTCCAGCACGGCCTGATCATGCGGGGCCGCATCTTCACCTTCTCCGTCCTCCTCCCCGACCGTCCCGGTGCCCTGCTCAGCATCGCCGATATCCTGGCCCGGGAGAACGGCAACGTCATCAAGCTGGAGCACAACCAGTTCGTGAACATCAACCGCCAGAGCGGCGTGGAGCTGAAGGTCACCCTGGAGGCCTTCGGCCACGACCACAAGGACCGCATCCTGGAGGCGCTGAGCCAGGCCGGCTACCAGGCCCACGAGGTGGACACCACCGATTTCTATCACTGATCCGGCCCTGTTGACTTGCGCTCTTTTTGGGGAAGCCCCCACGTCAGACCGTATCCAACAAAACAGAAAGGGGATCTTTGAAATGGATTTTGAGGCTTTGCAGGCGGCCCGGGAGAGCTGCCGTGTGTACAGCGACCGCCCCGTGCCCCGGGAGGCCCTGGCCCACCTGGTGGACGTAGCCCGGCTGGCCCCCAGCGGCTGCAACGCCCAGCCCTGGCGCTTCATCATCATCGACGAGCCAGAGGCCCGGGCCAAGCTCATTGAGGCGCTGGACGACGACGGGCTCACCGGCTGCCCCTGGGGAGACCGGGTGCCCAACTTCATCCTGATCTGTGAGGATGAGGCACACGTCAAGCCCGGCGTCGCGGAGCACTACGGTACCCAGCACTTCGCCCAGATGGACATCGGCATGGCTGCCATGGCCCTGTGCTATGAGGCCACTTCCATGGGGCTGGGCACCTGCCTCATCGGCACCATGAACCAGGCCAAGCTGCACCAGTCCTTCGGCATCCCGGAGGAGCGGCCCGTCCGCCTGATCGTCACCGTGGGCTATCCCGCCAAGGAGACCNTAGCCCCATCTAGTGGGGTATAAGGGACAGGCCACTGCCCCCGCCGGGCAGGGCCCGGCGGGGGGTATCTGAAAAGCGGCGGGCCATCCGGATCGGCCGGGGCCGCCGGGCGGCCGTGGGATCAGCCTGGAGCAGGCCTCGGGTCCGGGGCTCCGGGGAGTGCTTCCGCCCTCCCGCTCTCCGCTCTGCATCCTATGCGTCGGACCGGCCCTCTGCCCCTGGCCCAGCCCCTACAGCCCTAATCAAAACCTCTCATTTTTTCGGAAAGCGGGGTCAAAACCATGATAAAAGTTTCACCTTCCATCCTCTCCGCCGATTTTGTCAATCTGGAACGGGATATCCGGCGGGTCTCCGATGCCGACTACCTCCATGTGGACGTGATGGACGGCGCTTTCGTTCCCAATCTCACCATCGGCGTCCCGGTGGTCCAGTCCATCCGCCGGTGCACCGACATGTTCCTGGATGTCCATCTGATGATCGAAAAGCCGGTGCGGTACATCGAAGCCTTTGCCAAGGCTGGGGCGGACCTGCTCTCTATCCACCTGGAGGCCGACCACCCCACCCGCATCGCCCAGGCTCTGAGGGTCATGGGGGAGTGCGGCGTAAAAAAAGCGGTGGCCCTGCGGCCCATCACCAAGGCGGAGGCCATCCTCCCCTATCTGGAGGAGCTGGACCTGGTGCTGGTGATGACGGTGGAGCCCGGCTTCGGCGGCCAGGCCTTCATGGAGTCCCAGCTGGACACCATCCGCCAGGTGNCGGGGGGGGCGGGCCCGGGTGGGGGGGAGGCGGGGGGGCCCCGGCTCCGGCGCCCGGGCCTCCAGGGAGCCCCAGCGGGCCCCCACCCGCCGGGTGCGCCCCCTCATCGGGCGGTACACCCCCGCCTGCGAACTGGAGGTGGACGGGGGCATCTCCCCCAAGACCGCCCCCCTGGTGGTGGAGGCGGGGGCCAACGTGCTCGTGGCCGGCTCCGCTGTCTACGGGGCGGAGGACATCCCCACCGCCATTCAGGCCCTCCGCGTGTCAGGGGGTGCGCGGTGAGAGAGTATAAGATCCTCTCCGCTGACAGCCTGGAGCAGGCGGAGCAGGTCATGAACGACATGGCCCTGGCCGGGTGGCGGACCACCTCCCTCACGCCCTATCCCGCCGGCTTTCCGGCCGGTGTCAGCTATCTGTTTGCCGTCGTGTTGGAGCGGGAGCGCTGATCTCCCCCTGTTCACACCGTGTACTATTTACGACTCCGGAGGTCTTTCCCATGCAGTATTTCCCCCCCGCACTGGAAAATTTGGTGGAGCAGTTCGCCCGCCTGCCCGGCGTCGGCGTCAAATCCGCCCAGCGGCTGGCGTTCCACGTCCTCTCCCTCCCAGAGGAGGACGCCGCCGCCTTTGCCCAGGCCATTCTGTCCGCCAAGTCCGCCATCCACTGCTGTCCGGTGTGTCAGAATCTGACGGAGGGGGACGGCCCCTGCTCCATCTGCGCCAGCCCCAAGCGGGACGCCTCCGTCATCTGTGTGGTGGCCGACCCGAAGGACGTGGTGGCCATGGAGCGGGCCCGGGAGTACCAGGGGCTCTACCACGTGCTCCACGGGGTGATCTCCCCCATGAACCACGTGGTGCCGGATGACCTGCACATCAAGTCCCTGGTAGAGCGGGTGGCCGCCGGCGGGGTCCAGGAGGTCATCATGGCCACCAATCCCGACACGGAGGGGGAGGCCACCGCCATGTACCTCTCCCGGCTGCTGCGCCCCTTTGGGGTGAAGATCACCCGTCTGGCCTACGGCATTCCGGTGGGCAGCCACCTGGAGTACGCCGACGACGCCACCCTGATGCGGGCCCTGGAGGGCCGTCAGGAGATGTGAAAATTTGAACGCCGCACTCCCGTTGGAGTGCGGCGTTTTTACGCCTGTTTTTCTGGGCATTTTCGACGGCGGCGCATGGGCACCATTTCTTCGGGGCGCTGACTGGATCGGCTTGATCTCCCCCCAGATTTTTAAAACTTATCGCAATATACCGATTTTAAATTACTATATGTTTTGATTCGGCATCTGATATGGTCACTTTTCAAGGCGCCTCCTGACGCCGCCGCTGCGCGCGGCAGAGCGGGCCCGGCCCGCTTCTCCTCCCTTCTGCGGGAAAAGATGCGCTTTACGGGGCTTGGCCCCGGTGCTATAATAGGCTCAAATCAGACAAAGGATAGGAGGCCATCTTCATGGTGAATCAACGCATGTTGGGGCTGGGCACCGCCCGGTCCGTCATCCGCGAGCTCTTTGAATACGGCAAGATACGTGCCGCCCAGGTGGGGGCGGAGAATGTCTTCGATTTCTCCCTGGGCAACCCCAGCGTCCCCTGCCCCCAGGAGGTCAACGACACCGCCGTGCGCATCCTTCGGGAGCAGCCGGAGGTCATCCACTGTTACACCAGCGCCCAGGGGGACCAGGAGGCCCGCCAGCGCTTCGCCGACTCCCTCAACCGCCGCTTCGGCACCTGCTATACCGCCGACCAGTTCTACATTACCGTGGGGGCCGCCGCCTCCCTGTGCTGTGTGTTCAACGGCCTGGCCTGCCCCGGGGACGAGTTCGTCGTCTTTGCCCCCTACTTCCCGGAGTATAAGGTCTTTATCGAGGGCGCTGGGGCCAAGATGGTGCTCATTCCCCCGGAAATCGAGGGATTCCAGATCGACTTTGACGCCTTTGAGGCCGCCATCAGCGAGCACACCAAGAGCGTGGTGGTCAACTCCCCCAACAACCCCTCCGGCGTGGTCTACTCCCGTGAGACGCTGGAGCGGCTGTCCGCCATCCTGACGGAAAAGAGCCGGGCCTACGGCCACCCCATCTACCTGATCTCCGACGAGCCCTACCGGGAGATCGTGTTCTCCGGCTTCCAGGTGCCCTGGATCCCCCAGCTCTACCCAGACACCATCGTGTGCTACTCCTTCAGCAAGTCCCTCTCCCTCCCTGGTGAGCGCCTGGGCTACGTGCTGGTCCCCGCCTCCGTCACCGACAGCCGGGAGGTCTACGCCGCCGTGGCCGGCGCCGGACGGTCTCTGGGCTACGTCAACGCCCCCAGCCTGTTCCAGCAGGTCACCTCCCTGTGCTGCGACCTCACCTCCGACCTGGCCGTCTATGAGCGCAACGCCAAGCTGCTGGTCCCCGCCCTGCGGGAGATGGGCTACCACTGTGTGGAGCCCGGCGGCGCCTTCTACCTCTTCCCCCGCTCCCTGGAGCCCGACGATATGGCCTTCAGCGAGCGGGCCAAGCAGTTCGATCTGCTGCTGGTCCCCGGCTCCGGCTTCGGCGCCCCCGGCCACGTGCGCATCGCCTACTGCGTCCAGACCGACATGATCCAGCGGGCCCTTCCCAAATTCAAGGCCCTGGCCGATTCCTACCGGTAAAATCTCTCCACTTTGTAAGTAGTGAGCCAGTCAAAAGATGGATAAGCACTTTTGTGTCTGCTATCTTTTACTGCATACAGAGAGCGCCGTACCGCGCGCAATGCCCGGACCAGGACAGGAGTCCTGCCGGGCCACGGCTCCCAGCCTTTATATGGAGAATATATGATGAAACTCAGGATTGCCTATCTGGATTGTCTGCGCTGTATTGCCATTCTTTTGGTAATCGTCCTGCACGCCATGTCGCCCATCCTCTCCAATCCTGTCTATTACGGCATCCCGTCCTGGTATCTGTGTCTGCTGCAAAACCCGCTGAATCGGATCGGGGTCCCCCTGTTCTTCATGATCAGCGGATATCTGCTCCTCCGCTCCCCGGACACCCTCCGCCCGTCCACTTTCTACCGCAGACATCTCCTGCGGCTGGCGCTCCCCTTATGCACCTGGAATCTGGTCTATCTGCTCGCCGACGCGTTGCGTATAGGAGCCCCTGTCTCCCTTTACGCCTTTCTCTCTTCTCTATTGAATCGCGGCCAAAGTTATCATATGTGGTTTGTCTATACGATGATGGGGATCTATCTGACAGCTCCCTTTCTAAAACGGATCACAGACGCCTGCACGAGCAGGCAGCTGTTCCTGCTCCTCCTCATCCTGATCTTCCCCACCTCTATCCGTCCCCTCCTCAACACAGTGCTGCCGGTCTATATCTATCTGTTCGACCCCATTATGGAGGGATACCTGGGCTTCTTCCTGCTGGGGTATATGCTGGGCCATTACAGCTCCGGCAGGCTCCTGAGGGCCGTGATCTATTGCGGCGGTGTCATAGGATATCTTTGGGGCGTTCTGGGCAATCTCTGGACCGCGTCTCCAGAACACATCCCTCTGCCGTTCAATGGCGGATACTCTCTCAATCACTATCTCTGCGCAGCCGCCTTTTTTCTGTTCTGCAAAACAGTTTCTGCGCGCCATGAGGAAGCCCTGCGTCCCCTGGAAAAACCGCTGGCATCTGCTTCCGATCTTGTATTTGGAGTCTATTGGATCCATGTGTTGATCCTGGATGTGATCTCTGATCTGGCAGGGAGTTCCCTGTCTGTGATCCAGCTTCTGGGTTTGGAGGTCAGCGCCACTGTAATCCTCTCGTTTTCTGTCATGGCGCTGATTGCAAAGCTCCCTCCCCTCCGGAGGTCCCTCATGTAATACTGTAAAGCATCGGCCCCATCCGTGATGGATGGGGCCGATGCTTTTTACCGCTATCCAAACAATACAAATTCTTGAAGGATGCCTATGGTGCTGAGCACATCGGCACATATCATAGATAACAGATGAGAAAACTGCCGGTCCTGTTTTTTTAGCCTGCACCTTATCAGCATCACAAGCCGGGCGATCAGGATCACCAAACTGTATGTCCAAATCAGGCTTGGGAAAAGCAGTCCTTCTGGCGAGGCAAGCATAAGATAGAGCCCTAGCGGCAGAACAGTATATATTACATATTCCAGCCCTTTCACCAGAAAACGGAAAATCAGGATTCCTTCTAATGCCGTCATTCCCAGTATCAAGATCCAATAGCCAGCCGCTACTGCCTCTGTGGGAAAATTCAACGCAGCAGGCCAATCTTCACCTTTTACTTTTAAAAGTATCACAGTTGGAATTCCAGCAGCCACTACAAGCAGAACTTCCCAATAGATTTTTATGAAATTTCTCACTGATTTTTTCATACATCTCTCCGTTATCTGACCATCGCCCCCGCTTCCTTTTATAATAATATATATCTTTTTCTTTTATTTGTCAATCTTTTTGTCTATTTTCAACAAGAACAATCTCTTTTTCCCTCCCAAATGATTCAAACAGCCCGCTTCACAGCCGGCGGATCAACTCCTCCACGTCCTCCATCCGGGTGGCCCAGCTGGTGACGAAGCGGATCACCGTCCGCTCCTCGTCCAGCTGCTCCCAGAAGCTGAATGCGGCCTTCCGGGCCAGGTCCTCCCGCTGGGCCCGGTCCACCACCAGGAATATCTGGTTGGTGGGGGTGTCCAAATAGAAGGAGAACCCCTTTTCCCGGAATCCCTCTCTCAGCCGCTCCGCCGTCTCGATGGCATTTTTGCCCAGCTTCTGGTAGAGTCCATCGGTGAACAGGGCGTCGAACTGCACCCCCAGCAGCCAGCCCTTGGCCAGCAGGGCGCCCCGCTGCTTCACGGCGGTCATAAAGCGCCCGGGGGCGTTGTGCCGGGGGAAGACCACCGCCTCTCCGAACAGGGCCCCCACCTTGGTCCCCCCGATGTAGAACACGTCGCAGCTGGCCGCCAGGTCCGCCAGGGTCATGCCGCTCCCCCGGCTGGCCAGCCCATAGCCCATCCGGGCGCCGTCCAGGTACAGCGGTATCTTGTATTGCCGGCACACCTGGTGGATCTCCCCCAGCTCCGCCCGGGTATAGAGGGTGCCCAGCTCGGTGGGCCAGGACAGGTACACCATGCCCGGAAAGACCATGTGTTCGTGGTTCTCGTCCCCGTAAAAGCCCTCCAGATAGGTCCGCAGCTCCGCCGCTGACAGCTTCCCCTCCCGCTGGGGCAGCTCCAGCACCTTGTGCCCGGTTGCCTCGATGGCTCCCGCCTCATGGGTACAGATGTGTCCCGTGGCGGGGGCGATCACCCCCTCCCAGGGGGCCAGCAGGGCGGAGATCACCGCCTGATTGGTCTGGGTCCCGCCCACCAGGAAAAAGACGTCCCCCTCCGGGCAGCCGCAGGCCCGCCGAATCTTCTCCTTTGCCCGGGCGCAGTATGGATCGGTCCCATATCCGGGATGCTGCTCCCGATTGGTCTCCGCCAGCCGCCGGAGCACCTGCTCGTGGGCCCCCTCAGAGTAGTCGTTGACAAAAGACAGCATGCTCAGTTCCTTCCTCTCTGTAAGATCTCCAGATGAAGGAAGTTTACCACATTTCCCCGGGGATCTCTATACTCTGCCGTCAAAAATCATCGTCTTGTCTGTTCAGCCAGTGATTTTACATACATTTAACCAAAATTCTGCATCCTATTTCTGGACCCAGCCCCCTGCATTTGATATCATACGACTCAGATGATCCGGTCCCGCTTCCGAGCGGACCGCAGCCACAGAGGAGAGCTTGCATGTACGCTATTATCGACATCGGCTCCAATACCATCCGCCTGAATGTCTATCAGGTGGAGGAGGACGGAGCTATCCACAGCATTTTTCAAAGCAAGGAGACGGCCGGCCTGGCCGGCTATGTTCGGGAGGACGGCTCCATGAGCCGGGAGGGCCTCGACCGGGCCGCAGACGCCCTGCTCCGCTTCCGGTCCATCCTGGATGCCCTCCACATTGAGAACCGGGCGGTCTTCGCCACCGCCTCTCTGCGCAACATTACCAACAGTGAGGAGGCGGTCTTCCAGCTCCAGGAGCGCACCGGACTGATGATCCGCCTCCTCTCCGGCCGGGAGGAGGCCATCCTGGACTATGTGGGAGCCACCTCCGGCATGGAGGAGCGGGAGCAGGGCATGGTACTGGACATCGGCGGCGGCTCCACCGAGTGGGTCTGCTTCTCTCAGGGCAGGATACGCCACGCCGCCTCCATCCCCCTGGGCTCCCTGAACCTGTATAACCGCTGTGTGGAGACCCTGCTCCCCTCCCCCAAAGAACAGGCCAAGATCCGCAAGCAGGTGAAAAAGGCGCTGGACGGCGCCCCCCTGCCCGACTTTCCCTGTCCGGTGATCTGTGGGGTGGGCGGCACCATCCGCGGGGCCGGGAAGCTGTGCAACTACCTCTACAAGCTGCCCGCCGGCAACCGCACCATCACCCTGAACATGGTGGACGGCCTCCTGGAGCGCTTCTCCGCTCCCGCTAAGGCGGACCTCCAGATCCTGCTGAAGATCGTCCCCGAGCGGGTCCACACCCTGCTCCCCGGGCTGGTCATCCTCTCCACCCTGGCCCATCGGTGCCGGGGCGACGCCATTGAGGTCAGCAGCTACGGCGTCCGGGAGGGCTTCCTGCTCACCGAGGTATTGAAACGAAGGAGCGTGACTGTCTGATGGCCCGGGAACCCCAACCTTACATGCAGAACCGCGAGCTCTCCTGGCTCACGTTCAATGAGCGGGTGCTGGAAGAGGCCCGCGATCCCTCCAATCCCCTGGCCGAGCGGCTGAAATTTGTCTCCATCTTCACCAGCAACCTGGACGAATTCTTTATGATCCGGGTGGGCAGCCTCTATGACATGGCTGTCATGGGGGACGACCAGGTGGACAGCCGCACTGGCCTGCTCCCCTCCCAGCAGCTGGAGGCCATCTACCGCCGGGCAGTCCTTCTGATGGAGCAGCGGGACCAGGTCTACGCCCAGCTCCAGACCCAGCTCCAGGCCTATGGGGTCTGCGAAGTCTCCCCCGGCCAGCTCGCCGGGAAGGACAAGGACTTTCTCAAGACCTGCTTCAAGACCCAGCTGCTCCCCATCCTCTCCCCTCAGATCGTGGACATCAACCACCCCTTCCCTCACCTCCAGAACAAGAGCGTCTATGTGGTGGCCCGCCTCCATGGGAAGGACCGCAGTCTCTTCGGCATCGTCCCTGTGCCTTCCTCCGCCCCCGACGTGGTCTATCTCCCCGGGGAGGGCCTGCGCTATGTGCGCACCGAACAGCTGCTTCTGGATAACCTGAAGCGGGTCTTTGACCCCTACGGCGTGGCGGAGAAAAACTGTGTCTGCGTCACCCGCAACGCCGATATCGCCCCCCAGGACGAGGGCTTTGATGTGGACGATGACTTCCGCTGCCAGATGCAGAAGCTGCTTCACAAGCGCAAACGGATGGCCGTGGTCCGGCTGGAGTGCGCCGCTCCCCTCAGCGAGGCCCTGTCCGCCTTTCTCTGCAAGCGCTGCCACGTCGCCCCCGCCCAGATCTTCCTCTCCCGGGCTCCCATGCGCATGGGGTTTGTCCACCCCATGCTGAAAAAGCTGCCGGAACCCCTCCACAGTGCGCTGCTCTACCCGCCCTTCTCCCCCCAGACGCCCCCCAAGCCCAAGCGGGAGACCTATCTCCACCTGGTCCAGCGCCGGGACCTGCTTCTCAGCTACCCTTTTGAAAGCATGGAGCCCTTCCTCCGCCTGATCCGGGAGGCCGCCTCCGACCCGTCGGTCCTCTCCATCCAGATCACCATCTACCGCCTGGCCCAGAAGGCCCGGCTCGTGGAGTATCTGTGTGCGGCGGCGGAAAACGGTAAGGAGGTCACTGCCGTCATTGAGCTGCGGGCCCGCTTTGATGAGCAGAACAACATCGACTGGTCCGAGCGCCTGGAGGACGCGGGTTGCCGGGTGATCTACGGGTTCAGCGACTATAAGATCCACTCTAAGGTGTGTCTCATCACCCTGAAAGGCAAATCCGGCATCCAGTACGTCACCCAGATCGGCACCGGCAACTACAACGAGAAGACCTCAGAGCAGTACACAGACCTCTCCCTCATCACCGCAGATCAGGGCATCGGCCAGGATGCAGCGGAATTTTTCAAAAACATGGCTGTGGGCAATCTGGAGGGCAGCTACCACAACCTCCTGGTCTCCCCCTCCAACCTGAAGCAGATCATCCTCCTGCTCATCGGGGAAGAGACCGCCCGGGGCAGCCACGGCCGCATCATCATGAAGATGAACTCCCTCACCGACTACGATGTCATGGAAAAGCTGGCCGAGGCCTCTCGTGCAGGGGTTCGGGTCGATCTCATCATCCGCGGCATCTGCTGCCTGCGGCCCGGCGTCCCCGGCCACACGGAGCACATCTCCGTCACCAGCGTGGTGGGGCGCTTTTTGGAGCACTCCCGCATCTACAGCTTTGGCTCTGGAGAGAACCAGCGCCTCTTCCTGGGTTCGGCGGACATGATGACCCGCAACACCCAGCGCCGGGTGGAGGTCATCTGTCCCGTCTATGCCACCCACACCAAGGCCCGCTTGAATCACATTCTTGACATCCTGCTGCGGGACACCGTGAAGGCCCGGGCCCTGGACAGTGAAGGGAGCTATCAAAAAAAAGTGCCCGCCCCGGGCGCCCCCGGCCTCTCCTCTCAGGACTTCTTCATGGACGAGGCCGTTCGGAGCTGCCGGGAGGTGGAATTTGCCGCCCGTGCCCTGCCCTCCGGCCCCTTGGGCGGCCTGCTGCGCCGTCTCCGCCGCCGCGGATGAGCCCCGCCGTCCGCCCGGCCCCCGTTTTCTGCGCCGGTTTCCTTCCTGCCGTTTCCCTGATCTGAAAATGATGGAAAATCAACAAAAACAGGAAAGCCTTTTCCTGCATAGTCCGCTTCTCCAGGGCAATGCTATGCTCGGATGTTCCATCCAACGAAACAAAGAAGATCAAAATGAACAGGTAAAGGAGAAACGAATTATGTCTACCAACAAGCAGTCTCTGGTCCCCAATGCCCGCGAGGCTCTGAATAAGTTCAAGATGGAAGCGGCCAACGACCTGCGTGTACCTACACCATCTTAAAGATTGCAGGAAAAATGTTGTTAAAATCTACTTAAATCGACGAATTGAGCCACAAAAACTCCGCATCATGTCTGGTACACATGATGCGGAGTCTCTTTTTACTCAACCTTTGGGTGGGAACGGATCATTACCATAGGAGTCTTTCGCACGGATACGGCCATCAGTCCCGTGAATCAGTCGCTCAGACTTCTGGTGAATGGCAATCGTACGTGCAATATCGGCCGCTTGCTTCTGCGTTGCCGTACACTTCGTAGCCCTGGAGTTGCCAGCCCCCTTAACCTGCCAGCCTCCCTTGGGATGCGGCGTCACATGTTGGTTCTTACCCATAGTCTTACCTCCAGTCCGGCACAAGGTTAACCTTGGCAGTATGTCCACATTTAGGACAGCGAACGCCCCCACCGCGAAGGACAACTACTTTGACATTGCCGCAGGAAGAACATGTAGCAGAAATCGTCTCTCCTACATGGTCATTTAAAATCTTCTCAGGATGTTTCTTCAGGTCAGACTCAACACTCTTTTTGATGTCTCTTTCCAGTTCTTTCATGAACTTTTTGGATTCAAAATTGCACTTGAAAGTGGCCATATCGCACCTCCTTATTCGCGAGGCAGGTCAAGGAGATTGTCATGGGTGTAGTCGTTAGGGGTGGACCGCACATATTTCTCTCCTCGGCTGCTGGTGGCAGGAATCACATTGGGGTAGGGCCAAATTTTCACTTGAATAGAACCGGGAGTGTCCCTCAAGAAGTCATGAAGGACTTCTTTTTTAAAAAAACCAGGGTTGTTACAGCCTTCGATATAAATCTCGTCGATTTCTAGAAGGCTTCTGGAATAGTAGCAGCCTCGCTGCATTTTGATTTTTGTGGCATACATTATAAATGTACCACCTTTCTGCTGTAATTACAGCTTTTGTATTTACAAACAGAAAAAGGCCTGTCTTGTGTCCGCAAAACTTGTCCAACACAAAATCTACGGGCTTGCAAGCTCGGCCAAAAGATGATACACTATACCTGTGTATGGAAACGGCGTTATGTATCAGTTTTGACTGGTCTTGCGTCAAACACAGGAGAACAGCATTCTGCGAGTACCAGTCGCGGGGTGCTGTTCTTTTCCTTTTCCTGGTTTGCATTTTATTTCAAATGTTGCTCGTCTACAATAACAATCAACGTTTGGGTCTTGTCGTCATATTCCGGGATGAACTGTTTTGCTTTGCTCAGAAAGTCAATCCCGCTGACTTTAGAAAGATACTTTGTGAAGTCCTTTGCACCGATGCGAACCCAGTCGTTTTTGACACGTGGAGCAAAGTCAAAATAGGGAGCAGTTGTATCGTTGCCCCTATCGCGGATGCCAATGGCCTTGTTCTTTTCATCATAGCCCACAATGATTTGAGCGGGAGCTCCCAGCATATCCACAGCCCCCCTATTGAAAGCAATTCCGAGAGAACTAAGAGTGACGATTGGAGCACCATTTTTCAGATAAGAGAAGTTAAAAGAAAAATCCATTGAGCATCCTTCCTTTCCGAAACATCATTAGTGCAAGAAAAGTATATCATATGCGCAGAAAATTTGCAACAGGAAGATGTGGCATGATTTTTCATCTAATAATGTGAGCGCCACATTTTTACTCGTAAGCTCAGTAAATTAAAAATCATCCCTTTTAATGCTCCTTATATTATAGCATATTTATTTTTTAAATTCAATCAATTCTAACGTATTTTTCTCTTCTGTATATCGCAAATTTTTCTTTTTATATTTCACTCAAACCCCTTAATTTTCACTCTAAAACGCATGAGGTTCGACCCCCATACAGCGTGTTAAATAGCTCATGCACATATAGAGCGCGAAGCCCTTTATATTTTATCCTTCCTATGCCCGAATAGTTAAGCCAAAATTCCTGCTATGTTGCAAAAATTAACCCTTCAATACAGTCACCGGCACCACAAACACCCCGTCCGGCCTTTGATATGCCGCATTGGCCAGGCCGCACAGGACACAGAGCACCACAGGGGGCTTGCCTTTGGGGTCTTCCCCGATCTGCCGCTTGATCTCCAGCAGGTTTTCCGCCGCGGCGTCGATCTGGTTGGCCCCCAGTTTGATCTCGAAGGCGCACCACTGGCCGTCGGGCAACTCAATCACCGCGTCGACCTCCTGATTCTTGTAGTCCTGATAGTGATAGAGACTTGCCCCAAAAGATTCCGCGTAAATCCGCAGATCCCGCTCGCACAGGGCCTCAAACAAAAAGCCCAGGGTCTCCAGATCCCCCAGCAATCCGGCGGGAGTTGCTTTCAGCAGCGCACAGGCCAGGGATGGGTCGGCAAAATGCCGCTTTTCCGCCTGCTTCACCCGGACAGAGGAGCGGATCCCGGAGGAAAACGGCGGCTGGTTATCGGTGAGAAACAGCCGCTTGAAGATGTCCAGATAGGCGGCCACCGTGTTGCCGTCAATATCCTCGTCATCCACGGCCTTGATGTCCTTCATCAGCGTCTTGTTTGTGACGGTGGTGCTCTCGTTTCGGGCCAGGGAGCGCAGCAGCAGGCGCATTTTCTGGGTGTCCCGCTTGATCCCGTCCATGCGGTACACATCGTCGTCGATCACGGCGTTCAGATATTCAGCGGGGAGCAGCATCGCCTGCTCCAGCGGAAGCCCCAGGCTCCCCGGCCAGCCGCCCCGGATAATCAGTTCGATCAATTTCTTCAAGTCCACCTCGCCGGTCATAGCGGGAGTCAGTTCGCCGTGGCACAGCTTCTCCAAGGACACCTTGCCGCTGGAGTCCCCGGACTCCCACAGGGACATGGGGCGCATCCGCAGCCGTGCGATGCGGCCCGCACCGCTGTGGAGGATGCCCTTGTGGTTGGGTGTGGCGGAGCCGGTGAGGATGAACTGCCCTTTCTGTGCCGTTTGATCCACTTTATATCGCACTGCGTCCCAAAGGGGCGGCACCTCCTGCCACTCGTCGATCAGCCGGGGCGTCTCCCCCTCCAGCACCAGGGCAGGGGAAAGCTCCGCCAGCTGCCGGTTCTGGAAACTGCCGGTGGGGTCGCCGATATAGATCTCACTCTTGCTGTGGTAAGAAGAAGTCCAAGTCTTTCCGCACCATTTCGGCCCCTCGATGCAGAGGGCACCAAAGGCGGACAGATACTCCTCCACCTGTCGGTCGATGATCCGGGGTTTATAAATTCGTTCCTTCATGGCAAATACCTCAATCAATAGTCTGACTTCATTATATGTTATTCAGTCAGATTTTACAACTACAATCAGTCAAATTTCTAAATTAAAATCAGGAGGATTTTGACTGGTTAAGATTTCTTCCCTTCTGAACCAGACGGCTACTGATCAGGAACCTCTCTATTCAAGAAGATGTTTGATATATTTCAAAAACCCGTGTACCCGCAATCTGCGGGTACACGGGTTTTATCATTCGACGGGGATCAGGTTGCTCTCATAAGGGCGTTTGCCGGAGAGTACCTCGTCGTAAAAATTCTGTTTCCAATCAATATAGGCCACGCTGCCCTCCAGTTCCCGGATAGTCTCCCGCAGGGCCGCCTGCTTTTCCGCCAGCAGTTCCTTCCTCCGGGGGATGCTGGATGGGCCTTGCAGGCAAAGTTCCAGATACTCCTTCATCTCCTGGATGCTCATACCGCACTTCTTCAGGCAGGTCAGGCTCTCGATCCAGGCCACATCCCGCTCGTCAAATACCCGGCGGTTATTTTTGTCCCGTTTCACATTGGGCACCAGCCCTTCGTTGCAGTAAAACTTCAAGGCTTGATAGGTCATATTGGTTTTCTTGCATACCTGCATCATGGTGTAGATCATAGTTGGCGCCTCTCTATTCACAAAAAATTCACGTTTTTTTGAAAAAAGCTATTGACAGGTTGTAACAACCGGAAATTATAATCGTCAGTATCAAACGGAAGATACAACCGTATCGTAACACAACAAGCTGATTTTTGCAAGAGGGGGTTGATACATTGCTGGCAAAGCAAATGATCCGGCATCTGGTCGATCTCAGCATGACGGTCCTGCTGCTTCTCCTGATGGCCTACTCGCTGGTCGGTGAGGCCGCCCACGAATGGCTGGGGGTGGCGATGCTGGCGCTGTTCCTCTGTCATCATGTGCTGAATGCTGGGTGGTACAGGAATCTGCGAAAGGGACGATATTCCGCCTTCCGCATCTGCCAGACGGCGCTGGCCGGACTGCTGTTCCTGACTATGCTGGGCTCTATGGCAAGCGGCATCCTCATGTCCCGCTATGTGTTTGACTTTCCGCCGCTTCGTGGCAGGCGGGAACTGGTGAGAGCCATTCACCTGCTCTGCGCCTACTGGGGCTTTCTGCTGACAGGACTGCATCTCGGCCTTCATGGGAGCATGGTGCTGGGAGCGGCGCGGCGCATGACAAAGGCGAAGCCCTCCCGGACACGCACCGTCGTCCTTCGGCTGCTGGCCCTATGGATCACGGTCTATGGCGCGGCCGGCTTTTATCGGGATAACATTCTTTCCTACCTGCTGCTGCGGACGCACTTCGTCTTTTTCGACTATGACCAGCCGCTGACCCTGTTTTTTGCCGACCATCTGGCCATGCTGGGCCTGTTTGCCATTTTGGCCTACTACGGGGGAAAGCTGCTGCAAAAGCGGAACCATGTTCACAGATCCCCAAAGGGAGGTGTACCATGAAAACCTTGCTGATCCAAATCCTTTTGCTGGCGGTGGTACTCTCCGGCTGCGGAAACGTACCGGCAGAAGCGCCGTCGGATGAACAGACGGAGGGGGTACCCATGATAGCAGAACCCTTTACGGCGGAAACACTGATTCGGGATGTGATGGCAGACCCCGCTTTTGGTGAGTTTGGCAGGCTTCTCTTTCCGGTGGACGATGGTTATTGGAGCGGCGACACGCTGGAAGAATTGAGGCTGACCTACTACAGCCATATCGACCCGGACAAGACGGTGGAGATCGTCAACTATCTGAAAAGCGAGGCGCAAGCCGGAGAAACCATTTTTTACGACATTTACACCCAAGAGGAAAAGGACGCCGACCCCGCCAAGGAGGACACCGGACTGTTCTTTTTCAAGGGCGAACCGGGAGCCAAATTCGCCGTCTGCAATGCGGGCGGGGCCTTCGCCTATGTGGGGGCCATGCACGACAGCTTTCCCCACGCGCTGGAGCTGTCCAAGCAGGGCTATAACTCCTTTGCCTTGATCTACCGCCCCGGCGCCCAGACCGCCTGCGAGGATCTGGCCCGTGCCATCCAGTTCATTTTTGAACACGCAGAGGAACTGGAGGTGGACACCGGCTGCTACTCCCTATGGGGCGGCTCGGCGGGAGCACGGATGGCGGCATGGCTGGGGACCTACGGCCCGGCGATCTTCGGCGGCGGCGACCTGCCCCGACCCGGTACGGTGGTCATGCAGTACACCGGGCTGGGCGAGTATTCCGAAGCTGACCCGCCTACCTACGCCTGCGTGGGCGACCAGGACGGCATCGCCATCTGGCGTGTCATGCAGGCCCGGCTGGATGCCATGTCTGCTTTGGGCATTGACACGGAATTTCATGTATATGAGGGGCTGGGCCACGGCTTTGGCCTGGGCGCCGGCACCACGGCGGAGGGCTGGATCAACGACGCCATCGCCTTCTGGGAAAAACAAATGGAATGAGAACATATAAGGAGGATCTTTATCATGAACAACTTCAAATTTGAGAACAAAACCAGCGTCTATTTCGGCAAGGGCTGCGTGCAGGAGTCCCTGGGCGGTCTGCTGGAACACTACGGCGACACGGTCCTGCTGGCCTATGGCGGCGGCTCCATCAAGGGCAACGGCGTGTATGACGAGGTGACCGACATCCTGACCGCTGCGGGCAAACGGGTAGTGGAATTTACCGGTATCATGTCCAACCCCACCTATGCCAAGGTGCAGGAGGGGGCAAAGCTGGCCAGAGAGAACCATGTGGACCTGATCTTGGCCGTGGGCGGCGGTTCGGTGTCCGACTGCTGCAAGATCGTGTCGGCCCAGGCCAAGCTGGATGAGGACATCTGGGAGATGCAGACCGTAAGGCACGCCCTCCCTACCGAGTTCATTCCCATGGTCACCATCGTCACCGTGTTCGGCACCGGCTCGGAGATGAACAACGGGGCCGTCATCACCCATGAGGACAAGAAGATCAAGGGTGCGCTCTGGGGCGCCCAGGCGGATTTCGCCTTCCTCGACCCCATGTACTCCATGTCCGTCCCCTTCCCCCAGGTCATCTCCGGGGCCTTCGACACCCTGAGCCACGCCATGGAGACCTACTTCGGCAAGCCGGAGGAGAACAACCTGTCCGACGATCTGAGCGAGGCCGTGATGCGCAGCGTCATCCGCAATATCCGGGTGCTGCTGGCCGACCATGAGAACTACGATGCCCGCAGCGAGCTGGCCTGGGCCTCCGCCATGGCGGAAAACGGTATCCTGAAGATCGGCAAGGTTACCGACTTCCAGTGCCACATGATAGAGCACCAGCTGGGCGCCTATACCAACTGCAACCACGGCGCGGGGCTGGCGGTGATCCACCCGCCGCTGTACCTGCACATCTGCAAGGACGGCGCAGCGCGCTTCGCCCGCTGGGCGCAGAATGTGTGGGGCATCGCGCCCAAGGGCAGCGACGAGGAGACCGCCCTGGCCGGTGTGGAGGCACTGGCGGACTTTATCCGTGAGATCGGCTTGCCCACCACCTTCGCCGAGCTGGGCATCCCCGCCGGCACCGACCTTCGGGCCGTGGCGGACTCCACCGTCCTCACCCCCGGCTGCTGCAAAAAGCTGACCCACGAGGAGATTTACGAAATCCTGAAGGAGTGTGAATGAACATGAAAAAGCAGACAGCAGGCAGAGATGCCCTGGGGGAGTTTGCCCCCAAATTTGCCCAGCTCAACGACGATGTCCTCTTTGGCGAGGTGTGGAGCAGAGAGGAACAGTTATCGGCCCGTGACCGCTCTTTGATCACCGTGACCGCGCTGATGGCCCAGGGGCTGACGGATACCTCCTTCCAGCATCACCTGATGGCGGCAAAGCAGAACGGGATCACCCGCAGCGAGATTGCGGAAATCCTGACCCATGCGGCCTTCTATGCAGGATGGCCCAAAGCATGGGCGGCCTTCCGTATGGCCAAGGAGATCTGGGCAGAGGATGCCGGCGATGAAAAACAGGCACACCAGAACCGCATGGTATTCCCCATCGGTGACCCCAACGACGGCTTTGCCCAATATTTCACCGGACAGAGCTATCTGGCGCCCCTCTCCACCAGCCAGATGGGGATCTTCAATGTCACCTTTGAGCCGGGCTGCCGGAATAACTGGCATATCCATCAGGCTGATAAGGGCGGCGGACAGATCCTCGTCTGCGTGGCCGGACGGGGCTACTATCAGGAATGGGGCAAAGAGCCGCAGGAACTGCACCCCGGCGATATAGTCAATATTGCTCCCGGCGTCAAACACTGGCATGGCGCTGCGCCGGACAGCTGGTTTTCCCACCTGGCGGTGGAGGTGCCCGGAGAGAACGGACACAGCGAATGGTGTGAGCCGGTGACCGAGGAAGATTACAAAAAGTTAAGGTAACGATATGGAGGGCAAGACAATGAGCAAGAAAGTTTTGATCCTGTCCGGAAGTCCCCGCAAGGGCGGAAATTCCGACCTGCTGTGCGATGAATTTATGCGGGGCGCCCAGGAATCCGGCCACCAGGTGGAGAAAATTCGCGTGGCGGCAAAGAAGATCGTCCCCTGCTCCGCCTGCTACTACTGCCGCGACCACGGCGGCGCGTGCGTCTACCAGGACGATATGGCCGAGGTGCTGCAAAAGATGATCGACGCCGATGTCATCGTCCTGGCCAGCCCCGTCTATTTTTACTCCATCGACGCCCAACTCAAGGCGGTCATCGACCGCACCGTGGCCCGGTGGCTGGAGGTCAGAGACAAGGAGTTTTATTACATCGTCACCATGGCGGACGAGGCGAACGCCTCCGCCGATACCACCCTGGCCTGCTTCCGGGGCTATGCCGACTGCGTGGAGGGCGCAGTGGAAAAAGGCGTCATCATCGGCAGCGGCGTCTATGAGCCGGGCAAGGTGAAACAGACCCCCGCCATGGAGCGGGCCTATCAGACGGGCAAGGCTGTGTAAAGGAGCATGACATTATGAGCATTTTATTCGTCAACGGCAGTCCCAATCAGAACGGCAACACCGCGAAGCTCGCGGCGGAGCTGCTGAAGGGCCGGGACTATGAAACCCTGAACCTCACCGACTACACCATCGGCAGCTACGGCCAGCAGCTCCCCGGCGACGGGCTGGACGCGGTCATCGGGGCAATGGAGCAGGCGGATACCATCGTCATCGGATCTCCTCTGTACTGGCACAACATCTGCGGCAGCGTCCGCAATGTGCTGGACCGCTTCTACGGCAGAGTGGAAAACGGCGGGCTGAAGGGCCGCAGGCTGTTCTTCGTGTTCCAGGGCGCCGCCCCGGAGAAGTGGATGCTGGAGGCCGGCGAGTACACCATGAAACGCTTTGCCGCCTTGTACGGCATGGCTTACAGCGGCATGGCAACCAACAGAGCTGAAGCCGCCAAGCTGAGTAAGGAAGTGTGAGATGCGGTACCGTACATTAGGAACCGATCTGACGGTCTCCGCCGTGGGGCTGGGCTGCATGGGCATGAGCCATGCCTACGGCGCTCCGGCGGACAAAAAAGAGATGACGGAGCTTTTGGCCCAGGCCGTGGACATGGGGTATACCTTTTTCGATACGGCGGAGGTCTACGGCACGGCGGAAAACCCACACGACAACGAGGAGTTGGTGGGCGCAGCCCTAAAGCCCTGTCGGGGCAGGGTGGTCATCGCCACAAAATTCGGCATTCATTTCGACCAGAGCAGCCCGGCGGTGAACAAGCCGCTGATCCCGGACTCCCGCCCAGAGGTGATCCGGGCCTCGGCGGAGGCGTCGCTCCGGCGGCTGGGCACCGACCACATCGACCTCTACTATCAGCACCGGCCTGACCCGTGCGTCCCCATCGAAGAAGTGGCCGGAGTGATGGCTGACCTCATCCGAGAGGGTAAGATCACCCACTGGGGGCTGTCTGAAGCGGATGAAACCACCATCCGCCGTGCCCATGCGGTCTGTCCCGTGACCGCCATCCAGAACCGCTACTCCATGATGGCGCGCTGGCACGAGAGCTTGTTTCCCATGCTGGAGGAACTGAACATCGGGCTGGTTGCCTTTTCTCCCCTGGCCAACGGATTCCTCTCCGGTGCCTACGGAAAGGACAGCCGGTTTGACCCGAAGCTGGACTACCGCAGCAATATGCCCCAGTTTACCGCCGGGGCCATCGACCAGAACCGGGCGCTGCTGGCACTGCTGAACAGATTGGCTGAGGAAAAGAACGCCACCCCGGCGCAGATATCCCTGGCCTGGATGCTGTGCAAAAAGCCGTACATCGTGCCCATTCCCGGTACACGAAAATTAAGCCGCTTGGCAGAAAACGCCGGTGCGGCAGAGACCGCGCTGTCCCATGAGGAAGTCGGCACCATTGACAAGGCGCTGGACGGCATGGAGATGTCCCAGGTGTTCGGCGGCTCCGCGATCATCAAGAAATAATGGGTTCGGCAGGTCGCCGCACAGAAACCACAGAGCCGGGACCCGATGGGGCTCCGGCTCTGCTGTTATTCTTCCACTTGGCCGATGGCCATGATGAATTGAAGGACTTCCCTGGGGGGATCGTTGGCATAGATCAGGCCGTAGGGCAGCGTGTAGCTCCACTCTATGGGAACGGTCTCCAGAAGCGGATGGACATTGGCCCAGCACTCGGCGGATAAAATGATCTCATTGCCGCGCACGATCTGGTTGAACAGGTCGATGTCCACATATTCCACGCCTTTCAAACGGATCTCCGGGTGGTGCTGTTCCAGCTCGTCCCGGATGGGGTCCATATAGGCGGAGAGGCCCCGCTTGGTCAGCAGGAGCGTCTCGCCATGCAGATCCTCCACCGTCAGATTTTTCCTGCCTGCCAGCCGGTGGATTTTGGAGAACGCAGCGCAGATGGGCAGATCCCGCAGATGAAAGGAACGGTAGCGTTCACCCCAGTAGGTGGTCTGATAGGGGCAGGAGATCAGATCGATCTTGCGGCCCAGATTGTCCAGCACCTCGTTGAATGCGGGGATGGTGTCCTCGAAAGGGACGATCTCCAGCTGGATGTTTGGATGAAGCTCCGACGCCTTGTGCCATTGCTCCAGCAAGATATTCGCCGGGTTCATCAGAGACACACCAACATGGATGACATACTCCTGGGGCCAATCCAACTCTTTCGCCTTTTGCAGTACTCTGTTCGTATGGCGGATCAGCTTTTTTGCCTCTGTGTAGATCAGCTTCCCCGCCTCTGTCAGCACCAGCCCCTGGGTGCTGCGTCGGAACAATTTGACACCCAGACGATCCTCCAACAGATTGATCTGCTTTGTCACCGCGTTGGCGGAGACATACAGCTTTTCTGACGCCTTCAAAAAGCTGCCGCTGTCCGCAACTTTGATAAAGGTTTCCAAATGTGGGTCGTACACCGTTCTCGCCTCCGCTCGTTCCAACCTTTTGGTTAGCATCATTATAGCTGATTTGTCGTTCCAACGCAAGCCTTCCCGTTGTAAAATAAGCGTGAACAGAGGGAAAATGATCAGCAAAGAGGTGAGAAAAGTGAAACTATTGATCGCCTACTATTCGCGGCGGGGCCAGAACATGGTCGATGGAACCGTTCAAACGCTGAGTGTCGGAAATACGGAGCTGCTGGCAACGCTCCTCCAAACCTTTACCGGGGGAGGCTGCATCCGCATCGAGCCTGTCACCGAGTATTCCGAGGACTATTACCGCTGTATCGACCAGGCCCGGCAGGACCTGTCCAGAGGGGTGCGTCCGGAATTGAAGCATCCGCCGGACAGCATTGTACCTTACGATGTGATCTATCTGGGCTACCCCAACTATTGGGGGACGATGCCAATGGCCGTGTTCTCCTTTTTGGAGCGGTTCGACTTTACCGGAAAGACCATCAAACCCTTCTGTACCCACGAGGGCGGCGGAATGGGGCACAGTGAGCGGGACATCAGGCGGGTTTGCCCCACAGCGCATATTTCCACAGGCTTTCCCGTCCGTGGGACACAGATCGGTGAGGAGCTGTCCGAACTGCAAGCGTGGATACAAGAACCGTAACCAATACAGTATGATATCAAAGCCCTATCAAAAACGAAAAGGAGTTGACCGATATGGAATACATTACTTTGAACAACGGCGTGAAAATGCCTATGGCGGGCATCGGCACCTTCCTGCTTACCCCGGACGAGGCGGAAACCTCCGTCCTCAGCGCACTGGAGGGCGGCTGCCGCCTGATCGACACCGCCAACGCCTATGTCAACGAAAAGGCGGTGGGCCGGGCCATGAAGAAGTCCGGCGTTCCCAGGGAGGAGATCTTCCTGGAAACCAAGCTGTGGCCCAGCTTCTACGAGCAGCCCGACGCCGTGGAGAAAACCCTGGAGCGACTGGGTACGGACTACATCGACCTGCTGCTCATCCACCAGCCCGCCGGGAATTACATCGCCGGCTACCGCCAGATGGAGGCGGCCTATCAGGTGGGAAAGGTGCGATCCATCGGCCTGTCCAACTTCAACCGGGAGCAGATCGAGGAAATTCTGAATATCTGCACAGTCAAGCCCTCGGTCTTACAGACAGAGGTACATCCCTACTCCCAGGAGAAAGAACTCAAGGCATTTCTGAACAAGGAGGGGATCGTGATCCAGGCGTGGTATCCCCTGGGCCACGGCGACAGGGCGCTGCTGGAGGAACCGCTGTTCGCCGAACTGGGCCGGAAGTACGGCAAGTCCGCCGCCCAGATTATCCTGCGCTGGCACATTCAGGACGGCAACATTGTCATTCCCGGCTCGAAAAATCCCGCCCACATCAAGGACAATTTTGATCTGTTCGGCTTCGCCCTGACCAGAGAGGAAATGGCCGGGATCGCCGCCCTGGACAAGAAAGTACGCTACTATACCAGCACACCGGAGCTGCTGGCAAAATATGCGGAAATGGTTCCCCCGGTGGACGATCAGAAGTAAAAATCACATTATAACAGGAGGAAAAGCAATATGAAACACAGATTCGCCGCCCTGCTGCTGGCAGGCGCCATGACATTGTCCTTGGCCGCCTGCGGCCAGCAGGCCCCATCCAATGATCCCCAGGCGGATGAACCGGACATCAGCACCGAACAGACTGTCATCCCCGATGGCGCTCTGGTCATCGCCGAGCAGGGGATGTTCTCCGCCGGCGGTACCGTTATCTCCTCGGACGGCACCTTCGATGTCTCCAACTACTATATGTCCAGAGAGGGCTCTACCTCCCATGTGGATCACGCCAATGTCCTCTACCAGATCCCCGCCGAGGAGGCCGGCCTGCCCATGGTATTCCTCCACGGCTACGGCCAGTCCCGCATGGGCTGGATGACCACCCCGGATGGCCGGGAGGGCTGGTCTGATCTGTTCCTGCGGATGGGTCACAGCGTATTCCTCATCGACCAGCCCCGCCGGGGCGAGGCCGGACAGACCTCTGTGGCCGGCACCATGACCACCGAACCCTCCGACCAGACCTGGTACACCCAGTTCCGCATCGGCACCTATCTGAACGATGCATTTACCTATAACGAAGGCTCCCAGTTCCCCCAGGGGGAGGATGTGCTGGATCAGTTCTTCCGCCAGATGACCCCGGACACCGGCATGGATAACGCCAATGGCGACCAGAACATCGATAACACCGTGGTGGCTCAGGCGGTGGCCGCTGCCGTTGACGAAGTATACGAGCGCACCGGCAAGGACTCCATCCTGGTCACCCACTCCCAGGGCGGTATGCCCGGCTGGGAGACGGCTCGGTACACCGACCACATCGCCGCCATCGTAGCCATTGAGCCGGGTATGGCTCCCCAGGTGGACAGCGAGGATTACAACGCCCTGCTGGAAAAGAACATCCCTGTCACTTTCTATTACGGAGATTATATTGGGGAGGAGTTCACCGATGTTCCGGCGGCCGGGATGTGGGCCATGATGTCCTCCAGCGCCGACGCCTTTACCGAGGCTTATACCGCGGCGGGCGGCGTCAGCACCGTGATCCATCTGCCTGACGAGGGCATCACCGGCAACTCCCACTTCATGTTCCAGGAATTGAACAACGATGTAATCGCCGACCATGTGGAGGCGTGGATCGAAGAAAATGTAAAATAAGGCTTAAAATTGGAGGTAATCAACATGAAAAAGCAAACCATAAAGAAATCCTTGAGCGGCCTGCTGGCCCTCGCCATGCTCCTGGCTCTGGCCGCCTGCGGCCAGCAGTCCCAGCAGACCCAGACGCCCAGCCAGAGCCAGCAGACCCAAGCGCCGGACAACAGCCAGGAGACGCAGGCCCCGGAACCCTCTCAGACAGAGGACGGGGATCCATCTGAGGAACCGGAGGGCGGGAAGACCCTGGTGGTCTACTACTCCGCCACCGGCAGCACCGAGGCGGTGGCCGGGTACATTGCGGACGCCCTGGGCGCCGACACCTTTGAAATCGTCTCGGCGGAGCCGTACACCTCGGAGGATCTGGACTGGACCAACGCGGACAGCCGGGTCAGCCGGGAGCACGATGACGAATCCCTCCGGGATGTGCCCCTGACCACCGCCGAGGTGGAAAACTGGGAGGACTATGACACCGTGTTCATCGGCTACCCCATTTGGTGGGGCATCGCCGCCTGGCCCACAGACAGCTTTGTCAGCGCCAACGACTTCACCGGCAAGACGGTGATTCCCTTCTGCACCTCGTCCTCCTCCGGCCTGGGCGAGAGCGGCGAGCTGCTGGCCGAACTGGCGGGTGCCGGCGAATGGCTGGAAGGCCAGCGGTTCCGTAGCAGCGTCACCCAGGCGGATGTGACGGACTGGGTCAACGGCCTGGGCCTGAACGGCTGATTGGCGACGAATTTTTCCCGGAAGGAGGGGGCGATGTATGAGAAAAGTGTTAGCGGCTTTGCTGTCGGCGGCCTTTCTGCTCTCCGGCTGCACGGCGCAGGCGGCGGCAAAACGTGATGATACCGCCGCTGCCGCGCGGCAGAGTGCGGAGAAAGCCGCAGTCCAGGGCGGATTTGTGGAAAACCAGACGCTGGACGGCGCGGACGGCACCATCCATTTCAGCTACTATCTGCCGGACGGCTACGACAGCGACAAAACATATCCCCTCATCGTGACCATGCCGGGCTATGATCGGATGTGGTTCGGCGAGGATTCCGCAGGCAGCAATCTCACTTGGAACGGTGTGCAGGCATGGACGAAGCTGGGGGAACCGGTGATCCTCGTCTCCGGCCAGCTCACCGACTGGGGCGCCAAATCCGCCCGGCAGGCCAACGAACTGGCTGAGTATATGATCGCGCATTTCTCCGTGGATCGAAGCCGCATCTACGCCGCCGGATACTCCGCGGGCGGCGAGACCATGTCTCAGGCGGTGGCCCTGCGCCCCGACCTCTACGCCGCCTATCTCCACGGCGGCTCCCAATGGGACGGCACATACGACCCCATTGCGGAGAACCGCATAGCGGTCTATATCTTCATGGCGGAAAATGACGAGTATTACGGCTCCCAGAAAGCGCGGGACGCCTACCAAAATCTCCATGCCGCCTATGAAAAAGCAGGACTGCGCGACAGCGAGATCGACCGGCTTTTGCAGCTCAACATTCCGGACAACGCCTGGTTCAACGCCAAGGGCATTTACAACTACCACGGCGGCGGCAGCGTGGTGTTCGACGATGAGACTGTTTTGGATTGGGTGCTTTCCCAGAAAAAATCAACAGGAAAGGATGAAACACATGAAAAAGATGAAACAATTTCTGACGGCGATCATGGCGGCGGCGCTGGTGATCGCGGCGATCCCGACAGCCCTGGCGGCAGGGGGTGTCTTTAGCGACGTACCCGATGGCGCATGGTACGCCGACGCGGTGGAGTATGTCTATGACAACGGCTTGATGAGCGGCACCGGCGCCACTACATTTTCTCCCGATACTGCTACCAGCCGGGCCATGCTGGCCACCATCCTTTACCGGGTTTCCGGAAGTCCGGCGGTATCCGGCCGGGACAGCTTTACCGACACGGATGACGGCGCGTGGTATGCTGACGCCGTCCTGTGGGCGACACAGAGCGGCGTGATGGCCGGCTACGGCGGCGGCCTGTTCGGAGCCAACGATCCCGTTACCCGTGAGCAGATCGCCACGATCCTCTGGCGGTATGCGGGAAGCCCCGCCGCAGAGGGTGGGCAGGATTTTGCCGACGAGAGCAGGATCGCCTCCTATGCCGTCGATGCGGTGGATTGGGTCAGGGCCAACAGCATTATGAACGGCATAGGGGGGAACCACTTTGATCCCCAGGGAAACGCCACCCGCGCACAGGTAGCCACTATCCTGCGCAACTACATGACCATGGATCAGGAGGAGCCTGCCCAGGGAAATCGTATCCTGGTGGCCTATTTCTCCGCCAGCGGCAACACCGAAGCGGTTGCGGAGACCATCGCAGACACACTGAACGCCGACCTCTTCGAACTTGTCCCCGCCGATCCCTATACCGACGCCGACTTGGACTGGACGGAATCCGGCAGCCGGGTCAACCGGGAACATGAAAACGAGGCCCTACGGGATGTGGAGCTGGCCTCCGCCACGATGGAAAACTGGGAGGACTACGACACCGTGTTCATCGGCTACCCTATCTGGTGGGGCATCGCCGCCTGGCCGGTCAATGACTTTATCCAGTCCAACGACTTCAGCGGCAAGACGGTCATCCCCTTCTGCACCTCCACCAGCTCCGGCCTGGGCCAGAGCGCCGAACTGCTGGAGGAGCTGGCCGGTACCGGCACTTGGCTGGAGGGCCAGCGGTTCCGCAGCGGCGTCAGCCAGGCGGATGTGACGGACTGGGTCAATGGTCTGGATATCTAACATCGATTGAAGGAAAGCGTGGACACGATGAAAGTTTTGCTGGTCAACGGCAGCCCTCATAAGGAGGGTTGCACCTATACCGCACTCACAGAAGTGGCAAAGGCGCTGGAGTGCGAGGGGATCGGCACCGACTTTTTCTGGATCGGCAGCAAGCCCCTCTCCGACTGCATTGCCTGCAAAACCTGCGCCACCAAGCACGCCTGCGTCTTTGACGACAAGGTGAACGAGTTTCTGGATATGGCGGCGGACTATGACGGCTTTATCTTTGGCACTCCTGTTCACTGGGGAGGAGCCACCGGAGCCATGACCTCCTTCCTGGACCGGGCATTTTACGCCGACTTCTGTGGCGGACGGAACAATTTCTATCTGAAGCCCGCCGCGGCCATCATGTCTGCCCGCCGCGCCGGCACCACCGCTACCTGGGATCAGATGAATAAATACTTCGGCCTGATGCAGATGCCAATCATCACCTCCCGGTACTGGAACATGGTCCACGGGGCCAGGCCGGAGGATGTGGGAAAGGACGAGGAGGGGATGCAGGTCATGCGGATCCTGGGAAAGAACATGGCCTGGTTCCTCAAGTGCAAAGAGGCGGGCGAAAAAGCCGGCGTCCCCCTGCCGGAGCAGGAACAGATCCATTTTACGAATTTTATTCGGGAGTAGAATCCCCTTTTTAAGATGTAGGCAGGAACTTTAAAAGCATTCTCCGCAATTCTTGCAAATGATAACTATTTTTAGAGAATGGGAGGCGAGTTTATGAGCGGCGGCATTGCAGGAAAGCGTGTTTTATTGATTGATAGCAATCAAGCATACACAGAGCATAGCTGTACTCTATTGTATAAAATCGGCATTAAGCCCCACATAGCCTCAACCATCCATAGTGCCATCAGCCAGATGATGATCAGCACCTTTGATGTGGTGGCGCTGGACACGGCTATGGAAGACGCTGCCTGCTTAATTGGGCCGTTGATTGACCTTCGACATGCCAAGAACACTCTGCTGCTCCTGTTCCCAGTAGAAGGCTCTGATATGCGGGCTTCTTTCCTAAGTCGTGGCTTTGATATGTGCCTGCCTGTCGCTGACCCAAGGGAGTGTGCCGCTGCTATTTACTCCTTGTTGCGCCGTCCGCCTGCCCACGAATATCCAACTGGAGCCACTCCGCCAGGTCGCATCATATACAAAGACTTAGCGATTGATCCGCTGCGGCAAAAGGTGATGATGAAGGATACCGCAGTGACCTTAACAACTATGGAGTTCAAGCTGCTCTACTTCCTGGCTAGCAACCCAACGATTGTGTTCTCAAAAGATCGGATCTACGAGCGGGTATGGCAGGAAAATAGTCTTTATGGCAGCAAGAGCGTCAATGATATGATTTGCTCTATCCGAAAGAAGCTGAAGCTATCTCCCAAAGATCCCACTTATATCAAGACGATTAAAGGCACCGGATACTGTTTTGCTCCATCGTATTAAAAACTGATTTCCCGTAAAAATTCTCTTTTTCACCCGCTTACCGAAAAAAGTAATTCCGAGATGTGCCGCTATTGTATGAATAGCGGCACATCTCATTCTCAACGGGCTATTTCAGAAATCAGAAAGGCGGGTATCACGATGGAATATACAAAGCTGCGAACGCAGGTCATCGAAGACCTCAAAAGCTACCCAACTCTAAAAAGGAAAATATCTCTCCTCCGCTATGAACAGGAACACCCCGCCAGGATCACAGACGGCGAGGTGATTGACAGCATGGCCTTTTCCCGTTCAATAGGTGACGGAATCAAACCGCCCGTCTGCATCTCCGATAAAACCATGTTGATCGCCGCACAGTTCCGGGATAAAACAGACCGCTTAAATCAAGGAACTGTCATGGAGATTGCAAAAGAACTCCATACAGTAGAGCGCCAGCTTGCCAGACTGGAATTTTATGTGTCCCAGTTGGACGAGAAGCAGGCTGAGGTCATCCGAAAATACTATTTTGAGGAGAAAACCTGGGGTGCGCTTCAGCAGGAAATGCATCTGGCGCCCCGCACGCTCATCAAGCGCCGGGACGATGGCCTGAACGCGCTTGTGTCTATTTATATGTACCTGAGACAGATTACAAAAAAGGGAGATAATCAATAGATAATTTGTGGAAGAAAAAGTCTTTAGCGACATAAGTTAACGAAAGCATCAGGTGTAGCCAAAAGCGCAACTGTACAGAACAAATTTTTCATGTTACACTCAGCTTGTATTTTAGGTCAGATTTTGTAGGTCAGATTTTTTACCCCCAAGGGGCGTACTGCGCCCTGCCGGGAGACCTGTCATACCCTAAAACCCGACACCCGACAACTGGATACGGACCAAACAGGCCTGGAAACAAGGGGCGAACGCTTTGTTTTCAGGCCTTGTCGTATCCAAAAAAACACACCGCCCGGTGCCTGCACAGCGGATCTGGAACTTGTCACTTCAGACCGTCAGGGCGTACGAAGGAGAAAAACAGATATGACCAGAAAGCGCAATCCGCTTAACCCTTTGATTTATGGGCCGATCCCGACAATCGGCCGCCTCTGTCAACGGCAGGACAGAGGTTCCCGTCCGCCAATATACCCGCCCTGCTGCCGTGGGTGGGCTCAAGGACGCTGGCAGAGCTTCTGCCCCTTGCCCAAGGGTGCGCGTCCGCCGCGGGAGAGTCGATCCCGCCCGCTTATCAGCAGGTTTGCGGCATCCATGCTCAACAGAGACAGTTTTCATACAGATACTTGTCGAAAGCCATAAAGCCCAGCCGCCCCAATGCTTTGAAGCCCTGAAATGCGGCTGGCCTCTGGTTGGACAGACGGAAAAGAGCCGGAAATCACCGACCGCGCCGATGGGCAAACTGCGTCCTTTTTCAGAAAGGATGTTGCTATCATGTCAAAGCATTTCGAGAATTTGCTATCCCAGTTAGAGCGATTGCGCCGCCACAACCGTCAAGGCAGCTTCCGCACCCGAGCGCGCTATTATGAGGCTATGAAGCGCTTTTGCCGCTTTGCAGCCGAGCAATACCGTTTGGAGCGGCTGGCAAATCTGGCACCGAAACACATTTATGCCTATGTTGACTTTTTGAAAGCCAGTGGAAAGTCCCCGTCCACCATCAAAACGGATTTAGCTGCCATCCGATTCTTCCACGACTTGATTCCAAATCCCCGCTATGAACTGCCGGGAAACCAGGAACTTTTCCTGACCCGCCGCACCTTCGGAGAGGTAGACCGCACCTGGAGCAATGTAGAGTTCAACAAAATGCTGGGCAAGGCACTGGCCGAGGATCGCTATGATTACATCCTGGCCCTCTATCTGGCCCGGTATGCGGGACTGCGCATCCATGAGTGCTTCCGCATCGACACCGCCACAACAGAGAAAGCCTTGCGGGAAAAGGCCATCACCGTCAAAGGTAAGGGCGGCAAAATGCGGACAGTCCCCATCAACGAGCAGATCGCCATTGCTTTGCGGGAACAACTGGAGCGCAAGGAGCGGGGCTGTAAGCTGTTGGTGCCAGGCAATATGCCCACCCACCAGGCGATCAATCATCTGCAAGGCTTCATCTTTACACATCGGGCGGAGATCCAAGATGAAGGCTCCACCCGCCCCATGACCTTCCACGGCCTGCGGCACACATATGCCGCCGAGACTTACAAAAAGCTGATAGAAAGCGGCATGAACGAGCTGGACGCCCACTTTGCCGTGTCCCGTCTGCTGGGCCATGAGCGGCCCGATGTGACCAACATCTATCTGGCCTCTCTGCCCAAGGGAGCGCGCCATGGGAAATAACGGAATGAATCATAAGCGTCCGGGCCAAACTATGTCCGGAGGCGAATGTATGGAGCAACAAGAGATCACACTGGGACAAGTCACCTATCAAATCAGCCGTGTCTATGCCGGGACCCGCCCCGCCTCAGAACTGGTGGCGGAGCGGCTGGCCGGACGGCTAACGGAAGATCCTCCCTTTGACGAAAGGCACGCTGACGCGGTATAATGCGTTCAGTGGGTCGGTTCGTCGTAAGGAGGCGAGGATGAGAACCGACAAATTAACGCTGGGGTTCGCCTATCTGCGGCTGTCCAACGAGGAGGCCCAGGGCGGGGAATCCTCCAGTATCACCAACCAGCGCATGATCGTGCAGAATTACTGCAAGCAGAACAACATCACCCTGGTGCGGGAGTTTGCGGATGACGGCTGGTCCGGCGGCAACTTCGACCGGCCGGCCTTTCAGGAGATGATGCGCCAGCTGGAGCAAGGTAAGGCCAATACCGTCATCACCAAAGACCTGTCACGGCTGGGCCGCGATATGCGGGAGGCCAGCTACTACGCCGAGCAGTTTTTCCCGGAGCATGGTATCCGCTATATCGCCATCGGGGACAACTTTGACACCGAGCGGGAGAACATCATGGCCCCCTTCCTCTTCGCCATGAACGAAGTCTATCTGCGGGACGGCTCCCGGAAGGTGAAGGATGTACTCCGCAGCAAGCGGGAGAGCGGCCAGTACTGCGCCTGCCCGCCCTACGGCTACCGCAAGGACAGCCAGGACAAGCACCGCCTGGCCCCCGACGAGCAGACCGCCCCGGTGGTGCGGCGCGTCTTTGAGCAGGCGGCCAAGGGGGATTCCTCCCGGAAGATCGCTCTGGACCTGAATGCCGACGGCGTCATCCCGCCGCTGAAGTACCGGGTACTCTACCGGGACGAGTTCAGCCCGGAGGGGGCGGCCCGGGCCAGCGATGTGTGGAACTACACCACGGTGAAACGCATCCTGAAAAATCCGGTCTATCTGGGCCACACTCTGCTGGGCAAAAGCCGCAAGGCCAGCGTGAAGTCCAAGAAAAAAGTCCCGGTCCCCCGGGACGACTGGGCTGTGACGGAGGGTACCCACCCGCCCCTGGTGACAAAGCAGCTCTATGAGCGGGCCCAGGCCAACCTGGGCCGGGGCAGCCGGGACTACCGGGCCTATGACCAGGTGCGCAGGAGCATCTTTTCCGGCGTCACCGTCTGCGCCAAGTGCGGCTATTCCCTTTGCTCCTGTGGGACGGTCTACAAGGGGGAGCGGGAGAAGTACTGGTATCTCTCCTGCACCCACCAGCGGCAGGACATTGCCGAGCCCTGCACCGGCGTCCGGGTGCGGTATGCCGATCTGCTGGAAGTTGTGCGGCGGGATCTGAACAGTTTGCTGTCCATGACGGACGACCGGATGGAGCGGATGGTGCGGAACGCCCTCAAGCGTTTTGGCAGTGAGGAAGTCCTCAAGGCAAAGAAGCTCCGGCGGGAGCAGGCGGAGGCCCGGCTGCTGACCATCGACAAAATGGTGGGCAAGCTCTACCTGGACAACGCCGAGGGACATCTGGACGATGACCGGCTCCGGCGGATGGTAGCCGACTTGGAGAAGGAGTCCGCCGGACTGAAGGCGATATTAGCCGAACTGAGCGCGGTCACCCCCGCCCACGAGGTGGAGGAGAACTACCGCCGCTTTTTTGCCTTGGCCAGGGAGTACACGCAAATCGAGGAACTGGACCGGGACATTCTGCTGACCTTTGTGGAGCGTATTGAGGTCGGCCCCAAGGAGTACCCGGACGGCACCGTGAAGGCCACCCACCGCAGCCAGCCCTACCGCCAGAGCATCCGCATCTTCTACCGTTTCATCGGGGAGATGCAGGATAACGCAACGCGGGAGCTGCCCGTTGATGTCTCCATCTCAAAACAGAGCGAAAATCGGGAGAACAAGCCAAATTTGGCATGATGTTTTTGTCGAACTGTGACAAGGAATTTGGCCCCAAACCCCTTTGAGATGGAGAGGGAACATCAAGGGAGGTGGGTGTCAACCTGAAGCAGGGCTACAACGGCGACCTGACCAGCAAGCAGGCCGGTTCCGTGGGCGGCCAGATGGTCAAGAAGATGATCGAAGCCTACGAGAACGGCATGAAGTAATTGCCGCCTCTCTGATCGGATGCGGAAGGCGTCCCCCCGCTGTCCCCTATGGGCTGCGGGGGGACGCTTGCTTTTTCCCCGAAAGATCAAAAAAAATTAAAAACCTCTTTACAACATTACATTAGCGTGCTAAAATGTGAAAGTGTCAAATGCTCCGTTTTTGACCAATCTGCATTTTGGAGGATCTCTCGGTATGAAAAAGATGTTGTCTCTTGTAATGGCGATCACTATGTGCCTGTCTCTGGCCGCCTGCTCTGGCGGGACCACTTCTCAGGGGGAGAGCAGCCAGTCTCCCGCTGCCAGCACCCCCGCCGCCAGCTCCAGCCAGGGGGCATCCAGCACTCCCGCGGACGCGGAAAGCGACCTGGCCTATGTCCAGGACCAGGGCACCCTGTATGTGGGTATCACCAATTTCGCCCCGATGGACTATAAGGAAGCGGGGAGTGACGAGTGGATCGGCTTTGATGCCGACATGGCCAAGGCCTTTGCCGAGAGCCTGGGCGTGAACGTGGAGTTCCAGGAGATCACCTGGGACTACAAGGTCCAGGAGCTGGACTCCAAGACCATTGACTGTGTATGGAACGGCATGACCATCAACGACGAGGTCACCGCCGCCATGGGCGTCTCCGAGCCCTACTGCACCAACTATCAGACCCTGGTCTACCCCGCCGACAGGGCGGCGGACTTTGAGGGGCTGACCTCTCTGGAGGGGCTGAGCATCGCCGTAGAGTCCGGCTCCGCCGGTGAGGACGCCGCCGAGGAGCTGGGGGCCACCACCGTGCCCGTGCAGTCCCAGGCCAACACCCTGATGGAGGTCGCCTCCGGCACCTCCGATGCCGCTGTTATCGACGTGCTCATGGCCGCCGAGATGACCGGCGAGGGCACCAGCTACGGCGATCTGGTGTACGACCTTAACCTTAACGACATGAGAGCAGAGGCATCTGAGTTCTACGGCGTGGGCTTCCGCAAGGGCTCTGACCTGGTGGATGCTTTCAACGAGTTCTGGAAGCAGGCCGTGGCTGACGGCACCGTGGAGCAGATTGCTGCCACCTATGGCCTGCAGGATGCCGTCATCCTGGAGTAAACGATCTCCGCAGCTGAATCCCTTGAAAGCAGAGAGCGGGTCCGCTCTCTGCTTTTGAGCGGTTGCGCCCCACTATCACAGACAGAGAGGACGACCCCTATGCTCGACTTTTTTCAATCACCAGTGACCCAGACGGTACTGATAGCCTTGAACCAAGGGTTTCTTGTGACCCTGGAGCTGTTTTTCGTGACCCTGATCGGGGCGCTCCCTCTGGGGCTGGTCATCGCCTTCGGCTCCATGAACCGCTGGACGCCCCTGTCCCGGCCCACCCGGTGGGTCCTGCTCCGCCGGGGGCAGGAGCCCGGCCGGGTGGCCCGGGCGCTCATTTCCTTCCGCCCCATCAGCTTGGTCACCCGTCTGCTGGTCTGGATCGTCCGGGGCACGCCCCTGATCCTGCAGATCATCGCCCTGTTTTATGTGCCCGGTCTGATACTGGAGGATGGCAGTCCATGGCCCCGGGGCGAGGTGGGACGGATGGCGGCGGTATGCGTGGCCTTCATCATCAACTACGCCTTCTATTTTTCCGAGATCTACCGGGGCGGCATCCAGGGGGTGCCGGCGGGGCAGAACGAGGCCGGCCTGGTGCTGGGCATGACCAAGCGGCAGATTTTTTTCAAGGTCACCCTGCTCCAGATGGTCAAGCGCATCGTGCCCCCCATGTCCAACGAGATCATCACCCTGGTCAAGGACACCTCCCTGGCCCGTGCCATTGCGCTGCAGGAGGTCATCTGGGCGGCTGAGTCCTTCATGAAGGGCAATCAGGGGATCTCCGGCCTGTGGTGGCCGCTGATGTTCACGGCGGTCTACTACCTGGCCTTCAGCGCCATCGTGACCATGGTGCTGGGCCGGCTGGAAAAGAAGCTGGACTACTTCCGGGTATAAGGGGGAGCGAACATGCCGATCTTAGAAGTACATCATATTGAAAAGCACTTTGGCGCGACCCGGGTGCTGGAGGACATCAGCTTTGACCTGGAGCAGGGCCAGGCTCTGGCCATCATCGGCTCCTCCGGCAGCGGCAAGACCACCCTGCTGCGGTGCCTGAACTTTCTGGAGACCCCCGACCAGGGGCAGATCGTCGTCCAGGGGAACACTCTGTTCGACGCCGACGATCCCGCCACCCAGCGGGAGAGCGAGGTGCGGAAAAAGCGGCTCCATTTCGGCCTGGTGTTCCAGTCCTTCAACCTGTTCCCCCAGTACACCGCCCTGCGGAACGTCACCCTGGCCAAGGAGCTCCTCAGCCAGGAACGGCCTGACTTCAAAGCCAACCGGAAGCAGATCCTGGAGGAGATCCAGGCCGAGGGCCGGGAGCTGCTGGCCAAGATGGGTCTGAGTGACCGCGCGGACCACTACCCCAGTCAGCTCTCCGGCGGCCAGCAGCAGCGGGTGGCGATCGCCCGGGCCCTGGCCCTCCACCCGGACATTCTTTGCTTTGATGAGCCCACCTCCGCCCTGGACCCGGAGCTCACCGGTGAGGTGCTCAAGGTCATCCGCTCCCTGGCGGAGCAGAAGACCACCATGATCATCGTCACCCACGAGATGGCCTTCGCCCGGGATGTGGCCGATCAGGTCATCTTCATGGACGGCGGCGTCATTGTGGAGCAGGGCCCAGCCCATCAGGTCATCGAGCACCCCTCTCAGGAGCGCACCCGGCAGTTCCTCTCCCGGTATGCGGAGAGTTGAGCACACCACAATTTTAAACCTCACCAGTGGGAGCTTCTTGTATAAGGAAGCTCCCACTTAGCTTGTGGAAAAAACCTCCTGCTCGGAGTTCCAGCGCCCGCAGGCAGCCGAGCAAGGTTTGATTGCGTCATTTCTCAGGGCATCTGCCTTAGAAATGATGCTTTTCATGAAATCTTTACCCACAATTCTGCAAGGAATTGTGGGTAAACTTTTCTAAACTCCTGCTCGAAAAAGCGGCAGAGCTACTTTTTCAACAGTCTCACCGTCTTGTCTCCACATTCTTTTCCCCTCCCCTGCATAGAATGGAGCGGAGGTGAAATGACCTTGGATCTGAGAAACAACACCATTACGGTGGGGGAGCTGCTGGATAACCGGGCCTCCCGGTCTGTGTTCCAGCGCCGGTTTGGGAAATTTATGAACCACCCGCTGGTGGGGGCCTCCCGGTCCCTGACCCTGGCTCAGCTGGCGGAGATGGCCGCCGTCTGGCTGCCCCAGAGGACCATCCAGGAGACCATTCAGGAGCTGCGTCAGCTGTAACATGACATAACGCACAGGGGGCGTGCCCAGCAGGCACGCCCCCTGTGCGTCTGGCCCCTATCGGGAGGACACCTCCTCCAGCCCGGAGCCCGCCGCTTCCGGCCCTGAGGCGCCGCATCCGGCCAGCAGCGGCAGCAGGACCAGCGCCGCCGTCCCTCCAGCTCTTCTTTTTCTCATCCTCCGTCCCCCTCTCCCTATCCATATGAAACAGCCGGGAGGTCCTTCCACCTCCCGGCTGCCGCCGCGCTCAGCCCTCCTGGGCCGGCTGGTCCTCCTCCGGAAGCGCCAGCTCAGGGGCCGCCGGGTCAGTGAACACTTTTTGAAAGATCTCGCCGCTCATGGTCTCATGGACCAGCAGATAGCGTGCGGTGAGCTCCAGCTCCTGCCGCCGCCGGGTCAGGATCTCTTCACACCGGGCATAGGCCCGGTCCACGATCGCCTTGACCTCCTCGTCGATCTGGCCTGCCACCTCCTCGGAGTAGGTCCGGGCCTGGGCCATGGTGCGGCCGATGAACACTTCATCGTTCTCGTTGCCGTAGGCGATGGTCCCCAGCCGCTCGCTCATGCCGTACTTGGTGACCATAGCCCGGGCAGTCTGAGACGCCTTCTGGATGTCGCTGGAGGCACCGGTGGAGATGTCGTTGAGCACCAGCTGCTCCGCCACCCGGCCGCCCAGGCAGACAGCAATGCGCTCCTCCAGCTCCCGCTTGGACAGATAGGCCCGGTCCTCCCTGGGCAGAGAGATGGTCATGCCTCCCGCCTGTCCCCGGGGCACGATGGTAATCTGGTGCACGGGGTCCTGGCTGTCCAGCTCGTGGATCACCACGGCGTGGCCCGCCTCGTGGTAGGCGGTAAGCCGCCTGGCATGGGGCGTCACCACCCGGCTGCGCTTCTCCGGGCCGGCAATTACTTTCATCATGGCCTCGTGGAGGTCCTGGCGGGTAATGAAACGCCGGTCCTCCCGGGCAGAGAGCAGAGCCGCCTCATTGAGCAGGTTCTCCAGATCCGCACCGGTGAAGCCGGAGGTGGCCTTCGCCACATCGGAGAGGGATACGTCCTCCGCCAGGGGCTTCTTCCGGGCGTGGACCTTCAGGATCTCCTCCCGGCCCTTGATGTCGGGCAGTCCCACATAGATCTGGCGGTCGAACCGGCCAGGCCGCAGCAGGGCGGGGTCCAGGATGTCCGGCCGGTTGGTGGCCGCCATGACGATGACCCCCTCATTGGAGCCAAAGCCGTCCATCTCCACCAGCAGCTGGTTCAGGGTCTGTTCCCGCTCGTCGTGGCCGCCGCCCAGGCCGGCGCCCCGCTGCCGGCCCACCGCGTCGATCTCGTCGATGAACACGATGGCGGGGGCGTCCTTCTTGGCCTGGTCGAACAGGTCCCGCACCCGGCTGGCACCCACACCCACATACAGCTCCACGAAGTCAGAGCCCGAGATGGACAGGAAGTGGACCCCCGCCTCGCCGGCCACCGCCTTGGCGATGAGGGTCTTGCCCGTGCCCGGAGGCCCCACCAGCAACACGCCCTTGGGGATGCGGGCGCCCAGGGCGGTGAACTTCTGGGGGTCCCGGAGGAACTCCACGATCTCTTCCAGCTCCTCCTTCTCCTCATCCGCACCGGCCACATCGTTGAAGGTGACCTTCTTCCCCTGGTCTGCCAGGGTGCGGGTGCGGGCATGGCCGAAGCGGGACGGCCCCCCTCCTCCGCCGCCCCCAGTGTTCTGCCGCAGATACATGGTGTACATCAGGATGCCGAAGCCCAGCAGGATCACCAGGTAGGGCACATAGGCGAACCACCAAGGCTCCGCCCAGCCGGCGGGGTAGTCATAGTCCTGGATGATCCCAGCCTGGCGCTGGCTGTCGATAAGCTCGTGCAGGTCGTTATAGAACACATTGAAGTCGGCCAGGTGGTACTTCAGGGTGGAGGTGTCCTCTCCCTCCCCCCGCAGAGTCAGAGTGAGCACATTGTCCTCCACGGAGAAGTACTTCACCTTCTCCTGCTCAAAGAGCAGGCGGATCTCATTATAAGTGGGGTCATCCGGCTCGTTCATCTGCTGCACCGCATTGAAGGTGAACACCATCACCAGGATGGCCAGCAGATAGAAGATCAGGTCCCGCGCGCTGAACCGTTTCAGGAAAACCACGTCCTTTCCGGCGGATCACAAATTTCAGGAGGCCGCCGCCCTCCAAGTCTCTCCGGCTCAGCCGCCGTAGACCTCCGGCTTCAGGATGCCGATGTAGGGCAGGTTCCGGTAATGCTCTGCGTAATCCAGCCCATAGCCCACCACAAAGGCGTCTGGAATGGTGAAGCCGGAGTAGTGGACCTCCACTGGCTTGACCCGGCGCTCCGGCTTGTCCAGCAGGGTACACAGCCGGATGGAGGCCGGGCTGCGCTGCTCCAGCACCTTCAGCAGATAGCTCAGGGTGTTTCCGCTGTCCAGGATATCCTCCACCACGATGATGTTCTTCCCCGTGATGTCGCTGGACAGGTCCTTGGTGATCTGCACCTGGCCGCTGGAGGAGGTCCCGCCGCCATAGGAGGACACCGCCATGAAGTCCACCGTACAGGGCAGATCGATGCGCCGGCACAGGTCCGCCATGAACACAAAGGAACCTCGGAGCACGCTGACCAGCATGATCTCCTGTCCGACGTAGTCCCGGTTGATCTCACCGGCGATCTCCTTCACCCGCTGGGCCAGCTGTTCCTCTGAAAACAGTATTTCCTGGATATCCTTTTCCAACATGAAATATTCTCCTTTTCTTTTCGCCGTAATATGCCAGCAGGGCTCCCCCAGGCGGGGCAGAAAGGCCGCGTCCGGCCCCAGCTCCGCCACCGCAGCCACCCTGCCGCCGCTGTCCAGCACAGGGACGGTATCCCGCAGGTGCCTGGGCAGCTTCTGGTCGATCATGATTTTTTTCACGGTTCGGCCCGGACGGCCCGGACGCTCCAGCCGGTCCCCGGTCCTCCGGGGACGGACGGTGAGCCCCTCTGCCCCAGCCAGCCAGAATTCCCGGCCCGACTGGGGCTCCCCTTGGTACACCGCTGCCGCGCAGGTCAGGGTCCACTCCCCCGTCCGCAGCTGCCCGGGCATGGGGAGGGATGCCTCCTCCAGTGCCGGGGGCGCAGTCTCCCGGGTGAGCACCAGCATCTCATACTCCCGTCGGGCGGTGATGCCCTCCGGCAGATCCAGCCGGGCAGAGGGGTCCCTCCCCCGGCACAGGGCCACCACCCCCCCCAGATGGGGGGCGGCCAGATCGGTATCTCCGTCCCGCAGGCGGGCCAGCAGCAGCCGGGCCGCCCGGGGCGCCAAGGCGTCAGGCAGATCCCCCACCGCTGCCGCGGGCAGGCGGAGGGTCCCCGCGCGGGGGAGGAGGTCCGCCACCGCCTTTTCCGCCAGGCCGGTGAGGTAGTCCTCGTCTGTCCNGGGCTCCGCCGTCCGGCGGGCGAAGCCGGGGCACATGTCCTCCAGCTCCGGCACCACCTGCCAGCGCAGGCGGTTGCGGGAAAAGGACTCGTCCCTGTTGGAGCTGTCCTCCACATGGGGCAGTCCGTAGAGGCGCAGATATTCCTCCACCTGGGCCCGTGTGGTGGTGAGCATGGGGCGGATCAGCCCCTCCCCCACCGGGCGGATGCCGGTCAGCCCCCGCAGGCCGCTGCCCCGGAGCAGGTGGAGCAGGATGGTCTCTCCATTGTCATCCGCGGTGTGGGCGGTGGCGATCAGGGCTCCGCCCAGCTCTGCCGCGGTCTCCCGGAGGAAGGCGTAACGCATCTCCCGGGCGGTCTCCTCCAGGCCTCGTCCCAGCTCTCCGGCCCGGGCAGCCACGTCGCCCCGGCCCACATAGAGGGGGACACCGGGCAGCTCATGTCCGTCCACCTGGGCGGGGCCGCACCACTGGGCGACGAAGCGGCGGACGAATGCTTCGTCCCGCCGGGATTCCTCCCCCCGCAGCTGATGGTTGTAGTGGGCGGCAGCCAGACGGAACCCCATCCGCTCCCGGAGCAGGTACAGCCGGTGCAGGAGATACACCGAGTCCGCCCCCCCAGAGCAGGCGCACAGCACCGTGCTCCCCGGCGGGATCATTCCGTAGGTCTCGATGAGGGCGTTCAGCCCATGGAACGGGCTGGAATGGGCCATGGTCAATACTCCTCATGGGTCCGGTCGATGGAGGAGAAGGTGGTGTACTCAGGCAGCCACTGGAGCTCCACCGTCCGGGTCTCCCCGTGCCGGTTTTTGGCGATGATGCACTCGGCCAGGTTGTGGTTTTCTGATTCTTTCTCGTAGTAGTCCTCCCGGTAGAGGAACATGACGATATCGGCGTCCTGCTCGATGGCCCCCGATTCCCGCAGATCTGAGAGCATGGGCCGCTTATTGGTCCGGCTCTCGTTGGCACGGGAGAGCTGAGACAGGCACAGCACCGGCACGTTCAGTTCCTTGGCCATGATCTTCAGGGCCCGAGAGATGTCGGAGACGATCTGCTGCCGGTTGTCGCCGCTGCGCTCCTTTCCGCCGGCGGAGGTCATCAGCTGGAGGTAGTCGATGACCACCAGCCCCAGGTCCTCCACCCGGCGGCATTTGGCGTTGATATCGGCCACCGACACCGTAGAGTCGTCGTCGATGAGGATCTTAGTGCGGTTCAGGGCGTCGGCGGCGGCGGCCACTTTCTCCCAGTCGCTCTCATTGAGCTTTCCGGTCACCAGCTTTTTGTTGTCCACAAAGGATTCGTTGGAGATCAGGCGCAGCACCAGCTGCTCCCGGCTCATCTCCAGGGAGAAAAAGGCCACGCTCTTCCCGGAGAACTTGCCCGCGTGGAGCAGGATGTTCAGCGCCATGGAGGTCTTTCCCATGCCGGGCCGGGCGGCCAGCAGGATCAGGTCGGACTTGTTCAGGCCGGAGATGGCCAGATCCAGGTCCCCCAGTCCGGTGGACAGGCCGGGCACCGCCGCGTCGCTGGCGGCCAGCTCATTGAGCCGGTCATACACATCCAGTAGCACTGCAGAGATGGGTGTCAGTCCCCGGGCGGCCCGCCCCTGCCGGATGGCGTAGATCCGCTGCTCCGCCGCCTCCAGCACGTCCTGGCCGCTGTCTGTGCCCTGCTGGACCATAGCGGTCATGTCCCCCGCCGTCTCGGCGATGCGCCGCAGCAGGGTCTTGTCCTTGATGATGGCCACGTACTCCCCCACGTTGGCCGCAGTGGGCGTGGTGTCCATCAGCTGGAGGATGTAGTTGCGGGAGACATTCTCGTCGTAGACCCCGTTTTTCCGCATGTTCTCCAGCACCGTCACCGGGTCGATGGTGAGGGAGAAGTTGAACATGGAGTAAATGGTCTCGTAGATCTCCCGGTTCTGCCGGATATAGAAGTCCTCCGGCCGGAGCTGCTCGATCACATCCGGGACACAGCGGGGGTCGATGAGCATGGAGCCCAGCACGGCCTGCTCCGCCTCCACAGAATGGGGGAGCTGCTTAAGGAGCAGCTCTTCCTCTTCCAGCGCCATATGAGACCACCTGCCTTCCAAATCAGGAATTCAAAATCGAGAGTTCGGGATTTTGGTGCCCGGAACCGCCGGGCGGTGGGAGTGCCGCGCATCAACGCTCTGCACAGCGCCCCTCTCCTCACCCCTCACCGTCCTTCTCAGGCCTCCGCCACCATGACGTTTACCGTGCCGACCACCTCATAGCCCAGCTTGGCGCGGATCTGATAGCCGCCGCAGGCCTTGATGGGTTCGTCCAGAACCAGCTTGGTCTTGGCGATCTCCACCTGGTGCTGCTCGGCCAGGGCCTCGGAGATCTCCTTGGCCGTCACAGCGCCGAAGAGGCGCCCGCCCTCGCCGGCCTTGGCGGTGATCTTCACCATCAGTCCCTCCAACTGCTTGGCGGTGGCCTCGGCCTGCGCCTTCTCGGCGGCCTCCTGGGCCTTGCGTGCCTTCTCCTGCTGCTTCATGGTGTTGATATTGTCCGCCGTGGCAGAGACGGCCAGCTTCCGGGGCAGAAGGAAGTTGCGGGCGTATCCGTCGGAGACCTCCACCATCTGGCCCTTCTTGCCCTGGCCCTTGACATCCTGCTGTAAAATCACTTTCATGTTGTGTTCCTCCAAATACTATCAGTAATAATTTTAGGAAATATCTTATTTGGGAATGAGCGGCTCCCTCAGGAGTCCTCCTCCAGATAGCGGTCGATGGCCTGTGTCAGCTCCACGGCCACCTGTTCCAGCGTCTTGCCCGCCACCTGTCCGCCGGCGGCGGCGGCGTTGCCTCCGCCCCCCAGCTGCTCCAGGATGACCTGGACGTTGGTGTCTCCCATGGAGCGGCCTGAGATGATGATCTGCTCCCCGTCGGGAAAGAGCACAAAGGAGGTGCTGATCCCCACGATGTTCAGCAGCTCGTCCGCCGCCTGGGCCGCTGTCACCCGGCCCACCGTGTGGTCCACCACGGCAATGGCGATGTGGTCCCGGTACAGCTTCGCATTCTGGATGATATCGTATTTGGCGATGGTGCCGGACAGGTCGTTCTGGAACAGCCGCTTCACCTCCCCGGTGTCGGCGCCGGAGCGGCGCAGGAAAGCTGCCGCCTCAAAGGTGCGGCCGCCGGTGCGCATGGTGAAGTTCTTGGTATCCAGCACGATGCCCGCCAGCAGGGCTTCCGCCTCTGTGCGGAGCAGGTCGGTGGGCTCTGCGATGTACTGGAGCAGCTCGGTGACCAGCTCACAGGCGGAGGAGGCGTAGGGCTCGTGGTAGTTCAGCGCCGCTCCCTCGATATAGGTGGCCGCCCGCCGGTGGTGGTCGATGACCGCCACCCGGTTGCAGGACTCCAGCAGCTCCTGGGCTTGGACCTGCTCCGGGCGGTTGGTGTCCACCACCACCACCAGGGAGCGGCTGTCCGCCGCCACCAGGGCCTCCTGGGCACTGAGGAAATTCCCCCGGTACTCGGGCAGCTGGTCCAGCTTATCCAGGATGGGCTTGGAGGGATTGGTCCCCCCCTCCCGGATGATGTAGGCGGGGACTCCTTTTTTCCGGGCGATGGCGCACACGCCCACCGCGGCGCCGGTGGCGTCCATGTCGGGCATCTTGTGGCCCATGATGAACAGTTTGGAGGAGTCGGACACCAGGGCGGACAGGGCGTTTGCCATCACCCGGCTCTTCACCTTTGTGCGCTTCTCCGTCTCGGTGGAGTGGCCTCCATAAAACTCAAAGGTGAACTTGTTGCGGATGACCGCCTGGTCTCCCCCCCGGGAGAGGGCCATCTCAATGGACAGGTTGGCGTACTGCATCAGCTCCTGGAAGCTGCCGCCGTCCTTGCCGATGCCGATGGACAGGGTCGCCGCCAGGCCGCTGGAATTGACCACCTGGTGGATGGTGTCCAGGATGTCGAACTTCTGGTCCACAAACCGGGACAGGTACTGCTCCTCGAACAGGAGCAGGTAACGGTCCCGCTCCATTCTGCGGAGCATGCCCCCGGTGCCCGCCACCCAGGCATCCAGCCGGGCGTTGACCTCGGCGTAGATGGTGGATCGCTGGTTCTCCGTCTGGTTCTTCATCAGGTCCTCATAGTTGTCCAGCAGCAGCACCGCCATCACCGGGCGGCTCCCCCGGAACTGGTCCCGCACCTGGCAGAACTCGGTCACGTCCACCCAGTAGGTGGTGGCCAGGAAGCCCCCCTCCCGGCCCGAGGCCCGGACCAGGTGTCCGTACACCAGAAAGCGGCGGGGACCGAAGGTGACCTCGGTGGGACACTCGTTTTTCCCCTCCATGAGCCAGCGGGTATCAAAATCCGGGATCACGCTGCTCAGCTTGGCGTCGAACAGGTGCTCCTTCTCCCCTGCCAGATGGAGAAAACGGTCATTGGTCCAGATGATGTCGTCGCTCTCCGGGCGGAAGATCACCATGGGCAGGGGGGAGTTTACCATGGTGTCCTTGGTGGCCACATCCATGTTCCCGGTGACGTTCTCGATGTACTTGGCTATCTCCCGCCGCCGCCGGCGGCTGTTCTCCCGGTAATACAGTCCCAGCAGGACCACCACCACGGCCTCCGCCGCCGCCAGATACAGGCTGAAAAAGGCAGACGCCGCGGCAAACAGGATCAGACAGACGAAATAGAGCTGAAAGCTTGGCTGAAGCATCTGCGTCATTTTTCGGTTCAAGATCCGTTCCTCCTCTTCGGGGCGGCCGTTCCTCCCCCTCCCGGGGGCGGGACCTCCTATCACAACAAAAAGGTCCGCCCGTCAGCAGGACCTTCTTCACGCCCCATTCCCGCGCCGTGCCGCCGTATCAGCGCGGTGATTGGTGATATTATATCAAACCCCCAGGGGAAAAACAATAGCAAACCGTCCAGGCGGGGCCATTCTCTGGGGAAATGGCGGAATTCTTTCCCTAAAAAGTTGGGCCGGCCCCACTTTTCCCACGATTACCCGTTGCGTCTGGAAAAAAAGGCTGATATAATATGGAAATACCAGAAAAGCCGTCCTCCAAACCAGGACCGCTCGATTTGAGTTTACTTTAGGAGGAAACCAAGATGCAAGAGATCAAGATCACCCGCGCCGAGCAGCGGAAGGAGAAGCCTGACTCCTCCAAGCTGGTCTTCGGCAAGTATATGACCGACCACATGTTTGTGGTGGACTATGACGAGGGTCAGGGCTGGCATGACGCCCGCATCGTCCCCTATGCCCCCCTCCAGATCGACCCAGCCGCCAAGGTCCTCCATTACGCCCAGGAGATCTTCGAGGGCCTGAAAGCCTACCGCACCGCAGACGGCTCCATCCAGCTGTTCCGCCCCATGGACAACGTGCGTCGGCTGAACCTGTCCTGCGAGCGCATTGCCCTGCCCGAGGTGCCTGAAGACCTGGCCCTGGCCGGTATCACTGAGCTGGTCAAGCTGGATCAGAAGTGGGTCCCCTATGAGAAGGACACCTCCCTGTATATCCGTCCCTTTGTCATTGGTCTGGACCCCACCCTGGGCGTCCACACCTCCCACCACTGCCAGTATATCGTCATCGTCTGCCCTGTGGGCGCCTACTACCCGGAGGGACTGGCCCCCACCAAGATCTATATCGAGGACCAGGACGTCCGCGCCGTTCGGGGCGGCACCGGCATGGCCAAGACCGGCGGCAACTACGCCGCCTCCCTGCGGGCGGGCAACCGCGCCGAGCAGAAGGGTTACACCCAGGTCCTGTGGCTGGACGGCGTCCACCGCAAATATATTGAGGAAGTAGGCGCTATGAACGTCATGTTCAAGGTGAACGGCAAGATCCTCACCCCCGACCTGAACGGTTCCGTGCTGGACGGCATCACCCGCCGCTCCTGCATCCAGCTGCTGAAGGACTGGGGCTATGAGGTGGAGGAGCGCCGCATCTCCGCCGAGGAGCTCTTCCAGGCCGCCAAGGACGGAACCCTGGAGGAGGCCTGGGGCACCGGCACCGCTGCTGTGGTCTCCCCCATCGGCGAGCTGGCCGAGGGGGACGAGAAGGCCATCATCAACCACAATGAGATCGGCCCTGTCACCCAGAAGCTGTACGACACCCTCACCGGCATTCAGTGGGGCCGCGTTCCCGATCCCCACGGCTGGATCATGAAGCTGTAAGCAGATTTTTTAAACTCAAGGGCCGCCCCACCGGGGCGGCCCTTGAGCCTTTTTTCTGACGCCGGCTCCGCCGGACTATTTTTATAGTTTCATGGGGGGATAGAACTGCACCGAGGTCACCGGGTCCAGTCCCACCTTCTCCGCCTTCATGGTGTACTCCTCCGCGCTGCCGGTGGTGAAGATATCCAGCCGTCCGGGCTGAGGACCGTCGTTCACCAAGCCGTCCCGCTCCAGATAGGCCAACACGTCCTTGGCCATCTGCTCCGCCGGGTCCAGCAGCCGCAGGCCCGGGAAGAGCCTGTGGATATTTTCCTCTACCAAGGGATAGTGGGTGCAGCCCAGCACACAGCATTCGATCTGCTCGTCCCGGACCAGTCCCTCCAGGTTCTTCTGCACATCTGCATCGATCAGCGCCTGTCCCTCCGGCCTGCCCACGTTTCGCTCCACCACGTTGGCCAGGTCAGGGCAGCCATGGCTGATGACCACCTTGTCCGGCGCTGCCTTGCCGATCAGATCCGGGTAGCAGTGAGTGGAGGCAGTGAAGCAGGTGGAGATGACTCCTACCTTATGGACATCCAAGTCCTTTACCGCGTCCGCACCCGCCTGGACTACGCTGAGCACCGGGCAGCTCATCTCATCCCGGTACTGATCAATGAGGCAGGAAATGGTGTTGCAGGCCACCAGCAGGGCCTTGACCCCCTTTTCTTCCATGAAGCGCAGCATGTAGCGGGTCATAGTGAGGATCTCCTCCGCGGTGTGGTTGCCATAGGGCGTGTTGGCCCCGTCCCCCAGATAGACCAGATTCTCCCGCGGGAGCAGCTTCTGCACCTTCCGGGCCACACTGAAGCCGCCGATCCCCGAATCGATGATCCCAATGGGGCTTTCTTTGCTGAACATGATGATCTCCTTCTTTCTTTGTTGTCCCGCTCCGGCCCTTCCGGCCGGGCATGTCAGTGGTCTCGTTCTACTGCTCCGTCCGCTCTGTCTCTTCGGCGCCTGCCGCAGCCAGGCTCCCGTCCAAGGTGTTCAGCTCATATATCTCGGTGTCGGTGGTGATGTGCCAGACCGGGATCAGCGAGATGGGACCCCCCAGGGCGTTGGAGAGGGTATAGGCGATCTCGATCTCCCGGACCTCACTGCAGATGTCCATCCGCTCGCTCAGGCCCGCATAAAAGCGCATCAGCGCCGTCATCGCCGTGATGGGCGTACCTGCTGTGGTCTGGGGCGTCCCGGTGAGACGCCGGCCCTCCTCGATCCGCTTCAGCTCGCCCCCCTCGTAGACCAAGGTCGCCCGGCAGGGCAGCACCGGCACGCCGTTCCACAGCTGCCGCAGGGTGACGCTCCCGTCCTGGGCGTTGCCCGCGCTGCTCACCACCTCCCCCTGGAAGTGGAGCAGCTCCATGGTCTCCAGAGCATGCTCCGCCATCTCCGCCCCCTCTGGGACCGGGAAGGCGCCGCTCTGAAAGTCGGCCCAGAACTCCCCGCTGCTGTGGCACTGGAGCAGCCCCCGCTCCCCCTCATAGACATAGACCTCGCCGCTGCGTTCCTCCCGGGTCAGGCCATCCCCCAGCAGCGCTGCTGCCAGGGTCTGCTCTTCCTCCAGGTCCCGTTCCATGCCCATGGGCGGCAGCTCCGCAGACCTGGGCACGATGCGCTCGTCCACCTGGATGCCCCGCTCCGCCAGGAAGGAGACGGCCTGCTCCAGCGCCTTGTCCTGGAGCTGCCAGTCCCGGATCTCCCGCCAGCCCACAAAGGCCAGCAGGCACAGGTTGGTCACCAGCAGCATCAGGATGATGATATTTTTGATCTTGGGCCAGGCCACGGCTCTCCCTCCCCTCCGGTCTCTCTCACCGGGCGATCCAGCCGGCGGTGACCGTTCCGCCGCCGCTGTCCTGATATCCCAACAGCAGCTCCCGGCCCTCCAGCCCCGCCGCCTCCATGGCGGCCATGGCCTGGAGCCGGGGCAGCACCAGCCCGCTCTCCGCCGTCTCCTCATAGCTTCTGGCCTGGAGGGTGATCTCCGCGATCTGTCCGTTCTGCACCAGGAACCGGGCCGCGCATCCCTCCTCGTACACCTGGACTGCCGCGCCGTCCAGACAGTAGCCGAACTCCACCGCCCAGCCCCCCGTGATCCGCTCCACATGGGTGAGCACCAGCCGGGCGGCCCCGCACTGGGTGCCCAGTGTCTCGGAGACCAGCACCCGGCAGGCCTCTACCGCTTCATAGCACCCCGTTCCGCCGGTGTCCGAGGCCACCGGATAACGGGATATCTCCCCCTCCGTAGTATGGTAGCGCACCGTGCCCTGGGCAGATACCCGCAGGGTGTCATACCCGTTGCGCACCACCAACTCTCCGTCGGTCCCCTGATAGGTGTAGCTGCTGCTGGCCGGGAAGTCCAGTGCCTCCAGCAGGCTGTTGAGGCCCTCCTCCCGGCTGAGGGGGTTGTAGGCCTGATAGACCGCCGGCTGGGGTGTGCCCGGCATCAGCAGGGTGTAGGGAGACAGGAGGCTGTACCCCTCCTTCTCAAAGGCAAAACAGGCGCCGTTGTCCGACAGGCCGGAGACAGCGGACTCCAGCCGGCTGACGCTGATCACGTCCACCGGGCCGGCGTAAAACTGCCCGCTCTCCTCATCCTGGTAGTAGAGGAACACCTGTCCCCGGGAGGCGGCCAGTGCCAGCCGGCGCACGAACACCTCCCCCCCTGTGCTCTCCCCGGTGAGCCAGCCCGTCAGCACCGACAGGGGGACCCCCTCCATCAGGTCGAAGTACAGGCTGGGCGGGGAGGTCAGGGCGGTGCGCCACTCCCACTGGCTGACGGGGCTCATCTCTCCCCCGTCGCTCAGCGCCTCCACCAGCAGATTGGCCACCTGCTGGAATAGGGCGTCGGTGCTCTGCTGGTCATACTGTGCCCCATAGCGGATGGTGGTCTCTCCGCTCCTGCCCACTGCCGCCATCCGTACCGGGCGGACCATCTCCATCTGGCCGGGGGCCTGGGTCTGGCCCTGCCCCTCCTGGGGCGTGTCCGCCAGCAGATCTCCCAAGCTCCCGGTGCGCTGGACCCTGGTAGTCAGCCACACCGCTGAGCAGGCCAGCAGGACGATCAGCACGTCCTTGCCCAGCTCCAGCAGGCGGGCGTGCTTGCTCTTTCTATTCATGGTCCGGCCCCTCTATCTTCAGCTCCATCCGCACCGCCAGTCCCGGGCCCTCCTTGTCGGCCAGCTCCAGCACGCCCTGGTGCCGGTCGATGATCTCCTTGGCGATGGACAGGCCCAGTCCGGTCCCGCCCGACTGGCGGGACCGGGCCTTGTCCACCCGATAAAACCGCTCGAAGATGCGGGGCCGGTCCTCCGGCGGGATGCCGATGCCGTTGTCATCCACCAACATCCACACCCGGTCCCCCCGCCGTCCGGCGGAGATGACGATGCGCCCTCCGTCCGGCGTGTACTTGATGGAGTTGGACACGATGTTCATCATCACTTGGACCACTCGCTCCCGGTCGGCCACGATCTCGGGCAGCTCCGGCTCGATTTTCAGCTCAAGGGCATGGCTGTGGCGCTGGGCCTCCATATAGACCGCGTTATACAGGTCATGGAGCACCGCAGAAAAGGAGAACTGGGTCAGCTTCAAATCGGTGCGCCCCGAGTCGAACCGGGACAGGGTGAGCAGGTCCTGCACGATGTGGGTCATGCGGTCGCTCTCGTTGAGGATGACTCCCAGGAACTTCTTCTCCATGGCTGGGGGCAGGTCTCCGGCGCTGTCCACCAGCGTTTCGGCATAGCTGCGGATGTTGGTGAGGGGGGTGCGCAGCTCGTGGGACACGTTGGCCACGAACTCCCGGCGCATCTCCTCGTTCTTCCGCTGCTCGGTGACGTCGTGGATGACCACCAGTACGCCCCCCTGCCGGTCCCGGTCGAAGGGAGCCATCAGCAGCTGGAGGAATCGCTCCTCAACCGTCTGCTCCTCCTGGAGGTAGTCGGGCACCGCCAGCACCCGCTCCAGAGAGACCAGGCCGCCGAACAGCTCCCCGAAGGTGGTGTCCGTCCCGATGGGCCGGTGGAGCATCTCCTCCGCGGAGGGATTGAAGTGGATGACCTCTCCAGTCCGGGAGAAGGCCACCACGCCGTCCGTCATGTGGAGAAAGAGGGTGTTGAGCTTGTTGCGCTCGTTCTCCACCTGGCGGATGGTGTCCTGGAGCTGACCCGCCATATCGTTGAAGGTGTCGGTGAGCACGCCGATCTCGTCCCGGGAGGCCACCTCGATCTTATGGGCGAAGTCCCCCTCTGCCACCCGCATGGCTCCCTCCGTCAGCCGCTGGATGGGAGTGATCATGGTCTTGGAGAGGAGGAAGGACAGCAGCACTGAGATCACCAGACCGAACAGCAGCGCCTCCATGATCAGCAGGAAGAGCTGGTTGTTCAGGTTGGACACGGTGGCCTTGTTGTCCAGGATATAGATGATATAGTCGCTGCCGCCCCGCTGGATGGGGATGGCCACATCCATGTAATCGGCGGCCGCGTTGCTCTCGTCTCCCACCTGGCCGGACTCGATAGCCGTCATCAGGTTCCCGGTGTAGGACAAGCCGGAGGCGCCGCTCTCACCGTTGGAGCTGGCCAGCACTGAGGTCCCCTCCCCGTCCAGGATGTAGAAATTGCGGTTGCGGGTATCCACGCCCAGCTGGCCGGCATAGGCATTCAGCACCGTCTTCAGCGCCCCTGCCCCGTCGGTCTCCCCATCCGCAGCGGTGCGCAGGTCGGAGACGATCTCCTGGTCTCCGAACACTGTGCTCATCTGGCTGTAAAAGTCCTGGATGTAAAAGGCCACCACAGAGTTGATGAGGAAAGCCCCCACCACCGTCATCAGCGACAGGATGAGCAGCACCATCAGCATCACCAGCTTCATGTGCAGGCTGCGCAGCATCGGGGCACCTCCTCTCTTCTCTCTCCGTCCCTCTGTCTCAGGGGGGCGGGCTCTGTTCCATCCGCCTGCCGGTCACAGGCACCACACCTCGGCGCCCTGGGAGATAGCCTCTGCGGCACCCTGGGCGGTCTCCGGCTCAGCCGCCGAAGTAGTACCCCATCCCCCGCTTTGTCACTACGAATTTAGGACTGGCGGGGTCAGTTTCCCGCAGGACTCGTCCTGCGGGAGCCCTTTTCTTTTTTCTGATCTCCAGACGAATGGATCGTCCCGGAGAGGACCCTCCGCTCCCGCTCCGGGTCCGCGCCGGACCACCGGCGTCCCCCCTGCGGCGGGTCCCCGAGGACGTCCCCGCCCTCGGCCCCTCCGGCTCAGCCGCCGAAGTAGTACCCCATCCCCCGCTTTGTCACCACGAATTTAGGACTGGCGGGGTCGTCCTCGATCTTCTCTCTCAGGCGGCGGACGGCCACGTCCACCGCCCGCACATCGCCCACATAGCCTTCATAGTCCCACACATGCTCCATCAGGGCCTCCCGTGAAAACACCTTGCCCGGCTGGGCCGCCAGGAAACGGATCAGATCGTACTCCCGCTGAGACAGCTGAAGGGGCTGCCCGTCCTTGAGCACCGCCATCTGGTCCGTGTCCACTGTCACCCGGCCCAGCTCCATCCGGTTGGTGGAGGCTGCCGCCCCCTTCCCAGCGGGCACCATGCTCATACGGCGGATATTGGCTTTCACCCGGGCCAGCAGCTCCCGCATGGAGAATGGCTTTGTGATGTAGTCGTCCGCCCCCAGCTCCAGGCCCAGGACCTTGTCGGTCTCCTCCTCCCGGGCGGTGAGCATGATAATAGGGGTTGAGGAGCCGCTCTCCCGCACCTGGCGGCACACCTCGAAGCCGTCCATCCCGGGCAGCATCAGGTCCAGCAGGATCAGGTCCGGGTCCTGCTCCAGCGCCAGTTGGAGCCCAGTGGGGCCGTCGTAGGCCTCCAGGGTGTCATACCCCTCCCGGCTCAGGTTGAAGGACAAAATATCCACGATGTTCTGCTCATCCTCTACGATCAGGATGCTCTTTCCCACAGAAATCCCTCCTTGTCGTCCATATCAGCGGCCCAGCAGAGTCTTGACCTTCAGCACGGTGGCCACTGTCTTCGCGTCTGTGATCTCCCCGGACATGACCTGCTCCACCAATGTGTCAAAGGGCATGGTCACCACATCCAGAAACTCGTCCTCGTCCAAGTGCTGCCGGGCGCGGGTCAGGTCCCGCGCCAGATACATGTGCAGCGCCTCGTCGCAGAATCCAGGTGAGGCATAGATATGGCCCAGATAGGTCAGTTCCCCCGCCTCCAGGCCGGTCTCCTCGCTCAGCTCCCGAAGGGCGGCGGGGCGGTGGTCCTCCCCCGGGTCCAGCTTGCCGGCGGGCAGCTCCAGCAGCAGACCGTGGAGCGGATAGCGGTACTGCCGCACCAGCGCCACGTTGTCCGCCTCATCCAATGCCAAAATGGCCACGCCCCCTGGGTGGAGCACCACCTCCCGCTGGGCGGTCCCCCCGTCCGGCAGGCCGGCGGTATCCAGCAGGACCGTGATGATCCGGCCCTGGAACATCGTTTTGCTTTCAATGGTGCGCTCTGTCAGGTCCATCTTCCGCTCCCTCCCCGGCGCGTCCCATTTGGGGCGGCCTGCTTCAAATTCAGGGCCATTATACCACGCTTTTCCCCGTTTGCCAACTAAAAGCGGTCAGCCGGAAAAAAGCCCCGGCCGCCTGACGGCCGGGGCCCGCCGGTGGCAGGCGCCACCGGCTACCGGTCCCGCCTCCCTCTCGGCCAGAGCAGCAGCTCCGCCCCGAAGAGGACGGTCACCGCTCCCGCCAGGAGCCAGCTGTACCAGTCCGGTTCCATGTGGGGGAGCACCCCCGCGGCGCACAGGGCCAGAAAGCCCCACCACACCGCCAGCATCACAGCGGCGGCCGCCAGCTCCTCCTTCTCTGCCTGCCACCAGGGCGCTCCGGCGGGGATCGCCTGGCCGCGTCCCCGGCTCTCCCACCACGTCTTCCCCCACAGGATGGCCAGTTCCGCGGTCAACAGGCCCAGCCCTACCCAGAGGATCCCGGGCACCTCCCGGTCTGGGAGGATGCCCCAGGCGCACAGGACCAGCAGTAGCCAGCCCCCGCCGAGCCACAGTCCCACTCGGATCAGGCCGTGCCGGGTAATCTCCTTCTGTCTCTTCTCCTGCTCCATGGGGCTCCTCCCTCTTCTGTCTAGCGGCCTTCTCCGGCCTGGCTCTGGGCGTCCTGGCGGATCAGCAGCTTCAGCGCCTCCACCCCTACGTCGATGGCCAGCGCGGTGTCGTGGGACTCCTGCTGGTCCAGCCCCGCCTGCTCCCGCTCCTGGTTCCAGATCACGTGGAACACAGAGCCGCACCGCACTCCCCGGGCCGCTGCCACGGTGAACAGAGCCGCAGACTCCATCTCTGAGGCCAGCACCCCCAGCCGCTTCCATGCCTCCCACTTCGCCTCCAGCTCCCCAGATACCGGCATCCGGGCGGGGTCGTGCTGTCCGTAAAAGGAGTCCTTGCACTGGACCACCCCCGCGTGCCAGGGCTTCCCCAGCGCCTGGCAGGCCCGCACCAGCGCGCCGGCCACCTGGAAATCAGGGACAGCGGGGTACTCGATAGGGGCGTACTCCCGGCTGGTCCCCTCCATTCGCACCGCGCCGGTGGCCACCACCACGTCTCCGCTGCGGACATCCAGGCGGATGCCGCCGCAGGTACCCACCCGGACAAAGGTGTGGGTCCCCAGGTTGGCCAGCTCCTCCATGGCAATGGCGGCGGAGGGGCCGCCGATGCCGGTGGAGACCACGCTCACCTTCTCCCCCAGCAGGGAGCCGGTCCAGGTCTCAAACTCCCGATTGGTGCGCACATGGACCGCCCCCTCCAGCCGCTGGGCAATGGAGCGGCATCTGCCCGGATCACCCGGCAGGACACAGTAGCCCCCCACATTCCCCGGACCGCACTGGATATGAAATTGTAGTGCTCTCTCCTGCATGATCTGGCCTTCCTTTCCCCGCCTCAGGCGGACCTCCGTTTTTCTTTCTATATTATATCGGTTCCACCCCACAGACGCAAGCGTCCATCCGCCGGTTTTCTTTTGCCGCCTGTACCCCTTGCAGGGGAATGGCTCACCCCTCTGCGGAAAAAGGCACTCCGTCCGAAAACAGGGATGGCTCCTGGCGCCCCTGCGGTGCCAGCTCCACAGCAAAAGCCCCCGCCTGCTCTGGGGCAGGCGGGGGCCGCGGGCTTTTCCAGCATCCGGCCGGTGCTTCAAAATACCAGGTCTCTCCCGGAAGTCAGTGCTTTTTGAAATAGTCGTTGGTGCTGCGAATGATCACATTGGACAGCAGCAGCAGGCCAATGAGGTTAGGGATGGCCATCATGCCGTTCAGGGTGTCGGAGATGTCCCACATCAGGGTGCCGTTTCCGGTGGCACCCACGATGCACACCAGAACAAAGACCACCTTAAAGATCCACACCACCGCTTTATTGTTGTTGGACAGATAGGCCCAGCACCGCTCACCGTAGTAGCTCCAGCCCAGGATGGTGGACAGGGCAAAGAAAAGCAGGCTGATCTGAATGATGGTCCCGCCGATAGTCCCGGGCAGGATGGCATTGAAGGCGGCCACCGCCGCCGCGCCGTTGGTGGCGTAGCTGTCCAGCCCCACGTCCAGCACACCGGATAGAATGACTGCCAGGGAGGTCAGCGTGCAGATGACGACGGTGTCGATGAACACCTCAAACACGCCCCACATCCCCTGCTCCACCGGCTCCTGGGTCTCGGAGGCCGCATGGGCCATGGGGGCGGAGCCAAGGCCTGCCTCGTTGGAGAATACGCCCCGGGCAAATCCTTGGCGCATAGCCACCATAATGGCATAGCCGAATACGCCGCCCCCCACCGCCTCAAAGCTGAAGGCGCTGGTGAAGATGGAGGCCAGGGCCGCCGGCACTTGGTCGATCCGCAGCAGGATCACCGCCAGCCCCGCCCCAATGTAAAAGATGGCCATGAAGGGCACCATGTAGGAGGTCACCCGGCCGATTCGCTGGACTCCGCCCAGCACCACAATGCCTACCACCACCGCCAGGAGCACGCCGGTGGTCAGGCCGCTCATCCCGAACAGCCCCTCCATCGCCCCGGCGATCTCGCTGCTCTGGGAGATGTTCCCAATCCCGAAGCAGGCGAAGCCCGCCACCAGTGAAAACAGCACCGCCAGCCACTTCATGCCCAGGCCCTTTTCGATGTAATACATGGGCCCGCCGTAGTGGACCCCGTTCTCGTCAACCTGCCGGTACTTCAGGGCCAGTACGATCTCCGCAAATTTGGTGAACATCCCAAAGAAAGCCGCGAACCACATCCAGAACACCGCCCCCGGCCCTCCGGCGAAGATAGCCCCGGTGACACCGGCGATGTTGCCAGTGCCCACGGTGCCAGCCAGAGCAGTGGTCACTGCCTGAAAGGGGGTGAGGTTCTTGGCATCCTTGTCCCGCTTCTCCCGCCTGCGAAACAGTGAGCCCACCGTATTGCGCATGATATACCCAAATTTTGCGGCCTGGATGCACCCGGTGCGGGCGGTGAGGTAGACGCCCGTGCCCACCAGGAGCAGCAGCATCACCGGCCCCCACACGAAGTTGTTGACGGCCGAGTTGATCTTGGTGATGATTTCAATCATAATTCCCCTTCCTTTCCTGTTTCTGGGAGCGTCCGGCCCGGCCAAGATAAAAAAAGAGCGCGGTCCGAGGCAGCCGCGCTCTATTGATCTCCGGAACTCTCCCCGCGGGGCCTCCCATCCTTCTCCGCCCCGCTCTTTTGAAAGGAATTATAAGGGTTCCCGCCCCAAAATGCAAGAAAAATTTTTTATCCTTCATTTTTTCTGTCCAGGGCAGAACTCTGCCGCTCCCTTACAGCAGGACGAAGGTCACGCCGTTATTGTGCCGCTCCAGGTCCCGGTCCCTCCGCAGGGTGGGACAGCGCTGAAAGGCGGCCAGGGTGTCGGAGTCAAAGATGGAGAAGGACTCTCCGGGGATGTAGCCCCAGATCTCTCCCCCCTCCTTCATCCGATTCAGGCGCCGCCTGGCTTCCACCCGGATGCGCCCTCCCGCGCCGGAGGAGCCGTAGCCGTGGATAAGCTTCACCGCGGAGCACCCCAGGCCGGGGCTGCGGCGCAGCTCAAAGAGCATCTGACGGATAGCCTGCTCGGCCCGGGGCATGCCCCGCTCCAGGTCCACCTCCCGCAGGTCATTCATCCAAGTCCCGCCCCCTTGTCTCGATGATGTCCCCATTCAGATCCCGCTCCAGGTCCCGCACCATCCGGCTCAGCCGGTGGATGATCCACAGGTCGCTGAGCCCGTCGTAGATCAGCACCAGGCCGATCAGGGTCACCAGGGCGGCGAAGGTGCCGAAGGGGTTGATGAGGATCAGCGCCCCCAGGGCCAGGGTCAGGGCGGAGAGGGCCAGGTCCAGCCACCACCGAGCCGCTCCCTGGCGCATCAGGGAGACCGAGCTCTGGACATCCAGCACGCCGTGGAAGATGACCACAGCGCCGAACACATACTGCACCAGGGCGATCACCGAGTCGGAGCTGGTCATCAGCCAGATCCCCAGGCCGGAGAGCACCACGCCGGGGATCAGGGTGAAGGCCGATATGCCCCCCTCCCGCCTGCGGACCAGCCAGCCCAGGATATACACAAGGCCGCAGATCAGCAGGGCCGCCCCCAGCAGGGTGCACATCAGCCGCACAGACCGGTCGGGCCACACCACCAGCACCGCCCCCAGCACCATGGTGATCAAAGCCACGATGACGCTGCTGCGCCGCTGTTCCTGCAAGATGGTTTTCATAATAGTCAGGCACCTCTTTCTTTATTTTGCGCCCCCAGGGCTTCAGCCCTCCCGGCGGTAGATCAGCCGTCCATCCTTCCAGGTGGCCAGCACGGGGATGTCCCGCAGGCTCATGGGGTCCGCAGTGAGCGGGTCCCGCTCCAGCAACACCAGGTCCGCCCGCTTCCCCTCCCGCAGGCTGCCCTTCTCCCCCTCCTCAAAATACTGCCAGGCCGCCCGGATGGTCACTGCGGCCAGGGCTTCCACCACGGGGATCTTCTGCTCCGGCCCCAGCACCGCGCCGGAGCGGGTCAGCCGGTTCACTCCGCACCACACCGTCTCCAGCATGTCCGGCGGGAGCACCGGGGTGTCCTGGTGGAAGGTGAAGGGGATGTCCCGCTCCAGGGCCGCCCCGGCGGGGCTGATCCGGGCCGCCCGCTCCGCCCCAAAGTTTTTCACATGCACGTCTCCCCAGTGGTACACATGAGCCGCGAAGAAGGAGGGCACCACCCCCAGCTCCTTCACCTTGTCCAGCTGGTCCAGATCCAGCAGCTGGGCATGGATCATCACTGGCCGCTCCAGATGTGCCTCCCGTTCCCGCTCCAGCTGCTCCAGCACGGACAAGTACTGCCCTGCCGCCGCGTCGCCGTTGCAGTGTGCCAGCAGCTGCATCCCCTGGTCCAGGGCCAGGGCCATCCGGTCATACACCTGCCGGTCGGTGAGGACCGGGTAGCCCCGGTCCTGGGGTCCGCCTCCCAGATAGGGGGTGCGCATCCAGGCGGTGCGTCCCTGAGGCGAGCCGTCCAGAAATATCTTATACCCCCCCAGCTTGAAATGGCCGCTGTACGCCCGGATATGGCCGGAGAACGCCTCCGCCGCCTGTCCGTCGGCATCAGCGTAGCCCACCACGTCCAGCCAGAGCAGGTCCCGCTCCAGCAGCTGGCGGTAGAGGGGGATGAGCTGGTCCGGCATCATCCCCTCCTGTACTGTGGCCACGCCGTAGGAGGCATAGCTCCTCTGGGCCTTGTCATAAGCCGCCAGCAGGTCTTCTGTGTCTGGCAAGGGCACCCGCTTCTGGAGCTGCAGGAATGCGTTCTCCTCCATATATCCGGTGAGCTTCCCGTCAGGGCCCCTCTCCATCCTCCCGCCCGGCGGGCACGGGGTCTCCTCATTTACCCCCAGCCGCTCCAGTGCCAAGGTGTTAAAGACCCCCACGTGTCCTGAGCGGTGCTGGATCATCACCGGATGGCCCGGACAGGCCGCGTCCAGCAGCTGGCGGGCGGGATGCCTCCCCTCCGCCAGCTCATTGTGGTCGTAGCCCTCTCCCCGGACCCATTCTCCCGGGGCCAGGCTCTCTCTTGCCGCGAAGGCGGACAGCCGCCGCCCCAGATCCTCCCAGCTGGCGCACTCCCCCAGGCCGGCCTGGAGGAAGGTGTTGGCATAGGCGGTCAGGTGGCTGTGGGCGTCCACAAAGGCAGGGAGCAGGGCCCGCCCCTTCAGGTCCACCCGGCGCACAGTCCCTTCCGCTCGTTCCTCCGCGCCGTGCAGACTGCCGGCGTAGAGGATCCGCTCCCCCTCTGTCAGCAGCGCCTGGACATAGAGCTCCCGCTCCATCGTGACGATAGGCCCTCCAAAATACAGTGTCTGAGACATAAATGACCTCCCTGAGCCGCCCCGGGCGGCACGCTGTGCTACCTCTAGTATGGCGGTCCGGCTGCTTTTTATGGGGCATCCGGGTCCCGCGCCCCGCTTTTCCTTTCTTCGTTTTTTATTGTATCACACCCCTCCCCGGAGAACAAGCGGATGGGCCGTATTTCTCACCGCCCGACAGTCTCCCGTTAATGCGTTTCTCTGGGCCTGTCCCCTTTCTGCAATTTTTTCTGATCCATTTTGCATTTTGTATTGCTTTTTTCCGTCTGGCAAGGTATAATTCCTTTATATCCGCGCACAAGTGTTTTTGTTGCACAGACATTTCAGTGCGGTGAATCACTTGAATCCAACTGAAAAAAGGAGTATCGAAGATGAAAAAGTTTCTTGCCTGCGTGCTCTCCGCCTCTATGATGCTGGGCCTGCTGGCCGGCTGTGCCGGCGCCGGTTCCAGCAGCGGCAATGCCCCCGCTGGCAGCGGTGCCGCCGTCTCCACCCCGGCTGTCTCCGGGGACAATGTCCTCAAGATCGGCGTGTTCGAGCCCTCCACCGGCGATTCCGCCTCCGGCGGCAAGAAGGAGATGCTGGGCATGCAGTACGCCAACTCTGAGACCCCCACCGTCACTGTGGGCGGCCAGGAGTATCAGATCCAGCTGGTCTACGCCGACAACGGCTCCTCCACTGACAAGGCCCTGACCGCCGCCACCCAGCTGGTGAGCGAGGGCGTTTCTCTGGTGCTGGGCTCCTACGGCTCCGGCGTGTCCATCGCCGCCGGCCCCACCTTCGGCAACGCGGGGCTGCCTGCCATCGGCGTCACCTGCACCAACCCCATGGTCACCGCCGGCAATGACTACTATTTCCGCATCTGCTTCCTGGACCCCTTCCAGGGCACCGTCCTGGCCAACTTCGCCATGGAGAAGTTCCAGGCCAAGACCGCCTATCTGTTGGGCGAGGCGGGCAATGAGTATGACCAGGGCCTGATCAACTTCTTTGAGCAGGCCTTCACCGCCGCCGGCGGCAAAGTCATCAAGGACGCCTTCCCCACCAACAACTCCGACTTCAACTCCTATCTGAACAAGGCCAAGGCCGAGGGGGCCGACGTCATCTTCACCCCGGTCTCCATCGCCTACGCCACCCAGATCATTTCCCAGGCCGCCTCTCTGGGCATCGACATCCCCTTCCTGGGCTCCGACACCCTGGACGACAACATGGTGCTGGAGGCCGCCAAGGGCACCGACGTGCAGCTGTATGTGTCCACCTTCTATCAGGAGGGCGGCAACCCCGAGTTTGACGCGGGCATCAAGGAGTACATCAACACCGCCTCCGGCGCTCTGGAGGCCAACGGCGGAAACGACACCGTCGCCGCGGTGTCCGCCATGGGCTATGACGCATACTATGTGGCTCTGGAGGCCATCAAGGCCGCCGACTCCGTGGACCCCGCCGCCATCAAGGCCGCGCTGTGGGATGTGGAGCATGACGGTGTTTCCGGCCACATCGCCTTTGACGACGAAAACGGCGACGCCGTCCGTGACACCGCCTACATCAAGCACTCCACCAACGACGGCTCCTGGGAGCTGGAGACCCAGCAGACCGTTCAGTGAGCGCCGCTCTCTGACTGATACCGCTTTCCGGTACGGCGGGGG
>NZ_LN866274.1:989133-1056067 GCF_001244495.1 Clostridium phoceensis | reverse complement strand
GGCGGGGGCCTCCAGGTCCCCGCCGTACCGGACTGGGCCGCCTCAAAAGGAGGCAGTCCCGCCTCTTTTTGAGACAGTCCAGACCTGTCCCACAGAGACCGTTCCGCCGCCTCTCCAGGCCCTGCGGCCTGAAAAACAGCAAATGGGAGGAACCCCTATGGAATTTTTTGTCTCCACCCTGCTCTTCGGCATCTCGGTGGGGGGACAGTACGCCCTGATCGCCATTGGCTACACCATGGTGTACGGCATCCTCCGCCTCATCAACTTCGCCCACGGCGACGTGTTCATGGTGGCCGGCCTGCTGGGCATCTACCTCAGCAGCTTTCTCTCCGCCTACCTGCCCCCCGCCGCCGTCATCCCCGTCAGCCTGCTGCTGGTTCTGGCGCTGACGGTGGCCCTGGGCTTCTGTATCGAGCGGGCAGCCTATAAGCCCCTGCGCTCCGCTCCCCGAATGAGCGTAATGATCTCGGCCATCGGGGTGAGCTACCTGCTCCAGAACTCGGCCACCTACATCACCGGCGGCCAGCCCATGACCTACCCCTCCATTCCCTTCCTGTCGGACACCATCTCCCTGGCGGGGACCTCCATCAAGTGGGTGGTCATCCTCACCCCCTTCCTAGTGGCCGCCCTGGTGCTGGTGCTCACCCAGCTCATCAACCATACCAAGGTGGGCATGGCCATGCGGGCTGTGGCCAAGGATTTCGAGACCAGCCAGCTCATGGGCATCAAGATCAACTCGGTGATCTCCGTCACCTTCGTCATCGGCTCCGCCCTGGCTGCGGTGGGCTCCATGCTCTACTTCACCACCTACCCCGCCATTGTCCCCACTGCGGGCGCCATGCCCGGCCTGAAGGCCTTCGTGGCCGCGGTGTTCGGCGGCATCGGCTCCATTCCAGGAGCGGTGATCGGGGCCTTTCTCATCGGCATCTGTGAGAACTTTGTGAAGATCATGCCCTTTGACGGCGCCACCACCTTCGTGGACGCCTTTACCTTCGCCCTGCTCATCATCATCCTGGTCTTCAAACCCACCGGCCTCTTCGGGGAAAAGGCCACCGACAAGGTGTAAGGAGGGAATGACGACATGATCCAAGACAGAAAAAGCAAAAAGGGCGCCGCGGCGGGGCTGATCTTCGCCGCTGTGGTGCTGGTGCTGGTGGTCCTGCTGGAGAACCTGAGCAGCCTGCTGCCCAGCGTCCCCGCTGTCCTTCAGCCCACCAGCCAGCTGTTCACTGTACTGAAAAAGGGGGCGGTCTACTCCCTGGTGGCCGTGTCCATGAACCTGCTCAACGGCTTCACCGGCCTGTTCTCCCTGGGGCAGGCGGGCTTCATGCTGCTGGGCGCCTATACCTACGCCATCCTCACCGTCCCCGTCTCCGCCAAAGATTCGGTGTACTACCTGTACGGGGGCTCAGCGGTGCCCTTCTCCCTGCCTGACCTGTTCGGCGGGGTGGACACCCCCGCGGGCCTGATCCTGGGGGTGCTGCTGGCCATCCTGCTGGGCGGATGCGTGGCCGCCCTCTTTGCCTGGCTCATCGGCCTGCCTGTGCTGCGTCTGAAGAGCGACTACCTGGCCATCGCCACCCTGGGCTTTGCAGAGATCATCCGGGCGGTGTTCCAGTGGCAGGCCCTTGGGCCCGTCACCAACGGCGCCAATATGATCACTCAGATCCCCTCCTTCAACAACTTCAACCTCACCGACGGGAGCGGGAAGGTGTTCCTCCGCCTGTCCACCTTCTTCCCCTTCCTCATCGCGATTCTCTGCATTATCGTCATCGTGATGCTCATCAACTCCTCCTACGGCCGGGCTTTCAAGGCCATCCGGGAGGACGAGATCGCCGCCGAAGCCATGGGCATCAACCTGGCCAAGCACAAGATGCTCTCCTTCTGCATCTCTTCCTTCTTCGCCGGAGTGGGGGGCGCCCTGTTTGCCATGTTCGTCAACAACGCCCAGGCCAAGGTGTACACCTCCACCATGACCTATGAGATCCTGCTCATCGTGGTCATCGGCGGCATCGGCTCCATCTCCGGCTCCTGCCTGGCCACCTTCCTGTATGTGGCCTGCGCCGAGTGGTGGCTGCGCTTTCTGGACAGCCCCATGACCTTCACCTCCGTTACCGACACCCGGCGCATCCTCTTCATCCTGGTCTTCGCCGCCCTGGTCATCGGCGGGGCCCTCCTGCTGATCCGCCGGGAGCGCCGCACCACCAAAAAGGTTTGGAAGGAGCTGCTGGTCTCCCTGGCGGCCCTGGCCCTGCTGGTCTGGCTGGCTTTCTTCATCATCAGCGGCTCCCTCACCGTTCCCCTGCTGCGCACCGGCTTCCGCATGGTGGTCTTCTCGGTCATCATCATGATCGTGGTCCTCTTCTTCCGCCGGGGCATAATGGGGGACAAGGAATTCTCTGACATTCTGTTTGCCCGCCGCAAGGCGTCCGGAAAGGGGGCGGTGAAATGAGCCAAGTGGAAAATGTCCTCCGGCTGGAGCACGTCACCATGCAGTTCGGCGGCGTGGTGGCGGTGAACGACCTGTCCCTGGAGGTGAACCAAGGGGAGATCGTGGCTCTGATCGGCCCCAATGGCGCCGGCAAGACCACTGCCTTCAACTGCATCACCGGAGTGTATGAGCCCACCAACGGGCGGATCTCCTTTCTGGGAGAACCCATAGTGGAAAACCACCCCCAAGGCAGAATGCAGAAGCTCTATCAGGGGGAGAACCAGGGTATGTTTTCCCAGGTCCTCTCCCCCACCCCGGACCGGATCACCCAGAAGGGCATCGCCCGTACCTTTCAGAACATCCGCCTGTTCTCGGCCCTGACGGTATTTGAAAACGTGCTCATCGCCAAGCACATGCGTGCCAGGCAGAACGTGTTTTCGGCCGCCTTCCGCCTCAACAGGGCGGAGGAGAAGCGGATGCGGGAGGAGGCCATGTCCCTGCTGGAGGAGCAGAACCTGGCCCACCTGAAGGACGAGGTGGCCGGCTCCCTGCCCTATGGCCTCCAGCGCCATCTGGAGATCGCCCGGGCCCTGGCCACTGCCCCCAAGCTCCTGCTCCTGGACGAGCCGGCCGCCGGCATGAACCCCCAGGAGACCCAGGAACTCACCGATTTCATCCACAAGATCCGGGATGAGTACGACCTGTCCATCCTGATGATCGAGCACCACATGGACCTGGTCATGCGGATCTCCGACCGCATTTACGTCCTGGACTTCGGCAAGCAGATCGCCCAGGGCACACCGGCGGAGGTCCAGAACGATCCTCGGGTCATCGAGGCATATTTGGGGGTGGCAGACGATGCTGAAGATTGATGAACTGAAGGTGAGCTATGGCGGTATCGAGGCCGTAAAGGGCATCACCTTTGAAGTGCCCGAGCGGCAGATCGTCACCCTGATCGGCGCCAACGGAGCAGGCAAGTCCACCACCCTGCGCACCATCGCCGGGCTGGTAAAGCCCGCCCACGGCCGCATCCATCTCCAGGGGGAGGACATCACCGGTCTGTCCCCCGACCGCATCGTCTCCAAGGGGGTCACCCTGGTCCCCGAGGGACGCCGGGTGTTTCCCGACCTGTCGGTGGTGGAGAATCTGAAGATCGGGGCCTATCTGCGGAAGGACGACCTGGAAGACGACCTGAACTGGGTGTACGATCTGTTTCCCCGGCTGAAGGAGCGCTCCTGGCAGGCGGCGGGCACCCTGTCCGGCGGTGAGCAGCAGATGCTGGCCGTGGCCCGGGCCCTCATGTCCCGGCCGAAGATCATCATGATGGATGAGCCCTCCCTGGGGCTGGCCCCCCTGGTGGTCAAGGGGATCTTTGAGATCATCCAGGAGATCAACAAGCAGGGGGTCACCGTGCTGCTCATCGAGCAGAACGCCAACATGGCCCTGAAGATCGCGGACCTGGGCTATGTGCTGGAGACCGGCCGCATCACCCTTACCGGCTCCGGCCGGGATCTGCTGAAAAACGAGGACGTGAAGAAGGCCTATCTGGGCACCTGAGAACCCAGTCTCTATCCAAATCGTAAAGCAGGGGCAGGACAATACATTTTGTATTGTCCTGCCCCTGCTTTTTCTGCGGTTTCGTTCCCATTCACCGCACGTAGTAGTTCTCAAAGGGAACGGTCTCCCCCCTGCGGTCCACTGCCCGGAGGGCCAAGTCCTCCGCCCCTTCTCCCAGAGTCACCAGCACCGCGAAGGGCTCCCCCGGGGCCACCGGATATGTCTGCCGGACCGTGCCGCTCTCCGGGTCGGTCACCTCGATCCCCTCCACCTCCTCCACTCGGTTCAGCGAGACCACCAGCAGCGTCTCCCCGTGCTGCACCACATACACCCCGGTCTCCTCATGGCCGGTGCCGCTGGCCCGAAAGTGATAGCCGAAGTCCAGCCCAGGCTCGTTTTCATAGTAGGTGTAGCGCAGGCTGGAGCCCTCCTGATAGAGGAAAAAGGCCATGTCCCCGTTCCGCGCCTCTGACAGCACCACCGGCTGCCCCTCCTCTCCCCGGTCCCGCTCCGCCAGCTGCCAGCCCGGTATCCCGAAGCGGACGAACTGGGAGGCCGCCAGCATGGCGGCAATGAGCAGCAGCGCCACCCCGGCGGCTGCGGCCGTCACCCGCCGCTCCAGCCGGCGTCGGATGCCCTTCTCCCAGGCCCGGACCTCCCCTCCGTCCGTCTCCGGCGGAAGGACCACCCGCCCCCGCAGCTGCTCCAGCTCCCGGTGGCAGACGGGGCAGGATCTGAGATGCTCCTCCACCAGGGCCCGGGACTCCTCCCCCGCCGCGCCGTCCACATACAGGGGCAGCAGATCCTGGATCACCCCGCAGCCCATGGGTCTATCCGCCATGCTTCTCCTCCTCCAATCCCGCGATGATCTTCTGCTTGGCCCGATAAAAGGTCACCCGCGCCCAGCTCTCCGTCCGCCCAAATACCCGGGCGATGTCCCCAAAGGGCAGTTCCCCGAACACCCGCAGATGGAACACCTCCTTGTAAGGCTCCCCCAGGCCGTGGAGCAGGCAGTGGAGCCGCAGGGCCTCCTCCCGGTCCTCCAGCGCCTCCGTCAAAGTGACTCCCGCCGTGTCCGGCAGCTCCCGGGGCAGCTGGATCTCGGTGTTCCGCTTCCGCCGCGCCTGGTCCAGGAACACGTTCCGGGCAATGGTGTACAGCCAGGCCCGCAGGTCGCTCCCCTCCCGGAACTGCCCGGCGGAGCGGACGGCCCGGAAAAAGGTCTCCTGGGTCAGTTCCTCCGCTATTCGGCTGTCCCGGCACAGGCTCAGGAGGTACCGCTGAAGCTCCCGGAAGTATTCCTCATAGATGCGTCCAAAGTCCAACGGGCTCCCTCCCCTCTGTCTGTATAACGGCCAAGGGGCGGATCTGTTACAAGATCCGCCCGTTTTTTGTTTGCGGAGGGCTCCGTCCGTCAGGGCCGCCCCGGAAGCAGCTGTTTTTACACCTCCCTCAGAGAGGGGGGGCCTGTCCATCCTGTTGATCCGGCCCCGCAGAAGGACGCCCCCACGCCTTCCCCCTTGGGGGAGGCGTAGGGCTCCGTCTATTTCGCAGGGGCGCATATCATGCGCCCGACACCCTGCACGGAGAAAAGCCGGCCAGCCGCAGGCCCTGCCCCAATTTCCATTTCCTACTTCCGCCACCGCTTCAAGGTGGGGAGCCAGGCCCGCAGGAGCCTCTCCGCCTCCTCCTGGGGGCCGAAGGGATGTCCGTTCTCCTCATTGAATTTCAGGTCAAAGGCGATCATGTCCTCCACTGTGGCCTCCGGCGCGGTGAATGCGCCCCTCTGATAGCACCAGCGGCAGTAATCCCGGTTGGGGCTTCCGTCGGCGTTGCTCCCCATGTCCTCGGGGGCATCCAGGGGCATGCCGCAGCACTGGCAAAAGATCCGCTCTTCCATATCAGGTTCCTCCTTTTGTTCGGGAGGGGTGCTCCCCTCCTCTGTGCCCTCAGGATACGCCTGGATACCTGACACGGAATGTCCAGTTTCATACAGGGACGCGATCTTTTTCCCAGTCCGGCTCAGGACCTCCCGCCAAGAGGCAGGGGCGAGCACCTCCACCTGGTCTCCGAAAGAGAGAAGAAAGCCCAGCAGCCACCTGTCCTGAGGAAAGTCACACTCCACCAGCAGGCAGCCGTCCTCTCCCGCCCGGATCTGGCCCGGGGCAAAATAGTCCCGCACCCGCCAGGCCGCGGAGGGGGCAAAACGGAGGGTCAGGGTCCCATTCTGCCGCTGTTCCGGGGAAGGAACCTCCAGCTGCTCCGGCGGCCGTCTGGGAGGAAAGCCCTCCCGTTCCAGACACAGCCCCTCCATCCGCGCAAGTCGAAAAATCCTCCAGTCCCTCCTGGCAAGACAGAATGCCTGGAGATACCAGCAGCCGGATTTGAACACCAGCTTGCCCGGCTCCACCCTGCGGCGGGTGCGGGTGCCGGAGGAGGCGTAGTAGGTGAAATCCAGCAGGCGGCGCCCCAGGATGCCTTCCCTCACGATGCGGAAATTCTCCCTCTCCTGCTCCCCGCTGCCCCAGTCGGTGAAGTCCACCTCCACCCAGCCCTCCGCCTCCCGCCGGAACAGGGCGGACAGCCGTTCCAGGGCCTCCGCCCCCTCCAGCCCGCCGGTGGACAGCAGGGCCCGCAGGGCAAAGAGCACCTCATCCTGCTCCCTGGGGGAGAGGAGGCAGCGGTCCAGCACGAACTGATCCATCAGGCGGATGCCGCCCCCCTGTCCCCGCTGGGTATAGACCGGCACACCGGCGGCGGAAAGGGCGTCCACGTCCCGGTAGATGGTCCGCTCCGACACCTCGAAGCGCTCCGCCAGCTCCCCGGCGGTGAGGGCGCGGCGCTCCACCAGCAGATAGAGCAGCTCAAACAGGCGGCCGTTTTTCATCCCGCGCCCTCACACCACCGCTACGCCGCCCAGGATCTCCCCGATGGGGCCGGCGATCACCAGGTCGGCGTGGGCGTCGTAGGGGGTGGGGGACTTGTTGATGAGCACCAGGCGGTGCCCCCGGTAGTAGTTCACCAGGCTGGCGGCGGGGTACACCGCCAGTGAAGTGCCGCCGATGATGAGCATATCCGCCCCCTGGATGTCCGAAAGAGCCCCCTGCAGGGTATGCCCGTCCAGCTGCTCCTCATAGAGCACCACATCGGGCTTGACGATGCCCCCGCAGGCACATCGGGGCACACCTCCGCTGTCCCGCACGAACTCCACGGGATAGGCCCTGCCGCACCTCATGCAGTGGTTGCGGTGGACGCTTCCGTGGAGCTCCCACACCCGCCGGGAGCCCGCCCGCTGGTGCAGTCCGTCGATGTTCTGGGTCACCACACTGGTCAGCTTCCCCGCCGCCTCCAGCTCCGCCAGCTTCCGGTGGGCCGGGTTGGGCTGGGCGTCCAGGCAGAGCATCTTCTCCCGGTAAAAGCGGTAAAATTCCTCCGGCCGGGCATCAAAAAAGCTGCGGCTGAGGATCTCCTCCGGGGGATAGTCATACTTCTGGTGATACAGCCCGTCCACACTGCGGAAGTCGGGGATGCCCGACTCCGTGCTCACGCCCGCCCCGCCGAAAAAGACGATGCGTCTGCTCTCATCGACCCATTTCTGCAGGGTCCTCTGCTCCTGTTCCATATCCATGCTCCTTCCTGGCCGCTGTCCTCACATGCCGGCCAGCAGTCTCTCCCGCTCCCGCTCCAGCTCGGCGGCCCGCTCCGCTGTCCGGTCCCGCTCCCGGCGCAGCTGGGAGAGCAGGTCCTCCACCTGGGCCGCCGTCTCTTCCGCGGAACGCCGGGCCGTCCCGATCTTGTCCTGGATGTACAGGTCCACGAACAATCCGTCGAAGAAATAGTCCGCAAAGGAAGTGAACTCCCCCACCTGAAGGTCGGGCACCCGGAGCTGGGACACGTCGGCCAGCTCGGTGCGGAAGCGGCTTATGGCCTGTCGGGCTTGGAAAGCCGCGTTTTGCGCATCGTTCATACGTCCATGCTTGGCCATGGTGGCCAGCATGCCGCCCCCCAGGATGTCCCAGGTGCCCCAGCCTGCCGCCGAGTCCAGCTGGCCGATCATCTGGTCCAGAGCATAGCCCACATCTTTCCCCGCACATATGGCCTCATCCAGCTCCCGGATCTGGGAGCCCAGGCTGTCCAGATCACAGCCGATCTGGATCAGGCGCTTCGCCCGCTCCCCTCCCGCCTGGCAGAGCAGTTCCTCCTTCTCCTCCATCAGGGCCTTCCAGCGCCCCCTCAGGCCCTCCAGACCCGCCCGCTCCTTCTGGGCCGCCTGAAAGCGGGCCTCCAGATCCTCCAGATCACGGCGGGCCGCGTCATAGCGGGCTTTGGCCGCCACCGCCTCCCTCCGCTCTTGGTCCAGCCGTTCCGCCTGCTCCCCCCGAATTCTGGCCAGGAAGGAGGCAAAGGAGAGCCGCTCCAGCTCCTCCACATCCTCCTGCTCCCGGTACAGCACCTTCAGTGCCTCCTCCGCCGCCCGCTTGCGCTCCTCATGCTGGGCCTTCAGATCCTCCATCACGGCGGACAGCTTCCAGGCCCGGTCCAGCTTCTGCCGCACCTGCTCCAGCTCGGCGTTGATATCCTCCAATGTCCTCACAGCAGTCCCTCCTGTTCTGTCTTTGTTTCAGGGGTCTCTTGTCCTTCATTATACCATGGTTTTCTCCTCGGGGACAGTGGGAGATTCAGGGGAAAGGGGGTCCGCCCCGCAGGGCGGACCCCCTTTCCCTATCCTGTGACTGGGACGCGGAAAGAAAGACCCCTCATCCGTCACGGCATCCGCCGTGACACCTTCCCCCCTGAGGGGGGAAGGCTTTAGGGGCGGCACAAAACAATAGGACCGGGCCGTCTGGTGATGCAGACGGCCCGGTCCCAACTTTATTTTCCTTTTCAATCCTTCGGTTTCAGCAGGAGGTACGGTTCTACCCCCAGTTCCTTTGCAATGTCACACAGCATATCCATGGATATCCCGATGGAAGCCCTCTCGATTTTGCTGACATGGCTCTGGTCGATCTCCAACCTGTCTCCGAGCTGTTCCTGACTCATATCTTTCATATTTCGATAATAGGCAATATTGATGCCTAATGTTCTGTATAGGCGGTGATATGCAGAGTTCATAAGCTAAACCTCTGCATATCATTATAAATTGACTGAGATTTTTTACCAGATATTCAAACTGCATATATATGCATTGTGAATATCTTCCTGGACAGCCCTCCCTCTTATATCATGTATCTTGAGCAAATGTGCAAGATTATCGTTGGGCCGCTCCCATTGAACGCACTCGCGGCAGCAACGCGAACAGGGGGCCGCAACCCCTGCCAGGCCGGAAACACTAGGCGCAAAGCTGGCACAGCGCATGGACCCAAATGACGCAGGGCATCAGCGGCAGCGGCGCAAGGCGCTGGTCAGTGCGAAAGCATTGCCGCGCCGGTCAGGTTTCAGACAACTCCGCTCGGTGGCTCACGTGCCTGGGGGACCGGGGGAAAGCGGACTGTGGGACCCAGGCGGAACGCACGTGGAGCCGTGGTCCCGCCGGGAGTGTCCCCCGGCGATCCTTTGGTTCCTTTCCCATCGCTGGGAAAGGGACCCGCCCCGCAGGGCGGAACCCCTTTCGCCATCCCACGGCTGGGACACGGGAAGGAAGACCCCTCATCCGTCACGGCAAGCGCCGTGACACCTTCCCCCCAGAGGGGGAAGGCTTTGGGGAAAACGGCACGCCGCCCGACAGGGGCACCGGGCTCTGCAGGAGGGCGTGCTTTACAGAAAACTGTTGTCTTTGAGGGAGGAATCCGGATGAAAAAATTCAAGCCCACCAAATTCGACGTTATGGTCCTGGGGCTGACCGCGCTTTTCCTTCTGGTCACCGGCCTGTACTTCGTCGTGTCCAACGGTGCCTTCTGCCCCCTGTGCCAGGACTACTTCATCAGCAACGGCGAGACCTACATCTTGGACACCAGGGGCGGCTATCTGGAGCCCCTGTCCGTCTACCGCCACTGTCACTCCGACGGCGTCTCCATGCTGGACATCAGGACCGGCATGCACAGCGAGTGCTCCTCCACCGCCCGGACGGGCATCGTCCGCTTCGCGGATGACCCGGGCCCCCATCCTCTCTACTGCCTCCGCCACAGGCCGGACCAGTCTCTGGGCCGCTTCCAGATGCTGGACCAGAACCAGGACTACACGGTCGTCTGGGGGCTCCGGGAAGGGGAGGCCGTTCAGGCGGAGGACTGTTTTCTCACTCTCACCTGGGACGGGGAGTGGGACCAGTGGGAGATCCATATCACCTGGTGACCCTTTCCCCCTGGACTTTTTCTTCCAATTCGGTTACACTGGGAGGGATTTCTGAACCAAGGAGACTTTTGCATGGACGCCATCCTTCAAACGCTCGCCCGGGAGCTGGAACGCTCTCCGGAGCATGTACAAAATGTGGTGACCCTCATCGACGAGGGTGCCACCATCCCTTTTATCGCCCGCTACCGCAAGGAGCTCCACGGCTCCATGGACGACCAGCTGCTGCGCCGGCTGGCGGACCGCCTTCAGTACCTGCGGAACCTGGAGGCCCGGAAGGGGGAGGTCGCCGCCGCTATCGAGAACCAGGGCAAGCTCACCCAGGAGCTCTCCGACGCCATCGCTGCGGCCGCCACTCTGGCGGAGGTGGAGGACCTGTACCGCCCCTATAAGCAGAAGCGGCGCACCCGGGCCACCATCGCCCGGGAGAAGGGGCTGGAACCCCTGGCCCGGCTGCTCTCCGCTCAGGGCCCGGCGGTGGACCCCCGTCAGGCGGCCCTGGACTTTCTGGACCCGGACAAGGGGGTGGAGACGGCGGAGGACGCCCTCCAGGGGGCCAGTGACATCCTGGCCGAGGAGATCTCCGACGACGCTGACATCCGCAGGGAGCTGCGGCAGCTGTATCTGCGCCGGGGCATGCTGGCCTCCCGGGCTGCGGCCAAGGAGCCGGAGGACACGGTCTACCGCCTGTACTATGACTTCAAGGTCCCGGTGGGCCGGGCCCAGGGCCACCAGGTGCTGGCCGTCAACCGAGGTGAGCGGGAGGGGGTGCTCAAGGTCACGGTGGAGCTGGACCCGGAGACCGCCCACGTGGCGGTGCGCCGGGCCGTGGTGCCCGGCGCGGCCTGCATGGACTTTGTCCGGGCGGCGGCGGACGACGCCTATGACCGCCTGATCCAGCCCTCCATGGAGCGGGAGATCCGCGCCCACCTCACTGAGCAGGCGGACGAGGGTGCCATCCACAACTTCGCCCTGAACCTGAAGCCCCTGCTGATGCAGCCCCCGGTGAAGGGGCGGGTCACCATGGGGCTGGACCCGGGCTACCGCATGGGCTGCAAGGTGGCGGTGGTGGACGGCACCGGCAAGGTGCTGGACACGGCGGTAGTCTACCCCACCTATGGGGAGCGGCAGAAACAGGAGGCCATCGCCAAGCTGTCCCATCTGGTGAGAAAGCACGGCGTGGAGCACATCGCCATCGGCAACGGCACCGCCAGCCGGGAGACCGAGCAGATGGCGGTGGAGCTGATCCACAGACTGGGGGGCGGCCTGAGCTATATGATCGTCAGCGAGGCCGGGGCCTCGGTCTACTCCGCCTCCAAGCTGGCCGCCGAGGAGTTCCCTGAGTACGATGTGAACCTGCGCTCCGCCGTGTCCATCGCCCGGCGGCTCCAGGACCCTCTGGCTGAGCTGGTGAAGATCGACCCTAAGGCCATCGGCGTGGGCCAGTACCAGCACGACATGCCCCAGGCCCGGCTGGGCGAGGCCCTGGACGGCGTGGTGGAGGACTGCGTCAACGCGGTGGGCGTGGATGTGAACACCGCCTCCCCCTCCCTGCTCCAGCGGGTGTCCGGCCTCACCGCCGCCACTGCCAAAAACCTGGTGAAATACCGGGAGGAGAACGGGGCCTTCACCACCCGCAGGCAGGTCCTGAAGGTGCCCAAGCTGGGCCCCAAGGCCTTTGAGCAGTGCGCCGGCTTCCTGCGGGTGCCGGAGAGCGCCTCCGTTCTGGACAACACCGGTGTCCATCCGGAGAGCTACGCCGCCGCGGAGGCGCTGCTGGCCCAGTGCGGCTACACCCTGTCCGACGTCAGGGCGGGGGCCATGGGGGCCCTGAAGGAGAAGGCGGAGGCCATGGGCCTGGAGGCGCTGGCCCGGGTGTGCGGCGTGGGCGTCCCCACCCTGGCGGACATCATCAAGGAGCTGATGAAGCCCGGCCGGGACCCCCGGGACGAGCTGCCCGCCCCCATCCTGCGCACCGATGTGATGGAGGCCCGGGACCTGAAGCCCGGGATGGAGCTCCAGGGGACGGTGCGCAACGTCATCGACTTCGGGGCATTTGTGGACATCGGGGTCCATCAGGATGGGCTGGTCCACATCAGCAAGCTGCCCCAGCGGGTGAAGCACCCCTCCCAGCTGCTTTCCGTGGGAGATGTGGTCACGGTGTGGGTTCTGGAGGTGGACGAGAAGAAAAAGCGCATCAGCCTGACCATGAAAAAACCGTAACACGGGTGCGGCGGCCGGAGGGGACACCTCCGGCCGCCGGTCTTTCATCCCTTTCCGCCCCTGACCGCCCCGCGGTCCCGGCCCAGCTCCTCCGGGGGCACCCCCAGCAGCAGCAGGGCCCCCGCCGCCGCCAGTACAGACAGGGGAGACATGTGATCCGGCAGGCGGAGGGGCAGCTCCTGCCGCTCCACCACCCGTCCCTCCACCGTCACCAGCTCCCGCTGGATGGCGCACCACAGCTGCCGCCCCTCCCGGCTGGACAGGGTCAGGGTGTCCCTGGGCCCGGTGCCGTAGCTTACCGCCGCCGCGGGGTCCAGCCCGGAGAGCAGCCCCCCCGCTCCGCCGGGCAGAAGCACCGTCCGGCCCCCAGTGGGCAGCTGCCTCCTCCGCTCCGCTGCCCGGGGGGAGACCACCAGCAGCCAGGGTGATCCTCCCGCTGCCGTGCGCCGGTCCCGCTCCCCCAGCTGCCGGCGCACCGCCTCCCCGATGCCCTCGCTCTCCTCGGCTACCCAGAAATTCTCCAAAGATCCCGCCCCTTTCCTCCTCAGTCTGGGGCATTTCCCCTCTTTTTATTCCCGCCCCGTCCATTCTTTCCCTTTTTGTCTGTCTCCCAGCCTCTTTTTTCTGTCCCGGGCCGCTCCGCCCTTTTCTTGACTTTCTCCGCCCAAATGGGGTATTATTATAATTGTTATTTTGCGCGGTCCCGCGCCGCATTGTACTGTGAGGGATCTTTATTACTATGGCTCAGAAGAAACCCAGCTACGGCAACGAATCCATCTCCGCCCTAAAAGGGGCCGACCGGGTCCGCAAGCGCCCCGGCGTCATCTTCGGCTCCGACGGGCTGGAGGGCTGCGAGCATGCCGTGTTTGAGATCATGTCCAACGCCATCGACGAGGCCCGGGAGGGCCACGGCGATCTCATCATCGTCACCCGGTTCGAGGACAAGTCCATCCAGGTGGAGGACTTCGGCCGGGGCTGTCCGGTGGACTGGAACGAAAAGGAGCAGCGCTACAACTGGGAGCTGGTGTTCTGTGAGCTGTACGCCGGCGGCAAGTACGGCGGGGACGGCGACAACTATGAGTATTCCCTGGGCCTCAACGGCCTGGGCTCCTGCGCCACCCAGTACGCCAGCGAGTATTTCGACGCAACCATCTACCGGGACGGCTCCAAATACACCCTCCACTTTGAGAAGGGGGAGAATATCGGCGGGCTCCACAAAGAACCCACTGACCGGGGCAGAAAGACGGGCTCCACCTTCCGCTGGAAGCCCGACCTGGAGGTCTTTACCGACATCGACATCCCCGTGGAGTACTACCTGGACGTGATGAAGCGCCAGGCTGTGGTCAACTCCGGCGTCACCTTCCGCTTCCGCAACCAGACCGGTGGGAAGTTCGAGACCACCGACTTCCGCTATGACAACGGCATCCTGGACTATGTCACTGAACTGGCCGGGGAAAATCCCCTGACCCAGCCGGTGTTTTGGCAGACCGAGCGGAAGGGCCGGGACCGGGAGGACAAGCCGGAGTACAAGGTGAAGCTGTCGGTCTCCTTCTGCTTCTCCAACCGGGTGTCCATCGTGGAGCACTACCACAACTCCTCCTGGCTGGAGCACGGGGGCAGCCCGGAGAAGGCCATGAAATCCGCCCTCGTCTCCGCCATCGACGCCCGGCTCAAGCAGCTGGGCAAGTACCAGAAGTCGGAGGGCAAGATCAGCTTCAACGACATCCAGGACTGCCTGGTGCTGGTCTCCAACAACTTCTCCACCCAGACCAGCTACGAGAACCAGACTAAAAAGGCCATCAACAACAAATTCGTCCAGGAGGCTATGACCGATTTCCTCCGCGCCCAGCTGGAGGTCTATTTCATCGAGAACCCCTTCGACGCAGACAAGATCTGCGAGCAGGTGCTCATCAACAAGCGCAGCCGGGAGACCGCGGAAAAGACCCGCCTGAACATCAAAAAGAAGCTGTCCGGCTCCATGGACATCTCCAACCGGGTGCAGAAGTTCGTGGACTGCCGCACCAAGGACGTGTCCCGCCGGGAGCTCTACATCGTGGAGGGAGACTCCGCCATGGGGGCGGTGAAGCTCAGCCGGGACGCGGAGTACCAGGGCATTATGCCCGTCCGGGGCAAGATCCTCAACTGCCTCAAGGCGGATTACGCCAAGATCTTCAAAAACGAGATCATTACCGACCTGCTCAAGGTCATGGGCTGCGGAGTGGAGGTCCAGGACAAGCACGTGAAGGACCTGGCCTCCTTTGACCTGGACAGCCTGCGCTGGAACAAGGTGGTCATCTGCACCGATGCCGACGTGGACGGCTTCCAGATCCGCACCCTGATCCTCACCATGCTCTACCGTCTAACCCCCACCCTGATCCAGCAGGGCTATGTCTACATCGCGGAGTCCCCCCTGTACGAGATCACCTGTAAGGAAAAGACCTGGTTTGCCTACTCAGACAAGGAAAAAAACGACATCGTCGCCTCTCTGGAGGGAAAAAAGTGCGATGTGCAGCGCTCCAAGGGCCTGGGCGAGAACGAGCCCGATATGATGTGGCTGACCACCATGAACCCTGAGACCCGCCGGCTCATCAAGGTGATGCCGGAGGACGTGGAGCGCACCGCCCAGGTCTTTGACCTGCTGCTGGGGGATGACCTCCAGGGGCGCAAGAGCCACATCGCGGACAACGGCTACAAATATCTGGAGCTGGCGGACATCTCGTAATCATCTCATCACGAGCGGCAGGGAGAGGCCCAATGTCAGACGATTCCATTGTGATGTTTGGATTTTCCATCCTGTGTATCTTCTTTCTCCTGCTGGGCATCATCCTGTACAGGACTGACGCTGCAATTCAGGCCCTCTGCTATTTTAAGAACGGAGGCATCTATCTGGTCAAAAACGGCAGGCGACTTGCCGACGACACGCCGGAGGACCGCCGTCGGCTGGCCAGATGGCTGGGGCGCTTTGTGATCGGCCTTTCCTGCCTGATGTTTCTCTTTCTTTTATTGCTTTACTTCACATGAGATCGCAGCGGAGGAACACACCTATGAACCTGTTCGACATCCTGGGTCCCGTCATGGTGGGGCCCTCCAGCTCCCACACGGCGGGGGCGGTGCGCATCGGCCGCATGGCCCGGGCTCTGCTGGGGCAGGAGCCCGTCCGGGCCCAGCTGCTGCTCCACGGCTCCTTTGCCTCCACCGGAGAGGGCCACGGCACCCACCAGGCCCTGGTGGCCGGGCTGCTGGGCCTCTCCCCGGCCGACGGCCGGGTCCCAGACAGCTTCCGTCTGGCCCGGGAGCGGGGGCTGTCCTTCTCCTTCGGCACCTGCGTCCTGCGGGACGTCCACCCCAACAGCGCCCTCATCCGTCTTGAGGATGCCGGGGGCGGACAGCTGGAGGTGGGGGCCTCCTCCCCTGGGGGCGGGCGCATCCGGGTCTTTCAGGTGGATGGACTGCACACCTCCTTCAGCGGGGAGCTGCCCACCCTGGTGGTCCACAACACCGACCAGCCCGGCTGCGTCAGTCAGGTCACCGGCGTGCTGGCCGGGCGGGGCCTCAACGTGGCCACCCTCCAGCTCAATCGGGGCGGCCGGGGCGGCAGCGCCGTCATGGTCATCGAGTGCGACCAGCCCATCCCCGAGGACGCCGCCCGGGACGTGCGGGCCCTGCCCGGCATCCTGCGGGTCACCCGCTACACCCCGGAAGAACAGGAGGTGCCCCTTTGATCGCCTTTGACTCCATCGCCCAGATGCTCCAGGATACGGAACAGTCCGGCCTGCCCCTCTGGGAAAACATTCTGGAATCCGACTGCCGGCGGCAGGACCTGCCCCGCGCCCGCTCTCTGGAGCGGATGGGGGCCATGCTGGACGCCATGGTGCAGGCGGACGAGAGCTATCAGGCCCAGGACCGCTCCCACAGCGGCCTGTCTGGGGGTGACGGGGCCAAAATGACCCTGTACGCCGCCGGGGACCCCCTGTGCGGCCCCCTTCTCTCCCAGGTGATGGCCGGGGCTCTGCGGATGGGGGAGTGCAACGCCTGCATGAAGCGCATCGTGGCCGCCCCCACGGCGGGGGCCTGCGGCGTGCTGCCCGCGGTGCTCCTCCCCTGCGCCCGGCACTTCTCTCTCTCCAGGGAGCAGCTGGTCCAGGCCCTGTATGTGGCCTCCGGCTTCGGAATGGTCATCGCCGCCCGGGCCTCCATCTCCGGGGCCGAGGGCGGCTGTCAGGCGGAGATCGGCTCTGCCGCCGCCATGGCCGCCCCCGCCCTGGTCCACCTCCGGGGCGGCACTCCCTCCATGATGGCTCACGCCTGCGCCATGGCTGTGAAGAATCTGCTGGGGCTGGTGTGCGATCCTGTGGGCGGGCTGGTGGAGGTCCCCTGCGTCAAGCGCAACGTCATCGGGGCCATGGACGCCCTTTCGGCGGCCCAGATGGCTCTGGCCGGCATCGAGAGCCGGGTCCCCCCAGACCAGGTTCTGGAGGCCATGGCAGAGGTGGGCCGTTCCCTGCCCCCCTCCCTCCGGGAGACGGGAAAGGGCGGCCTGGCCGCAACGCCCTTTGGGATGGCGTACGCACCCAAGGAGGGGTGATATGAAACGGCTCACACATCTCTTTTTTTATACACTGGCATCCATCGCTTTTCTGAATGTCTTCTCACACAGTTTTCCCTCTCTCCCCGCTCTGTACGCCTGCATGACCATTTTCTCTCTGTTATTCGGTGTATCCTTTCTGACGGCCAGCGGAATGCCTTCCGCCTGGACAAGTCGGAAAGTTTCCTCCGCCGTATGGGATTACTGGAAAAAGATCCTCGGAGCTCTGTTTTTGCTCAATGGAACGCTCTGCCCCACAGGTTTTCTTCTGTGGTTTTTTCTGCGGTTCGACCAGGATCTTATTTTATGTACTCAAATCTTTGGATCTTTGAGCATTTGTTTTGCCAGCCTGATCCCTCTATATCGGGCAGATGCGTGATCTCTTTCAGTGTTTGATTGAAAATGTCCCCCTAAGCTGGGGCAGAAGATAGGACGGATATCCCTATGCCAAAGAAGAAAAACCCCGACGAGACCAAACCCAAGGTAACCAACCCCAACGTCATGGGCCTGCGGGCCGAGGTGCTGGAGCAGCCCATCACCGAGACGCTGGAGATCAACTATATGCCCTATGCCATGTCGGTCATCGTCTCCCGGGCCATCCCGGAGATCGACGGCTTCAAGCCCTCCCACCGGAAGCTGCTCTACACCATGTATCAGATGAAACTGCTGGGCGGGGCCCGTACCAAGAGCGCTAACGTAGTAGGCCAGACCATGAAGCTCAACCCTCACGGGGACGCCGCCATCTACGACACCTTGGTCCGCCTCTCCCGGGGCTACGGGGCCCTGCTCCACCCCCTTGTGGACTCCAAGGGCAACTTTGGAAAGGTGTACTCCCGAGACATGGCCTGGGCCGCCAGCCGATACACCGAGGTGCGGCTGGACCCCATCTGCGCCGAGCTGTTTCGGGACATCGACCAGGACACCGTGGACTTTGTGGACAACTACGACGGCAAGCTGAAGGAGCCCACCCTCCTGCCCACCACCTTTCCCAACGTGCTGGTCTCCGCCAACCAGGGCATCGCCGTTGGCATGGCCAGCAACCTGTGCGGCTTCAACCTGGGGGAGGTGTGCGACACCACCATCGCCTATCTGAAGGACCCGGACCACGATCTCATGTCCACCCTGAAGGCCCCCGACCTGCCCACCGGCGGTGAACTGCTCTACGACGCCTCGGAGCTGGCCTCCATCTACCGCACCGGACGGGGCTCCTTCAAGGTGCGCGCCAAGTGGCGCTACCTCAAGGCGGACAACATCATCGAGGTCTACGAGATCCCCTACTCCACCACCGTGGAGGCCATCATGGACAAGGTGGCTGAGCTCATCAAGTCGGGCAAGATCCGTGAGATCGCCGACATGCGGGACGAGACCGACCTGTCCGGCCTGAAGCTGACTATCGACCTGAAGCGGGGCACTGACCCGGACAAGCTGATGGCCAAGCTGTTCAAGTCCACCCCCCTGATGGACAGCCAGTCCTGCAACTTCAACATCCTCATCGCCGGGATGCCCCGGGTGATGGGGGTGCGGGAGATCCTGGAGGAGTGGACCGCCTGGCGCAGCGACTGCGTGCGCCGCCGCACATACTTCTCCCTGAAGAAGAAGCAGGAGAAGCTGCACCTGCTCAAGGGCCTCAAGCGCATCCTGCTGGACATCGACCGGGCCATCCGCATCATCCGGGAGACCGAGGAGGACGCGGAGGTAGTGCCCAACCTGATGATCGGCTTTGGCATTGACCAGATCCAGGCCGAGTTCGTAGCCGACATCCGCCTGCGGAACATCAACAAGGAGTACATCCTCAAGCGCACCCAGGAGGTGGACTCCCTGGAGGAGGAGATCGCTGACCTCCAGGACCTGGTGAACAGCCCCCGCCGTATCCGTCAGGTCATCATCGGTGAGCTGGAGCAAGTCAAGAAAAAGTACGCCCTCCCCCGCCGCACCGATATCGTCTATGACCACCAGACCGAGGAGCTGCTCACCGCTGAGGAGGAGGTCCCCGACTACCCGGTGAATCTCTTCCTGTCCCGGGAGGGATATCTGAAGAAAATCACCCCCCAGTCCCTGCGGATGTCCGGCGAGCAGAAGTATAAGGACGGCGACGGCCCCTTCCTTACCTGGGAGGCCTCCAACCGGGACGAGCTGCTGGTCTTTACCGACAGGCAGCAGTGCTATAAGACCCGGCTCAGCGAATTTGAGGACACCAAGGCCAGCGTGCTGGGGGACTACCTGCCCACCAAGCTTGCCATGGACCAGGAGGAGCGGGTGGTCTGGGCCTGCATCCCCGGGGACTACCGCCGCCAGCTGCTCTTCTTCTTTGACAACGGCAAGGCGGCCCGGGTGGAACTGTCCGCCTACCAGACCCAGACCCGCCGGAAAAAGCTCACCGGGGCCTATTCCGACAAGGCCCCCCTGGTCTCCGCCTTCCTGCTGGAGGAGGACCAGGAGATGGCGGTCTACTCCACCGAGGGGCGCTGCATGATCTTCCACACCTCCGCCCTCTCCCCCAAGACTACCCGCACCACCCAGGGGGTCAACGTCATGTCCCTCAAGCCTAAATACCGGGTGGAGAAGGCCCTGCCCCTGGCTCAGACCCCCATCCGCAACGCCGCCCGCTACCGGGCCCGCTCCCTGCCCATTGCGGGAGCCCTCCTTCGGGAGCCCGACCGGGGAGAGGAGCAGATGACCCTGCTGTAACACCACCGTCCCGGGCAGCCGCCGCGCCGCCCAACCAGAAAAGGAAAGGAAGTTTTTTTGTGCGCACCGGCAAGCTCTGGGCCGCCTTCCGGCCCTATCTGTGGATCACACTGGCCTCCGCTGTCTTTGCTCTGGGCTTTGACTGGTGCTATGTTCCCAACCAGATCACCTTGGGCGGGATGACTGGCCTGGGGCAGATCATCCATGCCATCGTCCCCGCCATCCCGGTGGGCAGTGCGGTCATCGCCCTCAACCTGCCCCTGTTCCTGCTGGGCTGGCGGCTGCTGGGGTGGAAGCTGCTGGCCTCCTCCCTCTTCGCCACCGCCGCCACCTCCCTGGGGGTGGACCTGCTGGCCGCCTGTTACTCCTTCCCGCCCATGGCCCCCATGCTGGCCTCCGTCTTCGGCGGCGCGCTGATCGGGCTGTCCCTTGGGATGGTGTTCCTCCAGGGAGCCACCACCGGCGGCACCGATCTCATCGCCCGGCTGCTGAAGCTCCGCTTCGGCCATCTGCCCATGGGCACCCTGGTCATGGCGGTGGACCTGGTGGTCATCGCCCTGGCCGCTCTGGCCTTCCACAGCCTGAGCAGCGCCCTGTACGGGCTGGTCTCCCTGTATATCTCCTCCCTGGTCATCGACCGGGTGCTCTACGGCCTGGACAACGCCAAGGTGGCCTATATCATCAGCGACCGCCCCCAGGAGATCATCCGCTCCATCAGTACGGAGCTGGACCGGGGCGTCACCATCCTCCGGGGGGCCGGGGCCTGGTCCGGGGAGGCAAAAGACGTGCTCATGTGCGCCTTCAAGCAGAAGCAGATCGTGGCCCTGAAGCGGGCGGTAAAGGAGACCGACCCCTCCGCCTTTCTCATCGTGTGCGATGCCCACGAGGTGCTGGGCCAGGGCTTCCACAGCTATCACCAGCATGACCTGTGATCCATTCATTTTTTCAGGGAGGTATCACCATGGCAGATCTGGAAAAACTCCGCGCCAACCTGGAGGCCCGCGGCTTCCGCACCACCTACTTCCCCACCGCAGATGAGGCGGCCGCCTATCTGGACGGCCAGATCGATGGAAAAACGGTGGGCATCGGCGGGTCCATGACGGTGAAGGAGATGGGGCTCTACCCCAGGCTGGCTGCCCACAACCAGGTGGTCTGGCACTGGGAGGGGGGCGCCCTGAGGGACGCCGTCCTCACCGATGTGTACATCACCTCCGCCAACGCGCTGGCGGAGACCGGGGAGATCGTCAACATCGATGGCAACGGCAACCGGGTCTCCTCCACCCTGTACGGCCACCAGAAGGTCTACTTCCTGGTGGGTGTCAACAAGGTCGCCCCCGACTTTGAGGCGGCACTGTGGCGGGCCCGGAACGTGGCCGCCCCCAAGCGGGCACAGTCCATGGGGTGCAGGACCCCCTGCGCCGCCAAGGCAGACCGGTGCTATGACTGCAAGAGCCCAGAGCGCATCTGCCGGGGGCTTGCGGTTCTTTGGGCTCGTCCCAATGCCACAGAGGAGATGGAAGTCGTACTGATCGGAGAGGCGCTGGGGATGTGAGCCCCGGCGTGAACATGGGAGGAGGGATCTGATGAAATGGAGGCTCTGCGCGGCCGTGGCCGCGCTGTCCCTGCTGCTGTCCGGGTGCTCCTCACTGCTCGCCCGCAGCTACACCAGCGTGACTCCCCACAGCGCCACGCCCCCTGCCGAGGGGGACTCCTCCATCCTTCGGGTGGAGAACTACCAGGAGCTGGTCAATGCCCTGATCTACCTCATCTCCCTGGGTGAGGAGGAGGGCACTGTCCGGATGTACAACTACGAGCAGGATGTGGAGCAGTCCCTGTCCAACGCCTGTCTGGAGGTGGTCCAGGAGGACCCTCTGGGAGCCTATTCAGTGGACTTCATCCGCTATGATGTGACCCCTATTGTCTCCTACTATGAGGCCGCTGTGGAGATCACCTACCGCCGCACCCGGGAGCAGGTCTCCGCCATCGTGGCCGCCACCGGTGCCACCGCCATCCGCTCCCAACTCAAGGACCTGCTCTCCTCCTTCGGCACCGAGGCCGCCCTGCGCATCAGCTACTTCGAGGGGGACGAGACCTACATCCAAACCCTCTTCCGGGAGGCCTACTATGCCAGTCCGGACACCGCCCTGGATCTGCCCGAGGCCCAGGTCTATATCTATCCCCAAGGGGAGGAGAGCGGCCGCCAGCGCATCGTGGAGGTCCTGCTTACCTACCACCTGGAGCAGAAAGAGCTCCAGCGCCGCCGGACTGCCCTGGCCCGGCGCGCCAATGAGATCGTGGTCTCCATCTGGGGGACCGAGGGGGACGAGGCCATCCAGACCGTATCTGCCGCCGTGCTGGACGCCGGACACTACGATCCGGAGGGGGGGGCCAGCGCTTATGACGCCCTGGTGGCGGGGGCAGCAGACAGCGAGGGACTTGCCCTGGCCGCCCTGCTGTTGGCCCAACGGCTGGAGCTGACCGGCATGGTGGTACCGGGCACTCTGGACGGGTCACCCCACTTCTGGAACGTCGTCCGCACCGAGAGCGGCTATCGCCATCTGGACCTCACCCGGGGGGCGGACAGCCGCGGGCAGTACCCCCTCCTCTCTGACCGGGAGATGGCCGCCCTGGGCTACCAGTGGGATACCCAGGCGGTCCCCCCCTGCGGGGAGCCGTCGGACAGCCAGGAGGGGACGGAGGAGGTTCCCGGCACCTCCTCCGCCTCCTCCGACGGGGCGGAATGAGATCATTCTCAATTTTTTCATTTTATGCTTGACAGCGACAAATTTTCTGCTATAATATGCTTTGTCGTTGCGAGTGTAGCTCATCTGGTAGAGCGCCACCTTGCCAAGGTGGAGGTAGCGGGTTCGAGCCCCGTCACTCGCTCCAAAAAGAAAGACACGCTTCTAAGCGTGTCTTTCTTTTTGGCCTCTTTGTCCGGACGGACAGATGTCCTCTTCCGGCGGAACACCCTCCATTCCCCGGCCTTTGGCCAGAAAGGAACCTCTTCATGGAACTGCTTTGCAAATGGAACCAGCTCAGCCTGGTCAAACGTATTCTGATCGGCCTGATCCTGGGCGCTGTCCTGGGCTTCCTCCTGCCCGGCGCCTCCTTCCTCAGCCTCCTGGGCACCCTGTTCGTAGGCGCGCTGAAGGCCCTGGCCCCCCTGCTTGTCTTTTTCCTGGTCTTGCACTCCCTGGCACAGCACAAGAAAGGGGCCAAGAGCAACATGAGCACCGTCATCGCGCTCTACCTCATCGGCACCCTTCTGGCTGCGCTGTGTGCGGTGGTTGCCAGCTTTCTGTTTCCCTCCACCCTGGCGCTGGCCCAGGAGGCCGCCTCCAGCGCCCCCGGCGGCATCGGCGAGATCCTCCAGACCCTGCTCAACAACGCGGTGAGCAACCCCATCTCCGCTATGGCGGAGGCCAACTATATCGGGGTGCTGCTGTGGGCTGTGGTCTTCGGCATCGCCCTGCGGGACGCCTCCGACCGCACCAAGCAGGTGCTGGGCGATCTGTCTGACGCCCTCTCCACCGCCATCCGCTGGGTCATCAGCTGCGCCCCCTTCGGCATCCTGGGTCTGGTGTTCACCACGGTATCGGAGACCGGCTTCTCCTCCTTCATGGACTACGGCCGCCTGCTCTGCGTCCTGGCGGGCTGCATGTTCTTCGTGGCCTTGATCGTCAACCCCATTCTGGTCTTCCTGTGCATCCGGCGCAACCCCTATCCTCTGGTGTTCCGCTGCCTGAAGGAGAGCGGCATCATGGCCTTCTTCACCCGCAGCTCCGCCGCTAATATCCCGGTCAACCTGCGGCTGTGCAAGGAGCTGGGCCTGGACGAGGAGAAGTACTCCGTCTCCATCCCCTTGGGAGCCACCATCAACATGGCTGGGGCCGCCATCACCATCTCGGTCCTCACCCTGGCCGCTGCCAACACCCTGGGCATCTCGGTGGACTTTCCTACCGCCTTCCTGCTCAGCGTGGTAGCCTCCATCGCCGCCTGCGGCTCCTCCGGTGTGGCGGGGGGCTCCCTGCTGCTGATTCCCATGGCGTGCAGCCTGTTCGGCATTCCCAACGACATCGCCATGCAGGTGGTGGGCATCGGCTTCATCATCGGCGTCGTCCAGGACTCCTGCGAGACGGCACTGAACTCCTCCTCCGACGTGCTGTTCACCGCGGCCGCCGAGTTCCGCAGCCGCCGCCTGGCCGCTCGTCAGGACTGACCAAACGCCAAAAAGAGGCCCGGGATCAGAAGATCCCGGGCCTCTTTTCTCTTCAGATCTGGTGCGCCGCGAAGAAGGTTTTGGCGGTCTCCAGGCAGCGTCTGGCGTGCTCCAGCTTGCCCCGGATCGCCACCTCCGCCGCGTTGGGCAGCTCGATGGAATAGTAGGGGGGATCAGGGATGTTCTTCAGCATCCCCGCCAGGTCGATGCCGCCCTCTCCCACGTACAGCCGTCCGCCCCGGGCCACGCCCACCATGTCCGGGTGGTCCACCGGCGGGATGAAGGCCGGACCGTCGCACAGGTGGACGAAGCCGAATCGCTCTGCCGCTACCTCCCGCAGCTGTTCTGGGGTGACCTTCACCCGGTGGGCGTGCAGAGTGTCCACCAGCACCTGCACATTGGGCCGGTCCATCAGGTCCATCCAGGCCAGGGCTTCGGTCAGGCCGGGGATGTTTGAGAAGGGGACGAACTCCAGATTGAGCTTCATGCCGTATTTGTCCGCCAGATCGCACATCTTCTCGAACTGCACCCGGGAGAAGTCCCGGTCCGCACTCCACACGCTGGCGATAGCGTATTTCGCCCCCAACTCGGCCCCCAGGGCGAACTCCTTCTCGTAGCTCATTACGTCCACCCCGTCCGCCACCCGGGCCAGTTCGATGTCCATCAGCCTCACGCCGGTGCGCTCCAGGGCAGCGCGGACCATCTGGAACATTCGGCCGTTGGCCAGGGCGTAGTCCGGCTCTCCGGGCAGGTGCTGGGAGATGGTCCGCAGGCCCACCCCCTCATAGCCGCACTGGGCGGCGATCTCGATCTGATCCACCGGGTGGGTGTTGGGCAGAGTCAGATAGGCCAGGGAAAAAAACTTGCTCATAAGAGAGACCTCCTTATTCTGTGGGGCGTTCGCCCGTCTGTTTGATTGCTGGAAGGGGAATGCCCCCTTACGGCCCGCTCTGACCAGCGGACCGCAAAGAGGCATTCGGTTTAAGAGGAGCAACAGGAAGAAACTGCTGCTAAGCGGAATATCGCGGGATAGATCAGCCCTGAGCGGCGGCAAGCTCCTCCTGAAGGGTGGTGCCCAGACCATTTACATCCGCATCGATCTTATCGTAGAGGGCCTGGACAGTATCCAGCGCCAGGATCTCCTGATAGAAGGAATCATCATATTCGATGAGAGTCATACCCCCGTCCACCAAAGCCTGCTTGCTGGTCTCATCAATATTCTTCATTTCAGGTTTCATTTCCTCAATGGCTTCCTCCACCGCCTGCACGATAGCCGCCTGATAGGCGGGGTCCAGAGAGTCATACTTCTCCTTGTTCATGGACAGCTGGTTGGCGTACAGGATGTGGTTGGTGCAGGCCAGGTACTTCTGCACCTCCTGAATATTGGCCCCGAGAACAGTATCCGCCGCATTTTCGTGGGCATCGATGGTCCCGTTCTGCAGGGCAATAAACACCTCAGCCCAGGCCAGAGGGGTGGGGGCGGCGCCGATGGCAGTCCAGAAGGCCATGTGGTTGCCGTTCTCCATGGTGCGGATCTGAAGCCCCTTAAAGTCTGCCAAGGTCTTCAAGTCCCGGTTGGCGGTGGTGAGGCGGTAGGTAGCGTACTGCTGGATGCCCAGCAGCTCCAGACCGGCGGTCTCATAGGCGGCGGACATGGCGGCGTGGGTCTGGCTGTCGCCGTTGAGCACCTGGTCGATGGTCTCGCCGTCATACTGGGCAAACACCATGGGCAGGTCGAAAATAGCCATCTCAGGGACAAAGTTTACGACCGCTGCGATCTGGGAGCCCACTAAATCAAGGTGTCCATCCTGCATCTGGGAAAGTATGTCCATGTCACTGCCCAGTTCTCCATTCTGATAGAGATAGACTGTCAGTTTTCCGCCAGTGATCTCCTCCACTTTCTCCGCAAACAGGCGGTCGAAAGTCTCTCCAGCCGCCCCCACCGCGGCAGCATCTGCCAGAGACAGCTCCACAGGCTCCAGATCCGCATAGGCCCCGGAAGCAGAACCGGAAGAGACCGTACCAGATGTGCTGCTACCGCCGGAAGCAGCCGGGGGATTGGAAGCGGCTCCGGAGCCGCTTCCACCGCCTGAGCAGGCGGCCAGGCTCAGGGACATGGCCAGGGTCAGAATCAGGGCAATCGCTTTTTTCATTGTCTTTCCTCCTCGTTTTATGTATCAGCTATGGATCAGCGCCGTTTTCGCGGCTTTTGCACAAAGGATCTGCAGGCCTCAATACTGGAGGCCGCCGTTCACATCCAGCACCTCGCCGGTGGTCCAGGCGGCGTCGTCGCTGCCCAGATAGGCGATGGCGGCGGCCACGTCGCTCAGTTCGCCCATCCTCTGGAGGCGGATACCGGCGGACAGGGATTCGATACGGTCCTGGGTCATGCCGGCGAACATCTTTCCCTTCAGGGGGCCGGGGGCCACGCTGTTCACCGTGATCTGCCAGGGCCCCAGCTCATAGCCCAGGCACATCACCAACCCGTTCACACCGGCCTTGGTGGCAGCGTAGTTGACACCCACGCCGGGACGGCCCGTCCGACCTCCAATGGAGGAGATGACCACGATATGTCCGTATTTCCGCTCCTTCATGGAGGGGACCACCGACTTCACCGCGTGGAACACGCCGGTGAGGTTGATGTCCACAACATCCTGCCACTGGGCTTCAGTCATCTCGTCGATGGGACAGTGACGGATGATGCCGGCGGTGGCTACCAGGGTGTCGATCTGCCCCCACCTGGCCAGGACGGCATTGACCGCCGCCTCGCACTCCTCATACTTCCGCACGTCGCACTTTATGCCCATAAGGCGCTCCCCGTCCCACCCCTCGGCCTTCAGCCCGGAGATGGCTGCGTCCAGCGCCTCCTGGGAGAAGTCAGAGAAAGCCACCTTTGCTCCCTCACACAGCAGCCGCTTGGCGGCTGCCTCGGCCACGTCGCCCGCACCGGTAATCAGCACCACTTTATCCTGATAACGCTCCATATCGATCCCTCATTTCTAAAGCTCTGCATTTGGGTATTATCACAAATCTAATCGGGTTTTCTTTTCCTCTTCATGTCTCTATTATCCAGCCAAGCCGGCAAAAAGTAAAATACCAATTCATTGCCTTTTTGATAGATTTAATTTTATCAATATTTGTTTATTTCTTGACAAATTTCTCAATCTTTAATAAAATGCAGGGGAATATATAGGATATTTTTCCGTGTTTTTTGGGAGGAGGCAGCAATTTGACATTGAATCAACTCTATTATTTTAGGGCAGCGGCCGGACAGTTGAACTTCCACCGGACCGCAGAGCAGCTGATGATCTCCCAGCCCTCCCTCAGCGCCGCCATCGCCAGCCTGGAACGGGAACTGGGAGTACCCCTCTTTCTCCGAAAGGGACGCCACCTGGAACTGAGCAAATACGGCCTGCTCTATTTCAAGGAGGTGGACGCCCTCCTGGGCCGCCTGGACTCTGTGAACGCCACCCTGAAGCGGGCCGCCCTCCCGGGGCAGGGCCACATCGACGTGGGCTACATCGCCCCCCTCTCCCCCAAATTCATGCCCGAGACGGTGCGGGCCTTTCTCCAGCAGCCAGGCTATGAGCAGGTCACCTTCGGCTTCCGGGAGCTGCCCACCCGGGAGCTGCTGGACGGGCTGAAGACCTTCCTCTATGACGTGGTCTTCTGTATCTACGAGGAGGGTGAGCCGGAGGTAGAGTTCGTCCCCCTGCTGGACCAGGAGCTGGTGGCCATCGTGCCGCCGGACCATGCGCTGGCTGCGGAGGACCAGATCCTGCTCAGTCAGCTCGCCCCCTACCCCTTTATCACCTATATGCCCCATGTCCAGATCTACCGGGATATCATGGCGTACATCTCCCAGAGCGGCTGGACGCCTCAGGTATTCTGCAATGCCACCGGAGAGGCCAGCATCTCCTCTCTGGTGGCCAGCGGCTTCGGAGTGTCCATTGTGGCCAAAACGGACGTGCTGGACAACAGCCAGGTGAAGCTCCTTCACCTGAAGGACCGCCTCTACAAGCGCACCATCTATATGGCCTATCGCCGGGATGAGGAGCAGCCCCCCTCTATGCAGGCCTTCCTGCGTTTCGTCCTCCAGCGGGCCCGGGCGCAGTCCGACTCTCAGCGGCACAGCTGAACGGGCTGCGAAAAGCCCGGATGGGACCCTATGGTCCCATCCGGGCTCTTTCATGCAGATCCTGCTGGGCGTCAAACGCCTGCCGACCCCTCCGGGTATCCGGCGAAGGCCTCCACCGCCTTGGCGTCGGCCTCTCTCCGCTCCTCAATGGCGTCTCTGAGCAGGAGCTCCTTCACCTTCATCAGGCGTATGGTGTTGGCCCGCTCGTTTTCGTCCAGCTTCATGGTGATATATTTGATATTTTCCTGCATCTCCGGGATCTTTACATACTCCAGGGCATTGACTCGGCGGCGGGTCTTTTCGATCTCCTCCGCCAGCAGCTGGGAGGTCTTTTCGATCTCGGCCAGCTTCAGCATATCCTGGAACACCTGGGACATGGCAGAGACCGCGTCATCCAGCTCTCCCGAGGTGTTGGCGAAGCCGTAGGGGTAGATCTCCCCCGGGTCCTGGCTGCGGGTCCTGAAGTGGTACTGAGGCACATCCACCGACATGATATTCTGAAAAGTCATGTCCAGTTCTACGCTCTGCTTGGGATAGAGCAGGGACTGCTCCAGCATCTCCGGGGACATGACGGCGGCAGCCACCGTGAAGGAGCTCTGGGCGCGCATCAGCTGCTCCTCCACCCGGCGGCGGAGGGCCCGGTTCTCCCGCACCACCTCCATGAACTGCTTCATCAGCTCATCCCGCTTGTCCTTGAGCAGCTTGTGGCCCCGCTGGGCGGTGCGCAGGCGGCCCTTCAGGCGGGTCAGCTCCATGCGGGTGGGATTTATGGTCGTGGAAGGCATTCTGGTCCCCCCTTAGCCCTTTTGGGGCAGATACTTCTCGATCAGCTCCGGCTTGATGCGCTTGAGCTCCGCGGTGGGCAGGATAGACAGCAGCTCCCAGCCCAGGTCCAGTGTCTCCTGGATAGAGCGGTTCTCCTCTGTTCCCTGGGAAACATAGCGCTTTTCAAACTCGTCCGCGAACTTGGCATACAGCAGGTCGGTGGGGCTGAGGGCGGCCTCGCCCAGGATGGACATCAGCTCCTTGTTCTCCTTACCGGTGGCATAGGCGGCGAAGAGCTGGTTCATGGTGCCCGAGTGGTCCTCCCGGGTCCTGCCCACGCCGATGCCCTTGTCCTTCAGGCGGGACAGGGAGGGCAGCACGTCCACCGGCGGATTGATGCCCCGGCGGAACAGCTCCCGGGAGAGGATGATCTGTCCCTCGGTGATATACCCCGTCAGATCGGGGATGGGGTGGGTCTTGTCGTCCTCCGGCATGGTCAGGATGGGGATGAGGGTGATAGAGCCCTCCTTGCCCAGCTGGCGGCCCGCCCGCTCGTAGATGGTGGCCAGGTTGGTGTACAGATAGCCGGGGTAGCCCCGGCGGCCCGGGACCTCCTTCTTGGCGGCGGAGATCTCCCGCAGGGCCTCGGCGTAGTTGGTGATGTCGGTCATGATGACCAGTACATGCATCCCCTTTTCAAAGGCCAGGTACTCCGCAGCGGTCAGGGCCATACGGGGGGTGGCAATGCGCTCCACCGCCGGGTCGTTGGCCAGGTTGGTGAAGAGCACCGTGCGGTCGATGGCGCCGGTGCGCTTAAACTCGCTGACAAAGAACTCCGACTCCTCAAAGGTGATGCCGATGGCGGCAAAGACCACCGCGAAGTTGGATTCCCCATCCAGCACTTTGGCCTGGCGGGCGATCTGAGCGGCCAGCGCGGCGTGGGGCAGGCCGGACCCGCTGAAAATTGGCAGCTTCTGGCCCCGGACCAGGGTGTTCAGTCCGTCGATGGTGGAGATGCCCGTCTGGATGAACTCGTTGGGGTAGTCCCGGCCGGCAGGGTTCATGGGCAGGCCGTTGATATCCCGGTACTCGTCAGCCAGGATGGCAGGTCCGCCGTCGATGGGCCGGCCCATGCCGTTAAAGACCCGGCCCAGCATGTCCTCCGACACCCCCAGCTGGAGGGGGTGCCCCAAAAAGCGGATCTTGGACTCCGCCAGATTGATGCCCGCAGAGCTCTCAAACAGCTGCACCACGGCGGAATCACCGTTGACCTCCAGCACCTGGCAGCGGCGGATGGTACCGTCAGACAGCTCGATCTCCCCCAGCTCGTCATAGGTGACGCCCTGCACATGGTCCACCACCATCAGGGGGCCGGAGATCTCCTGGATCGTCTTATATTCCCGAATCACAGCGCTTCCTCTCCCTTCTCAGCCACGGCGGAGATCTGCTCCTCCATCTGGCGGACCAGCTGGGCATAGGCCTCCACATACCGGTCGGCGGGGACAGACTTGGCCCGGCCGATGCCCTCCCGGGCGGGGATGGTGAACAGCTCGGCCAGCGCCCCGCCCTTCTCAGCGGCGGCCCGGCACTGCCGGTCATAGCTTCGGATCATGGCCAGCATCTTCTCCTGCCGGTCATACTCGGAGAAGGAATCGATGTCCACAAAGGAGTTCTGCTGGAGGAAATCCTCCCGGATCATCTTGGCCGTCTCCAGGGTGATCTGGTCCTTGGCGGACAGGGAATCCTTGCCCACCAGCTGGACGATCTCGTTCAGGCTGGCCTCCTCCTGGAGGACCGCCATAGCCCACTCCCGGTTCTGGAGGAACTCAGGGCCCAGGTGCTCGTCGTACCAGGGCTTCAGGGAGTCCAGATAGAGGGAGTAGGAGTTGAGCCAGTTGATGGCGGGGAAGTGGCGGCGGTAGGCCAGGGAGGAGTCCAGGGCCCAGAACACCTTGACGATGCGCATGGTGGCCTGGGACACGGGCTCGGACAGGTCGCCGCCAGGGGGCGAGACCGCGCCCACAGCGGTGAGGGAGCCTCTGCGGTCCTCCTCAGAGCCCAGACAGGACACCGAGCCCGCCCGCTCATAGAACTGGGCCAGGCGGGAGGACAGGTAGGCGGGGTAGCCCTCCTCGCCGGGCATCTCCTCCAGGCGGCCGGACATCTCCCGCAGCGCCTCCGCCCAGCGGGAGGTGGAGTCGGCGATGACGGCCACGGCGTAGCCCATGTCCCGGAAATACTCGGCGATGGTGATGCCAGTGTAGATGGACGCCTCCCGGGCGGCCACCGGCATGTCGGAGGTGTTGGCGATCAGCACAGTGCGCTTCATCAGGGTCTCGCCGGTGCGGGGGTCCACCAGCTCGGGGAATTCCCGCAGCACGTCGGTCATCTCGTTGCCCCGCTCGCCGCAGCCGATATACACCACCATGTCCACATCAGACCACTTGGCCAGGGCGTGCTGCATCACCGTCTTGCCCGAGCCGAAGGGACCGGGAATGGCGGCTGTGCCGCCCTTGGCCACCGGGAAGAAGGTGTCCACGATGCGCTGGCCGGAGGACAGTGGGACCACAGGGGGATATTTGTGCTTATAGGGCCGTCCCACGCGGACGGGCCACTTCTGCATCATGGGCAGCTCTACCCGGGAGCCGTCCTCCCGTTCCAGCACGGCCACTGTTTCGGTGACGGTGTAGGAGCCGGACTGGATGGAGACGATCTTCCCTTGCATCCTGGGCGGGATCATGATCTTGTGGAGGATGGAGGGGGTCTCCTGCACCGTGCCGATGATGTCGCCCCCCACTACCTGGGTGTCCGGCTCCACCACGGCCTGGAAATCCCACTTCTTCTCCCGGTCCAGGGCGGGCACCTCCACGCCTCTGGGGAGGTTATTTCCCTTCACCGTCTCCATGATGACCTCCAGCGGGCGCTGGATGCCGTCGTAGATGTTCTCGATCAGGCCGGGGCCCAGTTCCACGGACAGGGGGGCGCCGGTGGTGACCACCTCCGCCCCGGGACCCAGGCCGGAAGTCTCCTCATAGACCTGGATGGAGGCGGTGTCCCCATTCATGGTCAGCACTTCTCCGATCAGGCCCTGCTCGCCCACCCGGACCACGTCGGCCATGTTGGCCTCCTGGAGCCCGGTGGCCACCACCAGCGGGCCGGAGACCTTGACGATTTTTCCCATTGGCTCAAACCTTCTTTCTGATCCTTCCTGTGCCGCCGTCCCGCTCAGTCCCGGGACCTCAGGGGGTACTGAAGGAGATCCCCGAGATACCCCTGGTCCTCCACAGGCGCCACAAATCGGAAGCCAAAACGTTCATAATAATCATGCAAAACCGGGTTGTCCCGGGCGCAGTCCAGGCGGAGATAGTCCTGCCCCCGCTCCGCGGCCAGGGCCAGACAGCGTCTGAGCAGCTCCGTGCCCGCTCCGGAGAAGTGGAGGCTGGCCGCCAGATTATGCACATAGAGCGCTTTCCCGCCATAGCCGGTCCAGCGCGGGTCCTCCTCCAACACCACGGCCCCCGCGGCCAGAGCGCCGCACTCCGTCCACAGGGCGTAGAGCTGTCCCTCTTCAGCGCACTGCCGGAAATAGTCCAAGGGATACCGCCTGAGGTAGCCGGGGTGGTTCCACTGCTGGATGCCCCGCTCATCCATCCAGGCGATCCGCTGCCGGATCAGGTCAAAGACCTGCTCCGCCTCCCCAGCTGCTGCCCTGCGGAAGGTCCCGAATCCATCTCTCATAGGATATCCGCCCCCACCGCCCGCTCCACGGCGGTCTTCACATTGGCCATCCCGATCCCCAGGGAGCCCTCTTTGCCCGGGATCAGGATGATAGCGGGGGTGAGGGCGTCCTTATAGCGCTGAAGCTCACTCTGGAGCTGGACCGCCAGCTGCTCCGTGAGGTAGAGGATGGCACAGTTCTCTTTCGCCAGACGGTGGATGATCTCTCTGGCCTCGTCCGCGCTCTGGGCAGGGCAGACCTCCAGCCCCAGGGCCTTGAAGCCCAGCACGCTGTCTCGGTCGCCCACCACCGCGATCTTATACATGCTCCTCTCCCCCTTATACATAGGTGGCCCGCAGGCGGCTGCGGATGGTCTCCCCATCCAGGCCGGCCATGCGTCCCGCCATGATGATGCGCACAGCGGTGATCTCCGCCTCCCGGGCGTAGAGATAGCCGATCACCGTCTCCTCCCCGAAGGGGACCCGGCTGGCCGAGGCCAGATATCCCGTGACCGCATTATCACACAGGCGCTCAAATTCGGTGAGAGGACCAGAATCCGGCTGGGTCCGGGCCGCCCCCAGCGCCGCCGCCTGGGCCAGGGGCCCGCTGCGGAAGCGCTCTGCCAGTTCCTCCGGTCTCGCTCCGGCCAGGGCGCGCTCCGATACGTTCCCACCGGGGAGCAGGATCTGGTTCAAAAACTCGCTGCCCTTGCCCATCCGGGCTGCCCGGACAGCGGCGCGCAGATTAGCGGCGTCCACCGACAGGCGGACATAGCCCTGCAGGAAAGCGCTGCCGCATGCCCGTGCCAGGCTCTCCATCTCCTGAAAGCAGGCCCGGTCCAGCACCAGGTCGGCCTGCTGAGGATCTCCGGTGGCGGACAGCACCTCCCTGGCCCGGAGCACCGCCTGGCGGAACACCTCGCCCCAGTCCCGAAGGTCATCCCGAAGGAAATCCTCCCGCAGCCGCTGGGGATCGTACCGCCCGCCCTGGGAGAGCAGACGCGCCTCGTCCAGCCCCATGGCCTGGGCCTTGATCAGCACCTTGGCGTTGTGGTAGTCGTATTTCAGCTGAAAGACCTCCACCAGCCGCCGGTCAGGCACCGAGTCCGTCATGTCCCGGAAGGTGTTCCGCCGGGCATCGGCCAGCAGCTCTTCCAGCGCCGCCGAGGTCAGCTGGGTCAGCTCGCCGTACCCGCACTCGCTGAGCACCTTGGCTGCTTCGCCGCTGTCCTTGGCGTCGATCATCCGCTCCATCCGTTCCCGGGTCAGCATGCGGTTTTCCATCGCGTGGATGCGGGTGGAGACGGCTAAATAATCCGTATCTCGTTTCTGGGACAAAATACCACCCCTTTCGGGTCAGAGCAGAGCGCCGCGCGTATCTCTGCGGGCAGTCTTTGCTTCCTGCGGGATCTGGCAATGGGCACCCGGACCCTCCGTTCCCCCGCTCCGCTCCTCACTCTTCACTTTTGAAACAGGATCTCCGCCACCGGCTTTTCCAGCTGCTCCCGCTGGGCACGCACCATGGCCTCAAAGGCGCAGTTGACCTCCACCGGGCCGTCCACCATGATGAAGCCGCCCCGGATGGGCCTCGTCTCCTCGGACAGGGTCAAAAGCCCGGTGCCGGTGATCTGCGCCGCAGCGCTGTTGACCACCTTGCCCAGGAAGGCCCCCACCTTGGAGTCGGTGATGGCGTCGGGCAGCTCCGGGGCCACCTGCTTCACCAGAGCGTCGTTGGCCGCCATCACCACCGCCTTGCCGATGCGCGTCCGGTCCTTGGGGGAGAAGATCAGCTGCTCCCGGCCGGTGGAGGACGCCTGCACCGCCAGGCGGGCCAGCAGCTGGATGTACTGCTCCTCCGGCAGCGAGCACATCTCCTCCAGAGCCTGGCGGAACGCCTCGTCCAGCACCTCCTGCTTGGCAGCCAGGGACATCTTCCGCCCCTCCATCTGAGCGGCAGAGATCAGGCGGGCCTTCCGCTCCTCCGCGGACCGGCGGCCCCGGGCGAGCAGCTCGCCCTTCTCCTTCTCCGCCTGGGCCCTGGCCTGGGCCAGCAGTTCTTCCGCCTGGGCCTGGGCCTTGTCCCGAATGGCCTGGATCTCCGCGTCCGCGTCGGCGCTGATCCTGGCCGTGATCTTTTCAAGTCCGTCCATAGCTGTTCCTTTCCGGCGCTCAGGCGCTGATGTTGATGATCATCAGCATGGAGGCCAGCAGGGAGAGGATGGCGTAGAACTCCACAGTGATGCACAGCACCATGCCCTTGGACCAGTCATCCGGCTTTTTGGCCAGAATGTTGATGGAGCCGGCGGCCACACGGCCCTGGGCGATGGCGGAGAACAGGCCGCCCAGCGCCATAGGCAGGCAGGCCACGAAATACTGCATCCCCTGGGCGATGGTCAGCTGAGGCAGGGTCCCAGACAGCAGGCCCATACGGAAGATGGCGAAGAACCAGACTACCAGGCCGTACAGGCCCTGGGTGCCGGGGATGACCTGAAGGATCATCACCTTGCCGAACTTGGAGGGATCCTCACACAGCAGGCCGGTGCCCGCCTCGCCGGCCAGGCCGGTGCCCTTTGCGCTGCCGATGCCGCTGAGTACAGCCGCCAGTCCAGCCCCCAGCAGGGCCAGGGCCAGCCCGCCGATGCTGCCCAGGAAAGTCATGCTCTGTCCATACTCTACCACTTGTGACATATCCATTTTTGTATCCTCCTCAAATCATTGTTCTTTGATATCCACATACCGGGTGTTCACCGCCATAGGCCGGAAAGGCTTTCCGCCATCCTGATAGAACTTTCCAAAATACTCCAGGCACTGCAGACGCAGGTCATGCACATAGCAGCCCAGCAGATTCAAGGCAAAGTTCAAGGCATTGCCTGCCATGGAGATGATGAAAAAGATCACCAGGTTGCCCGGGATCGCGCCCAGAGTATTGAACACCTGGGCGATGACGCTGCCTGCCAGCATCAGGGCCATGAGACGAGAATAGGAGAGGATGTCCCCAAAGTACCCGGTCACATGGTTATACAGGGAGCCGAACACGGCGGTCACCTTACCGAAGCCCTTGGCGTTCCAGCCCGAGCCCACCAGCACCATGACGCCGCCCAGGATGATGACCACGTTAGTCACCCCCAGCACTGCCAGGGCCAGACCGGCAAAGACGATCCACCAGGTCAGCTCCTCCCATACCGCATCCAGGATCTGCCCCTCCCTGATCTTTTTGATGAAGCTGATGGCCATGCCCGTGACGATTTGAATCAAACCCAGGGCCATAGCCCCCACCAGGATCATCAGGGTGTCATCCAGGGGGGTGAACAGGGGCGGCCAGAACCAGACGAAGGTGCTCTCCGGATTCAGGATCTTCAGCACCTGAGGGATCATGTCACCGAAAAAGCCTCCCGTGACCGCCCCCATCAAAAAGGTACTGACGCCGCACAGTCCCAGCAGACCGAAGAAGTGGCTCATGGTGCCCTTGGGTCTCATCCGGCGCAGGACCACCACCGAGGCCAGCATCATCAGCAGGCCATAGCCCATGTCCGCCATCATGATGCCGTAAAACAGGATAAAGAAGGGGGCCATCAGGGGGTTTGGGTCCACGCTTCCGTAGGCAGGCAGGGAATACATCTCCGTGACCATGTTCAGCGGCCGGGTGAGCCAGTTGTTTTTCAGCTGCACCGGCACCTGGGGATATTCCTCCGGCTCTGGGTCCCGGACCTCCCAGGCACAGGGGTAGTCGGACAGGGCCTGCCGCAGCTGGTCCCAGCGCTCCTCCGGCACCCAGCCCTCCAGGAAGAAGGCCACCTGGGTCTCCACCAGGCGGCTCTTGCCCTCCTCACGGTCGATCTCCACCGAGGCTCGGTCCACCGCCCGCTTCAGCGCCTCCCGCTGGCCGGCCTGGGCGGCGATCCGCCGCTCCTGCTCCGCCCTGCGCTGAGACAGCTCCTCCATCTCCTGCTCCAGCCGGCGGTCGTTGTCTGCCGCCGTGCCTGTCAGATCCCGGAACACTGCCCGGGACCAGCCGTGTTCCTTCAGCTTCTCCAGCACCTCGTCCAAGGCGGAGCGGTGGCAGATCAGCAGCAGATACTGGTTTTCCCGGTCTGCGCTGGCCAGCGTCAACTGGGCCAGCTCACTCACTGCCTGCACCTCCCCCGCCAGCTGGGGGAAGGGGGTCTCCGCCGATACCGTGCCGAACTGCACCTCCACCTCCCGGGTGGAGGCCGTGTCAAGGGGGAGCTCCAGGGGGATCCACGGTGCCAGGGAGGCCCGCTGGGCAGCCCGCTTGTCCCGCTCCGCCTTCAGCGCCGCCAGCTCCCGCTCCCCATCATTGATGGCTCTGGCGGTCTCCAGGGCGCTTCGGTACGCCTGCTCCTCAAAAAACTGCTGGGGGGAGACCACCGGCCTGGGGCTCAGGAGGCCCCCCTTCACCTTTGCGTAGCGCTTGAGCACCTCCAGGGCGTGCTGGGCTGCGTTTTTCTCCTCCCGGGCGGCGGAGAGCGCCCCGCTGTCCGGGCTCTTCAGCCCGGCCCACTCCGGATCGCTCCAGTCCACCGACGGCTCTTCGATCTCCAAGCAGCCCATCCCCTGAAGCAGCCGCAGCAGGGCCTCCCGGTCCGACTGCATGGCCGCCAGGCGCAGATGCTTCATTTTGACGATCGCCATCAGCCCTTCACTACCCCTTCCACGATGCGCTTCGCCGCCTGATCCAGACGGGTCCGGGCGTTCTGCTTCAGCGCCTGGCAGCGCTGCTCCGCCTCCGCCAGGATGGTCTTCGTCTCCTCCGCGGCGTCCGCCTCCGCCCGGGCCAGCATCTGCCGGGTCTCAGCCCCCGCCTGGCGGCGGGCCTCCTCCAGCAGCTCTTCAGCTGCCTTCCGGGCCTCAGCCACGGTCCGCCGGCTCTCCGCCGCGGCCGCCTCCCGGCGCTCCTGGCTCTCCTGCTCTGCGCCGGCTACCTTTTGAATGGAGTCCATTTCCATATTCTCACCACCCGCTTCCCCCATCTCAACGCAGCGGACCTGCTGTGGGGGTATCTGCTCCAATACTATGTGAATTTGTCCAAAAAAGCAAGGGGAATTTTCCTTTTTTTCTTATTTCCCTCCCATTTCATTCTTCTTTCACCTCTCATTTTTTCCAAAAAGGTGGATATATTGTATGCCTTTTTCCCGTTCCACCCCTTTTTCAGGACTTTTTGTACAATTTCCACCTTCTGTCCAGTTTTTCTGCCTTCCGGGGCCGGCCTCCCCTTCGGCGGCGGGGGCCCAGCGGCGCTTTCCTCCTTGCCAACCGGGAATCGGACGGATATAATCGAAGACAGTAGAGCAGAACATTCTGAAAGGAGCGCTGTCCATGTCCCGCCTTCATTTTGAAGAGGCCCGCACAGAGGAGCAGTTCGCCGCCCTGTCCCTGATCCACGCCCTGGGCTGGCGGACCACCTACGCCGGCGCCATCCCCGCCGACTTCATGGCCCGGGAGATCACCGATGACCGCTGGGTCCCCACATTCCGGGAAAATCTGAAAACAAATCGCAATCAACTCCTTCTATTATACGATGAGGATATTCCCGTCTGCTGTGCCACCTTCGGCCCCGCCCGGATCGATGCAGGTCTCCAGGCAGGTACGGTGTGCAAGTTCAACTCCCGAGGATATGAGGGCTGGGGAGAGATCATCTCCTTTTATACCCACCCAGACCATAAAAGGAAGGGCTATGGCACCAAGCTCATGGAGGAAGTCCTCCGCCGCCTGAGCGGCCAGGGCTATCTTCAGGTCTTTCTCTTTGTCCTGCGGGAGAATGAAAACGCCCGCCGCTTCTACGAAAAAATGGGGTTTGCCTGGGACGGGACCCACGAGGACATCCCCTTCCCGCCGGACACCATCTGCGTGGACCTGCGCTACACCCGTTCCCTGCCATGATGCCGCCCCATATCGGTAAAACAGGAGGTGAGAGCTCTGTGCGGCAGTCCAATGACGGTATGCTGGGCGCCATGCCGGTGCCCCGTTTGGTGGTGACTATGTCCCTGCCCATCATGCTGTCCATGCTCATCAGCGCCGTCTACAATCTGGTGGACAGCGTCTATGTGGCCCAGTACAGCGACGAGGCCTTTCTGGCCCTCTCTTACGCCTACCCCATCCAGATGCTGCTGGTGGCCTTCTGCTCTGGCATCGGGGTGGGCTTCAGCGCCATTTTCTCCCGCCGGCTGGGGGAGGGAGACCAGGAACAGGCTGCTTCTGCGGTCTGTCACGGGTTTTTCCTTTACGGACTCTGCTGGCTCCTCTTCCTTCTTTTCGCCCTGACAGGGGCCTCCCCCTTCCTGCGCCTCTCCACAGAGGACCCCTCCGTCGCCCGGCAGGGGGCCCAGTACCTGCTGATCTGCTGCGGACTGTCCATCGGCACCTGCATGCAGTTTTTGACGGAGCGCATCCTTCAGGCCATGGGCCGCCCCGCCGGCTTCATGATCGTGCAGGGCTCGGGTGCCATCCTCAACCTGATCCTGGACCCTATCTTCATCTTCGTCCTGGACCTTGGAGTTGCGGGGGCCGCGGCAGCCACGGTCATCGGTCAGATCTCCGGCGCGTTGATCGGCTTCTGGCTGGTGTACCGCCTCCGGCACCAGCTCCCCATCCGCCTGCGGGGCTTCCGCCCCCGGGGGGAAATGCTGGCTGAGATGGGCCGCGTCTCCGCCCCCGCCGTGGTGATGCAGTCGCTGAACAGCTTCATGTCCCTGGGGCTGAACCAGCTGCTGACCCGGTGGTCCCAGTCCGCGGTCTTTGTACTGGGCGCCTACTTCAAGCTCCAGACCTTTATCTTCATGCCCATATTCGGCATCAGCAGCGGCCTGATCCCTATTTTGAGCTATAACTACGGGTCCGGGGCACTCCGGCGCGTGTCAGCCTCTGTCCGTTTTGGCCAGCAGTTCACCGCCGTCCTCTCCCTGTCCGGGGCCCTGCTGCTCTCCCTGCTGGCCTCCCCCCTGCTCCGCTCCGCCTTCCGGGCGAGCCCCGAGGCCCTGGCCATGGGGGCCCCCGCTCTGCGGATCATCGCCCTCTCCTTTTTCTTCTCCGGGACCAGCATTATCTTCTGCTCCGCCTTTCAATCCCTGGGCCGCAGCCGCTGGTCTCTTCTGGTGGCCCTGCTGCGCCAGATCCTGCTCCTGCTCCCCGCCGCTGCCCTTCTGCTGGCCCTGAAGCCGGCCCTGGTCTGGGCCGCCTTTCCCCTCTCGGAGCTGATCTCCTGCTTTGCCGCCGCACTCCTCTACCGCCGCACAATTCAAAAACAGCTCCTCTGAACGGCGCTCTCTGCAATCTCAATTTCCCCGTTAACATGTCACATATTAAAAATGGAACAGATAAGTGATGGTCTAAGAGTCTTTGTCCATTTTATCCACGGGGCAGGATACAGATCGGCCAGTTGGATCTCACACCTGGCAGGCGGCGAGGGCAGACGGGGCTGTCAGCGGTGAGCGCAGCCCCATTCACTTGCCGTGCTGACTGGCTCAGGCAGGTCCGCTGTTTACTGGGCTCTTTTGAGTTTAAGCTCCTGGGAAATACCAGACAAACTCATTCCTATTGCAACCAAGGCAAGCAAATATTCTTTCAAATATGCTGATCGAGCCGACGCCCGCATAACACCTTAGCTGCTATGCGCTTCAAGAACAGTCTGCTTTCTGATATTCCCTTCAGTAATCAGTTCACTCACTTTTTTCTATTTCCTCCGCTTCTTGCTTCTGTCTTTCAAGGATCGTGTCTGGTATTTCTCGATACCGTCTGAGCAGATAGTCCCTTTCTTTTGTATGCCATTTGCAGGCTGTGATCAGTACCCCAACTGCAAAGATCAATATCGCTATTCCAATGCTATTCCGGTATCCAGTCAACTCAAGAATGAAATAACTGATAAACGAAGAGAACATAGCAGCCACCAGATAGATACAGATAACATACTTTTGCAGCTTTCTTTCCGGAAGTGAAATGAAAAAGCTATCCCACTCGTCAGAGTTAAATCGGAGCTGTCTGCCTTTGATCCAAAACAGCAGCAGAAACCCTCCTAACGAAAATCCCTTGCATAAAAGCGCTTTCATGCCTGAAATCAAGACAATTCCAAAAATCCACATCATAAATGATCGTTCCTGTTAATATCCATATTTCTTTTGGTATCTGCCAAACATAATAAGAGATAGGCAGATCGCCGCAAACTCCGCAGCGGGTGTCGCAAACCACACACCTGTTACGCCGAAAAGTGCGGGAAGTATCAGCATAGCGATCACCATGAATACAAAGGAGCGTGAAAAAGCAAGCACCGCTGAGATCAGCCCGTTGGATAACGCCGTAAACATTCCGCTGGCAAAAACATTAAAGCCGATAAAGATAAGGGCAAAGGAACAGATACGGTTTCCTGTAACCGCCAAATCATATACTGGGTTATCTGGGCGGGCGAACACCGAGACAAGCGGCTCTGTAACGACCAGCGAAGCGATGAGGGTCACAGCAGCGATCACGCTGATGATCTTCAAGCTCATACGTATCAGCTTTTTTAATTTTCCATGATTTTGTTCGCCATAGTAAAAACTGATCATAGGCGCGACTCCGTAGGAATAGCCGGTATAGAGAGAAGTGGCGAACATCAGCACATACATAATGATGGTAATGGCTGCTACGCCGTTTTCCCCTACATATTTCAGCATTGTCCAGTTAAACATCATAGTAACGATACCTGTCACTAAGGCGGTCGCCATTTCCGAACTGCCATTTGTGGCAGCTTCCCACAAAGTTTTTCTCCGGCATACCGGCTTTACAAAATGAAGCAGGCTGTTTTTCTTGGAAAACAGCACAATTCCCACTACCGCCGTAACAGAATACCCCAAGCCGGTGGCAATCGCCGCCCCCGCAATCCCCATATCAAGTACAGCGATCAAAACATAGTCAAGGACCATATTCAACACGCCGCCTGTAATGGAGCAGACCATAGAAAGATCTGACTTCCCGGCGGCGATCATATAAAGGGTAAAGTTATTCATCAGCAGGATAGGGATTGTGAAAATCAAATAGCGGCTCAAATAATCGTGGCAGTGATCAAATACAACCGGCGAAAGGTTCATGCTTCCAAAGATGCCGTCCATGACAAGATAACCTAAAACGGACATGACAAGCCCTACGATCACATTCACAACAATTAGAAATGTGAAGTCCTCATTTGCTTCCGTTGCTTTTTGCTCTCCTACCTTTCTCATAATGACAGCGCTTCCACCCGTAGCAAGCATGGTAGAGATGGCAGTTACCAGTGAAATAATCGGGGCGGTCAAATTGACTGCGGACAGTGCATCTGTACCAATCAGATTGGATACAAACAGACCGTCCACCATGGTATAAAAGGACATGAATACCGTCATAACGATAGTCGGGACAGCAAATCTCAAAACATTTTTCAATGTTACCGGGCGGCTGTATGCGTTCTCGCTCAGCATAAATAAAGATCCTCCTTGTTTTTTCTCTGAACATTTTATATAATAAACCGTACAGTAACAGTACAGTCAAGGGGGATCTTCAAAAATGCTGAAAGAAAAAGCTGCACTGTTTACCATAGGGCAGTTTGCGGCGCTCCATGAAATCAACAAAAAAACTTTGATGTGGTATGATGAGATCGGTCTGCTGAAACCTGCCTGTATTAAGGAAAACGGCTATCGGTATTACAGCTACCAGCAGAGTGCGGCACTGGAAACAATTTTAATGCTGCGGGAGTTAAATGTATCTCTTGATGAAATCAAACAATTTATGGAAAACCGTACCATTGATAACTTCGCTTCTCTTTTGCAAGAAAAAATCACAGAATTAAATCAAACCATTTCCCATTTGAGATCTATCCAAAAAATTCTGATCAACCAGCAGCAGGATATGGATATGCTGCGCTCTTTGGATATTGCAGAAATCAGCCTTGTGGAAAAGCAGAGCCGCTATTTGGTGGCTGTTGATATGGCTGAAAACTTATCATTTGAACAAGAAATTGAACGGGTCATTGCCGAAACAAAAAAACACCAACTTCGCCGTCTGCATGACGCTTCCTATGGTGCCATGCTTCCAGTGGAGCATTTATATCAAGGAAAATTCAGCGAGTATAGTGCCATATATATTGAAATGCCTTTTCCTGTTTCCAAAAGAGGACTGCATCTGCAGCCTGCCGGAACATACCTAAGGGCTTTTTGTAAGGGAAATTGGGAAAATCTTCCCGAAAGATACAAAGAAATCCTTGCCTATGCAAAAAAGCAAGGGACAACTCTGTGTGGCTATGCTTATGAAACGGGGATCAATGAGTTGGTTATTGATAGTATAGACGATTATATCACTCAAATTGAAATTCCCATTAAGCCGGAATAGTGGGAGGCTGTCTGTCAAATCCTTATGTGCTGCTCTACCGCACATGAGCATTGACAAAAGAAATATCTTCCAAAAGGACAATGAAACGTCGTCTGCCAGGAGAAGCCTCCTTTGACAGCCGGCATTTCTTGTATTCCGGCTCTATCTGTGCCCAGTGCAGCACAAAAAGAGGGACTATCGGCTTTTCACCGATAGTCCCTCTTTAAATTTCCACATTTCACTTGCTGGCCGCACAGTATAGGCGTCTCCTGACACTTTTCTACGGAGGCGTCAAAGCACACCGCAGCCTTACTTTTCCTCAGGCCGCTCTTACATCATTTTGACAGTGTAATACACCAGCAGAGCGAAGAGCCAGGCCACCAGCACATAAATCAGATAGTAGCCCACATTTCCACCCATCACTGCGGCGGCGGCTACCGCCACCACATTGACGGCCAGGGTCAGGAAGATCAGGGAGTATCCAGCCTCTGCGGGAAGGACACGGACCTCACGGCCCGCCAGGCTCCACACGCCGCCGTTCTTCCTGGCCTGGAGCAGCATCACCAGCCCCAGCACCATCAGGATGGCCACGATGGCCAGGAACACGTACGTAGTCAGCCGGGAGGAGGAGGGGTCCACTGTGCTGTCCTTGTGGCGCAGCATCCACAGGAGCATGGTGCCCAGACCGGTATAGAAGGCGGAGTAAAAGAACTCCCGCTGATACAGGTAGTACACCAGCGCCAGGGCGGCCCAGGCAGGCACCAGCAGGAACAGCATGCGGACGCCGGCGTCCTTAAAACAGATCGTGATATGGGCGATGGCCGTCACCGCGCTGAAAGCGGCCACCAGGACCAGGGGCATGGTGCCGGTGCGCCCCTCCCGGGAGAAGCGCAGGAAGCACCACACTGCGGAGGCCGCCAGGGCTATCAGCGCCACGATGCGCACCGCCTTCAGGCCCGCGTCAAAGGCGTAGACCATATTGATGGACTCCACCGTGGAGTAGTAGTTGATATAGTATTTATTGACCAGCATCAAAAGCAGCTCCATCAGGATGGCCGCCCCGACCCAGAGCAAGCCCCGGTTCAGTGCGATATCCTCCTGACGGCGCCGCTCTTCTCTCTGATTCTTGTCCATTGCGATGATTCTCTCCTTACTTGCAGCAGGGGCGCCCTTGGGCGGCAACCCTGAGATTCTCGTTTTCAGTCAGCCCGGATCCCGTTCCGTCTGCCTCCCGGCGGGGGGATAAAACAGACTGGATGGGAAAAGAATATCCAGTCGAGTTATTATTTTACCAGACCGGCACAAATATTGCAAGCTAAAAAAGGATTTTTCCGGCAAAAACGGGCGAAAACCTGAAAACAGGGCACCCCCTCGCGGCCCGGGACCGGGCCATGAGGGGGGGCTGCATCGCTTTGACGCCTGTTCAGGCGTTGCCTCCAAATTCGTTGAAGAAGCGGTCGTGGATGGCCTGGACCGCCCGGTCTGCGTCCCGCTCATTCACCAGGACAGAGACCTTGATCTCGCTGGTGGAGATCATGTTGATGTTCACGCTGGCACCGTAGAGGGCCTCAAACATCCTGGCGGCCACACCGGGGTTGTTTACCATCCCGGCCCCCACGATGGAGACCTTGGCCACCTGCTCATTCACTTCGATCTCCCGGAAGCCGATGGCCTCCCTGTGCTCTTCCAGCAGCGCCTTGGCCCGTTCAGTGTCGCCCCGGGCCACGGTGAAGCTGATATCCTTGCTGCTGTCCCGTCCAATGGACTGGAGGATGATGTCTACGTTGATCCGGTTCTTTGCCAAGAGAGAGAAGATCTTAAAGGCGATCCCGGGCTCGTCGGCCAGGCCCACCAAGGCCAGCCGGGCCACATTTTTATCTTTCGCCACACCGCTGACGTGGGATTTTTCCATGTTTTTTACGACCTCCTTAACTTTCGTACCCGGATTCCCGGTGAAGCTGGAGAGAACCTCCAGATTGACGTTGTATCGCTTGGCCATTTCCACCGAGCGGTTGTGCAGCACCTGCGCCCCCAGGCTGGCCAGTTCCAGCATCTCGTCGTAGGTGATCTCTTCCAGCTTTCTCGCTCCGGTGACCGAGCGGGGATCGGCGGTGTACACGCCGTCCACATCGGTGTAGATCTGACACAGATCTGCATGGAGGGAGGCGGCCAGAGCCACCGCCGAGGTGTCGGAGCCGCCCCGTCCCAGGGTAGTGATGTCATCATACTTATTGATGCCCTGGAAGCCGGCCACCAGGACGATCTTCCGGGCGTCCAGCTCAGTCTGTATGCGGTCGGTGCGGATGCGCTTGATCCGGGCACTGCCGTAAGCGGAGTTGGTGAGCATCCCCGCCTGCCAGCCAGTGAGAGAGATCACAGGATACCCCAGAGCTTCGATGGCCATGGCGCACAGGGAGATGGAGATCTGTTCTCCAGTGGCCAGCAGCATGTCCATCTCCCGGCGGGAGGCTCCGGGGTTGATCTCTTCCGCCTTGGCAATCAGGTCATCGGTGGTGTCCCCCTGGGCGGACAGGACCACCACCACGTTGTTTCCTTTGCGATATGTCTCCGTGATGATCCGGGCCACATTCCGGATGCGGGCCGTGTCGGCGACGGAGCTGCCGCCGAATTTTTGTACGATCAATGCCATATATCTGTTTCCCCCTAAAGGTCAATTCTCGATCAGCGCGCAGGACTCTGCACACCATTCTATGCCGGCGGCGTTCCTCACTCCAGCACCCGGATAAGGGAGTGGAGCTCCATCCCCTCCAGCCTGGCCCGGACCTGGGGCTCCGTCATGGGTGCGGTCAGGAAAGCGGTCTCCCCGGCAGGCGCACCTCCCCTTGCCAGGGGGCTGATCTCCCCGAAGGCGGCCCGGACTTTGTCCATGGAGGCCGTCCCCCGGACATACCAGCGGGAGCTGAGGATGTCGGAACTGACCACCAGGTCCCGGGACCCGGGTCCCCAGACCGCACACCGGGCAGTCTTCAGATCCTTGGCGATGTCGATGACATCGGCCACCACGGCGGAAGCCGTGGGCAGCTTGCCCGCCCCCCGGCCATAAAACATCACGTCACCGATGGCGTTTCCGGTGACGGAAATGGCGTTGAACACGTCCTCCACCCCGGACAGGGGGTTGGAGGCGGGCACCAGATGGGGGGCCACAAAGGCGCAGAGCTTTCCCTCCCTCTCCCGGATGGCCCGGCCCAGCAGCTTGATCTTATAGCCGCAGGAGTCGGCATAGGCCACATCGGCCAGGGTGACGCCCCGGATGCCCTGGGTGGGCACCTGGTCAGGGTAGACGTGCTGCCCGAAGGCCAGGGCTGCCAGGATGCAGATCTTCCGGCAGGCGTCGTGTCCGTCTACGTCGGCGGAGGGGTCCCGCTCCGCGTAACCGTTCTCCTGTGCCTCCTTCAGCGCCTGCTCGAAGGTGAGGCCCGCCTTGATCATCCGGGTAAGGATATAGTTGGTGGTGCCGTTGAGGATGCCGGTGACCTGGCTGAGCTCGTTGGCTGCCAAGCAGGAGGTCAGGGGCCGCAGGATAGGGATGCCCCCGCCCACGCTGGCCTCGAACAGATAGCTGACCCCGTGCTCCCGGGCCAGCTGGAGCAGCTCATAGCCGTGGGTGGCCACCAGCTCCTTATTGGAGGAGACCACGCTCTTGCCCGCTTTCAGCGCCCGGGTGGTAAAGTCCAGCGCCACCGTGGCGCCGCCGATAGTCTCCACTACGATGTCCACCTCGGGGTCGCTCTCGATGACCCCAAAGTCCTTGACGAAGCAGTCCCGGTACGGGCTGTCCGGGAAATCCCGCACATCCAGGATATATTTCAGCCGCACCAGATTCTCCACCCGCTGGTCGATCAGCCCGCCGTTGGTGGTGAGCACCTCTGCCACGCCGGAGCCTACAGTGCCAAAGCCTAAGATCGCAACATTTACCATTCCGTTCACCTCATGAATCTCTTCCACGATAATCTAAAAACACGGCCCGTTATCCGGCCAGGATCTCACAGCGCAGCACGCCGGGGCTGCCCCCCGCGGCGGCCAGCAGCTCCTCCAGGGAGCGCCGCAGGGCGGAGGTCTCCGCCGTGATGGTCACCACCGCACAGCCGTTGACCGGGATGTTCTGATTGATGGTCAGAATATTGATGCCTGTACCGGCGAACACGTTCAACACGCCGGAGAGCACGCCGGGCTCATCCCGCAGTACGGTCTGGAGCGTGACGATCCTGCCGTGGAGCATATCCTGAAAGGGATGCACCGCGTCCTTATACTTATAGAACGCGCTCCGGCTGATGCCCACCTCCCGGGCCGCGCCGTTCACCGTGGTCTTCTCCCCGGTCTCTAACAGGCGCTTGGCCTCCGCCACTTTCCGAATGATCTCCGGCATGGCCTCTGCCTCCACGATAAAGTACTTCGCCCCTCCGCTCAACTGCGTCTCCCTCCAGACTATGCGTCATCCCCGCCCCGTGTCCGTGTTGCAAGGGCATTTGTTCTTGTGTTGTGGTCCATTGTAACACACCCGGCGGACCGCTTCAATGAAATCTTTGACGAAAAATAGAGATTTTCTTCCCATCCCACCGAAAATATCCGTCATATTACACAGTCTCCTGCTTTTCAGGCCCTTTTGAGCATAAAAAAACAGCGCCGCACACGCCGGCGCTGTTTTTTTGTTGCCAATCAGCCCTGGGAAATGGCACCCACAGGGCAGGTGTCAGAGCAAGCGCCGCAGTCGATGCAGGCATCCTCGCTGATGACATACTGGGAATCGCCCTGAGAAATCGCACCCACAGGGCAGCCGTCGGCGCAGGAGCCGCAGCTGATGCAGGCATCGCTAATCTTGTAAGCCATGGGAAACACCTCCATAAAAATCTAGTCTCATTTTATCACAAGTTTTGAAAAATGCAATGATAATTTTTTTGAAATTGGAAATACTGAGAGGAAAACCTATCCAGAGGTGATATGTATGCCAGAATGCCGCTTTACCTCCACCGCCCTGGGCGCCCTGCGGCTGGCCCAGGAGAACGCCGCCCGACTGGGGCACAGCTATGTGGGCAGCGAGCACCTGCTGCTGGGTCTGGCCAGCCAGGAGTACAGCGCCGCCGCCCGGTCCCTTCAGAGCAGCGGGGTGGACAGCCGCTCCCTGCGCTCCGCCATCTCCCAGCTGGTGGGCACCGGCGTGCCCGCTCGGTCCCTCCACCAGGGCCTGACCCCCAAGTGCTGCCTGGCCATCCAGCAGGCAGCGGCCGCCTCCCGCCGCCTGGGGCAGAACGCTGTCAGCGCGGAGCACCTGCTGCTGGGTCTGCTCCAGGACCGTGAGTGCGCCGCCTGCCGCCTTATGGCGGAGCAGGGGGCGGATCTGGACCAGCTCTCCCAGGGACTGGCAGCCTTTCTGGGGGGCGAGGAACTCCCCACCCGCTCCGTCCGACCCCGGGAACCGGAGCGCAGCACCGATACCCGCCTGCTGGACCAGTGCGCCCGGGACTTGACCCGGATGGCTGCCGACGGACAGCTGGACCCGGTGATCGGCCGGGAGGAGGAACTGACCCGGGTGATCCAGATCCTGTCCCGGCGGACCAAGAACAACCCCGCCCTCATCGGGGAACCAGGCGTGGGAAAGACTGCCATTGTGGAGGGGCTGGCCCTGGCCATCGCTGATGGCACCGCCCCCTCCCACCTGCTGGGCAGGCGTGTGTGCGCTCTGGACCTATGCGCCATGGTGGCGGGCACCAAGTACCGTGGGGAGTTCGAGGAGAAGCTCAAACACGTGCTGGAGGAGGTCCGCCGGGCAGGCAACATCATCCTCTTCATCGATGAGCTGCACACCATCGTGGGGGCGGGGAGCGCGGAGGGGGCCATCGACGCCGCCAACATCCTGAAGCCCGCTCTGTCCCGTGGGGAGCTCCAGGTGCTGGGGGCCACCACACTGGACGAGTATCAGCGCTATATCGAGAAGGACGCCGCCCTGGAGCGCCGCTTCCAGCCCGTCACAGTCCGGGAGCCCACCCGTGACCAGGCCCTGGCCATCCTCCAGGGCCTTCGGGGCCGATACGAGGGGCACCACCACCTCTCCATCTCCGATGAGGCCCTGGAGGCGGCGGTGGACCTGTCCTGCCGCTATCTGCCCCAGCGCTTTCTCCCGGACAAGGCCATCGACCTGGTGGACGAGGCGGCCAGCCGGGCCCGGCTGGCCGGGCGCTCCCTCCCCCCGGAGCTCCAAGCCCTGGAGCTCCGGGCCGTCCAGACCGGCCGCCAGCTGCGGGAGGCCATCCGGGCCCAGGACTTCGAGCAGGCAGCCATGCTCCGGGACGCGGAGGAGGATTTTCGGGAGGAGCTGAATCACTCCCGCCGGGCCTGGCAGGCCAGCCAGGAGCGGCGCTCGGTGGAGCCCTGCCACATCCGGGAGGTCCTCTCCCAATGGACCGGGGTGCCGGTCACCGATCTGGACGATGGGGACCGCCGGGCCCTTTTGGAGCTGGAGGACCATCTGCGCGGGCAGCTGCTGGGCCAAGATGCCGCAGTGGAACAGGTGGCCCGAGCCATCCGACGGGGACGGCTGGGACTAAAAGACGGCCGCCGGCCCACCGGCTGCTTCCTCCTCCTGGGTCCCAGCGGCGTGGGCAAGACCCAGCTGTGCCGGGCCCTGGCCGCTGTCCTCTTCGGCAGTCAGGACGCCCTGATCCGCTTCGACATGTCGGAGTATATGGAACCCCACTCCGTCTCCCGCCTCATCGGCTCCCCCCCGGGCTATGTGGGCCATGAGGACGGCGGACAGCTCACCGAGGCGGTGCGCCGCTCCCCCTGGTCCGTGGTGCTGCTGGACGAGCTGGAGAAGGCCCATCGGGATATCTGGTCCATCCTGCTCCAGGTGATGGAGGAGGGGGTGCTTACCGACAGCCGGGGCCGCAAAACGGATTTCCGCAACACCGTGCTGGTCATGACCTCCAACCTGGGTTCCCAACGCTTCGTGCGGGGACCCGGCCTGGGCTTCTCCCCCGGCCCTGAGGGGGACCGGACCGCCCTGGAGCGGGAGGTGCTGGCCGACGCACGGAAGTCCTTTCCCCCGGAGTTCCTCAACCGTCTGGACGCCGCCCTTGTCTTCCACCCACTGGACCACACTTCCTTGGTCTCCATCACCCGGCAGCTGCTGGACCAGGCGGGGGCTCGCCTGGCGGAGCTGGGCGTCTCTCTGTCTGCGGAGGAGGGTGCGGTGGAACTGCTGGCCCGCAGCGGCGGGGACCGGGAGTACGGCGCCCGCCCTCTGCGCCGCGCGGTCTCCTCTCTGGTGGAGGACCCCGCCGCAGACCTGGTGCTGCGGGGTGCCCTGGTACCCGGAGACACGCTCCAGGTCTCCGTCTCCCAAGGCAAGGTCACAGTTCGCCCAGTTTCCCCGAAATGAACGGAAATATTGCACAATTTTCTCTTTCCTTTCCTTTTCTTTTGTGGTATAATGCCCATAAGGCGACCCCTCAGCACATGCACGGCCCCGCTGGTCACCAGCGGGGCTTGACATATTCCCGTTTAGGAGGCATCGTTTCATGGAAGATCATCGTTCCAGCGGCATCCTGCTGGCCGTGTCCTCTCTGCCCGGCCCCTACGGCATCGGCTCCCTGGGCGGACCCTCCCGGCGGTTCGTGGATTTTCTCGCCGAGGCCGGGCAGCACTACTGGCAGATCCTGCCCCTTGTCCCACCGGGGGACGGCTCCTCCCCCTATATGTCCCCCTCCGCTTTTGCCGGCAACCCCTATCTCATCGACCTGGATGAACTGGCGGCCGAGGGGCTCCTCACCCCCCAGGAGCTGGACGGGGCCCGCTGGCCCGACCCGGACCGGGTGGATTACGACCATCTGGCCCAGACCCGTATCCCCCTGCTGCGGAAGGCCTGGGAACGCTCCCAAACCGCCCACCTCCAGTCTGACGCCCCAGACCTGCCCTGGCTGGAGGATTACTGCACCTTCGCCGCCCTCCACGACCGGTATCAAGCCCCTTTCTGGCAGTGGCCTGAGGACGCCCCTCCGCCGGAGCCGGAGGAGATTGATTTTCACCGTTTCCTCCAGGAGACCTTCTACCGCCAGTGGATGGCTCTGAAGAAATATGCCAGCCGGCGCTGCATCCGCATCATGGGTGACATCCCCTTCTACCTCTCCCCAGACAGCGTTCAGATGTGGCGCCAGCCCGAGCTCTTTCAGCTGGATGGGAAGGGCCATCTGGCCGCCTCGGCCGGCGTTCCCCCCGACGCATTTTCTGACCAGGGCCAGCTGTGGGGCAACCCCCTCTATGACTGGAAGGGAAACAAGCAGGGGGTCTTTGACTTCTGGAAGCGGCGCATCCAGTGGTGCGCCGCCATCTATGACGCCGTGCGCATCGACCACTTCCGGGCTTTCCACAGCTACTGGTCCGTCCCCACTGGCGCGGAGAATGCCCGGGAGGGCCATTGGGAGGATGGACCGGGGATGGAGCTCCTCCATGCCCTGCAAAAATCCGCCCCCCAGCTGGAGCTCATTGCGGAGGACCTGGGGGACCTGGGGCCCGAAGCCCTGCAGTTCGTCCGTACCTGCGGCATCCCCGGCATGAAGGTGATGGTGTTCGCCTTCGACCCCGTGGGGGAGAGCGCCTACCTCCCCCACAACTGCCAGCGGGACTCCGTCATCTATACTGGCACCCATGACACCCCGACCTTCCTCCAGTGGCTGAGAGAGACCGACCCCGACTCCCGCCTGTTCGCCAGCCGCTATCTCCGGCTCCGGCAGGACGAGGGGCTGGGCTGGGGCGTGATCTCCGGCGCCTGGGCCGCTCCCAGCCGCCTGGCTATCGCCCCCCTCCAGGATGTACTGGGGCTGGGCAGCGACGCTCGGATGAACACCCCCGGCACTATGGGCAGCCAGAATTGGAGCTGGCGGGTCCGTCAGGAGGCCTTCAACCCCTACGTCTCCGGTAAGCTGCGTGAGATCACCCGCACCTACCGCCGCTGAAACAGCAGAGCAGCCCGCCGTGCCCCTTGGAGGGCTCGGCGGGCTGTCCTATTCTTCTTGACGTGCCGCCTCCCAGCCGATACAATAACGAGAGAAAACGTGAGGAGGAAGATCCATGACCTATTCTGAAGTCTTGCAGGCCGCCAGGGGATGCAGCGGCCCTTACTGCAAAGCCTGCCCGGTATGCAATGGCCGGGCCTGCGGCAGCTCCATGCCCGGCCCGGGAGCAAAGGGCACCGGCACCGTCGCCGTCCGGAATTATGAGGCGTGGCAGAGCATCCGGCTGGATCTGGACACCATCTGCGAAAACAAGCCTGTGGACACCCGTTACACCTTCTTCGGGCAGCAGTACGATCTGCCCGTCTTTGCCGGCCCGGTGGGCGCCACCAAGCTGCACTACGGCGAAAAATATGACGACCAGGCCTACAACAGCATCCTGGTCCCGGCGTGTGCCCAGGCCGGCATCGCCGCCTTCACCGGCGACGGGACCGACCCCGCAGTCTTCACCGCCGCAGCCAGGGCCATCGGTGCCTCCGGCGGGAAGGGCATTCCTACCGTAAAGCCCTGGGACCGCAACACACTCTTCCCCAAGCTGGACGAGGCCAAGGCGGCCGGCGCCCAGGTCATCGCCATGGACATCGACGCCGCCGGCCTCCCCTTCCTGAAGGGGCTCCAGCCCCCGGCGGGCAGCAAGACGGTGGCGGAGCTGCGGGAGATCGTGGAGTACGCCGAAGTCCCCTTCCTGATCAAAGGCGTTATGACCGTGAAGGGGGCCCGCAAGGCTCTGGAGGCCGGCGCGGCGGGCATCGTGGTATCCAACCATGGGGGCCGGGTGCTGGACGGTGTCCCCGCCACGGCCGAAGCCCTTCCCGCCATTGCCGACGCGGTGAGGGACCAGATGGTCATCCTGGTGGACGGCGGCATCCGCAGCGGCGTGGACGTGTGTAAGGCACTGGCGCTGGGTGCTGACGCCGTTCTGCTGGCCCGCCCCTATGTCACAGCGGTGTACGGCGGAGGAGCAGAGGGCGTGGCCCTGCTGACCCAGAAGCTGAAGGGGGAGCTGGAGGACACCATGGCTATGTGCGGGGTCCACAGTCTGAAAGAGATCACCAGAGAGATCCTTTTCTAAGTAAAATATAGAGATAACAAGCGGCTCCCACGTGTCTTCGGCATATGGGAGCCGCTCTGTTTGCAGAACGAAAAACGGGCCCGCGGAGCGATGCTCCGCGGGCCCGTTTTTTGTTCAATATCCGTAGGGCCTCCCTGTCTCCGGGTTGATGATGGGGTCCGTCCCGCTGGGGTCCTCCGTCTCTCCGCCCTGAGGCGCGTCCGGGTCCTCCTGTCCAGGGTCGGCGGCACCCCCGCCGCCCTGCCCTGTGGGGTCCAGGGGGTTTGTGTTGGGATTCCACGGATCGCTGGGGTCCCATGGCTGGTTGGGATCAAAGGGCAGATCCGGGTCGGGCTGGGCCGTGGTGTGGACCGTGCAGGGCCCGGCCTCCTGGGTCACACCCAGAAAATACTTGGCGTCCTCTGCGCTGGCGCCTCCCACGTCCTCCCGCTGGTAGCCCAGCAGGCTCACTTCCTGCCGGCTCTCTTCCGGGCAGAACTCCCCGGCCAGGTGGTACAGACCGGTCTCCTCGCCGTTTCCATCCAGGATGGGGCAGTCCAGGCATACTGTAACAGTGGTCTCCGCCGTGTGGCTGGTGCAGAATTCGGTCGGCGCATCGCCCTGGAAGACGGTTCCTCTGGCTGTACGGTCCCCCCGCGGGTCCATCCGGCAGTAATCGGTGGCCAGCAGGCCGCTGTCCAGGCAGTAGGTGACGGTGGTCAGCCCGGCGGGCTCAGAGAACTTCCGGTCTTCCAGCCCCTCGTGGACACCGGACATGACCAGAGTCCACATCTTCAGGGCCGGGTTCCCGGAGGCAGGCACCCGCTCGTTTTGCTCAAAGCCCACCCAGACCGCCGCGGTGTAGTAGGGGGTGTAGCCCACGAACCAGCGGTCGTACTTGTCATCGGTAGTACCGGTCTTGCCGGCGATGGCCATGCCGCTGTCAAAGTTGCCCGACGTATTGACCCGGGTGACCACTTCCCGCAGGATGGAGTTGACATAGTAGGCGGTCTCCGACTTGAGCACGGCCTCGGACTCAGGCTGGTTTTCCAGCAGTACGGTCTCCACGCCGTCCACCTCCCGGGTCACCTTGGTGTAGGTGCGGGACTTCTGATAGAGGCCGCCGTTGGGGAACACCGCGAAAGCCTCCGCCATGTCCCGGGTGTTGACGCCGTAGGTCAGGCCGCCCATGGAAAGGGGGGCCACCCCGATGTCGCTCTTCATCTGGCCGCCTATCTCCACACCATCCTCCAAATCGAGGTGGAAGTGCTCCTCCACAAAGTTGAAGCTGTTCTCCGGGGTGACCAAGTCGGCCAGCACCCGCACGGACACGGTGTTATAGGAGTTGGACAGGGCCTGACGCACGGTGACCAGTCCCCGGTAGCGGCCGTCCACGTTCACCGGCCAGGGCCGGCCGCCCATCACCTCGTGGGGATAGTCATCCAGCACGGAGATGGGGCTGATGAGGCCCATCTCAAAGGCGGGGGCGTACACCGACAGAGGCTTGATGGAGGAGCCGGGCTGACGCTTGCTGTCGGTGGCGAAGTTCATCCACAGGTTGCCCGTCTTCTCCCCCACCCGGCCGGCGATGCCCACTAGGTTGCCCGTCTCGTTGTCGATGACGGTGATGGCGGACTGGAGCTGCTGACCGCTGCTGGAAGTGTAGTCCAGGTTGGTGCGGTCGCTGTATATCTGCTCCACCTGGGCCTGGACATCCGGGTCCACACAGGTATAGATAGACAGGCCGCCTCTGGTCAGCAGCAGGGAGACCGCCTCATCGCTGTATCCGTACTGGGCCTTCAGGTCGTCCTTCACATCGGAGATGACCTGCTCCTCATACCAGGAGTAGATGGTAGAGGGAGTGGACTCCCCCGCCGCCCGGTCGAAGACCAGCTCCTGGGCCACGGCCTCATCATACTCCTCCTGAGTGATATAGCCCTGGTCCAGCATGCTCCACAGCACCAGTTCCTGACGCTCCTTGTTCTTGTCCCGGGCAGTCTTCTGCTCCCCGGTCTCCGAGTTGGTGAAGACAGCATCGGAGTAAGGGCCATAGATGGTGGGGTTATTGGTGATGGAGATCAGGCTGGCGCACTCCGCCAGGGTGAGCTCCTGCACGGGCTTGCCAAAGTAGTTCATGGCCGCCGCCCCTACACCCCGACAGCGGTCCCCCAGCCAGATGAAGTTGAGGTACCACTCCAGAGTGGTCTCTTTGGTGTAGTCCTTGTCGAACTGGAGGGCTCGGAAGATCTCGATGACCTTCCGCTTGACGGTGACATCGTCGTACTGGGTCAGGTTTTTGATGAGCTGCTGGGTGATGGTGGAGCCGCCCTGGATATCCTGACCAGTGAACATGTAGAGGATGGCCGCAGCGGTGCGTTTCCAGTCCACACCGTTGTGCTCCCAGAACCGCCGGTCCTCGATGGCCACGGTGGCGTTGATCAGGTCTTCGGGGATGTCCTCATAGTTCACCCACTCGGCGTTCTCCTCTGCCGCCAGAGTGACCAGCTCCCGGTAGTTCCCGGTGTCCTGGTCCATGTAGTACATCACGCTGTTTTCTCCCACCGCGAACTGGCTCAGGTCCACGGCTCCGGCCTCCGGGATGATGACCGTCTTGATATAGACAGCGGCGAAGCAGCACAGGATTGCCCCCGTACACAGCCCCACAAGCAGCAGGGTGCCCAGCACCTGAAGGATGCGCCTGCCCACATGGCCGCCGCTCTCCTTCCGCTTCTTCTTTTTTCCGGGCTTGCGGGGGGCGTAATCCCGCTCCCCGTAATCGTTGTTCTCGTTATATAAACGACTGTTCTGTTCTTCTGACACGTTACTTCCTCCGTTGGGGACAGGCCCCCGGGCAGTTGATAGATCCTCCGCTCCGGCAGCCGCCCCGGACGGGGCGGGACACCGGATATCTAGCATATTATATCATAATATTCCCGTTTGTCCACCTTTATGATTTCCACCGGGCAAAAGGTCGCTTTTCTCCCCTGTGAAAATTTGGGGCCTCCGGGCCTTGCTTTTTTCTTCAAGTCGGGGTACAATAGGTCCAGAACAAAACAGCAGGAGGGATCTCCATGAGTGAAGAATTCGGCCCTGACTTTATTACCGTCACCGACGAGGACGGCAATGACTTCGAGCTGGAGCACCTGGACACCCTGGAGTACAACAACGAAGTCTACATGGCCTTTTTCCCCGCCGTCTCAGAGGATGCCCAGGAGGGCGAGCCCGCTGACATCGACCTGGATGACGAGGAGTACGGCCTGATCATCATGAAGGTGGTGGAGGAGGACGGCGAGGAGCTGCTGTCCACCCTGGACAGCGATGAAGAGCTGGACCTGATCTACAACCAGTTTATGGAACGTCTCTTTGCGGACGAAGAGATGGAGGATTGACCGAACTGGATCTCCTGCTCGGTGCGTGATGGGCTCTTTTAAACCCACATTTCTAAAACGGGACACCCCCTCACAGCGTGGCTTGCAGGCCTCCCGGCTGCCCCTGCGGCATGCTGGAAGTTGGAAGCAGTAAAGCGCTGTGGAGGTGACCCACCTGCCAGTCGTGCAGGTTTTAAACGGGCCCACACGGCCAGAGCGGGGTATAAATGATCCATTTGGAACTGGGGCCGCGGCTTTGCCGCGGCTCTTTTTTACGCCTGCTCCCTCCCCGGAAACATGAATAAAATGTAAAAGCTGCCCCCGCCCAGAGGAAAACCCGCTTCTCCTCTTGAAAGTTGGGGTCATTTCTTATATAATATCAAGAAATGTGCGGTCGTGAACCACGCGCATTGCCAACTGAACGAGAGGACTGAACAAACTGTGAGTGCATCCCGAGAGAAGAAGACCCGCCAGGACCCGAGCGGTCAGGGTCTCAGTGAAAAGAAGCTCAAGCAGCAGCAGGAGGAGCGTCAGACCCATGTCCACCACATCGTCTACACGGTGCTTGCCGTTCTGGTGGTCCTGTTCGGCGTCGGCCTTCTGATCTGGAACAGCAATTTCTTCCAGAGCCGCGCCGCCGCCGTCACCATCGATGGGCAGGACTACACCGCCGCCGATGTGCAGTACTACTACAACGGCGCCCTTCAGCAGGAGATCTACAACAGCTACAGCGGCGCCAGCACCATGGACTACACCCTCGATCCCGAGGACCAGATCTACGACGAGTCCACCGGCGAGACCTGGCGCGACCATCTGCTGGACGTGGCCATCCAGACCCTGACTCAGCAGGCGGCCATTGCCAACGAGGCCCAGGCCAGCGGATACACCATGTCCGCCCAGGCCCAGGAGAGCCTGCAGAACACCCTGGACTCCATTCAGGCCGGCACCATCACCTCCGGCTACGGCAGCAAGGACGCCTATGTCCGCGCCAACTACGGCCCCACCATGAGCTATGACAAATTCGTCCAGATCATGGAGCGCTACTATCTGGCCGCTGACTACGCCCAGAGCCAGGTGGACTCCTACACCTACGACGACAGCCAGCTGGATGCCTACTATGAGGAGCACGCCGACGAGCTGGACACCTTCACTCTGTCCCAGTTCGTTTTCCAGGCCCGAGTGAACACCGTGGACGACGAGGGCAACACCATTGAAATGACCGATGAGGAGAAGGCCGCCGCCCTGGAGGAGGAGAAGGCCGCCGTTAAGGAGCAGGCCGAGGCGCTCCAGGCCCGCCTGGAGGCCGGGGAGGACCCGGAGGCCCTGGCGGAGGAGTTCAGTGACTCCCTTTACTCCTCCGAGGTGGCGCTGGAACAGATGGGCTCCACCGTCAATTCGGAATACAGCGAGTGGGCCTATGACAGCGCCCGCCGGCCCGGCGACATCACCTTGGTGGAGTATGCCGGCGGCAGCAGCGAGAGCTATAACTACTGCGTAGCCCTCTTCCACGACCGTGTACGGGATGACGCCCCCACCGCCGATGTGCGCCACATCCTGATCGGCGCCGCCGACGCCAACATCACCCCCACCGAAGAGCAGTATGAGCAGGCAAAGGCCAAGGCGGAGGAACTGCTGGCCCAGTGGGAGGCCGGCGATGCCACTGAGGACTCCTTTGCCCAGCTGGCCCAGGAGAACAGCGCTGACACCAGCTCTGCTTCCAACGGCGGGCTGCTCCAGTATGTCTCTCCTTACTCCGGCTATGTGGACACCTTTACCCAGTGGTCCCTGGACCCCAGCCGCCAGCCCGGAGACACCGGCATCATCCAGAACACCGGCAGTTCCGTCAAGGGTTATCATATCATGTACTTTGCAGGCTGGGACGACCCCGTCTGGGCCGTCAGCGCCAAAAACGCCCTGAACAACGAGCAGTACAGCCAGTGGGCCGAAAAACTGGCCAGTGCCTGCACTGTCACCCGGGGCAGCGGTCTGAAATATGTGGAGTGATCCTCCCAATCAATACGAGCGGCGCCCGGTGCTTCAAGCACCGGGCGCCGTCTCTTTCTCTATTCTTCCCCATGCTGAGGCTTTTCGTCAAACTCCCGGAAGGCCAGATTCATGTCCACATTTCCCTCGATCCCGGGCACCGAGGCGGTGTGGGTGTACTGCCACAGGTCGAAGTGGTAGAAGAAGCTGGGGCGGGCGTTATACTCCGCCAGCCAGAAGGTATAGTCGGTGAGCCGATCCAGCTGGTAGGACAGATAACCCAGGTCCTGGTTAAAGTAGACCACCGGGTGGTAGCCCGCCTCCCGGATCATATCACAGAAGGCCCCGGCGCAGCGTGTGATGGCCTCCGGCTCCATGCCGTCCGTCCGGGCGGTGTCCCCGGCAATGAACTCCCAGTCAAAGGCCACGGGGTAGGTCACATCGTACCCCTGAATGGCGTCCAGGACGTACTGCGCCTCCTCCTCCGCCTCCCAGACGCTGACGGCCTGGGAGAAAAAATAGACCCCCACCTCCAGGCCAGCGTCCAGCGCCCCCCGGAGGTTCTGCTCAAAATTCTTGTCCGGCATGATGACCCCCTGGGAGTATCCCCGGTACCCCAGCCGGATCATGGCAAATTCCACTCCCGAATCCGCTACCTGCTGCCAGTCGATCTCCCCCTGATAAGCGGACACATCGATGCCGATGGCCGCCTGCTTTCCATCCTGCTCATAGGTGAGCCAGCCCCGATCATTGACGGAGAAGCCGTCTGACACATAGCTGTTCACCGCCACCCCTTCCAGGACGGGGAGCTCCCGGTCCCGGTAGGAGATGGTAGGGGACTCTGCTCTCTCCCCTGGCTCCTGTGGGTCATCCTCCCCCGGCGGCAGTGTCCGATACAGCGCCAGACAGGCCACCGCCAGGGCGAAGACCGCCAGCACCAGGGCCAGCTTCCCCACCCAGCCCCCGCTCCGGCGGGGCGGCTCCACCCGGGACGGGCGCCGCTCCTCCTCCCGCTCCTCCAATGGGATCAAGGTCTCTGCCATAATGAACTCCTTTCCGGCTCCGCACGCGGATTCGACTTTTTTCTGTTCCGATTATAGCAGACGGGACAGGAGGGCACAAGGGGCTTTCCCTTTCAGCCGCGGGCTCCTCCTCCGGGCCCCGGAGTCCGGAAAAAAGCGGGAGCCGGAGAGGCCCGCTCTCCGGCTCCTGTTCTATCGTCCCAGCCCCTGGCACAGCTCAAAGAGATCGGTGAGGGCGGGGGGCAGTTCCCCGGTGGCCAGATACTGCTCAAAGCCCAGGGCGTGTCCTGCGTCAGGGTAGATGTGGACGGCGAGGTTGTCCTTCCCCAGCCTCCGGAAGGTCTCCTGGATGGCCAGGGCGTCCTCCGCAGGGGTGTTGGCGTCCCACCTCCCCTGGAGGATATGGATGGGCAGGTCCAGACGGGGCAGGGTCTCCCGGTTGGGGGGAAACCTCCGGTGGCCCCGGAACCAGTTGGTGGTGAGGGGGACTGGGTAGTGTTCCCAAAGCCACTCGTCGTCCCCCGCCTCGATGGCCCGGAAGATCTCCGCCCGGCTCCCGGCATACACCGCCTCCAGGTCCGCCGGGGTGATCCGGCCGTCCCCGTCCAGGTCCAGCCCGGAGAAGGTCGCCTCCAGGGCCTCCCGCACCGCTCCCGGCCCCGTCTCAAACTCCTCCCGGGAGATGCTCCCATCTCCGTCGGCGTCAAAATACTGGCAGAGCATGGTGTACAGCCCCAGCCCCCGCTGCTGCCAGTCCAGGGCCTCCTCCATGGTCCCGTTGGCGTAGCCCGCCAGCAGCAGTCCGGCCAGGGGTACCGCTCCCCCTGCAGCCACAGCCGGAGCGATCATGGTCCCCTCGCTCCACCCCAGCAGCAGGAGCTCCGCCCCAGCACAGCGGGGGTGGGCCTGAAGGAGGGCGGTCCAGTCCTCCAGGTCGGCCACACAGGTCTGAGGGGTGTAGGAGCGGTAGACTGCCCGGTCCACTCGGCAGTAGAGTGGACCCTGATCCCCATCGGTGCACCCGCGGGTGCTGTAACAGAAGAAGCCCAGTCCCCGGCCGGCAAGCTCCTCCCCAAAGAAGCCGCAGAAGCTGTACGTAGTCCCGTCTCCCCGGTCCCGGAAGGTGTTGCAGGTCTGGGGGCCGGAGCCGTTGACCTGGACCACCAGCCGGGAGACGACGCCATCCCGGGGCAGATACAGCTTTCCCTCCAGTTCCTGCCCGTCCCGGGCCCGGAGCCTCATGTCCTCTGTGACAATGTGTGGTTTCATGGCCTTCGCCTCCTCTCTGTCCGGAGGATAGCAGATCCCTGGCTCACACGCAAGGGGATGGGAGCTGTCAGGCCTTTTTCCGCCGGTAAGCGGCACAGAAAGGCCGGGAGGACGGCTTGACAGCCCCTCCCGGCCCCATTGCGGTCGTTACCCGATGACCCGCTTAGCGATGTCCACGCTCTCCTTGGCATCCCGGGCGTAGAAGTCCGCCTGGATCTGGGACGCATACTCCGGGGTGAGCACCGCCCCCCCCACCATGATCTTACAGGGCAGGCCCTCCAGATGGAGCAGGGTGATGGTGTCCGCCATGCTCTTCAGGGTGGTGGTCATCAGGGCGGACAGCCCCACCAGAGGGGCCCGGTGCTTCCGCACCGCCTCCGCCACGGCGGCTGGGTCCACGTCCTTCCCCAGGTCCACCACGGTGTAGCCGTAGTTTTCCAGCAGCACCTTGACGATGTTCTTGCCGATGTCGTGGATGTCCCCTTTCACGGTGGCCAGCACGATGGTCCCCCGGTCCTCCCCCTGGCCCGGCTGGCCGGACAGGCGTTCCCGGATGACCTCGAAGGCGGCCTGGGCCGCCCCTGCAGACTGGATCAGCTGGGGCAGGAACACCTTTCCCGCCTCGAAGGCCGCCCCTACTCGGTCCAGGGCGGGGATGAGGACGTTGTCCACCACGTCCAGGGGGGCCCGACTCTCCAGCAGGGCCCGGGTGGCCTCCCCCGCCTCCCCCTTCAGGCCGGCCTCCACGATCTCCTCCAGGCCCCGCTTTTCCCCCGCTGCGGGGGCGGCGGTCATCCCGGCCGCGCTGGTGATAGAGGTGGAGACGGTGGCGTTCCCGTAAGCGGCGATGAATTCCCGGGCGTCGGTGTCGATGTTCATCAGCAGGTGGTAGCACCGCACTGCCGCCATCATGGCGTCTACATTGGGGTTGAGGATGGGCAGGTCCAGGCCGGCGGCCATGGCCATGGTAAGGAAATTCTGGTTGATCAGGGGCCGGGCGGGCAGTCCAAAGGAGATGTTGGACACCCCAAGCACCGTCTTCAGGCCCAGCTCTCCCTTCACCCGCCGCAGGCCCTCCANCCCCCCCCAACCCCCGCCGCCGCCCCCGCCCCCCCCTCCCCCCGCCGCAGGCCCTCCAGGGTCTGGGCGGCAGCCTCCTGCTCAGCGGAGACGGTGAGGGTCAGGCAGTCGATGTACACATCCTCCCGCCGGATGCCATAGGACAGGGCCCGGTCCAGGATACGGCGGGCCACCGAGAGCCGGGCGTCTACCGTCTTTGGGATGCCGGTGTGGTCAAGGGTCAAGCCCACCACCGCAGCGCCGTACTTCTTCACCAGGGGGAGGATGGCGTTCAGGGTCTCCTCGTCCCCGTTCACCGAGTTGACAATGGCCTTGCCGCAGTAGACCCGCAGGGCTCCCTCCAGCACCCGGGGGTCGGTGGAGTCCAACTGGAGGGGGGCGTCGGTGACCCCCTGGAGGGCCTTCACCGTGCGCACCATCATCTCCGCCTCGTCGATCTCGGGCAGACCCACGTTCACATCCAGGATGTCGGCCCCCGCCTCGGTCTGGGCCAGGGCCTGGTTCAGCATGTAGTCCACATCCCCCCGGCGCAGGGCCTCTTTCATCAGCTTTTTGCCGGTGGGATTGATCCGCTCCCCGATGACCCGCACCCGGTCGATGGGCACGGTGCGGGTGCCGCTGCACACCGCCGCGGGCACCTGCCGGGGCACCTGGACGATGGTGCGGCCCGCCAGTTTCTCCCGCAGCAGTGCGATATACTCCGGCGTAGTGCCGCAGCAGCCGCCGTACAGCTTAACGCCCAGCCCGGTCAGCTCTGCCATGCTCCCGGCAAACTCCTCCGCCGTAATGTCATACCCCGCGCCCCCTGGGTCGGGCAGGCCCGCATTGGGCTTGATGGCGATAGGCAGGGTGGACCACCGGGTCAGCTCCCGCACCAGCGGGGGCATCTCCCGGGGGCCCAGGGAGCAGTTCACTCCGATGGCATCTGCCCCCATCCCCTCCAGGGTCAGGGCCGCAGAGGCCGGGTCGCAGCCCAGGAAGGTGCGGCCCCGCTCCTCATAGGTCATGGTGACGATGACGGGCAGGCTGCTGTTCTCCTTAGCGGCCAGCAGGGCGGCCCGGGCCTCCTGGAGGTCGGTCATGGTCTCGATCAGGATCAGGTCCGCCCCGGCCTGGACACCGGTGCGCACCGTCTGGGCAAAGATATCCACCGCCTCCTCAAAGCGGAGGGTGCCAGTGGGCTCCAGCAGCTGGCCGGTGGGCCCCACGTCCAGGGCCACTAAGGCCCTCCCCCTGGCCGCCCGGCGGGCGATCTCCACTGAGGGAGGGACCACCTCCTCCACGGTGCGGCCGGTGCGGCCGAGCTTCTCCCGGTTGGCGCCGAAGGTGTTGGCGCACAGGATCTGGGCCCCCGCCTCCACATAGGCCCGGTGGATGTCCTCCAGCCAGTCCGGGTGTTCCAGGGCGGCCAGCTCGGGCCACTCCCCCATGGACAGGCCCCTGGCCTGCAGCATGGTGCCCATGCCGCCGTCCAGCAGGACGGGGCCCGGCGTATTCAGCAATTCACGAAATTCCACAGTGTCCACCTGACTTTCGATACTGGCAGCTCTCCCGGGCGGGACAGCCCAGACAGCTGCGCACAGTTGGTTGGATGGGTCCGTCGGCCGCCCCCAAGATAGCGGTCACCGACTTGCGGGGGGTGAGGATGTGGCTGGCGCTGGCGCACAGCCCCACCCGCCGTGGGGCGTCCAGCAGGTCCAGCAGGGGGTTCTGGAGCTCCAGGGGCAGGTCCCCATACCCTGGGCTGTACCGGAAAGGGAAGGAGCAGCCGGGGAAGTGCCCCTGGAGCTCCAGTTCGATCTGGTCGCACATCTGCTCCACCGCGGCGGCGGCGGAGCAGTCCAGGGCCAGGGCCCGCAGCATGTCCCCGCTCTCCCAGCGGCGGATCAGGGCGTCCACCTGGGCGGACAGGGTGGCGCAGAACACCGCCGCCCGGCCGCACCCCCTCAGGTGGCGCTTCAGGTCCTGCCCCGGCAGCAGCAGGCCGCAGGACAGACGCACCCCACCCTCCTCCTCCGCGATGTCAAAGGCCCTCCAGGCCCAGCGGGGCCGGGCGGCGGCGCATACGGCCCGCCCGCACTCCTCCACCAGGGCCCGCAGTTCCGGCCCGGCCTGGCTGGGCGGGGTCCCCATGTAGCGGAGCACCTCGTCCAGGTCCAGCTCCCCCAGGGCGATTGGCATGGCGCTCACACCCGCCGGATGGCGGAGACGCTGTCGCTGATCTGCCTGGCCACCGCAGGGTTGTTCATGGTGTAAAGGTGGATGCCGTCCACCCCGGCGGCCACCAGGTCGGAGATCTGGTCGATGGCATAGGCGATGCCCGCCTCCCGCAGGGCCTCCGGGTGGTCGCCGTACCGGGCCAGGATGCGGGAGAGCTTCCGGGGGATGGAAGCCCCGCACAGGGATACCATCCGCTCGATGGACTTCTGGTTCAGCACGGGCATGATGCCCGCCTCGATGGGCACCGTGATGCCCGCGATGCGGGCCCGCTCCAGGAAGCGGAGGAAGTCCTCGTTATCAAAGAAGAGCTGACTCACCAGATGCTGGGCGCCGGCGTCCACCTTCTGCTTGAGGTAGCGCAGGTCGCTTACCGCGTCGGGGCTCTCCGGGTGCCCCTCAGGGTAACAGGCGGCGGACACACCGAAGTCCCCCCGCCGGCGGATGAAGGCCACCAGCTCGTCGGCGTGGAGGAACTCCGTCTTTGGGGGATAGTCCGGGTTCCGGTCCCCCCGCAGGGCCAGCACGTTCTCTACGCCGTCTGCCTTCAGGTCATAGAGCAGCTCGGTCACCTCCCCCCTGGTGGCGGTAATGCAGGTCAGGTGGGCCATGGCGGGGATGTGGTACTGCTTCTGGATGATGGCCGCGATCTCCCGGGTGGACTGGTTCACCTGGGAGCCACCGGCTCCGAAGGTAACGCTGATAAAGTCGGGTTTAATATCCTTCAGCCCGTCCAGGGTCTGATAGATAGTGTCCACGGGGCTGTCCTTCTTGGGGGGAAACACCTCACAGGAAAAGACGGTCTTCCCCTTTCCGAATAATTCTGCTATTTTCATGGCTGCTGCCTCCTTGATCAAAATTGAGATTTTCAGGGATGGACCATACACAAGGTCCCCTCCTGGGGCATTCGGTCATCCCACTCGTAGGTGACCAGGTACTCCGTTCCCGGCTGAAGGAGCTCCCATGCCAGCTGGGGGCACCACAGTGTGATCTCATACCCCTCCGGATGCCGGATCACCGCCTGCAGCCCCTGCGCCGGCACAAGGACCGTCTCTGTGACCTGGGCCAGAACGGTGGCGGTGGAGCGGTGGGAGCGCTCGATCAGATAGCCCCACTGCACCGCCAGCAGGGCAGCCAGGACCCCACAGAACGCCAGCTCCCGGCGCAGTGTCTTTCCCCGGGCCCCTTTCACCAGCGTAATGGCCAGCCAGACCACGGTGGCCAGGGCAGACACATAGGGGAGCATAGACAACAGCTCATGGGCCCCATAGCCGATCACCTCATAGATAGCGTATCGGGAACAGACCGCATCAAACAGGTAGGCCACCCACAGCAGGGCGCCGGAGAGGAGAATAATGATCCGGATCAGGCCGCGCTCTTTCACAAGATCTCTCCTCTCTCTTCACCAGGCCGCTACCGTGCCGTCGCACCGGGGCTCGGTGCCGCCGGCCAGGGTGCCGTCCTCCATCCGCCAGATGATCTGCCCCCGTCCCATGTCCAGGTTGGAGTTGCAGATCTCCACCTGGTGGCCCATCTCCGCCAGGCGCAGGCCGATGTGGGCGGGCACCTCCCGCTCCAGCTGGATGCGCTTCCCACCGGTCCACTGCATCCGGGGAGCGTCCAGGCACTCCTGGGGGTTCATGTGGTAATCCACCGTGTTCACCACCACCTGCACGTGGCCCTGGGGCTGCATGAAGGCCCCCATCACGCCGAAAGGACCCACCGCCGTCCCTTCCTTCATCAGGAAGCCGGGGATGATGGTGTGGTAAGACTTCTTGCCGCCGGCCAGGCAGTTATCGCTGCCCTCATCCAGGGAGAAGTTGGCCCCCCGGTTCTGGAGGCAGATACCGGTGCCCGGGATGCGGATGCCCGCACCGAAGGTGGTGTAGTTGCTCTGGATGAAGGAGACCATGTTGCCCTGGGGGTCCGCGGTGCACAGGTAGATGGTTCCGCCGCAGGAGGGGTCCCCCGCCTGTGGCAGCAGGGCCCGTTCTCCGATCAGGGCCCGCCGCCGGGCAGCATAGTCCTCCGAGAGCAGGTCGGCCACCCGGGTCCGCATGTACCGGGGGTCCGCCACATAGGTCCTGGTGTCCGCGAAAGCCAGCTTGATGGCCTCCAAAATCTTATGGTAGGTGTCGGCGCTGTCCCGCTCCTGGGAGAGGGGCAGGCCCTTCAGGATATTCAGCGCCATCAGCACGGTGATCCCATGGCCGTTGGGCGGGATCTCGCACACGGTGTAGCCCTTGTAGTCCGCGGTGATGGGCTCCACCCACTCCGGGCGGTAGTCCTGGAGATCCCGCTCCTGGAAAAAGCCCCCCGTCTCCCGGCTGAAGGAGACCATCCGCTCCATCAGGCTCCCCCGGTAGAAGCTCTCACAGCTGGTGGCTGCCAGCTCCTCCAGAGTGTCAGCGTACTCCGGCCAGCGGAAGATCTCTCCCGCCCGGTATGGGGTGCCGTCCGCCTTCATCATCCGCTCCCACCAGGGGCGGTGGGGGGCCGGGTCCCGCTCCATAGCCCGGCCGATACGGGGGCCGTCCAGTGCCCACTGGACCGCCACGTTCACCGGCACAGCCACCCCCTCCCGGGCGTAGGAGGCCGCGGGGGCGAACAGCTCTTCAAGGGGGCGGGTCCCGAAGCGCCGGTTGAGCTCTGCCCATCCCCCGGGGGCGCCGGGCACCATGGTGGGCAGCCAGCCCTCTTTAGGCATCTCCCCGAAGCCCCGCTCCCGCACCAGGGCGGCGGACAGAGCTGCTGGGGACACGCCGCTGGCGTTCAGGCCGTACAGCTTTTTCTCCCGCTCCACCCAAACCAGGGCGAAGCAGTCCCCCCCGATGCCGTTTCCTGTGGGCTCCAGCAGGGGCATGGCGGCGGCCATGGCCACCGCCGCATCCACGGCATTTCCCCCGGCCTTCATCACATCCAGGCCGACCTGGGCCCCCAGGGGGACGGAGGTACAGGCCATGGCCCGGCGGGCG
>NZ_LN866274.1:983306-988988 GCF_001244495.1 Clostridium phoceensis | reverse complement strand
AAGAACCAGCCCCAGAGGGGGCAGGGCGGGGCCCGGGCCCACCGCCGCATCCACGGCATTTCCCCCGGCCTTCATCACATCCAGGCCGACCTGGGCCCCCAGGGGGACGGAGGTACAGGCCATGGCCCGGCGGGCGTACACCACGCTGCGGCGTGAGGGATAGGCGTATCTGTGGGGATCAAATAAGACCATTTCGGCTGCCTCCTCTCAGTTGGCTGGGCTGCGCTTGCCCGTCCAGCGCTCCGCCCGGATGGCAAAGACGGATACCCGGGCCACGGCGGGCTCCGTCATCTCCCAGTTTCGCCCGGTCATATGGCGCATAATGGCGTTGAGGGCCTCATATTTCTCCTGCGGCTCGGTCAGCTCCCGGATGGTCCCGCTGCCCATGATGCTGCGGTAGGCACAGCTGTAACTGCACGCCTGCTCCGCCCTCATCAGCTGGTGGCCGCAGTCCATCTCAAAGGCCACCGCCCCGCCCCGGCGGAACGCCGCCGCCTTCCGCCCCTCCCGGGCCGAGTGGAGGTAGAGGGTCAGCTGCCCCTCTGTCAGGTCGTAGCCGTAATTCACAGGGACGATGAACATCCCCTCCGCATCCTGGGTCCCGATCCGCACTGTGTTGCAGTCCCGCAGGATCTCCTCCAACTGCTCCAGGTCTTTGACTTCCTTCTCCGCTCTGCGCATATCCAGATCCTCCTTATCTCCTTCCGGTCCCGCCCCGGGGCACTCAGATGTCCAGCTCCAGCAGTACCGGGCAGTGGTCGCTGCCCTCCACCGTGGTCAGGATCTCCGCCCGCTTGATCTTGTCCCGGAGGCGGTCAGAGACGATGAAATAGTCGATGCGCCACCCCGCGTTGTTCTTCCGGGCGTTGAAGCGGTAGGACCACCAGGAGTAGATCCCCTCCGTGTCCGGGTAGAGATAGCGGAAGCTGTCTGTAAAGCCGGAGGAGAGCAGGCAGGTCATCTTTTCCCGCTCCTGGTCGGTGAAGCCGGCGTTGTTCCGGTTGGTCTTTGGGTTTTTCAGGTCGATCTCCCGGTGGGCCACGTTCAGGTCCCCACAGTAGACCACCGGCTTGTGCCGGTCCAGGGACATGAGGTAGTCCCGCAGGTCGTCCTCCCACTCCATGCGGTAGTCCAGCCGCTTCAGGCCGTCCTGGGAGTTGGGGGTGTAGCAGCAGACCAGATAGAAGCCCTCATACTCCAGGGTGATGAGCCGCCCCTCGTGGTCGTGCCGGTCCTTGTCCATACCGTAGGCCACAGCCACAGGCTGGTGGGGGGTGAAAACAGCGGTGCCGGAGTATCCCTTCTTCTCCGCAGAGTTCCAGAACTCCAAGACCCCTTCGTTCAGCTCCACATCCGCCTGTCCCTGCTCCATCTTGGTCTCCTGAAGGCAGCAGAAGTCGGGTGCCTCCTGTCGGTAAAAGTCCAGAAACCCCTTTTTCAGGCAGGCCCGCAGGCCGTTCACATTCCAGGAAACGAATTTCATAGGCATCTCCTCTCTCCCTCCGTCGGAACTTTGGATGGACCCTATTATACAAAGACGTGCCCCGCTTGGCAAGAACAGATTGATTTTTCCGCCCTTCTCCGCTATAATAGAAAAATCTGTATGTGCTCACCAGGCGTTCCATCCCGGCTCTGCCGGATGAGCTTCTGTTCCAAATCCCTTTCAAAAGGAGTATTCGACATGGGAAAAACCGTCATTCCCGAGGGATACCGCTCCCTCCTCAGCCTCTATGAGACCCAGAAGGCCATCAGCCTGCTCAAGCGTCTGTTCGAGGACCGCCTCGCCGGTGCCCTGCGCCTGCACCGGGTATCTGCCCCCCTGTTCGTCTCCGCCTCCTCCGGCCTCAACGATGACCTGAACGGGGTGGAGCGCCCCGTCTCCTTTGAGATCAACCGGGTGGAGGACACCGCCCAGGTGGTCCACTCCCTGGCCAAGTGGAAGCGCCTGGCTCTGAAGCGCTATCAGTTCCACCCCGGAGAGGGGCTCTACACCGACATGAACGCCATCCGCCGGGATGAGGAGCTGGACAACCTCCACTCCGCTTACGTGGACCAGTGGGATTGGGAGAAGATCATCACCCAGGAGGACCGCACCCGGGACTATCTGAAGCAGACGGTAAACGCCATTGTCCGCGCTCTCGTGGATACCCAGTCCTTCCTGCGCTCCGTTTTCCCCCAGCTGTCCGCCCTGCCCGAGCTGCCTGGCCAGGTCACCTTCGTCACCGCCCAGGACCTGGAGGATCTATATCCCCAGCTCTCCCCCAAGGAGCGGGAGAACACCATTGTCCGGGAGCACGGTGCGGTGTTTCTCATGGGGATCGGCGGAAAGCTGAAGTCGGGTCAGCCACATGACGGCCGGGCCCCGGACTATGATGACTGGAACCTGAACGGCGACATTCTGTTCTGGGACAGCGTCAATGGCCAGGCTATTGAACTCTCCTCCATGGGCATCCGGGTCAGCCCAGAGTCCCTGGACCGCCAGCTCACCCTGGCAGGCTGTGACAGCCGCCGCTCCCTCCCCTTCCACCGGATGCTGCTCAACGGTGAGCTGCCCTTGACCATGGGGGGCGGCATCGGCCAGTCCCGGGTGTCCATGCTGCTGCTGGGCAAGGCCCACATCGGTGAGGTGCAGAGTTCCCTGTGGGACCCCGACACCGTCCGGGCCTGTGAGCAGGCCGGCGTGGTGCTGCTGTGACGGAGCATCCTCGCTGCCCTGAGCTCCCAGACGTGCTCCTTGCAGAAGTTTTACCCCAGAAACGAGAGGGCCGCCCCTGCCGGGGCGGCCCTCGATCTTTTCTCCTTGATCCCGCTGTGCCCTCCCGCTCTCCTGCGGACAGGGACCATTTTCATGTGTATTCCAGCAGGAAGCGCCCCACGCTGGCCATGGCCTGGCCCGCCTTTTTGATGGGGAACATCTGAAACACGTGCCACATGTCGCTCCAGACCTCCAGCCGGCATGGGACCCCCGCCGCCTGCATCCGGTCCCGCAGGCGCACGGAATCGGACAGCAGCAGCTCGTTGCTCCCCGCCTGGATCAGTGTGGGCGGGAAGCCCCGGAAATCCCCGAACAGCGGGGACAGCATGGGGGAGGTCAGCTCCTGGTCCCGGGCATAGGCCCCACGCACCGCCCGGATATAGTCCAGGGTGATGGTGGGGTCCAGCTCCGCCCGCTCTGTATAGGACTTCCCACTGGCCGTCATATCCGTCCATGGGGACATGAGGATCAGCCGGGCAGGCAGCCGCCTGCCCTCCTGCTTCAGCCGGTGGCACAGCACCAGCGCCAGGTTTCCTCCCGCCGAGTCCCCCGCCACCGTCACGTCCCGGGCCCCGTAGCCTTGGCGCATCAGATGGTCCCACGCCTTCATCGCATCGTCCACCGCCGCAGGGAAGGGGTGCTCCGGGGCCAGCCGGTACTCAAAGGAGAGGGTGTCCCAGCCCGTCACGCCGGACAGCTTGGAGGCCAGCGGCCGGGAGTAGCCCAGATTTCCGCTGGTATAGCCCCCGCCGTGGCAGTACAGGATGGCGTGGTTCCGGTCATAGCTCCGCTCAGGCCGCACCCAGGCCGCGTTCATCCCCTCCAGCTCAAAGGGGGCCCACTTCATCCCGATCATGGGGGTGATGAGCCTGCCCAGCACCTCCTGAGCCGCCCGCTGCCGCTTCAGGTCCTCCGGGCGCATGGACTCGGGCGAGCTGGCCGAGTGGATTGCCTTCAGGGCCCTCATCATGGGGGCCAGGCGGCGCTCCTCCGCCTCCGCCCGCTGGGCGGGGGTGGGATGGGTCACCCGCACCCGTCTTCCTCTCTCTTTCAGTGTCATCGTTCTCACCTTCCTGTTCTGGGACCTGGATCATGACAAGCCTACCACATCCGGCCGCGTTTGGCAATGGCCTCTCCCCGTCGCCTTGTTTGCGGTGCCGGGAAAAGCTGCGGCGTTCTGACAAAATCGCGCGGGCAGGTGCGCACGCCTTGCGGCGGGCGTGGAGATACGGTATGATGGACCTCATCTAACTGCCGTATTCCTCCCCCCTGCCCCCGAAGAGCCCAGGCTCTCCGAAGTGGCGGGAGGCCCACGAGGCCAGGGGAAGGACCGATCCGCCTCCCGCCCACGGCATATTCTTCAAGCAGCTCTCCCTGCGCAAGGTCAGAAAAGGCACGCCCATGCCGCAGCGAATGGGAGCGTTGAATTTTATACTTTTTCCCCTCCCCTTGTACTTTCCCCCAGGAGATGCTACACTGATATCACAAAGGAAAGGAGGCACCGCCATGTCCAAGACGCCCAAAGGTCCCCCTGACTGGTACCGGCTGGACAACGCCGGCGTCCTCTACTCCGCTCTCCAGCGGGAGAAGTACTCGCCGGTCTACCGCTTTTCTGCTGTCCTGTCCCAGCCGGTGGACCCCGCCGTCCTCCAGCGGGCAGTGGACCGAACCATGCCCCGGTTCCCCGGTTTCCGCGTCCGGATGAAGCCCGGGGTCTTCTGGCACTATTTCGAGCCCAACGACAGCCCCGGCCCCTTTGTCCGTCCGGACATGTCCAACCCCTGCCAGCCCATCCGCTTCCGGGAGGACAACGGATGGCTGGTCCGCTTCTTCTACTACCAGAGCCGGATCTCCCTGGAGGTCTTCCACGCTGTGTCTGACGGGGCGGGGGCCCTCACCTTTTTCCGCACCCTGCTGGCGGTCTACCTCCGGGAGCTGGGACACCCCATCCCCTGCGGCCCCGGCCTGCTGGACGTGGATGATTCCCCTCGTCCGGAGGAGCTGGAGGATGCCTACGCCCGGTACGCGGGCAAGCGGGTCCTGCGGGACCGCTGGCAGGAGACCGCTTTCTCCAACACCAGCCAGGCGGAGCCCTTCTACACCCTGAATGTCACCATGGGCTTTCTGCCCGTGGACCGGCTGAAGGAGATCGCCGCCCGGTACGGCGCCTCCATCACCGAATACCTCTCCGCAGTGCTCCTCCAGTCTATCCTGGAGAATCAGGAGGTCCAGCGCCCCCGCCGTCCCAGGCCCGCGGCTCTGGCCATTCCCATCGATCTCCGGGGCTGGTTCCCCTCCGCCACCCTCCGCAACTTCATCCTCACTGTCCGGCTCTGCGTGGACCCCACTCTGGGGCCTTACACCTTCCCTGAGCTGGTCCGATACGTCCACCACTACATGCGCCTGCACATCAATCCCCAGGAGATGCGGGCCCGCTTCACCGGCAATGTCCACTTCACAGCCAACCGCTTTCTCCAGCTGATCCCCATCTTCCTGAAGAACCCGGTGATGTCCCTCTCCTACCAGCTGGTGGGGGTGCGCCCCTTCTCCGCCACCTACACCAATCCCGGCCTCTTCCGGGTCCCGCCGGAGATGGCCCCTCACATCCAGCGGATGGAGGTCGTCCTGGGGCAGGCCACCCGGCCCTCCCCTCACTGCGCCTCCATCAGCTATGGCAATACCATGGCTGTCACCTTCGCCGGCACCGGCACCTCCAGCGAGACGGAGCGGCGCTTTTTCACCCACCTGGTACGGGAAGGCATCCCCGTCAAGGTGGAGTCCAACCGGACCCGCTGAGGTCCCTGGGAGGTGTTCTGTATGTCCTATTGTGTCAACTGCGGCGTGGAGCTGGATTCCACCGCCTCCTTCTGCCCCCTCTGCCGCACCCCGGTGGTCAACCCCCGGCAGCCGGTGGACACCGGCTCTTC
>NZ_LN866274.1:958002-983184 GCF_001244495.1 Clostridium phoceensis | reverse complement strand
CGCCTTGGACCCCCCCCATGCTGTCTTTTATACACATCGAGTTGTGAATAAGAGCCCGCTCCCCCCCCCTCCCCCCCCGAACGGGGGGAGGTCCCCCCCGCCTCTAAGGCGGAGTTGGCCATCCTGGTGTCCTCCATGCTGGCCTCAGTGGCGGTGTGCTGCGGCCTGCTCAATCTGGTGCTGCGCAGCGGCCATATCTGGTCCCTCTATGTCATCGGCGCGGCGGCCATGCTGTGGGTCTGGCTGGTGCCACCGCTGCTCCTGCGCACCATGCACCTCTATCTCCGCCTGTCGGCAGATGTGCTGGCCGTCGCCCTCTACGTCTTTCTGATCTCTGTGGATCTGGACGGTTCAGCCTGGTATTGGCATCTGGCCCTGCCCATCATCCTGCTTCTGGGGGCGGCGCTGCTGTTTCTGGGCTTTATGATGGGGGCCAGGCCCCGGAGCACCCTCTCCCGCATCACCCTGGTCATCGGCACCACCGGCGTTTTTCTCTCCGGCGTGGAGCTGCTCATCGACCGCTACTTCCTGGGCCGCTGGCAGCCGGGCTGGTCCCTGGTGGTGCTCACAGTATGCGCTGCCCTGGTCATCCCCCTCATCGTGGTGCGCCGGGTCCCGGCCCTGCGCGAGGAAGTGCGCAGGCGCTTTCATCTGTGATCCGCTCCCCGCTCCTCCCGGGAGGGCCAGCAGTCTGCTGGCCCTCTTTTTTCGCCCCGCTTCGACATTTTTATGAGAATTTAAGAAAAACTTATCACATCCGCCACAATTCTGTGATACCATAGGGACTATGCAGGCTGGCGCGCCGCCGGCCTCCATTGTCCCGCGAATCTAAAGAGAAGATCGAGGTCCCTCATGAAACATCTCCTGAAAATCACCAGCGCGGTCCTGGTCCTGCTCCTGTGCGCCCTGGGCGGCGTCTTTCTGTGGCGCAGCGGCTTCTTCGCCGCCCTCTCCTCCCAGCAGGCCCTTCAGGACTATATCTCTCAGTTCGCTCCCTACTCCCACCTCTGTTTTTTCCTGCTCCAGTTCCTGTCTGTGGTGCTGGCCCCCATCCCCAGCAACCTCAGCGCCGCCGCCGGCGGGATGCTCTTCGGCACCTGGCCCTCCTTTTTTCTCACCATCGCCGCGGTCCTCTCCGCCTCCCTGCTGGTCTTTCTCCTGGCACGCGCGCTGGGCCAATCTTTTGCGGACCGCCTGGTGAGCCGGGCCATTTCCGACAAGTACCTCTCCATCGTCCGGGCCAAAACAGACACTTTCCTCATCCTGGCCTTTCTCCTGCCCTTCTTTCCCGATGACCTGCTGTGCATTCTGGCCGGGCTCACCGCCATCTCCACCCCCCGTTTTCTGGTGATCGTTGTGCTCACTCGTCCCTGGGGCCTGCTGGTAGCCAGCGCCTTGGGCGGTGCCACCCTGACTCTCCCTCTTTGGGCTATGGTCCTGCTGGGGATCATCGGTGTGGCCGTCTTCCTGCTGGGGATGAAATACGGCGACCGCTGGGAGGAGTCCATCCTGAAAAAATTTCGTCATACAAAGGAAGATAGCTCCCGGCCCTGAACACAAAAATTTTCGGATTTTTTGATTTTCCCCTTTACAAGCAGCTGTTTCTGTGGTATGATTCTTTCGTAATAAGAATTATTACTATTTGGAGGGCCCTATGGAACGCGCCACAAGATACAGCAGAAAACGGGAGGCCATTTTGAACGCGATCCAGAGCACCGACTGCCACCCCTCCGCCGAGTGGGTCTATCAAACTCTGAAACCCACCCACCCCGACCTGAGCCTGGGGACGGTCTATCGCAACCTAGTCCTGTTCCAACAGCAGGGCCTGATCCAGAGCATCGGCGTCGTCAAGGGACAGGAGCGGTTCGACGGGTGCATTGCCCCCCACAGTCACCTTATTTGCACTTGCTGCGGCGCTGTGATGGATCTGCCCCATCCCATGCTGGATGACGGCGATCTGGATCAGACCGTCAGCGCGCAATATGGGTTCCTGGTCCAGCGCCATGAGCTCATCTTCTACGGCACGTGTGAAAATTGCCAAAATAAAATAAAACAGGAGGAAAAATTGTCATGAAAAAGTTTGTCTGTTCCGTTTGCGGTTATGTGTACGAGGGCGAGACCGCGCCCGACTTCTGCCCCATCTGCAAGGCTCCTAAGGACAAGTTCGTGGAGCAGGTGGGCGAGATGAAGCTGGCTGCTGAGCATGAGTTCGGCATCTATGCCAAGACTGTGAAGAACAACCCCGATATCAGCGCTGAGGACAAGAAGTACATCTTTGACCAGCTCATGGCCAACTTCAACGGCGAGTGCTCCGAGGTGGGCATGTACCTGTGCATGGCTCGCGTGGCCCACCGGGAGGGCTATCCCGAGATCGGCCTGTACTGGGAGAAGGCCGCCTATGAGGAGGCCGAGCACGCCGCCAAGTTTGCTGAGCTGCTGGGCGAGGACCTGGAGGCCAACATGAAGGCTGACACTAAGGCCAACCTGGCTTGGCGTGTGGACTGTGAGTACGGCGCCACCAACGGCAAGTTCGAGCTGGCCGCCTGCGCCAAGAAGAACGGCCTGGACGCCATCCATGACACCGTGCACGAGATGGCCCGGGACGAGGCCCGCCACGGCAAGGCTTTCGAGGGCCTGCTGAAGCGCTACTTCGGCTAATCAATACCGGATAAACGGCCAGTTAATAAGCACTTTTTGAGAGGGAATCGGGAAACCGGTTCCCTCTCTTTTTGCGCTTCCGCCGCGCAGGTGTGCAAGTTGGGTGTAACTTTTCTCCGTATCACACTTTTTTGACTTTCACATGTGCAACTTTCTTGAATTGCACCTATATTAAGTGGTTTTTCTCCTAATATCGAAAAATAAAGCAAAACTGATAACTTATGAGAAATTTTCACTTCTTTTGAACAACTTGCAAGAACAAACTGGTTTCCAAGGTGGAAGCCCCCATGGAAGAAGCTCAAGCCAAGACCAACGACATCCGCGACACTATCAAGGCTGAAATTTTGGTGCGTGAGGTTGAGGGACTGACCGCAGGGACTTACATCATCCACTGGGCTTCTGTCCTCTCCAATCACTTCGATATTACTGGCTTCAAGAAGGTCTATGGCGGCCTCTACAAAGCCTTTTACCGCCTTCCTTCCAAACTTTTTAATTTTACCCCCTTGACAAAATATCGATATTTCGTTATTCTGATATTGCGATATGCAAATGCATTCGTACACATAATTCGAAGCCTGGTCTTCAGAAAGAGGTAATTATGATTAGAAAGACAATTAAGGTAAGCGACAACAATTTTAGGAAGTTTGATGATCCTCTTGGCAACGAAACTCCGAGAAAGTACATTTTCTATGCCAAGACCTGCGATGTCCCCGAGGGTATTCCCATGTCCACAAACCCCCGCGATCAGAAACTCAACTCTACTGTGGCAAATGCAATCACAGAGTCTCTGCTGAGTAATGACGGCCAGTTCCACCTGAAGAACAGAGGCATCATTCTCTCCGCAAAGAGAGTGCGTTATGATAACCGCTTGCAGGAAGTAACCATTGATTTCGAGGATGAAAGCTGCCATGGCAACATTGATGGCGGACATACCTACAAGATCCTTCTTGAGAACAAGGATAAAGTCCTGGAACAGTATGTTCAGTTTGAAGTAATGACTGGCGTCGAAGCAATGATTGCCGATCTGGCTGAAGCTCGTAATACTTCTATCGCAGTCGATGCAAAGTCTATGGCAGAACTGAGAGAGAAGTTCGATCCCATCAAGGAAGGCCTCGAGGGACTTCCCTTCTTTAATAGAATTTCCTTTAAGCAGAATCAGATCACAAAAGACACCGATACCAAAAAGGCTCTGAAAATGATCGACGCGCGCGATATCGTTTCTATCATTTGTATGTTCAACATCGATAAGTATAACAGTGCGGAGCATCCTACCAAAGCATACTCTGGCAAACAGGCCATGCTGAATGAGTATTTGGACGACCCCGAGCACTACAGAAAATTTGTGAATGTCATTCCCGATCTGTTTGATCTTTACGATGCCATCGAAACTGAGTTTGCTGTAGCTTATAACGAGAATGGTCGTATGTACGGTCGAAAGTCCTATTCTGGCTACAAAGAGGGCAGCCCCGTCGGCAAGAGTAAATTCTGTATGAGTGATATTTACTACAAAATTCCCGATGGTCTTCTCTATCCCATTCTGGCGGCATTCAGAGTTCTTCTCGAGTATGATATCACCTCAGGCAAGTATAAGTGGATGGACGGCAAAGATCCCATCGCTGTTTGGAACAAGCACAAAGTCGGACTCACAAGAAGTGTTATGGATTTGGCTGGCTCTTTGGGCGATAAGCCTACTGTTTTTGGAAAAGACCCCAGCCTTTGGAATTATGCCTACATGGTACTTTCGAGCATGGAGGGAATTAGTCTGGTATGAGCTACCGTGTCAAACTTCGTGTTAAAGAACTTCTTGAAGAGGAAGGTATAACACAGAAAAAACTCGCCGAGATGGCGGGAGTACGGGAATCAACAATAAGCGATATCGTGAGAGGCACTCGAACTGTTATCAATTTTGAACACTTAGGTAAGATTGCCACCGCATTGGAGATTAGCGATATCAGAAAGATCATTGATCTCGAAAAAGTGTAAAACTGATCAAAGGGGTGTTTACCACCCCTTTTTTCTTTTCTGTCGGCATGTTATAATCATAAGAACCCCGCACAAGGAGGTAAAATCTATACCCAACTACGGAAATTACTACATTTACAACCGACTTCTTCTTTTGAAAGAATACCTCCAAGCCAACGCCGAGCCCAAATATTCCATAAAATGCAGAGCATAGGGAGCATACTTGACCGAAAAGTGCTTTCCATTAGACGAGAATACCTTGTATGCCGATTTTGCCGTTTCGATATTGTCTTTGGCCCCCATCTGGAATATGAGCAGCATTTGTTTCTGGCTCTAATTGCCTCCGTCTCTGTCTTCGTAGGATTGCCGAACTTGTTATTTCTCTTGCGGACATCCTTCTTTGGGCCATCCACCGCGATGGTGTATTGGAACATCCAATGCTTATTTGCTAGTGACTAAACATCTGCATCATCCAGTTTATCCATGATATGTCTCCCAAAAGCGGATAGAAAGGCAGCACTTTCTCGAAAACGCCTGCTTTGGGCGTTGGCTGTTTGTTATTTAGAATGGAGACGGAGGCAAAAGTCTTGCAATTACTGCATTTCCATAGAACGCAAAACGGCCTGCTGATCCGGCGAGGATAGACGGCCCGGGACGAGGCCCGCCGCAGCAAGGCGTTCGAGGGCCTGCTGAAGCGCTACTTTGGCTGATCCTCTGTCCCTGAGAAAGGAGCGGTCATGATGGATCAATATGTCTGCCCCTGCGGCTATGAATATGACCCTGCCGTGGGAGGCCCCGACAACGGCGTGGCTCCCGGCACGCCCTGGGAGGATGTCCCCTCCGACTGGGTCTGCCCCGTGTGTGGTCTGGGCAAGAGTGAGTTTGAAAAGGCGTAATACCTGAGAAAGATGACGGCCTCGGAAATCCGGGGCCGCCATCTTTCTCTTTTCTTCTAATATGGCGCGGGGGACGGCCGTCCTCCGCTGCAGTCTATGTCCCCTGCCCCTCCAGCTGTCGGAGGAAGCCGGTGCACCCCTCCAGGATATCTGCATAGGTGCGTTCAAAGTCTCCCGTGTACCAGGGGTCTGCGATCTCCTCCCCCGGCCGCCCGGTAAAGTCCAGCAGCAGGTGCACCTTGTTCTCCGGATCTCCCCCCAAGATCCGCTTCATATTGCGGACGTTCCATTGATCCATGCCCAGAAAATAGTCGTAACGGTCATAGTCGGTCCGCTTCAGCTGCACGGCATATTTCCCCGCTGTGGAGATGCCCTCCCGGGCCAGCCGGCTCGCCGTGCCTGGATGGACGGGGTTGCCGATCTCCTCCGCGCTGGTGGCAGAGGAGGCGATCAGAAAGTCCCTCTCCATCCCGCGTTTTTTGACCAGGTCCTTCAGCATGAACTCCGCCATGGGCGACCTGCATATATTGCCGTGGCAAACAAATAGTATTTTGGTCATCTCTTATATATCCCTTCATAAGCCTGCAAACCATTGATATGACTGGCTTTTCGGCGCTTTTTCTTTTCGTTGTGGTTGCCATGCTGCCCACGCAAATCTGCGTAAATCTACGCAATTTCATTAGCAAATGGTGTAGTAATTGGTGTAGTACCAACTGCGGATTTGACCTGATTTTTCAAGCTGTCACAGTGGGGAACGCAAGGATTTTTGCCATCTGTTCGGCTGCCCGGTCAAAGCTGGCGTGGGTGTAGACATTCAGTGTCACCCCCACATCGGAGTGGCCCATCACATACTGCAAGTTCTTGATATCCATACCCGCATTGGCCATGTTGCTGCAAAAGGTATGACGGAACACATGGGGAGTAATGTGCGGCAGGGGCTTGTCCGGGTACAGCTTGCGATACTTCTTCATGGCCCAGCGCATCTCATTTTCGATGTGCAGTGCCACCTTGGGCTTGTCGTCCTTATCCAGCAGCAAAAATCCGGTGTATCCGTCGACGATCATCTCTGCTTTGAGTGTCTTGCGACGAGCCAGGATATTTTTAAGGCTCTGGTACGCCGTATCCGTCATGGGAATAAAACGACAGCCACATTCGGTTTTTGTTTTCTCCACATAGTACTTGCTGCCCCGCTCCCGGACGAGCTGGTGATCCACCCGGATACGACGGTTCTCAAAATCCAGATCGCTTTTGGTCAGGCCGCAGAACTCGCTCACCCGCATCCCGGTTTCCAGCAGGACTACAAACTCATCGTAATACTTGCGGTAGGTCTTGTCACCCCGAATAAAACCCATCCAGATTTCCTGCTGCTCCTGGGTCATGGTGATTCGCTTCTGCGAGTCATTGGGAACGACCTCCACCAACTTGAAGTCGATGGGATTTTTTCGGATGATATCCTCGTTGCAGGCCATTTGAAATGCCAGTTTGACAACGCCCCGCACGCTGGTGATGGTGCTGTCTCCCTTTCCGTCGCCGTGCAGCTTCATGATCCACTGTTGGGCATCGGATACTTTGATATCCCGGATCGGGCGGTATCCAAAATCTTCTTGCCGAATCAGATTCCGCACAAAATTGTATCCAACCTTCGTGTTGTAGCGGACGCCCTGCTTTAGGCCGCTATACCGCTCTACCAGTTCTATGACGGTGATTTTTCCGGCGGCATAGTCGATTCCCGCGTCAAGCTGCTTCTGGATTTCTTTCTCTTTTTCCCGCAGTTCCCTTAAATCAGAGGAATAAACCGTCTGGCGCTTTCCCCGGATATCCGTATAGCGGTATTGATAAATCAGGTCTTTTCTCCGGCTCTCTCCTGTCCGCAGGATTCTTCCCTTATGGTCTTTGCGCTTTTCGGACATTGTCAAACTCCTTTCCGTAATGGAAAGAGCCTTGGTATGACACTTTGATTGTACCATATTCAGGCAGTCTTTCACACCACAAATTTCAGATGGAATACATCTGCTCGATGAATTGGTCAAACAGGCGGCGCTTGATCAGGCACTTATTCCCTACCCATAGTACAAACCGACAGTCCTTTTCATTCGTGAGATCGCGCAGCTTGTTAATCCCTATGCTGGAGTAGGCGGCAGCTTCCTCCAAACTCAAATTGCTCTTTTCCCAGATGGGAACTTCTTTCATCGTACCGCCTCCTTATCACATTAGCTTTTTCAGCCGTTCCAGCTTAGCTTGTGCGGCTTCCTGCCGGAAGTTATCGCTGGTAAAGCGTACCGGAACACACATAGAAAGTAACCGGTCATAAATCCGGGAATGGGCGGTGTCCTCCGGATTCCGCAGGTCGTCCAGCGTGAGGTTGGTCGTGACGATCAGCGGCTTACCGCTGCGGTAACGGCTGTCTATCACATTGAAAACCTGTTCCAGCCCGTACTCGGTGCCGCGCTCCATGCCGAAGTCGTCAAGGATCAGCAGCGGATAGCGGCAAAGACGGGAAATGTACTCGTTGTGCCCCTCAAAACTAGCGGCAAGGTCATTGAGGATAAGGGCAAAGTTCGTCATGTGGACAGGGATTTCTTTCTCCATGAGGGCGTTTGCGATACAGCCCGCAAGGTAGCTTTTGCCGGTTCCCACACCGCCCCAGAACAGGCAGCCGATATTGTCGGTTCGCATATCCTCCCGATGCTCCACATACCGGCGGGCAAGTTCGGTCTGCGGGTTCCTGCCGTTGTCGTTTTCAAAAGTCCAGTCCCGTATGGTGGGGTCGGTAAAGCCCCAGCGTTTCAGTTCCTCCACGGTGTCAAGGTGCCTGCGCCGCTGTTCGGCGGCTTCCCGCTCCTCACGGGCGGCTCTCTGGCAGTCGCACTCTGCCGGGTGGCGGTCAAGCCCAAACAATGCCTTGCCCTCCGGGAAGTAGGCTTCTTTTGGTTTGTGGCACTTGCCGCAGTGCAGCAAACCGTCCTCGCTGGTGTAGTCCGACCGCTCCGGTGTGGTGGCCTTCATATTTTCCAAAACAGCGTTGATTTCGTTCTTCATAAACTCTCGCCCTCCTTGCATGAGTAGTCGGGTATGCCCTTTTCGAGGGTTTCTTGGTGGCGTCCTCCTGCGCCCATTTGTAAATCGTGGCGGCATGGCTGTGATACTTCCTGCCGCTGGACGCGATATGACAGGATAGCCGGTCAATGTAGTAGTCCCATTTGCCGGGCAGATCAGCTTTCGGCCCGTCCAGTTCCGATTGGGTCAAAAAGACATTTCCATACCGGCCATAGGCGGCGCGGGCGGGTTGTCCCGTATCTAACTCTCGTGCTCTCTCTTTTTCTATCTCTAACTCTGGTGGACAAATGTCCGCTTGATATGGTGGACATTTGTCCGCCCCGGCCTTTGGCAAGGCCTTTTGCTCCTGCAAAGTCAGACTTGCCCGCCGTTTCCGCTCCCCCTCGGTAGAGGACTGGCCGATCATCAGTTCAATGTTGCTCATATACAGTGCGCCGTTTTGCAGCGGCTCCACAACCCCCAGTTTCATAAAGATCTGCAAGGCCCGTTCTACGGTGCCGACTTGCTGGCGGGTAATGGTGGCAATCATCTGCGCGGTGTAAGGGATATTTTCATCAAGCTGCAGCTTCCCGCCATTTTTCAGCGACTTTAAGTACAGCTTCAAGAGAATGTTGGAGTAGAGTACGCCGTCCTGCATACTCTCCAGCAGCACGATAGCGTCCTCGTCAAAGTAATTCTCTTTCAGCTTCAGGTAGTAATATTTTCGGTTATCTGACATGGTTCCTCCTTTGGGTGGATTTAGGGCGTTTGTACGCATATAGAACACCGTTTCTGAGGGAAAAAGAAATGTATCAAGCCACTATTGAGGGTAGGTAAAAAAGCCTTGATTTACAAGGGTTTGAAAACCCTTAAATGCGTAGAAAGTTGGTAGCGTTTGCGCTGTCGCTCGGCTTCCTTGCGGCGGCGTACTTTGGCGGCGTACTTTGGCGGCGTACTTTGGCGGCGCAGTCGGGACAGTACTTTCCCCGGTTGGATTTGGGGGCGAAAGCCGCCCCGCAGACCGCGCACCGTTTCCGGCTTCCCCGGTACAAGAATGCTGCGGACAGCTCCCCGGCAAGGGGCAGGACAGCCACACGGAACCTCGTCGTCGCAAGCTCCATATCCCTCGCTTCCCTGCTGGCGGGAAAGCTCACTCATTCCGCTGCTCCTCCTCTCCCCACAAAGTCAATGACTTTGTGGGGACCCCATTTTAGCAGGAATAGGAAATGCTCTGAACACACACGCAAGGCTCCCCGTCGTCCAATAGCAGGCAGTTCCCATCGTCGTAGTTACAGCACTCATGTACCAGCCGCCGCGCCCGCCGGTGCTGGCGGTAGTCCATGCGGGGCGGGTTATCGCTCATGGTTCTGCTCCTTTCTGCGCTTCGGTTCCTCCCGGCGCAGGATTTGGTCGATGTTCCGTTTGACTGTCTGCAACTCCTTGAACCGCCGTTTCTGTTCCCGGTAGCCGTTGTAAAGGCTGTCTTTTGGGGAAATAAGCTGCTCGATCTCGGCCTGCAACGCTTTCCGGGCGGGCAGTTTGGTAATGCCATGCTCCCGGAAATACCGGGCGGCGGCTTCGGCTATGATAAAATCGCTCTCATGCGCCTGCCGGTATGCGTCGCGGGCTTTGGGGGATTTCTGCGCTTTCACCCCGTCGCGGGCGGGCTTGGTCTGGGCGTAGACCAACACCTGCCGCTGCAGCTCCTTTTTCCCTTGCAGCTTGGTTTCCAGCGTTTTCAGTTCGCCGCTAGTCTGCCACATTTCCGCATAGGCGGTGTCTATGGCCGCTTCCAGCTGCTCCGGGGAAGTAAATCCGTATTCTTGATACACATTCAGTGTCTTTGCCGCCTGTTTCAGATTGTGTATCTTTGCCCAATGCTCGTAGCCTTTTCCCTTGCCCTCGGCTCTCTTGGCGGCTATGTCCACAAGCCGCTGCACACCGTCCTGTTTGGGGGCGGCTATCTCGGCTCTGGCGGCCTGCAAACGGTCTTTTATGGTGCGCGGGATGGTGGGCGTCTCGGCTGCTCTGGCGGCGTTCTGTTTCAAAAGCGTAAGAACGGTGGCGCGGTCAAAATCGTCGCCCAGCTTCCGGGCGGTAATGGGCTTTGTCCTGTCCGGCGTGAGGTAGGAAAGCCGCCCCCGGCTCTCCTTGACGGTCACGCACTCCCGCAGCAGCAGAGAGGAAAACTCGTCAAAGCTGGCAGCGGTGAAAAGGGCTTTGCGTATGGTCCGCCGCAGCTTTTCCTTGTTCGTTTCAAACTTGGTCTGCCGGGGTGTGATACCCTCCGCAAACATGGGGGCGTTCTGTTTGTCCAGCACGGCCTGTCCCTTTTTCTGCGCCCAATACTCTCTTTCTGTGACGCGGTTCTTGCTGCCGTTCAAGAGGTCAATTTGGTAAATCCCCTCCCAGTGGCACATCTCCATGACTTCGGATTTGAAGTAGCGCAAGGCAGCATCGGTACAGCGGTGCTTGCACCCGGCTTTCGTGTCGGCTGGCCTGTCCATGTAGGGTAGGAACGGGACTTCCTCAACCCGAAGGCTGTTGATGACGATATACACATGAATGTTGCCGCTGTGGTTATGTCCGTCCAGGTGGGTACATATCAAGGCTTGGTGTCCGGGGAAATGCTCGGCGCAAAACTTCTCGCCCAACGCCTGCGCCCGGTCTACGGTCAAGCCGTTGTGTGCCGCGTCCCGTGGGTCAAAGCTGATGATGTAGTGATGGCTTTTCACATCTTCCCGCCGCTGGTTCTTCCTGTAGCGGAGATTGGAGCGCATATAGGCAACGGCAAAATCTTCGTCGCCGCAGTTCAGCGTGGACACCCGGTAATCCTTGCGGGGGATCAGCCGCCCCTGTTCGTCAAGGGTGGGCTTCATGGTAAACTCGTCATGCTCAAAGGTCAGATAGGCTTCGGCGGCTCCGTAATCGGCGTTCTTAGAGCCTAAATGCTTGAGTGTTGCCAACCACGTCACCTACTTTCTTGAGGACTTCATACTTGTGGGCGGCAAGGTCGGCTATGGTGGCGCGTATCTCGCCGGACAGCGCATGGTAGGGTACGCCGTACTCGTTCAGATACCGGGCAATCTGATTGAGGTTGCCGCCGATCCTGCCGTACTCGGCTGTCAGCTTCCCGACAGCGGAAAGAAGTTCGTATTGACCGCCGACACATGGACAACGGGGCGTATGGTCGCCCGCCGTATTGCCTGCCGGAGAAATTCGGACTGGCTGATACCATAAGGCGCAAGCCGCGCTGTGAAGTCGGCGTATTCTTCTTCGGACAGCCGGGTTTTCACAACGCGGCTGCGGTGGGGTGTGTTGTATTTCTTTCGCATAGTGTGACCTCCTTTCGTGGGCGGCGCTCATGGGGCCCCCGCGCAAGCCCAGCGAAGCGGGTTGCGTGGGGAGAGGACGAGCGACGGAATGAATGAACTTTCGCGCTGGCGCGGAAGTAAATGATATGCAGTCCGCGAGGACGATAAGCAGGGTTTGGGGAAGGCACTCCCCAACAAGTTTCCCGCGAGGGGCAAAACCGCAGAATTGCGGATTTTGGCACCGTGGTAGAAACTTGCTCTCCGTGACTGCAAACTTCCCCTCACTTCCGTTCGCCACTTTTTCCCGGCTTATATAAATGCTTTTTTCAAATTTCCCTTTGCCTACTACTCGTTCATCGGGAGCCGCTTTTGCAATCTATTTCTCCTTTTCTGCTACTACTAATCCTGCAAAGGGTATTCCTGCCCGCCTTCGCTAAAATGACACCGGGCGCAGTGGTTTCTACCCGGTGCTGGAGAAAGCCTTTCTCTTTGCTCTCTACTACGGGTAAATGCTCCAAATGCCAAACACCAGGGCAGAAAAATTCCCCCCTCACTTACTACTACAACCGGCAGGGGTCAAAATGGCTGGAAGCGGAGCCAGACAACAAAAAAGCAGTAAATCTTTTTCAAGACTTACTGCTTTCGCTGGCCGCGCTGGTGGCGGCTGGTATTCAGTTTTTATGGCTTGTCCGGCGGTTCGTCAAGCCGGAACTTGAATTGACAGTCAATTAACCGTTGTTTCACATAGTCCTCAACCTCGGCATTGACCTGTCCGTTCACCTTGGAGAAATAGCGGATATATCCGGCGTAGTGGAGCAGAACGGCGTTCACAGCTTCCGGGTCGCCCTCACAGGCTTTGACAATGGTTTCATAGGGGAGAAGTTTACTCATGGCGGCACCTCTCCATTTTCTCCCGCAGTTTCTACAAGGCAGTCTGGATATGCCGCCCCGCTGTGCTGCATGACCGGCCAATACACGCGCCGATCACGCGCTGCGGCTGGCGCAGAAAGTAATAGCGCAGGATTTCTTCCCGTGTCTGCTCCGGCAAAGCAGAGATTGCGTCGGCAAGGGCGGCGTTGCTCAATAGGATGGTTTGGCCGCAGACGGTAAAGGGGGATTCCTCGTCCGGCTCCGGCTCGGCAAATTGGACAAACTTCACATTTGTCAGATAGTCAAGGGAAATTTCCCGTTCCTATTTCTGCCGCAGCCGTATGATTTTCCCGATGGCGGCATACCGAATAACTGCTTTACAAAAGGCGTTGTGCCTGCACCGGATATACTCTTGATAGGCTTCAATCTCGGTCATGTAAATTCCCCCCTCTCTGAATAAGAGTGCGGGGCGGCAGCATACCTTGCTGTCGCCCCTTGATTGCCTACCAGCCAAGGCGGGCGGGGCTGTCAACGGCGGGCGCAGCCCGTTCATCTTGACCGTTGACTGGCTCGGCTGGCTTTGCTATTTCCTGTGTGGAAATAATTGGTGTAAAATATTTTCTATGTCTCCACCGATGCAAATTGCTTGCTTTTGAATTTCTTTCGGGCAGTATGCCTCCATCAAATTGATACATGCGTAAGTTGCCTTGGCGTTTTGATAGGTCATTCTCCAAAACGGATATTTGATGATGACCGGTGTATTGCCGCCTACGCCCAATTCCAGAAAGAGAATATGCTGTCCCTCATGGCGGTGGAGAAAGTCCTCATACCGCCGGGCGGCGGTGTGCCAGCCTTCATCCTCCACAAAGGTATCATCCGCCCGCAGATTCATGGACATGGGTGCGCCGCAGACTGGACAGCAGGGTATCAGTTCGCTGGGGATTTTTCGATCCTTTTGTTCGGCCACCATCTTTTTGACAATGGTTTCGTTATCATAGGTCTTTTGGTGGCAGGGCCTGGAACACTGCCACAGGCCGTAGTCGCCCTGGGTATAGAACAACCGCTGCTTGTCAAATCCTGCCTTCTGGAAACAATGATCCACATTGGTGGTCAGCACAAAATAGTCCTTTCCTTGCACCAGTTTCAAAAGCTCCTGATAAACTGGCTTCGGGGCGTCCAAATAGCGATTGATATAGATATACCTGCTCCAATACGCCCAATGTTCTTCCAGGCTGTCAAAGGGATAGAAGCCGCCTGAATACATATCGCGGAAGCCATACTTCGCAATAAAGTCCCCGAAATATTTCTGAAAGCGTTCGCCGGTATAGGTAAACCCCGCGGAAGTGGAAAGCCCGGAACCGGCCCCGATCACCACCGCATCCGCCGTGTCCAATTCCTGTTTGAGCCGTGCGATATTATCGCAGCAAGCGCTTGTAGATTTCATAGTCTCTGTTCTTGAAAACATTGAAGATCACCTTGATTTTGTCTGGGGTTTGCCGTTGCCATTCTCCCACCGTTTGTATGGCTATTTCTGCGGCCAGTTCATTGGGAAAATGGAATTCACCGGTAGAGATACAGCAGAAAGCTATGCTGCCAAGCCCAGTTTCCGCCGCCAGCTCCAAACAGGTGCGGTAGCAGCTGGCCAGCAGTTCCCGGTCTGCCTGTGTGACGGCTTCACTAATTATCGGACCGACGGTATGCAGTATATAGCGGCAGGGCAGGTTGTAAGCTTTTGTGATTTTTGCGTTGCCGGTAGGTTCTTCCTCCTGTCCGGTCATGAGGCGGGCACACTCCAAGCGGAGCTGCACCCCTGCATAGGTGTGGATAGCGTTGTCGATGCAGCCGTGACAAGGAACGAAGCAGCCCAGCATCTGGCTGTTGGCCGCGTTGACGATGGCATCCACCGCCAGCGTAGTGATATCTCCCTGCCAGAGATATAAGCCGGGACGCACCGGCGTCAGGTCTTTCAGCCTTGTCACGCCCCGCTCCGCGAGACGATCCACAAGGTAAGCGTCCTGCACCCGCAAGAAATCCTCACGGACCGGGACGGGCGGACGCACATTCATCAGGCTGCGCAAAAGCCGCCGCTTTTCCGAGAGAGAATCCGGCACCGGGATATCTTCATATTCTTTTCGTTCTGCCAGCAGATCGCGGAGCAGAAAAATCAATCGCTCGTCCTGCGTCATCATCTTATCTCCGTTCAATCGCCCTTGCAGGGCATATTTCAAAGCAATTTCCGCAATGCAGACAGTGTTCTTGCCGAATAACCACAGGCTTTCTTGAAATGTCGATACACTTCTGCGGACATTTGGAATAACACAGCTTGCAGCCAATACATTTGTCCGTCACAAAATAGCCGGTTTCTTTTGCCTGTGCTCCGCCGAAAAAGAAGCTGGCCCGTTCAATAGGAAGTTTGGAGAGGTCAAACCATTCTCCGGTTCCCTCGTAAATTTTGAATACTGTGAGCGCGCTGTGGGAGCGCACATCAGGATAAATCTTCTCCATATAGGGATTTTTACGGAACAAGTCGGGCAGCCTGTCCGGCCCGATCTCCTTTGCCTTGCCCTGTACGGACACCGCCACGCAGGAAAGGGTATCTTCTCCCTTCATGGCGGTGAAGGCAATATTTTCGTTAGCTTTCAGCCGGTCATAAAAGTTCTTGCCCTTTGCTGTCAGAAAGTAGAGGCTGTTTTCATCATAGTCCATGAGGTCGATGGCACAGGTGACGGGCCGCCCTTGGCTGTCCACGGTGGCAAAAACGGCAGAGTGGATATGATCCACAATGTATTCCAGATACTCTTTTGTCTGCATAAGAAGCCTCTCAAAATCAAGAGGTTCCCCTAGATTTATCCGGGGGAACCGTGTGCACGATACTTACAGATCGTACTCCTTGGGCGGATTGCCGGAAAAGTCAGCGATTACTGCATGGACATCTTTCAAATAAAACACTTCAAAGACGGGGTTGGTGGCCTCGCCGTACTGCCCCTTGACGATGGGGTTCCGGATGCACATCTCCTTGGCGGCCATATTATTCTCGAAAACGGCCTCGCCGTTCAGCCGAATCCACGCATAAGCCGGGCTGGAAACAGAAATCTCGATGTTAGGGTTGGCCTGCATATCCTTGTAGACGTCCTTCTGGTTGTTGGTGCAAAACCATAGCTTGCCATCCATCTCGCCGGAAAACATGAAGGGGCGGCACTTGGCCTTACCATCACGGCCAACCGTGGCCAGATACTGAACGGGATTTTCCTGCAAAAACTTTACGACGTCATTCATCATAAATACCTCCTGATTGGAATTTGGGTTTTGGGGATTGCAATTTTTATCTTGCGAAATTATAATAATTCCATAAGTATCTATTGTAAAGTAAGCACTTTATTGTGCTATAGTTACTAAAAAGAAACTATTGGAAAGGAGTGCTACTATGCAGCAAGTGAAAGAATTACCTGCCTGTCCGGTAGAAACAACGCTTATGCTGATTGGTGATAAATGGAAAGTCCTGATCCTGCGCGACCTCATGCCGGGAACAAAGCGGTTCGGAGAACTCAAAAAGTCCATCGGCAGCGTTTCCCAGAAAGTTCTCACCGCCCAGCTGCGGGATATGGAAGAAAAAGGGCTGGTTAGCCGCAAAGTATATGCCGAAGTTCCGCCGCGGGTGGAGTACAGCCTGACAGCCTTGGGAAAAAGTCTGAAGCCCATTCTGGACGCCATGTGGACATGGGGCGAAAACTATAAAGCACAAAATATGTGAAAAGATACCGGGGCAACCTTTTCCAAGGCTGCCCCGGCATCTTTTTGTCTGTTAGCGCCAGCGGGAACATTTTACATTAGAAAGATATTTCCGCTTCTCTTAAATCTGCCATATTGGGATTGTCATAGCAAGGCTCTCAAAAAATGGTGAATTTCGTTTCTGGAAGGGAGGAGGTAGTAATGGGTGTCATGGAGATCTATGTTATAATGTCGTAGAAAGAAAGTATTGTACATGGCTATCCGAAAGAGAACGGAGATGAAAAAATGCAAGGAGAAAATCGCTTTATTAAATTACTTTTGTTTTCTACTGCTGGGGGGGAAGTTCTTCTTTACGGATTCAGTTCCCCAACAAACCAGCCTTTTTTGACATGGAAGCAGAGAGAGATATCAAAAAAACACCAAAGTGTTCTTACAGCCATTTTACCTTTTCATGAAGCGGAAATCTTTGAGAAAAGCCTCACACAGGAAAGCACTCTGTCTATGGCGAAGATAACGATGAAATCTCCCCAATTAGTTATCAGGCCCATGGTACTGGTCAATGATACGCATTCAAGGCAGCATGGTCCGGTTGTGGAATACGCATATCTGAAGGAATTGTGGAATGTGCAAAAGGAAGCACTATTTCAGGAAATCCTCCATTCATTTGGGACAGATGGTAAGGAACTGTACCGAGATGTCCAGGACTTAATACAGTGGTGCCAAGAGGAATGCGGCATTGATTTTTCTTCGCAGGGGCATCGCTTCGGAAACTTTGAACACTATCAGTCAGCTCCATTGGGCACAGGTTTTAAGATCTTGACACATAAGGAGTTGGAATTAAAGAAAGTAACGATTCAAAAAACAGAGGTGTTTTCCCGAGAATTGGTGGTAAATTGCGCTGCAGAACATCGTAAGCGGTGGCTGATCAATCAGACAAAACTGCTGCCTGCGGAGGAGAGTTCTGTGGAGTTCACGGCCAAGGAATCTATGAGCAGGGTAGTAGTACAGATATGGGATGGTGAAACCGGAGAGTTGCTTTTCGCCCGTGATTTATCAATGATGCTTGGAGTAAATCTGGAGATGAATTTTGACTCGTCTTCGTATCATGTCAGAGATGCTTGGACAAAGAAATTACTTCAGTCAGCTTCCAACCGAAAAAGAGAGATCGAAGAAAAAATAGAAAAAGTTGATCGGGTTACAACCGATCGTACGGTTTCAGTTAAAAGCAGCTTTCACACAGAAATTGACACCTCATTGGAAACAGGAAGGAGGCTTTTAACCGATTATCGGAAAACACGTTGTTTGGGAGCGTTTATTCCGAATACAGGAAAAGATGGAGAAATTGATAGTTTTCTAAAAATACGTAAGTATCTGGCGGATAGTACTGTGGACAGAGTCATTCTTGCAGATCCATATTTTTCAGTCTCAGCTGCAGAAAAATTATTGACTAGAATACCACGCACGAATCTGCAGCTTGACATTATTACCTGCCTTGGGATGACTGACCCGGATACAGGGAAAGCATCCGATATTTGCAAAGAGTATGAAAAATTCCTGTTTAGCAATGCAAAATTGCTCCATGGCCGGCTGTCAGTGCGCAATTTGAGGCGAGGGAACAAACCGGTGTTTCATGATCGGTATTTGCTGCGGTTCCATAATGACCAACATATTGACGGATTTCTGTTGAGCAATTCTTTGAACAAGATGGGACAGAACTACCCCTTTGTCATTGCACCGCTGGAGCATGAGGTAGCTCTGGAAGTATGCGAATATTTGACTCAGATGTTTGATGCTAAGCTCCAAGAAAAGAAACCGCCAAAAGAGCGCATTATTTGTGATGTTCTGTATGATTCTACAGTGAAACCGACGGCCCAAGATAAAAAGAAGTTATCTCCATCACCTTTGAAAGAGTGGCTGGGGACAGAATATTGTGAGAATGGCAGAAACACGATTCCAAAGGAGAACCTGTCTGTAGCGGTTACGGAAGTATGGAGTCATTGGGGACAGGATAAAGAGGGCGTTTGCCGAGTCTTGGGAGAGCTATGCTCGAATGTGTTTCGATGGTCAATTGAAGATGTTGCAGAAACCTTAAAAAATATAGATGGAGCTGCAGATGAGTTTCTAATGTGGTTTTCTGATTTTGCCGAAGAAAAAGAGCGGCGTATGGTGCATGACCAAAGAGGCATCAACGCGCCGGAATACACGTTATGGGCCTTGCTTCATGATCGGGCAACAGTAAGCAGAGCAGGTTTTGATATTCTATTCGATCAGGCAGGACATATTTGGTATCGGGAAAACGGGTGGTTTCATGGAAGCTATCGCCTAATGTTAAAGTTGGATCCTGCGGCGTTCCTTTTGCTATTGGATAACAGTAGATCACCGCTGATGTTCGATATTTTGGCGGCTCGCATGTCGTTTTATCCCTGGTCAGAACGGCTTTTCCTGTCTGCTTCGAAGTCAAAACTATTGTATACCCAACTCTTGTGTGCGCAATGGATGTTTTCCCTATTCAGAGATGGAAAACTGTCCAACAAGCAGGTTTTGGACACTTTGGCGCAACTAATTCCGCAAAAAAGATCGTTACAGACCACCTATTTTTTAAGTCAAATTACTTTCTTTACACGTACGAAACATACCTTGGACGCCGATGCGAGGGAGCAATGGGAGCAGTTATACCAACAATTGTTATCGCTCCTGGCAGCCGATCTTTTGCACTGTTCGGAGCAAGAACGGAACACGGCGTTGTTTTGGTTGTACGACAATGAACAATGCTCACAGTGCAGTTTACAACTGGATCTTTCCCGATATATTGAAGACTCAACCATCCGGGACGCTGTGCTTCAAAAAGCCGTGGAGGGTATTCAAAAGTACTTAATTGATTCCAAATATGAAAGAAATCTGAAAACGGCCGTTGATCTGTATCTGACCAGCGCCGAGCAGTTATACGGGGGTGAGGTAGAAAAACAGATATTAGGGAAACTTGTGGATTGGAGAACCTTTGAACGGGCAGCGGAGCCGGAACTGAAAAACTATGCATACGATAAGTGGCATTACGCTTATATACGAGCAAAGTGGCAGCTGTTCCTGCTTGCTAAATATGCCCAGCTCCATCCTGGAGCCGAAAAAACTCTAAAATGGCTCAAAGAATGGAGAACACGTTTACCTAATATTGCGAATGAGGAGTCAGGTACGAACTTGACGGGTTCATAATTACAGGAAACAGTCAAAAAAATACAAAACCGGCTCCGTCTGAGTTTTCTCAAAGATGGAACCGGTTTCATTTTTAAATGTACCAAACCTAATTGCATTGCTTGGTTTTTAAATTGTCACGCCATCTGTTTCACGGTTGCTAAATTTTAGTGTCATCCAAGGCTCTTTCAAAAATGGTGTAGTCATGGTGCAGTAAGCACCTTTTCGAGCCGCATAATCATTGGTACATCAGGCTTTTTCGGGACTTTTCAAGATACTGCCGTGGCAGACAAAAGCACTCTTACCATTGATTCAAAACTCCTTGAAACTGTCAAAATCACTCCATTGATGGTATGACCAGGCCTGACGTTGAAATCATCAAGGGGGGCCGCGAAGCAGCCCCCTCTCATCTATGATGGACCTGCCTGCTGTATCGTGCCGCAGCTCCTCCAGTCGAGGTGACGGCAGTAAATCCAGCTATGACCTGGTAAAAATTGAGGGATAGCAGTTCACCAATTTTCTCGGTTTCCGTTCAGGTCCTGCCGTGGCAGGGGAGCGTCACCCAGAGGTCATCGCTCTTCCTTCCGCTCTTTTTGGGTCCCGGGAGCCCCTCCCAGCTCGCCGCTCAGGAAACGGCTCAGTTCCCGGAACAGCACCGCCAGCTCCCTGCGGCTGCCCTCCGAAAGCCCCATGGACCACTCCAGGGTCCGGAACATCAGGCCCGCAGCCTCCATCTCTTCTTCGCTGTACATCCCCAGCAGCTGGGCCGGGCTCTCGTGAAGGTGGTCCGCTATTGTCTGCACCGTGGCTAGGGTAGGATTTCCGGTCCCGGCCTCGTATTTTTGCAGCGCGCTCTTGCTGATCCCCAGCTCCTTCGAATATTCCTCCAGGGATGCGTGAGAGAGCGCCCGCTTCTGCTTGAGCCGGTCAGCCAGCATATCCTGCATCTCCATCCGCAGCCCCTCCTGTCCCTCGTTTCTAGTCTGTTCTGTTGTTTTAGCATACCTTATTTTCCCACATCGTGTCAATCCCACGGAGGCTGAGAAGGAACAATTTTTATTTCTTTCCCCTCCCCTCTTGATTTCTCTCTGCTTTTTTGGTATCTTTAATAAGCGAATCTTCCGCCCGGATCGTTTGGCGTGTATCTGAAACAGAGGCCCCTCCGTCGGCCTGCGGCTTCTTTCGTCTGGGCGACAGACCGGGACCGGTCTGTGTTCTGTGGAGGTGTACCCAAGTGGTTGAAGGGTCCGGATTCGAAATCCGGTAGGTCGGCTTCGCCGGCGCAAGAGTTCGAATCTCTTCACCTCCGCCAAAAAGAAGGGCATGACCTATGGTCATGCCCTTCTTTTTGGGGCCCGCCGCCCAGAGTGCGGCTTCCCCCCTTCGGCATTTGAATGATTGGGGGCGGCAAAGCCGCTCCTGCACAATTCCCGGCCTGCGGTCGGGAATTTACGCGCCACTCGTCGCGCACTCATCCTGCTGCTCCTCGCTCCAAATCACAACCGCTTATGCTGGGTTGTGATTTTGTTTTTGGTGCAGACTTACAGCTACTGCACATTTTTCGCAGCTGCCGTCTATGTGGGCGCAAAGTCCCCTTTGCGGCCGCGTCTTTTTATTTCTGCAGCAAAAAAGACGACACCTCATGATCCCTTGTTCCTCCTCTCCCAACCTCAGCCACTTACATTGGGTTGCGGTCAGGGCCGCCCGGGCGGGGCCTGATAAATGACCGCACGCCGCCCCCGTGGGGCGGCGTGCGGTCTTCTCATTTTTCGCGGGTGAGGGATCTTACCCTTACACCTCGTACATCTTGACCATGCGCTGGAGCTTCTCGTAGCGGGCTTTGGCCTCCTCCTCGTTCTGAGCGAAGAGTTCCTTGGCGCGCTCGGGGAAGGAGCGGGTCAGGCTGGAGTAACGGGCCTCGTTCATCAGGAACTCCTGATAGCCGCCTGCGGGCGCCTTGGAGTCCAGAGTGAAGGGATTCTTGCCCTCCGCCTTCAGGGCGGGGTTAAAGCGGAACATATTCCAGTAGCCGCACTCCACGGCCTTCTTCATCTCGGACTGGCAGTTGGCCATGCCGCCCTTGATGGAGTGCATCTCACAGGGGGCGTAGCCGATGATGAGGGACGGGCCGTGGTAGGCCTCGGCCTCCTGGATAGCCTTCAGGGTCTGGTTCATGTTGGCGCCCATAGCCACCTGGGCCACATAGACGTAGCCGTAGGTCATGGCGATCTCCGCCAGGCTCTTCTTCGCCACTGTCTTGCCGGCCGCGGCAAACTGAGCCACCTGGCCGATGTTGGAGGCCTTGGAGGCCTGTCCGCCGGTGTTGGAGTACACCTCGGTATCAAAGACGAAGATGTTCACATCCTCGCCGGAGGCCAGCACGTGGTCCACGCCGCCGAAGCCGATGTCGTAGGCCCAGCCGTCGCCGCCGAAGATCCACACGGACTTCTTGTTCAGGTACTCCTTCTCGTCCAGGATCTCCTTGACCAGCTTGCAGGCCTCGCACTGACACAGCGTCTCGCCCTTGGCCTGCAGCTCCTTGCCGAAGGCCTGGATCTCGGCCTTGTCACTGGCCAGCAGCTCGTCCACCGTGCACAGGCCGGCCTCCAGAGCCGCCACATAGGCCTTGGCAGCCTCCTGGTTGGCCTGGCCGTCCTCCATAGTGTCCAGCCACTTCTGGGCGGCCTCCTTCAGCTCAGGACGGGCCCAGTCCACCGCGATCAGGGCCTCGGTCTTGGCAGCCAGCCGGTTGCGGATGGCCTTCTGTCCTAGATACAGGCCCAGACCGTGCTCGGCGTTGTCCTCAAACAGGGAGTTGGCCCAGGCGGGACCCTTGCCCTCGGCGTTGACGGTGTAGGGAGAGGTGGCAGCCGGACCGCCCCAGATGGAGGAGCAGCCGGTGGCGTTGGAGATATACATCCGGTCTCCGAACAGCTGGGTGATGAGACGGGCATAGGCGGTCTCGGCGCAGCCGGCGCAGGAGCCGGAGAACTCCAGCAGCGGGGTGCGGAACTGGCTGCCCTTGACGGTCAGGTCGGCCATATCCTCCTTCACGGAGACGCTGGCCACCATGTAGTCAAAGACCTCCTGCTGAGCGGCCTGGCTCTCCTGGGAGACCATGGTCAGGGCGTTGGTGGGGCAGATGTTGGCGCAGACGGAGCAGCCCATGCAGTCCAAGGGGCTGACCGCCATGGCAAACTTGTACACGCCCTTGCCCTTGCCCGCCTTCACATCCACGATCTTGGCCGCATCGGGGGCGTTCTTGGCCTCCTCCTCGGTCAGGGCATAGGGACGGATGGTGGCGTGGGGGCACACGTAGGCGCACTGGTTGCACTGGATGCACTTGCTGGAGTCCCACTCAGGCACGCTGACAGCCACGCCCCGCTTCTCATAGGCGGAGGCGCCCTGCTCGAAGGTGCCGTCTGCGTGGTCTACAAAAGCGGAGACAGGCAGGCTGTCGCCGTCCATGCGGTCCACGGGCTCCAGGATGTTCTCCACCATCTTCACCAGCTTGGCAGGGCCGGACAGGACACTCTCCTTGGGTGCATCCTGAGCATCCTTCCAGGAGGCAGGCACCGTGAACTTCTTGAAGGCAGTGGCGCCGGCGTCGATGGCCTTGTGGTTCATATCCACCACGTCCTGGCCCTTCTTCAGGTAGGAGTGGGTGGCCGCGTCCTTCATATACTGGATGGCCTCGGTCTGGGGCATCACGTTGGCCAGGGAGAAGAAAGCGGACTGGAGAATGGTGTTGGTGCGCTTGCCCATGCCGATCTTGGCTGCCAGGTCGATCGCGTCGATGGTGTAGACCTGGATGTCATTTTCCGCGATGTAGCGCTTGGCCACGGCGGGCATGTGCTTGTCCAGCTCCTCATCGGACCACTGGCAGTTGATGAGGAACACGCCGCCGGGCTTCACGTCCCGGACCATGGGGAAGCCCTTGAGGATATAGGAGGGGTTGTGGCAGGCCACGAAGTCAGCCTTATTGATATAGTAGGAGCTCTTGATGGGCTTGTCGCCGAAGCGCAGGTGGCTGATGGTCACGCCGCCGGTCTTCTTGGAGTCATACTGGAAGTACGCCTGCACATACTTATCGGTGTGGTCGCCGATGATCTTGATGGAGTTCTTGTTGGCACCCACAGTGCCGTCGCCGCCCAGGCCCCAGAACTTGCACTCGATGGTGCCCTCGGCGGCGGTGTTGGCGGACTTGCTCTCCGGCAGGGAGAGGTTGGTCACATCGTCCACGATGCCGATGGTGAACTGGCGCTTGGGCTCGGCCTTGGCCAGCTCCTCATAGACAGCAAACACGCTGCGGGGCGGGGTGTCCTTGGAACCCAGGCCGTACCGGCCGCCCACAACGGTCTTGTCGGTAATGCCCGCATTGGTCAGCGCGGTGACCACATCCAGGTACAGGGGATCGCCCAGGGCGCCGGGCTCCTTGGTCCGGTCCAGCACGGCGATCTTCTTTGCGGTGGCGGGGATGGCAGCGATGAGCTTGTCGGCCCGGAAGGGGCGGTACAGGCGCACCTTGATCAGGCCCACCTTCTCGCCGTGGGCGTTGAGGTAGTCGATGACCTCCTCGGCCACGTCGCAGATGGAGCCCATGGCGATGATGACCCGGTCAGCGTCAGGGGCGCCGTAGTAGTTGAACAGCTGGTAGTTGGTGCCCAGCTTGGCGTTGACCTTGCCCATATACTCCTCCACGATGGCGGGGAGGGCGTCATAGTAGGTGTTGCAGGCCTCGCGGTGCTGGAAGAAGATGTCGCCGTTCTCGTGGGAACCGCGCATGGTGGGCCGCTCGGGGTTCAGGGCGCGCTTGCGGAACGCCTCCACGGCGTCCATGTCCACCATCTCGGCCAGGTCCTTGTAGTCCCAGATGGCCACCTTCTGGATCTCGTGGGAGGTGCGGAAGCCGTCGAAGAAGTTGATGAAGGGGACGCGGCCCTTGATGGCAGCCAGGTGGGCCACGGCGCCCAGGTCCATGACCTCCTGCACATTGGATTCGGCCAGCATGGCAAAGCCGGTCTGGCGGCAGGCCATCACGTCAGAGTGGTCGCCGAAGATGTTCAGGCTCTGGGCGGCCACGGTACGGGCAGACACGTGGAAGACACCAGGCAGCAGCTCGCCGGCGATCTTGTACATGTTGGGGATCATCAGCAGCAGGCCCTGGGATGCGGTGTAGGTGGTGGTCAGAGCGCCCGCCGCCAGAGAGCCGTGGACAGTGCCGGCGGCACCGGCCTCAGACTGCATTTCGATGACCTTGACGGTGGTGCCGAAGATGTTTTTCTGGCCCTGGGCCGCCCACTGGTCCACATAGTCGGCCATGGGGCTGGACGGCGTGATGGGGTAGATACCGGCTACCTCGGTAAACGCGTAGCTGACATAGGCCGCCGCGTTGTTGCCGTCCATGGTCTTGAATTTTCTAGCCATAGAGAATCCCTGCTTTCTTCCAATTTTCTGGGCCCGGCCATCCCGCCCCGGTCCCTGTTCTCCTGTGGGATGTATGTCTCCTCCCGCCGGCCCGGCGGGCC
>NZ_LN866274.1:861462-957941 GCF_001244495.1 Clostridium phoceensis | reverse complement strand
TGTTTTTAATTTCTTGCGCTAGAGACCTCCCCTCTTTTCCCCCGTTTTCCGGGCCCCGCCCCCCCCCCCCCGGCCCCTGTCCCCGGGGGGGTTGTGTGCCCCCCCCCGCCGGCCCGGCGGGCCGCCTGCCTCGGGTCGGGATGGCGGTCAGCTCCCCGCGGTCAGGCGTCCGGGCACAGCGATCCCGCCCCTCCCTGTTTTGGAGCGGGCGGTCTCTTCTCAGACAAAGCTAGTTTATCATCTTTTCCCCCATTTGTAAATCGGGCTGGAGCGATTTCCCCCGATTTCCGGAAGAAAAATACTGGCATCCGTTGCAAAGGATGGTGCCGAAGGAGTAAAATGTACCAAACGGGGACAATTTGTGTTCCATACTCCCGCCAAGGAGGATGTGCCTATGGTATTCCAAGTGCGCTCTCTGGGGCTCCAGGGGGTCTCAGGCTATGAGGTGAGCGCCGAGTGCGACCTGTCCAGCGGCCTGCCCGCCTTCACCCTGGTGGGCCTGCCCGATGCGGCGGTGAACGAGGCCCGGGAGCGGGTGCGCTCCGCCATCAAGAACTGCGGCTTTCAGTTCCCGGTCAGCCGCATCACTGTCAATCTGGCCCCCGCCCATGTGAAGAAGTCAGGCACGCTGTACGACCTGCCCATCCTGGTAGGCATCCTGGCCGCCGGCGGGCAGCTGAAGGTGCGGGACCCGGACTGCGCCTTTGTGGGGGAGCTGTCCCTGTCCGGGGAACTGCGCCCCGCGGCGGGCATCCTTCCCATGGCATTGGCCGCCGGGCGGGCTGGCATCCGCTCTCTCTTCGTTCCGGAGGCCAATGCCGCCGAGGCCACCCTGGCCGGCGGTCCCGCCGTTTACCCTGTCCGGGACGTGGCCCAGCTGGCCCGGCATCTCACCGGGGAGGAGCCCATCCCCCCGGCCCGCCCCTGGGTACCCGGCCCCGGCCCAGAGCCCGCCCCCGACTTCTCCGAGGTGAAGGGGCAGGAGAACGGGAAGCGGGCCCTGGAGATCGCCGCGGCCGGCGGCCACAACCTGCTCATGTGTGGTCCTCCCGGGTCTGGCAAATCCATGCTGGCCCGCCGCCTGCCCTCCATCCTCCCCGATATGAGCCGCTCTGAAGCCCTGGAGGCCACCGAGATCCACTCGGTGATGGGCCTCACCGACCCGGACCACCCCCTCATCAGCCGCCGCCCCTTCCGTTCCCCCCACCACACCATCTCCCCCATGGGGCTGGCAGGGGGCGGCACCAATCCCAGGCCGGGTGAGATCTCCCTGGCCCACCACGGGGTCCTCTTTCTGGACGAGCTGCCCGAGTTCTCCAAGGAGGTGCTGGAGGTGCTCCGCCAACCCCTGGAGGACGGGCAGGTGCAGATCTCCCGGGCCGCCGGCTCGGTGACCTATCCCAGCCGGTTCATGCTGGTGTGCGCCATGAACCCCTGCAAGTGCGGCTGGTACGGCCACCCCAGCGGCCGCTGCCGCTGCACGGAGCAGGAGGTGCGGCGCTATCTCTCCCGCCTGTCCGGCCCCCTTCTGGACCGCATCGACCTGTTTGTGGAGGTGGCCGCCCTGGAGTTCGGTGAGCTGGCCCGCCGCGCCCCGTCGGAGCCCTCCTCCGTCATCAAGGGCAGGGTGGACCGGGCCCGGGACATCCAGCGTGGGCGCTATGGGGACGCCTCCTGCAACGCCCGGATGGGCCAGCAGGAGCTGGACCGGTTCTGCGCCCTGGACTCGGAGTGCCAGCGGCTGATGCAGGGGGCCTTTGACCGGATGGGGCTCACCGCCCGCAGCTATGACCGCATCCTGCGGGTGGCCCGGACCATCGCTGACCTGGACAGCAGCACCTCCATCCAGCTCCCCCACCTGGCCGAGGCCCTCCAATATCGTCCGCCGGAGTACCTGCGGCGGTAGAATGCGCCCTGCATAGGGCACGCGCCGGAGGGACATCCCCGGACAGATCCGAGACTTTCTCCGCTCCCGCTGGACATCCCCGGCGCTTTCCGATATAATGCCTGTGAAGCGAATCGATGGAAAGGATCTTACACATAATGAACGAAATCATTCTGCTCAAGCTGGGTGAGATGGTCCTCAAGGGGCTCAACCGCCGCAGCTTCGAGGACAAGCTCCAGGCCAACCTCCACCGCCGTCTCCGTCCCTTCGGCCAGTTCCGGGTGTACACCCGGCAGTCGGCCACCTACGTGGAGCCCATAGGCGAGGGCTGCGATGTGGAGGGGGCCTATGAGGCCCTGAAGCACGTGTTCGGCATCGTGGGTCTGTCCCTGGCCCGCCCCTGCGGGAAGGACAAGGACGCCATCCTGGCCTGCGCCAAGGAATTTCTGGACGACCAGCTCCGCGCCGCCCGCACCTTTAAGGTGGAGACCAAGCGGGCGGACAAGACCTTCCCCATGACCTCCATCCAGCTCAGCCAGTATGTGGGCGGGGAGCTCCATGAGGCCTATGACAACCTGGAGGTGGACGTCCACCATCCCGAACTCACCGTCTACGTGGAAGTGAGGGACTACGCCGCTTACGTCCACACCCAGCCCCAGCCCGGCGCCGGCGGCCTGCCTGTGGGCATCAACGGCCGGGCCGTCTCTCTGCTCTCCGGGGGCATCGACTCCCCTGTGGCCAGTTGGATGATCGCAAAGCGGGGGGTGGCCCTGGACATGGTCCACTTCTTCTCCTATCCCTACACCTCTCTCGAGGCCAAGGAGAAAGTGCTGGAGCTGGCCCGCCTGCTCACCCCCTGGACCGGGCGGCTCACCGTCCACGTGGTACCCTTCACCGCCATCCAGGAGGAGCTGCGCCGCTCCTGCCCGGAGGAGCTGTTCACCGTCATCATGCGCCGCTTCATGATGCGCATCGCCCAGGAGGTGGCCCGGCGGTGCGGGGCTAAGGCCCTGGTCACCGGTGAGTGCCTGGGCCAGGTGGCCAGCCAGACCATGGACGCCATGCTGGTCACCGGCGCGGTGGTCGATCTGCCCATCCTGCGCCCTGTGGTGGGGATGGACAAGGAGGAGATCGTCCAGATCGCCCGGAAGATCGGCACCTTCGAGACCTCCATCCTTCCCTATGAGGACTGCTGCACCGTCTTCACGCCCCGTCATCCTCGTCTGCGGCCCCTGCCCGGCGAGGTGGAGTTCGCCGAGGAGAAGCTGGACATCCAGGCGCTGATCCAAGCCGCGGTGGACGGCATCGAGCGGGTCCAGGTCTGAGGGACAGGAGGCGCGATATGGCACAGATCAACGTGATCCTCTGGGACGTGGACGGGACGCTGCTGGACTTCTCGGCAGCGGAGCGGCGGGCTCTGGAGGATTGCTTCCGCTCCTTTCAGATGGGCCCCTGCACGCCGGAGCTGCTGGCACGCTACTCCCAGATCAACCGGACCTACTGGCGGCGGCTGGAGCGGGGGGAGCTGACCAAGCCCCAGGTCCTGCTGGGCCGCTTTGAGGAGTTTTTCGCCCAGGAGGGGCTGAACTGCCGGGACATCCCCGCTTTCAACCAGGAGTACCAGCTGCGCCTGGGGGACACTGTGGTGTTCCGGGATGACGCCGGTTCTCTGGTGGCCCGGCTGAAGGGCCGGGTACGGCAGTACGCAGTGACCAACGGCACCCGGGTCGCCCAGGAGCGGAAGCTGTCCCGCTCCGGCCTGGACCGGATGCTGGACGGGGTCTTCATCTCTGAGATCGTGGGGACCGAGAAGCCGGGGGCCGCCTTTTTTGACGCGGTATTCTCCCAGATCGGCCCCTGCTGCCGGGACGAGGTGATGATCGTGGGCGACTCCCTCACCAGCGACATGCAGGGGGGACGCAGCGCCGGCATCCTGTGCTGCTGGTACAACCCTCTGGGGGAGCCCCGCCCGGCAGACCCCCGCATCGACTATGACATCCGGGACCTGCGCCAGGTAGAGCAGATCCTGGACCGGGCCGGGGCGGCGGAAGCCCCCGCCCCCTGACTGGAGCGCCGCCAATCTCATTTTCCTGGAGGTCTTTTTCATGTCTCATACTGTAGAGATCCTGTCCGTGGGCACTGAGCTGCTGCTGGGCAACATCGTCAACCTGGACGCCCAGATCCTCTCCCAGGGGCTCAGCGCCCTGGGCCTGAACGTCTACTGGCACACCGTGGTGGGGGACAACCCCCAGCGGGCCCGGGAGGCGGTGGCTGCCGCTAAGGGGCGGGCTGATATCATCATCACCACCGGGGGGCTGGGCCCCACCTGTGATGACCTGACGAAAAACGTGTTGGCCGAGGCGTTTGGAAAGAAGCTGGTGTTCCACGAGCCCTCTGCCCAGCGCATCCGGAATTATTTTGCCCGCACCGGGCGGCCCATGACGGAGAACAATCTTCAGCAGGCCATGCTCCCCGAGGGCTGCACCGTCCTGGTCAACGACTGGGGCACCGCCCCAGGCTGCGCCTTCCAGGCGGAGGGCTGCCACGTCATCATGCTCCCCGGCCCCCCCAGCGAGTGCCGTCCCATGTTCCAGCACCGGGTGGTCCCCTACCTTCAGGCCCTGTCCGAGGGAGTCATCGCCTCCCACACCCTGAAGCTGTTCGGCATCGGGGAGTCCCAGATGGAGGCCCAGCTCCGAGACGAGATGAATGCCATGTCCAACCCCACTCTGGCCCCTTACGCCAAGGAGGGGGAGTGTGAGCTGCGGGTCACCGCCAAGGCACCCACCATGGAGCAGGCCCAGGCCCTGCTTCTGCCCAAGGTGGAGGAGCTGAAGGCCCGCTTCGGCACCCGGGTGTACGGGGTGGATGTCTCCTCTCTGGAGGAGGTGGTGGAGGACCTGCTTCGGGAGAAGGGCCTCACCCTGGGCTGCGCCGAGAGCATCACCGGCGGCCTGATGGCCAAGCGCCTCACTGACATCCCCGGCTCCTCCCAGGTGTTCCGGGGCGGGGTGGTCTCCTACACCAATGAGGTGAAGGCGGGCGTACTGGGGGTGCCCCAGCACCTGCTGGACCAGTTCGGCGCAGTCTCCCCGGAGGTGGCCCGGGCTATGGCCGATGGAGCCCGGAGGCTGCTGGGCTGCGACATCGCCCTGTCCGCCACCGGCGTGGCCGGCCCTGGAAAGGACGAATGGGACCACGAGGTAGGCACCGCTTTCGTGGCCATCTCCACCGCCGAGGGCGCCCATGTCCGCGCCCTGAACCTGGGCAGCCGCCCAGTCCGTGCCCGTCTGCGTACTCAGACCGCCCACCACGCCTTCGATCTGGCCCGGCGTTATCTCAGCGGCCTGCCCTTCGAGGACTGATTCCGCCCCCCGATCAAACACCGCGCCCCGGAAGAGAACGTCTTCCGGGGCGCGGTCTGCTTTTTCGCTGGATTTTTCGCCGGACAACTGGGGCAGGTGCTCCATCAGCCCCCTGAAATCCCGGATCGCCTCCACGCCGTCCGGGACCGTGCGCTGCATCACCCCATAGGAGACAGGCCCACCCTTATAGGCCGCCGTGCCGCAGAGGTCTAAAAACTGTTTTGATCATCGTCTCACCTTCCGTAATACAGCTCCGGTTCCCGGCGGGGGGACAGCAGCCGCCCCTCCAGCCCCTCCACCATCTTGGGGAAAGCCGGACCGGCCACCGCCCGCGCCCCCGCCGGGCAGTTCTTCACACAGGCCAGACAGGAGATGCAGCGGCCCGTGTCAGTGCTCCGGGGGGATTCCGGAGGGATGGCTCCCGCCGGGCACCGGGACACACACGCCATGCATCGGGTGCAGCTCTCGTCCCCCGCGGGGTGCACCTCCACCCGCCTGGCCGGCCGGTAGGGCCGGTCCCCCGGCACCGTGAGCCGGCAGGTCCTCCAGTCCGGCCGCTCCAGCAGCGCCCGGACCCCCGCGGCAAATTCCCGCACCTTTTCCAGGTCCGCCCCATCCGGCCGTCCGGCCCCGATGCGGCCGGAGAAGGTGTGAGGGGCGATCCAGGCCCCCGCCGCGATCCCGTGGAATCCATGGGCCTGACAGATGTCCTGCTCCTCCAGCAGGGCGTCCTCAAAAGCTCTGTTGCCGTAGCTCACATTAAAGACCGCCGGGGTCCCGTCCCCCCGCAGGCGTTCAAAGATCCCGCCCTCCAGCTGGGGCAGCCGCCCCGCATAGACCGGCGCCCCCAGGATCACCAGATCCTCCGGGCCAAAGACATGGTCCCGCGCCCGCTCCTCCCGCGCCGTCAGATCGATCTCCTCCGCCTCGCAGGAGAGCAGCCCGGCCAGCGCCGTAACATAAGCTCTCGTCCCCCCTGTTGGGCTGAAATACACCCCATATACCTTTCCCTGCAGCATAGGTCTGCCCGCCTTTCTCTCCAAAATTTGTTTTCCTGCTGACACTGTACCTCTCTTTGTCTGGCCTGTCAACCTCCGGCACAGGGAAGCGGCGGCCGCTCTCTTAGAAGAGAGCGGCCGCCGCTGTCTGCCCTGTCCGGATGATTTAGTTTTATGCGGGACCTGCCGCCGTCCTCTGGGCCTCCCCGCCGGACGGCTGAGAGAAGCTGGTCATCCCCGATACAGTCCCGCTTTCTCCAGCCGGGAGCGGATCATGGGGCCCAGCGCCATGGCGATCAGCATTTTGACCAGGTCGCCGGGGATGAAGGGGAACACGCACAGCCCCAGGGCAGCCCCCACGGAGGAACCGGCCTGGAAGCAGTACCAGGCGGTGCCGAAGGCATAGCACACTGCAGTGCCCGCGATCATGCCGGCCAGCTGGATGCCCCGGTTCCGGAAGCGGTCGATGACCGCGCCGGCGATCAGTGCCATGGGGATGAAGCCCACGATATAGCCCCCGGTGGGGCCCAGCAGCCTGCCCATGCCGCCGGTGAAGCCGGAGAACACCGGCACGCCCACCATGCCGATCAGCACATAGACCAGATAGCTCACTGTCCCCCGCTTCCACCCCAGCAGATAGAGAGACAGGTAGATGGCCAGATTTGTGAAAGAGATGGGCACCGGTCCGATGGGGATGGACATGGGCGCCAGGACACAAGTCACCGCCGCCATCACCGCGGTCATGGACAGGCCGTAGATCTTGCTCTTTTTCTGGACCGCCCCGGCGGTCATGGGTTCGTGGCTCATAGTTCTGATTTCCTTTCCTTGTCGTTTGGGGCGTTTCTCCTGCCCCGCTGTCGCTCATACCTGGTAGCCCAGCCCCAGCAGCATGGCCCGGTCCCCCGCCATGCTGGTCCCGGTGGTGGTGAGCATGTCCCCGGTGATGGCCGCGTTGGCCCCAGAGCGGAACAGCTCCGCTCCGCCGTCCGGGAACTGCCCCCGGCCCGCCGCCATCCTGATCCATGCGGTGGGGTTGATGTACCGGAAAAAAGCCACGGTGCGCAGCACGTCCTCGTTGGAAATGGGCTCCATCCCCTCATAGGGCGTGCCCGGGATGGGCCGCAGGAGGTTCAGCGGGATGGAGCTGATCTCCAGCTCTGCCAGGCTGACCGCCAGGTCCAGGCGGTCCTCCCAGCTCTCTCCCATGCCCAGTATGCCGCCGGAGCACACCTCCAGCCCCGCCGCCCGGGCCCGTTGGATGTTGGTCACCTTGTCCTCATAGGTGTGTGTTGTGCACATCTGTGGGAAGTATCGCCGGGAGGTCTCCAGATTGGCGTGGCAGCGCTCCACCCCCGCCTCCTTCATGCGCCGGAACTCCTCCTCGGTCTGGAGGCCGTGGGAGGCGCACAGCTTCAGCCCGCTCTCCCGATGCAGCCGGGCGTAGGCCTCCAGGGCCTGCTCCAGCTCCATCCCCTTCAGGCTGCGCCCGGCGGTGACGATAGAGAAGCGGTGGACGCCCCCCGCCTCGTTCCGTCTGCACTCCGCCACGATCTTCTTCAGGGGGAGGAAGGGATACTCCTCCACCTGGGTGCCGTAGTGGCAGGACTGGGCGCAGAACTTGCAGTCCTCGCTGCACCGGCCGCTCCGGCCGTTGATGATGGTGCACAGGTCCGCCCGGTCCCCGCACAGGGCCTGCCGGATCTGGTCCGCTCCCGCCCGCAGCTCCTCCAGGTCCGCCGTCAGGAAGACGGCCAGGTCGTCCCGGCGGTTCAGCCTTCTGCCCGAGATGATCTCCACTGCCAGCTTTTTCACGCCTATCCCCTCTCTCAATTGTAAACCGTTTTTCTGCAATAGTTTACCACTGCCTCCCCGGATTGTCAACTTTATTTTTTCTCGGTTTACTATTGTGAAACAGCAGAGGGGACTGCCGGGATATCGGCGGCCCCCTCTGTCTGTGGAAAAAGCCTCGCAGAGCTTGCGCCCGCAGGTGAGGATCAAGTTCTGATCTGTTTTCCCCGGCGACATGTGCGCCGAGCAAAACACTTGCAGACTGCATCTTTCTTCCAAAAGCGGCAAAGCCACTTTTCCGACAGTCTCAGGGGGCCGCCGGTGTCCCGGCGGCCCCGTTTTGACTCTGTCAGCTCCTCCGTCCGGGACGGGGAGGGACTGGGTCTGTGTGGACGGTGCTTCGGCATTGCGGGTCGGTCCGCCTTCTGCGGGGTCCCCCACGCCCTCCCCGGTCTGCGGCTCAAAAGCGGTCCAGCACCGGCTTAAAAAGGATGGGCCGGAAAAGTCCGGCGGCTGTTCAGCCCTCCCGGATGGGACGGCCCCAGCGTTCTCCGTTCTCCTTTTTGCCTTTCGCCATCGGGCCCTCTGGAGCACAGGTCAGGAAGTTTGATACACGGTCCGGGGTTAGTATCTCCCCTCCTTTTCCTCCTATGTGTGTTTAATCAATGGAATATTTGACCAGACTATATCATACCTTTCATTGACAAGGGACAAGACCAGCCGTGCCCCGGTGTGCCGGGGCCGAAAGGAGGACAATCTCATGGCGGAAGCGGCCCGCATGTTTTCCCTGCGCCGTCTGGAGCGCGCTGACAATGTGGAGCGGCAGGAGCTCCTGACCTCTCTGGCCCACACCCGGGCCCTGATCCAGCAGGCCTACCGGGGCTTCAACAGTGCGGAGGACGGAGATCTCATTGAATCCTACGTTTTTGAGATCAATGCCCTCCAGTCCCGGTACAACTATCTGCTGCGCCGGGTCAAGGAGCTGGAGGCCCAGCCATGACCGGCTCCCTGGCCGGGGCCTGGGGCGTGGCAGTTATGGTGGCGCTGGCCGCCCTGCTCCTGCTCCACCGCCCGCTGGGCAGGCTGCTCCGGCTGGCGGTGCGCTCTTCTGTGGGGCTGGCAGCGCTGGCCCTGCTGAACCAGATCGGACTGGGGCTGGGGGTGAACCTGGTCAACGCCCTGATCCTGGGTGTGCTGGGTGTCCCTGGCCTGGGCCTGCTCCTAATGCTCCAGTGGGTCCTGCGGACCTGAGGGCCCGGTCCCTATGTGAAATAATCCCATGGACCCATCTCATTTCTTCATGCCGCCTCTGCAGCCTTTCATGCAGGGGCGGCATTTTTCCCACTTTTTTCCCGTTCTCTCCCCGGATTTTGCGGCTTTTTTCCCCATATCCTGCATTTGAAAATTATTTTCCAAAAAACGCGGGCTTTTTTATCCCAAAAGGCCTCTTTGGGGACGGACGGGGGCATTGACAGAGAAATTTTCCTTCACTATAATAGGGATACATTGTCATTTTTGTTTCCCTTCCCCTGTGCGGGAGCAGAGCTGGCAAGATCTTAATTTGAAAGGGGCTCTCCCAAAATGAGCGACCAGCGTGTTTACAACTTCTCCGCAGGACCTTCCATGCTTCCCCTGTCCGTCCTTGAGCGTGCCGGGGCCGAGATCACCAACTACCATGGATCAGGAATGTCTGTGATGGAGATGAGTCACCGCTCAAAGGTGTTCATTCAGATCTTTGAGGAGACCCAGGCCAAGCTCCGCCGCCTGATGAAGGTGCCGGACAACTATAAGATCCTGTTTCTCCAGACCGGCGCCACCGGCCAGTTCTCCATGATCCCCCTGAACCTGATCGGCAAGACGGGCAGGGCGGACTACGCCGTCACCGGCAACTTCTCCAACCTGGCCTACAAGGAGGCCCAGAAGTACGGCCAGATCAGCCTGGCCGCCTCCTCCGAGGACCGCAACCACACCTATATCCCCAGCCAGGACCAGCTGAAGCTGGACCCGGAGGCCAGCTACTTCTATTACTGCGCCAACAACACCGTCTACGGTACCGAGTGGCAGTATGTCCCCGAAACCGGCAGCGTCCCCCTGGTGTGCGACATGTCCTCTGACATCCTCTCCCGCCCCGTGGACGTCTCCAAGTTCGGCATCATCTACGCCGGCGCCCAGAAGAACATGGCCCCCGCCGGCCTGACCGTGGTCATCATCCGGGAGGATCTGGCCGGCCACGAGCTGCCCTACACCCCCGTGATGATGAGCTACAAGGCCATGATCGACAAGGACTCCATGTACAACACCCCGCCCTGCTGGTGCATCTACATGCTGGGCCTGACCCTGGACTGGCTGGACGAGCAGGGGGGCATCGAGGGCATGGAGCAGATCAAGCACGGTAAGGCCCAGATGCTCTACGACTGCATCGACAGCTCCAAGCTGTTCACCTGCGCCGCCGAGAAGCCCTTCCGCTCCGATATGAACGTCACTTTCCGCTCCGCCAGTGAGGAGCTGGACGCCAAGTTCGTCAAGGAGGCGGCCGAAGCCGGCTTCGTCAATCTGAAGGGGCACCGCAAAGTGGGCGGCATGCGGGCCTCCATCTACAACGCCGTCCCTGTGGAAGGCGTGGAGAAGCTCTGTGACTTCATCCGGGCCTTCGATAAGGCCAACTGAGGCCCTGTTCCCATTCGATCTTCCGCTTGCAGACCAAACAGGGGTGCTTCCATGGCCGCAAAAGAAAACAACCGCTTCGTCAAGATCTACGCCCAGGGTGCCCTGGTCCAGACCGAGATCTGGGTGGATACTGTCACCGGGGTGCAGTATCTCTTTCACCGGGACGGAAATGCCTCTGGGCTCACCCCGCTGCTGGGGCCGGACGGGAAGCCTGTGATCGCTCCCCAGTGATCCGCCCCTTCCATCAGAAATCAGGATTCGAGGTAATTGCCATATGTACCGCATCAAAACCATGAACAAGATTGCGTCCGCCGGCCTGGATCAGCTGGACAAGAGCCGCTTCCAGGTGGGGGAGGATGTGGAGAACGAGGACGGCATCCTGGTGCGCAGCGCCAAGATGCACGACTACGTCTTCCCGGATGCCCTGCGTGCCATCGCCCGGGCGGGCGCCGGCACCAACAACATTCCCATCGACCGCTGCTCCGAGTCCGGCATCGTGGTCTTCAATACCCCCGGTGCCAACGCCAACGCAGTAAAGGAGCTGGTCATCGCCGCCCTGCTCATCGCCTCCCGGGACATCGTCGGGGGCGTGGACTGGGTCCAGGAACAGGCTCATACTCCAAATGTGGATGTAGCCGCCGCCGTGGAGAAAGGCAAATCCGCCTTTGTGGGCCCTGAGCTCTACCGTAAGACCCTGGGTGTCATCGGCCTGGGTGCCATCGGCGCCCTGGTGTGCAACATCGGCCTGGACCTGGGGATGGACGTGTACGGCTACGACCCCTACCTGTCTGTGGACGCCGCCCTGCGGCTGGACCGCCATGTCCATGTGGTCAAGGACGTGAACGAGCTGTACAAGGTGTCTGACTATGTCACCATCCACGTCCCCTACACCAGTTCCACCAAGGACTTCATCAACGGGGACGCCATCGCCAAGATGAAAGGCGGTGTCCGCATTCTGAATCTGGCCCGGGGCGAGCTGGTGTGCGACCAGGACATGATCGCCGCCCTGGAGACCGGCCGGGTGGCCAAGTATGTCACCGATTTCCCCAACGACACCATCGCCACGGTAAAGAACGTCATCGCCATGCCCCATCTGGGCGCCTCCACCCCGGAGAGCGAGGAGAACTGCGCCGTCATGGCCGCCCGTCAGCTCCAGGATTACCTGGTCAACGGCAACATCCGCAACTCGGTGAACCTGCCCAATCTGGAGCAGGAGTGGAGCGGCATCTCCCGCCTCTGCCTCATCCACAAGAACGTGCCCGCCATGCTCACCAACATCATGTCCACCCTGTCCAACGACGGGATCAACGTGGAGAACATGACCAACAAATCCAAAAAGGACTACGCCTACACCATCGTGGACGTGAACACCCGCATCACCGACCAGGTAGCCAACGAGCTGCGCGCCATCCCCGGCGTGATCCGGGTGCGGGTGCTGAACCACTGATCTGCCGCCCCATCCGCTTTCCCTGCCCTCCGGCCCCGGCCGGAGGGCATTTTTTCTGTCAGAAATTTCTGAGCAAGCTGCCGGAAAAAGCGCACATACTGAACAGTGAGCGCGATGGGAAAGGCGGCGGTCATCATGTGGTGCAGGAAAAAATTTTTTAAATACTGGCGGGTCCTTGTGCCTGCACGGCTTCGGGCGGCCCTGTGCCGGCCCGGCCCAGGGCCAGCCGCAGAGGCAGGGGGCGGCGGGTCGGTGACGGTGCCGGAGGAGCCCCCCCTGGTGGCTCTCACCTTTGACGACGGCCCCAGAACCTCCACCACCTCCCGCCTGCTGGACGGTCTGGCTCTCCGGGAGATCCAGGCCACCTTCTTCCTGGTGGGCGACCGCATCCAAGGTCAGGAGGCCCTTGTCCGGCGCATGGCGGAAGACGGCCACCAGATCGGCGTTCACTCCTACGATCACAGCTGCATCTCTGACCTCTCTCGGGGGGACTTCGACCTCCAGGTGGGCAGAACCCGGGGCGTCCTCTCCGCCGTGCTGGGCTCCGGTGACTTCTGGCTCCGCCCGCCCTACGGAATCATTGACGATGCGGGGCTCCGGTGGGCCGGCTCCCCCGTTGTCCTGTGGTCCGTAGACCCGGAGGACTGGAAGGACCAGGACACTGGGCGGGTGGTGGGCTCCGTCCTCAGCCATGTGGAGGACGGCAGCATCATCCTGCTCCACGACATCTACGACAGCTCAGTGGACGCCGCTCTCCAGATCGCGGATGCCCTCTCCGGGCAGGGCTACTGCTTTGTCACGGTGGAGCAGCTCCTCCAGGCCAAGGGAATCCAGCCCCAGGACGGGACTGTTTACCGGTGCGCAAAATAAAAATTTAACGCTTTTTTGTGTTAAAGTGTTGATTTGCGCCCCAAACCGTGGTACAGTGCTATCGTTCCCACAGACGCACTTTGGAATCGAGGAGATCGTTTATGAGCAGACAGATCGCGGTCATCGGCCTGGGCCTGATCGGCGGCTCCATCGCTATGGGGCTGAAAGAGTTTGAAGATTTTAAGCGGGTGGGGGTGGATGTGAGCCAGCCCACCCTTCGCTACGCCCTGGAGCAGGGAATTGTGGATCAGGTCTGCGAGGACCCCCGGGAGGCCCTGGCCCAGGCGGATCTGGTGTTCCTCTGCATGCATCCCCGGGGCATCCAGGAGTTCCTCTCTGAGCATCGGGACCACTTCCGCCCCGGCAGCCTGGTCACTGATGTATGCGGCGTGAAGGGCGCCATCGTGGATGCCGCCCGGACCCTGCCCTCCAGTGTATCCTTTCTAGGAGGGCACCCCATGGCAGGCACTGAATTTTCCGGCATTCAGCACGCCCTGCCCAACATGTTCCAGGGGGCCCACTACATCCTCACCCCGGACGAGGGGACCCAGCCGGAGCATCTTGCGCTGATGGAGCGGGTGGCCAGGCATCTGGGCTGTGCCGATGTGGTGTGCACCACCCCGGAGCAGCACGATGCCATCATCGCCTATACCAGCCAGATGATGCACATCATCGCCGTCTCGGTGTGCGACGACCCCAGCCTGTTCGCCTACCAGGGCTTCGAGGGGGACTCCTTCCGGGGCTGCACCCGGGTGGCCGCCCTGGACGTCCCCCTGTGGACCCAGCTCTTCTCCCTGAACGCTCCCGCCCTGACCCAGGCGCTGGAGACGTTGGAGGACAACCTTCGCCTCTACCGCCAGGTCATCCAGTCCGGGGACACCCGTCAGCTGGCGGACAAGCTGGCCTTCTCCGCCGCCCGGAAGCGGAAGATGAACCAGCTGGAGGCAGAACGGGGGGCCACCGGCCGGGGCGCATGACTAGCAGGCAGAGAGCCTGGGGAATCTCTTTCCCCACAAATGACAGCAGAGAGCCCCGGCCGTTAGGCCGGGGCTCTCTGCTTGTGTGTGTTGTAAAGGAGAGGGAGAAATGGGAGAATACTTTGTGATCTTGGGTACAGTGATATCCTACCGAAGAAATACGTCGAAATCATGACCTGCCTATGAACTTTCTGTAAACAGCACGCGTCTCTCCGGACAGCACAGCGCCCCAGCCTTGAGGCCGGGGCGCTGCACCTGTGTGTGTTGTAAAGAGAGGGAGAAATGGGAGGTATCCTATGAAAACTGGGTACGGTCTTATCTTAACGGAGAAGTACTGCTAAATCATGTCCGCAATGTGAATTTTCTGTAAATAGCCCCATCCTGTACCGGAACAGTCTGACACCCCGGTCCATGGGACCGGGGTGTCAGACCTGTGTGTGTTGTAAAAGGAGAGGGAGAAATGGGAGTTTTCTTCTGGGTACGGTGTTATCATACCCAGAAATTAAGGCGAAATCATGTCATCCCTGTGAACTTTCTGTAAACAGAGAATCCCTGCCCGGCTATATGCCCTGCTCCACCATATGGACCCGGGATCGCTCCCAGTATCTGAGGTATGGCCTGCCGCTATTCCCGTCCAGATCCATCTGGTAGAGCCGGAACAGCACCGGGATGTCCTTGGGCTGCCACTGCTCCTCATAGGAGTATTGATAGACCATTCCCAACTTTTTCATCACCGCTCCGCTGTTGGGGTTGTTCACATCGTGAGTGGCTGTGAGATAAGGCAGCCCGTCCCGCCTCACCTGCTCTACCAGGGCCCGGGCTGCCTCCGCAGCGATGCCCCGATGCCAAAACTCATGGCGCAGCCCATAGCCCAGGTCGTGGCTCTCGTCCAGGTCCACCTTGACGTAGCCGATGGGGATGTCGTCCTCCTTGAGGCAGATCGCGTATTGGTATCCCCGCTCTGCCCGGTAGACCGGCTGGTACTGCCTTTCAAAGAGCTGCCTCGCCTCCTCCAGCGACTTCAGGGGGAACCACGGGAGGAAGGTATTGGCCTCCACGTCTCCAAAAATGGCCAGTATGGCCGCTGCGTCCTCCGCTGTGAACCGCCGCAGGCGCAGCCGCTCCGTCTCCAGCTCCGGTGTATTCATTGCGCTCCGCTCCCCTTCTGTTTTCCTGTTGGCTCATTTTGTTCCGGTCAGGTCATTCTACCATATCGCAGGCGGCCCCTGCAAGATGGCCCGCCCACCTCGCCGCCGGGGAATGCGCCCCCCCTGCCATTCTGACCCCCTCCTCTTTCCCCTTCCTGCTAAAAACTCCCCGCAAAACGATAGGTTTTTCTCTCCCCTTTGGCTTGATTCTGTCACAGCTTCTGTGTTATGATAAAGGTTAGAGCATCAGGACCGGGCCCATTCCCGTCCCCACACCCTCCCGGAAAGGAGCACGCCTCATGGCCCTCGCCACTGTTGTCCACCCCGCCCTGGCCCCCAGCAGACGCATCCTGGCGGTCAGCGACATCCACGGCAACCGCGCTTTTTTCCGCGGTCTGCTGGAAAAAGCTGCTTTCTCGTCCCGTGATATTCTGGTGCTGGTAGGGGACATCCTAGAGAAAGGGCCGGACAGTCTGGGCCTGCTGCGGGATATCCTGGAGTTGTCCCAGGACCACACCATTCTCCCTGTCTGCGGCAACTGTGATGGGCTGGTCCTCCGTTTCTTTGAAGATGACCTGTGGGACCAAGGCTTTTTCCGGGTCTATCTTCCCGCCCACCCGGAGAGTATCCTGCGCCAGATGGCCAGGGAAGCCGGCTTTGACCGCTGGGACGACCTGCCCCGCCTGCGGGAGTGCCTGCGCCGGACCTTCCCCTGGGTCTGGGACTGGCTGCGTTCCCTGCCCACCATCCTGGAGAGCGAACACCTGGTCTTTGTCCACGGCGGAGTCCCCTCCCTGGACCGCATGGAGGAGCTGGACGCCTGGCACTGCATGAAAAACGACGACTACTGGGGCCAGGGCCACTCCTTTGCCCACACCGGCAAGTATGTGGTGGTGGGCCACTGGCCCGTCACCCTGTATGACCCCCGCATCCCCTCCGCTGCCCCCATCATCGACCGCGCACGGCACATCATCTCCATCGACGGCGGCTGCGTCCTCAAGCTGGACGGTCAGCTCAACGCCCTTATCATCCCGGAGGAGTCCTCTCCGGACTTCAGCTGGACCGCCTACGACGGGCTGCCCACGGCCCGCGCCCTGGACCCACAGGCGCCTTCGGAGGATTCCCTGAACATCCGCTGGGGCCGCAACCGGGTCGAGGTGCTGGAGCGGGGACCGGAGTTATCTCTGTGCCGCCATCTGGAGACTGGACGGGTGCTCCCCATCCTCACCAGCTATCTTTATGACAGCCCGGAGGGGCTCCGGTGCGAGGACTCCACTGACTACCTTCTGCCCGTCGTGCCGGGGGACTGCCTTTCCATCGTGGCCCGCACCGGAGAGATGGGCACCCTGGTAAAGAAAAACGGCGTCACCGGCTGGTACCGGGGCCGCCTGAATGACGAGACAAAAAGAGAAACAAAAGGAACTTGATCGTATGCTGGATTTCCGACCCCTGCAGCTGGAGGACCTGCCCCGGCTGCGCCCCTATTTTGCTTACAGCGGCAGCCGCCTGTGTGACACCACACCGGGCACCGTTTTCATCTGGCGGGACATGTACCGCACCGAATACGCTCTGTGGGACAACTCTCTCTATTTTAAGGTGGACTATCCTGGCGTAGGTCCCACCTTTACCCTTCCCTTGGGAGGGGGCAGGCTGGAGCAGTTCCGGCAGATCGCCGAATACTGTCTGCAGAACAAGCTGCCCCTGCGTTTTGTCCCCGTCCCCAAGGACGAGCTTGACCGAATGCTCCACTTTTTCCCTGGAAGCACCGCCCAGGCGGACCGGGACACCTTTGACTATCTCTACCGCAGCGAGGACCTGAAGTTTTTCCGGGGCAAAAAACTCAGCGGTCAGCGCAATCACGTCAACCGCTTCCACAAGACCTACGGGACCTGGACCTTCCGCCCTATCGTGCCTGAGGACCTGCCCATGATCCTCGCCCTTCTGGACCGCTATGTCCAGGAGCACGAGAAGGACTCCGTCTCCTATCTGGAGGACCTGAACAAAACCAAGGAGGTCCTGAACAACCTGGACCTCTACGACATGAAGGGCGGCCTGCTGATGGTGGAGGACCGTCTGGCCGGCTTCTCTCTGGGAGAAGTGCTGGGGGACACCCTGTTCATCCACATCGAGAAGGCGGACCGGGAGATCTTTGGTGCCTATCAGATGCTGGTCAGCCAGTTTGCCCAGGCCTATGCCGGGGAGGGGGTCTCCTTCCTGAACCGTGAGGACGACGTGGGCGACCCGGGACTGCGCACCTCCAAGCTGTCCTACCATCCGGTGGCCCTGCTGGAGAAGTATGTGGTGACTGTGCCCGACCCGGTGCTGGCCCTTCCCGGTGCCCGTCCCTAAAACAATTTTTCAAAAAAACTCCCCGTCCCCTTGACAAATCAAAGTCCTATTGATAAACTATCAGAGCCGCTTTGAATGGGCCACAAAATGGGAGCCAGCCTCCCTGCCCCCGACAGCGAGCCCGTTATGAAGGAGTTGAATCATACATGCACGCTATTATTGAGACCGGCGGTAAGCAGTACAAGGTGACCGAGGGCGATACCCTGTTCATCGAGAAGCTGGAGGCCGAGGCCGGACAGGCCATCACCTTCGACAAGGTCCTGGCCATCCTGGACGGCGACAAGGCTACCTTCGGCGCTCCCGTAGTGGAGGGCGCTTCCGTGGCCGCCACTGTGGTGAAGAACGGCAAGGGCAAGAAGGTCCGGATCTTCAAGTACAATCCCAAGAAGGGCTATCGCAAGCGTCAGGGCCATCGTCAGCCCTACACCAAGGTGCAGATCGGCGCCATCCAGGCCTGATCATGACCACCGTGACCTTTCATACCGAGGGCAGCCGCATCGTGAGCTTTGAAGTGCAGGGCCACAGCGGATACGCCCCGGAGGGGGAGGATATCGTCTGCGCCGCCGTCACCAGCGCGGTCCGTCTGGCCGAGTGCGCCGTCAACGACGTGCTGGGGCTGGAGGCCGCCGTCAAGGTCCGGCAGAAGGACGCCTATCTCTCCCTGAAGCTCCCCGCCAAGCTGGGTCAGACCGCCGAGAGCACCTGTCAGACGCTGATGACCGCTCTCATGGTCCACTTCGCCCAGCTGCATGAGGAGTACCCCGATCACATTATCGTCTTGGAGGTGTAAGACATGCTGAAAATCGGTCTGCAGTTTTTCGCCCATAAAAAGGGCGTGGGTTCCACCCGCAACGGCCGTGATTCCGAGGCCAAGCGCCTGGGCGTCAAGCGCGCCGACGGTCAGTTCGTGCTGGCCGGCAATATCCTGGTCCGCCAGCGCGGCACGCACATCCACCCCGGCGTCAACGTGGGCAAGGGCAGCGATGACACCCTGTTCGCCCTGAAGTCCGGCAAGGTGAAGTTTGAGCGTCTGGGCAAGGACCGCAAGCAGGTCTCCATCGTGGAGATCGCTCAGTAATTGAGCTGCTGAAAAAAGCCGCAAACGGATGGCGTTTGCGGCTTTCTTTTTCTCATTCCGCCGCCGGGCCCCGTCCGGCGTCACTTCCAACCCTGAAAAGGAGGTGCCTGTTATGGCAGCACCCTTTGTAGACACCGCGAAGATCACCGTCCGCTCCGGCAGCGGCGGAAACGGCGTGGTCTCCTTCCACCGGGAAAAATATGTGGCCGCCGGCGGCCCGGACGGCGGCGACGGCGGCCGGGGGGGCAACGTGGTGGTCACCGTGGACGATCACATGTCCACCCTGATGGACTTCCGCTATAAGCGGAAATACGTGGCGGGCAACGGCGCCCCCGGGGGCGGCAACCGCCGCACCGGCAGGGACGGGGAGGACCTGCTCCTCCAGGTGCCCCGGGGCACCGTCATCCGGGATGCCGCCACCGGCGAGATCATCCGGGATATGTCTGACGAGACCCCCTTTATCCTGTGCCGGGGCGGCCGGGGCGGATGGGGCAACCAGCACTTTGCCACCCCCACCCGCCAGGTCCCCCGCTTCGCCAAGCCCGGCCTGCCCGGGGAGAGCCGGGAGGTTGTGCTGGAGCTGAAGCTGCTGGCCGACGTGGGGCTGGTGGGCTTTCCCAACGTGGGCAAGTCCACCCTGCTCAGCGTGGTCAGCCGGGCCCAGCCCAAGATCGCCAACTACCACTTCACCACTCTGTTCCCCAATCTGGGGGTGGTTTATGTGGAGGAGGGGGTCTCCTTCGTCATGGCCGATATCCCCGGTATCATCGAGGGCGCCGCCGACGGCGCCGGCCTGGGCCACGACTTTCTGCGCCATGTGGACCGCTGCCGGCTGCTGATCCACGTGGTGGATGTGTCCGGCTCCGAGGGCCGGGACCCGGTGGAGGACTTCGAGGCCATCAATGCCGAGCTGAAGCAGTACTCCCCCGAGCTGGCCGGCCGGAAAATGATCGTGGCCGCCAACAAGGTGGACATCATGGAGGACCCCGCCCTGCTGGACCGGCTGCGCGCCCATGTGGAGTCCCAGGGCATGGAGCTCTTCGAGATCTCCGCCGCCGCCCACCAGGGCACCCGGGAGCTGGTGAAGCGGGCTGCCCAGGAGCTCCAGCAGCTGCCCCCTGTGGTGGTCTACGAGCCCACCTACGTGGAGCGTCCCCCCGAGGTGGACACCAACGGCAGCGTGTCCATCGAGAAGTTCGATGACACCTGGGTGGTGGAGGCCCCCTGGCTCCAGCAGCTCATTGCCAGCGTCAACTTTGGGGATTTCGAGTCCCGCAACTGGTTTGACCAGAAGCTGCGCCAGTCCGGTCTGTTCGACAAACTGGAGGAGATGGGCATCCAGGACGGAGATATCGTCTCCCTGTATGACCTGGAGTTCGAGTACCAGAGATAACCGCCGACAGCTTTCTCGGTCTCCTCTTTCTTTGTCCCCTTATAGGTTCCTCCCACACACATCTTTACGAGAACGCAGAAGGGTATGCCTCAGATGGCATACCCTTCTGTTTTTCGTTCTTGGAGGTCGCACAGTCAGCAAATCTATGGGCCTAGAGAAGGAAACGAGCAGATATTAAGATGTTAGAAGTGGTAAGACTTAAATGTCAAATTAAATTCTTTCTTTGAAGTAAATACCCACTCTCTCCCCTATTTTAAACGCGATCCAACAAATGGCCAAAGGAAATATGCGCATTATTAAGTGATATTTGTCTCCTGGAAATATCAAATCTGGCAGAACATAGTGAAATGGTGCGGATACCCCTGATACGATCAGCGCCAATACAACATATTTTTGGATCCATCCTATAAAATTGACCAAGAACAATATAAAGGGAGTCACAAAAAAGTATAGGCTGTTCTTTTTGTGTTGTTTACTGGAAAAAAAGAATGCACAGAAAAAGAAATAGGCTAAAAATACTGCAGACATGATCGCCAGGATCACTAAGTATTTTATTCCATGGAAGGGCACCTGTAATTGAAGGAAAAAAATCAACAGTCCAATCAGCGGGGACAAGCTCCCCAAAAGTATCAATTTCAGCTTCATTTTTTCCATCTCCTTTTTAGGCTCTACAGTCCCTTCTTTTGTTCTTTCATTGTGCCATATATTCATTTACATTTCAAGAAATTTTTGGATATATTTAATAATAATTTCCTTTTCTGTAAAGGAATAATTCATCTACTGCTTTGGCTCTCCCCTCCGCACCACGTCTCCGTGTGCACCGCGCACCGGTGCCCCCGGCCAGCTTGGTCATCCGGCCGTCTTCCTTGCCTTCATGCGGATGCGGACGTAGTCCACGAACCACTTCCCGTCGCGGAACAGGGCAGGCCGCAGCTCCTCCACCGCCGCCCGGAGGAGCTCATCCCCCAGGGCAGGCTCCAACCCCTCAAAGGGTTTTTTGACGAACATGCGGACCCAGTCGGCCAGGCCGTCCCCCGTCTTCTGCTCTGTGGGCCGGTCAAACAGCACCGCGTATTCCACCCGGAAGCCCGCCCGCTCCAAAATGGGAGCGTACTCCCCGATAGTAGGGAAGTAGAAGGTCCTGGGATAGGCCAGCCCCCTCCGCGCGAACTGTCGCTCCAGCGACGAGTGGACCCGCTCCGCGCAGCCCTTCCCGCCGAATTCAAAGATAAACTGCCCGCCCGGCTTCAGCTGGGCGGCCACGTTGCGGGCCAGGGCCTGCTGCCGGCTCCCGTCGATCCAGTGGAGCACAGCATTAGAAAAAATGACGTCTGCCTTCTCCTCCAGCTGGAAGGTGACCGCATCCCCCTTTTGGAAGGGCAGTCCGGGATGAAGGGCCCGGGCCTCGGCCACCATCTCGGCGGAGTCGTCCACCCCCAGCACCCGGTATCCTCGGTCCGCCAGCTTCTGGGTCAGGGCCCCGTTGCCGCACCCCAGATCCACCACCAGGCCTCCTGCTTCCGCCTCCACCAGCTCCAGCACGCTCTCACCGTATCGGTGGACAAAATCAAAGTTTTCTGTGTACTTTCCCGCTTCCCACTGAATATTCATCGGTCTTTCTCCACCTTTTCCACGTTCTTTCCAGTTCAGGGCTTCCGCTGCCGCTCCAGCTTCAGGGAGACCCCCCTGGTCTGCGCCCGCTCCCGGAACAGCTCAGCCGCCCGGCTCCCCCGTTCCTTCTGCTCCTCCGGGGAATACTCTGGGCCGAACTCCTCCTCCAGCCTGGCTATGACCGCCTCCACATCCTCCAGCTCCAGCAGGTTGACAGCGGTGCAGAACAGCGACTTCCGCCGTCCGTCATTGCACCGCTCCAGCAGGAAGCGCAGCCCCTCCATTTTCTTGCCCAGCGTCTCCCGGTAGTGCTCCAGGCCCACCCGCTTCACCGTCTCCAGGTCCCTGCGGGCGTTCCGGTGGGGGATGAAGGAGTCGGCCTGCTCCTGGACATACCGCTGGCAGGGCCAATCCGGACACAGGGAGCAGAACTCCACCCCGCCGTGCTCACCGGCACACCGGAGTATGGGGCAGGATGGCCGTCCCGGCCCGCCGCAGCCCGGACAGTGGGACTCCTCACGGATGTGGTACATGGGGCACAGGCCGCAGTTGAGCCCGCACTGGGAGAAGAGCGGCTCGCTCCTCCGATACTCCCGCTTCATAGGCCGTTCAGCTCCTGGGCCCCTTGGGGATCTTGGACTTGGGGCCCCGCCAGAACTGGAATTGGATGCCCACCGCCACCAGCAGCAGGATCAGGCCCACCAGGGTGAGCCACGCAGAGAGCACGTCGTCCAGCAGGCCGCCGGACTCCATCATTTGGCACACCGCCAGGAAGATCAGGTCCACGAACAGCAGATTCCGGGCCGCGGGGCTGAATTTTTTGGTCCGGCTGTTCTCCTGGAGCGCCTGGGGGTCCTCTCCTGCCTTCTGGCCGGGGCGGTAATTGTAGTTGGAATTCTTTCTCTGGCTGCGCTTTTTGCTCATGACTCTCTTCCTTTCTGAATGGTGGCCCCGCCGATCACCAGGTCGCCGTCGTAAAAGACCACTGCCTGGCCCGGGGTGACCGCCCGCTGGGGCTGGTCGAACTCCACGCGCACGGTGTCCGGTCCCGTCTGCTCAATGGTGCAGGGCTGCTCCTGCTGGCGGTAGCGGATACGGGCCTTGGCCCGGATAGGCGCACTGAGGCTGTCTGTGGGGATCAGGTTCAGCCGGTCCGCTGTCAGGACGCGGGTGAACAGGGCGGCGTTGTCCGACAGGACCACCGCATTGTCCTCCGGCCGCAGCTCCTTCACGTACAGCCGCCCCTCCGAGGAGATCCCCAGTCCCCTGCGCTGGCCCACCGTATAGGAGACGATCCCCTCATGGGTTCCCAGACGCCTGCCGTTCTGATCCAGGAAGGGCCCCGGAGGGTACTCCCTCCCCATGTACCGGCGGAGGAAAGCGGCATAATCCCCGTCTGGGATGAAGCAGATATCCTGGCTCTCCTTCTTCTCCGCGTTGCCGAAGCCCTGCCGTGCGGCAATGGCCCGGATCTCCTCCTTGGACAGCCCCCCCAGGGGGAATCGGCTGCGGGACAGCTGCTCCTGGGTCAGGCTGTACAACACGTAGCTCTGGTCCTTCTCCGGGTGGAGGGCCTTTTTCAGCAGACAGCGGCCAGTGGCGCCGTCCCGCTCCATGCGCACATAGTGGCCGGTGGCCACCGCCTCCGCCCCCAGCTCCAGGGACCTGCGGAGCAGCTCCCCGAACTTGATCCCCCGGTTGCAGTCCACGCAGGGGTTAGGGGTGCAGCCCGCCTCATAGGCCGCCGCGAAGGGGCGGATCACCCGCTCCCGGAAGCAGGTCCGGCAGTCCAGCACCTGGTGGGGCATCCCCAGCCGCTCCGCCACCGCCCGAGCGTCCGCCAGGTCGTCACTGGCGCCGCATGTCCCTTCCGGCGTCTCCCGGTCGAACAGCCTCAGGGTCACCCCCATCAGCTCATGCCCCTCCCGCTGGAGCAGCCATGCCGCCACCGAGCTGTCCACTCCTCCGCTCATCGCCACTGCGATCCGCTCTCCCATGGGTCTCTCCTTCCCAGATGAAAATCGTCAAAACGCTGAAAATTTGAGTCCAGTATATCACGTTTTTCCCGCCGGGGCAACCTCCCGCCGGCGGAAAACTCCCGCACCCCCCGATTTTCCGCCCTTTCCCTGGCAAAACAGATTTTGTGGTCTTTTTTTGTTTTTAAAAAAATCACCCACAAGATATAGTGGACACCACATGCCGCTTATGGTATAATCAGGGCCCGGCAGAGTTTTATGCGGGCGGCCCCGGCCCCCGCTCACCCACTTACAAAGGATTCAAGGGAGAGGAGTACGCCATGAGCGCCATCAAAGTCATCAAGCGGGACGGGACCATCGTGGACTACGACCGCAGCAAGATCAAGCTCGCCATCCAAAAGGCCAACGCCGAGGTCCCGGAGGAGGACCGCATCCAGGAGGCGCGCATCGACTCCATCATCGACAGCATCGAGGCCCGCAGGCGCCAGCGCCTGCTGGTGGAGGACATCCAGGACATGGTGGAGCAGGCCCTGGTAGCGGAGAATAAGTTCCTGCTGGCCAAGACCTACATCATCTACCGCTATACCCGCGCCCTGGTCCGTAAGCAGAACACCACCGACGAGTCCATCCTCTCCCTGCTGCGCAACGAGAACAAGGAGCTGGCGGAGGAGAACTCCAACAAGAACACCATGATCGCTGCCACCCAGCGGGACTACATCGCCGGCGAGGTGAGCCGGGACCTGACCCGGCGCATCCTGCTGCCCGAGTACATCTCCAAGGCCCACGACGAGGGAGCCATCCACTTCCACGACGCGGACTATTTCATCCAGCCCATCTTCAACTGCTGCCTCATCAACATCGGGGACATGCTGGACAACGGCACCGTGATGAACGGCAAGCTCATTGAGAGCCCCAAGAGCTTCCAGGTGGCCTGCACCGTCACCACCCAGATCATCGCCTGTGTGGCCTCCAACCAGTACGGCGGGCAGTCCGTGGATATGAGCCACCTGGGCAAGTACCTGCGCCGCAGCAAGGAGAAGTTCAGAAAGCACATCACCTATGAGTGCGCCGGTCAGGTGGACGACGCCACCATCGAGCGACTGGTGGCCGACCGGCTGAAGGACGAGCTGAAGAGCGGCGTTCAGACCATCCAGTACCAGATCAACACCCTGATGACCACCAACGGCCAGTCCCCCTTCGTCACCCTGTTCCTGAACCTTCAGGAAGGTGACCCCTATCTGGAGGAGAACGCCATGATCGTAGAGGAGGTGCTGCGCCAGCGGCTGGAGGGCATCAAGAACGAGAAGGGGGTCTACATCACCCCCGCTTTCCCCAAGCTGGTATACGTGCTGGACGAGCACAACTGCCTGAAGGGCGGCAAGTATGACTACATTACCGAGCTGGCCGTCAAGTGCTCCGCCAAGCGGATGTACCCCGACTATATCTCCGCCAAGAAGATGCGGGAGAACTACGAGGGCAACGTGTTCTCCCCCATGGGCTGCCGCTCCTTTCTCTCCCCCTGGAAGGACGAGAATGGGAACTACAAGTTCGAGGGCCGCTTCAACCAGGGCGTGGTCTCCCTGAACCTGCCCCAGATCGGCATCCTGGCCCGGGGGGATGAGGAGAAGTTCTGGCAGCTGCTGGACCAGCGGCTCCAGTTGTGCTTCGAGGCCCTCATGTGCCGCCACAACGCCCTGAAGAACGTGCGCTCCGACTCCAGCCCCATCCACTGGCAGTACGGCGCCATTGCCCGCCTGCCCAAGGGGGCCCCCATCGAGCCCCTGCTCTATGGCGGCTACTCCTCCATCTCCCTGGGCTATATCGGCCTGTACGAGGTGACCAAGCTGGTGAAGGGCTGCTCCCAGACCACCCCTGAGGGACAGGCCTTCTCCCTGAAGGTGATGGAGCGGCTGCGCTCCGCCTGCGACACCTGGAAGAAGGAGACCAACATCGGCTTTGCCCTGTACGGCACCCCCGCCGAGTCCCTGTGCTACCGCTTCGCCCGCATTGATAAGGAGCGCTTCGGGACGATACCAGATGTAACTGACAAGGGTTATTATACAAACAGCTATCACGTGGACGTGCGGGAGCACATCGACGCCTTCTCCAAGTTCACCTTTGAGAGCCAGTTCCAGAAGATCTCCACCGGCGGATGCATCTCCTATGTGGAGATCCCCAACATGCGCCACAACCTGGAGGCTCTGAAAGAGGTGGTCCGGTTCATCTACGACAACATCCAGTACGCCGAGTTCAACACCAAGAGCGACTACTGCCAGTGCTGCGGCTATGATGGGGAGATCACCATCAACGACGACCTGCAGTGGGAGTGCCCGGTGTGCCACAACACCGACCAGGCCAAGATGAACGTCACCCGCCGCACCTGCGGCTACCTGGGAGAGAACTACTGGAACGTGGGCAAGACCAAGGAGATCAAGTCCCGGGTGCTGCACCTATAAAAATATAGGATGTATCTCTGCCCTGCGGGGCGGAGATACATATGAGTAAGAGGTTTTTATGAACTACGCCGACATCCGCCCCATTGACGTGGCCAACGGACCGGGCGTCCGGGTCTCCCTCTTTGTGTCCGGCTGCCCCCATCGCTGCCCCGGCTGCTTCAATCCGGAGACCTGGGATTTCCAATATGGCCAGGGATTCGGGGAGGAACAGGTCCGCTCCATCCTGGATCTGCTCCGCCCCGGCTATATCCGCGGGCTGACCCTGCTGGGGGGCGAGCCCATGGCCCCGGCGAATCAGCCGGAGGTGCTCTCCCTGGTACGCCGGGTGCGGCAGGAGCTCCCCGGCAGGGATATCTGGTGCTACACCGGCTACCTCTACGAGGAGCTGGCCGCCGGCCGGGTGGGTCCGCTGGACCGGGAACTTCTTCATGAGCTGGATGTGCTGGTGGACGGCCCCTTCCTTCTGGAGCAGAAGGACATCCGCCTCCGTTTCCGTGGCAGTGCCAACCAGCGTATCCTGGATGTTCCCCGGTCCCTGGCGGCCGTGGAGGCCCTCTGGTGGGACAGCTCCCAGGACTGAATCCAGCGGCAGCCCTGAGCTTTCAGGGCTGCCGCTCCTGTTTTTATCCTGCTGGGCGTACATTTCCCCTTCCTTTTTCCGGGTTTTTGTGTTAAACTAATTCGGATATCAGTCTGTACAGAGGTAGGATCACGCTTTGGACAACATCATTCTCATCGGCATGCCCGGCTCGGGCAAGAGCACTGTGGGTGTTCTTCTGGCCAAAGCCTTGGGCTACGGCTTTCTGGACACCGACCTGGTGATCCAGCAGCGGGAGGGCCTGCTGCTCCAGGACATCCTGGACCAGTTCGGGGTGAAGCACTTCCTCCAGGTGGAGGAGGAGGCCATCTGCACCGTGGACTGCCGCCGCACCGTCATCGCCCCAGGGGGCAGCGCCGTCTGCCGGGAGGGGACCATGGCCCACCTGAAGGAGCTGGGCCCCGTGGTCTATCTCCGGGTCCCTATGGAGGAGCTGACCAGCCGCATCCAGAACCTGGCTACCAGGGGAATCGCCATGGAGCCGGGGCAGACCCTGGCGGACGTGCTGGCCCAGCGCGCCCCCCTCTACGAGCGCTATGCCGATTTGACGGTGGACTGCCTTCCTGGGCAGACCTTGGCCCAGACCACTCAGATGGTCCTGGCCCTTCTGAACGGCCGCCGGTGATCCCGGCAGCCCGCCCCAGCCCCCGGGGAAATGGGGGCCCGGCGCGGCGCTGACCGCGCCCGGATCACGAAAAAGGAAGAGCTGAATGACATTTCGCGACTTAGGGCTCATCGCCCCCATCCTCTCCGCCCTGGAGGAACAGGGCTACACCCGGCCGTCCCCCATTCAGGAGAAGGCCATCCCCCCTGCCCTGGAAGGGCGTGACGTGCTGGGCTGTGCCCAGACCGGCACAGGCAAGACCTGCGCCTTTGCCGCCCCCATCCTTCAGCGGCTCAGTGCCGCCCCGGTGAAGGGCCGCCCCATCCGCGCCCTGATCCTCACCCCCACCCGGGAACTGGCCATCCAGATCGGTGACAGCTTCCAGGCCTATGGCAGCCATCTGTCCCTGCGCCACGCTGTCATCTTCGGCGGTGTGGGCCAGAACCCCCAGGTGGAGGCCCTCAACCGGGGGGTGGACATCCTGGTGGCCACCCCTGGCCGGCTGATGGACCTCCACGACCAGGGGTTCGTCCATCTGGAGCAGCTGGAGATCTTCGTGCTGGACGAGGCCGACCGCATGCTGGACATGGGCTTCATCCACGACGTGAAGAAGATCCTGAAGTGGCTGCCCGCCCGGAAGCAGACCATGCTCTTCTCTGCCACCATGCCGCCGGAGATCGCCGATCTGGTCAACTCTCTCCTCCGCTCCCCTGTCCGGGTGGCGGTGGACCCGGTCTCCTCCCCTGTGGAGGCTATCCGGCAGTCGGTGTACTTCGTGGACAAGGGCAATAAGACCCGGCTGCTGGCCCAGCTGATCCAGGAGCTGGCGGTGAAAAACGCCCTGGTCTTTACCCGCACCAAGCACGGGGCCAACAAGGTGGCCCGGGAGCTGAGCAAGTACGGGATCACCGCCGCCGCCATCCACGGCAACAAGAGCCAGACCGCCCGCCAGCAGGCCCTGGCCGACTTCAGGGCCGGGAAACTCCAGGCCCTGGTGGCCACTGACATCGCCGCCCGGGGGCTGGACATCGAAGAGCTGTCCCATGTCTTCAACTACAATCTGCCCGAGGTGCCTGAGACCTATGTCCACCGAATCGGCCGGACCGGACGGGCGGGCCGTGGCGGCGAGGCTATCGCCTTCTGCGACTTCTCCGAGAAACCTCTGCTCCGGGAGATCGAAAAGCTGACCCACCGCTCCATCCCCGTGGTGGAGGAGCACCCCTGGCCCATGCAGGTCTTCGAGCTTCCCAAAAAGGATAAGAACGGCCGCACTATCAATGAGGAGGACGCCGAGGCCCGAGCCGCCGCCCGTGAGCTGCGCCGGGAGCGGGAGGCCGCCCGCCAGGCCGCAGCTCAGGAGAAACAGGAGAAGTCCGCTCAGGCTTCTGCCCCGTCCCCAGAGGCCATGGTGGAGGGCGGAGAGAAGAAGAAGCGCCGCCGCAGGCGGAGCAAGTCCAAGGGGGAGGCGCCCGCCGCCCCGGCGGAGTCCCCGCTGCCCGCTCAGGCTCCCGCCCGCCCCAAGCTGACCCGGCCCGGCACCCGCCTGGAGACGGGCAGCGCCATGCCCTGCACTGAGTTCGACCGCCCCGACCCCCTGGCTGGGGACCGGGTCATGGACGCCACTGCCCGTCTGCTGGCTCCCCGCCGGCTGACTCTCTCCCCGGTATCCTCCAGGGAGGAGCACGGGCGCCCCCGAAAGCGCTCTGCTGGACAGGCCGCTCAGCCCCGCCAGAAGAGCGAGGGCCAGAAGGGCCGCTCTGCCCACACCGCCCCCCAGGCGGAGAGCCGGAAGCCGGCGCCGTCCAAGCATAAAAAGTCCTCCCAGGGCCGCGGGCAGGACCGCCGCCGCTCCTTCCAGGACCCGCCCCGTCCCACCGGACATCCCAAGGACTCCACCGAGCAGGAAAGCTTGATGAAGCCCTATTACCTGGATATCTGACCGCAAATACAGATGAGTTTGGAGGTTATTTCATGGATTATCAAGCAATGTACCAGCAGAAGCTGACCACGGCCGAGGAGGCCGTCAAGGTGGTCAGATCCGGCGACTGGGTGGACTACACCTGGTGCACCAACCATCCCATTGCCCTGGACAAGGCTCTCGCCGCCCGCAGGGATGAGCTCACCGATGTAAAGGTCCGGGGCGGCGTCACCATGTGGATGCCCGAGATCGCCAAGGCGGAGGACGCCGGCGACCACTTCACCTGGCACTCCTGGCACTGCAGCGGCATCGACCGCAAGATCATCACCAAGGGCATGGGCTACTTCAGTCCCATGCGCTACTCCGAGCTGCCCCGCTTCTACCGGGAGAATCTGGCCCCTGTGGACGTGGTGATGCTCCAGACCACCCCCATGGATGCCCATGGCAACTTCAACTTCGGCCTGGCGGCCTCCCACCTGGCCGACCTGATGTCCCGTGCCAAGTGCATTATCGTGGAGGTCAACGAGAATATGCCCTGGGTGTACGGCCTCACCGGCACCGAGATCAACATCCAGGACGTGACCTATGTCGTGGAGGGGGACAATCCCCCCGTGGCTCAGCTGGGCGCAGGCGGCGAGCCTACCGACGTGGACCGGGCCGTGGCCAACCTGGTGGTGCCCCAGATTCCCAACGGGGCCTGCCTCCAGCTGGGCATCGGCGGCATGCCCAACACCATCGGCGCCATGATCGCCCAGTCTGACCTGAAGGACCTGTCTGTCCACACGGAGATGTATGTGGATGGCTTCGTGGACATGGCGGCCGCCGGCAAGATCACCGGCCGGCACAAGGCCCTTGACAAGGGCCGCCAGGTCTTTGCCTTCGCCGCCGGCTCCCAGAAGCTCTATGACTACGTCGACCGCAACCCCGACGTGATGGGTGCCCCGGTAGACTACACCAACGATGTGCGGGTCATCGCTCAGATCGACAACTTCATCTCCATCAACAACGCCATCGACATAGACCTGTTCGGCCAGATCAACGCCGAGTCCGCCGGCATCAAGCACATCTCCGGCACCGGCGGCCAGCTGGACTTCGCCATGGGCGCCTACCTGTCCAACGGCGGCAAAAGCTTCATCTGCATGTCCTCCACCGTCACCGGCAAGGACGGTACTGTCAAGAGCCGCATCGTCCCCACCCTGACCCAGGGCTCCATCTGCACCGACCCCCGCTCCTGCGGCCACTATGTGGTCACGGAGTACGGCATGATCAATCTGAAGGGCCTGTCCACCTGGGAGCGGGCGGAGGCCATCATCTCCATCGCCCACCCCGACTTCCGGGAGCAGCTCATTGCCGACGCCGAAAAAATGCACATCTGGCGCAGGAGCAATAAGTGATCCTTTTCCCGTCAAATATACAGGGCCGCGGATGGTGTGCATCCGCGGCCCTGTATATTTCGAATCCCCTTTTTTCAGTGGCAGATGTTTCAGGATGAGACCGGAGAGCTCGAGGGGGCGGCAGCCCGCCTGGAATGGAATCACATCCCCTAGCCCTTGCAGAGCAAGGGCTGCGGCGAGCAAATCGAGGACTTTTCCCGCAGTCAGAGTGGTCCATCCGCGGACCGCTCTGTTCATCCACACAGGCTCCATTGAAAGTTCTCCAGCTTCAGCCGGCTCCCCACCGTGGTCCCCTCCGGGAGCAGAAACATGGTCAGGGAGTGTTTCTGCCCATCATCCGATACCATTTCGGCATAATCTCCATTAATATTGCTCACAGTATAGTAAATTGCCTCCATTTCCGGCCCTCCAGTCCTTCCAGCTCCGATCCCGCTTGCCGCGGTCAGCTTCAGTGTACCGGTTTCTCAGAGGGCTGTCAACCACCCTCCCGGGCCTTTTCCGCCCGCTTTTGATACCACCGCAGACAGTCCCGGTTCCCAGTCACCTTCATCAGCACCCCAGACACCGCCATGTCCGCTGCCACCGTGGCGGCCGCCGTCCAGGTCACCCCAGGCGGGATCAGGGCGGTCAGCCGCGCCACCGCCGGATGGACGAAGTAGATGAGTGGGAGGGCCAGCGCCCCCCAGGCCAGGGAAAAGGGGAGGCATATCTTCCCCTGGATGCTGCCCGGCAGGCCGGTATAATCCCAGAAGGAGACGCCCAGTCCCCGCTCGTACAAAATTGCCATCCCATATTCCGCCGCCGTGGCCGCCAGGCCCCCCAGCAGGAACAGCGTAAAGGGATTCTGAATGACAGTCCGCGGGAGCAGCAGGATCAGGCAGGCCCCCACGCCGTACACCGGGCACAGCGGGAGCACAAGCAGGCTTTTTCGGTCCCCCCGCCCTCCAGTTGCCCGGGCGTAGGCCACCTCCAGCAGGAAGCCGAAAAAGCTGTATAGGATAAAGTTCCAAACCCAGATCAAAGGTCAGCCCTCCATTTCTCTGCTACATAGGGTAGCGAAAATGAGTGGCTTTCATGCGGGCAAATTTTGTCATTAACGGCCAGGTCCCGGGCCTTTTTCTGCCTGCGGTCTGTTTTCCCGGAAGCTGAGTCCATCCTTGGAAAAAGTGGGGCAGACTTTTCCATGATGCCTTGCGGAAAAGGGCGGTTTGTGGTAGGATTACTCGAAGAATACGGATGATAGGAGAGTGGAGCGCGATGCGTCATTTGATCGATTTTGGGGACCTGCCCCGCCATGAGTGGGACGCCCTGTATGCCCGGGCCAGCCAGATCATGGATGACCCATCCCAATTTGTGGACGTGTGTAAGGGCCGGGTGTCGTGCAATCTGTTTTACGAGCCCTCCACCCGCACCAACTTCTCCTTCCAGACCGCCATGCTGCGCCTGGGCGGGACGGTGTTCGGCTTCGCCGATCCTAACTCCTCTTCCGTTGCCAAGGGAGAGACCCTGAAGGACACCATCAAGATGGTCTCCGGCTACGCTGATGTAGTGGTGATGCGCACCCCTTGGGAGGGCTCGGCCAAGGCCGCCTCCCTCTACTCCGCCGTCCCCGTGGTCAATGCCGGCGACGGCGGCCACATGCACCCCACCCAGACCATGGCCGATCTGACCACCATCACCCGCCTGCGGGGGGGCGTAGACGGCCTCTCTCTCGGCCTGTGCGGCGACCTGAAGAACGGACGCACGGTACACTCCCTCATCAAGGCCATGGCCAAGTTCCGGGATATCAAGTTTTTCCTCATCTCTCCCCGGGATCTGGCCGTTCCCGAATATATGCGGGTCTTCATGCGTGAGAACAATATGTGGTTCACCGAGGTCACCGGTCTGGAGTCCGTCATCCCCCAGCTGGATGTCCTCTACATGACCCGCATCCAGCGGGAGCGGTTTGTAGACCCCCTGGAGTATGAGCGCAACAAGGGGATCTATATCCTCACCCGGCGCAAGCTGGAACGGGCCAAGCCCAGCATGCTGGTGATGCATCCCCTCCCCCGGGTGGATGAGATCTCCATCGACGTGGATGACGATCCCCGGGCTGTCTATTTCCAGCAGGCCCGCTACGGGATGTTTGCCCGGATGGCCCTTCTGGAGCATCTGGCCCTCCAACCCCGGGATGACGCTCCTCCCGCTGTGGAGATCGGAACCAAGCCCGTCTGTACCAACCCCCGCTGCATCACCCAGACCGAGCACTATCTCCCGCCTCTGGTCAAAAAGATCGGCGGCGTGGACTGCTGCGGCTTCTGTGACGCCGCTCTGTGCTAAGATTTGATCTCTCCCTGTAAAAATGCCGTTAATTCCGCCTCTTTTCTCTTGACGCAGGCCCCTCTTTCCTTTATCCTTTTTATCATCCCGCCCCTCAGCGGGAAAGGATCGCCGGCCGCTCCCATTCGGGGTCGGACCGGCTCGAAGGAGTTATCCGCGTTTATGGACACAGACAGCGACTGCGCCCGACCCGATTTATTACTGTAAAAAAGCACAGCTGCCCTATCCAGGATAGGGCCGGCTGTGCTTTTTTGCATCCTGATGTCCAATTTTGAGGAGGAACGATCCGTGTCAACTATTGCCATACAACTGCTGGTCCAGGTCATCCTGATCCTGATCAATGCCTTTTTTGCGGCTACCGAGATCGCGGTGATCTCTCTCAACGCAAACAAGCTGCGGATGTTGGAAGAGAGCGGGGACAAACTGGCTCCCAGGCTGCTGAAAATGCTGGAGCAGCCAGCCGGCTTCCTCTCCACCATCCAGATCGGCATCACGCTGGCCGGTTTCCTCGGCTCCGCCTTTGCGGCGGACAGCTTCTCCGAGTATCTGGTCCGCTGGATCTGTGAGGATCTTGGCTTTACCGCCCTCCCCATCTCCGTGGTGGATACCTTCTCGGTGGTCGTCATCACTCTGATCCTCTCCTACTTTACTCTGATCTTCGGCGAGCTGGTCCCGAAACGCATCGCCATGCAGAAGTCCCTGGAGATGGCACGTCTCTCCTGCCGGGTGGTCTCCACGCTTGCCTTCATCGCCCGGCCTGTGGTGGCCCTTCTCTCCTTGTCCACCAATGGAGTGCTCCGTCTGCTCCGCATGAAGACCGAGGACGAGGAGGAACAGGTCACCGAGGATGAGATCCGCATGATGATCGACCTGGGTAACGAGAACGGAGCCATCGATGCGGAGGAGAAGGAACTGCTCCAGAACGTCTTTGAATTCGGCGACCTCTCGGTCAGCGACGCCATGACCCGGGTAGGCGATGTCACCGCTATTCAGGTGGACACCCCGCCCGGCGAGGTCCTGGACGTCATCCGCGCCACCGGGCTGTCCCGCTTCCCGGTCTATGGCAGCGATCTCAATGATATTTGGGCATCCTGAACGCCCGGGATCTTCTGCTGGATATGGCCTCTTCCCGGCACCGCACTGTGCGGGAGCTGATGCATCCGGCCTACCTGGTGCCGGAGACTCTCTCTGCGGACGACCTCTTCCGGGATATGCAGCACAAAAAGGTACATCTGGCGGTGGTCATCGACGAGTACGGCGAATTGGCCGGTGTCGTGAGCCTGGAGGATCTGTTGGAAGAGATCGTAGGCAATATCTACGATGAGTTCGACCCGGCGGAGCCCCCGGAGCTGGAGCATCTGGAGGACGGTGTCTGGCGGTGCAGCGGCGGCCTCAGCGTTGACACTCTGGCGGAAGAGCTGGGATTCGATCCCCCGGAGGACGCGGACTACGACACCGTGGGCGGGATGGTGCTCAGCTGCCTCCGCACCATTCCGGAAGATGGGAGCCGTCCCCATGTAGAGGCGGGTGGCCTGGACCTCCAGGTGGAGCAGGTAGCTGACCACCGGATCCAGTGGGTGCTGGTCCGCCGTTCCCAGCCCGCCGCTCCCCACCCCCAGTGATCCTTGTTTCGCCCTGCGGAGGTCCTCCGCAGGGCGAAATCGAAAAAAGGGATTGACAAGCGCCCTTCCATGTGGTATCATTTTCAAGCTGACACAGAGAATGAGGCGCCCATGCGGGTGTAGTTCAATGGTAGAATCCCAGCCTTCCAAGCTGGTCGCGTGGGTTCGATTCCCATCACCCGCTCCATATGCGCCTGTAGCTCAGGTGGATAGAGCAACTGCCTTCTAAGCAGTGGGCCAGGGGTTCGAGTCCCTTCAGGCGTGCCATCTTCCCTCTGCTGTCGCTGTTATATGGTGGGTGTAGCTCAGTTGGTTAGAGCATCGGATTGTGGTTCCGAGGGTCGAGGGTTCGAGTCCCTTTACCCACCCCATATGACCTCAAGGCGTAAGGGCCGGAGCGTCGGCTCCGGTCCTTGCCTTTTCAATTTCTCCCCATCTGACGGAGATACAGGAGATACAGGGGTGTAGCCAAGTGGTAAGGCAAGGGACTTTGACTCCCTCACTCGCTGGTTCGAGTCCAGCCATCCCTGCCACTTTTTTCTGTGTTTTCTGGTCCGGCAGTTGCGGAGGCAGTCCTGTTTTTCGTTTGATTGATTTCATGACCCAGTAGCTCAGTCGGCAGAGCACCTGCCTTTTAAGCAGGGTGTCCGGAGTTCGAATCTCCGCTGGGTCACCACGTCGGAGCAAAGTCCGCTTTGCTCCGACGCTTTTTTATGCTCACGCACAAAAAAGCGTCATCCGCCCGCCCCCTTGCTCTTCCTTTCCAGCTTACGCTGGGTCGCGATTTGGGTTGAGGTGCAGACTTGAGGTGCGTCTTCGAAACTGTTTGTCAACTTCACCTCCCCCCTCGGGCTGTAAGGCTTCTCCATTTTTTCCTAGTTGAATGATTATTCAGCATCAAAATTACCCATATAAAATCATGTCAAATTTGATGTCAGGAGCCGCCCATATTGGGGCGGCTCCTCTGCTTTATCTGGCCTTCGCCGCTGCCCGGGCCATGATCGCGCCCTCCTCCCGGGTCATAAGGTCCTGGGGGCGGCTGCCGTCCGTCAAGCCCAGCTCCACAGCCTCCGCCAACAGCTCCGGCATGGACGCCTTCTTGGCGGCCGCCTCCCTGCGGTATCTCTCCAGGTACTCCAGCCACTGCTCGTAGGTCACGCTCTCTTCCTCCTCATAGTCTGGGCGATATGCCCCCACGATGTATTTCTTATGCCGCCTGCGGCGCATCACCGCCCCGCCGTTGTCCTCGCTGGCGCCGCCGGTGTTGCCGTCAATGGTGGTGATGTAGGTCCCATCCCAGCTCTCACAGATGCCAACATGACCGGCGGAGCTCTTGCCGGAGAAGTTGAAGAACACGATGTCTCCCGGCCGGTAGTCAGTCACCGCCTGCTTCTTGTGGAAGGACATCAGCATGGGACAGTAGGCGGTCTCTCCGCCGCCGTAGTACAACTCGGGAGCCCCGGCCTCCCGAAACACCCACCAGACGAACACGGCGCACCAGGGGTATTTTCCGGACACCTCCCGCCCATAGTAGGCGGTGTTATACTTCACGTTGTCACTGTTGGCCGGGGATTCTTTGGTCCCGATCTGCGACCGGGCGATCTCCAATATTTTTTCATCCGTTGCCATAGGATGCCTCCTCACTTCTGTGCCTTGATCCACCCTGCCTGCTCCATCAGCTGCACCAGTTTGTCATAACCGAACATCGCAGAGAAGGCTACCAGGAAGATGAGGGCGATCAGCGCCACGATCATCCAGCCGGTGATGGCAAAGCGGTAATAGGACCACAGGCCGAAGCCCGCCCCCACCGTCACTACCGCGGCCACCAGGAAGGCCAGCAGGTTGGTGGGGAGCATATCGTACAGCAGGCTCTTGAGCACCTGTACGATGATGTTGGTCACCAGGGTCAGCGCCAGCACCAGGGCCAGCAGCATGGGCAGATAGTTGGTCAGTTCATTCATGGGTCGTTTCCTCCTTTTTGCCGGATCTATCCGGCCAGTTGTTATGTTTGCTCAGGTTCTCCAGTATGGATTTGATGGCGTAAGCCAGGATCACGGCAATGATCTCTGTGACGGCTTTCCCGGATAGCTGTTCTGCGATCTGCTCACGGCCCAGATAGGCCAGCAGATAGGAGCACCACACCCAGGCGCAGCCATTGCACAGGCACAGCCAGACGGTGGCCTTCATGGTCTCTGTGCGGCCCCTTTTGGACCGGTGGGTGGACAGCCACCACAGCCCCAGACAGAACACGCACCCCAGTGCGAAGGCCGCTGCCGCGGCCAGGATCACAGTGCTGCTCATGTCCGGACCTCCGATTTTAAGTCCCGGATGTCGTGCTGCACCTCCGTCATCTGCCCCTCCAGCTTGTAGGTCCGCTCCACCAGGCTGTTGTGGGCGGCCACCTTCTGCTCCAGCTGCTCGATGCGGTAGGTGGTCAGCTTGTTGGACACCAGGATGCCTCCAAAGGTCCCCGCCAGCGTCCCGATCAGCGACATCCCCGCCACAGCCAGCGTCGTCAGATCCATCCCCTCTCCCCCTCCTTTCTCTGAAGGGCCCACAGCGTTCTCCTCTCCAAAGCTCTGCCCGCCCCGGCGCCCCCTACTACTCCCAGCCCCGGCGCCAAAATTGTATGTTCCCGTCAATCCAATTTCACAAAAAACAGCAGAAGGGGCGCACAGTGTGCGCCCCTTCCAAACGATCGCTTCCATCTTGTTTGGGCAGCTTCCCTTTGTGGGAGAGTGGCTCGGCCCACGCTGTGTCCCCCAAAAGCCTTTCCCTCGGGGGAAGGCGTCACGGCGGATGCCGTGACGATGAGGTGGCGCCCTTCCGCCCGCCCCACGCGGGCGGACTATAGAGGTGCCCGCCCTGCGGGGCGGGTCCCTTTCTGAATGTCCAGAAAGGGGCCAAAGAGACGCCGGGGGACGCTCCCGGCCTCCCGGTACAGGAGACACCGAGCGGAGATCTCCTGGACCTGAGCGGCGCGGCAAGGCAAGGTTTTCGCACTGACCAGCGTCTCACACCGCTGCCGCCATCGGGCCGCCTCTCTCAATACCGGGGCTTCCGCACAGGCGGGGCAGAAATGGGCGCAGTTCTGCTTTACTTCCATAATTTGTATTGAAACGTCTCACAAAACAGCTTTTCCCTCCGGTTTTGAGCGGGTCCGGATCTGCCGGGCCCAGTCAGGACAGGAGGGATTTTTTATGGCAAGCGGACAGACTCAGTATTATGGGCTCTCCCAGTGGGAGGCCGCAGACAAGGTGGAGCGGGTGGACTTCAACTCCGACAACGCCAAGATCGACGGGGCACTCCGCCAGCTGGCGGAGCAGGTACAGCCGCTGGTGCGGGCGGTGCCCCAGCTGGCCTACTATATAGGACAGCTGGCGATCCTGGACCTGCTGGACCGTGGGCAGTATCTGGGACAGAGAGCCATGCTCTATGAGGCGTTTCTCCACCCAGAGGACCTCACGCTGAGCGGAAGTGCAGAGATCCGGGCGGGCGTGCTCTGCCTGGACGGCACTGGAAGCACCGGAGGGATCACCACACTTCCTCTGTCTCTGGGCAGCTCCGATTGGACGCAGGCCCGGATGTGGGTACATTTCAGCGGCGGCACGGTCCAGCCCCGGCTGAACGGTCAGGAGCTCCCGCTGCACCGGGCGGGCAGAGATAAGACCGTCACTGGGATACGGTGCTCAGAATATGAATTTCTATGGGAGGGGAAAGGCAGCGGAGCCGCTCAGATCCAGCTGGAGCTGACCTGTGGGAGCGGAGGGGAGATGAAGGTGTACGACTATTGCCTGGCCTTTTTCTAAGGCGGGAGGTGCCCGCCCTGCGGGTCGGGTCCCTTTCTGAAGGTCCAGAAAGGGACCAAAGAGACGCCGGGGGACGCTCCCGGCCCCCCGGTACAGGAGACACCGAGCGGAGATCTCCTGGACCTGAGCGGCGCGGCAAGGCTTTCGCACTGACCAGCGTCTCGCGCCGCTGCCGCTGATGCCCTGCGTCATTTGGGTCAATGCGCTGTTCCGGCTTTGCGCCTGGCGTCCCGGGCCTTGGCAGGCAGGGGTAACGTTTCCCCCTGGTCCTCCCGTTTGCACCGTGTAAGAGGAACAGGTCCGAAGCAAGTAAAAAGGGACCCCGGACCCATTTGGGTCCGGGGTTTCCCTTATTAGATCTTGACCTGCGTCAAATCAGGGATTTTCGATTTCAATCGCAACAGTGCCAACAGTAAAGGTCTGGAAAACACCCTCGGCAGTGACATCGTCAGCACCGGTAATGGTGCCAGCATTCTTAACGGTCAGCACGGTGCCGGGCATCACGTAAGCGGTGGTGTCGGCGTTTGCAGCCAGGACCTCAATATCCTTGCCGTTGGAGCCCTCATAAGTCACCTCGCCGCTGCCATTACCGACCTTAACGGAGGTGGCAGCAGCCAGTTCCAGGTCCGCGCTCACAGTTCCGGTGGTGAAAGCGGTAGTGGCAAACTTGTTGTTGCCCTTGACCTCAATGACACTGGTCCCGGCGCCGGTGGCCACGGTCGCAGTCAGGGTCTGACCGTCAGCCACATAGGCCCCGATAGCCTTGCCGCTGATCGTCGCGGTCACATCGGTCAGCTCGACCTTCCAAGCGCCGTTCAGAACGACATCGTCCTTAGTCACAACGTAGGTAGTGATGGCGTCGCCAGTTGTACCCACAACAACACCAGACTTGCCGGCGGCAGTGACCTTCAGCTCAGTACCCAGTGCAACATAGTTGCCGTCATTGACAGCTGTGTTGCTCGTGCCATAGGTGGCAGCAGCACCCTGCTTCAGCTCGACCTTGGACGCGGCGTACACGGCTGTGTCAGCGGTAACAGTGACCTTGTTGGTGTCAGCAACACCAGTAGCATCAGCCACCTTGTCCTGGAGATAGTAACCAGTCTCAGACTCCACGGTCACCTGAGTTCCGCTGGCCACAGGACCAGTGATCTCGTTGCCGTCAGCGTCCTTCAGGACGATACCTTCGCCAGCGGTAAGAGTAAACACCGCAGCTCCCGTAGTAGGCGCGCCAGTCAGGGTCAGATTATCACTCATGGTGAAAGTCAGCTCGCCAGCATCGGTATCGATCAGGATACCGTTAATGCGCACAGTGCCCACATCAGTAATGTCACTATCCATGATGGTCACAGTGGCGTTCTCAGGGATCTTATACTCCATGGCGGTAACCTTACCGAACTCCTTGATCGGGGTGCCCTCGATCTCGGTGCTGGCATCAGTCCAGACAGTGGCAAGTGTGGGATCGATCAGGTTGCCCTTCAGAGTCAGGGTACGGGTCTCAGGAGCCGCAGGCTCATTCTTCAGGGTAATGGCGATGTCGGTCTTGTCCTTCACCTTGAAGCTGATGGCGACAGACTTCCCGTCCGCGGCTACGGTGTAGTCAGCGGCGGCGATGCCGGCCACGGTGTCGATCAGCTTGCCATCGGGGGCGGTGTAGGTGTAGGAGTAGGTCTCGCCAGCCTTCAGGGTGGCGGCGGCGGCGCTCACGGCGGTGCCGTCAACGGTCAGGGAGATGGCCTTGTACTCGGACTTCTCCTGCTTGACGATGTACACCAGCTCGGCGGGGTCATCGCTGTCGTCGGGCTTGGCAACATAGGCATAGGTGTAGTAGTCGTCGTCCTCTTCCATGTCCTTCAGGTCGCCAACGCGCACGTCAGCGGAGCTCTTCAGGTCCTTGCCGTTGTTCTTCAGCTCATAGGTGGCCACAACGAAGATGGTCTCGCTGTTGGCGGTCCACTGGTCGGCGTTGCTGTCGCCCAGGGAGAAGGCTCTGGAGCCCACCACCTCGGGGACCGCGCTGACCGCGATCTTGTCCGCGTCGGTGACCACGCCGGAGCCGTTGGTGCGGTTGACCACATACAGGCCGGACTTGCCGGTGGTGATCTCCTGGTGGGCATCGGCGGTGAAGATCAGAGTGGTCTTCTCGCCGTCCACATACACGGTGGCTTCCTTGTACATCTTGTTCTTGTCATAGGACTCATAGGCTTCCCAATCAGCCACATAGAAGTAGGTCTTGTTGCTGTTGGAGGCCTCGCCGGAGTAGACGAAGACCACGTCCAGGGCGCCGTCGCTGTTCTTGTCGATGGCCCAGAACTTCACAGGATCGGTGGCATCGTTGTCCACGTAGTCGGGGACGTTCTCGAAGCCGGTGTACAGGACCTTCTCATCGGTGTCGATGAAGGCGGTCTTCTCGTCCACGATGTACTTAGTGCCGTTCACATAGATGAAGGCCTTATCGCTGTTGATGGCGGCGGTGTTGTTTCCGTTGCCGACAGCGTGGTCCTCGGTATCCTTGTAGTTGTTGTCCTCATAGAGGTCGCCGTCATCGCGGTCGTTCACGTTCGCGTAGGGCAGGATCTGACGCAGGGTGTAGACGTCATCGGACACGGTCCAGGCGAAGACGTGCTCCTCCAGCATGGCCTGGACAGTATCCTGGTCCATGGTGAAGTCCTGTCTGTCGGAGTGCAGGTCGATGTACTCGTCATCGATCTCCACGGTCTTGGCGGTGCCGTCGGTGAAGACGACTTTGGCGGTGATGGTCTTCAGGGACACGTCAACGGCGTCCACATACAGATAGTTGGCATAGTAGTCATCCAGGGCGATGAAGCCGATGACATAGCCGTTGGGGTCCAGGAACAGGCGGTAGCCGATATCCAGGGTGGGGTGCTTCTCGTTGATGCCGTCCACATCACCCTCGGTCCACTTGGAGTAGTTGTACTGGTTGCCGTCGTCCAGCTTGACGTAGTTGCCCTGATCCTCCTCAGGATCGGCGTCCTTCTTGACGCGGGTCACAGTGCCCTCGGCGGTGGCGGGATCGTTGATGGTGGCCACGAAGGCGTCGCCGTCCTCGTCCACATCCACAGTGACGACAACATAGTCGTCCTCAGCGAAGCCCTTGCAGTAGATCTTCCGGGTGTCCACGGAGTCGCCCAGGGGGTCCTGGGTGCCCAGCATGCGGACGGTGGCGAACTCGCCGTCATCGTCGGAGCGGATATCGGTGATCTCGGCCAGGTAGTAGTTGATCTTCACCACGGTGACGGTCTCGTTGACCTCGTCAACATAGATCTCGGTGGTGGCACCCTTGTCGGTGTACTCGTAGGTGGGGTCCTTTTCGTTCTCGGGCCGGCCGGCAACCTCCTGCTCGGCGCCGTCCACATAGGCGACCCAGTCATAGACATAGTCGCCCTTCTCGGTGCCCTCGACGACCGTCTTGCCCAGGTCCTTATAGATCACGTTCTCCTTGGTCCCGGCAGTGTAGACATAGTCGGGGGTGTCGGCCACGGTGATGATCTCGTCATCGGAGGTCATCTTCACGTTCTCGGGCTTCAGGCTGCCGTCCTCGTTGAGGCCGTAGGAGTCATTGCCCTCGGTGGTGGCGGAGGTGCCCCGGTAGGAGCCGGTGCCCCAGGTGGTGCCGGGACGGCCGTAATCGGTGTTCTCGTTGGTCTTGTAGACCAGGTCGAAGTTCTTGTAGCCCAGGGTATCGGTGTAGTAGAAGGTCAGGGAGTAGATGATACCCTTGTTCTCGTTGTAGTACACGCCCAGCAGCTCGTTGTACTGAACGGGCACGGCCTTGGTCAGGGCGTTGAACACCAGCTCAGCCACGTTGTCGCGGGTCAGGCCCTCGTTGGCGGTCAGCTTCAGGTCGCCGTACAGGCCCAGAGCGGTGCCCTTGGCGGTGGCGGCCAGCATCCAGTTGTCGCCGAAGTCAGCGGCGTTCTGGAAATAGCCCAGGGCGCGGCACAGCATCAGCACGGCCTGCGCGGTGGTCACGGTGGCGTTGGGGTCAAACTTGCCGTCGCCCACGCCGGCCACGATGCCCAGGCTGGAGCACAGGTTCACATAGCCCTGCGCCCAGGCAGGGACGTCGGTGAACACATTGGTCTCCGCGAACTGGTTGACGTTCACGCCGGCGCCGTACAGCATGGTGCTGATGATAACGGCCATCTCGGCGCGGGTGACTACGTTCTCGGGGCCGAAGGACCCGTCCTCGTAGCCGTCAAAGAGGCCGATGGCAGAGGTGACCGCCACGGCGTCCTTGTTGACGATCTCAGCGTTGTCGCTGAAGTCGTCAAGGNGCTGGAGCCCACGACCATCATGCCCAGGAGCATAACGGAAGCCAGAGCCAGGCTGAGAGCACGCTTCAGGTTTCTCATTGGATATTCCTCCTTTTTATATTGACAAAAGTCGCTGTTTTCTGACAAACCGGGCCTTTTCTAGAACATTTCGGCCCACTATGCCTGTACAACACTTCTGACACAGGAGGAATTGGTTATAAAAAGGGGGAGATCAAGGGAAAAATCCCCGAGATTACGCCTAAAAAGTTTCCCTGGTAGACATTTGGTAGACACATGAAAACAGAAGGGGCAGCAAGGCCCTGAAACTCCAGGCCACCGCCGCCCTTTTTTGGTAGACTTTTGGTAGACATCGCGCTTTTTGTCAAGAATATGATTGGATCTCTTACAATTATAATATGCTGTTTTTCATTTGCAAGGGACCTCAATCTCCTTCTGCCATGCGGTAACCCACACCTACCTCAGTAAAAATATACTGGGGTTTCGCCGGGTTCTTTTCTAGTTTGCGACGGATCTTTGCCATATTGGCCCGCAGATTTTGAGTATCTCCTACAGCATTCGGCCCCCAGATCTCTCGAATGATAAAATCATATGTCAAAACTTTTCCGGCATATTGGGTCAACAGAGCAACGATCCTATACTCACTCTGAGTCAGATGCACGTTCTCTTCTCCCAGCCATACCAGATGGCTGTCAAAATCGACTCGCAGCCGGCCACACCGGTAGATCCCTGTACGCGCCAATCCAGGATCGGCGGCTTGCGTCCTGGTATGGCGCAGAGCGGTGCGGATACGCGCCAGCAGTTCTCCTCCGCCGAAAGGTTTGGTCAGATAGTCGTCCGCGCCAAGATCCAATGCTTCGATCTTGTCTCGTTCTCTGGTCCTGGCAGATACCACTATAATTGGAACAACGCTCCACCCTCGAATACGTCGGATGATATCCACTCCATCCATATCTGGGAGCCCCAGATCCAGAATAATCAAGTCAGGGCAGTAGGCGTCAAGCATCTGACACGCCTCTGTTCCGGTATAGGCCTTGATGACATCATATCCATTGGCTGTCAGGACCGTTCCGATCAGATAGTTGATACTTTTTTCATCTTCGATCACTAAAATTTTATCCTTTATGACCGCCATACTGCCGTTCCTCCTTTAAGGGAAGCGTGAACCAAAACTCCGTGCCTCCCTCCAGCTGATTTCTGCCTTCAAAATTTCCTCCGTGCACCTTGATAATATCGCGGCAGACGATCAGCCCAATGCCCATATTGTGTTTTTTATCTCCAGAACTGGTATCTGCCAATTCCATATAGTCCCCGCATAGATGCTCCAACTTTTCCTGCGGGATCCCCGCCCCGTCGTCACTGACAGAAAAACGGACCCAGTGCTTTCCCGCATCTATCCGAATCCGGATCTTCTCCGCCATCCCATGGATCACCGCATTTTCCATCAGGTTGTATAGCACCTGCTCGATCAGCATCGCATCCATAGGCACTTCCAGCAGGACGTCAGGCACCTCTACTTCCACTGTGGTATTGGGGAAGTGCTTTTGGAATTTTTCCATTACCTCACCCACTACTTCCTCTGGCATCTCCGGACTCTTTTTCAAGTGGTAAGACGCCCCGCCTACACGGGTGATAGACAATAAATTTTCTACCATACGGATCATCCACTCTGCTTCACTGCACACATTGCGGAGCAGGGTCCTGTTCTCCTCATCGCTCAGACAATTTCCCGGACTGAGGATCGCCTCTGCTGATCCGATGATGGAAGTCAGCGGAGTCCGCAGGTCATGCCCCACTGCCCGGAGCAGATTGGCGCGCAGTCGCTCCCGCTCCGCCTCGATCTGGGCCTCCTCCTGCTCTTTGATATGGGTAGTAAGCGCGCTGGTCACGATAGAGACACTAAACAGTGTGACAAATGTGAATGGGTAACCAGCCCCCCGCAGCTCAAACCGGTAATAGGGTTCCATAAAGGCATAATTCACGACCACTGCGGCGATCAGGCTCGCCGTCATCCCATAAAAATATCCATTGGTAGAACGGGCCACCACCAAGACACCTGTCACAAAAAGCAAGGCTGCATGGCAGTCATCCGCCCCTACGGGCTGGAGCAGCAGACCCAGGTCCAATACCACCGCCATGGTCACCACTAAAATCACGCTGTCCTGCCAGCAGAGGGGACACATCCGCCTTATCTTACCGAGCACAGGCCCACCTCCCCCCTTTCTAACCGGGTCAAAGTCAGTATATCATGGAACGCTGAAGCGTTCAAGCCGGACGTATAAGTGCAAAAATGCCAGACAGCCCCCGATCAGGGGCTGTCTGGACATTGGCCGCGCCTCACAGCGTGGGGATCCCTGTATCAAATTTGGGGCAGCGGACCCGGACTGTCTTCAAATCATTGACTACCTGACTGATCTGAATGTCACAAGTCGCACTTAGCAAACGGTATGCATCCGGAAAATCCAGTTCCAGTTTTTTCTCCAGAAAGGCAACTGTATCAGATACCGCCAATCGAATAGCATCGTCCAAAGTCACAGCGGATGCTGTAAAATAGAGGGCTTCCACTGTCTCGATGACCGGTCTGCTCACCGGCCGGTCCTTGTAAAGCGTGGTTTTGAGACAGATCCGGCCGGGTGTCTCGATCCCGGTCCCGCTTAATTCCCCGTCACCCATACAGGCGTGCAGGTCCCCCACTGCCAGGCCGGCTCCTGGGACCGACACAGGAAGATAGACACGGGCCCCCGCCTTCACCATCTTCGTATCCATATTAGAGCCGTGATCCCCCGGCACTGCACAGTGGATATCCAGCCCAGGTCTGGGGGCTACCCCGCACACGCCCACCATTGGGGTCAATGGGAGACGGATCTTGTCAGAAAAGCAGGCAAATCCATCCTCAATGGGAATCACCTTAGTGTCAGCCTCTGTAATCCGGTCCCCCAGTACGCCCAATCCCTTTGAGGTCACCATAACCCCCTGTCTGCCGAGCTCAATGGCCAGGATCTCCACACACAGGGTATCTCCCGGCTTGGCACCCCGCACCTCGATCGGCCCAACAGAGCAGTCCATGATCGTGATATCGATATCCGGACGCTTTACCGAGGCGTCTGTGATCTGGCCGCTGTAACAGTCATCTGTCTCCACCCAGAAGGTCTCCCCATCCTCGACGCTATATTGACAGGGATGCTCCGCATTGAAGCTGAAGATCACTTTGTCTTTGGGAATGACACGCATTGCATTTTCCTCCCTCTTTTACCAGCCTGAGGGCAGGATCCCCACCAGATCCAAAACCGCATAGAGGGCTGCCGCACAGAAGAGCGTGATGATGAGCACCTGGACCCACCGCGCAGAGTACCAGCCGCACTTCCAGGGCGGCTCCATGTCGCCGTTTTTCCGGGCACTGTTTACCATCAGCGCAGGCAGAATGGACATAATGACACCACCGAAGGTCCCAGCCAGGTAAATGGCGTCTACAAAGCTGACCAAGCCGCTGTAAGCTAAAATGAATGGAGGCAGAGCCACACATGCCAGCGAGATCAGGCGGGTCGGCACATGATTCTCGCTCTTGAACTTGAACATGTCCACAATGTTCGTCAGCATAGAGCCGCCCACTGCCCAGTAAGAGGTCATCATGGCGCACAGGGCAAAAATGTTGGCTACAAACATTGCCCAGCTGCCCAGCGCCTGGCCCCAGGCGAGCGTCGCTACCTCCGTGACATTGTCCGCTCCAGTAAGGGAAATGACAGCCAGAGGGACCAGTGCCAGCAGTATCCCGGTGATCAGCATGCCGATGGTGACCGCTTTGGGCAGTGCGCGAGCATTATGCCGCAGGCCGCGGGCCAGTTCAGGGACTGCATACTGGGCGATATAGCAGAAGATCGCCACGTTGAACACAGGCACCGCATAGGTCCAGTTGGTGTAGATCGCCTGGCTGATATCCGCTTTCCCAGATAAGAAGGAGACCCCGATAATAACGGCCAGCAAAACGATCATGCCGGTACTGATAAATTTTTCTGCCAGGCCGGTTGCTTTCAGTCCCAGCCACACTACTACTACGGCCGGCACAGTAAAGATCAGGCTTCCAAGTGTGGGGGAGATCCCCAGCAGCTCAGCCAAAATTTCTCCGCTGCCGCTGGTATAGGAGATCATGCAGCCAATGGAGTTGGCGCACACAGAAATAAAGACCAGTACCGCCCCCAATTTTCCCACATATCGTTCTGCCAGCCCCGGCAGCTGCATGGGCTTTTTCGTGCGGAGGGTAGTCTCAGCCACATACAGCATGGAGACCGTCGTAAATACCCCCGCGATAATAAGCCACATCAGCAGGATAGGCCATCCGGCCTTCCGGGAGGAATAAGCCAGTCCTAAAATACCGGCTCCGATATTTGCACCCACGATGATCATAGCTGCTTCCCAGAAGGTCAGCTTCTTCACGCTGAGTGCTCCTTCCTCTGTAATGACAACATTACTTTTTTCTTCGCCCATGTTCATCTCTCCTCAGCTTTTATTTTTTGCCGGAGTGGTATGATCTCATTATAGAAAGTCGGGCTCCAAAATTCAATTGATTTAGTTCACAATATTTTCACTAATTTTTATATAATAGCAACATAATCGCAACATTCATTTTCTGCTTTTTGTCTCCTTACAGGCCGCAGGCATAAAAAGCGCCCCTTAAGAGGCCCGAAAAGGGGAGAGATCCCAAACTTTTCAGGGCCCCTTAAGGGGCTGTCTGCTTGCATTTCTTTCAGGTCCTCTGGGCCCTGGCCGGGTCTCCGGCCCTCTTGGGAGGAAGCCCCGCCCATGCTGGGGACCAGCCAGACGCGGACCGGTGACGGCGGGACGGGTCATTCTGCTGTTCAGCACTCACCGGCCGCCAAATCCGCCGCCGCGGCCACCGCCGCCGCCAAAGCCACCTCCGAATCCTCCGCCGCGGCCACCGAAGCTTCCGCCACGACCGCCGAAGCTCCCACCAAAGCCTCCGCCGCGGGAACCGCCGAAGCCTCCGCCGCGGCTGCCGCCGAAGGAGCCTCCGAAACCACCGCTGCCGCCAAATCCGCCGCCACGTGATCCTCCGCTCCGCGGACGGCTGCCGCCGCCGATCCCGCCAAATCCACCGGGGTCACCTGGTCCTCTGGGCCCTCTCGGACCTCCGGGCGGTGGCGGCGGAGGACGGTGCCAATGGCGCCGGTACCAGCCGTATCCCGGACCATGCCAGAAGAGGATAGGCCGGAACACATAGGGTGGGGAGGCCACCCCATAAAAACGTGCCCGGTAGCTGTTGTAGCGCGCCCGGTCGATGGCGGAGAGCACCATCAGGGCCGCCACCAGAAGGACCAGCAGGGAGATCACCCCCATGGTCCGCTCATTGACCTGGTAGCTCCCTCCCCCTCCGGCGTTGCCCAGTCCGAAGTTGTCTATATATACCTGGTTCATCTCCGCAAAGAAGGACAGCACACCCTCTTCAAAGCGCTGGGCACCGAAGTTGCTGGAAAGCATCCCATCCAGCCGGGAAGTCACACTGCTGGTCAGGATGGTGGAGAAGTCGTTGCCTGTAGCCACGTAATAGAGCTCGTCATCCACCGCAGCCACCAGCAGGGCGTCGCCCTGGCCCAGGCCGATCTGGGTCCCCTGGTCGTAAGCATAGCTTTCGATGTCCTGCCCATCCAGGCTGTCCACCATCAGTACGGCGATCAGGCTGTTGTACCGATAGTCCCAGTTGGCGTTATAGAGGCTGATCTGCTCCTCTGCGGAGGAGGACAGCACCCCGGCCTGATCTGAGATCCAGGTGTCATACTCCGACGTGGACAGGGAGGTGTCCAGCGCGCCGGAGGCACTGTTGGATGTGTCTGTGGGCAGTCCGGGGGCGGGAGCCCGCAGCTGACCCACGCCGATAGCCGCCACGACCATGATCACAGTCAGCGCTATGGCCACCCAAGTCTTTTTCAAAAAGTTCATCGTTTCACCTCACGCAGCGGGACAGGACCGCCGGCCTCAGCCTCTCAGCTCCAGCAGCTTCTGCTTCAGCTCGCCCTCAATGCGGCCCAGCTCCAGCTCGGCCTCCTTCCGCTTCTGACTGCCCTCCTGCTGGATCTTCATCACCTCGTCCAGGGTGGAAATCAGCTGCTGGTTGGTGTGCTGGAGGGTCTGGATATCCACCACGGAGCGCTCAGATTCCCGGGCGGTCTCGATAGTGCCCATCTTCAGCAGGTCCGCGTTCTTCTGGAGCAGCTGGTTGGTCATGTCGGTAACTGCAGACTGGGCGGCCGTGGCCTGGCGGCTGTGCTCCAGCCCCAGGGCCAGCACCATCTGGCTCTTCCACAGGGGGATGGTGTTGACCAGGGAGGACTGGATCTTCTCCAGCATCAGGGTGTCGTTGTTCTGGATCAGCCGAGTCTGAGGGCCCATCTGGATGGAGATCATCCGGGTGAGCTCCAAATCGTGGAGCTTCTTCTCAAAGCGGTTACACAGGTTGGCATAGTCGTTGTATTTCTGTGCGTCCTCCTGGGCCCCGGTCTCGGCGGCCTTCTTCTTCAGCTCCTCCAAGTCGTGGGCCCGGACATGCTCCAGCCGCTTTTTCCCCGCGATGATATACATAGTCAGCTCTTTGTAGTATTTGGTGTTGAGGTCATACATCTGGTCCAACATGGCGATGTCCTTCATCAGCACCACCTGGTGGTTCTCCAGCACCCGCACGATCTTGTCCACGTTGACCTCGGCCTTGGCGTAGCTCGTCTTCATGGCCTCCAGTTTATCCCGCTTCTTCTTGAAGAAGCCCAGGAAGCCGCCCTCGTCTTCCTCCTTGCCGAAGCCCTTCAGTTCCACCACTAGAGAGGACAGGGCCTCCCCTACCTCGCCCAGATCCTTGGTCCGCACGTTGTTCAGTGCGTTTTCCGAGAAGCCGGCGATGTTCTTCTGGGCGGCGGCGCCGTACTGGAGCACCACGCTGGAGTCGGTGATGTCGATCTTCTGGGAGAACTCATCCACCATCTTCCGTTCCGCCTCCGTGAGCTGGCTCTCATCCAGCTTGACGGCGTGAGCGTCCCGCTCCTTCTGGGCGGCCGCAGCGTCAGCCGGGTCCGCCGCCGCGGGCTCCAGGGTCAGGGCGGGTGCCTCCGGGGCGGCCGGTGCCGCGGCCGCAGCGGTGTCCGCCTCCGGCGTCAGAGTCAGCTGAGGGGTCATATCCAGATTGTCGCTCATTGTCGTTTCCTCCTGTATCGTCACGTTTCTGATCTCATTGTCCTAGATATCACGGGACCTCGGTCCCCGCTTTCCAGAAGTCATATCCCGTCAGCACGGCCATCTCCATCGCCCCATGATCAGTTTCTCCACCTGTTCCACGGTCTCCCCCACTCTTCTCGGCTCACAGCTCCAGGGTCACGCCTCCGTCTCCGTCCTTCTTCTGGCCACCCAGCCCCTCCCGCTGGAGCATCTGCTCCATGACGGTGATATCGGTAGAGATGTCCAGTGCCTCATCCCCGAACAGGGCGTCCAGCTGCCTGTCAAAAGCCTGGGAGATGGTAGCCATCATCTGCTCTACCTTCTTCTTGGTGGCGTCGATATTTTCCCCCGAGATGCCGGCCGCATCCATACGGTCATAGGCATTCAGGATCTTCAGGGTGGTGGGCAGATAGTAATCCAGAAACCGGCGGATCTGGGGCAGCTTTTTAGGCTGCTTCACCACCAGGTCGATGATCTTCCGGGTGACCTCCTCCAGATGATCGATCTGGGCGGAGATCTCCTCGTCCTCGATGCTGTCGTTGAGGCGGCGCATCTCACCCACCGCCCGGTCCCGCTCTTTGATGAGGGCGTCGATCTCCGGATCTCCGGTACTTTTAGGAGGTTCCTTCTTCTCGGGCTCCTCCTGTTTGTTCTCCTCCGGCTCTCCGGGCACCTCATACACCTTATTGGGGAAGAGTCCCTTCCCCACGATGAAGGCCGCCGCCGACAGCGCCCCGCACAGCAGGTAATGGACCGGCTGGTACAGTGGGAACAGCAGCGCATAGGCCAGCCAGACCGCACCCACCAGATAGATGGGGACCACCGACCGCTTTACATGTTTTGCCATATCTGAACTTCCTCCACTTCCGCAGGCCGGCCCCTTCCCCGGTCCGGCCTGCAAAGCTGCCTTCATATGTCCTGTTGTGAGATATTGTACCCCCACGGAGATGGGGTGTCAAGGAAATTAGCCGCAACTTCCGGCCGTCCAATCTGGGTCTCAATTTTTTACATTCTCTGCGCCCTTTTCTAGAAAGACGAGAAATGCCGCCCCAAGTGGGGCGGCATTTCTCTGAAAAAACACACACAAGAAGGAAGTGCGGGGCAAACTTAGGCGTTGTGGGACTTGGAGTGGCTGGGGGCGACGTACTGGCCGTTCTCCTTCTTGACCAGCTTGCCCTCCTTGACCAGCTCGTTGGGGCTGTAAATGTCGTTGATGTTCCAGCAGCCGGGGGTGGGCACCACGATGTTCTCCATGGGGGCCTCCACCAGGAAGGGCTTGCCGGCCTTGTTGGCCTCGATGGCCTTCTCCAGGGCGGGCTTGAACTCGTCAGCGGTAGAGCAGCGGATGGAGTCCACACCGTAGGCCTTGGCCACGTCGGCCCAGCAGGGGCTGTAGGACTCCCCATCGGGAGTGTGGAACACGGTGCCGAACTTGGTCTTGTAGTTGGCGTTCTCCAGACCGGCGATGGTGCCGAAAGCGGAGTTGTTCATGACCACCCAGGTGCAGGCGATACCCTTCTCCACGGCGGTAGCCATGCAGGTGGGGTTGACGCCGAAGCCGCCGTCGCCGGTGAGGGTCAGCACGATCTTATCGGGGGCAGCCAGCTTGCCGCCCAGGACGGCGGAAGCGCCGAAGCCCATGGTGGCCAGACCGGAAGAGTGGTGGATGGTGCCAGGAACGGTGATGTCGAACTCCTGGGCCACGCCGTTCTTGTTCCAGCCCACATCGGTGAAGATGATGGCGTCCTCGGGGATGACCTCCTTCACGTCCTTCAGGATGCGCTGGGGAGTCATGGGGAAGCGGCCGTCGTTGGAGATGGCCTCGTTGCTGGCCTTGAACGCGGCCTTGGCGGCAGCAATCTGCTCACGCAGCTCGGGGTTGCTCTTACCCTCGGGGCAGATCTTCTTCACTTCCTCCAGGATCTGGGCCAGGCCGATCTTCAGGTCGCCGATGGCGCCGATCTCCACAGCGTAGTTGCGGCCGATCTCGTTGGGGTCGATGTCGATCTGCAGGAAGGTGGTCTTATCGGGATCGAAGGTGACGCCCTGATACCAGCTGGAGCTGTCGGCCTCGCCGAAGCGGGTGCCCAGGCCCAGGATCACGTCGGCATTGGTGGTCAGGGAGTGGGTGAACTCCAGGCCCCAGAAGCCGGTCTGGCCCACCATCAGGGGGTGCTGGTCGGACAGGCAGCCCTGGCCGGCCAGAGTGCGGGACACGGGGATGTCCAGGAACTCGGCCAGAGCAGCCAGCTCCTCGGAGGCCTGAGCCAGCAGGATGCCGCCGCCGGCGTGGAGGACGGGGTTCTTGGCCTCCACCAGCTTCTTGGCGATGGCCTTGGCGGCAGCGGGGTCCAGGGCGGGCTTCATGGTCACATGGCTGTCCTTGTAGGTGCGGGCCCACAGTTCCTCCTCCATCTCACGGGAGAACATGTCCATGGGCACGTCTACCAGGACGGGGCCGGGACGGCCGGCCTCAGCCAGACGGAATGCCTTGTCCAGGATGTAGGGCAGGGCCTCCACGTCGTCCACGCGCCAGCTGCGCTTGCACACGGGCTTGAGCATGCTGTACTGGTCGCCGTCCTCATGCATCTGGATCTCCTGATGGGGGTGACGGCCGAAGTAGTAGCTGGGCACATCGCCCGCGATGACCACCATGGGGATGGAGTCCAGGGAGGCGTTGGCCACGCCGGTGAGCACGTTGGTCAGGCCGGGGCCCAGGTGGCACATGACCACGGAGGCCTTGTGGGTGATGCGGGCGTAGCCGTCAGCCGCGGTGGAAGCCACGGCCTCATGCCGGGTGCCGATGTACTCGATCTTCTTACTGCGGGAAAGGGCGTCCAGCATGCCGATGACGGTGTGGCCGCACAGTCCGAACAGCTTGGTGACGCCCCGGCGCTCCAGGTAGTCTACCAACAGGTCAGATACCAGTTTCTTGCTCATTGTGTGAAATCCTCCATATCATTTTTTTGGATCAGCAATCTCTTATCAGGCTTTCGCCCGCTTCTCCCAAACAGTGTCTCTGCCCGGCGGTCTCTCCCCATTTCCTATGGAATCGATTCATAGATCAAGGGGATTTTTTGGTCCTTCCGCTTTGGCTATTTTCCAGCAACAGCCACAGGGCATCTCTCTTTTTTCTGTCTACTACTACCATACAAAGAATAGTATATTCCCTCTTATTTGTCAAATAGCTAGTTTTCATTCATTGTTCAAATTCCTGCATGGGATGTGCCAAAAAAGGCCGGCCTGCCCGAGGTGGGACAGGCCGGCCAAGTCTTTTGTCCGGTCATTTCGCTTCAGGAGCCCTCTTTCAGATTGTGCCGCTCCAAGAAGTGGTTGAAGATCAGGCCGCTGCGGATAATAAAATCCCGGAAATATTCGGCGGCGGGGGGCATATACTGCTCCTTGTTCCATTGGATATACAGCTTCCGCGCGGGGATCTCGTTTTCGATGGGCAGCACCTTCACATTGTAGGGGGTCCCGCCCAGGGGCCTGGGAACGATAGCGACGCCGTGATTGGCGGCTACCATTCCGTACATGATAACGTCTTGGGCTGTCTCCATGGTGATCTTGGGCTGGATGCCCAGGCTCCGGAACAGCTCGTCGGTGACGGAGCGCAGCTGGCAGTTGTTGTCGAAAGAGATGAAGGGCTCCCCGTCCAGCTCCCGCAGGTCCACCGACTCCCGCTGAGCCAGCCGGTGGCTCTCCGGGACCAGCAGGACGATCTGGTGCTCACCGATGAGGGCCCCTTCCACCCGGGGGTCGTCGATTTTAGTACAGAAGAGCAGGTCGATCTCCCCGGCCAGCAGCTTGTCCCGCAGCTGCATGAAGGTGGCCTCCTGGTTGAACTGGAGGCGCACCCCCACCCGGTTGGTCTCGGATAAATAGCGCACGATCAGCTCAGGCGCGAACTCCGCCAGGGAGGGAAAGCAGGCCATTACCACCGTGCCGCTGTTTGGGTTGATATAATCCTGGAGTCGGGCCACTCCGGTGTCCAGCAGGTTCAGGGCCTGGGAAACATAGGGGAGGAACAGCTCCCCATATTTGGTCAGTTTGATGTTGCGTCCCTTTCGAACAAAAAATTCCACATTCAGCTCGTCCTCCAGCTCCTGAATGGAGTGGCTCAGGTTGGACTGACTGACATACAGCTTTTCCGCCGCCCGGGTGTAGTGCTCCAGCTCGGCGATGGTCTTGAAATATTGCAGCTGCCGTAAATTCATACGGCGCTCCCCCTTTCTGTCCCGGATCTTAATATATTGATTCAATTATGCCATAATTCGATGAAAAAATCAAATATATTTTTCAGTTCGGGACAGAAAAAGCATATCTTATCGGTCTGACCCGGCCTGCGCCTGCTTTGCCAGCTTGCGGGTCTCCAGGGTGCTGAGGATGACATCAGCGGAGATGAGCACCAATCCCACCAGGAAGGAGGGGGTGAAAGTCTCGTTCAGCAGCAGTATGCCCAGCAGGGCAGAGAACATGGGCTGGAGAGGGTAAAAGAGGGAGCAGGTGCTGGCAGGCAGCTCGGCCAGACTGGCCGTCCAGGTGTACTGGGCCAGCCCGGAGCCCACCAGCCCCAGATAGAGCACCACCAGGATGTTGGCGGAGCTCAGGCCGGTGCCCCCTGCCTGCACCGCGGCCGCCACCCCCGTGGGGATGTGGAAGATCAGACTGATGACCATGCCGTAGGCTGTGACCAGAATGGGGGGATACTTGGCGGTGAGCTGGCGCATGAAGACAGAGGCCACGCTCCAGGTGACCACTGCCGCCAGCACCACCAGGATGCCCGCCATCTCCCCCTGGCCGGTGGCGCCGGTGGTGATGACGAAGGTGCCCACCAGTGCCAGCACCAGACACAGCACCTTGGTGGGGGTGATCTTTTCCTTCAGGTGGAGGGCAGCGAAGATGGTGACCCCCACTGGTGTCACCGAGTTGACCAGGGAGGCCATGGAGGCCCCGGTGAGGGAGATCCCCAGCTGGATGAGGAAGATGGTGAGGAAATAGCCCATGACCCCCACCCCGGCAAAGTATTTCCAGTCCGCCCGGTCGATCTTCACGCCGAAGTGCTTCCGGGCCATGAGCATCAGGGGAAATGAGGCCACAAAACACCGCAGGCAGCCCAGCAGGGGGGCGGGCACATCGTCAGAGATCAGCTTCCCCCCCACGTACACGCTCCCCCAGAAGAAGAAGGTGACAAACAGAAGCAGAAATGCCCGGCTTTTCTTCAGCAGCTCCATAGAAACGCTCCTCTCCAAAACACAGCAGTCTTTCAGCGGATCAGATCTGGCTGGACGCATGGGACCGCCTCCGGAATATTTCTCTGCCGGGAGCAGACCCACGGGGCCACCCAAAGGAAGAAACGGACCGGCGCCGCTGGGGCGCCGGCCCGTTTGAAATTCATGGGTACGCGCTTGTCCGCAGCTGGGGATCAGGCCCCGGCAACAGCGGCCAGCTCGTCCTGCAGGATGGTACCCAGACCGTCGACCTCGCCGTCGATCTTGGTGTACAGGTCCTTCACGCCCTGCAGGTTCAGGATCTCGTCATAGAACTCGGGAGCGTACTCCACCATCTCCATGCCGCCGGCAGCCAGAGTGTCCTTGCTGCTCTTATCCAGCTCGGTCAGAGCGGGACGCAGCTCAGCAATGGCTTCCTCCACGGCCTGAGTCAGGGCATCCTGATACAGGGGGTCCAGGCTGTTGAACTTGTCATTGTTGATGATGATCTGGTTCAGGTACAGGATGTGGTTGGTGAAGTTCAGATACTTCTGGACCTCCTGGAAGTTGGAGGTCATGCAGGTATCAGCGGCGTTCTCCTGAGCGTCGATGGTGCCGTTCTGCAGGGAGATGTACACCTCAGGCCAGGCCAGAGGAGTGGGGGCAGCGCCCAGAGCAGACCAGAAAGCCATGTGGTTCTGGTTCTCCATGGTGCGAATCTGCAGGCCCTTGAACGCATCCAGAGTGTCCAGCTTCACATTGGAAGTGGTCAGACGGTAAGTGGCGTTCTGCAGGTAGCCCAGGATCTTCATGTTCTTCTCTTCATACTTGGGGGCAATGGCCTTCAGGAACTCGCTGTCATCGCCGTTCAGCACCTGGTCGATGGTGTCGCCGTCATACTGAGCGAAGACCATGGGCAGATCGAACACGGCCACGGCGGGCACGAAGGAGACGGTGGGAGCGGTCTGCAGCACCACATAGTCCAGGGTGCCGTCCAGCATCTGCTGCTGGATATCCATGTCGCCGCCCATCTCGCTGTTGGGATAGTACTCAACGGTCAGCTGGCCGCCAGTGATGGCGTCCACCTTCTCGGCAACCAGCTCACCCAGCTGCTGGGCAGCGGCGCCCACGCCGGCGGAGTCAGCGCCGCGCAGGACCACGGGGTCCAGGCTGGCGTAGTCAGAACCGGTGCTAGCAGCGGGGGTGCTGGTAGCAGGGGTGCTGGCATCGGGGGTGGAGCTGGCGGCGGGGGTGCTGGTGTTGCCGCCGCCGCAGGCGGCCAGGCCCAGAGTCATGGCGCCAGCCAGGACAAGAGCTGCAAATTTCTTCATGTTTGTTTCCTCCTCTTAAATGGTATGTTTTATTTGTTCACTTGCCCGGCCGGCCAAGGGCCGGTCGGGTCAAGGGTGAACCGAAGTCAGTGGTCAGCGGCCCAACAGCGCCAGGCTGACCGGCTCCACATAAGTGATGAGAGCCAGGGCCAGCAGGAAGGAGATGATGAAGGGGACCGCCCGCTTGGCCACAGCCATGGGCGGCTCCTCCGCCAGGTTTCCGGCCACGAACAGGTCCAGGCCGAAGGGAGGCGTGGCCAGGCCGATGGACAGACAGCACACCAGGATGACGCCGAAGTGGACGGAGTCCACGCCCAGGGCCTGCACAGCGGGCAGCAGGATGGGGGCCAGGATGACGATGGCGGGGCCGGTATCCATGACCATGCCCAGGATCAGGAACAGGATGACCAGGACAGACAGGACGCTCCAGGAAGTGGTGAAGTTGCCCACGATGAAGTCCTCGATCACCTTGGTGGCGCGGGTCAGGGACAGCACGCGGCCGAAAGCGGTGGCAAAAGCCAGCACGAAAGCCAGGCCGCCGTAAGTCTTGACAGAGCTGGCCAGGAAGGGGATCAGGTCCTTCAAAGAGATGGAGCGGTACACCACCAGGGAGACGAACAGAGCGTAGAACACGGACACGCAGGCCGCCTCAGTGGGGGTGACAATGCCGGAGTAGATGCCGCCCAGCACGATGATGGGGCACAGCAGGGCGAAGAAGCTGTCAGCAAACAGCTTCAGGAAGCCGTTGCCCCGCAGCTCGGACATCTTGGCGCGGATGCGCTGCTTGTCCTCGCCCTTGGTGATGCAGAAGATCACCGCATAGGCCATCATGAACAGGCCAATCAGGATGCCGGGGATGACGCCGGCCAGGAACAGGTCGCCGGTGGAAACGCCGGTGGCCAGGGAGTAGAGCACGAAGGGGATGGAGGGCGGAATGATGACGCCCAGGCCGCCGGCCACGGCGATCAGGCCGGCGCTCCAGCGCTTCTCATAGCCCATTTCCACCATGAAGGGGATGCACATGGAGCCGACGGCGGCGGTGGTGGCCGGGCCGGAACCGGAGATGGCACCGTAGAACAGGCAGGTCAGGATGGCCGCGCAGGGCACACCGCCGGGGATGTTTCCTACGAAGTAGGAGAAGAAGTTGAACAGCCGGCGGGAGATGCCGCCCTCTGCCATGATGACGCCGCCCAGGATGAACAGAGGCACCGCCAGGATGGGAGTGGAGTCAGCGCCGGACAGTGTGAAGTTGATCAGCTGGTCCACCGGTGCTCCGGCGTTCATAAAATACTGGGGGAACAGGGTACCCAGGCACATGGCCACGCCAATGGGCACGGACACGGCGATCGCGATCAGAAATACGATAAATACCATTAATGCTGCCATTAGTTCGCGCCTCCTTCCAGATCACCCTTGGCCGCGGCGGCTTCCTCGGCGGCGTCCGCCATAGCCTGCTCCAGAGTGGTCAGTTCCTTCTTATTGAAGTTCATGACATGAAGCACGATCTGCTGGATGCCGCGGATGAAGCCCAGGCCGAAGCCGATCAGCAGGCAGATGTACACAGCGGCCATGGGCAGCTCCATGGCGGGAGAGGTACGACCGCTGTTCAGGGCGTTTTGGATCACGGTGATGGATCCGTTGAAAAACAGCGCCATCACCACGGTGTTGATGAGATCGATCACGATGTTGATCGCGTTGCGGGCCTTGGTGGGCAGCAGGTCCACCAGCACGTTCACGCGCAGCATGTTGCCCTTGCGCATGGTGTAGGGCAGGGAAATGAACACGCTCCAGATCCAGCAGTAGCGGCAGAACTCCTCCGGCCAGGAAAGGGCGGCGAAGAAGGTTCTAGCGATGATCTGCAGCATGGTGATGCAGGAGATGAGGACCAGGAAAAAGACCAGGAAGGTCTCTTCAAAGTGCTCATCCAGCCATTTGATGACTTTCATGTTTTACCTCCTCTTTACTACTTACAACGTCTTTCACCGGGCTGTTCCCGGCGGCAGACATGTCCGGCGGGGGGCCGGACTGCTCCGCATCCCGATCTCTTCTCCCCCCGGAACGCGGAAATACCCCAATGCGTGGTTTCCTCCTCTCTCTCTTCTTGTCTTCTCATTCAAAACAGCGCACAGCGCAGATGGGGGGTCCTTACTTGCTCTCCGCCAGGATGTCCATGAGCTCCTTGCGCATGGCTTCCACAGGGGCTTTCTCGCCAGTCCACAGTTCGATCTGTGCGGCGCCCTGATACAGGGACATGCCCAGACCGTTGAGCACCTGGCAGCCCTTCTCCTCCGCGTTGAGCAGGAACTGGGTCTTGTCGGGGTTGTAGCAGGCGTCAAAATAGAACTGACCGGGCTGGATGTGCTCCACGGGCATGGGAGTCTGGCCGATGGTGGAGCCCATGCCGATGCCGCTGGCGTTCATAACCACGTTGCACTCAGCGATCTTGGCGTAGTCGCCGTGGTGGACCAGCTCAGCCACAGGGGCAAAGTTCTCGTTGATGTCCATGACCAGGGACTCAGCGCAGGGCTCATAGAAATCGGTGATATAGATCTTCTTGGCTCCGTGATAGGCCAGCACGCTGCACATAGCACGGCCGGCGCCGCCGGCACCGAAGCAGAAGAAGGTGGACTCCTCCACGTTGATCTTGCCCTCTTCCACCAGGGAGGTGTAGAAGCCAACGCCGTCGGTATTGTAGCCGATCAGCTTGCCCTCGGGGGTCTTGACCACGGTGTTGCTGGCGCCCATCTTCTTGCACAGGGGGTCCAGCTCGTCCAGGTAGCGCAGCACGCGGACCTTGTTGGGCTTGGTCACGGCGAAGCCGGCAAAGTTCATGTAGCGCAGGCCGTTGACCACATCGCCCAAGTGGTCCTTGTCCACCTCGGTGTAGAAGTAAAGCATGTTCAGACCGGCGGCCTCATAACCGGCGTTCTGCATCCGGGCGGCGAAAGACTGGCCCAGAGGTTTGCCCAGCAGGGTGATCATTTTGGTGTTGATGTCGATCTTCATAACGATCCCTCTCTCATTCTCTTCAAAAAAGTTTTATTGCGGTGATATCAGACGGCAGGACTCAGTCGATGCCGTGCTCCTTAAAGTAAGCCTTGGCAGTATCCAGGCAGCGCTTGGCATGGCCGGCCACACCCAGCTCCTCGATCCGCTTCAGGTTGGGCAGCTCGATGGACAGGGGGATCTCGGGCATCCCCTTCACCATGCCGGCGATGTCCATGGCACCCTCTCCGGGGTACAGGCGGCCCTCACGTGCGGTGAAGAGCATCAGCTCGTCCTTGATGTTGTCCAGGACGGGGTCTCCGTCGGGCCCGGCGGGGCCGTCGCACAGGTGGATGAAGTTGAAGTATTTGGGATCGGTGCGGGCCAGCTCGGCACCGGTGACACCGGCGCGGCCGGCATGGAGGGTGTCCACCATGATGTACAGGTTGTCCGCCTTCACAGTGTCCACCAGCGTGATGGCCTCCTGGAGGTTGCGGACACCGGCCCAGGGCAGGAACTCCACGTTATACTTCAGGCCGTACTTCTTGGCCATCTCGGCGATCTTGGCCACCTGATCGATGTAGTAGGCCTTGTCCCGGGTCCAGATGCTGCCCAGCACGTCGGTGGCGCCCAGCTCGGCTGCCTTCTCAAACGCGGGGTCATACTCGTTGATGTCCAGGTCGGGGCGGACGCGGGCCAGCTCGATGTCCATCACGGGCATGTCGTACTCCTTCAGAGCCTGGCGGGTCTCCTCGAACAGCTTGGCGTCCTTGTGGAGCAGGAACTCCGGCTCTCCGGGCAGGTGCATCGGGATGGTGCGCAGGCTGACGAAGTCATACCCCGCCTCCTTGGCGATGCGGATCTGGTCCACAGGGGCGGTACCGGGGATGGTCAAATAGGCCAACGAAAACTTTCTGGACATACTGCATTCCTCCGAATTCTAATATCATATTGTATTCGGTCCCGCAGGGGCCGTTTCCCGGCCTTTGAGCTGGAGGCGGCGGGAACATCCGTCCCCCCTGCCCGTCCGGGCCGGCACGCCGATGGCTGCCATAAAAATAAACAATCCCGGCGGCAAACATGAGGAGAGGGCACTGGAAATATCACCCTTGTGGCACTATCACCAATTCCCTCTTTTCGTTGTCTCCCATTTTATTTCAAAACTACAAATTCGTCTACTGCGAACTCTTCATAATTTCATCAATACTTCGCATGCTTTACCCGCTTCTCATCCCAATTTATTGTTCCATTTGTATAGTTTTACCCTATCAAAATTGTGCACCCATACAGGAACCTTGGTTTTTTTAAGGATTTGGACATGCAAATTTTTCGATTGTGCAAATCGCTCAACTTTATTTAAGCTCCCCTATTTCTCCATGATGTCTGACGATTTTCCCCCTTTGGGGCCCTCCAAGCCCCTCCCGGTCCCGCTTCCAGGCCGCCGGCAGCCCCAGGGCAAGGGGCGCGGAGCTCTTTGACGGTCCGCCGCCGCGCCTCAACCATCGAAATTTTCCATAGTTTAATGTAAAACTTATATTGGAATAATGGAGACCAATACAGTATGATAATCGTATAAGATGCTAATGAATGTTCCGGCATCCGGCAGGCGTTTCGCACATTTTCCACAAAACCCCGCCGCCGTGCCGGCATTATCAAGGAGGTTTCCCCAGCTATGATGAATCTACCCTCTGAAATCACCATCTGTGAGGTGGGCCTGCGCGACGGCCTCCAGAACGAAAAGACCATCGTCTCCACCGAGGATAAGCTCTCCCTTCTGCGGGACTTGGTGGACGCCGGCTTCCCCGTGATCGAGGTCGGCTCCTTCATGCACCCCAAAAAGGTGCCCCAGATGGCAGATACGGATGACCTGTTCAAGGCTCTGGTCAATGAATTCCCCGGCGTGGAGTTTCGCGCTCTGATCCCCAATCTGCGGGGCGTCCAGCGCGCCGCGGACTGCGGCTGCAAAAAGGTGAAGCTGAATGTCTCCGCCAGCCGTGAGCACAACCTGAAGAATCTGAATATGACTCCTGAGGAGAGTGTAGCCGGTTTTGCCGACTGTGTCAAGGCCGCCGCGGAGCACGGGATCGAGGTCTCCGGCTCCATTTCCATGCCCTTCGGCTCCCCCTGGGACGGCCGCATCCCTCAGTCCGAGATCGACTCCATCATCGATGCATATCTGGACGTGGGCATCACCGAGATCTCCCTGTCCGATACCTCTGGCATGGGCGTCCCCAACCAGGTCTATGAGATGTGTTCCCATGTCCACACCAAATTCCCCACTGTCTCTTGGTGGCTCCACTTCCACAACACCCGCGGCGTTGCCATGGCCAATATCATGGCCGCCATGGAGGCCGGCATGACCCGTTTTGACACCTCCTTTGGCGGTCTTGGCGGCTGTCCCTTTGTCCCCGGTGCTGCCGGCAACATCTCCTCTGAAGATGTGATTCACATGTGCGACGAGTCCGGTATCACCACCGGCATCGACGTGCGCAAGGTGATGGCCATCTCCAGAAAGGTGCAGACCATTCTGGGCCACACCACTGACAGCTACCTCCTGCGGGCAGGCTGCTCCAGCGACCTGCTCCAGACGGTCAAGTAAGGGGACCCCTGTTACTTTCGCTTCCTGTCTTCTTATTCTCTTCTCCACAACGCCCGGCCTGTGTAAACAGGCCGGGCGCTGTGGTTCCAGCCCATTTCCGGAACAAAACAGCGCGCCCCGGGGAAACTCCCCCCGGCGCGCGCTGTTTTTTGTGTCAGGCCAACGGATTTCCAGGTGCCTCCTGAATGTTGTGCTTCTTGGCATATCCAGTGAGCATCAGGGTCAGCGCCCCGTCTCCGGTGATGTTGCAGGCGGTGCCAAAGCTGTCCTGAAGCGCAAAGATGGTCATCATCAGGCCGGTGCCGTCATTGTCGAAGCCCACTACGCTGATGATCAGGCCCAGGGAGGCCATCACCGTGCCGCCGGGCACGCCGGGCGCCCCCACCGCAAAGACACCCAGCAGGAAGCAGAAGAGGATCATTGTGGGCAGGGAGGGCAGCTCACCGTAGAGCACCTTGGACACCGTCATCACGAAGAACACCTCGGTGAGCACTGAGCCGCACAGGTGGATGTTGGCAAACAGGGGGATGCCGAAGTCCACCATGTCCCGGCGCAGCACCTTGGATTTCCGTGCTCCCTCCAGGGCCACGGCCAGGGTGGCCGCGGAGGACATAGTGCCCACCGCGGTGAGGTAGGCGGGCCCGTAGTGGCGCAGGACCTCCCAGGGCTTCTCCCCGGAGTAGAGCCCCGCCAGCAGATACAGAACTGCCAGCCAGAGGTAGTGTCCCACCATCACGATCAGGATCACGATGAGGAAGACGGGCAGCTGGCGGGTGATGCTGCCCTCATAGGCCAGCCCGCAGAAGGTGCCCGCGATAAAGAAGGGCAGGATGGGGATCACCACCCGGGAGACCACCGCCAGCACCACCCGCTGGAACTCCTCCAGCACCTGGGTGATGACCTTGGCCCTGGTCCAGGTGGCCGCCAGGCCCACCAGCACAGAAAAGACCAGCGCGGACATCACCGACATGACGGGCGCGATGTCCAGGTTGAACAGCAGCTCCGGCGCCTCCCTCAGCCCCTCCGCCGCCGACTGGATGGACAGGCCGGGGATGATGGCGTAGCCGGCCCCCATTGACATCAGTGCGGCGCATACTGAGGAGGTATAGGCCAGTGCCAGCGCCAGGACCAGCATCCGGGAGGCATTGCTCCGCAGACGGGTGATAGACGGGGCAATAAAGCCGATGATGATCAGCGGGACACAGAAATTGATCAGTGAGCCCAGCAGGTTTTTCAGCGTCAGTACCACCTGCATGATCGTGCCGCCCACGTCGGTGCCTCCGATCCACAGGTCCGCAGAGCCCAGACCGATGATGATGCCGATCACCACGCCGATGATCAGACGGACGGGAAGACTGCTCAGTATTTTTTTCATACTCTCCACACTCCATTTCCCAGTTCAGAAGCCGCCCCGCCTTCACACAGCACGCGGAGCGCCGCTGTCAGGACCACTATACCACATTATGCTTCCCTGTACAAGAATGGAGCCTGTCTTTCTCTCCCCTCAGCCAAGGAACCCCAGATGCTCCAGCAGGATCTTGCTCCCCATTAGGACCAGGATCACCCCGCCGGCAAGCTCCGCTTTGCCCTGGAAGCGGTCCCCAAAAGCTCCGCCGATATACACGCCCGCCGCCGACAGCAGGAAGGTGATGACACCGATGCAGGAAACGGCCGGCCCGATCTCCACCCGTAGAAAGGCGAAGGTCACTCCCACCGCCAGTGCGTCGATGCTGGTGGCCACCGCCAGGGGCAGCATGGACCGGGGGCGGAAGGAGCTGTCCACGTGCTCTTCCCCGCCCCGGGACTCCCGGATCATATTCGCTCCGATCAGCCCCAGCAGGAGGAAGGCGATCCAGTGGTCGACTCCTGCGATGATCTCTTGAAAGCGCACCCCCAGCAGATAGCCCAGAAGAGGCATCAGCATCTGAAAGCCGCCGAAATAGATTCCTGCCGTCACGGCGTGGCTTCCCCTGACCCGCCCCACCGAAAGTCCCTTGCATATGGCCACTGCAAAGGCGTCCATAGACAGTCCTACCGCAATAACAAACAATTCCCACAGGCTCATATTGTGGTTCCTCCTCACACGCAGCCGGTCCTCCCCGACCCTGGAACGGGCAAAAGAAAAGACCTATCTGTCCCCACGACAGATAAGTCTCATCGTTTCATGCAGAGCCAGGAGGACTTTCCTCCAGTTTGTTGACTCTGCCGCGCGGCGCGCCGACTACTCCCTTATATGTTTATCTAGCTTACCACGCGGGACCACGCTCTGTCAATCATTTTTATTGTACTGCTCCTCTCTTTATGCACCCATCTTTTTTCATTTCGGCTGACGTTTTTCCGCAAAAAGTGTTGACAGCAGGACCAAGTTATGCTAATATATCACCTGCACTGAGCGTTTTCTGTGTGCCGCCAATATGCGCGAGTGGTGGAATTGGCAGACTCGCTAGATTCAGGTTCTAGTGTGCATTACGCACGTGCGGGTTCAAGTCCCGCCTCGCGCACCAAAAAGAAAGACACGACTTTTGTCGTGTCTTTCTTTTTGGGTGCCGCTCCCTTTGGCATTTCGATGCCCTGTCGGTCAAAGCCCTCCCTGCGCAATTGTTTAGTCCTGCGGACCTGCGAATTTACGGCGCATCAGCGCCGCCGGTCAGAAGACCGGTCTGACATCTCTATAGCCCAGATTTTAACCGGCCCCTCCACGTCGGAGCAAGTTTTGTATCGCTTGCTCCGACTTATTTTATAAGTCAGGGTACGCTCGTTTTGCTGTCCTTTCTTTCCCACTGCATCCCGCTTCGTCGGGCTCGCAGTGGGCGGGGCCGGCCTGCGGGCGGTATTCCCCGACTGTCTCATCAAGAAGGAAGGTATCTGCGTCCACAGATGCCTCCCTTTTTGCGGGGTCCGATGTCCTCATCGGGCCGTATCCCAGCACTCCCCTCAAAAAATGCCCGTGAGCCCTGCACAGGCGGGGCAAAATGAGCACAGTTTTGCTTTGCTTCCATAATTTGTATTGAAACGTCTCACAAAATAACTTTTCCCTCCGGTTTTGAGCAGGTCCGGATCTGCCGGGCCCAGTCAAGACAGGAGGGAATTTTTATGGCAAGGGGACAAACGCAGTATTATGGACTGAATCAATGGGAGGCTGCGGACCAGGTGCTCCAGACGGAGTTTAACGCGGATAATCAAAAGATCGACGGGGCGCTGAAAGCCATGCGAGATCTGATCGTCAGCCCCAGTGTTCTCAATGTGGTGCTGGATAAGCTGCGCGCCGACATCAACGCCCTGTCTTCCCGGGGGGAGAAGCTGGAGGGGAAGTGAGAGAGCCCCCCGGAGCATTTGCTCCGGGGGGCCGTCAATTGCACTTTACAAGATAGTTATCTAATTATGATTAGAAACCAATCGTAAAGCCCTCGCCCTCTACCTTCATGGCAATAGACGCACTGGCACAGTAAATATTTTTTATATTGTCAGGGCCATTGAAGGTGCAGCCCTCAACGGTCAGGACACCGGACAGGCCATCAACATTCATAGCATTCATAGTGCCAGAATAGGTGAACTCACAGTTCTTGACGCTGCCCTCGCCACCATTGAACCAGATACCGGAGTACAGATCATCGAACACGCAGTTCTCAATCACAACCTCGCTGCTACCGTTTACGGTCAGACCATGCTGGCTTGCGGTCTTACTGCCCTTAAAGGTGATGTTCTTGATAGTCACCTCTCCACCGGCAATCAGCAGGCTATCCTGGCTTGAACCATCAGCAGCGAACATCCGGGTGTTCTCAGAGCCGATGATGGTCAAATCACGATTGATCTGATTGTTGCTAGTGGTCAGCTGGTAGTTGCCATCGGCCAGATAGATGGTGTCCACATCAGTGTCGGCCAGAGCGGCGGCCAGTTCATCGCTGGTGGTGACTTCGGTCGCACCGGCGGCCACCTCGACCTTAACAACGACGGTGTTCTTGGACTTGCCGTCCTCGGCAGTGATCACAGCCTTCAGATAGAAGGTGCCCCAGCCGGCGACAGACTCAGTCTTTGTGTTGTCATAGGCGGTCCAATCGTCATCAGCAAACTGGGTGGCATTTCCAACGTACAGAGCAACGGAGGCATTGGGATTGTTGGCGGTCACATCAAAGACCACTTTGCTGCTGGCCGCAACAGTGCTGGACAGGCTGATCTCATAGTCTACGCCGTCCTCAGAAGACGCCTCGGTAACAGGCTTTTCTTTGACCTTAATGGACTTCACAGAAGCGTCATCAGAGAAGACAGGGGCCTTCTCCAGCCAGATGTAGACCAGCTCGGCGTACTCCTCATCCTCCTCGATGACAGAGACATAGGAGATCATGCCGTCGTCGTCCACACCCTCAAACATGTCGTTGATGTCGCCGTCGTCGATGACCAGCTTATCCTCATCGCCGTTCTTCTTATAGGTCTGCTCCACCACGACAAAGATGGTCTCGCCGTCGGTGTCGTACTTGACCTGTTTGTCCTCGGCGTAGTTGTGATTGTCGGTGATCCAGAAGGCGTCATGGGCGACCTCGGTCACAAACTCGTTGTCCAGCTTCACGGGCCGGATGGCGGTGAAGTAGCCGTCGTCGTTGCTCTTGACTGCCTTGTACAGCACGCCGACCTCCAGGACCTTGTTCACCTTGCTGGTATCCTTGACCCACTCGCTCTTGGCAGCATCCCACATCTGGACCGCGTCATAGGCCACGGTGATGGTCTGCTTCTGGCCGTTCACATAGGCCTTGCTGTACTCCCAGAAGTCCTCGTCCTTGTTCAGGGACTCACGGGTCTTATCGGTGAGCATGAAGTAGGTGCTGTTCTCGTCGTAGATCTCGCCATTGACGATGAAGACCACCTCGGCGGTGCGGCCGTCCTTGACATAGGCGATGTCGGCGTCATCCACGTTGGGGACCTCATCATAGCCGGTGTAAGCCACGTTGTTGTCTACGTCCACGAAGATGGTATCCCGGTCCACGATGATGCTGTTGGCACCGGTCTCGATGTAGGCCTTGCCGTTGTGGATCTGGACACCGGTCACGGTAGTCTGAGTATCCACGGTGTCATAGCAGAGATGATCGGCCTCGGTGAGGGTGTACAGGCCGGCGTCATTGACGGTGTAGGCGAAGACATGCTTGTCGATGTTGGTGCGGACCTTCTGGATCTGGTCGCTGGGACCGTAGTCGGTACCGTCGTCCTTCACCCACTTGATGTCGTAGTCACCGTTATCAGACTTGACGTAGTCGTTCTTCAGCTCCACCTTGGAGGAGGTGCCGTCCTCCAGGACCACCTTAGCGACCCAGTCGCCCAGCTCCTCGTCGGAGTCCTCCACGTACAGGTACTGGTCGGGGGACTGGTCAGCCAGAGCATAACCCAGAATGTATCCCTCGGGAGTCAGGTACAGAGTGTAGTTCTCGTTCAGAACGGGGTGAACATTCTTTCCCTCGTCCAGATCATAGACGTTGTGGTTCTTGCTGGCGTAGGAGTATTTGTTGCCGTCGATGCGGACATAGCTGTCGTCGTTGTCGTTGTTGGCGCTGTTGGATTCAGCGTCTTTATCCACGCGGGTGACCTCACCGCTGACAGTCTCGGGGGCCATCAGCTCGCAGATGTAGAAGTCCTCGTCGTCGTTGTAGTCCACGGTGAAGACAACATAGTCGTCCTCCTCGAAGTCAGCGGTAGCAAAGGTGCGGTCGTCCAGCTTAGCCTCGGAAGACAGAGCACGGACATTGATGGTGCCCTCGTCTCCGTCCACCTTGGAGACCTCGCCCAGGTAGTAGTTGATCTCCACCACGGTCACGTCCAGGGTGTAGTCATCGATGTACACCTCTACGACAGCGCCCTTATCGGTGTAGACCCACTTGTCGTCCTCGTTCTCAGTAGGAATGACAGCTTCATCCTGCTCCTCACCGTTGATGAAGGCAGTCCAGGTGTACTTGTCGTCGCCCTTGGTGTCGTTGCAGACGGTAGAGCCCAGATCGTCGTACACGGCCTCTTCCTTGGTGTTGGCGGTATAGACATAGTCGGGAGTGTTAGGGACAGTGATGATTTCGTTCTTATCCAGCATCCGGACCTTGTCGGCGATCAGGCCGCCGTTCTCAGTCAGATACTCGTCCTTCTGAGTGGTGCCGGCGTTGGTGGGCACGTTGTAGGAGCCAGTGCCCCAGGTAGTGCCGGGACGGCCATAGATGGTCTCGGTGTCGGTGCGGTACACCAGGTCGAAGTTCTTGTAGCCCAGGGTCTGCAGGTAGTTGAACTCCAGGGAGTAGATGATGCCCTGGTTCTCGTTGTAGTACACACCCAGCAGCTCGTTGTACTGGACAGGCACAGTCTTGGTCAGGGCGTTGAACACCAGCTCAGCCACGTTGTCGCGGGTCAGCCCGGCGTTGGCGGTGAGCTTCAGGTCGCCGTACAGGCCCAGAGCGGTGCCCTTAGCGGTGGCGGCCAGCATCCAGTCATTGCCGAAGTCAGCGGCACTCTGGAAGTAGCCCAGGGCGCGGCACAGCATCAGCACGGCCTGCGCGGTGGTCACGGTGGCGTTGGGGTCAAACTTGCCGTCGCCCACGCCGGCCACGATGCCCAGGCTGGAGCACAGGTTCACATAGCCCTCCGCCCAGGCGGGGACGTCGGTGAACACGCTGGTCTCCGCGAACTGGTTGACGTTCACACCGGCACCGTACAGCATGGTGCAGATGATGACCGCCATCTCGGCGCGGGTGACTACGTTCTCGGGGCCGAAGGACCCGTCCTCGTAGCCTTCGAACATGCCGATGGCAGAGGTGACCGCCACGGCATCCTGATTGACGATCTCGGCCTTGTCGGTGAAATCGTCGATACCCTTAGCGCTGGAACCCACGACCATCATGCCCAGGAGCATAACGGAAGCCAGAGCCAGGCTGAGAGCACGCTTCAGGTTTCTCATTGGATATTCCTCCTTTTTATATTGACAAAAGTCGCTGTTTTCTGACAAACCGGGCCTTTTCCAGAACATTTCGACCCACTATGCCTGTACAACACTTCTGACACAGGAGGAATTGGTTATAAAAAAGGGGAGATCAAGGGAAAAATCCCCGAGATTACGCCTAAAAAGTTTCCCTGGTAGACATTTGGTAGACACATGAAAACAGAAGGGGCAGCAAGGCCCTGAAACTCCAGGCCACCGCCGCCCTTTTTTGGTAGACTTTTGGTAGACATTTCGCTTTTCTACCCCAGTGTGCGCATCTCGCAAAACAGTCCTATGCTCCGGCTGTCAAATTTTGTCCAAGAATGGTATTGACACTGGGAAGCCTTCCCCCTTATAATATCATTGCAGAATATTCCGGTATTGAACATGGTCTTGATGTGGAACCCTGTTGGTACAGTTTTCAAGCATAGCCCGCGCCGATCATCTTATGATGTGGGTTATGCTTTTTCCATGCCCTTTGTTTCGCTCCTCTCGGCGGAAGCTGTGTTGATTGAAGGAGGAATCCCTATGTCTGTTTCAGGCCTTCTGAGTCTTTTGGGCGGTCTCGCGCTGTTCCTGTACGGCATGCAGATGATGAGCTCCGGCCTGGAGGCCGCTGCCGGCAGCAAGATGAAGCTGATCCTGGAGCGGCTGACTGCCAACCGTTTTCTGGGCGTCCTGGTGGGCGCGGGCATCACCGCCGTGATCCAGTCCTCCTCCGCCACCACAGTCATGGTGGTGGGCTTCGTCAATTCCGGGATGATGACCCTGAACCAGGCGGTCTGGATCATCATGGGCGCCAATATCGGCACCACTATCACCGGACAGCTGATTGCTCTGGACGTGGGCGCCCTTGCCCCTCTCTTCGCTTTCATCGGCGTGGCCATGGTGGTCTTTGTCAAGATGCCTAGGGCCCACCACATCGGCCAGATCATGGCCGGTCTCGGCGTGCTGTTTATCGGCATGGAGATGATGAGCTCCTCCATGATGCCTCTGCGTGACTCCCAGGCCTTTGTGGACCTGATGACCAGATTCTCCAACCCCCTGCTGGGCATCGCCGTGGGCGCCCTGTTTACCGCCCTGATCCAGTCCTCTTCGGCCTCAGTGGGCATCCTCCAGGCTCTGGCCACCAGCGGTGCCATCAGCTTTTCCAGTTCTGTGTTCATCCTCTTTGGCCAGAATATCGGTACCTGTATCACTGCGGTCCTGGCCTCCATCGGCACCAGCCGCAGCGCCAAACGTGCTACTATCATCCACCTGATGTTCAACATCATCGGCACGGTGCTCTTTACCATCCTCTGCATCCTGTTTCCCTTGGCCGATCTGGTGGCCTCCTTTACCCCTGATGCGCCGGCTGCCCAGATTGCCAACATGCACACTATTTTCAATATTGTCACTACCCTTCTGCTGCTTCCTCTGGGCAATCAACTGGCCAGCCTGGCGGTGCGTATCCTGCCCGAGCAGCCGGAGGAGAACCGGGACGAGATGCACTTGGAATACCTGACCCCCGTCCAGGTCAGCAGCAAGGACGGCAACCTGGGCGCCTCCGCTATCCACATCGGCCAGCTGCAGCAGGAGCTGGATCGGATGCTGGATATGGCCCAGGACAACATCGAGACCAGCTTTGACGCGGTGCTCAGTCGGGACAGCAGTCTTCTGACCAAGGCCGAGAAGATGGAGAGCTACTTGGATTTCCTCAATAAGGAGATCTCCAAGTATATCTCCCGTCTCATCACCTATGAGACCAACGAGCAGGGTTCCAGCATCGTCAGCAGCTATTTTACCATCACCGGCAATATCGAGCGCATCGGCGACCACGCCATCAACATCTGCGGCTACTCCAAGCTGCTGGAGGAACGGCACATCCAGTTCTCCGCCCAGGCTCAGGAGGAGATCTGCCAGATGCGGGACATCTGTCTGGAGGCGCTGAACGCCCTGCATCAGCGGGAGGCTGGCGACCTGCTCTGGCTGACGGACGTCTCTGCTCTGGAGCAGCGCATCGATGACATGACCGACCTGTTCCGCAAGGATCAGCTGGAGCGGATGAAGGCCGGGACCTGTTCTGATGAGGCCTGTATCCTTTACTCTGAGCTGCTCACCGACTTCGAACGCATTGGCGACCATGTCCTGAACATCGCCCAGGAGATGTCCAGCATCCGGGAACACAGCTGAATGACAAAAGCGCGCCGCCCCTGTTTTTGGGGGTAGCGCGCTTTCTTATTTCTCTAAAGGATCTCCCAGTACATAGCGGCCGCTTCGGTCTTGCCCATGTGCTCTGCCACTACCAGCACCTCCACCTTGACCGTTCTCTCTCCGAACCGCAGCTCCAGCACATCCCCCTCCTTTACGTCATAGCTGGCCTTCACCGGCCGTCCGTTTGCCATGACCCGGGCGTTGTCACAGGCCTCATTTGCCACGGTCCTCCGCTTGATCAGGCGGGATACCTTCAGCCATTTATCCAATCGCATCGTACTCCTCCATGGAGAAAAGGGGGTGCCGGAGGCACCCCCTTTTTCTATAATCCTGCTTACTTGGAGACGGCGTCCTTCAGGGCCTTGCCAGCCTTGAACACGGGAGTCTTGGAGGCGGGGATGGTGATGGTCTCCTTGGTCTGGGGGTTGCGGCCGACACGCTCGGCACGGGCCTTCACCTCAAAGGCGCCAAAGCCGACCAGCTGGACCTTCTCGCCTTCCACCAGAGCGCCGGTAATGGCGTCGATCATGGCGGTCACGGCGGCCTCCGCGTCCTTCTTGGACAGCTCAGCCTTCTCAGCCACGGCATTGATCAGTTCGGTCTTATTCATTGTGATTTCCTCCTAAAGCATGTTTCGGCGCCTGTGCGCCAGTCTTTTGAATAATATTACTTAAAGCTTTTCAGCCTTTAAGCCTCATCCTGCTTGGCCTGCTGCCACAGCTCCTCCAGCCGGTGCAGTCCCAGGCTGTCCAGCGGCCGTCCTCCGGCCAGCTCCTCCACCCGCCGGAAGCGGCGGATAAACTTTTCACAGGTGCCGTGCAGGGCCTGCTCACTGTCCAGCCCTGCAAAGCGGCCCACCTTGACGGCGGCGAAGAGCAGGTCGCCCAGCTCCTCCTCCACATTGGCCCCCTGTTCCACGGCCTGGCGCAGCTCACCCATCTCCTCCTCCGCCTTGTCCAGCGCCGGCCCCATCTCCGCCCAGTCAAAGCCCGCCTTTCTGGCCTTGTCCTGGATCTTCTCCGCCCGCATCAGGGCAGGCAGGGATCTGGCCACGCTGTCCAGGGTGTCGGCAGCGGTGCGCTGCCCCTTCTCCTCCCGCTTCTGGGCGTCCCAGGTGTTCAGCGCCTGGCCGGAGTCCCGGGCGTCCACTGTGCCAAAGACATGGGGGTGTCGGAACACCAGCTTTTTGCAGATGCCGTCCACCACATCGTCCAGGGTGAAGAGCCCCTCCTCCTCCGCCATTCTGGCGTGGAAAACCACCTGGAGCAGCACATCCCCCAGCTCCTCCTTGAGGTGTCCGGGGTCCTTCTCGTTGATGGCTTCCACCGCCTCATAGGCCTCCTCCAGCATGTTCCGCCGGATGCTCTCGTGGGTCTGCTCCCGATCCCAGGGACAGCCGCCCGGCTGGCGCAGCAGCGCCATGATCCGGTTCAGGTCCTGGAAGCTGTATCGTTCCATACTTTGAAAATTTACCACAGTTTCTCATCCTCTGCAAGGTATTTTCACTAGAAATCAGCTCATAGCCTCAAAATTTTCGCGATTTTGTCCCCTTTGGGCATGAGGGAGAGGTCCTCCCGGGAGATAGCGCGGAGAGCCACCACCAAAACCGCATAGATGATGACCGCGATCAGGATGGCTCCCATCACCGCGATCCCGTTGCCGGTCTTCCCCAGGGTCTGGATCGTCTCCCCCGCCTGGGTGACCTCCTCATAGCTGAGCAGCTTGGACAGCAGGCCGTACACCGCCCAGGCCCCCAGCCCCATCACGCCCGCCGCGGCTGCCGGCTTGGCCAGCAGAGGCAGGTAGTCCGGCCGGCCGTGGATCACCCGGGCGATGACCACCAAGTCCAGTACCATGCACAGTCCGAAGCAGAGCACATTGCCCACTGGTGCCCCGGAGATGCCGATGGTGGGCACAGCTACCAAGTTGTAGTTGGTGACGATCTTCACTACGCCCCCCAGTGCCATGATGACCACTGGCAGATTGATGAAGCCATGGGCCTGGAGGACAGAGTTGCACACCAGCATCAGGCAGACGAAGATGGAGGCGATGCCCAGGGTAGACAACAGGGGCCCCGCCACAGAGGCGTCCAGCTCCGGAAAGATCAGTCGGATGATGGGGGTGCCCAGCACGAAGAGTCCCACCCCCATAGGGAAAGCCAGCAGAGCCGTGATCCGCAGGGCGGAGCCGGTGATCCTGGCCGCCCCCCGGCGGTCCCGCCGGGCCAGGGCCGCGGAGACTGCGGCGATGACCGAGGCGGTGATGGCGGCCATCAGGGAGAGGGGCAGGTTATAGATGGTCAGTGCGCCGCTGTAATTCCCATAGAGGCTACGGCTGATATTTTCCGCCGCCAGCTCCACCGCCCCGTAGAGCTGGGAGACCGCCTCCGCCGCCGCGCCGGAGCTCACGGCCTGCTGCCAGGCGTCCCGTGCCGCCTCCAGGGGGGCGAAGTCCACCACCTGCTGGTACAGCGCCCAGCTGTCCGGGTCGGAGATGAGCACCTTCTGGATCTGTCCCTGGACCAGGGCGGAGTCGATGACGGTGACGATGCCCACCATGGAGGAGCTGATGGTGATGGGGATGGCGATCTTCATCAGGGTGGACAGGATGCGCCGGGCGGAGTCCGGAGCGTCCTGGGTGTCCTTCTCCTCCCGCATGCGGGTGGAGACGAAGTTGAAGATCATATAGGCCAGGGCCAGGATGGTGCCCACCGTGACGCCGGTAATGGCCCCCGCCGCCGCCACATGGCTGGGCTGGCCTGCCCGCACCAGCCAGTAGGCAAGCCCCAGTCCGATGACCAGCTTGCACAGCGCTTCTAGGATCTGGGAGACCGCGGTGGGCGTCATATTCCCGTGGCCCTGGGCATAGCCCCGGAAAGCGGACAGGCAGCCCACGCAGATCACCGCTGGCGCCAGCGCGCGGATGCCCGCCGCCGCAAGGGAGTCGTGCATCATGCCGGCCAGCTGCTCTGAGCCAAAATACATGATCAGGAAGGATACCACACCCAGGGTCAGGAAGGCTGCCAGGGACAGGCGGAACACCTTGTGCACCTGGTTCTGCCGCCCCAGGGCGTTGGCCTCCGACACCATCTTGGACACCGCCACCGGCAGGCCGGCGGTGGAGATGGTCAGCAGCACTGAGTAGATGTTGTAGGCGTTGTTGAAATCGGCGCTTCCCTCGCTGCCGATGATGTTGACCAGCGGGATCTTATAGAACAGGCCGATGACCTTTACCACCAAGATCCCCATTGCCAGGATGGCGGCTCCTCCAAAAAATGTATTCGGTTTGGCCGCTGCCATTCGGCGGGGCGCTTGGTCTTGTCGGGTCATAGTGTATCCTCCTCAATTTGTGAGACTGGGTCCTCACCCGAAGATCAGCGGGAGGGCGTAGTGCTCCACTTCCCAGCGGACCCGCTCCAGGTCCAGGGTGAGAAAGCTCCCCTTCTCATATATGACCTGTCCCCGGGCCATATTCATCTCCACATTAGAGCCGTGGGCGGAAAAGACCAGGTCCTCCACCGGGTCGTGACAGGGGATGAGATTTGGGGCGGAGAGGTCCACCAGGATCAGGTCCGCCGTCTTTCCCGGGGCGATGACCCCGGTATCCCTGCCCAGGACCCGGGCGCCGTTGACGGTGGCCATCTCCAGGGCGGCCCAGGCACTCACGGCCATGGGGTCCCGCTCCACCCCGTTGTGCAGGACGGCGGCCAGCTTGATATCGGAGAAGAGATCGGCACTGTTGTGGGAGGACATGCCATCGGTGCCCAGGGCCACGTTGACTCCCGCCCGCATCATGGCCGGGATAGGGGCCACCCCGGAGCCCAGCTTCAGGTTGGACCAGGGGTTGTGGACACAGGAGATCCCCTTCTCCGCCATGAGAGCCCAGTCCTCCTCCGTGGTGTAGACGCAGTGGGCCGCCAGGGAGCGGCCGCAGTCCCACACCCCGCACCCGTCCAGGGCCTGGATGGGGGTCTTGCCCCACCGCTCCAGGCTGGCCTGGTGCTCCGACTGGGTCTCAGAGACGTGGACGTGCATCCCCAGTCGGTGCTCTGCGGCGTACTCGGCCATCCACCGCCACAGAGGGGGATTGGAGGTGTACTCCCCGTGGACCGAGGCGTCCACCAGGATCTGGCCCGCCCCCGCCCCATGCCACTCCTCTGTCAGGGCGGCCTGGTTCCGGCAGTCGCCGCAGGTCTCGGGGGAGAAATCCTCTGGCGCGCCGAAGTACACCCCGCCGCAGGACAGGTTGGCACTGATGCCCGCCTCCAGGATCTGCTCCGCGATGGTCCCGGTGTGCATATACATATCAGCTACACAGGTGACGCCGGAGGCGATCATCTCCGCCAGGCCCAGCCCGGTCCCCGCCGCCACCGCCCGGCTGTCCAGGCGCGCCTCGGCAGGAAAGATATACTGGTTGAGCCAGGTGTGCAGGTCGCATCCCCCGCCGTAGCCCCGCATCAGGGTCATGGGCAGGTGGGTGTGGGCGTTGACAAAGCCGGGGAGGAGCACCTTCCCGGCGCCGTCCACCACCCGGTCAAAGGTCCCCTCGGGGGGCTCGGTCCCCACGGAGGCGATCTTCGTCCCCTCTACCGCCACATAGGCGTCCTGGATCACAGGGATTTCCCGGTCCATGGTGACGGCGGTGACATGCTCAAATAGGGTCGTCATCTTTCCTGTTTCCTCCTCGTCCATGTATGCGCCTCGGTACGCCGCTTTTGTCCGCTCTTCCCCAATCCTTATACGATGGCATTATGGATCAAACCGCCTGCCTGGACAATGGCATCGGCGATCTGCATCCCGGCGATGATAATGGCCCCACCGATGATGACCGCCGCGATCACGACTGCGATCAGATCAAAGTGATGCTTCATTTGTCTCCTCACATCTTCCTCAGGCAGGCCCGGATCAGCCCCGAGAACTTCTCCTTCGCCGCCTCGGCGGCGTCCAGCACCTCCCGCTCGGAGAGGGGCTGGTCCAGGATGCCGGCGGCCATGTTGGACAGCAGGGTGATCCCCAGCACCTCCATGCCGCAGTGTCCGGCCACGACGACCTCCGGCGCGGTGGACATGCCCACTGCGTCACCCCCCAGGATGCGGGCGGCCCGCACCTCCGCAGGGGTCTCGTACTGCGGGCCGTAGCAGTAGAAGTAGACCCCCTCCCGCAGGGTGAGGCCCTGCTCCTGAGCGGTCTGCCGGGCCAGCTCCTGCAGGCGGGGCGTATAGAGCTTGGAGGCGTCTGGAAAACGCACTCCGAATTCCGGCAGGTTCTCCCCCCGCAGGGGTGACTGGGAGAACAGCTTGATGTGGTCAGTAATGAGCATCAGGTCCCCCGCCTGCCAGCCCGTATGGACGCAGCCGGCGGCGTTGGTGACGATGAGGGTGTCGCACCCCAGCAGCCGGAGCACCCGGACCGCGTAGGAGACCTCCTCATAGGAGTAGCCCTCATAGTGGTGCATGCGGCCCTGCATCACCGCCACCCGCTGGCCCTCCAGAGTGCCGAAGACCAGCCGGCCCTTGTGCCCCGGGGCGGTGGAGGATTTGAAATAAGGGATCTCGCCGTAGGGGACCGTCACCGCCCCCTCTACCTGGTCCCCCAGGTAACCCAGGCCGGAGCCCAGGATCATAGCCACTTTGGGCGCGAAGCCGCCCAGCCGGGCGCGGATGGCCTGGGCGCTCTCTTCATACTGTTGGAATGTGAAGTCCATCTCCGTCTCCTTACAGAGGGGCGCCGCAGCCCCGGCAGTATTTGTCCTCTTTGCCGCAGGAGGCGCCGCAGGCAGGGCAGGTCCGGCTCTGGCGCAGATCGGAGATGCGGGCCTTCACCTCTCTGATCTTTTCCGAGACCTCGTCCGCCCGCTCCAGAAGGCCGGCCACGTCGGCACTCTCTCCGCCCTGGCCCCTGTGGGTGTCGTACATCACCTGTCCCAGCTTTTTCAGAATGTCCGAGAACTCTCCGTTCAGGTCAAAGAGCTGGACGTTCAGCTTGGCCACGTCTACCATCTGGCCGGCCTTCCGTCCGGCCACCCGGGCGGTGTCCGCCGCGGTGTCGGCGGCTGCGGAGGCGGTGTCTCTGATGCGGTCCAGCAGTTCTTTTACCTTGTCATCCATAGATGTTCTCCTCCTGACAATAAAATGATACCCTAGTTTACACCAAATCGAGGAAAAAAGCAACGACAAAGGGGCCCCGCCCCTTGAAAAGTCCAGCCTCCCGGCACGCTCCGCCCCCTGCCCCGGAGAGAAAAGACGCCCTCTCATCCCCTGCGCATGCGCGGGGCACCTCCCCTCCACGGAAAAGGTATTTCAGGTCCACCCCTCAGCATTTCCGTCCAGGCGGCCCCTGCTCCTCCGATCTATGGCTCTCCATATCTTTTTCAATTTTTCATGACAAAGCCCCGGCCATATGTTAAAATAATAATCACTGTGTATGCAGAACATCCCGATCTTTGGAGGTAACGCTGTGCACTCTGTCCGATTCTTGTTCCTGCCCATGGTGCTGTCCCTGCTGCTGTCCGGCTGCGCCCAGACCAGGGAGACCTCCTCTACCATATTTGCCATGAACACCGTGATGGAGCTCACCGCCTATGGTGACAGCGGCCAGCAGGTGCTGGACCAGGCTACGGAGAGGATCTACCAGCTGGAGCATCTGCTCTCCGTTACCGACGAGAACAGCGACATCTCCGCCATCAACCATGGGGAAGGGGCCTGGGTCCCGGTCTCTCAGGAGACCTTTCAGCTGCTCTCCCTGGCCCTCTCCTATGGCCGGGAGACCCAGGGGGCTCTGGATATCACCGCCTACTCCGCCGTTCATGCCTGGGGCTTCACCACCGGCGAGTACCGTGTCCCCGGACCGGAGGAGCTGGCGGAGCTGGCCGCCCGCATCGACTACACCCAGGTGGAGCTGGACCCGGAGGGCTGCCGGGTCCGCCTGCCCCAGGGGATGCAGCTGGATCTGGGCTCCATCGCCAAGGGCTGGGCCAGCGATCTGCTGGCGGAGCTGGCCGGCGGGGAACCCGCCATCTTCAATCTGGGCGGCAACGTGCGGACCGCAGGGGACAAGCCGGACGGCTCTCCCTGGCGCATTGGCATCCAGACCCCGGAGGCGGGGAGCTCCGGCTACCTGGGGGCCCTGGAGCTCACCGGCAGCCAGGCGGTCATCACCTCCGGCGGCTATGAGCGCTACTTTGAGGAGGACGGCCAGACTTACTGGCACATCATGGACCCGGAGACCGCCGCTCCCGCCCGGTCCGGCCTGAAGAGCGTCACCATCGTCTCCCCTCTGGGGGTGTACTGCGACGCTCTCTCCACCGCCGTGTTCGTCCGGGGGGCAGACTGGGGGGCCGATTTTTGGCGGACCCATCAGGACTTTGAGATGGTGCTGGTGCTGGAGGACGGTTCCCTGTGGGTCACTGCCGGTCTGGCTGGTTCCTTCACGCTGGCAGAGGACTATCAGGACCTGGAGGTGACGGTGATCCAGCTATGAAACGCACGAGATTCTGGGTAGGCGTGCTGGCCGCCGCCGCCCTGCTGTCCGTCGGCGCCATCCTCCTGCTGGGCCGCTGGTCCGGGGGCGGGCACATGGCCCGTATCTATCAGAACGGTGTCTTGATCCGGGAGATCGATCTGGACAGTCTCTCCGCCCCTCTCACCTTTACAGTGGAGTTCCAGGGACGGACCAACACCATCACCGCCCAGCCGGGCCGGATCAGGGTGGAGTCCGCGGACTGCCCGGACCAGGTCTGTGTGGACCAGGGATGGATCTCCGACGGCACCGTCCCCGTGGTCTGCCTGCCCAACCGGCTGGTCATTCAAATCGAGGGAGGAGGGGATGGTCTTGACTCCGCCACAGGATAAGCGCCCCTCCCAGGCCCGCCGCCTCACCCGGGCCGCCCTTCTCACCGCCATCGCCCTGACCATCTTTCTGGCTGAGGCCCAGCTGCCCCCTCCGGTCCCCATCCCCGGCATCAAGCTGGGGCTGGCCAACATCGTCACCGTCTACGCCATGTTCGTCCTGGGGCCCCGGGACACCCTGCTCATCCTCCTCTCCCGGATCTTTCTGGGCGCGGTGTTTTCCGGCCAGATGATGACCCTGCTGTACAGCCTGGGGGGCGGCCTGCTCAGCTATCTCGCCCTGCTCCTCCTGCGCCGGGTGCTGGGCCGGGGCCAGCTCTGGGTCAGCAGCCCCCTGTCCGCCGTATGCCACAACCTGGGCCAGCTGCTGGCCGCCGCCGCCATCGCCAAGAGCTGGGTGGTGCTGGTCTATCTCCCTTATCTGGTGCTGGCCGGGCTCATTACCGGCACCCTCACTGGCCTGTGCGCCCAACTGGTGGTGGGCCGCCTGTCCCGGAATTGATCTCCTTCCCTCCTGTTTTTGTCCAATTCCCTTTTCTTTTTCTCATTTCTGTGCTATCATAGATGTGTCTGTCCTGTTGGGCGGGCCTGCCATCTGTTTTCTACTACACTATGAGAGGAGCTCTCCCATGAACCCCATGTACGACGTCGTCATCCTGGGCTGCGGCGAGGCGGGCATCTTTGCCGCCTATGAGCTGGCACGCCTCCATCCCGACCTGAAGATCACCGCCCTGGACCAGGGGCGGGATATCTACCACCGCAGCTGCCCCATCGTGGCGGGCAAGGTGAAGGAGTGCATCCACTGCCCGGTGTGCGACACCATGTGCGGCTTCGGCGGGGCCGGGGCCTTCTCTGACGGAAAGTTCAACTTCACCACCCAGTTCGGCGGCTGGCTCACCGACTTCATGGACGCCCGGGAGGTGATGGAGCTGATCGACTATGTGGACTCCATCAACGTGGCCCACGGCGCCACCACCGAGTGCTTCTCCACCTCCACCCCCGAGGCCAGGGCCCTGGAGCGCCGGGCGCTGGCCTATGACCTGCATCTGCTCCAGGCCCGGTGCAAGCACCTGGGCACAGAGAACAATCTGCGCATCCTCCAGAACATCTATGAGGGGCTGAAGGACAAGCTGGAATTCCGGTTCAACACCCCCGTCACCCACATCGCCCGGGAGGGCGAGGATTTCCGCCTGACCCTGGGCAAGGGTGAGGAGCTCTCCTGCCGCTGGCTCATCGCCGCCCCCGGCCGCTCCGGCGCCGAGTGGTTCGCCGAGGAGTGCAAGGGCCTTGGCATCCACCTCATCAACAACCAAGTGGATATCGGCGTACGGGTGGAGCTGCCCGCCCAGGTCTTTGAGCACATCACTGACGTAGTCTACGAGTCCAAGCTTGTCTACCGCACCAAAGGGTACGGGGATCAGGTGCGCACCTTCTGCATGAATCCCTACGGCCACGTGGTGGCGGAGAACGTGGAGGGCATCAACACCGTCAACGGCCACTCCTACGCCGACCCCAAGCTGCGCAGCGAGAACACCAATTTCGCCCTTCTGGTGTCCAACCGCTTCACCCAGCCCTTTAACGAGCCCTACCGCTACGGCAAGCACATCGCCTCCCTGTCCAACATGCTGGCAGGCGGCGTGCTCGTCCAGCGCTTCGGCGATCTGGTGAAGGGCGTGCGCACCAACGAACACCGGTTAGGCAAGTCCTTCACCCGGCCCACCCTCACCGCTGCCGTCCCCGGGGACCTGTCCCTGGCCCTGCCCAAGCGGCAGCTGGATGACATCATTGAGATGATCTACGTCCTGGACAAGATCGCCCCGGGCACCGCCAATCACGACACCCNCGTGTGCTCTCCCGATCTATCCAGGGCGATGCTGATGGCCTCATACTCCTGTCTTTTATACCCATCTAGATGTGTATAAGAGCCACCCTCCGGCGTCCAGGCCGCCCGGCCCATCAGCCGCCGCATCTCCCAGCAGGTCTGAGCATCCCCTCACAGTCAGGACCGCCGTATTCGCCGCATGGCGGACACGGCGGTATTCTTTCATTTTTTCCTCGCTCTTTTTTCCGCTCCGTCCCTGTCCTCACTCCGCCCCCGGATTTTTTGACATGCGGATATACAGGGCGATGCATACCCCTGGAAACTGCCTCTCCCTCCTTCTTTTCCACCGCCGGGCGGGTTTTCCACAGTTTCCACAGGGTTTTCCACAGGGTGTTATGTTGACTCTCTGCTGTCCGTATGCAGCCCGGCGGTTTTCATAACGCCTGTCAAGGGATTTTTTCCTCCCAGTTTGCACAAAAATATTTTTTGCAGGAACCGCTGCNGGGGCTCCCTCCTCCCCCCGGGGGCCACACGGGGCGGGCCGGGGGGTTCCCCCCCGCCGTGCCTTTCTTAACGGCCGTCTGGATCTGGTGCAGGCGGAGGCGGTGGGCGATCTGCTGGAAGCCTCCAGCCGGGAGGGGGCCCGCCACGCCGCCGGGCAGCTGTCCGGGGCCCTGTCCCGGCGGATCGGCGGCATCTACTCCGCCCTGGTAGACGTGATGGCCCACTTCCACGCGGTGCTGGACTACCCGGACGAGGACATCGACCCCTTCCGGGAGAGCGAACTGGAGGTGGTCCTGTCCCGGCAGGCCGCCCAGCTCCGGGCCCTTCTGGCCAACTGCCGCCGGGGCAGCCAGATCCTCCACGGCCTGCGGTGCGCCATCGTGGGCCGCCCCAACGCGGGCAAGTCCTCCCTGCTCAACGCCCTGCTGGGCTACGAACGGGCCATTGTCACTGAGATCCCCGGCACCACCCGGGACACCGTGGAAGAGACCGTCACCGTAGGGGGCACCCTGCTGCGGCTGATCGACACTGCCGGCCTGCGGGACACCCCGGACCGGGTAGAGCAGATGGGCGTGGAGCGCAGCCGGGCTGCCATGGAGTCGGCGGAGCTGATCCTGGTGCTTTGGGACAGCTCCTCCCCTGTGACACAGGAGGACGGGGAGCTTCTGTCTCAGGCCATGTCTCTGGCCCCCACCGTGCTGGTGCGGAGCAAGTCTGACCTCCTCTCCGCCCCCCTCCCCCTCCTGTCCCTGGACCCCATGCCCCCTGTGGTGGAGCTGAGCGCCAGGACAGGACAGGGCCTGGAGGAGCTGGAACAGGCCATCCGCTCCGCACTGCCCCGACAGACCGGGGAGGAGGCCTATGGGGAGCTGCTCACCAACGCCCGCCAGGAGGAGGCGGCCTCCCGGGCGCTGGAGCGGCTGGAGGGCGCCCAGGCTGGACTGTCCGCCGGCGTCACCCCGGACGCCCTGCTTACCGACGTGGAGGAGGCCCTCTCCGCCCTGGGGGAGCTCACCGGCGCCTCCGTGCGGGAGGACATCACCGACCGGATCTTCCAGCGTTTCTGCGTTGGAAAATAAGCTGAGCGCGCGGACCTTCCGGTCCGCGCGCTGAGACTGTCGAAAAAGGCACAAGTGCCTTTTTCGACAAGAGGCTGCATGGCGTGCGGGACTCGATTTCTTTCGAAATAGTCGCCCCACCCGCCATGAGAAGTGTCATTTCCGAGGCTCATGTCCTCGGAAATGACGGATTTTGATTTCATTCCGTCGCCTGCAGGCGACGGAACTCTGCGAGGCTTCACGTGGGGGAAGTTTTTCGATAAGCTGAGCGCGCGGACCTTCCGGTCCGCGCGCTCAGCTTATTTCCCCGTTACAGCAGGCCGATCCGGCCCAGCGGCCACAGCACCGCCACCGCCTGTCCCAGGATATAGTCCTCATCAATGGCGCCCAGCCACTCGTGCCGGCTGTCGGTGGAGCCGTTGCGGTTGTCTCCCATGACGAAAATGGAGTCCTCCGGCACCTCGAAGTGGGTCTCCTGCATGTGGCTGGAGGAGGGCCACAGCATCTCCTCCAGAATATAGGGCTCGTCCAGCACCTGTCCGTCCACCGCCACTGTGCCCGCGTCGTAGTCGATGTCCACCGTCTGTCCCTCCAGGGCGATGACCCGCTTGACGATGGCCTCCCCCTCCAGGAAGTCGGCGGTGGTCTTGTTCAGCACCACGATGTCCCCCTGCTCCGGCTCATAGCCCAGGGACCACACCGCCAGCAGCTCTCCGTCCGCCAGGGTGTCATCCATGGAGTGGCCCACCACCCGGGTGATGCGCCCCAGGAAGGTGAACACCAGTACGATGCACACGATGGCAGTTACCAGGGTCTGGAGCCAGTAGAACAGCTCCTCCTGGGGCAGCTTCTCCTGCTCCTCCGCCCCCTCCTGAGGGGGCTGCTGGGGCGCTCCGGCCCGGGCCTCAAATTCTTCCGACATTGGCAAGCTCCTCCTGCTCCGACGGGCGGAGCGCACTGTGTTGATCGGTCTCTTATTATACCGGCTCCCGGCCGGGATTGCAAGGGAAATTCCCGTCACAGCAGCCGGAGGTGGTCCAGAGGCCAGATCACCGCCACCGCCCGGCCCAGCAGGCAGTCCCGGTGCACGCTGCCCACCCCGCTGTGCCGGCTGTCGGTGGAGCCGTTGCGGTTGTCCCCCAGCAGGAACAGGGAATCCGCCTCCACCTGGAACCGCGTCCCCTGCATCTCCGGCTTTTGGGGCAGGGCCATGGGCTCCAGAAGGTAGGGCTCCGCCAGGGCCTGTCCGTCCACCAGTACCCGGCCCTCCCCGTAGTCCAGCTCCACCGTCTGCCCCGCCAGAGCCACGGCCCGCTTGACGACGGCCTCCCCCTCCAGGGGTTCCGCCGTGGTCTTGCTGGCGATGACGATATCCCCGGCCCTGGACTCATAGCCCATGGACCAGACCAGCAGCAGCTCCCCGTGGGCCAGGGTGGGGTCCATGGAGAGGCCGTCCACCCGGACCACCCGGCCCACAAAGGTGAACAGCAGCACGATGCACACAACGGCCGTCATCAGGGTCTGGAGCCACTCGAACAGCCCCCTTCCCGGCTCCTTCTCCGCCATTGCTCCCCTCATGCGCCTCCTCCCCTCAGGGCGGTGCGGGTCACCCCGGGCCTGCCCTCCAGGTAGTTTCCCTCCCGCTCCTGGCAGGTGAACAGCAGGATCTGCCGCTCCCGGCCCAGTTCCGCCAGGGCGTCCAGGGCCAGAGCCATCCGCCGGTCGTCAAAGGTGACCAGCGCGTCGTCCAGCACCAGGGGGGCAGGGTCCTCCCCGGGCAGACAGAGCTGGCACACCGCCAGCCGCACCGCCAGATACAGCTGGTCCACTGTCCCTCGGGACAGTGCCAGGGACCGCCGGGGCAGCACGCTGTCCCGCTCCAGGGCGGCCGCCTCCAGTTCCCGGGTGAGGGAGACGGCAGCGTACTTTCCCCCCGTCAGGCGGGCCATCCACTCCCCCGCCCGCCGGTTCAGCTCCGGGGAGAAGCGCTCCTGGAGCTGGGTGTTGGCCCGCTTCAGGGCATCCAGGGCGATGCTGATGGCCTCATACTCCGTCTTCCGCCGGTCCAGCTCCCCCTGGAGCTCCTCCCGGCGGGCGGCCAGGGCGGCGGGGTCCCCCACCGCCCGCTGCTCCCCCAGGGCCATGCTCCTCAGCCGCTCCACCCGCTCCAGGGCGGCGGTGACGGCCGCCAGCTGCTCCTCCGTCTCCTCCGGGGGGCGCTCCGGCCGCGTCAGGCCCTCCGGCATGGCCTCCAGGGCCTGCCCGCCCTGGGCCGCCAGCTCGTCAAACAGCCTTCTGGCCCCCTCCAGNGGGCCAGGACTGCGGCCAGGGCCAGCGCCCCGCAGCAGGCCGCGCCGCCCAGGAGCCAGGGCAGGAAGCTGCCGTCCAGTACGGCGCCCAGGGCTGCGGACAGGACCAGCAGCGCCAGGCCTACACTCAGAAGGAGGGGAAAGCGGCGCTTCTCCCTACGGGCGCGCTCCAGTGCCTCCCGCCAGAGGGCCCCGTCGGCGGCCGCCCGGCTGACGGCCTCCTCCCCGCTCATCCCGTTGAAGCGGTCGTCCAGAGCCTCCCGCCGGGCCTGCTCATAGGCCTCCTCGGCCTCCCGCAGCGCCCCCTCACCCTGGCGTATCTCCTCCTCCAGCACCTTCAGGTATTGCAGCTCTCCCTGGGCCCGCTTCAGCTCCTCCCGCTCCGGCAGGGCGCCGTACCGGGCCTGCTCCCGTTCCAAAGCGTCAGCCTGCCGCCGGGCAGCCTCCAAATCCTGCCGTGCCTGGGTGTACCGGCGGTCCAGCTCCAGGGCATCCAGCCTGCGGTGGGTCCGCCGCTCCGCCTCCAGGACAGTCTTCCTGCCCTCCAGCTCCGCCTTCTCCCCCTCCAGGCGGGACAGGGTCCGGTTGGCCTCCTCCAGCCGGGAGAGCACCGCCCCGGTCTCGGCCAGCTCCCCCTCCAGTCTGGGGATCAGGCCCACGCTCTTGTTCACCTTCCTCCGGTTCAGCCACTCCCGCAGCTGCCCCTCCGCCTGGGAAAAGGACACGTCCTCCTCCCCGGAGGAGACCAGGGCGGCGATGCGCCGCTCCAGCTCCGGCACGGAGGTGACGGCCAGGGAGCCCCCCTGGCCCACGAAAGCGGAGCGTTCAAAGACCTCCTGCCCCACCCCCAGCAGGAGCTGGCCGCAGGTGTCGCCGGTCAGGCCGGGCACCGGCTCCTCGGTACCGGTGTAGACGGCGGAGAATGCCCCAAAGGGGCTGTTCCCCTGACGCCCCCGGCGCAGGGTGATGTCCCGCCCGTGCCAGGTGAGGACCAGCTCCCCCTCCATGGGGGCCCCGGACCAGGGCTGGTAGCGGTTCTTGTCCGCCAGATAGCCCTTCCGGTCCCTGTCCCGGGTATCGATGCCGTAGAGCATGGCCTTCAAAAAGCCCGCCCAGGTGGATTTTCCCCCCTCGTTGGGGGCCTGGATCACATTCAGTCCGGGGCCCAGCTCCAGCCGCGCCCCCTCCAGCCCCCCGAAGGAGGCTGTCATGCGTTTGATCTTCACAGTGCCACGTCCTCCCCATGCTCCAAAGCGGCCAGTCCGAACCGGACCGCCAGCTGCACCGCCTCATTCTCCGGCTCCGCCTGACAGCGCCCCTCCATCTCCCGGAGGAACAGGCCGGTGAGGGTGTCCTCCCCCTTCCGCTCCCACAGGGCCCGGGCCGCCCGGGTATGGTCCCGCAGGGTCAGGCCCCAGAACCTGGGGGAGAGCTCCCGCTCCAGCTCCCCCAGATCCAGCCCCTCCAGTCCCCGCTCCCCGGTGAGGAGGAGGCGGTAGATGTCCTCCCCCGTCTGTGGGGGCAGCGCGGCCAGCACGGCGGCGGCGGGGTCCGCCTGCCCCGTCAGGTCCACGGACAGGATCTGATACCTCCGACGGCACAGGGGGACGAATTCCGCCTCTGTCCGCCCCTTCTCCACCTCCAGCCAGAGCACGCCCTTTTCTCCCAGCTCGTCAAAGCCACGCCCCTCGGGGCAGCCGGGGTAAGCCCAGAAAGTCTCCCCTGCCCGGCGCAGGCCGCTGTACTGGTGGACATGGCCCAGGGCCAGGTAGTCCAGCCCGCTGGCGGTGATGTCCTCCTCCGAGATGGGGCCGTAGTCCCCCTGGGCGGCCACCTCCCCGTGGAGGACGGCCAGCTGGACCCCCTCCGCCGGGGCATGAAAGCCCCGCAGGGGGGAGGTGCTCTGCCGGGGGGCGCAGAAGGCCGCTCCCCACACCGTACAGCCCAGCTCCGGTAGCCGCACCGCCCCCAGCTCCGGGCCGGTGAACAGGTGGACGTTCCCCGGCCACTCCAGCGCGGCATAGGGGGACTGGGGACCGTACCAGTCGTGGTTGCCCGGGGCCAGGAATACGGGGCAGGGGATCTCTCCCAGGGCCCGGGCCAGGGCCTGGACGGTCTCCCGGAACACCAGGTCCCCGTCCAGCAGGTCCCCGGAGAGGAGCACCAGGTCGGCCTCCCGCTCCCGGGCCAGATCGGTCAGCCGGGCCAGCAGCTCCCGCTGCTCGCCCCGCCGCCGGGCGGCCGCATCAGGCTTCAGGCCGGAAAAGGGGCTGTCCAGATGGAAGTCAGCCCCGTGGAGCACTTTCAGCATGGTTCCATTCCTTTCTTGGTCGTTCAAAATGGGCCGGTCCGCCGGCATCACTCCCAGAGGTCCGCCCGGCGCACCTCCACGCACCGCTTCTTCTCCGTGTCGATGGTGAAGCGGCAGGCCTCCAGCTTGCAGGGGCCCTCCGCCTCCTCATACCGGCGGGGCAGCCCGCCCAGGAACAGGTTCATGGAGTGCTCCGGCCGGATGCCCAGCACCGAGCGGTAGGGGCCCGTCATGCCCAGGTCGGTGACGAACCCCGTCCCCTTGGGCAGCAGCTGGCAGTCCGCGGTGGGCACGTGGGTGTGGGTGCCCCACACCGCCTGAGCCCGGCCATCCAGATACCAGGCCATAGCCCCCTTCTCACTGGTGGCCTCCGCGTGGAAGTCCACCAGCACCACGTCGCAGGGGGCGCCGCGGAGCAGCCGGTCCGCCGCCTGGAAGGGGCTGTCCAAGTTGGAGTTGAGCTCCAGCCGCCCCATCAGGTTCAGCACGCCGATGCGCACCCCCGCCGGTCCCCGGAATACACCGAAGCCCCGGCCCGGCACCCGGCCGGCGTAGTTGGCCGGCCGGAGGATATGACCGTCGCTGTCCAGGAAGTCCGCGATCTGAAGGCGGTTCCAGGTGTGGTTGCCCAGGGTGATCACGTCCGCCCCGGCCTCCAGGATGCCCCGGGCCTGCCGGGGGGTTATGCCCACCCTGGAGGCGTTCTCCCCGTTGACCACGGTGAAGTGAATGTCCTCCCGCTCCTGGATCTCCCTCAGGCGGCGGGACAGGATATCCTGTCCCCCCTCGCCCACCACGTCTCCCACCGCCAATATGTGAAGCAGCATGTTCGTCTCCTCCCTGGAGCGCAGCTCCGCCGCCCGGCGGCCCGCCTCCCTCCCCTTTCCGGGGCACTGTTTTTCCTATTATACGGCATGTTGCCCCAAAGCGCAAACATCTGTTTGGCCGCGGCACCTTTTCCGGCCTCCCCCCTTCGAGCGCCGCCTTTGTACACAAAGCGCCCCCGCCGGACTTTTCTGCCCGGCGGGGGCGCTGTCTCTTATTTAGAGCTGCCGTCTCAGATGGACAGCGCCGCATCCAGGGCGTCTCCGGTGGCCCGGACGGCATTTCCAGGGGCGCTGGCCGCCTCGCCCACCACCAGGACCTGGGGCACAAAAGCGGCGATACGCTCCCTCAGCTCCTCCCGGCTGCGGGTCCCCATGGCCAGCACCACGCTGTCATATCCCCGAAGGGAGCCCTCTGTCCCGTCGGCCAGGACATAATCCACCCCGTCGGGGTAGAACCGCTCCACCCGGGCGCCGGTGCGCACCAGCACCTGGGATTCCCGGAGGTTTTTCAACAGACAGCGGCGGTGCTCCGGCCGCACATCGGAGGCAATGTCCTCTTTCATCTCCACCACCGCCACCCGGTGGCCCCGCTCGCCCAGGAACTCGGCGGCCTCACAGCCGATCATGCCGCCGCCCACCACCAGGACCCCGGCGCCCACCACTGCCCTGCCCTCCAGCATGTCCTGGGCGGTGACGAAGCCGCAGCTGTCCAGTCCGGGGATGGGCGGGATCAGCGGCCCGGAGCCGGTGGCCAGGATGGCAGCGTCGGGGGCCAGCTGCCGCAGCAGCTCGGGTGTGGCCCGGGTGCCGGTCCGGATCTCCACTCCGGCCTGCTGGCAGCGGACGATCATGGACCGCACCGCTGCGGAGATCTGCCCCTTTCCGGTGGGAAAGGAGGCGATGCGCAGGGTGCCGCCCAGCTGCTCCCCCTGCTCCAGAAGCACCGCCTGGTGCCCCCGCCGGGCGCAGGCCCAGGCGGCGTACAGTCCCCCGGGACCGCCGCCCACTACGGCCACCCGCTTTTTCTGCCCTGCCGGGCCCCACTCCAGCTCCCGGCCCACCAGCGGGTTGACCGCGCAGGTGATGGGCCTGCCGGAGAGCATGTTGGGCACGCAGCCCAGCAGACAGCCGATGCAGGGGGCCAGGGTCTCCAGCTGCCCGTCCCTGGCCCGGTTGGGCAGCTCCGGATCGGCAATGCTCTGCCGCCCGAAGGCGATCAGGTCGGCCCGCCCCTGCCGGACCAGCAGCTCGGCGTACTGGGGCTCGGTGAAGCGGCCCACCGCGATGACGGGCACCGTCACCGCCCGCTTGATCTCCTCCACCAGCGGGGCGCTGAAGCCCCCGTGGAACTGTCCCGGCGCCCACATGAACTCGTCCCGCAGGTGGACCGCCCGGGAGACATGGATGGCATCCACACCGCACTCCTGCTCCAGATAGGCGGCCACCGCGGCGGCGTCCTGGACGCTCTGACCGCCGTCCAGCTCGTCGCTGGCGTTGATGCGGCAGAGGATGGGCATGATCCCGCCCGTCTTGCGCCGGATGTTCTCCACGATCAGCCGGGGCAGGCGGAGCCGGTTCTCGAAGCAGCCGCCGAACTCGTCGGTGCGGTGATTGGTGCGCTCAGACAGGAAGGTGCTCACCAGATAGCCGTGGGCACAGTGGACCTCCACCATGTCCAGCCCCGCCAGCTGGGCCCGGCGGGCGGCGTCCCCATAGCACTCGATCAGGCGGTAGACCTCGTCCCTGGGCATCTCCCGGGGGATCTCCCGCCCGCAGGCGGCGGGGACAGGGCTGGCCGCCTTCAGGGGGTGGCCGGTGAGGGCAGAACTGCCCTCCGGCCCCGCGTGCTGGAGCTGGACGGATACCTTAGCCCCATAGCTGTGGCAGGCCTCCGCCACCCGGCGGAAGCTGTCGATGGTGTGGTCGGCAAAGAGACAGGCCTTCCGCGGACCGCCCTTGGCCTGCTCATAGACCACAGCGGACTCGATGGTGATCAGCCCGAAGCCCCCCCTGGCCCGGGCGGCGTAGTAAGCCAGGGACCGCTGGCTGAGGCACCCGTCCGGGTCGGAGAAGTTATTGGCCATGGGGGGCACCACGAACCGGTTGGGCACCGTCACGCTGCCGATCTGAATGGGCGAAAACATGGTGGGGAATCTCATCGTTCAGCCCTCCTCTGCTGCGGCCGCCTGACGGCGGCTCAGGATAGAGACAAAGCTCACCCTGCGGTCCATCCACCCGCCGATGAGTCCGATGCACTTGCCCATGGTGAAGGCCGCCAGCACCGTGCCCACACCCAGCCCCATGATCCGGCCCAGGCCAAAAAAGGTAAGGACCGCCGTCGTCAGCAGGCAGATCACGTCAAAGGAGATCTTGATCCGGGAGTAGGCCGTTCCGGTGATCTCCGCCAGCTCCCGGGGAAACAGGTCGGTGGGGATAATGGGCATCCTGCAGCGGTTGGACAGGGCGATGCCGAAACAGATGACCAGGTAGCTGATGCAGAAGTACAACACCCGCAGAGGCAGGGTCTGGGGCAGCCAGCTGATCCAGAGCTCGTGGAAGTCGATCATGATGCCGAAGAAGAAGCCCACCACAAAGCTGAACAGGTACTCCGGCACGAACCGCTTCCGCAGGACCATCAGGCTCAGCACCAGCAGCCCCTGGAAGATATAGGTCCAGGTCCCCATGGAGACCCGGGGAAAAAGCTCAGAAAATGCATAGGGCACGCTGGAAATGGCGGAGATCCCTGAGCCCGAGCGGAGCATCAGCACCACGCCAAAGCTGTTGATCACCACCGCCAGCAAAAGGGCCAGCTCCCCCCGGAGCACCGTCTGTCTCTCTTCCATCATTGTCATCCTCCCGCGCCGGAGCGCATGTTTTTCTTACCTACAATGTAGCGCAGGGCGGGAAAATAAACAAATCAATTCTTTTTATCAAAAAATAGATTTTTTCTATAAAATATGGTACACTGGCCCAAAGGAGGGGTCCTTTGTGAATCTGTCACATCTGCGCTACTTTGTGGAGCTGGCCCACACCCGCCACTACACCCGGGCGGCGGAGCACCTGTTCATCACTCAGCCCAGCCTGAGCCACGCCATCGGCCAGCTGGAGTCGGAGCTGGGGGTCCCCCTCTTCGAGCGCAGCGGCCGCAACACCACTCTCACCCGGCTGGGGGAGGAGTTTCTGGTGTGCGCGGAGCGCACCCTCTCCACCTTGGACTCCGGGGTGGAGTCCCTGCGGCGCAGCGCCCAGGGGGAGGGGCTGATCCGCCTGGGGCTGGTGCGCCCCCTGGGGGTGGACTTCATACCCGACCTGGCCGCCCGCTTCCTGGCGGAGAATCCAGGGAAAGAGATCCACTTCACCTTCGGCACCGGGGTCACTCAGCAGCTGCTGGACGGCCTTCTGGCGCGGCGCTACGACCTGGTCTTTTCCTCTATGCCTCCGGCGGAGCTGGGGCTGAGTGCCCGGCCGGTGGTCCGTCAGGACCTGGTGCTGGTGGTGCCCCCGGACCACCCTCTGGCCGGGCGGAAGTCCATCGATCTGGAGGAGACCCTGTCCTACCCCTACGTCTCCTTCTCCAGGGGCTCCGGGATGCGGGACACGGTGGACGCCCTGTTCGGCCAGCTCCAGGCCCGCCCCCGCATCTCCTGCGAGACGGAGGAGATGGAGGTGGTGGCCGGTCTGGCCGCCCGGGGCTTCGGCATCGCGGTGGTCCCCCGGATGGACCTGCTGGACCAGCTGCCCCTGAAAGTCATCTCCATCGCCCGCCCCGCCTGGGAGCGGAGCATCTACATGGTCAGCGACGAGCGGATCTACCTCTCTCCTGTGGTCCGCAACTTCCAGCGGTTCGTGCTGGAGCAGCAGGGCGGGGAGACGGAGACCGTGCAGAAATGCTGATCGACAGTCTACACGGCCGCCCCCGCCAAAACGAGGCCAGCCGCGCTCCCTTTCTCCTCATATCCCGGCGGCCAGCCGGATCACGCCGATGGTCAGCAGGTGAGCCGGGTAAAAGGCGTAAAAGAACCATTTGGGGACCCTGATCCCCGTCCGGGCGGGGAGGAAGATGAAGGGAGCCGCCAACAGGGCAAAGGCGGTCCAGTCCACCGCGTGCCCTGCCGCCAGCAGGGCACGGGGGTCCTCCGGGCTCCCGCTCCACAGGGCGGGCAGCCAGAACAGGATATAGAGCCCCGCCCCCAGCCCCGGCCGCTCCCGGCACAGGAAGAAGATCAGCATCAGCAGGATGCCGTTGCCGGAGTAATCAAAATTGAAGAGGCTGACGCACAGGAATGCTGCGGCAAAGAGCCACCACCGCCGCGTCTGGAAGCCCCACATGGCCAGCAGACTGAGGAACAGAGTGAAGAAGATGTTCCAGTTCATCCACTCCGTCTGCCAGTCCCAGGGGTGGGTGGCCAGGATGTAACAGGGCTGGGAGATGAGAGCAAAGAGGCCCAGCCGGCCCAGATATCGCTTGATATCCCGGGTGTAGAGCAGCCCCACCGTCATGCAGTAGCAGAAGATGGGGAAGGCCAGCCGCCCCACCCAGCGAAAGGCGGGGTGCTCTGGAAAAAACACGGCCCCTATGTGGTCCAGCAGCATGGACAGGATGGCGATCAGCTTCAAAAAATCGGTGTCCAGGTTGGTGCGCAGCCGCGGGGCCGGCTGACGCTGCGCTGTCCTTTGGTCCATTTCTCTTCCTCCCCCCCGCTCTGGCGCCCAATGCCGGAGCGTCTTTTGTAGGTCCAGGATAGCACAGGCCGATAAAAGGCAGGTCAAAGAGAGATGAAAGTTTTCTGAAAATGGGACAAAAATCAGGGCGCGCTTCCAAAGAAGCGCGCCCTGCTCTTATTTCGCGTACTCGATGGCTTTGGTCTCCCGCAGCAGATGCACCTTGATCTGGCCGGGGTACTCCAGCTCGTCCTCGATCTTCTTGGCAATGTCCCGGGCCAGCAGCACCATCTGGTCCTCGCTGACCACCTCGGGCTTGACCATGATGCGGACCTCCCGGCCCGCCTGGATGGCGAAGGACTTCTCCACCCCGGGGAAGGAGGAGGTGATCTCTTCCAGCATCTCCAGACGCTTGATGTAGTTCTCCAGATTCTCCCGCCGGGCTCCGGGCCGGGCCGCGGAGATGGCGTCGGCCGCCTGGACCAGGCAGGCGACGATGGTCTTGGGCTCCACATCATTGTGGTGGGCGTGGATGGCGTGGATGACGCCCTCGCTCTCCCGGTACTTCTTGGCCAGCTCCACGCCGATGGTGACATGGGAGCCCTCCACCTCGTGGTCGATGGACTTGCCCAGGTCGTGGAGCAGTCCGGCCCGCTTGGCCTCGGCCACGTTGGCGCCGATCTCGGCGGCCAGCAGGCCGGCGATGTGGGAGACCTCGATGGAGTGGTTGAGCACGTTCTGTCCGTAGCTGGTGCGGTAGTGCATCCGGCCCAGCAGCTTGACCAGCTCGGGGTGCAGACCGTGGACATTGGTCTCAAAGACCGCGCGCTCCCCTTCGGCCTTGATGGTGGCGTCCACCTCCCGCTTGGCCTTCTCCACCATCTCCTCGATGCGGGCGGGGTGGATGCGGCCGTCCAGGATCAGCTTCTCCAGGGCCAGCCGGGCGATCTCCCGGCGGACGGGGTCAAAGCAGGAGACGGTGATGGCCTCCGGCGTGTCGTCGATGATGAGGTCCACCCCGGTCAGGGTCTCCAGGGTGCGGATGTTGCGGCCCTCGCGGCCGATGATGCGGCCCTTCATTTCGTCATTGGGCAGAGGGACCACAGACACGGTGGCCTCCGCCACGTGGTCGGCGGCGCAGCGCTGGATGGCCAGGGAGATGATCTCCCGGGCCTTAGTGTCCGCCTCGTCCTTGAAGCGGGCCTCGATCTCCTTGATCTTCATGGCAGACTCGTGGGTCACATCGGCCTCCAGCTGATCCAGCAGATACTTCTTGGCCTCCTCGGCGGTGAAGCCGGAGATCCGCTCCAGGACCTCCATCTGGCTCTGCTTGATCTCCTCCGCCTCGGCCTGGGTGGCTTCCAGCTTGGCCAAACGGTTGGAGAGATGCTCCTCCTTGCGCTCCATGTTCTCGGTCTTGCGGTCCAGGTTCTCTTCCTTCTGCTGCAGCCGGCGCTCCTGCTTCTGCAGGTCGGCCCGGCGTTCCTTCTCCTCCCGCTCGTACTCGTTGCGGGCCTTCAGGATCTCCTCCTTCGCCTCTACCAGCGCCTCGCGCTTCTTGCTCTCGGCACTCTTGTACGCCTCGTTGACGATGCGCTTGGCCTCCTCTTCCGCGGAGCCGATCTCCCGTTCCGCCGTCGCCCTGCGCCGCTGGTATCCGAACAGGCCGCCCAGCACAAAGGCCAGCACAGCCACGACGCCCCCGATCATATAGGGTAACATTGGGTTTTTACACCTCCATAAATTTCAGATCTTGGAACCTGCGTTCCCTGCGGCGGACCGCCGCGGCTGCCTTTTCGGCATAAAATGAGCCGCAAGGCGCGCCGTGCCGCACAGCGGCGGAGCATCCTTGCGACAACTGAAAAACTTCCCCCATGTTTTTCATTTGTGTCCTGTTCATATTGTAAAGGCAACTGCGGTCTCTGTCAAGATTTATTCACATTTACCACAAATTTATTGTCAGACATTTTTACTCTTTTCATAACGTGCTCCCATATTTCGACAAATTTTTTATTTATTTTGCCATCATTTCTCTCATATTTTTTGCTTGGGGGATTTTCCGCTCCGCCCGGAGGGCAGAAAAAGGCCCGGCACGCCGGATGGGCGCGCCGGGCCTTCCCGCTCAGACCTGCTGGGGCAGGGAGTCATCCTCCCGGACCCAGTCCTCCACATGGACTACGGAGTACTCCCGCTCGGTGTTTCGGATGACCACCCGGTCTATGCCCGCGTTGATGATGAGGCGCCGGCACATGGAGCAGGAGGTGGCGTCATGGAGCAGCTCGCCGCTCTTGGCCTCCCGTCCGGCCAGATAGAGGGTGGCCCCCAAGGTGTCCCGCCGTGCGGCGGAGATGATGGCGTTCATCTCCGCATGGACCGAGCGGCACAGTTCATACCGCTCTCCGCTGGGCACATTCATGGCCTCCCGAGTGCAGTAGCCCAGATCCATGCAGTTTTTCCGCCCCCTGGGCGCGCCGTTGTACCCGGTGGAAACGATCTCGTCGTTCTTGACGACGATGGCTCCGTAGCACCGCCGCAGGCAGGTGGAGCGCTCCAGCACCGTCTCCGCGATGTCCAGATAGTAGTTCTCCTTGTCGATCCGCTTCATGGCCGCCCTCCTTTTTTCGACAGTATAGCCCAATTTGTCCGTCCGCGCAAGACAGTTTACATTTTGTTTACGATTGGTTCCTTGACCGCCGCCATTTCCCGCGGTATCATATCAACATGCCAAATTGGCGGTTCTCGCTTTCCAGAGGAGGCTCTTTCATGATCCGGAATGCCATTCAGCGCTTTATGTACGGCCGGTACGGCGGCGACCAGCTCAATGTTTTCCTGCTGGTCCTGTATCTGATCTTTTATTTTATTTCTATCTGGACCAATTTTCTCCCCCTGTACTGGCTGTCTCTCGTTGTGATCGTCTGGGGACTTTTTCGAATGTTGTCCCGCAACCTCCCACGCCGGCGGGCGGAGAACGCCAAGTTTATGCAGCTGGCCGGACCGGCCATCAACTGGTTCCACCTCCGCCGCACCATGCACCGGGACAAGGAGCACCGCTATTTCCGCTGCCCCAGCTGCGGTCAGCAGCTCCGGGTACCCAAGGGCAAGGGAAAGATCACCGTCACCTGCCGCAGCTGCGGCGCCGTCTTCCAGGAAAAAAGCTGAAGATACACGTACCGCCCAGGCCCTTTCCCGGCCTGGGCGGTCTTTTTCTCTAAAGCTGTTTCTTCCGCAGGAGCCGGATGTCCTCCCCAAAGAAGTGGAGCAGGTGGTACTCCCCCTCCAGCCGGGAGGCGATCTGGGGGGAGTAGCGGACAGCAGCCTCCTCCATAGACAGGTTAGAGGAGATGACGGTGCGCTTTCCCCCCACCAGCCGCCCGTTGATCAGCTCGTAGAGGGCGGACTGGGTGAACTGGGTGGTCAGCTCGCTGCCCAGGTCGTCCAGGATCAGCAGGTCACAGCCCAGATAGCGCCGGGTCTCGTCCCGGGCCTCCCGGCCGTCGTCGCTGTCCCGGAGGAACTTCCGGGCCTCGAACTGCGCGAACACGTTCCCCGCTGTGTCATACACCACCGAATGTCCGTTCTCCGACACAGTGCGGGCGATGCAGGCAGATAGGAAGGTCTTGCCCAGCCCGGGGGCCCCGCTGAGGAAGAGGTTTTTGAAGTAGAAGCGGCCGAACTTCTGGGCATAGTTGAGACACACCTCGTACACCAGCTCCATGTTCTCCCGGGGGGAGGTGCCCCATTCGGGCCAGAAGCTGGTGCTGTAATAGTCCATCCGGAAGGTGTCGAAGGACTGCTCCCCCAGGTCCAGCAGCTTGGACAGCTCCCGGATCTGCTCCTGGGCGCACAGCGCCCGCAGGCAGCGGCACATCTCAGTGCCCCTCCAGCCCGTGTCCCCGCACAGGGGGCAGGCGGGCTTGTCATCCAGGGCGTCCTCCGCCAGATCCATGCGGGCCAGCAGCTCCGCCCGCTCCTGCTGGAGGGCCAGGTTCTTCCGCCGCACCTCCTCCACCGTGGGAGCGCCCCCCTCCCCCCGGCGCAGGGAGGCGGCAAACAGCTCGGTCATGGTGCCCCGCAGCTGCCGGTCGATCTCCGACAGCCGG
>NZ_LN866274.1:789833-861412 GCF_001244495.1 Clostridium phoceensis | reverse complement strand
AGATGTGTATAGGCGCCGTCTCCTCCCGGGCGCGGCGCTCCCCCCCCAGCCGGGCGGTGGCCCGACGCAGGACCGCAGGGTCATATGACATCTCTTATTCCTCCTCCCGCTTCATCTGCTCCATCAGGCGGCGCATCCGCTCCATGTCCTCCCGCACCCGGCGCTCCTCTCCGGGCTGAGGAGTCCGCCCCTGGGTCGGCGCCCCGCCCCGGTTCCGGCGCAGGCCGTCCCCGGCCTGGATGGCCGCCACGGTGTGCAGCCCCTTCTCGTGCCAGCGGCGCAGGATGCCGTTCATATAGCCCCAGTCCATAGACTGCTTTTTCATCACCGTCTTCTCATAGGCCAGGCGCAGGGCCTCGTTGTCAAAGCCCATATCCTGCCAGGCGGCGATATAGGTCCTCTCCCGCTCCACCAGGGGGCGGGCCGGGATGTCCAGCAGCCGCAGCACCTCCCGTTCCCGGGTGTGCAGCTGAGCCAGCTTTTTCAGGTGGGCCTCCGCCGCCTCCACGGTGTCGATGCCCTGCCTGGACCAGGCAAAGCCCTCCTTGCGCACCTGGGAGAGGAAGGGGCGCCGCCCCGGCCCGTACTTCCGCTCCGTCTCCTCGATGCACCAAGTGACCAGCATCAGGATCACCTCGCCGGGCAGGGCCAAGTGGTCATACAGGGTGAGCAGGATCTTCAGGTCATTGGCAGACAGCCGCTTGCCCAGGCGGCGCTCCACCTCGTCCGCCAGGGCGGAGAAGGTGGAGCCCGCCTCCTGGAGGGCGGCAGTGACGTCCTGGGTGGTGTATTCGGGGGGCAGCGCCTCCTGAACAGGGGGTGCCGGGGGCGGCGGAGCGCCCTCCGCCCCCGCCATTCCCTGGGCGGAGAGCAGGTCCAGCGCCCCCTGGAGCCGCTCCCGGGGCCAGTTCAGGCCGGCGGCGTTCCCGTGGCCCAGCAGGTAGAGATACAGCAGGGCGGCGTCTCCGCTGTCCAGCCGGATCAGCCGCTCGGCCGCCGCCGCCGGCATGGACAGGATGCTGCCCGGCATCAGGGGTCCGGTCATCCCATGCCCCTCCCTTCCACAAAAGTCTGCGACCATTTTACTCTAAAATCGCCCCGGCGTAAACCTCCAAAATCCCAAGGGCAAAAAAATAAAAAATTCATGGTAAATTTGTTTTTCAAGCGGCCTGTTCTGTGGTATAATGATTGCCATCTTGAAACAGCAGAGACCGGGAGGGGCTTCACGATGAAAAACAAGATCACCGTCTCCATCGCGGGACAGGAATACACCATGGTGGCCGCCGAGGGCGAGGACTATGTCCGCCGGGTGGCCGCCCATGTGGACAGCCAGATGCGGGAGGTCCTCTCCCAGGGCCGTCTCTCCCAGGCGGACGGCGCCGTTCTGGCCGCCATGAACATCGCGGATCAGTATTTCAAGGAGCAGGAGGCCGCCGAAAACCTGCGCCGCCAGATCAAGGAGTATCTGGAGGAGGCCACCAAGCTGAAAATGGAGCTCTCCGAGGCCAAGCGGGAGATCTTCAAGCTCCAGAACCACAAATAAGCGCAGGAGAGGGGTTCCCCGCCGGGGACGGGGGCCCCTCTTCCCTGCGGACGCGCCGCCTGAGGGCGGATCTTTACGGGAGGTGCCTTATGCTGGAGCTTCTCGCCCCTGCCGGGTCCATGGAGGCGGTCACCGCCGCCGTGCAGAACGGGGCAGACGCCGTCTATCTGGGATATGGGGATTTCAACGCCCGCCGCAACGCGAAGAACTTCACCGGGGATGAAGCTGCGGCGGCGGTTTCTTATTGCCATCTGCGGGGCGTCAAGGTGTTCCTCACCCTGAACACCCTGCTCACCGACCGGGAGCTGGCCGGCGCCGCTCAGGAGGCCGCCCAGGCCAGCGCCATGGGGGTGGACGCGGTACTGGTCCAGGATCTGGGGGTGCTGCGGATGCTTCGGCAGACGGTGCCCGACCTGCCGGTCCATGCCTCCACCCAGATGACAGTCCACAGCCTGGACGGGGTGAAGCAGTGCGCCGACCTGGGGATGAGCCGGGTGGTCCTCTCCCGGGAGCTGTCCCGGGACCAGATCGAGTACATCTGCGCCCGCTCTCCGGTGGAGATCGAGGTGTTCGCCCACGGGGCCCTGTGCATGTGCTACTCCGGCCAGTGCTTCTTCTCCTCCGTCATCGGGGGACGCAGCGGCAACCGGGGGCTGTGTGCCCAGCCCTGCCGGCTGAAGTACGGCTGGGGGAACAAGGCAGACGGCAGCCCCCTGTCCCTGAAGGACATGTCCCTGGCAGGCCACCTCCGGGAACTGAGGAAGATGGGGGTGGCCTGTGTTAAGATCGAGGGGCGGATGAAGCGCCCCGAGTATGTGGCCGTGGTCACTGGCATCTATGCCCGGGCCATCCGGGAGGGGCGGGAGCCCACGGCCGAGGAGCTGGAGCAGCTGCGCTCCGCCTTCTCCCGGGACGGCTTCACGGACGGCTACTTTCTGGGGCAGACGGGGCCGGAGATGTTCGGCACCCGTCAGGACGAGGCGGAGCCCCGGGAGCTGTTCACCCAGGCCCGGGCCACCTATGAGAGCGGGGAGAACCGGAAGGAGCCGGTGCGGATGTACGCCATGCTCCGCCGGGGGGAGCCCGCCCAGGTGGCCGTCCAGGACGCTCAGGAGCATCTGGCCTCCGTCACCGGCCCGGTGCCGGAGGAGGCGGTGAACGTCCCCCTGACCCGTGAGAAGGTGGAGGGACAGCTCTCCCGCACCGGAGGGACTCCCTTCTCCTGTGAGAAGGTCACCGTCCACGTGGATGAAGGGCTCTCCCTCCCCCTGTCGGCTCTCAACGCCCTGCGCCGGCAGGCTCTGGAGGAGCTGGGCCGGCAGCGCACCGCACTGCCGGAGCGCCGCTGCGAGCCCTTCCGCCCCGGGGTGCGCTATGAGAACCGGAAGCAGCCCCCTGTCTACACCCTCTCTGTGCGCGCCGCCGAACAGGTCAGCCCGGAGCTGCTCCGCCTCGCCCCCGCCCTCCTCTACCTCCCCGCCGGGGAGGGGGCGGCCCACCCGGAGGTGGTGGAGCAGGCCCAGAAGGCCGGGGTGCGGGTGGCCGCCCTGCTGCCCCGCATCTGCACCGACCGGGAGGCACCCACCCTCTTCCAGGAGCTGGAACGGCTGCGGGCGATGGGGGTGATCGACGCCCTGGCCGGCACCCTGGACAGTGCCCGCCGGGCGGCGGAGCTGGGCTTCACCCTGCGGGGGGACTACGGTCTGGGGGTATTCAACGGCCAGACGCTGAAGGAGCTCAAGCGCCTGGGCTTCCGCTCCGCCACTCTCTCCTTTGAGCTGAAGCTGGCCCAGATCCGGGACCTGTCCAAGGGGCTGGACACCGAGCTGGTGGTCTACGGCCGCCTGCCCCTGATGATCACCGAGAACTGTATCATCCACAACCACAGCGGCCGGCACACCTGTGCCAACGTGAACCTCCTTACCGACCGGAAGGGGGAGCGCTTCCCTGTGGTGAAAGCCCCGGGCTGCCGCAATGAGATCCTCAATTCCAAGAAGCTGTTCCTGGCGGACAAGGCCGGAGACTGGCAGCGCCTGGGTCTCTGGGCAGGGCGTCTGATGTTCACCACCGAGAACGCCCGGGAGTGCGTCCAGGTGCTGGAGCGCTACCTGGGCCGGGGCAGCTATCAGCCCAACGACTACACCCGGGGCCTGTATTACCGGGGGGTAGAATAAAGCGCGGAACGCGGAGAGGAGGTCCCCCCTATGTTCAGCCGGCAGCGCCTGTTCTGGCACCGCGGGCCCTATGACCTGCCCAGCACAGACCAGCTCTTTCTCCAGGCGACGGCGGACTGCTGCGCCTTCCACATGGCCCGCTGCCCCCAGTACCGGGCCATTGCGGAGCACCTGGGCTTCTCCCCGGACCAGCTGCGCACCATGGACGACCTGGTCCGGGTGCCCATGCTGCCCACCCTGTTCTTCAAGCGCCATGCCCTCTTCTCCATGCCCCGGCGGCGGATGGTGATGAAGGTCACCTCCTCGGGGACCAGCGGCACCTTCAGCCAGGTGGGCTTCGACCTGGGCTGCATCTGGGCGGAGGTCCCCATGGTCCTCCGGCTGGGCTGGCGGCACCGGCTCATCTCTTTCCGCCCCGCCAACTATGTGGTGCTGGGTTACAAGCCAGACCGGCGCAGCTCTGCCGGCGTCACCCGCACCATGTTCGGCATGACCTTCTTCGCCCCGCCCCTCCGCCGCTTTTATGCCCTCCGCTGGCAGGGGGAGGGCTACGTCCCTGACCTGGACGGTGCGGTGGAGGCCCTGGAGCGGTTCTCCTGCTCTCCTTTCCCCACCCGGATCGTGGGCTTCCCCTCCTATCTCTGGTTTGGACTGAAGCGGATGGAAGAGCTGGGCATCTCTCTGCGCCTGCGGCCCGGTTCCAAGATCCTGCTGGCCGGGGGCTGGAAGCAGCACTGGCAGCAGCAGGTGGACAAGTCAGTGCTCTACTCCCTGGTCCGGCGGGTGCTGGGGGTGGGGGAGGAGGACATCCATGAGCTGTTCGGCGCCGTAGAGCACCCCATCTTCTATAACACCTGCCCCAGGCACCACTTCCATGTGCCCATCTACTCCCGGGTCCTGATCCGTGACCCGGCCACCCTGGAGCCCCTGCCCATGGGACAGGTGGGGCTGGTCAACCTCATCTCCCCCCTCATCCGGGCCACTCCGGTCACCAGCGTGGTCACTGACGACCTGGGCTATCTCACCCCGGGGGATGCCTGCGGGTGCGGCCTGACCTCCCCCTACCTGACCCTGCTGGGCCGGGTGGGCCTGGGGGACATCAAGACCTGCGCCGCCGGCGCGGCGGACCTGCTGGGAAAGGGGGAGGGGTTTTGATCTTCGCCAACGGACGCCTGCTCCCGGACAGCCAGCTGTCCCAGGTGCTGGAGGAGCTGGAGGAGGCGGTCAATGAGACCCGCGCCTGCCGGACCCTGGAGCCGGAGACCGTCATCTCCGCCCTCCAGGCTGTGGGGGAGCGGCTGGATCGGGGAGAGCTGGACCCGCTCATCCTCCGGTACGCCGGTCCCGGCGGGCGCCGGGAGGTGGCGCACATCCGCCCCCTGCTCCGGCGGGAGGCCCTGGAATACAAGCTGGCCGTGGAGCTGGGCATCCCGCTCTACTCCTTTCAGGAGCGGCCCTTCGGCCGCACCCAGACCGTTCCTCTGGGCACCCTGTTCCATGTCACCGCCGGCAATGTAGACGGCCTGCCCGCCTTCAGCGCAGTGGAGGGCCTGCTCACCGGCAATATCAATCTGGTGAAGCTGCCCTCCGGGGACCAGGGGCTCTCCCTGGCCGTCTTTCAGCTGCTGACGGAGCAGGAGCCCCGTCTGGCCCCCTTCCTCTACGCCTTCCAGATCCCATCCCGGGACACCGCCGCCCTGCGACGGCTGGCAGATCTGGCAGACGGGGCGGTGGTGTGGGGCGGCGACGGGGCGGTGACTGCCCTGCGGCAGCTGGCCCCGCCCGGCTGCAAGCTGATGGAGTGGGGCCACCGCCTCAGCTTTGCCTATCTGTCCCGGTGGGAGGGAGAGGAGGACGCTCTCTCCGCTCTGGCGGAGCACCTCATCCAGACCGGGGGACTGCTCTGCTCCTCCTGCCAGGTCATCTTTCTGGACACGGACGCCCTCGGGGAGGGGGAGGCCTTCTGCCGGAGCTTTCTCCCCCTGCTGGAGCGGGCAGCGGACCGCTTCCGTGCTGCCCTTGGAGAGAAGGGGGAGGGGAGCCTGTACGCTTGGGAGACCCGGCTGGAGCACGCCGCCGACCGGCTGCCCGGCACCCTGTTTCCCGGCCGGGGCTGCTCCCTCACCCTGCGGGAGGACCGGGAGCTGGAGCTCTCCCCCCTCCACGGCAATGTGCTAGTGAAGTGTCTGCCCGGAAGGCTCTGCTCCCTGTCCTGAGGCGGCAGAAGGGCCGTCTCCAGACCGCGGGGCTGCTCTGTCCGGCCCAGGACCGGCCCGCCCTCACCCAGCTCCTCGTCCGGGCCGGAGTGACCCGGATCGCCCCGCCGGGCAGCATGTCCCGCACTCTCTCCGGGGAGGGACACGACGGGGAATTCCCCCTGCGGCGGTACGTCCGGACGGTGGACATCCAGGAGCCGTCCCCGGACCGCCCCATCTGACTGTTGATACTAACTGACCGCAAAGGAGCCGATCATTATGGAACTGAACGTCAAAGCCCTCTCCCCCAAGATCGGGACAGAGATCCCCGCCCCCTTCTACGCCAGCGCCGGCGCCGCCGCCATGGATCGCCATGCCTGTGTGGACCAGGCGGTGACCATCCCCGCCGGCGGGCGGGCGGTGATCCCCACTGGCATCGCCATCGCCCTCCCCTCCGCCGGCTATGTGGCCCTGGTCTTCGCCCGCAGCGGCCTGGGCATCAAACACGGCATCGCCCCTGCCAACTGCGTGGGCGTCATCGACAGCGACTACCGGGGAGAGATCCTGGTGGGACTCCAGAACTCCGGGGACGCAGACTACGTCATCCAGCCCGCTGACCGCATCGCCCAGCTAATGGTGGTCCCGGTGGTCCAGGCCCAGGTGAAGATGGTGGACCAGCTGGATGAGACCCAGCGGGGCGCCGGTGGCTTCGGCTCCACCGGGAAATAGAGATTCGCTGAGAGAGGAGGGTTTGGGCCATGTTCGGATTTTTCAAAAAAAAGGGCGGGGAGATCCCCGAGGAACAGCAGCGGCAGCAGAGGGGGGCTCAGGAGGGGCAGACGCGGCAGGACGCCGCGGAGGTCCCCCAGGAGTTCCGCGCCCTGGGCCAGGACTTTCTGCCGGAGGAGCTGAACATCCTGGCCGTCACCGGGGCCAGCGGCTTCGGCGGCGGGCGCAGCCAGGGGGAGAAGCTGTGGACCGCCTCCATCGGCCTGACCGCCTGGATGGAGGAGGACAGCCCTGACATCCACCAGGGTGACTTCCGCCTGGTAGCCCTGGCAGACGACCGTCTGATGGACTATCTGCGCCAGCGGGTGCCCCGGGACTTCATCATCAAGTGCCGGGCCCGGCTCTCTGTGGACGGCAGCCGCCTGCTGATGCTGGAGCTGCCCCAGCCCGGCTTCGACCCCGACCTGAAGGCCATCCTGGATGAGCAGAAAAAGCCTGTGAGCACCTGGGTGGAGGGGCTGGGCACCTTCACCTTGAACCGCACTGTGGACTGGTTCGAGGCCACCGTGGACTGGCTGGGCAGCGAGATCGCCCTGGACTTCGACCGGGGCGTGCCGGAGGAGATGGCCTCCGCCCAGGAGACCGGACGGGCCCTGATGGCCAGTCAGGCGGACTGGGACCACCGGGTGCGCTCCTATGCCGCCCAAGAGCTGCTCTCCCTGGCCAACGACTGGGCGGCGGACGCCCGGGAGGAGGAGGACGAGGACAGCGGCGCGCCGCTGGTCACCCAGGAGCAGTTCATGGAGCGCATGGAGCTGGAGTCCATCCAGCTGCTGCCCCAGGGCGGGTTCGAGTTCTGGTTCAACGACGGGGATCTGTTCTGGGGCCACTCCATCCATGTCACCGGCTCCCTGGAGGCAGGGCCGGAGAGCGCCCAGATGGAGGGCTGAGTCCCCGCGCTCCAATTCATGGAATTTCGAGGTGTTCTCATGTCCATTATCCTGGCTTCCCAATCCCCCCGGCGGCGGGAGCTGCTGGCCCAGATGGGGGTCCCACAATTTGAAGTCGTCCCCGCCCTGGGGGAGGAGATCGCTTCCCCGGGCCTGTCCCCCGCCCAGCTGGTGGAGGTCCTCTCACGCCAGAAAGCGGAGGAGGTGGCTGTCCAGGCCGGGCCGGACGATGTGGTCATTGCCGCCGACACGGTGGTGGCGGTGGACGGTGCCGTGCTGGGCAAGCCCCGGGACCCAGCGGATGCCGCCCGGATGCTCTCCCTGCTCTCCGGCCGGGCCCACACAGTCTACACCGGGGTCACGGTCCGGCGGGGGACCTTCAGCCGCACCGCCCACGAGGCTACCCAGGTCCGCTTCCGCCCGCTGACCCAGTCTGAGATCTCGGCCTATATCGCCACCGGCGAGCCCATGGACAAGGCCGGGGCCTACGGCATCCAGGGCCGGGGCTGTGTGCTGGTGGAGGGGATCGACGGGAATTACCACAATGTGGTTGGCCTGCCCACCTGCCTGCTGGCCGGCATGCTGCGCCAGGTGGGGATCGATGTGCTCACCGGAGGACAGGAGGGGCGTCCATGAAACATTTTCTGCGGCAGAATGGCCTGCTGCTCCTGATCATCGCCCTGCTGCTGTCGGTGCTGATCGGCATCGTGTCCGCCGTGATGGGGGGCAACGCCGACCCTCTCTCCAACGCGGTGGGCTTCATCACCACCCCCATCCGCAATGGGGTGAGCGCCGTGCTGGACTGGGCCGACGGCGTGCGTGCCTATGTCTTTCATTATGAGGAGATGGAGCAGCAGATCCAGGACCTGGAGCGCCAGGTCGCTGAGCTGGAGGAGCAGGCCCGGGAGGGCCAGGAGGCCAGCCGGGAGAACGAGCAGCTGAGGGAGCTGCTGGATCTGCAGGCCAAGCGGAGGGACTTCGTCTTTGAGTCCGCCAAGGTCACCGCCCGCTCCTCCACCAACTGGGACTCCACTCTCACCATCGGCAAGGGGAGCAGCGCGGGTCTGGAGGTCAATGACTGCGTGATCACCGAGACAGGCACCCTGGTGGGGGTGGTCTCTGAGGTGGGTCTGAACTGGTCCAAGGTCTCCACCCTGATCAATACCGACATCGAGATCGGCGGCCAGGTCACCCGCACTTACAGTGCCGGGATCCTGGAGGGAGACTTCACCCTGATGAGCCAGGGCAAGCTGAAGCTGAGCTATCTGCCCGACGGTGCCCAGCTGGTAGCAGGGGACGAGGTGGTGACCTCCGGCAAGGGGGACGTGTTCCCCTCCGGCCTGGTGGTGGGCACCGTGGAGGCCGTCTTCACCGACCCCTCCGGCATGAACCGCTACGCGGTGGTGGAGCCCGATGTGGACCTGGACAGCCTGGTGGAAGTCTTTGTCATCAAGAGCTTTGACATCGTGGAGTGACGCCGCCGCGTTTCCTGCCGTCTCTCTCCCGATCTTTTCCGAAAAGGGGGCGCCCCTGTGACCCGACGAGACCAAATCTATAAGTGGTGCATCTACGCCCTGGGGCTCTTCCCTATCTGGGTGCTGGACGCCTTTGTCCTCAGCCGCTATCCCCTGCTGGGGATCACTCCCACCCTTCTGCCTCTGGCGGTCTCCGCCGTGGCGGTGCTGGAGGGGGCCCTTCCCGGCTCCGGCTTTGGACTGGCGGTAGGTCTGCTCTGGACGCTGGCCTACCCGGGCAGCAGCAGCCTGCTGGTCTTCGGCATGGCGCTGGCCGGCTTCCTGGTGGGCATCGTCTCCCAGTATGCCCTGAACCAGAACTTCCTGGGTTGCCTGATCTGCTCCGCGGCCGTCCTGGCCGTGCAGGAGGTCGTCCGCCTGCTGGCCGGCCTGTTCACCCAGATCGCCCCCATCCAGTCGCTGCTCCAGGTGGCGGTACCGGAGTTCCTCTGGTCTCTGTGCTGGATGCCCTTGGTCTATCTCATCTTCCAATCCATCTTCCGCCGGGTGGGGGGCACCCGCCTGGCGTGACCTGTCCGCTCTGAAAGGGGGCGTGCGCCATGGAGAAAAAACAATTTCACCGTCGGGGGCTGGGGATGCTCCTCCTGCTGGCCGTCATTCTGTTCGGGCTGGGCTCCTCCCTCTATGACGCCCAGATGATCCACGGGGCGGAGTATCTGGCCCGCTCCCAGAACAGCATCGCGGAGACCCAGACCGTGGAGGCCGCCCGGGGGGACATCCTGGACCGGTACGGCCGGGTGCTGGTCTCCAACCGGGTCACCTATCAGGTCGCCCTGAACACCGACGCCATGGAGAAAAACCGCAACGACATCCTCCTGGCCCTGATCCGCATTGCCCGGGATGCCGGCGTGGAGTGGGAGGACACCCTCCCCATTACCGCCCAGCCCCCCTTCCGCTACACCACGGACACCCCCTTCCAGTATCCCACCACCGATGAAGAGGGCAGCCCCACCACCAGCCTCACCCGCCTGGGGCGGCTTGCGGTAAAGATGAAGTGGATCGATGACCCCACCGCCGACGGGGCCCAGGGCGCCCCCCTTCCCACCACCGAGGAACTGCTGGAAAAAATGCGGGAGAGCTTTCAGCTGGAGTTGGAGGGCGCGGATATGCGCGCCGTGGCCGGAGTACTGTACGAGCTGTACTACCGCTCCATGGTGAACAGCTGGCCTCCCTATGTCTTTGCGGAGGGCGTAGACATCGACTTCATCTCTAAGGTGAAGGAGCAGGGCCTCTCCGGCGTGGAGATCGAGGCCGCCACCGTCCGCACCTACAACACCGAATACGCTGCCCATCTGCTGGGCCGGGTGGGGGCTATTGAGAACTGGGATGCATATAAGGACCTGGATCTGGACGGGGACGGCACGCCGGACTATGAGATGGACGACACTGTCGGCAAGGAGGGGGCCGAGCTGGCTTTCGAGTCCTACCTGCGGGGCACCGCCGGGGTCCGGGAGGTGGAGCGGAACACCAGCGGCAAGGTGGTGTCCGAGAAGTGGACCACCGCCCCCCAGCCGGGGGACAACGTGGTGCTCACCATCGACATCGACCTTCAGAAGCAGGTGGAGGACATCCTCTCCCAGGCTATTCCCCAGCTGGCCAGTGAGGACACAGAGGGCGCCGCCTGCGTGGTGATGGACGTGAACCGGGCAGAGGTGCTGGCCTCCGCCTCCTACCCCTCCTATCACCTGGCCACCTACTCTGCCGATTTGGCGGAGAACAGCGCCGATCCCCTCAAGCCCTTCCTGAACCGTGCTTTCCAGGGTGTCTATGCCCCCGGCTCCACCTTTAAGATGGTCACCGCTGTCGCCGGACTGGAGAGCGGGATCATTGAGCCGGATACCGAGATCATGGACACTGGCGTCTACACGTATTATCAGGACGACGGCCCCCAGTGCTGGTATTGGCGCCAGTACCGGCGCAAGCACGGCCTGGTGAATGTGTCCGAGGCGTTGGAGGTCTCCTGCAACGTATTCTTCTTCGATGTGGGCCGCCGGGTGGGCATTCAGGGGCTCCAGGAGTTTGCCGCCAAATTCGGCCTCGGGGAGCCCACCGGCATCGAGCTGTATGAGGAGACCGGCGTCATGGCCGGACCGGAGTACACTCAGTCCATGGGGCAGACCTGGTACGAGGGCAGCACCCTGTCGGTGGCCATCGGCCAGGAGAGCAGCCAGTTCACCCCCCTCCAGCTGGCCAACTACATCGCCACCCTGGTCAACGGGGGCACCCGGTACTCTGCCCATCTCCTCAAGGAGGTCAAATCCAGCGACTTCTCCCAGGTGCTTTACACCTACGAACCGGAGGTGCTGGACTCCATCGACATCCAGCCGGAGAATCTGGATGCGGTGAAAGCGGGGATGCTGGCCCTGACCACCGGGAAGGGCTCTCTGGCCCGCTATTTCCAGGACCTTCCTGTCCAGGTGGGCGCCAAGACCGGCTCCGCCCAGGTGAACGCCGAGACGGAATCCAACGCTGTTTTCGTCTGCTTCGCCCCCTATGACGATCCGCAGATCGCCATCTCCCTGGTGGTGGAGAAGGGCGGCAGCGGCTCCACTCTGGCCAGCATCGCGGCGGACATCCTGCGCTACTACTTCTCCGCCGAGGAGTCCCGGGAAGAGACCTTGACGGAGAACACCCTTATCCGGTAAAATAGGGGCCGCTGATCCTATCGGAGTAGAGCCCTCTTCTTCCCACACGCCCCGCTTCCACGGGGCCGTGGATCTTCCCAAGGAGGTTTCCTTTTATGACTGACCGATCTTTGATCCGCAACTTTTCCATCATCGCCCACATCGACCACGGAAAATCCACGCTGTCTGACCGGCTCATTGAGCTGTGTGACGCCGTCCCCCAGCGGGAGATGGAGTCCCAGCTGCTGGACAACATGGATCTGGAGCGGGAGCGGGGCATCACCATCAAGGCCCGGGCCGTCCGCCTGGACTACAAGGCGGAGGACGGCAGGACCTATGCCCTGAACCTGATCGACACCCCGGGCCACGTGGACTTCAACTATGAGGTGTCCCGGTCCCTGGCCGCCTGCGAGGGCGCGGTGCTGGTGGTGGACTCCACCCAGGGTGTGGAGGCCCAGACCCTGGCTAACACTTATCTGGCCCTGGAGCACGACCTGGAGATCCTGCCCGTGTTCAACAAGATCGACCTCCCCGCCGCCGACCCCCAGAAGGCCAAGCACGAGGTGGAGGACATCATCGGCCTGCCCGCCCTGGACGCGCCGGAGATCTCTGCCAAGCAGGGGATCAACATCCCCGCTGTGCTGGAGGACATCGTGCAGAACGTCCCCGCCCCCGCCGGCGACCCGGACGCCCCCCTGAAAGCCCTGATCTTTGACAGCCAGTATGACCCCTATCTGGGCGTCATCGTCTATTTCCGGGTGATGGAGGGCACGCTGAAAAAGGGCATGGGGGTCAAAATGATGGCCTCCGGTGCCAGCTATCAGGTGCTGGACTGCGGGTATCTCCGCCCCCTGGGCATGGACTCCTGCCAGCAGCTCACCGCCGGTGAGGTGGGCTGGTTCACCGCCTCTATCAAGAACGTAAAGGACACTCAGGTGGGTGACACCATCACCGGCGCCGACTGTCCCTCTGCAGCCCCCCTCCCCGGCTATCGGCCGGCCCAGCCCATGGTTTTCTGCGGCATCTACACCGAGGACGGCTCCAAATATCCTGATCTGCGGGATGCCTTGGATAAGCTCCAGCTCAACGACGCCTCCCTGTCCTTCGAACCCGAGTCCTCCATTGCCCTGGGCTTTGGGTTCCGCTGCGGCTTTTTGGGCATGCTCCACATGGAGATCATCCAGGAGCGGCTGGAGCGGGAATTCGACCTGGACTTGGTCACCACCCTCCCCTCCGTGATCTACGAGGTCACCAAGACGGACGGCACCGTGGTGCGGGTGGACAACCCCCACAACTACCCCGATCCCGGCGCCATCCTGGAGGCCCGGGAGCCCTATGCTAAGGTCTCCATCATCTCTCCCCCCGACTATGTGGGCAACATCATGCCCATGTGTCAGGACCGCCGGGGCGTGTTTAAGGACATGCAGTATCTGGACACCAACCTGGTGGAGCTGCACTACTCCATGCCCATCGGCGAGATCATCTACGACTTCTTTGACGCCCTGAAGGCCCGCACCAAGGGCTATGCCTCCCTGGACTACGAGCTGGAGGGCTATGAGCCCAGCGAACTGGTCAAGGTGGACCTGCTGCTCAATGGAGACCAGGTGGACGCCCTCAGCTTCATCGCCCACAGGGACAAGGCCTATGCCCGGGCCCGACGCATCTGCGAGAAGCTGAAGGAAAACATCCCCCGCCAGCTCTTTGAGGTCCCGGTCCAGGCGGCCATCGGCGGCAAGATCATCGCCCGGGAGACCGTCAAGGCCATGCGGAAGGACGTGCTGGCCAAGTGCTACGGCGGCGACATCACCCGCAAGAAGAAGCTGCTGGAGAAGCAAAAGGAAGGCAAAAAGAAAATGCGTACCTTGGGCACAGTCCAACTGCCCACTGAAGCTTTCATGGCAGTCCTCAAGCTGGATGAGGAGTGAGACACCTATGAAAAGATCCCATTTCGGCGGTATGCTGTTTCTGACAGGCAGCCTCGGATACCTTATCTTCAGCTTGTATCTGTCCCAAAATCAATATACCTATAACGGCATGACGGGCACCCTTGCAGCGCTGCTTGGCAACGAGCTGCTGATCCCCTACCTCGTTTTTTGCGCTATGGGGGTCATTGGATTTGTCATCTGCCTGTACGAGGCCTTTATCCGTAAACCTTAAGGATATCCCTCCCTGCCAAAAGCACCTTCCCTCCCGCGCTGTCCCATACGCCGGAGGAAGGTGCTTTTTTCTCTCCAGCCTGGTGTTCCAGTGTCAGGATAAAAAACTTCTATCAAGACCATTGAAATGAAGTATTGGACGGGAGAGGAAGAAGTGGTATAATGGCGACAGTAAGGAAAGCTGGACGGAGGTCCGGCAAATAATAAGGAAAAGGAGATCATTACAATGGCGAAAGAAGTCACTCCTGAGCAGATCGAAATGCTGGACGGGATGGTCGCTAAGGCCCGCGCTGCGGCGGAGATCATCGCCACCTATGACCAGGAGCGCGTGGACCGGCTGTGCCAGGCGGTCGCCGCTTCTGTGATCGACATGAAGGTTTGGGCGAACCTGGCTGACGAGGCGGTGGACGAGACCGGCCTGGGCGACAAGGTGACCAAGCGGAACAAGCGGAACAAGCTGAAGCTGATCCTGCGGGACTGCCTGCGTCAGAAGAGCGTGGGCGTGATCGAGGAGATCCCTGAGAAGGGCATCGTGAAGTATGCCAAGCCTGTGGGCGTGATCGCGTCCCTGGTGCCCACCACCAACCCCTGCCTGACCCCTGCCGGCCAGGTGATCTACGCCATCAAGGCCCGTGACGTCATCATCTGCAGCCCCCATCCGCGCGCGAAGAAGACCACCAACAAGTGCATCAACATCATCCGTGAGACCCTGGTGCGTGAGGGCGCTCCCGCCGACATCATCCAGGGCATCGAGGAGCCCAGCATCACCCTGACCCAGGAGCTGATGAAGCGCTGCGACCTGGTCATCGCCACCGGCGGTCGTCCCATGGTCAAGTCCGCATACTCCTCCGGTGTGCCGGCCTACGGCTCCGGCGCCGGCAACGCGACTGTCATCATCGACAACACCTGCAACACCCCCGAGCGTCAGGCTGAGGCTGCCATGAACACCCGGATCTCCAAGTGCTCCGACTTCGGCTCCGGCTGCTCCTGCGACGGCAACCTGATCATCCACGAGGACGTGTACGACGGGTTCGTAGCCGCCCTGGTGAAGGAGGGCGCTTACCTGGCCAACGAGGAAGAGGCTGAGAAGCTGAAGGCCGTCATGTGGGACGAGGCTGGGCACCGCCTGCCCAACACCGTGGCCATCAGCCCGCAGAAGCTGGCGGAGGCCGCTGGGTTCGAGATCCCGGCTGACCGGAAGTTCATCGCTGTGACCGGCGGCGGCATCGAGAACGTGGGCAAGGAGCACTTCTTCTCCAGCGAGAAGCTGACCACTCTGCTGACCCTGTTCAAGTACTACGGGGAGTTTGAGAACGCACTGACCATGATGCAGGCCATGTTCAACGTGGGCGGCAAGGGCCACAGCTGCGGCATCTACTCCTTCGACGACGACCACATCCATCGTCTGGGCATGTGCGCCCCCGTGTCCCGCATCATGGTGCGCCAGCCCAACAACCGCGGAAACTCCGGTTCTTCCACCAACGGCATGCCTCCCACGTCTTCCATGGGGTGCGGCACCTGGGGCGGCAACATCGTGTCCGAGAACATCTGCCTGAAGCACTACATGAACACCACCTGGGTGGCCCGTCCTCTGCCCGAGGATATGCCCAGCAACGAGGAGCTATTCGGCGAGTTCAACAAGCCGGACATGGACGTGGAGTGATCTGAGAGCCAGTTCTGATCCATTCCGTGCCGGCCCGGCCGGGCCGGCACGGTTTTCCAGAGAGGCGGCGCGAGGCCGCTGAAAGGTCCAAGGCGGAAAGCCGAGGCCGGGGCCCCGAAGGGGGCCGCTGACCTCCGTTTCCATCGCTACCCCTGTACAGAAGGCCGCCGGACATGCCTGCCAGTCGGCAGGCCGGGGCCCGGTCCCCTTTTGTATTGTCTCCTTCTTCCCACAAACGCCCGGTCCGAAAGGACCGGGCGTTTGTGGTGTTTCCCAATGAGGCGGGACTGGCCGCGGGGACTTCCTCCATTTTTCTGGACTTTTTTCTTCACCCATGCTATAATAATTTTTTGTCCGCGTCCGGAGGGCAGGAGACCCGCCCTCCGTTTCTTTTCGTCTATTCATGTCAGGAGTGATCCCGTTGCAGCAGATGTCCGGCACCCTTCTTGATCTGATCCTCTATCTGGCTCTGGTGGCTCTTGGGGCCTTTCTGGGCTCCCGCCCCCAGATCCAGTCCCTTCCCATGCCCTGGCTGGGCCGGTTTCAGACGGCGGCTCTGCTGCTGCTGATCGTGACCCTGGGGGCCGAGCTGGGGGCCAACGAGGAGATCATCTCTTCCCTGGGCACCATTGGGCTCAACGCCCTGGCGGTCACCCTCACCTCCATGGTGGGCAGCATGCTGGCTGTCCACGCCCTGAGAAAATATCTGCTGAAGCTGAACGCTCAGGGCCGTTCCTGCCAGGAGGCACCGGAGGACAGCGACCCGGGTTCCGGGGAGGCGGTCCACGTGGACCACAGCCTGACCTTCGCCATCGTCTTCACCGTAGCGGCGGGCATTCTGGCGGGCCGCTTCCTGCTCCCCGACGCCGCCGTAGCCCACTGTGGCACGGTCATCCGCTGGGGGCTGTACCTGCTCCTCTTTCTGGTGGGCCTGGATATGGGCCGGCAGGGCAGCCTGATCCGGGATATTCGGGCCGCCGGGTTCCGGGTCCTTCTGGTCCCGCTGGCAGTTATGGCGGGCACCTTTGCGGTGACGGCCCTGGTAGGGCTGTTCCTGCCCCTGGGCCCCAAGGACTGCGTAGCGGCAGCGGCCGGATTCGGCTGGTATTCCCTGGCCCCCACCCTGCTGGCTCCGTACTCCCTCACCGTATCTGCCACCGCTTTCCTGTCCAACATCATGCACGAGCTGTTTTCCATTGTGGCCGTCCCCATCGTGGCCCAGAAGCTGGGCTATATCGAGGCGGTGGCCCTCCCCGGTGCCACAGCTATGGATACCCTGCTACCGGTGGTAGTCAGCGCCACTGCCGACCGCATGGCCATCTACTCCTTTGCCTCGGGACTGATTCTCTCCCTAGCCGTCCCAGTGCTGGTCCCCGCCATCATCGCGCTCCCCCTCTGAACACTTTCCAGAACAAGAGCACCGGCTCAGGCCCACGCCCAAGCCGGTGCTCTATTTTTCCCGCATGGCGTCCACCAGACGCTCCAGCGCCTCCGCCTCCCGCTCCGAAAGGCCGTCCATCCGCAGACACCTGCTCTCCTCCCTGCTCTGGAACACCAGAGCATCCACGGAGAGATCCAGAAGCTCCATCATCTGGAACAGAAGAGGCACCGAGGGCTTCCGACGGGAGCCCTCGATATTCTTCAAATGAGTGGGCGTGATATCCAGAAGCTCCGAAAGCGCATCCTGAGTCAGCCCCTTCTTCATGCGGGCCGCGCGGATGGCATCCCCCAGGGCCCTTGTTTCCATGCTCATTTCTGACAACTCCCTCTCCGTTATCTTACAGATAATCTTTTCCCTTGCGAATTATCTGAAAGAGTGCTAGCATAGTATCTATAAGATAACTAAAAAAGATACCTGAGACGAAGAGGCCGCCGTCTATGATGAAGTCCGTCATTCTGCTTTTGATGATATTAGGGGTAGGAGGATGGGTCCTTTCTCACAGTGCCTCTTATATCGCCCACAGGAGGGCGGCTCATGGGCCGCTGACCCGAGACTTTTTTCATGGAAACTCAGAGATACCCCCGGCATTCCGCCAGGCCCTGGAGGAGACCATCGTCTTCCTGGATAACCGGCGGGACTGGGCCGCCGGGAGTGCGCTGGACGCCGGCACGACGGACCTGTGCTGGATTGAGATCAAGGACCGTGACCTCTTGCTCCGGGCTGGTCTCTTTTCTCCTGGAAACTTGGGCCGCCTCCAGATCCGCAGGCGTCTGCCCCTCCTGCCCTCGGGTGCGCTGCCCCTCAGCGGATCGGAGGCGGCCCAACTGACTCATTTTCTCCTCGCCGCTCTTCAGGTGTATTACCGGGGCGCACCGGAGGTCACTTCCGCCGGCCCCCGGTGTCTCCGTGCGGACTTCTCCCCTCTCCATGGCACTCCAGAGCACTAAAAGGGCGCGGGGCCCGATCCGCAGATCGGGCCCCGCGCTCCTCCAATATGGGCACCGTATCACCTTCCCCCATTGGAAAGGTTTTGGCATGTTCTCTCCCCTTGACAGAAACATATGTTTGGTTTATTATAATACATATGTTCGATTTCAAGGGAGGGAGACCCCATGGACCTGATGGACAAGCTGACCATCCTGGCGGACGCCGCCAAGTATGACGCCGCCTGCACCTCCAGCGGACTGGACCGGGCCGGACGGGCGGGCCGGCTGGGCTCCACCATGGCGGCGGGCTGCTGCCACTCCTTCTCCGCTGACGGGCGGTGCATCTCCCTCCTGAAGATCCTCTATACGAACATCTGCGCCTACGACTGCCAGTACTGTGTCAACCGCCGGTCCAACGATCCGCCCCGGGCTGCTTTTACTCCCCGGGAGCTGGCCGAACTCACCATCCAGTTCTACCGCCGCAACTATATTGAGGGGCTCTTTCTCTCCTCCGCCGTGCTGCGGGACCCGGATTATACCACCGAGCGGATGATCGAGGCACTGCGCCTGCTCCGCCAGGATTATGGCTTCGGCGGCTATATCCACGCCAAGGCCATCCCGGGTGCAGACCCCCTCCTCACCCAGCAGCTGGGCCTGCTGGCCGACCGGCTCAGCGTCAACATCGAGCTGCCCAGCGCCAAAAGCCTGGCCCTGCTGGCCCCGGACAAGGGCCGGGCCGGTATCCTGGCCCCCATGGCCCAGATCCGGGATGGGATCACCCAGTCCCGGCAGGAGCTGGCCAAATACCACCATGCCCCCCGCTTCGCCCCGGCGGGCCAGTCCACTCAGATGATCGTAGGTGCCACGCCGGAGAGCGACCGCCACATCCTGATGCTCACCCAGGGGCTCTACGACAAGTACCATCTGAAGCGGGTCTTCTACTCCGCCTATATCCCCGTCTCCTCCAGCTCCCTGCTCCCCGCTCCCCAGGGCTTTCAGCCGCCCCTGCTGCGTGAGCACCGGCTGTATCAGGCGGACTGGCTGCTGCGCTTCTACCACTTTCGGGCCGAGGAGCTGCTGGACGAGGGGCGGCCCGACTTCGACCTCCGTCTGGACCCCAAGTGCGGCTGGGCCCTGCGCCACCTGGACCAGTTTCCTGTGGAGGTCCAGCGGGCTGACTATGAGGCCCTGCTCCGGGTGCCCGGCATCGGGGTCACCAGCGCCAAGCGCATCCTCACAGCCCGGCGGGCCGGACCCCTGTCCTTCTCCGGCCTGAAAAAGCTGGGGGTGGTCCTCAAGCGGGCCCAGTACTTCATCACCTGCTCCGGCCGCATGTTGGCGGGTCTGCGAGTGCGGGAGGAGGGCATCCTGTCCCATCTGGCTGCCCTGGATCGCCCCGCCCTGGCCCAGGTCCAGCCGGAGCAGCTCTCCCTCTTTGGAGAGGAGGGGGCCTCATGAGCTGGCAGCAGGTCTGCTTCGATTATGACGGCAGTTATCCCGGCTTTCTCACCTGTGTGTTTGAGAGCTATGCCCACCGCGAGGAGGCCGTCTGCTTCACCTCACCGGAAGAGGACCACCTCACCCTCTGGCCGGAGCGGCATGTGGACACCGACCAGGCCAAGGCGGAGCGGGTGTACCGCTCTCTGTCCAAAAAGATCTCCCCCCAGGCCTGCCGGCTGGTGACCCAGGCTTTTCTCACCTGTCTGCCCGAGCGGGAGCTGCACATGTACCGTTTCCTGCGGCTGGGCTACCAACGTGGGGCGGACATCACCCGGGATCTCACCGACGACCGGGTCCACGTGCTGTGGAAGGCGGTGCAGCACCTGGGGAGCGAGGCCCATCTGCTCAAGGGGTTCCTCCGCTTCTCCGATCAGCAGGGGGTGCTGGTAGGGGAGATCGAGCCCAAAAACCGGGTGCTTCCCCTCCTCCGCCCCCACTTCTGCACCCGGTACTCCGGGGAGCACTTCCTCATCTACGACCGCACCCACCGGGAGCTGCTGATCCATCAGCCCAGTCGGTGGGCCATTCTGCCCGCGGAAGACTTTGCCCCTGCCCCGCCGGGGCAGGAGGAGGTGACCTACCGGCGTCTGTGGAGGCGGTTCTATGACACCATCGCCATCCGNCCGCCCCCACTTCTGCACCCGGTACTCCGGGGAGCACTTCCTCATCTACGACCGCACCCACCGGGAGCTGCTGATCCATCAGCCCAGTCGGTGGGCCATTCTGCCCGCGGAAGACTTTGCCCCTGCCCCGCCGGGGCAGGAGGAGGTGACCTACCGGCGTCTGTGGAGGCGGTTCTATGACCCCACCGCCATCCGGGAACGGGAAAATCCCCGGTGCCGGATGACCAACATGCCAAAGCGGTTCTGGGGCACTATGACGGAATTCCAGCCCGACGAGGGCGCACTCCCCGCCCCTGGACCGCGGCGGGAGGGATGGTGAAAAAAGCGCAGCGCCTGGAGAATACTCCGGGCGCTGCGCCTTATTTGCAGAGCTTTCTGTCTGGTCAGCCCAGGCTCTCCCGGAAGATCTGAAGGATCTCCTCCCGATCCAGATCCTTGTAGCCCCCGGTGAGGTGGATGGTCACGTCAGCCAGCCCCTCCAGCATGTCCTCCGTCACGCCCAGCGCACTGGTATTCATGGTCAGCCCAAGCTCCTTCATCCAGCCCTCCATGGCCGCCAGCCCCTCCTCCGCCGTCTGGAGGTCGGTCTTGTCCGCCGGGTCCACTCCCCACACCTGGACGGCGAACCGCTTGAATTTGTCCAGCCCATAGGGGAGGATGTGCCGGTAGTAGGGCAGGGAGACCGCCGCCAGCGTCATGCCGTGGGTGGCGTTGGTGTAGCCCCCCACCGCCTGGCCCAGCATGTGCACCATCCAGTCGGTGGACTTGCCCCGGGACACCAGGGTGTTCAGCGCCCAGGTGGCGGTCCACATGATGTTGCTCCTGGCCTCGTAGTCCTGGGGATCCCGGTTGGCAGCCCGGCTGGAGCACAGGAGGGAGCGCATCAGCCCCTCGCTGAGATAGTCGCTGGTGTTGTCATCCTCCCCGGAGAAGTACTGCTCGCAGATGTGGTTGAAGATGTCGTAGATACCCGCGACCATCTGCTCCCGGGGCAGGGTGAGGGTGAAGCGGGGATTCAAAATGGAGAAGCGGGGCATCACCGCCTCGTCAGCAAAGACGTGGCCGATCTTCTGCCGGGTCTCCTGGTTGGTGATCACCGAGCCGGCGTTCATCTCTGAGCCAGTGCCCACCATGGTGAGCACACAGCCCACCGGCAGGATGGGGCAGTCTGGCTCCTCAAAGCGGAGATAGTATTTCTCCCATGGGTCCTCCGGACAGTGGACCGACACAGCGACCGCCTTGGCATAGTCGCACACCGAGCCTCCGCCCACCGCCAGCAGCAGGTCAGCCTGGTGCGCCCGAGCGACCCCAATGCCCTCATACAGTTTGGCCAGGGTGGGGTTTGGCATGACTCCAGCGATCTCCGCCACCTGTTTTCCCTCCTGGTCCAGAATGGCCCGCACGGCGTCATAGATACCGTTGCGCTTGATGGAGCCCCCGCCGTAGATGAGGACCACCCGGTCCCCATATTTGGGCAGCTCCTTGTGGAGCCCCTCCAGCGACTGCTCTCCAAAGTACAGCTTGGTGGGGTTGCAGTAAGTAAAATTTCCCAGCATGACAGTTCCTCCTTATACTTGACGGCCCATGGCCCGGGCCCGCTCCAGGGCGGGATGCCCGGCAGTCTCCCCCGGTCCATTCACCCCTCCGGCAAAGACTGTCCCTGCCAGTCTGGCCTTTTCAAAACAGTCGATCCACCCGGTCAGGCCGCTCTCCGCCCTCGCCGGGACCTGGTCATCCTCCTCCGCCGCCGCGGTGAGCAGATAGATGTCCCGGAAGGCGTAGTCCGACGCAAACAGGGCATTGGCTCGGTCCAGCAGGGTCTTCATCTGCCCGCTCATCTCGTAGTAATAAATGGGGGTGGCAAAGGCGATGACCTCTGCCCGGCCCATTTTCTCCGCGATCTCCACTGCGTCGTCCTGGATCACACACTGGCCGGCGCTTTGACAGGCCAGACAGCCCATGCAGAAGGCGATGGATCTTCCCCGCAGGGAGATCTGCTCCACCTGGTGACCCGCCTCCCGCGCGCCGGCGGCAAAGGCGTCCCCCAGGGCTTGGGAGTTGCTCTTCTCCCTCAGGCTGGTGCTGATGACCAAAATTCGTTTTGACATATTCGTTCCTCCTTATTCCTGTTCTGCTGCATCTGCGGACCCATCATAAACCCTGGAGTCCACTTCAAGTCAAGCGTTTTTTTACTGATTTTTTTGGGGGGAGCCGGTCTCCCGTCCCCCGATGTCCCCTGAAGCAAAACAGGCCGGCCGGCGCAGCTCTTTGGCTGCGCCGGCCGGCACAAAAATCGTGCGTTTTCAGTTTTCTTGATCTCGATCGCACTCCCGGGACAGAGCCCTCCCCCGGTGTCCCCATCTCCCGGTGGCGGGGACTCAAAAACAGATCGAGACTTGGAACTTGGGGAAAGCCTTCCGGCTCACACCATCAGGGAGCAGACCAGCTGCGCGTACTCCGCCGGGTCCTCCAGCGGCAGATCTGCCAGCAGGAGAGCCTGTCCGTAGAGCAGCTTGGCGTATTTGGAGACCGTATCCTTGTCCCCTGCCTCCACCGCCTTTTGGAGCGCGGCAAAGGGAGCGGAATCTGGGTTGAGCTCCAGCACCCGCTGGGCCCGGGCGGCGCGGTCCCCATCCACCTTCCGCATATACTTCTCCATCTCCAGGGAGACCGGGCCGTCAGCCGTCAGGCACACCGCCCCCGACTTCAGGATGGAGGAGGCACGGACCTCCTTCACCTCCTCGCCCAGGGCCTCCTTGACAGCCTCCAGCACAGGTTTGCCCGCCTCCGCCTTCTCCTCGGCCATCTTCTTCTCCTCATCGCTCTGGGGCAGGGCATCCTCGTCATTCACCGACTTGAACGCCTTCCCGTCGATCTCTCCCAGGCCGCGCATGACAAAGTCATCCACGTCCTCGGTGCAGTACAGGATCTCGTACCCCTTGTCCAAAATGCGCTCCACCTGGGGCAGCTTTGCGATCTTCTCAGCGCTCTCGCCGCAGGCGTAGTAGTAATAGGGCTGATCCTCTGGCATCCGCTCCCGGTACTCCGCCAGGGTGGTGTCCTTCCCCTCCTTAGAGGACCAGAACAGCAGCAGATCCTTGTGCTGGCCGTACTCGGCTACCACGCCATACTTGATCTGGGTACCGAAGGACTTCCAGAATGTCTCGTACTTCTCCCGGTCCTCCTTCTGGAGCTTCATCAGCTCCCCCTTGATCTTCTTCTCCAGGGCAGAGGCAATGACCTTCAGCTGGCGGGTGTGCTGGAGCACCTCCCGGCTGATGTTCAGGGAGAAATCCTGGGAGTCCACCACGCCCCTGACAAAGCGGAAGTGGTCAGGGAGCAGGTCGGCACACTTGTCCATGATGAGCACGCCGGAGCTGTAAAGCTGAAGCCCTTTCTCATACTCCCGGGTATAGAAGTCGTAGGGGGTGTGGGAGGGGATATAGAGCATGGCCTTGTAGGTGACGGCGCCCTCGGCGCTGGTGTGGATCACGGTCAGGGGGTCCTGCCAGTCCCCAAATTTCTCCTTGTAGAAGGCGTTGTACTCCTCCGGCTTCACTTTGCTCTTCTGCCGCTGCCACAGGGGCACCATGGAGTTGAGGGTCTTCCACTCCTTCACTGTCTCCCACTCGGGCTTGTAGTCCTCTCCGGCGTCGGCGGGCTTCTCCTTCTGACGGTAGTCCTCCACCTCCATCACGATGGGATAGCGGATATAGTCGGAGTATTTTTTGATCAGCTCTTGTAATTTATAGGTCTCAAGATACTGATCGTAGTTCTCCTCGTCGGCGTTGGGCTTGATGTGCATGATGATATCGGTGCCCGGCGTCTCCTTCTCGCACTGGGTGACGGTGTAGCCATCCGTGCCAGCGGACTGCCACATCCACGCCTCCTCCGCGCCATAGGCCCGGGAGATGACGGTGACCGCGTCCGCCACCATAAAGGCGGAGTAGAAGCCCACGCCGAACTGACCGATCACATCCACCTTGGAGGCCGCCTTGTCGTCCCGCTCCAGCTCCTGCTTGAACTGGAGGGAGCCGCTCTTGGCGATGGTGCCCAGGTTGGACTCCAGCTCGTCCTTCGTCATTCCCACTCCGTTGTCGGACACGGTGAGGGTCCGCTTCTCCTTGTCGGGAACGATGGTGATCTTCAGATCCTTGCGCTTGACCTCTACGCTGTCATCGGTGAGGGCACGGTAGGCCAGCTTGTCCTCCGCGTCGCTGGCGTTGGAGATGATCTCCCGCAGAAAGATCTCCTTGTGGGTGTAGATGGAGTTGATCATCAGATCCATCAGCCGCTTGGACTCCGCCTTGAACTGTTTCTTTGCCATGATGGATGCCTCCTATATTGTAAAATCTAAGTTTTTGTAAATTTAGCACTCAATATTTATGAGTGCTAAATTACTATACCGCCACTTGCGGAAAAATGCAAGAGCGTTCATAATTTTTTTACAAAATTTCGTCATTCGGGCCGGGGAAGTGACAAGTTTTAATCCCAATTTCAGGACAGGCGCCCCGGCTGTGTGATATCCTCACCTCATCCATTATGCACAGAGGAGGGAGAGCCGTGCCGCAGAAGAAAGCTGTCACACCTTGGGAAAAGGAATTTGCCCGGCTGGAGCGCCGCAGGAGAGCCTATCAGGCCCGCCATGCCCGTCCGCCGGAGTCCAGGCTGGACCGGGCGCTGGAGGACAAGGTGCCGCCCAAACTCCGGGAGGCCCTTAACTCCGCCTTTGTCAAGGCATTTGATCTGGTCTTCCAGCGGGGGACCGGGCTTCTGGAGCGCACCTTTGATGCCGAGGCGGCCCGGCAGCAGTTTGAGATCGACCAGTTTGCCGCCCAGCTGAAGGGGGACCGGAGCTCTCTGCGGGTCTTTTCCCGCCGAGCGGGACGGACCGGGGCCCTCAATTTGGCCCTTTCCGGGGCCGAGGGCACTCTCCTGGGGCTGCTGGGGATCGGCCTGCCCGATATCCCGCTCTTTACCGGCGTCCTGCTGAAAAGCCTCTACCAAATGGCTGCCCGTTACGGCTACGGGTGGGATACCCCGGCAGAACGGTACTATCTGCTCCTTCTGGTCCAGGGCGCCCTGTCCTATGGGGAGGAGCTGGCCGCATGCACCGCGCTGCTGGACGAGTTTGCCCTCACCCCCTGTCCGCCGGAGGACTATGACCAGGGGACACAGATCCGCCGGACTGCCTCTCTCCTAGCCGACCGCCTGCTGGTGATGAAATTTGTCCAGGGCATCCCCATCCTAGGCATGGCTGGGGGCATCTCTGACGCCCTCTGTCTGGAAAGGGTCCAGCGCTATGCCGGGTTAAACTATCATCGCCGCTTTCTCCTGGACCACCGGCCCGATCCCCGGCCTTTCGCATAGAGCAGGGTCATGTCCCTCCCGCATCCCAGGTGCCCGCCCCCGCCAAAACGGGAGCGGGCAAAATCAGTGGTTGACAGGAAGGAAAAACTGTGGTAGATTTTTATTGGTTAGCACCAGCTAACGAAAGGGACTAAAATTTTACAGCCAAACGCCGAAAGGCGTGATTTTTCAAAGGAGAGATTAGCTTATGCTAACTTCTGAGGTCCGGCCGGCCGAAGCGCGCTTTGAGCTGACCCTGGCCTTTCACTGTGCGCCGGCCCTGGCAGGCATCAAGCCTGCGGATCTCATTGCCCTCCCGGGGGAAGGAGATGAGACCGACGCCCTGCTGGCGTCCTACTCCGCCGCCCTGGCCGGGGCGGGGATCTCTCTGCGGCCCCTGTGCCGGTGCCGCAGCCGCTGTCTGGTACTGGTGTACCGGCGGGACCGCCTGGAGCGCCAGCTGGAGCAGGAGGAGGTGGCCCGTCTGCTGGAACGGGACGGCTATCCCCTGGCCGGCGGGCTGGAGGCCATGCTGGACCACCTGGCGTCCCGGATGGCGGGGAGCGGTGGGTTCCCCCATGAGGTGGGGCTGTTCCTGGGATATCCCGCCGAGGATGTGGAGGGCTTTCGCCGGCATGGCGGCCAGGGCTATAAATACAGCGGGCTGTGGAAGGTCTATTCCGACGTGGAGAGGGCCCAGAGATGCTTCCGGCAGTACGGCTGCTGCCGAAGGGCCCTGTGCCGCCGCCTGGAGGCCGGCTGCCGGCTGGTCCAGCTGTTTCGGACAGCTTGACGGAGATAGGGGATAGAGGCGGGGAGATCCGCGGCGCCCGGATGGGCCCGCCCCCCCGTTTGCTATACAAACCAAATTTTTATTTTCAGGAGGTCACATACATGAGCAGGATGGCAGTGATTTACTGGTCCATGACGGGCAACACGGAGGCGATGGCCAACGCCATCGCGGAGGGGGCCGCCGGGGCCGGAGCTGAAGTGGATGTGAAGCAGGTGTGCGACACCACGGTGGACGAGGCGCTGGGCTATGGACTGCTGGCACTGGGCTGCCCCGCCATGGGGGCGGAGGTGTTGGAGGAGGCGGAATTTGAACCCTTCTTCACCGAACTGGAGGGCCGTCTGGGCGGCAAAAAGGTGGCTCTGTTCGGCTCCTATGACTGGGGCGACGGTCAGTGGATGCGGGACTGGGCCCAGCGGGCGGACAGTGCCGGAGCCAATGTGTACCAGGACGAGGGCCTGATCCTCCACCTGACCCCCGATGAGGAGGGGCTGGAGCAGTGCCGCACCTTCGGGGCGGGCTTTGCCAAGTATTAAAGGGATCGGATCAAGAAAAAGAGGACGGATGTCTCCCCAAGAGGGCATCCGTCCTCTTTTTTCTCTAACTCTCCGGTCCCCGCTTCTGGTACTCGCTCAGCTTCCGGTTCAGGGAGCGGGTGTCCCGCCGCAGGGCCACATGGAGGCCGAACCACATGGCGGACAAGCCCCACTCCAGGAAGAGCACCAGGAAGATGCCTCCCCAAAGCGGCACATTGGAAAACCAGCCCAGGGCCAGCGCGCCGCCCACAAACCCCAGGTTGCACAGCAGCCCCCACCAGACGGTCCGCACCCGCAGGGCGGACGGCTCCAGCTCCCGGCCCTCCGGGAAAAGGAAGGACTCCAGAATGGCCACCGCCATGGAGACCAGCAGCATCTGGAGCATGGTGAGCGAGGATACGGAGCCCTCGCCGGCCAGGGCGTTGAAGATGGCCTTGAAAAAGACCAGCGCCAGGGTATAGACAGCCATATGAAATTTCATGGACAGGCCCCAGCTGTAGAAACGGATAAATTCTCCCATGATGGACCTCCTTTTTATAGTCCCAGCCGCTCCCGCAGCAGGGGCGCGTAGTGCCGGGAGACCACCAGCCGCTCCCCGTTCTCCAGGGATGCCTCGATGCGGCCGCCAGTCCGGCTCTTCAGGCTGCGGATGCGGTGCAGGTTGATAACAGCGGACTTGCTGACCCGGAGATAGCCCAGCTCTCCATACCGCCCCTCCAGCTCCGCCAGGGTGAGGGCCGTCTGATAAAAGGCAGAGGCGGTATAGAGAAAGGTATGTTCGTCCACACTCTCACAGTAGAGCGTCTCATCCGGGCTGAGCAGGATGATCTCCCGGTTTTCATCCCATACGCACAGCTTCTGAAGGCCGGAGCGCACCAGAGACAGGACGCGGAGCATCTCCTGATCCAGCCGGGGGCAGCGCAGGACCACCTCGTTTTCCAGCACGGGTGCGTATTCCACCCTCACTTTCATAGAAAAACCTCCCTTCTCTGTGAGCATACCAGAACCGGGACGCCAGAGCAAGCCAGGAGCCGCCAGGATGCCATTTGGGGCCGGCAGCCTGCCTCCAGGCCAAATTTTGCCGGGATACAGCGGAATTTGTCCGGTATAAGATTTGCATTTTTTTAATATCTGTGATATACTCCTGTGCTAAGCACCCGGAAGACCGGGAATTTATGACAGAAAGCTGAGTTGATTTGTCCCCCATGGACAGTACCAGTATTGGAATGACCGTTGCTCTTGTCATCCTCGTGGCCATGTCCGCTTACTTCTCCGCCACAGAGACCGCCTTTACCTCCCTGAACCGGATCCGCCTGAAGAGCCGGGCGGACAACGGGGACCAGCGGGCTGCCAGGGCCCTGGCTCTGGCGGAGGACTATGACAAGCTGCTGTCCACCATCCTCATCGGAAACAACATCGTCAACAACGTGGCCACCACCATCGGCGCGGTGCTGTTCATCCGGCTGCTGGATGACGTGCGGGGGCCCACGGTGTCCGCCATCGTGCTCACTGTGGTGATCCTGATCTTTGGCGAGGTCTCGCCCAAGAGCCTAGCCAAGGAGAGCCCGGAGGCCTGGGCCATGCTCTCTGCCCCCCTGCTGCGGGCCTTTGTAGCCGTGCTGACCCCGGCCAATTTCCTGTTCACCCAGTGGAAGCGCCTGCTCTCCCTGATCATCCACAAGCGGGAGGAGGACGGCATCACCGAGGAGGAGCTGGTCACTATGGTGGACCAGGCGGAGAACGAGGGCGGCCTGGACGAGCACGAAAGTGAGCTGATCCGCAACGCCATCGAGTTCCACGACCTGGAGGTGTCCGAGATCCTCACTCCCCGGGTGGATATCGTGGCGGCGGAGGAGAACAGCACCATGGAGGAGGTGGGCTCCCTCTTTGCGGAGAGCGGTTACTCCCGCCTGCCCATCTATCAGGACAGCATCGACAATATCGTGGGCGTGATCCATGAGAAGGACTTCTACGCCGCCCGCTACCGGGGGGAGACCATGATCTCCGCCCTGAAGGCCCCGGTGCTCTACACCACCGGCAACACCAAGATCTCCGAGCTGATGCGCATCCTCCAGCGGAACAAGGCCCACATGGCCGTGGTGGTGGATGAGTACGGGGGCACGGAGGGCATTGCCACCCTGGAGGACATCGTGGAGGAGCTGGTGGGCGACATCTGGGACGAACACGACGAGGTCATCGAGGAGTTCAAAAAGCAGGAAGACGGCAGTTATCTCATCGCCTGCTCCGCCGACCTGGACGATATGTTCGACCTGTTCGCCGTCAAGGGCGCCTGCGCCGCCACCACCGTCTCCGGCTGGGTGATGGAGCAGGTGGGCCGGGTCCCCGAGGAGGGGGACCACTTCCAGGCCGAGGGCCTGGATGTCATCGTTACCCGGGTGGAGCACCGCCGGGTCATCGAGATCCAGGTGCGGGTACTGCCCGAGGAGGAGCCCGAGACTAAATAAAGAACACTGCCCCTGCCTGCGGCTCCGCGGGCGGGGGCTTTTCGCACCCGGGCCGTTGCGTCTAGGGGAGAAGCGTGGTATCATAGCCCTGATTTGAGAGACGGGAGGAATGGCCGTGAAACGGGACAAGAGCTCCCCTTGGGAATTTCTGTGGTACGCCCTGTACGCCTTCGCGGGACTGGGACTGGAGCTGGTGCTGATGGGCGGAGTGGAGCCGGCCCTCTTCGGCGGTACGCCGCCCTCCCGCTATACCGCCGCCCATACGCTTCTCCACTGGGGGATGACTATGGCCTGCTGGGGGCTGACGGCCGCCCTGCTGGTGAGACAGGCGGAGAAAAAGCTGGGCTTTTCCCTGCTGGAGGCCAGGCCTGTCCCCCGGAAGGGGGCGGGGCTCGCCATTGGGCTGGCCGCCCTGTGCATCCTGCTGAACGCGCTGGACTGGGGGACTCTGAAGGTGATCGGAGAGTTTCAGAAGAAGGGGCCCCTCCTGTTCGCCGGCCAGTATCTCTACTACGCCTTTGAGGTGGTCCTGGTCCTTCTGATCGCAGCCTTTGGACAGCGGTTCTGGGAGGCGCTGAGGAAAGGGCGGAGCCGGTTCCCCTTCGGCGGCGTGGTGCTGTGCTGCACCTGGGGCGCCATCCACACGCTGTCCAGGGGGAGCCTCTCCACCGGCCTGGGGGTGATGGCCTTCGGGCTGATGTACGGGGCGATATATGTCCTGCTGGGGCGGGATGCCCGCACCTCCTATCTGGCTATGCTGGCGGCCTTTGTCATCTGAAGCGGCGCGGACCTTGGGCGGTCAGTCCTCCGGACTGGCCGCCTTTTTGTGCCTGTTTCAAGCCCACCGCCCCCGATCCCGGTTGACAGATCCGCCCGCCGCTTTTATAATAGAGCTATCCACCAGGAGAGGAGGGCTCCCATGAGGCTCTACGGAAAATTTGCCATTGTATCCGGCTCCGGACGACCCGATGTGACAGAGCGTTGTACGGAGCCTGACGGGATGGGATCTGGCACGCGCAGGCCCGCAAGAAGGGCTTGAGCGCCTTTTTGATCCCTTCTGTTCCATTCTCATGACTCAGGCCGCGGACAGTGTTCTGTCCGCGGCTTTTTCGCGCCCGTTTCCGGCGGAGGGCCTGTATCCCCGCCCTTCGCCCACTTCTATACCTGTCTTGAGAAAGGAACGATGGATATGAACTCCGATACGCTGGATCTGACCCGGGGGAGCGTCCCCCTCTGCCTGATCCGATTCTCCTTCCCACTCCTGCTGGCCAATCTGCTCCAGTCCTTTTACAGCATGGCGGATCTGCTGGTGGTGGGCCGCTTCGTGGGTGAGACCGGCCTGGCCGCTGTGAGCAGCGCCTCCACCCTGTGCTTCCTCCTCAACGCGGTGTGCATGGGCTTTTCCGCCGGTGGGACGGTCCTCACCGCCCGGGCCCGGGGCGCCGGGGACCGCCTGGAAGAGGAGGAGGCCGCCGCCGCGCTGCTCCTGCTGGCGCTGGCGGGCTCCGCCCTGCTGACGGCGGCCGCCCTGCTCTGCTACTGCCCGCTGTTCACCCTGATGGCCCTGCCTTCCCGGGCTATGGGGGACGCCTGCGGCTATATGGCCATCCTCTGCTGGGGCACCCCCTTTGTCTTTGGATACAACGCCGTCTGCGCCATCCTGAAGGGCCGGGGCGACTCCCGCGGTCCCCTCCGGTTCGTGGCCGCCGCCGCTGTGGTCAATCTCCTCCTGGATCTGATCCTGGCAGGTCCCTGCGGCCTGGGAACCGCCGGGACCGCCTGGGCCACCGTGGCGGCCCAAGGCGTCTCCTTTCTGCTCTCTCTGGCCCACCTGCACCGCTGTGTCCCCCTCTCCCTCCGGCGTCTCCCCCTCCGCCCCGCCGCCCTCCTCTCCCTTCTCCGGCTGGGCCTCCCCTCTGCCGTCCAGATGGCGGTGGTCAACCTCTCCTACCTGATCCTCACCGGCCTGCTCAACCCTTTCGGCGTCTCCGTGGCGGCGGCGGCCGGCATCGGCCTGAAGGTCAGCACCTTCGCCGGGATGCCCTGCTGGGCGCTGGGCTATGGGGTGACCGCCATGGTGGGGCAGAACCTGGGTGCCGGCGATCCGGACCGGGTGCGTCAGGCCGTCAGGAGCGGCCTTCTCCTCAGTCTGGGGGCCACTGCCCTTCTGACCGCCCTCGTCCAGCTGGCCGCCGCCCCCATCATCGCCCTCTTCGAACCGGAGAACGCGGCCGTGACGGCAGAGGGGGTGCGCTATCTCCGCATCTGCTGCTCCGTCAACGGACTGATCTACGCTGCCATGTATGTCTTCGACTCCTTCGCCATCGGCTCTGGGGCTTCCTGGGTGGCTATGTGCAATGCCATGCTGGACGCGGCCCTGCTCCGTCTGCCCCTGTGCTGGCTACTGGCCTTCCCCCTCGCCCTGGGCCCCGCCGGCATTTACTTGGGCCAGGCGTTCTCCCCCATCCTGCCCGCCCTGGCGGGGCTGTGCTATTTCCGTCTCCGGTGCCGCCGGTCTTGACGGCTCCCCCTCCCGCCGCTACAATAGAGCTAAAAGGAGCGCTGACCATGGACATTCAGGGACTGCAAAAATTGACGCTGCTGGACTGGCCGGGCCGGGTGGCCTGCACGATTTTCCTGGGGGGCTGTGACTTCCGCTGCCCCTTCTGTCACAACCGGGACCTGGTGACCGGCCCCCTCCCCGCCGCCATGGACAGCGGGGAGCTGCTGGCTTTCCTCGCCAAGCGGAAGGGGCTGCTGGACGGGGTCTGTGTCACCGGCGGAGAGCCCCTGCTCCGCCCCGGGCTGGAGGGACTTCTGGAGGAGATCAAGGCCCTGGGCTTCCCCATCAAGCTGGACACCAACGGCAGCCACCCCCAGCTCCTGGCCAGGCTGTGGTCCCTGGGGCTGGTGGACTACGCCGCCATGGACATCAAAAATTCCCCGGAGCGGTACGGAGAGACCGCAGGGGTCCCCGGCCTGGACCTGGGGCCCATCCGGGAGAGCGTGTCCTGGCTGCTGGAGGGCCATGTGGACTATGAGTTCCGCACCACCGTGGTGCGCCAGTTCCATGACAGCGCCTCCTTCCGCGCCATCGGCCCCTGGATCTCCGGCGCCCGGCGGTACTTTCTTCAGGCCTTCATCGACCGGGACACCGTGCTCCGGCCCGGTCTGAGCGCCTGGTCCCGGGAGGAGATGGAGGGGTTCGCCGCCCTGGTCCGCCCCTGGGTCCCGGCAGTGGAGCTGCGGGGCATCTGAATCCCCCCTCCGCGTTTTTGGCTAATTTTTATGGCAGAGCACTCCCGTCCCACGGGGCGCGGGAGTGTTCTTTTTCAGAAAAATCGCCGGTTTTTGCCCCGTTTCTTCCCAAAACATGTGCCGGCGCTTCCTGCTTTTTTGCTCCAGGAAAACAAAATATTGTGTTTCCGCCGGAATTTTGCACAAGATATTGACGGGCCATTTCCTTCATGGTATAGTAGGAGCAGTCGCGGCGGCCAAGCCGCCGCGGGACTGAAGAATGTGGAGGGACCGTGTGATGTATCAGGTGACCAAGCGGGACGGCACCGCCGCCCAATTTGAGATCGGCAAGATCAGCGCCGCCATTACCAAAGCCTTTGAGGCGCTGGAAAAGCAGTATCATCCCAGCGTGATCGACATGCTGGCTCTGCGGGTCACCGCCGACTTCGAGCCCAAGATCCGGGACAGCCGCATCGCGGTGGAGGACATCCAGGACAGCGTGGAAAAGGTGCTGTCCGAGGCGGGCTACGCCGATGTGGCCAAGGCCTACATCCTCTACCGGAAGCAGCGGGAGAAGGTGCGCAATGTCAACTCCACCCTGCTCAACTACCGGGAGCTGGTGGACAACTACCTCCAGATCAACGACTGGCGGGTGAAGGAGAACTCCACCGTCACCTACTCGGTGGGCGGGCTCATCCTGTCCAACTCCGGCGCCATCACCGCCAACTACTGGCTCAGCGAGATCTACGACCAGGAGGTGGCCAACGCCCACCGCAATGCCGAGATCCATATCCACGACCTGTCCATGCTCACCGGCTACTGCGCCGGCTGGTCTCTGAAGCAGCTTATCCAGGAGGGGCTGGGGGGCATCCCGGGGAAGATCACCTCCTCCCCGGCCAGTCACCTGTCTACCCTGTGCAACCAGATGGTCAACTTCCTGGGCATCATGCAGAACGAGTGGGCAGGGGCCCAGGCGTTCTCCTCCTTTGACACCTATCTGGCTCCCTTTGTCAAGGTGGATCACTTGACTCAGAAAGAGGTCAAGCAGTGCATCCAGTCCTTCGTCTACGGGGTGAACACCCCCAGCCGCTGGGGCACCCAGGCTCCCTTCTCCAACATCACCCTGGACTGGACCGTGCCCAAGGATCTGGAGAACCTGCCCGCCATCGTGGGGGGCAGGGAGATGGACTTCACCTACGGGGACTGCAAGACCGAGATGGACATGGTGAACAAGGCGTTCATCGAGATCATGATCGAGGGCGACGCCAACGGACGGGGCTTCCAGTACCCCATCCCCACCTACTCCATCACCCGGGACTTCGACTGGTCTGAGACGGAGAACAACAAGCTCCTGTTTGAGATGACCGCCAAGTACGGCACCCCCTACTTCTCCAACTACATCAACTCCGACATGGAGCCCTCCGACGTGCGCTCCATGTGCTGCCGTCTGCGCCTGGACCTGCGGGAGCTGCGGAAAAAGTCCGGCGGCTTCTTCGGCTCCGGCGAGTCCACTGGGAGCGTGGGGGTGGTCACCATCAACCTGCCCCGCATCGCCTATCTGGCCAAGGACGAGTCCGACTTCTACCAGCGGCTGGACAAGCTGATGGACATCGCCGCCCGGTCCCTCAAGACCAAGCGCACCGTCATCACCAAGCTGCTGGAGGCGGGGCTCTACCCCTATACCAAGCGCTATCTGGGGACCTTTGACAACCACTTCTCCACCATCGGCCTCATCGGTATGAACGAGGTGGGACTGAACGCCGGGTGGCTCCGGGCCGACCTGACCCACAAGGAGACCCAGCAGTTCACCAAAGACGTGCTCAATCACATGCGGGAGCGGCTGAGCGACTATCAGGAGCAGTACGGCGACCTCTACAACCTGGAGGCCACCCCCGCCGAGTCCACCACCTACCGCTTTGCCAAGCACGACAAGGAGGAGTTTCCCGACATCATCACCGCCAACGAGAACGGAACTCCCTACTACACCAACTCCTCCCACCTGCCCGTAGGCTACACCGAGGACATCTTCTCCGCTCTGGACGTGCAGGACGAGCTTCAGACCCTCTACACCTCCGGCACCGTGTTCCACGCCTTCCTGGGGGAGAAGCTGCCTGACTGGAAGGCGGCGGCGGAGCTGGTGCGGAAGATCGCAGAGAACTATAAGCTGCCCTACTATACCATGTCCCCCACCTACTCCGTGTGCGCCGACCACGGCTATCTGTCCGGGGAGCAGCACACCTGCCCCATCTGCGGCAAGCCTGCGGAGGTGTACAGCCGCATCACCGGTTACTACCGGCCGGTGCAGAACTGGAATGACGGCAAGACCCAGGAGTTCAAGGACCGGAAGGTATATGACCTCACCGCCTCCCACCTGTGGAAGGCGGGCCGGGCCGGCAGCCAGGTGACCTTCTCCCAGGAGGGCGCCCCCCAGGCGTCCGGCGGGGAGTCCCTGCTGTTCACCACCCGTACCTGCCCCAACTGCCGTCAGGCGGAGGCCCTGCTCCAGAAGGCGGGAGTGCCCTATCAGAAGGTGGTGGCAGAGGAGTCTCCCGACCTGACCACCCGGTACGGGGTGCGTCAGGCCCCCACCCTGGTGGTCCAGGGGGAGAGCATCACCGGACTGGGCCCCATCAAGCGGTTCGCGGAGGAGCACCGGGCCCGGGAAGTAGGCTGACCGCGCCTTGATCCCAAGTTCCCTCCCCCCTTGCGGCGGCGGGGGCACTGAGACGGATCGGGACATCAGGAAANGGGCGGCTTTTACAAAGGAGAGAGGACCCTTAGGACTGATATCATCGGGGCGGGGGGCGGCCCCGCCGGCCTCACTGCCGCCCTGTACGCCGTCCGGGCCGGCCGCTCCGTGCTGGTCCTGGAGGAGGCCGCTCCCGGCGGACAGATCAACTTCTCCCCCCTGGTGGAGAACTACCCCGGCCTGCCCGGCGTCAGCGGCCTCCAGCTCTCTGAGGCCCTCACCCGCCAGGCGGAGGAGCAGGGGGTGGAGCTGGACTATGCCCAGGTGCTGGGCTTCCGCCCGGAGGAGGGGGGCTTTGCCGTGGAGACCGACGGCGGCCCCCTCCACTGCCGCGCCCTGATCCTCGCCCCTGGCACCCGGCACCGCCCTCTGGGCCTGGAGGGGGAGGAGGCCCTCACCGGACAGGGGGTGTCCTACTGCGCCGTGTGTGACGGCCCCTTCTATCAGGGCCGGGACACCGCCATCGTGGGGGGCGGGGACACCGCCCTGCAGGAGGCCCTGTTCCTCTCCGGCGTGTGCCGCCGGGTGACCCTGATCCACCGCCGGCTGGAGTTCCGGGGCAGTCCAAAGCTGGCGGAGCGGGTACGGACCCGGGACAATATCCGCCTGCTGCTGGGCTATACACCGCAGGCCCTGCTCCAGGCGGAGGGCAGGCTCACCGGTCTGAGGGTCCGCCAGGCCTCCACCGGACAGACCCTGGAGCTCCCCCTGGACGGGGTGTTCGCCGCCGTGGGGCGGGTCCCCGGCACCGCCCCCTTCCGGGCCCAGCTGGAGCTGGACGATGAGGGCTATTTCCGCTCCGGTGAGGACTGCCGCACCCGCCTCCCCGGCGTCTTTGTGGCCGGGGACTGCCGGGCCAAGGAGGTGCGCCAGCTGGCCACCGCTGTGGGCGACGGCGCGGTGGCCGGCCTGGCCGCCGCCCGGTTCGTAGAGGACGGACAAGGCTGAATCTTCACCCTCCAAAACACAGATCTCCCTCCCCGCCGGAGACACCGGCAGGGAGGGAGATCTCTTTCTTATTCTGTGATGCCCAGCTGGGCGGCCCGCTTGGCCAGAGCTGCGCACAGGCGGTCGATCCCGTCCAGGCTCTTCTGTCGGTCAGCGAACACACCGTAGATGATGCGCAGGTGGCCGGCTCCCTGGTCTCCGTAAAATTTTCCGTCGTTGACCAGCGTCTTGGCCTCCTCCGCCAGATAGGCGGTGATCTCGCTGGAGTCTCCCAAGCGGCTGACATTGACCCAGCCATAGAAGCCCGACTCCATCAGGGGCATGGATACTCCGGGCACCGCATTGAATTTCTCATAGGCATAGCGGCGGCGGAAGTCCTGCTCCGCCACATAGTCCTGAATGAAGGATGTGTCCTCATAGGCGGGGATCATGGCCATCTGGACCATGGTATTGGCCGCACCCTGGATATTCACCGCAGTGGCGTACATGGTGTCCATGATCACATCATCCGCGAAGATATAGCCCACCCGGTAGCCGCTCAGGGCCATGCCCTTGGAGCAGGAACAGACTGTGACCGTGCGCTCCCACATGCCGGGCAGTGAGGCCATGGTGACCATCTCATGTCCCGGAAACGCGGTATCCTCAAAGGCCTGATCGCAGACACAGATCAGGTCATGCTTGATGATGAACTGGGACAGCTCTGTCAGCTCCTCCCGGGTGAACACCCGGCCGGTGGGGTTGTTGGGGGAGGAGAGCAGCACCATCTTCGTCTTGGGCGTCAGCCGCTTCTCATACTCCTCCACCCGCAGGCGGTAGTTGTCCTCCTCATAGGTGGGCACCTTCACCACCACGCCGTTGAGCAGCTGGGGGTCCAGGAAATTGCTTGGATAGCTGGGGTCGTGGACCAGCACCTCGTCTCCCGGCTCAATAAAGGGGGTCATAGCAAAATACAGGCCCACGTCAGAGCCGGGATTGATGATGATGTTCCGCTGGGGGTTTACTTTGATGTGGTTGTCCCGCTCGATTTTTTTCGCAATGACCTCTTTCAGGTCCGCATTGCCGATGGGCGGGGTATAGTGGCAGGCCACCCCCTGCTGGATGACCTCCACACTGCGCTCCAGTACCTTCTGTGGGATCACCCGGTCTGGATAGAAAGGGTCCGCCCAGCACATCAGGGTGCCGCCCTCCGCTTGGAGCTTGGACACCGCATCTCCCACGTCTGCCTTTCCCGCTTTTTCAGAAAACAGGCCGCCGTCCAGGGTACGGAACAGGGGCCGCATCTTGTCTCTTATGCTCATAAGCTCAAATCACTCCCAAATGGGCCATGATGATGTTGACGATCGTGGCCAGTGTGGTGGTAACGACAGTCACCACAAACAGGTGCTTGTAGCCCTCCTTGTGGGTCACGCCGCAGTAGGACAGGGTCAGGACAATCGCGCTGTTGTGGGGCAGGGAGTCAAAGGTGATCTGGGAGATGTTGGCGATCCGGGTCAACGCCTCCGGATTGCCGCCCATAGCTACCAGCTTGTCCGTAAAATTGTCCAGGACAAAGGCCAGGCCGCCGGTGGCGCTGCCCGTAAAGCCAGCAATCACCGCGATGCACACAAACAGCATGATGTATGGGCTGCCAAAAGAGGCCTTTTCCAGCAGGCCCAGCAGCAGGTTGTAGCCGGGCACCGCGCCCACCACAGAGGCCAGGCCGCAGATAGCGGCAGTCTGGATCACAGACTGAGAGTTCTTCGCTCCCTCTGCCATCGTATTGACGATCTTGTGGAAGCCCTCGTATCGCTTCCAGAACATCAGTGCCAGCACAACACAGCCGATAAACAGGGCCGCCCAGGCGGGCCAATGGATCAGGTTGAGCAGAAGGACCACGATACCCATGGGAATCAGCAGGAGGAAGGGGTTGGGCAGTCCCTCAGTGTTCAGATCCACGTCGTCGGTGTCGCCTTCACGGGGGATAAAGCCTTCCCCTTTGGCGATGTACTTCTGTCCTGCCCGGTGGAGATACCACAGGTTGCCGCCGCCCACGATGGCAAAGCCGGCGATAGCCATCCAGAAACCGGCCATGGGAGTGGTGCCGAAGGCATTGGCGGGGAGCACGATGTTGTTGATGGGCATGCCGGGCAGGGTCTGCATTGCCACCGCACCGCCCAATACGCAGGCGGGGATCAGGCTGCGGGAGATGCCGGCAGCCTTAAAGAAGGCAGCGGCCAGGGGATACATGGTGAAAATAATGACGAACACGTCGATGCCGCCCACAGACATGGCCAGGGTAGCCAGATAGACCGCCGCCACCGCGCTGGCGGGCCCCAGCTTGCGGAACACGCCGCTGGCCACCGCCATGGGCAGGCCGGACATCTCCAGCATCTTGCCGAACATCTGGCCGCCCAGGAAGATGGGGAACAGGGCCAGCACCATGTTGGCCACGCCGCCCATATAGACATTGGCGTAATTTTCAAACACATTCACGCCGCCGGTGGCTGCCACCAGCAGAGCCGCCACAGTGGACAGCAGGATCAGGGAATAGCCTCGGACGGAGCCGAGGATGATCAGGATCAGTGCCGCTACGATGCCAATAAAGCTGATAATTTCCATGGAGTTCCCGCCTTTCTAATTTCTATGATTGGGTGGGAGAGCTGGGCCGCAGCATCACAGCGCCGCGACCGCCTCGATTTCGACCAGTGCGCCCTTGGGCAGCTTGGCTACCTCCACAGCGCTGCGGGCAGGCAGGACCTCTCCCTGGAAGAACTGGGCATAGACCTCATTCATCACCGCAAAGTCATCCATATGCTGAATGAATACGGTGGTCTTGACCACCTTGTCCATGGAGGTGCCTGCGGCCTCCAGGATCTGAGACAGATTGGTCAGAGACTGTCTCGCCTGGTCGGCCACGTTGTCCGCGTCGATGCTGCCGGTCTTGGGGTCAATCGGCAGCTGGCCGGAAACGAACAGGAAATTTCCCGCTGCTACCCCCTGAGAATAGGGGCCAATAGCGGCAGGGGCCTTTTCGGTATTGATGCGTTTTGTCATGGTTTCCTCTCCTTTTTACCGTGATATGGTTTGTCTCCTCACTCAGATCAGGCGCCAATCGCAGAAGGTGCCGCCCTTCATCTCATAGCCGGGGGCCAGCACGCTGAAGCGGCGGACATTCAGGTTGGGCAGGGTGCTCCAAATCAGCCTGCAGTGCTTGGCCACCAGGCGCAGCTTCCGCAGATCAGAGATATTTTCATCCGGCTTGCCTTCCACCACAATGAAGTCGCCCATCAGTCCGGGCTTGAGGGTGCCGGTCACATCCTGCAGCCCACACAGCTCCGCACCGGTGGAAGTAGCTGCCTTGATGGCCTCCATCGGAGACAGGCCGCACTGGACCAGCAGCTCGATCTCCCGGACGGTGGCGTTGGTGCCGTCCACCGGGTCAGAGGGCAGAAGATCGGTGCCCACGCAGATCTTTACGCCGTGCTTATGGGCCCAGGTCACGCCCTGCCGGTGGGTCTTGGCGGCCTCGCGCCCCTTTTCCACCTGGTGAGCCGGGCATCCGTGGGCCAGCAGATAATCATCGCTGGAGGAGACAGAGATCGTTGGGACAAAATAGGTGCCGTGCTCTGCCATCAGCTTGGCAGTCTCTTCAGACAGCGTGTAGCCGTGCTCCACCGAATCCACCCCCAGCAGGACGGACTGACGGATGGCCTTGTCGTTGGACAGATGAGCGAAGCACTTCTTTCCGGCCCGGTGGGCCACGTCCACCACTGCCTTTACCTCTTCATCCGTCATCTGCATATCGCACAGGCCCTCATTCGCGGAAGCCATTCCCCCGGTGTACATCATCTTCAGCTGGTCTGCCCCTGCCGCCAGCTGCTCCCGGGCAGCCTTCATAAATGCGTCTACACCGCTGCACATGACCACGGAGTTTTCCTCTGAGCCGTGTCCATTGTGGGCCACCAGTCCCTTTCCGCAGGCAATGATGTTGGGGCCGCAGAGCATGTTCTTGTTGATGGCCTTTTTCAGTCCAATGTCGATGTCATCGGGAATAGCGGCACTGCGGATGGTGGTAACGCCGCAGTCCAGCGCCTCGGCCGCCCGCCGGTAGCTCAGCAGTGTGCGGTAGGGGATGCCAAACTCATCAAAGCTGTTGCCCAGCCCCCGATAGGGGAGCATGAGGTCCAGATGAACATGGCAGTTGATCAGTCCGGGCAGAATGGTGTGCCCGGACAGGTCAAAGACCGCATCCTCCGGCCCCGCCTTGGCCAGGACACTCTGGTCCATTTCTCCCACATACTCCACCACGTCCTCATTGAATTTGTCCTCTATATTGTCAAAGACATAGAGGCCGTTTTCAATGGCCGGTGCGCCGGTTCCATCCACGATGCGGACATTTTTCAGATAGGTGCGTGACATGATTGATGCTCCTTTCAAATTTCTTTCCGTTCTTAGCAGCAAATCACTTGCTCTTCATATACTGTAATAAATTTTATTATATACTGAATTTTTATCATGTCAATGTCTGATTCCTACTATATCTCCCTTTTATTTTTGTTTCTTTTTCATAAATAAACTCTTTTTTTGCAAAAAAGGTTGTGCGCCATTTTCGTTTGTGATATTTTGAATTTAACAGGCTTTCAGGAAAGGAAGATGTTATGGAACAGACAGAAATCGTGTTGACTCCCGCGGAGCGGCTGATCCTGAACTCTTACCGGGATCTGGTGTGCGGTCTGGAGGATTATCTGGGCATAGGATATGAGATCGTGCTGCACAGCCTGGAGTCCATGGAGCACTCTGTCATTGCCATCGCCAATGGGCACTATACAAATCGTCACGAGGGTTCTCCCATTACTGATCTGGCCCTGGATATGCTCCGCTCCATCCAGCAGGAGGATGGGAAAAGCCATATTTCCTATTTTTCCCGCAACCGCAGCGGCGAACCGCTGCGCTCCACTACCATCGTTATCTATGGTGAAAACCGCCGGGCCATTGGCCTGCTGTGTATCAACTTTTATCTGAACACCCCCCTCTATAAACTGATCGGCCATCTGACCGAAGATGCGATGGATGAGCGCCCTATGCTGACAGAAACTTTTGTGGACAATGCGGAGGAACTGCTTACCCGGGTCGTGGAACAAATCAGGGATGAAGTGGAGCAGGACATCCATATTCTTCCTTCTCTAAAAAACAAGGAGATCATCAAGCGATGCAGCAGTCAGGGGATCTTCCAAATCAAGAGCGCAGTCACCAGCGTGGCGAAGATCCTCAACATCTCCAAAAATACGGTGTATCTGCATTTGAAGTCCCTGGATTGATCCGGAAGCTTTTTATTCACAGAACAACAGGCCCCTGACAGCCTATCGGACTGTCAGGGGCCTGCTGGCACAAAAGAGGGACGCCGCAGAAGCGGCGTCCCTCTGGGAGCACTTGTAGGAAAAAATCAGCGCTTGCTGAACTGGGGCGCACGGCGGGCGGCCTTCAGACCGTACTTCTTGCGCTCCTTCATACGAGGATCACGGGTGAGGAAGCCGGCGGCCTTCAGGGCGGCGCGGTTATTCTCGTCAGCCAGCAGCAGGGCGCGGGCCACACCGTGGCGGATGGCACCGGCCTGGCCAGTGACGCCGCCGCCGGAGACGGTGGCCACGATGTCGAACTTGCCCTCGCTACCGGTGGTCACCAGGGGCTGGCGGACCAGCAGCTTCAGGGTCTCCAGGCCGAAATACTCATCGATGTCGCGGCCGTTGATGGTCACGGCGCCAGTGCCGTTGGGGAACAGATGAACGCGGGCCACGGAGGACTTCCGACGGCCAGTGCCATAGAAATAAGGCTTCTTGCTCTTATACATGCTCGTCTACCTCCTTGCTTACAGAGCCCACAGCTCAGGCTTCTGAGCGGCGTGCTCATGCTCACCGCCGCGATAGATCTTCAGGCGGGACATGGAATCCTTGCTGATCACATTGCGAGGCATCATGCCGCGGACAGCCAGCTTCATGGCCAGCTCGGGGCGCTCCCGCATCAGGGTGCTGTACTGCACTTCCTTCAGGCCGCCGATCCAGCCGGAGTGGGTGCGGTAATACTTCTGCTCCAGTTTCTTGCCGGTGAGGACGGCCTTCTCCGCATTGATGATGATGACGAAGTCGCCGCAGTCGGCGTGGGGGGTGTACTCAGGCTTCAGCTTGCCCCGCAGCAGGTTGGCGGCGGCGGCAGCGGTCTTGCCCAGAGGCTTGCCAGCAGCATCGAGGACGTACCACTTACGCACGATGTTCCCCTTGTTGGCCATAAAAGTGGACATAGGTGAGACCTCCATTTTCTTTCCTTATCTGAAAAATCATTTTGCAGACAAAATCAGTCGCTCCCCTGTACAAGCGGAGCGTTTTGTATTATAGTATTTGGGAATCCCAATGTCAACGGGTTTTTCCATCTTTTTTAATTTCTATTTCATAATCTCCCGTTTTCTCTCGCTTTCTGTTATTATCTCTTTTTATCTCATTTTCAATTTGAATTTTATTTTTTGAAAAAAGTTGTGAAAATGAGGAAAAAACCTGAAAAGGAGGCCCTATGAACCGAATCCTTTCTCTGGTCCGCCGCTGTGTGGAGGATTACGACATGATACAGCCTGATGACCGGGTGGCGGTGGGGGTCTCCGGCGGCAAGGACTCCCTCACCCTTCTGGTGGCGCTGGCCAAGCTGCGGGAATTCTACCCCATCCCCTTCACAGTGGAGGCCTTCACCCTGGACATGGGGGCGGCAGAGGGCCGGCCCGGGATGGACTTTTCTCCTATTGCCCAGTTGTGCCGGGAGATGGAGGTCCCCTACACCATCCTCGGCAGTGAAATCCAGCACATCATTTTTGATGTGCGGAAGGAGAAAAACCCCTGCTCCATGTGTGCCAAGATGCGGAGGGGGGCCCTCCACAGTGCCCTGCTGGAGCAGGGCATCCACAAGATCGCACTGGGCCACCACTACGATGACGCAGTGGAGACCTTTTTCATGTCCCTCATCTTTGAGGGCCGCCTGTCCTGCTTCCAGCCCGTCACCTGGCTGGACCGGACTCAGATCACCCAGATCCGCCCCCTGCTTTACTGCGGGGAGAATCTGGTGCGTCACACCGCCCGGCGCCTCTCTCTCCCGGTGGTGGAGAACCCCTGCCCTGCCAACGGCAACACCAAGCGCCAGGAGATCAAGGAGCTGATCTACGAGCTCCAGGGCCGCTACCCCGGGCTCAAGTCCCGGGTCTTCGGCTCCATGCAGCGCCTCCCCCTGCCCGAGTGGGGCCCGGTGGAGCACCGCCGCCGCCCTCTGCCGGAAGAGATCGGCGAATAAGCGGGAAAACTTGCGCCAAAGCGTGGAAAACAGGAGCCCCTGGTGATATAATAGGAAAATCAAATCAACGCACAGGACTGGATGCCCTGGAAAACTGGGCATCCTTACCTTGATACAACGCAGCGGCAGGACTGCCGCCTGAGAGGAGCATCTCCATGAGCGAAGAACAGAGCACCTATTCCGCAAACCCCGGCAAGCAGCTGGTCCGCACGGTGGACGGGGTGGACTACCAGCGTATCCCGGTAAAGACCCACCTGATCACCAACACTGACGACATGGCCGACGTGGTGGTCCGCTACGCCAAGGACCGGATGCAGGAGGGGGACATTCTTTTCATCTCCGAGAAGGCGGTGGCCTGCACCCAGAACCGGGCCATCCCCATGGAGGACATCAAGCCCCGGAAGCTGGCCGTCACCCTCAGCCGCTATGTGACCAAGACCCCCGCCGGCATCGGTCTGGGCATCCCGGAGACTATGGAGATGGCCCTTCGGGAGTGCGGCACCCTGCGCATCCTGTTCGCCGCCTTCTGCAGCGTCATTGGCAAGCTGTTCCGCCGGAAGGGCTGGTTCTACATCGTGGCCGGGCCCAAGGCCCGGGGCATCGACGGCCCCACCGAGGGCACCATCCCTCCCTATGACCACTACGTGGTCCTCACCCCCGCCGACCCCATGGGTACCTCCCGCAGGCTGGCCCAGGCTCTGGGCCACCCGGTGGCAATCGTGGACATCAACGACCTGGGGGCCAACATCCTGGGCTGCTCCCAGAAGGAGCCCTCCATGGCCCTGCTGGCCAGGATCCTGGGGGACAACCCCTTGGGTCAGTCCAGTGAGTGCACCCCAATGGGCATCATCCGCAAAGTATGACATACGAGCCCGCGCCCCGGAGGGAATCCTCCGGGGCGCCGCTTTTTACTCCCTCTTTGTCTTGAATTCATTTATATCTTTCATGAATTTATGCAAAAATTAGAGTTAAAGTTTATTTTATCCGTGATATAATTTATTTATATCTCTCCACTTTTTATTTAAACAGCACAAATCCAGGGATCTATCTGAAAGGAGCATCTTCATGAGGAAATCGATCAAACATCTCTTTGGCCTTACCCTCGGTGTGTCTCTTGCCCTGGGGCTCATCTCCTCCGCCTCGGCAGAGGGCAGTGTTTCTGTGCAGGTAGACGGCAAGACGGTACAGTCCGCCGCATACATTGATCAAAACGACCGCACCATGGTCTCGCCGGATATCGCGGACGCTCTGGGACTGACTCAGAAGCAGGAAGGCTCCAGAGTACAGTTCACCCGGAACGGCGTCAGCACCTATTTCACCGGCAGCGATGCCACTTTTTCCGGCTCTGAGATGGACACTGTCCCTGCTCTGCGGGATGGGACCTTGTACGTCCCCCTCGCTTATCTGGCCCAGGCCTACAACATGCCGGTCTCCTGGGATGCAGGTTCCAAGGCAGTCTCTGTGTCTACCACCTCCACAGGCCCCATCTCGCTGGATGGCGTACCGGCCCCCGCCTTTGATTACTCCGATGCCAACCAGCTGCCCATGACGGGCTATTTCAGCAAGACTTTGACCTATCCCGATCTCCAGGGGAACTCGGCCCAGCGAGAGGCCTACATCTATATCTCCGAGCATGCCTCCTGTCGGCCCTATTTTTACGTGATCGCCCTGCCCGACAAGGTCGATCCCACCCAATTTCTGATGGAAAATGGCTGGTTCGATTTGGCGGAAGAAAACGGCGAATGTCTGTTTGTGCTGGCCCCCGGCAGCGGCGGCTGGGGGTCCGTGGAGGAAGAGTTGCCTTTCTTGACTGCCGCTCTCTCCTGGCTGAACACGCCTGTGGCCGACGAGGCCGATCCCAACGCGCCTGACAAAAACAAAAATTACTGGTCCGCCTTTGGCGAGTGGTATTTTGTAGGCTATGGTGAAGGGTGTGCCCCTCTGGAGGCTTGGTCAGCCAAAAATCCCATCTTCGTCATCGCTCAGGTGTATCTGAACGGCGTCAGCGCCGGCGAGGCATATCTGTCCGAAGTAGGCAGCCAGGTCTATGCGGTAGGCACCAACGGCTATGACATCACAGAGGATGTGAAGAGCCGCCTGGCGGCCCGCGGCGATCAGATGATTACCAATCAGGACATCCCTGTTCCCACTTGGTTCGTCAACTATGATGCCGCGGACCACAGCCTTCAGTATTGGAAGACTGCCAACGACTGCTCCCCTTCCGGCACCCAGAACGCCGACTACGGCACCGTATATGTCCAGGCCGGGGACTCTGACGCCTGGCAGACCCAGTATGCGGGCCCCATCTCCAAGGTGGCTGTGGACAGCCGACAGTCCCTCTCCGGCCGGGAGATCCATGATTTCCTGACCTGCTACACCCGCTATGACAACACTTCCGCCTACGGAAATGCCCTGATGCTGCGGGGGGATTATACCGACGTGATCGTCAACGCCCACAAGTCCCCTGACCGCTATGCTGAACAGAAGGTCACTATGCCCGATGGCGCGACCGCCACAATGATCTGCACCATCGTGGACATTGAGGGCGAGCCCCGCGAGATCCTGTTCTACATCCCTGAGAACGCATCCGAACTCCAGCCCGACGGCGCCCCTGTCATCACCGTCTGGGCTGGCGGCAGCCAGACCAACATCATCTTCTTTGACTCCACCTGCTGGTGGGAAACCGCAAACCAAAACGGCATCGCGCTGATTTTTACCAATGAAGCCTACAACACCTCTGTCGCTGTCACCCCCGCCGATGTGGATGCCTGCTACCACGCCATGCTGGATCTCCTGGAGGGTTGGAATGACTCCGGCAAATTCCAGTTTGATCTCAGCCGGATTTACAGCACCGGCCAGTCCATGGGCTCTATGGAATCTCAGCAGTTTGCCCAGGAGACCCCGGATTACTACGCCGCTGTAGCCTCCACCTCTTTCTATCAGGACTATCCCGACGCCCACTCTGACAAGCCCATCCCCACTTACCTGATCAATGGCGAGGGCAATGGCAAAGATGACACTGGCACCCCCTATGACGACCGCTGGAACCGCACAGACGACTGGGCACAGTATTTCCTGCGAGTCAACGGCTTTGTGTACACCCCGGCGGTTTACGCCGCTGACGGAACAGTCACCACCTTCGGCGTGCCTGTATCCGAGCCTGTTTTCACCGTCACAGGCCCCTATGACCGTTTCGAGACCTATACCTGGATCAATGGACAGGACATTCCCCTGGTCCAGTACACCAACAGCTTGTACCGCCCCCACAACTGCCTGACCTCCGAGATCCCCATGCTGTGGGACTTCTTGGAGCACTACCGCTGTGAGCGGGACGAAGACGGCGCTGTGACCGCCCGCTACTACAGTGCCTCCGCCTTCGAACGGGACGATCAGGTCCTGATCCAGTTTGGCGCCTGATCCTCTAGCACTGCGTCCCGCTCCGCTGATCCGCCAAAGCGTCTGATGATCATCCGCAAAGTATGACACGCGCGCCCCGGAGGCTTTCCTCCGGGGCGCGTGATCTTATGCAGTCTCCATGCCGCCAGAATGGATCCCTCCTGTCCGTCCCCCTGTCAAGGCTCACCAGTCCTCCAAGGGCTCCTGCTGGTCGTCCCCCAGGCCCAGAGTGCGGCGGTAGAGGAGCTCTCCCGTCCTTGTGTCATAGCAGCTCACCACCTGCCGGCCGGAGACCTTCTCCTCCAGCTGCAGGATCTCACCTGTAAGGTAAGGGTAAGTATAGGAGGGCACATCCTCCATCCACAGCGCTCCGTCCTCATCCAGCAGGTCACAGCTCCCGTCAGTCCGCTCCCCCATCAGCAGGACGGGCCCCTCCTCCCCCATCTCGTCCCGCACGAGGGAGATGGATGTATAGGTCCCGGCCTCCACCACCGGCATGCCGTCCAGGCGGTAGACCGCCCCGGACGGAGAGCTCTGCCGGGAGCTGCTGTCATTGAAAAAGAGCAGGCCCCGCTTCAGGGTGCAGTAGAGCTCGGTGCCGCCGTAGGGGATCTCACAGATCTGTCCGCCGATCTCCAGGCGGGTGCAGCTGCCATCGAAGGTGTCCTCCCCGTCAAAGTAGGTGTAGCCCTCCCCCCGGCCCACGAGCCAGGTGTCCTGGATGGCACGCCACTCCCCCGGCTCCTCCTCCCGCACCCGGCCCAGAGACAGGTCCAGCAGCCGATTCCGGCTCCGGCTCTCGTCGGTCCAGCCCATCCACACCAAGTCATCCCGCCAGGTCGGCTCGAACATCAGCCGCTCCCAGTTCATCACCTCGGCCGCCATCTCCGGAACGGCCACCAGCTCCTCCCAGGGCCACTCCCCCTGGACGGTCCCGTCCGTGCCCAGCCAGCAGCACCCCTCCGGCCCGTAGAGGATCAGGCCCTCCGCCCCGGCGGCATAGGTCCACCACCGGGCGGGGGTGCGCCAGCTGCCGTCCCGGGCGGCCACCGCCAAAAGGGTGCCGTCCCCATAGGGCCAGCCTCCCTCTCCCACCGACTTTTTCAGCACCAGCAGGGGGAGAAAGACATCCGTCCCCTCTCTGTCGTAATAGGTAGGGACCTCCACCCGGGTGTACACCGACTCCGTCACCAGCTCCCCCGCCCGGGTCATCAGGCCGTAGGTCAAACTGTCATAGCGAAAGGGACCCCCCTCCCACTCTGCCGCATTGATGACTGTCCCCGCATAGGGGTAGAGGGGGCCGTAGTCCTCCCCGGGGATCAGATCCTCCCCGATCCCGCCCGGCCACGGAGTCTCCACGTCGGGGAGGGACCCCGCCCGGGTCTCCAGAGCCTCCCAGTGGGTCCGCACCCGGACCTCCGGCTCCTCCGGGGGCTCCGCCGCCGGGGCGGGGGCGCACCCCGCCAGCAGCACCAGGGCCAGGACCCAGGCCGCGCCGCGCCCTCTCATATTCACCCCTCCTGTTCCAGAATGGACACATAGCCCTCCTGGGCCACCAGGGACTGGCCCTCCTCTCCCAGCAGCCAGTCGTAGAGGATGCGGGCGGGGCTGTCCTCCGCCTCGTCCTTGTCCATGACAGCGTAGTAAGGATTGAGGAAAGGATATTCCCCGCTGCGGATGGTGTCCGGGCTGGGGGCAGTCCCGTCGATGGAGAGCAGCTTCAGTCCCTGGGCCATCTCCATATCGTGGGCATAGTAGTAGACGGTGTAGCCGATGGCGGCGGGGCTGTTGTCATACTGCCGCACCCCCTCCAGCAGAGAGGACATGGAGCCCGCCGTGTAGTCCACCGGAGGCTCCATCATCTCCAGGCCGTCCATCACCAGCTTCTTCATCAGGGCCTGGCTCCCTGCCTCCGGGTTGCGCTGGAAGGGGATGATGTCCCGGTCCTCGCCCCCCACCTGGCTCCAGTTGGTGATCTCCCCGGTATAGATCTTTTGGAGCTGCTCCGTGGTCAGGCCGTTCACCGGGTTGTCCGCGTTGACTACAAAGACCAGTGCGTCGGTGGCGAAGGGGGTCAGGAGCCACCGGTCCCCCGCCTCCAGCCGCTCCATCACCGCCTGCTCTGGCTCGCCGGCCAGCAGCAGGTCGGCCTCCCCCGCCATAAGTGCCTCATAGGAGGCGGTGGTGCGGGAGAACTGGACCAGATCGGCCACCTCTTCCCGGCTCTCTCCCAGCAGGACGGAGCACACCGCCTCCGCCAGGGGGACGGCGGAGGTGGACCCGTTGAGCCGGGGCATATTCTCCCGGGTAAAGACGAACTCCTCTGTCGGCGGATCGCTCTCCTCCGGCGGAGCGGCGGCGCATCCCGCCAGGATCACCAGGGCCGCCAGCAGGGCGGGCCATACGCGGGTCTTCTTCATCCTGATTCTCCTCTCTTCCAGCATGGCTCGGGGCAAAAGGAAAGCCCCTTTTTCCTTCTGCCTCCATCATACCAGAGCCAGGGGAAAAAGGGGTTGCGAAAGGTTTGCAAACCGGTGGCAAAGAGAGACAAAACGGCTACGATTTCGTTACAGACCTCCGCCCTGCTCCGACAGGCGCGGGTCCGGCAGGTCCAGATAGGTGGGGGTATGGCCGGTGGCCTCCACGAAGCGGATCATCTCCTCCCGCTCCAGGCACAGGGTGGAGGTGGAGATCCCCGGGTGTCCGCTGAGATACCGGTCCTTCAGCAGGTCCCGGTCGATGACCAGCCGTACCTGTGCCTGCGTATCGAACATCAGCTCCAGGGCGCTCACCGAGCCGGGGATGGTGCGCAGCAGGCGCTCCATATGCTCCGGGCCGGCAAAAGAGAGTCGGGAGCAGCCCAGCAGCGGGGAGAGGTCCTTGGTCTTGAAGGGCTTGTCCCCCGGCATCATCAGCAGGTAAAAGTCAGTTTGCTGCCGGTTGCACAGAAACAGGTTCTTGCAGATGCGGGCCCCCAGGGTCCGCTCGATGAGCAGGCAGTCCTCCATGGTGTCGGCATGGTCGTGATCCACCCGGGTGAAGGAGATGCCCAGCTCTTCCAGTTTGTCGTAGACAGCCAGCTCCTGGGGGATACGGTCATCGGAGGGGCGTCCCTGGTAGACGGTGGGGTCGATGTACATAGCGGTCCTTCCTTTTCTTCAATGGTCTTGCTGCATCATACCACAGCCGGAACAAAAAGTACAGTCCGGCGGCACAGAAGGGACTGGAAGGCCGTCGCCGCTTCCCAGTGCACGGCGCGCCCCATCTGCGATGGGGCCCCCAGGAGCTGGACGACAGGAAGAGCAAAGCCGCCCGATTGGGCGGCTTTGCAGCAAAATTTGAAAACTTACTTCAAGTTGAAGAACGCCTTCATGCCGGGGTACTCCGCGATGTCGCCCAGCTCCTCCTCGATGCGGAGCAGCTGGTTGTACTTGGCCACGCGGTCGGTGCGGCTGGGGGCCCCGGTCTTGATCTGGCCGGCGTTGGTAGCCACGGAGATGTCGGCGATGGTGGTATCCTCGGTCTCCCCGGAGCGGTGGGACACGATGGCGGTGTAGCCGGCCCGGTTTGCCATCTGGATGGCATCCAGGGTCTCGGTCAGGGTGCCGATCTGGTTGACCTTGATGAGGATGGAGTTGCCCACCTTCTTCTCGATGCCGGTGGCCAGGCGCTCCACGTTGGTGACGAACAGGTCGTCGCCCACCAGCTGGACCTTGTCGCCGATGGCACGGGTCAGCATAGCCCAGCCCTCCCAGTCGGTCTCGGCCATGCCGTCCTCCAGGGAGACGATGGGGTAGGTGTCGGCAAACTTCTTCCACATGTTCACCAGCTGCTGCTGGGTCAGCTTCTTGCCGGACTTGGGCTGGATATAGCACTTCTGCTCCTCGTCCCACCACTCGGAGGAGGCGGCGTCGATGGCGATCTTGAAGTCCTCACCGGGCTTGTAGCCGGCCTCCTCGATGGCCTTCACGATGACCTTCAGGGCATCCTCGTCCTTCTTCAGGTTGGGGGCGTAGCCGCCCTCGTCGCCCACGCCGGCGGCGGGGGTGCCGTTCTCCTTCAGGGTGTTCTTCAAAGTGTGGAACACCTCAGTGCACATGCGCAGAGCCTCATGGAAGCTGGGGGCCCCCACGGGCATGATCATGAATTCCTGGATCTCCACGTTGTTGGTGGCATGGGCACCGCCGTTTAGGATGTTCATCATGGGCACAGGCAGCATCTTAGCGTTGGTCCCGCCGATGTAGCTGTACAGGGAGACACCCAGGCTCTCTGCCGCGGCCTTGGCGCAGGCCAGGGAGGCGCCAAGGATGGCGTTGGCGCCCAGGCGGCTCTTGTTGGGAGTGCCATCCAGGTCGATGAGCATCTTGTCGATGGCCACCTGGTCCAGCACGTTGGTGCCGATGAGGGCCTCAGCGATCTCGGTATTCACGTTGTTCACCGCGGTCACCACGCCCTTGCCCTGGTAACGGCCCTTGTCGCCGTCCCGCAGCTCGCAGGCCTCATAGATGCCTGTGGAGGCGCCGGAAGGGACCGCAGCGCGGCCCACAGTGCCGTCCTCCAGGTAGACCTCCACCTCCACGGTGGGGTTGCCCCGGCTGTCCAGGATCTCGCGGCCCAAAACGTCTACGATCTCAATGATCTGCTTCATGATAATCAGTCTCCTTTTTTCTTTTATGGGCGGGTCCTCCCGCCCGGAGCGTATATGCCCTGTGCAGCAGCTCCGCACCGGTGCATCGGTCCAGCGGGGGCCCAGTCCGTCAGTTGACGATCAAAGTCTCCCCGTCCATCTCCTTGGGCTTTTCCAGGCCCATCAGGTCCAGCATGGTGGGGGCGATATCGGCCAGACGGCCGTCCCGCAGGCGGACGCTGGCCCCCACGATATAGAAGGGCACCAGGTTGGTGGTGTGGGCGGTGAAGGGCTCCCCATCCTCGTCCGCCATCCGCTCGGCATTGCCGTGGTCGGCGGTAATGAGAGAGACGCCGCCCATGCGGGAGGTGGCTTCCACCACCCGGCCCACGCACTCGTCCACGGCAGTCACCGCCCTGCAGGCAGCCTCATACACGCCGGTGTGGCCCACCATGTCGCAGTTGGCAAAGTTCAGGATGATGACATCATAGGCTCCGCTCTCGATGCGCTTGACCGCCTCCTCCGTCACCTGATAGGCGCTCATCTCCGGCTGGAGGTCGTAGGTAGCTACCTTGGGGGAAGCGATGAGCACCCGGTCCTCCCCGGGAAAGACCGTCTCAACGCCGCCGTTGAAGAAGAAGGTGACGTGGGCATACTTCTCCGTCTCAGCGATGCGCAGCTGGGTCAGCCCCAGCTTGCTGATATACTCGCCGAAGATGTTCTCCAGCTTCTGCCGGGGGTAGGCCACCGTCACATTGGGCATGGTAGCGTCGTACTCGGTGGTACAGACAAAATCCACCGGGACGAAGCCCTTTTTCCGCTCCACATCCTGAAAGTCCTCATCCACAAAGCAGCGGGTGATCTCCCGGGCCCGGTCGGGGCGGAAGTTGTAGAAGATGATGGAGTCGTTGTCCCGGATCTGAGCCCCTTTGGCGCAGACCACCGGCTCCATGAACTCGTCGGTGACGCCGGAGTCATAGGACTTCTGGACAGCGGCGGCGGGGTCCTCCTCAAAGATCCCCTCCCCCAGGGCGATGGCATCATAGGCCCGCTGCACCCGGTCCCACCGCTTGTCCCGGTCCATGGCGTAGTAGCGGCCCATGACGGTGGCGATCCTGCCGGTGCCCAGCTCATCCAGCTTGGCCTGGAGCTGCTCCACATAGCTCTTTCCAGAGCTGGGGGGCACGTCGCGGCCATCCAGGAAGCAGTGGACATACACCTTCTCCAGCCCCTGCTCCTTGGCCATCTTTACCAGGGCGAACAGGTGGGTGATGTGGCTATGGACGCCGCCGTCGGACAGCAGGCCCATCAGGTGCAGGGCGGTCCCCCATTCCCGGCAGTGCTCCATGGCCTCCAAATAGGCAGGGTTCTTGAAGAACTCCCCGCTGTCGATGTCCCGGCTGATGTGGGGCAGGTCCTGGAATACCACCCGGCCCGCGCCGATGTTGGTGTGGCCCACCTCGCTGTTGCCCATCTGCCCCTCAGGCAGGCCCACGTCCAGGCCGGAGGCAGACAGGCGGCACCCGGGACACTCCTTGAAGATATTCTCCAGATGGGGCTTCGGCGTATTTTCCACCGCATTGCCCGGATATTTGGGGCCCAGGCCAAAGCCGTCCATGATGATCAAAGTTGTTGGTGTTTTCATAGAAACCCTTTCTTGAGAGAATCCAGAGGGAAGGGGCATGAAGAGCGGGCTCCCGCTCCGCGTTCCGTGTCTTCCTCTCCGTGTGTTTCGATGGTGCGGGATGGGGAGAGGCAAAATGCCTGCCGCTCCCCCGCTCCGCCTCTCCCAACAAAACCCGCTGCGCTGGGCTTTCGTTGGGGACCCATCCGGCGTGGACGGCTCGCTTACTCCTGGTTTGCCGCGTTGATGATCTCCACGAAGTCCGCAGGCTTCAGGGAGGCTCCGCCAATCAGGCCGCCATCCACGTCGGGCTGGGCCAGCAGCTCGGCGGCGTTCTTGGCGTTCATGGAGCCGCCGTACTGGATGGTGACGGAGCGGGCCACATGGGCGCCGTACAGCTTGCGGATGACAGCACGGATAGCCTGGCACACCTCACCAGCCTGCTCGGCGGTGGCGGTCTTGCCGGTGCCGATGGCCCACAGAGGCTCATAGGCGATGACCACATGGCGCATCTTGTCGGCGGGCACGCCGGCCAAGGCAGCCTTCACCTGATAGGCGATCAGCTCCATGGTCACTCCCAGCTCCCGCTGCTCCAGGCTCTCGCCCACACAGACGATGGGGTTCAGCCCCACCTCCAGGGCGGCGTGGACCTTCTTATTGACGGTGAAGTCGGTCTCGTTGTAGTACTGGCGGCGCTCAGAGTGGCCAATGATAACATACTTGGCCCCCGCCTCCTTGATCATCTCCGCAGTGATCTCACCGGTATAGGCGCCGTGGTCCTCATAGTGGCAGGTCTCCGCGCCAATGGCGATGTGGCAGTCCTTGAACAGGCGGACGGCGGTGGTGATATTGACGGCCGGGACGCACAGGACCACGTTGCACCACTTTCCCCGGGGCATAATGGGCTTGATCTCCTCGGCGAACTGCTTGGTCTGGGAGAGGGTGTTGTTCATCTTCCAGTTTCCGGCAATAATGGTCTTGCGATATCTTCTGTTCATGGCGGTAAAGCCCCTTTCTATTTTTCCTTCTCTTCCTAGTTTGTTACACACTTGAGCCTAGTCTGCCCGGATCTTGGCTTCCCAGCTGTGATTTGTCCCGCACTACGCCGCAAAACTTAAAAGCATCACTACAAGAAGGCCCCCCAGAATGGTCAGAAGGATATTTCTCATTTTTTTGTTCATGCACGATCCCTCTTTCCTGTATCTCAGCGTCGTCAAAGCATGCGCCATATTTTTCACTTTCGCCTGCCGGTGAAAGCCCATCCCCATTTCGCTGGGCTCGCGCGGGTCCCCGGAGCTGCCCGGGCAGTTCTTTATTTATCCAGCAGGCAGGCTACGCCGGGCAGCTCTTTGCCCTCCATGAATTCCAGGCTGGCGCCGCCGCCGGTGCTGATGTGGGTCATCTTGTCGGCATAGCCCAGCTGCTGCACTGCGGCCGCGGAGTCGCCGCCGCCGATGATGGTGATGGCGTCCGTCTTTGACAGAGCCTCGGCCACCGCCTCAGTCCCCTTGGCAAAGGCGGGGAACTCGAACACACCCATAGGGCCGTTCCAGATCACTGTGCCCGCGCCGGCTACGGCGCCGCAGTACAGCTTCACGGTCTCGGGTCCGATGTCCAGGCCCTGCCAGCCGTCGGGAATCTCCCCGGCCTTGACCACCTGGCTGTTGGCGTCGGGTGCAAAGGCGTCGGCGCACACGGTGTCCACCGGCAGAAGCAGCTTCACGCCCTTAGCCGCCGCTTTCTGGACCATCTCATTGGCGTAGCTCTCCCAATCGGCCTCCAGCAGGGAGTCCCCCACCTTGCCGCCCTGGGCGGCGGAGAAGGTGTAGGCCATGCCGCCGCCGATGATGATGGTGTCGGCGATCTCCAGCAGGTTGTTGATGACCCCGATCTTGCTGGATACCTTGGAGCCGCCCAGGATGGCCACCAGGGGGCGCTTGGGATCGGCCAGGGCGCCGCCGATAACTTCCAGCTCCTTCTGGATGAGAAAGCCGGACACAGCGGGCAGGTAGTCGGCCACGCCGGCGGTGGAGGCATGGGCGCGGTGGACCGCGCCGAAGGCGTCGGACACGTACACGTCGGCCAGAGAGGCCATGGCCTTGGCCAGGGCGGGGTCGTTCTTGGTCTCGCCGGGCTCAAATCTGGTATTTTCCAGCAGCAGGATCTCGCCGGGCTTCAGGGCGGCGGCCTTGGCCAGGGCATCGGGGCCCACCACGTCCTCCGCCATGATGACCGGCTTGCCCAGCAGCTCGCTCAGGCGGGCGGCCACCGGCTTCAGAGACAGCTCGGGCTTGACCTCGCCCTTGGGCTTGCCCATGTGGGAGCAGGCGACCACCGCAGCGTTCTGCTCCAGCAGATACTGGATGGTGGGCAGGGCGGCACGGATGCGCTTGTCGTCGGTGATGACGCCGCTGCCGTCCTTGGCCATGGGCACGTTGAAGTCGCACCGCAGCAGCACCTTTTTGCCCGCCACATCGATGTCGCGCACTGTCTTCTTGTTGTAGTTCATTCTTCTATGAGCTCCTTTCTTTCTCGTCAGGCGTGGGAAAGGGAAATAAACAGGTCACAGCCCCTCCGCCATCTCGCCCTGCCCGGACAGCCCGGGAAAGCCCAGCTGGCGCAGGGCCTCGTAGGCCACCACTGCCACAGAGTTGGCCAAGTTCAGGCTGCGGGCGTCAGGGCGCATAGGGATGCGGATGCACCGCTCCCTGTACTCCTCCCGAAAGCCCAGGGGGAGGCCCGCAGTCTCCTTGCCAAAGAACAGGTAGCAGCCATCCCGGAACTGGGCCTGGTCATAGCTTCGGGGCGCCTTGGTGGTGGCCAGCCAGAGGTCGGGAGCGGGATGCTCGGTAAAAAACTGCTCCAGTCCGTCGTAGACCCGCAGGTCCACCATGGGCCAGTAATCCAGCCCGGCCCGGCGCACCGCCTTCTCACTGATGTCGAACCCCAGAGGGCGGATCAGGTGGAGGCGGCTGCGGGTGGCGGCGCAGGTCCGGGCAATGTTCCCGCAGTTCTGGGGGATCTCCGGCTCTACCAATACGATGTTCAGCAATGGGTCCACCTCGCGTTTCGGCTATCATTGTATTCCAATTCGCCCGGAAATTCAACTGTAATTTGGTCGAAAAAATGCAAAAAAATCAAAATTTCCCCCAAAATAGCTTCAAGTGCAATTTTGAAGTTCTTCTATGCGCATTTTCGTTCTCTTTTTCCCGATTCTCTGTTTTTTCCTCTCCTTGTTTTCTTTTCCTTCCCCTCAACCTGCCGCTTCCCCTGCCCATCCGCCCATCAGCAGCTGCCTTCCCGCCTTTTTCCGCCTTCAAAGAAGGGCCTCCTGGATTTTCTGTTTTCAAACGGAGAAAAGCGTGCTATAATTTTATTATTCCTCTCCATATTTTGCCCATCCAAACCCATATCAGGAGGTATTTTGAAATGAAATTGATCTGGAACGGCCACTCCTGCTTCACCCTGGCCACTGAGGCGGGCACCCTTGTCATCGACCCCTATGAGGACGGCTCCGTCCCCGGTCTGTCCCCCCTCCATCTGGAGGCTGACGCCGTCTATTGCAGCCACGAGCACCGGGACCACGGCAACCGGGCCGCGGTGGCCCTCAGCGGGAAGCCCTGTGCCGTGGAGGTGGAAGAGCTGGCCACCTGGCACGACGAGGTTCAGGGCGCCAAGCGGGGCCCGAACACCATGCGCATCTTTTCCGCCGAGGGGCTTCGGGTGGCCCATCTAGGAGACTTGGGCTGCGGCCTGACACCGGAGCAGGCAGAGGCCCTGTCCGGTCTGGACGCTCTGCTCATCCCGGTGGGCGGCTTCTACACCATCGATGCCGGCCAGGCCAAGGCGGTAGTGGACCAGCTCAAGCCCCGGGTGGTCGTTCCCATGCACTACCGCGGCAAGGACTTCGGCTACGAGGTCATCGGTCCGGTGGAGGATTTCCTCGCCCTTCAGAGCGGCGTGGTGCGCTATGAGGGCAACGTCCTGGAGCTGACCCAAGACACCCCCGCCCAGACGGCGGTGCTCACCTATCTGGGCTGAGCCTGCCTGGACAGCCCCTTCCCGCTCTCAGCGCGTCCTGGGACACTTTCGTTCCGGGACGCGCCCTTTTTGTTCCCAAAATGTTTACAAAATTTCGGCCAGCCTTTCAGGTTTCTTTCAGCTTTGGGTGTTATCCTGTTCCTGATCTTTGATTTGGAACGGGAGGTTAGACCGTGATCGAAGTAGAAAATCTGGTGAAGCGGTACGGCGGCCATCTGGCGGTGGACCACCTGAGCTTCACAGTGGAGAAGGGCTGCGTCTGCGGCTTCCTGGGCCCAAACGGCGCCGGGAAATCCACCACCATGAATATGATGACCGGCTATCTCGCCCCCACTGAAGGGGAGGTCCGGGTAGACGGCCACAGTGTGACTCAGGACCCGGCGGGGGCCAAGGCCTGCATCGGCTATCTGCCGGAGCAGCCGCCCCTCTATGTGGACATGACGGTGCGGGAGTATCTGGAGTTCGCCGCCGGGCTCAAGCGGATCCCCAGGGGGGAGCGGGCCGCTCAGCTGGACCGCATCCTGGAGATGACCCGGACCGCCGACGTGTCCGGCCGGCTGATCCGCAACCTGTCCAAGGGTTACCGCCAGCGGGTGGGGCTGGCCCAGGCGCTGATCGGCTTTCCACACATCCTGATCCTGGATGAGCCCACTGTAGGCCTGGACCCCAAGCAGATCCTGGAGATCCGCGCCCTGATCCGGGAGCTGGCCCAGGAGCACACTGTGATCCTCAGCTCCCACATCCTCTCCGAGGTCCAGGAGGTCTGCGACCACATCTTTATCATCCACCACGGCCGGCTGGTGGCCCAGGGCACTCCGGCCCAGCTGGAGCGGGAGCTGGCAGGCACCCCTGCCATCACCCTGCTGCTCAAGGCCGCCCCGGAGGAAGGCCGGGTCCTGCTCTCCGGCGTCCCCGGCGTAGCGGAGGTGGCGCCGCTGCCCTGCGGGGAGGCGGGCGCCGCCCTGCTGCGCCTGACTCCCGCGGAGGGGGCCGATCCCAGGGAGGCCGTCTTCCGCGCCTGTGCGGGGGCGGACCTGCCGATCCTGGAGATGAGGCGGGAGTCCCTGTCCCTGGAGCAGATCTTCCTGGAGCTGACCTCCGACGCCTCCGCCGCCGGACAGGCCGGCGGCCGCAGGCGCCCCTTCGGGCGCAGAGATTCGGCGGAGCCGGAGCCCGCTCCCGCTCCGGAGACAGCCATCACGGAACACGGAGAGGAGGCGGAGCCATGACTGCGGTCTACAAGCGGGAGCTGCGCTCCTATTTCACCTCCATGGTGGGGTATGTGTTCATCGCCATCCTCATCTTTTTTGTAGGCATCTACTTCATGGCCTACAACCTGTTCGGCGGCTACCCCTCCTTCGGCTATGTCCTGCTCAGCTGCACCATCATCTTCATGGTGGCCGTTCCCATCCTCACCATGCGCTCCATGGCGGAGGACCGGCGGGGCAAGACCGACCAGCTGCTGCTCACCTCCCCCGTCTCCCTCACCGGCATCGTCCTGGGCAAATATCTGGCCATGGTCACCGTGCTGCTGGTCCCCATCCTGCTGATCTGCTTCTGCCCGCTCATCATCGCCATGAACGGCTCCGCCACTCTGACGGCGGACTACGCCGCTATCCTGGCCTTCTTCTGCATGGGCTGCGTGTACATCGCCGTAGGCATGTTCGTCTCCGCCCTCACCGAGAGCCAGATCATCGCCGCCGTGGGCACCTTTGCCGCGCTGCTGGTCCTCTACCTGTGGACCGATCTGGTGTCCTTTCTCCCCGACTCCCTGGCCCAGCTCCTCTCCAGCTTCGACTTCCAGGGCGTGCTGGACAACTTCGCCTATTACAGCGTGTTCGATCTGGGGGGACTGCTGCTCTATCTGTCCATGGCGGCCGTCTTCGTCTTCCTCACCGTGCAGGTCCTCCAGCGCCGGAAGGGGATCACCTCCGCCGCTACCACTGCGGTGGTGCTGGCCATCGCCGTGGTGGTCAACCTGGTGGTGGGGCAGCTGCCCTCTGACCTGGTGGAGCGGGACATCTCGGACAACAGTCTCTACACCGTCAGCGACACTTCTGTGGACTACCTCTCCGCCCTGGAGCGGGACGTGGAGCTGGTCGTCCTGGCCAGCGAGGACACCACGGACCAGCGCATCACCAAATTTCTGCACAACTATGCCGCCCTGTCCGGCCATCTCTCCCTCTCCTTCGTGGACCCTGTGGAGCACCCCTCCGCCCTGACGGAGTATGAGGCAGACCAGAACACTGTCGTGGTCCGCTGTGCCGACACCGGCAGGCAGCGGGTGGTCCCCTTCTCCGACATTTTGGTGGCCGATCTCATGTCCTACTACACCTATGGCACCTATACCTATTCCGAGTTCGACGCCGAGGGGCAGCTCACTTCCGCGGTGGACTACGTCACCTCAGACAACAGCCACATCCTCTATCTCGCCGAAAACCACGGGGAGAGCGCCTTGGGCGGCTCGGTCACCGACGCCATCAGCAAGGCCAACCTGTCTACCTCCACCGTCAGCCTCCTGCTGGACAACGGGGTGCCTGACGACTGCTCCCTTCTGGTCTTCAACCAGCCCCAGACCGACCTGTCCGCCGACGAGGCCCAGATGGTCCGGGACTACCTGGAGGGGGGCGGCCAGGTGATGATCCTGCTGACCCGCACGGACCTGGCCAACTTCAATGCCATCCTCGCCGACTACGGCCTCGCCATGGCCCAGGGCTATATCGGGGACACCGCCCGGTACTATGCCCAATACGGCCGCTTCTACTTCAGCGCCACCCTGTCCGCCTCCAGCCCCATCACTGCTCAGTTCGGGGACGACGACCTGACTCTGATCTACGGCGCCCACGGCATGACCCAGTGCGATCCGGTCCGTGACACCATCACCGTGACCCCCTTCATGACCACCACGGAGAGCGGCTACTCCGACGCCGGCGGGCAGACCGGCACCTATATCCTGGGCGCCCAGGCGGAGGAGGAGACCGACGGCGGCACCGCCCGCCTCACCGTCTTCACCACCGAGAGCGTGGTGGACCAGAGCATCCTCACCTTCAACCCCAGCATGGTGAACCTGGACATCTTCCTCAACGCGGCCACCTCCGGCATGGAGGACATCTCCGCCATCTCCATCCCCGCCAAGAGCCTGGAGATCACCTATAACACCGTTCTCAACCCGGGCATGTGGAGCACCCTCTATCTGGCCGTCATCCCCCTGGGGGTCCTGATCGGCGGCCTGGCCTACTGGATCAAGCGGAGGAAACTGTGATGAACCGACAGACAAAACAGCTTTTGGCTCTCGCCGGTGTCCTCGCCGTCGGGCTGGGCGCCTACGCCGCCCTGCGGGTCTGGAACGCGGGGGAGGAGGAGCGGGAGGCCGCCCAGGCCGACTATGTGCTCCAGCTCAGCGATGTCACCGCCCTCTCCTTTGATTCCGGGGACGGCCCCCTCTCCTTCACCCTGGAGGAGACGGGCTGGACCTGGGACGGGGACAGCGAGTTCCCGGTGAACGGCACGGAGCTGGACGCCCTCCGAGAGGACCTGGCCGCCCTGAAGGCGGAGCGGATCATTCCGGAACCCGATGCACTGGCTGACTACGGCCTGGAGGAGCCCGCCTACACCCTCACCGCCCGCACTGATTCCGGGGAGTCCACCACCCTGCTTCTGGGCAGCCTGGACCCTGGGGGCAGCCACCGGTACGCCATGCTCGACGGGGGGACGGAGGTCTACACGGTGGACGGCTCCATCACCTCCTCCCTGGACAGCGAACTGCTGGACCTGATGGAGCTGCCCCAGCTGCCTGACCTGGACGAGAAGAACATCACCTCCGCCCAGCTGGAGCTGAGCGACGGCACTGTCCGCCAGCTGACTTCCGCTGTGGAGACCCGGGAGACGGAGGCGGAGACCGAAACCGGCGAGACCGACGAGAACGGGGAGCCCATCTATGAGACCACCACGGAGACGGAGGAGATCACCCTATGGTCGCTGGACGGGCAGCCGCTGCCCGAGGGGGCCGTCGGGCTGGAGGACTGGCTGTACGACCTGTCCACCCTATACCTGGACAGCTGCTCCGCTTTTAAGGCGGACCAGGAGGAGCTGTCCGCCTGCGGCATGGACGGCGCCTCCCTTCTCACCGTCTCCCTGACCTCCGGCGAGACCTTCACCCTGGCCATCGGCGGCCAGACCGAGGATGGCAGCTACGTCTACGCCGCCCTGGAGGCACCCGCCCCCGGCTGCGACCTCTTCCTCATCTCAGCCGATAAGGCCCGGACCCTGTCGGATCTGAACTATGAGTCCCTGTCCGCCGATGAAGAGGCGGAATAAGAAAGTGCCCTCTTCCCGCCATGGGAAGAGGACACTTTTTTCGTTTAGAGCTGAAGTAAAATGCCGGCTGCCGCTCCTGCCGCAATAAAGGCGATAGGGTGAAGTTTTTTCAGGGGCGTCCACTTCATTGCCGCGAACATCGCCAGCGTCAGCACCACCGCTGTCCACTGAATGGCCGGAAAGCTGTTCGGTGAGAGGGCGTCTGATGCCGTAAAAACTGAATACGCCACACTCAGGCCCGCTGCCGCGATCAGCGCAGTGGAGGCGGGACGCAGCCCGGCAAACACCGCCTCCACGCTCCGGTTGCTCCGAAACTTCTGCAAAAATCCCGCAATTATCAGGATCAGTATGGCCCCCGGCGTGATCACCCCCAGCGTTGCCACAAGCGCCCCGGGGACTCCAGCGGTCTGGTAGCCAACATAGGTGGCCATGTTCACCCCCAGCGGGCCCGGTGTGGACTCGGAAACCGCGATCATAGTAGTCAGATCCTGATTCGTGAACCAGCCGGTGGTCTCCCCCATATGCTGCAGAAAGGGAATCGTGGCCATACCCCCGCCCACAGAGAACAGACCAGTCTTAAAAAACTCATAAAAGAGGCGCAGCAGGATCATCTGTCCTCACCTCCTTGGGATGGGAGCTTCACCCGGCCCAGCAGCCAGCCTGTCGCTCCGGCTGCCACCACAAGGAATGCAGGATTGGAGAGGAGATCCAGCACCGCTCCCAGCGGGGTGGCCGGGTCCACAGCCAGCAGCCCGGACAGCTCTCCCAGCACCAGAACTCCCAAAAAGATGCATACTGCGGGTCTCCCCCTCAAATTTGTCTTTCCCAGCTTGAGCACGCTGACTGCAATCAGTGCCACCACTGCGGCATTGATGCCCGCCAGGGCGTGCTGAACCACCGGATAGGTCGCAAATTTTGTGAGGAATGCGGCTATGATGGTGATGACCACAAAGCTGGGAAACACCACTCCCAGGGCGGCGGCAATTCCTCCTGGGACCCCCCGCTGACGGTGGCCGATAAAAACCGATGTGTTGACGGCGATGATGCCCGGAGTGCACTGTCCGATGGCAAAGTAGTCAGTGACTTCCTCCTCTGTGACCCAGCCCTTTTTCTCCACCACCTCCCGCTGGAGGATGGGCAGCATGGCGTAGCCACCGCCGAAGGTACACACTCCCACCTTGGCAAAGGTCAGAAACAGGTCCAAATAAAGGTTCAACAGATCAACGTCCTCTCCATAAATTTTTCAGCAAAGTGCGGCCCGCCCGGCTCGGCCCCCGCGGTGCCCCGGCCGCGGCGGCCGGCGGATCGGGAGAGCTCTTACTCCAGGCCCTCCAATTCCTCCAGCCACAGCGCCGCCACCGCATCGCTGGGCATCCGCCAGTCGCCCCGGGGGGACAGGGTGACAGAGCCCACCTTGGGGCCGTCTGGCAGGCAGGAACGTTTAAACTGCTGAGTGAAGAACCGGCGGTAGAAGCTGTTCAGCCACTTCAGGATGGTGGCCCGGTCGTAGGTCCGGCCCAAGGCGTGCTCCGCCAGACGGAACACCTTTCTGGGAGGGAAACCCCAGCGGATGGCGTAGTACAGGAAGAAGTCGTGGAGCTCATAGGGGCCCACCAGGTCCTCCGTCTTTTGACTGATCTTCCCCTCGATGGCGGGCAGCAGCTCCGGGGAGACTGGGGTGTCCAGGATGTCGTCCAGTACGGCGGACAGGCGTGGGTCCTCGCTGCCCTTGTCGTCGGAGACGAAGGCCACCAGATGGCGCACCAGAGTCTTTGGGATGCCTGCGTTGACCCCATACATGGACATGTGATCCCCGTTGTAGGTGGCCCAGCCCAAGGCCAGCTCGGACAGGTCGCCGGTGCCGATGACCAGCCCGCCGTTCTGATTGGCGATGTCCATGAGCACCTGGGTCCGCTCCCGGGCCTGGCCGTTCTCGAAGGTCACCGAGTGGTCCTCCATGGACTGGCCGATGTCCTTGAAGTGGACCTTTACCGCGCTGCCGATGTCGATGCGCTTCAGGGTGGCCCCCAGGCGCTCGGCCAGCTCCACGGCGTTATCCCGGGTACGGTCGGTGGTTCCGAAGCAGGGCATGGTCACCGCGATGATATCGCTGGCCGGGCGGTCCAGCAGCTTCATAGCCACTGCGGTGATCAGAATGGCCAGGGTGGAGTCCAGCCCGCCGGACAGGCCCACCACCGCCGTCCTGGCCCCGGTATGCTCCAAACGCTTTTTCAGGCCCAGGGCCGCAATTTTCAAAATTTCATTGCACCGCTCCGCCCGGTCCTCCGCATCAGCGGGGACGAAGGGGGCGGGAGAGACCGCCCGGGTGAGCCGTGTCTCCTCCAGGGGCAGGGAGAAGGAGGCCCGCCAGAGATCCGCCTGTCTCTGGCCGTTGAAGGTGGTCATCCGGCGGCGTTCATAGGCCAGCCGGTCCACATCGATCTCGCTGATGGTGAGCCCCGTGGCAAAGCGCCGCTCCGCCAGCAGGGCACCGTTCTCGGCGATCATGTTGTGGCCGGTGAACACCAGGTCGGTGGTGGACTCTCCTTCCCCAGCATCGGCGTACACATATCCGCACACCAGGCGCCCTGACTGCCCCACCACCAGATTGCGGCGGTATCCAGACTTGCCCACCAGCTCGTTGGAGGCCGACAGGTTCAGGATCACCGTAGCCCCGCCCCGGGCCAGCCGGGCGGAGGGGGGCTCGGTGGCCCACAGGTCCTCACAGATCTCCACGCCCAGGACCAGGTTGGGCACTGTCTCACAGGCAAAGAGCCCCGCGGCGTCCATGTCCACGGTCTCCCCGCACAGGTCCACACTGGTCTCCACACCCGCTCCGGAGGCAAACCACCGCTGTTCATAAAACTCCCCGTAATTGGGCAGATAGGTCTTGGGCACCAGTCCCAGGATCTCGCCGCTCTGGATGACTGCGGCGCAGTTATACAGCTTGTTGTCCCATTTGCACCGCACCGGCAGGCCCAGCACGGTCACCATATCCAAGTTTCGAGTGGCCTCCAGGATGGTCTGAAGCCCCTCCTCCGCCCCACACAGCAGGGTGTCCTGCAAAAACAGGTCCCCACAGGTATAGCCGGTGAGGCACAGCTCCGGCAGGCAGAGGACCTTGACGCCCTGCTTGTCCGCCTCCCGCATCATGGTAAAGATCTGTTCCGCGTTATAGCGGCAGTCCGCCACCCGGATCTTCGGGGTGCCCGCTGCCACTTTGATAAATCCGTCCCGCATAAAAAACCCTCCTTTGTGGTCTTTGCATCAAGGGATATCATACCGTAATTTGGGGGCAAATACAAGGGGAGGGCCCCCGTCCAGGGCCCTCCCCTTAAAAATTTTGTGTTATTCCAGGGGGTAGAGCACCATCCCCCAGGGCGGTGCCGCTGTGAACGCCCGCAGGGAGGGGGAGAACTCCAGCACCGCCGTCAGCTCACCCAGGCTGTTCCCGTACAGGACCGGCGGGCCCTCCAGCGTCAGGGAGGCGGTCCACTCCAGCGCATCCCCCGTTTCGTTCATCCGGATCAGGCTGATCTGCCCCAGGGCTGGTCCCCCTTCCGGCTCCTGGTCAGACTCGGGGCACCACAGGGCTGCTTCCCCCGACTGACCGCCGGGGCCGGTGACCTGATAAATGAGATGATCTTCCCGCCGTTCCAGCCGCTCCGCCCGCACCTGGGAGAGCATCAGCTCCGGGTCCAGGATGATGGGGTACTCCTCCCCGGTAGACAGGTCGAATACCCGGCAGTTGTCCTCCCAGGCGCCGGTCCCGCCGCCGCCCCAGATGTACACCAGCTCCGGGACGCCGTCTCCCGTCAGGTCGGCCAGGGACAAAGAGGCACTCCCCTCTGCGCCGCCCTGGGCCAGCGGAAGGACTGGCATGTCGAAGCCAAAGCTCCGCCTCTGGAACAGGACCTCCGCAGGAAAGGGGTCCCCCTTCCCCGGGCTGAGTCCGACCAGCACCTCCACCCCCTGCTCCTGGTCGGCAAAGCGGTAGCGGACCTCTCCAGCCCACTCCCCCCGGGAAACAGGGAGGGAGCGTCCTCTTTCCCGGTTGTAGGACTCAAACCGCTCTTCCAAGGGCAGCATCTCCCCGGGTCCCGCGTCCGCTCCCGACAGTTCCAACGCGCCTCCGCTGCTCTCTGCCGCGGCGGGCGCACAGCTTACCAGTCCCCCGGCCAGGAAGATCAGGATGGAGGCAGAGGCCAGCAGCAGGCGTCCCCTCCTCTTTGGCGTGGTGTCCATGATGGCCCGAAACCGGAGAAAGATCCCTCCCCGGTCCCCGGTAAAGCCGGTAGTCAGACCGGTCCTCCCCCCTTTTCCGGCGGTCATCTGGTCCAGGATCGCCCGGCCGTAGGCCCGGCGGGCCTCCTGGTCCCGGCCCGCCAGCAGATCATCGTCACAGCACAGCTCCATGTCCCGCCGGGCCGTCCGGACCATGTTCCACACCAGTGGGTTAAACCAATGGATGCACCGGACACAGGTCAGCAGGAGCAGATAGCCTGTATCCCTCCGCTTCAGGTGGGTCAGCTCGTGGGCCAGGGCGGCCTCCCGTCCCCCCTCCTGCAGAGTCTCAGGCAGAAGGATCACCGGGTGGGCAAAACCCAGCAGCAGGGGGGAGCCTGCCTTGGGGCAGCGGTACAGGGACGCCTTTTTCCGGCAGCCCGTCTCCTGCCTGGCCCGCTCCAGCGCGGCCAGATCCTCCTCCCCCGCCGGGGTGCTCCACCGCAGCAGTCGCCGGCGGCCCAGTCCATAGCCCGCAGCCATCCACAGGAGAAAGAGGACGGCCACCCCCCGATATGCTCCATAGATCACCCCCGTCCAGTGGACGGTGTAAGAGGTCACCCCCTCCACAGTGACGGTGCGGAGGTAGTCGTTGTCCCGGATGCTCACCTCCCTGCCCTGCCGGTCTGTATAGTGGACGTGATGACTGTACCACATTGGTTCTCCGCCCACGTAGGTATTTGTCCCCCCTGCTCCGGCCTCCACGATCCGCTGGTTATCCAAATGATAGGCGTTGTACCGGTCATAGGCGCCATGAGCCACCATCTGGGGGACATCCAGCTGAATGGGAGCGGGAAAGAGGGCCCCCAATACGGGGCCGAGAATGGGATAGGCCATCAGGCTGACAGCCACCACGGCCCAGGCCCAATACCGCCAGTGCGGTGAGACCTTCCGCGTCAGCAGAGGGCCCAGGGTCAGCAGCACCAGGATGGCTGCCCCACCCCCCAGGCTGGCCGCCAGCAGGGCCGTCAGTTGCTCCAGCACCTCATTTTCCCCCTTTCTCCAGGATGCGTTCCAGCTCGGCGATGTCCTCCCGGCTCAGCTCCTTCTCTGGGTACAGGGCAGCCATCAGGCTGGACAGGGAACCGCCGTGGACCCGCTCCAGGAAGGATCGGCTCTCCGCAGCCAGATAGTCCGGCCGGTTCACCAGAGGGGTGTAGCCGTTGGACCGCCCCTCCTTCTCCCCCCGGACAAAGCCCCGCTCCTCCAGCCGGGACAGGAGCTTGAGCAGGGTGGGCGCTTTCCAGTCCCGGTCCAGCCGAGCCGCAAGATCGCTGGTGCGGGCCGGATACTCTGGGACGGCCCACAGGGCCTGCATCACCTCCAGCTCCGCGTCGGGCAGACGTGAGATCTGCTTCATGTCATCTCCCCCTTTATTAGACGTTTGTCTTTTTAGATTTTACAACTGTCTAATTATTTTGTCAAGCCGAAAACTGCAAAAATTCCGGGCCGTCCCCTGGGGGACGGCCCGGAACACAGCAGTTCAGGAGACCTTGATATAATCTTTGGACACATAGCCCTCTGTGGCTCTGCCGCCGCTTCCGATAAAGCTGATCCGGTACCAGCCGTTGCCCATGTCCTCCAGAATGGTAACGGTGTTTCCTTCCAGAATGGTGGCAATGGCCTCATTGCCGCTGCCCGGTCCGGAGCGGACGAACAGGCCGCTACCTGCGCCGGTCACTGTTCCGGTGGTGCCGGAGGAGGACGACCCGGCCCCGCCGCCGGCGCGGCAGAAGACGACACATTCCGCCGTCTTGTCCCCGGCGGTGGCGGTGATGGTCACCTTCACCTGGGAGGAGCCGGTGTTCACGTTGGACACCACGCCCTCCGGGCTGACGGTGGCCGCAGACTCGTCGCTGCTGCTCCAGGTGATCTCTGCGTCGGCGGGAACCACGGCGGCCTGGATGGTGGCGGACTCCCCGGCCTGAAGGGTGAAGTCGCTCTTATCCAGCGTCAGGGAGGTCACATCCACCGTCACCGGGGGCTCGGGCTCAGGCTGGGAGATGTCTCCCTGGGAGCCGCTGGGGGTGCTGGAGGCATCAGGACCGGTCTGGCTGGTGGAGGCGCCGGGGTCTGCCTGGCTCCCGCCGGGATCATCCTCTCCCTTGCTGAACAGGGGAGCCAGGGAGGTGAAGACAATATACATGGCCACGATGATGAGCACCAGGGAGCCCACCAGCGCCGCCACCTGAAGGGGGTTGGCCGGCCGGCCGCTCCGGCCTCCGCCGGCCACTCTGCGGCCACCCGCTGTTCTGGGGCGCCCGTTTTTGGCCGGCCGCTCGTCGCAGAACGGGCACCGCTTATATGTGACGGAGTAGTCCTCGCCACAGTTTTCACAGTGGATCACGTCGTTGCGCCGAATGGGCTTCGTCTTCTGCTGCTTGGGATCTTTGGGGCTGCTGGCCATGGCACGCACCTCCGCCTTAATCTTGGATCAGGATGGCCCGGCCTGCGGCCTGGCAGCCGGGTACTTGTCTCTATTTTAGCGTGAATTTACAGGTGCGTCAACGGAAAACCATGAAATAATTGTTTTTCTCCGTTTTTATGTCTACTTCTTTCTTCCCTCACCCTTGACCGCCGGGGCCCGGCCTCTTATAATGAAATCTGTCAGCCCGCTGGGGCCCCGGCCCCGCACCACTAACCCTGAAGAGGTGACCGCTATGAAAGGAACCATGTCCGCAGCTACCGTCCACAAGCAGTACAATGAGGTGGTCTCCGCATTCCGCAGGCTCATCGCGGACCCGGCCCTGCGTGCGCGGTTCGATGGGGAGGCGGACGGCTATTTCCGCCGCTGCGCCCTGGGGGTGTGGCAGGCGGACAACGCCAGCTCCATCACCCCCCGTCATGTGGAGTTCTACAACGCCATCTATACCAACGGCTCCTCCGCCCCCTCCGCCCTGTACTGGGAGGTGGCCACCGGGGTAGCCGGCTTTGACCAGTTCCAGCCCCCCGCCTTTTTTGACCGTCTCCGGGAGTATGACCGCCTCACCCACAGCCGTCTGTCCCGCACCTTCATTGACCAGCTGACACTGCTCCTGCTGCTCTTTGCTGCGGTGGATGACGTGGTCAGCGAGCCGGAGGCCGGCTTTGTCAATGCCTGCTCCGACCTCCTGCTGGCCCTGTGCGGAGGCCTGGAGGGAGACCGGCCCGCCCTGAAAGCAGACGAGTTCGTCACCCGGCCCCGGACCAGCGCTCCACCGGAAGAGGAGCCCGCCCCGGCGGAGGACAAGCCTCTCCCTCCCCCGGACCTGGACCAGGTGCTGGCCGAGCTGGACGCCCTGTGCGGCCTGGAGCGGGTGAAGAAGGATGTCAAGAGTCTCATCAACCTGGTGAAGGTGCAGAAGCTGCGCCAGGAGCAGGGCCTGCCCGTCTCGCCCATGTCTCTCCATCTGGTCTTTCTGGGCAACCCGGGCACCGGCAAGACCACCGTAGCCCGTCTGCTGGCCAGGATCTACCACGCCATCGGCATCCTCTCCAAGGGCCAGCTGGTGGAGGTGGACCGCTCCGGCCTGGTAGCCGGCTTCGTGGGCCAGACCGCCATCAAGACCCAGGAGGCCGTCCAGAAGGCTCTGGGGGGTGTGCTGTTCATCGACGAGGCCTACGCTCTGGTCAACCAGGAGAACGGCAACGACTTCGGCCGTGAGGCCATCGAGGTCCTGCTGAAAAACATGGAGGACCACCGGGATGACCTGATCGTCATTGCGGCGGGCTACTCCGGTCTGATGGAGAAGTTCATCCACTCCAACCCCGGCCTGGAGTCCCGCTTCAACAAATATTTTTATTTCGAGGATTACACCGGTCCCCAGCTCATGGAGATCTTTCAGTCCATGTGCCAAAAAAACGGGTATGTCCTCTCCCCGGAGGCCGCCCAATGGGCGGAGCAGGACTTTCTCTCCCTCTATGAAGGCCGGGACGAGAACTTCGGCAATGCCCGGGACGTACGCAACCTGTTCGAGAAGGCGGTGTCCCGCCAGTCCGACCGGGTGGCCCAGCTGGAGTCCCCCACCCGGGAGCAGCTGATGGAGCTGCGGGTGGAGGACCTGAACGAGACAGAGACGGCGTGATGGGCGCGGCCGCCCCGCTCCGCCGGAACATGAGGTGCCCTGACCATGAAGATCGCGTTTTATACCCTTGGATGCAAAGTGAATCAATATGAGACCCAGGCCCTGGAACAGGTGCTCACCGGCCGGGGCCACACCCTGGTCCCCTTCGACGGGGAGGCCGACGCCTATATTATCAATACCTGCACTGTCACCGCCGTCAGTGACAAGAAATCCCGGCAGATGATCCGCCGGGCCCGCAAGGCCGCCCCCGACGCTGTCATCGCTGTGTGCGGCTGCTATCCCCAGACCCACCCGGACGCCATGGACGGCCTGGGGGTGGATCTGGTGTCCGGCACCGGGGACCGGCTGGGCTTCGCCGGTCTGCTGGAGCGCACCTGGCAGGAGCGCCAGCCCGTCACCGCCCTGGACAACGCCTTCGACCGCCGCTCCTTTGAGATCCTGCCCGCCGGCGGCCTGGAGGGCCGCACTCGGGCCATGCTGAAGATCGAGGACGGCTGCGTCAACTTCTGCTCCTACTGCATCATCCCTTACGCCCGGGGGCGAGTGCGCTCCCTCTCCCCCCAGGACACCCGGCGGGAGCTGGAGCGGCTGCTGGAGGCGGGGTATCGGGAGATCGTCCTCACCGGCATTGAGATCTCCTCCTGGGGACAGGACCTGCCAGGGGAGCAGACCCTTATCGACCTGCTGGAAACCGTCTGCCGGGACCTGCCCGGAGAGGTCCGCATCCGCCTGGGCAGCCTGGAGCCCCGCACCATCACCCCTGACTTCTGCCGCCGGGCGGCCGCCCTGCCCAATCTGTGCCCCCACTTCCATCTGTCCATGCAGTCCGGCTGTGACGCCGTTCTGGCCCGGATGAATCGGAAATATGATTCCGCGCGGTATTATGAGAGCGTCCAATTGCTCCATGGATACTTTGACCGCCCCGCCATTACCACAGACCTGATCGTGGGCTTCCCCGGTGAGACGGAGGAGGAGTTCCAACAGACCCTGACATTCCTCCATAGGTGCGCCTTCGCCGCCATGCATATCTTTCCCTACTCCAAGCGCCCCGACACTCCGGCGGCCAAAATGCCCGGCCAGGTCCTCAACGCCGTGAAGGAAGAGCGGGCCCGCCGGGCCGCTGAGACAGCCGCAGAGATGGAGCACACCTATCTGTCCCAGTGGGTGGGGCAGACCGTTCCGGTGCTTTTCGAGGAGGAGCAGGGCGGTCTCTGGCGGGGCCATACCGCCCACTACTGCGCTGTGGCCGCTCCCAGTCCCCGGGATCTTCACAACTGCCTGGTACAGGTACAGCTGGAGGGGCTGGAGGGGAACACCCTCAAGGGGGTGGTCCTGTGAGGGGCATCCGCCGCATCCCCTGCGGCAATGTGAACTGCTATCTGGTGCAGGGGGAGGAGGGCGCCGTCCTGGTGGACACCGGCTACACCGGCTACGTGGAGCGCCTGCTGGATACCTGCTTGGGGGCCGGGGTGCGGCTGATCGTGCTGACCCACGGCCACTTGGACCACATTCAGAACACCGCCCTGCTCATGGAGCGGCTGGGCGTTCCCGCCGCCCTCCATCCGGCGGATCTGGGCCTGCTCACCGATCAGCAATCTCAGCCCCTGTCCGCCCAGGGACCGGCGGGCCGGCTCCTGCTGTCTCTCTCCCGTCACAGCTTCCAGACCCAGGCGTTCCTCCCTTTTACACCCACAGTGGAGCTGCGGGAAGGGGACAGCCTGGCCCCCTGGGGTGTGGACGCCCGGGTTCTGGAGCTGCCCGGCCATACGGCGGGCTCCATCGGCTTGG
>NZ_LN866274.1:757011-789761 GCF_001244495.1 Clostridium phoceensis | reverse complement strand
CCAGCCCCTGGGGTGTGGACGCCCGGGTTCTGGAGCTGCCCGGCCATACGGCGGGCTCCATCGGCTTGGAGGTGGAGGGGCACTCCCTCATTGTAGGGGACGCCATGATGAACCTGTTCCGCCCGGGCCCCTCCTGCCTCTGCTCCGACCCCGCCGCCCAGCGGGACAGCATCGCCCGCATCCGCTCTCTCGGTCCCAGATCCCTCTATTTCGGCCATGGCCGTCCAGCTCACCTCCCTGGATAAGGAAACCGCCTTTTCGAGAATATCGCAGTCTGCCGCGCGCGGGCGCGAACTCTGTGAGGCTTTTTCTACAAGCTGAAAAGTCCCGGTGCAGAAAATGCACCGGGACTTTTCCCATCTTACATCCGCCGCTCAAAGTAGCGGTTGGCCGCCATCGTCACAAAAAACAGTGTAAGGATCACGGCACACAGCGTGATGCCCACTGTCTGGAACAGGGCCCTGCGGGTGATGGCGTAGCAGAGCAGCGCGGTCATTGCGCCGCCGAACAGCAGGCCGTTCATCACCTGCAGGGTGATCTGGCAGCTCCGCATGGCTACCAGCCGGTCCCGCTCGTCTGTCCAGCGCAGCAGCTCCTGCTCCGCCCCGCCCTTCAGCGCGCCGTGAAAGTTCACAGCGCCCAGAGCCAGCAGCAGGACGGCGCTGATGAGATATTTGGGCGCAGATCCGCCTGCCGCCCCCACCGCGAGACAGATCACCGCCAGCACCAGGCAGATGATCCCCAGCATCAGGTGCCGGATGTTTTTGACCTTCAATTCGATCCCTTCCTTTCCCGCTTAACAGATCGGGCCAGAGCGCCCCACAGGCCCCATACGGCCCTCTTTTCCGTCCGGAGGGGCACTCACTGCTCCGTGACGCCCTTCCGCCCCCCGGGGAGCTTCAGCCGGAGCAGCTTCCGCACCAGCTCGTCCCGCTCCTGGCTCAGCTTGCGGAACAGGTCCGCGCCCCCGATCAAAAAGAACAGCAGGGCCAGCCGCTCCGGCATGGGGAAGCCCAGCAGGGCGAACAGCGGCCAGCTCAGCAGGGCGGTCAGCCCCAGGGCCAACAGCAGCAGCACGCCGCCCCGCAGCAGGAGCCCCACCGTGGACACGGACTGGAAATAGTGCTCCCACGCCTCCCCATCCATATGGCCCACCTTATACTTGAGCCATACGGCCCCCAGCAGAAGGGGGACAAATATCAGGCCGGACAGGCTGGTCAGCAGGCTGATCAGCAGGGCAAAGGCCGCCAGCCGCCCCAGGGACGGCCCTGTCCCCGGGTCCTGGAGCAGATACCAGCATCCCAGCGCCGCGCCGCAGGCCGACGCGGCCAAGCCGCAGATCAGGAAAAACCTCTCCCTATCCTCCCAGAACCGATGAAGGCACTGCGCCCCGCCCCCCACGAAGGTGAGGGACAGGAAGGCGGCCCAGGCCGGGTCCCCCCTCAGGAGACAGGCCGCCGCAAACAGCTGGGAGGCAGCCAGCACCGCATCCCCCGCCCGGCCTTTGGCCGCGGCCCCCACCTCCCGGTCCCGCTCGTCCCGGACCAGATGGAGCGCCCGGACCTGCTTCCACTCCTCTTCACGGGTATGGCTCATATGGAATTCCTCGCTTTCCTTTTCATCCGGATCTTCCGTGATCCGATCCCTATATCCTGCCTTCATAATAGAAGCTGCATGCCAGCTCAATGAACAGGGAGAGGGTGTACAGCACGCCGGATACGACCATCATCCCGCCGTACACCAGCTCGCCCTCCGGGTTGGCCAGGGCGCCGATCAGGCTGAGGATCAGCACCGCCATCAGGGTGCCCCGCAGCAGGGAGAGCGTCCGGCTCCTGGCCCGCAGCTCCACCTGGATGTTGCGCTCGTCCAGTGCCTCCACCTTGTCCTGGTAAGACAGGCGTCTGGAGAGGCTGCGGACCAATGCGTCTGCCCCGATGACCAGGGCTATGAGGGCAAGCACCACACTCTTTCCATCTATCTCCCGCTTCCAGATCATGGCCCCAGCCAGGGCCGCTCCAAGGACCAGGAAAAAACATCCGTCCGCAAACTTTTTCTTATTGTAGATCTTCATACTGCCGGTCCTCCAATTCCCTATTTTCTTTCAGGCAGTACAGGTCCTCCACCGTCACGCCGAAGAGCTCCGCGATGCGATAGGCCAGCAGCAGCGAGGGGTTGTACAGCTCCTTTTCCAGGGAAATAATGGTGCGGGAAGAGACGTGGACCCGGTCGGCCAGCTGCTGCTGCGTCATCCCCGCGGCGGTGCGCAGCTCCTTCACCCGGTTCTTCATGTCCCTCTCCCCCCTTTCACTTCACTCCAAAACATGAAGTTAGCTTCACGTGAAGTGTACTTCATATTATACACAGGTCCGCCCGTCTGTCAAGCCCCGCCTGAAAGAATATTTTTTCTTGTACAAAAAGGCGGCGGAGAGGACACGCGTCCTCTCCGCCGCAATTTACCTGTTTTCAATATTTTCTTCCGCAGCTGCGGACCTTTTGGCCGAATGGCCGTTGTCCCATCAAAAGGCTCCGGCCTTTCCACCCAGCTCAGAGAGTCTCGTCCCCCAGGGACTGGATAAGGAGGTTGCGCAGAGAGATGGCACTCTGCCGGTTCATAACGATGGAGGCCACGTGATCCGCATTGGGAGTAGAAACGTTCTCCAGCCCGTTGGAGGTGACGGTGAGGGCATTCTCCATATACTTATAGGAGATATCCAGGGTGACCTCCAGGATCTGGCCCTGGGGGTCAGCGACCTTGCGCAGGCCGAAGGTGTTGGCGTATTCCGGTTTCATGGGATCTTCTCCTTCCGATTCACTGAAATGTGGTGGTATAGGTCAGGACATGGACGCCCCCCGGCTCCAGCCGGCGGATGCCCGCCTTGTCCTCCAGGCCCCGGCCCACAAAGACCGCGTCGGGGAGGGCAGACCAGGGCTCAATACAGAAGTAGCCGGTATCAAAGGGCTTGTCTGCCGTCCACAGTCCCAGATAGGGAAAATCGGGGCACTCCACCACCACCCGCTCCCGGCCGGAGCGGTCCACCAGGGCAGCCCGGCGCTCCCCCTCCAGGTCCAGGACAATGGTGTCCAGCCCGAAGGCCCTGGGGCACAGGGGGATGCGCCCTCCCTCCAGGGGAAAGCGGGCCTCGCCGATGGTCAGCATACACCTGCTGTCCATGCCGTAGGGACGGAGCTCCTCCACCCCGGAGATGGTAACGGCGTAGTCCGCCATAGTCTCTCCGGGCTCCAGGGGGGTCCGGAAGCCGTCGTGTCCGCCCAGCTCATAGAGCATGGGAACGGCGGAGCGGTTCTCTACCCGGTGCGCCTTGGTCAGGCGGCTGCCCTCCAGTGTGTAGGTGACGGTGAGGACAAAGGAGAACGGGTACACCCGCCGGGTCTCCTCGCTGTCCTCCAGCTGGAAGGAGAGGGCGGTGGGGCCCTGCTCTGACACCTGGAACTGAGCGTCCCGGGCAAACCCATGGGTGGAGATGGACCAGGCCCGGCCGTCCAGGGTGTACTGGCTGTCCTGGAGCCGGCCGATCAGGGGGAATAGCAGCGGGGCATGCCTGCCCCAGACGGCGGGGTCGGCCTGCCACAGGTACTCAGTGCCCCCAGCGCTCCGGACGGAGCAGAGCTGGGCACCGGCGTCCTGGATGGAGACGGTGAGCAGGTCGTTGGAGAGCGTATAGGTCATAACTGGGGCCCTCCCTTCACATGCCGGCCGTTGAGGACAGCCTCTTCCAGTATGTCCCCCCGGTAACGCAGCTTCAGAGAGAAGAAGGGGACATCCTCCTCAATGAGCCTCAGAAAGATCTCGTCCCCCTCCCAGTGGGGGATGGTGCACAGCTGTGTCCAGGGCAGCCACTCCAGGTCGCCCTCCGGGCAGTCGGCCCTCAGGGTTCCGGTAAAGCGGTCGATGGTGAACAAATGCATGTACTCCGTGGGCCAGCGGTCGGAGACAAAAGTGACCAGCCCCCGATAGCGGTATTCCGCTGGGGTGAGTCCGGTCTCCTCGTTCACTTCCCGGAACATGCAGTCCTCGGGGCTCTCCCCGTCCTCGAACTTGCCGCCGATGCCGATCCACTTGCCCTGATTCAGATCATTCTCCTTCTTGACCCGGTGGAGCATCAGACACTGACCGCCCTGACGGATGTAGCAGAGGGTGGTGTTGATCATGGCAGGATACCGCCTTTCCATAATAGTGCTGCCCTCAGTATAGCACGGCGGGAAGAAGGGCGCAAGGGAGGCGCCTATCCCGGCAGGGACATGCAGAGGAGAGGGAAGGGATTGCCCTGCTCGTCTGTCTCCGTGCGGCTGCGGACCTGAAAACCCATGTGGAGATAGAAATCGAGGGCTTGAGGGTTCTGCTCATTGACGCACAAAGAGGTGACACCGTACCGCCGGATGCCCCGCTGGAGCAGCTGCCGGCCCAGACCGGTCCCCCGCACGTCTGGGGAGAGGAAGAGCATCTCCAGCCTGGTGCCGTCGATGCCCATAAATCCCACGGGGATGCCCTGATCGGAGAAGGCTACCACCAGCACCGGGACCTGGGCCAGAGCCTGGGGGACGTAGACAGCCAGGGAACGGATGTCCTCTTCGGACAGGAAGTGGTGGGTGGCCCGGACGGAGGACTCCCACACCTGGCACAGGCAGGTGAGCAGCTCCTGAGAGCGGGCATTGATTTCCAAAAGTTTCAAGGCAAAAGGCTCCTTTCGGGAAAAACGGTCCGGGCCCCTTCGGGGCCCGGACCGAGCTTAAATGGGTGCAGATCAGAATATAGCGGGATGCCGGTCATACATTGAACCGGAACAGGATGATATCGCCATCCTGGACGATGTATTCCTTGCCCTCGGAGCGGATCAGGCCCTTCTCCCGGGCGGCGGCCATGGAGCCGCAGGCCATCAGGTCGTCGTAGGAGACCACCTCAGCCCGGATAAAGCCCCGTTCGAAGTCGGAGTGGATCTTGCCGGCGGCCTGAGGGGCCTTGGTCCCCCTGCGGATGGTCCAGGCCCGGCACTCGTCCTCGCCGCTGGTGAGGTAGGAGATCAGGCCCAGCAGGGTGTAGCTGGCCTTCACCAGGCGGTCCAGGCCGGACTCGGCCACCCCCAGATCGTCCAGGAACATCTTCTTCTCCTCCGCATCCAGCTCGGCGATCTCCGCCTCCAGCTTGGCGCAGACCGGGATGACCTGGGCGCCCTGGGCGGCGGCCCGCTCCTCCACCAGCCGGTAGTAGGGGACGGCCTCCGGGTCGGAGAAGCCATCCTCATCCAGATTGGCGGCGTAGATCACCGGCTTGAGGGAGAGCAGCTCGCTGGTGGCAATGAGGGCGGCATCATCCTCCGGCACCTGGGGCAGATAGCCCCGGGCAGACTTGCCCTGGTCGAGCCACTCCCGCAGGCCCTGGAACACCTCCGCCTCATGGAGAAACTTCTTGTCCCCCTTGGCGGCCTTCTGTGCCTTGTCAATGCGCCTGTCCACCATCTCCATATCGGACATGACCAGCTCCAGGTCAATGGTGTCCATGTCCCGGATGGGGTCGGTGGAGCCCTCCACGTGGATGACGTTCTCGTCGTCGAAGCAGCGGACCACATGGACGATGGCATCGGTCATACGGATGTTGGACAGGAATTTGTTGCCCAGTCCCTCGCCCTTGGAGGCGCCCTTTACCAGACCGGCGATGTCCACAAACTCAATGACTGCGGGGGTGGTCTTTTTGGGGTGGTACATCTCGGAAAGCTTGTCCAGCCGGTGGTCAGGGACAGCCACCATGCCCACATTGGGGTCGATGGTGCAGAAGGGATAATTGGCACTCTCGGCGCCGGCGTTGGTGATCGCGTTGAACAGGGTGCTCTTGCCCACGTTGGGCAGACCCACGATACCTAATTTCACGGCAGAAGCCCTCTTTTCTCTTAAAATTCAGTGCCTGTTATTATATCGGATTTTTCTCTGTCTTGCAAGGGCTTCCGGCCCAACTCCCGCCGTCTTTCCCCTCGGCGGGCTGGGGCCCCCATTATGCGGGGCAGCCTGTCTTGTCCCCGTCGGCAAAGCAGGCGGCCCGCCGCCGGGGAGATGTGTCCGGCGGGGCCACAGAGGCCCCTGTCTCTGGACGCGCAAAGCGCCCGGGGCTGGACAAGCCGGCCTCCCGAGCGCTTTTTCTGTGCATTCCGTCCCCTTACAGCAGGGCCACGGCCTCGATCTCCACCAATACATCCTTGGGCAGACGGGCCACCTCCACCGCGGAGCGGGCAGGATAGGCGGGTCCCTCAAAGAACTGGGCGTACACCTCGTTCATGGCGGCGAAATCGTTCATGTCCTTGAGAAACACAGTGGTCTTCACCACGGCGGACCGGTCCAGCCCGGCCTGGGCCAGGATGGCGGCGATGTTATTCAGAGACTGTTGGGCCTGGGCCTTGATGCCCGCCGGGATATCCCCGGCAGCGGGGTCCACCGGAATCTGCCCAGAGGTGAACAGGAACCCTCCGGCCCGGACGGCCTGGGAATAGGGCCCGATGGCGGCGGGGGCCCGGTCAGTATGAATGGCTTCCTTCATGGAATCAAGCTCCTCTCGATCGATCCGATTTGCGCCGGGGCGGCGGTGCCCGGCGGCTGCCGTCATTGTAGCACGTTTCCCCCACGGGCGCAACCTCACAGTTTGTCCAGCACCCAGAAGGTGAAAGTCAGGGTCATCAGAATCACGCTCATGCTGGCAAAGCTGTCCATCAGCAGGGCAAAGGCGTTCTGGTGGGGATGGCGGCGGCGTGTGCGCTCTGTCCGGGCTGCGGGAGCGGCGGAAACCGGCTCCTCCTGGACGTCCTGCATCCGGCTGCGGTATTCGCACAGATCGATCACATTGCCGGAGCGGCGGACGAAATTATGGGTGGTATAGTACAGGGTCTGCATCATGTTCCCTCCGTTCCTGAATCTTATCTGCAGTATGACAGTGTGCCGGTCCCAAAAACCGGACTTTTTCTCTGCTCCATAAGAAAACATATGTTCTACTTTTAAAATACAACATATGTTCTATTTTGTCAAGAGGAATGGAACATATTTTCGATTCACTGGGACAAAAATGCCAGTACCCGCGCTGGGAGGTCTGCGGCCTCCTCGTAGAGTCCATGTCCCAGCTCGGGATAGATCCACAGCCGGCTTTGGCTCAAGTGCTCTGCCAGCACCCCGGCCGCCTCTGCCCCCACCACTTGATCCCGGCCGCCGCCCACCACCAGTGCAGGACAGCCGATCCGTCCCAGCGCGCCGCGGGCGTCATGCCCGAGGCAGGCTCTGGCCTGAATGAGGAAGCGCTGGTAGCTCCTGGGCCGCCCGATGGTGCCCAGCAGGGGCAGCAGCAGCCGGTATCGCCGCAAATACCGCTGGGAGTAGGAGCGCTCCGCTGTGTCCCGCGTCAGCCTTCGGTGATCCCCGTGTTCCGCCAGCAGCAGCCAGCGCCCCACGGTCTCCTGCACCGTCTCGTTGGCCCAGCCGGCTGTCGCCACCAGGACGAGGCGCCTCACCAACTCCGGTGCCTCCGCCGCCAGGTGCTGCGCCACCATTCCGCCCTGGGAGATGCCGAGCACATCCGCACCCCAGAGCCCCAGCTTTTTCATGGCCTCCGCCTGGTCCTCCGCCATCCCGCGGATGGTGGCCCCGGGCTCCAGCCCCCGCCTCCTGCTGAACAGATAGACCTTCCGCTCCCTGCCGTACTCCCGGCAGGCTGCCGCCAGGGGCAGGGCCGTCTCCCGGACGGTCCTCAGGCCGTCCCCCAGTCCAGGGAGGATGACCAGGACCCGTCCCCCCGCTCCAAATCGGATGTGATCCATCTCCCAGCCCTCCCCCCGCACGGTTCCGCGCTCCACGCCAAGCACCGCTACCCCTCCTTCATTTTTTCCATGATACCACTTTCCCTGCCGCCTCACAAGCGGGGAAAAGGCCCGTCGGCCCTTGACGCCGTGTTTTTTTTATAGTAGAATGATGCTGTATCTAAAAACAGCCGCATGGCTTTGAAAGGGAAGAGTAACCCCCGCCGGGGTGCAGCGAGAGGACGGACAGTGCGAGTCCTCCGATGGCGCGGGTGAAGGCCCCCTGGAGCCGCGGGCAGGAAATGGCCCGCCGGTCCCCCGCCGTTATCGGGTCAGAGTGCGTGCCAGCCAGGCACGAATTCAGGTGGAACCACGGACAAGTTTTTGTTCGCCCTGAGCCGACACCGGCTCAGGGCGTTTTTTTTGCCCCGCCGGAATGACCGTGTACAACTAAAATCACGACAAAAAGGAGCTTGACACATGAAAAACAGTGAAAAGACCATGGAAAAGATCGTCGCTCTGTGCAAGGGACGGGGATTTATCTTCTCCGGCTCTGAGATCTATGGCGGCCTGGCCAACACCTGGGACTATGGTCCTCTGGGTGTGGAACTGAAAAACAATGTGAAGAAGGCATGGTGGAAGAAGTTTGTCCAGGAGAACCCCTATAACGTGGGTCTGGACGCCGCCATCCTGATGAATCCCCAGGTGTGGGTGGCCTCCGGCCATGTGGGCGGCTTCTCTGACCCCCTGATGGACTGTAAGGAGTGCAAGGAGCGCTTCCGCGCCGACAAGGTCATCGAGGACTGGTGTCAGGAGAACAGCTTCGAGCTGGGCCACAGCGTGGACGCCATGAGCCAGGCGGAGATGAAGGCCTTTGTGGAGGAGCACAACATCTGCTGCCCCACCTGCGGCAAGTTCAACTGGACGGACATCCGCCAGTTCAACCTGATGTTCAAGACCTTCCAGGGGGTCACCGAGGACGCCAAGAACACCGTCTACCTCCGCCCCGAGACCGCCCAGGGCATTTTTGTCAACTTCCAGAACGTCCAGCGCACCACCCGCCGGAAGCTGCCCTTCGGCGTGTGTCAGATCGGCAAGTCCTTCCGCAATGAGATCACCCCGGGCAACTTCACCTTCCGCACCCGTGAGTTTGAGCAGATGGAACTGGAGTTCTTCTGCAAGCCGGGGACCGAGCTGGAGTGGTTCGCCTACTGGAAGCAGTTCTGCCACGACTGGCTGCTGGGCCTGGGCATCCGGGACGAGAACCTGCGTCTGCGGGACCACGACCCCGAGGAGCTGAGCCACTACTCCAACGCCACCACCGACTTTGAGTTCGTCTTCCCCTTCGGCTGGGGCGAGCTGTGGGGCGTGGCCTCCCGTACCAACTTCGACCTGACCGCCCACCAGAACACCTCCGGCAAGGATCAGACCTACTTTGACCAGGAGAGCGGCGAGCACTACATCCCCTATGTAGTCGAGCCCTCCCTGGGCGCCGACCGGGTCACCCTGGCCTTCCTGGTGGACGCCTATGACGAGGAGGTGGTGGATGCCGAGAAGAACGATGTCCGCACCGTCCTGCGCCTCCACCCCGCCCTGGCCCCCTTCAAGTGTGCTGTGCTGCCTCTGTCCAAGAAGCTGGGCGACAAGGGCCGGGAGATCCAGGCCGAGTTGTCTAAGTACTTCATGGTGGACTATGACGACGCCGGCTCCATCGGCAAGCGCTACCGCCGTGAGGATGAGATCGGCACTCCCTACTGCATCACCGTGGACTTCCAGACCGTGGGCGACGACAAGACCCCCGCGGACAACGCAGTCACCATCCGGAACCGTGACACGATGGAGCAGGTGCGTGTTCCCATCAGTGAGCTGAAGAGCTGGCTGGAGGAGAAGCTGACCTACTGATCTTTCCTATCAAAAGAGGCCCCCTGGAGCTCCAGGGGGCCTCTTTTTCATCCCTCCGTCAGGGAGGCCGTAAACCGAATGACCAGATCTCCCGCGCCGGGGTCCTCCTGATCCAGCTTGGTCATCCCATCGCTGTACGAGGTGCGGCTATATCCCCGGGCGGTGAGCACCTCCAGTTCCAGGGTGACGCCCCCCATCCCCTGGACTTTCCCCTGAGTCCCCGCCCCTTGGAGGCGGGTGTCCTCAAGGATGCTCAACACCATGTGCAGCGATGCCCGCCGGGCCTGGGTAAAGCGCTCTTGGCAGAGGAAGCTCCCCTCCCCAGCCTCTGGGGCCAGGGCGAAGAGGAGGGGGGACAAAATGTTCATGGCCGGCTCCAGCACTTCCAGTTCCGTTTGGTAGGGGTTGCCCGCCGCGTCCCATGTCACGCTCCATCCGGTCACGCGGCCATCCTGGTCCACCGTCCAGACGACCGGGCTCCACTCCCCAGCCCCCTTCTCCAGTTCGATCCACTGACTCCAGCTGACATAGGCGGAGGGCTGGACCGCCCAGCTCCCGTCTCTGTTCAGAGAGGTCCTGGGTGTAGTCCCCAGAAGCTCTGTCCGGCGTCTCTCATACCAGTTGTAGTTCTCCACTGCCTGCTCTGCGGTCAGCGGCTCCGTGGGATAAGGGGGAAGATAGCTCCGGTCGGTCACCAGAAATTCTGCGGCCGTGACCAGAAGGCAGAGCGCCGCCAGGACTGCCCCCCGCCCCCACTTCATGGGCCGGGCGGTATAGCTCAGCCCCTGGTCCCAAGACATTACCTGGTCCTTGGAACACTTCTCATAGCAGTCCCAAAGGCGGGCAATGTTGTAGATAGGGATGCCCAGCCCCGTCCCGCGGAAGAAAACGCCCACCAGCCGGTCGCCCGCCTCCTCCCATGTCAGCTTCCGGCCGTCCTCCCGCCGTACCCGCAGCCCCATGATCCACTTGCCGGGGGTGTAACCCCAGGCGGCCAGCAGGATCGGCTCCAGGAGGAACAGGAACAGCCAGCCCCCGTACATATCAGCCAGGCTTCTCAGCGCCCCATCCAGGACCTGGTCGGGGGCATACCATTCCAGCACCAGATAGCGCACGGCCATCCACAGACAGGTGCACAGCCCTACATCCAGCCCCCGGGCAAAGTATCTTCTCCAGGGGTAGGGGGCGGCGGCAATGGAGTCCCGAGACAGGTCCACCTGCCGGGAGGGCGGCAGGGGCCGGCTCTCCAGCTCCTTGAGCCAGGGCTCCGGGTCCAGCGTCCCGAAGTCCACCTCTGTCCGGCTCATCTCCAGGCACACCTGGGCGTAGCGCTCCAGATCCCCCCGGTCTGCCTCCAGCACGGCGGCCTGCTCCCGCAGGGCCTGAGACAGGGTCAGCTCTCCCGCCTTCAGCCGGCTGATGGTCCCCACCTCCAGGCTCAGCTTCCGCAGCAGCTTGATCTTCTCCAGAGTCGCCGCATCCTCCTCCGAGTAGTCACGGTAGTTGTTCTCCCGGCGCTCCGGAGCGATCAGGCCCTCCTGTTCATAGAACCGAATAGTGGTCCGGGGCAGGCCGGTCTGCCGCTCCAGCTCCTTAATGGTCATGGTCCTCCCTCCTTTGTCCCCAGTATAAAGTATGCACCAGGTTGACAGTCAAGAGGAAATTTCCTTTCTCCTCCTTTTTTGCCCTTCCAGCACCGCCCCCCTCTTCCTGCCCTAAAAGAAAAGAGCCCCGCCTGCTCGGAAAGCAGGCGGGGACTCACTTTGGGAAATCTTGCTGTTACACCAGCTGGATGATGGCCATCTCAGCGGCGTCGCCGCGGCGGGGACCGATGCGGACAACGCGGGTGTAGCCGCCGTTGCGGCCGGCATACTTGGGGCCCAGCTCCTGGAACAGCTTCTTGGCCACATCCTCTTTGGTGATGAAGCCCAGAGCCTGGCGGTAAGCGGCCAGGTCGTTCTGCTTGGCCAGGGTGATCATCTTCTCGGCCAGAGGAGCGACCTCCTTGGCGCGGGTGATGGTGGTCTTGATCTGGCCGTTCTCCAGCAGATAGGTCACCATAGCGCGGAGCATGGCCCGGCGCTGGTCACTGGTGCGGCCCAGTTTACGGTGTTTCAGAGACATATCAGACACTCCTATATTTCGCGCGGCGAAATTTCTGAATTCGTTCAGGGGCCGGACGGCCCCGGAGGACACCCTTGCGGGGACAGGGAGGACCCTGCCAGGCGAAGCGGAACGTTACATACCTCCGCCCTGTCCCGGGAGGCGGGACGCCTCTCAGCCGTTGCTGTCGTCGCTGGCCAGGGACAGGCCCATCATGGCCAGCTTGTTGATGACCTCTTCCAGGGACTTGCGGCCCAGGTTGCGCACCTTCATCATCTCTTCCTCGGTCTTGGAGATCAGGTCCTCCACCGTGTTGATATTGGCGCGCTTGAGGCAGTTGAAGGAACGGACGGACAGGTCCAGCTCCTCGATGGTCAGCTCCAGCACCTTGTCCCGCTGGGTCTCCGCCTTCTCCACCACGGTGGAGCGGTTGCCCATGGTCTCACTGAGGTCGGTGAACAGGGCGAAATGATCGCACAGGATGCGGGCACCCAGGGAAACGGCGTCCCGGGCATCGATGGTGCCGTTGGTCCAGACCTCCAGGGTCAGCTTGTCATAGTCGGTGGCGTCGCCCACACGGGTGTTCTCCACAGTGTAGTTGACCTTGCGCACCGGGGTATAAATGGAGTCTACCGGGATCACACCGATGACAGTCTGGGGCGTCTTGTTCTTGTCGGCGGGGACATAGCCGCGGCCGTGGGACAGGGTCAGCTCCATGTTCAGGCTGGCGTCGGGGCCCAGAGTGGCGATGTGCAGGTCCGGGTTGAGGATCTCCACCTCGCCGTCGGACTTGATATCGCCGGCCGTGACCTCACACTCGCCGTTTGCCTCAATGTAGACCGTCTTGACGCCTTCGCTGTACAGCTTGGCAATGATGCTCTTCACGTTGAGGACGATCTCGGTCACATCCTCCTTCACACCTGGAATGGTGGTGAACTCATGCTGGACGCCGGCGATCTTGATGGAAGTCACCGCCGTGCCTGGCAGAGAGGAGAGAAGGATGCGGCGCAGAGAGTTGCCCAGCGTGGTGCCATAGCCTCGCTCCAGCGGCTCCACTACATATTTGCCATAGGAATTATCGCCGGGGTTCTCAATACATTCGATGCGGGGCTTTTCGATTTCTACCATATGCTATATACCCTCCTTTTCGCGACAGCTTGCAAGCACTGTCTCATTCAGCTCACCAATTCTGAGGGTTTTCTAAGCGAATTACTTAGAGTACAGCTCGACGATGAGGTGCTCTTCCACGGGGAAGTCGATGTCGTCCCGTGCGGGCATAGCAACGACTTTGCCCTGGAGGGTATTTTTCGCGTGGTCCAGCCACTTGGGCACATTGACCTGGATGGCGTCCTCGCCCAGCAGGCGCTTGAACTTGACAGAGGAACGGCTCTTCTCCCGGACCTCGATGACGTCGCCCACCTTCACCAGGAAGGAGGGGATGTCCACCCGCTGGCCGTTCACGGTGAAGTGGCCATGGGTCACCAGCTGACGGGCCTCACGGCGGGTCATGGCGAAGCCCAGGCGGTACACCACGTTGTCCAGGCGGCGCTCGATCAGGGTCAGCAGGTTCTCACCGGTCTTGCCGGGCATCCGGGAAGCCTTCTCATAGTACATGTGGAACTGCTTTTCCATGATGCCGTAGACAAACTTGACCTTCTGCTTCTCGGTCAGCTGAAGGGCATACTCGGACTGCTTCTTCCGCATCTGACCCTTGGGGTTGCGGTTGGTGTTCTTCTTGGCATAGCCCATGGCAGCGGGGGACAGGTTCAGGGCCTTGCACCGCTTGGCAATAGGCTGCATATTTCTAGCCATGTGTCAAAAACCTCCTTCTTCCAGATCAGACGCGGCGGCGCTTCGGGGGGCGGCAGCCGTTGTGGGGGACCGGGGTCACGTCCTTGATCAGGGTGACCTCCAGGCCCACGGCCTGCAGCGCACGGATGGCGGCCTCACGGCCGGCGCCGGGGCCCTTGACAAAGACCTCCACGCTCTTCAGGCCAAACTCCATCGCGGCCTTGGCAGCCGTCTCGGCGGCGGTCTGAGCGGCGAAGGGGGTGGACTTCCGGGAACCGCGGAATCCCAGGCCGCCGGAGGAGGCCCAGGACAGGGCGTTGCCCTGCATATCGGTCACGGTGACCATAGTGTTGTTGAAGGAGGAGCGGATATGCACCTGGCCCTTCTCAACATTCTTGCGCTCGCGGCGCTTGCGGATAACTTTCTTACCCTTAGTAGCAGTAGCCATGCTTATCCCTCCTTACTTCTTCTTATTGGCGACGGTACGCTTGGGACCCTTACGGGTACGGGCGTTGGTCTTGGATCTCTGGCCGCGGACAGGCAGGCCCTTGCGGTGGCGGATGCCACGATAGCAGCCGATCTCAGTCAGCCGCTTGATGTCCATCGCCACATTGCGGCGCAGGTCGCCCTCCACCACGTAGCTGTGGCCGATGACCTCACGCAGCTTGGCCTCGTCCTCCTCGGTCAAGTCCTTCACGCGGGTATCAGGGTTGATCCCGGCCTCGGCCAGGATCTTGTTGGCGCTGGTGCGCCCAATGCCGTAGATATAAGTGAGGCCGATCTCGATTCTCTTCTCTCTCGGCAGGTCAATACCGGCAATACGAGCCATTTATTACAGCACCTCCAATTTAACCTTGTCTCTGCTTATGCTTGGGGTTTTCGCAAATTACCATGACTTTGCCCTTGCGCTTAATGACTTTGCACTTCTCGCACATGGGCTTCACGGACGGTCTTACTTTCATTGTGATAACCTCCTGATGAATGCCTGAATGGCCCCGTCGTTGTCACAAGCTTCGCATCGCTCACATCCAGCCAGGGCTGAATGTTCGTTCGCTTCACTGCCCCTCCTCTCCAAAGCGGACCCGCTTCGCTGGGCTTCGCTTTGAGGCGGCCTGCGGCCGCTGAGGGAACGGATTCCCCGGAGGCAAGGCTCCAGAGGAACCAGCCTGTGACAGCGCGGTCGTTAATAGTTACTTAGAACGCCAGGTGATACGGCCCCGGGTGAGGTCGTAGGGTGACATCTGCACGGTCACCTTGTCCCCGGGCAGGATACGGATGAAGTTCATGCGAAGTTTCCCAGAGATGTGGGCCAGAATGATGTGGCCATTGCCAATATCCACATGGAAGGTGGTATTGGGAAGGGATTCGGTGACGATTCCCTCCAGCTCAATCATATCATCTTTCGCCAAGCGTGATTCCCTCCTTGAAGGCGGCCAGCGCCCTTCTCAGTTCTCGGTCTGATACCGGTTCCCCTTGTCTCAGCTTGTGGATGGCCGGGTGGTCATACTCCTGCCGGACCTCGGTCAGCTGCCGTACATGGCCCAGCTTCTTTGCCTTTGGCCGGGAGACCTTTCTTCGTTTCCCGTCTGCCAGCAGCAGTCGCTCCTGCCGCTGGTCCATAGCAACGACGCAGAACACGCCGCCCTTATCCCGTCCGGCGGTCGCCTGGACGATTTGGCCTGTGTAATCAAACATAGGCTCCATCCTCGGTGACTGTGAGGACCTCGGCGTCACCTTCGGTGATGAGGATCGTATTTTCATAGTGGGCGGCCAGAGAGCCGTCCAGCGTTTTGACGGTCCAGCCGTCGGGCAGCACCCGGATCTGCCAATCGCCCACATTGACCATGGGCTCCACCGCCAGAGTCATGCCGGGCAGCAGACGGGGGCCGTGGCCTGCGGGGCCGAAATTACGTACCTCCGGTGCCTCGTGGAGCTTTGCGCCCACACCGTGACCCACATAGTCCCGGACCACAGAGAAGCCGTTGGCCTCCACATAGGCCTGGACCGCATGGCCGATATCGGACACCCGGCAGCCCTTCCGAGCCATTTTGATGCCCTCCCAAAAGCTCTGCTGGGTCACTTCGATCAGCTTTTTTGCCTGATCGCTGATCTGACCGCAGGCATAGGTGGCGGCACAGTCGCCGTGGAAGCCGCCGATGAAAGCACCTACGTCTACGCTGACGATGTCGCCCTCCTTCAGCTTCCGGGGACCGGGGATGCCGTGGATCACCTCGTCGTTCACCGAGATGCAGGCCGAACCGGGAAAACCGCCGTAGCCCAAAAAAGAGGGCTTGGCCCCGTGGCTCTCGATAAAGCGGCGGACCGCTGTATCGATCTCATGGGTAGTGACGCCGGGTGCCACCATGGAACCAGCCAGGGCCCGGGCCTGGGCGGTGATCCGCCCGGCCCGGCGCATGGCCTCGATCTCCCTGGGAGATTTAATGGAAATCAGTTCTACGCCTTTCACGCCTTCAGCGCCTCCATGATGACCTCAGTGGTCCCCTCTATAGTGGGCTGATTCGGGATGGGGTTCAGGATCCCTTTGGACTCATAGTACCCCTTCAGCGGCTCGGTCTCGCTGTGGTAGACCTCCAGGCGGTGACGCACCGTCTCCGGCCTGTCATCATCGCGCTGCATCAGTACGCCGCCGCAGCTGTCGCATATCCCCTCCTGTTTGGGGGGCTTGGCGTGAATGTGGTAGGGTGCGCCGCAGGTGGAGCAGACTCTGCGTCCCTCCATGCGCTCCTCAATCTCCGCATCGGAGATCTCGATGGAGAGCACGTGATCAAAGGTGACGCCGGCCTGATCCAGGGCCTCGGCCTGGCCGATGGTGCGGGGCACCCCGTCCAGGATGAAGCCGCTTGCGCAGTCGGGCTGAGCCAGGCGCTCGGCCACGATGCCGATGATGACCTCGTCGGGGACCAGCTTGCCCGCGTCCATATAGGACTTGGCCTGGAGCCCGATGGGCGTGCCGTCCTTGATGGCGGCGCGGAGGATATTGCCGGTGGATATGGTCGGAATGCCCAGCTTGGCACTGAGGATCTCAGCCTGTGTGCCCTTGCCCGCACCGGGGGCGCCCAGCATGATCAGCTTCATACCCATGATCAAAGCCCCTTACTCCAGGAAGCCCTTGTAGTGGCGCATCAGCATCTGGGCCTCCAGCTGCTTGACGGTCTCCAGGGCCACGCCCACCACGATGATGACGGAAGTACCGCCGATGGCCAGGGAGCTGTAACCCACCAGGTTCCCGGTGATGATGGGCGCGATGGCGATCACAGACAGGTACAGCGCACCGAACATGGTGATTTTGTTGAGCACCTTGGTAATGAAGTCAGCGGTAGGCTTGCCAGGACGGAAGCCGGGGATGAAGCCGCCGTTCTTCTTCAGGTTATTGGCCACCTCAATGGGGTTGAACTGCATGGTGGCATAGAAATAGCTGAAGCCGATGATCAGCAGGAAATACAGGATGCTGTAGAACGGCTTGCTGGTGTCGAACAGCTTCAGGAAGCCGCCCCAGAAGCCCGGAGAATCCATGGTGTGGCCGGTAAAGGCCCCGATGGTGGCGGGCAGAGAGGCAATGGACTGGGCAAAGATGATGGGCATGACGCCGCTCATGTTCACCTTCATAGGGATGTGAGTGGACTGGCCGCCGTACATCTTCCGTCCTACAACCCGCTTGGCGTACTGCACAGGCAGGCGGCGCTCAGCGTTGGAGATGAACACGATGAAGATCACCAGGGCCAGCATGCCCACTACGATCAGGGCCACCACCCAGGGGGGCAGCAGGCTCTTCTGGTAGGCAGTGATAGCGGTCTCGCTCATCCCCATCTGGGTCAGCTCTTCCGCGCTCAGGCCGGCGGCCCAACTGGTCACGCCGGTGTAGATGTCGCCCACCATCTGGGGACCGCGGGAGACGATGCCCGCGAACAGGATGATGGAGATGCCGTTGCCGATACCGAACTCAGTGATCTGCTCACCCAGCCACATCAGGAAGGCAGAACCAGCGGTGAAGGACAGGACGATGACGATGCCCGCCCAGATGCCGTTGACGCTGCCGCTCTCCACCAGGCCGTAGCTCTTGATCAGGGTGTAATAGCCGAAGCCCTGCAGAAGTCCGATGGCCACAGTGGTGTACCGGGTGATGGAGGCGATCTTCTTGCGGCCCTCCTCGCCGCCCTCCTTGGCCAGCCGCTCCAGAGCGGGAATGGCCACGGTCAGCAGCTGGATGATAATGGACGCATTGATATAGGGCTGGATGCTCAGGGCGAAGACGGTGGCCATGGAGAAGGCGGAGCCGCTCATGGCGTTCATCAAGCCCAGGATGGTGCCGCTCTGAGCCGCCAGATAAGTCTCCAGGGTGGTGGAGTCAATATAGGGCACCGGCACGGCGGAACCCAGGCGGAAGATCAGCAGCGCAAAGATGGTGAACATGATCTTCTTGCGCAACTCAGGGACCTTCCACGCGTTGCGTACTGTTTCGATCACTTAGATCACCTCATACTTTCCGCCAGCCGCGACGATCTTCTCCTTCGCGGAAGCGGAGAAGGCGGAAGCCTGGACATGCAGCTTCTTGGTCAGATTGCCGTTGCCCAGGATCTTGACGCCGTACTGGCACTTGGAGAGGATACCCTTCTCCAGCAGAGCCTGGGCGTTGACCACAGCCCCGTCCTCGAACTTCTCCAGAGCGGAGACGTTGATGGACTCCAGGGGCTTGGCGAAAATGTTGTGGAAACCGCGCTTGGGCAGGCGGCGGGCCAGAGGCATCTGGCCGCCCTCGAACCCGACGCGGACGCCGCCGCCGGAACGGGCCTTCTGGCCCTTGTGTCCACGGCCGCCGGTCTTGCCGTTGCCGGAACCGGCGCCGCGGCCCTTGCGGTAGGGCTGCTTGTTCGCGCCGGCTGCGGGAGAGAGTTCATGCAGATTCATTTCTCGAGCGCCTCCTTCGTCAGTTTTCCTCGGTGACCTGAAGCAGGTAGCCGATGTGGGCGATCTTGCCCCGGGTAGCCGCGTTGTCGGGCTGCACGGTGGTGTCGCCGATCTTACGGAGGCCCAGGGCCTCGGCAGTCGCCTGATGCTTGGCGATGCGGCCGTTCAGGCTCTTGACCAGCTTGATGTTCAGATTAGCCATTGGAACGTCCTCCTTAACCCACGATCTCTTCCACGCTCTTACCGCGGATGCGGGCCACTTCCTCGGGGCTCCTCAGGGACTTGAGGCCCTCAAAGGTCGCGGAGACCACGTTCTGCGGGTTGTTGGAGCGCAGGCACTTGGTGCGGATGTCCTTGATTCCCACGGCCTCCATGACCGCACGGACGGGACCGCCGGCGATGACGCCGGTACCGGGGGCGGCGGGCTTCATCAGCACGCGGCCGGCGCCGAACTCGCCGATCACCTCGTGGGGGATGCTGGTGCCCGCCAGGGACACAGTGATCATGTTCTTCTTGGCATCCTCGATGCCCTTGCGGATGGCCTCGGGCACTTCGGCGGCCTTGCCGGTGCCGAAGCCCACACGGCCCTTCTCGTCACCCACCACCATCAGGGCGGCAAACTTCATCACGCGGCCGCCCTTGACGGTCTTGGATACGCGGTTCAGGGAAACGAGCTTCTCCACGAACTCGCTGGGTTCTCTCTCAAATCTAGCCATTGTCGTTTCCTCCTCCCTTAGAACTGCAGGCCGCCCTCACGGGCGCCTTCGGCCAGAGCCTTGACACGGCCATGGTACACATAGCCGCCGCGGTCGAACACCACGTTCTCAATGCCCTTCGCCTTGGCACGTTCGGCCACGTTGACGCCCACCTGCTTGGCGGCGTCGGTCTTGGTGCCCTCACAGGAGAAATCCTTCTCCAGGGAAGAAGCGGAGACCAGGGTCTTGCCGTTCACATCGTCGATGATCTGGGCGTAGATGTTGGTCTCACTGCGGAAGACGTTCAGGCGGGGACGCTCGGGCGTGCCGGAAATCTTCGCACGCACACGCTTGTGGCGCTTGATGCGCTGGGAACGAGTATCAGGTCTGTTGATCATAGTGGCACACCTCCTTACTTCTTGGCGCCGGTCTTACCAGCCTTGCGGCGGATGACCTCGTCGGTGTATTTGATGCCCTTGCCCTTATAAGGCTCGGGGGGACGTTTCTCTCTCACTTCGGCGGCAAACTGGCCCACCTGCTGCTTGTCGCAGCCGCTGATGATGATCTTGTTGGGGGTGGGGGCCTCGATCTTGATGCCCTCGACTTCCTCCACGATCACCTGATGGGAGAAGCCCAGGTTCATGACCAGCTTGCTGCCCTCCATGGCCACGCGGTAGCCCACGCCGTTCACGTCCAGCTCCTTCTTGAAGCCCTCGGTCACACCCACCACCATGTTGTGGAGCAGAGTGCGGGTCAGGCCGTGGAGCGCGCGGTTCTCCTTGGCGTCGTTGGGACGGGTCACCTTCAGCTCGGCGCCCTCCTGGGCGATGGTCATGTTGGGGTGGAACTGACGGGTCAGGGTGCCCTTGGGGCCCTTGACGGTCACCACGTTGTTCTCTTCGATTTTGATCTCCACGCCGGCAGGGATGGCGATAGGAGCTCTTCCGATTCTCGACATTCCTATACCCTCCTTACCAAATGAATGCCAGGACTTCGCCGCCGACATGGGCCTCGCGGGCCTTCTTGTCGGTCATGACGCCCTTGGACGTGGACACGATGGCAGTACCCAGGCCGCGCAGGACGCGGGGCAGCTCATCGGCACCGGCATAGACGCGCAGACCGGGCTTGGACACCCGGCGCAGGCCGCTGAGGACCTTCTCCTTGCCGGCATTGTACTTCAGGGTGATGCGGATCACGCCCTGCGTGCCGTCGTCGATCAGCTGGAAGTTCTTGATATAGCCCTCTTCCAGCAGGATCTGCGCGATGGCCTTTTTCATGTTGGACGCGGGGACATCCACGGTGTCATGCTTGGCGTTGTTCGCGTTGCGGATCCGGGTCAGCATATCCGCAATGGGATCGGTGATGTGCATGAGTCTTACCTCCTATTCAGATTACCGGCAAGCCGGTACAGACGGCAAGGTATCGGGAATTAGGCTCGTCCCCGACCTGTTGACCGCCTCTGCGCCCTTTGGGCGCATCTATCAAAACCGCCCGCAGGCGGAGTTGACCACCACTGGCGGCCGCCTCGGGCGGCCGCGCGCTCACAGTAGCGCAAAGCCCCGTAGCCGTGGACTGCGTCCAGCGGATTACGGGTTTCGCACACCTGAAAGCGTGGGGAATTCTTTTCTGCGCCCTTGAGACGCAATCGGTTTATTATACCCCTGTTTTTCCCGGTTGGCAAGGGCTTTTAATCACGCACTCGTGAGTGCGTGGAAAGATTCTTTGGGAAGGGGCCAGGATTTGGCCCCTTCCCTGAAGATCTTATAGGGAACAAACTGCCAGGCAGTCAGAGCGCCCCTTACCAGGAGGCCTTCTTCACGCCGGGGATCTGGCCCTTGTAAGCCAGCTCGCGGAAGCAGATACGGCAGATGCCGTAGTCACGCAGGTAGGCGTGGGGGCGGCCGCACAGCTTGCAGCGGTTGTACTGCCGGGTGGAGAACTTGGGCTCTCTCTGCTGCTTCAGGATCATGGATTTCTTAGCCATAACTTCTCCTCCTCCTTAGCGGGTGGCAAAGGGGGCGCCGACGAGCTTGAGCAGCTCCCGGGCCTCTTCGTCCGTCTGAGCGGTGGTGCACACCACGATGTCCATGCCGCGGATCTTGTCGATCTTGTCGTACTCGATCTCGGGGAAGATCAGCTGCTCCTTGACACCCAGGGCGTAGTTGCCGCGGCCGTCGAAGGAATCGGCGGAGATGCCGCGGAAGTCACGGACGCGGGGCAGGGCCACGTTGAACAGGCGGTCCAGGAACTCCCACATCTTGTTGCCCCGCAGGGTGACCTTGGCGCCGATGGGCATGCCCTCACGCAGCTTGAAGTTGGCCACGGACTTCTTGGCCTTGGTGACCACGGCCTTCTGGCCGGTGATGGCGGTCAGGTCGGACACCACGGCATCCAGCACCTTGGCGTTCTCCCGGGCTTCGCTGCAGCCCACGTTGAGGACGATCTTCTCCAGGCGGGGGATCTGCATGGTGGACTTATAGCCGAACTTCTGCATCAGAGCAGGAGCGACTTCGTCCTNGGGCAGACGCGCTGCACCTTGCAGGCATAGATGGGGGCTTCCTTCTTCAGGATGCCGCCCTGGTCGCCCTGCTTGCGGGGCTTGGTGTGGCGGGAGACCACGTTGACCTTCTCGACGATGACCTTGCCGGCCTTGGGCTGGACCTCCAGCACCTTGCCCTGCTTGCCCTTGTCCTTGCCGGACAGGACCACGACCACGTCGTCCTTCTTGATGCTCATTTTATTCATCGTTCAAACCCTCCCTTACAGCACTTCGGGAGCCAGGGACAGGATCTTCATGTAATCCTTGTCACGCAGCTCGCGGGCCACTGGGCCAAAGATACGGGTGCCGCGGGGGTTCTTGTCCTCCTTAATGAGGACGGCGGCGTTGTCGTCGAACCGGACATAAGAGCCGTCCGCGCGGCGCACGCCCTTGGCGGAGCGGACGATGACGGCCTTGACCACCTCGCCCTTCTTGACCTGACCGCCGGGAGCGGCCTTGCGCACGGAAGCCACGACCACATCACCGATGTTGCCGAACTTGCGCTTGGAACCGCCCAGAACGCGGATGGTCTTGATCTCCTTGGCGCCGGTATTGTCGGCGACCTTCAGATAGCTTTCTTCCTGGATCATGCCGGCACCTCCTTATTTCGCCTTCTCGATGATCTCAACCACGCGCCAGCGCTTATCCTTGGACAGGGGGCGGGTCTCCATGACGCGGACGCGGTCACCCACGCCGCACTGGTTGTTCTCATCGTGAGCCTTCAGCTTATAGGTTCTCTTTACGATCTTCTTGTACAGAGGATGGGCCACGCGGTCGGCGATGGCGACCACCACGGTCTTGTCCATCTTGTCCGAAACCACCAGGCCGACTCTGGTCTTGCGGGAAGAAGTTCTGTTTTCCATGTCTTAGTTCCTCCTCTTAGCGGCCGGCGAGCTGCTGCTCGCGGATGATGGTCTTGACCCGGGCGATATCCTTCTTGACCTGAGCGATCCGGATTGGGTTATCCAGCTGGTTGGTGGCGTGCTGGAGGCGCAGGTTGAACAGGTCCTTCTTCAGGTCCACCAGCTTGCTCTCCAGCTCGGCGGCGGACATCTTACGAACTTCATTGGCCTTCATTACGCTTCACCACCCTTCTCGGTCTCTTCACGCTTGACGATCTTGCACTTGACGGGCAGCTTGTGGCTGGCCAGACGCAGAGCCTCGCGGGCGACCTCCTCGGAGACGCCGGCGATCTCGAACATGACGCGGCCGGGCTTGACCACGGCCACCCAGTACTCAGGGGAGCCCTTACCGGAGCCCATGCGGGTCTCGGCAGGCTTCTCAGTGACCGGCTTGTCGGGGAAGATCTTGATCCAGACCTTACCGCCGCGCTTGGTGTAGCGGGTCATGGCGATACGGGCGGCCTCGATCTGGTTGCTGGTGATCCAGCTGGGCTCGATGGCCTGCAGGCCCCACTCGCCGTAAGTGACGGTGTTGCCGCGGCTGGCCTTGCCCTTCATGCGGCCGCGGTGAACACGGCGGTACTTTACGCGCTTAGGCAGCAGCATTACTGAGCGCCTCCTTCCTTCGGAGCATTGGCCTGACCGGCGGGACGGNGCCTCTTATTCAGTGCTAGATGGTTATAGTAGTCCGCCCGGACGGCGGTCACCGTCGCGGCGGTCCCGGCGGGGACGCTCCCGGCGCTCCTGATAGGGCTTGCTGGTATCCAGGGTGCGGGGGGTGGTGCGCAGGGTCTGAGTCAGGACCTCGCCCTTGTAGATCCACACCTTCACGCCGATGCGGCCGTAGGTGGTGGCGGCCTCCGCGAAGCCGTAGTCGATGTCGGCGCGGAGGGTCTGCAGGGGGATGGTGCCGTCGTGATAGTGCTCGGTGCGGGCGATCTCAGCGCCGCCCAGGCGGCCGGAGCAGCAGGTCTTGATGCCGCGGGCGCCGGCGCGCATAGCGCGGCCCATGGCGTTCTTCATGGCGCGGCGGAAGCCGATGCGCTTCTCCAGCTGCTGAGCGATGTTTTCCGCCACCAGCTGGGCGTCCATGTCGGCGTTGCGCACCTCGATGATCTTCAGGTCAACGGGCTTGCCCACCATGGCGGTCAGGCCGGCCTGGATCTTGTTGATCTCCTCGCCGCCCTTGCCGATGACCACGCCGGGCCGGGCGCAGTGCAGATACACGCGGACCTTGGCGTTGTCGCGCTCGATCTCGATCTTGGGGATACCGGCGGAGTACAGGGTCTTCTTCAGGTAGTCCCGGATCTTCTTGTCCTCCACCAGCAGGTCGCCCACCTTTTCGTTGCGGGCATACCAGCGGGAGTCCCAATCCTTGATGACACCCACGCGCAGGCCGTGGGGATTAACTTTCTGTCCCATAGTTCTCCTCCTCCCTTAGCGCTCGCTCACCGCGATGGTGACGTGAGAAGTGCGCTTGTTGATCCGGTACGCACGGCCCTGGGCGCGGGGCATGATGCGCTTGATGATGGGGCCGGGATTGGCGTAGCAGGCGGACACATACAGCTTCTCAGGGTCCATCTGGTGGTTGTTCTCCGCATTGGCGGCGGCGCTCTTCAGCAGCTTGAGCACGGGCTCAGAGGCAGCCTTGGGCGTATTCAGCAGGATGGCGGTGGCGGTGGCCACGTCCTTGCCCCGGATGAGGTCCAGGACGATCTTCACCTTACGGGGAGAGATCCGCAGATATTTCAGGTTGGCTTTTGCTTCCATCTTTTCTCTCCTCCTTACTTACCGGTCTTGCTGCCCGCATGGCCCTTAAAGGTGCGGGTGGGCACGAACTCGCCCAGCTTGTGGCCCACCATGTCCTCGGTCACATAGACGGGGACATGCTTGCGGCCGTCGTGGACAGCAAAGGTGTGGCCCACGAAAGCGGGGAAGATAGTGGAGGCGCGGCTCCAGGTCTTCAGGACCTTCTTCTCGCCGGTCTGATTCATCTCATCGACCCGCTTCAGCAGCTCAGGGGCGCAAAAGGGGCCTTTCTTGATACTTCTGCTCATCTTTTACTGCCTCCTTACTTCGCGTTGCGGTGCTTGACGATGAACTTCTCAGTACGGTTCTTCGTCTTGCGGGTCTTGTAGCCCAGGGCGGGCTTGCCCCAGGGGGTGACAGGGCCGGGACGGCCCACCGGGCTCTTGCCCTCGCCGCCGCCGTGGGGGTGGTCGCAGGGGTTCATGACGGAGCCGCGGACAGTGGGCCGCCAGCCCATGTGGCGCTTGCGGCCGGCCTTGCCGATCTGGATGTTGGCCCAGTCGGTGTTGCCCACCTGGCCGATGGTGGCCTTGCAGTTCTCCCGGATATAGCGCACCTCACCGGAGGGGAGGCGGACCTGGGCCATGCCATTCTCCTTGGCCATCAGCTGGGCGGCCACGCCGGCGGCGCGGACCAGCTGGGCACCCTTGCCGGGGTAGAGCTCGATGTTGTGGATCATCTCACCCACGGGGATGTTGGCGATGGGCAGGCAGTTGCCCGGCAGGATGTCGGCGTCGGGGCCGGTCATGATGATGTGGCCGGCCTTCAGGCCGTTGGGGGCCAGGATATAGCGGCGCTCGCCGTCCTCATACTCGATCAGGGCGATGTTGGCGGAGCGGTTGGGGTCATACTGCAGGTTCACCACAGTGGCCTTCCCTTCCTTATCGCGCTTGAAGTCGATGATGCGGTACTTCTGCTTGTTGCCGCCGCCGCGGTGGCGGACCGTGATGCGGCCATAGCTGTTGCGGCCGGCGTGCTTGCTGAGGACCTCAGTCAGGCTGCGCTCGGGCTTGGCCTTCTTATCGATGCCCTCGAAGGCGGACACAGTCATGTGACGGCGGGAGGGCGTTGTGGGCTTATAAGTCTTAATAGCCATTGTTCAATTTCCTCCTTACACCATGCCCTCGAAGAACTCGATGGCCTTGGAATCGGCGGTCAGGGTGACCATGGCCTTCTTCCAGCTGGGGCGGCGGCCGGCGGGCCGGGCACCCATGCGCTTCAGCTTTCCCTGCATGTTCAGGGTGTTGACCTTGGCGACCTTGACGCCGAAGATCTGTTCCACCGCCTTGGCGATCTCGATCTTGTTGGCGGACTTGGCCACCTCGAAGGTGTAGCGCTTCATCTCGGTATCCGCCATGGACTGCTCGGTGATGATGGGGCGCTTGATGATATCATAAGCGGTCATTACGCAAACACCTCCTCGATGATGGCCAGCGCGGCCTTATCGATGACCAGCTGGTTGGCGTTGACGATGTCATAGACGCTCAGGACCTTGGCGGTGGTGGTGACCACGCCGGGGATGTTCCGGGCGGACTTGACCACGATCTCATCCACCTCAGGGGTGATGACCACGGACTTGCCGGCGCCGATACCGGCGAGGAAGCCGCGCATGGTCTTGGTCTTGATCTCGTCCAGCTTCAGGCCGTCCACCACCTTGATGTCGCCGGAGGCGGCCTTGGCGGACAGGGCGGACTTCAGAGCCAGGCGCTTCACCTTCTTGTTCAGCGCATAGCTGTAAGAGCGGGGCTTGGGGGCGAACACGATGCCGCCGTGGGTCCACTGGGGAGCCCGGGTGGAACCCTGACGAGCGTGGCCGGTGCCCTTCTGGCGCCAGGGCTTCTTGCCGCCGCCGGAGACCTCAGCGCGGGTCAGAGCGGACTGAGTGCCCTGACGGCAGTTGGCCAGGTGGTTCTTGACCACCTCATGGACCACAGCCTGGTTGGGCTCGATGCCGAAGACCGCCTCGGAGAGCTCGATCTCACCGACCTGCTGGCCGGCCATGTTGTACACGTTTGCTTTCGCCATGATTTACACTCTCCTTTCCTTACTTGTTGCGGGCGGAGGCCTTCTGCGGGTTGACACGTGCGGAAGCCTTCTGCGGGTTGTTGCTGATGCCGGCGGCGGGGCCCTTCTTCTCCACGTGAGTCTTGACAGTGCTCTTCACGAACACGATGCCGCCCTTGGGGCCGGGAATGGCGCCGCGGACCGCGATCAGGTTGTACTCGGGGTCCACCTTGACCACGTCCAGGTTCTGGACGGTGACCTGCTCGTCGCCCATCTGGCCAGCGCCGATCTTGCCCTTGAAGATTTTGGACGGGCTGCTGTTGGCGCCCATGGAGCCGGCGTGGCGGACCACAGGGCCGGAGCCGTGGGTCTCCTTCAGGCGGTGGGCGCCGTGGCGCTTGATGACGCCCTGGTAGCCGTGGCCCTTGCTGATGCCGGTCACGTCCACAAAGTCGCCGGCGGCGAAGGTGTCAGCGGTGACTTTGTCGCCCACGTTGTACTTCTCGCTGTCCTTCAGGGCAAACTCCTTCAGCACCTTCTGGAACTCGGTGATGCCAGCCTTCTTCTGGTGGCCGGCCTCGGGCTTGGTGAGCTTGCGCTCGGGGATGGTCTGGAATCCCAGCTGAACGGCCTCATAGCCGTCCTTCTCGGCAGTCTTCTTCTGCACCACGGTGCAAGGGCCGGCCTCGATCACGGTCACAGGGACCGCGTGTCCGGCTTCATCGAAGATCTGGGTCATGCCGATCTTTTTGCCGATGATCGCTTTCTCCATATTGGATTTCCTCCTATATAAAGGTTATTGGTCGGCGTAGTTGGTCACCCCATTGGGCTGGGGGCCATTGCTCCGACGACTTGACCCGTCCGCCTCCATGACGCGGCGGACTGCGGGTTCAACAGGGTTAGGGGAGATCTCAGCGCTTACAGCTTGATCTCGATCTCCACGCCGGCGGGAAGCTCCAGGCTCATCAGGGCCTCCACAGTCTTGGGGGAGGGCTTGATGACGTCGATCAGGCGCTTGTGAGTGCGGCGCTCGAACTGCTCACGGCTGTCCTTGTACTTGTGGACGGCCCGCAGGATGGTGACGACTTCCTTCTTGGTGGGCAGGGGGATGGGGCCGGAGACAGTGGCGCCGGTGCGCTTGGCGGTCTCCACGATCTTCTCAGCGCTCTGGTCGATGAGCTGATGATCATAGGCCTTGAGACGGATGCGGATCATTTCTTTCTGAGCTGCCATGGGTGTTCCTCCTTAACATACATACGAAGTTGACTCTGTCGCGCTTCGTACGGTGAGAGATCTCCGTCCACGCTATCGTGCGTATCACTCCAGGTCATGAAGAAAACCGGCGCATAGACAGGCCGGTTTTATCCCTGCCAGGCGATATACGCCGTGACACGGATCCTCTCAGCCGCCCGATTCTCGGACATACTCCGCGGAAGTTACCTCGTTTCCGAGCAATCTCCCGCATCATCGCAGACTGCGCCCTCACAGGCGCTTTGCTATCATACAACAACACCCCCGTGTGTGTCAAGGGTGTTTTGAAAATTTTTCGGCGGTGTTCCGCCAATTTCCCCGGCTTTTTCCTCCGGCCTCTTTGGGCATCCTGCCAGGGCGGCCCGCCGCTCCCGCCGGCGGGCCCCCGAAACACGGTCCCCGGGGCCCCGCCTGCGCTCAGGACTCCCGCACCGTGCCGCTCTGCCCCAGGAGCAGCGCCCCGTCCTCCCGGTACAGGCGGAGGGTGTACGCCGCCCCCTCGTACCAGTCCCCGGACCACCCTCCCTCCGGTGATTCCAGCGGAAACAGCCACACGCCGTCCTCCAGACAGAAGCCCTCCTGGGCGTGGCGGAGGAAGCGCTCACCCCCCGGAAGCGTGGTGTCCACATCCAGCTCTGCCCGGGCCGTCTCCCCCGGGATCTGGAGAAACAGGAGGTTGCAACCGCTCATCCGCGTCCTTCCGGGCTCCGGGACCCAGGCAATCACACCGTTGATTGGGACCGGAGCCGGCCCCTCCCCCAGGGGAAAGGCCTCCAGGACCTGCCGCCCGGGCCGGTCCAAGGTGACAGAATAGACCCGATTCTGGGCAACACCCACCACAAACGGATCGAACACACTCAGATAGGTCCCATCCCGGCTTTCCACACGCTCTATATCTCCAGTATTCCAAAAGCCGCTCTGATATACGATCTCGCTCCGGGGCAGCAGATACTGCCCTTCCAGCTGCCGGAACGCCATCTCCGCCGTGGGCATGGGACAGCCGTACTGCCCCCACACCAGGGTAGCCAGCGCCAGGACCAGCAGCAGGTTCCGGGCCGCCCTTCCCTTGTGCCCCAGCCGGGGGCGGCGCTCCCACAGCGCCCTCCATGCTCCCTTCACGCCCTCTCCTCCTCCAAGTCCACAGTAAAAGTGAATATCGGGCTCCCTGGGCCGTAGTCCAGCCGGACCCACTCCGCCGCCGGGTCCCAGTCCTCCAGATACAGTTCATAGCCGCTGTGGAAGGGCCCGAAGCCCATTTGGCTCATCCCGTTCAGCAGTCCGCCCGTTTCCGGGTCCTCCGGGGAATCCGGCCCCAGGCCGTAGACTGCGCCGGTGCTGTCGGTCACAGTCATCCATTCCTTCCGCAGCCGGCCCCGCTCCCAGAAGCGCCAGGTATCCACCCGGAGATAGCAGTACAGCCCCCGCCGCCCGTCCTCCCGCTGCCACAGGGCGGCCCGGAGCAGTGAGATCTTCTGTCCATTCACTGATGCTGTCAGGCAGGGCTCCAGGGTGAGGATCTGGTCCGGGTCCCCACCGGGCAGATAGCGGATATCGTCGCAGTCCCCCATGACCGCCGTCCCTGGCAGGCCGTCCATGTCCCACCACTCGGAGCGGTGGTCGTCCCCCAGATAGGCGTCATCCCCCCGGAACATACCGATGGCCAGCAGCCACAGGAGGCCCGCCGTGAGCAGCACCCGGCTGGCCTGCCACAAGTACCTCGGCCAGGGCCGGTGGAGCCGGGCCAGCTCCTTTCCGATCTCCTCCGCGTCCCCCATCTGCTCCACCGCCTGCCGCTCCGCCTCCTGCCGCCCCAGGTCCGGGAAGATGCGGACCAGGTCCGCCGTCTTGTCCTCCAGGTGGGCCTCCAGCTCAGCCCGCACCGCCTCCCGGTCAGGCCGGGAGCGGATACCTGCCGCCGCCCGGTCCAGCCAGCGCCTTCCCTCTGATGTCTGTACCATCTCGTTCCTCCCCGCTCACTGTCTCCGCGCCAGTTCCTCTTCACTCAGCGCCGTGCTGACCTGGATCTCCTCCACCTCCAGCAGGTCCAGCCCGGGGCCGTACACCCGCAGGGTGCAGGGGACGCTCCAGCTCGTTCTTCTGCTTTTTCCGCCCCTGCATCTCTTCACCGCCTTTCCCGTCTCCCTGGCCCGCTCTGTCAGGCAAATTTCCAGAGCAGCCACAGGCACTCCACTGCCAGCACCACCAGCACCGCCCGGATCAGGAAGCGGGTCAGCTGCCACAACTCTCCCACCAGCGGGCTGTGGACGCGGGCCAGCTCCTCCCCCAGCTCTTCCGCCGCCCCCATCTCCTCCAGGGCCCGCTGCTCTGCCTCCTCCCGAGTCAGGCCGGGAAAAATACGCATCAGGTCGGTGGCCTTATCCTCCAGATGGTCCAGCAGCTCCCGCTCCACCGCGCCGCAGTCCGGGTGACGAAAGATCTGCTCCGTAGCCCGGTCCAGCCATGCACGCCAAGCCGGTGCGCACTCCGTTCCCCACAATCGTTTCACGCCGCCCTCACCTCCAGATGCTCCCCATGGTCCCTTTGGTCTCAGAAATCAGGACCCCGTTCCGGTCCCAAAGAGTCAGCGTATAAGGCGCACTCGCCAGGGCCGCCTTCCAGGAGGTCTCGGCCCGCTGGTAGGCCAGCTCCTGCCGCCAGTTCAGCTCCGCCTCCCGGAAGCGGAACACCATGACTTCCCCCTCCCGGACGCTGTCCGCTGTTCTCACATCCCCCCCAAGGAGCTCTGCGGTCAGCCGCCCGGATACAGCCCCCTCCGGCAGCTCCAGGGCCATATACTCCAAAGGCGGCCCGCTACCCCTGGGGACCGCTGTCACCGTAAGCCCCTCCGGAATCGGCCCCCGCCAGATGAAAAAACTAGGGGAGCCCTCATACCAGGTCAGCACGCTCAGTCCCGCGGCTGCGCCGCTACGCACCATGACGGCCTGATCCCCCGCTCCGCTCCCGGACACCCTGCCGCGCCAGACCCGCTCCGCCCTGCCGGGGTGCTCTTCCTCCACAGCGCAGCGGGCCTCCCACTCCAGGCGCAACACAGGATACTGAGCCGCCAGCACACACAGGGCAGCCAGCGCCGCCAGGATCAGCAGGTTCAGCGCCAGCCGCTTTTCGCCGGTCATACCGGCGCGCCTCCGGCCTCTCATCCCCTTCACGCCAGAGCGTTGGCTCCGCCGGAGAGCACGTCGGCCACGCCACGGTGGAAGCTGGCCCACTCCGCCTTCTTCTCCGCCAGCAGCTCCCGCCCCTTCCGGGTGAGCCGGTAGTACTTCCGCATCCGGCCGGAGGGGGCCTGCTGCTGATAGCCGCTCAGATACTTCCCCTTCTCCAGCCCGTGGAGGATGGGGTACAGGGTCCCCTCCTGAAACTGAAAGGCGTCGTTGGAGCGGCGGGAGAGCTCCTCGATCATCTGATAGCCATACATGTCCCCACTCTCCAGCAGAGTCAGCACCAGCAGCGTAGAGCTGCCCGCAATCAGCCCTTTATCGAATTTCATGTTCGCCGTCCTTTCTCCGGCCCCTGCCGGACGATATACCTAGTACCTCTAGGCTCAATATACCAAGATAGTCCAGGTATGTCAAGAGGGACGGGGCAGAAAAAAGGCGGCAGGCATGGCCTGCCGCCTTTTTATTGTTCTTCCAGCCACCGCTTCAGGTCCCAAAGGTCCGGGGCGATGTGGACATGGGGCCACTCCCGGAAGGCAGAGGCCGGCGTGGTGCCATTGAGCACCGCGGCGAACTCTGTCCCCGCATTTTGGGCCGCCCCCGCATCCAGCACCGTGTCTCCACAGAACAAAGTCTCCTCCGGCCCCGCCCCCAGTCGGGACATGGCAGCCAGCAGCCCCTCCGGGTCCGGCTTATGCCGCTTCACCCGGTCGCTGCCGATGATCAGGTCCAGCTCCCCCAGCACCCCCCGGTTCTCCAGGATGGCCTCCAGGGTATCACTGCGCTTGGTGCTCACGATCCCAAGCCTGATCCCCCGGGCCTTCAGCTCCCGGAGCAGCTCCGGGGCACCTGGAAACAGAGTGGTCTCCCGGCGCTGGCGCTCCATGGACGCCTCCAGGAACAGGGGGCGGAAGGCCGCCCGGTGCTCCGGGTCCCGATCCCCTGTAAGCAGGGTGTAGGCATCCTCCAGCAGATAGCCCACCGTCCTTCTCACTGTCTCCCGGTCGGGGGCCGGCCACCCCAGGCGGGTGAATCCATACTGGAATCCCGCCACGATGGAGTCGGTGGAGTCCCCCAGGGTATAGTCAAAATCGAAACAGATGGCCCGATATTTCATGCACATGCTCCCCTCAGCCGTTTTTTCTATCTTACCACAGCCCTCCAGGGGCCGCAATCCTCAGTCATACAGGTTGCGCAGAAATGCTTCCGCCCCATAGCGCAGGCAGCGCTGGAGCCTCCGCTCCCCCCGCTTGATGTTCCGGGATACCGTGGACTTGTCCACCCCCAGCCGCTCCCCGATCTCCCGCATGTTCAGCCCCTGGGCATAATACAGGGTGAGCACCTCCCGCTGCCTGGGCGTGACGTCCTCCTTCAGGGCCCGGATCAGGTTGCGCTTGAGCCGGCTGAGCTCGGCGCTGTTGTCCGCAGCCATCTGCCGGGTGTACACCGCCATATCCGCGGCGTACAGCTTGCCCCGCCTATATCGTGTATTTGACATTTCTCCGGTACCCCCTGTCGTAGTAGCGCTCACAGAGCACTGCCAGTTCCCGGGCCTCCCGCAGCATGGTGGACAGCACCCTGATCCGCTCGGCCAGCATGCATCGCTCCCCCTCGTCCATGGTGTGCTCCCAGGCATCCCGCAGCTGGACGATGCGGAAGTCCAGCGCCCGGGCATGGTCCCGGTACTCCACCGAAAGCTCCAACAAGGTCATCTCACGCACTCCTCCTCTTCCCTCTTTGCGGCGCAGGCGGCGCACAGCAGCCCTCCGTCCGCCCAGACCAGCTGGTCACAGCGGTACTGCTCCCCGCCGCACCTCGGGCATACCAGCACAGGCCGCGCCTGCTGGATGTCCCGCAGCGGCGGG
>NZ_LN866274.1:703843-756795 GCF_001244495.1 Clostridium phoceensis | reverse complement strand
CTCCTCCTCTCCCCTCTTGGCGGCGCAGGCGGCGCACAGCAGCCCCCCGTCCGCCCAGCCCAGCTGGTCACAGCGGTACTGCTCCCCGCCGCACCTCGGGCATACCAGCACAGGCCGCGCCTGCTGGATGTCCCGCAGCGGCGGGTACGGCCCCCGGCTCCGCCGGACTATTTGGATCTTCTCCTCTGTTTGGTAAATTTTTTCTCTCTCCTCTCAAAATAATACTTGACAAAAGCCGAGACGTCTGTTATAGTATCCCTTGCTGTTGGACAGCCGTCTTGACAAGTGCTGGTGTAGCTCAGCCGGTAGAGCAGCTGATTTGTAATCAGCAGGTCGGGGGTTCGAATCCGTCCACCAGCTCCACAATTTCATATGGAGGAGTTCCCGAGTGGCCAAAGGGGGCAGACTGTAAATCTGTTGCGTTTCGCTTCGGTGGTTCGAATCCACCCTCCTCCACCACATGGCCGCAAAGTTCGCTTTGCGGCCATGTTTTTTATCCTCAGGACAAAAAACATGCCGTCCGCCGCCTCTCTGTGATTCTATTTGACCCTCACCTCCCATCGATCCTGCTCTTTTTTTGACCCTAAAAGTGCTTATTTTCAAGCCTTTTAGGGTTTTCTGCTTCCACCAGCCCGAAGCGGCCGGAAATGGATGTCAAATGATATGAGCAAGCCGTCCCCCACACTCCTTTCGGTCCAGCGGCCCCCTTTACGGGCGGAACGGCGGCCCTGCCGGTCCGGGACCGCAAGGCCGCCTGTCTTCGGATGCTTTTTTACTCCCTTTTATATAGAACATATGTTCTAATTTCAGTCATAGAATACTCCCTTTTCCTTCCCCTGTCAACCCTATTGGACATCTCTTCCTGTCGGAGTTTTCTCCCTGGTCCCGAAATAAGGGACCGCGCCGGCAGAAGGGGGGCGCTCCCGCCTCTCGGCAGGCGCAAAAAGCCCGGGCACATCCAAAACAGGAGTGCCCGGGCTTCTTTTTATCTCATTCAGACGGGGGGAGGTCTTTAGAAATACTTCTTGATTCCCTCGGGGGCCAGGGAGGCGTCGTCACTGATGGTGATGGTGAACTTGATGCCATGTTTCTCGCCAAAGGCGTTCAGCCAATCCAGAAACTTCTCGGTCTCGTTGTCGCAGGGGCCGGGAACGATCTTGCACAGGCTGTCGATGAAGATATGGGTGATGTCATAATTGCCAGCGTACAGACCGCTGACAAAGCCCTTCAGGGTGGCATAGCTGTCGATATCGTAGCTGCTGGCCTCCACCAGACGGATCTGATAGTGGATGTCATAAGTCAGCTTGGAGCCCCGCTCGATGCAGACGACATTGCCGTGCTCGGTCTGGACGGCGTTGTTGATCATGTCGATCATCTGCTTGGTCTTGCCGGAGCCCTTCTTACCCATGATTACTCTAATCATGTTACTCACTCCTTACGATGTTAAACGTGGGAAGCTGGTCCCTTCCTTGCTATCACTTTACCATATCGAACCGTTTTTTTCAACCGGATTCTTTGTGAATTTTTTGGGATCTGTCCAGGGAGGGCTCAAAGCCGGGACTCCAGCTTCTGCTTCATCTCCTCATAGCCTGGCTTGCCCAGCAGAGCGAACATGTTCTTCTTATAGGCCTCCACGCCGGGCTGGTCAAAGGGATTGACCCCCAGCAGGTAGCCGGACAGGCCGCACACATACTCGAAGAAATAGATCAGGTAACCCACCGAGCTCTCGCTGATCTGGGGCATCCGGATCAGGATGTTGGGCACGCCGCCGTCCACATGGGCCAGGATGGTCCCCCGCAGGGCCTGCTCCGCCACAAAGGACAGGGGCTTGCCGGACAGGAAGTTCAGCCCGTCCACATTCTCCGGGTCGTCCGGGATAAGGAAGGTGCCCTTGGGCTCGAAGCGGACCACAGTCTCGAACATCAGGCGCTGGCCCTGCTGGATGTACTGGCCCATGGAGTGCAGGTCAGCGGTGAACTCCACGCTGGCCGGAAACAGGCCCTTGCCCTCCTTGCCCTCGCTCTCGCCGTAGAGCTGCTTCCACCACTCCGCGAAGAAGCGGAAGCTGGGCTCATAGCAGGCCAGCAGCTCCACCGACTTGCCGCTCTCATACAGGGCGTGCCGGGCGGCGGCATACTGCCAGGCAGGGTTGTCCATTCCTGGGATGGACAGCTCCTTCATGGCCCGGGCCGCGCCCTCCATCAGGGCGGCGATATCGATCCCCGCCGCGGCGATGGGCAGCAGCCCTACTGCGGTGAGCACGGAGTAGCGGCCGCCCACGGCGTCAGGCACTACGAAGGTCTCGTACCCCTCCTGGTCCGCCAGGCCCTTCAGTGCCCCTCTGGCCCGGTCGGTGGTGGCGTAGATCCGCTCTCTGGCTCCCTCCTTGCCGTACTTCTGCTCCAGCATCCCCTTGAAGATCCGGAAAGCCACCGCAGGCTCGGTAGTGGTCCCTGATTTAGAGATCACGTTCACCGAGAAGTCCCGGTCTCCGATGAGGGCGATCAGCTCCAGCAGCGCGTCGGTGGACAGTCCGTTGCCCGCAAAGTAGATGTCGGGGGTGTCCTTCACCTTCAGGTTATAGTTGGGGGAGGACAGCAGCTCGATGACCGCCCGGGCACCCAGGTAGGAGCCGCCGATGCCCACCACCACCAGGACCTGGGACTGCTTTTTGATGCGCTCCGCCGCCGCCTGGATGCGGGCGAACTCCTCCCGGTCGTACTGCTCCGGCAGGGCCACCCAGCCGGTGAAATCCCCCCCGGGGCCGTTGCCGGCGGCCAGCATGTCGGCCGCTTTCTTCAGGCCGGTCTGACGGGAGACCGCGTAGCCCTGGGGCAGAAATCCGGCCAGCTGAGACAGATCAAGCTTTAACATAGAAATCCTCCTCACAGGTATCAAGATCTATGCTTTCAGTGTAACACATCTTTTTGCTTTTTTCACGAAAAATTTGGAAATTTTCGCATTTCCCTTTTTCATATTTTTCTCCGGAAATCGAGAAAAAACACTTGACATTCCACCCAGCGGCATATATAATAGTCCATGCTGTTCGGACGATTAGCTCAGCTGGTAGAGCATCCGCTTGACGTGCGGGAGGTCACAGGTTCAAGTCCTGTATCGTCCACCATTTAAAACTTGATATTGTGTCGTGGGGGTATAGCTCAGCTGGGAGAGCGCTTGAATGGCATTCAAGAGGTCAGCGGTTCGATCCCGCTTATCTCCACCAAAACAGAGACCGACTTGTTTTCACAAGTCGGTCTCTGTTTGTTACCGGACCTCATACACACAAGCTCCATCTATGTTTTTCCCGCTGAACGACATGCTCTGGCAGCGCCCTCCAGCCACATCCTCATAGAGAAACACCCCCTCATGGGCCTGGGGATATCTGGAGAAGCTGTCCAGCATGATCTCCCGAAGGCTGTATTTCCCGGGCGCCAGGCCAGCCAGGATGCTTGGCATGGTTTGATCCCACTCTTTTCGGTTCATGGCTATATGACCTCCTTCATTTAAACTGCCTTGTTCCAATTTTATTATACCAAAACGCCGTAACTTTGTAAATAACTGTTTTAAGCTAACAGTTGATTTTCTCGACTGGCTGTGCTATCATATGGTCAAAGCATTTAAGACCCAAAATTTTTTGAACGAGGGGGCAGCTGGATAATGAACGGCGAGACACTTTCCACCCGCTTTGCGTACCATTATGACCTGACTTTGAGCCTGGCTCTCCCGGGTCCGGAATTTTCCGCTGAGGACCGGCGCACTCTGGAGAACGGGATCAATTCCTATAATGAAAGATCCATCTACATGAACAACCCCAAACATATCAGTCTGCTGGAAATGGGAAAAAACCACATCAAGATCAGGCTCTCCTCCACCCAGATGCTGACCACCCCGGGCCGCGGCCTGCGGGCGCTGACTGCCATCCTGGTCAAAACCCCCTCCTTCGAAGGCCGCGTCACACCAGGAGGCCAGCTCTTCCGCGTACTCCACGCGGAGCGCCCCGATGACCGCGGCGGTGCCCCGGAGGCAGCGGCGATATCAGACGCGGAGCTGGTGAAGGCACTGGTGGACTATCTGCTGGAACGGAAAGACGGGTCGGCCGCCAGCAGAAAGAAAAAGGCCGCGGTGGAGGCGATGAAGCGGCTTGCCATAGACGCCGCCATGATCTGCCCGCCGCCGAAACAGAGTGAACAGTAAGGCCTTTGGTGCAAGGAGGTACACTGGTTTGAAAAGACAGGAAGCTATCCGGGTCCTGACTGGCCGCCTCAGATCTTCCCGTGTTAGGCACAGCGCAGGCTTTGACAGCGGTCAGATGCAGATCACCATGGGATTCAACGCGGTGTATGCCCCGGATCACCGCATCGAGTCCTGTATCTGGTTCTACGAGGACACAATGGAGGCAAGGTGCTACTACTCCTCCCTGGGTGCAGAACTATGCCGGAAAAGCAGACATATCGACGCTCTTCTCCGCCTTCTGAATTTTATCAATGCCCGGGTCTTTCCATCCTGCCGCGGCAGCGGATATATGCTGTACAGCCCGCACATCCTCTACACACCGCGGATCTATCTGACAGCTGACGGCCGCTTTGACATTACGATCACCACCATCATCCCCTATGACTTCTTCGGCCTTGCTCCGCTGGAGACATTGGACTATATCACGATATGCTGCCCGGAACTGCTGGATCGGCTGGCTCTCCCGATCTACTGCGTGCTGCTGGGCAAAGAGACCGCGGATGGTGCCATCTCACACATCGAAAGGGAGTTCCTGAAAACGTAATGTCCTGCAGAAGAGTGTCAGAACAGCATGCTGCGGCTCATATTTGTGACCGACGCCACCGCAGCGGGAAGGCTCTGGTCCATCCGGCAGAATCACCCCGAAAGCGGATCTGACGTGCTCAATGTGTATCACTGTCAGCAGCGCGTCTATGAGGAGATATATGTCAAGGAGCAGGTCTCCCTGGAGGGGGACGAGTGCAGCTTTCCATCTGCGCCAACCGCCGTTCCAGCTGGAGCCGGGCGCTGCGCCCCTATGGATCCGCTTTGCCGGTCAAGGGTCTGAATCATAAAAAGGAGTCTCTGTCATGAAATCTTTTACCTATACCATCGTCGATCCTGTAGGCATCCACGCCCGTCCCGCCGGCCTGCTGGTCAAGACAGCCAAGGCCTTCTCCGGTACCGAGATCTCCGTCACCAAGGGTGACAAGACCGTCAAGAGCACCCAGCTGATGAAGCTGATGGGCCTGGGGGTCAAGGGAGGCGACACCGTCACCGTCACCGCCGAGGGGCCGGACGAGGACAGCGCCATCTCCGCCATGGAACAGCTTTTTAAGGAGAATCTATAAGCGAGCCCCGTGCCCACGGTCCGTTTGACACGGGGCTTTTTGAAAAGAGGGAACGACATGAAGATTTTGCAGGGGCAAGGGGTTTCCAAAGGTGTAGAGCACGGCCCCATCTATTTTTGCCGCCGCAGCCAGACGCTCATTCAGCCCGACAAAGCCGACGACCCCCGGTTCCAGGGGGAGCGGCTGGACCGGGCCATGGAGCAGGCGGCCCAGCAGCTGGGACAGATGGCCGAACTGGCCCGGGCGCAGGCGGGGGACAGTGCCGCCCAGCTGTTTGAGACCCACGCCATGTTTTTAGAGGACGAGGACTATACCGGTGCCATGGAGGAGCTGCTGGCCGAGGGGTACTGCGCCGAGTACGCCGTGGACCAGGCCGGGGAGCAGTTTTCCGCCATGCTGGCGGCCATGGACGACCCCTATATGCAGGCCCGCGCCGGCGACGTCAAGGACGTCACCGGGCGCATTTTGAACAACCTGATGGGCGTGGTGGAGGGGGGCATCGACTCCCAGGTGCCGGTGATCCTGGCCGCCGCTGACCTGGCCCCCTCCGAGACCATCCAGCTGGACAAGAGCAAGATCCTGGCCATCGCCACCCAGGGCGGCTCCGGGAACAGCCACACCGCCATCCTGGCCCGCACTATGGGCATCCCCGCGGTCTGCGGCCTGGGAGCCAGCTTTAATGAGAGCTACCACGGCAAACAGGCCTACATCGTGGGGGAGACCGGCCAGGTGATCTTCGACCCGGACCAGGAGACCCTCCAGAGCCTGAAGGCCCGCCAGGCGCAGCAGGCCCAGCGCCGGGCGCTGATGCGCAGCATGGCGGGCAGAGAGGATGTGACTCTGGATGGCCGGAAGATCAAGCTCTGCTGCAACATCGGCTCTCTGGAGGACGTGGATGCGGTGCTGGCCAATGACGGCCAGGGCATCGGCCTGTTTCGCTCGGAGTTCCTCTATCTGGCCGCCGGCGGCTGCCCCTCCGAGGAGGACCAGTTCCAGGCCTACAAGCGAGTGGCCTTGGCCATGAAGGGCAAGCGGGTCATCGTGCGCACCTTGGACATCGGGGCGGATAAGCAGGCGGGCCGTTTCCATCTGAACAGGGAGGAGAACCCAGCCCTGGGCCTGCGGGCCATCCGCATCTGCCTCAACCATCCCGAGGTGTTCCACACCCAGCTGCGGGCGCTGTACCGGGCCAGCGCCTGCGGTAAGATCGCCATCATGTTCCCCATGATCGCCAGCGTGTGGGAGGTGAAGGAGTGCCGCCGGGCCTGCCAGCGGGTGATGGATGAGCTCACCGCCGAAGGGATCCCCTTCAACCCGGACACCGAGATCGGCATCATGATCGAGACTCCCGCCGCCGTGTTCATGGCGCCTGAGCTGGCCCGGCTGGTGGACTTCTTTTCCGTGGGCACCAACGACCTGACTCAGTACACGCTGGCCTGTGACCGACATCGCAGCGACCTGGGCAAGTTTTTCGATCCTCACCACCCCGCAGTGCTCCGGGCTCTGAAAATGGCCGCCGACGCCGCCCACGAGGCGGGCATCTGGATCGGGATCTGCGGGGAGTTGGGGGCCGACCCGAATCTGCTGCCCATCTTCCTGGCCATCGGCATCGACGAGCTCAGCGTCGCCCCCTCCGCCGTGCTCCCCCTGCGCGCCGCCCTGCGCAAGAGCATCGCAAACCGCTGCACCCTCGACCTGCTGATGTCCTGAGCCGAGCCAGGCCCGCTCCCATCCGGACAAAAGGACCGGTCGTGCCCCTGTGACACAGGGGCACGACCGGTCCCGCTTTCTCTTTCAGCCGGGAGGCGCGCGGCTCCTCCCGGCTGTCAGGCGCCCTTTCTTTCGGGAGGGCCGCCCCCTATCCGCAGCAGCTTTTTCTTCAATTCCCCGCCGTTGAAGGGGACCAGAGGATAGAGGTAGCACTGCCCTGAGATGGTCCGGTTGGACACCAGCACCAAAAACAGCAACGCCGCACCTCCCACAAAACCCCACAGGCCCAGAAGTCCGGTAGCCACCAGCAGGATCAGGCGCATGAACTTCAGCGCATAGCCCAGTTCCAGATTGGGCTGGTTATAGTTGGCGATGGCCACCACCGCCATATACAGCATCACTTCGGCGGAAAACCAGCCGGACTGGACCGCGAAGTCCCCCAGGATGATGGCTCCGATCATGGAGAAGGAGGTGGTCAGGATGTTGGGCGTATTGAGGGCGGCCAGCTTCAGCCCGTCGATGGCCAGCTCCAGGATCAGCAGCTGGAGGAGAGGGGGCACCTGCGCCGGCTCCTCCATCAGAATGAACTCCAGCCACCCGGGGACCCGTTCCGGCTCCTGGATCAGCAGGAGCCACACCGGGGTAAGGAAGGTAGTGAGAAAGGTGGTAAAAAACCGGACCAGCCGCAGGTAGGAGCCGGTGATGGGCGGGAAGTAGTAGTCATTCGCCTCCTCCATCACGTCGAAGAGGGTGGTAGGCAGGATGATGGCGGCGGGGGAATTGTCCACCAGCACCACCACATCCCCTTCCAGGATCTGGGCCGCCGCCGCGTCCGGCCGTTCCGTGAACTTGAACTTGGGGAAGGGATTGTACCACCGCTTCCGGACCAGCAGCTCCGCCAGGCTCTCCTGATTCATGGTCAAAGCGTCCACCCTGGCCTGGGCGATGCGCTCCCGCACCGTGTTGACCAGCTCCGGGTCCGCCCGGCCCTCAAAATAACACACCGCCACGTCGGTCCTGGAGGTCTCCCCCACCTCCAGGTGCTCCACGCACAGCCGGGGCGAGCGGATGCGGCGGCGGATCAGCGCCGCGTTGAAGACCATAGTCTCCACAAAGCCGTCCCGGCTCCCCCGAAAGGACTTGTCCTGGTCCGGCTCCGAGGTGGTCCGCTGGGGATAGGTGCGCTGGTCGATCAGCACGCACTGGTCCATTCCATCCACGAACACCGCCCATACCCCAGACAAGATCTGCCCCACGATGGTGTCCTCCTCCCCGCTGATGGCCACCTCGCAGTAGGGGACACACGACTTTGAGAAAGTATGGGCATCCCGGAGCAGGTCCTCGTCCTGTATCCCATAGAAAAATTCCAGCAGCTTCTCCATGATCTCGTCCTTGGCAAAGCCGTCTACAAAAAACATGCAGGCCTCCCGCCCGCAGATCCGAAACACCCGGTAGACCACATCGAAATTCCGGTCGCACCGCAAAGCCCCTTGGAAATGCCTGATGTTCCAGGTGATGTCCCGCTCCACCGCCATATCCCTCTCCTCCATCCATTTTTTGATTAGTATCCGCGGAACGGGCCGGGATATACCCTCCGCCGTATGCTTGACACGCCCTTTTCCCCATGCTAGGATGAACAAAAGAACTCAAAGGAGGCCCCCCTATGCTCTACGGCTGCTGTGTCAATCTGCTCCCCAAAACACTGGACCGGATCGGTTTGGAATACGCCGGACGCCTGAAGCGGCTGGGCTACGACTACATTGAGCTGCCCCTGAACGAGCTGGCCCAGCTCAGCGAGCAGGAGTTCCGGGATGCCCGGACGGTGCTGGAGGAGCTGGACCTCCCCTGCCGCGCCTGCAACGACTTTATGCCCGCCCGCTTTCAGATCACCGGCCCCGACGTCACCTCCAGAGCGGAGCTGACCGACTACCTCCGGCGGGCCCTGGAGCGGGCAGCTTGGCTGGGTGCTCCCTATACGGTCTTCGGCAGTCCCTGGTCCCGCAGCTGTCCCGAGCACTACTCCCGGGAGGCGGCCTTTGGCCAGATCGCCGAATTTCTGTCCCTTGCGGGGGAGGAGGCCGCCCCATATCAGGTGGTCATTTCCATCGAGCACAACAACCGGGGCGAGACCAACATGCTCAACCACTTCTCCGACGGGGTACGGATGGCCCGCACGGTGGACCACCCCAATGTCCGGGTCCTGTGCGACTACTACCACCTGCGGTTCGAGGGGGACTCCCCCTCTGTCCTGCTGGATGGAGGGAGAGAGCTGTTGGTCCACACCCACATCTCCCAGCTGGAAGGCCGCCGCTACCCCACTGACCTATCCCTGGAGCCCACGCTGCCTGAGTACGCCGGGGTCCTTCGGCAGATCGGATATGCCGGCGGGGTGAGCGTCGAGTCCAAGGTGGATGCCCCAGAGCATTGGGAGGAGCAGGCGGCGCTGGCCCTGGCGAATCTCAGGCAGGTGCTGGGCTGACCGCCCCCCCGCCTTCCTTCAATATTTTTCTCTCATGAAACTTTTTCTTCCATCCAGCCGTCTATTAGGATGGGAGAGGAAAGGAGGCACCATGAGCCCTTCCTCGATGCAGCAGCAGGTGGAATCCCAGCTTTTGGCGTCCTACGAATCTCTGTATCGCTTGGCCTATACCTATGTTAAAAATCCGGATGATGCCATGGATGTGGTCCAGGAAAGCGCCTTCAAAGCCATCTCCCGCTCCGCCGACGTGCGTTCGCCCGCTGCCATCCGGGGCTGGCTGTGCCGCATCGTGGTCAATACGGCCATGGACGTGCTCCGCGCCCGGTCCCGTCAGGCTGACGCGGAACACATCCCCGAGACCGGTCAGGAGGATGTCTATCAGGACACGGATCTGATGCAGGCGCTGGACCTGCTGGACGAGCGGGAGCGGACGGTGATAGTCCTGCGTTTTTTTCAGGAGCTGAAGCTCCAGGAGATCGCCCAGGTCACCGGAGAGAACGTAAACACTGTTAAGACCATTTTGTACCGCAGCCTGAAGAAACTGAAGCTTGAGCTCTCTGAAGGAGGCCCTATCCGTGAATCAAGACCGTCTCGATCATCTGAAACAGGAATATGACGCCATCCCCGTCCCCCCGGAGCTGGAGGAGCGGGTCCGCGCCGCCATCCGGCAGGCCAGGCCGGCCGGGGAGAAGCCGCCCCGGGTCCTCCGGCTGGACCGGTTCCTGCGGCGTACCGGCCTGTCCGCCGCCGCGGCCATGCTGGCCGTCGTGCTGCTGGCCAATTCCGGCCCCGGCATCGCCCACGCTATGGAGCAGGTGCCCGTCCTGGGGGCCATCACCCGTGTGTTCACCTTCCGCACCTATGAGGAAGACCGGGGCAACACCTCCGCCCACATCGACATTCCCTCGGTGGAGGGGGGCGGGGACGCGCTGAGCGCCGCCATCCAGGCGTACACCGACACCATCATCCAACAGTATCAGCATGAAGCCGCCCTTCAGGGGGAGCTGGGCCACTATGACCTGGACCTGACCTACACCGTGGCCACCGACAATGAGACCGTTTTTGCCCTGCGCTTCGACCAGACCCTGGTGATGGCCAGCGGGAATGAGTCGGTCAAGATCTACGCCGTGGACAAGGCTACAGGGGAGCTCCTCACCCTGTCCGATCTCTTCCGCCCGGACAGCGACTGCCTCTCCGTCCTCACCGAAGAGGTCCAGCGCCAGATGGCGGAACAGATGGCCTCCGATGACCAAATCCACTACTGGCTCCATGACGAGGACGTGGGGGACCTGAACTTCACTGCCCTGGACCCGGACACCTCCTTCTACATCGATGGGGAGGGGCGGCTGGTCCTGGTCTTTGACGAGGGTACCGTCGCCCCCATGTATATGGGCATAACAGAATTCACGATTCCCGCCCAAGTCGTGGAGGACATCGCCCTGCCCCAGTATCTGTCCTGAGCCGTCCGGCGGTCCGGACCAGAGCACTTTCGGGATCCCCTTTCCTTTTCCCCCGGGACGCGGGAAATCGGGACAGCAGTTCCCTGACAGGAGGGCATCTTTTTATGAGAAGTCACCACCGTACCGCCGCCCTGCTCAATATGGTCCTGAGCTGTGTCATATGCAGCATAGCCGTCAACTGGATCGCCCTCCCCAACGGCTTTGTGGTCACGGGCATCACCGGGCTGGCCATGACTGCGGAGACCTTCACTGGGATCAACTACGCCCTGATCTACTATGGGCTGACCCTGGCCATCCTGCTCTTCACCGCCGTGACCTTGGGGTACAAGGAGGTGTCCAGCATCCTGTTCCTGTCCATCCTCTACCCCCTGGTCCTGTGGGTGCTCAACCATGTGCAGGTGGAGATCATTCTGAAGGAGAAGCTGATCGCGGTCATGTTCTTCGGCGTGGTCTACGGGGCGGGCGCAGGCCTGACCTACCGCATGGGGTACTCCTACGGCGGAACGGACACCCTGAGCAAGATCCTCAAGCAGAAGGTCTTTAAGGCCGCGGAGCTGAAAAACCTGCTGCTCTGCCTGGACGCCGTCATTATGCTGATCATGCTCTCAGCCTTCAGCCTGGACACGGTGGCCTACGCCTTTGTAGGACAGATCATCTACGTGAACAGCATGAACTACGTCATCTTCAACATGGGTCCCCGCCTCTATGAGATCCAGATCGTCTGTGAGGACCCCCGGGCCATCGAGCGTTTTATCATCGAGGAGATCGGCAAGAGCGCCACCATCTCCAAGGTCATCGGGGGCTACTCCCAGGCGGACAAGATCCAGCTGGACTGTGTCTGCAACTCACGGGAGTATGTCCAATTGCGGGAGTTCATCCGGGACAGCGGGATCGACTGCTTCATCAAGGTCTTCCCCCTCACCCACGTCTTCGGCCGCAGCAAGGATTTCCACCGCCTCAGCGACCAGAATCTGTGACAAAAAGCGGGACACATATGTGTCCCGCTTTTTTCTCCCCATTGCCCAAGAGGCGGTTTTCATTTTCCCTGTTCTGTGGTACAATGCTCCTGCGCCCCTCTGGGGCAGGACTTTTGACTTTCCGGAGAGAGACCATGGAACAGGAACTTTTTTTGCCCACCCTGATGCACTGGCAGTACGGTAACAACTGGTGTGGCAGCCTGAAGCGGGCCAGCTTCTGGATCACCCCTAAAGATGAACAGCTCACCGCCCAGCTGTGGACCGGACCGGCCATCCGGGAAAACGCGGAGATCCTGTACACCGCCCAGTTCCCCATCAGCGACGAGGGGCTGGAGCAGCTCCGCACCTGGCTGCTGGAGCACGCCGCTGCTGTCAACGCCGCCAACCCGGAGTCCTTCCGCTATGCGTGGTAGCCCCCGGCGCCGCTCTTTTCCATTCCGATGAAACAGGAGGCCGCGGCCCCATGAATCTGAATCAACTCTACTATCTCCAGGCCATCGCCCAGGCCAGGGGCCTCACCCGGGCCGCCGACGCCCTCTATGTCACTCAGTCCAACCTGAGCCACTCCATGGCCGCACTGGAGGAGGAGCTGGGCATCCCCCTTCTCTACAAAAACGGGCGGGATACCCTGCTCACTCCGTACGGGCAGGAGTTCCTCGCCTACGCCGAGCGGGCCATCCAGGAGATCGAGGAGGGGAAGCGGGTGGCCCAGTCCCGGTGCAGCCCCACCCGGGGCCAGGTACGGCTGGGCTTCATCAGCGCTGTCAGCGCCACTCTGATCCCCTGGTGCGTCAGTCACTTCTACCAGAACCCGGACAACCAGGGTATTACTTTTACCTTTGACGAGAAACCCACCCGGCGCATCGCCGCCGATTTCACCCACCACGCCCTGGACATCGGCTTCGGCACCCGGTTCGACGACAGCTCATTTGAGTTCTGCCCCGTGGTGCCCGAGGAGCTGGTGGCCGTGGTCCCCGCCGGACATCCCCTGGCCCAGCAGGAGCAGGTGACGCTGGAGCAGTTGAGCCGGGAGCGGCTGGTGATCTACAACCAGGCCAGCCCCACCCGCAATCTGGTGCTGTCCATGTTTCGTCAGCAGAATCTCCAGCCAGATGTCGCTTTCGAGGTGGCCACCGACCACATGTTAGCCAGCTTTGTCTCCCAGGGACTAGGGGTGGGCATCATGCCCCGCATGTTCGGCCTCCGGCTCTACTCTGTCCGTCCCCTCTACATCGCGGACACTGAGACCCACCGCATGCTCTATATGTTCCGCCCCAAGGACCGCAGGGTCCTGCCCGCGGTCCAGCGGTTCTGGGACTTTGTGCTGGAGGTCTGCGCCCAGTACCAGTCTGACGAATAGATACGGAAAGGCCCGTCCTCCCCGCATGCGCGGGGGAGGACGGGCTCTCTTCTGTCCCGCCGGCTCACTTGTCCGGGTGCAGGCCGGACCAGCCTGTCTGGGGCATGGTCCGCAGCCGCTCCAAGTCCTCCGCCTCCAGGACAAAGTCCAGCGCCAGGTTCTGGCGCATCCGTCCAGCGTCGGCCGACTTGGGCAGGGGAACCACGCCGCAGTCCAGGGCGAAGCGCAGGCAGATCTGGGCCTGGGAGACCCCGTATTTTCCGGCCAGCTCCGCCAGCAGGGGATCATCCGCCAGCCTCTGGCGGCCCAGGGGGCTCCATGCCTCCACCAGGATCTGGCTGGCCCGGCAGAACTCCACCGTCTCCCACTGGACATAGCCGGGATGAAACTCGATCTGGTCCACCATGGGGGGCACTGTACACACCTCCAGCAGGTTCTCCAGGTGGTGAGGCAGGAAGTTGCTCACCCCGATGGCCCGGACCCGGCCGGCCCGGTACAGCTCCTCCATGGCCCGCCAGCTCCCCCGGTCCAGCTCCTTCCACTCCTCGCAGGCGGCGTCCGGCCTGGGCCAATGGATCAGGTACAGGTCCAAATAGTCCATCCCCAGCGCCTGGCATGAGGCGTCAAAGGCGGCCAGGGTCCTGTCGTAGCCCAGCTGGTCCTTCCACGCCTTAGTGGTGATGAAGAACTCCGACCGGTCCACCCCGGAGGCGGCCACCGCTCTGCCCACCGCCTCCTCTGTGTGGTAGGCGGAGGCGGTGTCGATATGCCGGTAGCCAGCCCGGATGGCCTCAGAGAGCACCGCGAAGCCGTCGGTCTCCCCTGCCTTCCAGGTCCCGAATCCCACTTCGGGCATCTCCACACCATTGCGCAGCAACTTGTTTTTCATATCAATTTCTCCTTTCTTCTCCCGCCAGACGGCGGACCGTCAGTTCCCTGACCTCCTCCGGCTCCAGGACCGGGATAGGCCGTCCCAGCAGCAGGCCCAGATACCGCTGCTTGCAGTACTGCTCCAGGGCCTGGGTCCGGTACCATGCCTGGACCACGTCCCGTCCCCAGGTCACCGCCCCGTGGTGGGCCAGCAGGGCTGCGCTGTGCCCCTCCGCCGCCCGGGCCACCGCCCCCGCCAGCTCCTCTGTCCCCAGGGGCAGCCAGGGCAGGGCGGGGACCGGCCCCAGCAGCAGGGCCCAGTCCGCGGTGATGGGCTCGGTCAGGTCCTCCCCCAGGTTGGCCGAAAACACGGAATATGGAGCGTGGGTGTGGACTACGCCTCCCACCTCAGGCCGGGTACGGTAGAGAGCCAGATGCATCGGGCTCTCGGACGAGGGCCTCCCTGTTCCGGACAGCACCCGCCCCTCCAGATCCACTTCCAGCAGCATGTCCTCCTCCAGGTCTCCCTTATAGACCCCCGAGGGAGTAATGAGCACCCCGCCATCGGAGCACCGGGCAGACAGGTTCCCGTCGTTGGCAGCCACATAGCCCGCCTGGGCTATCTGGCGGGCGGCCTGGCAGATCTTCCGCCGCAGCTCCTGCTTCTCTCGGCTCCAGCTCACGGCGCATCCCCCTTTTCCCGGGAAACCAGCTCCCGCAGGCTCTCCCCGAAGGGGGGACGGCAGATGCCTCCCTCCGTGACGATGGCAGAGATCAGGCTGTGGTCGGTGACGTCGAAGGCGGGGTCCCAGCACCTCACCTCCGCTGGCGCCATGGGCTCCCGGTACCAGAGGGAGCGGATCTCTTCCCCGTCCCGCTCCTCGATGGGGATGTCCGCCCCGGTGGGACAGTCCAAGTCGATAGTGGAGGTAGGGCCCAGCACATAGAAGGGGACATTGTAGTACCGGGCCAGGACCGCCAGGCCGCTGGTACCGATCTTGTTGGCAGTGTCCCCGTTGGCCGCCACCCGGTCGCAGCCTACGAAGCAGGCCTGGACCCAGCCGTTCTTCATCACCATAGAGGCCATGTTGTCACAGATCAGGGTGACCTCCACCCCGGCCCGGGCCAGCTCCCAGGCGGTGAGCCGGGCCCCCTGGAGCAGGGGCCGGGTCTCGTCGGCAAAGACCCTCAGCTTTTTCCCCCTCTCCTGCCCCAGCAGGATGGGACCCAGGGCGGTGCCGTACCGGGAGGCGGCCAGTGCCCCGGCGTTGCAGTGGGTCAGGATGCCGTCCCCCTCCCCTACCAGGGTCAGACCGTGCTCCGCGATCCGGCGGCACATCTCCCCATCCTCCCGGTGGATGGCCCGGCACTCCCGCTCCAGCACCTGGACGATCTGCTCCGGCGGCCCTGCCGTCCGGTCCGCCCGGGCCAGCATCCGCTCCAGCGCCCAGCGCAGGTTCACCGCCGTGGGCCGGGTGGCCGCCAGGCCGGCAGCCCACTCCCGCAGCCGGGTACGGAACGCCGCCTCCACCGGCGCCCGGTCCGCCAGTCTTCGGGCCAGCACATACAGGGCATACGCCGCAAAGACGCCGATGGCTGGGGCGCCCCGCACCCGCAGGGTGCGGATAGCCTCCGCCAGCTCTTCCGGCTCTTCCAGTTCCAGCCAGACCTCCCGGTTGGGAAGCTGGCTCTGGTCCAGCAGCCTCACCCGGCGGCCGTCCTCCGTCAGCCCAAGATATTGGTTTTTCTCCTTCCAGCGGGTCTCCTCCATCAGACCGCCTCCTCTCTGTTTTGATTATGCCTAGATTTTCTTTTCCTGTCAACCTGGAGGGGCCTGAGATTTTCGTTGTCATTTTCTTCAAATTGCGCTATAATATAAAGAAACAGGAGGTACGGATGAACAGCCTCGCCCGTACCTGAAGCCACACTATAAGGAGGCGTGTCTCATGAGCAACTATGTCGTGTCCATCAGCCGCGAGTTTGGAAGCGGCGGCCGCCTGATCGGCAAGAAGCTGGCCGCAAGCCTGGGCATCCCCTGTTATGACCGCACACTGATCCAAAAGACTGCGGAGAAGAGCGGCCTTTCCCCCGACTTTATCGCCCGGGCGGAGGAGCGGGCCCGCAGCCGGTTCCACCTGAACATCGCCCCCATCGGCATCGGCGTCCCCACCTTCACCCACCAGGGCATCCCGGTCAGCCATCAGGCATTTTTTGCCCAGGCCGACGTGATCCGGGAGCTGGCGGCGGAGGGGCCCTGCGTCATCGTGGGCCGGTGCAGCGACTACATTCTGGGGGAAGACCCCGCTTGCATCAAAGTCTTTATCCATGCCGACATGGCCAGCCGGATCGACCGCTGTGTGGCGGAGTATCACATCCCCTCCGACAACATGGAGAGCCGGATCATCCAGATGGACCGGGGCCGCGCCAACTACTATAACTATTACACCGGCCACACCTGGGGGGAGATGCGCCGGTATGACCTGACCCTCAACTCCTCCATCACCGGCATCAATGGCGCCGTGGAGATGATCGCTCAGCTGGTGCGCCTGCGCTCTGCTCAGTTGGACCAGGCCCCTACCCAGGCGCCCTGAGGCGCCCTGAAAGGAGTTCCCATGTGTGACGCAGTCCTCTCTCCCCGCATCCTGATCTCAGGTGCGGATGGAAAGATGTCCAACTATGTCCGTGCCGTCCGCGCCGCGGGCGGCACGCCTGTTTCTGGTTACTGCCCCCCACCGGACCTGTCCTGCGCCGGGCTGCTGCTGTGCGGCGGCGGCGACCTGGACCCCGGCCTGTACGGACAGCCCGACCAGGGCTCCCAGCCCCCGGACCCCGCCCGGGACCAGGCGGAGCTGGAGCTGTTCCGCGCCTTTTATCAGGCGGGCCGCCCTATCCTGGGGGTCTGCCGAGGCATGCAGATCATTAATGTGGCTCTGGGGGGCACCCTGCTTCAGGACCTGGGGGACGTCCGGCGTCCCTCCCATACCCACCCCCAGGCGGACCAGGTCCACCCGGTCCGCGCCCAGCCGGGCAGCCTGCTCCACACCCTCTACGGCCCCCGCTTCTCCGTCAACAGCTCTCACCACCAGGCAGTGGACTGCCCCGCCCCAGGGCTGGTCCTTACCCTCCGGGCAGTGGACGGCGTTCCCGAGGCCATAGAGCACCCCTCCCTCCCCATTCTGGGGGTCCAGTTCCACCCGGAGCGGATGAGCGGCCCCCTTCTCCGCCCCGACACGGTGGACGGCGCTCCCATCTTCCGCTGGTTCCTGGCCCTCTGCGGCCGGACCGGCCCCGTCTCTTCTTCTACTCAGGAGGTCTCCCAGTTATGAACCATGCTCCCCTGCGCATCCTGACCGGAGCGGCGGCCCTGGTCCTCTCCGTCTCCCTGCTCACCAGCGCTGCCGTCCCTGTTCGGTCTCTCCCCGCCGCCTCCGGGGAGGAGACAGTCCTCGCCCGCCCCTCCCTTCAGGACCCGGACACCCTCGCCCGGGCGGTGGCCTGTCAGTCCCTCTCCTACTACCGCCCGGAGCTGCTGGACCGCTATCTTGCCTACGGCGCCCTTTGGCCGGAGCTCTCCCCGGAGGACGTGGTCACCCGGGTGAACATCGGCCTGGACGGGACCTTTTACGGCGATGTATCCCAGGCGGAGGAGCCGGAGAGCCTCTCCGTCCTGGTCAACAAATACCACCCGCTGCCGGACGGCTATGTCCCCCGGCTGCACAGCCTGCCCGCCCGGTACGCCCCCTCCGGGGGCTCCCTGGCCCCTGCCGCAGCCGCGGCCTTCATGCGGATGGCCGACGCGGCCCGGGAGGACGGCATCACCCTTTACAGCGTCTCCGCCTACCGCTCCTACTCCTATCAGGACTCCCTGTACCGCCGGTATACCGCTCAGGACGGCGTGGAGGCCGACACCTACTCCGCCCGGCCGGGCTTCTCTGAGCACCAGACCGGCCTGGCCCTGGACATCAATACCGCCAGCCGCAGTGCCCATTTCGAGACCACCGCGACCTACCGCTGGCTCATAGAGAACTGCTGGCGCTACGGCTTCATCCTCCGCTATCCGGAAGGCAGGGAGGACATTACCGGCTTCTGCTTTGAACCCTGGCACTACCGCTTTGTGGGGCGTACGCTGGCTCTCCAGGTCCGGGAGAGCGGCCTGACCTACGATGAGTTCCTGGCCCGCAGGGCAGTGGACAGGCCCCATACAGCGCTCTGCGCCGGGGACATGCCTCTGGAGGCCGTCCCCATCCTTCTGGACGGCATCTGCTGGCTGCCCGCCCAGGCGGTGGCCGCCGCCTTCGGCCGTACCGCCGCCATCTCAGGGGACCAGCTGGTCCTCCCCGCCGAAGAGGGCTCCGTGGTCCTTACCGCCGGCTCTCTCACCGGGGAGCGGGACGACCGCCCCTTCGCGCTCAGCAGCCTGCCCTTCCAGTGGGAGGGGGAGTTCTACCTCTCCCTGGAGGACCTGTGCGCTCTGCTGGAACTGACGGCCCGGCGAGAGGAGGGGTTGATCTCTCTCATTCCCCGCTCCGCCCCATCTGCTCTCCTGCCGGAGGAGCTGCCGCCCATCCAGCCACTCCCCTGCTGACCCTGCCCGGCGCCTCTCACGGCGCCGGGTCCTCTTATATAGTATGATGTGGTTGCAGATCTTACAAAAAAGGAGGCAGATCCATGTTTCGACCCATGCGGCGGCACCGCCAGCAGCTCTCTCAGGGGGACTGCGCCGCCATCCTGTCCCGGGGGACCTCCGGCGTCCTGGCCGTGGCCGGCGACGGCGGCTACCCCTATGCGGTCCCCCTCAGCTATGTGTATCAGGAGGGAACGCTGTTCTTCCACTGTGCCAAGGCAGGGCACAAGCTGGACGCCCTGCGTCGGTGCAGCAAGGCGTCCTTCTGCGTCATCGATCAGGATCAGGTGGTCCCCCCGGAGTACACCACCTACTTTCGCAGCGTCATCGCCTTCGGCCGGACCCGTATTTTGGAGGACGAGGCGGAGAAACAAGCTGCCATTTGGCTCCTGGCGGAGAAATACTGCCCCGGCGACAGCCCGGAGCATCGCCAGGAGGCCATTCGCCGGGAGGCCGGCGGACTGTGCCTTGTGTCGCTCTCCATCGAGCACATGACCGGCAAGCAGGCCATCGAGCTGGTTCAGGAAGACCGCCGGCAGGCTGATCTCTCTTTGTGACCCCCGATCCCCTTTTGTGTTCTGGGGCTGAATTTTCCTTTTTTCCACCCTGTCCCCTGCGGGGGCGGTAACACACAAAAGGCTCTTGAGCAGAAACAAGCGGATGCCCCGCTGGGGCATCCGCTTGTTACGGTCCCGAAGAGGGCGCCCCGCACAGCGGGGCGCCCTCCTTATCTTATGGGAGCTTATTTTGCCACGATGACTCGGATACGGCCGCCGTCCTTCTCGGAGCGGTCATACCAGGCGGACAGCTCGTAACCGCCGTCCTTCACCCGGTCCAGGGAGGACAGGTAGTAGTCGCCGCCCCTGTACTCATAGACCAGCACGTTGTCGGACATGAGGTAGGTCCGGTTGCCGGCCGTGACAGTGTTGCCGCTGACGCGGGCAGCCTCCACCTCGGTCAGCTGCCGGATCTTATCGGGGGCCTGGACATTGCCCATCACCACCACAGGGCCCTTCTTCACGCCGTACTTGACGCTCATTCCGGGCAGGGATACGGTCTCGCCCGCCAGATCCATGGTGTAACTCACGATGACGCTGACGCCGCCCTCCGGGCTGCTGTCCACCACATCAGTCATGATGCCGTAGCTGTGCATATCGCCGGTGGCGTCCTTCAGGATCAGCTTTGTGATCTCACCCGCACCGTTCAGGGTGTAGTAGCGCACCATATCGGTGGTCACGTTCAGCCCCGCCAGACGCTCGGGATAGATCCTTACGCCGGTGCCCTCATAGGTGTCCAGGATCTCCACGCCGTCTGCGAAGGGATAACTGCCCAGTTTGGAGGCGTCGGAGGACACCTTGCCGGAGAGCTTGCCGGTCTCGCTCAGCCGCTTGAGGGACACGGAGCCGTCCTCACTGCTGATGACCACCTGGACCAGGTTGCCCAGCTTGAAGTAGTCGGTGGTCCACTGATAGCTGTATGTGCGGCCGTCGGTGGCCAGGATGGTCACAGTGTCAGCGGTGTAGGAGGAGTTGGCCCCGGAGCCGGAGTAGGTGCCGCGGCTCAGGTTAGTGACGATGCCGATCTTGCTGCCGTCCTGAGAGGCGGAGGCGGCGGCCACAGCGGCCACGCCGCCGTTCCGGCCCAGCAGCAGGGTGACGGTGTCCCCCACCTGATAGCTGCCCAGGTCGGACAGCTCGTAGGCGGCGGAGGCTGTCTCAATCTCATAGGTCTGGCCTGCCACCTTCACGGATGTGGGGTTGGAGGGGGTGGGGCTCAGTTCCTGGATCGTGCCGGCCACCCGGTCGGTGTACACCCACAGGGTCTGCATGGACTCACTCCAGTAGACGATGTCGTTGTTCTGGATGGACTTGGCGGAGGAGGCGGCGCCGTCCCGGTACACCCGGGCGCTGTCCACATCGAAGGGGACGGACTGCTGCCAGCTGCCGGCCGCCACCACCGGGCCCTCCATCACGCCGTTGACCAGGGCCACCCGGTCCACCTCACCGGCGGCGTTGAGTGAGTAGCCCAGCTTGTTAATATAGGGGGTGCCCTCCTTGGTGTTGGTGGAGAGCAGGTTATAAAACAGATACAGGGTATCCTGCCGGGTCAGCACGTCGGTGGACTTCTGGGCGGTGACACCCCGGTCCAGCTTTAGGTTGCGGTACATGGCCAGCTGGCCGGTGGGATAGGCCCCAGAGAAGTCCTCTGCGGTGTAGCCCAGCAGCTTGAGGACGATGGTAGCGCCCTCCGCCAGGGTGATCTGGTTGGAGGGGCGGAAGGTCCCATCCAAATAGCCGGAGATCAGCCCGGCCTGCACCCCCGCCTGGACATAGCCGGCGGCCCAGTGGGTCCGGGGCACGTCGGGGTAGGGCGAGGTGGATGCCTCCCCCACCTGATCCCCGGTGCCGGTGGCGTTGACCGCCATGGTGATAAACTCGGCCCGGGTGACCCGGCGGTTCAGGTGGAACTCACCGCTCTCATCGCCCACCATGATGCCCAGGGCGTTGATGACCTGGATGGCCTCCTCTGTGGAGACTGTGGACGCGGCAGCCGCTCCTGCCGGCAGGACCATCAGGCCCAGCAGCAGCACTGCCGCCAGCAGGCCGGAGCAAAATCGTCTGATTTTCATCTGTGTTTCTCCTCCTTATTCATAGCGCAGGGCGTCGATGGGGTTCAGGGCGGCCGCCTTTTTTGCCGGCAGATAGCCGAACAGGATGCCGATGCCCACGGACACGCCGAAAGCCACGGCCACCGAGCTCAGGTTAGGCACCGCACTGAAGGTGCTCCCGCCGCCCATACTGCTGGTCATCATGCCTCCAATGAGGGAACCGGCCAAACTGGCCAGACCGATCCCCACCAGGATGCCCAGCACCCCGCCGATGGCTGAGGTGGTGCCGGCCTCAATGATGAACTGCCCGCGGATATCCTTCCGCTTGGCGCCCAGGGACTTGCGGATGCCGATCTCCCGGGTGCGCTCGGTAACGGAGACCAGCATGATATTCATAATGCCGATGCCGCCCACCAGCAGAGAGATGGCGGCGATGGCCACCAGCACCGCCATCATGGTGCCCATCATGGCGTTCATGGCGTCCATCATCTCGGCGGAGGTCATGACAAAGTAGTAGTCGCTGCTCTGGAAGGTCTTGTACAGCCGGTTCTCGATGATGCCCTTGGCCGTTGCAGCTGTGTCCTTGCTGGTGCTGGTGAACATGTACATGCTGGCGTCCGCGCTCCCGCTCAGGCGCAGGGCGGTGGTGTAGGGGAGGTATATGATGTCGTCCCCGCTCCCCTCGCTCATGTCGCTGTTCTTCTCCAGCACACCGATAACGGTAAAGTGCTCCCCGCCGATGGACAGCTGCTTGCCCAGGGCGTCGCCCTGGAAGGCCTCTTCCTCCAGATAAGCGCCGATGACGCATACGTTCTGGTAGCGGGCAGCGTCGATGTAGGAGATAAATCGGCCTTTGCCCAGGTTCTGGCCGCTCATGGTGGCCCCCCTCTCGTTGAGGAAGGTCTCACCCACACCATAAATGCTGGTGCGCTCAAAATCCTCGCTCCCCTGCCGCACCGCCAGCTGAGCGGAGACATAGGGGGTCACGCCGGAGATGTACTGGGGATATTTATCCACCAGTTCATACATATCGTCTGGGTCCACCGAACGGGAGTCCCCCCCGTACATAAACAATTGGACCTGGACCAGATTGGCGCCCAGCTTCTCAAACTGCTCGTTCATCATATTCTGCATGCCGTTGCCCAGGCTGGTGATAACGATGACGGCACCCACGCCGATGATGATGCCCAGCATGGTGAGCAGAGCCCGCATCTTGCTGGTCATCAGGGACTTCAGGGCCAGGCGGAAGGACTGTCCAAAGTTCATGCGCCCGCCTCCTGTTCCGCCGAGGAGGCGTCCGAAAATCCGCCTGCCGCCGGCTCGTCCTGCTCCATCTCTTCGGGCCGCACCACGGCCCTGGGGTCATGGGCATCGCCGTCGTAGATGATCTTTCCGTCCTGGAGGCGGACGATGCGGTCCGCCTTCACCGCGATGGAGTTGTCATGGGTGATGAGGACCACAGTGTCCCCCTCCCGGTTCAGCTTTTTCAGAAAGCCCAGCACCTCCCGACCGGTGCGGGAGTCCAGTGCGCCGGTGGGCTCGTCAGCCAGGATGACCGACGGGCTACCCGCCAGGGCCCGGGCGATGGACACCCGCTGCTGCTGGCCGCCGGAGAGCTGGGAGGGCAGGTTCCTGCACTTGTCCGCCAGCCCTACCCGCTGGAGGGAGGCCATGGCTCGCTCCTTCCGCTCCGAGGCGTCCACCCCGGCATAGAGCAGGGGGAGCTCCACGTTTTCCAGCACGTTCAGCTTGGGGATCAGGTTATACTGCTGGAAGATGAAGCCCAGCATTTTGTTGCGGATCTCGGCCTGCTGGTCGTCGTCCATGGTAGACACGTCGATCCCGCCCAGATGATAGGTCCCTGAGGTAGGCACGTCCAGACAGCCGATGATATTCATGGCCGTGGACTTTCCCGAGCCGGAGGAGCCCACGATGGCCACGAACTCCCCCTGGTCGATGGTCAGGCTGACGCCGTCCAAGGCATGGACGGTCTCCTCTCCCATCTGGTAGATCTTGTAGACGTCCTTTAATTCGATCAGGTGTTCCATACGCTCAGCCACCCACGCCCATCATCATGGCCATAGCGTTGGAGGCGATATTCTGAACATAGACCGTCTCGCCCTCCTCCAGGCCGTCCAGGATCTCGATGTACTCGCTGCTGCTGCGGCCCAGGGTGACAGGGCGCTCCTCCAGCTTGGTGGGGTCCACCAGATTGCCGCTCTCATCCAGGGCGCCCTGACCGGCCACCAGCACGGTGTTGCCCCGCTGGACCGCCTCTACCGGCACGCACAGCACGTTGCCCGCGTCCTCCACCAGCACCTCGGCAGACACGTTCATGCCCGGCTTCAGCTCCTCTGGTGTGCCCTCCACCACCACGGTGACCGGGTAGGTGGTGCGGCCATTGGCCGTGGTGCCGTTGATGTTGATCTTGTCCACATAGCCCTTGAAGGTCATACCCTCCAGAGCGTCGGCGGTGATCTCTACCTCCTGGCCCACCTGGATGTTGTTGATGTCCAGCTCATTCACCTTCATTTCAAAGGTCAGGGTGGACATGTCATACAGCACTGCCAGGTTCCCTCCCGCGGAGGTCACCGCGGAGCTGTCCACGTTGTCGCCGGCCTTGAAGTTTTTCTCGATAACGGTGCCGGAGATGGGGGCGGTGATCTCATAGTTCTCCAGGGCCTGGAGCCGGCTGTCCAGGGCCAGCTTGGCGTTCTCCACGCCGATGCGGGCGTTCTCCAGGGTGGTCTCCGCGGCAGTACCGCCGATGGTGGCCAGCACAGTGCCGTAGGACACCGGACTTCCGGAGGTGACATGGAGGGCGGTGATCTCCCCCGCTGTCTGTGCCACCACGGTCTGGCCGGTGCTTTGGCTGAAGGTGCCGCTTCCGGCGCAGGCCACGCTGCCCACCACAGCGGTGGCGGCGGTGGTGCCGGTCAGTCCGCCGGGATTGCTCACCCGGAACTTTACCTGACGGATCAAGGCGCCTCCGGCACCCACCTCGTCGGCGCCGGAGATGCTCTCGATGGTGCCGGTCACTGTCTCCATCGTCCCTTCAATGGTCAGTGTGCCCGTCTGGCCCACGTACAGCCCTGCGGCGTCTGCGCTGTGGAAGGGGATCTCCACTGTCATGGTGGTGTTGTCCCCCACGTCCGCGATGGGGTCGCCCACCGCCACCGGGTCGCCCACACTGACATAGAGCTTCTGCACGATGCCGCTGGCAGTGGAGTAGGGGTTCACGCTCTCCTGAGCGGTGCGGTAACCCAGCTCCGCCTGCGCTACGCTCAGCTGGGCCTGCTGCACCGCGTTCTGGGCATCCTCTGCGTCAAAACGGTAGAGCAGAGCGCCCTTCTCTACCCAGTCGCCCTCCTCAAAGGGAGCCTCCACGATCTCCCCGTTGACCAGGGCGGAGACCTTGTAGGAGTCGATGGGCGTGATGGTCCCGGTGCTGGACACGGAGATCCTCAGGTCCTGCCGCTGGGCTGTCTCAGGCAGATAGGTGCCCGCCACGAACTGCTGGCCGGCGCTCATCATGGGCCGGATAAAAATCAGGAAAATGGCCGCCAGCACTACCACCGCGATAATCAGTCGCTTGAGCCATTTTTTCTTCTTTTTGGGCACCTTAAGCTTGGGCGGTTCCTTTTTGCCCGGTGCCTGGACCGCCTCTTCCGTTTTTACCTGTGTTGCTTCCATACCTTGAATCTCCTTTATGTCTTGGTCGCGGACGGGGCTGCTGTCCCCCGTCTCAAAATGTCCAGCTGGGCGCACAGCCGCGCCCGGGCCGGACCGCTGTCCTCTTCAAAGATCGCCTGTGTCATGGCAGTGGCCGAGATGTATATCAGGATCCGGAAGATGTCCATCAAGTCCTCTTCCCCCCGCAGGTCCAGCCTGGCCCGGTCCACCCGCCGCTCCAGCCACTCCCCCAGATCCGGCCGATCCAGCGGGCTCAGCCGCAGGCCCAGGCGCATGTCCGAGTTCCGGCTGAGCATCCTGGCCAGCCCGGCCCAGTGCTTCCGCTGGGCCCGCAGATCATCGAACAGGGCGGGCAGCGCCCCGAGCAGATCGCCTCCCTGCTCCTCCAGCACCCGCTCCAGCCGCTGGAGCAGCCCGTCCTGATACCGCTTCAGGAGGTAGTGGAACAGCTCCTCCTTGTCACGAAAGTACATGTAAAAGCTGCCTCGGGGGATCCCCGCTGCCCGGATCATCCGATTGATAGACGCCTCAGCATAGGGCACACGGGCAAACTCCTCCTCAGCGGCCAACAGCAGCCGCTCCCGCTTCTCCGCGGGCAGGTGGAAGAAGGTCTTGCTGGGCATTCCCGTCCCGCCTCCTCACATGACAAGTTGTCACACAGTATAGTCCCCCTTCATTTTTCTGTCAATCGCCCCCCTCCAGGTTTCAAAAAATGTTCACAATCCTTCTCCGCCGTACGGGCTGCAGCGGACGGATATTCCGTCCCCCCGCCCCAGTCTCTGTCAGAGGCCCCATATGCTTTTCTTTTTTACCATATCAGAGAATCTTTAAGTACAGTACATAAGAAAAATTAAAATTTTCTTAAACCGGCTCCTCCGCTGCATCTGCCTGAGTCCTGACTCTACACCTTCCCCCAGGGGGAAGGTCAAGCAAAATCTGTGGCTGGCCCACATTTTGTCCACTGGATAAGCCTTTTCATTTTAATTCCTATTTTTTAAGAAGTCAATAATATTTTCTTTTTTACTAAGAATAACCAGAGGGATCGTCCTGTTCTGCATTAAAATAGGGGCAAAAGGAGCGTCAGAGCTATGGAAGAACTCGGATACGCCCTGCGGCTGGCGCGGGAGCGCAGGGGCTTGACCCAGACCCAGGTGATGAACCTCACCGGCATCAACAACAAAACGCTCTCCGGCTATGAGAACAACATCGCGGAGCCGGACCTTCAGACCCTGACCACCCTGCTGCGGCTCTACCGGGTGTCGGCGGACCGGCTGCTCCACCTGCCCGTCTCCGCTCAGGAGCTCCCCGCCGACGAGGTCAGGCTCCTCACCCTGTACCGCGCCTTTCCAGAGGAGCAGCGGCAGCAGCTGATGCTGGTGCTGGAGACCCTGTCCAGATCCGCCCCTAAGCCCAAGCCCGCCCCTAAGCCCAGGCAGCCGTGACCGGAATCTAGGCTTTTCCCTGGAAGCAGAGCACCCCCCGGAGCCTTGGCTCCGGGGGGTGCTCTGTACTATCTGGCCAGTTCCCAAATAGCGGCCGCCATCATCTGGGCGTTTTTCAGCAGGGTGTCCGCTTCCATATATTCGTCCGGCTGGTGCTCCGTCATCTCCTGTCCGGGGAACAGGGGCCCGAAGGCCACCAGGTTGGGACATGCCTTGGCGTAGGTGCCGCCCCCGATGGAGAGCAGCTCCGCCTCCTGCCCGGTCTGCTCCCGGTACACCTTGGACAGCGCCTGGACCAGCGGGCTCTCCGGGGGCATGTAGATGCTGTCCTGCCCCTCGGTGCGCTCCCCGGCAAAGCCGCCCCGCTCCATGGCCCCCATGAGCCTGTCGGCAAAGTCCTCATACCGGGCGGTGACGGGCCAGCGCAGGTCCAGGGTGAGGGACAGCTCCTCCCCGCCGCCCCGGATGATGCCCAGGTTCACCGTCAGCGCCCCGGAGATCTGGTCAGACATGGCAATGCCCAGCCCCTCGCCCCGGGTCTCCTCCCCCAGGACATCCGCCAGGAAGGCGGCAGCCTGGCCCGAGTCCCCATCCAGCCCCAGCTCCTTCAGGGCCAGCAGCAGGCGGCCGATGGCGTTGACCCCCTTCTCCGGGGTGGAGCCGTGGGCGCTCTGGCCCTCCGCCTCCACCAGCAGTCCCTCCGCTGTCTCTGTCACCCGGACGCCGTCCAGCGTCAGGGCGCAGGCGGCGGACCGCTCCTCCTCCGGCCAATTCAGCTCCGCCCGGGCCCGGTCAGGCACCACATTGTGAGCGGTCCCCCCGGAAATGCAGCGGATGGACCGGGGGGACGGGGCCAGTGCCCGACGGAAGTCCACCACGGCGATCCCCTTCTCCCCGTTGATAATGGGGTACATGCCGTCCGGGGTGAAGCCCATCACTGGGATCTCTCCGCCGGCCTCCACATAGTGGCGGATACAGGAGGAGCCCTTCTCCTCGTTGCACCCCACCAGCAGGCGCACCCGGCGGTGCAGGGGGGCGCCGCTGTCCCGCACCGCTTTCAGGGCGTACAGGGCCGCCGCCGCGGGCCCTTTGTCGTCGATGACCCCCCGGCCGTAGATCCGCCCCCCCGCCCAGGTACAGTCATAGGGGGGGTAGTGCCACCCGTCTCCGGCGGGGACCACATCCAGATGGCACAGGACAGCCACCATCTCCTCCCCCTCCCCGTACTCACACCAGCCGCAGTGGCCGTCCACGTCCCGGGTCTGGAAGCCCATCTCCGACGCCCTGGACAGGAACCAGTCCAGCGCCCGCCGGCACTCCGCCCCATAGGGGGCCCGCCCCGTCCCGGGGACCGAGACGCTGGGGATGCGGACCAGCTCTCTCAGATCCCGGAGCAGGGCCTTCTCTTCTTTTTGGATCAATTCATCAAAATTCATCCCTTTTCTCCCCTTTCCCACTCATTTTCCTCCAGACAGCGGGAGATGGCCCAGGCTACTCCCTCCTCCTGGTTGGAGGGGGCGGTCCACCGGGCCGCCTCCCGCACCGCTGCCGGGGCATTGCCCATGGCGATGGGCAGCCCCGCCGCCCGGAGCATAGACAGGTCGTTGTCGCTGTCCCCCACGGCGGCGGTCTCCCCCAGGGGGACGCCGTACAGCAGCGCGATCAGGGCCATGGCCCGCCCCTTGTCCACCCGGTCGGGCACCAGCTCAAAGTCGTGGTCATTGGAGGCAGTCAGCTGCACCCCGGGCAGCGCGCCCAGCTCCTCCAGGGGGTAGCGGGCCTGGTTCCAGTCCCCGTGCACCTTGGTCAGCGGCAGCCCCCTCTCCTCCAGATAGGCCCGCGGGTCCTCCGCCACCACGGCGGCGGAGTGGAAGATGGGGAAGGGGTAGGTCCGGGAAAGGGATTCCTTGGAAAAGGGGTCCACCACGATCTCCTCCCCGGCAAAGATCATCAGCTCGATCTCCCGGCCCAGGCACAGCTCCAGCGCCCGGCGGCCCGACTCCTCCGGCATGTCCCAGCGGCGCAGGGTCTCCCCCCGGACACCGTCCACCACGGCGGCGCCCCCCAGGCAGGAGAGCAGCGCATCGCAGCCCGCCTCCCTGGCGAACCAAACCGCCTCCTGGATCGGGCGTCCCGTATTCAGCACCACCCGCACCCCCGCCGCCCGGGCCCGGGCGATGGCATCCTTGGACGCCTGGGTGATCCGGCCCGCCGGGTCCAGCAGGGTCCCGTCCAGGTCCAGCGCGATCAGTCGTATCATGGGCATCTTCTCCTTGAGCAATTATAGGAACAGGCTCCCCACCTGGTAGACCAGCAGAGAGGCTACATAGGCCACCCCCAGCTGCCACCCGATGGAAAACAGGGTCCACTTCGTGCTGTTCATCTCCTTGGCCAGCGTAGACACCGCCGCCACGCAGGGGACGTACAGCAGGATGAACACCAGCATAGAGAAGGCAGACAGGGGGGTGAACCCCGTCATGGCCGCCGCCACCTGGGCGCCGGTGGCAGTGAGCGGGAAAGCGTAGAACATGGACAGGGAGCTGACCACCATCTCCTTGGCGATCAGGCCGGTGAGCAGAGCCACCGCCGCCTGCCAGAAGCCGAAGCCCAGGGGCTTGAAAATGGGGGCGATGACGCTGCCCAGGGCACCCAGCATGCTGTCCGCCTCGTTCTCCACCATATGCAGGGAGAAGTCAAAGGACTGGAGCAGCCAGAGCAGGATGCTCATCAGCAGGATCAGGGTGCCCGCCTTGATGAGGAAGCCCTTCACCTTCTGCCACACATGGGTGAGCATGTTGTGCAGGGAGGGCAGGCGGTAAGGGGGCAGCTCCAGCACAAAGGGGGCGGGCTCCCCGGCGAAGAGGGTATGCTTGAACAGCAGGCCGGACAGGATGCCCGCCGCCATGCCGATGACATACAGGCCGAAGACCACCAGCCCGGCCCAGGGTCCAAAGAAAGCCGAGGAGAGCAGCCCGTACACCGGCAGCTTGGCGGAGCAGCTCATAAAGGGCACCAGCAGGATGGTCATCCGCCGGTCCTTCTCGTTCTCCATGGTCCGGGCACCCATGATGGCGGGCACCGAGCAGCCGAAGCCCATGAGCATGGGAATGAACGCCTTCCCGCTCAGGCCGAAGCGCCGCAGCAGGCGGTCCATGATGAAGGCCGCCCGGGACATATAGCCGATGTCCTCCAGAAAGGACAGGAAGAAGAACAGCAGAGCGATCTGGGGCAGGAAGGAGAGCACGCCCCCCACGCCGGCAATGATGCCCTCACAGATCAGGCTCACCAGTACCTGGGACACCCCCGCCCCCAGCAGAGTCTCCTCCAGCGCGGCGGAGCATGTGTCGATGCCCGCCGCCACCAGATTGGACAGCCAGGAGCCGAAGGGGCCGAAGGTGATGACGAACATCACCAGCATGGCGCACAGGAACAGGGGCAGGGCCAGATATTTCCCCGTCACCACCTTGTCCACCTTCTCGCTGAGGGTCAGCTCCCCCGGCTTCTGCCCCTTGGTCACTGAGGCGGCTACCACCCGCTCGATGTACTGGTAGCGGCTGTCCGCCACCAGGGTCTCCCGGTCACCCAGGTCACTGGCGCTTTCGTATTCCGCCACCACCCGGTCCAGCTGCTCCTGCACCGGCTCAGGCAGGGCCAGTGCCCGCTCCACCAGCTCGTCCCCCTCCAGCAGCTTGATGGAGGCCCAGTGGGCGGGCAGGCCGGCGGCATAGGCGTAGTCGTGGAGCAGCTCCCCCATCCGGTGGTGGATGTCGTGGGTAAAGGCGTCATACAGGTCGTCGGGCTCTACGGTGCAGCCCAGGTGCATCTGCCGGTGGGCGGTGTGGAGCAGTTCCTCCAGCCCCTCCCCGGTGCGGGCGGTGATGGGGACCACTGGGATGCCCAGCTCCTTGGACAGCCGCTCCACATCAATCTGGTCCCCCCGTTTGGCCACCTCGTCCATAAAGTTCAGGGCCAGCACCGTGGGCCGCTCCAGCTCCAGCAGCTGGACGGTAAGGTACAGGTTGCGCTCCAGGTTGGTGGCATCCACGATGTCGATGATGCAGTCAGGGGCCTCCCCGATGATGAAATCCCGGGCGACAATCTCCTCCATGGAGTAGGGAGACAGGGAGTAGATGCCCGGCAGGTCCACGATGGTCAGGGTCTTGTCGCCCAGACGGGCGGTGCCCTCCTTCTTCTCCACCGTCACTCCGGGCCAGTTGCCCACATACTGGTTCGAGCCGGTCAAGGCGTTGAAGAGGGTGGTCTTGCCGCAGTTGGGGTTGCCCGCCAAAGCCACCCGCATGGGCCGGGTGTCGTGGGCAGTGGGGTCATAGCTCCCCCCGTGCTCCTGGAGCTCGTGCTCGTGGTCCCGCAATTGGCGGCGGGCGGTCTCCGGGTCGGTCACGTGCCGGGTCATGGCACCCCGGGCGGTCCCGCCCCGCTCCGTCCTCCTGGGCTGTCCCATCCGGATCTGGGCCGCGTCCGCCCGGCGCAGGGACATCTCATACCCCCGCAGGCTCACTTCCAGGGGGTCGCCCAGAGGGGCGATCTTGGTCACCTTCACCACAGTCCCAGGAGTCAGCCCCATGTCCACCAGGCGGCGCTTCACCGCCCCGGACTGGTTGCCCACCGACAGGATCATCCCGCTCTCCCCGGGGGTCAGGTCATACAGGGTCCGCTCCCCCGATCCACTGTGTTCTGACACAGGTCTCACTTCCTCACGATAATGATCTCTCACACTGGACCTAATTGTAGCCGACTTTTCCCCTCTTTTCAAGGGCAAGTCCCGCCTGGAGAATTCATAATTTATACAAATATTTTTTACACTCCATTCACCCTGCCGCCCCCGCCCCGGTCTATACTGTTCCCATCAGAACAGTTTCTTTTTGAACTATCGGAGGTGTGCCTATGCTCTCCCCCTTGGAGACCGCCCTGACCGGCCAGCCCTTCCGCCGCCTCTACTGCCGGATGCTGGACGAGCTGGCTCAGGAGTGGTCCCTCTCCCGCACCGAGGCAGAGGTGATGTTCCTGCTCTCCTGTGATAAAACCCTGGACACCGCCCGGGACATCTGCGAGACTCAGCTGCTGAAAAAATCCGCTGTCTCCCGGGCGGCGGAGGGTCTGGTGCGTCGGGGATGGCTGGAGGCGCTGCCCGACCCCCGGGACCGGCGGATCCAGCATCTCCGACTCCTGTCCCCTGCCCGGCCTTTCAGCGAAGAGGTCCGTCGGGCAGGAGAGGCGTTCTTCTGTCTGCTGCTCCAGGATGTCACCCTGGAGGAACAGCAGCAGATGGAGAAGATCGCTCAGAAGATAGAGCACAATGTGCGCACCGTACTCAGCCAGTCCGATTCGATTCCACACATTTTGATGAAAAAGGATGGGAAACCGCTATGAAAGAAGTGAAGCAGCCCTCTAAAAAGCCTCTGGTCTATTACTACCTGGTGGCTCTGCTCATTCTGATGGTGCTGAACTTGACCCTGTTCCCCGCCATGCTGGAGACCCCGGTCCAGGATGTGACTTACGATCAGTTCATGTCCATGACCTATGAGCAGAATGTGGGCCAGGTCCAAATCGAGGGGGATGAGATCACCTTTACCGACAAGACCAACGAGAAGGTCTACCGCACCACCGCCACCAACGACCCTGACCGGACCCAGCGCCTTTATGAGAATGGGGCCCAGTTCCAGGAGATCGACACCCAGCCCGGCCTGCTCACCTCCATCCTGGTGGGCTGGGTCCTGCCCCTGCTCCCCTTCCTGCTCATCGGCTGGTTCATCAACAGACGGATGAAAAAATCCATGGGCGGCGACGGCATGATGTTCGGCATGGGCGGCGGCTCTAATGCCAAGATGTATGTCCCCTCATCCACTGGAATCCGCTTTGCCGACGTGGCCGGCGAGGACGAGGCCAAGGAACTGCTCAGCGAGATCGTGGACTTCCTCCACGACCCGGAGAAGTACCGCCAGATCGGCGCCAAGCTGCCCAAAGGCGCCCTGCTGGTAGGCCCTCCGGGCACCGGCAAGACCCTGCTGGCCAAGGCGGTAGCCGGCGAGGCCAACGTGCCCTTCTTCTCCATTGCCGGCAGCGAGTTCGTGGAGATGTTCGTGGGCCGGGGTGCCGCCAAGGTGCGGGACCTGTTCAAGCAGGCCAATGACAAGGCCCCCTGCATCGTGTTCATCGACGAGATCGACACCATCGGCAAGAAGCGGGACGGCCAGATCGGCGGCAATGACGAACGGGAGCAGACCCTGAACCAGCTGCTCACCGAGATGGACGGCTTTGACGGCTCCAAGGGCGTGGTGGTGCTGGCCGCCACCAACCGCCCGGACAGTCTGGACCCCGCCCTGCTGCGCCCCGGCCGGTTCGACCGGCGCATCCCGGTGGAGCTGCCCGACCTTCAGGGCCGCATCGATATCCTGAAGGTCCACGCCAAGCAGATCCGTCTGGCGGAGGACGTGGACTTCGAACCCATTGCCAAGACCGCTGCCGGGGCCTCCGGCGCAGAGCTGGCCAACATCGTCAACGAGGCCGCTCTGAGGGCGGTGCGGGCAGGCCGCCCCTACGCCACTCAGGAGGACTTGCAGGAGAGTGTGGAGGTGGTCATCGCAGGATACCAGAAGAAGAGCCGGGTGCTCTCCGACCAGGAGAAGAAGATCGTGGCCTACCACGAGACGGGCCACGCCCTGGTAGCCGCCCTCCAGACCCACTCCGCCCCGGTGCAGAAGATCACCATCATCCCCCGCACCTCCGGCGCGCTGGGCTATACCCTCCAGGTGGACGACGGTGACCATTTCCTCATGTCTAAGGATGAGCTGCTGAACAAGATCGCCACCTACACCGGCGGCCGGGCCGCCGAAGAGCTGGTCTTCCACTCCATCACCACCGGGGCCTCCAACGACATCGAGCAGGCCACCAAGCTGGCCCGGTCCATGATCTCCCGCTTCGGTATGAGCGACGAGTTCGGCTTCGTGGCCTTTGAGACGGTGAGCAACCAGTACCTGGGCGGGGATGCTGCCCTGGCCTGCTCCCCGGAGACCCAGGCCCGCATCGACCGGAAGGTGACGGAGATGGTGGACACCCAGTACCAGAAGGCCATGGACCTGCTGAAAACCAACGAGGAAAAGCTCCACCAGCTGGCCCAGTACCTCTATGAGCACGAGACCATTACCGGGCGGGAGTTCATGGAGATCCTAGAGGGACAGCGGGAGGTCTGACAGACGGCCTTCTCCTTCCCTCCAGGGTCCGCCGCGCCAGGGTCCGAAAATTTTTCTTGACAAACCGGGCCTCCGGGCCCATAATACAGTTGCAAAAGACAGGGGAGCCTGCGGCAGCGGGCTGAGAGGAAGCTGAGCGCTTCGACCCTTCACCTGATGTGGGTCATGCCACCGTAGGGAGTCATGCTGGCCGTGACCAGACGGGGTGCCCACCGGGCACCCCGTTTTTTGATCCTTTCCGAAGGGAGCGTGAGGAGACACATCGGCGCCCCGGCCTGGCCGGGAGCGGGCAGAGGGGGAGCGCCCTGTGCCCGGGCCGCATACAGCAGCGATGGGAAGCCGTGTTCCGGCGTGAGAGGGGGCCAGTAAGCCCCGACCGAACCCAGGGAGGACCCTGTCTGTCCTTCCGGGACCCGATTTGTGGCCCCTCGGGGCCGGAAAAAGGGGAGACGCTGTCTGCTTTTGTGTGTTTCCCCATCCATTTTGAAAGGAGCACTTTCCCATGAATCAGAGCAACACCAAAAAGCTGGCCATTGCCGGCATTCTGTGCGCCGTGGCGGTGGTGGGCAGCCTGTTCACTTTCCCCGTCCTGGCCAGCAAGTGCGCCCCCATCCAGCATATGGTCAACGTCCTGTGCGCTGTCCTGCTGGGCCCCTGGTACGGAGTCGGGGTGGCTTTCGGCGCCAGCCTGATCCGAAACCTGCTGGGGCTTGGCACGATCATGGCCTTCCCAGGCAGCATGTGCGGCGCCCTGCTGTGCGGACTGGTGTTCTGGAAGACACGGAACCTCCCCGCCACCCTGGTGGGGGAGGTCTTCGGCACCGGCATCATCGGCGGCCTGGCCGCCTATCCCGTGGCCATCCTGTTTACCGGTGCAGACGCCGCCACGGTGGCTTTCTACGCCTACATCGTCCCCTTCCTCATCTCCACTGTGGCCGGCGCCATTCTGGCCGGCATCCTGGTTGCCGCCCTGGGGCGGACCGGGGCCCTGTCCTCCATGCGGACCGCCCTGGAGCGCTGAATCCCCACTTCTTTTCCCGGCCCGCAGAGCGGGCCGGGTTTTTTGCTTTTTTGCCTCCTCCGGGGTATAATGGGACCAACGACGAGACAAGGGAGGTCTTTTCCCATGGACATCACCCCGGAACAGGTCCGCGCCCACCGGCTGCGGGCCCACCATCTGGACCGCCGGTATCCCGCCAGCCGGATACTGGAGGCTGCGGGGGCCTGCGGGCTCCAGAACTCCCCGCCCGGCGGGTGGGAGACTGCCCTCTTCCAGCGCCTGGAGGGCTGCTCCCTCCCCCTCCTCCGAGACGCCCTGTACCGGGACCGGGCCCTGCTCCAGGCCTGGAGCATCCGGGGCGTGCCCCTGGTCTTTCCCGCCGGGGAGAGCGGCGTCTTTCTCTCCCCCCTTCTGGCCCGGGAGGGGGAGTGTCCCTGGATCTACACCCGGGGGATCACCGCGGCCCTGGACTTTGTCGGCATGTCCTTCGACGAGGCCCACGCCCGGGTGCGGGAGGCCGCCCGCTGCCTGGACGGGACCACCGTCCGCAGCAAGGAGGCCCTGGACCAGCTGCTGGCTGACCGGGTCGGGGAGCAGCTCCCGCCGGAACAGCGGGCCCTGTGGGACTCCCCCTCCATGTACGGCCGCCCTGACAGGCAGACCGTGGGAGGCGCCGCTGTCTCCTTTCTCCTCCGCCCCTGCTCCTTTGCCTCTCTGGTGGTGTTCGGCCGCCGGGAGGAGAACAGTCCCACCTTTACCTCCTTCCGCCGCTGGCTGGGCCGGGAGCCCTCCCCCTGCCCTCAGGGGGAGGCGGAGCTGGTGCGGAGATTTCTCCACTGCTACGGCCCCGCCGCCCCCGCCGATCTCCAGGCCTGGCTGGGCAGCTCTCCCCAACAGGCGAAGCGGCTCTGGTCCGCCGCCGCAGAGGAGATGGAACCGGTCCGGGTGTTGGGCCGGACCCGCTGGGCCCTGATCCGGGACCGGGACAGCCTCACCGCTCCGCCGGAGCAGCCCGGCCGCCTGATCCTGCTGGGGCCCCACGACCCCTATCTGGACCTGCGGGACCGAGCCCTGGTCCTGGAGGACCCCGCCCGCCAGCGCCAGGTCTGGCGGACAGTCTCCAACCCCGGCGCCGTTCTGAAGGATGGGCGCGTGGCCGGCATCTGGACCGGAAAAGCGGTACAGGGACGACTAGAGTTCTCCCTGTCCCTGTGGGAGCCCCTCTCTCCTGGAGCGCGTCGGGCTCTGGAGCATGAGGCGGGGGCCTACGCCGCCTTCCGGGGCCTGGAGCTGAGTCTCCTGCCCTAATCGCGGGGCCGCCTGATCCGCAAGCTGAGCAGCTGTGCCCTACGGGCGGTGCTAATCAGTTTACGAACAAGCCTCGCAAAGTTCGCGCCCGCAGGCGCGAATCCAGTTCTGATCTGTTTTCCCCGGCGACATGTGCGTCGGGGAAAACACCTCTCAGGCTGCAAGTGTGGGGTTTGTCCGCCTGCGGCGGACAAACCCTGCGCGCGGCAGACTGCATCTTTCTCGAAAAAGTGGCCTTGCCACTTTTTCGACCCTCTCAGCGCCGCCCATCGGGCGGCGCTGCTGCTGTTCATTCCACTGTCTTCAGCGACTCTACCATATCCAGCTTTTTCAGCTTCCGGTGGGCCGCCAGATTGACCACCAGGGAGAAGACGGCGGTGAGTACCCCGGCGTAGAGATAGCTGGACAGGGCCAGTGTCCGCCCGAACATGAGCAGGTCGATCTCCACTGTCAGCACCAGCCACTGGTGGAGCAGCTTCCCCATCCCCATCCCCAGGGTCACGCCGAACACCGTGAGGATCACGTTCTCCCGGTAGATATAGGCGGACAGCTCGCCGTCGTAGAAGCCCAGCACCTTCAGGGTGGCCAGCTCCCGCATCCGCTCGGTGATGTTGATGTTGGTCAGGTTGTAGAGCACCACGAAGGCCAGGGCCGCGGCGCACACGATGATGAGGACCACGGCGTAGTCCACGCTCTCCAGACTGGAGGTGAATACCTCCCGGGTGGCCGCCACCTGGGACAGGGTGGTGACGCCGTCCAGCCCCACCAGCTCCGCGTCCAGGGCCTCCGCCCCTTCAGCGGGGTAGGCCGCCAGCACCTGGTTCTCCTCCGGCGGCTGGCCATACAGGGTCTGGTAGTAGGCGTCGGTCATGTAGACATAGTGCATGATATAGTGCTCCGTGACATCCGCCACCCGTACCTGGACCCGGCTGTCCCCGTCCAGAGTGAAGGTGTCCCCCGCCGACACCCCCAGCAGGGAGGCCAGCTTCTCCGTCAGGACCACTCCGTCGTCAGGCAGGAGCACCGGCACGCTGTCCGTCCGGTGGCGCAGGGAGACGAAGGGGACCAGCGCCTCCTGGCTGGGCACCACTTCCACCGTGCAGTCCACCGTGTACCGCTCCGTCTCGGCGGAGGCCGTCTCCGAGCGGCTCACCAGCCATCCGCTCACCAGCTCGGACCGCTCCAGCGCCCCGGTCACCTCCGCCAGCTCGCCGGGGGTCACTCGGTCCACCAGCCCGATCTGGGCGGTATAGCGGTAGATCTCGTCGTACTGCCTGTCCATCACGTCGAAAATGGAGCCCCGCAGGCCGAAGGCGGTGACGATCAGGGCCGCGCAGCCACCGATGCCCACCACCGTCATCCAGAAGCGGCGCTGATAGCGGAACAGGTTGCGCAGGGTGATCTTGTAGTTGAAGGACAGCCGCCGCCACAGGGGGGCGATCCGCTCCAGCAGGATGCGCTTGCCCATGGGGGGTGCCTTGGGCCGCATCAGCTCCGCCGGCACCGCTGCCAGGGTGGAGAAGCAGGCCGCCAGGGCGGAGAGGGTCACCGTCCCCACCGCGGCCCCGCAGGCCAGCAGGGAGGTAGCGGGGTAAAAGCCGTACTGGATCTCCCCCACTGTGTAGAGGATGGCCCAGGCGTTGCAGATGATCCAGGGCAGCAGGGTCAGCCCCACTGCCAGCCCCAGGGCCGCCCCCGCCGCGCTGGCCAGGAAGCCGTAGCCCACATATTTCACCGCGATGGCCCCCTTGGAGTAGCCCAGGGCCTTCATCCCGCCGATGGTGATCCGCTGCTCCTCCACCATCCGGGTCATGGTGGTCAGGCACACCAGGGCGGCCACCAGGAAGAAGATCAGGGGGAACACCGCCGCCAGACTGCCCATCCGGTCGGCATCCATCTCGTAGCTGGCGTAGCCGGTGTTGGTGCCCCGTCCCAGGAGATACCAGGAGCAGTCCTCCAAGGCATCCAGGTCCCGCCGGGCCTGCTCCAGCTCCTTGCGGGCGTCCGCCAGCTCCTGCTCCGCCTCCGCCTTCCCCTCCTCATAGTCGGCCAGGCCGTCGGCATACTCCGCCTCGCCGTTCTGCAGCTCAGTCAGGGCATCCGCCAGCTCCGCCCGGCCGTCCGCCGACTCCCGCTCCAGGGTCTCCCGGGCGTCCGCCAGTTCCGCCTGGCCGTCCCGGTACTCCTGCCAGCCCTCGTCCAGCTCCTGCCTGGCATCCGCCAGCTCCCGCTCCCCGTCGGCGAGCTCCTGCTCCCCATCCGCCAGCCGGGCCGCGCCGTCGGCGTACTCCGCCTCCCCGTCGTCCAGCTCCCGCTTGGCCTGGGTCAGCAGCCCCAGGGAGGCGTTGAGCTCCAGGGCGCTGGACTGGAGCCGGGGCAGCCCAGCGGACAGCTGGGCCTCCACCTGGACGGCCTGGACCTCCAGTGCCTCCGCCTGGGCCAGGGCCTGGGCCGCCTGGGCCTGGAGCTGCTGAGCCTGAGCCGTCAGCTGCTGGGCCTGGGCCTCGTACTGCTGGGCCTGGGCTTGAAGCTGCTGGGCCAGCAGCAGATTTCCCATGGCTGCGGCCTGCTGGGCCTGGGCCGCATACTGCTGGGCCGCCGCACCGGCCTGGGCGGCCCCCTGCTGGGCCTGGACCGCCCCCTGCTGGGCCTGGGCCGCCCCCTGGCGGGCCTGCTGGGCCCCGGCGCGCATCTGCTCCACGCCCGCCAGCCCCTGCTCATACTGGGCCATCCCCTCGGTGTAGGCGGCCAGGCCGTATTCATATTTGGCGTACCCCTTGCGGTACTCCGCCCAGCCGTCATCCAGCTCCGCCCGGGCGTCCGCCAGCTCCTGCCGGGCGTCCGCCACCTCCCGGCGGGCATCCTCCAGCTCGGGCAGGGCATCCTGGTACTCCTGCTCCCCGTCCCGCAGCTCAGTCAGAGCGTCCGCCAGCTCCGCCTCCCCGTCGTCGATCTCCCGCTGGGCATCGGCGGTCTCCTGTTCAAAGGTGTTCAGTCCGTCATAGTACTCCGCCCAGCCGTCATCCAGCTCCCGCCGGGCATCCGTCAGCTCCGCCTCCCCCTCGGAGAGCTCCTGAGACACCTCCGCCTCCCCGTCAGACAGCTCCCGCCGGGCGTCCGCCAGGGCCTGCTCGGCCTCTTCCCGGATGGACTCCCCCCGCAGGGCGGAGCGCTCCTCCGCCAGAGGCTCCAGGGCGTCGGAAAGGCTGTTCACCAGCTCGGTGTAGTCCTCACTGTAACACAACAGCTCCTCCGCCCCCTCCGCCCGAAGGTAGGCGTCGGTGTAGTAGTCCAGGGAAAAGGCCGCCTGCGGCAGCAGAACAAAGGCTGAGACCGCCCCCGTCCCCAGAGAGGAAGAACCCCGCTCCACGGAGATATACAGAGGGGAATCCGCCGTTCCCACGATGGTGAATTCCCGCCGGGCCAGGGCGTCCTCAAAGTCGCCGGTCCCGGTGTCCAGGCGGATGGTGTCCCCGATTGACAGGCCCGACTTCTCCAGAAACAGGGGCTCCACCAGGCACTCCCCCGCTTTCCGGGGCAGCCGCCCCTCTACCAGCCGGGGGCGGTTGGACCCCTCCTCTGCAAAGGAGTGAACCTTTACGATCATCTCCTGATCCTTCAGGGGGACAGCTGCGTCGATGGTGTAGGCCCCCTCGGCTTCCTCCACCCCCTCCTGCCGGGCCAGCAGCTCCACATCCTCCTCCGTCAGGCCCAGGGTGGAGACCACCCGCAGGTCCATCAGCCGCTGCTGATCAAAATACAGGTCACCGGTCTCCTTCATGTCGGGGGCAGTGGCCCGCAGTCCGGCCAGGAAGCACACCGCCAGGGCGGAGAGGACCAGCAGGGAGAGGAAGCGGCTGCGGGTGTTCCGAACCTCCCGGACCGCGTCGGTCAGCAGGCGGCTGGGGGCTTTTTTTCGGGACATGGGCTGTTCTCCTCCTCTCCTTTTTGTATTTTTTCTTCACAAAATCGCATTTTGTAGGGGCATTACCACTCAATGGTCTCCACGGGGACCGGGCGGTCGTTGTGGTCGATGCGCTCCACCCGCCCGTTCTTCACGTGGATCACCTGGTCTGCCATGGGGGCTATGGCGCTGTTGTGGGTGATGACCACCACCGTCATGCCCTGCTGGCGGCAGGTGTCCTGGAGCAGCTTCAGGATAGACTTGCCGGTGACATAGTCCAGTGCCCCCGTGGGCTCGTCGCACAGCAGCAGCTTGGGGTTTTTGGCCAGCGCCCGGGCAATGGCCACCCGCTGCTGCTCCCCGCCGGAGAGCTGGGCAGGAAAGTTGTTCAGCCGCTCCCCCAGCCCCACATGGCGCAGCACCTCCTCCGCGTCCAGGGGGTCCCGGCAGATCTGGGCGGCCAGCTCTACATTTTCCAGGGCCGTCAGGTTCTGCACCAGGTTGTAGAACTGGAACACGAAGCCGATGTCATATCGGCGGTATGTGGTGAGCTGTCGGGCCCCATAGCCGCTGATCTCCTGGCCGTCCACCCTGATAGCCCCGCTGTCACAGGCGTCCATCCCCCCCAGGATGTTCAGCACCGTGGTCTTGCCCGCGCCGGAGGGCCCCACGATGACGGCGAACTGTCCTTTCTCAATCTCAAAGGAGATGTCGTCCACTGCGGTGATGGTGATCTCCCCCATCTGATACCGTTTCCCCACATGCTGAAGGGAGATATAGGCCATAGGTCATCCCTCCTGTTGTCCGTTATAAAACAGGTGTTGAATATCTTGTATTTTTTATTATAATAGTGGATAACAGAGGATTGCAATGGGCAAAAGGGCGGCTTCTGTGGAAAATCCGACAGGTTCTGTCCTCTGTGTCGAAAAACGGAGGAGGTGCGTCCATGGCGGAACAGCGCCAGGACCGGAGGGTCCGCAGGTCCAAGGCCCAGCTGCGGCAGGCCCTGATCCAGCTGCTCCAGGAAAAGCCGGTGGAGGAGATCACTGTCCGGGAGCTGACTGAGCGGGCCGATGTGAACCGCGGGACCTTTTACAGCCACTATCAAAACATCTACCACATGCTGGAACAGGTGGAAAACGAGCTCTTCGACGAGCTGGGGCGGCTGCTGGATGCCTATCCGCCCCACCTGCTCCGGGACGAGCTGACCCCCATCCTGGTGGACGTGTTCCGCTTCGTGCGGAGCAACAGCCAGCTGTGCCTGGCCCTGATGGGCGCATGGGGGGAGGGCGACTTCTTCCGCCGGCTGGACGCCATGATCTATGCCCGCTGCCTGCGGGAGTGGCAGGGCATCTACCCCCTGGGCAGTCTGGACGGCCCCAACTACTGTCTGGAGTTCGTCATCGCCGGGGCGGTGGGCATGGCCCGCTCCTGGGCCCTTCAGGGCTTTCCTCAGGCGGAGGAGGAGCTGGCCCGCCTGGCCGATCGGCTCATCTCCTCTGGTCTCGCCGGCACGCTTCAGCACTTCGATTGATTTCTTCATTTTTCGCTCCATCTTTTTGTGGAAATCGCCGGTCGAAAAAATGAAAGAAATCGTTGCGGGACCCTTCTTTTTTCGATAAAATGAATCTGTATCGGAACTTGAAAAAGAGGGATGGGACAAGCTATGGAGCTTTTGAAAGAGCGTATCCGCCGGGACGGCAAGGTAAAGGGGACCGACGTGCTGAAGGTGGACAGCTTCCTGAACCACCAGATGGACATCAAGCTCTTCGCCGAGATCGGCAGGGAGTTTAAGCGCCGCTTCGCGGACTGCCAGATCAACAAGATCCTCACCATCGAGGCTTCCGGCATCGGCATCGCCTGCATCACGGCCCAATACTTCGACTGCCCGGTGATCTTCGCCAAGAAAAGCCAGACCAAGAACATCGCCGGCGAGGTCTACACCGCCAAGGTGGAGTCCTTCACCCACGGCCGGGTCTATGACATCATCGTGGCCAAGGAGTTCCTGGGCCCCGGCGACCGGGTGCTCATCATCGATGACTTTCTGGCCAACGGCGCCGCCCTGATGGGCCTGTCCAAGCTGGTGGAGGACGCCGGCGCCACTCTGGTAGGGGCCGGCATCGTCATCGAGAAAGCCTTCCAGCCCGGCGGCGACATGATCCGCGCCCGAGGCATCCGGCTGGAGTCCCTGGCCCGCGTCAAGTCCATGAATGAGGAGACCGGCGTGGAGTTCGTGGACTGAGCCCGCCGTCCCCAGAATTGAATCGCCCTTCGATTAAAACCGGCTCGCCCGGTTTTAATATATTTGTGCGGGACCCGTCCGGCTCCTGCACATGATCTTTTAAGGAGGAAAACACATTCATGAAGAAGCTTCTTGCCTTTGTCATGGCCGCCGCCATGACGCTGTCCCTGGCCGCCTGCGGCGGCGGCAGCTCCAGCTCCGCCGGCACCAGCACCCCCGCCGGCACCAGCTCTGCTCCGGCCGCCTCCAGCACCCCCGCTGACACCGCCGACTTCAAGGTGGGCGCCATCTACATCAACGGTCAGAACGACACCGCCGGCTACACCTTCCAGCACCACAGCGGCATCACCAAGGCTATGGAGAACCTGGGCCTGGACCCCGCCAGCCAGCTGCTCATCGTGGACAACGTGGCGGAGGATTACACCGCCGTCTCCAACGCCATCGACACCCTGGCCGGCCAGGGCGCCAATATCATCTTCGGCATCTCCTTCGGCTACATCGACGCCATGAATGACAAGGCGGAGGAGTACCCCGAGATCATCTTCTCCCACGCCACCGGCTACATGGGCAATGACACCAACTTCAACAACTACTTCGGCCGCATCTATCAGGCCCGCTACCTCACCGGCGTGGCCGCCGGCCTGAAGAGCCTGGAGATGGGCAACAACTCCATCGGCTACGTGGCCGCCTACAACCGGGAGTATGCCGAGACCTGCTCCGGCATCAACGCCTTCGCCCTGGGCGTGCAGGCCGTCAACCCCGACGCCGTGGTCCATGTGAACAAGATCTCCACCTGGGGCGACGAGAACCTGGAGCGCCAGGCTGCCCAGGCCCTGATCGACACCTATGACTGCTGCGTCATCGGCCAGCACTGCGATTCCGCCCAGCCCCAGCTGGTGGCCGCCGAGAACAACGTGTTCGGCTGCGGCTACAACTCCGACATGACCGAGCAAGCCCCCAACGCCCACCTCACTGCCGCCATCTGGCACTGGGATGTGTACTATCAGGCCGCCATCGAGACCGCTATGACCTGCGGCGGCGCCGAGAACTTTGTCACCGAGATGGGCGGCAACGCCTACTACGCCGGCCTGTCTGAGGGCTTCGTGGACGCCTCCACCCTGAACGAGCTGGTGGCTGCCCCCGGCACCGCCGCCGCCATGGAGGCCGTGCGTGAGCTGATCGACAGCGGCGAGTGGGACGTGTTCTCCGGCGTGAAGCTGAACATCACCGTGGACGCCGAGGCCGGCACCGCCGCTGTGGAGCAGGTGGATGCCCCCCTGATGTCCGACGGCTATGAGCTGAAGGACGGCGAGGTCGTGGAGATGGCCAACCCCGAGATCGTGCCCGCCGGCGGCGCCAGCGTGACCGACGACGTCATCAAGAGCGGCATGAACTACAACGTGGCCGGCGTGGTGGAGGGCTGAGTCCCCTCCCCCCGTCAGACACAGCGCAGACCCTGAACCGGGCCGGCCGGCATCCCCCGCCGGCCGGCCCGGCCTTTTGGCTCCTGCTCCCCGGTCCGGACCCGCCTCCGGACCGGGGAGGAGCAGCCAAAGGCGGCGGAGGGCCGCAGGGGACCGCCGGTCCCCAAGGATAATGAGAAAAGGGGAGAACGCCATGCCAACAGAATACGCCATCGAAATGAAGGGCATCACCAAGACCTTCGGCAGCGTGGTGGCCAACAGGGATGTGGAGCTGAACGTCAGACAGGGGGAGATCCTGGCCCTGCTGGGTGAGAACGGCTCGGGCAAGACCACCCTGATGAACATGCTGTCCGGGATCTACAAGCCGGACAGCGGCGCCATCCTGGTCAACGGCCGGCAGGCGGTCATCAATTCCCCCGAGGACGCCAAGCGGCTGGGCATCGGCATGGTGCACCAGCACTTCAAGCTGGTGGACATTTTTTCCGCCGCGGATAACATCTGGCTGGGGGATGAGAAGTCCGGCCCCATTCTGAAGAAGGACCGGTACGCCGTCATCCAGGAGATGGCCCGGAAGTTCGGCTTTGACATCGACCCCCGGAAAAAGGTGTACAATATGGCGGTGTCGGAGAAGCAGACCCTGGAGATCATCAAGGTGCTCTACTACGGGGCCAAGGTCATCATCCTGGACGAGCCCACCGCCGTCCTTACCGTCCAGGAGACAGCCAAGCTCTTCGACGTGCTCCGCCGCATGAAGGCGGAGGGCCACGCCATCATCATCATCACCCACAAGCTCAACGAGGTGCTGGAGATCTCCGACCGGGTCTCCATCCTCCGCAAGGGGGAGTACATCACCACCGTAGACACCGCCCAGACCGATGAGCAGCAGCTCACCGAGTTCATGGTGGGCCACAAGGTGGACCTGAACATCGAGCGCCCCGTGGTGGAAAAGACCCGCCCCCTGCTGGAGATCCGGGACCTGACCATCCGCAGCGACGAGGGTGCCGTGGCCATCGACCGGGTGAACTTCTATATCCGGGGCGGCGAGATCCTGGGCGTGGCCGGCATCGCGGGCTGCGGCCAGAAGGAGCTGTGTGAGGCCATCGCCGGCCTGCGGCCCATCGAGGGCGGCCAGATGATCCACAAGGGGGAGAACATCGTGGGTCTCTCCCCCAAGGCGATCCTGGACAAGGGCATCTCCATGTCCTTCATCCCGGAGGACCGGCTGGGCATGGGCCTGGCCCCCTCCCTGTCCATCACGGACAACATGCTGCTGAAAACATACAGCGACGGCAGGGGCATCTTTGTGGACCGGAAGCGGGGCCGGGCGGAGGCGGAACACGTCATCCAGGAGCTGGAGGTGGTCACCCCCTCCACCGAGACCCCGGTGCGCCGCCTGTCCGGCGGCAACGTGCAAAAGGTGCTGCTGGGCCGCGAGATCAAGGCCGGCCCCAACGTCATCGTCACCGCCTATCCTGTCCGCGGCCTGGACATCAACTCTTCCTATGCTATTTACCACATTCTCAACGAGCAGAAGAAGTCCGGCGTGGGCATCCTGTTCGTGGGCGAGGACCTGGACGTGATGATGGCCCTGTGCGACAAGATCATGGTCCTCTGCCACGGCAGAGTGATGGGCGTGGTCCACGCCCACAAGGTCACCAAGGAGGAGCTGGGCCTGATGATGACCGGCGCCCTGGACCTGACCCGCAAGTATGAGGACAAGCCCGCGGGCATTGCCCGGGACACTCTGATCGAGGAGGTGGACCAATGAACCGGAAAGAACCGCTCTTCCGCGTGGTCAAGCGGGAGTCGTCCAGCCCCGTCCGCCAGGCCCTGGCCTATGTGGCGGCGGTGGTCATCGCCCTGCTCATCGGCGCGGCCCTCCTCTCCTCCATGGATGTGGACCCCCTCACCTTCTACCAGAAGATGGTGACCATGGGCATCCCGGGCAACAAATTCCCCTGGCGCATCGTGGAGAACTTCGTCAAGCTCTTTGTCCCCCTGCTCATCACCTCCCTGGCCCTGTCGCTGGCCTTCCGGATGCGCTTCTGGAACATCGGCGGAGAGGGGCAGTTCATCATGGGCGCCATCTGTGCCGCCGCGGCCGCCCACAAACTGGGCCCGATCCTGCCCCAGCCCCTGGTGGTGCTGGTCATGGCCCTGTGCGGCATCCTGGGCGGCGGCCTGTACGGCCTGATCGTGGCCCTGCTGAAGGTGCGCTACAACACCAACGAGACCCTGCTCACCCTGATGCTCAACTACATTGCCCTCTATCTCCTCCAGTTCCTGGGGGAGACCAAGGCTGGCTGGAACTTCTTCCTGGACCCCGATTCCGCCCGGCCCAAGTTCGCCGGCTTCCCCGACAACGCGGACATGATCACCTTCCCCCTGGGTCCCTTCAACCTGAACCTGTCCCTGATCATCGCCATCGTCCTGTGCGTGCTCCTCTTCGGCTATCTGAAGTACACCAAGCACGGCTATGAGATCGCCGTGGTGGGGGACAGCCCCAACACCGCCCGCTATGCGGGCATGAAGGTGGGGCGGATCGTGGTGCGCACCATCTTCCTGTCCGCTGCCCTCATCGGCCTGGCCGGCGCCTTCTATGTCTCCTCCGCCGGCACCCTGTCCACCTCCGTCACCAACGATGTGGGCTGGACCGGCATCGTGGTGGCTTGGCTGGCCAAGCTGAACACGGTGGGCATCGTCATCACCGCCCTGCTCATCACAGTGCTCCAGTTCGGCTGTCAGGCTGCCAGCACCACCTATTCCTCCATCGACGCCAACTTCGCGGACCTGATCCAGGGCATCATCCTGTTCGCCGTCCTGGCCGCGGACTTCTTCACCCGCTTCCGTCTGGCGCGGCGCGCCGCAGCCCCCAAGGAGGTGTCCAAATGAACGCATCCATCGACGTATTGACCCTCTTCCTGTTCAACATCGTGCTGGTGAACATCCCCCTGCTCTACGGCACAGTGGGCGAGATCGTCACCGAGAAGGCTGGCAGCCTGAACCTGGGCGTGGAGGGCACCATGGCCATCGGCGCCATCTTCGGCTACCTGGCAGGCTGTATGGCCAACAGCCTGCTGGTGGGCCTGCTGGTCTCCTTCCTGGCCGCCGGCCTGTGCGGGGCCCTGTTTGCCCTGCTCACCGTCTCCCTCCAGGCCAACCAGAACGTCACCGGCCTGACCATCACCACCTTCGGCCTGGGCCTCTACTTCTTCATCGGCAAGGGCCTGGGGGACCGCTGGCCCGTCATGACAAGCGCCGACGCCCTGGTCAGCGGCTTCTCTGCCCGGGAGATCCCCCTGCTCTCCTCCATCCCGGTGGTGGGCAAGGCCCTGTTTTCCCACAACATCCTGGTCTATCTGGGCATCCTGGTGGCGGCGGCGGTGTGGTGGTACCTCACCTGCACCAAGACCGGCCTGCGCCTGCGCTCCGTGGGGGAGAACCCCGGCGCTGCCGACTCGGTGGGCGTCAACATCCTGCTGTATAAGTACGTCCACCTGATCCTGGGCTCCGGCATCATGGGGCTGGGCGGCTTCTATATGGCACTGAACATGGGCGGCTCCTTTGAGGGCTCCAACTGCTGGATCAACGGCTACGGCTGGATCGCCATCGCCCTGGTCATCTTCGCCAACTGGAACCCCCTGTATGCCATCCTGGGCACCCTGGTCTTTGGCTTCTTCAACACCCTTCAGATCTACTCCGGCTCTCTGGCCGGCGCATTCCCGGACGCTCTGGGCTGGCTCAACAGCATCCCCTCCCACCTCTTCAAGGCCCTCCCCTTCCTGATCACCGCTATCGTGCTGGTGGTCACCTCCATCCGCAAGCGGGAGGGCAGCGGACAGCCCGCCGCCCTGGGCCTGAACTACTTCCGCGAGGAGCGGTGAACGGCCTTTTTCCACCATCAGCGCCCTGTCCCCTATGGGACAGGGCGCTTTCTGTGTCCCGATGGGGGCATCGGACCCTACGGGGTGCAATCTTCTCCCATTGCCTGCGTAGGGGCGCACATCGTGCGCCCGCCGGTCTCCCACCGGCCGCCCCTATTCTGCCAGGACAGGCGCGATCCCCTCGTGGGGTATGCCCGCCAATTCAACACACCAGCGGCGGCAGTACAAACGGGGGAACCGGGTGTCGTCCATCACCCGCGCCGGACGCGGGCGCCATGCCCAAGGGCCCGCGTCTCCCGTATTGGGGGTCCGTGGGAAAGCGGACTGCGGGACTCAGGCGGAACGCATGTGGAGCCGTGGTCCCGCCGGGAGCGTCACCCGGCGGCGCTTTGCCTACTTTGCCGCCGGGGGCAAAGTAGGCCGCCCCGCAGGGCGGAATCCCTTGGAGGCGGAGACGGTGGGATGGAAGGAAGACCCCTCATCCGTCACGGCATACGCCGTGACACCTTCCCCCCTGTGGGGGGAAGGCTTTGAGTGCGCCTCCCGGGGCCGCCCCTGTGCTGAAAACCCAGCCTTGTCCCGTCAGCACCGAACTATGACATCTGCCTGATGTCATAGTTTCACCACAAATCTGTTATACTGATGCCACCATCCGCCGTCATTGGTTTGATACCGCCGTTCTCACACTCCATTTAACATTGATGGGAAGATTCTCCTGCTATAAAATATGTGAGAAAGAAGGTGAGTCCATGGAGAGAGATATCCTGCGCATCCGTCAGAAACCCTTGAAGGGAGAGGATGGGTGCCGCACCTTCTCTGTCCGCATCCGTGAGGATATCGTCTCCCGCATGGATCTCATTGCCGCCCAAACCGGGCGGAGCCGAAACGAGCTTGTGGGCATATTCCTGGAATATGCCCTTGACCACTGTGAGATAGAGGAGGGCACCCGCAATGAATCGTGATTACCGCGATTACCCGGCCAGCATTTGGGACGCCATCGGTGATGTTGACCAGGGGATCTGCTGTGCCGCCCTGGGCGGTGTGGTGTGGGATTTTGTGAGCCATCTGACCCCGGCGCAGCTCCTCGCCGCCATGGACAGCGCCGCGCTGGAGACCCTGCGGGCCATCCGGGACATCCTGGAGGACGACACGCTGGAGGACCCGGAGTGTGTCCAGCGCATTGATGCCATTCTCTCCGCCTTCTATCTCAAGCTGGGGGCGGAGGTCCACCGCCGCGGAATTTGAATCGTCCCGCGCCTCTGCCCTCTGCGGGAATGAATCCCACCGCGCACGAAAATGCGCCCCGGCCTGCTTAGTCCAGGGCGTCAGCTTGCGGAAAAAGCCTCGCAGAGTTCGCGCCCGCAGGCGCGAATCCAGTTCTGATCCGTTTTCCCCGGCGACATGCGCGTCGGGGAAAACACCTCTCAGGCTGCAAGTGTGGGGTTTGTCCGCCTTTGGCGGACAAACCCTGCGCGCAGCAGACTGTATCTTTCTCGAAAAAGTGGCAAAGCCACTTTTTCGACAGTCTTGCGCCCCGGCCTGCTCAGGCCGGGGCGCGTCTGTTTACTTTCTGGCCGCGGACAGCTCCTTCTCCTGTCTGGGCTCCTCCGCCTCCGGCCTGCGCCGCCGCAGGGCCTTTTCCGCCTCGCAGATGGGGATGGGGGCCATGGCCAGGGCCAGCACCGTCACCCACTGGGTCAGGTCCATGGGGCACACGGAGAACACCCCCTGAAGGGGCGGCAGGAGCAGCACAGACAGCTGCATGACCATCCCCGCCAGGAACGCCTTGTTCATGGCCGGGTTGGACAGCGCCCCCTGGGCCAGCAGGGACTGGTCCTCGCTGCGGACGTTGAAGGCGTGGAACAGCTGGCTCAGCGTCAGGGTGGCGAAGGCCATGGTGTTGGCCGCCGCCCCCTCCATGCCGGGGGCGCCCAGGTGGAACAGCCCCAGCAGATAGGCCCCCAAAGTCAGCCCGCCCACCATCAGTCCCTGCCACGCCAGGCGCAGGGAGAATCCCCGGGAGAACAGCCCGGCGGAGGGGTCCCGGGGCGGCTGGTCCATCACGCCCTCCTCCACCGGCTCCACGCCCAGGGCCAGGGCGGGCAGGGAGTCAGTCACCAGATTCAGCCACAGCAGCTGCACCGGCACCAGGGGCATCTGCCCGAAGTTCAAGAGGGTGGCCACGAAAATGGTGAAGATCTCCCCGATGTTGCAGGAGAGCAGATAGTGGATGGCCTTGCGGATATTGGAGTAGATCCCCCGCCCCTCCTCCACCGCCTGAACGATGGTGGAAAAGTTGTCGTCTGTGAGGATCATCTCCGCCGCTCCCTTGGCCACGTCGGTGCCGGACAGCCCCATAGCGCAGCCGATGTCCGCCGCCTTGAGGGCTGGGGCGTCGTTGACGCCGTCCCCCGTCATGGCCACCACCCGCCCCTTTTTCTGCCAGGCCCGGACGATGCGCATCTTGTGCTCCGGCGACACCCGGGCAAAGACAGCGAATTTTTCAATGTCCTCCTCCAGCATCTCCTGGGGCATGAAGTCCAGCTCCGGGCCGGTGAGGGCCAGGTCCCCTGGGCGGCAGATGTCCAGCTCCCGTGCCACCGCCATGGCCGTGGCACGGTGGTCCCCGGTGATCATCACCGGGCGGATGCCCGCCTGGTGGCACCGCTCCACCGCCCCCTTCACCTCCCGCCGGGGTGGGTCGGCCATGCCGAACAGCCCCAGGAAGGTAAGGTCCCGCTCCACCGTCCCGCTCTCCAGCTTTCTGGGCTGCAGGGACAGCTCCCGCCGGGCCACCCCGATGACCCGCAGGGCCCGGCGGGCCATGTCCTCATTGGCGGCGAGGATCTGTCTCCGGTCCGCCGGCGACAGTGGGCCTCTTGGGCCGGACACGCACCGCTCCAGCAGCACGTCCGGTGCCCCCTTCACCAGCACCAGGCGGCCGCCTCCCTCCTTTTCGTGGACGGTGGTCATCAGCTTGCGCCCGGAGTCGAAGGGGATCTCCCCGGTGCGGGGCAGGCTCTCGGACAGCTGGTTCCGGTCCAGCCCCTCCCGGGCGGCGGCCACCACCAGCGCCCCCTCGGTGGGGTCCCCCGCGGATACCGGGGCCCCCGCCTTCCACTCCAGCCGGGCGTCGCCGCACAGGGCCCCCGCCAGCAGGGCGTCCCGCCGGTGGCCCCCCGCCGGGATCCACAGCTCCCGCACCGTCATCCGGTTCTGGGTCAGGGTGCCCGTCTTGTCCGAGCAGATGACGCTGGCACAGCCCAGGGTCTCTACCGCGGGCAGCTTCTTCACGATGGCCCCCCGGTCCGCCATCCGCCCCACCCCCAGGGCCAGCACGATGGTGACGATGGCGGGCAGGCCCTCCGGGATGGCGGCCACCGCCAGGGAGACGGCGGTGAGGAACATGCCCAGCATGTCCTTCCCCTGGAGCAGCCCCACCCCGAACATGACGGCACATACGGAGAGGCATAGGAAGGAGAGGGAGCGTGAGATCTCCCCCATCTTCCGCTGGAGGGGGGTGGGCTGGGTCTCTCCCTCCAGCAGCAGGCCGGCGATGCGGCCCATCTGTGTGTCCATGCCGGTGGCGGTGACCAGGGCGGTGGCCCGCCCCGCCGTGACCAGTGTGCCGGAGATCACCATATTGGTCCAGTCTCCCAGGGGGGCGTCCTCCGGCAGCGGCCCACCCGCCGCCTTCTCCACGGGCACCGACTCCCCAGTCATTGCGCTCTCGTCACAGCGCAGTCCCGCCGCCTCCAGCAGGCGGGCGTCCGCAGGCACCAGGTCCCCCGCCTCCAGCAGGATCACGTCCCCCGGCACCAGCTCCGCCGCCTCCACCCGGACGGGCGCGCCCCCCCGCAGGGCGGTGGCGTGGGGGGAGGTCATCTTCCGCAGCTCCTCCAGGGCCCGGTGGGCGTGGTCCTCCTGGGAGATGGAGATGATGTTGTTCACCACCACGATGACCAGGATGATGGCCGCATCCAGCCAGTCCTCCCCCCGGCTGGCCGCCAGAGACAGCCCCGCCGCCCCCAGCAGCACCAAGATCATGGGGTCCTTCATCTGGGCCATCACCCGGGAGAGCAGCCCCGGCCGCCTGGGGGGCTCCAGCTGATTCGGCCCGTACCGGGCCAGCCGCTCCTCCGCCTGCCGCCGGGTCAGTCCCCCGGGCCGCGCGTCCAGTTCCTGAAAAAGATCGGCCTGCGGCCGGCTGTGCCAGCTGTCCATGACCTCACGCTCCCTTCCTTTGTACCGCTCAGTATAGACCCCGGCCTGTCCATTTTTTGCAGAATCCAGGGGGCTGTGACAGGCTTTTTCCCGACAAGGCTTGACAAGTTCCTCCTACACATGTAGAATCATCTCAGAAATTCTACATGTGTAGGAGTGGTCTTTATGTGGAAGCTGACGGACAGCGAGTGGAAGGTGCTGGAGGCCCTCTGGGCCGGCGGGCCCCAGCATCTGGGGCAGATCCTGGGCGCCCTGGCGCCGGAGACCGGCTGGAGCCGCACCACCGTGCACACCTACCTCACCCGGATGGCCGCCAAGGGGCTGGTATCCATGGACCAGTCCTCCCCCCGGCGGTACGCCGCCATCCCCAGCCGGGAGACGTGCGCCGCCCGGGAGCGGCGGGATCTGGTGGACCGGGTCTATGACGGCTCGGCGGGCCAGCTGGTGGCCGCCTTTGTGAAGGACGGCAGCCTCTCCCCCCAGGAGCGGGAGGAGCTGCGCCGCCTGCTGGACGAGATGGAGGTGTAGCCGTGTTCGATCTCTGGTCCTTCCTCCATCAGACGGCGGCGGCCAGCATGGCCGCCCTCTTCGTGCTCGTGCTCCAGCACATCTTCCGGGACAAGCTCTCCCCCCAGTGGCAGTACGCGGTCTGGATGGTGGTGGTGCTCCGGCTGATCCTGCCTGTGGGCTGGCTGGGCCGCTCTGCTATAGCCGACCTGACGGGGCTGGGCGAGGCCCTGCGGACTTGGGTCGAGCTGGGGCTGGACTCCGCCTGGTCCTCCCCCTGGACCCCCTCCCTGCCCCTGGCGGGCATCCCCATCCCCCCGGCGGGCGGACTGCCCCGCTCTGTCACTGACTGGCTGTTCCTCCTCTATCTGGCGGGGGTCCTCCTGTCCGCCCTGTGGCTGGCGGCGGGCGGGCTGCGGCTGCGCCGCTCCCTGGGGGAGGCCGTGCCGGTGGCCGGAGCCCGGCTGGAGGCCGTCGCCGCCCTGGCGGAGCGCTTCGGTCTGTCCATGCCCCGGCGGGTGGTGGAGAGCCGCGCAGCCTCTACCCCCTTCCTGGTGGGGGTGGTCCGTCCGGTGCTGGTGCTCCCCATGGGCTGGGCCCCGGACCGCAAGGTGATCCTCCACGAGCTGATCCATTTGAAACAGCGGGACGTGGCCGCCGGGTGGGTCACCGCCCTGTTCCGG
>NZ_LN866274.1:671230-703717 GCF_001244495.1 Clostridium phoceensis | reverse complement strand
CCGCCCGCCACGCCGGAGAGACGGGCCGTGACTTCTCCCCCGCCCTGCTCCGGGCCCGCACGGTGGTCACCGTCCTCTCCACCGCCGCCTCCGTCCTGTTTTACCTGGGGGTGGACAGCTCCGGCCCCCTGAGTTCCTTCTCCATCGCGCTGACCCTGTTCCTGCTGGTGGTGCTGGTGGTCCAGATCCTATGCACCACCGTTCTCCTGTTTCGCTTCTCCTCCGCTCTCCGGCGGGCAGGCCCCGTTTTGCCGGAGGGCCCCGGTATATAAAAACCTCCGCCCTGCCCCCACATGGGGGCAGGGCGGAGGTTTTTCTACGCTGTGAAGGGTCTCAGTTCTGCGCGCTGCCGCTGGCGGCGGGGGCGCTGGCGGAGGCGGAGGTCCCGGCGGAGGCGGAGGCGTCCTCCTGGGCGCTCAGCTCCTCCATCCGGGTGCTCACCGCCTGCCGCAGGGCGGTGACCGTCTCATAGAAGGCGGGCACGTCCAGCTGGTCAAAGGCATCGTTGGTAACGATCTCATGCTCATCCAGCCAGCCCTGCTGGAGCTGGGTCATCTTCTCCTGCACAAAGTCCGCCTGATAGTCGGCCGGCTCCACCTCCAGGGGAAGGCGCAGGATGATGTGGTAGCCGTAATCGCTCTCCACGATGTCACTGATCTCGCCGGGCTCCAGGGCCAGGGACGCCTCCTCGAACTCGGGGACCATCTGACCTGCCTCCACGGCCTGATAGCCGTCCGGGTTGGTGGCCAGTCCGGTGTCCTCGCTGTAATCGTTCATCAGCTGGTCGAACAGGGCGGCGGGGTCGCTGCTCTCCCGCAGCTGGCGGAGCAGATCCTCCGCCTGAGCCTTCTTCTCCGCCGCGGCAGCCTCGTCCAGGGGCTCTCCGGTCTCCGGGTCCTGGGTCAGCAGCAGGATGTGCTTGACGGAGTACAGCTTCCGGTCGTTCTGGATGTAGGAGAGCAGGTCGGCGTCGGTGGGCTTCATGGTGCCGTTCTCTCCAAAATACTTATCCTGAAGCTGGCCGTTCAGGTCCTCGCTCTCACACAGCTGGGTGTAGAGCTCAGGAGTCAGGGGATACTGCCACAGGTACATGGCCATCACGTCCTCGCCCCCCATGGCCTCAGTCATAGTGGCCAGCTGATCGGCAAAGGTGTCCTGGAAGTCCTGGGACAGGGTCACGCCCTCCCCCTCCGCTATCCCGGGGATCAGGGCGTACAGGGCCGCAGTCCTCAGCGCGTTGTCCAAAGTCCCCTGGGTCAGGGTGACGCCGGAGGCGTCCTCCGTATCCCAGGGCAGCTCGGTGATGCCGAAATAGGTGCTGTAATAACTGAGCATGCTGTCGGCGCTGTACGCCACCCAGTACAGCAGCTCAGCGGCGGTGATGTCCACATCTCCCACCTGGGCCACCACAGTGTCACCCGGGATGCCGGCGGTGGTGAGGAACACATCCGTGACGGCGTCCAGGTCCACGGTGATCGGTTCACTGCTGGAGGTGCTCCCGGCGGCACTGGAAGAAGCGCCGCTCCCGGAGCTCCCGCCGTCCTTACCGCAGGCGGTCAGGGAAAAGGCCAGGATCAGGGCCGCGAGGGTCAGGGCCCCCGCCCGTTTCATCGATCTCATAAGAGCAGTTCCTTTCTGTTTTATCCAATTCAGATCTGTTCCGGTCCACAGGGCCGGATACAGTTTGATATCATACCACATCTGTCTTCCGGTTTCAATGGAGAAGGGAAAAACTCCCCACTCTGAAATGCGGGGCGGCTTCAGCCCTCTGCCCCCGCGAAGTCGTCCACCACCTGCCGTGCGGCCCGCAGGGCGTCCTCCCCCTTTTTCAGCCGGAAGGTAAAGCGGGGCACCTCCCCCGGAGTGAGCAGCAGCCGGTTCTGATACCGGTCCATGGCGCACAGGGCGGAAAACTGCTCCAGACTGAACCGGGCCAGGGTAAAGACCAGCTGCCCCTGCTTCTGGGCGATGTCGGTGATCCCGGCCTCCGCCGCCGCGGCGCGGAGCAGGGCCACGGAGATCAGGTTGTTCACCGTGCGGGGGGGCTCGCCATACCGGTCGATGAGCTCATCCACCAGGTCGTCCGCCTCCGCCTCGCTGCGGATGGCGGCGATGCGGCGGTACAGGTCCATCCGCTGCTCCGGGGAGGGGACGTACCGGTCGGGCACCGACGCCGCCACGCTCAGGTCGGCGGCACATTCGGTCTTGGGAGGCACCGGCTGGCCCTGCTCCTGAAGCACCGCTTCCTCCAGCAGCTTCAAGTACATGTCGTAGCCTACCGACAACAGGAAGCCGCTCTGCTCCGGCCCCAGCACGTTGCCCGCACCCCGGATCTCCAGGTCCCGCATGGCGATCTTGAAGCCGGAGCCGAACTCGGCGAACTCCCGGATGGCGCTCAGCCGCTTGGCGGCCACCTCGGTGAGCACCTTGCCCCGGCGGTAGGTGAGGTAGGCGTAGGCCCGGCGGCTGGACCGCCCTACCCGGCCCCGGATCTGGTGGAGCTGGGCCAGGCCCAGGCGGTCGGCGTCCTCGATGATGAGGGTGTTGGCGTTGGGCAGGTCGATGCCCGTCTCGATGATGGTGGTGCACACCAGCACGTTCAGCTCCCCGTCGGTCATCCGGCTCATCACCTCGTCGATGGCCTCCTGGGTCATCTTGCCGTGGGCCACCCCCACCGCCGCATCCTCCCCCAGCATGGCCTGGATGCGGCTGGCGGTGCGGTCGATGGTCTCCACCCGGTTGTGGAGGTAGTACACCTGCCCGCCCCGCTCCAGCTCCCGGCGCATGGCGTCCCCCAGCACCCCCCAGTCGTGCTCCAGCACATAGGTCTGCACCGGCTGGCGGTCGGCGGGGGGCTCCTCCAGGGTGGACATGTCCCGGATGCCGCTGAGGGCCATGTTCAGCGTCCGGGGGATGGGGGTGGCGGACAGGGTCAGCACATCCACCTGACGGAAGTTCTCCTTCAGCTTCTCCTTGTGCTGGACGCCGAAGCGCTGCTCCTCGTCCACCACCAGCAGACCCAGGTCCTTGAAGCGCACGTCCCGGTTGAACAGGCGGTGGGTGCCGATGAGGATGTCCACCTCACCGCTCTCCACCCGCCGCAGGGTCTCCTTCATCTGGGCGCTGGTGCGGAAGCGGGAGACCACATCGATGGTCACCGGATATTTGGCAAAGCGCCGCAGGGCGTTGAGAAAATGCTGCCGGGCGAGCACCGTGGTGGGCACCAGCACAGCGGCCTGCTTGCCGTCCAGCACGCATTTCATGACGGCCCGGAAGGCCACCTCCGTCTTTCCGTAGCCCACGTCGCCGCACAGCAGCCGGTCCATGGGTACCGGGCGCTCCATGTCCCGCTTGATCTCCTCCACGCAGCGCAGCTGGTCCTCCGTCTCTGCGTACTCGAACTCCTCCTCGAATTCCCGCTGCCAGGGGGAGTCGGGAGAGAAGGCGAAGCCGGGCTGCCGCTGCCGCTGGGCATAGAGCTGGATCAGGCCCTTGGCCAGATCCTTCACCGCCTTTTTGGCCTTGCTCTTGGCCTTCTCCCAGTCGGTGCCCCCCAGGCGGGAGAGCTTTTTGGTCTCCGCCGCGTCCTCGCCCCCGCCGATGTACTTGCTCACCAGGTCCAGCTGGGTGGCGGGGACATAGAGCACATCGGAGCCGGCGTAGGCGATCTTCACATAGTCCTTCTCCACCCCGTCGGCAGGCAGCTTCACCATCCCCATGTAGCGGCCCACACCGTGATGCTCGTGGACCACCAGGTCCCCGGGGGACAGGTCGGCATAGGACTTCAGCTTCTCCCGGTTGGTGGCCGCCTTCCGGGGCCGGGGCTTTTTCAGTGCCGCCCCCTGTCCCTCGGTGAGTACCGCCAGACGGGCCTCCGGGTACTCCATCCCGGCGGACAGGCCGCCCACCGAGACCAGGGTCTCCCCTGGCCCAGGGAGGGTCTGGGGCTGGAACTCCACCGCCGCCCGGAGGCCCTGCTCCCGCAGCAGCATCTGGAGATTCAGGGCCCTCTGTTCGCTGGACACCAGCACCAGGGTGCCCAGGCCGGAGCGCTGGTAGTGGTCCAGGTCGGAGACCGCCGTCTCCAGGCTGGCGCCAAAGGAGGGCAGCTGCTTGGCCGTCACCGACAGCAGGCAGCCGGGGGGCACCGGATAAGCCGACAGAGTGAAGGAGTCCAGATAGGCCGTCGGCCAGTCGGACAGCCGGACGTTGAGCTCCGGGAAGGTGCGGGACAGTACGGCGCAGGAGCCGTCCAGCTCCCCCCGCTCCATCAGGGACTTGGCATCCTCCTCCAGCTGCCACTGGTAGGTCTTGGCCCGCTCCCCCACCCGGCTGCTCTCAGAAAAGAGCACACAGGCGTCCGGCGGCAGGTAGTCGGCCGCCGTGGCCAGCTGGGGATAGATCAGCGCCAGATAGCGGTCCGTGGCGGGGAAGCTCCGCCCCTGCTCCAGCGCCTCCCGGTCCTGCCGCAGAGTCTGGGCCAGCTCATGCCGCCCCGCCTTCTCCGCCCCTGCGGCCAGCTTCTCCAGCCGGGCTGCCAGCCCCGCCGTCCCTCCGGGCGCCAGATGGGGCAGCGCCTCCGCCGCCGGCAGCAGCACCGCCCGCTCCACGTTCTCCGTCCGGCGCTGGGTGGCGGGGTCGAACAGCCCCATAGCATCCAGCTCGTCTCCGAAGAACTCCGCCCGCACGGGCTGCTCCATCCCTGGGGAGTAGACATCCAAGATCCCGCCCCGCAGGGCAAACTGTCCCACGCCTTCCACCTGGTCGCACCGGCTGTACCCGGCGGCGGTCAGTGTCTCAGCCAGCTGGTTCAGGTCATAGCTCCCCCCGGTCCGCAGCTCCGCCCAGGCCCGGTCCAGCTCCTCCGGGGGCAGGGTCCGCTGAAGCAGTCCCTCCACCGCCGCCACCAGCAGGGGCACCTCCCCCGCCGCCATGGCCCGCATCAGGGCCAGCCGCCGGTGCTCCCACTGGCGGGAGACAGTGGCCGCGTTGTGAAAGATGTAGGACCGGGGGGCGAGCACCGGCACCCGCTGCCCCGTCAGGGACTCCAGATCCCGGGCCAGCCGCTCCCCTTCCCCCTCGTCGGCGCACACCAGCACCACCGGCCGGCCGGTGCGGGCGTAGACCCCGGCAGCAAAGTGGGCCCGGTGGACCGCCGACAGCCCGGACAGGGCCACAGGACAGCGGCCGCTGTCCATGGCGGCCAGCAGCTGGCCGAACTCCGGCACATTGTTCAAGATGTCGTTCAAAAGTTTCATAGCGGCCACCAAATAGAAAAATATGGAAATTACAAGCGCGACAAAGCCCCCCGTTCCCGACTTTAGGGAGGGGGTCATTTTCCAACAGTATATCGCCTTTTCTCCGGTCCGTCAAGGAAATTCCCGGGGATTTCCGCCCCCGGTCTCCATTCAGGGGGGGGCCCGGGCCCCCTACGGGATGCCTTCGGTCTCTGCGTAGGGGCGCGCTTTGCGCGCCCGCCGGCCGCCCCGCAGGGCGGAACCCTTTGGGGGCCATCCTGCGGCTGGGATGGGGGGAGGAAGACCCCTCATCCGTCACGGCATGCGCCGCGACACCTTCCCCCCGGCGGGGGGAAGGCTTTGGGGGCGGCGCTGGAAGCCGCCCCTACGGGATGCCTTCGGCCTTTGCACGCCCCTGCGGCACGTCACAGGTCCGGGAATGGCAGGCAGGGCCCGCCTCCTGTGTAAAGGCCGGAACCAAAACAGCGGGGAAGACCTCTGTCTCCCCCGCCCGGGTCAGCGGTTGATCTCCCGGTTCTCCGTCCGCCCCAGAAGATAGTCCACCGACACGCCGAAATAGTCCGCCACTTTCATCAGCTTTGGAATCGGCAAATTGCTGCCTCCGGCTTCAATCAACTGATAATGCCGGACCTGGCATCCTAGGAAATCCGCCATTCCCTGCTGAGTTTTTCCGGCCTCATTGCGCAATATTTTCAAGCGCGCGCCTAAAATCTCCATTTTTTTGCCCTTTCCTCTTGACGGATATAATATCCCACGATATAATATAACGTAACAAGTCCCGAACACGAAAGGAGCGCCTAGTATGTATGACCTGATCTCCATCCTTCTGGACTATGTGGAGGCCCTTCCCCCCACCCCGGACATGGACCGGGTATCCGAAGAGAGCTTTCCCTTCCTACAGCGGCTGTATCAGCTGACAGGCGAGGACGAGGCGGACCGCATCTGGGGCGCGGCCATGGAGGTGGGCGCCTCCGAGGGCCGGCAGATGCTCCTCACCGGGCTGGCCCTGGGCCTGGAGCTGGGACAGGAGCTGGACCAGCTCTCCCTCAGCCGTTGAACCGGCTCATCCCCCGGTCGATGCCCTCGGCCAGGATGCACTCCACTGCGTCGGCGGCCCGCTTCACCGCCTGGTCGATGGCCTTTTCGTCCTCCCCCTGGAACTTGCCCAGCACCCAGTCCGCCATATCATAATCCGGGTGGGGCTTCTCCCCCACCCCCACCCGCAGCCGGGGAAACTGGTCTGTCCCCAAGTGGAGGATGATGTTTTTCAGGCCGTTATGACCCCCGGCCGAGCCCCCCCTGCGGATACGCAGACGGCCCACAGCCAGGGCGGTGTCGTCAGAGACCACCAGCACGTGGTCCGGCGCCACCTTATAGAAGTCCACCGCCTGGCGCACCGCCTCCCCGGACAGGTTCATGAAGGTGACGGGCTTCATCACCAGCACCTTCTGGCCGGAGATGGTGAACACGTTGGTCAGCGCCTTATATTTCAGCCTCTGGATGGGGGCGTGCTGGCGCTCGCCCAGCTCGTCAGCTACCATGAAGCCCACATTGTGCCGGGTGTTTTCGTATTTCTCCCCCGGGTTGCCCAGGCAGACCAGGACCCAGTCCACCCCGCCGGTTCCATTTCCAAACAGCATATCGGTCTCCTCAAACAGTCTGAAGAGGGGCGGGTATTGGCTACCCGCCCCCTGTTTTCGCGCCCTTCCGGTCCCCGCTCTCTCTTACAGGAACAGCGGGGAGACGGAGGTCTCCATATAGATGTGGCTGATGGCCTCCGCGAACATGTGGGCCACCGAGATGTACTTGATCTTGTCGCACTTGACGCCGGGCTTGGCCGGGATGGTATCCAGGAAGATGACCTCGTCCAGCACGCTGCTGTTGATGCGGTCGATGGCCGGACCAGAGAGGACGCCGTGGCTGGCGCAGGCGGTCACATCCTGGGCGCCGCCGATCTCCATCAGGGCCTGAGCCGCGTGGCACAGGGAGCCGCCCGTATCCACCATATCGTCCAGCAGGATGACGTGCTTGCCCCGCACGTCGCCGATGATATTCATGACCTCGGAGGAGTTGGCCTTCTGGCGGCGCTTGTCCACGATGGCCAGGGGCATGTTCAGCTTCTGGGCAAAGGCCCGGGCCCGGGACACCGACCCCACATCGGGGGAGACCACCATGGTGTCGTCATGGCAGTCCGCGTACTTCTTGGTGAAGTGGTCCACAAAGATGGGGGAGCCCAGCAGGTTGTCCACCGGGATGTCGAAGAAGCCCTGGATCTGGTTGGCGTGCAGGTCCATGGTCAGCACCCGGTCTGCGCCGGCCTCCGCGATCAGGTTGGCCACCAGCTTGGCTGAGATGGGGTCTCGGGGCTTGGTCTTGCGGTCCTGGCGGGCGTAGCCGAAGTAGGGGATCACAGCGGTGATCCGGCCGGCGGAGGCCCGGCGCAGGGCGTCGATCATAATGAGCAGCTCCATCAGCGCATCGTTGACGGAACCGCTCTTGTCGTCCTTGCGGAAGGAGCAGGTGGACTGCACCACAAAGACGTCGGAGCCGCGGACGGTCTCATAGATAGAGGCGAAATTCTCCCCGTCGGAGAAGGCTCCCACCTCGGAGTCGCCCAGAGGGATGCCCAGCTCCTGACAGATGTTCTGGGCCAGCTTGGGGTTGGAGTTTCCGGTGAATACCTTGATATCCTTCCCGTGTGCGATCATAAACAACTTCCTTCCTTACGTGGACCGCCGGTACCTGGCCGGGTCGGTCACCAAATCTGCTTGCTCTCTGTTCCTCTATTGTGACGGCAGTGCCGATCAGCACGGACATGCGTGGGGCTTCTCCATCAAACTGCACAAATCCGGAACGTTATGCGGATATCCCCAACCATTATAGCATAATAGCAAGAAATTTTCCTGGGTTCAAGAGAATTTTTCGAGAAATTTTCGAAATTTTTCCGAAATTTTTTATTCCAGTCTCTCTTTTCCTGAAAATGTCTAAAAATGCCCCGGCAGCAGACGCTGCCGGGGCATGAGGAGGTGCGGAGCAGATCAGGCCGCGTCGGCCTGGGGGGAACCCGCCAGGGGGACCACGCCCAGCTTCTCCCGCAGGCGGCCTGGGTGATAGATGTGGGAGAGCTCCAGCCCCGCGCAGAAGGTATCCACCAGGTCCACCAGCAGGGCCTCCAGGGACCGGGGCAGTGCCCCGCCCAGGGGCCACATGTGGGACAGGATAATGTTGCGCTCCTTATCGGAGAGCTTGGTCACCTGCTCGGCATTCCGGGCTGCGGCCCTGGGGTGGTCGAAGCACTGGCTGCCGGGGTGGGCGGACTTGTCCCGGGGGTCATAGAGGTACAGGTCGTGGAGCAGGCCCCCGCGGGCGGCGGCCCGTTCATCCAGACGCAGCCACCGGGCTGCCCGGAAGGACAGGTAGGCCACGAACAGGGAGTGGTCCAGGGTGGTGATCCGGCCGTGGTGCTGCCAGCGGCCCATCATCCGCACCGGCTCGCTTTCCAGGAGCTCTCCCGTCAGGCGGCAGAACTCCAGCAGATGCTTGTGCATCGGATATCAGTCCTTTCATGGGTATTTTCCTCCCTTTCACCCAGTTGGGAAAAGGGGGGCGGAAATGGGATGCCGCGGCGGGCGGTTCTGGGCCGTCCCCGCGATATCTGGCTCACGGCTCTGATGAGAGTGTCGCTCTGCTCCCATCATACCCGGAGACCGCGCATTTGTCAGCTGGAAAAGAGAGGGGGCGCCTCAGCGGATCTGTCCCCCGCCCCGGATCACGAACTTGAAGCTGCACAGCTCGGCCAGCCCCAGGGGGCCCCGGGCGTGGAGCTTCTGGGTGGAGATGCCCATCTCGCAGCCCAGGCCAAACTCCCCCCCGTCGGTGAAGCGGGTGGAGGCGTTCCAGTACACCGCCGCTGAGTCCACCGCCGCCAGGAAGCGCCGGGCCGCCTCCCCGTCCTCTGTCACGATGGCCTCCGAGTGGCCGGTGGAGTGGGCTGCGATGTGGCGGATGGCCTCCTCCGTCCCGTCCACCACCCGGACAGCCAGGATATAGTCCAAAAACTCGGTGTCGAAGTCCTCCGGACCCGCGGGCGTGCCGGGGATGATCCCGGCCGCCGTCCCGTCCAGGCGCAGCTCCACCGGCCGCTCCCCCCGGGCTGCCCTGGCATCCGTCAGCCGCTCCCGCATCCGGGGCAGAAAGACCGGGGCCGCCTCCCGGTGGACCAGGCACACCTCGGCGGCGTTGCACACGCTGGGCCGGCTGCACTTGGCGTTCTCCAGGATGTCCAGCGCCATGTCCAGGTCCGCCGCCCGGTCCACATAGACGTGGCAGATGCCGGTGCCCGTCTCGATGACGGGGACGGTGGCATTGTCCACACAGGCCCGGATCAGCCCCGCGCCCCCCCGGGGGATGAGCAGGTCCACGTATCCGCTGGCGGTCATCAGCTCGTGTGCGGAGGCCCGGGTGGTGTCCTCCACCAGACACAGGGCCTCCTGGGGCAGTCCGGCCCGGGAGAGGCCCCGGCACAGGGCGGAGACGATGGCCGCGGCGGAGCGGTGGGCCTCCTTCCCGCAGCGGAGCACACAGGCGGAGCCCGCCTTCAGGGCCAGGGCTGCGGCGTCGCTGGTGACATTGGGCCGGCTCTCATAGATGATGGCGATGACTCCCATTGGGACGGCGGTCTTCTCGATCACCAGCCCGTTGGGCCGCTCCACCCGGCTGAGGACAGCCCCCACCGGGTCAGGGAGGGCCGCCACCTCCCGGATCCCCTTCGCCATGCCGGCGATCCGGTCCGGGCTGAGGGCCAGCCGGTCCAGCATCACCTCGGAGATGCGGCCCCGGGCCCCCTCCAGATCCAGGGCGTTGGCCGCCAGGATGGGGGCCGTGTCCGCCTCCAGCTCCTCCGCCATGGCCAGCAGGGCCCGGTCCTTGGTCTGTGTATCCGCCAGAGCCATGGCCCCTCTGGCCTGTCTGGCACGCGCAAGCAGTTCTTGTGTGGTCATCCCTTCCGCCTCCTTGTGGTCCTTCGCCTTTGAGCCCCGTCAGGCCCGCCGGCCCAGGAACCGGGTCCCCACCTGCTTCCCCTCCACGATATCATAGAGCAGCTGGGGCTGGTCCCCGTTGGTGATGATCATGTCGCAGCCCTGGCCGGTCACCATGCGGGCGGCCCGCAGCTTGGTGGCCATGCCCCCCGTGCCCAGGCCGGAGCCAGCCCCGCCGGCCAGCGCCTCGATGTCGGCAGTGATCTCCTCCACCACCGGGATCAGCCGGGCACCCGGGTCCTTGCGGGGATCTGCGGTGTAGAGCCCCTGGATATCGCTGAGCAGGACCAGCAGGTCCGCTTTCACTGTGCAGGCCACCACGGCCCCCAGGGTATCGTTGTCCCCTACCTTGATCTCAGCGGTGGCCACGGTGTCGTTCTCGTTGATGATCGGCAGGGCGCCCAGCTCCAGCAGGCGGAAGATGGTGTTCTGGAAGTTCTCCCTCCGGTCGCTGTGGTCGATGTCCTCCCCAGTGAGGAGGATCTGGGCCACAGTGTGGTTGTATTGGGTGAACAGCCGGTCGTAGGTGTACATCAGCTCGCACTGTCCCACGGCGGCGGCCGCCTGCTTGCCGGGCATGTCAGTGGGCCGGCAGGGCAGATTCAGCTTGCCCACCCCCATGCCGATGGCGCCGGAGGACACCAGGATGATCTGGTGTCCTGCATTCTTCAGGTCGGAGAGCACCTTGACCAGCTCCTCCACATGGCGGATGTTCAGCCGCCCCGTGGCATGCGCCAGAGTGGAGGTGCCCACCTTGACCACGATCTTCATAGCATCAAACCCCTTTATTCAGCTCGGGAGCCGGAGGACAGGGCCGTTCCCCTGTCCTCCCTGGCTCCGCCTGCCCCTTATTTTTTCCCCAATTCCTGCGTCTTTTCATAGGCGGCCAGCACCGCGTCCATGGCGGCGGCCCGCAGACCGCCCTTTTCCAGCGCCCGCACCCCTTGGATGGTGCTGCCCCCGGGGGAGCACACCGCGTCCTTCAGGGCACCGGGGTGAGCGCCGGTCTCCAGCACCATCCGGGCCGACCCGGCCAGCATCTGGGCGGCGTAGGCCAGCGCCTTGTCCCGGGGCAGGCCGCAGGCCACCCCGCCGTCCGCCAGGGCCTCCAGGAACAGGTAGGCAAAAGCGGGGCCGCAGCCGGACACGCAGCTGGCTGCGTCTATCAGCCCCTCAGGCACCTGATCCACCAGCCCGGCGGGGGCCATCAGGTTTCGGAAGGAGGCCATATCCTCCTCCGTGGTCCCCAGGCCGCAGAACTGGAGCACCCCCTCGCCGATGGCCGCGGGGGTGTTGGGCATCACCCGGATCACCGGGCAGTCCACCCCCGCCATCTCCCGGATCCGGGCACAGGTCAGGCCGGCGGCCATGGTCACCAGCACAAAGCAGTCCTCCCGCTCCTTCAGCACAGGGGTAAGAGAGGCCAGCATCTCCCCCATCACCTGGGGCTTCACTCCCAGAAAGATCAGCCGGCAGGCGCGGGCAACCTCTTCATTGGTACCTGCGGCGCAGCCCAGCTCTTCGGCCAGGGCTTCCGCCTTGGCGGGGGTGCGGTTGGCCAGCAGCACCTGCTGGGGGGGCACAGTTTTACAGACGGCCCGGGCCAGAGCAGCGCCCATGTTCCCCGTTCCGATAAATCCGACAGTCGCAGTCATGTGTGGGAGCCTCCTTCTTCTGATGCTCTTTTCGCCTATACTATATCACGGCCGCTCGCCTTTTTCAAACGGAAACAGATTAAGAAATGGTAAATCTTCTCCCTTTTTGCGTGGAGATCTGACGGTCCTCTCTCCCCCTGAGATAAATCCTAAGAAAATCTTAAGGATTTCTTGCTTGATTTTTCGGTCCCGTCCGCATAGACTAACTGTACTAATACAGTGAATACAGTTTGAAGGGAGGCGGCAGTATGCTGAATCTGGACTACCGGGATGCCCGGCCCATCTACGAGCAGGTGCGGGACAATCTGCGCCGGCTGATGGTGAGCGGCGCCATCCAGGAGGGGGAAAAGCTCCCCTCTGTGCGGTCCCTGGCCAGCAATCTTGCCATCAACCCCAACACCATCCAGCGGGCCTATGAGTCCCTGGAGGCGGAGGGCTATGTCTATTCTATCCCTGGGAAGGGCAGCTTCGCGGCCCCCCGCACCGGGGTGGATGAGGAGCGGCGGGACCGGCTGCTGGGGCAGTTCGACAGTCTGACAGCCGAGCTGCTGTACCTGGGGGTCACGCGGGATCGGCTGATCGCCCGCATCCGGGAAAAAGGGGGAGAGGTCCAATGATCAAGGTAAACAACGTCGTCAAGACCTTCGACGGCTTCCGCGCCCTGGATGGGCTCACCATGGAGGTGGAGAAGGGCTCCATCTATGGGCTGGTGGGCCCTAACGGCGCGGGAAAGTCCACCATCCTGCGGCACATCACCGGCATCTACCGCCCCGACTCGGGCACCATCACGGTGGACGGGGCGCCGGTGTACGAAAATCCGGCGGTGAAGTCCCGGGTGGCCTTTATCCCCGACGACCTGTACTACTTTCTGTCCGCCTCCACCCGGGACATGATGAAGTTTTACCGGGGGCTGTATCCCGCCTTTGATGACAAGCGCTATCAGGTGCTGAAGGAGGCCTTCCCGGCAGTAGACGAGAAACAGCCCATCCGCCGCCTGTCCAAGGGGATGCAGAAGCAGTCCGCCTTTTGGCTGGCTCTGTGCTGCAACCCCGACCTGCTGGTCTTGGACGAGCCGGTAGACGGCCTGGACCCGGTGATGCGGCGTCAGGTCTGGTCCCTGCTCATGGGGGACGTGGCCCAGCGGGGGACCACGGTGCTGGTCTCCTCCCACAATCTGCGGGAACTGGAAGACGTGTGCGACCACGTGGGCATCCTCAGCCGGGGCAAGGTGCTCCTGCAGCGCTCCCTCACCGATCTTCAGGACAACGTGGTCAAGATGCAGATCGTATTTCAGGAGCCGGAGATGCCCAAGCTGCCGGAGGACCTGGACCTGCTCCATGTCACCCAGGTGGGCCGCATCCACACCCTGATCGTCCGGGGCAGCTCCGACGTCATCAAAAGCCGGCTCGCCGCGTTCCAGCCCATCCTGATGGAGGCCCTGCCTCTGACGCTGGAGGAGATCTTTATCTATGAACTGGGAGGTGAGGACTATGCGGTCCGTGACATCATGCTTTAATTCCACCCTCTACCGCAAAAACCTCAGCCGCTTCTGGCCCATCTGGGCCCTGTACTCGGTGATCTGGCTGTTTGCCCTGCCCCTCAATCTGCTCACCACGATCCAGCGGGGGCAGAACTGGGCTCTGGAGGACCTTGCGCACAGCCTGGACTATTTTTCCCGGGTCTCGGTGGGCTACTCCCTGAACTTGGGCACGGTGCTGGCCGTCATCTTTGGCCTGCTGGCCGCTATGGCGGTGTTCAGCTATCTGGATGCCAGCCGCTCCGCCTGCATGATGCACGCCCTGCCCCTGCGGCGGGAGGCTCTGTTTTTCACCAACTATCTGTCCGGGCTCAGCTTCCTGCTGCTGCCCAACGCCGCCATCTTTGGCCTCACCCTGGCCGGCGAGGCTGTGGGGAACTGTCTGGATCTGAAGGCGCTGGCCATATGGCTGCTGGTCCAGTCCGCCTCCTGCCTCTTCTTCTACTCCTTTGCCGTCTTCTGTGCCATGTTCACCGGCCATCTGCTGGCTCTGCCTGTCTTCTACGGGGTGCTGAACTGCCTGGCGGCTATCATCAGCACGCTGATGGACTCGGTGCTCTACCTGTTTCTCTACGGCTACAACGGCCTGAGCGGCACCACCCAGCAGGCTGTGGCCTGGCTCACCCCTCTGGAGAAACTGGGCGGTGCTGTATCCTGGACCCAGGCTGCGGACAGCGGGGCCTATCAGCTTGCCCAGCCCGCCGTGGTGGCGGTCTACGCCGGTGTGGGGGTGGCCTTGTCTGCGGCCGCCCTGTTGATCTACCGCGCCCGCCAGATGGAGTCGGCGGGAGACGTGGTCTCCGTGCGGGTGGTCCGCCCCATCTTCAAGTACGGGGTGGCCGTCTGCGCCGGTCTCTCCGGCGGCACCTTTACCTACTATGTGCTGTTCGGAGACGGCCAGCTCTCCCTGGTGCTGTCCATCCTCTTCTGGGCTGCAGTGGGCTATTTTCTGGCGGAGATGCTGCTGCGCAAGTCCTTCCGCGTCTTCTCCGCCTGGCCGGGCTGCCTGGTCCTGCTGGCGCTGCTCTCCGCCCTGTTCCTGTGCATCCGGCTGGATCTCACCGGCTATCAGGACTACGTCCCCGCCTCCGGCGAGGTGAGCCAGGTGACTGTGGATCTGGAGGGCAGCACCTATCCCAGCGACGGCTTCGGCGGGAGCGTCCAGATCACCGACCCGGAGCAGGTCGCCCAGATCACCGCCCTCCACCAGGCCATCGTAGCTGCCCGCTCCAGGGAGGATAGCATCTATGACGACTCCTTCTACATCTCCCTCTCCTACACCCTGTCCAACGGACAGAGCATCCGCCGCTACTACCACGGCGTTCCGCTGTACCGGGCGGAGCAGGGGATGGAGGGCACCGTCACATGGGCTCTGGATCAGCTGGTCTCTGACCGGAGCTTCGTCCGGGCCGGCTATGGACTTGACCAGTCCGCGGACTGGAGCCTGACGGAGGCGTACGTCTACGATCTCTGGGACATCCAGACCCAGAGCCACGAGTCTGCCTCCCTCTCCGCCGCCCAGGCGGAGCAGCTGTGGCAGGCCGTGCTGACCGATTTCGACGCGGGCACCATCGGCACCCGCTACCTTTTTGAGGACCAGGACCGCCGGGAGAACACCTGTGAGGCTGACCTGGACTTCAGCTTCTACCTGACGGAGCAGGACAGCATGGTGCACCGGGGCGGCTCCGTGGCCATCACCCTCACCCCCCAGGCCTCCCACACCCTGGCCGTTCTGGAGGAGCTGGGCGTTCTCACCGACACCCGCATCGCCCGCACCCATGCCCAAGCCGATCGCTGGTACGCCATGACGGATGGAGCTGAGGATACTTCTTCCCTCTACACCACCTCCCCCTGATGGACCCACACAGTCAAACATGCCCCGCCCGCTCCCATTGGAGCGGGCGGGGCATGTTTCTTTTTTATGGCTGGGCCTCCATGGTCTGTTCCACGATATCCCTCATGATCTCCCCTGTCATGGCGCTCTCCACATAGCCGTAGAGATTGCCCTCCCCGTCGATCATCCAGGTGGTGGGGTAGGCCCGGATGCCGTACTGATAGGTGAGCTGGTACTCCGTGTCCATCACTGTGGGGAAGGTATAGCCGTTCTCTTCCAGGAAGATGGCGATCTCCTCCTGGGTCCCCTCCTGCCCCAGCCCAGGGGCGGCCACTCCCAGTACCACCAGGTCCCCCTGGTTCCCGCCATACTCCTCATACAGCGCCTGGATATCCGGCATTTCCCCCCGGCAGGGGCCGCACCAGGTGGCCCAGAAATTGAGAAAAATGGTCTTGCCCTTGTAATCGGACAGACTGTGCTCCTCCCCGTACTGGTCCACCAGGGTAAAGTCAGGGGCAGGGACCACCGGCGGCTCCGACGCACCGTTGTCTGCATCTGTGGAGGCGGACGGCTCCTCCCCGCTGCCGACGCTCTGACTCTGAGGCACGGCGGAGCCGGTCTGGGACAGATATTCGGTGAAGCCGTTCATAAAGCCGGTAAAGGTCATCACCCCCATCAGGATCAGCAGAGCCGCCCCCGCCTTCCCCGTCCAGCGCACCACCTGCTGGTGCCGCTTGAAGAAGGACAGCACCCCGCCGGTGAACAGCCCCACCGCTAGGAAGGGCAGCACAAAGCCCAGGGTGTACACCCCGATGAGCAGCGCCGCTGCCGGGGCCGAAGCCGAGGATGAGGCCATCAGGAGCACGCTCCCCAGCACCGGCCCTACACAGGGGGTCCAAGCGAAACTGAAGGTAAAGCCCAGGACCAGGGCCACCAGCGGCCCCATGGTCCGGCCGCCCAGCCGGAAGGGCAGCCTGTGCTCCCGCTCCAGCGCCATGGAATGTCCAAACACCCCCAGCTGGTACAGCCCGAACAGCACCATGATAATGCCGCTGATCCGGGCAAACCACAGCCGGTTATCGCTGAAAAACTGCCCCAAAGCGGTGAAGCCGAAGCCCAGCAGGAAAAAGGTGGCGCTGATCCCCAGCACAAAAAACAGGGTGTTCCACATCACCCGCCCCCTGGGGTAGCGGATGGTGCCGTCCGCCTCCACCGTCTTGGCCCCGCCTGCCAGATAGCCCACATATAAGGGGACCAGAGGCAGGACGCAGGGGGAGAAGAAGCTGAGAATGCCCTGTATGAAAACCGTCAGCGCCGGAACGCTGATCTCCAGATCAAACCCCATAAAAAACCTCCATTTGCACTGTTCTCTGCGGCGGGATCATCCGCCGCCGGGGCAGGGTCCGCCGGAGAGCTTCCGGTCCACCTGTTCCACTGTGATCTCCTCCAGCCGGGCCATGCACCGGCCGTCCAGGTCATCAAAAAGGGCATCCATCACCTGAGCCATGCCGGTGGCCACCAGACACTTCACCTCCTGGCTGCCGCTGTGCCAGGAGGTGGAGACGAAGCGCACCTCCAGCGCCCGGGCCACCTGGGCCAGGGACACCTCCCCCGCCCCCTTGGCAAAGCGGTAGCCTCCGCCGGAGCTGCCCTCCTTGGTCTCCACCAGGCCGTCCTTTTTCATACGGGCGAGCACCTTCCGCACCCGGGCGGGGTTAGTGCAGATGTTCCGGGCCAGCTCCTCGCTGGACAGGACGCACCCTCTTCGGTTGAGATAGACCAGAGCGTGGACCGCCACGCAGAAATCGCTGTTCATAACGGTTCTCCTCCCAGGGAGCTGTTTTCTGTAACTTTATCAGATACAGAAAAGGCTGTCAAGAGGGTGTCTATCCCGCCATCAGGGACAGGCCCTGCCAATCCTGCCGCCAGCAGCACACCCGGCCCATCACCAGGAAACTGGCCAGGGACCTGCGGAGCAGGCGGTCGCCAGGGACGGACAGGCGGCCGGCACGCAAGCGTGCCGGCCGCCCAAACGGTCCTGCAAATCTCCCCCGGCTCACTCCAGGGTCAGGTCCCCCTCCCGGATCCAGCCGATCCGACGGAAAAACAGCCCGAACAGCCAAGCGAGGACGGCGGGCAGTACAAAGCAGATCAGCGCCATGGCCAGCCAGTCCATGCCGGTGATGGCAGCCTTGGCCCCCGTGGCCACATCGTTCACCCAGCCGGCATAGACCCCGATGGGGCCCACCATACCGCAGGTCCCCATTCCAGCCGCCACACCCCCGGCGGGGTCATTCATCTCAAACTGGAACACACAGGTGGCCAGGGGGCCGGTGACCGCGGAGGCGAGGATGGCGGGGAGCCAGATCCGGGGATTGCGGACGATGTTGCCCATCTGGAGCATGGAGGTGCCCAGCCCCTGGGAGATCAGGCCGCTCCAGCGGTTCTCCCGGAAGGACAGGACGGCGAAGCCCACCATGTTGGCGCAGCACCCCGCCACTGCGGCCCCGCCGGCCAGGCCGGTCAGCCCGATGGCGGCGCAGATGGCGGCAGAGGAGATGGGCAGGGTCAGGGCCACGCCGATGACCACCGACACCAGGATGCCCATCCAGAAGGGCTGGAGCACAGTGGCCCACTTGACGAAGTCCCCCACCGCGGAGGCCGCCGTGCCGATGGCCGGGGCCCACCAGGCCGACAGGGCCCCCCCCGCCAGGATGGTCACCAGAGGGGTGACCAGGATGTCGATCTTGGTCTCCTTAGACACCGCCTTGCCCAGCTCCGCGGCGATGACCGCGATAAACAGCACCGCCAGAGGGCCTCCGGCGCCGCTGCCCCCGGACAGGGTGACGCTGCCCAGGGCATTGGCCGCATAGCCCACCGTGACCAGGGAAAAGAGGACCAGCGGGGGGGCCTTCAGGGCGTAGCCGATGGCCACCGCCATAGCCGCCCCGCTCATGGCCGAGGCGTATCCCCCCACTTCGATGAGGAACTCCATCCCCAGCTGCTGGCCCAGCGTCTTGACGATGGTGCCGATGAGCAGGGAGCAGAACAGGCCCTGGGCCATGGCCCCCAGGGCGTCGATGCCGTACCGCTTGGCCGAGATCTCAATGTTTTTGCGCTTTAAAAACGCGCGGAGCTTTTCCATTTCTCTCACCTTTTTTCGTGATAGTCCCGCACCTGCCGGCAAAAAGGCCATACAGGTGTCAAGACACTTGTATGGCCTATTATAGCGGCTCTATCCTGTTTGTCAACGAAAACTTTTCCCTCCGGCAGTCAAGCCCCGCCCGGCCGCAGCTCACCACAGCCGCTCCTTCGAATCATCCCGGCGTCCCCATCCTCCAGGTCAGGGCCGCCCCCCGGGCGGCCTTGGTCAGGCCGATCACCTTTTCCAGCCGGGGAAAGAAGGTATCCTGGGCCAGCTCCGCCAGCTTCTCTTCCTTCTCGGCGCGCTCCTCCTCTGTATCCGTCCAGTCCGGCCCGGTATTCATCGGCTCCGAGTACCAATCTGTGTACATGGAGTCCGGATAGGAGTAACTCTCTACCAGGTGTAGCCCCTCCCGCCCCGGCCCGGGCAGGATGAGCAGGCCGTCCTTGGGGGAGGCAAGCAGGGCATTGCGCAGTTCCAGGTCCCGCAGCACCAGCTTGGTAAAGGACCGGTCCGTGGTGGTGATGGTCCGGCCCCGGGTCACCTCCGGGCAGCCATAGTCCTCGTGGAGGTCCGGTCCGGAGGGCAGCTTCTCCAGTCCCCGGTCCAGGACGCCCAGCACCGTGTTGAGGCCGGTGGACATGGCACTTTTGGGGCGGATGCGCAGCTCATAGTCCCGCTCCAAATGGATCGCCAGCCGGACGCGGATGGAGGTCGTAGTGTACCGGCCATTGCTCTCCCCCACCGTCCGGATGATGAGCGGTTCGTCCCGGTAGCTCAGCACCAGCTCCCCGTCCCAGTCTGCTGCCCGGCTGCCCATAAATACGCCCCCCTTCTCCTTTTGATAGGCGTAAAGCATCTCGTTCCAGCTCATAAGTCCGCTCCTTTCCCGCTCCCGCCGGGTCTCATGCCCGCCGGAACTGCTTCTCCAGGTCCTTTCGGGTCAGCTCGATGGCCACCGGCCGGCCGTGGGGGCAGTATTTGACCTCTCCCCGCATGACGGCTCCCGCCACCTTCTCCAGCTCCTGGGGACTGGTGCGCCAGCCCCCCTTGATGGCCGCCTTGCAGGCCATGGTGTGGAGCAGCTCGTCCCGGGCGGCGGAGGGGTCCGCCCGCCCGGTGGTGAGCAGCCTGCCCCCGATCTCCAGCAGGGTGTCCTCGATGTCCCCCGGGTCCACGTCAAAGGGGGCCTGCCGCACCACCAGCGCCCCCCCGCCGAAGTCCTCAGCGTAGAAGCCGAACTCCTCCAGCAGCGGCAGGTTGGCCAGCAGGGCGGCCCCCTCCTCCGCCGGGGGGTGGAGGGTGACCGGGGTGAGCAGGGTCTGCACCATGGGGGTGTAGCCCTCCGCCTTCATGCGGTCGAAGTTCATCCGCTCGTGGGCGGCGTGCTTGTCGATAAACAGGATGGTGTCCCCCTGTTCCACGATGATGTAGGTGTTCAGCACCTCCCCGGCGATGCGCCAGGGGGCTGCCTCTCCCTCAGGCTCAGGCTCCGCCGGGGCGGAGATCTGGGGCGCGGGCCCCTCCTCCAGGGCCGGAGCCGGGCCCGGGTCTGATGCGGGCGTCTCCGCCGGCGCGGGGGCGGGGCGCTCCGTCCGGGTCCCGGCCAGGAGGTCGAAGTCCTCCGGCGCCATCCGGTCGTGGCAGGTCATCCCGCCCTGGGCTTCACCGGGGCAGGCGGGGGCCGGGGCCTCCCCGGTCTTCCGCTCCCCGGGGGCGGTCATTTCTCCAGAGATCGGGCCCCTGGGGCGGGGAGGCTCCGCCGGGGCGGGCTGGGGTGTGCGCTCCCGCTGCTGGGGCGAGAGGAAAGAGGCGGCGGAGGGCATCCGGGACAGGCCGGGCACCTCCCGACGGCTGTAGGTCACGTCGTGGAGGGGCAGCTCCCCGGCGGACAGCCTGGTCTGGTTGGGGGTCACGGTGTCGTGGGCCCGGGGCTTCTCCAGCGCCACGGCGGGGCGGACATGGTCCCGCTCCAGGGCGGAGAGGACCGCGTGGTACACCGCGCTGAACACCCCCCGCTCGCTGCCGAACTTCACCTCCGTCTTGGCCGGGTGCACATTCACGTCCACCGCGCTGAGCCTGGTGGTCAGATGGAGGACACAGCCGGGAAATTTGCCCACCATCTTCTGGTTCTGGTAGGCCTCCTCCAGGGCGGCCATCATCAGCCGGGACTTCACCTGCCGCCCATTGACGAAGAAGAACTGCCAGTTCCGGCTGGCCCGGCAGCAGGAGGGCTGGGAGACGAAGCCGGACACGGACATGCCCTCGTCCGAGCTGTCCACCTGGGTGAAGCCCAGGGCCAGATCCCGGCCCAGCACCGCGTAGACGGCGGAGCGCAGCTGTCCGTCCCCGGGGGTGGCCAGCTCCTGCTTTCCGTCCCGGAGGAATTTCACCGCCACCTCCGGGTGGGACAGGGCCACCCGCTGGACCACGCCGAAGACGGCGGCCCCCTCGGCGGCGTCCTTTTTCATGAACTTCAGCCGGGCGGGGGTGTTGTAGAACAGGTCCCGCACCACCATGGTGGTGCCCAGGGGGCAGCCCGCCTGCTCCACCGGCCCGGCCACGCCCCCCTCCAGGGACAGGGAGGCCCCCAGCGGGGCATCCTGGATGCGGCTCATCACGTCGATGCGGGAGACGGCGGAAATGGCGGCCAGTGCCTCCCCCCGGAACCCCAGGGTGCCGATGGCCTCCAGGTCATACTCCGTGCGCAGCTTGCTGGTGGCGTGGCGGAGGAAGGCGGTCTTCATCTGGGGGGCCGGGATGCCGCAGCCGTCATCGGTGACCCGGAGGAAAGTGAGGCCGCCGTGGGCGATCTCCACGGTCACCGATCTCGCCCCCGCGTCGATGGCGTTTTCCATCAGCTCCTTGGCCACGCTGGCCGGCCGCTCCACCACCTCGCCGGCGGCGATCAGGTCGGCAACGTGGGGATCTAACACTTGGATCTCAGGCATAGAGCACCTCCAGAAATTCAAAGCTCCGCTCCTGCGGGCCGTTTTTGGTCATAATAGTCAGAATACAGATCCCGGGACGGGGCCGGGCCTCCCCCGCCCCTTATCCCATAAGGTCCAGCCGGACAGAATCCGGGTCCACAAAGGCCCGCCCCGGCCGGTCCGGGTCCAGCCAAACGAGGACCTCCGCCCCCTCCTGGGGCTCCCCCCACAGCAGGCCGGTGGACACGGTATAGTCCCGGCNGGGCCAGGCAGGCCAGGGCGCACCCGCCCCCCGCCGCCAGCAGGGCGGCCCCTATGGGCAGGAAGGCCCAGTCGGGCCCCGCGCCCCTCACCGGGATGTCCCACAGCAGGACGGCCCCGCCGAACAGGAGGAAAAACGCCCCCATCAGTCCCAGCACCCAGGCGCACAGCTCCGCCCGAGAATTTGGACGCCCCATGCCGCTCACCTCCTCTTTCATCCGGGCCTCTCCGCCCCGCCTCAGCTCTCCTGCAGGTCCTGCTTCAGCTCCGCCAGCAGGTTGAGGGCCTCGATGGGGGACAGGATGTTCACATCGGTCATCCGGAGCTTTTTCAGCACCGTCTGGCTGCCCAGGTCCATCAGGGAGACCTGCTCCCCGTCCGCCGGAAGGGCCGGTCCCCCTGCGGGGAGGACGCCGCTCCCCGACTCCAGCTCCTCCAGGATGGTCCGGGCCCGCCGAATGACCCGGTCGGGCACCCCGGCCAGCTTGGCCACCTCGATGCCGTAGCTCTGGTCCGCGCCCCCCCGGACGATCTTCCGCAGGAAGATCAGGTCGTTCCCCCGCTTCTTGGCGGCGATGTTGTAGTTCTTCACCCCGGGGATCTCCCCCTCCAGGGCGGTGAGCTCGTGGTAGTGGGTGGCGAACAGGGTCTTGGCCCCCAGCCGTTTCCGGTCGGCGCAGTACTCCAGCACCGCCCGGGCGATGGCCATGCCGTCATAGGTGGAGGTCCCCCGGCCGATCTCGTCCAGGATGAGCAGGGAGCGGGCGGTGGCGTTCTTCAGCAGTCCGGCCACCTCGTTCATCTCCACCATGAAGGTGGACTGTCCGGAGGAGAGGTCGTCGCTGGCCCCGATGCGGGTGAACACCCGGTCCACCACGCCGATGCGGGCGGAGCGGGCGGGGACGAAGGAGCCCATCTGGGCCATGAGGACGATGAGGGCCACCTGGCGCATGTAGGTGGACTTGCCCGCCATGTTGGGGCCGGTGATGATGGCGCACAGGTCCTCTCCGCTGTCCATGTGGGTGTCGTTGGGGACAAAGGGGGTGCCGGCGGGGAGCACCTTCTCCACCACCGGGTGGCGCCCCTCGGAGATGCTCAGGGAGTCGGAGCCGTCCACCTGGGGCATGCAGTAGCCGTTGACGGCGGCCACCACCGCGAAGGAGGTGAGCACATCCACCTGGGCCACGGCGGCGGCAGCCTTCTGGATCTGGGCCACGTGGGCGCAGGTCTGCTCCTTCAGCTGGCAGAAGAGCTGGTACTCCAGGGCCACCACCTTGTCCTGGGCGGAGAGGATGGTGTGCTCCAGGTCCTTCAGCTCCTGGCTGATGTACCGCTCGGCGTTGACGGTGGTCTGCTTCCGGGCCCAGTCGGGGGGCACCAGCCCGGTCTGGGACTTGGCCACCTCGATGTAGTAGCCGAACACCTTGTTGTAGCTCACCTTCATGTTCTTGATGCCGGTCTGCTCCTTGGTCCGGGTCTCCAGGTCGGCCAGCATCTCTGCCCCGTGGTCGATCACGTTGCGCAGGCGGTCCACCTCCTCGCTGTACCCCGGACGGATGAACTTGCCCTCCCGCACGGAGAAGGGGGGCTCGTCCACCAGGGCGGAGCTGAGCAGCGCCCGCAGCTGGGGCAGGTCGTCCATCTCCCGGCGCAGGGACTGGATCAGGGCGGAGGGGCAGCCCTCCAGCAGCTCCCGCAGCCGGGGCAGCCTGCCCAGTCCGGCGGACAGGGCGGCCAGGTCCCGGCCCCCGGCGGTTCCGTACACCACCCTGCCGATCAGGCGCTCCAGGTCGGTGATCTCCTTCAGGCAGAGCACTACCTCCTCCCGGGTGATGATGTCCTCCACCAGATCGCTCACCGCCTGCTGCCGGCGGTTGATCTGCACCGGGGAGAGGAGGGGGCGCTCCATCCATCCCCGGATCAGCCGCCGCCCCATGGCGGTGCGTGTCTTGTCCAGCACCCACAGCAGGGAGCCCTTCTTCTCCTTGCCCCGCAGGGTCTCGGTGAGCTCCAGGGTCTGCCGGGCGTTCAGGTCCAGCTCCATGAACTGGCCCGCGGTGTAGCAGGTGAGGGCGGCGATGTGGCTCAGGTCGGTCTTCTGGGTCTCGTACAGGTAGGAGAGCAGCCCCCCGGCGCACTGCACGCAGGCCTGGTCCTCCGGGGGCAGGCTGTCCAGCCCGGTGCGGAACTGCTTTTGCACCAGGGGCAGGGCGGCCTCATAGCGGAAGCGGGCCTCCCCCCCGTTCTCACAGCGGCAGTCCAGCCGCTCCCGCAGGAACTGGGGCAGGCCCTCCAGGCTCCAGGCCCCGTCGGAGAGCACCGCCTCCCGGGGAGAGAAGCGGCCCAGCTCGTTTTTCAGGTGGTCCATGGCCTCCGCCCCCGCCGGAAAGGAGGTGACGTAGAACTCGCCGGTGGAGATGTCGCACAGGCACAGCCCCAGCGCCCGGGAGTCGGCGTACACCCCGCCGATGTAGTTGTTTTTCCCCTCCTCCAGCATGGAGGAGTCGATGAGGGTGCCGGGGGTGATGATGCGGATGATGTCCCGGTCCACCAGCCCCTTGGCCTGGGCCGGGTCCTCGGTCTGCTCGCAGATGGCCACCTTGTAGCCCTTGGCGATGAGGCGGGCGATGTAGCTCTCGCAGGAGTGGTAGGGCACGCCGCACATGGGGGTGCGCTCCTCCGGGGGCTTGTTCCGGTCCCGGGTGGTGAGCGTCAGGTCCAGCTCCCGGGAGACCAGCTTGGCGTCCTCGTTGAACATCTCATAAAAATCCCCCAGCCGGAAAAAGAGGATGGAGTCGGGATACCGCTCCTTCATCTCCAGGTATTGGCGCATCATGGGGGTGATCTCAGCCATATCGGCACCGCCTTTCGGTAAAATAAAAGTAAAAAGTGCAAAATCCTGTGGAAAGTGTGGAAAAGTACAACGAAACAGACAGGAGGCGCACTAACCGCCAGCGCGCCTCCCGGGGGTCAGCTCTCCTCCGGCCCCCCCTGGTCGCTCCGTCCCGCCAGGTAGTCCAGGGTGACCCCGTAAAAATCCGCCATCCGGATCAGGGTGGACAGTTGGGGTTCCTGCTGACCGTGTTCATACCTCTGATAGGTGCGGAGGGGCACATCCAGCGCCTTTGCCGCATCTTTCTGCAACAGTTTCTTGGTCTCTTTCAGTTCCTGAAGCCGCGTTGAAAACGTCGCCATTTACACACCTCGTATTGACATGCCATTTTTGGCATGTTATAATCAAAATACGATAACCCGCAGAAGGGAGCGCTATTGTTTATGACTTCTTTTTGGGACCACTTATATCAATACGCCCAGGAACATCTGGTCGTCCGCTATCTCCAGGAGGAGCCCACCGGCTACGGCCGGCTCTCCATCCAGACGGACGCCCGCCGGCGGGGGCTGGAGGACCTGCTGCAGGGCCCCGCCGCCCGCTCCTTCCGCCGCCTCTGGGAGGAGCAGCAGGAGCTGCACAGCCTGGAGGAGCAGGCCCTCTTCCGGGCCGGGCTGTCCATGGGCCTGGCCCTGGGCGGCCGGGTCCGGGACTTGGAGTAGCCCCGCCTCCCGTCCCCCTGCGGGGCCCTTGGGGCGGGGGCTCCCCCCTCACTCCGCCAGCTCCCCGAACAGGGACCAGGTGTTGGCGTCGGTGATCCGCACCTGCCGGAACTGGCCGATCAGCTCCGCCGGGCCGTCCAGCCGCACCAGCCGGTTGCCCGGCGTGCGGGCGGCCAGGGGATACCGGGCGTCCCCGCTGTCCCCGTCGATCAGGCAGCGCAGGGTCTTCCCCACATAGGCCGCGTGCTTCTCCGCGGAGATCTGGTTCTGGAGGTCCACCAGGCGCTGGAAGTTGGCCTGCTTCTGCTGGTGGGGCATGGGGTCGTCCATCTGGGCGGCGGGGGTCCCCACCCGGGGGGAGAAGATAAAGGTGAACAGGGCATCGAACCGCACCTGCTCCAGCAGGGACAGGGTCTCCTCAAACTCCTCCGTGGTCTCCCCGGGAAAGCCCACGATCACGTCGGAGGTGAGCACGATGTCCGGGATGAGCTCCTTCAGCCGCCGCACCTCGGCCAGGTACTGCGCCCGGTCATAGTGGCGGTTCATGGCCCGGAGCACCCGGTCATTGCCCGCCTGGAAGGGCAGGTGGAGCACCGGGGCCACCTTCCCGCACCGGGCCATGGTCTCGAACAGCTTCTGGGTGGCGTCCTTGGGGTGGGAGGTCATAAAGCGGATCAGGAAGTCCCCGGGCACGGCGTTCACCCGCTCCAGCAGGTCTGCGAAGTCCAGGGGCTCCTCCAGGTCCTTGCCGTAGGAGTTCACGTTCTGGCCCAGCAGGGTGATGTCCCGGTACCCCTCCGCCGCCAGCTGCTCCACCTCGGCCAGGATGTCCTCCGGCCTGCGGGAGCGCTCCCGGCCCCGCACATAGGGCACGATGCAGTAGGAGCAGAAGTTGTTGCACCCGTACATGATGGACACCCAGGCCTTTACCCGGTCCTGCCGCACCACCGGGATGCCCTCGGAGATGGAGCCCGCCTCCTCCGCCACCTGGAACACCCGCCCCCGCTGGGTGAGCAGGGTGTGGATGAACTCGGGAAAGCGCCAGAGGGCGTGGGGCCCGAACACCAGGTCCACATGGCGGAAGGACTGCTTGATCTTCTCCGCCACATGGGCCTCCTGGGCCATGCAGCCGCACACGCAGATGATCTGCTCCGGGTGGCGGCGCTTCACGTGGACCAGGGCGCCCAGGTTGCCCAGCACCCGCTGCTCCGCATGCTCCCGGATGGCGCAGGTGTTGAGCACGATGATCTGGGCCTGCTCCTCGTCCTGGGTGAAGCCGTAGCCCATCTCCCGGAGATAGCCCCGGATGCGCTCGGAGTCCGCCTCGTTCTGCTGGCAGCCGTAGGTGTCCACAAAGGCCAGGGGCTGGGCGGGCCGGGCGGCGCTGAGGGCCGCGACCTCCCGGCAGTACTGGAGCTGGCGGGAGATGTCCTCCGGGGAAATTCGGGTGGTCTGCTGTCTCATAGATCGCAACCTCCTGAGGGGGATTTGATGGTCGTCCGGCCCCTCCTGCTGCATGGAGACACCGATCGAATAATCATACCATTTTTCCCGAAAAAGCACAAGGCCGGACTTTTGCTTTTCGCCGCTTTTCCACCCGGTCCCCGCAGGGCGCGGCTCTCCGCCCCTCCCTGGAAAAATGCGGCCCCCTCGCGGTTTTCCGTTGCGTTTCTCTCAAAAGGGTGATAGAATGAATCGTTAAATGGTTACACTGGAGGGAGACGTATCTCTCTCCTTCCCAACAGAGAGAAAAAGGGGGCTGTGCCATGCGGGTGCTGGTCATTGAGAAGGCGGCCGTAAAGCAGAACATCAGGGTGGTGAAGCGCCGTGCCGGAGGGGCCGCCGTCTACGGCGTCCTCTCGGGAGACGCCGGGGGCGCCGGCATCGCCGAGATGGCCGAGCTGCTCCGGGCCGAGGGCATCGGCCGCTTCGCCGTCAGCGAGGCGGAGGAGGCCGAGGCGCTGCGGAAGGCCGGCTTTGTGGACGAGGAGATCCTCATGCTCCGCTCCACCACTGACCGGGAGGTGCTGGAGCGGCTGGTGGACCTGAACGTGGTGTGCACCATCTCCTCCGTGGACACGGGCCTGGCCCTCAACGCCCTGGCGGAGAACCGCTCCACCGTGGCCGAGGCCCACATCCAGGTAGACACCGGCATGGGCTTCGGCGGCTTCCTGGTGGGGGAGCCGGAGAAGATCCTGCTGGCCTACCGCTCCCTGCCCAACGTGGCCCTGTCCGGCATTTACACCCAGATCCACGCCGCCCCAGCCGGCCAGGAGGCGGAGCACCAGCTCCAGCAGTTCCAGCGGGTGCTGGACGCCATCCACGCCGCCGGCTTTGAGACCGGCACCGTCCACGCCGCGGGGTCCTACGCCCTGATGCACTGCGATCTTGCCCGCNGGGGGGGGAAAGGGCCGCCGTTGTGAACGCGCCCGCCGGGGTGGGGGGGGGCCCTGTGGGCTAGCGGCACGGCTTCGGGGGGGAGCGGCCCCGTCCCGCCGGCCTGCTGGGCACCCTGGGCCGCTGGCGGCGGGGCAGGCGGCTTTATGTCCGGGTGAACGGCCAGCGGGCCCGGGTCATCGGCTCTGTGGGCGTGAGCGAGACCCTGGTGGATGTCACCGATCTGAAGTGCTCCGCCGGAGATGTGGTCTCCTTCGACCTGGACCCCATGTACGCCCGGGGCTGTGTCCGCCAGTACCGGTGATCCTCCCTGCGATTTCAAGAAAAAGGTGTTTGCTATGTCCAGAACCGTGTCTTTTCAGCCGCTGCTCTTCGGCGGCGATATCAATGTTTACAGTGTGGCCCGTGCCTTTCACGAGGCCTATGGGGTGAAGAGCGTGGCCTTCGGCAAGTTCCACACCTTCCCCTGTGCCTTCAGCTCCATCATCGACTACCGCACCTGCCCCGACAACGAGGACCCCGCCGTCTTCCTCTCCAATGTAGAGAAGGTGGCCCTGGAGTTCTCCCACAAGACCGTCATCGTCCTGGGCTGCGGGGACAGCTATGTGCAGCTGTGCGCCCACCTGAAGGACCAGTTTCCCCGAAATGTGGTGGCCCCCTACATCGACGGCGCCCTGCTGGACCGCCTCATCAACAAGGAGCACTTCTACGAGCTGTGCGACCAGCACGGCATCGACCACCCGGCCACCTTTATCTACGACGGCTCCATGGGCCACGACTTCACCCTGCCCTTCGGCCCCCCCTATGTGGCCAAGCCGGCCGACAGCGTGGCCTACTGGGAGCACGAATTCGAGGGGGTGAAGAAGGTCTTCATCTGTCAGACCTGGGAGGAGCTGCTCCACGCTCTGGACCTGGTGTACGCCTCCGGCTACCCCGACCATATGGTGATCCAGGAGTTCATCCCCGGAGACGACACCTACATGCGGGTGATGACCAACTACTCCGACCGCAGCGGCCAGGTGAAGCTGATGTGCCTGGGCCATGTGCTGCTGGAGGAGCACTCCCCCCACGGCATCGGCAACCACGCCGTCATCATCACCGAGTACGACGAGGCCCTTTCCCTGAAGATCAAACAGCTGCTGGAGGAGCTGCATTACACCGGCTTCTCCAACTTTGACATCAAGTACGACAGCCGGGACGGCAAGTACAAGCTCTTCGAGATCAACTGCCGCCAGGGGCGCAGCAATTACTACGTCACTGGCGCGGGATACAACATCGCCAAGCTGCTGGTGGAGGACCGGATCGAACACCGGGAGCTGCCCTTCGTCATCACCAAAAACCACGCCCTGTGGCGGATGGTTCCCAAAAAGGTGGCCTTCAAATTCATCCCCAAGGCATATCACCCCCAGATGAAGGCCCTGATCCGGGCGGGGGCGTCCACCCACAGCCTGGAGTACCACCGGGACTATACCCCGGCCCGCATCTGGCGGGTATGGAAGACCCACATCGGCAACATGGTCCGCTTTGACCGCCACAACAAGGTCCCGGAGAACTGAGCAGACTGGAGGGAAGCCATGTCAACTGTCAAGACCCGCGGCGCCAAGGGCGCCAGAGAGCCCCGGGAGCCCAAGCTGGGCGTGCTGGGGGGGATGGGGCCCCAGGCCACCCAGGTGTTCTATCAGTACGTGCTGGACCGGACAGAGGCCTCCTGCGACCAGGAGCATCTGCCCGCCCTGATCCTGTCTGACACCGGGGTCCCGGACCGGACCGCCTCCATCCTCACCGGGAACACCGAGCCTATGTACCAGCGCCTGCTGGCCGACGCCCGCCTGCTGGAGGAGTGCGGCTGCACCGTCATCGCCATCCCCTGCAACACCTCCCACTACTTCGTGGACCGCATCCAGCAGGAGATCGGCATCCCCATCCTCCACATGATCCGGGAGACCGCCCGGACCTTGGTGGCCCAGGGGAAGCGCCGCCCCGCCATCCTTGCCACCGACGGCACCATCCGCACCGGCCTGTATCAGAAGGAGTGCGCCGCCTTCGGCCTGGAGGCCGCCCCTCCGGAGCCCGCTGTCCAGCGGCTGGTCATGTCCATCATCTACGAGGAGATCAAACGGGGGGAGCGGGGCAGCCGGGAGAAATTTGCCCAGATCGACCGCGCTCTGGCCTCCATGGGCTGTGACTGCGCCATTCTGGGCTGCACCGAGCTGTCCGTCTTCCGCAGCTACCACAGCCTGCCCCCCTTCTACGTGGACGCCATGGAGGTGCTGGCCGAGCTGGCCGTCGTCCGCTGCGGCAAACAGCTGCGCACCATCTAAGAAAACATCTCCGGGGCGGTGCCTGCCCACGCCCGCCGTTGGAACGTACTCCGCAAATTGAAAATGGGGGTGGCGCCCCCATCCACACATGACAACACCAGGAGGTTTGCTCTATGGATCTCACGCCCCACACCCTGGGCGAATACTGCGCCCTGCTGGAGCCCCAGCTGGCCGCTCCTCTGCCCGAGGGGCTGGACCTGTCCCAGTCCGTCGCCCTGGTCTCCTGCGACAGCCAGGAGGTGGTCCCCGGCACTCTCTTTCTGTGCAAGGGCGCCCACTTCAAGGAGGCCTATCTGTCCCAGGCCGCCCAGCGGGGCGCGGTGGCCTATGTGAGCCAGACCCCCTACCCTGCCGTGGATCTGCCCTGCATCCTGGTGTCCGACATGCGCCAGGTGATGGCCCCCCTGGCCGACCGGTACTACGGCCATCCCTCCGGGCTCCTGTCGGTCATCGGCATCACCGGCACCAAGGGCAAGTCCTCCACCGCCTATTATCTGAAGTATATCCTGGATGAGTATCTGGCGGAGCAGGGCGGGCCGGAGAGCGGCATCATCTCCTCCATCGACACCTACGACGGCTCGGAGCGCTTCGAGTCCCACCTCACCACGCCGGAGCCCCTGGATCTCCAGCGGCACTTTGCCCACGCGGTGGCGGCCGGCATCCCCTACCTCACCATGGAGGTGTCCAGCCAGGCGCTGAAGTACCACCGCACCCTGTGCACCCGCTTCGCCGCCGCCTGCTTCCTGAACATCGGCCTGGACCACATCTCCCCCATCGAGCACCCCGACTTTGAGGACTACTTCTCCTCCAAGCTGCGGATCTTCGCCCAGGCGGAGGTGGGGTGCGTCAATCTGGACTGCGAACACGCCGGCCGGGTGCTGGCCGCCGCCCAGGCGGGCAGCCGCCAGGTCATCACCTTCTCCCAGAAGGACCCGGAGGCGGACATCTATGCCTCCCAGGTACGCAAGCGGGGCAACGACATCCTGTTCCGGGTGCGTTCCCGCCGCTTTTCCCGGGAGTTCCGGCTGACCATGCCCGGCCTGTTCAACGTGGAGAACGCCCTGGCCGCCATCGCGGTGTGCGAGGGGCTGAACATCCCGGAGCGGGCCGTCTATGTGGGGCTGATGAAGGCCCGGGTCCCCGGCCGCATGGAGGTGTACACCAATGCGGACAGCCACATCGTGGCCATCGTGGACTACGCCCACAACCGCATGTCCTTCGAGACCCTGTTCCGCTCCGTTCAAACGGAGTACCCCGGCCGCCGGGTGGTCACCGTGTTCGGCTGTCCGGGGAAAAAGGCCCTGGACCGCCGGCGGGACCTGGGGGAGATCTCCGGCCGCTGCTCCGACCTGGTGGTGCTGACGGAGGAGGACTCCGGGGAGGAGGACACCCTCTCCATCTGCCGGGAGATCGCCTCCTATGTGGAGGCCCAGGGCTGCGACTACTCCATCGAGCCCAACCGGGGGGAGGCCATCCGCCAGGCGGTGCTGGGCTGCCGGGAGCCCTCCGTCCTCCTCATCACCGGCAAAGGGGCGGAGACCCGCCAGAAGCGGGGCACCGAGTATATCGACACCCCCTCTGACGTGGACTATGTCCAGTCCTTTCTTCAGGAGTACGACGTGCGCCATGGCCTGGACGGCATGGAGAAGGTGCGCTCCCTGCTGTCCATTCTGCCCATCCTCAAGCGGGACGAGGGCCGGACCGTTGTGGTGAAATACGGCGGCTCCGCCCTGGGGGCGGAGGCGGCCACCGACACCACCCTCCAGGACGTGGCCGCCCTGCGCATGGTGGGCGTCCGGGTGGTGCTGGTCCACGGCGGCGGCAAGCACATCACCGCCCTGCTGGACAAGCTCCAGGTGCCCACCCGTTTCGAGAACGGCTACCGCTATACCGACCAGGCGGTGCTGGAGACGGCGGAAATGGCCCTCTCCGCCCAGGTAAACAAGGCCATCGTCTCCCGTCTGAGCCAGCTGGAGGTGTCTGCCGTAGGCCTGTCCGGCAAGGACGGCGGCCTGCTCACCGCTGTGGAGAAGGACCCGGCCCTGGGCCGGGTGGGGTCCATCACCCGGGTGGAGCCCCGTATCCTTCAGACCCTGCTGGACGGGGACTTCCTGCCGGTGGTCTCCCCCATCGCCGCGGGGGAGGACGGCGGCGGCTTCAACTGCAATGCCGACGACGCGGCCCGGGCGGTGGCGGCGGCTCTGGGGGCGGACAAGCTGATCTTCCTCACCGACACCGCCGGGGTGCTTATCGACAGCCACAACAGCAAGACTGCCGTCCCCCACATGGATGTGAAGCGGGCGGAGGAGCTGATCGACACCGGGCTCATTGCCGGAGGCATGGTGCCCAAGGTGCAGGGCTGTATCCAGGCCATCCGCGCCGGGGTGGGCGAGGTGTCCATCCTGGACGGCCGGGTGGAGCACGCCCTGCTGCTGGAGATGCTCAACCAGCGGGTCCAGGGGACCACCATCACCGGCTGACCCCCGTTCAAAAGAAAACGGGGCTGTCTTTTCCGCTTTTTCCACAAGCTGAAACGGCGCCCCCGCCTGTGGCGGGGG
>NZ_LN866274.1:568161-670989 GCF_001244495.1 Clostridium phoceensis | reverse complement strand
CCCGCCCTGCTGCTGGAGATGCTCAACCAGGGGGTCCGGGGGCCCACCATCCCCGGCTGCCCCCCGTTCAAAAAAAACCGGGGCTGTTTTTCCCGCTTTTTCCACAAGCTGAACCGGCGCCCCCGCCTGTGGCGGGGGCGCCGTCTATTTCAATTTTCAAGGTCCGGCTGGCGGGTGGAGGTCCGCCGGCCGGGCCGGTTTTCATTGGCTCTGTGCTCTCTTTACAGGATCGCGTCCAGGATCACGTCTTCCAGCTGGAGGGGGTCCAGCTGGCCCCGGTTGCACCGATCGGCCAGCCGGTCCATCTCTCCCCGGTCAATGGAGACGTCCCGGTACTGCGCCACCGGCGGCGCGTCTTTCCTGTCCCGCCGATAGCAGTCGATCCCGTACACCTGCCGTGCCCCTGCCTCCTGAAAGGTCATCTGGCACTCATTCGGGCGGTAGAGATACTGCATGAGTCCCTCTCACCTCGCTTTTCAACACATCTAAACTGATATTTGATTCGCTGGCGATATGGATCACCGTGGACAGCTTGGGGTTGACCCGGCCGGCCTCCATGTCCAGATAGTGCCGGGGGGACACCCCGCACCGCTCGGCCGCTTCCTCCTGGGTCAGCTCGTTCTCCCTCCTCCAGGTGTACAGGAGCCTGGAAAAGCGCCATTTTAGCGCCATCAGCTCCCCGCCGGTCTGAAGGATCAGCCCGTCCTCCGGCCCGCACCCGTCTGCCACAGAAGCAGCACAGACAGGACCAGAACGGTCTGTCCGCTCCACCTCCGTGTCACCAGCGGGGCGAGTCCGCTCCATATGGTGTACCATCCGTCATCTTTTGGCCGTCACCTCGTTGGTGTAGACGGAGCGGCCGTCGCTGCCGCCATTCCGCTCGGCGTACACACCAACCAAGGCACGGTAGTCCCGCCCGATAACGGTATCTTCAAAATCGAAGGTCCCATAATATGCGGGAGTATCTTCTTCATACATATCTAAATCTTCTTTAGTGAAGGTTTCTAATGTTGTCCACGTCTTTCCTCCATCTTTGGATTCTTGAATTGTCATGTAAGCCACACCGACCTCATCCGAGGTGCGAACAGCTTCCACATCTGCATGAATCCGAATTACGCCGTCGCTCTTGGCACTCGCCCACACACTGTATATGGCCAAATAGTCGCTGGCACGGGCAAAGGCGGTGGTCATCAGCAGTCCGGCCAGCATGGCACAGGCCAGCAGCACAGCGCAGCCGCGGGAAATCTTCTTTTTCATCGGTTCTCTTTCCTCTCTGTTCTCTTTTCTAAGTATAAATGGAGTCGATCATCTGCTCCAGCTCCTCCTCCGTCACATCTCCTATAATCGATACTATATTGAGCCCATTGGTCCATGACGCGGTATAAATCGCTCTGTTTTGAGCAAGAGAATGTTCCACACCGCCTCTAATGTATTTTTCATCCTGCTGCCCGTTTTCTTTTTCAACAGATACCCTATCAAGTGCTTCCTCTGAATTATATCGGCGAATTGTTATTTTAACTTGTCGCTCGTTATATTCATATATCGCAATAATTCTTAAAAACTCAGAATCAAAGTTGGTCATAACTTCGCTACATTCAAACCCCTCCGGCACCCACTTGGGCGCCAGCGGCTCGGTGATGCCATACGCATCCAGCGCCTCCTGAAGAGAGGTGAACTCCAGCTCCTCCAGGGGCGGCTGGGCAGAGGTCTGGCCGGACTGGCTGGCCCCGGGGGGGACGATCTGAAGCGTGCCCTGGGTCAGATGGACCACGGACTCCCACAGCCTGGAACTGCCGGCCATGCTCCCCAGGCCAAAGAGGACGGCGACCACGGCGGCAGCGATCAGTGTGCGCGGAAAATGGCGGAAACGGCGGAGGCCGGCAGGACGGGACACTGCCGCTTGGGCCGCCGGCTCCTCCGGCGGCGTGGACCTGCTTTCCTCGCCGGCGCGCTCCTCCAGGAACCGCTGGAGGGATGCCTCCGGGTCCAGTTCCAGGCCCAGGGGCTCCTTCTCCTCCAGGACGTCCAGATAGAGGCGGATCAGCTCCGGGTCACAGCTCTGATCCGTCATCTCCTCCATCCGCGCGTCCAATTCCTCCAGGATCTCGCCGGCAGATAAATTTTCCAGATGCCGCTGGATTAAAACCAAGTCCCCACTCCCCCCGTCCGGCGGGGCGACTCGCTTTTCCGACATCTCGACACCTCCTTACTTTTTATATCCTTAAAAAACTTCATTTCGTTACAGGTTCCCCAAAGTTTCTTCAAATTTTTTCAGCTTCTCCCTCAGACGAAACAGGCGTACCCGGCACTGGATCTCCGTCATGCCCATCTTTTCCGCGATCTCCTGATAGCGGTAGCCCTCCAGCCGGAGGCGGACGATCCGCCGGTCCGCCCGGGATGTGTCGGGCGGAAGGTAGTCGCTCAGATACAGCCTCCGCTCCACAGGTGCCGCAGGCGGGTGGGCCAGCTCGTCCAGCGGCACCGTGCGGACCTTCTCCATGTCCTCCCGCATCTTCTTGAGTTTGATCTTCAGGGCCTCCCAGAGCCAGCCCCTGGGATTTGGATGGTGCTTCACCCGCTGTCCCTGCTCCCAGTTCTTCCAACATTCCGCGAATGTGTCCTGTGCCACGTCCTCCGCCAGGCCGATATCGCCCAGCCTGCGCGCGGAGTAGGCCGTCATTTGCTCCAACATCTCCAGGTAAAGCCTGGAAAACAGCGGATCACAGTCAAAATCCGACACTTTTTACCCTCCCTTCACACAATTGGCGGGGTCCATCATATCATACCTACCCGCGCTTTTCAATGACTCGGGCCGGAAACAGCCCCTTCCGCATAAAATCGCCGTTTTCCCTTGTAAATTAGCGGAAAAGCATCTATAATGAACAAAAGAATACCCGGGACGCCCGCGGCGCCCCGGAGTCACAGAAAATGGAGAGGATCACCTATGAACCGCACCACCATCGCCGCCATCTTCGCCGACCAGGACAAGCTGGGCGGACAGACAGTCACCGTCTGCGGCTGGGCCCGGACCATCCGGGACATGAAGACCTTCGGCTTTATCGAACTGAATGACGGCTCCTGCTTCAAAAATCTTCAGGTCGTCATGGACGCCAACATGATGGACAACTACAAGGACATCGCCGGCCAGAACGTGGGGGCCGCCCTCATCATCACCGGCACCGTGGTCCTGACCCCCCAGGCCAAGCAGCCTCTGGAGGTCAAGGCCCAGACCATCGCTGTGGAGGGAGCCTCCACCCCCGACTACCCCCTTCAGAAAAAGCGCCACACTGTGGAGTATCTACGCACCATCCAGCACCTGCGGCCCAGGACCAACCTGTTTTCCGCCGCCTTCCGGGTGCGCTCCGTGGCCGCTCACGCCATCCACTGCTTCTTCCAGGACCGGGGCTTCGTCTATGTCCACACCCCCATCATCACCGCCAGCGACTGCGAAGGGGCGGGCGAGATGTTCCAGGTGACCACCCTGGACCTGAACAACGTGCCCAAAAATCCTGACGGTACCGTGGACTATACCCAGGACTTCTTCGGCAAGCGGGCCAGCCTCACCGTCTCCGGCCAGCTCAACTGCGAGAACTTCGCCATGGCCTTCGGCAACGTGTACACCTTCGGCCCCACCTTCCGGGCGGAAAACTCCAACACCCAGCGCCACGCCGCCGAGTTCTGGATGATCGAGCCGGAGATGGCCTTTGCCGATCTGAACGACTACATGGACACCGCAGAAGCCATGATCAAGTATATCATCCGCACTGTGATGGAGAAGTGCCCCGATGAGATGAACTTCTTCAACTCCTTTGTGGACAAGGGCCTCAAGGAGCGGCTGGAGCACGTAGCCTCCTCTGACTTCGCCCGGGTGAGTTACACCGAGGCAGTGGAGCTTCTGAAGCAGAACAATGACAAATTCGACTACAAGGTGGAGTGGGGCGCCGACCTCCAGACCGAGCACGAGCGCTATCTGACGGAGCAGGTGTACCAGCGCCCCGTCTTTGTCACCGATTACCCCAAGGAGATCAAGGCCTTCTATATGCGCCAGAACGACGACGGAAAGACCGTGGCTGCGGCGGACTGCCTGGTCCCCGGCATTGGTGAGATCATCGGCGGCTCCCAGCGTGAGGAGCGGCTGGATGTGCTGGAGGCCCGCATCCAGGAGCTGGGCATGAATCCGGAGGACTACTGGTGGTACTGTGATCTGCGGCGGTACGGCTCCTGCCGGCACGCCGGCTTCGGCCTGGGCTTCGAGCGGATGGTCATGTACCTCACCGGCATCAGCAATATCCGGGACGTGGAGCTGCACCCGAGAACGGTGGGCAACGCGGAATTCTGATCGGCCCGTTTTGACCGGGACCGCCCCCGCAGGGGCGGTCCCGTCCTTTTTGTCTGGAGCCTTTTACTCCGCCAGCCGCTTTTCGTATTTCTTGAGCAGGTCCTCGATGGCCTCATCGAGCAGTCTGGATTTGGGGATCCGGGTCTTTTGAGCAAGGATATCAAAATCCTTCATCAGCTCATTTTTCAGGGAAGAGGTGAACCGGGTCCGGTTCACCAAAATTGCCTCAGCCATGCTGCGCCTCCTGCACCATTTTATTCTGCGCCCCATTCCGCTCTGCGCTCCCGGGGCGAAGTCTCCCTCTGCCGGTCCCCCTTGGCAGGGGCCTCAAAGGGGCGGGGTTCTCTCTGCCTTATAGTATATAGACAGCGGAGGGAAAAAACAAGGACTGAAATCACCAATTAGCGACACAAAATAACTCTTTATCAACAGGGGCCGGCGGAAAAAGGCATCGGTACTGTCAAAAGAGTGACTGTGCCGCTTTTTCGAAAAAGCACCAGTCTGCCGTGCGCAGGGTTTGTGCGCCTGCGGCGGACAAACCCCACACTTACAGCCTGAGAAATGTTTTCCCCAGCGCACATGCCGCCGGGGAAAACAGATCAGGTCTTGATCCGCGCCTGCGGGTGCGGACTCTGGGAGGCTTTTTCCATAAGCTGAGGCGCCGCGGTCTCCCTGACGGGAGACCGCGGCGCCCTGCACAGTTGGAAGGGGGATCAGGATGAGGAAATCGGGATCAGAAGATGCCCTGAGCCATCATGGCGTCGGCCACGCGCTGGAAGCCCACGATATTGGCGCCGGCCACCAGGTCATAGCCCAGGCCGTAGCGCTCGGCGGCCGCCACAGAGGAGTGATAGATGTTCGCCATGATCTGATGCATCTTGGCGTCCACTTCCTCGGCGGTCCAGTACAGCCGCTCGGCGTTCTGGGCCATCTCCAGGGCGGACACGGCCACGCCGCAGGCGTTGACGGCCTTGGAGGGGGCGATCACCATGTGCTTCTGCTCCTTCAGGAACTCCAGAGCGTCGTTGGTGGTGGGCATGTTGGCAACTTCGATGTAGTACTTGATGCCGCTGGCGGCGATCTTCTTGGCGGAGTCCATGTTGACATCGTTCTGGGTGGCGCAGGGCATCATGATGTCCACCTTGTCGGCGCCCAGGCCCCAGGGCTTCTCCCCGGCATGGAACTCACAGCCGAACTTGTCGGCGTAATCCTGGACCTTGTCGCGGCCAGAGGCGCGCATCTCCAGCAGATAGTTGATCTTTTCGTCGGTGACAGCGCCATCGGGATCGTAGATGTAGCCGTCGGGGCCGGCGATCGCGACCACCTTGCCGCCCAGCTCGGCAGTCTTCTTCACCACGCCCCAGCCTACGTTGCCGAAGCCGGAGATGGCCAGCCGCTTGCCCTCGATAGACTCGCCCTCGTGCTTGAGGACCTCCACCAGATAGTACACGGCACCAAAGCCGGTGGCCTCCGCGCGCATGATGGAGCCGCCGGTGGTCACGGCCTTGCCGGACAGAGCGCCGAACTCGGAGGCGCCCACCAGACGGCGGTACTGGCCATACATATAGCCGATCTCACGGCCGCCGCAGCCCAGGTCGCCGGCGGGGCAGTCGATGTCCTGGCCGATGTGGCGGTACAGCTCGGTCATGTAGGCCTGGCAGAAACGCATGACCTCGGCGTCGCTCTTGCCGCGGGGATCAAAGTCAGAGCCGCCCTTGGCGCCGCCGATGGGCAGGCCGGTCAGGGCATCCTTGTACACCTGCTCAAAGCCCAGGAACTTGATGATGGACAGGTTGACGGAGGGATGGAACCGCAGGCCGCCCTTGTAGGGGCCCAGGGCGCCGTTGAACTGGACGCGGTAGCCGCGGTTGACCTGATAGTGGCCCTGGTCATCCAGCCAGGTGACACGGAACTCGATGGTCCGCTCGGGCTCGATCATCCGCTCCAGAAGGGATGCCTTCTCATACTCGGGATGGGCGTCGATCACGGGGGCCAGGGAGGTCAGGACCTCCTCCACGGTCTGCAGGAACTCAGGCTCGCCGGCATTCTTCTGACGGCACTCTTCCAGAACTCGGTCGATATACTTGCTCATTGCACTCATTCCTCCTAATTGATATATGTGTGTGTTTGGTCAAAATCTGACGGATTCCCTTCATTTCAGGGAAGGGGCTCCGTTTTGCCCTCTTCATGTATAGCATAACACAATTCCAGCAGAGCGCAAGCACGTTTTTTGTGGATGTTACCACAACAAAAAAACTGTGGTATGAGAAAAACAAAACATCCCATTTAAAAAATCGATCGATTTTCCCAAAAAAGGCCGCGGCCTCATAAGATGGCCGCGGCAGCGGAGAAAATGCAGGATTTTAGTCAAATGCCAGTCCAAGATAGGCGGTGCGGGACCAGTCCCAGGCCTCCTCCCGATCCGGGGAGAGCCACTTGAGCATCCCAAACTGCCAGCCGCCGGACGCTGCCGGACGCTGGGCCAAAGGGCCCCGCACCAGAAAGCGCTCCCCCGGGACCATCCGGGGCAGATGGGGCAGAACGGTCCGCAGTTTCGTGCCCAGCAGCTCCTTATACACCACCAGCCCCGCCCCGTCCCCTTCGGCGCAGGCGCAGACAGGGCCGTCCTCCGTCTCCCCCGCAAACAGGCCTCCGCCGGACAGGGCGCAGCATCCGGCCTGATAGGCCAGCGCCTCCTCCGGGTAGGCGATGTGGGGGCAGTCTGCCAGGATCTTCTCCCGCACGGCCCCGTATTCCGCCGGAGAGACGGGGCGCAGGGGGTTGTCCCAGGCGGGGGCAGGGAGCTCACCTGGGTCCAGGGCCTCCTGGAACAGGGTAAAGCACTCTCGGAAGCCGTTGGCCCCGAAGAAGTTGTGGAGGGAGGGCTCCGCCGGGACGGTGGTCACCGCAGGGATGGCCAGACCGCGGAAGTATTCGTCCGCCCCCGCCAGCAGCCGGCCCGCCAGCCCCCGGCCCCGGGCCGCCGGGTCGGTGGCCACGGCATAGAGGTACGCCGCCCGGAAGCGGCCCTCCCCGGGGAGGACCAGCTGAGTATCGAACCAGGCGGTCATGGACTGGACCACGCCGTCCTCCTCCAGCAGGAGCATCCGCTCCGGCTTGTAATAGGTCTGGTAAAAGTTGTCCACATAGGCCCCGTCATCCCCGAAGGCCAACTGCCAGAGCTCACGCTCCCGGGCGGCATCGCCTGGGGTCCCAAGACGTATCTGCGTCATGCCGTATCCTCCTCTTTTTCAGACAGACATACCGCCTGCCCTCTCTCAGTGAGGGGCAGGCGGCCCTGTGCTCCTCAGTATCCGGGGTACACGTCGCTTTTACGAGGCATGATGACGGCACAGGCCAGATAGACCCAGAAGGCAGTGGAGAAGGTGACAAAGGTGGCGATCACCCAGCCTACCCGCACCAGAGTGGGGTCGATGTCAAAGTACTCCGCGATGCCGCCGCACACGCCGCACACCATCTTATAGGGCCCCTCTGTCTTATACAGCTTCTTTTTCTCCATGACATGCTTCACTCCATTTCCATGAGATCGCCGAAACGTTCTTTCTGTGGATAGGATACTACACAGAACCTGAAAAAATCATAGGGAACGGATTAAAAATGCTTTAATTTTTTCCACCGCCCCGCTCCAGATACCACAGCCGCCGGGCCAGCACGGTAGTGGAGAGGACGAAAAAGATCTCCAGCGCGCTGCTGATGATCCCCACCATCGCGAACAGCACCAGGGAGAGCAGCACCGTCACTCCCAGCCACTTCATACAGTCCCAATAGCGCTGCCGGTCCTGCCGCGCTTTCTGGAGCAGGAGCAGAAACAGGGACAGCACCAGCAGGCAGCTGGCCGTAAAGGCGCATATCACATGCAGATCCGCGATCTTCGGCAGCTCATCCGGGGTATAGGGCAGCACCACTGCCGACAGCAGCAGCAGGAAGCCTCCCAACAGGCAGAGCCGGGGCCACAGCGGCCTGGGCAGCGCGGCCATCACCGGCAGCAGGACGCACAGCAGATAGACCCCCACCAGCATCCCCCACAGGAAAAAGCCGTGCCGCTGGTCCCGGGCGGCGGCGATCACGGAAAAATTCGTAGTGAACCAGCGGGTGTCATGGGTAAAGAGCAGGGTGTAGAGCGGGATCAGAAAACAGGCGAACAGATCCAGCAGACGCGCCCGCCAGTCCGGCCGCAGCCACTTTCTCACCCGTTCCCTCCCACTTCCTCCAGCTCCCCCGCCTCGTTGAAGCGGACGGCCCGGATTTCGTTGCCGGTGTTCTTGCGGATGTCATCCAGCCGGATGCTCTCAGTGATGGTGGACACCAGGGTATAGGCCGCCCCGCGGCGGCGGGCCCGGCCCGTCCGGCCGATGCGGTGGATATAATACTCGTTCTCGTCGGGCACGTCGTAGTTGAACACCGCGTCCACATCGTCGATATCCAGTCCCCGGGCGGCCACATCGGTGGCCACCAGCACCCGCAGCTCCCCGTTTCGGAAGCGCTGGAGGGTCTTCTCCCGCACTCGCTGCTGGATGTCCCCGTGGATGCCCTCGCAGGAGATGTCCCGCATCTTCAGCAGACCGGTGAGGCGGTCGGTCATGTTCTTGGTATTGCAGAAGGCGATGACCCGGTCATACCCCCCCAGCTCCATCAGGCGTACCATGGTGTCCACCTTCCGGTTCCGTTCCACCTCCAGGCGGTACTGGAGGATGTCCGGCTTGTTCTCCTGGTCGGCGCGCACCGTGATCTCTACCGGGTCCCGCTGGTACACCCAGGAGATATCCATCACTTCCCGGGAAATGGTGGCGGAGAACATGCCCAGGTTCTTCCGTTTGGGCATCAGGTCCAGGATGCGGGTCACATCCCGGACAAAGCCCATGTCCAGCATGCGGTCGGCCTCGTCCAGCACCACCGTCTCCACCTTATCCAGCCGGACGGTGCGCCGCTTCACATGGTCCATCAGGCGCCCTGGGGTGGCCACCACGATCTGGGGGGCCTTTTTCAGCTGGAGGATCTGTTTGTCGATGGGCTGCCCGCCGTAGAGACACACGGTGCGCACCCCCTCCTTGAACGCGCACAGGTCCCGCAGCTCGTCCCGGATCTGGATGGCCAGCTCCCGGGTGGGGGCCAGCACCAGGCCGGTGACCTGGGTCCCCTGGGGATCGGCGTGCTCGACCATAGGGATGCCGAAGGCAAAGGTCTTGCCCGTTCCGGTGGGGGCCTTCGCGATCACGTCCTTCCACTCCATGAAGTAGGGGATGGCCCCCGCCTGGACCGGGGTTGCCTGGACATAGCCCTTTTTGTCGATGGCCCGCATCAGCTCCGGGGACAGGTTCAGGTCCGCGTACCGGACCTTGTCGTTGACGATCTCGCCGTTGATTTCCATATCTCTGTTCATCCTTTTCCGCATGTCTGGTCCGATCCAAGGCCCCCTCTCACCGCCCGCGGTGCTCCGCGGACCAGACACGCCCTTTCCCCGGCGCGGCCTCAAATCAGCTGGGGAGGTCTGCCCTCCCCCCAAAAGCCCGCTCCTGTGCGGGAATTTGTATCATTTTATCATAGTCTGCCCCAAGAAGCAAGCGAAGCGCCGCCCCTGCGGCCCTTTCCAGCCGATTTTCCCCATTTCGCTGTTGTGCTCCCGGCCGCGAGGTGCTAAAATAAAACAAAAACTCCCGCTTTTCGGGAGCTGTCCAAAGGAGGACCACCATGCCCTACGCCGTGCTCGCCGCCGCCCTTGTCGCCTTGGACCAGCTGGTGAAATATCTGGTCAGCCACAACATCCCCCTGGGGGGCCATGTCCCCTTCCTCCCCCACCTGGTGGAGCTGACTTACTTTCAAAATACCGGCGCCGCTTTCTCCATGCTGGAGGAGCACACCTGGCTGCTCACCCTGATCTCCGCCGTCATGTCCGTGGTGCTGGGCGTGGCGGTGTGGAAGAAGTTCTTTGCCCACCCCTTCGGCCGCTGCGCCCTCACCCTGGTCCTGGCAGGCGCGGTGGGCAATCTGATCGACCGGGCGCTCCAGGGCTATGTAGTGGACATGTTCAACGTCCTTTTTATGGACTTCGCCATCTTCAATGTGGCCGATATCTGCGTGGTGGTGGGCGGGATCGCCGCCTGCGTCTATTACGTCTTTTTCTATGAGAAGCTGGAAGGAAAGGGGACCCTCCATGAGCACGCTGACGCGGACCGCTGACCGTCCCGGCGAGCGGGCGGACGCCTTCCTGGCCCGGGTGGTGCCTGACCTGACCCGTTCCGCCGCCCAGCGGCTGCTGGAGGCCGGCGCGGTTCGGCTGGCAGGCAGGCCGGTGCGGAAAAACTACCGCACCGCCCCCGGAGACGTGCTGGAGGTGGACATCCCCGCCCCCCAGCCGGTAGACCTGGTCCCCCAGGATATCCCCCTGGACATCGTGTACGAGGACGGGGACGTGATCGTGGTCAACAAGCCGGTGGGGATGGTGGTACACCCCGCCCCCGGCCATTCGGACGGCACGCTGGTCAATGCCCTGCTATATCACTGTGGAAATACCCTCTCTGGGATCAACGGCACCCTGCGCCCCGGCATCGTCCACCGCATCGACCGGGACACCAGCGGCCTGATCATCGCCGCGAAGAACGACCGGGCCCACCTGTCCCTGGCCGCCCAGCTCCAGGACCACAGCCTGTCCCGGGTCTATGAGGCGGTGGCGGTGGGCGGGCTGCGGGAGGATCGCGGCACCGTGGACGCCCCCATCGGCCGACACCCTGTGGACCGGAAGAGGATGGCCGTCGACCGGCAGAACGGCCGGGAGGCGGTGACCCACTGGCGGGTGCTGGCGCGCTACCCGGGCTTCACCCATGTGGAGTGCCGCCTGGAGACGGGACGGACCCACCAGATCCGGGTCCACCTGGCCTCCATCGGCCACCCTCTGCTGGGCGATGTGGTCTACGGCAGCAAAAAGCCGGTGCCCGGCCTGGCCGGCCAGTGCCTGCACGCCCGGCGGCTGCGGTTCACCCATCCCTCCACTGGACAGCTTGTGGAGCTGGAGTGTCCCCTCCCCGGCTGGTTCCAGGATGTGCTGGACCGGCTCTCCCGCCTGAATTGACTGCGCCTCCCCGGTCCTTCAGCCAGGGAGGCGTTTTTTTCACCTGCTCCCCATGGGCGGCATAGGATAGAGGGCTGTAAAACATGGTGGAAACGGGGGTGCCGGGCTTGGAGCAGACGGGATGGGACGCCCTGCGGGGCCAGCTGAACACCCTGGACACCTCTCTGCTGTTCCTGGCTCTCCTCACCGGGGCTACCGCCCTCTCCTGGGCCATCCTCTCCCGGCAGCGCGGAGCCATTCTCTCCCTCCTCTCTGGAGAGGACATCCCGGAGCCGGACCTGATCCCGGCCCGGCTGGCCGTCTCCGCCCTGGTGGTTGGCTCCCTGAGCTACTTTTTTCTGCTGTCCCTGGAGACTCTCTGCACCGCTCGATCCCAGGGGGCGGCAGCCTGTGCCTCGGCCGGGCGCAATGCCCGTGCCTCCCTGCTGGTGCTGGCGGCTGCTCTGATCCGGCTGTATGACCTCAACATCCTCCGATGCACCGCTCCCGCCCTGGAGTCAGAAGAGCTCCCTGCCTAGCGGACCGCCGCAATAGAAAACACCGCGCCTCCTCGGCTCTGGGCCGGAGGGCGCGGTGTTCTCGTTTCAGTTGATGACAGTGCCGTTCCAGTAGTACTCCGCCTGGGGCAGATCCAGATCCTCCTCGGTCAGCGGCTGGTCGTAGGGGTTGACCAGCTCGTTCAGGGTGGGCAGGATGTCCTCCGCCTGGAAGACAAAGCAGTATTTGTATCCCCGGACCACGCCCTCGCCCCGGCCCTTCAGAGTGCCCTGGGTGATGCCGGTATCCAGGTCCACTCCCACTGCCTGGCTGGCGAAGTAGAGCATGTCGGTGGTGGACAGGTCTGTCTTGACATACTCCTGGAAGATCTCCACGAACTCCTGCACCTTGGTCAGGGAGTTCCAGGAGACCACTTTCTTGGCCAGGGCCACCAGCACCTGGCGCTGCATCTCCGCCCGACCCACGTCGGTGTAACCGCTCCCGTCGTTGTTGTGGCGGAAGCGGACCACCTCCATGGCCTGCTGACCGTTCAGGTGGTGCTGGCCCTTGGTGTAGTGGATGTGCAGGTCCTGATAGGGGTCGTCATAGTTCATCTCCTCCGGGATATAGACGTCCACCCCCTCCAGCTCGTCCACCAGGGCCACGAATCCCTTCAGGTCCACATAGATGTAGTAGTCGATGGGGATGCCGAAGGTCTGCTCGATCTCCTCCTTCAGCACGTCCACCCCCGCCCCCGCGTAGGCTCCGTTGATCTTGGGGTCCTTTCTCCAGTCCCGGTTTACCGCCGNCCGGGCTCCCCCAGCGGGACCGCCCCACGCGGGGGGTGTGGGCTTGCGCGCTCCCCCTGCCCCGGCCCAGAAGGACGAAATGGCCCCCACCCCCCCGCCGCTGCCGTCCTGCGGGCTGCTCCTGTTCCACCGGCTCCGCCGCCTGGCTCCCGCTGCCGGCGGGGGGGGCCGGGTCGGGCTCCTGGGGGATCTCAGGCGGCCGGACCGTCAGGTTCCACACCGCGTACACCCCCACGATCACGGCGGATAAAGCCACCAGTATTCCGTAGAGCACCATTCCGATCCGAAAAAGCGGGCTGCGCTTTCGGCGCTTTCCTCCCCGCTGTGTCTGTATGCGTGCCAGAGCTGTTCCCCTCTTTCCTGTTTCGGCAATATACCTGTCCAGTATAACCAGTTCGCCCCGATTCGGCAAGAGGGACTTTTTCTCTTTTAAAAATTTTAAAAATTGGTTCCTCCCTTCAGGAGATCATCTCCGCCCCCACGGCATAGCTCCAGCCGTCCCCCTCCTGCTGGGCGGTGCAGTCATAGAAACAGTAGGCCCCCAGGCTGGAGCGGTATTTCTGGAGCGAAAAGGTGTGTCTCCCGTCCGCCTCGATGCTGTCCTCCACGGTGAGCAGCAGCCCGGCGGGGAACTCCTCAAAGCCGCTGTCCGGGTCCGCCCGGATCAGCCCCTCCTCCGCCAGCTCCTCCAGGGTGCCCCGGCGGGTGTCCAGCCCCAGTTCGGCACCTAAGGTCTCCATGACCCCCTCCTGCTCCCGCTCCGTCAGGCCGGTGCAGCCGGTCCAGTCAAAGGCCAGCAGCTCCGCGCCGCTGTTCAGGCCCGGATCAGTCTCCCACAGGTCCCTCAAGGCCCGGCAGTACAGCTCCGCCAGGCCAGTCAGGGGCTCCGGCCGGGTCTGGGGTCGGGTGCGGAACACATAGCTGGCTGAGCCCACATCACCCCACTGGGCGCAGATCTCATACACGCAGTCCCCGTCCCCCGGGAGCAGAACGGTCCCGTTCTCCGCCTCCAGGGCCTCCGCCTGGTCCTCCCTCTCCTGGGTCCGCCCCATATATTCAGCGGGCCAGCGGCGGAGGGTCACCTGTGTGGGCTGGATCTCGAAGGCCAGCGTCAGCGCCGGGGCGAGGGAGGCTACTCCTCCCCCCTCTGTCTGTCCCGCCCCCGCGGGGATGCCGGTATAGAGGACCGGGTATTCCTGACTGTCCAGGGGGTGGAGGCCGCAGGCAATCCAGGTCTCCCCCTCCCCATCCGGTCCCGCTTTGCTCCAGCTGGCGTTCCCCGACCAGGACAGGGTGATCTGGTCCCAGCCGCAGGATACGGTGAGCGCCGGCGGCTCCGCCAGCTCTTCCAGGGCCTTCTCCCCATCGGAGAGGACCTGGGTCCCGGTGGTCTCCCCCGCTCCGCTGCTCTCTCCCCCCGCCGGGGCCCGCTCTGAAACGCAGGCCGGAGCGCAGGCAGCCAGCGCCAGCATCAACACCAGCGCCGCCGGAACGATCCATTTTTTCATCTCTCTCCGCTCCTTTCTTACGGCTCCGCCTCCAGCAGATGGTCCAGCGTCAGGGCGTCTCCTTCCCCCTGCAGAACGGCGGAGAGGAAGCTGTCACTCCATCGCGCGGCCTCCTCCCAGGGCTCCTCCGCCCCGGCAGACGCCCGGCTCTCAGTCTCCAGGACGACCCACATGTCTCCGGTCAGAAACTGGCTGTGACACAGCCCCTCTGCCCTGCCGTCCCCGTCCAGGTCCCCTGTCAGTCGCCAGGCAGTGACCTCCGTCCCGTTCACCTCCGTCACTGTCCCGCCGGGGACGGCCTCCCCTGGGGAGGGCAGGTCTCCCGGAGCCAGGGTGAGGGCGAAAGAGGTCTGCGCCTCCTCCCCGACTCCGCCCCCCCGTACCGTGACCCGGAGCAGGGCCCCCGAAGCGTCATACAGGACCTCTCCCCCCAGCTGGCCGCAGTCCCAGCCCAGCTCCCGAAGCAGATCCTCCCGAAAGAGGGCGGTCAGCTCCTCTGGAGTCAGCGCCCGGCTCCGTGTCTCCGCTGCCGGGGCCTGGTCTGTCAAGGCTGCCCCCAGGCCCTCCTCCCCCCGGTACAGCGTCCCAATGTCCGGGTAGTTCACCGCCCACACAGGGGGCGAGAGCTGCTTTTCATCCTCCTCCATGGCCTCGGAGCTCCCCTGGTGCGCGGCCCCGCTCTGGGCGGACTGCATCCCGGCACTGTCCATGCTGTAAGCCTGGGCGGCCCCATCCGGCTGCCGGACGCCGCCGGCCCAGGCCAGTCCTGCTGCCAGCACACAGCAGGCAGCCAGTATTCCCCACCGGTACCGGTGGGGAGCCCGCCCCGCAGGGGCGGGCCCGTCACCCTCCGCCAGCGCTGTCAGCCGGGCGCGGAGCGACGGGGATACCCCCTGCCGGTCCATATACTTTTTGTATTGATTCATTTTGTTTCTCCTTCTAGCAATCGCCTGAGCCGGGCCCGGGCCCGGGAGAGCCGGGACCGGACGGTCCCCTCCGCCTGTCCTGTGAGCCGGGCGATCTCTCCGGTGGAGAGTCCCTCGTAGTAAAACAGATGGATGACAGCCCGGTCTGCCGGCGGGAGGGAAAAGATCTCCTCCAGCTCCTGCCGCTCCTCCGGCTCTGGGGCGGGGAGGGACTCCCACAGGGGGGCGCTTCGCCGCCGCCAGGCGGCCCGCAGCCGGTCCCGGCACCCGTTCACCAGCACCCGCATCAGCCAGGCGGGAGGACTGTCCAACTCCGCCGGAGCCTTTTCCAGAAATTTTAAAAAGGTGTCCTGCACCGCGTCCTCCGCCTCCTGGGCGTCCCCAAGGATGGCCAGCGCCGCCCGGTACAGGCGGTCCTCATTCTCTTTCACCAGCGTCTCCCAATCCACCGGCCGGTTGGATATCTGAGACATCCCCTGCTCCCCCCTTTCTATCCCTTCAGACGGATGAGCCCGCCCTTTTGCTGCACGGAACGGAAAATTTTCTGCCTGCTGTCTCTGCTCCTTTAGACGTCCGCGCTCCCAAAAAGTTCCGGCCCCCCTGCCGGGGGCAAAAAAACGGGGGCCCGGTCTCCCGGCCCCCCGTCCCTGTTCCGCTCTCCTCACCCCTGTCCGGACGCCCCGCCCTCCAGGCGCTCCACCGGCCTGACGTATTTGAAGCACCGCCCGGGGTCATAGTAAAAATACATCAGCCGCCCGGGGGTGAGATCCAGGCGGCAGCCAGCCCCGGTGTAGTCGAAGCCGGCCATGGCGGCCTCGATCCGCTCTTCCACGACACGGTTCTCTCCCTCGTAGTCAAAGGGCCCATGCTCGAACACCACGTACTCCCCCTCCGGCACGTCCATCAGCCGCAGCTGGGGCGGCACCCCGCCCCCGTAATCCGAGGGGAGCCTCACCCCCCAGCACTCGGTCCGGGGGATCCCCCAGCCGCACAGACGGCCTTTCGGGTCGTTCCGGTAGGCCATGATCTGGCCGCTCCCGCAGTTGGCCTCGCTCCCGCCGCTGTCGTCCAGCTTTCCCTTGATGCTGTCCAGCAGGCCGCAGACGGTGTCGTAGTCCTGCCCCGGGATCTCGGCCTGTCTCTGCCAGAAGTCCCAGTAGCCGTTGCTCTCCCGGTCCTCCAGATACAGGAATTTGTGGGCAGGGATGGTGACAAAGTAGATCTTCACCCCCTGGCAGGAGCCGATCATGCCTATCTCCTCCGTACCGAAAAAGTACCGGTCAATGGGGCGCAGCTTGGTACGCAGCACCACGGGCCTGGGGTTGCGTCGGTACTCCCCCGGGGGCACGCCATAGGCTCGCCGGAAGGCCCGGGTGAACGCCTCTTGGGAGGAAAATCCATACGCCAGCGCAATGTCCAGCAGGCTTTTCTCGCTGTCCCGCACCTCCTTCAGGGCAAAGGCCAGCCTCCTGCCCCGCAGATAATCCCGAAGCCGCATGCCCGAGATCTCCCCGAACTTTCGGGTGGTATAAGATTCTGAGTAGCCCAGCCTACGGGACAGGGCCTGCAGGGTCAGCGCCTCGCTGTCCTGCTGCCGGATACACCGGTCTATCTCGTCCACGATGCTCTGGATCTGCCGCTCCCACTGATACATTTCCACCGCTCCTTCCATTAATGTGTCTTCCCCCTTATGATACCCCATTTCCTCCGCCGCCGCTTGATCCCAGCTGCTCAGTTCCCCTTTCCAGATATAAAAATCCCCGCCGGTCAGAAGGCCGGCAGGGAGCGCACTTACAGGGGCAGGATCCAGGTGGCGAAGAAGAAATAGATCAGCAGGGAGAGTGCGTCCACAATGGTGGTGATGAAGGGGGAGGCCATCACCGCCGGGTCGATGCCCAGCTTCTCCGCCGCCATGGGCAGAGTGCAGCCCACCACCTTGGCGCACAGCACGGTAAAGACCAGGGTCAGGCAGACCACCAGGGCCACCAGGGGGGTGACCTCCGGGTTGTGCATCAGCCACCGGTCTACCACCATCATCTTGACGAAGTTGGCGGCAGCCAGGCACACGCCGCACAGCACCGCCACACGGATCTCTTTCCACACCACGGCCACCAGGTCGGAGAAGTCGATCTCATCCAGGGACAGGGCGCGGATCACCGCCACCGACGACTGGGAGCCGGAGTTCCCGCCGGTGCCCGAGAGCATGGGGATGAAGGAGGTGAGCACCACACAGGCCGCCAGGGCGCTCTCAAAGCTGGTGATGATGATGCCGGTGAAGGTGGCGGAGAGCATCAGCAGCATCAGCCAGGGGATGCGGGAGCGCCAGGTCTCCAGCACGCCGGTCTTCAGGTAGGGCTTATCTGAGGGCAGGATGGCCGCCATCTTCTCGAAGTCCTCGGTGGTCTCCTCCTCAATGACGTCCATGGCGTCGTCAAAGGTGACGATACCCACCAGCCGGTTGTCGCCGTCCACCACCGGGATGGCGGACAGGTCGTACTTGTTCAGCAGCTGGGCCACGTCCTCCTTGTCCTCATGGGTGTTGACCGAGAGGACGTTAGTCTCCATGATGTCCCGGATGCAGGTCTCATAGGAGGACAGCAGCATCCGCCGCACCGTGACCACCCCCAGCAGCACCCGGTTCTGGGTGACATAGCAGGTGTAGATGGTCTCCTTGTCAATGCCCACGCTGCGGATGCGGGCAAAGGACTCCTCCACCGTGGCGTCTGGATGGAGAAAGACGAACTCCGTGGTCATGATGGAGCCGGCGGAGTCCTTGGGATAGTTCAGCAGCTGGTTGATCTGGCTGCGGGTGGAGGCGTCGGTGTTGCGCAGGATCCTGGAGACCACGTTGGCAGGCATGTCCTCGATGATGTCCACCGTGTCATCCAGGTACAGCTCGTCCAGCACCTCCCGCAGCTCCCTGTCGCTGAGGGCCCCGATCAGCTTCTCCTGGTCCTCGGTGTTCTCCAGGTAGGTGAACACCTCCGCCGCCGTGTCCTTGGGCAGCAGGCGGAAGACCAGGATCTCCTGCTCCACGTCCAGCTCGTCCAGGAACTCGGCGATGTCCACCTCGTTCATCTGGGACAGCAGCTCCTTCAGGCTGCGGAACTTCCGCTGTTCCACCAGCTCCAGCAGCAGGTCCAGGTCATAGTTTTCGTGCATGCGTTATTTCCCCCTTTTGTTCATCGCTTGGAACAATTCGGGACGCAAAAAGGCCACAAGGGCGACGGACATCTGGAAAACGGCAGGCTGGGCGGAGCCCCGCTTTCGGCTCCTGCCGTCTTTCAGATGCACTTCGACCCTGTGGCCGCACACGAAAGGGGCGGGGGCTTCCCATCCCCCGATCTGTTCAGATACCGGCGGCGCGGCGGGACCGCAGCAGGCCCCTGTTCTGCGCCGCCCCCCGTTCGTGACAGCGGTCGTCCCGATCCCGATGGCGACTTCGGCCTTCCATGCGTTCCCACATCCTCTCCCGGCATATGCTCAGGGGGCTCCCCCTTCTGCCTGTATGGGTCCCCGTCCGCTCCGGGCGGTGACCTGTATCTATCTCTCAGTATAGCATTCCCATCCGCATTTTTTCAAGTAAAATCTTTGCTCATCCGGCCTCCTCCGGGCTTTTTGCCGCCCAAGTCACCTCCGTGCCGGTCTTGACGATGTTGATGTAGCTGTGGCCCACGCCCAGAGCCGCTGGCTGGCCGTCCTCCCGATAGAAGGAGAGCCGGTCGCTCTCTCCCTCCCGCTCCCAAGTGATGGGCCAGGCCAGGCCGTCCCGCACCAGCAGTCCGCCGCCGCTGCCGGTAGTGCGCACCTTCAGCCGGCCCGCGCTGTCCCCTGAGAGCTGGGACACATCGGTATAGAGCACCAGCACGTTTTTCACCGCCACCTGCTCTCCGGTGTTCCCGTCCACATAGGGCTCGCCGTACTCCTCCACCAGATACAGCCCGCTGTCCGGGTCGTATTCAAACACGCCGGTCTTATAGGTGGAGAAGGGGACGGTGAGGATCTCCGCCGCCTCTCCTCCGGCCTCCGGCCCCTCCTGGAAGGTCCAGCCCACCTGGAACCCCCCCTCGTGGTCCAGACGCACCCGCTGGTAGGTGGGCAGCAGCTCCTGGATGGTCTCGCTGGAGGTGAGCACTGAGTGCTCCAGGCCGGCGCTCCGCCGGCGCTCCTGGTCCCGCCAGAACAGGGTGCCCTCATAGGGGCCGTTGACGCAGTCCAGGGCAGTGACGCCCCGGCTCTTGATGAACTCATATGCCTGGGGGCTGCCCCCGGCGTGGAGGTAGACCGCATCGTGTCCATAGGCCAGGGAGGCATAGTAGTCCCGGGCGGAGCGGACCGTTCCGATCTCTCCCGCCCCCGCCACATCCTGGAACACGGCCATCATTCGGGTGATGCCCCCCTCCGCCAGGATCTCATAGATCACATCCGCCTGGGATACCCCCACCTGGGGCAGTGCCTTCTTCAGGTTATTGAGCATGACAGCGATGGGCCGCCGGGCGCCCACATCCACCTCGCAGCCCTCGCCGGTGAGGGGGTTGGTGTAGGGCAGGACGGGCTCCGGTTCGGGCTCCGGCTGGGGCGCCAGGACCGACACCGCGGGCTCGTTGGGGCCCTCGGGCTCGCTGGCAGCCCCCTTCCCGCCGCAGGCGGGCAGCGTCAGGACCAGGAGCAGGCAGGTCAGCAGGCAGGCCAGGCGTTTGGTGGGCATCTCAGATCTCCCCCTCTTGCTTTCTTTCCTTTATCATACCCGCCCCAGGGGCGGGNTATCCACACCGAGAGGTGAATAAAAGAAGGCGTCAGGACCGGGAGCAGGCAGGTCAGCAGGCAGGCCAGGCGTTTGGTGGGCATCTCAGATCTCCCCCTCTTGCTTTCTTTCCTTTATCATCCCCGCCCCAGGGGCGGGTGTCAATCTCATGCGTGTCGATGGAGGGGGAAAACTTGCCGGCGGGGTCCAAAATACACAGCGGGCCGCCAAAAGGGCGGCCCGCTGTCAAACTGGGCGTTCAGTTGAACTTATAGATCTTCCGAGCCAGCCGGTAGAGGCCCACCGACAGCCGCCGGCCCTGATAACCCGGGAAATTGGTAAAGGCGGAGACGGCCCGGTACTTCATCTTGTGATAGATCCCGGTGTCCACCGTCCGCAGATATTCCCACAGCTGGGTCTTCTTCCCCAGGCACTCGGGGGTGTCGGCGATGGTGAGGAAGATGGAGGAGATGGCCATCATCATGGCCAGATAATTGAACATGTACCGCCCCAGCTTGGGCTGCTCTGCAGTGAGGACCCGCAGGTCGTGGGAGTCGATCATCTGATAGGTGACCCGCAGCTGCTGGTCCACCCGGCCCACCATCACCGTCTCGTTGACGGACTGGTCCGCCCGGCCGATGAAGTAGCGGTACAGGTCCACATCCAGATAGTAGATGTTCCGCACCGAGGGCAGGGGCTGATACACGAAGATGTTGTCCACATAGAAGGTGTGCTTGGGCAGCTCCAGCCCGCAGTCCCGCAGCAGCTGGGTGCGGTAGATCACCGAATGCATCAGCAGATACTGGGAGGGGCGGAAGCGCCCGATCTGCTCCCAGCCGAATACCCGGTTGCGGGGAAACACATTGCGGTAGTGCATCACCCGCTGGGTGTTGTCCTCCACATGCTCATAGACGTAGTTGCACACCAGCATATCCACCAGCTTGCCGTCCCGCACGAACTGACGCAGCTTGTCCAGGGCCTTCTTCAGAGCGGGCACGTCCACCCAGTCATCGGAGTCCACCACCTTGTAGTAGACGCCCCGGGCGTTCCGGATACCCTGATTGACTCCCTCGCCGTGGCCGCCGTTCTCCTGGTGGATGGCCCGGACGATATCGGGGTACTGCTGGGCATAGCGGTCGCAGATGGCGGGGGTGTCGTCTTTGGTGGAGCCGTCGTCCACCAGAATGATCTCGATGTCGTCGCCCCCCTGGAGCAGCGTCTCCACACAGTGGTCCATATAGGCCGCCGAGTTGTAGCAGGGGACGGCAAAGGTGATCAGCTTATCCATACTTCTTTCTCCTGTCTGTCAGGTTTTGGGCGCGGTCCGGGCCGCAGGGTCAGATCAGCTGTCCGGCCAGCTCCAGCGCCCGGGCCACGATGGCGTCCATGTTGTAGTATTTATATTCCGCCAGGCGGCCCAGCAGGTGCAGGTTGGGGAACCGCTCTGCCAGCGCCCGGTATCGGGCATACAGTGCGTTGTTCTCCCCATTGATGATGGCGTAATAGGGCGTCTCCTCCGGCGCGCCGGTGTAGGCCCGGGAGAACTCCTTCACGATAGTGGTCCTGCCCTCCAGCTCCTGGCCCGTCATGTGCTTGAATTCGGTGATGCGGGTGTAGGGCTGGTCCACAGTGTAGTTCACTGTGCCCCGGCTCTGGAACCAGGTCTGGTCCAGGGTCTCGAACCGGAAGTCCAGGGTGCGGTAGGGCAGGGGGCCGAAGCGGCGGCCGAACAGCTCATCCGCCGCGCCGGTGTAGACCACCGGCCCCTGGAACGGGACGCCGTCCACCGTCAGCACGTCCCCGTCCAGTCCCAGGCGGGGGATGGCGTCCTCCCCCAGCCGGACAGTAATGTTGGGGTGGTCCAGCATGGCCTCAAAGAGGGGGGTGTAGCCCTTCAGGGGCATGCCCTGATACTCGTCCTGGAAATAGCGGTCGTCCTCCGACAGGAAGACAGGCACCCGGGCAGTAGTGTTGGGGTCGATCTGATCCGGGGTCTGGCCCCACTGCTTCATGGTGTAGTGGACGAACACGTGCTCATAGACGTAGTCGGCCACCTTGGCCAGCTCCGGGTCCTGATTCTGGCGCAGCTCCAGGATGGTGACCTTCTTCTCTGCGCCGTAGGCGGCGATCAGCTTCTCCCCCAGACGCTTCCCCTCCTCGGGCCCAAAAGCCTTCCGCAGGGAGGTCAGGTTGAAAGGTACCGGCATCTGCATCCGGCCGCCGTCCGGGGCCGGCAGGTCGGCCACCACCCGGTGCTGGTAGTCCCGCCACCGGGTGAAGCGGCACAGATAGCGGAATACCGCCTCGTCATTGGTGTGGAAAATATGGGGGCCGTACTGGTGGATCAGCACGCCCGCCTCATCCAGCCGGTCATAGGCGTTGCCGCCGATGTGGTCCCGGCGCTCCAGCACCAGGACCCGCTTTCCGCCCCGCTCAGCCAGCTCCCGGGCACACACCGCGCCGGCATAGCCCGCACCCACCACCAGGGCGTCAAAATTCAATTCCAAGGGGTCTCCCACCTTTTTCTGTTTTTTGGGGACAACGCCCCATGCCGGGACAGTATATCATAAATTTCCCTGAAAGGAAATAAAGAATCGATTAAATCTCCCGCTTTCCCGGTCCTCCGCCTTCAAAAAGGAGCTCCGCGGTCTGTTGGGACCGCGGAGCTCCTCTTCTTGTCATGTCCACCCTGCCGTTTTAGTGGAAGGGCACCATCTCCATGCGCACGAAATAGCCCTGAGGGTGGTGGCACACGGGGCAGCTGGCAGGGGCCATGGTGGACTCCACCACATAGCCGCAGTTCAGACACATCCACTGACAGGTCACGGAGGAGACGAACAGCTCCTCCCGCTCCAGCAGATCGGCGAAGCGGCCGAACCGCTCGCCGTGGATGCGCTCGATGCCTGCAATGGAGTCGAACAGCTTAGCCACCAGGGGAAAGCCCTCCTCGCTGGCTGTCTTGGCGAAGTGGGCGTAGTCGTGCTCCCACTCCTGGAACTCATTGTGCTGGGCCGCCCGCAGGTGGGAGAGCAGGTCGGGATACAGGTCCACCGGATAGGTACCGTCCGCCCGGATGGTCTGGCCGGACAGGTCCGCCAGCTGCCGGTAAAACTGCTTGGCGTGGGTCAGCTCCTGGTCTGCGGTGAACAGAAAGACCTGCTGGACCACGTACAGGTTTTTCTCTCTGGCCATACCGGCGGCGATGGTATAGCGGTTCCGGGCCTGGCTCTCCCCCGCGAAGGCCCGCATCAGGTTGATGTGGGTCTCACTGCGGGCGAAGGTCTCTGCTTTGTTTGGCATGAGATTACCTCCTTTTCTGAACTGGTTCCCGTTCAGTATGCCCGCGGGGGAAACTCCTTATTCCAGTATCAGGAAGAGCCTCCCTGTCCGACATGGCATCTGCCGCACCACCTTCCGGGGGAGGTTTGGAGAGATATCCCCCCGCTGAAGCCGGGCCCCGCGCCCTTTTCCCTTGCCTTTTCCCTCTTTTCCAGGTATAATAATGAAAATACACACGGGTGTTGACACCCGCGGGGGCGGGAGCGGAGCATCCCCTCCCCGAAGAGGAGGCATCCCCAGGGATGAAAGAAAAGACAAATCTGACCATGCTGTGCGACTTCTATGAGCTCACTATGGGCAACGGCTACTTCCAGACCGGACTGGGCGAGCGCATCTGCTACTTTGACGTGTTCTTCCGCTCGGTCCCGGACCAGGGAGGCTTTGCTATAGCGGCGGGGCTGGCCCAGGTCATCGAGTATATCCAGAAGCTGCGCTTTGACGAGGAGGACATCGCCTACCTCCGCTCCAAGGGCTGCTTTGCCGAGCCCTTCCTGGACTATCTGCGCCAGTTCCGTTTCACCGGCGACATCTGGGCCGTGCCGGAGGGCACCCCCATCTTCCCCGGGGAGCCCATCCTCACCGTGCGGGCCCCGGCCATCCAGGCCCAGTTCATCGAGACCTTCGTGCTGCTGTGCCTGAACCACCAGAGCCTCATCGCTACCAAGTCCAACCGCATCGTCCGGGCGGCGGAGGGCCGTCCGGTGGCCGAGTTCGGCTCCCGCCGGGCCCAGGGGGCGGAGGGAGCCATCCTGGGCGCCCGGGCCTCCTACATCGCTGGCTGCTCCGCCACCGCCTGCACCATGGCCGACCAGCACTACGGCTCCCCCGCCACCGGCACCATGGCCCACTCCTGGGTGCAGATGTTTCCCGACGAGTACACCGCCTTCAAGACCTACTGCCAGCTCTACCCCAACAATGCCACCCTGCTGGTGGACACCTACAATGTACTGCGCTCCGGCGTGCCCAACGCCATCCGTGCCTTCAAGGAGGTGCTGGAGCCCCTGGGCGTCACCAAGTGCGGCATTCGGCTGGACTCCGGCGACCTGACCTATCTGTCCCGGAAAGCACGGGAGATGCTGGACGAGGCCGGCCTCACCGGCTGCAAGATCGTGGCCTCCAACGCCCTGGACGAGTACATCATCCGGGATCTGATCCGCCAGGGAGCCCGCATCGATTCCTTCGGGGTGGGCGAGCGGCTCATCACCTCCCGCTCCGAGCCCGTCTTCGGCGGCGTGTATAAGCTGTCCGCCATCGAGGATGACCAGGGGCACATCCTCCCCAAGATCAAGATCAGCGAAAACCCCGCCAAGATCACCACCCCCCATTTCAAGAAGGTGTACCGCATCTTCTCCCGGGACACCGGCAAGGCGGAGGCCGACCTGATCTGCGTCCACGACGAGGAGATCGACTTCACCCATCCCCTGGAGCTCTTTGACCCGGCCGCCACCTGGAAGCGGAAGGTGTACACCAACATCGAGGCCCGGGAGCTGCTGGTCCCTATCTTCCGGGGAGGCGAGCTGGTCTATCAGGTGCCGGAGCTCCAGACCAGCCGGGCCTACTGCCAGCGGCAGGTGGACGCCCTGTGGGATGAGGTCAAGCGCTTTGAGAACCCTCACAATTACTACGTGGACCTGTCCCAGAAGCTGTGGGACATCAAGCAGTCCCTGCTCACCAGCCACGAGATGGCATAAGAGGACCCCCGGCGGCGGGAGCTTCCCGCCGCCGGGGGTTTTTTGCGCCTTTTGGGGAATGAGGAGCCCCCTGTCACCTGCCGGTCACAGACAGCTCCAGGCCCGGATAGGCGGCCGCCGGGTCCGTGGGGACGCCGTTCTCCGCCAGCTCCAGGTGCAGGTGGGGGCCGGTGGCCCTCCCGGTGGCGCCCACATAGCCGATGACCTCCCCCTGCTCCACCGTCTCCCCCGTCACTGCCGTGATTTGGGAGAGCTGGCCGTAGGTGGTGGTCCAGCCGCCCCCGTGGGCCAGGATCACCCGGTCACCCAGTCCGCCCTCCCCGTCCCAGCCCGCCGCTTCCACCGTGCCGGAGGCGGCGGCCAGCACCGGCGTCCCCTCCGGAGCCGGGATGTCGATGCCGGTATGGTCTGTCCTCTGTCCGGTCACAGGGTGGACCCGGCCGCCGAACAGGGCGGACAGGGTATGATACCCCTCCACCGGCCAGAGCCAGCCGCTCCCGGCGCTCTGGGGCTGTGACGCCAGGGCCAGCAGGTCCGCCTCCCCGTCCCAACTGTCCTCCCCTCGGACCAGAGATATGTGGAGGGTCAGCTGGGTGTAATATCCCTCTCCCTCCGCCTGCCTCAGCCTGGGCTTTATTGGGATCTCATAGGAGCGCCCCGGTTCCCAGACGCCCGGCGTGTCCAGGTGGACGCTCATGGAGACCTGGTCCGCCGCCACGTAGCGGCCGGAGATCTGCACCCTCCAGTCCTCTCCCTCCTCCAGCTCGGGCAGAGTGAAGCGCACCTGGCTCCCTTCTTCGTTGAGGGTCACGCTCTCCGTCACCTGCTGGAGCCGCGCCGCCGCCTCCTGGGGAAGGTCCTGGGCCCCGGCGGCGGAAGAGGGCCCCCAGGCCACCGCGCCGCCGCAGAGCAGTGCGGCGCACACCACAGCCGCCACCAGAGCGGTCCCCTTCTTTTTTTGTAAAAACAGGTTCATGATCCTTCCTTTCATCTCCGTGCCCCCCAGCCGGGTAGTCAGGGCCGCGGTCACGCCCCCTGACGATGCCTGCAGGAGCACCTGTCCATAGCGGCGGCGGAAGCCGTTGTCCTGTCCCTCCACCACCGCCTCGTCACAGTACAATTCCAGATCCCGGCCCGCCTGTCCGGCCATCCGCCACACCAGGGGGTTGAACCAGTGGACCGCGTTTGCCAGCAGCATGAGTCCCTTGTACCACAGGTCCCTCCGCCGGATATGGCAGAGCTCATGGCGCAGGATCAGGGGCAGGTCCGCCTCCGGCACCTCCGGCGGCAGCACGATCACCGGGCGCAGCAGGCCCAGGGTCATGGGGGTGTCCACCCCGGCTCGCAGCACCGGCACCGTCCCACCCAGGGCCTCCAGCGCCGCCTGGTCTCCCGCCCGCGCCTGGCTGCCCTCTAGGATCTTTCTTCGGGCCCGCAGGTAGCCCCCGCCCTCCACGCCGAGGAAGAGGACCGCCCCCGCCGCCCAGAGCCAGGAGAGCGCCTCGGTCAGTTCGGCGGCGCCTCCCGCTCCGCCTGCCTGCGGTCCCCGGACGGACGCGGGACCCGAGATCCCCGGAAGGGGGACGAGTGTTTCCTCCGCCGCCGGCGCAGGGACCACCTGGGACAAAGCGGTCCCCACCGGGACCGGGACGGGCAGGGGGATCAGCAGGCGCAGGGCCAGCACCAGCCACAGCAGGTAACAGCTCCCTGCCCGGTAGCGCCTGCGGATGGCGCCGCTCAGCCCCAGCAGCGGGAGCAGGAGCAGGGAGGTGGCGAGGGAGACCCAGACCACCCGCTCCACCAGCGCCGTCATGTCTCCTCTCCCCCGCTCAGGCGGTCCAGCAGTGCCTGGAGCTCCTCCAGCTCCGCCGGTTCCACCCTCTTTCCGTCGTAGAGCGCCGCCGCGAACCGGGAGATGGAACTGCCGTAGAGCTTTTTCAGAAAGCTCTCTCCCTCGCTGCGTTGATAGTCCTCCCGGGCCACCATTGCTGTATAGGTATTTACCTTACCAGTTTTTTTGCAGGATAGAAAGCCCTTCTCCTCCAGCCGCTTCAGATAACTGTGCAGGGCACTGGCCGTGAGCGGGCGCTCCAGCCCCTCCAGAATGGCTGGGGCGGACACTGGGCCCCCCGTCCCCCATACCACCAGCATAATGTCCAGCTCCGACTCCGGCAGATGACGGTTCTCCCCCATCTGGTTCCCTCCTTTTTTGCAAATGCAGAATATTCTGTGTCTATATTCTACATTTGCAGAAAATATTTGTCAAGGCATTTTTGCATTTGCAAACAATTTTATTTTAAAGCACGGCGGCCGGCAGTCAACACATCTCATCCAGAGATGCCTGACGCCGGCCGCCGTGCTGCTATTTCAATAATCCTCTTTGTACTTTAATAGCCTTTCAATTACAATAAGTATGCTATTTTCTGTTATTTTGCGATCTCCTCGCAGAACTGCATCAGTATAACTGCAAACTGAGCCCGTGTGGCACTGCCCTGGGGCACGATCGTGTTGTTGCCCATGCCGGAGATCAATCCGGCGCCGGCAGCCCAGCTCATAGCCTCCTGTGCATAGGTGCTGACACTGGACATGTCGGCAAAGGAAGACAGGCTGGCCTTCTCGGACACATCGTATCCCTTGGACTTGGCAAAGCTGTACAGGATCATCGCCACTTGTTCCCGGGTAACGTTGTCGTTGGGGCCAAAGGTCCCGTCTCCGTAGCCGCTGACCACACCGTTGGCAGCGGCCCAGTTGACCGCACTGGCATACCAGGTGCCCGCAGCCACATCGGTAAAGGTGGATGTTCCACCAGCCGGAGCTCCCTCCATGCTGTACAGGACCTGCGCCACCATGGCTCTGGTCAGGGTCTGGTTGGGGCTGAAGGCAGCGGCGCCAGTGCCGGACATCAGTCCGTTCTCATAGGCATAGAGAACCGCATCATAGAACCAGTCTCCGGCCTTGACATCGGAGAAGGTCATGGTATCAGGCTCCTGTACCGTCTCCCCTGTCTTCACAAAGCTGACCTCCACCTCTACCTTGGAGTCAGGCATGGTAAAGGTATAGCGGGTATCGCTCTGTTTGGTGACACGTACATCGTCTCCGTCCCGGTCGGTCACGGTGACGTCGTCCACCTCATAGCCGGAGGCGGGAGTCACGGTGATGGTCACTCTGGTGCCCTCGGATGCATTTTGGGGACTGACGGACACGGTCCCCTTTCCGCTGCCGGCGCCGACAGAAACGGTGTATCTGCTGGAGCTGGAGGAACTGCTGTCGTCATCATCGTCATCGTCATCCGGGGTCACTGCGCCGGGGATATAGTCGATCTTCACCGCGTCATTTTTCTCAAAGGCGGAGGGGCTGTAATACCGGGTGAGAGAGCCATCGCTGCCCTTCACAAAGCTGAAGTGCTCCATGAAGTCCCACAGGACGGGCATATCACTGGGATAGCAGTTGTGGGGACGCAGCAGGCACTGAGACCACTGAAGCAAGGGAACATCAATATTTTCAATTTCCTTAGTCCAAGAGTACACCTTATGACGAGTATCGGCTTGAGTCACAACTGCACTTTCAGCGTTGAAATCAGCGGTTATTCCGTTTGCGTTCATCATATACTCAGCCCAAGCCAAGATACGAGTGGAATCGAAACCAAGGGCCAAGTCGTTATTATCCATCTGTCCAGATATCATCATACTTGGAATAAGTTTGTTAACAGCATTTTCCCCTGGCGCAGGTACAGAAGATGTAGAGCCAACTGCCGCAAAGAACTCAGGATTCGTCATCGCAAAGCCCTGGGTCGCAGAGGAACCGGCAGACTGGCCGGAACCATAGATCCGGTTGAAGTCCAGGTCGGCATAGCTGCCGTCGATCTTCTCCTCCATCAAGGTGACAAGAGACTGATAGAACTTGTCGGAGTCGGCGTGGGACACGCTGCTGGGACTGGAACTGTATGTCTCGCACACAAAGGCCAGAGCAATGCCCTCTTTCTCCGCGAGCTGCCACCACAGGGTGGAGTCCATGAAGATGGAGTCAGTCTGGCTGTTGCCGGGATAGAGCATCAGGATAGGCAGTTCCTTGCCCTCAAAGCCCTCAGGGATATACAGGATATACTCCCGGGGGTCCCATTTCCCGTCGCCGTTGTTGTCACTGAACGCGATCACGCCTGCCTGAACGGTGCCGTGACCGGCGATCTTTACATCCTCCTGGCCCCAGATCTGGGTGCCGTCGGACAGAGTGGATTTCACCTGGCCGTCCTTGGCATCCTGCTGGGCAGCTACCCGGGCGGAGGTGTAGTCCAGACGCTGGGCAATGGCGTTGGAATAGGGGAAGGTGTTGTCATAGCGGGTATAGTCGGACAGCCACTCATAGATCGCCTGCGCGTCTGCACCTGTGCCCGCGATCTCTACCTTGGAGATGCCGTGCCCCGCGCCTTCCTCCTTCAGCTGGCCGTTGGCGTATTCGGTGGCATAGGCCTTGGAAGCAATATCCTGCCAGTACACACCGGCACCGGTCCCCGTGGTCGCGCAGTCGTTGGCGGACTGCCAATAGTTCTCGCTCCCTGTGTAACCCGCCAGATAGGTGGGAACGGGCACATCCTTGGGGGCGATCTGTCCGCCGATGCCTACCTGCTCCAGGGTCTCATCCAGCACATCGGTAATATCGCCGTTGGAGCTCTTTCCGTCATAAGGAGTGCTGGCCACGGCGGTGAGGGCATCCACACCGGCACTGGTCCCGTCCACATAGGCCTGGCTGATGACAAAGATGGGGTTGGCGGCCGCCCACAGCTCCAGCGCCGCGGCGCCCTTGCCGTAGCCTGCCAGGTAGAACTCACCGAAGGTGGAGAACACGTTCTGCTTATGGATGTTGTTGCCGCTCTTCAGGAAGGCGATAGCGGCCTCCACATAGGCGCTCTCATCCTGGGCAGAGCCCCAGCCCCCCGCGCCGGGCTCCAGCACGAACAGGCCCTCGCCCTTCTCGTTGGCCAAGTCGATCCAGCCCTGTTCCTTCAGGAAGTCATAGGTATCGACACCCTCCGGCACAGCCACCACAGTGAAGTAGGAGCGGATGGATGCCTCAGGGGCGATGTACACCTTTACGGTGCGGGCGTCATTGGCAATGTCGCCATCGCCGTCCACGTCGATGTTCTTGGTGTACCAGCCGGTCAGGGGCAGCTGAGCCGCCTGGGACCAGTCTTTCTCCAGGTTGGTGATGCTGTCAAAGTCAGAGGCTGCACCTGTACTGGTCTGATCCACCTTAACGGGTGTTCCATGACCAACACCATCCTTATAGTACAGGAGGGTCTGGTCATCTGCGCCTCTCTCCCACTTGCTGAACCAGTTTTCCCACAGCTCGTTCAGGTCACTGGGGACCAGGTTGTGGCCCCGGCCGTAGCACTGGCTCCATACAAAGATGGGCACCTCGCCGCCGCCGAAGTCCCTGGACCAGATGTAGTTTTTATAGCGGTTTGCCGCCTCAGTTGGATTGACGATCAGGCTGATGGGGGCCTGCTGGGAGCCGATCTGTTCCTCTGTGATGCCGCTCTCCACTTTGGGCGTAGCTACCAGCTCGTCCAGGGTCTTGCCCAGCAGCCTCTGCGCCCAATAGGTCTGGGTGTCGGTCGTCCAGGTGCACTGTTTGGCTCCCTGAGAACCGGTCCACTCCCCAGCCTCCAATGCGCCCAGCTTCATGGGCCAGTAGTCGTACTCGCCGTAAATGGCGTAGAAGGGCACCACCAGCTGTGAGCCGTTCTCCTGGGCCGTAGTCCGAACGCCGGAGGTAATGCCGAATGCGGCAAACAGCTCCACAGTTCTGGGGTCCTGGGCCAGAGTGTTGGCGGTGGCTCCGCCGCCGGCGGACTGACCGTAGCCATAGATCCGGTCCTCATCCACCGTCACGCCCGCCTTTTTACAGTCGTCCTTGACCAGCTCCAGCAGGTCCAGCATATAGTCGGCGTTGCCGGTCAGGTCGTAGGTGACCGCGATAAATCCGTACTTGTCGGCGGCCTCCTTGATGTCGGTGGCCTCCAGGAATACCATGGCGGTCTGACCGGCGCCGTGGGTGGTCACCACCAGGGGCGCGGGAGAACCGCTGGACTTCACGCTGTCGGGGATATAGATGATGTAGGTCCGGTTGGTGCCCTCCCACATGTGGTCCCGGTAGAGCACATTGTCGGTGTCCTGGTTGGTGTAGGGCAGGCGCTGGGTGATGAAGTGGCCGTACACCGAGTTGTTGTCATAGCCGCTGTAGTAGGTCAGGAAGGAATTGATGTTCTCCGTCAGCGCGGGGTCGGCCATGTCGGAGACAGGCTCACTCTGCACCGCCACCTGGGTCTTTACATCGCTGAAGGAGGTAGCGATGGCATTAGAGTTTGCCTTGTCCTGCCAGTAGACCTGGCCGTAATCGCTGTCGGGGTCTGCGGTCGGCAGGCAGTCATTGACATCCTTCCAATAGGCGATCAGGGATTCGCTGGTATTGCCTACGAACCAGGTGGGGATGGGGATATCGTTGTAGTTCTGGGCCTCAAAGGTCCGTTTCTGGGTAATTTGATTACCGTCCTTGTCGGTGTACCCCTCGAAATCCATATGGTTGGGCTGGGGCGTCTTTCCCACCTGGGTCTCACCGGCCGCGTTCAGCAGGGTGTTGTACGCCTCGTCCGCCTGAGCATCCACATAGACCTGGCTGATCATCTTCAGGGGGTTCTGGGCGGCCCACAGCTGCAGGGCGGGGGCACCGTCTCCGTAGCCCACCAGATAGTGGTAGGTGAAGGCGGAGTAATAGGTCCCGCTGCTGACCAGGGTGCCCATAGCCGCGTCCACATAGGCCAGCTCGTCTTCCGCACTGCCCCAGGTCCCGTTCTCGGGCTTCATGATCAGCAGGCAGGCCAGCGTCTCGTCCGCGATGTCAAACCAGCCGGACTTCTCCAGGAATTCCGTGCTGTCCACGCCGGAGGGAAGCGCCATGCTGATCCAGTACTCCCGCTGACGGGCTCCCTCAGGGATGTAGACCTCGATCTCCCGGCTGTCCGCCCCGCGGGCGCTGTCGTTTACGCTGATCTGGTAGGTAAAGTATCCATTGATCCGCTGATAGGAGCCGATGCTGGCGTCCGCTTTCTCAGTGTCTTCAATGGGGGTGGGCTCGCTGACGGAAGAGCTTGTTCCTTCATTCAGTTCCGACTTATTTTTTGACAGGAGCCAGTCCACCATTCCGTCATAGCCGCCCGGATCGTTGTCGCCATACTTGGTATCAAAGTACTTACCCAAGCTGCTGTCGTCGTCACTGTAATTCTCGTTGTACGCCTCATCATTATAGTAGGCATACCACAGATAGGTAGGCTTCATAGTGGAGTGGAAGCTGCTCTCGTTCATATCCGTATAGAGCTTATCATTCAGATAGGTAAAACGGACATTATCTTCCAGCCACTCAGTATCTTTCCCTGCTGCTTTATAATCGTTTACAAATGCCTCATACATCACTTCCGCAGTCAGGGGCGGAGAAATAAAATCATTGACACCCTGGAAGAACCAGAGAGCTACATTATTATCCGCTGCAAACTGGAAAATCTCCTCATGCATCTCCACGGCATTTTCCTCTTTGGAGAGCTTGGAGCTGTATCCACCGTTTTGGATCACTACGGCTGTAATATAATCGGCACAGTCTCGAAGCAGAGCGGTGGTGCGCCCAGCCCCTTGGGATGTTCCGGATACATAGACGCGGTCTCTGTCCACTGCAAATTCACTTAGTGCGTAGCACAACGCAACGCGGAACGCATCGTCACGCTCATAACCATCTTCCCGGGGCGAGTTCCCGGTGTAATACTGAGGTGCAACCAGGATCACGTCGTCATATCCCATGTCCTCCGTGGTTGCCCACACACCGTCCATCATGCTGATGTTGAAATGGACTCCAGCATTGGTCAGTTTTTCACCTTCCTCAGTCTCAACTGTAGTAAGACATTCGCCAGTACCATGGGCAAACAGAACCAGAGGGTACTCTTTGTCCTCATCATAGTTGTCTGGGAGCTGGTACCAAATATTTACACCCAAACCAGCTAGTGTGGCCTCATTCAAATCTCCAAGGAGATCATCTTCCATGAGGTTTTGATGGTCATTCTTGTCAGTGTTACTACTAATCGAGTACTTGAAATGATTGTTCTTGAAAGTGAATTCCTTCAAATACGCATTTGCCTCAGCATCATCCAAATGAACATATTTGAATTCGTCTAATACCTCATGATCAATCTTATCCTGCTCGATTTTGATCTCGTTGTCAGCATCACCAGGGACTACAGCCTCTTCCTCAGCTGCCAGGATGTCCTCCTGCTGAACCAAGCGCACATCGTAGCAGTTCATCAGGTCCTTACGGACGGAGATGCTTTCTGTGTCTCCGTTTGTATCCTCATAGTAGTACAAATCAGCTACTAAGCCGACCTTATCAAAATCATCGAGCTCAATGACGACGTACTCGCCCTCAACGCTGCCGGAAGTCAGCAATTCCGGTTCATTATTGGTATAAACCCGTGCAATTTTGGCATCAGCTGTTTCTTCTGTCAGATTGTTACTGACTACGCGGACCACAAAGGCATCTTCATTCAGATTCTTTGAATCCACAGTCCAGGGATACTCCACTATAACGGCCTTCAGCTTCTGCCCAAAATGCCCTGGCATGGTCAAGGCCTGCACACTGACAATCTCCATCTCTTCAGGCTGTGCCAGCGGCTCCAGACCATTGCTTACCGGCGGCTGACTGCCCTCTTGAGTCAGCTTCTCTCCGTCTTGGATAAGTTCTTCCCCGTCTTGAGGCGGTCCAGATGGCTCTTCTTCGTCCTCAGGCTGCTCGTCCTCAGAGGTCGGCTGCTCCTTTTTCATCTCCATCCAGGGTTCCCCCCTGCTCATCAACAGGGCGGAATCCTCTTCCTCCCAAGTATGGCGCAGGCGGAGGTCCATCCCTTCCTCTGTGCCCTCAGAGATATCGTGGTTGGTGGTGAAGCCACCAACCACGAGGAGAGCGCTCTCCTCGTCGACTGTCACTTCCTGGATCTGGATCTCTGTAAATTCCTCGTCCTGGGGACCGCGCCCTTCCAACAGGTAGCTCTCCCCATTCAGTCCGCTGAGATCTGTCCCCTCTTCATAGACGATCTCGATCTGCTTCAGTTCATTTCCGGTCTCGGTCTCCTCTGTGTAAGCCTGGATGCTCACCACGTCGCTCATGACCGGCTGCCCAGATCTTACTTCCTCTTCCGGGCCCCCCTCCGGCTCCACCGCCAGCGCGCTACCACCCAGCAGCGACAACAGCATGGTGCCGGTCAGCACGGAAGAAATGATCCGCTTTGACAATCGCTTCATTTTTTACATTTCTCCTTTCACCGTTTTCCTCTGCTTCAACTGTGCCTCTCTCATCCGCTCCCTTCCACTGCACGTTCAGGCCTCAGCAGGTCTGAAAATTTTGTGCAAAATTTTCCCAAAAGAAAATTTGTTTCTTTTGACCACTTTTTTCTTTTGAAGTTAACTCAAATTGTAATATTAAACAATTTTAACTTCCAATACGACTTTCTCATGTATTCATGTGACATTTTCATGTTTTCTTTTAACCAGACAGCGCCCCGCCGCGGACTCTCTCCACGGCGGGGCGCTGTCTTTCTCTTGCGTCTGTTGTCAAAGGAAGTTTTCCACCGCCTCCAGCATGGGGAGAGGGGCCTCCTCAGGGATAAAATGGCCGCAGGGCAGGTTGTGTCCCTGAATGTGGTCTCCAAATTTGGCCCAGCACTCCAGGGGGCGGAAGAACCGCTCCACCAGTCCGTTTGCCCCCCACAGCACCAGGGTCTCGGCCCGGATCTTCCGCCCGGCCCGCAAATCCTCCTCGTCCAGCGCCAGATCCACCGTCTCCCCCGCCCGGTACTCCTCACAGATGGCGTGGATGGTTTCCACGTTGTAGTGCCTCAGATACTCGTCGTAGACGTCCTGGGGAAATGCCTCGGCTGAGGTGTCGTTCTCCGAGTGATACCGGGCAATGTGCAGGGAATAGCGGAAAAACTGCTTCCGGCTGGACAGGATCATGTCCTCCGGCAGCGGGGCCTCCTGGGTAAAGAAATACCACTGGAACAGCGCCTTGGCAAACTCCCGGGTGGAGAGGCTGTACATGTCATAGGTGGACACGATATCCAGCAGCACCAGTTTATTTACCGCCTCCGGATGGTCCAGCGCCATGCGGTAGGCCACCCGGGCCCCCCGATCATGCCCCATGACGTGGAAGCGTTCAAAGCCCAGGGCCCGCATCACCTCGATTTGGTCCTCCGCCATAGTCCGCTTGGAGTAGTTGCTGTGGTCAGGCAGCCCCTCCGGCTTTCCGCTGTCCCCGTAGCCCCGCAGGTCGGTGGCCACCACTGTGAAGCGCTCCGCCAGCTGGGGCGCCACCTTGTGCCACATCAGACAGGTCTCCGGGTGCCCGTGGAGGAGGAGGAGCGGCTCCCCCTGCCCCATCCTGACCCCGTGGATTTCCACACCGTTGGCCTGGATGTTGAATTCCTCTCCCTGCATCCGCATCGGTCTCTTCACCCTTTCCTCTATATTGAGCACTCTGCCCAATTTTAAGTTTCTTCTGCCCCCTATTTTAGCAGATGTCCCCACGTTGGACTATTTTGCTTTTTTCATAGACCTATGGCCTCCATGCATACCGGCCCTTCAAACAAAGCAGCGGGCCCCGGACCATTTGGTCCGGGGCCCGCTCTCTGTTCTTTGATCAGCCCAAAACACTCTTGGTGCGGGCCACCTTGCGGTCCTCCATCTTGGAGACCACCACTGCGCAGGCCGCATCGCCCGTGATGTTGATGGTGGTGCGGCCCATGTCAAAGATCCGGTCGATGCCGGCCACCAGCGCGATGCCCTCCACCGGGATATTTACGCTCTGGAGCACCATGGCCAGCATCACCATGCCGGCGCCGGGGACGCCCGCAGTGCCGATAGAAGCCAAGGTGGCGGTGAGCACGATGGTGGCCATCTGGCCGATGGTCAGGTCGATCCCATAGCAGGATGCGATGAAAACGGCGCACACCCCCTGGTAGATGGCAGTTCCGTCCATGTTGATGGTGGCGCCCAGGGGCAGCACGAAGGAGGCGACCTCCTTCCGGGCCCCCAGCCGCTCGGAGCACTCCAGGGTGAAGGGCAGGGTGCCCACCGAGGATGCGGAGGAGAAGGCCATCATCATGGCAGGGGCCATCCCCTTAAAGAAGGCGATGGGGGATACGCCGCCCAGGGCCTTCACCGTGCTGGAGTACACCACCACGGCGTGGACGATATAGCCCACATAGGCCACCGCCAGCACCGCCACCAGCTGAGCCAGGATCTTGGGCCCGTTTTCCACGATCACCGGGCAGATCAGGCAGGCCACGCCGATGGGCGAGAGCTTGATGATCAGGTCCATGATCTTCATGGACACCTCATTGAAGCTGTCCACCACCTGGGCGGCCACCAGCCCCTTTTCCCCCGCCAGCAGGATGCCGAAGCCCACCAGGAGAGAGATGACGATGACCTGGAGCATGGAGGCATTGGCCAGCGGCGTGATGGGGTTGGAGGGGAAGATGTCGATGATGGTCTGCATCAGCGACTGGCCCGCCGGGGGTTCATAGGCCAGACCGGAGGTCTCCATGGCCGCAAAGATGTGCATCCCCTTGGCCGCGCTGGCCAGCACCAGGGCCAACACCACGGCAAAAGCGGTGGTGCACATGTAATACACGATGGTCTTGCCTCCCACCGAGCCCACCCGGCCGATGTCCTGCATAGAGATGACACCGGAGGCGATGGAAAACAGCACGATGGGCACCACGATGAATTTCAGCAGGTTCAGGAAGATCGTGCCCCAGGGCAGAATGTAGTTTTTCGCGATGTCCAGTCCGTTGGGCACCATCATCAGGGCCAGGCCCACTGCGATGCCGACCACCAGCCCGATGAAGATCCAAAATGCAAGGGGAAGTTTCTTCTTGTTCATTGACAGCTCTCCTTTCCGTCCATGCAGCCCTTTCCTCACTTTGGGCCGCATCTGTTTACAGCTCCCTCTCTGACTGCTCTCTTTCAGTATATATGATATGGAGGAAACTTACAAGGTCTTTCTTTCCTTTTTCTCCCCCTGCAATTTCCCGGGCCAAGCCCTTCTTTTTTCAACTTTTCCACTGGATTTTCCACAACTGCGACAGAATCCAACTTTCTTTTTATTTTTTTATGGTAAAATATGGATATCAAGACAAGCTGTTTTATAACAGCGGAAGGATCAAAGGGGGTATCCAGAATGCAGCTGCTGCGAAAGAAGGGATTGCTGGACAGTCCCCGGGTGCTGTTCCTCCCTGTAGACGCCATCTCACCCAATCCCAATCAGCCCCGCCGGGTCTTTGGCACCCAGGAACTGGAGGAGCTGGCTGGTTCCATCCAGGCTCTGGGGCTGCTCCAGCCCCTGACTGTGCGCCGTCGGGCAGACGGCTGGGAGCTGGTAGCCGGGGAACGGCGGCTCCGGGCCGCCAAGCTGGCAGGACTGGAAGAGGTCCCCTGCATCTCTCTCCAGATCGACGACCAGCGCTCCTCCCTGCTGGCTCTGGTAGAGAACTTGCAGCGCAAGGACCTGGACTTCTGGGAGGAGGCCCTGGCCCTGGACCGGTTGATCTCTGTCTACCATCTCTCCCAGGAGGAGGCTGCCCGGCGCATCGGCAAGAGCCAGTCCGCCGTGGCCAACAAGCTGCGCCTGCTGAAGCTGCCGGAGGACACTCTCCGGGCCCTGCGGGACGGCGGCTGCACTGAGCGCCATGCCCGAGCCCTGCTTCGGCTGGAGGACCCCAGCCTGCGCCAGAAGGCCCTGGAGCAGATCCTGTCCCGGCAGCTCACCGTGGCCCAGACAGACGCCTTGGTAGATCAGCTTCTCTCCCCTCCTCCCCGCACCAGAACCAAACGCACCTTTGTGGTGAAGGATGTCCGCCTTTTTCTTAACACTCTGACTCGGAGCATGGCCCTAATGCGGTCTGCCGGGGTGGATGCCCGCTGTGACCGCCAGGATAAGGATGGAGAGATCCTGCTCACCATCCGTATTCCCCAGGCCATTCGGTAAAAATGTTTCACGTGAAACATTCTCTTTTCCTATCTCCCCTTTCCTCCCCATCGCCTGCCGAAGCCAGATCTCCTGGAGGCAGGCCCGGTCTCGGCTCTCTCCCTCTGTCTGCACCTCTCCCCTTGCGGCGGGCCGCCCCTGTGCGGTCCGCCGCCTTTTCTCGCTACCAGGCCGGAAAAACGGGAAAAAGAGTTGAAATGCGTTCCCTCGGTTGATATAATAAAGCTCTGCGGAAGTCTGCTGTACACCCGTCCGCCATTTCGACTCAGGAGGCACCCCATGGCCAAGATCATCGCTATCGTCAATCAAAAGGGAGGCGTGGGCAAGACCACTACCACCGTCAACCTCACCGCCGCCCTGGCCGCGCTGGGAAAGCGGGTACTGCTGTGCGACTTCGACCCACAAGCCAACGCCACCTCCGGTATGGGAGTGGACAAGAACACCGCCTCCCCAAATGTCTACGACGTGCTCATCAATGGGGCCGATCCCCGCCGCGGCGTAGTCACTACCCACTACGGGGACGTGCTTCCCTCCAACAAGGCGCTGGCCGGAGCGGGCGTGGAGATGATCGCCCTGCCGGACCGGGAGCATCTGCTCCGAAAGGCCCTAGAGGTCCTCTCTCCCGGCTACGACTTCATCTTTGTGGACTGCCCCCCCTCTCTGGAGCTGCTGACAGTGAACGCCCTGTGCGCCGCCGACTCCCTGCTGGTCCCGGTCCAGTGTGAGTACTACGCCCTGGAGGGACTGAGCGATCTGCTCTCTACCGTCCGCTTGGTCAAACGCTCACTGAATCCCCGGCTAGTGTTAGAGGGCGTGCTGCTCACCATGTTTGACAGCCGCACCAATCTCTCTCTTCAAGTGGCGGAGGAAGTTAAACGTCACTTTCCCGGTCAGGTCTACGCCACGGTCATCCCCCGCAATGTGCGCTTATCCGAGGCCCCCAGCCACGGGAAGCCCGTTACCGCCTACGACCCCTACTCCCGGGGGGCGGAGGCCTACCGGCTGCTGGCGGAGGAGATCGCAGCCAAGCACCCCACGGCGGCCCCTGTCTGAGTTCTCCCCCGCTTTTTCGCCGGGGCCGTAAGTCTGGCCCCGACGGCTGAATTTTGATCTCCACTGTTATTTTTATAAGGAAGGAGCTACTATGGCAAAGCGAACCAAAGAGCTGGGCCTGGGCCGGGGGCTGAACGCCCTGCTGGGCGACCCGGACCTGCAAGCGCAGGGAGAGGGCTCCGTCTCCCTCCCCATTTCCCAGGTACAGCCCGGCCTGAATCAGCCCCGGAAGCGCTTTGACCAGGATGCCCTGGCCGATCTGGCAGAGTCTATCCGGGTCCACGGCATCATCCAGCCGCTGACAGTGCGCCGTCTGTCCTCCGGCTACTACCAGATCATCGCCGGTGAGCGCCGCTGGCGGGCCGCCAAGCTGGCCGGCCTGGCGGAGGTGCCGGCAGTCATCATCGAGGCGGATGACCGCAAAGTGATGGAGCTGGGCCTGATCGAGAACCTCCAGCGAGAGGACCTGAACCCGGCCGAAGAGGCCCGGGGCTATCAGGTGCTGATGGAGGAATACGGCCTCACCCAGGAACAGGTGGCGGATCGGATGGGAAAATCCCGGCCTGCCATCACCAATACCCTGCGGCTGCTGGCCCTCCCGGAGGACCTCTTGAAGCTGGTGGAGGAGGAACAGCTCTCCGCCGGCCATGCCCGTGCCCTGCTGGGCGCCCCCACGGCGGAGCTCCAGCGGCAGGCCGCCAAGAAGGTCATTGCCGACGGGCTCTCCGTCCGCCAGACGGAGGCACTGGTCAAGGCCCTCCAGCGGGAAAAGAAGGCCCCGCCTAAGCAGGCGGGGGACAGTCTGGCCCTCTACCTCGGGGAGGCGGAAAAGAATCTCTCCGGCCGGTTGGGCCGGAAGGTCCACATCGCCCACCGAGGCAAAAAAGGCAGGATCGAGTTGGAATACTACAACAGCCAGGATCTGGAGCTTCTGCTGGAGGCTCTGGAGCGGCTGAACGCCGGGGAGGTGCAGGGCCATGGCTGATCCCCAGAAGCCGGCGCAGAACGCCCCCCAGGCAGGCGGTCCTCCCAAGGAGGAGCGCCCTGGCCAGCAGCGGCGGCGCAGGCAGTCGGTGGTGCTCTACATCACTATCCTCTTTGCAGCGGCCTTTGCCCTGCTGCTGATGACCTACGCCATGGACCAGCGCCGCAGCAATGAGACGCTGGGGGACTTGACCTCCTCGGTCTCTGATCTGAAGGACTCCCTCTCCGGGATGCAGACCGCCCAGAGCGCCCTGGAGGAGAACGGCGCCCTGAAAAATGAGATCCAAGACCTCCAGGAACAGATCGACACCCTGCTGGGGACCATCGACAGCCTGACCGCCGCCGGGGAGCAGCAGGGACAGGTCCTGGAGCGCACCAAGGAGGCCATGGACTACTTCTGGCAGATCGATGAGGCCTATGTGCGGGGCCGCTACTCCCTCTGCCGTGATCTGATCGCGGTACTGGAGGACACCTCCTCCGGAGAGGCCCCCCTGAAGAGCTATCTTCCCCAGGAGAGCTACACCGATAACGGCCGCTTCTCCCCTGCTGACCGGTATCAGGAGATCTGGGACGCCCTGTACTGACCGGCTTTAGGCCGGATGGCAGGACATCTCCGCCGGCCAGGTTTCACGTGAAACATTTTTATTTTCGCCCAATTTCCCCACAGGAGCTCATCCCATTCTGTTAAGATAAAAAAGGAGTGCGATCCCCATGCTGGATATCAAATTTATTCGTGAAAACCCCGATGCAGTGCGGGAAAATATCAAGAAAAAGTTTCAGGATGCCAAACTGCCCCTGGTGGACCAGGTACTGGCATTGGACGAGGAGAACCGGGCCGCTGTCAGCGAAGCCAATGAGCTGAGAGCCAACCGGAACGCCCTGTCCAAGCAGGTAGGTATGCTGATGGGCCAGGCCAAAAAGGACCCCTCCAAGCTGGAGGAGGCCGAGGCCGTCAAGGCCCAGGTCAAGGCCAACGCCGACCGGCTGGCTGAGCTGGAGGCCAAAGAGACTGAACTGGCGCAGCAGATCCGTCACATCATGCTACAGATCCCCAATATCATTGATCCCTCCGTCCCCATCGGCCCTGACGACAGCTGCAATGTGGAAGTCCAGCGTTTCGGTGAGCCTGTGGTCCCCGACTTTGAGATCCCCTACCACACCCAGATCATGGAGTCCTTCAACGGCATCGACATGGACTCTGCCGGCCGGGTCTCCGGCAACGGCTTCTACTACCTCATGGGGGATATTGCCCGGCTCCATGAAGCGGTGCTGGCCTATGCGCGAGACTTTATGATCAACAAGGGCTTCACCTTCTGTATTCCCCCCTTCATGATCCACGGCAACGTGGTGGAGGGCGTCATGTCCCAGACCGAGATGGACGCCATGATGTACAAGATCGAGGGCGAGGACCTCTATCTTATCGGCACCAGCGAGCACTCCATGATCGGCAAGTTCATCGACCAGATCATCCCCGAGGAGTCTCTGCCCCAGACCCTTACCTCCTACTCCCCCTGCTTCCGCAAGGAGAAGGGGGCCCACGGCATCGAGGAGCGGGGCGTCTACCGCATCCACCAGTTTGAGAAGCAGGAAATGGTGGTGGTGTGCAAGCCGGAGGACTCCATGAAGTGGTACGAGCAGATGTGGCGCTACTCGGTAGAGCTGTTCCGCTCCCTGGATATTCCGGTCCGCCAGCTGGAGTGCTGCTCCGGCGACCTGGCTGACCTGAAGGTAAAGTCCTGTGACATCGAGGCCTGGTCCCCCCGCCAGCAGAAGTATTTTGAGGTCTGCTCCTGCTCCAACCTGGGCGATGCTCAGGCCCGCCGCCTGAAGATGCGGGTCAAGGGGGAGAAGGGCACCTACCTGCCCCACACCCTGAACAACACTGTGGTCGCCCCGCCCCGGATGCTCATTGCTTTCCTGGAGAATAACCTCCAGGCGGACGGCACTGTGAAGATCCCCGCCGTCCTCCAGCCCTACATGGGCGGCACCCAGATGCTGACCCCCAAGCAGTGACCCCAGCTCTTCTCTCCGGCTATATCGCGTGTCCGTGCCCCAATGGGGCCGATGACTGCCTTTAAAATTTCGTTTTGTAATTTTTTCAAGGAATATAACGTTTTGTTTTACCCGTCTCCAGCGGACAGCGCATCCCCGCCCCTGGCTTTGGATCATTTTCGCCCCTGGAAATCGCTCCAGAACGGTCTGCACCCGGAAACCCTTGCGGCGTAAGGGTTTCCGGGTGCAAAGAGGCAGAGGCTTTCCCCCTCTCCCCCGCCCTCTCCGGCTGCTCCCTATCTCAGAGCCTCAAGAAATAGAAAGGAAGCTTTTTGCTTATGAGAGCCTTCATCCAAGAGTTCAAGTCCTTTATCGCCCGGGGCAATGTGATGGACCTGGCCGTAGGCGTCATCATCGGCGGCGCCTTCAGCAACATCACCACCTCCCTGGTCAACGATATTCTCAACCCCATCCTGGGCATCATCGCCGGAAACAACACCGCCCTGGCCGCCATGGCCGTGGAACTGCCCGGGGGCGGTGCCCTGATGGTCGGCAATTTCATCAACGCCATCTTGAACTTTCTCATCATGGCCTTCGCGGTGTTCTGCCTCGTGAAAGCCCTCAACCGCCTCCACCGGAAAAAGGAGGAGACCCCCGCACCTCCCCCGGTGCCCTCCCAGGAAGAGCTGCTGCTTACAGAGATCCGGGACCTGCTGAAAGAGAGGACCTGATGGAAGAAAAAAAGATCCCCCCGCAGGAGGAGCAAAACGCCACGGCACCCTATACCCCCGCCTCCCCGGTGAAGCGGACCATGGCCTGGATCGGTGTGGTCTATATGGTGATCCTGGTGGCCATGATGACCTATTACTACTTTACCGGCTCCATGCTGGTGAACATGGCCCCTCTCCTGGCCGTCCCCGGCCTGATCGGCCTGGGCATCCTGGCTTTGGTCAGCTGGCGCACCACCGGCCGCCCCGGCAAATGGCCCGCCATCGCCCTGGCTGCGGTGTGCTTCCTGGCGGCGCTGGCCACCCTCCCCCTGGGCATCGTGGGCCTGCTGTCCAATTTCAGCCTGGTGGGCGTCTTCGTCACCGGGGCGCCCTGATTTTTGGAGGAACGAGCCATGCGTGACATCATTGCCGCCGGTCTGGCGGATCTGGGCCTGCTGGACCGGGTGCCGGAGCAGGCCCCCAGCCAGCTGGCGGAATACGGCCATCTCCTGCTGGAGAAGAACCAGGTGATGAACCTGACTGCTATCACCGACCCGGTAAAGGTGGCCCAGCTCCATATGCTGGACTGCGCTGCCCTGCTCACCTGCGCCGACTTTCAGAACAGGGCCCTCCTGGACGTGGGCACCGGGGCCGGCTTTCCGGGTCTGCCCCTGAAGATCCTGGTCCCCTCCCTCCAGGTCACTCTGCTGGACAGTTTGAACAAGCGGGTGGACTGGCTGGCTCAGGTCAGCGCCCAGCTCTCCCTCACCGGCATCCGGGTCATCCATGCCCGTGCGGAGGAGCAGGCTCTGGAGAAGGGCTTCCGGGACAGCTTTGATCTGGTCACTGCCCGGGCGGTGGCCGAGCTCCGCCTGCTGTGTGAGCTGTGCCTGCCCTATGTCAAGGTAGGGGGCGCTTTTCTGGCCATGAAGTCGGTGGACTGCGGCCGGGAGCTGGAGGAGGCCGCCCACTGCATCAAGCTGCTGGGTGCCCGTCTGGAGGAGTGCCGGGACTACACCATTCCCGGCACCGACGTCATTCACCGTCTGGTAGTCCTGCGGAAGGTGGCCCCAACCCTGAAGGGCTATCCCCGGCGGTGGGCCAAGATCCAGAAAGCCCCGCTGTGAGACCGGAGCGATGTCTCCGCCAGCCCCCCAGGATCGATACCCTCAGTGTACAGAGGGTAGGGCTTTACCTGGATTTTCGGCTCCATTTTTCAAAATTTCTCATAAACCCATTGACGTGGGTGGGATTTGTGATACACTTAAAATGGTGTGATGGGAGGTCTGCGCACACATGGGAACCGCAATCGTCGTCACCTCCGGGAAGGGCGGCACCGGAAAAACCTCCATTACCGGGGGTGTGGCCGGCAGTCTGGCCCGCCTGGGGCACAGCGTGCTGTGCATCGACATGGACATCGGCCTGCGCAACCTGGACATCTCCCTGGGCCTCAGCGACCGGGCCCTGATGGACTTCTCCGATGTGGCGGAGGGACGCTGCCCTCTGGTCCGCGCGGCGGTGAACCACCCCGATCTGCCGGGTCTGGCCCTGCTCACCGCGCCCATGACCCTCTCCCCTGCCCTGACGGAGGAGGCTGTCCGCCGCATGCTGGATACCGCCCGATCCCTGTATGACTATGTCCTCATCGACTCCCCCGCGGGCCTGGGCGCCGGCTTCCGGATGGCCTGCTGCGGGGCCGACCGGGCCATTGTCGTCTCCACCAACGACGCTTCTTCCCTTCGGGACGCCCAGCGCACCGTGGGTGAGCTGGACTTTCTGCGGCAGATTCATCTGGTGATGAACCGCATCCAGCCCAAGCTGCTGCGTCAGCTGCGCACCACCATTGACGACGCCATGGACACCGCCGGCCTGCCACTGCTGGGCGTAGTGCCGGAGGACCCCCAGGTGATGCTGTCCGCCAACCTGGGGCGGCCCCTGATCCTGGGCGGACGGCAGGGGGCGGCCAACGCCTGCCTGAACATTGCCAAGCGTCTGGAGGGGCGCCGGGTCCCTATCATGCGGATCCGCTGAACTCCCTTCCGGCATCTGTATAAAGGAGGTTTGCCACACCATGAACATCGCACTGATGAGCCACGACCATAAGAAGGAACTGATGGTCCAATTCTGCACTGCTTACTGCGGCGTCCTGTCCAAGCACACCGTATGCGCCACCAACACCACCGGCCGCATGGTCGCGGAGGCCACCGGTCTTCCTGTCAATCTGTTCCTGTCCCACGCCCACGGCGGCATCGAGCAGATCGGTCAGCGCATCATCTACAACGAGATCGACATGGTGCTGTTCTTCAACGACCCCCGCTCCGGAGAGCTGGACGACAGCGTGCTGTCCATCTCCAAGCTGTGTGACCAGCACTCCGTCCCCATGGCCACCAACGTGGCCACCGCTGAGCTGCTGATCCACGGTCTGGCCCGGGGAGACTTGGACTGGCGCGAGGTGATGAACCCCAACCGCATCCCCTTCGCCATCTGAGGGAGACGTTCTCCCCATTCCCCCGGCCCGCCCCCGCGCGGGCTGCGGACAGCGTCCACCGCCAAGACGGCGCATGAGTATCCGGGACACCGCCGGACAGAGAGAGGTCCCTCGGCTGAAAGGACCTTACGGAGACGGCCCCGGAGAAGACAGCGCCACCAGCGGGCCCGGAGACGGGCGCGGTCCCCCTGCCGCAACACAGGGTCAAAGGGGCGTGTCCGCACGCCTGAATTTGGGTGGCACCACGAAGTGTTTGAAACGCTCTCGTCCCAATCGCAGGGGACGGGAGCGCGTTTTTGTCCCCCGCTCCCCTTCCCCGCCGGAGAGGAGGTCCAGCATCAGCAGGGCCCCCAGGCGGAAGCCCCGGAGGAAGCATTCCTCCCGGCCAGCGGCCCCCGCTGACAGCGCCGCGTCCCAGATGTCCTCCGCCTCCTGGGGCGGGAAACGCTGGCAGAGCCGGTCAAAATAGGGCTCACCGGCCTCACCGGCTGCGGTCTCCTCCGGCGTGGCCCAGGGCGGGACAAAGGCTTCATACAGTTTTTCATATATCTGCTCCATTATGTCAACCCCCTAAAAGTAGCATTTTAAACTACTTTTAGTATAGTGGTTTCATTTGCTACTGTCAAGCAAAAATTGGGAGGAACTATGGCCAATTTCGCAGAGCGGATCCGAGCCCTCCGCAAAGAAAAAGGACTCTCTCAGGAAGAGGTCGGCAGCGTCATCGGGCTGAAAAAATATGCGGTCTACTCCTATGAAAAGGGCCGGGCCTGTCCCGATATGCGGGGCCTCATCGCCCTGGCGGACTACTTCAACGTCTCCATGGACTACCTGGCCGGCCGCACCGACAACCCCGACGTCAACCGCTGACCCTGCACCCTGATCTGTTGTTTGACTCCCCCAACCATTCCAAAAAGGAGAATCGATATGGCAAACGTACAACCCCGCACCCTGTCCGGCTTTATGGAGCTGCTCCCCGCCCGGCAGGTCCAGTTCGACCGGATGGTCTCCATCCTGCGGGAGACCTACTCCCTCTACGGCTTCACCCCCCTGGACACCCCCCTCATCGAGGCCAGCGAGGTCCTGCTGGCCAAGGGCGGCGGCGAGACGGAGAAGCAGATCTACCGCTTTCTCAAGGGAGACACCGACCTGTCCCTCCGCTTTGACCTCACCGTCCCCCTGGCCAAGTATGTGGCGCTGAACTACGGCCAGCTCACCTTCCCCTTCCGTCGCTTCCAGATCGGCAAGGTCTACCGGGGAGAGCGGGCCCAGCGGGGCCGCTTCCGGGAGTTCTATCAGGCGGACATCGACGTCATCGGAGACGGCGCCCTGGACATCAGCAACGAGGCGGAGATCCCCTCCATCATCTATCGGGCCTTCACCGCCCTGGGGCTGAAGCGCTTCCAGATCCGGGTGAACAACCGGAAGATCCTCAACGGCTTTTACGCCATGCTGGGTCTTTCCCAGCAGTCCGGCGAGATCATGCGCACGGTGGACAAGCTGGACAAGATCGGCCCGGACAAGGTGGCCGAGCTGCTGGTGCAGTCCGGCCTCTCTCCGGAGCAGGCCCGGGAGATCCTCAGCTTTACCTCCATCACTGGCACCAACGAGGAGGTCCTGACCGCCCTGGAGGGCTACCGGGGCCGGAACGAGGTCTTTGACCTGGGCCTGGATGAGCTGAACGCGGTGACAAAATATCTGGCTGCCTTCGGCGTGCCTGAGACTCACTTCGCCGTGGACCTGACCATCGCCCGGGGACTGGACTACTACACCGGCACCGTCTATGAGACCACCATGCTGGACCATCCGGAGATCGGCTCCATCTGTTCCGGCGGCCGTTATGACAACTTAGCGGAATATTACACGAATAAACAACTCCCTGGAGTGGGCATTTCCATCGGTTTGACCCGCCTGTTCTTCGTTCTGGAGGACCAGGGCTATCTCAACGACGCCCTGAACACCGCCCCCGCCGACGCCCTTATCCTCCCCATGACCGAGGACCTGGCCCCTGCCATCTCCCTGGCCACCCAGCTGCGCCAGGCAGGCATCCGCACCCAGATCCAGGCGGAGCGGAAGAAGTTCAAGCAGAAGCTCTCCTATGCGGACAAGCTCCGCATCCCCTACGCCGTCATCCTGGGAGAGGACGAGATCCGGGAGGGCCTCGCCGCCGTCAAGGACCTGGCCACCGGGGAGCAGGTGAAGCTTGCTCCCGGCCAAGCTGCCGCCCACATCCTGGCCGGGCTGGACAGGCTGAACCAGGGGACGCCGATCCTGGACAGGGTGTAAGTCCGATTTCCCATCCATGCTTTGGCTGTGCAGGAGCCGATATCCCCACCGGGCCGTCCCACGCCGTATAGATGGAATTCCCGGGCCAGCTGTCTCTGATATAGAAAGAGAAAAGCTCATGAAGAAAAATGCCAAACGCTTTTTACTGCTTTTAATCGTTTGTCTTTTGGTGTGGACGGTATTTCCCCGGCCCTTTGCCTGGATCATTCCTCAGCGGATGGTAAATGTCTCAGGAGAAAGACCGGAAATCTGCGCCGAGACAGAATTCACCGCTTCTCTCAGCTTTGGCATTGACCAAGAAGCCTTGGATGCCTTTTATGATCTCCATAGTGAGATGGAAGGCGTCCGGTTCCTGGCCGATCCCCTCTCCCTCCTGCCTTTCCTCCACCAGCCCCGGGAGCCGGTCAAGGTGAAAATCGATTACTTCCAGGAGGGCTGTTCTTCCACTGGCGACTGCCAGACCACCCTGCTGTGGGATGGTACAACCCTGTGGGTGAACTGGCTGGGCGGCCACTACCTGGGTTATCGGCCCACCGATCCCGCCGGATTTGAGGCAGCCATCCAACGGCTGGCCCTGGAATACGGCGGAACTGCAATCGTCACCTCGTAGGGACGGCACATCTGGTCCGCCTGTCCTTCCCAGAATAATAAGCCTCTAAAAATTTGACAACACGCAAAGCGGCTTTCCCTTTGACCGCGCGGCTACTATGACCATGTCATCCGCAACCAACAGGACCTTGACGAGACCGCCGGGTACATCCTTGGCAATCCCGCCCGGCGGCTGGAGCGGGAGGGATCCTTGTGAAGAAAAAATTGAGCTTTTGTCTGGTCGTTTTGGTGCTCCTGGCCGTCGGGGTGCTGCACTATTGGGCGGCCCCCACCTTCGACCATGCCTTCCAGTGCAACGGCATAGGTCCGCCCGCAAAACCCGGAGGTTCCTTTCAGGTGCTGCGCGAGGGCACCTATCCCGGCCTCAGTGACGCTCCTGTCACCTTTGATGAGGGGCGGACTTACCGTGAGCTGCTGGCCGCCCTCCGGGGGCAGAGGTATCTCCGCCTCCCCGCCCTGCTGGGGGCCCCCGACGGCGGGACCGCCTTCTATACCGCATCCGGCTGTACCCCCGAGTGCATGGCCTACTGGGACGGCACCTTTCTCTGGCTGGCCTCGAACTCCTCTCATTGGCGCCGCTTTCTCCCCCTTCCCCCCGGCCGCCTGGGGGAGAAGCTGGAGCTCATTTTTATGGACGAGCCGGAGGAAAACATTTACTACCCTTCCTCTTAGGCGCAGGTCCTTTGACCCGCCCTGCCGGTAAAAAGCAAGGAGGTGCGCCCCATGAAAAAAAGAGCCCTGCTCTCCCTGGCCTTGATTTTAGCCCTTCTGGCCGCTCTATACCTGTGGTACACCCGGCCTATTTCTTTAAGACAAGCGCTCCCACAACTGGATTGGAACCAGATTACCGCCTGCTATACTGTCCTTGTGCCCACCAATACCAACAACACAATTGAAGATGTGGAAATCCCGCTGGACGGAAGCGGCTATTCCCAACTGTGGGACCTCCTGAACAACGAGAAATTTTCTCGCCAAGTGGGTCCAGTTTCTGATGCCCAGCGCATTACCCTGGAGCCTCAGTACGCCCACCTCTCCTTCCGACAGAGTGAGACTCTAATTACCCTCACCTTTTACGGCCCTCAGGTGATAGCGGAGGTAAGCACCCCGACCGGGAGCCGAGGTATGGCCCTTCGCCCCCAGGGCGGAGAAGAATTTCAGGCCTCGGTGGTAGATCTGTTGGCCTCCCTCGCCCCCGGCGCAAAGGCGTGAGCAGCGGGACATCAAACCGGTTCCGAACCAGAAGGAGGAATGTTAGTGAAAAAGAAAATTGCTATTGGTGCGGTCTTGATTGCCCTTCTTCTGGCAGGCGGTGTTCTGTGGTACACCCGGCCCCGGAGCTTTTTGGCGATCACTGGGACCTCAGAGAACGCCGTCTGCTCCGCCGCCCTGCTTCTGTTAGAGCCCTGGGTGGATGACGGCCAAGCAGGACAGGATACCTGGGAGCTTCAGGACCTTTCCCCCGGCACCCCCGCCTTTGATGTCCTCCTTCCCCTCCTGGAAAAAAGCCGCTGGCGGGCCAGTCTGAAAAACCTGTTGGGGCTGGATGCTGGTTCTTTCAGCGGCTTCTCCAGCAGCCTTCAGGGCGTCCTGGGACTGGAGGGGAACGAGGGGGTCTTTTTCACCGCTGTGGACACAGGGCAGCTCCGTCTCTCCCTCCCCAGCTCCCCCCACTCCCTTCTGTTTACCGCCGCTGATGGATCGACCTATCAGGCGCTGGCGGAATATTTGAAGGAGTATGGGACCTTTCGGGAATGACAACAGCCCAAGTTTTTAATACTAATCACTATAATTAGATAAAATAGTACAAAATGGAGTTGATTTTATGGACAATCTGAAAAATTTCCGCCGCACCAACTACTGCGGTGACCTGCGTCTGGGCGACACGGGCAAGACGGTCTCTCTGTGCGGCTGGGTCCAGCGCCAGCGTGACCTGGGCGGTCTGATCTTCGTGGACCTGCGGGACCGTACCGGCCTCATCCAGCTCTCCTTCGACGACGGCACCGACCAGGCCGTCTTTGAAAAGGCGTCCTCTCTCCGCTCGGAATACGTCATTGCTGCCACCGGCACCGTGCGGGAGCGGGAGTCCAAGACGGACAAGATCGCCACCGGCGCCATCGAGGTATATGTCACCGAGCTGCGCCTGCTGGCCAAGGCGGAGACCCCCCCCTTCGAGATCGTGGAGCACTCCAAGGCCAACGATATGCTGCGCCTGAAGTACCGCTATCTGGACCTGCGCCGCCCCGACATGCAGAAGATGATCGCCACCCGCCACAAGGTCACGAAAATCGCCCGGGACTACTTCGACGAGCAGGGCTTCTACGAGATCGAGACCCCCATGCTCACCAAGTCCACCCCCGAGGGCGCCCGGGACTATCTGGTCCCCTCCCGGGTCCACCCCGGCAAGTTCTACGCCCTGCCCCAGTCCCCTCAGCAGTATAAGCAGCTGCTGATGCTCTCCGGCTTTGACCGCTATATGCAGATCGCCCGCTGCTTCCGGGATGAGGACCTGCGAGCAGACCGCCAGCCCGAGTTCACCCAGATCGACCTGGAGATGTCCTTTGTCAACGAGGACGACGTGATGGACATACAGGAGGGCTTCCTGAAGCGGGTGTTCAAAGAGGTGCTGGATGTGGACGTCCAGACCCCCTTCCTCCGCCTGCCCTGGCGGGAGGCTATGGACCGCTTCGGCTCCGACAAGCCAGACATGCGCTTCGGCTTTGAACTGAAGGATATCAGCGACATTGTGAAGGACTGCTCCTTCCAGGTCTTCTCCGCTCCTGTGGCGGCGGGGGGCTCCGTGCGCCTCATCAACGTGGAGGGCGGCGGCGAGCACTTCCCCCGGAAGAAGATCGATAAGCTGGCCGAGTTCGTCAAGACCTACAAGGCCAAGGGGCTGGCCTGGACCCGCCTGCACGGCGGGGAGGTCACCAGTTCCTATCAGAAGTTCCTCACCGAGGAGGAGAACCGGGCCATCCTGGAGCGGGCCGGGGCAAAGGACGGCGACCTGGTCCTCATCGTGGGTGATGCCAAGGACGAGGTGGTCTTTGCCGCCCTGGGCGCCCTGCGGTGTGAGTGCGCCAAGCAGCTGGGCATCCTGGACCCCATGGACTTCAAGTTCCTGTGGGTGACGGAGTTCCCCATGTTCGAGTACAGCGAGGAGGAGGGCCGCTATGTGGCCATGCACCACCCCTTCACCGCGCCTATGGACGAGGACTTCGACAAGCTGGAGACCGACAAGAAAAACTGTCGGGCCAAGGCCTACGACATCGTGCTCAACGGCACTGAGCTGGGCGGCGGCTCCATCCGCATCTCCGTCCCTGAGACCCAGGAGGCCATGTTCCGGGCCCTGGGCTTCTCCGACGAGGATGCCATGGAGCGCTTTGGCCACCTCATCAACGCTTTCAAGTTCGGCGCTCCCCCTCACGGCGGCTTGGCCTACGGCCTGGACCGGCTGGTCATGCTCATGGCCGGGGCCGACTCCATCCGGGACGTCATCGCTTTCCCCAAGGTTCAGAACGCCAGCGAGCCCATGACCCAGTGCCCGGACTTCGTGGACGATAAACAGTTGGACGAGCTCTCCATCAATGTCACCAGAAAAGAAGCGCCCGAAGAGAACGCCTGATCCCACGCCGTTCAGACAGAAATACAGAGGCACCCGCTGAAGCGGGTGCCTGAGACGGTCGAAAAAGTGGCTTTTCCACTTTTTCGAGAAAGCTGCAGTCTGCCGCGCGCGGGTTTTGTCGGCCGCAGGCGGACAAAACCCACACTTACAGCCTGAGAAGTGTTTTCCCCGACGCGCATGCCGCCGGGGAAAACGGATCAGAACTGGATTCGCGCCTGCGGGCGCGAACTCTGCGAGGCTTTTTTGACAAACAGAGAGGCACCCGCTGAAGCGGGTGCCTCTCTGCGTTGCCGATCACGGACGGATGATATTCTCTGAGATCTCACTCAGAGCCTTGGCCGCCTCCATGTCAAAAGCCTGACACTTCGCCAGGTCGCCCAGGGACACGATCCCCACAATCTTCCCGCCCTCTGTGACTGGCAGACGCCGGACCTGCTGGGCCGCCATCACTCGGGTGGCTTCTCTGCAGTCATCCCCCGGGGAGACCGTGGCGCAGTTGCGGGTCATGATATCCCGCACCGGCACCTGGGCCGGGTCCTCCTCCGCCGCTACACACCGCAGCACGATATCCCGGTCCGTCACGATCCCCCGCAGACGTCCGTCCCCGCCGCACACAGGAAGAGCTCCCACATTGTGCCGGCTGATCAGCCGGGCTGCCAGGGCCGCCGAGGAGCTGGGCTCCACTGTCACCACAGCGGGGTTCATCAATTCACGCACTTGCACACCAAAAACCGCCTTTCTGTCAAAGCTCTTGTATGCTCCAGTTTTCCCCAAAACAGGCGGTTTTATTCGAAAGCCCGGAGCGCAGAGCGCACTCCGGGGCTTTTTTACGGGTTTTCTTCATTTTCCAGGAAATAAGACGCCTCCATGTCCGCTGTGGCCAAGGCGAAGGCGAGCGGATATTTTTGAAACGCCTGCCCCACAGTGCGGGCGTCCTCCGGGCCGGAGAAGCCCATGTGCCAGCGGATCGCCATGGCCTCCTCCCGGGTCAGCCGGATGAAGCCGTTGGCGATGTACACGCTCTTTTCCCCGTGTCCATAGGGCAGAGGGTCATCAAAAGTAAAGGTGGGGACCCGCTCCCACTGTCCAGTGGCATCGTTCTTCACGTTCCGAAAGCTCTTTTTATAGCAGCCCACCTTGCACAGATCATGGAGCAGGGCCACCACTGCCACACTCTCCTCACTGTACTCCAGGCCATACAGCTCCTGGACCCGTTCCCGGGCCAGATAGTCCACCAGACAGTGGTAGACATTCAGGCTGTGGTCACACAGCCCGCCCGCATAGGCCCCGTGGTATCGGGCGGAGGCGGGGGCGGTAAAAAAGTCGCTCTTGTTCTCCAGATAGTCCAGCAGGGCGTCTGCCCCTGGGCGAGTGATCTTCTCTCGAAAGATCTCGATAAATTCCTCTTTGCCTGACATCATATCCCTCCATCTGCCTAACTGAACTGCCCGGCAGCCCAGCACATTTTTAACAGTAAAGCACATTGTAGCATAGAGGTGAAAAAAAAGCCATAGTAGATAGATCTCTATCTCTACTTACAAAAATTTTTATCATCCAATAAATGTAATTAAATCCAAAAAATCCACAAAAAATCTGCCGTCTATTTGTGAATTCTGAGGAATTTTTGAAAATATGTTGCATTGAACGGATTGATCGCACATAATAGGCCCATAGGAACTCAACCAGTTCCCCCGGGCACCTGTATGAGGGTTCTTAGCGGGGCATAGGAAAAGAAGGACATTATGGAGAATGGAAATGCAAAAGAGCGCCGTATCGCTCAAGAACTGGAACTTCTAAAGCAATATCAACGGGTCTCTGTAAAAGATTTGGCCGCTACACTCGAAGTCTCTGAGATGACCATCCGACGGGATCTGGATCTCCTGCGGAAAAACCATGTATTGGAACGGAGCTATGGCTATGCGACTCTCGCCAAAGGCGGCGATGGCTATGCCTATGATGGAGAAGTTTATGACCTTCGTCTGGCCCGAATTCAAAACCTCAGCGAAAAAGACCGTATTGCCAAATACGCCGCCACGCTGATTGAGCCAGGAGACTGGATTTTTTTGGATAATGGCACCACTGTGGGGCGCATTACCTCATATCTCCCCACAGATTTTGAATTTACAGTCTTATGTTATAATTTTACGATCCTCGCGGAACTGCTTAAGCGTCCAAATATCAAAATCATTTTTCCCGGCGGCTATTACCATCCGGAGGATTACAATTTTACCTCTCCGGAAGCTGTGGATTTTATTCGCCGGCACCGTGCCAACAAATCCTTTATTTCTGTCTCAGGGATCCATCGCAGTCTGGGCATTACCTGTATCAATGCTCATATTGTGGATAGTAAAAGAGCATTGATCGATTCTTCCGCACAAAATATCATGCTGGCAGATTCCAGTAAATTTGATTTGGTAAAAGCCAATCATTTTGCTGAACTTCATGATATGGATATGCTGATTACAGATAATAAACTCTCTCTGGATTGGCGGGATTTCTTAAACAACGCCCAAATAAACTTAAAATTGGTGTAGTTACATATTGTGAAAGAAGATCTCCGGCAAAGTACCACATGAGTTGGTATTTTGCTCGGAGATTTTTTGTTTGATCAAACATATATTTTGTGAAATTATTTTGCTAAATGAACAAAAATAGCTAAATTGAACTAGATAATACGCCAAAAAAGTGTTTAATATATTGACTTCGCACATTTTAGGTAGTATTATCAAACAAAAACAAAGATTATTTCTTCTTATTTATGTTCAAATAAACGTTTTAAAGGGAGAAGGAACACCATGCGCTTTACAGAAATCACAGATGATCTGACAGGTGCGGCCGACTCCGGCAGCTACTTCACTGCCCGGGGGCAGCAGCTGAAAATCTGTACCTCAGGAGAAAGCAGTTTAAACAGATCAGATAATGAACTTCTATCTGTCAATCTGTGTTCTCGAAACGTGGAAGGCGAAGTGGCCCGCAGAGTCCACAGTGCGCTGTTGAAAAGACTTTCAAAAGAGACTGGCCATATTTATATGAAAAAAATCGGCACTGGTTTTCGAGGCAACGATTCCTATGAGCTGGAAGGACTTCTGCAGGCCTGGCCCGACTACCTCGTCTTTCTCATTGACAACGCGCCGGATCTGGGTACCTTTACCCTCTATGGGCATCAGTACTGCGAGGGAGAGATCCTCCCCAAATCCCTGTATGCTAAGGATCCCATTTTCCCTCCCAAGGAATCCTATATTCCAGATATTCTTTCCCACGGGACAAAGCTCCCCATTGGGCTTGTGGACATTGATACTGTGAAAGGCGGCGATCTTGCGGGCGCTGTTCAGCAGCAGATAAGTAGGGGCTGCCGGATCCTGGTCTTTGACGCCATTACCAAACGGGACACGCTGCATATTATTCGTACGCTACAGCCTCTCTATCCAAAGGTCTTTTGGACCGGTTCTCTCGGGCTTGCGGATGGTCTGGCCGAATATCTCTATGGGCCGGAACAGCCCCTCCCTCCGGCCGCAGTCCGCCAAGTGCGCTGCCTCGGCTTCTGTGCCTCTGCATATGAAATTGCGAAAAAACAGCTTGCGTATTCTCAGTCCCGGGGGCTTACAGTGGTTCCTGTGGAAATAGACGCCTATATAGAGGGAGATCAAACTGTCCCCCATCGGGCGGCGGCAGCGGCTCTGGATGCTTTGGCGCACGGCAACGTGATCCTTGCCCCTGCGGTTGAGCGGTACTCCTATCAGCCTGGTACCAGTGTCAGGATCATGGAGTGTTTCGGAACTCTCGCCCCCCTTGTCTGCGAATCGGCTGTATTTGACCGGCTCATCATTGTAGGCGGTGAGACCTCCCAGGCCATCTTTCGCCACCTGCATGTAAATCATCTGGAACTAGGTCGGGCCTTGGAGCCCGGCGTTGCTCAAGGCAGGATTCTGGACGGCGCTCTCACTGGCAGAGAATTTGCCCTGAAGGGCGGCAGTATGGGCAGTGTTCCGGTTCTTGAAAAAATGATGTGCCGCTGGGAGGACGTCCAATGAGCTGGAAGGAATCTTACTCCGATCAAATAGAAAATCTGATCTCCTACTCCAAACTGATCTATCAGCGCGGACTGGTCAGCGCTGCCGGCGGAAACATCAGCGCCCGGTGCGGCCGACATGTGCTGATCACGGGAAGCAATATCCCTCTGCGTGCTGTTACGCCGGAGGGGCTGGTGCTCTGTGATGAAAACGGCACTGTTCTGGATGCCCCCCCTCATCTGCGTCCCTCCAAGGAGTCTGCTTTTCATCTTGGCATCTACCGAATCCGCCCCTCTGCACAATATGTTCTGCATGCTCACCCTGTGTTTTCCACGATTTGGTCCATGCAAAATCAGGAGCTTCCTCTCTACACAGAATCCGCCAAATTAAAACTTGTCCATGTCCCCCTAATCCCAGATGGACAACCGGGGTCTGCTGATCTGGCGGAGAAGGTGCTCACAGCGGTCTCTCACACCTCGGAAGATACCACAGCTTTTCTGATGGAAGCTCATGGCGTTCTGATCCTTGGAGAAACTATGGAGAACTGCTTTCATCAGGCTGAACTGCTGGAGGACAGCGCCAAAATTGCCGTCTTTCAGAAACTACTCCACCCCTAAGCGCTGTTCACCGCTCACAGGCAGAGCGGGTCAGATAAGAAGAGTAAAATGAACACACTGAAAGGAGAACCAGAAATGAAACAATTCAAAAAACTTGCCGCTCCTCTGCTTGCCGCCGCCCTTCTGATGGGTACCGCCGCCTGCGGCGGTGGAGGCGCCACATCTTCCGCAGGCACATCTTCGCCTGACTCCTCCTCCCCTTCTGCAGACGCTGTAACCTTTACTGTTACGGCAGATGTCACCGGGGACCGGGCTCCCTATGTGGAGCGCTTTGCTCAGCTGGTTGAAGAAAAAACGGAAGGCCGTTACACTGCTTCCATTATTGCAGCTGGTTCTCTGGGCACTGGCTCTGATATGGCCCAGATGCTTCAGATGGGCACGCTGGATGTGCTGATGAGCGATGACATGACCATGGACGGTGTACTGGACGGTGCGCTGGGCTTTGCTTGGCTCCCCGGACTGGTGGCGGATTATGAGGAAGCTGACGCCTACTATAATAATGGCTGGATTGCGGACAAGGTAGCGGAGATTATGGCGGAGAACGGCCTGATTCGAATCTCCTCCTTCTGCAACGGCTTCCGCCAGGTAGGCAACATTGTCCGCCCGGTCACTGAAATGTCCGATCTGGCGGGACTGAAAATCCGCACCCCCTCCGTAGAATCTGTGGTGGAATTTTACGAGAAGTGCGGTGCCCTGCCTGTGATGATCTCCGGCTCTGAGGTGCTGAATGCCCTGCAGACCGGTACAGTGGACGGGCTGGATAACGCCGTGTTTAACTACACCAACCAAGGCATCACTGATGTGATCACCCACATCACTGAGCTGAATTACTGCTATTCCGGCGGCTGCTTTATCGCCGGTTCCCCCTTCTGGGACAAGCTCAGCGATGAGGACAAGGCCATTTTTGCGGAATGTGCTCAACTCGCTTCTGATGAGTTTACCACCTTCTTCCGGGAAAAGACGGAGTCCATGACTCAGGAGGGCCTGGAAAGCGGTCAATGGACCGTGGATCAGCCTTCTGACGATATGAAGGCTGCCATGCAGGAGATTTCCGAGGAAATCTGGGAGGAGAGCCGGGAGAAATATGGTGATGAAATCATGGATGTCATCATCAGCGGCGAGTATAGAACACTGTCTGAAAGTTGATTTTCTATAATCCTGGATTGATACACTAAAACGGAGCCTGAGGTTTTCTGCGGGAGAGCTTCAGGCTCCCTCTTCCAATAACTTTTCAACTGCAAAGGAGGGAGTTTCCCCATGAAATCACAAAGCACCCTGTTTCAGGGAGCCAAGCGGCTCAACAATGTTCTGCTGGGGATTGAGACCTTTTTTATGGCCCTCATCACCATCGCATTGGTGGCGGCAATTTTTATTGAGGTAATCTGCCGTTACTTTCTGTTTATCTCCGCTGCTTGGGCTGAGGAACTCACCCGGTATCTGTTTATCTGGCTCACCTATATTGGCTCTGCCTATGCGGTCTATGAGGGCAGCCATACAGAAATTGATGTCCTCAAGCAGGTAGTTGCAAATTTCAAAGAACCCGCCCGAAGGCAGGGGCTCAGGCTGCTGGAGTTGTTTGCCATTTTGTCCACCTTTCTTTTCCTTTTGGTGTTTGGCAAGCTGTTTTTTGATTACATGATGACCATTTGGGCCACGACCCAGACCTCCCCCACCATGAGGATCCCCATGGGCCTGGTCTATCTGCCTGTATTTATCGGCGTAGTGCTTTGTGCTCTTCATGAGGTCTATCTGTTTATGGAGTGGATGGTCCGGGACCGTGAGGGCGGTGAGCCCCAGGCCACCGCACAATGACTTGAAAGAGGTGAAATTATGTCTGCCCTTACCGCACTTCTCGTCTTTCTGATTTCTTTCGCACTGGTCGCGGTGTTGTTCCGAATGCCGGTATCCTTTGCTCTGGGCACCTCTTCCCTGCTGGTTCTGGCCTATGCCGGCTTCCAGCTGGTCACGGTCCCCCAGTTTGCTTTCTCCGGTCTCGACAGCTTCGCGCTTCTGGCGATTCCCTTCTACATTTTTGCCGGTGTTATCATGGAATACAGTGGCATCTCCAAAATGCTGATCGACTGGGTAAAGTCCTTTGTAGGCCGGGTCCGGGGTGCCACTGGCATTATTACGACCTGTGCCTGCATGGCCTTTGGCGTTCTTACTGGCTCAGCTATGGCCACCATCAGCGCCATTGGAAAAATGATGGTGCCTGAACTGGAGAAAGAGGGGTATCCCCACGGCTATTCCTCTGCTCTGCTGGCCGCTACCTGTTTTCTTGGGATCCTGATTCCCCCCAGTGTCCCCGGAATCATGTATGCGCTGGCCTCCGGAGCCAAGATCACCCCCGTATGGATGTCCACCATCGGCCCTGCTTTTATTTTTGCCATTGGCTATTTTATCATCAACTATTTCCGAATCGGCCGCCACCAAGCCAGGCCGGAAAAAGTTGAATTTCATCCCACAGCCAAACTGCTGGAGATTGGAAAGTCCACTATTTACGCCATCCCCGCTCTGCTGATGCCCATTATCATCTACGGCTGTATTTACGGCGGGCTGTGCACGGTTACCGAAGCTGGTGCTGTCAGCTGCGTCTATGGAATCTTATATTTCTTTGTTCTGAAGATTATCGATAAAAAGAAAATCCAAATTACCTTCTGGCGCTGCTGTGCCATTGCCGGCGCCTCCACTGCCGTGATCGGTCTGCTGAACGCCTTCTCTGCTGTCGCAGGCAAAGTAATGACTTTGGCGGGCATTTCCAACTTTCTCTCCAACCTGATTACCGAAAATATCAGCAGCCGCGTTGGTTTTCTTTTGATGATCAATGTCATCTTCCTGTTCATGGGAACCTTTATGGATATCAATGCCACCATCCTGATTATGACCCCTCTTCTGCTGCCAGTGGCACAGACCTATGGAATTGACCCCATCCACTTTGGTGCCATCATGCTGGTGAATATGTGCGTCGGCTTTCTGACTCCTCCCTTTGCTGTTGGAATCTTTGTCAGCACTAAAATTGCTCATTCTACATTTGGAGATACTGTGCGGGAGGCAGTTCCTTTCATCGGTGTCGGCTTAATTGCCATTGTTATTACCACCTTCTGTCCTGAATATATAAATTTCTTTGTCAACCTATTTTCATAACTGTTCGTTAAGCTCTGTAGTCAAAAGAAAAGAGGAAATTCTTTATGATTGGAAAGGAAATACGCCTGAAGCGCCTGATTCCAGGCACGGATGGAAAATATTTTGGTTTAACTGTGGACCACGCCATTGCCCGCGGTGTCATGCCTGGCCTTGATACGATAGATGACACCCTGAGCAAGATGGTCGCCGGAGGTCCCAATGCCATCACTATGCATAAGGGCATTGCAGAAAAATGCTTTGCGCCCTATGCGGGCAAGGTCGCCCTCGTGCTGAAGCTCACCACCTTCGGCGTGTATCACTTTGACGAAGATGTCCAGGTAGCCGATGTGGAGGAGGGACTTCTCATGGGGGCCGATGCGGTCTCTGCCGGCTGCATTGTGGGCGGTGACAATCAGGACCAGCAGCTCAGAATGCTCGGCCGCATCAGCAAAGAGGCCCTGAGAGCGGAAATGCCTCTGATCTGTCATATCTATCCCAGAGGAAATCATATCACTGGGGCTGACCAGTACAGTGTGGAAAATGTCACCTATGCGGCCCGGGCTGCCGCGGAACTCGGAGTAGATCTGATCAAGACCAACTATACCGGTGACTTGGACAGTTTTGCCAAAGTGGTCCAGGCGGTTCCGGCCCGCGTCGCCATTGCAGGCGGATTGAAGTGTGAAACCGTAAAGGAATATTTGCAGATGACCCGAAATGTTATGGACGCAGGGGCTGCAGGGGTTACATATGGCCGGTTTGTCTTCCGCTACCGGGACATAACCGCGTTGGTCAAGACCTTGAGCCAGGTAATTCATAACGGCATCTCTGTTCAAGAGGGGCTGGAGCTGCTGGAATATTTGGAGCGGGAACATCAGAAGGGTGGGGAACCATGTACCTGAACATTGATTCCGGAAAGTTGCGGGATGTGGTCGCATTTGGGCGTGCCACCATCGACCTCTACGCCAATGAGATTGGGCCCATGGAGGACGCGGTCACTTTCCATAAATATGTGGGCGGCTCTCCGGCCAATACCGCTGTGGCCATGTCCAGGCTCGGCCTTTCTGTCGGATACATCGGTAAAGTTTCTGATGACCAGTTTGGACGATTTATTACCCGCTATCTGGCAAAACAGGGGGTGGATGTCTCCCATATCGCGCTGGCTGGCCCCGGCATTCGTTCTGGGGTGACCATGGGTGAAATTCTGCCTGACCGGTGCAGCTACCTGATGTACCGAACAAACTGCGCGGATCTGCACATCGACTGCGCCCAACTGGACGAGTCCTATCTCGCCAGCCACAAGCTGCTTCTGATCTCTGGCACATCTCTCTCCCATTCCCCGGCACGGGAGGCAGTGTTTCACGCCATCTCTTTGGCACGGCGCAATCATGTGGCAGTAGCCTTTGATCTGGATTACCGGGAGGATACCTGGGACACCGTTGAGGAAGCCAGCCTCTATCTCTCCCTTGCCGCAGAAAAAGCCGATCTGGTCCTGGGAACCCGGGATGAATTTGATGTAATGGAGCATCTTCTCCACACCGGAAATCAGGACGACGCCAAAAGCGCTGCTTGGCTTCTGGAAAAAGGCGTGTCTGTGGTCTCCATTAAAAAAGGAAAAAAAGGTTCCCATGTTTTTACGAAGGAAGGAAAAACCGTGGGTGGCATCTATCCAGCACAGGTGTTGAAAACCTTTGGCGCCGGTGACTCCTATTCCTCCGCCTTCTTATTTGGTCTGCTTCACAATATGGAGTTGAAGGATTCTCTGCGCTACGCCGCCGCCGCTTCCTCCATCACCATCTCAGGCCACAGCTGTTCTGACTCCATGCCTACTTTGGAACAGGTAGAGGACTATATTGCCCACCACGAATATGTCCTGCCGGATACACCTTAAAAAGTCCGGCTATAAACCAGAGCCACAGTGCCCTGCCGGACGGCTTTTCAGAAAAAAGGAGCCTGATATTATGACAGTTCAGGAGAAACGAGCCAATTTTAAGTCCCAGATGATGGATTCCTCCCGGATGAAGGTGCTCTGCGGAGCCTTCGACGGCATTACAGCCCGGGCCGCCCAGGCGGCTGACTTTTTTGACGGCTGTTACATGGGCGGTCAGGCAGCAGCAGCCAGCCTGCTGGGTGTGCCGGATCTGGGTCTTGTCTGCGGATGTGAACAGACAAAGCACGCCCAGGACCTTGCCTCCTGTGTGGATCTGCCCTTTCTTATCGACGCGGACACAGGCTATGGGAATGAGCTGAATGTCCGCCGCACTATGCGGGACCTGGAGGCCGCCGGAATCTGCGGCGCGCATTTCGAGGACCAGGTCACGCCAAAGCGATGCGGCGGCATGAAGGGCGTCCAAATTGAAACTGCCCAAGTCTTTATTCGAAAAATAGAGACCGCTCTGACCTTTCGGAGAGATCCCAACTTTTTAGTTATTGCCCGCTCTGATGCCGCCGAGGTAGAAGGAGAGGATGAGGCTATCCGGCGTCTCAATCTGGCAGCAGAGGCCGGAGCAGACATGGGTTTTCTTTTCTCCTCAAAGGGGGTCTTTGAGACTCTGGATTCTGTCAAACGGGCCTGCGATCAAATAAAGGTTCCCATTCTGTACTGCCTGATGGAATTTTGCCCTGAGGTCTGTTTTACTCTGGAAGAGCTGCGTCAGGCAGGGGTTCGGGCCGTCATATGGCCAAATGGTCTTCTGATGCGCTGGTGCAAAGCCGCCTCCGACCTGATTCAGCAGTTTAAGGAGACAGGGGACTGCAAAACCTTTTTTGATCAGCTCATGCCTATTGACCAGTGCAATCAGCTGCTGGGGATTCGGGACTGGAACCCGTCCGGTATGTTTTGATTTCTCCTCAGACACCAGGCCAGCGCCGTATTTGGCGCTGACCTGGTGTTTTTTTCTGATCGTCCTTATTTTCTACCGCCGCACTCTCCGGTTGTCAAATTATCTTTTTTTCTTGTTCCTTCCATTCGAACCAGGTATGATAGTTCCAGCCGCCTGGGCCATGACAGAGGGATTCCCGGATTGAAGCTGTCCCAAATTTCATATAATCTTAAGGAAATTTTTTATTTCCTTTAAAACGCCCCTGATAGGATAGTACCATCAAGAATTGGGAGGAATCACCATGCGCTTTGCCAAGACCGTTACCGCTCTCGCTCTGGCCTGTTCTCTGGCCCTGGCCATTCCCACTTTTGCCGCCCCTGCGGCGGAGGAGCAGGCTGGCAGGCAGGAAGACCTGGAGCTGCTCTATCAGACCATCCGGGATCGCCACCCCGGCCCCTTCACCAATACGCCGGAGCAGGAGTTCCTTGCCCGCATCGCTCAGATCGAGGCCCGGATAGACACAGAGGACAGCATGAGTTTTGGGCTGGATCTCCAGTCTCTGGCAGCCCTCATTGGGGATTCCCACACCACCACAAATCTTAACTCTATTCTCAGCAGCGGACATATGTTTCCCGTGTCTGTGAAGTGGATGGACGGGGACTGGGTGCTCTACCAGGTGGACGCCTCCCACCAGGGTGCTCTTGGCCAGCAGGTGACCTCCGTCAACGGCTTCTCCATGGATCAGGTACAGGAGAAGATGGCCCCTCTGATCTCCGCGGACAACGAGATCAAGCTGCGCCGGCAGCTCTCCCAGGTGTTCGGCCATCAGGAAATCATGGTCTACTGCGGACTGATCAAGCCCGAGGAGGATCTGACCCTCACCTTGGAAAACGGCACGTCTATCACCCTCTCCCCTCTCTCCATGCAGGACCAGTCCGGCTGGCCGGAGATCAATGGCCTGTCCCAGCAGCGCCAGGGCAGCGCCCCCACTGATTACCAGAAGGGGACCTACTATTTCTCTCTGCCCCTGGACAGCCGCACCTACTATATCCAATACAACCAGTGCATGGAGGACCCGGAGCTGCCCATGGAGACCTTCACTGCTCAGGTCATGGCCGACCTGGAGCAGGGGAGCTATTCCGTCCTTCTTTTGGATCTGCGGAACAACGGCGGCGGCTCCGACGGGGTCATCATCCCCCTGCTGATGGAGCTGGCCCCCCTGGTCCGCAGCGGGGAGCTGGAGCTGTGGGGGCTGGTGGGGGAGGCCACCTTCTCCTCCGCCAGCATCAACGCCCTGGAGATCCGGGAGATGGGCGGCGGGCTGGCCGGTGAGCCCACCAGCGGCAGCGTGGACCACTTCGGCTCCACCGGCTCCTTCACCCTCCCCAACACGGGGGTCCGGGTGTCCATGTCCACCAAATTTATTGACACAGGCACCCTTCTGGAGTGCGCCGCCGGGCTGGGAGTGGAGCCCATCCAGCCCGACGTGACCGTCTATCAGACTCTGGAAGACTACCTGGCGGGCCAGGATACCTTGGTGGACGCCCTGTGCGCCCGCACAGAGCCCTTCCAGCCCCAGGAGCGGCCCGATGCCCCGCTCAGCCGGGGCCGGCTGACCGAGCTGCTCCGGCAGGCTGCGGAACAGGCCGGCCTGGACACCCAGGCCCCCATGCAGAGTCTGTCTGATCTGCTCCCCTGTGCCTGGTATGCCCCGGGCGTCTGCTGGGCTCTCTCCTCGGGGGTGGCCTCCGGCACCGGGGAGGCCATGTTCCAAGCCTCCCGTCCGGTCACCCGCCAGGAGGGAGCTGCCATGGTCTGGCAGACCGCCCGGCTCCTGGGGATGTCCCCCTCCGGCACCGCCGAGCTGACGGACGCCGGCTCCATCGCCTCCTGGGCGCTGGATGCCGCCCAATGGGCGGTATCCGCTGGCGGCCTGGACACTCAAAACGGCGCCTTTCATCCCCAGGATACCCTGACCCGGGCGGAGGGGGAGGCCCTTCTCTCTCTTCTCCCCTGACCCCGGCCCTCTTGTGTCACCCCTGCCTCTCCCAGAGCAGCACCGCGTCTCCGGCCTGCGCCTGGAAGGAGGCCTCGTCCAGATCCTCCAGCTCCTCCAGGTCCCCGGCCAGATACCAGACCTGATCCGCCCCGCCGTCGAAGGGGAGGGGGATCACCGTCCCGTGTCTGGTGTCCAGAACGATGCCGTTGTTGATCCCCACACTTTCGTGGTATGGGGAGCCGGGAGAGAGATACCGGGTCCACAGGCTGCCGGTATAGCAGAGATAGACCCTTCGGATGGTCTCCCCGCCCTCCTCCGTCACCCGGAACAGGACCTCCAGGCCGGCGTGATCCCGGCCCAGATATTCCATGTGGAAAGCCGGCTCCACCTCCTGGATGCGGATATCCTGTGAATAGGGAATGGGTGTCTGGAAGCGAAAGACCAACAGCCAGACCGCCACGCCCAGGGCTGCCGCACCGGCCAGCACCCGAGCGGAGAAATACAGCTTTTTCCTTCTCAGCTGCCTTTTTACCCCGGCCAGCACTCGGGCCTTCGACTGCTCCCGGTCCTGCTCTGGCGGGGGCAGCGGGTCTTCCCGGCGCAGCTCCTCCAGCCGGGCACGGCAGAGGGGACAGTTCTCCACATGCTCCTCCACCGCCCGGCGGCTCTCCTGGCTGCAGATCTGGTCCACGTACAGGGGCAGCAGATCCTGGATCATGGGACAGGGCTGATTCATCATAATGCCTCCTTGATTTTTAGTCTGGCCCGGTGAAAAGTGACCCGGGCCCAGCTCTCCGTCTTATGGAACAGTGCTCCTATCTCCCGGAAGGACAGCTCCCCCAGCACCCGCAGGGCAAAGACCTCCCGATAGGGCTCGGGCAGGCTGTGGAGTACCTGGTGGACTTCCATGGCAGTCTCCTTCTGCGCCAGCCGCTCCTCCGGCCCCTCCTCCCGGAGCTCCGGCTCCGGCTCCCGCCTTCTCTGCCTGCGGCAGTGGGTCAGCCAGGCGTGCTTGGCGATCTGGCACAGCCAGACCCGCAGGGTGCACTCCCCCCGGAACTGGCCGATATGCTCCAGCGCCCGGAAAAAGGTCTCCTGGGTCAGCTCCTCCGCCAGTACCGGGTCCCGGCACAGGGCCAGAGAAAATCGGTAGACGTCCTCCAGATAGTCCCGGTAAACTTCTTCAAAATCGATCACGCCCTCACCTCCCTTTCCACAGATAAGACGGCATCTCCCCCATTTCGTTACAAAAGATCCACCGCCATTTTTTGGCGGTGGATCTTTCTCTTTCCAATATTTTTAATATCGCTGCTCCAGGATCTCCATGATATCCCCGATCACGCCGTCGTCGCAGTGACACAGGATATGGGCTCCCCAGTCCTTCACCTCCTGGGCACAGTTGGCAGGGGCAAAGGGGACGGCGGACAGTGCCATCATGGGGATGTCGTTCTGGTTGTCTCCCACGCAGTAGATATTTTCTCGGGCGATCCCCAGCATCTGGGCCAGCCGGGCCACCATTCCCCCCTTGTTGCACCCATGGTCGGTGATCTCCAGGTACACGTGGTTGGAAAAAATAGCCTCATACCGGCGGGGGAAGCGGTCCAGAAGCCAGCTCTGCACCTCCTTCAGCACCCCGTGGTCCTGCTGGAGGATGGCTTTGGTCCAGGGCGTAGGCATCTCCCGAATGGGACAGACGGTGTAGTCGGTGCCCACCTTTTTCATGTGCAGGTCTGTGATCCAGTTGGGTCGGAACACATAGATATCCTCCCCGTGGTAGGCCTCCATCCCCAGCTGTGGAAATGCCTCCATCACCCCATCCAAGTCCTGAGGCGCACTGGGAGACAGATAGGTCTGCACCAGAAATTCGTCTTTTTGGAAGTCATAGATGGCCGACCCGTTGGAGAGGACCACCGGGGCATTGACGGGGGCCAGATGGACATAGGGAGCGAAGGTCCGGTGGGCGCGGCCGGTGGCCACGGTAAAACGCCCCCCCTGGGCGAGGAAGCGGTCCAGGGCCTCCAAATTCCGCCGGGGCACCTGACAGTGGCTGTCATACAGCGTGTCGTCAAAATCACTGACCAGCAGGACACCGTCGAATTTTCCCAAAGAAAAAACCTCAATTCTGTTTCGTCAGCAGCTTCTGCCGCAGAGCGGGGACGGACTGAAAGATCCCCAGAACGATCAGGTTGACCACAGTCACGAGAACGATCAGCACGCCGTTAAAGATCATGGAGTAGACCCAGGGGTCCACCATGGGCAGTCCCAAAAATTCCTCCGGCATATACATATACCACAGCAGGCCGCCGGACAGGGTGAGAGATACCCACCGTCCCAGCCCGGCCAGGATGGTGCCCCACAGCCAGCCCAGCTTCTTCCCCGCGGCAAAGCCGCAGAGGAACACCAGCGTATAAGCCACCACATAGTCCAGCAGCATGGACTGCCAGGATAGAGCGATCCCTCCGCCCAGGAAGAACTGGAGCACACCGTTGACAAAGCAGCAGCTCAGGCTCCAGGCCGGGCCCCAGCGCAGGCAGTAGATCAGGATGGGCACCATGGCAAAGTCCACAGACCCCCCCTGGGGAAAGCGGTACAGCCGGAAGTAGCCCAGGATGGTGGCCAGCGCGATCATCAGCGCGGCCTCCACAAGGGCGCGGGTAGAGCGGGAATGTCGGTTCATCGTCGTTTCCTCCTGAAATCAAGATACCGCAGCACATCCGAACGGGTGCGTGCGGTATGAAGAGGACGACATATGGATCGTTCACTCCCTACGCCGGCATTACCCGGATCAGGTCAAGGGACTGGAGCTGCGATTCGCTTCCATCTCAGCCGGGAATAGCTCCCAGCGCCCCTGTGTTCGATTGTCTGCGGTCAAAGTTATTGTATCCCAAAGGGACGGGCCTTGTCAAGCGTGCTCTTTTCTTTATCCACTCCCCTCTTGTATGTGCCCTTTGAATGGGTCCATGACTGGATACTATTAGACACCTGCCGCCCTGCGTGGTATCCTGAAGACGATTTCTTGTACACTTTACACAATCCGTCAGGAGGTCTCTCTATGAAAAAGCTGCAATTCGCAATGGTCGGGGGCGGGAACGGCGCCCTGATCGGAGATATCCACCGCATCGGGGCCCAGTTCGACGACCTGGCCGAACTGAAGGCGGGCTGTTTCTCCCGCCACTGGGATAAAAATCTGGAGGCCGGAGAGAAATGGGGGGTGGAGCCCGGCCGCATCTATCCCGACTACCACACCATGCTGGAGGAGGAAGCCAAGCGCACCGGGGAGGACCGGCTGGACTTTGTGGTGGTGGCCACCCCCAACAACACCCACTACGAGATCGTCAAGGACATCATTGCCCACGGCTTCCACATTGTCTGCGACAAACCCGTCACCTTCACCAGCCGGGAGTCGGAGGAGCTGAAGGCCCTGGCCCAGGAAAAAGATCTTCTGTTCGGCGTGTCTTACAGTTATGCCCACTACGCCATTCTGGAGCAGGCCAAAAAGATGATCGCTGACGGGGTGCTGGGAAAGATCCACACCATCGCCGCCGAGTATCCCCAGGAGTGGGTGGGGCTGAACACTGCCCTCCGGGGAAAGGACGGCCTGACCTGGCGGGTCGATCCGGCCATCTGCGGCCCCTCTGGAGTGATCGCGGACATCGGCACCCATGTGGAGTATCTCATCAGCAAGGTCACCGGCCTCAAGCCCGTGCGGGTGCTGGCCCGCCTGCGCTCCATCCCGGATTATGTGCCGGTGGAGAGCGATGCCCAGGTGCTCATCGACTACGACAACGGGGCAGCGGGCATCTTCTGGACCTCCTTCGCCATGGTGGGCAAGAGCTGCTGCATGAAGGTGCGCATCTACGGCGACAAAGGGGGCATGGAGTGGAACGCCCACGATTTCATGGAACTCCGGGTGGACATCGCCGGACAGCCCACCCAGATCTGGTCGGCCAATTATGACTACTGTGATCCCCAGGCCCGGAAGTCCTGCCGCCTCCCCAAGGGGATGCCGGAGGCCTTCCACTCCCTGTTCGCCAACTTCTACCGGGGTTACTGTTCCCATCTGCTGTCCCGGAAGGAGGGCAAAGATGAGCGGCCCTTCCCCTACTCCGATATCGATGATGGCATCCAGGGGCTGAAATTTATCGAGGCCTGCCTGAAGAGCCAGGAGGACGGGAACGTCTGGACCCAGGTGTGAGCAAAGGATATCAAAAACAGGGCCCGGGAAAACCACAGGGTTTTCCCGGGCCCTCTTCTGACCCTAGAAAATTTTCCACAGGAGCCCGGTGGGCCCTGTGGAATGGTCGATGTGAAACGGCGGGCGCGCAATGCACGCCCCTACGCAAAGACCGAAGGGGACCCCGTAGGGGCGGCTTCCAGCCGCCCGAAAAGCCTTCCCCCCACAGGGGGGAAGGTGTCACGGCATATGCCGTGACGGATGAGGGGTCTTTCTACCCCCGTCCCTGTCCCAGAGGGGTTCTGTCCTGCGGGGCGGAACCCCTTTCGGGCATCCTTCGGATGAAAACGGGGGGGGGCAAGACCCGCCCCTACTAAAGACCAGGGCCGCTCGTGGAAAACGGCGGGCGCGCAATGCGCACCCCTATGCAAAGACCGGAGGGGACCCCGTAGGGGCGGCTTCCAGCCGCCCGAAAAGCCTTCCCCCCACAGGGGGGAAGGTGTCACGGCATATGCCGTGACGGATGAGGGGTTTTTCTACCCCCGTCCCTGTCCCAGAGGGGTTCTGTCCTGCGGGGCGGAACCCCTTTTGGGCATCCTTCGGATGAAAACGGGCGTAGGCAAGACCCGCCCCTACGTAAAGACCAGGGCCGCTCGTGGAAAACGGCGGGCGCACAATGCGCACCCCTACGCAAAGACCGAAGGGGACCCCGTAGGGGCGGCTTCCAGCCGCCCGAAAAGCCTTCCCCCACAGGGGGGAAGGTGTCACGGCATATGCCGTGACGGATGAGGGGTCTTTCTACCCCCGTCCCTGTCCCAGAGGGGTTCTGTCCTGCGGGGCGGAACCCCTTTCGGGCATCCTTCGGATGAAAACGGGTGGGGGCAAGACCCGCCCCTACTAAAGACNACCCCTTTTCGGCCATCCTCCGGATGAAACGGGGCGGGGGAAAGCCCCGTCCCTCCATAAAGACCAGGGCCGCTCGTGGAAAACGGCGGGCGCGCTTTGCGCGCCCGCTGGTCTCCCACCGGCCGCCCCTATTCTGCCAGGGCAGGCGCGATACCCTCGTGGGGTATGCCCGCCAATTCAACACACCCGCGGCGGCAGCACAAACGGGGGGATGGGTGTCGTCCTCCACCCGCGCCGGACACGGGCGCCATGCCAAAGGCCCGCGTCTCCCGTATCGGGGGTCCGGGGTGGGTGTGGCCTGGGGGACCTAGGCGAAGCCGTAGTCACACCGGACACACTCCCCCGGCGGCGCTTTGCCTGCTTTGCCGCCGGGGGCAAAGTAGGCCGCCCCGCAGGGCGGAATCCCTCGGAGGCGGAGACGGTGGGATGGAAGGAAGACCCCTCATCCGTCACGGCATACGCCGTGACACCTTCCCCCCTGTGGGGGGAAGGCTTTATGTTGGCCCGCCGTATATTTTGTAGAGTCCATCACGATGAAAAAATAAAATCATAACGCCTGCCTAAAAGAGGGCAGACGTTGATTTTTACACACTATATTCCGAAACAGTATATTCTAATATTTTACACACCACAATATTGTACAATAAACCAGAGCCCTTTCATCTGGGGTGTGGATCTCTGCAATTCGTCCGCCCCAGTAAATAATCCACACTTGTATGATAGAAATCCGCCAATGCGGTCAACGTAGGAATGGAGATTTCAAGTTCACCATTTTCATAGCGGGAATAGGTCGCTTGACTGACATGTAAAAACTTCGCAATCTCTTTCTGTGAAAGGTCGCTGTCCTCCCGCAAATCCCGAATCCGTAATGGCATGGTCTCACCTCGCCATTATCATAGATTATGCAAAAAGCGTATTTTGAAATTTATACTAAATTGGTATAAAAGAAATTTGGAGGTCGCTTTATGCCAATCACAGACGAAGATTATTTTGAAAAAATCAAAAAAATAGACGTCCTGGCGGATGAGCTGGAGACAGAGATCACCGCCTCCATGCAGACCTGTCTGATCCGCTTCGGGGAGATCGTCCAGATCCAGAACGCCATGATCCAGAAGATGCATGCCCTGTCTGATGAAATTTTTCAGCTCCGGGCGCAGGCTGGTCTGGAAAACGTGATATGCCGGGCCTCCGGGCAGCAGGAGGCATCAAAAGAGTGGGATGAAGCAGACCCCTCCATTCCGGAACCATAAAAACAGCCCTCTGGGATAAAAATTTATCCCAGAGGGCTGTTTTTGAACTGTTCTAAGGGGCGGCACGGGGCCGTCTTATTTGTATTTCCGGCTCTCCGCCACCGCCAGCTCGTCACAGCGGTTGTTGTATGGGTTGCTGGCGTGGCCCTTTACCCAGTGGAGCTTCACCTGGTGCCGGTCGCACAGGTCCAGCAGGCGGGCCCACAGGTCCGGATTCAGGGCGGGCTTTTTGTCCCCCTTCACCCAGCCCCGGGCCCGCCATCCCTTGGCCCAGCCCTTTTCCAGGGCATCGATGACGTACTTGGAGTCGGAGTACAGCTCCACCACACAGGGCTCATTGAGGGCCTCCAGCGCGGTGATGACGCCGGTGAGCTCCATACGGTTGTTGGTGGTCTGGGGCTCTCCCCCGGACATCTCTTTTTTGTGGGGGCCATACATCAGGATGGCCCCCCAGCCGCCGGGGCCCGGATTGCCGGAGCAGGCCCCGTCGGTGTAGATGGTGACTGTTTTCATGTTCGCCTCCTGTCCGTGTAGCCTTCCCCCCACAGGGGGGAAGGTGCCCCCGGAGGGGGCGGATGAGGGGGACCTCCGTTCCACCGCCCGGCGGATCGTGAGGCAGACCCCCTCAAAATTCTGTTTTACATCCAAATTCGTAAAACGCAGCACTTCGATTTGAAAATTTGTCTGCAAAAAATGGGACCGCATCTGGTCATACTCAAGTGCATCCTTTTCGTAATGCTGTGCTCCATCTAATTCGATCCCCAGCCTTGCCTGAGCACAGTAAAAGTCCAAAATATATGGTCCAAATGGGACCTGTCTGCGAAATTGGACTGGATGCTGCTTTAAAAATTCATACCACAGCCGCCGTTCCTCCGGCGTGGCTTCTCTGCGGAGTTTTTGGGAAAAGGCTTTGATCTCTGGGTGCATCTTACGCTTCTCCCTCTCATCCATCACGGCTTTTCCGTGCCATCTTCCCCCCTGTGGGGAGAAGGTTTTTTGATCCCCTAACCCACCCGCGTGGAATCGGCGTCCGGTCATCAATACAAATCGTAATAATACCCCTGTAACTGTACCGGGCATTATCATAAATTGGGAGTCGAACCCAACGAATGGCCCCGCTCGTTGCCAAATCTGTGTGCCCAATGGCTCCGGCACTGAGAGCTTGACGCCCGCCTTCCGCGCTGCCAAAGTGCCGGGAGAGGGCGCTCTTCCCCCTCCCGGCAGCTCTTTTTTACAGCTCCACCAGCTCGGTGGTCCAGTTTTTCTCCTGAATGGTCTCGTCCAGCTCCCGGAGTGCCTTGGCGTCCCGGTCCACCTGCTTCTGCAGCTCTCGCACATTGACCGCGCTCCTGATGCGGATCTCACCCACCGTCCGGCGGTTGACCACGGCGCTGGCGCTGTTCAGGAAGTCCCGCAGGATGCGCAGCCGGCCTGTCATGCACTCCCGGCGGGCCAGCAGGTCAGAGAGGGTCCTCCCCTCCCCCGCCTCTGTGGTGCTGTTGGTCCGGTTGATCCGGGCAATGAGCTCCTCCAGCTGGGCATAGTCCTCCTCCAGCTCTCTCAGCAGCTCCATGGGGTCCTCTGCGGGAGACTCCCCCTCCTGGACCAGGGCGTTGTTGTCCAGCCGGCTCTCCAGCTGCCGGATGCGGGTCTGGAGCTCCGAGCGCAGGGACAGCGCGTTGGCCAGTTTCATGGCATTGTCCTCCTTTTTCCGTCACAGGCGACTCAAAATCTCATGCCGCTTTTCCTGATACTCCTCCTGGGTGATGAGCCCGGCCTTTTTCAGATCCTCCAGCTGCTTCAGCCGCTCTCCCGCATCCAGGGCGGTGGAAGGGATGTGGTCGTGGGTCCCGGCGGAGGGGCGGTCCGTTTTGTCCACATCCTCCATCAGACCGGCGATGGTCTCCTCTTCGATCCCGGTCTCCACGTCATAGCCCACCCGGTGGGGCAGTCCGTTTTTCCCAACGGCGCTCAGGACCCCCATCACCACAGCCAGAGCGCCCATGGCCAGGAAAGGCAGGGAAAAGAGGGGCGACAGCGGCATGATCTGGGTGACCGCCACTACCACAAAGACAAGGCCAAAAATGACCTGTACCACTCCTGCCATGCGGCGGACTGCCCGGGTGGCCCCGGTAGGCTGGCTCTGGACGGTGATCCGTCCCCGTCTTCTCCGGCTCATGCCCTCTCCTCCTATCCTAATTGTATTTTATATTCTGGTTATTCCTCTTCGGACTGGTTTTCTTCCGAAATGGGGGCCTCCTCCGCCCTCTCCCCGGCGGGGTCTCCCTCCTCCGTCTCCTGGGTGCCGGCGGTCTCCTCCCGGTCGGTGAGGGCAAGGGAGATGACCTGGTCCCCCTCCTCCTTGAAGCGCATGACGATGACGCCCTGGGTAGCCCGGCCGGCGGTGCGGATGTTGTCCACAGGGGTGCGGATCAGGATGCCGCTCTGGGTGACCAGCAGCAGGTCCTCGCTGCCGTCCACCACCTTGATGCCCACCACGCTCCCTGTCTTCTCAGTGACCATATAGTTCTTGATGCCGATGCCGCCACGGTTGGTGACCCGGTACTCCTCCACGGGGGTGCGCTTCCCATAGCCCTTCTCGGTGATGGACAGCACCTCATGGTCCGCCTTGGCCCGGGCGGCGCCCACCACGTAGTCGCCCTCCCGCAGGCGGATGCCCCGGACGCCCACGGCCTCCCGGCCCATGGGCCGCACGTCGTTCTCGTCAAAGCACACCGCCATGCCGTCGTGGGTGGCGATGAGGATGCGCTGCTGTCCATCGGTCTCCCGCACGGCGATCAGCTGGTCCCCCTCATCCATGCGCAGAGCGCGGATTCCGTTGTTCCGCAGGTTTTTCAAGGTGTTGGCGGGCAGGCGCTTCACGGTGCCGCTTCGGGTGACCATGAAGAGGAAGCGGCCGTCGTCCTCGATGGACCGGGTGTGGATCATGGTCTGGACCCGCTCTCCCGACTCCACCTGGAGGATATTGATGATATTGGTGCCCTTGGCCGTCTTGCCAGATTCCGGGATCTGATAGCCCTTCTTCCGGTAGACCTTGCCCGTGTCGGTAAAGAAGAGGATATAGTCGTGGGTGGAGGCGGTGAACACGTCCACCACGTAGTCCTCCTCCCGGGTGGTGATCCCCTTCTTGCCCATGCCCCCCTTGGACTGGGCGGCATACTCACTGACCGGGGTGCGCTTGATGTAGCCCGCCTGGGTCAGGGTGAAGACGCACTGCTCCTCCTCGATCAGATCCTCGATGTCGATTTCGTCCTCCACATCCTGGATCTCGGTGAAGCGCTCGTCCCCATACTTGTCCCGGATGGCGGAGAGCTCGTCCTTCAGCACGCCCCGGAGCATGGACTCATCAGCCAGAAGCTGGTTATAGTAGGCGATGCGCTTCTCCAGTTCAGCGTACTCCGCCTCCAGCTTCTCTTTCTCCAGGCCCTGGAGCCGCTTGAGCTGCATGTCCAGGATGGCCTGGGCCTGCACCTCGTCCAAGCCGAAGCGGGCCATCAGGTTCTCCCTGGCGTCGTCGTAGCTCTCCCGGATGGTCTTGATGACCGCGTCGATGTTGTCCTCCGCGATGAGCAGCCCTTCCAGCAGGTGAGCCCGCTCCTGGGCCTTCTTCAGGTCAAAGCGGGTGCGGCGGATGAGGACCTGCTCCTGATAGGCGATGTACTCGTCCAGAATGTGGCGCAGGGAGAGGATGCGGGGCTGAAGCTTCCCGTTGACCTCCACCAGGGCCAGCATGTTGATGGCAAAGGTGGTCTGGAGCTGGGTCTGGGCGAACAGCCGGTTGAGCACCACCTGGGGATTGGCGTCCCGTTTGAGCTCGATGACGATGCGCATACCGTTGCGGTCGGACTCGTCCCGGATGTCGGAGATGCCCTCCAGGCGCTTGTCCTCCACCTGGTCGGCCATGTTCTTGATGAGCATCCGCTTGTTCACCTGGTATGGGATCTCAGTGATGACGATGCGCACCCGGTCCTTGCCGAACTCCTCGAATTCGTGGCGGGCCCGGACCATCAGCCGGCCCCGGCCGGTGGCGTAGGCAGAGCGGATGCCGCTGCGGCCCATGATGATGCCCCGGGTGGGAAAATCGGGGCCCTTAATGTGCTCCATCAGGTCGGAGAGCTGGGCCTCCGGATCATCCAGCACGCAGATGACAGCATTGATGACCTCCCGCAGATTGTGGGGCGGGATGTTGGTGGCCATGCCCACGGCGATGCCGCTGGAGCCATTGACCAGCAGGTTTGGGAACCGGGAGGGAAGCACCTTGGGCTCCTTCCGGGTCTCGTCAAAGTTGGGGTCCCAATCCACGGTGTCCTTCTCAATGTCCCGCAGCATCTCGTCGGCCAGCTTGGACATGCGGGCCTCGGTGTAACGGTAGGCCGCGGGGGGATCGCCGTCGATGGAACCGAAGTTGCCGTGGCCGTCCACCAGCATGTAGCGCATGGAGAAGTCCTGGGCCAGGCGGACCAAGGCGTCGTAGACGCTCTGATCCCCGTGGGGATGGTAGCGTCCCAGCACGTCGCCCACGCAGGTGGCCGACTTCTTGAAGGGCTTGTCCGCGGTGAGGCCGTCCTCATACATGGCGTAGAGGATGCGGCGGTGGACCGGCTTCAGTCCGTCCCGCACGTCGGGCAGGGCCCGGCCCACGATGACGGACATGGCATATTCAATATAGGAACTCTCCATCTCGGGCACCAGAGGGGATATCTCGATCTTCTGGTCCGGGAAACGGATCTCCTCAGGATCATATTGGGGTTTTTTGCTCATATCTTAACTTTCCTCCACCTTCATGGATTCAACCTGTACGATCAGTGCGGAGCCGCCGCGGTCAAAGTGTGGAGACAGGCCGCCCGGCGTCCACTCTTCTCAGTAATCCAGGTTTACTGCGTACTTGGCGTTGCGCTCGATGAACTCCTTCCGGGGCTCCACCTTTTCGCCCATCAGGACGGTGAACACCTCATCTGCCCGGACGGCGTCGTCCAGCTCGATGCGGCGCAGGGTGCGCTTCTCCGGGTCCATAGTGGTCTCCCACAGCTCATGGGGGTTCATCTCACCCAGACCCTTGAAGCGGCTGATATCCACCTTGGCGTTGGGATTGTCCCCTCTCAGCTCGGCGGAGATCTTATCCCGCTCTTCTTCACTGAAGGCCAGGCGGATCTGCTTGCCCCGGGTCAGCTTGAACAGAGGGGGCACTGCGGAGTAGACATATCCATTCTCGATGAGGGGGCGCATGAACCGGAAGAAGAAGGTGAGCAGCAGGGTGCGGATATGAGCACCGTCCACATCCGCATCGGCCATGATGATGACCTTGTGATAGCGCAGCTTGTTCAGGTCGAACTCGTCTCCGATGCCTGCCCCCAGGGCGGTGATGACGGGGGTGAGCTTGTCGTTGCCGTACACCTTGTCCGCCCGGGCCTTCTCCACGTTGAGCATCTTGCCCCACAGGGGGAGGATGGCCTGGAACCGGGAGTCCCGGCCCTGGGTGGCGGAGCCTCCTGCGGAGTCGCCCTCTACGATGTAGAGCTCGGTGAGCTCGGGGTTGGCCTCGTTGCAGTCCCGCAGCTTGTCCGGCATAGCGGCCCCGCCCAGAGCGGTCTTGCGGCGGATGGACTCCCGGGCCTTCCGGGCAGCCTCCCGGGCCCGGTTGGCGGTGAGGGCCTTGTCCAGGATGGCCCGGCCCACCGCCGGGTTCTCCTCCAGATAGATCTCCAGCTTCTCACTGACAATGGCGTTCACCAGGGTGCGGATCTCGCTGTTGCCCAGTTTGGCCTTGGTCTGTCCCTCGAACTGGGCGTCGGTGAGCTTGACAGAAATGACGCAGGTGAGACCCTCCCGGCAGTCGTCGCCGGAGACTTTGTCATCGTTTTTCAGCACGCCGATCTTCTTGCCGTAGGCGTTGAGCACGTTGGTGAGGGCACGTTTGAAGCCCTCCTCATGCATGCCGCCCTCCGGAGTATGGACGTTGTTGGCGAAGGAGACGATGACCTCGTTATAGCTGTCATTGTACTGGAGGGCCACCTCAGCCATGGAGTCCTCCCGGTTGCCGGACATATAGATCACGTCAGGGTGCAGCGGGTCCTTGCTTCGGTTGATGAAGGTGACGAATTCCCGGATGCCCCCCTCGTAGCACATATCGTCCTCCTGCTCCCGGCCGGGGCGCAGGTCCACGGTCTGGATGCGCAGGCCAGCATTGAGGAAGGCCTCCTCCCTCATCCGGGTGTGAAGAGTGTCATAGTTGTACTCCAGAGTCTCGAACATCTCCGGGTCTGGCTTGAAGGTGACGGTCGTGCCCGTATGGTCGGTCTTTCCCACCACCTTCATCTCCTGGGTAATCTTTCCCCGGGAAAACTTCATCTCATAGATCTGGCCGTTCTTGTGTACCTGGACCTCCAGCCACTCAGACAGGGCGTTGACCACGCTGGCGCCCACGCCATGGAGGCCGCCGGACACCTTGTAGCCCCCACCGCCGAACTTGCCGCCGGCATGGAGGACAGAGAACACCACCTCCAGCGCGGGACGCCCGGTTTGGGGCTGGATATCCACAGGGATGCCGCGGCCGTTGTCAGTGACAGTGATGGTGTTCCCGGGATTGATGGTCACCGTGATGTCGGTGCAGTAGCCCGCCAGGGCCTCGTCAATGGAGTTGTCCACGATTTCATAGACCAGGTGGTGCAGACCTGACTCCGAGGTGGAGCCGATATACATGCCCGGCCGCTTGCGCACCGCTTCCAGTCCCTCCAGCACCTGGATCTCCGAGGCGCCGTACTCGTGCTCCACCTGGGTGGAGTTCAGTTCCAATTCTTCTGCCATAATAACCTCCATATCGAAATGCAGAAGGCAGAATACAGAAGCGGGAGAGATGAGGCTCTCTCCGCTGGTCCCTGCCGTTCCGATATCCACTTGTTCCGCCCGGAGGACCGGGCTTCTTCACTCTGCATTCTGCATTCCATCATTCTGCATGATTCAAAGCAAATTGCTCTCCGCCCGCCGCAGCAGTGCGGCGGAGGACAGCTGAGAGATGTAGACTGTGGCCGTCCCCTTCTCCTCCCCTACCAGGACAAAGGAGCGGGGCAGGTCATCGCACACCGAGATGACTCGGCCCTCCTGTTCCGCCCGCTCCAGGAATTCCCGGGTCTTATAGGCCCAGCTGGCGTTGTCCAGGTCAAAGATGCCCAAAATCTCCCGATGGGGCACTGCCACCGACTGACCCAGGTGCAGATACATAAGCGCCTCTCACTTTCTTTTTTTGATCCAGGACAGGAGCCATGCCCCAGCACATCCCAAAAGGACTGCCCCCGCGGTCCAAAGGAGCAGGACCACATTCCCACCCCATCCAAACAAGAGCCCATCTGGCCGGGCAGCTGTATAATAGATCATTCCAGAGACAGGAATCATCTCCATCAGGGCAGCACCCAGAAGCCGTAGAGACAGCTGCTCCGTGGCCGAGAGAACGAGAAGCTGAATGACAAAGGAGAGCGCCAGGACAATCAGCAAAAATTCCATCTGTTCTCTCCTCTCACATCAGCCGCCCGCCCTGGATATAGAAACTCTTTCCATTCTCCAGTCCCTCTAATTTTTCCTCCTCACAGCAGGAAATAAACACCTGCCCGCCCTGGATGCGGTTGAGGACGAAGGCCTGCCGCCGGTGGTCCAGCTCGGAGAGTACGTCATCCAGCAGCAGCACCGGCCACTCGCCGGTCTCCTGAAAAAAGATTTCCCGCTGAGCCAGCTTCAGGGAGAGGGCCGCCGTGCGGGTCTGCCCCTGGGAGCCGTAGGTCTTGGCCGGGTTCCCGTCGATCTCCACTGCCAAGTCGTCCTTATGGGGGCCGGACAGACACTGACGGCTGTCCAGCTCCGCCTGCCGATGGGCCTGCTGGTGCTCCAGCAGCTGGGGCAGGATGGTTTTGGCTCCGGCCAGGGGGTCTGTGACGGTGGAGACGGTCTCATACCGCAGAGAGAGCTCCTCCTTTCCCCCGGAAAAATCCCGGTGGATGGCAGGGGCGCTCTCCTGAAGGCGCCTGATGAAGTGAGCCCGGTAGTGAACGATCAGCGCCCCGGTCTGGGCCATACGGAGATTGAAGTCGTCCAGGGTGGACAGCAGGGACAGGTTCTCCTGCCAGTCCCGGAGTATGCGCACCTTGTGGTCATAGAGGCGGTTATACTCGCTGAGTGCCTGCTCATACCGGGGCCGCAGCTGGCAGATGGCGCTGTCCAGAAAGCGGCGCCGGGCCGCCCCTCCCTCCCGGATGAGATACAGGTCCTCCGGGCAGAAAAGCACGGTATTCAAAATGCCGGACAGCTCCCCCGCCGTCTTCAGCCGCACCCCGTTGGACCACAGCTGGCGCCGGGCCCCCCGGTTCAGCCGGGCCTCCAGAGTGAAGTCCCGGGCCCGGGAGCGCACCTCTCCCTTGACAAAGGCCCCATCCACTCCCAGCATGATCATCTCCCGGTCGTACCGGGCCCGGTGGGACCGAGCGGTGGACAGATAGGCCACCGCTTCCAGCAGGTTGGTCTTGCCCTGGGCGTTGTCTCCATAGATCAGGTTCACCCGTGGATCAAAGACGGCCTCCAGATGGACATAGTTGCGGAAAAAGTCCAGCTCCAGCGACTTGACGATCATTGGACAACCAGTTCCGTCTCATCGTCAATGACCGCCCGGTCTCCCGGACGCAGCTTCTTCCCCCGCATGGTGCACACCTCACCGTTGACCGCCACCCGTCCCTCCTGGATGATGAGCTTGGCGTCTCCCCCGGTCTCCACCGCACCGGCGAATTTCAGCAGGTCCTGGAGCTTGATGAATTCGGTGTGGATCTGAATGGTCTCGCTCTGCATCAAAATCTTCCTCTCAGTTTGCCTTCAGCCGCACCGGCAGCACCATATAGACGAAATTCTCCTCCCCCTCGGCGGGCAGGATGACACAGGGGGCCACGCCGGAGGTGAACTCCAGGCGCAGGCGGTCTGCTGGGGCGGCCTTCAGTGCGTCCATCAGGTACTTGTTGTTGAAGCCGATCTCCAGCCCCTGGCCGTCCCCCGTGATGGGGCACTGGTCGGCGGCATCCCCGATGCCCGTCTTGGTGGTGATGGACAGCATCCCATCCCCGAAGACACAGCGCAGGGGGCTCTTCAGTTTGTCACTGATGATCAGGGAGACGCGCTCGATGGACTGGAGCAGGGTGCGGGCATCCCCCTCGATCTTGATGGTGTTGTTCCGGGGGATGGCATTCTTATAGGCCAGGAACTCCCCCTCCAGCCGGCGGCAGACCAGCACCGTGTCCCCCGCCTGGAACTGGATGTGCCGGGCCCCCTGGGCCACGGAGACAGCATCCTCCCCGGCGCAGATCTTTTCCACCTCGCTGAGGGCGGAGCCAGGCACCACGAAGGAGAAGGGGAGCACCCCCTGGCTGCTGTCCACAGGCTCGTGCCGAAGGGCGAGCCGGTAGCCGTCCACAGACACGACGGTCAGGCCGCTTTCGTCCACCTCGAACAGGGAGCCGGTGTGGACGGGGCGGCTCTCGTTGTCGCTCACCGCGAACAGGGTCTGGGCGATCATAGAGCGCAGCACCGGCTGGCCGATGGTCAGCCCGTTCTGCTCCTCCACCGAGGGCAGTTCGGGAAATTCTTCCGGGTCCGTCCCCAGGATGTTGAATTCCGACAGGCCGCACTTGATGTTGACCATATAGTTCTCCGAGGTGAATACCACCACGTCATCCGGCATCTTCCGGATGATCTCGCCAAACAGCCGGGCGGAGAGGACCAATGAGCCCTTCTCCCGGATCTCAGCCGGAACAGCGGCCCGGATGCCGGTCTCCAGGTTGTAGCCGGTGAGCCTCAGCTGTTCTCCGGCTTCAATGAGGATGCCTTCCAGGGCAGGAATGGAGCTTTTGACCGCCACCGCCCGGGACGCCGTGGACACGGCTCCCAGGAGCAGTGCCTTCTCACAGGAAAATTTCATGGGGGACCTCCTTCTGACTCCCGCCTCTTTCTGGGAAAGGACAGGATTTTTGTCGTAATAGTAGCCCGTAGGCAAAAAAAATGTGGAAAACCGCTGTAAGCCTTACGGCCCCATGGGTTTGGCCCTCCACAGGGGATGTGAACGAATCTGGAGGGTTTTCCACATGGGGCAAAAAACCTAAAAATCATCCACAGGGAGTTTTCCACATATCCACAAAATTCGGTGGAATGGTGGAGAAAACTTTATTCGTAGCGAATGTTGATGTTGGCGGTGATGTCCTTAATGATCTCGGCGGTCTCCGGGCTCTCCTTCACCATCTTTTCAATGCGCTCGATGGAGTGGAGCACGGTGGTGTGGTCCCGGCCCTCAAACTCCCGGCCGATCTCCTTCAGGGAGAGGTTGGTCATGCGGCGGATCTGATACATGGCGATCTGCCGGGCCAGGGAGATGTCCTTGGTGCGGCCCTGTCCCCGAAGGGAATCGGGCTCGATGTTATAGAATTTGCACACCTCATCAATGATCACGTCGGCGGTGGGGACGATGTCGGATTTGTCCTTGAACATGTCCTTCACCGCCCGGACGACGGTGTCCTTATCCACTGTGTCCCCCATCAGGTCCTGATAGGCCATGATCTTATTCACAGTACCTTCGATCTGGCGCACGTTGGCGGTAATGTTTTCCGCGATGAGCTGGAGCAGGAACTCGGGCAGCTCGATGCCCATGCGGATGGACTTGTTTTTGATGATGGCCATGCGGGTCTCGTAGTCTGGGGGCTGAATATCGGCCAGCAGGCCCCATTCGAACCGGGTCTTCAGACGGTCATCCAGCCGCAGCATCTCTTTGGGCGGCCGGTCGGAGGTGAAAACGATCTGGCGCTTGGCCTCATACAGCGTGTTGAAGGTATGGAACATCTCCTCCTGGGTGGAAGCCCGTCCGGCCACGAATTGCACGTCATCCATGAGGAAGATGTCGGCGGAGCGGTACTTGTCCCGGAACTCCTGGTTGCGTCCCTCCCGAATGGCCTGGATCAGCTCGTTGGTGAAGGTATCCCCTTTTACGTAGACCACCGACAGGCCGGGTTTGTTCTGATGGATAGAGTTGGCGATGGCGTAGAGCAGGTGGGTCTTGCCCAGACCGGACTCCCCGTAGATGTAGAGGGGGTTATAGCTGTGCCCTGGATTATCGGCCACCGCCCGGGCGGCGGCATGGGCAAATTTGTTGGAGGAGCCCACCACGAAGCGCTCAAAGGTGTACTCCTCCGTTCCAGGGATCAAATCGTTTTTTTTCGGCTGCTGGTATCGGTCAAGCTCCCCCTCGGTGAGCACAGTCACCTGAAATTCGGCGGAGAACAGCTCCCGCAGGGCGTTCTGGATGGCGGGAAGATACCGGCTGGCGATGATATCCCGTTTGAAGGGGGTGGGGGAGTAGAGGACGAAGCGGTCCCCCTCCAGTTCCACCGCAGTGGTGTCGTCAAACCAGGTGTTGATGGTGGTGGTGGTCATCTCGTTCTGCATCAGGGCCAGTACCTTGGCCCAGATATCAGCGGCTGGGTTCATGGAACTCCTCCATTCCTGTGGATTGAGATCCGGCGCCGGAAAACAGGGCCGGGAGAGGGCGGGCCCGCCGGAGAGCGGCCCCCTGGGAAGGAGCCGGCGGCATCAAAAAACAGCGGATCGCATTACACTTTATTATATCAAAAAAGGGACCAAATCGCAAGGTTTTGGCCCATATTTTATTTATAAGAGTATCTGTGAGTTGTGGAGATGGGAAAGAAAATACACAAGATATTGTGAATAAACGGGAGTTGAAAAAAATAAGGAGGATTTTGCGCAAAAATTCATTGACACAGCTGGATTTCTTAGTCTATAATAGGTGACGCTGTCCTGTGAGAGCGGGTCTTTCTGCCCTTTTTTGCGGGACTGTTTGTGTACAGACCGCAGCCGAAAGGCTGTTGCTGGACCGGAACGCCGGTCTGAATGCGCCGTCCAATGGACGGTGTCTGAACTTGAACGAGGAGGTGTCCCCCATGCTTCGTACCTATCAGCCTAAGAAGCGCCAGCGCTCTAAGGAGCACGGCTTCCGCAAGCGTATGGCCACCGCGAATGGCCGCAAGGTCCTGGCCCGCCGCCGTGCCAGGGGCCGTGCTCGTCTGACCCACTGATGTGGGGAAAGGGGAGGCATTCCGCCTCTCCGGACGAGGATCGAGATCTCCTATGAGATACGGCAGCGAGGACACAATCGACCGATATGCAGCTTGAGGGGCGTGGGAGAAATTCCCCCGCCCCTGCGGTGCATATGGGAAAAAGCGGGGCATCGATGCCCTATTGGACCGGGTCGGTGCCCGGGTGGAGGGATGACCGTGAAGCATACCGTGGCATTGAAACAGAATCACGAGTTCCGCCGCCTGTACAGCAAGGGCCGCAGTGCGGTCAGCCCCTATTTTGTCCTCTACTGCCGGCCCAACCGCCGGTCATACAGCCGCCTGGGCATCACCACCGGCGTCAAACTGGGCAACGCAGTCAAGCGCAACCGGGCCCGCCGCCGGATCCGGGAGCTCTACCGGGGGGAGGAGCAGGCTCTGCTCCCCGGCTATGACATTGTAGTGGTGGCCCGCACCCGGGTGATCTATGGCAAATACGCCGACCTTCAGCGCAGCTTTCGGAGATTGACGGAAAAGCTGGAGCTGCGCCGGGGCCGGGAGGCGGGTGAAGCGCTGTGAAGCGTATCCTCATCGGACTGATCCGATTTTATCAGAAGGCCATATCCCCCATGCGGCCGCCCTGCTGCCGCTTTATCCCCACCTGCTCGGCCTATGCCGTGGAGGCGGTGGAGAAGTACGGCGCGTGGAAGGGCGGCTGGCTGGCCCTGCGCCGGGTCCTTCGGTGCAATCCCTTCCATCGGCAGAAGTCCATCCAATACGACCCTGTCCCGTGAGAGGGGCTCCCACGAAAGAATTTGAGACGGAGGCACATCATCAATGGGCGTTATGTACTACATCCTGTCCCCTTTCAGCTGGTTGCTGAACTTTTTTTACAGCTTTACCGACAGCTACGGTATTTCCCTGATCCTTTTTGCACTGGTCATCAAGATCATCCTCTTCCCTCTGACCATCAAGGGCAAAAAGGGTATGATCCAGATGAACCTGCTCTCCGGCAAGATGCAGCAGCTGCAGAAGCAGTACGGCAAGGACCGGGAGCGCTACAATATGGAGGTCCAGCGCCTCTATGAGCGGGAGAAGGTCAACCCCATGAGCGGGTGTCTGTGGTCCTTCCTTCCCATTCTGATCCTGCTGCCCCTGTATGCCATCATCCGCCAGCCCCTGCTCTACCTGATGGGGCTGGACAGCAATCAGATCGCCCAGGTGGCCGCCTCCGTGGACTGGCAGACGCTGGCCGTGAACCACGGCTGGGTCACTGCCGATGCCATGGCCAAGCTGGTGGAGCAGTTCAACGCGGGGGAGATCGCCACCGTGTTCCAGAATGTGGGCTATAACCAGCTGTATCTGGCCTCTCTGGTCAATGAGAACACCCTGCCCGCCATCACCGCCGCCCTGGGAGAGGGCACCCGGGTCTTTGTGATGAACTTTGATTTTCTGGGACTGGATCTGGCTATGCTGCCCACCTGGAAGATCTGGGAGCACCTGAACTGGCAGTACATCGGCGCCTTCCTGCTCATCGTGATATCCGCTTTCTCCAGCATCTTCATGTCCAAAATCTCCATGAAGACCAACCAGATGAACAACCAGAGCGGCAACGAGCAGGTGGAAAAGACCAATCGGATCATGATGTGGACCATGCCTTTGATGTCCCTGTGGATCGGCTTTATGATGCCGGTGGCCATGTGTGTCTACTGGATCGCCAACAGCCTGTTCTCCGTCATCCAGGAGCTCATTGCAGGAAAGATACTGAAAAAGGACTATGAGGCCGCCCGAGCCGCCGCCGCCGAGCGGGAGCGCCAGGAGAAAGAAGAGGAGAAGCGCCGCAAGGAGGAGGCCCGCCTGGAGCGTCAGCGCCGCCTGGAAGAGGAGAAGAAAAACCGTGGCAAAAAGAAGCCCGGCCAGAAGAAGAGCGACTCCGATCAGCCTGGCATCCGAAAGAGCGACAGCCGGGTGGGGATGCGGACCTATGCCCGGGGCCGTGCCTATGATCCCAACCGCTTCGGCGGCGTGACTCCCTACCACGACCCCAACGCCCCGGAGATCCCGGAGGATGCGGTGGAACAGGCGCGCAGGGAGAAGGGAGAACAGGCGGAAAACGCCCTGGCCGGAGAGGAGCTGGCCTCCGCCCTTCCAGAGACCAGCCCGATTGAGGAAGAGAAGGAGACCGCCGCCCTGGAGTCCGTCAGTGAGGCTATAGACGGCTCTGAAGAGGAACTGTCCGGGGAAGAAGCGGAAGAGGCTGAGCAGGATGAGTCCGGGGAGGAGCCTGACGAGGACAAGTCCAAGGATCAGGCCGAATAAGGAGGGTTCTGACAATGTTGAAATGGATTGAGACCACCGGCCGTTCGGAGGAGGACGCCATTGCTGCGGCCCTGTTTCAGCTGGGCATGGACCGGGATGACGTCTCGGTGGAAGTGATCGAGCGGGCCAAATCCGGCTTTTTGGGATTTGGCGGAAACCCCGCCAAGGTTCGGGTGAGCTATGAGGTCCCGGACGAGGAGCAGACCGCCCCTGCGGCCGCGGAGGAGACGGTTCAGGAGGCCGCTGCCTCCGCAGCGGAGGAGCAGGAGCCGGCTCCCGCACCCCAGAGGGAGGATGCCAACCGTCTCCTGCCCGGGGATGAGGTGCTGATCGCCGCTGAGGAGCCCGCCCCTGTTCAAGGGGATGACGGGAAGGCGGAGCAGATCCGGACCTTTCTCACTGGGCTGATGGAACACCTCCATGTGCAGGCCGTCCCTGAGATCACTCTGACCCCTGAGGGAAGCTATAAGGTGGTCCTTCAGGGCCAGGGCCTGGGGGCTATCATTGGCCGCCGGGGCGAGACTCTGGATGCCATTCAGCAGCTGACCAATTACTCTGTGAACCACGGCCAGTCTAAGCGGGTGCGCATCCATGTGGATGCCGAGGGCTATCGGGCCAAGCGGGAGGAGTCTCTCCAGCGGCTGGCGGTAAAGGTGGCCGGCAAGGTGGTCAAATACCGGAAGAATGTGACCCTGGAGCCCATGAACGCCTACGAGCGCCATGTGATCCACACCGCACTCCAGGATCACCCCAACGTGACCACCTACTCCACCGGGACCGAGCCCAACCGCCGCACGGTCGTGGCCTATGCCCCCGGACAGAAAAAGTAGAGACTCACAGGCGCGGCGGGATTTCATTCCCGCCGCGCCTTCTTACACCGGAAAGGAGGCCAGTCATGCCCACACCGCTCTATGATGCCCTGAGAGGATACGCTGCAAAAGCTCCCCTCCGCTTCCATATGCCCGGCCACAAGGGAGCCTTTCTTCCCTGCCCCGAGCTGGCCCCCCTGGCGCGGCTGGATGTGACAGAGATCCCGTCTACAGGGAATCTGTATGAGGATCTCTCTCCTATCCGGGAGGCCCAGGCCCTGTGGGCCCGCCGCATGGGAGCGGAGTACTGCCAGTTTCTCACCGGCGGCTCCACCATGGGTATCCATACCGCTCTGACCCTGTGCTGTCCCCCGGGGAGCCGGGTGTTGGTGGACCGGAGCTGCCACCGCTCCACCTTCCACGCCCTGGCTCTTCTGGATCTGGACCCGATATTTCTTCCACGCCCCTGGCTGGCGGAAGAGGGGGTGGCCGGCCCGTTTTCCCCCCTGGATGTGAAAAAAATGCTGGATCAAGATCCAACTATCAAAACTGTTTGTATTACATCACCAACTTATTGCGGATTGTTGTCGGATATTCCCGCCATTGCGGGAGTAGTCCACGCCCACGGTGGAAAACTGGTGGTGGACGGTGCCCACGGAGCCCATCTGAAATTTTTGGGGATGGATGCCTACCGGGGAGCGGACGCGGTGGTGGTGAGCGCCCACAAGACCCTGCCCGCCATGGGGCAGGCGGCCCTGCTGTTCACCAACGGCATCGACCCGGGACAGGTGCGGCGAACTGCCGCCATCTACGGCACCTCCAGCCCCTCCTACCCCATCCTGGCCTCCCTGGACACGGCCCGTGAGTGGCTGGAGGGACCGGGTGCCGGAGAGTATGGGCGGGTGGCCCGGCGGACCGCCGCCCTGCGGTGCCGGTTCCCATCCCTGTGCCCTCCCCTGCCCCTGGACCCCACCCGCTTTACTCTGAAGGTGAAGAACGGGCCGGCCTTCACCGGGCAGCTGGAGAGCCGATGCAATATCTGGCCGGAGATGGAGGACGGGGGCCATGTGGTCTTTATCCTCACCGCCTGCGACGGGGAGGAGGTTCTGGACCGCCTGGAGTCCGTCCTGGAAGGGATGGAGGAGCAGATGGGGGACAGTGCGCCCCTGCCGCCCCCTCCCCTGCCGGAGCGGGTGCTCTCCCCCCGGCAGGCCCAGTTCGCCCCAGCGGAGGTCCTTCCTCTGGAGCGGACAGAGGGGCGGGTATGCACCTGCCAGCTGGCCCCCTATCCCCCAGGTGTGCCGGTGGTGGCCCCCGGGGAACGAATTGGGAAAAAAGAGCTGGCCTATTTCAGACAAATAGGCTATAATAATCGGGAAGTAACCGTCGCGGCCATGCCATGAAAAGGGGGGCGGCGGCGCAAGTGAGGAAGCGACCATGGAATTGACAGCCCTGGCGGGCAATGCCCAGATCAAGGCCCAGCTGGCCCACCGGGAGGGGGACCTGGCCCACGCCTATATCGTCGCCGGCCCGGCGGGCAGCGGCCGGCATACCCTGGCCGCCCAGATGGCGGCGGCCCTGGTGTGCTCCGCCCAGCCTCAGCTCCGGCCCTGCGGCCGTTGTTCCCATTGCAGAAAGGCCGCCGGGGGCATCCATCCCGACATCACCGTGATTGCTGGCAGCGGCGGAAAACCCATCACCGTGGATCAGGTCCGTGCCCTGCGCACCGACGCCTATGTCCGTCCAAACGAGGCGGAGCGGAAGGTGTACCTGTTGGAGCGGGCAGATCGGATGAACGCCAGTGCCCAGAACGCCATGCTCAAGCTGCTGGAGGACGGCCCCGCCTATGCGGTCTTTTTCCTTCTGGCGGAGAACGGCTCCGCCCTGCTGCCCACGGTGCGCTCCCGATGTGAGACCCTGGAGCTGGCCCCCGTCTCCCCGGCTCAGGCGGAGGAGTGGCTGGCCAAGGCATTTCCCGGGAGAACGGCGGAGGAGATCCACCGGGCCGCTCTGGAGTGCCAGGGCATCCTGGGCCGGGCCGCGGCGCTGCTGGAGGGCGGTCAGGAGGAGGACGGACTGGAGGAGACGGCCCGCTCCCTGTCCGCCGCTCTGGAGGGGGAAGATGAGCTGGCCTTCTTCGAGGCCACCCAGGCCCTGGACAAACTGAGCCGGGAAGAGCTTACCGCTGTACTGGACCGGACATTGATCCAGATCGGGGCCCGCCTGCCCGGCTCCCAGCGGCCCCGCCGTCTGCTGGCGGCCGCCGAGCTGCTGCGCCGCCTGCGGGACGGGGCGGACCTGAACGCCAACCCGGGCCAGGTGGCCGGATGGCTGTGCGCGGGGATGTTTCTGCGCCCGTGACTCCCTCGCGCCGGGGTGCCGTTCCCACCCCGTGCGATCCCCAATATAGCAACAGGAGGACCTTATGGTAGAGATCATCGGCGTCCGCTTCAAAAGCGGCGGAAAGCAATATTATTTTGACCCCGCCGGGCTGGAGGTGCAGCCTGGACAGGGAGTGATCGTGGAGACCTCCCGGGGCCTGGAATACGGAGAGTGTGCTCAGGGGAACACCCAGGTGGAGGAGGAGACTGTGGTCCAGCCCCTGCGCCCACTGGTGCGCATCGCCACGGAGGAAGACGAGAAGACGGTGGAAAAAAACCGGGAGAAGGAGGCAAAGGCCTTCCAGATCTGTCAGGAGAAGATCGCCGCCCACGGCCTGGAGATGAAGCTGGTGGAGGCGGAGTACAGCTTTGAGGGAAACAAGGTGCTCTTCTTCTTCACGGCGGAAGGCCGGGTGGACTTCCGGGCCCTGGTGAAGGACCTGGCCAGCACCATCCATGCCCGCATCGAGCTGCGGCAGATCGGTGTGCGGGACGAGGCCAAGATGCTGGGCGGCCTGGGCATCTGCGGCCGGCCCTTCTGCTGTGCCCAGTTCCTGGACGAGTTCCAACCGGTATCCATTAAGATGGCAAAGACCCAGAACCTCTCCCTCAATCCCACCAAGATCTCCGGCACCTGCGGGCGGCTGATGTGCTGCCTGAAGTATGAACAGGAGGCCTATGAGGACCTGGTAAAGCATACCCCTAAGCAGGAGTCCTTTGTGGAGACGCCGGACGGGGCGGGGACAGTTTCCTCGGTGAACCTGCTGCGCCAGCAGGTCCAGGTCCGGCTGGACTCCGCGCCCGATACCCCCAAGTGCTACCACAACTGCGAGATCTGCGTAGTGCGCAATGGAAAGGGCAAGCGCCCCGAGGGCTATGTGGAGCCGCCGCTGGAGGAGCTGGCCAAGCTGCGCCGGGCGCCTGAACCGGAGGCCGCCCCGGAGCCCACTTCCTCCAACCCACTGGCCGCCGCCCTGGAGGCGGTGTTCAACGGGGAGCGTCCCCCGGAGCCGGAGGGAGAGCGTCCCAGAGGCGAGGGCGAGGGGCGCCGCCGCCGCCGCAGAGGCGGCCGGAGCGAGGGTGCGTCCGGCGGGGAGAGCCGTTCCCAGGGTGAGGGCCAGCAGCGCTCCAGAAGAGAGTGGGAGCGCCGGCCGGAGAAGCCGAGGGACAAGGAGCCCGGGACAGCGGAGGCGGAGGGCGTCCAGGAGGGCGGAGAGCGGAAGCCCAGCCGCCGCCGGCGCCGCCGGCCCAGAGGGAACCGGCCCGCTCCGGGACCAGAGGGGAATGGCTGAAAGAGAAAAAAAGCCCCGGACATCATAGGAGAGAGGATGTCCGGGGCTGACCCATCTTGGATCGATAAAGTGAGGTGTCCCGGATGCTGGGAGAATTTTTAAATGCGGTCTCCGCCGTGGTGGTCCTGCTGATGCTTATGGCGGTGGGCTATTTTATGGGGACCAAGGGCTGGATGAAAGCGGAGGAGAAAAAGTTCCTGAGCAAGTACATCATCAACATCGCGGTCCCCTGCAACTGCATCAACGGCCTGCTGAACAATCTGGACCAGAGCATGCTGGCCCAGGCGGGGCTGATGCTGGTATCCGCCATCATTGGAGTGGTCATCACCATCCTGCTGGGCATGGGGCTGGCCACCCTGCTGCGCCTGCCCAAAAACCGGTGGGGCGTCTTTGCCGCCATGGTGGGGGTGTCCAACACCCTGTTCGTCGGGCTGCCCCTGTCAACCCAGCTGTTCGGGGACGTGTGCGTCCCCTACGTCATGATCTACTATCTGGCCAACACCATCTTCACCCAGTCGGTAATTCTGATGCTGGTGGAGCGGTCGGGCACCGCCTCCCACAGCCGGGGAATCAAGGGCTTTTTGAAGGATGTGTTCACCAAACCCCCCATCCTCACTGTGATCGCCTCGGTGCTGATGCTGATAGTGGGCTTCCGTCCTCCCGAGGTGTTCATGAGCTTTGCCAAGTACATCAGCGGCTCCGTCTCCCCCCTGGCGCTGATCTACTGCGGCTTCATCATCTATGAGCTGGGGCTGAGCAACCTGCGGCCCAGCCAGCTGCGGCAGATGAAGGGCCTGCCAACCATGCTGGCGGCCCGGCTGGTGATCTCACCGCTGATCTGTGCGGGCATGTGCCGCCTGTTCGGCATTACCGGCCTGGCCTATCAGGTCTTTGTAGTGGAGAGCGCCCTGCCGGTGGTCAGTCAGGTGACCGTAATGGCGGGGGACTTCGGGGCGGACGACAAGTATGCCGCCACCGGTGCCACCCTGTCCACCCTGGCCTGCTTTATCACCATCCCTGTGCTGATGGTGCTGATGGGGTGAGTGGATGGGATGGACACTTTTGACCGTGGCCGCCGCGGCGGGGGGCGGCCTGCTGCTGATGAGGCTGCGGGTCCCCGGCGGGATGCTGGTAGGTGCCATCCTGGGCGCGGTACTGGTGAACCTGTCTACAGGACAGGCGTACATCTGGCCTCAGACCCGGGTGGTGGCCCAAGTGCTGACCGGGGCCTACATCGGCTGTCTGGTGACTACGGAGGACCTGAGACATCTGCCCCGGGTCATCCGGCCCTATCTGGCGGTGATGTCCACCTTTCTCGCCCTGAATCTGGCGGTGGGATTTTTCATCTGGCGGGTAACAGACCTGGATCTGCTCACTTCCCTGTTTTGTGCCGCTCCCGGCGGTATGACGGACACCCCGCTCATCGCCCTAGACATGGGGGCGGACGCCTCCATGGTGGCGGTGATGCAGTTCGTGCGGATGGTATTCGGCATGGCCTGTCTGCCCTCCATCATTGTCCTGGCCGACCGGAAGATAGAGGGGGACCAGATGGTGCCGGAGGAGGGTCAGGGAACGCACTCCCTGGAAAGAAAAAAGGCGCATGTCAGCCTGCGGAAGTTTCTTCCTACCTTCGCTGTGGCGCTGGCAGCGGGCATCCTGGGCAAGCTGTCCGGTGTGCCGGCGGGTACCCTCAGTGCCTCTCTGATCGCAGTGATCGTGCTGAAATTTGCGGGCAGCGCGCCCCCAATGCCCATGTGGGTGCGGCGGCTGGCCCAGGTGGTGTCGGGCTGCTGCATCGGTGCCGGAATCACCCGGGATCAGATCTTCCAGCTGCGCCAGCTGATCCTGCCCGCCCTGATGCTGATCGCCGGGTATATCCTAGTCTGTGTGTGGATGGGCCGGGCGATCTCCAGGGCGTTTCGGATGGACTTGAAGGAGTCCATGCTCTCCCTCTCCCCCGCAGGAGCCACGGAGATGGCTCTCATTGCCGCCGACCTGGGGGTCCACAGCACCAATCTGGTGGTGCTCCAGATCTGCCGCCTGCTTGGAGTGACGGTCATCTTTCCCCAGATCTTCGCCCTGCTCTCCAATTTGATAGGATAAAATATGCTGTGTCCGCCTCCATAGGAGGCGGGCACAGTTTTTCCGCGGAGCAAAAGGACAGGCCCGTCATAAATCTCCCCGTCTGGGCATAGGATGCTTCAGGCTTGCTTACAAAAGGAGTGATCGCATGGGCGGTAAGAGGAGGGAGAGCGGACTGCGCGCTCTGCGCCGGGGAGCGGCCCTGGGGCTGGCGCTGACGGCACTGTGGATCTTTGGATTGACGGCAGATATGTCCGGGGCCTGGGACGCCCTGGGGCGGCTGGGACAGACCCCCTCCTTCGTTCTGGGCGCGCTGAGTCAGGAACTGGAGGGGGCCCCAGCGGGGGACGGGCTCTCTCCCGACCTGGACCGATGGGGCCGGCTGCTGCTGGCCCAGTCCGCCCTGCTCTCCGGCGGCCGCCCGGCGGTGGACGCCTTTCTGGCAGAGCAGGCGCAGGCGGAGGAGCCGCCCGCCGAGCCCATCGACCAGGAGGAGAACGACCAGGAGGAGCCGGAGCTCTCCCCGGTCCAGCACGGCGAGGTGGTGGAGTACACCAATCTGGGGAAGGACGACGGCAGCTACCTCACCACCGACCAGATCTATGTGAAGAACAGCACCCAGGGCCAGGAGGTGGACGTGGCTGCCTTGGCCAGCCAGCCGGTGGACCTGAAACTGGGGGCGGGGCCCCAGATCCTGATCGTCCACACCCACGGCAGCGAGGCCTATACTCAGGACGAACAGGACGTCTATGTGGAGAGCGACCCCTACCGCACCACCGACTGCACCAAAAACGTGGTCCGGGTGGGAGAAGAGATGGCCCAGGTGTTCCGAAGCCAGGGCTTTGAGGTGGTCCACGACACCACCCTGTACGACTACCCCGCCTATAACGGGGCCTATGAGCGCTCCTGCGCAGGGGTGGAGAAGTGGCTGGAGCAGTATCCCACGATCAAACTTGTTTTGGATGTCCACCGGGACGCCCTGGTGTCGGCAGACGGGGCGGCCTATAAGCTGGTGAGCGAGGTGGAGGGGCAGAAGGTAGCCCAGGTGATGCTGGTGGTGGGCAGCAACGACTCCGGGATGGAGCACCCCAACTGGCGGGAAAATCTGGCCCTGGCCGTCAAGCTCCAGCTGGAGCTCACCCGGGACTGGGGACAGCTGGCCCGGCCCATCACCCTCCGCTCCAGCCGCTACAACCAGCACCTCTCCCCAGGTTCCCTTCTGGTAGAGGTGGGGGGACATGGAAATACGCTCCAGGAGGCCATCGCCGGGGCACGCCTCTTCGCCCAGAGCATAGGGCAGGTGCTCAAAACCATGGAGGAGCCGTAAAAAGGGCTGAGGGCCCCCGCTTAATGGCGGGGGCCCTCAGCATGTCAAAAAAGTTACAGTCTGCCGTGCGCAGGGTTTGTCCGCCGCAGGCGGACAAACCCTGCGCACGCGAACTCTGTGAGGCTTATTCCACAAGCTAAAGGCCGCCTACTCCGGGGGGCGGCCCCTTGCTTTAATCCCTGGGGGCCCGGTAGAACCGGCCGGCCACCTGGTCCGTGCGCATCACGTTGACGAAGGCGTGGGGGTCAGTCTGGCGCACCCGGTGGATCAGGGCCCGCACCTGGTTGCCCCCCACCACGGAGTAGAGCATCACCCGCTCCTCACCGTCATAGAGGCCGGTGCCCTGGAACAGCGTGGCGCTGTGGTGGGTGTCCCGGATCTGCTGCCAGACCGCCTGGGCGGTCTCCCGCCGGGTGACGATGAAGAGGGTGGCCCGCCGGCCGCTGGGGTCCAGCAGCTTGATCACCTGGGTGGAGGCAAACTGAAAGAGGATGGAATACAGGGCCTTGTCCCAGCCGAACAGAGCGCCTGAGACGGCCAGCATCACCACATTGCCCATAAATATATAATTCCAGGCATCCACATCGTACTGCTGGGAGAGGGCGATGGAGATGAAATCGGTGCCTCCGCTGGTGGCTCTCCCCCGGAGGCACAGGCTGATGGCAAAGCCGTTGATGAGGCCGCCGAAGATGCAGATGAGCAGCACATCGTCGGTAATGGGCATGGGGGGGATCAGATCAGTGAGCAGGCTGGTGCACAGGATGACCACGCAGGAGAACAGGGTGAACCGCTTGCCGATGAGTTTGAAGCTGATGACGGCGGGCACCGCATTGAGCAGGAAGTTGATGGCGGAGAAGGGGACGGACAGGCCCCAGAACCGCAGCGCCACCCGCTGGATCAGCAGGGTCAGGCCGTTAAAGCCTCCCGGCACCAGGTCCCCGGCCTGGACAAAGCTCTTCAGGTTGACGGCCATGATGACAGAGGCCAGCACCATCAGGGCCAGCCGCCCCAGGTCGTCCAGGAGCTGGGATTTGGAGTAAGAGACAGTTTTTTTCATGGCGTGACCTCCTGCGTGTTTCCCGGGGAATGTGCTCCCATTGTATCCGCTCCCGGTCCCTTTGGCAAGGGGGAAGGGCGGAAAAGACCGGGAATGTGGGAAGTATCCGACATCCCCCCTCCCCCGCAGAGAGGGAGCAGCCGCTCCGCATCCCCGGACGGGGAGATGTGGGGTGGAGGGAAATGTGGAAAAATCAGCAGGAGCGGTTCTCCTTGGCGGCGGCGATGAAGGCGCGGAACAGGGGGTGTGCCTTATTGGGCCGGGATTTCAGCTCCGGGTGGAACTGTACCCCAACGAACCAGGGGTGGCCGGGCAGCTCCACGATCTCCACCAGCCGCCCGTCGGGGGACAGGCCGGCCAGCTCCAGCCCCGCCTGGGTCAGGGCATCCCGGTATTCGTTGTTGAACTCGTAGCGGTGACGGTGCCGCTCGGAGATCTCCTCGGCTCCATAGGCCTGATAGGTGCGGGAGCCGCGGCTGACCACTTTGCAGGGGTAGGCCCCCAGGCGCATGGTACCGCCCTTGGCGGTGACCCCCCGCTGGTCGGGCATCAGGTCGATCACCGGATGGGTGGTGGCGGGGTCCAGTTCGCTGGAGTGGGCGTCGGCCCAGCCGCACACGTGACGGGCATACTCCACCACCGCCATCTGCATGCCCAGGCAGATGCCCAGGAAGGGGACCCGGCTCTCCCGGGCCCAGCGCACGGCGGCGATCTTCCCCTCAATGCCCCGGCTGCCGAAGCCTCCAGGGACCAGGACGCCGTCCGCCCCGTCCAGCAGTTCCGCCGCGTTCCCGTCGGTGACGGTCTCCGAGTCCACCCAGCGGATGTTCACCTTCACGTCGTTCTCGATGCCCCCGTGGGTCAGGGCCTCCGCCACCGACAGATAGGCGTCGTGGAGGGCCACATATTTGCCAACCAGGGCGATCTCCACACTGCCCTGTGGATGCTTGGCACGGTGGACCATGGTGGCCCACTCCGTCAGGTCGGGCATGTGGCAGATCAGCCCCAGCCGGCGGACCACCACGTCGGCCAGCCCCTCCCGTTCCAGCATCAGGGGAACCTCGTACAGCACCGGGGCGGTGAGGTTGGGGATGGCGTTCTCCACCGGGATGTTGCAGAACAGGGAGATCTTCTCCAAAATATCCCGGGGCACCGGCGCGTCGCTGCGGCAGATGATGACATCGGGCTGGATGCCCAGGGAGAGCAGCTCTTTGGCGGAGTGCTGGGTGGGCTTGCTCTTCAGCTCCCCGGTGCCGGGGATGGATACGATGAGGGAGACATGGAGAAACATGACGTTGTGGCGTCCCCGCTCGGCGGCTATCTGGCGGATGGACTCCAGGAAGGGCTGGGACTCGATATCGCCCACGGTGCCGCCGATCTCCACGATGGCCACGTCAGTGTCCGGGGTGTCCAGAGAGTAAATGTTCCGCTTGATCTCATTGGTGATGTGGGGGATGATCTGGACCGTGGCTCCCAGATAGTCCCCGGTCCGCTCCCGGTTGAGCACGTTCCAGTAGACCTTCCCCGAGGAGACGGAGGAGTGGACGGTGAGGTTTTCGTCGATAAAGCGCTCATAGTGGCCCAGGTCCAGGTCGGTCTCGGCCCCATCGTCGGTGACGAAGACCTCCCCGTGCTGGTAGGGGCTCATGGTGCCCGGGTCCACGTTCAGATACGGGTCCAGCTTCTGGACCTTTACCCGCAGGCCCCGCTGCTTCAGCAGGCGGCCCAGAGAGGCCGCCGTGATGCCCTTGCCCAGGCCGGAAACCACGCCGCCGGTGACAAAAATGTACTTCACTGCCATGTTGATCCCTCCATCAAAGTTTGATCCTGTTGAAAAAAATACCGGTTTATTTTATGCTTGTCTGGGGTGCGAGTCAAGAAAAAAATCGGACAGATGGGCGAAAAATGGGTGCGGTCCACAGCCCCGGCGGGGGCGGCCTCTGTGCCGCAGTCTCTGACGGCGGCTGAAGCTGCGCTGGACCGAGCCTCTGGTGGTGGCCGTGCCCCAGGAGGAGCCGGTCCTGCGGCAGGTGATGGAGCTGAAGGCCGGGGAGCGGGAGCTCCTCTATCTTATTTACTACGCCGGGAGGCGGCGTCCCTGCTGGGGATCAGCCAGACGGCGGTCACCCTACGCTTCCAAGAGCCGAGTAAATTAAAACTTACATTACAAAAAATTTTTTATTATTAAAATTGATTATAGAGCAAATAGACAAGCGCCCCTGGGAGATCCTTCTCCCGGGGGCGCCTCTTTGCGCTTATCGGTGATAGAGCTTGTTGGTCTGATACTTGGGCTCGCAGGTGAGCTGAATACCCAGCTTGCGGTAAGTCCCCTCGTCGGCGGGGGACAGGATGACGGAGCAGTGGGCCTGACAGCCCTGAAGATGGGCCAGGGCCTCCAGCGCCCGGGCGGCCTTGGGGTCCAGATTGGCGGAGGCGGCCAGGGCGATGAGCACCTCGTCGCTGTGCAGCCTGGGGTTGTTTGACCCCAGATACTGGACCTTGACAGTCTGGATGGGCTGGATGGCGGACTGGGCGATCAGATGCACGCCATGGCCCCCCAGCCCGGCCAGGGACTTCAGAGCGTTGAGCAGGGCGGCGGCGGAGCAGCCCATCAGCTCGGAGGTCTTGCCGGTGACCATCCTGCCGTCGGGCAGTTGGATGGCCATGGCAGGCTCGCCGGTCTCCTCCTCCAGCCGATTGGCCTGGTCCACTACGGGGCGGATAGCGGGGGTGATGCCGGCCTGCTGCATCAACAGCTCCAGTTTATAGACCGGGTCGTCCCCTCCCCTGCCCTGCCGGCGGTCGGAGAGCACATCATAGTAGCGCCGGACGATCTCCTGACAGGCAGCCTCCCGGCAGGCACCGTCGTCGGTGATGCAGTTGCCGGCCATGTTCACCCCCATGTCGGTGGGGGACTGATAGGGGCAGCTGCCGGTGATCTTCTCAAAGGTAGCAGCCAGGACGGGAAAGACCTCCACGTCCCGGTTGTAGTTGACGGTGGTCTCGCCGTAGGCCTGGAGATGGAAGGGGTCGATCATGTTCACGTCGTCCAGGTCGGCGGTGGCTGCCTCGTAGGCCAGATTGACCGGGTGCTTCAGGGGGAGGTTCCAGATGGGGAAGGTCTCGAACTTGGCGTAGCCCGCCGTCACCCCCCGGCGGTAGTGGTGATAGAGCTGGCTGAGGCAGGTGGCCATCTTGCCGCTGCCGGGGCCGGGTGCGGTGACCACCACCAGAGGGCGGGAGGTCTCGATATAGTCGTTCTTGCCGTACCCCTCATCGCTGACGATGTGGGCGATGTTGTGGGGGTAGCCCTGGATGGAGTAGTGGCGGTAGACCCGCACCCCCAGCTTCTCCAGCCGCAGGCGGAAGGAATCGGCGGCGGCCTGCCCGGTGTACTGGGTGACTACCACGCTGCCCACATACAGGCCCTTGGAGCGGAAAGCGTCGATGAGGCGAAGGACGTCGCTGTCATAGGTGATGCCCAGGTCGCCCCGCACCTTGTTCTTCTCGATGTCGCCGGCGTTAATGACGATGATGATCTCGGCCTTGTCCTTCAGCTGCTCCAGCATGCGGATCTTGCTGTCCGGCTGAAAGCCGGGCAGCACCCGGCTGGCATGGAAGTCGTCGAACAGCTTGCCGCCGAACTCCAGATACAGCTTACCGCCGAACTGGTCGATGCGGTCCCGGATGTGCTGGGACTGCATGGTCAAATATTTCTGATTGTCAAACCCTTCCCTGGCCACGACGGCCACTCCCCTCTCACAACACAATACCAATTTATTTTACAAAGGTTTAGGCGGCACGTCAAGGGAGAGGGTAAAGAAAATTGGAGAACTTTGACGGGCGGGACGGAAGATCTTGTCCGCTCCATGTGGATTCCAGGCAGAAGCTGTGGTACAATAGTCAGGCGGCCACAGGCCGGGAACAGGAGAGATGAACATGGAATGGGACGAGCTGATCCGCATCTGGATCATTGTCTGTCCGCTGGTCTTTCTGGGCGGACTGATCGACGCGGTGGCCGGCGGCGGGGGACTGATCACCCTGCCCGCCTATCTGCTGGCAGGACTGCCCCCGCACCTGGCCTCCGGCACCAACAAGTGCGGCAACTTCTTCGGCACACTGATAGCCACCGGGCGTTTTCTGAAGCGGGGGGACGTGCATCTGCCCTCCGCCCTGGCCGGGGGCGCCGGGGCGCTGGTGGGTGCTTGGCTGGGGGCGCGTTTGAACATGATCATGCCGGAGCAGGCCCTCTACTACCTGATGCTGGCTGTAGTGCCGGTGATGGCGGTCTTCCTGCTGTTTAAACGGGACTTCGGGACGGAGGACCGGTCCGGGGAGCTGGGAGTGGGGAAGCTGGTGCCTCTCTCTCTGGCCATCGGACTGGTGATCGGGTGCTACGATGGATTTTTTGGTCCGGGGGCTGGGACCTTTCTCACCCTGGCCTTTACCGGCCTGTGCCGGTTCGACCTGCTTACCGCTGCGGGCAATACCAAGGTGGCCAACGCCACCTCCAACCTGGCCAGCCTGGTGACCTTCGCCCTGGGGGGGAAGGTGCTGTGGGCGGTGGGCATCCCCGCCGCCCTGTTCGGCATCGCGGGGGGCTATGTGGGGGCCGGGCTGGCCCTGAAGGGCGGCGCAAAGGTGATCCGCCCCATGTTCTTCGTGGTGCTCACCCTGCTGGTCGTCCGGCTGGTCTGGGACCTGCTGGCGTGATAAAAAACAGTGGAAAAAGAGAGGGAAGGGATATGAATCGCATCTCGCTGGTAGGCCGGCTGCGCACCCAGAAGCTGCTGGGGAGGACCGTCCTCATCCTGCTGGCCTTCTCCCTGCTCACGGTGGGGGGCTCCTACCTCTTTGTCCGGGGAGAGATGGTGTCCCGCTACCGGGAGCAGGGGATGGAGGGCACCATGTCCATGCTCCAGCGAACCAGCACCTCCCTGGACCGGACCATCCAGGCCCTGGAGCTTCAGATCCAGACCTTCTGGAAGGACGATGACGTCTCCAGCCTGCTGGTGGCACCGGAAAAGCCGGATTTCTCCAGGACCTCGGGGGCAGCCGCCCAGATCCAGGGGCTGCGGGAGGGGAACGAGCTGATCGAGCGGTGCTGGCTTTACCTCTATCAAAGTGGGCAGATCCTCACCGACCGGCAGCTGCTGCTGGAGGCGGGAGACCCGGAGCGGCCTGGGCAGCTGGAACGGTGGTCCGCGGCGGCGGAGAGCGGGACCCCCTCCCTGTGGTGTGAGGACGGAAAGATATATCTGCTGGTCGCCTTCCCACAGCCCAAAAAGCTGGGACTGCTCATCGTCCAGCTCAGCGCCAGAGACCTGTTTGAACAGTTCCAGGAGGGCTGGAGCGGCCTGTCCGGAGACCCGGTGTACGTCTATGACGGGGCGGGAGAGCCCGTCTTTCCCAACCGGATGACCTACCCGGAGCGGGAGGAGCTGATGGTGACCGGGGAATCTCCCCGGGAAGGCGTGTACGCTTTGAGCGGACAGAGAGACACTGTAGTTTGTGTGGCCAGGTCCCAGACGGCCGGGTGGTACTGCCTGACCTATTGGAACAGCGGGGACTGGCTGCCCTCTCCCCAGGAGATCCTCACCGCCTTCCTCCCTGCGGCGGCGGTGCTGCTCCTGCTGATCCTGATCCTGTCCCTGGTGATCCTCCAGGTGATCTACCGGCCAATCCAGCGGATCGTGGAATCCATGCTCACAGGGCAGGAGACGGAGGCGGGCCAGGACGAGGCCGGGCTCATCAGCGCCGCCCTGGCCCGGGGACAGCGGGAGAACCAGCGGCTGACCGGACTGCTCTCCGATGTGCGCCCGGCGCTGGCCCAGCGGTTCTTCCAGTCCCTGCTGGAGGGGGGCCAGACGGAGCCGGAGGAGGTGTCCAGGATGCTGGCTGCTCTGGAGAGCCCCTTTCCCCTGGAGGGGACTTACCTGGTGCTGGCGGTGGAGGCGGTGCCGGAGAGGAGCGCCTCGGCGGTGGAGGGGGAGATCTACACCCGGAGCCTGTGGAGAAGCCTGAAGCGGTTTTGGGAGGGGCGCTGCCTTGCCCAGATCCAGCCCGCCCCGGGCGGAGGGCTGTCGGCGGTGCTGTGCGCTTCCCCACCGGTCCCAGGCGGATTCGCCATCCCCCTGGAGGACTGCCGGCAGGCGCTGGAGCGGGAGACCCGGGACTTCCCATTCTCTGCCGCGGTGGGGGCCAGCCAGGCCAGAGGAAGCCTGCTGGAGCTCTCCGCCGCCTGGCAGGAGGCCAGACAGGACCTGAATTACCGGAAATATTGCTGCGGGGAGGCCGGGCAGCCCGGCCCCGGTCCGGTAGGTGCGGGCGTATATGATGCCCAGGTGCGGGAGATGCTCCAGAAGGCGCTGAGCGGAGAGCTGGAGGGGGCCAGGGCCCAGCTGGCGGACCTGCGTCAGGCAGTAGGACGCGCTCAGTCCCCGGTGCAGATGCGCTCTATGCTGCGGGGCTGCGTGCTGACCCAGGTGCTGAAGGTCCAGCGGGAACTGGGGGAGCGATACTCCGCCGCCTGCGCTGCGGACTCCCCCGACTTCTGGCAGGAGCAGGAGCGGCTGCTGGCTGAGCTGGACGAGTGGGGACACAACAGCCAGCGTGGCTATATGGACCGGGCCCGGGACTACATCGCCGCCCACTTCTCGGACAGCGGGCTGTCCCTCAACGAGGTGAGCGGCCACGTGGGGCTGAGTGTGTCCTATCTGTCCAGCCTGTTCAGCAAATACCAGCCGCCGGGCTTCTCCCACTACCTGCGGCAGTACCGGGTGGAGCAGGCCCGCCTGCTGCTGGAGTCCACCGACGCCAGTGTGACGGAGATCGGCTACCAGACGGGATTCAACTCCTCCAACAGCTTCATCCGGACCTTCAAGAGTCTGGTGGGCGAGACGCCGGGCAGGTATCGGGAGCGCTGTCAGGGCGGAAAATATGAAAACGGAAAGGATGATGATACATGAAAAAGGTGGACAGATGGGCGGCGCTGACAGCGGCGCTGCTGCTGACGGTCTCCCTGGCACCCGCCTCCCAGGCGGCGGAGGCGGGAGAGAAGATCGTGATCCTCCACACCAACGACGTCCACTGTGCCCTGGACGACGCCATCGGCTATGCCGGCCTGGCGGCCTATGCCGGGGCACTGGAGGAGCAGTACGGGGCGGACCGGGTGACCCTGGTGGACGCGGGAGATGCCATCCAGGGCCAGGCGGTGGGCACCCTCTCCCAGGGGAAGTACATCATCTCCCTGATGAACGCGGCGGGCTATGACCTGGCGGTGCCGGGCAACCACGAGTTCGACTATGGGGTGGACCGGCTGATGGAGCTGGCGGCCGGGGCGGAGTTCCCCTATCTCAGCTGCAACTTCACCGGCCTGGCGGCGGGCGAACCGGTGTTCCAGCCCTATGCTCTCCTGGACTACGGGGACACCACCGTAGGCTATGTGGGGATCTGTACCCCGGAGAGCCTGACCAAGACCGACCCCACTTACTTCCGGGACGAGGCCGGGGAGGCGGTGTACGGCTTCCGGCAGGGAGGAGACGGACAGGAGCTGTATGACTGCGTCCAGGCCGCAGTGGACCAGGCCCGGGCCGGGGGCGCGGACTATGTGGTGGCGGTGGGCCATCTGGGTAATGAGGGCATCTCTGCCCAGTGGTCCTCCCAGGCTGTCATTGCCCACACCACCGGCATCGACGTGTTCCTAGACGGCCACTCCCATGAGCAGTATGAGCGGACACTGCCCAACCGGGAGGGGAAGGACGTGGTGCTGGCCCAGACGGGCACCGGCCTGACCGCCATCGGCCAGGTGATCTTGGACCCCGTCACCGGGGAGATCCAGGCGGAGCTGGTGGCCGGCTATGCCGGCAGGGACCCGGAGATGGAGGAGGAGATCGCCGCTGTCCAAGCCCAGTATGAGGAGCAGCTGAGCCAAGTGGTGGGCAGCACGGACGTGGCCCTGGTCACCACCGACCCGGCCACCGGGGAATACTGGGTCCGGAGCCGGGAGACCAACCTGGGGGACTTCTGCGCCGACGCCTACCGGGCGGTGATGGGGGCGGATATCGCCTTTGTCAACGGCGGCGGCATCCGGGCGGAGCTGGCGCCGGGGGAGGTCACTTATGGGGACATCCTGGACCTGCACCCCTATGGCAACGCCCTGTGCCTGGTGGAGGCCACCGGACAGCAGATCCTGGACGCCTTGGAGATGGGGGCACGGAAGTATCCCCAGACCAGCGGAGGTTTCCTCCAGGTGTCCGGCCTGACCTATACCATTGACGCCGCTGTCCCCTCCTCCGTAGTGGTGGACGAGAACGGGGCCTTCCAGTCTGTGGACGGCCCCCGCCGGGTGACCGGTGTGAAGGTGGGAGGGCAGCCGCTGGAGCTGGACCGGGTCTATACCCTGGCCTCCCACAACTATATGCTCAAAAGCGGCGGGGACGGCTACACCATGTTTCAGGGCTGCACCCTGCTGAAGGATGAGACGGTGCTGGACAATCAGGCACTGATCCGTTACCTGGGCCAGATCCTGGAGGGGGACCTGAGCGCCTACTCCGCTCCTGGGGGACAGGGCCGCATCCAGATCGCGGAGACGGCGGAGGAGACCGGCGGGGCACCTGCGGAGCCGGAAGAGCCCGCGGCCGGGGCGCGGATCTATGTGGTTCAGCCCGGGGACTGCCTGTGGACCATCGCCCGGCAGGAGCTGGGCGGCGGCCTGCGGTGGGTAGAGATCTATGACGCCAACCGGGACCAGATCCAGGACCCGGACCGCATCCAGGCGGGAATGGAGCTGGAGCTCCCCGCCTGAGGAGGAGCGGGG
>NZ_LN866274.1:565912-568133 GCF_001244495.1 Clostridium phoceensis | reverse complement strand
GAGGAGCGGGGGGCGCCCGGAAGTTGTGGGAGGGACCAGGGCGGAAGGAGGGCCGGAGCTCGTCACGAGCTCCGGCCCTCCTGTGATCATGATATAGACGGGAGCTACGATCCGGGTACTCAGCTTTTTGGATGGGATTCATTTTTTTGAATTTTGAAACCGGTGTAGACAGCAGAGAAATCAGAGGATGGACAGGTATTCCGCCCCCTGTTAAGCTGAAAACAGCACAGAATGGGAGCAAAATACAGAACAGCTCCCGGTGCGGGAATCTGCAAAAGGAGGATCACATCATGCGCAGCAAGTCTATCCGTCTGCCGCTGGCTGCGGCGGCACTGTCTCTGGCCATGCTCACATCCTGCGGTGCGCCCGGAGGGGCAGGCTCCAGCGTCTCTTCGGCATCCAGCTCCGGGAGCGGGGCACAGTCCGCCCCTGCGGCCGTTCAGGTGGAGCCCCTGACCGTTCAGGACTTCCCCTGTTCCACCACAGAGGAGTTTACGGCGCTGTTCCAGAAGATGGTGCAGGAGACACCGGACCAGATCTACTATCACCCCTACACCGGCCTGTTCCAGGAGGCGGTGGAGGCGGACGGGCTCTCTCAGGGCCGGAAGCTCTACACCTATATTCCGGAGGAGACGGGGCACTGCGCCTCCAGCGTGTTCGTGGCCCTGCCCTCCGGGGAGAAGGCGGAGGAGTTCCTGGTGAGCAGCGGCTGGACCGCGGTGGCCGACCAGTATAAATTCCTGCTCCACGCCCTGACCCCTGCCGACAGCCAGTGGGGGGGCGAGGAGGAGCTGGACTATCTGAGCGCCGCCTTTGCCCTGGGGAGCAAGACGATCCATTACAGCCCATACACCGGAAACTACTACTTTGTGGGCTACGCCGACGGAGGCCGCCTGCTGGAGCAGTGGGTCATGGCCAATCCGGACAACTGCTCCGGGCTGGCAGTGCTGGACGGCGGAGCCATCGACGAGGCTTATCTGACCCAGATGGGCCAGACCCCCGCCGTGGACCCGGAAAAGACCGTGAATGAGGTCAATGTGCCGGTGTGGCTGATCGAGAAGGAGATGACCGACGGGGTCCAGGCCGTGGCCGATTACTGGAAGGGAGCCAACGACTGCACTGAGACGGCCTATATCAACCAGGACGTTCCCCTGGAGACCACGGTGTATCAGCAGAACATGCTTTCCCATGACACCTTTATCAATGCCTATCCCCTGGGGAAGGTACAGCTCACCCAGGCAGAGGTGAGTTACACCGACCCGGAGCTGAGCAGGACCCTGTGGGAGACCTTCCTGTGCAAGGCCCAGCGCTACCGCTCCCTGGCCGGAAACGACCTGCGCCCCGCCATTGACTTTGAGGCGCTGGGCTTTACCAAGGAGGAGCGGACCATCGACGGTTACTCCCGTTACTGGCTGGAGTATGTGCCCCAGTCCGTCAAGGATGACCCCAGCCAGGCGGTGCCGCTGGTGATGGCCCTCCACGGCGCAGGACAGTGCGCCGAGGCCTACGCCCCCTATTCTGAGTGGTTCAAGGTGGCCGAGGAGGCGGGCTTCATCGTAGTGTTCCCCACAGCATACCCCTATGCGGAGAACAACGGCATGGCCCGGCCCATCCACAACGACTGCTGGGACCCCACTCGGCCTGACGACATCTCCTTCTGGCGGCAGCTGATCCAGGATGTGTCGGAGCGCTATTCCATCGACGAGAGCCGGATCTATGCCACCGGGCATTCCAACGGAGGCAACTCCAGCGCCATGATCGCCGGTGAGATGTCCGATGTGGTGGCCGCCGTGGCCATCAGTGCCGGCCGCTATCGGAATGTGGACCAGCAGGTGACTGAGGATGTGGCCACCCTCCACCCTATGGCCAGCACCAACCGGGTCCCCGTGATCCAGCTGGTGGGCACCAAGGATGCCGGCGCCTACCAGAGCCCCAGCCTGACCTCTACCATGATGTACTGGCTGGAGCGGAACGGCTGTGAGGACCTGAACGCCCCCCTGATGTATCAGACCAGCGGATACCATAACCAGATCTGGTGCGACGGGGACGGCGTGCCCATGGTCCGCTTCGCCGTGATCGAGGACAAGCCCCACACCACCACCCCCTCCGAGTCCCGGCTCTTCTGGTATGACTTCCTCTGCCACTACTCCAGAGGCGAGGACGGCAGCGTACAGTATATGCAGGACGACACCATTATCCGCAACTAAAAGAAGGAGCGGGG
>NZ_LN866274.1:373615-565776 GCF_001244495.1 Clostridium phoceensis | reverse complement strand
AGGTGCGACTTTTTTTTAATCCACTCTAAAATGGTAAAAAAGGCAACAATTATATCCGGGCCCCCCCCTTTCCCCCCACCAAAAAGAGGGGGGGGGCCCCGCCAGCGGCGGGCCCCGCTCCTTCTTTTAGGGCGGCAGGAGATCGTACATGCGGACACCCTCAGCTCCCCTGCTCCGGGGCGGCGGAGAGGGCGTCCAGCACCTGCTGATAGACATCAGCGCCATACAGGGAGAGCAGATATTCCTCCACCAGCGGGCAGACCTTCTCCCGGGCGCGGGCCCGCTCCTCCTCTGACACAGGGCGGACCTCCATGCCCTCCCGCTGAAAGATATCCTGGCACTCCTCCAGATAGCGGGCAGTTACCTCCACCATCTCCCGGCAGGTATCCTCCGCGGCCTGCCGGAGCAGGGCCTGCTGCTCCTCCGTCAGGCTGCGGCACACCTCCAAATTGAGATAAATGGTCTCCAGATATACCTTAAAGTTGATGGGGATCAGGTATTTCTGCTGCTGGTGGAAGTTGTAGCTGCGCACCAAATAGATGGGGTTCTCCTGGGCATCGGCCAGCCCCTGCTGGAGGGCCAGGTAGAGGTCCTGGATGGGGATCTCTACCGTCTGCGCCCCCAGAGCCTCCCAAAACCGCCGGTCCAGGGAGGAAGAGGGGATGACGCGGACCATCAGGCCGTCCAGCTGGCTCAGGTCCTCCACTGGCCGGCTGGAGGTGAGCACCCGGCTGGAGGATGGCAGCACCCCCAGGACGAGGGTGTCGCCCGCCTGCTGGCAGATCAGATCCCACAGGGGCTGACCTGGGCGCAGAGCCTGGCTCACCTCATCGGGAGTGCAGCCGGTGAGAGTGGGGAGCCAGGTGGCGATGGAGGAGACATCGCTGGGGCCGGCCCCGATGCGCATGTCCACCGCCCCGTTCTCAAAGTACCACCGCCCGTCGTCCAAATTGCCCAAGGAGTCTTCAGGGTAGATCTGGATCTGGAGCTGGCCCTCGGAGGCCTCCTCCACCTTCTCCTTCAGGAGCTGGGCAGCCTGATCGGTGAGGCTGCCCGCGGGCGAGGAGTGGGTCAGGATCAGACTGCGGGGCTCTGGCTCTCCGGGCGTTCCGCCGGATGCGGGGGCGAGGCGGTCAAAGAGATAGGTCCCCTCTCCCCCGCCGGCACAGCCGGCCAGTATGGAAAAACTCAGTACAGCCGTCACTAAGACGGACCAGCGTTTCATACCTCTCCCCCTCCCTGCCGGCCCATTCGGTCGAAAATTCCGGGAAAAGGGCGGCGGGCACAAGCCCGCCGCCCCCGCCTGCCGGACCGGGCCCCGGGAGGTCAGTCCCCGGGGACGCCGGTGTCCGGCTCAGCACTTCTCAAAGATGGTGGCGACACCCATGCCGCCGCCGATGCACAGGGTGGCCAGGCCGCGCTTGGCCTCGGGCCGCTTCTGCATCTCGTGGAGCAGAGTGACGATGATGCGGGCACCGGAGGCCCCCACGGGGTGGCCGATGGAGATGGCGCCGCCGTTGACATTCACCTTGCTCATGTCGAAGCCCAGCTCCCGGGCCACGGCCACGGACTGGGCGGCAAAGGCCTCATTGGCCTCCACCAGGTCGATGTCCTCGATCTTCAGGCCGGCCTTGCTCATGGCCTGGCGGGAGGCGGGCACCGGGCCCACGCCCATGATCTTGGGGTCCACGCCGCCCTGGCCCCAGCTGACCAGCTTGGCCATGGGCTTCAGGCCGTACTTTTCCACCGCCTCGCCGGAGGCGAGCACGATGGCGGCGGCGCCGTCGTTGATGCCGGAGGCGTTGGCGGCGGTGACCCGCTGGACGTGCTTGCGGGTATCGGCCTCGTGGATCTGGGTGAGCTCAAAGGTATGGACGATCTCGTCCTCCACTCCCTCGGGGCCCACAGGGAAAGCGCCCTTCAGCTTGGAGATGCCCTCGGCGGTGACGCCGGGGCGGGGGAACTCGTCCACCTTGAACTCCACCAGCTCTTTCTTCTTCTTCACCATGACGGGGACGATCTCATCCTCGAAGCGGCCGGTCTTCTGGGCGGCCTCGGCCTTCTGCTGGGAGGCGGCGGCGAACTCGTCCAGCTCCTGGCGGGTGATGCCCCACACGTCGCAGATGTTCTCAGCAGTAGTGCCCATGTGGTAGTTGTTGTAGGCGTCCCACAGTCCGTCCCGGATCATGGTGTCCACCACCTTCTTGTCCCCCATGCGGGCGCCCCAGCGCTCGTCAGGCAGGGCGTAGGGGGCGGCGGACATATTCTCGGTGCCGCCGGCCACGATGATGTCGGCGTCCCCGGCCAGGATGGCCCGGGCACCCTCGATGACCGACTTCATGCCCGAGCCGCACACCATGCCCACGGTGTAGGCGGGGACGGAGTAGGGCAGGCCGGCCTTGACGCCCACCTGGCGGGCGGGGTTCTGGCCCTGGGCAGCAGTGAGGATGCAGCCGAACATCAGCTCGTCCACCTGCTCCGGCTCCACGCCGGCCCGGGACAGGGCCTCCTTCACCACCACGGCACCCAGCTCGGGGGCGGGGGTGTCCTTCAGGCTTCCGCCGAAGGAGCCCACGGCGGTGCGGCAGCAATTGACAACATAGATCTCTTTCATTGGGATCGTTGACCTCCATTCTTTCATCAGGCGCGCCGGAGCGGCGGCCGGGACCTCGGGATCTTCATGCTCCATTATAGCGAACTTTTCCGGGAACGCAAAGGGGTTTCTTGCGAAATGAGGCGGAAATTTCGGCAAATCTTAGCTTGTTTGTACATCCTCCGCCCCGGGGAGGGACAGCAGTCCCAGCTGGAGCTTCCAGCGCAGCACCCGCAGCACCGACTGATCCAGCCGGTCCCAGGTCAGCGCCCCGGTCTCCACCGCCTCCAGCACCGAGGGGATGCCCCCCTGGGGATCGCTGGTGAGGACCAGGTCAGCCCCGGCCTGGAGGGCCATCACCGGGGCGGTGCCCTCCTCCACATACTTCTGTACCGCATCCATGTCCAGGTCGTCGGTCATGGCCACTCCTTCAAAGCCCAGCTCCTCCCGCAGCACTTGGTAGGAGGCTGGGGACAGGGAGGCGGGCAGCTCCGGGTCCAGGCAGGTGACGATGTTGTGGGAGACCAGCACACCGCCGGCCCCGGCGTCGATGCCTGCCTGGAAGGGCAGGAAGTCGGACTGGCGGAACTGCTCCAGGGGGCGCTGGTCCACCGCGATGCCGGTGTGGGTGTCCCGGTTGCTGCCGTAGCCCAGGAAGTGCTTGAGCACCGAGCCGATGCCCGCCTCCCCCATGGCGGAGACCACCGTGTCCGCATACTCCGCCGTAGCCTGGGCGTCTTGGCCGAAGGCGCGGGCATAGATGAAGTCAGCGGGGTCGGTGGACACGTCGCACACCGGAGCCAGGTTTACGTTAAGGCCCAGATCCAGCAGAAAGGCGGACTTGTCCAGGGCGTCGGCCCGGACGGCCTCCAGCCCTCCGGCAGCGAAGAGGGCCTGGGGGGAGCGGAACTTCTCCGCCCGGAAGGCGGGGTAGTAGCTGGCCCGGACCACCGTGCCCCCCTCCTCATCTACCCCCAGGAGCAGGGGGATGGGGGAGGTCTCCTGGAGGGAGGCGAGCAGAGTGCGCAGCTCCTCCGGGGTGCGGTTTTTGAAGTCCCGGCCGAAGAGGAGAAAGCCCCCAGGGTGCCACTCCCGGGCCAGCTCATCCCAGCCGGTCTCCGGGAAACGGACCCAGAACAGCTGGCCCGCTTTCTCCTCCGGCGTCATGGTGTCCACCATGGCTTGGAGCAGCTCCTCCTGGGTGGGGGGCTCGGGCTCCGGGGCGGACTGAGGCTGGGCGGAAGTGCCGGCCTCCGGCGCCGGGGCCATGGCGGACTGGCTGGGCTCCTGGCCGCTCCCCTCCCCTGCTGGCGCCCCCGCCGGTGCGCAGCCGGCCAGCAGAAAGGACAGGAGCAGCGCCCAAAGGACCCCCCGCCTCACGGCTTTTTGGGGAGCCGGTGGCGGGTGCCGTCCGGCTCCTGGATGAGGGTGTTGTCCAGCTGGGCCTCCAGATTAGCCCGCACAGCGGCCACATACTCCTGACGGAGGGCGGCGCGCTCTGCTGTCTCCTCCGCCGTCAGGCCCTCCGGAGTCTTGGCCTTCCGGGCCAGGGCGTTGATGCGGTCGATTTTTTCCTGTGTGATCATAGCGTATCTCCTTCTCAGATATACCGTTCCAGAACCAGCATGAAGCGGCCCTTTTTAGACTGACCCAGCACCTCTTTCACCACGCACTTGCCCAGACCCCGGCAGGAGAGCACGTCGCCCTCCCCCACCGTCCGGTCCGCCTTGGCGCACTCCCGGTGGTTTACTGACACCCGGCCGGCGGAGACCAGGTCCGCCGCCTTGGACCGGGAGGTGGAGAAGCCGGCGGCAAGCACCGCGTCCAGCCGCAGGGCGGCCACCGTATCCCGAATGGTCTTCACCTGGGGCGGCTTCGCCTCCAGCTGCTCCAGGGGGATCTCCCGCAGCTTCATCTTCCAGCGGCCGGCAGACTCCCACTGGGAGAGGAGGATGGGCAGGGCATCCCGCAGGACCAGCACCTGACAGCGGCCATGGTCTAACAGGATGTCCCCCAGCTTTTCCCGGGTGATGCCCAGTCCCATCAGGGCACCCAGGATGTCTCGGTGAGACAGCTCCGCGTCCGCGGGAAAGGCGGCCTCCAGCGCGGCCACCGGCCCCTCCGGGTCGGCGAGAAAGTCGGATTCCTCCTGCCAGTCGGGCAGAAAGGCGCACACCGCCCGCTCCGCCCCCTCATATCCGCCGAAAAACAGGTGGCGGGGGCGGCCCCAGGCGTTGAGCAGATCGGTGACGGAGGCCTGCTCTCCCGGGGAGAGAAATGGGGTGCAGGCGGGGACAGAGCGGTTCTGGGCCAGCTCCAGCTTATCCAGGGCGCGGGCCAGCAGCACCCGCTCCTCCCCGCTGCGGGCACATTTGTTCAACAGTTCGGTCTTGTTCATGGAGGCCTCCTTTTCTGGTGGGTGTAGTATATCCCATCCGGCCGGTGGTGTCAACGAGGGGCCGCTGCTCCGGTCTTGACAGGGCGCGGAAAGAAGGGCAGACAGGCCGCCCGCCGCGTCCCCTCCCGCCAGTATGCCCCAGCGGGCGGCTCCTTTTTACTCTTTGAGCTGATGTAGGATATAAAAAACCTCCCGCAGTCAAAATAAGGAATAACGGAGGGAGGCAGATCTCTGATGACGGCCTTATATAAAGAAGGGCGGAACCAGGAGACGTGCAAAATGATCAGAGATCACAAAGACCACATCCCGGCGGCTGGACAAGCCAGCAGACCGAGGTGTGGTCTTTCTATTGCTGAGGGTGTTTTTACTGTCAAAGCGAAGGTGGAAAAACAGAGAGTATCTGTCGCTTTTTGTGATTGGATATTCATCTGATGGTTTTAAATTTATATTCTTTTATCCAATCGATTAAGTTCGAAGAAACAGTAACGGTTATCAATGAGAAAACAATACGCATTATGGGAATATAGGTAAGGGATAATAGCAGCACTACAGTATCCGTGAACAAATAAGAACGGGATAACTTCCAGTGGGAGACGTGAGAAATTGTTAAAGCCAAGGCGTCATCTCCACCACTGGAACCTCCCTGACGAACAATTAAGCCGACGCCTACACCCACAAAAATACCGCCTAACACAGCGGCGATCAACGGATGTGCGGACAAATCGGGGAGCATTGGCGGAAGCAGCTCCCAGATCTTATAAAATACAGAAACAAACAGTGTTGAAATAATTGAGATTTTGATAAAGTTCCCACCCAGGAATTTGAATGCGAGCAAATAACAAGCAGCATCCAGCATAGGGGTAATATAAGCCGGAGAAATTTTCAGCCAATGCTCGACTAAAAGCATTAAGCCAATCACACCGCCTTCTGTGATGTTCGTCCGCTGGTGAATGTTGTGGATCCCAAAGGTGCAGATCATGGCTCCGAGTAATATCAGCAGTATTTTCTTGAAAGTCAGGCCATCCGCAAGCTTTTTACAAATGGCAGTCATACGGGGTATCAATTTGAGCAGCCTCCTTGATAAGTTCATATTTTCATGCTAAAATAATAAACTATATAGTAACTATAAGGTCAAGGGGCTTATATGAAAAATTTATTTTCCATCGGTGAACTTTCCAAACTGCAAAACATTTCTCGCCAGACTTTGATTTTCTACGATAAAATCGGACTTTTCCGTCCTGCATATACTGATCCTGATAACGGTTACCGCTATTACAGTTCCAGCCAGCTTGACTATTTGGATACGATTTGCATCATGAAAAGAATCGGCTTTTCCCTCAATGAGATTAAAGCACACATGAAAAGTTTTAGGATTGAAAATTCTATCGCTGCGCTGCGCAAACAGCTCTCTACCATCAATCATCAGATTGAGGAGCTGCAAATGATAAAAAACCGCGTTGAACATCGGTGTCTGCAGTTAGAGCATTCTATTTCCATTCGTGATTGTAGCGATATCGTTTCCATAGAGGAAGTAAGCCCCCAATACATTTTGCTTCAAAAGGTCACGGAACCTTATACGTTGGAAATGCTCAGCATTGCTACAAAGGAATGTTTTGTTCGGTCATCCAAGGAGCAACTTCCAATTTTCTTTCAGAGCGGTGCGATCGTGCCGTATGAACGTATTCTGCGGGGAAGATATACCGAAGCATCGTTTGCCTTTCTGTCGATTGAAAAGTCTGATAATATCGACGGCGTTCTGGAACTTCCCAAAGGGCGGTGCGTATTTACCTATCACACAGGGGACTATCTTTCCATCGGAAGATCCTACGAACGCATTTTAGAATACTGCCGAATCCATCACTTCAATATTGTTTCTGATTCATATGAGTTCGCCATCAATGACTACCTTTCCACGGCCGACGAGAGCGAATATATAACGAAAATTTTGTTCTATATTGCGTAACAGCATACTTTTTCAAACAGCAGTCAATAAAGAATAGATCTTAATTCATAGAGCTGAAAGAGGGGACTTGACCGCCCATCGGCGTATCATGTCCCTGCTTGTTTTCCAGCGGACTCCTTTCCAACGGTCGTTTCGCTCTGCCAATGTAGCAGGTGGTGCAAACCATCCTTTATACAGCAACTCCCAGGTCAGCGAGCTGGAGGGCGGACGAGGCCGGAGTTGACAAGCGGGGGGCTTTCTGCAATAATATTGGTGTAAAATTGGAGGTCCGCGCCCACGGCGCGTATCATGGAAGGAGACCGCTATGGCGAAGATCCTGTTTTTGACCGATTCCGCCGCCGATATCCCCAAGTCCCTGCGGGAAGAGCTGGGGATCAGGGTCATGCCCTTCCCCATCGCCATGGGGGAGCGGGAACTGCGGGATGGGGAGGATTTCACCCCGCAGGAGTTCTATCAGGCGCTGGCGGAGGAGCCCAAGATCCCGACACATGCCCAGCTCACGACGTACCAGTTCCAGCAGTGCTATGAGGAGACCTGGAAAGCAGGGTACACAGACCTGATCTACACATCCATCAATTCCGAGGGCAGCGCCACCTACCAGAACGCCGTCCAGGCCCGGGGGGAGTTCTTTGAGGACCACCCGGAGGCCCGGGATGCCTTCTCCATCCGGGTCATCGACAGCCACACCTATACCATGTGCTACGGCTACCCAGTGGCAGAGGGGGCGCGGATGGCTGCCGCAGGCGCCTCTGTGGAGGAGATCGCCGCCTATATCCAGGACTGGGTGGATCATGTGCGGGTGCTCTTTGTCCCCTTTGATCTGAAGTTTGCCAAAAAGTCCGGGAGGGTCTCCGCCGCCGCGGCTTTTGTGGGAGAGGCCCTGGGGCTCAAGCCCATCATGACCTTTGAGAATGGAGCCTCCAAAGTGGTGACCAAGGTGCGGGGGGAGAAGAACGTGATCCCCACCATTCTGGAGCTGGCGCAGAAGGAGCGGGAGCCGGGGACGCCCTATCTGATCATCCGGGCCGCCCGGCCCGACCAGGCGGAGCTGCTGACCGAGTCCTGCCGTCAGGCCTTTGGGCAGGAGCCGGCCATGGACTGCTTCATTGGCGGCGTTATCGCCATCAACGCCGGACCCAATCTGGTGGGACTCATCTACCGGAAAAAATAAAACTGGCCGCGCCGCGGGACCCGGGTCCTGTGGCGCGCCTTATTTTGTCCACCCGGCCCGGGCGGGAGGAGGAAAGAAAGCGGGGAAGAGATCCCCGGGATTTACATATTATTCATCCTTTTTGTGATAGGCTGGACTATGCTATGGAAAACTGAAGGTATCGATGTGATACTGTGAAGGAGTGGTCGTTGTGGAGAGAGAACAGCTGTCCTGGCAGGAGCGGGGGCAGTTGTGGCTGCGGCTGATCATCCGCCTGGTGCTGGCAGCCGCGGCGGTGGTGCTGGTGGCCAAGCTGGGGCCTCCCCTGCTGTCCCTGTTCGCCCCCTTCGTGGCGGCGCTGATCGTGGCGGCCCTGCTCAACCCGGCGGTGCGCTGGCTCCAGCGCAGGCTGGGCTGGAGCAGGAAGCTGCTGTCCCTGCTGCTGGTGGTGGTCATCTTCGGGGTGATCGGCGGCTGTCTGGGCATCCTGACCTATGCCGCGGCCAACGAACTGGTCTCCCTGGCGCAGAATTGGAGCGGGATGCTGACCCAGGTGGAGGGCTTTTTCGATCAGATGGAGGCCCTGTTTGCCCGGGCGATGGACCTGCTGCCCCTGTCGGTGGTGGGGACGGTGGAGGACACCGTCAACGCCCTCATCCAGCGCCTCCAGGCGGTGGACCCCACCGCCCTGCTGAGTGCGGCCAAGGCGGCCACCGACTGGGCCATGCGGGTGCCGGAGTTCCTGCTGGCCCTGGTGGTCTTTGTGATGGCCTCCTATTTCCTCACCGCGGACTACCCCTATCACCGCACGCGGGCGGTCCAGCACCTGGACGAGAGCCTGCTCCGCTTCCTCCAGCAGGTGAAGGCCACCGCCCTGGCCGCCTTCGGCGGCTACCTGCGGGCGGAGCTGCTGCTGTCGGTGGGGGTGTTCTTCATTCTGCTGGGGGGATTCCTGCTGGTGGGGCAGAACTACGCCCTGCTGCTGGCCCTGGGGCTGGCCATTCTGGACTTTATCCCCATCATCGGGTCGGGCACCGTTATGGTGCCCTGGGCGGTGGTGGCTCTGTTTACCCGGGATTTCTCCACCGCTGTCTATCTGATGGTGATCTGGGGGGTGGTGGCCATGTTCCGCCGGGTGGCGGAGCCACGGTTCGTGGGCGACCAGACCGGCCTGTCCCCTATCCTGTCCCTGGTGGGCATCTATGTGGGCATGAAGGTGGCCGGAGTGGCTGGCATGATCCTGGGACCCATCCTCATCCTGGTGGTGCTGAACCTGGTAGGGCTGGGGATCTTTCAGGGCTTTTGGATGGATGTGACGGCGGCGGCCCGGGACATCACGGCGATCCTTTCCCAGCGGCCGGAGCGGAAATGAGAGGGTCTGTCAAAGTTTTTTCGGGAATTGTTCAAAAAATCCCCCCTCTTTCTTCATGCTTTCTTCATATTTAGACCGTATCCTTATTTTTGTCAGAAGGGGAAAGAGAGGCGCTCCCCCCGGACACAGCTCAAATCGGCAAGGAGTGTTTGAAATGGCAAATCAGGACAATGAGTTCAATTTCTATAATAGTGAGAATGACGGGTACCGGGGCGGCTTCGGCGGGTACACCGATTCCAACCCCAACCAGAGCCAGGGCGGGCCGGAGGCCCCCCAGGGGCCCCAGAAGCACAGGGGATCCGGCAGGCGCATTGCGGCGCTGATCCTGGCCTGCGCGGTAGTGGGCGGCGGAGCGGGCGTGGGCGGCGCAGCCCTGTACTCCAGCGTCTTCGCGTCCCAGCCCAGCGTGATCTATCAGAATACCCAGCCCATCTCCACCCAGGCGGACCCTGTGGCCAGCTCCAGCGGCCAGGCCATGACCCCGGAGCAGCTGTACGCCGCCAATGTGGACGCCTGCGTGGGCATCACGGTGTCCACCACCATGACCAACATCTTCGGCTATACCAGCACGTCGGCCGCCTCCGGTTCCGGCTTCGTCATCACCGCCGACGGGTACATCGTCACCAACTACCACGTCATTGAGGACGCGGTGAAGGACAGCTCGGTGAGCATCACCGTCTCCTTCCACGACGGCAGCAGCTACCCCGCTACCCTGGTGGGGGGCGAGGAGGACAACGATGTGGCCGTGCTGAAGATCGAGGCCTCCGGGCTCCAGACCGTGACCCTGGGCGACTCCGACCAGCTGAAGGTGGGCCAGGCCGTGATGGCCATCGGCAACCCCCTGGGCGAGCTGACATACTCCCTCACCGACGGCCTCATCTCCGCTCTGGACCGGCTCATTACCACCGGCTCCGGCAATGACTCCACCACGATGAACATGCTTCAGACCAACTGCGCCATCAACCCGGGCAACTCCGGCGGCCCCCTGTTCAACAGCTACGGGGGGGTCATCGGCATCACCACCGCCAAATACAGCACCTCCAGCTCCGGCACCAATGTGGAGGGCCTGGGCTTCGCCATCCCCATCAACGATGTGAAGAACATCATCTCCGACCTGATCCAGTACGGCTATGTTACCGGAAAGCCCTACATGGGCATTACCGGCGTGACCATGTCGGCCTCTGTAGCGCAGCAGTACGGCGTCACCAACGCGGTGCTGGGTGTCTATGTGGCCACAGTGGAGGACGGCTCCTGCTCCGCCAAGGCGGGACTGCAGCCTGGGGACATCATCACCGCCATGGATGAGGACGACGTGGTCACTTTCCAGGACTTGGAGGCTGCCAAGGCCACCCATCAGGCAGGGGATACCGTGACGCTGACGGTGTTCCGTAACGGAGAGAAGCTGGAGCTGTCCCTCACCCTGGACGAGCAGCCCCGGGAGACAGTCACCGATACTTCCTCCCAGCAGCAACAGCAGCCTCAGCAGAACAACCAGTATTACGGCTGGCCCTTCGGGGGATTTTTCTCCTGAGCGGGGAGCGGCCCCATACTGGGAACAGAATGGTCCGGGTCCGGCAGCCAACGGCTGCCGGGCCCGTTTGCTGCATCAAAAAAACCACAGGCCTGGCCGGTGGTTTTCTGATCTTGTGAGAGGCGGGCAGCGCTATTCTATGTCCTCCGGCTGGTACAGAGAGGAGGGGAGGACGTCGGACAGCTCCACCAGCAGGGGAGATAGGCCGCCGCTCCGCTCCGGGGCAGGGGTGCTCAGGGTCAGATCCATGGAGAGGGGGCCGGTGGGCAGAGAGACGGTGGCGGCCAGGCCGCCTGGCTCCCGGCGCTCCAGGAGCAGCGTGCCGCCGTGGAGAGCGACGATGTGCCGGATGATGGGCAGGCCCATTCCCGCCCCCTCTCCGGGCTCCGGGAGCAGGTGGGGGGAGACCCCCTCCAACAGAGCGGAGAGCTGTCCGTCGTCCGGAGTGGAGCCGCTGTTGGTACAGGTCAGGACGGCCCGGTCTCCCCAACGGCGCAGGGTGAGCAGGACGGTCCCGCTGGGGGCCGCCTTAGCCGCGTTGGACAGCAGGCCCAGCAGCATACGGGAGAGCAGGGCCGCGTCGCCGGGGATCAGAAGTCCTTCGGTGCTCGACTGATAGCGCAGCTGGATGCCGGCCTGAGCGAGCAGGGGGGCAGTGTCCTCCGCTGTGTGGCGGCACAGGCCGGCCAGATCCATGGTCACCGGGGAAAAGGCCACCCCGGACTGGGACTTGGTATCCCGCAGGAACTCCAGGTTGTTGACCAGGCGGAGCATTTGATAAAAGTTGCGGTTGATGGAGGCCAGCCGCCGGTCGGTGGGAGAGCCGGTGCCGCTCAGGTCCTGGGAGAGGAGCTGAAGGTTGTTCAGCAGCCCCCCCATCTGCTCGCGGAGCTGGCGGGCAAAGCCGTCCATCTGCTGGGGGGAGAGGGCGGAGTCAGGGGCGGGGCGGAACAGGAGCAGCACCCCTCCGGGGGAAGAGACCTTGGAAAAGACGAACAGGCCGCCGCCGCCGGTGAAAGCTCCCGCAGTCTGAGCACTGTCCAGCGGGGCAGCCAGGTACTGGGGCGGCTGGTCCCCCACGGCCAGCTCTGGCAGGTGACTGAGGGCGGCGGAGTTGAGCGCGGTGATCTTTCCGTCCCGCACCTCTACCGCCGCCTGGGGGAGCTGCTCCAAAAAGCTCTGTTCTTCAGACATCCCGATCCTCCTCTCCGCTCCAAAACCGGCGCAGCGCTTCCGCAATAGGATTTGCGGGGCGGCTGATTTTAGAAATGGAAAATTTCGCTGGGCCGGGGCGTGAGCCCGGCCCGGACAGGACCTAGTATATCAGAAATTCGCTGCATCAACAAGAACATGGGCGCAGATTCTGGCGAACTGTGTAAATCCATGGGGAAAAAGAACAGAAGGCAGGGCCTACTATGCCCGGAGGTGGCTAATTTCCACGGAGAAACAGAGAAAAAACTATGCAAAACACAGACTACCAAAATCAGAAAAAAAGGGATATAATAGTGGAGCGCAACCAAAACTTGATAAAGGAGACAGTTACAATGAGCATTAAAGTTGGCATCAATGGCTTTGGCCGCATTGGCCGCATGGTCTTTCGGGCCAGCCTGGACCACCCCGAGATCGAGATCGTGGGCATCAACGACCTGTGCCCTGCCGAGTATCTGGCCTATATGCTGAAGTATGACACCATGCACGGCATCTGCAAGGCTGAGATCGGCAGCACTGAGAACGCCATCGTGGTCAACGGCAAGGAGATCCCCGTCTCCGCCGAGCGGAACCCCGCAGACCTGCCCTGGGCCAAGCTGGGCGCGGAGTATGTGGTGGAGTCCACCGGTCTGTTCCTGACGAAGGAGAAGGCCCAGGGACACCTGGATGCCGGTGCCAAGAAGGTCATCATGTCCGCCCCCTCCAAGGATGACACGCCCATGTTCGTGTGCGGCGTCAACCTGGACAAGTACACCACTGACATGAACTTCGTGTCCAACGCCTCCTGTACCACCAACTGCCTGGCCCCCATCGCCAAGGTGCTGAATGACAACTGGGGCATCACTGAGGGCCTGATGACCACCGTGCACTCCGTCACTGCCACCCAGAAGACTGTGGACGGCCCCTCTTTGAAGGACTGGCGCGGCGGCCGTGCTGCCACCGGAAACATCATTCCCTCCTCCACCGGCGCTGCCAAGGCCGTGGGCAAGGTCATCCCCGAGCTCAACGGCAAGCTGACCGGCATGTCCATGCGCGTCCCCACTCTGGACGTGTCCGTGGTGGACCTGACTGTCAACCTGGCCAAGCCCGCCAAGTATGAGGAGATCTGTGCCGCCATGAAGGCCGCCTCTGAGGGTGAGCTGAAGGGTGTGCTGGGCTACACCGACGAGGCCGTGGTGTCCAGCGACTTCCTGGGTGACACCCGTACCTCCATCTTCGACGCCGATGCAGGCATTGCCCTGACCGACACTTTCGTAAAGGTCGTCTCCTGGTACGACAACGAGATCGGCTACTCCAACAAGGTCCTGGAGCTGATCGAGCACATGTACAGCGTGGACCACAAGTAAGCACTGTCCTGTTTCAGGGTGCCGCCATCTAGCGGCGCCCTGTTTTTTAAAAAGAGCAGGCGCCTCACGGATGCGCCGCCCCAGACAGAACAGAAAGGCGTCCGCTCCCCATAGGGGGAGCGGGCGCCTTTCTGCATCTTCCGCTGTGATTTCCTACAAAGGGGCCGACGAGGAGTTTGCCCCCTCAGCGCGCCCGCTTACCGGGGTGGCAGATGGGCGACACGGTGGGCAAGCACCCAGGGGGCCAGAGTGGAAGGAGGCCCGGGCTGCGGGGCACCGCTGTATATAGGCTCCACCTCCACCACATAAGGGATCCCGTCTACTGTAATGCGGTAAAATTCCTTTTTTGGCATCGCTTTTGCCTCCTCCGCTGTGCTGTACTGGTCGTTTGCACTATTGTATCAGAGAAAACAATAAAATTCCATTCATCTTTTTGAAATAATCCATAATATCAAAGTTATGAAAATGGGATCGGTAGGCTAGGGACTGAATTTTTGCTTCAGAAAGTCGGCGAACTGTCGGGAGGCGCGGTTCAAATACCGTCCTTTCCGATGGACCATCACAATGTCACGGGTGTGATGCACGTCCTCGATATCCAGAAAACGAATATTCTCGCTGAACAGATGCCGAAAGGAGGCAGACTGGGAAGCGATGGTGACGCCGGCGTTGGCGTTGATCAGCTCCCGCCGGAGCAGATGGTCGCACTCCATGATGTAGTGGGGCGTGATGCCCAGGTCTGCAAAGATCCGGTCGGTCTGAGCGCGGAAGGGCAGTCCCTTCAGAAGCATGATGAAGCGCTGGTCGGTGAGCTCCTCCAGACGGACACTTTTCCGCTGTGCCAAGGGGTTGTCCTTATGGACAGCCAGCTTGAAGATGTCCCGAAGCAGCAGGGTGGATTCAAATACCTCCCCATAAATGCCCGGGGAGGTGACCGCCAGATCGATTTGACCCCGGTTGAGCAGCGCAGCGATCTCCTTGTTTTCTGCGACCCGCTGATTCCACTTGTAGTTGGGGTGCTGGTACATGAAGGCGTGCATCCCCTGAAGAAACTGAGAGGAGGAGACCGCCAGGGAAATGGAGTTGTCCCCCTCATCGGCAATGTCCTGGAGCTCCCTCTTTGAGTTCTCCACCTCCATCAGGATATGGTTGACCCGCTGAAGAAACCGTTGTCCATTCTGGTTCAAGATGATGGACCGTCCATTGTGGTCAAAGAGCGGAACTCCCAGCTCCTTCTCCAGTCTGGAAATCATCGTACTCAGGGCAGGCTGGGAGATATTGAGTTCTTCTGCCGCCCGGGAGATATGCTGGTAATAGGCCGCGGTCTGAAAATAGCGGAGCTGGGTCAGTTCCACGATATGTCCCTCCAGATCCATAATTTTTATCTTATACTAATATAAAAAATCGATAATTGCAATATGCGTTAAAACAGATTAACCTAAAGAAAAAAGAAAAATATTTGATTTTTGTTGGATTGTGACCAAAGGCGCAGCAGAGAGGAGGACCTTGTCGTGGGGGAAAAAACAAAGCTTCAAGAGATGCTTGAGAAAAAGGAAAAGATCAGACAGGGAGGGGGAGAAAAAAAGGTCGCGAAGCAGCACGGCGCGGGTAAGCTGACAGCCCGGGAGCGCATCGACCTGCTGTTTGATCCCGGTACTTTCCAGGAGTACAACATTTTTATGAAGCACCGCTGCCATGACTTTGGGATGGAGAAGGTAGACACACCGGCGGAAGGGGTGGTGACGGGATACGGATTGATTCATGGGAGAGGGGCCTTTGCCTTTGCCCACGACTTTACGGTTCTGGGCGGCGCCATGGGGGAGATGCAGGGCATGAAGGTCAAGCGGATTCAGGAGCTGGCCATGGACGCCGGCGTGCCGCTGATCGGCCTGAATGACTCGGGGGGCGGGCGGATCCAGGAGGGGCCTGCCACTTCCTATGGGGCCATCTTCTTCAACAACGTGATGGCTTCTGGGGTGATCCCCCAGATCTCAGCCATCATGGGGCCCTGCGCCGGCGGGACCGTGTATTCCCCCGCGCTGACCGACTTCATTTTTTCCGTGGACAAGACCAGCCGCTCCTTTATCACCGGCCCGCAGGTCATCAAGAACGTGACCGGGGAGGTGGTGGATGCGGAGAAGCTGGGAGGAGCGCGGACCCATAATACGGTGTCAGGCGTGTCTCACTTTTTCTGTGCGGACGACCGGGACTGCATTGAGAAGATCAAGACCCTGCTGAGCTACCTGCCCCCAAACTGCCGGGAGATGCCGCCCATCATGCCCTGCGGCGACTCTCCGGACCGCCGCTGTGAGATGCTCAACACCTTCATTCCGGATAACCTGAAAAAGGCCTACGATATCAAGGATGTTATCCGGGAGATCGCGGATGGGCACGAGTTTTTTGAGACCCAGGCCATGTATGCCACCAATATGGTCACCGGATTTATCCGCATGAACGGCCGGTCGGTGGGGGTGGTGGCCAACCAGCCCAAGGCGATGGCAGGCTGTATCGACATCAACGCTTCGGACAAGGCGGCCCGTTTTATCCGCACCTGCGACTGCTTCAATGTGCCCCTGCTGTCCATTGTTGATGTGCCCGGATACATGCCCGGCACCAATCAGGAGTACGGAGGGATCATCCGGCACGGGGCAAAGATGATCTACGCCTGGGCAGAGGCCACAGTCCCGAAGATCGTGATGGCGGTGGGGAAGGTCGTGGGCGGCGCCCGGCCTGCAATGTGCTCCTGGGAGCTTCGGCCGGACTTCATTTTCGCCTGGCCCACGGCGCAGATGGTAGTCGTGGGGGCAGAGGGGGCTGTGGATATCTGCCGGAAGCACGAGCTGAAGCGGGCTGAGGAGAGCGGTGAGGATGTGGCTGCCCTCCGTGCCCACTACATCGAGGAGTACAAGGAAGAATTTTTTAACCCGTATAAGGCGGCGGAATATGGGAAGTTTGAGGACGTGATCGAGCCTGCGGAGTCACGGCGGGTCATCATCCGGACTCTGGAGCTGTTTCAGAACAAACAGGTGGTCCTGCCAGCCAAAAAACACGGGAATATGCCGGTCTGACGGCGGCGCGGAAAGGAGCTTGGTTCAATATGGCGGTTGGATACGGCCCCCTGAGCGGGGTAACAGTGGTGGACCTGACGCAGTTTTTGTCCGGTCCCCTGGCCACGATGATCATGGCGGACCTGGGGGCGGATGTGATCAAGGTGGAGCGGCCGGACCGGCCCAAGGCCAGCGGCCCGTTTCTCAACGGGGAGCGGGTCTACGACCTGTCGGTCCAGCGCAGTAAGAAGAGCATCACCCTGAACCTGAAGGCGGAGACAGATAAGAAGGTGCTGCTGGAGCTGGTGAAAAAAGCGGACGTTCTGGTGGAAAATTTCAAACCCGGCACGATGGAGCGCATGGGCCTGGGTTATGATATCATTGCCGCAGCCAATCCCAGGATCATTTATATGGCGGTCTCCGGCTTTGGCTATACGGGTCCATACCGTTCCAGAGGCGCGCTGGATATGATCGTTCAGGGGATGAGCGGACTGATGAGCCTGACCGGTGAGCCGGATGGCCCGGCCATGCGCTGCGGGACCTCGGCCAGCGACGTGTTTACCGGGCTGTATGCCTTCGGTGCCATCTCGGCGGCCCTGTATGACCGGGAAAAGACCGGAAAGGGACAGTTTATCGATGTGGCGATGCTGGATGCCACCTTCTCCTGCCTGGAAAACGCGGTGATCAATACCTGTGTCTTTGGCACCGATCCCCAGAGGGTGGGCAACAGCCACCCCACCAGCGTCCCCTTCGGGACGTTCCCCACCTCCGATGGAGAGATCATTATCACCTGCTCCCGGGATCCTGCATTTTACAGTCTGTGCCGCGCCCTGGGACGGGAGGATATGGTGGAGGACCCGCGCTTCTCCAAGGCGGAGGCCAGACGCCAGCACAAGGCGGAGCTGACTGAGGAGATCTCCAGATTTACCCGGGCCCGCACACTGGATGAATGCGAGCGGATCTTTGAGGCTCACGGGGTGCCCAATGGCCGCATCAACACCATGAAGATGATCTGTGCGGACCCTCAGATCGCGGCCCGCAATATGATTGTAGAGGTGGAGCACCCGGTGGCTGGAACGTATCGGATGGCGGGCAGCCCGCTGAAATTCGGAAATTACCCGGATACCACCTATGAGCCCGCCCCCACCCTGGGACAGCATACCCGGGAGGTCCTGGCGGAGTACTTAAAAATGCCGGAGGAGGAGATCGAAACCATGCTGAAGGAGCAGAAGGAGCTGGTGCATACATAAGATGGCGGGCGGAGCGCGGGACAGGGGGCCGGCTTGTGGAATGGAAGATTTTGTTTTGTGCCTGACGTGCGGAATCTGGTATAATCCGATGCGTATTTTGTGGATAAAAGCAAAAGGAGGTATCGAGCTCTGAGCTGTGCGGACCAGCAAAGATCATAGATAAGACTAGAGGGAGGATACTATGAAGATAAAAGCCAAAACCGGAGATCTCGCACTGGGGATCTTTTCGATTCTGGGCGGAATCATCATCCTGATCCTGACAAAGGTGCAGGGACTTCAGCTGATAAAGGGCGGACAGATGGGGCCCGGTTTTTTCCCCACAATCTGCGGGATCGCCATCGCGATCTGCGGGGCCATGGTCCTTCTGGAGGCGGCGCGCCGGATCGCCCGCGCCAAAACGGCCCAGGCGGAGAAGGAAGAACTGGAGACAAATATCCTGAACCTGACAGAGCTGAAGAATCTGTTGCTTTTTATGCTGCTGGGGACTGGGGTACTGCTGCTCTCCGACTATCTGGGGCTGCTGACCTGCCTGGGACTGAGTGTGATCGCCTATTTGAAAATATGGGGCCGAGAAAAGTGGATCAAGTCGATCGTGATCGGTGTATGTATGGTGGCGTTCCTGTACGGGGTCTTTGTCCTGTTCCTGCATGTGCCGGTCCCCAAAGGTCCGCTGGGCTTTTAAGGAGGAGGTACACATATGGACTTGCTGCATAACCTTGCGCTGGGCTTCTCAGTCCTGGCTGATCCCATGACCATTGTGTACTCCCTGATCGGCGTAGTGTGCGGTGTTATCATCGGTGCGCTGCCCGGTCTGGGGCCTTCGGTGGGCATCGCAGTGCTCCTGCCCATGTGCTACGGACTTGATCCGGCCTGTGCCCTGTGCATGCTGTGCGGGATCTACTACGGGGCCATGTACGGTGGTTCCATTACCTCCATCCTGATCAATACGCCCGGTGACTCTGCCGCCATTATGACGACCCTGGACGGATATCCCATGGCGCGGCAGGGAAAAGCAGGGAAGGCCCTGGGCATGTCCTGTCTGGCATCGGTCATCGGCGGGACGATATCTGTGGTGTTGTTCATGTCTCTGGCACCTGTGGTATCCAATTTTGCTACAAAGTTCGGGCCGTCCGAATATTTCGCCCTGATGGTGCTGGGGCTTACCTCTATTGCGGGCATGACAGGGAAATCTCCTGCAAAGGGTTTTTTGGCTGCGTTTATCGGTCTGTTTGTGGCGGGGATCGGGATTGACCTGATCTTTGGTACTACAAAGTTCGTATTTGGCAATGTAAACCTCTACTCCGGCATTGACTTTGTGCCGGTGGCCATGGGCTTGTTTGGGATCGCAGAGATCGTATGCAACTATTCTGACAATAATCTTAAAGTGGATAAGGGGAGCCTGAAGGTCAAAAATCTGCTGCCCAGCAGACATGAGTGGAAGCTGTCCCTGCCCCACATCGGCCGGGGGACGATTTTAGGCTTTATTGTGGGGATGCTGCCAGGGGCGGGTGCTACGATCGCTTCTTTTCTCTCCTACGACATGGCAAAGCGCACCTCAAAGCGGGGAGAGGAGTTCGGCACCGGTGTGATCGAGGGTGTGGCGGCCCCGGAGTGTGCCAACAACGCTGCCTCCATGGGGGCCATGGTTCCTATGCTGACCTTGGGCGTCCCCGGTTCGGGCGCGACGGCCATCATGATGGGTGCGCTGATGATGCTGGGCATCTCACCTGGTCCCTCCTTCTTTGTGAATGAGGCTGACGTTGCCTGGGGACTGATCGCCTCCATGTATCTGGGAAATGTCATTCTGGTGTGCATTGGTCTCGGCGCGCTCTCCCTGTTCGTGCGCATCCTGAATGTAAAGACCTCCACCCTGAACGCGCTGATCTTTGCATTCATTCTGGTGGGCGCCTATGCGCTGGAGAACTCCATGTTCACTGTGGGAGTGACTCTTTTCTTCGGCCTGCTGGGTTATATCCTGAAAAAGGTGGGGGTCCCTGCGGCACCCATGGTGCTGGCGCTGGTGCTGGGTGCGATCACCGAGACCAATCTGAGACAGGCGCTGATCATTGACAACAACAATTTTGGAGCGGTCATCTCCCATCCCATTTCCGCGGTCATCCTGGTGCTGGCGGTCCTGCTGGCGTTCGGCACCCCCATCAAATCCCTGATCACAAAACTGTGGGCAAAAAAGAAAGCGTGACCGGCGTTGACCTTATGTATGATCGGGCGGTGCCCGGTTATATAAAATGAAAAAAGGAGAAAAAGAAATGAAAAAATTGCTTGCTCTGATTTTGGCGGCCGCAATGTCGCTCTCTCTTGCGGCGTGTGGAAACGGTAGCACCTCCTCTGGCGGAGGGAGCACATCTGAGCCCGCCGGAACTCCCGCGGCATCTTCAGGGGAGGAGACCGGATGGGTCCCCACAGAGGACATTGAATTTGTGATCCCCTTCGGCGCGGGCGGCGGAAATGACGTTATGGTCCGAAAAATCCTGGAGATCGTTGAAAAATACGATATGTGTCCGGTGAATATCGTCCCGGTGAACAAAGAAGGTGGTTCCGGAGTGGTAGGCTATACCTATCTGACCTCCAAGGGCGCCGGGTATGAGTACGCGCTGGCCTCCACATCCGCCAGCTTTTACACCCAGCCGCTGACGGGAAATTCTCCCTTTACGCCGGACGAAAGCACGTTTTCCTTCGTGGCACATATGGTAAAAGACCCTGTGGTGCTGGTGGCCCACCCCTCCTACGGTTTTACATGTATCCAGGATGTGGTCGACTATGCCAAGGAGCACCCCGGTGAGCTGAAATGGGGCGGTGTCGGCAACGCATCTGACGACGCGATCATCATGTATATGCTGAACAATATCGCCGGGATCGATTTGACCTATGTGCCCTATGACGATGGGGGAATGTGCCAGGCGGCGCTGCTGGGCGGACACATCGGCCTGAGCACCGTCTCTCTGGCAGAGGCGGAGGAGCACATGGCGGCAGGCAACATGGTGGCGCTGGCCGCCTGCGCGGATGAGCGGTTTGACGCGATCCCCGAGGTCCCCACCGCGGCAGAGCAGGGCTTTGACATCGGCCATCAGCAGAGCCGGGGCATCGTGATGAACGCCGGCGTGCCCGAAGAGGTGCTGGCCTATTATTCCGACCTGTTCCAGAGAGTCTCTGAAACAGAGGACTGGATCGAGTATGCAGAGTCCAACGCCATGACGGTGTCCTTTATGCCTTATCAGGAGTTCGCAGCATATGCCGCTGAGATGCTGGAGGACTATACCACCTACCTGGGCATGATCCCCCAGGATTGATCCAGGGCTGATCTACCTGGATCTGGATGCAGGGCCGGCCCCTCTTTTTGATGGGGCCGGCCCTGCCGTTTTGCGCCGCCCCCTTGCATTGGGTGCCCAAATCCGCTACACTTATTTATCATCCTTATCATCATCCGGGAAGGGCAGAGGGGGTAGAGGGCATGGACCATGAGGCATATATGCGGCGGGCGCTGGAGCTGGCCGCTCAGGCGGCGGAGCAGGGGGATGTGCCGGTGGGGTGTGTCATCGTCCGGGACGGGGAGATCGTGGGAGAGGGACGCAACCGCCGGGAGGAGAATGGGGACGCCACCGCCCACGCGGAACTGGAGGCCATCCGGGACGCCTGCCGCCGGCTGGGGAGCTGGAGGCTGCACCGGTGCACTATGTATGTCACCCTGGAGCCCTGCCCCATGTGTGCCGGGGGGATCATCAACGCCCGGATCGGCACCGTGCGCTATGGGGCCAAGGATGACAAGGCGGGGGCCTGCGGATCGGTGCTTAACCTGTTCGAGGAGCGGTTCAACCACCGTCCCAGGCTCTATCGGGGCCCCATGGAGGCGGAGTGCGGCCGTGCCCTGCGGGCCTTTTTCGAGGACCTGCGGGAAAAAGACGGATTTTCGGAGGAGATTTAATCCTTTTGTAACATCTGCGGGTGACTTATTTAATAAAAACTGGATATTATAATACTCGCAAGGCAAGAGCATCTTTTCATTCTATCCTCCAATTCTTTTGGAAGGCCGACAGGGGACTGTCGGCCTTTCCTCTTTTTCCACGGCTGCGGGAGGGAAGGGAGAAAAAACCAGTGCGATTTAATGGTTATGTAACATTTGCCCCTTCATTTCTTAATAACTCCAGGGTATCTTGATACTTGCAAGAGACAGTTTGTTTCATTTTAATCCTCTTTTTCAGCAGAAAGTCCCGAGCGCTTTGGAGCAGGCGTTCGGGACTTTCTGTTTTTCTGCATAGATTTCCAGATCCAAGGGAGAATACAGGGGGAAAGGAGGGCGCATATGGCTGAACAGAAGCAGGACGGACCTCACCCCCGCCGGGAGCCCAGATTTCCCGGCCCCCTGACCCTGGAGGGAGTGGAGCAGATCTTTGAGGGCTGCTCCGACTTTGCAGAACGCACCGCGCTGCTGCATAACGACCCACAGAGGCAGGTGACCCTCTGCTATATCAACGGCATGGTGCGGGGGGAGCGGATCAACGACTATCTGCTGCGGCCGCTGGCCCAGGACCCGCGCCTGTCTGCGGTATCTGAGGCGGAGGCATTCCAGCTGCTGGGACAGGGGGCGCTCTATAATTTATATGTAGAGCGCCGCACCACGCTGGACCAGGCGGCGGTGGATCTGACTATGGGCTGGTGTGTCCTGTTCTTTCCCGGGCGGATGGATGCACTCTCTTTCTTCGTAGGGACAGAGGAAAAGCGGGCGGTGGGGCAGTCGGAGAACGAGCCCGCCCTGAAGGGGGCCCGGGACTCCTTTGTGGAGTCCATCCTCACCAACACCTCCCTGGTCCGCCGCCGCCTGCGGGCGCCGGAGCTGAAGGTCCGGCAGCATGTGGTCGGACGGCAGTCCCTCACCCCGGCCATGGTGGTCTATCTGGACGGGATCGCCGACCCGGACACGGTGAAGCGGGTAGAGGAGAAGCTGGACGCCATCGACATCGACGGGGTGGAGTCGGCAGGGAACCTGGAGGAGTACCTCACCGATGCGTCCCGGACCCCCTTTCCCCTGATGCCGTTCACCCAGCGGCCGGACCGGTTCTGCGCCGGGCTGCTGGAGGGGCGGGTGGGGCTGCTGTGTGACGGCCTCCCCTTCGGCTATCTGCTGCCGGGCACCATGGACCAGTTCTTCCGGACCAGCCAGGACCGGGCCTTCAACTGGATGACTGCCTCTATGCTGCTCCTGCTGCGCTATTTCTGCATGGCGGCCACCCTGCTTATCCCCGGGCTCTATATCGCTCTGGTGACCTTCCACCCGGAGGCCATCCCGGTGAAGCTGGCCCTGTCCATCGTGGCGGCCAAGCAGGAGGTCCCCTTCTCTACTGTCTTTGAGGTACTGATTATGCTGGTAGCCTTCGAGGTGCTCCAGGAGGCGGGGCTGAGGCTGCCCTCTCCTATCGGAGCTACTGTGTCCATCCTGGGCGGCCTGGTGGTGGGCAATGCCGCGGTGGAGGCCCACATCGTCTCTCCGGCGGTGCTCATCGCGGTGGCCATTGCAGGGGTGGCGGGATACACCATGCCCAGCCAGGACATGGCGGCCGCCCTGCGGCTGTGGCGCTTCCTGCTGGCCATCCTGGCCAGCCTGGGGGGACTGTTCGGCCTGGCGATGGGCTGTGCGGCCCTGATCTGCCATCTGGCCGGGCTGGAGAGCTTCGGCGTGCCCTATTTGGCGCCGTTTACGTCCGCAGCAGGACAGGAGCGGGGGAGCTCTGATCTGATCCGGCTGCCCCTGCCCTGGATGAAGTGGCGGAACGGTGCGGCGCGGTCGGCCAACCGGAGGAATCAGCGATGAAAAAAGTTTTAGCAGCGGCCCTGTGCGGCGCGGTGATGTTCCTGCTCCCAGGATGCGGCGGGGAGCGGCTTCCCTATGCCCGGGAGATGGGGGACATGGCCCTGATGCGCACCATGGGAGTGGACACGGGGGAGGGCGGAGCGGAGCAGCTCCATGTTACGGTGTCCAGCGGCCGCCGGGCCAGAGGCTTGCAGGGGGAGGCGGAGCCGCCCCTGGTCCTCTCTGCGGAGCGGGAGTCCATCAGCGGCGCCTGCCTGGCCATGCAGGGGCTGAGTGACAGCTATGTGTTTTACGGACATGTGGACCAACTGCTGCTGGGGGAGGAGCTGTCCCGCCGGGGCATCCTGGAGACCCTCCAGTACTTCAGCCAGGACCAGGAGCTGGGGATGGGGACCCAGGTCTGGATCGTCCGGGGAGGTACGGCGGCGGAGGCCATCTCCGCCGAGCAGGAGCGGGGGGTGGAGAGCCGCCTGTCCACCATCCAAACGGACAGTGAAATGGGGATGGCGGGGATGACCAGGACCGTGGGGGAGACCCTGACGTCCCTGATGGAGGACGGTTCCGCCTATCTGCCCGGGCTGGTCCCTGGGGGGGACGGCGCACTGCTGGAGGCGGGATACGGAGTGGTGAAGGACGGCATGCTGGCGGGCTGGCTCACCGGAGAGCAGGCCCGGGGCCTGGAGCTGGCGGCCGGGCAGGTCGGGGCGGACATCCTGGAGCTGGAAACCAGGGGAGGAGGCGCCGCAGTCCGGGTGACAGCGGTATCGGTGAGCTGTGTGCCGGAGTTTTCCGGCGAGAGGCTGACTGGGCTGGAGCTGGCCTGCCGACTCTCTCTGCGGGCGGAAGAGAGCTGGGGAGAACCGGAGCCGGCAGAGCTGTGTGCGGCGGCGGAGGAGCGGGAAGCGGCCCGGATCTCAGCGGCGCTGGAGCAGCTGAAGGGCTGGAACGCGGACTGCCTGGGCCTGGCCAGGCGGGCGGGCCAGACGGAGAGCGCCCGCTGGAACGCCCTCCGGGCCCAGTGGCCGGAGGTGTTTCCGGAACTGGAGATCCAGGTGACAGTACAGGCTTCGCTGCTGGCGGCCTGAGGAGGGAAAAGGGATTGAAACAGGAGAAGGTCTCGTTCCGGCAGCTGATGGCGCTGCTCTGGGCCGGGCTGCTGGGGCCGGCGGCGGAGTGGCTGCCTTCCATGGTCACAGAGCGGGCAGGGCCGGCCGGGTGGCTGGTACCCCTGCTGGCCCTGCCGGTGCTGCTGGCCGCCGGGTGGCTGGCGGGCTCCCTGAGCAGGGGAGCAGGGGGGCTGAGCCAGGGACTGATGGACAGCTTCGGACCTGGGGCAGGGAGAGCGGTGCTCACGATCTATATCATATGGATGGAACTGTTGCTGGCCCTGCGGCTGCGTCTGTCTGCCCAGAGAATGATGGCGGCGGGGGAGAGGGACGGCGCACTCTGGTTTTTCCTGCCGGTGCTGGTCCTGATGGCCCTCTGGATCAGCTGGGGGAAGGCGGGGCGGCTGGCCCGGACCGGGGAGCTGTTTTTCCTCCTGCTGGCCGCTGCCGCCGCCGCAGTGGTGGGGCTGGCCCTGTTCCAGGTAAAGGGAGAAAACCTCCTGCCCCTGTGGACAGAGCCCGCCGCGCAGACCTTGTATGCCGCCCTCCCGGTGTCAGGGGTGCTGGGATACGGACTGTATGCCGCCTTCCTATATACGCCTGAGGAGGGGGGGAGAGAGGGCGGGCGCTGGGTCCGGTGGTGTGCGGGGGGCTGTCTGGCCCTGTGCGGGACCCAGCTGGTCATCCTGGGGGTATTCGGCCCCGCACTCACGGCGGAGCTGGAAAGCCCGTTTTTTCAAATGGCCAAGAGCGTAGGGGTGGAGGGGGCGTTCCAGCGGGTGGAGAGCCTGGTGGCCGCCGTGTGGAGCTTCAGCGACTTGATCCTGCTGGCGGGGCTGCTCCAGGGCATGAAGCGGATCGTGGGGGTCCTCCTCCCCAAGGCGAGCCCCCACGCAGCCGCCGTGATGCTGCTGGCCTCCGCCGGGGTAGTGGGGCTGGCGGCTTTCCCTAACAGTGCGATTCCAGAAGCGCTGGGGAGAGGAGCTGTGCTGTGGGGGAACCTTCTGCTGGCCCTTGCTCTCCCTCTCCTGGCAGTCGTGGTGAAATGGTTTCGGCACTGAGTCAGGATGCACCTACATCTTGTAGGTTAAATGAAGGAAAAATCCGAAGATATAGTACCGTAAAAGAAAGAGGAAAAAATAAGGAAGAAAATCGAAAAAAGGTGTTGACATTTGGCGCTGGGTTTGCTATAGTAAGCAAGCGCTTTGCGAGACAGCTTTTTTGTAGAGAGGCTGGACGGCGGAAGTGCGGTTATCACAAGGGAAGCGAAGCTGAGGACTTTGAGNCGATACGCCCCGCCCGGCCGGCCAGCACCAGCGTGTGGCAGGAGGAGACGGGGAGCTGCCGGAGCAGCAACAGGGCCTGGGGAACATCCCGGCAGGATTCCAGCAGGAGCCGCAGGGTCAGACCAGCATTCAGCCCGGGGCGGGGTGGGTTGGGGGGCACCGAGGTGAGTCCCGCCGCCAGTCCGAACTGATTGACGCCGTCCTCCATCTGGAGGAAGGAGGTGGTGTTGCCCACAAAAGAATAGCCGCCGTCGGAAAAACGGTATAGGCAGTTGGCGTTGTGCTCTTCCAGCTCCGTGAGAAAGTCGCTGTTCCGGCCGAACAGGGCCCCTCTCCCCCTGCGCAGGGCAAAGCAGGAGCAGCAGGGGCCGGGCGGCATGGCGTACATGGAGAAGAGGACCCCGGCCAGTTCGTCCGGGGCACACCCCTGCCCCTGGGCCAGCCCCCGCAGCTCCTCCAGGGCGGCGGGGAACCACCGGCGGCAGAGGGGCAGGCAGGCCCGGGCAAACTCCAGCCGCGCCGGGGTGATGGGAAAGGGAACAGCGTCCAGGATAAAATGGCCGTCCCGGGCCAGACCGCCCCCCAGCTGGAAGCCGATCTGCCAGTGTGTGCCGTGCAGTTGTGTGTGAAGCATAAAAACGCTCCTTTTCTGTTCAGATCTCAGAGTAAAGAGCGCGGCGCCGCCTCTCAAAAGAACGGTAGCACAATTAAAATATTGGAGCAAGGCCGATTTATTTTTTAAATTTTTTTATTCCAGGCCGTTTTTGGAGGGCTGGCCCGGCCCCGCTCCTGCAAAAGACTTTGAAATTTTGGATTTTGGGCGGGAAGGGCTTGCATTTGCGGGGAAAAAACGATAAAATTCCAAATATCTATGTCAAATGATGAAATGGCCCCCGGGCCGGGAAAGGATACTGCTATGAGTGAGACATTTCAGGGAAGCCAGGACTATGTCGCTTCCGAGGAACTGATGCGGGCGGTGAATATCGCTATGGTGCTCCAGAAGCCCCTGCTGATCAAAGGGGAGCCGGGCACGGGAAAGACGGTGCTGGCTGAGGCCATCGCCAAATCCCTGGGCAAAGAGCTGATCATCTGGAATATCAAGTCCACCACCAAGGCCCAGGACGGTCTGTATGTCTACGACGTGGTCCAGCGGCTGTATGACAGCCAATTCGGCGGCGAGGGCGTGGACGACATCGAGAAGTATGTCAAGCTGGGCAAGCTGGGGGAGGCATTCACCGCCGACGACCAGGTGATCCTGCTCATCGACGAGATCGACAAGGCCGATCTGGAGTTCCCCAACGACCTGCTGTGGGAGCTGGACCGGATGGAGTTCCACATCCCGGAGACGGGACGCACCGTCACCGCCAAGCACCGCCCCATCGTCATTATCACCTCCAATGCGGAGAAGGAGCTGCCCGACGCCTTCCTGCGCCGCTGCGTATTCCACTACATCGAGTTCCCAGACCGGGAGCTGATGGCAGAGATCGTCAACGTGCACTTCCAAGATCTGGACCAGCATCTGCTGGACCAGGTGCTGGAGGCATTCTACCGCATCCGCAGCCTGCCCCAGATCAAGAAAAAGCCCTCCACCAGCGAGATCATCGACTGGATACAGGCCCTGATCCACGGGGGCTATGACCCCGACCGCGTCGTGGCCGAGGTGCCCTATCTGGGCGTGCTGCTGAAGAAGAACGAGGACATCGACGCCCTGCGCAAGAGCTGGCGGTGATGGTATGTTCGGTGATTTTCTCTATCTGCTGCGCCGCAGCGGCCTGAAGATCTCCCTCACCGAGTGGATGGCTCTGATGGAAGCCCTGGACAAGGGGCTGGAGGGGGCCAGCCTCACTGGCTTTTACTACCTGTGCCGGGCACTGCTGGTGAAGACGGAGGCCGACTTCGACCGCTTTGACCGGGCTTTCCTGGAGTACTTCAAGGACGTGCCCTTCGAGCAGGAGGTGTCCCAGGAGCTGCTGGACTGGCTGGACCGCCCCGATGCTCTGATGGGCCGGTATGACGAGCAGCAGGCCGAGCTCAATGAGCTGCTGTCCAACACGGAGATCGAAGAGATGTTCCGAGAGCGGATGAACGAGCAGCGGGAGCAGCACAACTGCGGCAACTACTGGGTAGGCACCCACGGCATGTCCGTCTTCGGCAACTCGGGCATGAGCCCCAACGGCATCCGGGTGGGGGGCGAGGGCCAGGGCAAGCGGGCCTTCCGGGTGGCGGGCGAGCGCCGCTTCCGGGATTTCCGGGGGGACAACACCCTGGACACCCGCCAGTTCCAGGTGGCCCTGCGCCATCTGCGGCAGTTCTCCGGCCTGGTGGACCTGCCTGCCACTGAGTTCGATGTGGACAACACCATCAAGGACACCGCCAACAACGCCGGCTCCCTGAAGGTGCGCTATAAAAAGCCCCGGCAGAACACAGTGAAGGTGCTGCTGCTCATGGACTCCGGCGGGTCCATGGAGTATTACAGCCGCCTGTGCTCCGCTCTGTTCCAGGCGGTGAGCAAGTCGGGCCATTTCAAGGACCTGAAGGTGTACTATTTCCACAACTGCGTCTACTCCCGCCTGTACACCGAGCCCACCCTCCGTCCCAGCAACACGGTGCCCACCGACTGGGTGCTGAGCAACCTGTCCAGCGAGTACAAGGTCATCCTGGTGGGGGACGCCCAGATGGCTCCCCACGAGCTGGTGACCCAGTTCCGCTACCGAACTCCGGATGGGGAGGAGCACAAGCGCTGCGGCTTGGAGTGGCTCCAGATGCTCAAGGGGAAATATCCCCATATCGTGTGGCTCAATCCCGGCGACCGGCCCACTTGGGGGGAGTACTGGACCCGGACCTATGATACCATCGGCCGGGAGTTCCCCATGTTCCCCCTGACAGTGGAGGGGCTGGAGGAGGCTATGAAGAAGCTTCTGGTGCGGTGAGCACCGGTTTTCCTGGAGCGGGCCAAGGCCGGACGCGGGGACCCCGTGCTCCGGCCTCCGTTTTTCTCTGTGCCCGGGGCGGAAGAGACCCATCTTGTACTTGTATTTTTACGGGAAATAGAATAAAATATGACCAGTATCAGTATGAAAGCCCATCCAGAGGGCGCGCCGCGGGAGAGCCCGCCTCAGGGCCCGCCGTCCGCCGCGGCCCCGGCCGCCCTGGTGAAAGGAAGGATGCAACCATGAAACTGGAAAACGATCTGGGCGAGATCCGCATCAGCAGCGATGTGTTTACTGCCATTACCGGCAGCGCCGCCACCAACTGCTATGGCGTGAAGGGCATGGCGGTCCGCTCCAAGACCGACGGCCTGGTCCATCTGCTCAAGCGGGAATCCATGGCCAAGGGAGTCAAAGTATATTACAACGAGGACGGGACCGTCTCCATCGAGCTGCACATCATCGTGGAAAACGGCGTCAATCTGGTCGCCGTCTGCCGCTCCATCATGAGCGAGGTGCGCTATGTGGTGAGCAAGACCACCGGCGTGGAAGTGAGATCCGTGGACGTCTTTGTGGACTCCATGCGGTTTTAACCATTTGTAGAAAGGAACATCGCCGATATGACACAGACCATTGACGCAGCGGCCTTTCAGCAGATGGTCATCCATGCCGCCGCCGCCATCAGTGCCCAGAAGCAGCACATCAACGACCTGAACGTATTCCCAGTCCCCGACGGGGATACCGGGACCAATATGAGCCTGACCATCAGCGCTGCCGCCGCGGAGCTGAAGAAAAAGCAGTGTGCCACCGTGGGAGAAGCGGCCCAGACAGCGGCCAGCGCCCTGCTTCGGGGGGCCCGGGGAAACTCCGGCGTCATCCTCTCCCTGCTGTTCCGCGGCATTGCAAAGTCCCTCAAGGACAGGGAGACCATCGACGGCCGGGATCTGGCCATCGCCCTGGACTTCGGCGTGGCCGCCGCCTATAAAGCGGTGATGAAGCCCGCGGAGGGCACCATCCTCACCGTGTCCCGCCTGGCTGCCGCTCAGGCCGCCGCCGCCGCCCGGGAGGAGAACGCGGCGGAGTCCGTGCTGGAGGCCGCCATTCGGGAGGGGCAGGAAGCCCTGGCCGACACCATCAACCAGAACCCGGTGCTGAAGAAGGCCGGCGTGGTGGACGCGGGGGGCAAGGGCTTCCTGGTGATCCTCCAGGGGATGCTGGACAGCCTGCGGGGAGAGCCCATGCCTCAGGTGGAGGAGGAGTACGCCCCGGCGGACAAGGCCGACTTCGTGGCCATGGCCGCTGAGGACATCACCTTCGCCTTTGACACCGTATTCATCGTGCGCAAGCACACTGAGGAGGTGGATCTGGAGCCCTTCCGCACCTATCTGAACAGCATCGGGGACAGCCTGGTCATCGGAGAGGACGACACGGCCTTCAAGGTCCACGTCCATACCAACACCCCCGGCGCCGCCCTTACCGAGTCCCAGAAGTACGGCACCCTGGAGCTGGCCAAGATCGAGAACATGCGCACCCAGGCCGATGACCTGGCGGCGGGCAAGCACGTGCAGAGCACCGACGACCTGGAGGCGGTGGAGGCCGAACTGGAGGCCGGCGCCGACGGCGGGGCGCCGGTGAAGGCCGCCCCGGAGAAGAAGTATGGCTTTGTAGCCGTCTGTGCCGGACAGGGGCTGGAGGCTGTGTTCCGTGACCTGGGGGTGGACGGAGTCATCTCCGGCGGACAGACCATGAATCCCTCCACCGAGGACATCCTGCGGGAGGTGGATAAGACTCCTGCAGAGATCGTCTATGTGCTGCCCAATAACAAGAACATCATCATGGCCGCGGAGCAGTGCGTGCGGCTGTGCGAGGACAAGAGGGTGGTGGTCCTGCCCAGCAAAACGGTGCCCCAGGGCATCTCCGCCATGCTGGCGGTGGACTTGGATGCCCAGGAGGAGGACAACACCCAGGCCATGACTGAGGCGCTTCAGAATGTCCACACCGCGGAGGTCACCTATGCCGCCCGGGACTCCGACTTTGGCGGCTTCACCATCAAACAGGGGGACTATCTGGCCCTGGAGGAGCACCAGCTGTTCGGTACGGATCAGGACCTGGACACCCTGCTCACCCGGCTGGCCCAGGCCCCGGAGCACCAGGATGCCGGCTTCATCACCATCTTCTATGGCGAGGATGTGACGGAGGAGCAGGCCCAAAAGGCCGCGGATATCTTCACGGAGGCGTGTCCCTCCGCCGAGATCAACCTGCTGCCCGGCGGACAGCCTGTGTATTATTACATGATCTCCGCCGAATAAGTGCAAAAACATCGGGAGCAGCCTTAGGCTGCTCCCGATGTTTTTTTGGATATTCCATGCAGGATGTAAAAGAAGAGGGGATGAGGAGCTCAGCCCTCCCCCTGGACATTGGGGGCGGCCTCCGGCTTGTAGAAGTTGGTCTTCACACGGACCTCCCGCTCATAGGGGACCACGCCGGCCTCGCGGGCGGCGGTCATGGAGCGGAGCAGCCAGGCCATATTGTCCCCCACCAGGCGCAGGGTCTGCATCCCCTCCAGATCTGCCCGGACCTCCTCCGGCCGGTCCCCGTGGACGCCGTTCCAATACTGGGAGGACACCACCGGCATGGAGGAGATGGTGAAGTACTTGTTGAGCTGGTCAAAGGTGTTGCCGGCCCCTCCACGGCGGCAGGTGACCACGGCGGCGGCAGGTTTGTAGAAGAACAGCCGCTTGGCGTCGTAGAACACCCGGTCCAGCAGGCACTTCAGCCCCCCCGCGATGCCGCCGAAATAGACTGGGGAGCCCACCACCAGGCCGTCGGCCTGGATGATCTTCTGGATGCACTGATTGACGCTGTCATCGTCGAAAACACAGCGGCCCTTGCCCCAGCAGGATCTGCAGTCGATACACCCTCGGATGGGCTGATTGCCGATCCAGAAGATCTCGGTCTCGATCTCATGCTTCTGGAGCTGAGCCGCCACCTCGGACAGGGCGGTGTAGGTGCAGCCCTCTTTGTGGGGGCTGCCGTTGATGAGCAGGACTTTCACACGTATCTCCTCCTTTGGGCATCTTGAGCCCTTTCCCATATGCTCCCATTGTACCGCGCCGGGCCAGGATTTGCAATGAGAATCGAAAACACGGGAGAGATCGGGCAAAAGCGGGAAAAAATGGGAGTCTCCCAGGCGAAAGATTCTTTACCGGGCGTGCTCCGCGTGATACAATAAAAAAATAACCCGGAGGCGGCCCTGAGCGCGGACAGGCCGGCCTCGGAGGAGAAGAGAGGCGGAGCCTATGCATGAGAAGCTGATCCGAGAGATCAACGGGGAGATCGCCGACGCGCTGCTGGCGCGGAAGATGCCCTTTGCCCCCAGCCGGAAGGCGGCGCTGGCCCTGCTGAAGGTGCCGGGATGGACGGAGGGGCTGGAGCAGATGCTGCCCATCCGGGGGCGGCTGGAGTGCGCCCATGTGCTGGAGCTGTGCTCCTGTGTACTGCCCCGGCTTGCCCCCCGGCCGGAGGAGGGGTGGCTGGCCTTCTGCACCCAGTACGCCCGGGAGCGGATGTACCCCGGTCAAGGCTTCGCCCCTGATCGGGAGGAGTATGAGGCGGGGGCCCTGTTTTTCCTCACCGTCCTCCAGGTGATGCTGGACCGGGAGCGGAGGGCGGTGCCCTTCGACCCCCTGAAGGACTTCCAGTTCCTCTCCTCAGAGGAAATGGGGGAATATGAGTGCGGGGAGGAGTACCGCCGCTTCCTGGCCGCCTTCCGGGAGGAGTACGTCTATGAGATGATGCGGCTGAGCGAGGAGACCACCCCCTTCCGCACCCTGGGGCACATCGCGGGGGTGCATTACATCGCCATGACCGTGGCCCGGGGCATCCGGGAGGCGGGGGAGAACGTAGACCTGGCGCTGGTGTCCGCTGCCGCCGCCGCCCACGACCTGGGCAAGTTCGGCTGCCGGCCCGGGGAGCGTGTCCCGCTCCTCCACTACTACTACACCGACCAGTGGCTGCTGGGGCGGGGGATGCCCGCCGTCAGCCACATCGCTGCCAACCACTCCACCTGGGACCTGGAGCTGGACACCCTCTCCATGGAGTCCCTGTGTCTGATCTACGCCGACTTCCGCAGCAAGCAGGGACGGGATGAGCAGGGGCGGGAGACCACCATCCTCTATCCCCTGGAGGAGTCCTTCCACATCATCCTGAGGAAGCTGGAGAATGTGGACCAGGCAAAGCGCCGCCGGTATGAGTTCGTCTACGGCAAGCTCCACGACTTCGAGGACTACATGCGCTCTCTGGGGGTGGACGTAGACCTGACCGGGCAGCCGGGGGCGCGGAAGCCCCCTAAGGACCCGGCCCTGATGCCCCCGGACGAGACGGTGGACAGTCTGATCCTGCTGTCGGTAGAGCACAACCTGAAGCTGATGCACCAGCTGAGCAGCGAGCGGAAGTTCGGCAACATCATCGAGGCCGCCCGCTCGGCCAAGAGCTGGCAGCAGCTGCGGGCCTATCTGGATGTGTTCGACGAGTACTGCACCTATCTGTCCGTGCGGCAGAAGACCCAGGCCCTGGCCTTCCTCTATGAGCTGCTGATCCACCGGGAGGGGGATATCCGGCGCCAGGCAGCCAGCCTCATCGGAAAGATCATCGCCAAATTCCACCTGGTCTACCGCAAGGAGGTGCCTGCCGACGCCCGCACTGACCCGGCGGGGGAGGTGCCCTTCACCCTGTGGGAGGAGTATCTGGACAAGCTCATCTACCCCGACCACAAGACCACCCCCCAGCAGCGGGGCCAGATCGGCTATACCCTGAAGCTGGTGGTGGACGCCCTGCTGGAGTACGGCCGGAGCGAGACCATGCCCCGCTTCATCGGGGCGCTGCTGCGCTACTATGACCGGCCGGAGGAGAAGGACGAGGATACCGCCTTCACCCTGCTGGACGCCATCCGCTATCTGCCCGCCCAGCAATATGACCAGGAGACCCGGGGCCGCCTCATCCGCTTTGCGGCCTGGTTCGCCGCCTCCGGCAACCTGCGCCTCCAGGCGGCGGCCCTCCGGTTCCTGCGGGAGGCCCAGCGCTCCCTGCCCCAGGATCACCCCCAGATGGCTCAGATCGCGGCGGCCGCCCGGTCTGCCGCCGGCGGGAGCCTGCCGCTGCTCTTCCTGCGGTATAAGGTCCTCCAGCGGGCGGGGGAGGACGTGTCCGACTATCAGGCGGCCCTGTATGAGCAGGACGTGACCAGTGAGATCTTCCTGGACAACCTGAAGAGCGCCACACACTGGATCATCAAGGTGGTGGGCATCGAGCTGCTCCAGGACCAGGTGGAGCACGGCCTGCGGGAGCACATGCTCCACATCGCCACCCACTTCTCCAACCTGGTGAAGGTGTCCGAGCGGGTGGGCGTCCGCCACGCCGCCGGCGAGGCCCTGGTCCGCCTGATCCCCCTGCTGCGCCGGGAGCAGCGCAACGAGGTGGTGGTGGAGCTGGGCAAGGGCCTGGAGATGGGCCAGTACCAGATCTCCAAGTATATCCCGGAGTATCTGGGCCGGGCTGCCCTGTTCCTCCACCCCAGCGAGCTGGACGAGCAGGTGCTGTGGCTGAAGAACCTGCTGGGCTCCCCCACCAACATCGCCGTGTCCGGGGCGCTGAATACCGTGGGGGTGCTGCTCCAGCACTACCCCGCCTACCGGGGGCGCTTCCCTGAGCCGGAGCGGGCCTATGAGGCCCGCCGCCAGGAGCTGCTGGGCCTGCTGCTCCAGGGGCTGGCCCACTACCGGGAGGAGGTGCGGCAGGAGGCCCTTCTGGTCACCGGGACCATGCTCTTCGACAGCCCGGTGCTCTCCATGGAGGAGAAGTCCCGCCTGTTCTCCCTGTGCTACCGCAAGCTCCTCTTCCTCATCCAGGCGGGCCCCCGTCAGGACCCGCTGACCTTCTTCTACCGGGCTTCCGCCCTGGCCCACATCAACCGCTTCATCGCCCTGCGGCGGTTGGACAAGGGGCCCTTCGCCTTCTCCCAGCCCCGGAAGATCGCCTTTTTCCCCGGCACCTTTGACCCCTTCACCCTGTCCCACAAGGGCATCGCCCACGCCATTCGGGAGATGGGCTTCGAGGTGTATCTGGCGGTGGACGAGTTCTCCTGGTCCAAAAAGCCCCAGCCCCACATGATCCGCCGGCAGATCGTCAACCTGTCCATCGCCGGGGACTTCCACATCCACCTGTTTCCCAACGATATCCCGGTGAACCTGTCCAACCCCAGGGACCTGCGCCGCCTGCGGGAGCTCTTCCCCGGCCAGGAGGTCTATCTGGTGGTGGGCAGCGATGTGGTGGGCCACGCCAGCGCCTATCAGGCCGCCCCTGTGGACTGGTCGGTCCACTCCATGGACCACATCATCTTCCGCAGGGCGGGCCAGCCCCCCCTGCCGGAGGGAAAGGAGCTGGGCATCACCGGAAAAGTGATCCAGCTCCAGCTGCCCCCCCACCTGGAGGACATCAGCTCTACCCGTATCCGGGAGAACGTGGACATGAACCGGGACATCTCCACCTTCATCGACCCGGTGATCCAGGACTTCATCTATCAGAACGGCCTGTACCTCCGCGACACCCAGGACAAGCCCCTGCTCAACGCCCGGGACCTGTCCTTCCAGTGGGTGGAGCGGCCGGACCCCCTGCTGGTGGCCGATGTCACTGCTGGGCACCGGGAGCGGGAGAGCCTGCGGACCGCTATCCTTCGGGACGGGGACCAGCTGCTGGTGCTGCGCCACCGTCGGGAGGGCGGGGAGCCCATGCTGGGTTGGCTCAGCTTCCGCTATCTGTCTACAGCCGACCTCTACTCCGCGTTTCAAAACGCCGATCTGGCGGACCAGGTGCGCCTGCGGGCGGGAGGTAAGACTTTGTTCATCACCGGCCTGGCCGCCGAAGAGGAGCAGGAGAAGGACTATGCCCAGCTGCTGGTCAGCGAGGTGCTCTCCCACGCCCTGGAGGCGGAGTGCGTCTACGCTGTCTTCCACCCCCACGAGGGGCTGTGCCCCCCGGAGACAGAGGAGCTCTTCCGGCGGCAGGGCTTCATCCGCCGGGATGGGGGGCCGCTGGAGGCCGATCTGCGGGCCCCGGTGGTGCTGCTCCAGAATTTGGAGACCACCATTCAGGAGCCCCTGAGCCGCAACCCCAGGGTGCTCGCCGCCATCCGGCGGGGACACCAGCGGCTCCAGACCGCCCTCACCGGCCTGTATCCAGGCAACTTGGTCCTCACCCTGTCTGCCGACGTGATCCACCACCGGCTGCTGCGGATGATCACCCAGTTCAACCAGGTGCCCCAAGAGCCCACCACCCCCCGGAAGCTGGGGAAATATATGTGCGTCCCCTTCGGTAAGCTGCTCCGGGGCAAGACTGTGCCCAACACGGTCACCAAGACCATCCACACCGACCGGGTGTACTCCCCTGACCTCAGCGAGAGCACCATCGAGGCATTTCCCAACTACGCCTCCATCCCCTGCCAGGTGCGCACCATCAAATCCTTTGACCGGCCCGTCATCCTGGTGGACGACCTGATGCACCCCGGGGTGCGCATCAAGGCCCTGGACCCCGTCCTGCGCCAGGAGGGGGTGGACATCCAGCTTGTCCTGGTGGGCATCCTCTCCGGCTACGGCCGGGACCTGATGAGTCAGCAGAAGCGGCCGGTAGACAGCGTGTACTTCCTGCCCTCTCTGCGGCAGTGGTTCGTGGAGGCCACCCTGTATCCCTTCATCGGGGGCAACACAGTGCGCCGCTCCCGGCCCCCAGTTCCCGGCCTGCTGCCGGGAATCAACCACATCCTGCCCTATGCCGTCCCTCCCTTCGCCAAAGAGTGCGGGGAGGAGGCCGTCTTCCAACTCTCCCGCTGCTGCCTGGAGTCCGCCCGGGATGTGATCGGCACCCTGGAGCGGGAGTACCGGGCACTCTACGGCCGGAATCTGACTCTGGGCCGGCTGGCTGAGGCGGTCATCCTGCCCCTGTGTCCCGACAAGGGCACCTGCCTGGGTTATGACCCCAACTTGGCCGCGTCGGTCTATCTGGAGAACGACCTGGAGCAGCTGCTGAGGACCCACCCCCGGGGCTGACCTCCGCCGACTGCTGGAAATAATCTGCGGGAAGCCATTGCGAGGTGTAATATTATGTTCTATTATTATGAAAAGGGTGGAAAGCTCCTGGCCTCTGAGCGGAGGGATCTCCCCTATCTCAAGGCGGAGCCCGCCCCGGGGACTCCGATCTGCTATCTGGTGGAGGGGGACCCGGTGCTGGGCCGGGGCTCCTTCAAGGTGAACTGTCCGGGCCAGCTGAGGGCCCCCCACGGCCTGGAGGTGCTGGACGCCTCCCGCCTGCCGGACTTTCCCCTGGACGCGCCCCTGTCCGCCGCCCTGGAGGAGGGGATGCTCACCGCCGTCAATACCGGCCGGGCGGGGTGGGAGCAGGTGTTGTCCCAGAGGGCCGGGACGGAGAAAAAGCGGGTCAATATCCTGGCCATCGGGGACGTGGGTTCCACTCTGCTCACCGGGCTGAAGCTGCTGGGCGGGGATGTGATCTCATCCATCGGCATCTGCGACCTCTCCGACCAGATCACTGCCCGGTGGGAGTTCGAGATGGGGCAGATCAGCCTGCCCTGGGACTACGGGGCATTTCCGGAAGTGGAGGTCATTTCCCTGGAAAAGCTGTTTGACTGCGATGTGTTCGTCTTTGTGGCCTCCCGGGGCATCCCGCCGGTGGGCTCCCAGGTGAAGGACGTGCGCATGGCCCAGTTCGAAAACAACGCCGCCATTGTGAAGCAGTACGCCCGCATGGCACGGGCGGCCAACTTCCAGGGGCTGTGGTGCGCGGTGTCCGACCCGGTGGACCCCCTGGCCAAGACCGCCTATCTAGAGAGCAACCGGGACGAGAACGGCGTATGGGATGGAAAGGGCCTGCGGCCAGAGCAGATCCAGGGCTTCGGCCTGGGGGTGATGAACGCCCGGGCGGCTTACTTTGCAAAGCGGGACCCCAGGCTGGCCTCCTTCCTGACGGAGGGGCGCTCCTTCGGCCCCCACGGCACGGGACTGTTCATCGCCAACTCCATCGACCACTACGACGAGGAGGTCTCCCGGGAGCTGACCCACAGGACGGTCACCGCCAATCTGGTCATGCGGGAGATCGGCTTTAAGCCCTATGTAGCCCCTGCACTGTCCTCCGGAGCCCTGTCCATCCTGCTTACCCTGCGGGGGGCGTGGCACTGCGGCTCCGTCTTCCTGGACGGGGTCTTTATGGGGGTCAAGAACCGCTATACCCCTGCCGGGGTGGAGACCGAGCTGCTGCCCCGTATCCCGGACCCCCTGTTCGGCCATATCCGAGAGGCGGCGGAGCATTTGAAGTCGGTATTATAGAGGGAAAACCGGTAAGGACGCGATTTGTTGTGCCCCTGCATCCGAATGGAATAACTTGCCCTGCATGACAAAGGAGGTGTCCCATGAGAGAAAAAATTTTGGCCCACCGCATCCGCTGGCTTATCGGTCTCTGTACATTTCTGGTGCTTTTCGGCTGTTCTGGCTTCCCCATCTATAATTTCACCACAGGGCGGCAGCTTGGCAGCTGGTATTTTGTGCTAATGCTCTGCTTTGGTTACTTTGAGATCGGACAGCTCCTGGGTGTGCTGTATAGCCGGAACAAGGTGTGGAGATCAGCTGCCCTCGCCCTCGGTATGACGCTTTTGGGGCTGGCCTGCCGGTTTTTGATGGAGTTTGGTGAGGTGTCCAATACCTACAACTTTACGCCCCCCAATGTGGCGCTCCACCTCTCTGTCGCTGCGGTGATCACCGCCCTGGGGTCCCTGTCCTTTGTGGACGGTCGGCGGCCACCCCTGGGAAAAGACTGAACTTTCCGGTCTCTCCGCACATCAACTTTTGAAGAAGGCGATCTCATGTCCATCATTTTGATCCATCCATACCCGGGCCGGCCGGAGGCGGACGTCCGCCTGTCCGGTATCCTCTCCCACGCCCTGGCGGACCGGGAGGGGAGGACCATCCGCACCGCGGAGGAGCTGGACCTGAGGCCGGGAGACCGGGTCCTGTTTGCCCTGGCCCTGGACGGGGCGGGGCAGAATTTGGAGTATTACCGCATGCTCTCCCGGCTGCGGCGGGAGCCGGACCTGCTGGAGGGATGCACCGCCGCGCTGATCGTGGATGGCCCCGGAGAGCTGTACACCAAATCCACCGCCGGAGAGCTGGCCCTAGCCGCAGATATGGCGGGATGCACCCTCATCGGGCGGCCGCTGGTGGAGGGGACGGGCTCCCTGGCCAACTTCCGCGTCCAGGCCAAAAACCTGGGCACCGACCTGATGGGGGCCTATCTGGCGGCGGCACAGGAGCTGGTCCAGCGTCTGGACACCTTCACTTTCCCCAAAAAGGAGCGGCCTGAGCTGCTGGTCCTCCACGCCTCCAGCCACCACACATCCAACACCATGGCTCTGTGGGCAGGGGTGCGGGAGCGGCTGGGGGAGGTGTGCAGTGTCCAGGAGATCGGCCTGCGCAACGGGACACTGGACGACTGCTCCGGCTGTCCCTACACCATGTGTATCCACTTCGGGGAGAAGGGGGAGTGCTTCTATGGCGGAGTCATGTCCCGGGAGGTCTATCCCGCGGTGCGCCGGGCCGACGGGGTGGTCATGCTGTGCCCCAACTACAACGACGCACTCTCCGCTAATCTCACTGCCTTCATCAACCGCCTCACCGCCCTGTTCCGCCAGACCCGCTTCTATGACAAGGCCCTGTTCGCCCTGGTGGTCTCTGGCTATTCGGGCAGCGACTTGGTGGCCCGGCAGCTGATCTCGGCCATGAACATGAACAAGTCCTTCTATCTGCCAGGACGCTTTGCCCTGCTGGAGACAGCCAATGACCCAGGGGAGGCCATGGGGCTGCCCGGGGTCCGGGATCGGTTGGACCGGTTCGCGGACCATATGCTGGAAGTCCTGGCCCGGCGGGCTTGAAGAGGGCCCTTCTCCCTCGGTGAAAGGCATGGCGGGGCGGGGGATAAGATTATTCCGCAGACAGCAAAGGGCTCCACACCCATCAAGGGCGTGGAGCTCTTTTGATCCTTCAGCGCTGGGGCAGGTAGCTCACAGGGTCCACCGCCTTGCCGTCCTGGGCCATCTCCAGATGGAGATGGGAGGGGCGGCTGCTCTCGGCGATGGCGGTCTCACCCACCACGCCCAGCACGGTGCCGGTGCTGACGGTGTCACCCTCCGAAACAGTTGGCTTGGCGCTGAGGTTGCAGTAGATGCTGGTCAGGCCGTCCCCGTGGTCCACTACCACGCAGGTGCCCATCAGGTCGTCATCGTAGACTCCCTGGACCGTGCCCGCGCTGATGGCCAGCACGTTGGTGCCCACGCTGGCGGCGATGTCCACGCCGCTGTGGGTGCGCCAGTCGCCCATGGTCTCATCATAGGCCAGCACCTCCAGGCTGAAGCCGGAGAGGATCTCCCCCTTCACCGGCCAGGTGAAGACAGCGGGAACAGGATCCTCCTCCACTGGCTGGACCGTCTCGGCCGGCTCCTCCTCCACGGTCTGGGGGAGGGAAGCCTCCTGGCTCCCGCTCTCCTCTGGCTCGGTCACAGTAGGCGTGGTGGGTGTGGTGACAGAGGGAGTGGTATGGGGGGGAGCCGCATTCTGGCTGCTGTCGGGAAGGACCACGGTGGGGCTGCCGGTGACCGGTTCCGCCTCTCCGGGGGTGCTGCTGACGGTGCGAACAAGGTAATAGCCCGAAATTCCAATGGTGGCGACACAGAGGAAAAGGACTATGTAGAAGCCCTTTCCCAGTACGAAGTCGCCCAGTTTCTGAAATACGGTTCGTTTCATGGAACCACCTCCGAAGCCTATTGTGGACAGGCCCGGGGATGGTTATACATTCCAGAGAAAAAATTTTATGGCACTTCTGCCCTCTGAGCAAAAATCGACCGCGCGATGAGCGCGGCGGGGGACTGCCCTCAGATCATGGAAGGCAGTCCAGAGAAAAGCAGACCCGGTCCTCCTGCTCTTCAAAGCCGGTTTTTTGATAAAAGTGGTAAGCGGGCGCGTTTCTTTTGGTCTGGAGCGAGATGTTCCGAAAGCCGTGCTGACAGGCATAATTTCGGATCAGCTGGATCCACAGGGACCCGAACCCTTGTCCCTGATGTTCTGAGGCAATGCACAGGTCGTCAATGCAGTATTCAATGCCATTGTACCAGTGCCGCAGACGGCCCAGAGAGATCCCAATCAGGACATCTTCCGAAAAAAGTCCCAGGGCCAAAGAATTCTGATTGCCCATCACGTCCAGAATATAGGAATGAAACACATCCTCATCCTCCCAGCGGTCACACCAGGGTTCCGCCGAAAAGGCATCCCGGATCAGTCCTTTGACGGCCTGCTCATGCGCCATCCCCAATACTTTTAACATCATTTCTGTTGACCTCCTTTTCTCTGTTTCCATAAAAAAAGCCAGACTGAAACAGCCTGACTGATGGTAGGTGCTCACCCAATAGGTCTATTGTTATAATATCATATTGCCTGGCAAAAAGCAACCGGAGGGAAAAAGGCCGCCGGAGGAAATCGTCTCCTGATTCCGACCATGTTTTTCCAAATAATGGATTATAATGTGGGGCACAACGTTCCGGACAAGCCGGAAGCTACATAGGAGGAGACGAGATGGCGGCCAGAGAGGATCTGAAAATGCGGCTGACGAGGCTGCGGGGGCAGACGGCCCGGCTGGGGCGGACAGGGCTGAGCGGCCCGGCGGTGCTGCGGACGGCAGAGGTGGGCATCCATCTAATGCTGGCGGCGGTGCTGGCAGGGGCGGAGGTGTTCGGCGGCTTCGCCCCCTTCGGCGTGGCCATGGTGGGGGCATCAGGCACCGGACTGTGCGGCGGGGCGGCCCTGCTGGGGGCGGGATTCGGCTATCTGACCCTGCTGGGCTTCTCTGATGCGCTGCGCTATCTGTCCGCTGCCATCCTGACCTTCGCGGTGGGCTTTGCATTTTACGACATGAAGCTCTTCCAGAGGCCCTGGACCATGCCCGGGGTGGCAGGCCTGATGAACGGCTGCACCGGCTTCATCTACCTGTCCCAGGGGGGCTGGCGAACAGTGGACGTGATCTACTTCCTTAGTGAGATCGCCCTGACGGTGGCCGCGGCCTGGTGCTACCGGGTGCTGCTGCTGCCTATACGGCGGGGGAGCGGGGAGGGGGTATGCTCCGCAGCCCGGCGGACCGGGGCCCTGGTCCTGGTGTGTACCACCTTGATCTCCCTCTCCAACCTGTATCTATGGAAGGATGTCTCCTTCGGCCGGACGTTGGGAGCCTGTCTGGTGCTGGCGGGGGCCTGGCAGGGCGGACTGGCGGCAGGAGCCGTACTTGGGGTGACCATCGGCTTGTCCATGGATCTGGCGGGCTCGGGCGTCCCACTCTACGCCATGGCCTGGGGGCTGGCCACTCTGGCAGCAGGGGCCTTCCGGGGCAAGAAACGGGTGTGGGCGGCGGCGGCCTTCGCGGCGGCGGACGGGGCCGCCGTCCTGTGGACCTGGGACCGGGGGCTGACCCTGGCCATCCTGTATGAGGTGTTTCTGGGTTCGGTGGCTTTTTTCATGGTGCCGGAGCGCCAGTGGAAGCGCTTGGGAGGCCTGCTGGCCCCAGCCCCGACGGCGCCCCCGGATGGCAGGGCCCAGGGCTATGTGCAGAAAAAGCTGGAGGCCACCGCCGCCGCCTTCCGTACCTTGTACGAGTCCCTGCGGGGCTCCTTCCGGGTGCCGGAGAACGACAACGATGTGGCGGCGGTCTTTGACCGGGCGGCCTGTCGGGTGTGCCGGACCTGCTCCCTCCGGTCCAGCTGCTGGGAGCGGGACTATGTGACCACCTTCAACGCCCTCAACGACGCCACGGCCCCCATGCTGGAGCGGGGGCGGGGAGTGGCCAGCGACTACCCCCGCTACTTCGCCGACCGCTGCCTCCACTTCCCCGCCTTTGTGGAGGCGGTGAACCAGGAGCTCACCGCCCTGCTCTACCGCCGGCAGTACAACAGCCGCATCCGGGAGAGCCGGGCGGCGGTGTGCCGGCAGTATGGGGAGCTGTCCGCCCTTCTGGGGACGGCGGCGGCAGAGCTGAGCCGGGAGCTGATCCCGGACCCGGCAGGCAATCAGAAGCTGAGGCGGCACCTGGCTCTGCTGGGACTGGAGATGGAGACGGCAGTGTACCGGGACGAGTACGGCCGTCTGCGGGCGGAGCTGAAGGGGGAGGGATGCCAGACTCTGGACACACCGGAGGAGTTGGCCGCCCTATCGGATCTGCTGGGTGTGCCTACCCGAGCGGAGGCGGGGGAGGAGAGCCTGACTCTGATCCAGCTGGAGCCGCTGATGGCGGTAGCGGGCGTGGCAGCCCGGAAGAAGGACGGGGAGACGGTGAGCGGGGACGCCGGGACCTACTTCAAGCGGGAGGACGGCACCCTCTATGTGCTGCTGTGCGACGGCATGGGGAGCGGGCCCGGGGCGGGCCGGGAGAGCTCCCTGGCTGTCCGCCTGCTGGAGCAGTTCCTGATGGCGGGGGTGGAGACGGGCCACGCCCTGGCCACACTGAATTCTGCCCTGGCCCTTCGGGGAGAGGAGGAGGGGGGGTTCACCACAGTGGACCTGCTTCAGGTGGACCTGTTCACAGGGGAGGGGGCGGTGTACAAGCTGGGAGCTGCCCCCACCTATGTGCGGAGAGGGAGCTCGGTGCGGCGGATCGCAGGCAGCTCCCTGCCCGCTGGGCTGGCCCCTTCGGAGCACGCGGTGCCCGACCATACCCGGCTGCGGCTGGAGGCGGGGGACTGCGTCCTTATGGTCAGCGACGGCATCGCCGGAACTGGGGACGACGCCTGGGTCCGGGAGCGGCTGGCTAAATTCGATGGGGAGAGCCCCAAGGAGCTGGCCCGGAGTCTGATCACCGACAGCCCGGAGGGAGCCACCGATGACCGCACCGCCTTGGTGGTGCGGATCGCGCGGAGAACGTAGAGGTCAAGTGCGCGGACCCTTTGCCTGGCAGCAAATGCCCCTGGCGGCCGTATGGATGCGGCCGCCAGGGGCATTTTCCTACGGGATCAAAGCCGCCCCTGGAGCACCGGGATGAGAAGGATCACGGCCAGATTGACCGCACATACCAGCGCCAGGGACAGCAGCTGCTCCTTGGATTCATCGTCCATCTCCGCCCCTCCTTCAGATCTCTTGGCAAGATCCAGTGTACGGCGGGCCGGGCCGGAATATACCCGGTAAAATTGGGCAAGAATAACTGTGTACACAGGGGGCTCACGGCAGGGGCCCCGGAAACGGAGGAGGTATCTCATGGTCAAAGGCATCACACGCCAGGTCATCCTGGTGAAATCCCCGGACCCCAAGCTCTTCGAGGAGGCCATTTTCATCGTGAAAGAAGAGGCATTGGCCAGAGAGGGGGTCAGCGCGGACCAGGTCATCCGGGAGGCCAGACAGGCGGCGGACGGCTATCTCCGCCGCAGCCGGGCATGGAACGCCCGGGGCAGGCAGCTTCCCGGACCGGCCTGGGGAGCTGCGGGGGCGGTCCTGGCCTCGCTGGCCTGGGGGCTGGGTCTGTTTCTGCTGTAACAGACCTGAGGCGCATGCATACAATGGGATGTGGACCGGGCGGCGGCGGACCCGTCTGCCCGGGCTCCCGGTCCAAGGCTGATAAAGGAGCTTACTTATGTGCGGTATCTGCGGATTTTGTGATTTTACCCGGGACAACGCGGGCCCGGTCTGGCGGGAAGCGGGAGAGCGGATGGGGGAGACCCTTGCCCACCGGGGACCGGATGGAAAGGGACTCTGGCAGGGAGCGGACTGCGTCCTGGTCCACCGACGCCTGGCGGTCATCGACCCGGAGCGGGGGCAGCAGCCTATGGCCCGGGTGCGGGACGGCGTGGAATATGTGTTGATCTACAACGGCGAGCTCTATAACACCGATGAGCTGCGCCGGGAGCTTCGGAAGCTGGGCTTCTCCTTTGAGACGGAGTCGGACACCGAGGTGCTGCTCAACGCCTGCATCGCCTGGGGGGATGGGGCGGCCCAACGGCTGGAGGGCATCTTCGCCTTTGCTTTCTGGGACGGGGGGCGGAGGCGGCTGATGTGCTGCAGGGACCGGTTCGGCGTCAAGCCATTCTTCTATGCCTGGAAGGACGGGGCACTGGTGTTTGCATCCGAGCTGAAGGCACTGTTCCAATATCCGGGCCTAGAGCCACGGCTGGGCCGGCAGGGGCTGTGCGAGGTGCTGGGCATCGGCCCCGCCCGTACAGCGGGGGCAGGTGTATTCGAGGGGATCCGGGAACTGAAGGGGGGCTGTCAGCTGACGGCCGGCCCGGAGGGCCTCCAGATCCGTCGGTACTGGGCACTGGAGAGCCGCCCCCACGAGGACGGCTACGAGGAGACGGTGGAGAAGGTGCGCCATCTCCTGGAGGGAGCGATCCGGCGGCAGCTGGTCAGCGACGTGCCCCTGTGCACCTTCCTGTCTGGCGGGCTGGACTCCTCCATCATTACCGCGGTGGCCGCCCGGGCCTATCAGGAGCAGGGGCGGGAGCCCCTGGAGACCTACTCCTTTGACTATGTGGGCAACCGGAAGCATTTCAAGGCGTCCGCTTTCCAGCCGGACGCCGACGCTCCCTGGGTAAAGAAGGCGGTCCGGGCACTGGGTACCCGACACCGGGTGCTGCGGTGCGACATCCCCTCCCTGCTCCAGCTGCTCCCTGAGGCCGTGGAGGCCAAGGACCTGCCGGGGATGGCGGATGTGGACTCCTCCCTGCTGTATTTCTGCCGGAAGGTAGCGGAGCGGCACACGGTGGCCCTTTCCGGGGAGTGCGCTGACGAGGTGTTTGGCGGCTACCCCTGGTTTGAGCGGTCGGAGCTGCTGGAGGCGGACACCTTCCCCTGGTGTCCGGACCTGGAGTTCCGAAGGGCGGTGGTGAAGCCAGAGCTGTGGGAGAGCCTCCAGGTGGAGGACTATGTCCAGGCCCGCTACCAGCAGTCCCTGGCGGAGATGCCGGCCCTGCCGGGGGAGGCCCTGTGGGAACGCCGCCGCCGGGAGGTCGGCTGGCTGTCCCTGAACTGGTTCATGTCCACCCTGCTGGACCGGAAGGACCGCATGAGTATGGCCGCCGGGCTGGAGGTGCGGGTCCCCTTCTGTGACCACCATCTGGTGGAGTATGTGTGGAACATCCCCTGGGCAATGAAGGCTATGAACGGGCAGCGCAAGCAGGTGCTGAGGGACGCGGCCGAAGGCCTGCTCCCGGAGGAGCTGCTCCGCCGGCCCAAGAGCCCCTACCCCAAGACCCACGACCCCCTGTATGAGCAGCTGGTCCGGGCCAGGCTGCTCACCATCCTGGACGACCGGGACGCCCCCATCCACAGCCTGGTGGACGAGAAAGCCCTGCGCGCAGGGCTGTTGTCCGACGCAGGGGACTATGGAAAGCCCTGGTTCGGGCAGCTGATGGCCGGGCCCCAGATGCTGGCCTACCTCATTCAGATCAACGAATGGATGTCCCGATACCACTTGACTGTCTGACCTGCGGTGACAGTGCGTTTCTCCTGTTTGTTCCTCCTGCTTTCTGGCGCGCCCCATCCGGGGCGCGCTTTTTTGTCCCTGGCTTTATGATTTCTTAAGAAAACCCTAAGAGCTCCTTTAGAGCATTTGAAGCAACTGTATGGTATCATTCATACAGTTTCAATAAACCATTTTGGGGCGGCGGAGCCGCCTGCGGCAAGGAGCGCATGAATATGGAAGAAATCTTGAAGGTCACAGACCTAAAAAAGGTCTATGGAAAGCGGGGGGCCGCTACGACGGCCCTGAACGGGGTCAGCTTTTCCCTGAGAGGCGGAGAATATGTGGGCATCATGGGGGCCTCCGGCTCGGGCAAGACCACTCTGCTCAACTGTGTCTCCACCATCGACCGGCCCACCTCCGGCTCCATCTTGGTAGATGGGAAGGAATTGTCCGACCTGAGGGGAAAGGAACTGGCCCGCTTCCGCCGGGAACGGCTGGGCTTTATCTTTCAGGACTGCAACCTGCTGGACACCCTGACGGCCTTTGAGAATATCGCCCTGGCCCTGTCCATCGTCAGGACGCCGGCGGGAGAGATCCGGGAACAGGTGGAGGAGAACGCCCGGCTGCTGGGCATCCAGGACTGTCTGGACAAATACCCCTACCAGATGTCCGGCGGGCAGCAGCAGCGCTGCGCTGCGGCCCGGGCCATCGTCACCCGACCCGCCCTGGTGCTGGCCGACGAGCCCACCGGCGCGCTGGACTCCAGATCCGCCCGGATGCTGCTGGAGCGGCTGGAGGAGCTGAACCAGATCCGGCAGACCACCATTCTGATGGTGACCCACGACGCCTTCACCGCCAGCTGCTGCCACCGGGTGATCTTCCTGCGGGACGGGCAGATCTTCCTGGAACTGAGCCGGGGCGGGATGGACCGGCGGGCGTTCTTCGCCCAGATCATCCGGGTAGTGTCCCAACTGGGAGGAGAGATGGAAGATGTTCTCTAAGCTGGCCCTGCGGAACGTCCGCCGCTCCTTTCGGGACTACGGGGTGTATCTGCTCACCCTCACCGTTGGCGTGTGTCTGTTTTATACCTTTAATTCCATTGACGGGCAGGGGGTAATGGTCTATCTGGCTCAGAGCCAAAACCCCATGGCCCAGCTGATCCAGACCATTCTGGATATTTTCTCCGTCTTTGTGGCGGTGGTGCTGGCCTGTTTGATCCTGTATGCCAACACGTTCCTCATCCTCCGACGCAAGCGGGAGCTGGGGACCTATCTGCTGCTGGGCCTGAGCCAGCGGCAGGTGTCAGGACTGCTGGTGCTGGAGACGCTGGTCATCGGCCTGATCTCTCTGGCGGCGGGGCTGCTGTTGGGCCTGGCGGCCTCCCAGGGCCTGTCTGCCCTCACTCTGTCCATGTTCTCCATCCGGGTAGACGCCTTCGCCCTGGCCTTCTCCCCTCGGGCAACGGTGCGCACAGTGGGCTATTTCGGCCTGATCTTTCTGCTCGTGATGGTGTTCAGCGGCATCCAGGTGTCCCGGGCCCGGCTTATCGACCTAATGCAGGGGGAGCGGAAAAATGAGGAGCTGCGGGAGAGGCCCCTGGGGCTGGCGGTGGTCCAGTTCGTGCTGGGGGCGGTCTGCCTGGCGGCCGCCTATGCCATCCTGCTGACCTTTGGCATGGCCATCGCTGTGGCGGTCCTGCCCATCTGTGCGGCCATGCTGTTCCTGGGCACCCTGGGCACTCTGCTGATTTTTAAGTCCCTGTCCGGCTTTGTGGTGAAGCTGGTCCAGAGCCGGCCCGGGCTCTACTTCCGGGGGCTGAACCTATTCACCCTGCGCCAGTGGCTGAGCAGGGTCCACTCCACCTACCTGTCCATGACGGTCATCTGCATCCTGCTGCTGCTGGCCGTCGGCATCACCGCCAGCTCCATCGGACTCAACTCCACCTTGGAGGCGGCGGCCGATGAAGAGGCTCCCTTTGATCTGACGGTACAGAATCAGTCCGCCGACAGCGCGGGCCTTGTGGACTTCCCGGCCGTGCTGGCGGAGGGCGGCTTTGACCTGGACCGTCTGGGAGAGCAGCTGGACGTACTGTTTTACTACAATGACCCAGCGGTCACCGGGGTGGAGGAGGTGTCGGCGGCTATCCGGCTCTCCGACTATAACGCCCTGCTGGCCCACGGCGGGCGGGGGAGCTGTCATGAGGAGGTGCCCATGGTGCCTGACGACCCAGAGCGCCGGGCGGTCACCGGCGGGCTGTCCCTGAGCTACGCAGTGGTCCCAGACGAGCTGGCTGGACAGCTGGAGGTGCGGCGGCAGGTGTGGTTTGTGGACTACGCCGGAGGGGACGAGGAGCGGACGGAGGCCGAGTTGCTCCAGCTGATCCGCCCCCTGGACCTGGACTACGCCCTCCACTTCTCCAGCCGCCTGGACGCCTATCAGAGCATCATGGGCTCCAAGATCCTGGCCCTGTTTCTGGGGCTGTATCTGGGCTTCACCTTCCTGCTGGCGGCGGCCGCGGTGCTGGCCCTCCAGCAGCTGAGCCAGGCGGCGGACAACCAGAAGCGGTACGCCATGCTCCGCCGGCTGGGGGCGGACGACGGCCTCATCGCCCGCTCGGCCTCCCAGCAGGTGGCTCTGGCCTTCCTGATGCCCCTGGGGCTGGCCCTGATCCACTCCATGGTGGGGATGAAGGCGGCCAACGACATCATTGCCACGGCGGGCGAGGTGGACTCGGTGGGGAGTAGCCTGGCCACAGCCGCTGTGCTGATCCTGGTCTACGGAGGCTACTTCCTGGCCACAGCCCTGGCCTGCCGTCGGATGGCCCGGCAGAGCTGGACCAAGCTTGAATGAAAGAACAGCGGCTCCGCGGAAGAGAGCTTCCACGGAGCCGCTGATTTGATGTTTTTAAAATTTTGCGCCGCCGAACTCTGCCAGCTGAAGGCCCTTGTTCCGGTCCTGGACCCACTGGATGGACCACTGGGAGGCGAATAGCAGCAGCTGATTGCCCTTGTAGTCCTCCACCAGCTTGGCGTCGTTGGGGAGCAGCAGGTCCTCCTCCTTCAGCGGGGGGGCGTCCTCGTCCTCCTTCACGATCCAGCGCAGGTACTCGAAGGGCAGGCCCTCCTTGTACAGCTCCACGTTGTACTCGCTGCGCAGGCGGTACTCCAGCACGTCGAACTGAAGGGTGCCCACCACGCCTACGATGACCTCCTCCATGCCGGTGTAGGGGGTCTTGAAGATCTGAATGGCGCCCTCCTGGGCGATCTGCTCCACCCCCTTGAGAAACTGCTTGCGCTTCATGGTGTCCACCGAGCGGATACGCTCAAAGTGCTCCGGGGCGAAGGTGGGGATGGGGTCGAACTGGAACTTTTTCCCTGGGGCGCACAGGGTGTCCCCGATGGAGAAGATGCCCGGGTCGAACACGCCGATGATGTCCCCGGCGTAGGCCTCCTCGATGATCTCCCGTTCTGCCGCCATCAGCTGCTGGGGGCGGGAAAGACGGATCTTCTTCCCGCCCTGGAGGTGGTAGACCTCCTTATCCGCATCAAAACGGCCGGACACCACCCGCATAAAGGCGATGCGGTCCCGGTGGGCCTTGTTCATGTTGGCCTGGATCTTGAAGACAAAGGCGGAGAAATCGTCATCAAAGGAGTCGATGATATCCTCTCCCGCCTTCCGGGGCAGGGGAGGCGTGGTCATGCGGAGAAATTCCTCCAGAAAGGGCTCCACGCCGAAGTTGGTGAGGGCGGAGCCGAAGAACACCGGGGACAGCTTCCCGTGGCGCACCCGGTCCATGTCGAAGTCGCAGGAGGCCCCGTCCAGCAGCTCGATCTCGTCGGTGAGCTGGTCCTTTTTGGCCTGGCCGATGAGCCCGGCCAGAGCCGGGTCGTCCAGCTCGATCTGGGTGGCAGTGGCGGCCCTGGCGTTGGTGTTGGAGGTGAAATGGATGATCTGGCGGTTCTGGCGGTCGTAGACGCCCTGGAACTCCTTGCCGCAGCCGATGGGCCAGTTCATGGCGTAGGTGTCGATGCCCAGCTCCTTTTCCAGCTCCTCGCACAGCTCAAAGGGGTCCCGGGCCTCCCGGTCCATCTTATTGATGAAGGTGAAGATGGGGATGTCCCGCATGGCGCACACCCTGAACAGCTTCCGGGTCTGGGCCTCCACGCCCTTGGCCGCGTCGATGACCATGACGGCGGAGTCGGCGGCCATCAGGGTGCGGTAGGTGTCCTCAGAAAAGTCCTGGTGTCCCGGGGTGTCCAGGATGTTGATGCAGAAGCCTTCATACTGGAACTGCATCACCGAGGAGGTCACCGAGATGCCGCGCTGCTTCTCGATCTCCATCCAGTCGGAGGTGGCCGCCCGGGTGTTCTTCTTGCCCTTCACCTGGCCGGCCTGGGCGATGGCCCCGCCGTAGAGCAGGAACTTCTCCGTCAGTGTGGTCTTGCCCGCATCGGGATGGGAGATGATGGCAAAGGTCCTTCTGCGCTTGATTTCAGATTCATATTGAGACATGAGCTTCACTCCTGAGTCAGTGGGATGGGGGGCAGGCGGCGCTCAGCCCTGCTGCTCCTTCTGCCGCTCCAAATACTCGTCATAGGTCAGCTTCCGGTCGATGAGCCTGCCGTCCTCAGTGAAGTCGAAGACCCGGTTGCACACCGTCTGGATGAGCTGGTGATCGTGGGAGGAGACCAGCACATTGCACTTGACCGCCTCCAGGCCGTTGTTCAGGGCGGCGATGGACTCCAGATCCAGGTGGTTGGTGGGCTGGTCCAGCATGAGCACGTTGGCCCCGGACAGCATCATCCGGGAGAGCATGCACCGCACCTTCTCACCGCCGGAGAGGACCTTCACGGGCTTATACACCTCGTCGCCGGAGAAGAGCATCCGGCCCAGGAAGCCACGGAGATACTGCTCCTGGGGATCAGGGGAGAACTGGCGCAGCCACTGTACCAGATTGTCGTCGCAGTCCTTGAAATATTCGGTGTTGTCCTTGGGGAAGTAGGAGAAGGTGGCGGTCTGCCCCCACTTCACAGTGCCCTCGTCGGGCTCCATCTCGCCGGCGAGGATCTTGAACAGGGCGGTGTGAGCGTTCTCATTGTCACCCACAAAGGCGATCTTGTCCCCGTGCTCCACAATGAAGGAGACCTTGTCCAGCACCTTCACCCCGTCGATGGTCTTGGATACATCGGTGACAAAGAGGATGTCCTTGCCCACCTCCCGGTCGGGGGAAAAGCCCACCCAGGGGTAGCGGCGGGAGGAGGCAGGCATCTCCTCCACGGTGAGCTTGTCCAGCAGCTTGCGCCGGGCAGTGGCCTGCTTGCTCTTGGACTTGTTGGCGGAGAAGCGGGAGATGAAGTCCTGGAGCTCCTTGATCTTCTCCTCGTTCTTCTTGTTCTGATTCTTGATGAGCTGCTGCACCAGCTGAGAAGACTCATACCAGAAGTCGTAGTTGCCCACATACATCTTGATCTTGTTGTAGTCGATATCCACGATGTGGGTGCAGATGGTATTGAGGAAATGGCGGTCGTGGCTGACCACGATGACGGTGCCCTCAAAGTCTAGCAGGAAGTCCTCCAGCCAGTTGATGGCGTCGATGTCCAGGTTGTTGGTGGGCTCGTCCATCATCAGAATGTCCGGATTGCCGAACAGGGCCTGGGCCAGCAGCACTTTCACCTTCAGACGGGCATCCAGGGTGGCCATGTCGCTGGTGTGATACTCCGTGCCGATGCCCAGCCCCTGGAGAATGCGGCTGGCGTCACTCTCCGCCTCCCAGCCGCCCAGTTCGGCGTACTCCTCCTCCAGCTCACAGGCCCGCATTCCGTCCTCGTCGGTCATCTCCTCCTTGGCGTAGATGGCCTCTTTCTCCCTGCCCACCTCATATAGGCGCTGGTTGCCCATGATGACGGTGTCCATGACGTTGTAGGCATCATAGGCGTTCTGGTCCTGCTTCAGTACCGACATGCGCACGTTGGGCAGGATGGACACGGTGCCGCTGGTGGATTCCAGGTCCCCGGACAGGATCTTCAAAAAGGTGGACTTGCCAGCCCCGTTGGCGCCGATGATGCCGTAGCAGTTGCCCCGGGTGAATTGCAGGTCCACGTGAGAAAACAGGGGCTGTCCGCCGTACTGCAGCCCCAGATCGGTGACGGTGATCATAGTCGTCTCGCTCCTTACACTCCATGGTAAAAACAGTTTGCGTCCGCTCAGTGCACAAAGGGCGGCACGCCCGCGGTCTGCCCGCCCCGAAACGCCGTGCGGTCCTCTGCACACTGAGGTTACTATCTTATCACAAACAGGAGGAAAAGGATAGAGTATTTTCCGGAAAATTGGGGGCATTTTTTCGTTTACAGCTGTTTTTTTGACCAACAGGACAGCGGAAAGGGAGAAAAAGCGCCCCAGGACTCTCCACTGGGAGATCTCGGGGCGCGGAGGGGGAGTCAGTGCCGTGCGGGCCTCTCCGGCGGACGGGAGGCCAGGCGCAGGGCTCGGCGGAGCTCTGAGGCTCGGGCTGGGGAGAAGGCGGGGGCTCCGCCGCCGAAGTAGAGCTGGTCCAGACAGCGGGCCAGCTCCCCCAGCTCTTGGGCACAGCCGGGCAGCTCCGCCGCCGCCCGGTCCAGGAAGGCGCGGCAGGTCTCCCCCGGCCGGCGGCCCCTGCGGCGGCGCTTCAGGCGGCGGTCCAGCCACACCAGCACGCCGGCGGGGGTATTCCGCCGGGCCAGGTAGGTGAGCTGGAAGCGGACGCGGTCCGCCAGCCGGGACCACAGCATTGCCAGGGTGTCCCGTGGGCTGCGGCGGTCCACGACGCGGCCCCTGCGGACCGGAGGGTGGGACCGGGTGCGGCTTCCGCCCCGGCGGAGGGCCCAAAGGATCGCGCCGACGCCGGCCAGCAGGACCAGGCCGGCCAGCACATAGAGGACCGCATCGCTGCTCTGGACGGCCTCGCCGGCCGGGCCGCCTGCGGCGGAGATGGGATCGGGTAGGTTTAGGGAGCCGGTCTCCGGGGCAGGGAAGAGGGAGAAGAGCCAGCGGAAGAACCGGTCCAGAAGGGCCAGCGCCCCAGAGGCCAGCTCACGCAGCCAGCCGGTGAGGGCGGTGAGGGCCTGGGCGGCGGTGCCGGTGAACAGCAGCACGCACAGGGCTGCGCCCCCGCCCAGGGCGGCCAGCAGAAGGAGAAGGAGCAGACGCCCCCGGAGGGAGCCGGCGGCCTGTCCGCCGGGACGGCTGTTGGAGGCTCTCTGTCCGGCCAGGGCTGCCAGGGCCAGCAGAGTGCCGGCGGCGGGGGCCAGGGCTGTGTCCAGGGGGAGGACACCGGCGGCGGTGCACAGGGCGGCGGCCAGCAGGACCAGGGAGGCGGTCTCGAAGGAGACCATCAGCTGCTCCGCGGGCGTGGGGCGGATCAGCAGCTCATAGCAGCGGAAGTAGGAGAAGCCCCACATGGCAAGCAGGCACAGCCAGGACAGCAGGGAGGGATAGCGCACCCCCCACAGCCAGACGACGGCCCCCTGGAGGGCCAGAGCGGCCAGCGCCAGAAGCAGGACGGAGCGCTGGGTCCGGGGGCGCCGGAGAAACAGGGCCAGCCCCCCACAGGTCAGGGAGAGGCAGACGCACCAGATGAGCAGGCCGGCCGGATCAGACCGGCCGGTCTGACGGAAGGCGAAGATGGAGAACAGGGTGTGCAGGGCAGTCACATTGGACAGCAGGCCGGCCAAATCGACAAGGCGGGAACGGCTCTGGTTCACGGGCGGCTCCCCCCTTTCCGCAGGGAGTCCAAGGAGAGGGACCGGAACCCGGCCCGGGCGGGGACCTCCCAGTCCTGGGCGCACAGCACCCACAACTGCCCTGGGTCCAGCCGCTCCATCAGGGCGGCGGGGAGGCGGCTGCCGGAGCAGGTGATCAGATAGGCGGTGCCGGACTGGGGGACCGCGTCGGCGGCGAAGCGGGAGGGGAGAAAGGCCGGCCCCTGGGGGGAGCGACTCTCCTCTGGGACCCGCTGGGCCAGGCAGCGGTAGCCCGCCAGATAGAAGAGCAGGTCGTCCCCGCCGCCCTCCCCGGAGGAGACGGTCATGGGACCGAAGAGGCGGGAGTGGGGGAGGGAGAGGGAGCAGTCCACCCCTGCGCCAGACAGGCCGGAAAGGACGGAGGCCAGTACCTCCAGGGCCCCCTCCAGCTCCCTCCAGTCCTGGGAGAGACCGCAGAAGGACTCCCCATCCAGCAGAAAGCGCAGCCCTCTGGGCTGGATGGTCTGGTACAGGTTCACCGGCGTGCCCTGCTCCCGGGCGGCCATGCGCCAGTTGATATGCTTCCAGCTGTCTCCGGGCTGGTACTCCCGGCAGCCCCGGAGCACGGTGTTGTCCTCCATCCACCCCTGACGGCCGGCGGCGCAGTCCCACTGGGGGCGGAGAAAGAGGGAGAGGTCCACCTCCACCGGCCGGGGATAGACGGCGATGGCGGGGATCTGCCCGGCGGGGAGGGGCTGTTCCCCCTGGACCAGCCCGAAGCCGTCCCCGGAGCGGGCCACCAGTCGGTGGACCCGGTACAGTCCCCGCAGCTGGGCAGTCCAGGTGCTCTCAACCTGGATGGTCTGCCAGCTCCCCACAAAGGAGAAGGACTGGCGCAGGGCGGGGACCGGGGCGCCCCCTTCCTGATCCGGGGCGGGCTGCAGATAGGACTCAAAGGCATCGTCGGGGGTGAGGCACCCCTCCTCCGGGGCGTTTTGGGACAGCTCCAGCCAGATCAGCGGCAGAGACTTCCCGTTCTCCAGATGGTAGATGAGCTGGGTCTGCTGCCCGGGAAAGAGCCGGGGGCGGGGGCACTCCACCTGGATGGAGACGCCGCGTATGGCTCTGCTCCCCCACCACCGGGCGGCCAGCCCCAGCAGGAGGAAGAACAGGCATACCCCCGCCACCCCGCCGCTGCCCAGGCGCAGGGCCAGCAGGACCCCGGCCCCGAACAGCACCANCGCCCAGCCCCAGCAGGAGGAAGAACAGGCACCCCCCCGCCCCCCCGCCGCTGCCCAGGCGCAGGGCCAGCAGGACCCCGGCCCCGAACAGCACCAGGGCAGGGGAAGAGATCAGCAGGCTGGAGCCCCGGCCGAACAGGGCCTTACGCTCCATGGAACTCATCTCCCGCCGCCGGGGGGACGGGAAGCTGGGCGGCGATCTGGTCCAGCACCCCGTCAGCGGTGACACCGGAGAGCCGGGCCTCGTTGGTGAGCAGCAGCCGGTGGGCCAGCACGGGGTGGATCAGGGCCTGGATGTCGTCCGGGGTAACGAAGGAGCGGCCCGCCATGGCGGCCCAGGCCCGGGCGGCCCGGAACAGGGCCCGGGAGGCCCGGGGGCTGGCCCCCATCCGGACCATGGGGTGGCTGCGGGTGGCCCCCACCAAGGAAACCAAGTAGCCGGCCACCTCCGGGGACACCCGGATCTGGGAGAGGGAGTCCTGGGCGGCCACCAGCTCCTCCGGGGAGGTGACAGTCTCCAGACCGTCCAGCGGGATGCTGTCTCCCAGGGAGAAGAGCATCCGCCGCTCCTCCTCAGGGGCGGGGTAGCCCATGGAGAGGCGGATGAGAAAGCGGTCCATTTGGGCGGCGGGGAGGCGGAAGGTGCTCTCCGACTCCACCGGGTTCTGGGTGGCCATCACCACAAAGGGGGTGGGGAGGGGAAGGGTCTCGCCGTCGATGGTGACCTGCCGCTCTTCCATGGCCTCCAGCAGGGCGGACTGAGTGCGGGGGACCGCCCGGTTGATCTCGTCGGCCAGCAGCAGATTGGTGAACACGGGGCCGGGCAGGCGGCGGAACTCCCCCCGGTTCCGGTCATAGATGTTCATGCCCAGGATGTCGGCGGGCAGCAGGTCGGGGACGAACTGGATGCGCTTGGATCGGCAGCCGGACACGGCGGCCAGGGTCTTGATCAGGGTGGTCTTGCCTACGCCGGGCAGGTCCTCCAGAAGCACGTGGCCCTGGGAGAGCAGTGCCATGACGATCAGGCGGATCTGCGTCTCCTTGCCGTAGATGATCTTGGCGGTCTCCGCAGTCAGGCGGTCTGCCAGCTGAGCGATGTCCATAGGGAGCTCCTCCTTGTGCCGGCTCTCGCCGGTTTTACAGATAAGCTCCATTTTACCACGATTTTTTGGGAATTCTATCCCCAATTTGTAAAGAAGTGCCCGACCCCGCCCCGAAGGGCTGGGCGGACAGTGCCCGGGCCTTCCGGAGCCGGAAGAGCGCCCGCATGGTGGTGCGCCGCTTTCTGAAATATCTGCCCTGTCAGGGGGCGGGAGCCATCCTCAGCAAGCCGGACGGGGACGGCTGGCGAAGTTCCCCGGAGGGGCAGACAGCAGAGCGGGGCGCTCCCGAAGGAGCGCCCCGCTCTTGGCGTGTGGGTGAGAGTATGGTTCTACTTGGGCTGATACAGCTCCAGGATGGCCCCGTCCTTCCACACGAAGGCCAGCTGGTCGCCCTGGTCGTTGGCCTGCATGGGGCCGCAGATGACGCTGTCCGCGTCGGCAATGTACTTCTCCAGGCTGTCCACCTTGTAGGCCACGTGGGGGCAGCGGTGAAGCACCTCGGGGAAGGGGGTGCCCTCCTCAAATTTCAGATACTCGATCTTGTAGTCGTAGTCGTCCACGTTGCTCACCCAGAACTTGGCCCCCTCGTTGTAGGTCATGCCGGGCTTTTTGTTGGTGATGGGGATACCAATGTGCATATACTCAGCGGACATGAAAGTTCCCTCCTGATCAAGCGTTTTTGATTTCCTGGTAGACCTCAAAGGCATGCTGGGCGGTGTAGCCCCCGTGGACCACCTTGCCGATGGCCTGGGCCATGCCGGCGGGGCAGTCGGACTGGAAGATGTTCCGGCCCATGTCCACCCCGCGGGCCCCCTCCGCAATGGCCCGGTAGGCCATCTCCAGGGCCTCCAGCTCAGGCAGCTTCTTGCCGCCGGCGATGACGATGGGCACCGGGCAGGCGGCGGCCACCCGCTCGAAGCCGTCGCAGTAATAGCTCTTGACCACGTTGGCCCCGTTCTCCGCCAGCACACGGGTGGCCAGCTGGAAGAACTTTTCGGTGCGCTCCATCTGTTTGCCCACCGCCACTACACCCAGAGTGGGGATACCGTACCGGGCGCCGNCGGGGGCCCCCCTTCGTTTGCCCCACCGCCACTACACCCAGAGTGGGGATACCGTACCGGGCGCCGGCATCGGCGGTGCGGCACAGCAGCTCCAGGGAGCGGGACTCGCCGGGGGCGCCGATGAAGGTCTGGACGGCCATACAGTCCGCGTTCATCCGGACCGCGTTCTCGATGTCGCAGGCGATGCCGCCGCCATTGGACATCTCATCGAAGAGGACGGTGGTGTCATAGGTCACCCGGACGCACTTGGCCACCGGGGCGGCGGGGGAAATGCAGGAGCGGAGGATGCCCTTGGTGCCCATGAGCACGTTCACATAGGGGATCAGGGGAGGGATCACCACGTCGATGCGCTCCAGCCCGGCAGTGGGGCCCATGATGTAGCCGTGGTCAAAGGCCAGCATCACCGTGTTGCCCGACTTGGGATCAAAGAGGCGGGACAGACGGTTTTTCATGCCCCAGTCGCAGTGGGCGGCCCCCTTCACATAGAAGCCCTCCTGGACCGGGGCGATGTCCAGGTGATAGTCGTGGGCGGCCTTGTTTCCGATGTTGTCAGCCATGTCTTACTCCTTGCTGTACGCAGGGGTGTGGCAGGGGGTGTTCCACAGGCGGATGAACTCGTCGTCCCACTTGGCGATGTTCATCTGGAAGCCGGCGGCCTCCTGTACGGTGAGGATCTCTCCCACCATGCTGGCCACCACTTCCACGCCCTTGGCTTTCAGGAACTCCACGGTGTCCTTGAACAGCACCAGCATCTCCATCATGGTGGTGGCGCCGCAGCCGTTGATCATCACGAAGGCCTTGTCGCCCGCCTTCAGCTCCAGCTTCTTGGACAGGGCCTCGGCCACAGTGGCCACGGTATCCTTGGAGGACATCATGGGCACCCGGACGCCGCCGCCCTCGCCATGCTGGCCGGCACCGATCTCCATCAGGTCGGTCTCACCCAGGTCGCCGAAAGACATGCCGTTCTGGGGGTGGGTGGCGTCGGTGGACTTGACGGTGACAGAGGCCATGCTGTCGGCGTACCGCTGGGCGATCTCGGCCACCTCGTCCAGGCTCTTGCCCTCCCGGGCGGCGGCGGCCGCAATGTGATACAGGGCCACCGCACCGGCCAGGCCCCGCTTGTTGTCCTCCCCGCTGGGGTCGTACTGGATCTCCTCGCCGGTGACCACCTGGCGGAAGTTCAGCCCAGCCTTCTGGGCCAGCTTGATGGCCTGCTTGCCCGCCAGCTGGTCGCCGGCGTAGTTCAGAGTGAGCAGCAGAACGCCGTGGCCCTTGTCGGCCAGCTTCATGGCGTCAAAGACCAGCTTGCCGTTGGGGGCGGCGAAGATATCGCCCACCGCCTGCACGTCCAGCATTCCCTTGCCCACAAAACCCGCCTGGGCGGGCTCGTGGCCGGAGCCGCCGTAGGTGACGATGGTCACCCGGTCTGCGTCGGCCAGGTCCTTGCTGATGACTAGATGGCCGTCCACCTCCAGAATGTCGGGGTAGGCCAGGCCAAGACCCACCAGTTCCTCGTCGGTGATGGTCTCGGGGGAGTTGATAAACTTCTTCATTTTCATATATGGAGTACCTCCCGTTCAAAATCAATGGAGATGCGCTCAGGGCCGTGCCAGCCCCTGGAAGAAATAGGCCATGGAGGCGGCCCCGGCATCCGGGGTCCCGATGGTCTGCTCGCCGTAGCTCTTGGCACGGCCGAACTTGGAGACGAACTGCTTGCTGGCCTCGGCCCCCTGGAGCGCGGCCTGGGCGGCGGCGTCGAACAGCCCGGCCTCATCGCTGCCGGAGTAGGCAGCGATGGCCTGACTGGCGGGGATCAGGGCGTCCATCATGGTCTTGTCCCCCACCTTGGCGCCGGACATGTCGCTGAGGGCCTTCAGCGCTTTGGCGAAGATGGCCTGGATGCCCGCCGTATCGATCTCATTCCCCTCGGGGGCCTCCTCCTGGAGACCATCCAGCCAGGTGTTCCACAGGGGGACGGCACTGCCGCCGTTCAGGACCATGACAGCCATGGCCGCATCGTCCAGCATGGCTTGGATGCCGCCCTCTGACTCCCCTGCTGCGGCGGAGATGGCTTTGGCGATCTTGCTCATGGTCAGGCCGTGGTCGGCGTCGCCGAACCGGGAGTCGATCTCCGTCAGCTCCTGCTCTGCGGCGGTCACTGCCGCACAGGCGTTCTGAAGCCGGGATGCAAATTCCTGCTTGGTCATATGGTGTCACCTCCCTCCTGGACAAAACTTAGGAAAGCTCCTGCTGGGCTGTGTTACTTCTGTGCGTAGATACTACTATAAAAGGTAACAAAAATCAATAGATAGATCTTTTTTTCTCTGTCATTTACGTAATGATATATTGAAATTTATGCAAAACAGACAAAAATAGAACTCCCTGTGGAGGGACGATCCTCCGCAGGGAGTTACATATGTTACTTATTGGCCCAGCAGGGACTTGACCAGCTCCGCCCGGGCTGCGATGTGGGTGAAGATCCCGGACCGCAGGGCGCCCCGCAGGGCTTTCTCACTGGTGTTGGCGGAGCAGACGCCCACGATATGAGGGCACTGCTTCAGCAGCTCCAGAGGGATCTGGATGGCGAAGTCCTGATCCGACTGGATCACCGTGCCTGCCTCGTTGAAGTAGTAGACCAGCAGCCGTCCACAGGTGTGCTGCTGCTGGAGCAGGCTGCCGTACCGGACCAGGGAGGCAAAGTCGGGGCTGGAGGGGTAGTTTCCGATGTTGACCAGGGCGGTGTCCATCTGAACCCACTGGTCCTGGATCTGGCGGTAGACCTCGGTGGAGCACAGCAGCTGCTTCTCCTCCAGGCTCTCCGGCAGGGCGGGGAGATAGAGGAAGTGGGGGGCGGCGCCCAGCTGCTGGGCCATGAGGCGGACGTTTTCGTTGGACTGGTAGTTGCGGGCAGGGATGCTGGCATTTCCCACCAGGGGGAAGATATCAGTGACGGTGCTGCTGGGCTGGGGATTTTCCTCCAGCCAGGTCACCAGCTGGCCGATCAGGTGGCCCCAGCCTACCCCCAGGCGGCGGGCGCCGATCTGCCGCAGCAGGTCCACGGCCCCCTGGGAGAGCAGCTGATTGGTGGCGTCGTCGTCCCGGCCGTCCTCCACCAGCACGCCCCCCTGGAGGGAGGTGGACAGCCGCAGCCGGTCCAGCAGGACAGCGCTCTCTTCCCCCGGTTCGTAGACGGTGATCTGCACCACGCCCAGCTCCCGGGCCTCCCCCAGCATCCGGCTCACCAGGGGACGGGACACCCCCAGTTCCCGGGCAATGTCGATCTGCTTCCAGTCCTCCAGATAGTAGCGCCGGGCCACATGGGCCAGACGGAGGAGCTTTTCCTTGCTGGGCGCCAAGCCGCTCACCTGCCTTTCTACACCGCGGCTGTTACATAAGTCAACTGTACCATATCGGCATAACAAATGCAACGGGAAGGGGGAAGAAAATCCGCCCGGCAGGGAAGGGCCTCTGCCGGACGGGGGAAATCAGGGGGACACCAGAGCGTTGAGCACCCGGGAGGCCACATCTCCGGCTGCGGAGGAGCCGCTCCCGCCGTTCTCCACCAGCACGAGAAAGGCGTAGGGGTGGTCCTCATCCCGGAGGAAGCCGGTGAACCAGGCGTGGGGGGCCTGGCCGCCCCCCACCTCCGCTGTCCCCGACTTGGCGCACAGGTCCATATTGGGAAAGCGGCTGGTCCCGTAGGCGGCGGTGACGTTGTAGGCCATCATGTCGGCCAGGGTCTCGGCGGTGTCCCGGGCGATGAGGCGGCCGGTGCGGCGGGTGAACTGGGGCAGATCGGGCAGGCCCGGCGTGTCCACCTGAAGGAGCAGGCAGGGGACGGCGGCCCTTCCACCATTGGCGATGGCCCCCATGTAGACCAGCATGGAGCAGGGGTTCACCGCGTCGTGGTACTGGCCCACGCCTGCCCAGGCCAGGTCGTTGTCCGAAATTCCGGTGAGGGAAAAGCTGCCGGCGGCAGTGGGGATGCCGTTGACAGAGTAGCGGCTGGTCAGGCCCGCCTTCCCGGCATAGCGCTCCAGGGTGGAGCCGCCCAGCTCCACCGCCAGCTGGCCGAACACCACATTGCAGGAGTTGGCCAGGGCCTCTCGGATGTCCTGCTCCCCGTGGGCGGCGGTGCAGGTGACCGTCCCGTCCCCGATCTGGGCCGAGCCCTCACAGACCCATGTGCGCTCCTCCAGGCCGGGCAGCTCCTCCAGCGCTGCCGCCAGGGTCACCGTCTTGAAGATGGAGCCGGGCGGGAAGGTGGAGGAGAGAAAGCGGTTGAGATAGACACCATCATAGCTGGGATCGGTCTCCAAGCCGGAGGGGATGTTCCGGGGATCGAAGGAGGGGGAGGACACCAGGCACAGGATCTCCCCCGTCTGGTAGTTGTAGACGGCCACCGTGCCCTTCCGGCCGTTGAGGGCCCGGTAGGCGGTCTCATTCAGGTCCGCATCGATGGTGAGGTACACCTGATTGCCCCGCTGGGCCCCGAAGGCGCCGTTGAGCAGGTCAAAGCCGGTGAGGCGGTCAGCAAAAGCGGTGAGGGCCCCGGTGCCGATGCTGCCGTAGGGGTCGCCTACCACGTGAAGGATGGACTTGCGGCGGGTCTCCCCATCGGGATAGGTGCGGCTGCCCGACTGGTCCACGTCGGAGAGCACTTCACCGTCCCGGTCCAGCAGGGTGCCGCTGATGAGCTGTCCGGCGCTGTTGTACAGGTGGCGGTTGAAGGGGGAGGAGGCCCAGTGCCCCCCGTCGGAGAAGAAGCGGAAGAGGAAGAGGGCCAGGCCGGCCAGCAGCAGGCCGGCCAGCACCAGGCAGAGCACGGCCCGGCGTTCGATCTTTTTCACGGGACAGGTACCTCCTTTCCGGCGGGAGAGCGGATGGCAAAGCTGGACTTTTCCCGGGTGTCAGAGGCCTTCAGGAAGGCCAGCAGGCCCCAGGAGGCCAGCATGGCGGAGCCGCCGTTGGAGACAAAGGGGAGGGTGACGCCGGTGAGGGGGAGCAGGTCCATGGCCCCGAAGATGTTCAGGGCGGTCTGCACCACCATGAGTGAGCCCGCGGCGCAGGCGGCGATGGTATAGAAAGCGGAGCGGCCCACCCGGCAGGCCCGGGCGGCAAAGAGGGCCAGGGTGACGATAGAGACCACCGCCAGCAGGGCGATGAGCAGGCCCCACTCCTCGCACAGCATGCCGAATACGAGGTCGGTGTCCGCCGCCGGCACGGTGTGCAGCCAGCCCTCTCCGGCCCCCACCCCCACCAGGCCGCCGGAGGCAGCGGCCGACATGGCCCGGGTCTGCTGATAGCCGGTGGTGGAGGCGAACTCCCAGGCGTGGCCCCAGGAGGCGAAGCGGCGGAAGATGTAGGGCTTGAAGTTGAGGACCAGCAGGCCGGCAAACAGGGCCCCGCCGCAGATCAGGGACAGGGTGGCGAAGTCGCCGGAGCGGAGGTAGGCGATCACCAGGAAGGTGGCGAAGAAGATGAGGGCGGTGCCGAAGTCGCTCATCAGCGCCAGACAGAGCAGACATACCCCGGTGAGCACCATGAACAGCCCCAGGTTGCGCCTGTGGAACAGCCGCTCCAGAGTGGCGGAGCCGGCAAAGATGTAGAAGATCTTGGCCACCTCAGAGGGCTGAAAGGAGAGGGGGCCCAGGATGATCCAGTTGGCCGCCCCAAAGCGGGTCTGTCCCAGCACCAAGGTGACGGACAGCAGGGCGATGGCAGCAGCAGCCATCAGCCAGCGCAGCCGCTGGGTGCGGCTGGTGTCCCGCAGCCACACCCCCAGCACCACAAGGGCGGTCAGCCCCAGCAGGATGGCGATGAACTGCTTCAGCACAGAGCCGGGGGCGGAGGAGGCGGTGACGGCCAGGGAGAGGGTGGAGAGAAAGAAGGCGATGGTCTCCATCTCGAACCCCCGGGCGCCGCAGCGGCGCAAAGCCAGATAGTAGGTCCACATGACGGTGGGGAGGCCGGGGAAGAGGAGAAACAGGCTGGGGGAGACCGACGCCCCCGCACTGACGGCCAGCTGGAGGGCAGCCAGCAGCTGGAACAAAGTCAGCCACAGCAGGGAGGGCCACATGGGCAGAGGGGCCTCCTCCTGCCGCCGGCGGGAGAGCTGTTCCCCCTCCTTCCGGGACAGGGGGAGGAAGAGCAGGTCCACGCCCCCCACGGTGAGGGTGTCCCCCACCCGGATGGGGGTGCGCTGGGAGACCTGGACGCCGTTGACCTGGGTGCCGCCCTTGGAGCCCAGGTCCGTGACCCACCAGGAACCGGACTCGTCCCGGAGAAGGGCGGCGTGCTGGCGGGAGACGGTGGAAAAATTGAGGCGGATATCTGCGGAGGAGGAGCGGCCCAGGATATTTTCCCAGTGGTCGATGGGGAGGGAGCCGCCGCCGGGCAGGCTGAGCTGTCCCCACTGCTCCGGGGTGTGGGGGACCCGCAGCAGGCCGCGGATGGCCCGCACCAGCACCAGCAGGGCGAGGATGGGGAAGAGGAAGCGGACCAGGGCGGTGTACCACCAGACGGCTTGGGCGTGCTCTGTCAGCCAGGTGCCCAGGAGTTGGGGAAAGGCCTGGGAGGCGGAGATCGATTCAGACAAGGGGACCCCTCCTTTCGGGGACGGCAGACCGGCAGGGGACTGCAAGACAAGAGATCGGTGATATTGTATCACAGGGACTGGAGAAAGCAAGCGGGAGTTAAAGGAGAAACAGCGGGCCTCCGGAACGATTCCGGAGGCCCGCTGTTGAAAATGAGATACGGTCAGCCCTGCTCAGGGGTGCGGGGAGGCTTCCCACTGCCCTTGGAGCGGCCGTCCCGGCCCTTGCCCTGGAGCTGGTTGTGCATGTCCAGCATGGTCTGGGCGGCCAAATCGAAGTCGCTGACCTCCTCGTAGTTGTCCACCAAGTCGCTCTGTACCAGGTCGCTGTAATCCTCTTCGGCCTTCTTCTTTGGGTAGACGGCGCGGAGCATGATGGGGGTGACGATGGTGGTGGCAGCCACCATGATGACCATGGGGGCCAGGAAGATGGGGTTCATCATTCCGGTGGCGATCCCCTTGTTGGTAACGATCAGGGCTACCTCGCCCCGGGATACCATGCCAACACCGATGCGCAGGGACTCGGCGTTGGTGTAGCCGAACAGTTTGGCCCCCAGGCCGCAGCCGATGACCTTGGTGACGATGGCCAGCGCGATGGCGATGACGGTGAGCAGGATGACGGTCCCATCCATGGAGGAGAGGGTGACTTTCAGGCCCACGCTGGCAAAAAAGACGGGGGAGAGGAGCATGTAGGAGAGGGTCTCACACTGGGAGTTGACATAGACAGCCCGGGTGGTGTTGGCAATCATCAGGCCGGCGAAGAAGGCGCCGATGATATCCGCCACACCGAAGACCTCCTCCGCCACATAGGCATAGAAGAAGCAGAAAGCCAGGGAGATGACGGCGAAGCGCTTCCGGTTCCAGGAGGCAGAGTTCATCCACCGCTGGATCAGCCCGTGGAGGAAGTAGCCAGCTACGCCGGTGACAACAAAGAAAGCCACGATCTTGATCATCACGATGCCAAGGCTGATGCTGCTGTCAGAGGCACTGGTGATCAGGGTCAGCAGGATCAGCCCCAGAATATCATCGATCAGGGCGGCACCCAAGATGGCGTTGCCGGAACGGGTGGACAGCTTGCCCATCTCCTTCAGGGTCTCTACACTGATGGAGACGGAGGTGGCGGTGAATACGGTGCCCACGAACATGTTCTCCAGGAAGGAACCCCCGTGGTTGAAGACCTCAGCCAGGACATAGCCGCCCGCCAGGGGGACCAGCACGCCGATCAGGGCGATGAAAAAGGCGGCTTTGCCGGATTTTTTCAGCTCCTGGATGTCGGTCTGGAGTCCGGCGCCGAACATGAGCACCACCACGCCCAGCTCGGAGAGCATAGCGAGAAAGTCACTGGGCTGGACCAGGTTGAGGATGCTGGGCCCCAGCAGCAGGCCGGCCAGCAGAGAGCCTACCACCTGGGGCATATCCACCCGTTTGGTAAGCATGGCAAAGCACTTTGTGACCAGCAGGATCAGGGCCACATCAAAAATAAAATGATATGATTCCATGGCAGATTACCTTCTTGCAGACGAAATGATGCGTAACTGTGGCGGCTGCGGCGGACGCCCTATGGGGAATTAAGAGAAGACATCAATGCCCCCAGACGTCCGGCCGCTGGGATCAAAGAAAGAGCAACCGTCTCCGTCAGCGTATGGATACTACCACAAACAAAAAAGAAAGTCCAGTGATTTGCACCGAGAAGGTGTACGATTTTAACAGAAACTGAACAACAATTTTGTTATGAACGTCAAAAGTGAGAAAATGGAAGGGAAAGAAGCAAATAAATAAATGAGAGAGGAGATCGCACTAGAAATGCCGCGCCCGGGGTCACTTCCGGGCGCGGCATAAGACAGATTTTCAGAAAAAGATCAGGCCTGGGCGAGGAAGTAGTCGGTCATCAGATCAATGGCCACGCCCAGCACCTCCTCCCGGGGAAGAAAAGCGTCGTTGTGCAAAGGGTGCTCGGCCTGGCAGCCAATGTGGAAATACAGAGAGGGGACCTGATGGCTGAAGTAGTAGAAATCCTCTCCGATCAGGCTGGGGTGGATGTCCGTGTGGACGTGTTCCTGTCCCAAGAGCCGGGCCGCATGGGTGGAAAAGCGCTGGAACAGCTCCGGTGAGTTGCGGAGGACGCCGTATCCAGCTTGGATGTCCACCTTGGCCTGCCCGCCGTACAGGGAGGCGATCTGCTGGGGGATCTCCCGAATGCGGCGGTGGAGGTAGTTTCGGCTCTCCTCACTGGTGGTCCGGACCGTTCCGTCCAGGACGGCCCGGTCACAGACCACATTGTAGCGCCCAAAGGTCTGGAAGGAGCCGATAGAGACGGAGACGGGCTCGAAGGGATTGACCTCCCGCCGGAGCTTCTGGACCAGGGCACAGTCGATCTCGGAGCCGATGACAATGGCGTCCACCCCCAGGTGGGGCTCCGCCGCATGGGCGGCAGTGCCCAGCACCTCGATGCGGAAGCGGTCGGAGGCCGCCATAATGGGGCCGGGCCGCAGCTCGATGTCCCCCACCGGCAGAGAGGGCCACATATGCAGACCGTACATCTCGTCGATGTGCTGGTCGGTGAGAAAACCGGCCTCAGTGACAGGGCGGGCGCCGCCCACCGGGTTTGCCTCCTCGGCGGGCTGAAACAGGACCAGAATGTTGCAGTTCAGCCGATCCTTCACCCGGTTCAGCTCACAGGCGATCCCAGCGGCGATGGCGGTGTGCATATCGTGGCCGCAGGCGTGCATGACTCCCTCGTGGACGGAGGAGAACGGAGCGCCGGTATGCTCGGTCAGCGGCAGGGCGTCGATATCCGCCCGCATGCACAGGGTCCTGGCCTTTCCTGCGTTGATGCGGACAAAGCCGCCGTTCAGCGCGCCGATGGGGCACAGCTCCAGTCCGTCCCGGGCCAGAAATTCCCGGATGCGGCGGGTGGTCTCCACCTCCTGGTTGCTCAGCTCCGGATGCCGGTGGATATCCCGGCGGAACTCCAGATAGCGGGAAGGATCAGCTTTCATACACAACCTTCTTCCTGAAAAAGATGCTGGGGCAGGCCCCTTTTGGGAGGCTCAGTCCACGGGGCGGAGCAGCGTGTCCCCGTAGAGAGTGGGCTGCCGGTCCCGGAACATATGGATCAGGTCCCGGACCTCCCGGGTCTTGGTGTAGTCGATGGAGCCGGTGATGATCTCCTCCTCACCGCCGCCCTCCGCGATGATGTCGCCCCAGGGGTCGATGATGATGGAGTGGCCGCAGTAGGTCCCCATAGGGCTGGGGCCCACCCGGTTGCAGGCCACCACGAACATCTGGTTCTCGATGGCGCGGGCGGTCAGAAGGGTGCGCCAGTGGTTTACCCTGGGATTGGGAAAGTCGGAGGTGACCACCAGCACATCCGCCTTTTTCAGGGCGTAGGTGCGGGCCAGTTCGCAGAAGCGGATGTCATAACAGATCATCATGCCCAGGCGGCCCAGCTCGGTGTCATAGACCTCGGTCTTGTCGCCGTTGGCGAAGGGGACATGCTCGTCCATGTCGCTGTACAGATGCATTTTGCTGTAATCACCCACGATCTCCCCCCGCCGGTCGATGAGGAAGGTGGTGTTGCGCATCTTGCCGTCGGCGTGGAGGGTGGCGATGGAGCCGCCCACCACCCAGACCTGGTACTGCCGGGCCAGCTCCCGCAGCACCGTGACAGAGGGACCGTTTTCCGGCTCCACGAAGTCCTCCATGTGGTGGAACATCTCATCAGAGAAACCGGCGGACCAGTCCTCAGGCAGGACGACCACGTCGGGACGGGGGTCCTTGGCCATAGCCTGGGCAAACAGCTCCCGGACCCGCTTGAAATTGGCCTCGGGATCGCAGAACGCGATGTTGGTCTGAAGCAGTGCAAAGTTCGTCATACAAACATCTCCAATCTGATCAAATGCCGTTCACATGGTGTACAAAATGGCGCGGATGAGAACATAGGCGAAGGTGATGACAGTGATGACCCAGCCGTTGGCCAGCATGGCCTTGATGTTCTTGGAGCGGGCCAGGCCCATCTGTCCCACCATATCAACGGTGGGGGTGACGAAGAAGGTGACCTGGCAGCCCACCAGGACCACCATGCCCCAGATAGGCATGGCGATATTGAGGGACTGTACCATGGGGAGGAACAGCTCGTGGAGGATCTGTGCCTGAGCCACGCCGGTGCCGGAGATGCCAAAGATGCCCACTGCGGCGCTGAGCATGAGGAAGGCGACCTCGCCGCCCACATCGATCAGGGGCTGCATGAGCTGGCAGACCGCATCGAAGGCGCCGGAGGCGCTGACATAGTTGAGGAAGGGCTCGAACAGGACGAACATGAAGAACATCCAGAACATTTTGGAGCCGCCCTGGATCATAGCCGTGAGGGAGGACTGGAAGGACAGGCCGCCCACCAGGCCTACCACGATAGAGGCCGTCATCATGACCAGGATGGCGTAGCTGGCGCCGGCGCCCACCACCAGGCCGTAGCCCAGCATAACGGCCATCACCAGCAGGAAGGCCAGGGTGGCGCGCTTGCAGCGGGCATCCGGGACAAAGGCGGAAGCGTCGTCCCCCGACTCATCATAGGCCTCCAGCGCCTCGGTTTTCCGCTGGGTGCGGCAGGCCATGAAGAAGGTGGAGCCCCAGACGATGACGGCCAGAGGGATGCCGGCGGTGATGAGGTACTGTCCGTAAGAGAGCCCGGTCAGGCCGGTGATGGTGACCACCGGGGGGACGAAGGGGCCTACATACAGGCCGGTGGCCCCGGCGCCGTGGAGAATGACGCCCAGGGTGGAGGGGGTGAGCCCCACGCTGGCCACAATGGGGATCAGGATGGGGGCAATGATGGCGTTGGAGCCGGCCAGGGTGCCCAGCAGGGAGACCAGCAGGGTGGAGGTGATCATGGAGATCAGAATGGCCATCTTCTTGCTTTTCAGCTTGAAGCGGTTGACTACCATGTACACCAGGTTGTGTGCCACCTTTGTCTGGGACAGGACTTCCGCCAGACCGGAGCCCAGGACGATGATGAAGCCGATGAGGGCACAGAAGGAGCCCAGGGAGGCGTAGAGCGTGTCGGCGAAGCCGGTAATGGATTCTCCGGTGAGGATCGCGCCCAGAATCACGCACAGAAGGACAGAGACGTTCATGTCCTTGCCCATCATCATCAAAACGATGTAGAGCAGCAAGGGCAGGAAGCCGAAGAGGGGATGCAGCCCAAAGATCATAGTTTCCATCTCCTTTTTTTCATTCGCGGTTTCCGTTGGGACAGGCATATTATATTCCTGCACCTTCCGGAGGCCGGCTTCTGCCGGAGGGCGCAAAAATACCGGAAGAAAAAGGAGCGGAATCAGATGGTCAGAGGTAGATGTGGTGCTCCAGGGCAATTTTGTCCTGCAGCTCCATCCGCTCCAGGGTCTGCTGGGCGTTCAGGCGGCCCAGGGAGGTGATAAAGCAGTTGCACAGGGTGATGGCTCCCACAGGGGAGAAGTTCCCGCCGTTGGGGGCGATCAGCACCTCGGTGGCTTTCAGCGCGATGGGGGAGGTGAGCGAGTCGGTCAAAGCGACGATCTTGCAGCCCGCCCGGTGGAAGTGGGATACGATGTCATAGGAGGAGCTGGTGTACCGGGCATAGGAGATGACCAGCAGGCAGTCCTCCGGACGGACATCACTGAGCGCAGTGGGCAGGTCGCTGGTGGAGGTGGTGAGCAGATGGACGTTGTCACACATCTGCTGGAGCATGAAGGCCAGATAGTAGGCCGTGGCATAGGAGGAACGCATCCCGGCGATATAGATGGTCCGGGCCTGATGCAGGATCTCCTGGGCGCGGGCAAAGGAATCCCGCAGCTGGGGGGTGTACAGGGCCTCCAGCAGGCCGATGTTGTTCTGGATGGTCCACTGAAGGGAATCCGGTCCGGCGTCCTCGGCAGGGGTCTCCCGGCGGAGCAGGGATTTCAGCTGGCCGAAGGGGGCCCACTGCTTCTGGTGCTCATAGAGCCCGCGCTGAAGGTCCGGATAGCCCTGAAAATCCAGCCTGCGGGCAAAGCGGGTGATGGTGGCCGGACTGATCCCGGTCCGCTGGCTGAGCTCATTGATGGAGAGAAAGACCACCTCGTGGAGATTTTCCAGAATAAAATCAGCCAGCCTCCGGTGGCTTTTGGAAAAAGAATTGTAGTGGGTGCGGATCTGGGTGACAACATCTTTTGTCTGTTCCATAGTACAGTTTCCCTCTTTACGATCATAAAATGGCGGACTTGGGGCGGAAAAGCACAGCCCCGACAGAACCATTATAGGAGGAAACCGCCAGAAAGGAAACTGTTTTTCAACATTTTGGCACTCAGATAGGCAATCTTATTTTTTGATGCGGATGAGCCGGCTGTTGGTGCGGCAGAAACGGGGAGCGCGGTCCTGCTTCCCCTTGAAGCGGCGCACTGCGGCGCGGTAGTCTTCCAGATCCCGGCGGAGAAAGAGCATCAGGGAGCCGGCGATCAGCACACCGGCGGACACCCCGTAGAACAGGGTGGACCAGAGGGCGGTGTGCTCCCTGTACAGAAAACAGGTGGCGGCAAACTGGACCAAAAAGACGGCCATGTTGATCTGCATGACCATCAGGGCACCCTGGATGTGTCCACGGGCTCCCAAAAAGGCGATGCCCACCAGGACGGCCCCGCCGGCCAGCGCAAAGGGGAGGGAGCTCCCTGTATAGGAGTGGGAGACCAGCCCGATCAGGCGGTCCAGCACTACGATGACCGCCCAGGAGGCCATGATGATCTGTACGGTGCGGTGCGCCCGGCGGAAGGAGGCGTCAGACTGTCTGGCGCTGCGGATCTTCTGCATCAGGGAGTCAGGGCGGAGATCAGGGTCAGGGCGCATAGGGATCCCTCCGTTTTCAGATTCAGTAACTGCATTATAACAAAATGAAAATATATTTTCAATATAGAAAAAGAAATGAAAATATAAAACCATTTTTGGAGCATCTGCTGAAAATCAGGCGCGCTTTGGCCAAACAGACCTGAAAGCGGGGAGGTCTGAGGAGGTGCGTTCAGGCACGATCCGGATGAAATGAGGGAAAGCGAAGGCCGCATCGGTTTTTGGCCTTGATTTGAGGGGCTGAATCCTCTAAAATGGGAATATACAGAACACAGCGGTCCGGCGGGGCAGTGACGCCCCGCTGTTTTTGGGACCAGAAGGGGAACCATGAGAAAGCTGGTCATTGGAATTTTAGCCCATGTGGATGCGGGGAAGACCACCTTATCCGAGGGGATGCTGTACACCTGCGGCACACTGAAGCGGCTGGGGCGGGTGGACCACCAGGACGCCTTTCTGGACACGGAGGCGCTGGAGCGGGAGCGGGGCATCACCATTTTTTCCAAGCAGGCGGTGCTGCCGCTGCCCGGTGTAGAGGTCACCCTGCTGGACACCCCGGGCCATGTGGACTTCTCCAGCGAGATGGAGCGTACCCTCCAGGTGCTGGACTGTGCCATCCTGGTCATCAGCGGGACGGACGGGGTGCAGGGGCACACCCGGACCCTGTGGCGGCTGCTGGAGCGCTATCACATCCCCACCCTCCTCTTTGTCAACAAGATGGACCTGGCGGGGGCGGACCGGGCGGTTCTGATGGCAGAGCTCCAGAGGCTGGACAGCGGCTGCGTGGACTTCGGCCAGGAGGGACCCGGGCTCCAGGAGAGCGTGGCCATGTGCGACGAGGGAACGCTGGAGCGATATCTGGAGCGGGGGCAGGTGGAGCCGGAGGAGATCCGGGCCCTGGTGGAGAGGCGCAGGCTGTTTCCCTGCTGGTTCGGCTCCGCCCTGAAGCTGGAGGGGGTGGCGGAGTTCCTGGAGGGGGTGGAGCAGTATGCCCCCCGGAAGTGCTGTCCCCCGCAGTTCGGGGCCCGGGTGTACAAGGTCGCCCGGGACGCCCAAGGGGTCCGGCTGACCTACCTGAAGATCACCGGGGGCAGCCTGCGGGTGAAAACGCCCCTGACCGGCGGGGAGGGGGAGATGCGCTGGGAAGAAAAAGCGGACCAGATCCGGATCTACTCCGGGGCCAAATACCGGGCCGTGGAGGAGGCGGAGGCGGGGACCGTCTGCGCTGTAACAGGGCTGAGCCGCACCAGGCCGGGAGAGGGGCTGGGCTTTGAGGCGGCGGGACAGCCCCCGGTGCTGGAGCCGGTGCTCACCTACCGGCTGGAGCTGCCGGAGGGGTGCGATCCCCACGCGGCTCTCCGGCAGCTGCGGGAGCTGGAGGAGGAGGACCCCCAGCTCCACATCCTGTGGGACGAGCGCCTGCGGGAGATCCATATCCAGCTCATGGGGGAGGTGCAGCTGGAGATCCTCCGCCAGGTCATCGCCCAGCGGTTCGGCATGGAGGTCTCCTTCGGCGCGGGGAGCATCGTCTACCGGGAGACCATCGCCGCGCCGGTGGAGGGAGTGGGCCACTTTGAGCCCCTGCGCCACTACGCCGAGGTCCACCTGCTGCTGGAGCCCGGGGAGCGTGGCAGCGGCCTGCGGGTAGGGACCGCCTGCTCCACCGACCAGCTGGACCTGAACTGGCAGCGGTTGATCCTCACCCACCTGCTGGAGCGTGAGCACCTGGGGGTGCTCACTGGCTCCCCCATCACAGATCTGAGGATCACACTGGTGGCCGGCCGGGCCCACGAGAAGCATACCGAGGGGGGCGACTTCCGCCAGGCCACCTACCGGGCGGTGCGGCAGGGGCTGATGCAGGCGGAGAGCATCCTGCTGGAGCCTTGGTACGACTTTCGGCTGGAGCTGCCCGCCTCCTGCCTGGGGCGGGCCCTGTCCGACATCCAGCGGATGGGGGGCGAGGCGGCGGCCCCAGAGAGCCAGGGGGAGGAGGCAGTGCTCACCGGCGGGGCCCCGGTGGAGGGGCTGCGGGACTACGGGACTCAGGTGGCCGCCTATACCAGGGGCCAGGGCCGGCTGTTCTGCACCCCTGGGGGCTACCGACCCTGCGGAGATCAGGCGGGCGTGGTATCCGCCCTGGGCTATGACCCGGAGCGGGACACGGACAACCCTGCGGACTCGGTGTTCTGTTCCCACGGCGCCGGCGTTACAGTGAAGTGGGACCAGGTGCGCGCCCACATGCATGTGGACAGCGGCCTGCGCCTGGGCGGGGAGGAGGCGCCTCCTCCAGAGACGCCTGTCCGTCCGGCGGAGCGGGGGCCGGCGGGCTCACTGGAGCAGGACAAGGAGCTGATGGCCATCTTCGAGCGCACCTACGGCAAGGTGGAGCAGAGGGCCTTCCAGCCCCAGAAGAAGCCCGCCCGCACCAGCCTGGATGGGGAGAAGTACAGCATCCGGACACAGAAGCAGGGGCCGGAGTACCTTCTGGTGGATGGATACAATGTGATCTTTGCATGGGAGGAGCTGGAGCGGCTGGCCCGCCAGGATGTGGCCGCCGCCCGGGGGGGCCTGGAGGATATCCTCTCCAACTATCAGGGCTTCCGCAGGTGCGTGGTCATCCTGGTCTTTGACGCCTACAAGGTAAAGGGGAACCCGGGCTCGGTGGAGCGGCGGAACGGGATCTACGTGGTGTACACCAAGGAGGCAGAGACAGCGGACGCCTATATCGAGAAGACCACCTATGAGATCGCCCGGGAGCACCGGGTGCGGGTGGTCACCTCCGACGGGGCGGAGCAGCTCATCATCCTGGGCCACGGGGCCCTGCGCCTTCCAGCTGCCTCCTTCCGCCGGGAGGTGGAGGAGGCGGAGGGGGAGATCTCCGCCATCCTGGCCCGGCACAACCGGGGGGAGCGTTCCCGGCCGGTGAAGGAGGCGCTGGAGCGGGCCGCGGCGAAGGAGCGGAGCGGGCCCGGGAGCGGCAGGAAGAGGTGACCGCCCCGCCAAAGCAGAAGGCGGGACCGGCCGGGCGTCCCCGGAGCAGGGGGAGGCACAACCGGGGCTGGACCGGTGTATATGATATTTGAGACCGCCCGGGAGCTGTATCCCGGGCGGTTTTTTCTGCCTTTGCAGGAAAAAGGGAGAGGAAAATGAAAATTAAAAAAGAAGAAAAGCGGGCGGAGAGGACACAATTGTGAAAACTCACAATTGACTTTTTTCCAAGGCTTGTTAGAATATCACTAAATTATTTTAATTAAATAATTTGAACTAAAATTCGACAAGGAGTGTTTTTATTATGTTTGAGAAGGTCAAAGAGGTCATTCTGGATACCCTGAGCTGTGAGCCCGAGCAGATCACCATGGAAGCCAGCCTGGTGGACGACCTGGAGGCCGATTCTCTGGACGCCGTGGAGCTGAATCTGGCGCTGAACGACGTGCTGGGCTTCTCCCTCACCGACGAGGAGCTGAAGAGCATCGTCACTGTGGGCGATATCGTCCGTCTGCTGGAGGAGCATCAGTAAGCCATGGATCTGAATGAGATCAAGGCTCTGATGGACCGGTTCGACACCTCCGCCTGTACCGTGCTGGAGCTGGAGGAGGGCAACCTGCGCCTGCGCCTGGAGAAGGGGACCGCCCCCGTTTCGGCTGCCCCGGAGATCCAGGCCACCCCGGCGGCCCCTGGAGCGGCTGCGCCCCAGCCCGCTCCGGCGGAGGAGGGGCAGACCCTGAACGCCCCCCTGGTGGGCACCTTCTACGCCGCCCCCGCCCCGGGGGAGGCCCCCTTTGTCAAAGCGGGCGACCAGGTGCGGAAGGGACAGACCGTCTGTGTGCTGGAAGCCATGAAGATGATGAGCGAGGTCCCCGCTCCGGCGGACTGCATCATTGAGGAAGTGCTGGTGAAGGACGGAGAGCTGGTGGGCTTTGACGCCCCCATGTTCCGCATCCGGGAGGTCTGAAATGTTCCGGAGGGTTTTGATCGCCAACCGGGGCGAGATCGCGGTGCGGATCATCCGGGCCTGCCGGGAGCTGGAGATCGAGACAGTGGCGGTGTACTCCGTCGCCGACCGGGACGCCCTCCATGTCCAGTTGGCCACCCGGGCGGTGTGCATCGGTCCGGCCCGGGCAGCGGAAAGCTATCTGAACCAGGCCGCCATCCTGACGGCGGCGGTAGAGACAGGCTGTGACGCTGTCCATCCCGGATACGGCTTCCTCTCTGAAAATCCGGACTTTGCCGACCTGTGCGCCAAGTGCGGGCTGAAGTTTATCGGTCCCTCCGGCGACGTGATCCGGCAGATGGGGAGCAAGGCGGCGGCCAAGGCGCTGATGCGCCGCTCCGGCGTGCCCGTGGTCCCGGGCTCCGAGGGGGCTGTGGACCTGGAGGAGGCCCGCCGGGTGGCGGACGAGGTGGGCTACCCCGTGCTGGTGAAGGCCTCTGCCGGCGGCGGAGGCCGCGGGATGCGCCGGGTGGACCGGCCGGAGGACCTGCCGGCCCTGTTCCAGGCCGCCCAGTCTGAGGCAGTGGCCTGCTTCGGCAACGGGGAGCTGTATGTGGAGAAGCTGATCCTCCACCCCCGCCACATCGAGTTTCAGATCCTGGCCGACTCTCAGGGCAATGTGATCCATCTGGGGGAGCGGGACTGCTCCATCCAGCGGAAGAATCAGAAGCTGATCGAGGAGTCCCCCTCCCGGGCCCTCACCCCCCAGCTGCGGGAGGAGATGGGCCAGGCCGCCGTCCGGGCGGCCCGGGCCGCCCATTACGAGAGCGCGGGTACCATCGAATTCGTGCTGGATGAGGACAGGCGGTTCTACTTTATTGAGATGAACACCCGCATCCAGGTGGAGCACCCGGTGACCGAGTTCGTCACGGGGCTGGACCTGATGCGGGAACAGCTGCGCATCGCGGCGGGCCTGCCCCTGAGCGTGGGGCAGGAGGAGGTCCGGCTGTCCGGCTGTGCCATGGAGTGCCGCATCAACGCGGAGGACCCCAGGGAGGGCTTTCGGCCCAGCCCGGGACGGGTGGAATTTCTTCATCTCCCCGGCGGGCCCGGGGTGCGGGTGGACACCGCCCTGTTCGGCGGCTACCAGATGCCGCCCTACTATGACTCCCTGTGCGCCAAGGTGGTGGTGTGGGCCCCCACCCGGCTGGAGGCGGTGCGCCGGATGCGCCGGGCGCTGGAGGAGCTGATGATCCAGGGGATGGTGACCACCGCAGAACTGTGCCATCTGATCCTCTATCAGCCCGACTTTGTAAAGGGGCAGTACCACACGGGATTCTTGGAAGAAAATCTGGAGACCCTGATGGCCTGGGACTGCGGGACGGAGGGGTGAGTCCCGTCCCCGCCGGATGGTGAGATAGGAACCTTTTCAGCCGGAGGACCCGGTTGAACGGCGCGGAGCGGAGGGAGAGGTCCCTCCGCTCCGGCCTGTGCGATGGAAGGAGCGCTATGGAAGAGATCTTTGCCCGCCGGAAGGCCCGGCTGATGGAGCTGCGGGCCCGGCGGAAGGGGGAGGACGGCGAGCCCAAAAGGCTGGCGGCCCGGCCTGTGTTCGATAAGTGCCCCAGCTGCGGGGCGGTGGTGCCCAAGACGGAACTGTCCCACAGCCTGTATGTCTGTACGAAGTGCGGATACCACCACACCATCGGGGCCTACCTGCGGCTGGCCATGCTGCTGGACTCCAAGAGCTTCCGGGAGCTGGACCAGGACCTGGTGGCCCCCAATGTGCTGGGTTTCCCCGGATATGAGGAGAAGCTGGAGCGCCAGCGGGATAAGACTGGCCTGATGGAGGCGGTGGTCACCGCCCGGGGCCGGGTGGAGGGCCGCAGCGTGGCCGCCGCCGCCCTGGACAGCCGCTTCTTTATGGGCAGCATGGGAGCGGCCGTGGGGGAGAAGGTGACACGCTGCGTGGAATATGCCCAGCGGAACAGGCTGCCCCTCATCATTTTCTCCGCCAGCGGCGGGGCCCGGATGCAGGAGGGGATCCTCTCCCTGATGCAGATGGCCAAGACCTCCGCCGCCATCCAGCGCTTCCGGGAGGCGGGCGGACTGTACATCTCCTTTCTGACCCACCCCACCACCGGCGGGGTTACCGCTTCCTTCGCCTCTCTGGGGGACATCACCCTGGCGGAGCCGGGGGCCCTCATCGGCTTTGCCGGCCCCCGGGTCATCGAGCAGACCATCGGACAGACTCTGCCGGAGGGGTTCCAGCGCTCGGAGTACCTAGAGGAGCACGGCTTTGTAGACCGGATCGTCCCCCGGGGCGAGATGCGGGCCACCATCTCCAAACTGCTGCGCCTGCACGAGAAAGGAGGGACGTTCCGTGGCTGAGATCCTGACCGCAGCCCAGCGGGTGGTGCTGGCCCGGCATATTGCCCGGCCCGGGACGGCGGACTTTATTGCTGCCCTGTTTACCGACTTTTTTGAGCAGAAAGGGGACCGGCAGAACCGGGAGGACCCCAGCATCCTGGGGGGCATCGCCCTCTACAAGGGGCACCCTGTGACGGTGATCGGACACCGGAAGGGCAAGACTCTGGAGGAAAATGTGGCCTACAACTTCGGTATGCCGGGGCCGGAGGGATACCGCAAGGCCCAGAGGCTGATGGACCAGGCGGAGAAATTCAAGCGCCCGGTCATCACCTTTGTGGACACGCCGGGGGCTTATCCGGGGCTGGAGGCCGAGGCCCGGGGGCAGGGCGAGGCCATCGCCTCCACCATCGCCCGGATGAGCTGCCTCACCGTCCCGGTGGTCACTGTGGTCATCGGCGAGGGGGGCAGCGGCGGCGCGCTGGCGCTGGCCGTGGCCAACCGGGTGCTGATGCTGGAGAACGCGGTGTACTCCATCCTCTCCCCCGAGGGGTTCGCCTCCATCCTGTGGAAGGACGCCGGCCGCAGCGGGGAGGCGGCGGAACTGATGCGCATGACTGCCGCCGACCTGCTGGAGCTGGGGGTGGCGGATGAGGTGATCCCCGAGCCGGAGGGCGGGGCCCACAGTGACCCCCAGGAGGTGTTTGAGGCGGTGGACCGCAGCCTGTCCGCCGCCCTGGCCCGGGTGGTCAAAGAGGGCAGCTTTGCCGCCCGCCGGCAGGAGAAATTTCGCAGAATGGGGAGCGCCGCCCCCTGGAAGGAGAATCCATGAACGGACTGAGCATTTTGGGCACTGGCCGCTGCCTGCCCGACCATATCGTGACCAACGACGACCTGGCCCGGCGGGTGGAGACCAGCAACGACTGGATCGTCAGCCGCACCGGCATCCGGGAGCGGCGCTTCGCCCAGGGGGAGACCCTGACCCAACTGGCCGTAGCCGCCGCCCGGCGGGCCATGGAGCGGGCGGGGGTCGGCCCCCAGGACATCGGTCTGTGCCTGATGGCCACTGTCACGCCGGACTGGATCACCCCCTCCCAGGCGTGCCTGCTCCACCAGGAGCTGGGCCTGCCGGAGGACTGTCCCGCTTTTGACCTGAGCGCCGGCTGCACCGGCTTCCTCTACGCCATGGAGACCGCGGCGGCCATGCTGCCCCGGATGGCCCGGCCCTGCGCTCTGCTGGTGGGCGGCGAGCTGCTCAGCCGCATTACCGATATGGATGACCGCTCCACCTGCATCCTCTTCGGAGACGGAGCGGGTGCCGCAGTGGTCAAAAGCACGGAGGGGGCCCCCTGGCACGCCCTGCTGGGCACCCGGGGCAACCGGGAGGCCCTGTGGGCGGCGGGCCCGGGCAACCACCCGGCCTACCTCCACATGAACGGCCAGGAAGTCTTTCAATTTGCCCTCAAGACTGTCCCGGAGCTGGCCCGGTCCCTGCTGGACAAGGCCGGGATGGACAGGGACCAGATCGACTGGTATGTGCTCCACCAGGCCAACCACCGCATCCTGGAGGGGGTGGCTAAGCGGATGAAGGTCCCCATGGAGCGGTTCTACGAGAACATCGGCCGGTACGGCAACACCTCGGCCGCCACCATCCCCATTGCGCTGGACGAGATGGCGGAGCAGGAGCTGCTGCGGCCGGGACAGTGGATCATGTGCCTGGGCTTCGGCGCCGGGCTGACCTGGGGCGGAGCAATGTTCCGGTGGTGAGGAGCGCCGGGCGCTCTTTCCGCTGGGGACGTGGGGATGACAAACAAACTGCCTCGAGGGGCGGATGCGGGAGGAAACCATGAAATTGAATGAGCTTTTGGGGACGGAGTTCCCCTTTATCCAGGGCGGCATGGCCAACATTGCCACCGGTGAATTTGCCGCCGCCGTCTCCAACGCTGGGGCCCTGGGCCTGATCGGCGCGGGCGGCATGACACCGGACAGCCTGCGGGAGAACATCCGCCGGTGCCGAGAACTGACCGACAGGCCCTTCGGCGTCAATGTGATGCTGATGCACCCCCAGGTGGAAGAGATGGTCCGGGTGGTGGCGGAGGAGCGGGTGATGGTGGTCACCACCGGCGCGGGCAACCCCGGCGCCTATATCCCTGTCTGGAAGGAGTACGGCGCCAAAGTGCTCCCCGTGGTCCCCGCGGTGGCGGTGGCTAAGGTGGCGGAGCGGGCCGGCGCAGACGCGGTCATCGCCGAGGGCACCGAGTCCGGCGGACACGTGGGTGAGCTGACCACCATGGCCTTGGTTCCCCAGGTGTGCGACGCCGTGGATCTGCCCGTAGTGGCCGCCGGCGGTATCGCCGACGGCCGGCAGCTGCTGGCCGCCTATGCCCTGGGGGCCTGCGGCGCCCAAGTGGGCACCTGCCTGCTGGTCAGCCAGGAGTGCCCCATTCATGAAAACTATAAGCAGGCCATCCTGAAGGCCAAGGACAGCGGCACCATCGTCACCGGCCGGATCGCCGGCACCCCGGTACGCATCCTGAAGAATCAGATGGCCCGCACCTATGTCTCCAAAGAGCGGGCCGGCGCCACCATGATGGAGCTCGAGCAGTACACCCTGGGCAGCCTGCGCCGGGCTGTCTTTGACGGGGACACCAAGACGGGAAGCCTGATGGCCGGACAGGTGGCCGGGATGCTCCACGAGATCAAGCCCCTGCGGCAGATCTTCGAGGAGCTCTCCGCGGGCTGCGACCGCCGCCTGGCGGAGCTGAGAGGATAAGAATGGAGATACGAGGACATCACCTCTCCATTCCCGTTCTCCAGGGCGGCATGGGGGTGGGCGTCTCCCTGGGCGGCCTGGCGGGCGCGGTGGCCGCCTGCGGCGGCATGGGCACCATCAGCACCGCAGACGCGGGCTATCAGGAGCCGGACTTCCCCACCGACCCCGCCGGTGCCAACCTGCGGGCCCTGCGCCGGGAGATCGGCAGAGCGAAGGAGCTGGCCCGGGGGGCTGGGATGGTGGCGGTCAATGCCATGGTGGCCACCCGGCAGTTTGCCGATGCGGTCCGCACCGCAGTGGCCGCCGGGGTGGACGCGGTAGTCTGCGGTGCGGGCCTGCCCCTGGAGCTGCCCGCGCTGACCCAGGGGAAGACAGCCATCGCCCCCATCGTGTCCAGCCCCCGGGCAGCCCGGCTGCTCCTTAAGACCTGGGACAGAAAGTACCAGACCACCGCCGACTTCCTGGTGCTGGAGGGGAGCAGGGCGGGGGGGCACCTGGGCTTTGGGGAGGAGGCACTGAAGGAGGGGACTTGTCCCTCCTTGGAGGACCTGCTCCCCGGTGTGCTGGCGGAGACGGCCCCCTACGCGGAAAAATACGGGCACCCCATCCCGGTCTTTCCCGCAGGCGGGATCTGGAGCGGGGCGGACATGGCCCGGCTCACCCGGCTGGGGGCGGCGGGGGTCCAGATGGCCACCCGCTTCATTGCCACCTGGGAGTGCGACGCCTCCCAAGGCTATAAGGACGTGCTGCTGGAGGCCCGGGAGGAGGACCTGGCCATCATCCACAGCCCGGTGGGGATGCCGGGGCGCGCGGTGCGCACCCCGCTGATCCGCCGGCTGGAGGCGGGGGAACGGCTGGAACCCCAGTGGTGCGCCCAGTGTATGCAGGGCTGCCGGCCCTCGGAGATCCCCTTCTGCATTACCCACGCGCTGATCCAGGCGGTGAAGGGCAACCGGGAGGAGGGCCTGTTTTTCAGCGGGGCCAGCGTGGGCCTGCTGGACCGGATGTGCTCCGTCCGGGAGCTGATGGAGGAGCTGACAAGAGAATGGAGGGCATTGGCATGAAATTGGCCTTTTTATATGCGGGGCAGGGCACCCAGCACCCGGGAATGGGGCGGGACCTGTACGAGACTTATCCCGCCTTCCGGCAGGTGCTGGACAGCGCCCAGCTGGACTTTGACCTGAAAGAGCTGTGCTTCGAGGGACCGGAGGAGAAACTGTCCCAGACCCAGTACACCCAGCCCTGCATGGTGGCCTTTGCCGCCGGGGTGACGGCGGTGCTGCGGGAGAAGGGAATCATCCCGGAGGTGGCCGCCGGCCTGAGCCTGGGCGAGTATTCCGCCCTCCAGGCCGCCGGGGCGTTCGACTCCAAGACGGCGGTGGAGCTGGTTGCCTTCCGGGGGAAAGCCATGGCCCAGGCGGTGCAGGACCGGCCCTGCGGCATGGCCGCGGTGCTGATGCTGGGCCGGGAGCAGCTGGCGGAGTGCTGCCGTCAGGCCGGGGAGGCCGGTGTGGTGGAGATCGCCAACTACAACTGCCCCACCCAGCTGGTCATCGCCGGGGACGCCGCCGCCGTGGAGAAGGCGGGTGAGCTGGCCCTCCAGGCGGGGGCCAAGCGGGTGGTGCCGCTGAAGGTGAGCGGCCCCTTCCACACCTCCCTGATGGCGCCCGCGGGGGAGGCTTTGGCGGAAAAGTTCCGCAGCGTCGCCTTTGGGGAGATGAGCTTCCCGGTGCTGTTCAACTGCAAGGGCGGTCCCATGGAGGCGGGAGAGACCATCCCGGAGCTGCTGGTGCGCCAGGTTCAGAGCAGCGTCTATCTGGAGGACACCATCCGCGCCATGGCGGGGATGGGCGTGGACACCATCGTGGAGATCGGGCCGGGCAAGGCTCTGTCCGCATTTGTGAAAAAGACGGAAAAGGGCATCAAGACCTACGCGGTGGAGACGGTGGAGGACATCGAGAAGCTGTGTGAGGCGCTGAAAGGAGAGCAGGCATGAGCTTGAAGGGAAAAGTGGCCCTGGTCACCGGCGGGAGCCGGGGGATCGGCCGGGCGGTCTGTCGGGAGCTGGCCCGCCAGGGGGCGGACGTGGCGGTGAACTACGCCGGGAACGAGGCTGCGGCCCAGGAGACGGCCCAGGCGTGCCGGGAGCTGGGCGTGCGGGCAGTGGTCCTCCGGGCCGATGTGGCTGACGCTGCGGCCTGCGACGCAATGGTGGCTCAGGTGCTGGAGCAGCTGGGCCGGCTGGACATCCTGGTGAACAACGCAGGCATCACCCGGGACGGCCTGATGCTGCGGATGCCCGAGGCAGACTGGGACGCGGTGCTGGACACCAACCTAAAGGGGGCCTTCCACTGTATGCGGGCCGCCTATAAGACCATGATGCGCCAGAAGAGCGGCCGGGTAGTCAACATCAGCAGCGTAGTGGGCCTGCGGGGCAACGCCGGCCAGACCAACTACTCCGCCAGCAAGGCGGGTCTCATTGGTCTGTCCAAGTCCCTGGCCAAGGAGCTGGCCACCCGGAACGTCACCGTCAACGTGGTGGCCCCTGGCTTTATCACCACCGATATGACCGATGCCCTGCCGGAGGGGGCGCGGGAGGCCCTGCTGTCCACTATCCCCATGAAGCGGCTGGGCGCGGCGGAGGACGTGGCCCGGGCGGTGGCCTTCTTTGCTGGCGAGGGCGCCGGCTATGTCACGGGCCAGGTGCTGTGCGTGGACGGAGGAATGGCGGTTTGAGCCGCAGAAAGGAAACTGCTATGGAAAAAAGACGAGTAGTTATCACCGGCCTGGGCGCGGTCACCCCCCTGGGCCATACCGCCCGGGAAACCTGGGAGGCGGCCAAAGCGGGTGTGTGCGGTATCGCCCCCATCACCCTCTATGACCACTCCGCCCAGAAGGTGTCCCTGGCCGGCGAGGTGAAGGAGTTCGACCCCTCCGGCGTGCTGGAGAAGAAGGAGATCCGGCGGATGGACCGCTTCGCCCAGTTTGCCGTGACGGCGGCCGCGGAGGCCATGGCCCACAGCGGCCTGGACCTGGAGCGGGAGGACAGGGCCCGGATCGGCGTCGCCCTGTCCAGCGGCATCGGCGGCATCGGCACCCTCCAGACCTCCTGCGAGACTGGGCAGAGCCGGGGCTTTGACCGGGTCTCCCCCTTCTTCATCCCCATGGTGATCACCAACCTGGCGGCCGGCCATATCGCCATCCGCTTCGGACTGCACGGCATGTGCATCTGCCCGGTGGCGGCCTGCGCCGGCGGCGCCAATGCGGTGGGTGACGCTTTCCGCCACATCCGGGACGGCTACGCCGAGGTGATGGTGGCCGGCGGAGCCGAGGCCTCCATCACGCCCCTGGCCATGGGCGGATTCACCTCCATGAGCGCCCTGACCGACGCCTCCGATCCCAGCCGTGCCTCCATCCCCTTTGACAAGGAGCGCAGCGGCTTCGTCATGGGCGAGGGGGCCGCGGTGCTGATCCTGGAGGAGCTGGAGCACGCCAGGGCCCGAGGGGCCCAGATCCTGGGCGAGATCACCGGCTACGGCGCCACCTGCGACGCCTACCACATCACCGCCCCCGACCCGGAGGGCGCCTGGAGCGCCGCCTGCATGGAGCAGGCCCTGGCCGATGCCGGCCTGGCCCCGGAGGCGGTGGACTACATCAACGCCCACGGAACCTCCACCCCCCTCAACGACAGCGGGGAGACCGCCGCCATCCGCCGGGTGTTCGGCGCCCACGCGGACCGGCTGATGGTCAGCTCCACTAAGTCCATGACCGGCCACCTGCTGGGAGCCAGCGGCGCGGTGGAGGCTGCCCTGTGTGTGTTGGCCCTGAAGGATGGGTTTGTCCCCGCCACTATCAACTATCAGGTCCCGGACCCGGCCTGTGACCTGGACATCGTGCCCAACGAGGGCCGGGAGGCGGACATCCGCTGCGCCATATCCAATTCTCTGGGCTTCGGCGGGCACAACGCCTGCCTGGTGTTCCAGAAGTGGGAGGGCTGAGACATGGAGCTTGACGCCAATCAGATCCAGGAGATCCTGCCCCACCGCCCGCCCTTTCTGCTGGTGGACCGCATCACCGGCGGAGAGCCCGGCGTCTGGGCCCAGGGCATCAAATGCGTCACTGTGAACGAGCCCTTCTTCGCGGGCCACTTTCCGGGGTATCACGTGATGCCCGGAGTGCTCATTATGGAAGCGCTGGCCCAGGTGGGGGCTGTGGCTATCCTGTCCCTGCCGGAGAACAAGGGGAAGCTGGCCTTCTTCGGGGGGATCAAGAACGCCCGGTTCAAGCGCCAGGTGGTGCCCGGAGACGTGCTGGAGCTGCGCTGTGAGCTGACCCGCCAGGTGGGCAGCGTGGGCTTCGGCAAGGCGGAGGCCCGGGTGAACGGCAAGCTGGCGGCCCAGGGAGAATTGACCTTCGCTGTTGCACAGCCGGGCGATCCCTGATAAAATGGACTCCAGCAGAGAAAACAGGGGAAAAGAGGAGGGGTCCATCTTGCTGGAGAAGGATTTTAACGAGGTGTACACCAAATTCAAGCTGCATTTTTACCGGGCGGTGTTCGGGCGTTTCAAGCGGCGGGAGGCCACGCTGACCACAGTGGAGACCTTCTGCATGGAGATCATCCTGGCCCTGGGGGAGCCCACGGTGAACGAGTTTTCTAATTTCGTGGGCATCTCTCCCCCCAACGCGGCCTACAAGATCAACAGCCTGGTCCAGAAGGGGTATGTAGAAAAGCGGCAGTCCCAGGAGGATAAGCGGGAGTACCACCTGGTGGCGACCCAGAAGTATCTGGATTATTACAACATCAGCTATCATTATCTCAACACTGTCATGAGCCGTATCCGGGCCCGCTTTTCCCCGGAGGACGTGGCCAAGCTGGAGGGGATGCTGGAGATCATCTCCCGGGAGCTGATGCCCGAGATCCCCCTGGGGGACCAGATCCATCAAGCAGAACAGGCATAAAAAACCCGGCGATCACAGGATCGCCGGGTTTTTATCCATATAAAACTCGATCAGTCAGTGACGTAGGGCAGCAGGGCGACCTGACGGGCGCGCTTGATGGCCTCAGTCAGCTGGCGCTGATGCATGGCGCAGGTGCCGGTGGTGCGGCGGGGCAGGATCTTGGCCCGCTCGGAGATATAACGGCGCAGCTTGGCGGCGTCCTTATAGTCGATACACTCCACCTTGTCCACGCAGAAGGCGCAGACCTTGCGGCGCTTGCGGCCGCGAGGGCCCCGGTTATCACGATCCATAGGCATGAGAGAAACCTCCTTTTCAGACCATATCGGTCAAAGTATCACGGGTGTCCCCTCTCAGAAGGGCAGCTCCCCGTCGTCATCAGAAAGCTCGGCAAACTGGTCGCCCATGTCGGGGGCGCCGAAGCCGGAGGGGGCGGGAGAACGCCCGCCGGAAGGGGCGGAATAGCCTCCGCTGTACGGGCCGGCGGATTCCGCGTCCCGCTTGGAGTCACCGAAATAGACGTTATCGGCAACCACCTCGGCACTGCGGCGCTTGTTGCCGTCCTTGTCCGTCCAGTCGCGGATCTGGAGGCGGCCCTCCACCACGGCCATGCGGCCCTTGGTGAAGTAGCGGCTGACAAACTCGCCGGTCTGCCGCCAGGCAACCACATCAATGAAATCGGTGGTGCGGTCGCCGGTGGCCTTGTCCTTAAAGTCCCGGTCCACTGCCAGAGAGAAGGAGGCCACAGCCGTCCCGGTCTGGGTGTGCCGGAGCTCGGGGTCACGGGTCAGACGACCCATGAGGATGATCTTGTTGAGCATATGCCCGCCTCCCTCACTGGTCCTTGCAGACGATCAGGGAACGCATCACGCTGTCGTTGATCCGGAACAGACGGTCCAGCTCGTGGGGAATGGCGGCGGCGGCATTGAAAGTCATCAGGACGTAGTAGCCCTCGTTCAGGTCGTTGATGGGATAAGCCAGACGGCGCTTGCCCCACTGATCGATCTCAGAGACGGTCCCGTTGGCCTCCACCACACCCTTGAACTTCTCCACCAGAGCGGTGATCTCCTCCTCGCCCAGGGCGGGGTCCAGGATGTAGAGCGCCTCGTAGTTCGCGTTGATTTTTGCCATAGTTCTTGCACCTCCTTATGGACATATGGCCCCCGGAAGACCCGGGAGCAAGGATATCTCCTGTCTCATCAGAAAGACAGGCTTAATTATTATATAGGAAATCCCCGGGATGTCAAGAGAAAATCCCGGGGATCTGGCAAAAATTTTATTTCAGAGGCAGGAAAAACACCTGGGCGGGACTCAGTAGCGGCGGACTACCGCCACCACCTTGCCCAGGATCTCGGCCCGGTCGCCGTCGATGGGGGTATAGTCGTCGTTGGCCGGCATGAGCCACACATGGCCGTCCTTCCGGCGATAGGTCTTGACGGTGGCCTCATCCTCAAACAGGGCCACCACGATCTCACCGCTGTGGACTTCCTGCTGGCGGTGGACCACCACTAAGTCCCCGGGCAGGATGCCGGCGTCCAGCATAGATTCCCCCCGCACCCGCAGGGCGAAGTGCTCCCCGGACAGGCCCTGGGTATCAAAGGTGAGGTAGTCCTCAATGCACTCCTCCGCCAGGATGGGGGAGCCGGCAGCCACACTGCCCACCACCGGGATCTGATCGGCGCGGGGGTCCTGCTCCTCCGCCACCGGCCGGCCGGTGCCGGACAGGGTGATGGCCCGGGTCTTGCCCTCTGCCTTGATGATGACGCCAGCCTCCTCCAGCCCCTTCAGATGGAAATGGACGGTGGAGGGGGACTTGAGACCCACAGCCGCGCCGATCTCACGGACAGAAGGGGGATAGCCATGTTCCGCGGAAAAGGTCTGGATGTAGTCGTAGATCTTCTGCTGCTTCGCAGTGAGTTTCTCCATGGTCTGACTCCTTTCCACAGATGGGCGTCGTCGGTTCATTTAATAAAAGCATAGCACAGGAAAGCAAAAAAGTCAAACGAATGTTCCAAATAAGCTTTCTGAAAATGAAATAAATGGAGGATGGGGAGCGGTGGGGCCTGTATCCCGTGCAGGGCCGATGGGGGCACTACGCCCTACACGGGGACGCAGCCTCCGCAGAGGCGAGGGCCGGTCCATTTATGAACAATTTTTGAAACATACAGGGCTCCCCTTGACTTTTTATGGCCGAATGCTAAAATAATCAGCATGTTAATTATTAAGCCGTTAATGATTGAAAAATATTCCGTAAGGGGGCGGAGATATGTCCAGTCTGAACATGGATCTGGGTGTGTTGGAACACCAGATGCATCAGGCGCATCGGAATGCGGTGCAGGCGGAATTGAGCGCGGCGGGACTGCAGGAAGTGGGCCATCCCCTTCTGCTGTGCATCCTGCGCAGCGCGGGGGAGCGCTGCCCGGACGGGCAGGCCCAGAGGGAGCTGGCGGAGCTGCTGAACATTTCGCCGCCCGCAGTGGCAGCATCCCTGAAATCCCTGGAGAAAAAGGGGTATATTCACCGGGAGCCGGAGCCTGGGGACGCCCGGAGGAACCGGGTGCGGCTGACCGCCAAGGGGGAGAAGGCGGTGGACGACTGCTTCGCCTGCCTGCAGCGGGTGACCCGCAGAATGTTCACCGGCTTTACCACCGAGGAGCAGGCAGTGATGCGGGGCTTCTATCTGCGGATGCTGGAGAACCTCCAGGCTCCCCTGGCCGGCGTGCGGGCTTCTCCCCTTGCCTGAGGGCGGGAACGATGAAGCGGCGGGCGCGCGGCTGGATTTCTCGTCATTTTGACCATAAGCTTCTTAAAAAACCAAGAAAGGAAGATGATCGATTTGCTTCAGTTGTTTCTGACCCACCTGCAGGGCTACAAGCGGCAGGCGGTCTGGTCTCCCATCCTCATCGTGGTGGAGGTCATCTGTGAGCTGCTGCTGCCCCTGGTCATGGCAGAGATCGTGGATACGGCCATCCCAGCCGGCGACGAGACTTACATTTTTCAGCTGGGTGCGGTGATGCTGGTGCTGGCGGGCGTGGCCATGCTGTGCGGTGTGCTGGCGGCCAAGTATTCTGCCTTTGCCAGCCAGGGCTTTGGCGCCAATCTGCGCCAGTGCCTCTTCGACAAGGTGCAGGAGTTCTCCTTTGCGGACATTGACCGTTTCTCCTCCGCCTCCCTCATCACCCGTATGACCAACGATGTCAATGCCATGACCATGATGCTGGCCATGGGTCTGCGGATGCTGGTACGGGCTCCAGTGATGCTGGTGGCCGCCCTGTGTATCAGCTTCTATCTGAACGCCAGGCTGGCACTGGTGCTGGTGGTGGTCATTCCTCTGATGGTGCTGGTGATCGGCATTCTGATGAAGGTGTGCACCAAGCTCTTTGAGACCATGCAGACCAAGATCGACAACCTGAACAATACGCTCCAGGAGAATCTGGTGGCCATCCGAGTGGTGAAGGCCTTTGTCCGGGAGGGCTACGAGCGCATCAAGTTCAAGAAGTCCAACGATGAGCTGATGGACGCCGCTCTGGCGGTGGGCCTGCGGATCATTGCGATCATGCCGGTGATGATGCTGGCCCTCAACGGGGCCACAGTGGCGGTGCTCTACTTCGGCGGAGGCATGGTCATGGGGGGCACCTTTGAACTGGGCGACCTCCAGGCCTTCATCAACTACATCGTGCAGATCCTCATGAGCGTGATGATGGTGGCCATGTCCCTGCTCCAGCTCTCCCGGGCTCAGGCCTGCGCCCACCGCATCAAGGAGGTGCTGGAGACAGAGCCCTCTGTGGAGAACAAGCCGGAGGGGGAGATCTGCCGGGCGGCCCTCCCCGGGGAGGCGGCGGACGGAACGGACCACGTCCTGCCCGCCCCCAGGGGCGAGGTGGAGTTCCGGGACGTCTCCTTCAAATATGTGGCCTCGGGCAGCGGGGACGACGTGCTCTCCCACATCAGCTTCCATGTAAGGCCGGGGCAGTTCGTGGCCATCGTGGGCGGGACCGGCACGGGCAAATCCACTCTGGTCAACCTGATCCCCCGGTTCTACGATGTCACCGGCGGCCAGGTGCTGCTGGACGGGGTGGATGTGCGGGACTACCCCCTGGAGGAGCTCCGGGGCCGCATCGGCATGGTGCTCCAGACCAACATCCTCTTTTCCGGCACCATTCGGGAGAACCTGCTGTGGGGCAACCCGGAGGCCACAGAGGAGGAGATGATCCAGGCGGCCAAGGACGCCCAGGCCTATGACTTCATCATGTCGTTCCCCGACGGCTTCGACACCAGCCTGTCCCAGGGCGGCGTCAACGTGTCCGGCGGCCAGAAGCAGCGACTGTGCATCGCCCGGGCCATGCTCCGCAAGCCGGCGGTGCTCATCCTGGACGACTCCACCTCTGCCGTGGACTCAGCCACAGAGGCGGCCATTCGGGAGTCCTTCGCCGCCAACCTGAAGGACACCACTGTCATCATCATTGCCCAGCGCATCTCCTCGGTGCAGTACGCCGATGAGATCCTCATTCTGGAGGATGACCACATTGCGGCCCGGGGCACCCATGAGGAGCTGCTGGCTACCAGTCCCATCTATCAGGAGATCTATCAGTCTCAGCAGGAAGGAGTTGGTGAATAATGCCGGGACCCAATCGCGCCCCCCGGGGGGGCTATCAGAAGCCCAAGGATCTGGGCAAGACCATATCCAGGCTGCTGGGTTATCTCACCCGCAGCAAGCTGCCCCTGATGGCCGTGTTCGGATGCCTGCTGATCTCGGTGTTCACCAACATCGGCGGCTCCTACATGATGCGGGGCATCATCAACGACTTCATCTGGTCGGGCTGCACCGACTTCGCCGGCCTGGGCCGGGCCATCCTGGTCCTGGTAGGCATCTACCTCATCGGCTGCGCGGCCACCTACGGACAGTCCGCCGTCATGGTGCGGCTGGCCCAGCGGGGGATCAACCGGCTGCGCAAGGACCTGTTCGACAAATTGCAGGACCTGCCGCTTTCCTACTTTGACAAGCACCCCCACGGCGAGTTGATGAGCCGCTTCACCAACGACGCGGACAACGTGCAGCTGGCCCTGGAGCAGAGCGTGGTCTCCATGTGCTCCAGCTGCCTGATGTTCGTGGGCTTGGTGGCCATGATGCTTTTCATCAACTGGAAGCTGTTTCTGGTCACCGCCCTGGTGCTGGCGCTCACCATGGTGCTGTTCAACAAGCTGGGCGGGCGCAGCCGCCGCTTCTATCAGAAGCAGCAGGCAGCCCTGGGCGACGTGAACGGCGACATCCAGGAGATCATCGAGGGGCTGAAGGTGGTCAAGGCATTCACCCACGAGGAGCAGGCCAAGGATCAGTTCCGCAAGCTCAATGAGACCTACCGGGACGCGGCACAGAAGGCCAACTTCTACTCCACCATGATCATGCCCGTGTCGGGCAACCTGATGAACATCAGCTACGCCCTCACCGCCGCATTCGGCGGACTGCTGTCTGTCATCCAGGGCTTTGACCTGGGCGGCCTGGTGGTCTATCTCAACTACTCCAAGCAGGTGGGCCAGCCCCTGAACCAGATCTCCCAGCAGATGACCACCCTCCTCTCCGCCCTGGCGGGCGCCGAGCGGATCTTTGAGGTGATGGACACCCAGCCCGAGGTGGACGAGGGGACCGTCACCCTGGTGGGGGCGGAGAAGGACGCCAACGGCACCCTGTCCGTCTTTGACGGCGCAGGCCGGCCCCGTGTCTGGGCCTGGAAGACTCCAAGGACCGCGGCCATGGCGCTGGTCCCCGTGCTGGTGGGAGCAAAGGATGCCCTCACCGAGCTGGGCCAGGCGGAGCGGACCGAGAGCGGCGGCCTGAAGCTGCTGCCTCCCAGCGTGGACTCCTCCCAGGGCATCTGGGTGGAGGTGGCTTCTGACGGCAGGCTCACCGAAGTGACCGACCTGGCCGCCCTGGCCGGCCACGGCTGGGCCTGGAAGTACCAGGACCACACGGGCAAGCCCTCCCTCCACCTGATCCGGGGCACCGTGCGCAACGTACCCGGGGAGGACTACTACCTCACCGAGCTGAAGGGGGCCGTCCGGTTCAGCCATGTGGCCTTCTCCTATGTGCCCGGCAAACGCATCCTGAAAGATGTGACCGTCTACGCCAACCCGGGCCAGAAGATCGCCTTCGTAGGCTCCACCGGCGCGGGCAAGACCACCATCACCAACCTGATCAACCGCTTCTATGAGATCGAGGGAGGACTCATCACCTATGACGGCATCGATGTGAAGGCCATCCGCAAGGACGACCTGCGCCGCTCCCTGGGGGCGGTGCTCCAGGACACCCACCTGTTCACCGGCACCATCATGGACAACATCCGCTACGGACGGCTGGATGCCACTGACGAGGAGTGCGTCGCCGCCGCTAAGAGCGCCAATGCCCACTCCTTCATCCGCCGCCTGCCGGACGGCTACCAGACCATGGTCACCGGGGACGGGGCGAACCTGTCCCAGGGCCAGCGCCAGCTGCTGGCCATTGCCCGGGCGGCCGTGGCCGATCCCCCGGTGATGATCCTGGACGAGGCCACCTCCTCCATCGACACCCGCACCGAACGGCACATCGAGCAGGGGATGGATGCCCTGATGGAGGGCCGCACCGTCTTTGTCATCGCCCACCGCCTGTCCACGGTCCGCAACTCCAACTGCATCGTGGTCATCGAGCATGGCGAGATCCAGGAGAAGGGCGATCACCAGGAGCTGCTGGACCAGAAGGGACGCTACTATCAACTCTATACCGGTCAGTTCCAGCTGTCCTGACCCCCGGACGTGGGCGGAAGGCACCGGAGACAGGAGGAGCGCCATGTCGCAGATCACAAAGCGGGCCCTGGCCTCTGCGCTGAAGGAGCTGCTGGAGCACAAGCCGCTGAATAAGATCACCATCGCCGACATCACCGAGCAGTGCGGGGTGAACCGCCAGACCTTTTACTACCACTTTCAGGATATCTACGCCCTGCTGGAGTGGATCTACACCACCGACGCCCAGCGCCTGCTGGAGGGAAAGCGGGACGGGGACACCTGGCAGCAGGGGTTCCTCCAGGTCCTGGAGTACATCCGGGACAACCGGGCCCTGGTCCGCAATACCTACCACTCCGTCAGCCGGGAGCTGCTGGAGGGCTACCTGTACCGGGTGACCTACCAGCTGATGCGGGACGTAGTGGAGGAGAGGGCGGCGGGGACCCAGGTCCCGGAGGAGGACCGGGCCTTCCTGGCCCACTTCTACAAGTACGCCTTTGTGGGGCTGACGGTGGAGTGGATGCAGGGGGGCATGAAGGAGGAGCCCGCCAGGCTGGTGAGCCGGGTCAATACCGTGATGGAGGGAAATATCGCCGCGGCCCTGGAGCGCATGGCCCGGCGGAAAGAGCCCTGAGATCCAGACAAAGGGGGCCCGCTGTCGCAATTTGCGACAGCGGGCCCCCTCTATCCATTGGCAGGCAGGGCCGGGGGCGCTATACTGACCTCACAAACTCGATCTGGAGGTCATGGATATGTATTACAGCAGCGGAAATTACGAGGCATTTGCCCGCCCCCGTAAGCCGGAGGGCGTGGAACGGAAATCCGCCTGGCTGGTGGGTTCCGGCCTGGCCAGCTTGGCGGCCGCCTGCTTCCTGGTGCGGGACGGGCAGATGAAGGGGGAGAACATCCACATCCTGGAGGAGCTAAAGCTCCCCGGCGGGGCCTGCGACGGCATCCAGGACCCCACCCGGGGCTTCGTGATCCGGGGCGGCCGGGAGATGGAGAATCACTTCGAGTGCCTGTGGGACCTGTTTCGCTCCATCCCATCCCTGGAGCACCCGGAGAATTCTGTTTTGGACGAATACTACTGGCTGAACAAGGAGGACCCCAACTATTCCCTGTGCCGGGCCACGGTGGATCGGGGAAAGGACGCCCATACAGACGGGAAGTTCACTCTGAGCGACAAGGCCGCCCTGGAGATCATGAAGCTTTTCCTCACCCGGGACGAGGACCTGTACGACAGGACCATCACCGACGTGTTCACCGAGGAGTTCTTCCGCTCCAACTTCTGGCTCTACTGGCGGACCATGTTCGCCTTCGAGACCTGGCACTCTGCCCTGGAGATGAAGCTGTATCTCCAGCGGTTCATCCACCATATCGGCGGCCTGCCCGACTTCTCGGCCCTGAAATTTACCCAGTACAACCAGTATGAGTCCCTGATCCTGCCCATGGTGCACTACCTGAAGGAGCACAATGTGCAGTTTCAGTATGACACGCAGGTCACCAACGTGATCTTCGACATCGCCCCGGGCCGAAAGGTGGCAAAGCAGCTGGTGTGGGTCCGGGAGGGCCGGGAGGAGGTCAGGGAGCTCACTGAGGACGACCTGGTGTTCGTCACAAACGGCTCCTGTACGGAGAACTCCTCTCTGGGCAGCAACGACCGCGCCCCGGAGTTCCTCACTGAGCCGGTGGGGGGCTGCTGGCAGCTGTGGCGGAACATCGCTGCCCAGGACCCGGCCTTCGGCCGCCCGGACAAGTACTGCACCAAGCCGGGCCTTACCAACTGGGAGTCGGCCACCGTCACCACCCTGGACGACAAGATCCCGCCCTATCTGGAAAAGGTATGCAAGCGGGACCCCTTCTCCGGGAAGGTGGTCACCGGCGGTATCGTCACGGTGAAGGACTCCGCCTGGATGATGAGCTATACCTTCAACCGCCAGCCCCACTTCAAGGCCCAGCCGGAGGGACAGCTGGTGGGGTGGATCTACGGCCTGTTCACCGATGTCCCCGGGGACTATGTGAAAAAGCCCATGCGGGCGTGTACCGGCCGGGAGATCTGCATGGAGTGGCTGTACCACCTGGGGGTGCCGGAGGAGGAGATCCCCCTGCTGGCGGAGCAGTCTGCCAGCACCATCCCCTGCATGATGCCCTACATCACCGCCTTCTTCATGCCCCGGACCCGGGGGGACCGGCCCGACGTGGTGCCGGAGGGCTGTGTGAACTTCGCCTTTATCGGCCAGTTCGCCGAGACGGCACGGGACACCATCTTCACCACCGAGTACTCCGTCCGAACCGGTATGGAGGCCGTCTACACCCTGCTGGACATCGACCGGGGGGTGCCTGAGGTGTGGGGGTCTTGCTACGATGTGCGCTGTCTGCTGGATGCCGCATCCAAAATGATGGACGGCAAAAAGCTGACGGAGATGGACTTGCCCTTCCTGTATGGATTCGTGGAGAAGAAGGCCCTGAAGCATGTGTCCGGGACCGTGATAGAGGAACTCCTCCTCCGCTACCACCTGATTTGATGGCTCCCGCCCCAGCCTAGTGCTGGGGCGGGACTTTTTTTGCCTTTTTTATTGACAAAAAGGGATATAGGTGATATGGTTAATTACACAAGTAATGAACCAATAAACCGAAGGACAGGAGGCGGTGAGATGCATGGGACCCTCAGCGATCAGTCACTGATCTATCTCCAGATCGCTCAGATGCTGGAGGACGACATCCTGCGGGGCGTCTACCGGGAGGAGGAGCAGGTGCCCTCCACCAATGAGCTCTCCCGGGTCTATCACATCAACCCGGCCACGGCGGCCAAAGGGCTCAACCTCCTCTCGGCGGAGGGGATCCTGTATAAGCGCCGGGGCATCGGCATGTTCGTGGCCCCGGGGGCGGAGCAGGCCGTGCGGGCCAAGCGGAAAGCGGCGTTTTACGACAGCTATGTGCGGCCCCTGGTAAAGGAGGGGGCCTCCCTGGCTGTGACCGGGGAAGAACTGCTGGCCATGGTGCGCCGGGCCATCGAGGAAGGAGAAGCCAAATGAATACAGGCATTTTGAAAGCGGAGGGGCTGTGCAAGTCCTATGGGAGCAAGCGGGTGCTGGAGGGGCTGGACCTGACCATCCAGCCGGGCAGGATCTATGGGCTGATCGGACGAAACGGGGCGGGTAAGACCACCCTGCTGGGCATCCTCACAGGCCAGAACACCAAGGACAGCGGGCAGGTGACCTGCGATGGAGAGCCGGTGTGGGAGAACTGCAGGGCGCTGGAGCAGATCTGCTTTTCCCGGGAGCTCCAGCCCACCCTGTTCTCAGGTCCCAACAACCAGAAGGTCCGGTACTACCTGAAGTCGGCCGCCATATTCTACCCCAACTGGGACCAGGAGTATGCCGACCGCCTGCTGAACGAGTTTCAGCTGGAACCAAAAAAGAAGATCAGTCAGCTGTCCAAGGGGCAGATGTCTATGGTGACCATCCTGATCGCCCTGGCCAGCCGGGCACCCATCACCATTCTGGATGAGCCGGCGGCGGGGCTGGATGTGGTGATGAGGGAGCGGTTCTATCAGCTGCTGCTGGAGGACTTTGCCCAGACGGGGCGGACCTTCCTGGTCTCTACTCACATCATAGAGGAGGCCGCCTCCGTCTTTGAGCAGGTCATCATCCTGGACCAGGGGCGCATCCTGGAAAACAGCCCCACAGAGGAACTGGTGGAGCAGTTCCGCTATATCTCCGGCCGGGAGGACGTGGTGGACCAGGCCTGTGCCGGCCTGGAGGTCCTCTCCGTCCAGCAGATGGGGCGGCACAAGACCGCTGCCGTCCGGGGGAGCGACGCCCAGTTCCGTCAGGCCCGGCAGGCCGATGTGGATGTGTCCCCCATGAACCTTCAGAACGTGTTTGTGGCCCTGTGCGGCCACGGCGATGCCCAGTAAGGAGGGGAAGGTATGAGAAAGGAATTCCGCTTCCTGCTTCAGTCGGCCAGGATCAATCTGGCCCTGGTGGCGGGATATGCGGCGGTGCTCACCTTGGGAGCCATCCTGTTCCCGGCCCCGGAGGGCGAGCGAAATCTGTTCTACAATTATTTCATTTCCGCGCCCATCACCGTCTCGTTCATCCTGTTTATCATGAGCTTTTCCATGGGCGCAAACAACCTAAACATCTCCCTCACTCTGGGCGGGCGGCGGCGGGACTACTTCTGGGCCCTTCAGCCGGTCCTGGCGCTCTATGTAGGGACCAGCTGGGCCATCCAGCTGCTGATGTCGGCGGTGCCCAAGGCGCTCCGGTGGACCGATCCCTGGGGGTGGGATCTCTCACTGCTGGGAGGCTGGCCCCTGTGGGTGTACCCCCTGGTGTGCTGGACAGTCCTGGCCTTTGGGACCCTCTGCGGTCTGCTGATGGTAGAGTCCAGGGTATGGAGGGGGATCGTGGTTGCCCTGGCCGCAATGGTAATGACGGCAGCCCTGATTTTCCTGATGGTGATGGCGGCGGGGCCCAAGATCCCTCTGTGGGGCGATCTTCCCTATATCCTGGGGGGTGTTCTGGCAGTGGTCCTGGCGGTCAGCGAGTTCTTCCTGTGGCGTAGGATCACCCGTTTTTCTGTGAGGTGAGCATATGATGATGAAAATGATCCGGGCCAACTGGGTGGATCTGGCCCAGGGCTGCGGAGTGGTGGCGGGGATTTTCCTGGCCATCCACCTGATCACGGCGGGGGTGCTCTTCTGGGGCCATCCAGACAGCAGCGTCACCATCTCCGGGATCGCTCTGCCCGCGGCGGCGGGGCTGATGATCCTGGTCGTTACCGCCACCTATCTGGCCATCACCTTTGACCAAATGGTGCGCTTCAGCCTGACACGCCGCCGGGCACTGGGGCTGCTGATGGGGATGGCCGGGGCACAAGCGCTGTGCTCCATGGGGCTGGCCGCCCTGTTGACCTGGGTGGAGCGGGCCACGGCGCCCATGCTGTGGAAGGCCATTTCCGGCGCAGCGTCGGTGACGCTGGAGCGGAGCGGACAGGTGATCCCGGAGCTGGGGAGCACGGCGGCAGCGGAGGCGGTGCCCTCCCTGCTGGTGGTGGATATGTATTTGGAATGGTGGTGGTATCCAGCCATCGTCCTGGCCGCCATTGCGCTGGGGCTGATTATCGGAGGCGTGATCCAGCGCTTTGGAGGAAAAGGAGGCTGGTTCCTGTGGGCCATCTGGATGGCGGTCATCTTCGGTGATTCCCTCTTCGGCGGCTTTGTGTTCCTGAAGGATCTGGTCCCCCTGATGGTGGTCCTGCTGGCGGGGTCCCTGGTCTGGTCCGTGTGGTCCCTGCTCCACGCAGTGGTGAAAAACTGAAAGGAGGGGGAGGCCATGATACCGGCGGGTGCCATCCGAAAGAGAGCCATCATCAGGCAGTTCCTGGAGGCGGGGGCGGTCTCGGAGGAGACGGCCAGAACGCCGGAGGAGGCGGGGGTCTTCCAGGGGCTGGGCATCAAATTTGACCAGCTGGTGGAGCGGGGCGTTCTGGTCCCCTGTGCTGGAGGACGGTATTACGTGGACCAGTGCAAAAGCGGTTGAAAAAGGGAGGCGCTTCCGCCGGAAGCGCCTCCCTTTTTTCATTATGCCGGTATTCCCCGGCGCCGCAGTCATTTCCCGCGCCGGGACCAGACTTCTATGGTATCCAAGGGATGGATCGAATGCTCTGAAAGCCGCTTATTTGATGGCCTTGGTCCGCACGTCCTCGGCCAGAAGGGCCTGGAACTGGACGCAGGACATGGCGCCCAGGTCCTCACCGGAGCGCATGCGGACAGAGACGGTCTGACCCTCCATGTCCCGGTCGCCCACCACCAGCATATAGGGGACCTTCTCCATGGTGGCCTCCCGGATCTTCTTGCCGATCTTCTCGTTGCGGTGGTCCACCTCTACCCGGAAACCGGCCTCATCCAGGTCCTTGGAGATCTGGTCGGCGTACTGGGCGGCCCGGTCGGTGACAGGCAGGACCTTCACCTGGACGGGGGCGAGCCATGCGGGGAAAGCGCCGGCAAAGTGTTCGGTGATGACGCCGATGAACCGCTCGATGGAGCCCAGCACCACCCGGTGGATCATCACGGGGCGGTGCTTCTGGCCGTCCTCGCCGGTGTACTCCAGCTCGAAGCGCTCAGGCAGCTGGCTGTCCAGCTGGATGGTGCCGCACTGCCAGGTGCGGCCCAGGGAGTCGGCCAGATGGAAGTCCAGCTTGGGGCCGTAGAAGGCGCCGTCCCCCTCGTTGATGACGAAATCCTTGCCCATGGCGGTGATGGCGTTTTTCAGGATGTCCTGGTTGCGCTCCCACTCCTCCACGGTGCCGATGTGGTCCTCTGGCATGGTGGACAGCTCAATGGTGTAGCTCAGGCCGAAGACGGAGTAGACCTCGTCGAACAGGCGGACGGTCTCCTGGATCACGTCCTGCATCTGGTCCCGGGTCATAAAGACATGGGCGTCGTCCTGGTTGAAGCAGCGCACCCGGAACAGACCGTGGAGGGCGCCGGACAGCTCGTGGCGGTGGACCAGGCCGATCTCGCCCACCCGCAGGGGCAGCTCCTTATAGGAGTGGGGCTGGCTGGCATAGACCAGCATCCCGCCGGGGCAGTTCATGGGCTTGACGGCGAAGTCCACATCGTCAATAACGGTGGTGTACATATTGTTCTTATAGTGGTCCCAGTGGCCGGAGCGCTCCCACAGCTGACGGTTGAGCATGATGGGGGTGGAGATCTCCACATAGCCGTACTTCTTGTGGACCTGACGCCAGTAGTCCAGCAGGGTGTTCTTCAGGGTCATGCCCTTGGGCAGGAAGAAGGGGAAGCCGGGGCCCTCGTCCCGGAGCATGAACAGGCCCAGCTCCTTGCCCAGCTTCCGGTGGTCCCGCTTCTTAGCCTCTTCGATCTTGGCCAGATAGGCGTCCAGCTCGTCCTTCTTGGGGAAGGCGATGCCGTAGATGCGCTGGAGGGTCTCCCGGTTGGAGTCACCGCGCCAGTAGGCGGCATTGCAGGCAGTGAGCTTCAGGGCGTTGCCCTTGATGCGGCCGGTGGAGTCCAGGTGGGGACCGGCGCACAGGTCGGTGAACTCGCCCTGCTTATAGAAGGAGATGTGGGCGTCTTCGGGCAGATCCTGGATCAGCTCCACCTTGAAGGGCTCTCCCTTCTCCTCCATAAATTTGACAGCCTCCTCCCGGGGCAGCTCGAACCGCTCCAGCTTCAGCTTCTCCTTGCAGATCTTCCGCATCTCGGCCTCGATCTGCTCCAGGTGCTCGGGCGTGAAGGCGAAGGGGGCGTCCATGTCGTAGTACCAGCCCTCGTCGATAGAGGGGCCGATGGCCAGCTTCACCTCGGGCCACAGGCGCTTGACCGCCTGGGCCATCACATGGGAGCAGGTGTGCCAGTAGGTCTGGCGGTACTCAGGGTTTTCAAAGGTAAATTCATTTTTGACTTCTTCGGACATCAAAATACCTCCTTGCGTCCGCGGGGGTGCGCAGGGCGCGCCCCCCAAAGGCTCTGAGGGGCAAAACAAAAGCGCCTCGCCCCTGAATCTCCATCAGGGGTGAGGCGCAGTAAGGCGCTCCACGGTTCCACCCTGCTTGCGGTTTTACAGAAAACCGCCGCTTGTGACCGCTGTAACGGGCGGGCCCGTCCCGGTCATCCCGGGCGGCTCAGGAGTGGTACCAGCCGCGGCAATGTCGCAGGACGCTTCCAGCCTTTGCGTCCCTCTCTGGGCGAGTCCCGCGGCCTCTTCTCCATCAGTGCTCATTTGACAAACGCACTATATCACCAAACGCCCGACCTGTCAAGTGGGGAATGGAAGAAGGAAAGGAGCCGATCTCAGCCCAGCACCTCGAAGAGCGCGCCCCACACGTAGTCCAGGTCCTCAAACCGGACAGAGGGGGCAAGGCGGAACACGGCGTCCTCCCCATCCTGAAGGACGGTGACACCCCAGTCCCGCTCCAGCCGGTCCAGCACCCCGCCGGTGTCCTGGCCGGGGAAGCGGGCGGTAACGGTGCCGGACGCCTCATCCACCCCCGTCACTCGGGGCCCGCCGGGGCCGAAGTCCTCCAGCCGGGCCTTCAAGTGCCGGGTCAGGCGGGCCACCCGGGCCCGGTCACCAGAGGGGGCTCCGGGCCGGGCCAGATCCACCCGCCTCACAGCTTGGTCTCCATCGGGGTACTGACCACGTACTCCCGATAGTTCAGCTGACGAAGCAGGGCGGGGAGAACATCCGCGGTCTGCCGGCTGTCATCCAGGGTAACATAGGCGCTGTTCAGGGCAGCCCGGCCCAGCTGGCGCAGAACGCCGTAGGAGTAGGAGGCGGCGCTCTGCTCCCCGTCCAGAGGAACGGCGTCCAGGCTCTCCTGCCAGCAGACCCAGCCCTCCGCCTCCAGCCCCTCCCACAGGGCCTCTCCGCAGTAGACATAGCGGGTGCAGCTGCGGGTCTGCTCCGCCAGGGCGCGGTTCCCTGCCTCCAGCTCCGCTCGGGCCCCCTCCGGGGTGCCGGCCTGGACAAGGATGCCAACGCTGTGCCCGGTGCCCAGCAGGCGGCGGACCATGTCCCCATGGACAGAGAGCTCCTCCGGGGCGAAGAAGAAGACGCCGGATTTTCCGGATTTCTCCAAAGTGGTGAGGATGCTGTCCAACGCCTCCCCCGTCTGGCAGCGGAAGGCCAGATAGGTGGGGATGGAGGTGGGGTCCAGCTCCTGGCCCGGGGGATCGGCGGGGACCGCTGGGGTGACGTCAGGGGTCTCAGGTTCCTCCACAGGGAGCAGGCTCTTTTGGTACTCCTTCAGCTGGAGGTTCATCTGGTTGCCGGCCGAGTCGATGAAGACATCGTCGGTGAGGATGGAGCGCCGCCCGTTGGAGGCGGTGTCGTCCCGGTTCTTGATGCGGACCAGATAGCCGTAATCGGTGTGGAGATAGGAGCTCCGCAGCCCGAAAAAGTCCACCACGATGTTCAGGGGGAGGTAGATGCGGCCGTTGCGGGTGATGGCCCGGCCGCTGAGCAGCTCGCCGGTCTGCTGGTCCACGCAGATGCCGGAGTTCAGGTCAAAGACCAGGATGCCGCTGAGGCTGTAAAGGGTGATGGTGCCGCTGCTCTGGCTCTGAGTGAGGCTGACCCCCAGGGTCACGCCGTAGCTGGCGTTGGTGGCGCTGCCGTCGAACAGGGAGGCGGGCACATAGAGGACGCCTCCGGACCAGAGGGGCATGGTGTCGGAGGCCAGGGGCAGCAGCTTGTTGTTCAGGGAGGTAAAGCACACCTCCTCCAAAGCCGAGGCGGGGGACAGCAGGGCCAGACACATGACCAGGGCGCACAGCAGGGCGCCGAGACGCTTTTTCAAGGGGCACACCTCCGTTTCCAGTTGATAAGGGGATTATAGCATAGTATAATGAGAATCACAAGCAGCCGCGGGAAAGGCGTTTTCATCCATTTTTAAGAAAGGCTAAAGGACACTTCAAGCCCGGGCGGTTATACTGACGTCAGAACAGGCAGACTGCCCGGAAAGGAGCGATTCAGGATGGAGATCACAGTGGAGATGGTAGAGCGCCTGCGGGAGAAGGCCCCCGTGTCCTACGCCCAGGCCAAGGAGGCCCTGGAGTACAGCGAGGGGAATCTGCTGGACGCCCTGATCTATCTGGAGGAGAAGGGGGCCATCCCCCAGGCGGAGGGGACCCGGTGGTCGGGCCGGGAGGAGAAGGAGTCCCAGCCCACGGCGGCCGAACTGGTGGTCCAGGAGACACCGGAGCCGGGAAAGAAAAAGAAGCACAGGAGCCCGCTGGGCGTGGTGGTGGTGTGGCCCAAGGGGGAGAAGCGGCGGGGCCGCTCCCTGCGGGAGCTGCTGTCCCGGCTCTACCGGGTGCTGGTAGATAACGAGCTGGAGGTGTGGCGCCGGGATGAACCGGTGACCTCCCTGCCCCTGCTGATCCTGTTGATCCTGTTTGTGTTCGCCTTCTATGTGACCATTCCCCTGCTGCTGATCGGGCTGTTCTTCGGATTCCGCTACCGCTTTTCCGGCCCCGAGCTGGAGCGGGACAGCATCAACGACGTGATGGAGAACGTGGCCAGCACCGCCGCCGACATGGGGCGCCAGGTAATGGATGAGCTGCACCTCCAGTATGAGAAGCGGACCCGGGACCGGGACGGCAAGGAATAGATCTCCGGGGGAGTGCCCGGATGTTGAGGTGAGAGAGGATATGGAAGAAAAGATCCTTCTGGTGGAGGATGAGGAAAAGCTGGCTCGGATGGTGGAGCTGGAGCTGCGGTATGAGGGCTATCAGGTGCACAAGAGCTTCGACGGCCGCTCCGGCCTGGAGCGGGCCCTGTCGGGGGAGTACGACCTGGTGCTGCTGGACATCATGCTGCCCCAGCTGTCCGGCATGGAGGTGCTGCGCCGCCTGCGGAAGGAGGGGGTACAGCTCCCCGTCATCATGCTCACCGCCCGGGACAGCGTGGTGGACAAGGTATCCGGCCTGGACTCCGGGGCGGACGACTATATCACCAAGCCCTTTGCCATCGAGGAGCTGCTGGCCCGCATCCGGGCGGCCCTGCGGAAGCGGGGGAGCGGAGAGCGGCCGGAGGAGCCGCTGCTGTCCGCCGGTCCCCTGACCATGGACGTGGAGCGCCACACCGTGGCAGTGTCCGGGACGCCGGTGGAGCTGACCCGCCGGGAGTTCGACCTGCTCCACCACCTGCTGGAGAACAAGGGCAGGGTGCTCAGCCGGGAGGCCCTGCTGGACAGCGTGTGGGGCTTCGACTTCGTGGGGGAGACCAACTCGGTGGACGTATATATCCGTTTCCTCCGCAGCAAGATCGACGAGGCCTTTGACATCAAGCTGATCCACACTGTACGGGGCGTGGGCTACGTCATCCGGGAGGAGTAAGGCCGGGAAGAAGGGGAGCTGATTCATATGACGATCGTTTATACCTCCAAGACCGGTTTTACCCGGGAGTACGCCCAGATGCTGGGCCGGGCCGCCGGGCTGCCGGTCTGTGCCCTGGACGAGGCTACGGGAAAGGTGGGGCCCGGGAGCGACATCCTGTACCTGGGATGGCTGATGGCCGGGCATATCAGCGGCATCGACCACGCAGTTAAGCGCTTTCATGTCCGGGCCGCCTGCGGCGTGGGCATGACGCCGCCGGGGGACAAGGTGCTGCAGGACCTGGCCCGGTCCAACTATGTGCCAAACGCCCCCATCTTCTACCTTCAGGGCGGTTGGGCCCCGAAAAAGGTGGGGTGGCTCCAGCGCCGGATGGTAGGGATGGCCACCAGGGGGCTGCGGCAGTCCCTCCAGCAGAAGCGGGAGCGGACCCCTCAGGAACAGCGGCAGCTGGATCTGCTGCTCCGCGGGGGCAGCTGCGTGGCCTTCCGGAATCTGACGCCCCTGCTGGAGTGGCTGAAAAAGCAGGAGGGCTGACCGGCTGCGGCATGGAAGGAGAGGAGGGGGCCCGGTGGGAAAACGGGACATGAAGAACAAGACGCCCCCCAGCGGGGCCAAGTCCCAGTCGCTGGTCCTGCGGCTGAATACCCGGCTGTTTTTCCGGCAGCTGGGGATCTTTCTGTGTATGGACCTGCTGCTGGTGGTGCTGGCCCTGATGGGGCAGCTGATGTGGGCGGAAAAGCGCTGCGCGGACGTGGCCCAGCTGGTCCAGGAGCGGGGGGTGCCCACCGCGGAGGCCGTCCCCTGGATGGCGGCCAGCGACTACACCATCATCCCCCTGGACCGGGAGCCCAAGGGAGTGGACGTAGGGGAGCTGGGGTGGTTCTCTGGCGGGGAGGCAACAGCGGACGGCCTGCGCACCTATGTGCTGTTCTCCTACTACACCGTGGAACTGCCCAACGGCGGGGAGCCCTACGCCATTACGGTGGATCTGTCCGGGATCGGGCGGATGTTGAAGTGGGCGGGCTTTATCCTCCTCACGGTGCAGATCATCTCCCTGATTGCCAACCTGTTCCGCAATGCCGGGACTATCCGCCGCACCCTGAGGCCCATCCAGGAGCTGGCGGCCACTGCCGCCCGGCTCAACTCCATGACCCACATGTCCAGGCGGGAGCTGGAGGCCCTGGCCGGTGAGCTGAGCAAGATCAACGCCACCCACCTGGACAGCCGCATCGACCTGCCCGGCACCCAGAAGGAGCTGAAGACCCTGGCCAAGGCCATCAACGACATGCTGGACCGGGTGAACGCGGCCTACTCCGCGCAGATGCAGTTCGTCTCTGACGCCAGCCACGAGCTGCGCACCCCCATCGCGGTCATTCAGGGTTACGCCGCTCTGCTGGACCGGTGGGGCAAGGACGACCCGGAGGCCCGGCAGGAGGCCATCGACGCCATCCGCTCCGAGTCGGACGCCATGGAGCGTCTGGTGGAGCAGCTGCTGTTCCTGGCCCGGGGAGACAACGACACCCAGCCCATCCGGCCGCAGCTGATGGACCTGACCGCGGTGGCGGAGGACGTGCTGCGGGAGGAGCAGATGATCCACCCGGAGCGGGCCTTCCTGGCCCGGTGGCAGGGGCCGGTGGTGGTCCGGGCCGACCCGGGGCTGGTGAAGCAGGTGATGCGCATCCTGATGGACAACAGCGTCAAGTACAGCGGCCCGGAGGGGCGGGTCTATCTCCGGGTGTCGGCCCAGAAGGACTATGCCAGGGTCACGGTCCAGGACGAGGGGATGGGCATCGTGCCCCAGGCCATCCCTCATATCTTTGACCGCTTTTACCGCACCGACAGCTCCCGGGCCCGCCAGACCGGGGGGACCGGGCTGGGGCTGTCCATCGCCCGGTGGATCGTGGACCGCCACGGCGGCTGGTTCGAGGTGGTCTCCCGGGAGGACGTGGGCACCCGCATCACCTTTGTGCTCCCCCTGGAGGGGACGGCATGAGCTGGTGGGTCTATCTTCTCCGGTGCGGGGACGGCACCCTCTACACCGGGATCACCGACGATCTGGACCGCCGTCTGGCCGCCCACAACGCGGGCCGGGGAGCGAAATATACCCGGAGCCGCCGCCCGGTGACGCTGGTGTGGCGGGAGGAGCAGCCGGACAAGTCCGCAGCCCTGCGGCGGGAATACGCCGTCAAACAGCTGACCAGGGCCAAGAAGCTGGCTCTGATCGAAGGCGGGCCGCTTGTGTAGATGGTGTTTTAAGACCTTCACTGCTTATGGCGCTGAAACCAAGGATGTCCGTTCAGCTTCCGATGAACCTCTTGATTTGCCAAAATTCTAAAGTGAAGGTGAGCTTATGGAAAAACACAATCATTTTAGTAAACGACGCTGCTTTGACACGAAACATACTGTTCTCCAGGCTTGATTTATCAAAAGACCCCGGCCCCTTCCGAATGGAAGGGGCCGGGGTTCTCATTTCTATTTAGCTCTTCAGCCTCTGCGTGAGAGCAGGGATGCGGCCGGCGGCGGCGATCATGCCGATGCTGGTACCGTCCGTTTGGGACGACCAATTTTGCCTTCTTCTTTATGTTTGGGAATAGCCCTCATAATTGGTTATTTGTGATATATCAGATATATCATATTCTACCCTGGATCACAAACGCATTTTCTCCCAGAGTGTGTTGAGCTTTCATCAAAAAGCGTCTGTTTCACCCCAAAAGGTGCGATTTTCCGGAGCAGGATGACAGATACAGCTGGATATGGTAAAATAGGGGAGCCGATCTTAGGAGGGCGCCATGCTGATCTATTTGACCATGATCGAGGCAGAGGAGGACCGACACCGGTTCCTGTCCCTCTACCGCCGATACAAAAAGCTGATGCTGTATATCGCCCACGACATCCTGCACGACCCCCACGACGCGGAGGACGCGGTGCACGAGGCTTTTTTGCGCCTTGCGGAAATGATCGAGAAAATTCATGAAATTGACTGTCCTGAAACCAGGTCTCTGATCGTTATGATTACAAAGAGCAAAGCCATCGACCTGTACCGGAAGAAAAAGCGGCGGGCGGGGACGGTCCCACTGGAGGACTGGACCGCCGCCGCACCACCCCAGGCCGAGGGTGTGGAGCGGGGGGACGGGGTGGCTCGGGCCATTGCGGCCCTGCCCCGGCGTGAACGGGATGTGCTGCTGCTGAAATACGACCAGGGATATGGCAATTCCGAGATCGGGAAACTTCTGGGCCTGCGGCCGGATCACATATCCCAGATCGCCCACCGGGCCAAAGAGCACCTGCGCAAAAATTTGGAGGAAATGGGGGTGGAGGTATGACCGATCAGGAGCTGGACCGCCTTTTGTACGCCCACGCCGGGGCGGCCCGGGACCTTGTGCTGGCCCAGCTGCCCCCGGAGGGCGAGCTGCCCGACATCCCCACCTCCCCCCGGTTCCAGCGGCGCATGAAGGTCCTCATCCGCCGGGCCGACCGCCCGGGCTGGGCCAAGGCCGCCCTGCGCTGTGCCCGCCAGGCGGCGGTCATCCTTCTGGTGTGCGGGACCCTCACCTTCTCCGGCCTGATGGTCACCTCCCAGGCCTTCCGGACCCAGGTCATTGCGGTCATCACCCGGGTGTTCCAGGAGTTCACCGAGTTCCGCTTCTCCGCCCGGGAGGAAACGGCGCGCGGGGCCGGGGACGTCGCCCTGACCTATCTGCCAGAGGGGATGGAGGAAATCCGCCGGAGCGGCAATCATATCAACCTCCACATCTTCTTTGAGGACGCGACAGGAAACACCATGCGGCTGACCCACACCGTCATCGGCGATAAAACCTCTCATGTTTCGATGCTGGACACCGAGGACGCGGAGGTGGAGAACTTCTATATCCAGGGTGAACAAGCTATTGCAGTCAGCAAAAAGGGCGTCAGCACCATCCAATGGACCAACGGCAACAGCGTCTATAATCTGCGAGGGACTATCCCCATGGAGGATCTGAAACGGGTGGCTGCGGGGGTCCAATGACCCAGTAAAAACTTTTCAAAAAATTTTTGGATTTTTTTGCGTTAACTGTCAAAAACAGCCTCCCCCCGTCGTTATGATATATGAACGCACGGAGGGAGGTGATTTTTATGCGTATCAAAGCAAGCAAGCTGCTGGCGGCGGTGCTGGCCCTGTGCCTGACTCTGGGGACCGCCCCCGCCGCCAGCGCCGCCGCTCTGCCCCAGTCGGCTCCCGGCAGCCAGGACATTACCCCGTACTCTCTATACATCGGCGATTCCAACTGCTCTCTGGACATCTCGGGCCGGACGGCGTACCTCAGTGCCTGGGTAGAGGGCTATCCCGGCGAGGCCACCAAGTGCAAGGTCCGGGCGGAGCTGCAGGAAAAGTCGGGCACTTACGCCTGGACCACCGTGGATTTCTGGACTGACCAGCAGAATGGAACCTGGGCCGAGGTGGACGAGACAGCGGCTGTGACCTCCGGTAAGACCTACCGGGTCAAGGCCACTGTCACCGTCTGGGCCGGGAGCCAGTCAGAGAGCAAGACCTTCTATTCCGACGAGGTGGAGGCGTAAGGCACACAACCAAACTCAAATGAATAAATGTCAGGAGGTTCTGTATGAAAAAGCAATTCGTAAGTATCCTCGCCGCAATAACCATCTTATGTAACTTGTGTTTTACAGAAGTTTACGCATTTGAGGATAGTACCTCGGCTTTGAAAGAATTTACGTTAACTGAGAACACCACATTTTTTAAATCATCCCATAGCACCGTAGCCCAGGATGATTCAGAGAACTACGCCAATATAAGTATTGACTCGGCTGGACAGGTTGCCTCTATTACGTTTTCTATCGATGAGCACGTCTATACCGTCAATATGACCGGTATGCTTGACGCAATCTCCTCTGGAACAAACACCGGATATGTTGGTGTATTTGAAGGCACATTTGATCCCGATTCAAATGACCCCACTTTTGCACCCTTATCTAAATCTGATTTACCCATTATTGCCGATATTGTATTCACGGGAAATGAATCCTTCTGTGCTTTGACTTTTGGAGATGCCTCCGAAAATAAAAACCCCATAATTTATCATTTTGGCATTTATTCTGACTCCATTCGTAATATCTCCAAGGCATACATAGTCAGCCTTGAAAACGATAATATCGCCATTGCCGCCAAGAGTACTTCCCGTGCCACCGTTGATGCAGAAATGCGTGTGCAAGATTACGCCGCAATTAAAAGCGGTACATACTCTCTGGGTGAAGTCAGTATTTTTCATGCAAATCAATTGCGAAACCAAAATACTATGACTGTGGCTGCAAAAGTAAATTCTGATAAAGATAATGCGGTTTCGTACATTAACACCAGCTTAGGTTATCCTGCTAGCAAGTACACCGTAGTTGCCTACCCTGATACAGCGTATATCTCTATTCAGGGAAATCATTCAAATTTCCATGCAGCGTCCGGTAGCATCACTCCCGACAATAACGAGACCCGTGTTAGTCTTCCCATCTATTTTTACGCTGGAGAATTCCTTGGCATACAATCGGTATCCCTATCTCTTGTAACTAGTAAGACCTCCGTTACTACTTCTCCTTATGGTTCAAACTCTCCCCATGATGATAACAAGGTATCTTGGGAAATCTATCGCCAAGGTGGTTTCAATGCAGATGGCTCTTATGAAGATAAAACAGGTATCGGTGTAAAAGCGAGCTATCAGTTCGAAGGTACCGTACAAAATTCTATGTACACCTCCCTTACTACGACTGGCAAGCTCCGTTACACCTATGTGGTAGAAGAAAAGAGTTCTTCTGGAAACACGGATGCTTTTGTTTATCATTTTACGACAGCAAGCAAATCCCTCTATACTGATGTTGAGATTCTGCCTTGATTAAGGTATGAATGTGCAAAATATGATCAAAAAATGCGTCTTCCCTTTGACCCTGTTTCTTCTCTTGATCTTCTGTTTGTTCACCGGAAAACAGCTTTCTCAGTTTTCTGATTTAGACAGCGCAGATTTAATTCCCAAACAATGTGAAATTGGAGTGATTTTCGAATATCAGAACGATCTCCCCGATTCCTTTAAAATCAATGACGGAAACAGCCTGGCTAGGTATTTTAACTCCCTGAGATTGGAAAAAGCTGATTCCGATTTTGATGAACCATGGGTTTTCCGTATCACGTTTTCTTCTGCGCTGGGCGGTTTTGGTGCTGTCAGTGGCGAATATGTTTCGATCCCCCCCGATGCTGAGACCCTGACTGTTTTAGTCGGCGATAGCAAAATGCTGATTGGAGATGTCTCTTACAGGCTTCCTTCTCCCGATTTCCTGGATATCTTAGAAGTAAAATACAATTATTTTAGTGAACGACTCTACTTTGATACCAAACACACTGTTCTCCAAGATTGATTAAGCCCCCCCGGGCCCTTTCATTTGGAAGGGCCCGGGAAGGGGCATTTTTATTTGGTTTTTCAGGCTCTGTATCGGCGATAAAACTACTCATGTTTTGGGGTGGACAGGTGAAGCAGTTCTTCACCCACGGCGAGCAGGCCGCCGCTGTCTCCAAGGGACTGGACCGCACCATCCTCTGGACCACCGGAAACTCCGTCTATCGGCTCACCGGGACCATTTCAATGGATGAATTGAAGCAGGCAGCTGAAGCGATCCAATGAGCCAAAAAAACGTTTCACAAAAATTTCCGGATTTTTTCTTCCCTTTCAACTCCCTCCGCCGGTATAATAGATAGATCGATACGAAGGGGGGTTTTTAGTATGGCAGGACAGATGTTCTCAAAAAACAATTTCAAAAATCTTTTTCTGCTCTTTTTTATCATCTGCCAGTTTGGCGCAATAGTTTCCGACAGCCATATCTGGGACTGGGGCGTTTATCTGGCCCTGAATATCCTGATCGTTCTGTACGTCTATCTGCGTCCAGGTGAAGCACGCACGAAGTCCTCCCAGCAAAAACTCCTGATCGCCGTGCTGATCCACACCGCAGTCATCATATCCACACTCTGGCGCGCCTATCGGGTCAGTTTTATCATGGATATCTTTTTTGATATTTTGGACTTCTGGGCAATTTTGGGATTTATTCTGATCCTGAAATTTGGCTTGTCAAAGAGATAGAACTGCTGCCGGGATGTAAGAGAACGGAACGGTCGCACAAAACCAGTATGGCAAACACATAGTCATACAAATTTTCAGAAGGTTTATCTTAACGGATTCGCTTCAATGGAATATTCAGCGGTCTATCCCAGCAAGGGCAGGCCGCTGAATATTTTAAAAATACAGAAACTATAACTGCACATCTGTTCCGCCGGGTGCAGGGTGAGTCCTATGAAATTTATTATGGAATTATTTACCATCCTAAGTTATTGTATCCCTTTCGTCACAATACCTGTATTCGCGGTAAGTGCCATCTTGATGATACGTACTTTTTTTGCTGAGCAGGCTCCCGAGCAAAGTAAGAAAAGGAGACGGTATCTTGGTTACATGCTGGTCTCCTTTCTTTTTTTCTGCCCTATTTTTTGGGGGGGAGTTTACTTCTCATTTTACTGTATCCCTTTCTTCACAATACCTGCATTTGTAATAAGTGCCATTTTGATGATACGTACTTATTTTGTTGAGCAGACTCCCGAGGAAAGCAGAAAAAGGAGACGGTATCTTGGCTGTATGCTGGTCTCTTTTCTCCTTTTCCTGCTCTTTTTTGGGGGAGTTATCTTAATGCTGTCATGTGTGATCGATTGATTTTCAAAGGAGTTTAGTAAGCAACTTGCAATTTGCATAAAATTATGGTGAATTGTCATCTGGACAACTCACCATAATTTTTTAACCACTGATTCTTTTTATTTAGTTTTTCAGGCTCTGCATCGGCGCCGGAATTCTGCCGCCCCGGTCCACGAAGGCCTTGGCGGAGAAGGGATGGACCGGCTGTACCGGGGCGGAGCCCAGCAGGCCGCCGAACTCCACCGTGTCCCCCACCTGTTTGCCGGGGGCGGGGATGAGGCGGACGGCGGTGGTCTTGGAGTTGACCATGCCGATGGCTGCCTCGTCAGCGATGATGGCGGAGATGGTCTCGGCGGTGGTGTCCCCGGGGACGGCGATCATGTCCAGACCCACCGAGCACACGCAGGTCATGGCCTCCAGCTTGTCCAGGGTGAGGGCCCCGGAGCTGGCAGCGGCGATCATGCCCTCGTCCTCGCTGACGGGGATGAAGGCGCCGGACAGGCCACCCACCGAGGAGGAGGCCATCACGCCCCCCTTCTTCACCGCGTCGTTGAGCAGAGCCAGGGCGGCGGTGGTGCCGTGGGTGCCGCACACCTCCAGCCCCATCTCCTCCAGGATGCGGGCCACGCTGTCCCCCACAGCGGGGGTGGGGGCCAGGGAAAGGTCCACGATGCCGAAGGGGGTGTCCAGGCGGCGGCTGGCTTCCTGGGCCACCAGCTGGCCCATGCGGGTGATGCGGAAGGCGGTCTTTTTGATGGTCTCGGCCACCACATCGAAGGGCTGGCCCTTCACGCTCTGAAGGGCGTGGTACACCACGCCGGGGCCGGAGACGCCCACGTTGATGACCCGCTCCGGCTCGCCCACGCCGTGGAAGGCGCCGGCCATGAAGGGATTGTCCTCCACAGCGTTGCAGAACACCACCAGCTTGGCGCAGCCGAAGCCGCCCCGGTCCGCGGTGCGCTCCGCCAGCTCCTTGATGGTGCGGCCCATGAGGGCCACCGCATCCATGTCGATGCCCGCCTTGGTGGAGCCCACGTTGACGGAAGAGCACACCAGGTCGGTGGTGGAAAGAGCTTCTGGGATGGAGGCAATGAGCTTCCGGTCTGCGTCGGTCATGCCCTTCTGGACCAGGGCGGAGAAACCGCCGATGAAGTTGACGCCGGTAGCTTTGGCCGCCCGGTCCAGGGCGGCGGCAAAGGGGGCGTAGTTGTCTGTCTCCGCCGCAGCGGCCACCAGGGCGATGGGGGTGACGGAGATGCGCTTGTTGACGATGGGAATGCCGAATTCCTTCTCGATGGCCTCGCCGGTGGCCACCAGATTTTCGGCGCAGCGGGTGATCTTGTCGTAGATGGCGTCACAGGCCTGCCTGGGGTCGCTGCGGGCGCAGGACAGCAGGGAGATGCCCATGGTGATGGTGCGCACGTCCAGATGCTGCTGGTCGATCATCTGGATGGTCTGCATGATCTCGTGTTGATTGAGCATAGTTTCCTCCTGTAAAAGGCGGTGTGGCCCCGCGGGGATCGCGCTGGGCGGCCGGTCCGCGGCGGTCCTCCGCCCTCAGATTCGGTGCATGGCGTTGAAGATGTCCTCCCGCTGGATGCGGATGGACAGCCCCTGTTCCCTGCCCGCCTGCTCCAGCAGGTCGGACATCTCGCCGATGGAGGCGGTGCAGGCGGAGAGATCCACCAGCATGACCATGGTGAAGTATTCCTGGAGTACGGTCTGGCTGATGTCCAGGATGTTGATGCTGTGCTGGGCCAGCAGGGCGCAGACGGCGGCAGTGATGCCCACCTTGTCCCGGCCGATGACAGTGACGATGGCCTTCATAGAAGACTTCCTTTCCACAGTAAATTTTGAGGAATGCGGAGAGACGGGGGAGGAGAAAGCCGCTGCGCGGCGGGGCCGGAGGCAGGCGCTGCTCCTCAGCTCAGCTCGTCCAGAGTGAGCTCAAAGCCGGGGAGGAACTCCTCCATAAAGCAGCGCAGGGCGGGCAGCGGGTTCTGAAGGAGCGCGGCGTAGGTCTGCTCCTTGGCCTTGCGGAACTCGGTGTTCCCCGCCTTCAGCTCCTCCAGGCACTTGAGGTAGGCGGAGAGCTTGTCCGCCGCCTTTACCAGGTCCCGCACATGGGGGTCCGGGATGGTGATGGCCTCGTCATAGGCGGGGCGCAGGTCGGGGGGCAGCATGGACAGCAGCTTCTGCTCCGCTACGGCCTCTACCGCCTTGTAGGCGGTCTGGATGTCCGGGTTGTCGTACTTGATGGGGGTGGGCATATCGCCGGTAAGGATCTCACTGGCGTCGTGATACAGGGCCGCCACCGCCACCACGCCCGGGTCGGTCTGCCCGCTGAAGCGCTCGTTCTCAATGACGGCCAGGGCATGGGCCAGCACTGCCACCATGTGGGAGTGCTCCTGGACGTTCTCAGGGTCGGTGTTGCGCATCAGGCCCCAGCGGCTGATGTAGCGCATCCGGGCGATCATGGGGAAGAAATGATAGGGCACGGGGCGCCCCTCCCTCTGTTGAGATAAAAGTTATTTTATCATAGCCCGCCCCGGATGTAAACTGTTAAAAGGGGAGGCGGGGCGGCAGTTGACGGATGGGCGGGAATCGGAGATAATAGATCAAAGGCTCAGGGTCTGCCGCTTCCGGGGCGGAGGGGGCCAGGGGCCGGAAAGGGGAGAGCCGCGATGGCAAAGAAAAATTCCCGCAATACCAAGGGGCGCATCATCCAGGCGGCATGGCAGCTGTTTTACCAGCAGGGCTATGACGATACAACGGTGGAGGAGATCATCGAGGCATCCGGCACCTCCCGGGGCTCCTTTTACCACTATTTCGAGGGCAAGGACGCCCTGCTCTCCTCTGTCTCATTCCTGTTCGATGAGAAGTATGAGGAGCTGATGGCCTGCATGGACCCGGAAAAGGACCGGTTCGAGGTGCTGATGGAGCTGAACCGGGAGCTGTTTGCCATGATCGAAAACTCCATCTCCCTGGACCTGCTGGCCCGGCTGTACTCCTCCCAGCTGGTCACCCGGGGGGACAAGCATCTGCTGGACCACAACCGCACATATTACAAGCTGCTGCGGCAGATCGTCCTTCAGGGGCAGCAGCGGGGAGAGCTGAGGGGAGATGTGACGGTAAATGAGATGGTGCGGGTCTACGCCCTGTGCGAGCGGGCCCTCATCTACGACTGGTGCCTGTCCGGGGGGGACTACTCCCTGCTCCAGTACGGCAGGATCATGATGCCCATGTTTTTGGGAGGATTTCGGACAAGTCAAAAGAATTTTGTACAAAATATCTAAAGGATGATTTTAGAAAGTGTACGGCTGAAATCCCGCAGTATAAAAGAGAAAAATGGGAAATAGAGAGAACACAGTATAGAATTTATTCTATACTGTGTTCTGTATTTTGTTCTTAAGATCTCCATGCTATAATAAAAAAACGCCGTGCGCTGCCGGCGGCCGTCCTGCTCCTGCTTTGTGTGTGGGGGAGCCGGAGGGTAACAGAATATGAGGAGAGATACTATGACCATTTCGCAGATCTGCATCTGCCTGGCCATCGCGGTCTATCTGATCGCCATGCTGGGCGTAGGCGTCTGGTTCTCCAAACGCAACAACTCCGTAGACGACTTCTATCTGGGGGGACGGAAGCTGGGCCCCTTCGTCACCGCCATGAGTGCGGAGGCCAGCGACATGTCCTCCTGGCTGCTGATGGGGCTGCCCGGCGTGGCCTACCTCTCCGGCCTGGCGGAGGCCAGCTGGACCGCCATCGGACTGGCTGTGGGCACCTATCTGAACTGGCTCATCGTGGCGCGGCGCATCCGCCGCTACTCCCACCAGATCGACGCCATCACGGTGCCCCAATTCTTCTCCAAGCGCTGGGGGGATGAGCGAAACCTGCTCTCCGCCATCGCCGCCGTGGTCATCATGATCTTTTTCGTGCCCTATCTGGCCTCCGGCTTCTCCGCCTGCGGAAAGCTGTTCGCCTCCCTGTTCGGCATCAACTATGTTTCCGCCATGCTCATCAGCGCCGCTGTCATCGTCATCTACACGGTCATGGGCGGGTTCCTGGCGGCCAGCTTTACCGACCTGGTCCAGTCCATTATCATGACGGTGGCCCTGGTGGTGGTGCTGGGCTTCGGCGTGGCGCAGGCTGGCGGCATGGAGGCGGTGATGGACAACGCCCGCTCTCTGGCGGGCTACCTGTCCCTGGTCAACATCCACGACCCGGCCACCGGGGGCTCTGCCCCGTACAGCCTGCTCACCATCTGCTCCCTGCTGGCCTGGGGCCTGGGCTACTTCGGCATGCCCCACATCCTGCTGCGCTTCATGGCGATTGAAGAGGAGAAAAAGCTGGCCCTCTCCCGGCGGGTGGCCACTACCTGGGTAGTCATCTCCATGGGCGTGGCGGTGTTTATCGGTGTGGTAGGCAACGGCATGACAAAAGCGGGGGCCATGGAGCAGCTGTCCGACGCGGAGACAATCATCGTACAGATCGCCAACCTGATCAGCTGCTACGGTGTTCCAGCCGCTCTGCTGGCCGGCGTGATCTTGGCGGGTATCCTGGCCGCCACCATGTCCACTGCCGACTCCCAGCTGCTGGCCGCCTCCTCCTCTGTCTCCCAGAACCTGGCGGTAGAGTTCTTCCACCTGAAGATCAGCGGAAAGAAGAGCGTGCTGGTGGCCCGGAGCACCATGGTGGTCATCTCCCTGATCGCAGCATTCCTGGCCCGAGACCCGGACAGCTCTGTCTTCCGGGTGGTCTCATTCGCCTGGGCGGGCTTCGGCGCCGCCTTCGGGCCGGTGGTGCTCTTTGCCCTGTTTTGGAAGCGGTCCAACAAGTGGGGGGCACTGGCAGGGATGGTCACCGGCGGCGTGATGGTCTTCGTGTGGAAGTATCTGGTGGCTCCTATGGGCGGCGCGCTGGCCATCTATGAGCTGCTGCCCGCTTTTCTGTGCGCCTGCGTGGCCATCGTGATGGTCAGCCTGCTGACCCCCGCCCCGGAGCAGAGCATCCTAGAGGCTTTTGAGTGCTTTAAGTCCAAGCAAAAGCAGAAATAACGATAGAGGAAAAAGCCTCGCAGAGTTCGCGCCCGCAGGCGCGAATCCAGTTGTGATCTGTTTTCGCCGGCGGCATGTGCGTCGGGGAAAACACTTCTCAGGCTGCAAGTGTGGGGTTTGTCCGCTTGCGGCGGACCAATCCCGCGCGCGGCAGGCTGCTGCTTTCTCAAAAAAGTGGCAAAGCCGCTTTTTCGACAGTCTCAGGAAAAAAGGGCCTTTGGCCCTTTTTCTTTTTGTCCCAGCGCGGGTCTTAGAGGAGTTTTTTGGAAAAAGTAAGAGCGGATCGCCCTGGAGTGGGGAAGGACATCCGGCAGCTGAACCCAGGAAGGAATGTGTCTGGGAAGAGAGCCCTGGAGACTGCCCTTGTAAGAGAGAGCGTCGGACCCGCTGGGCCCTGCGGGGGGCGGACTGTAGGACCGGCTCGCCGAGTTGCAGCGCCTGGCCTGGAATGCATAGACCGTCTTACTTGCCCAGTCATGACACGTGCCCCTCTGCCCCAAACATGCCGCGGTACAAAAGCTTCAGTCAAAATATTATTGACATATGACGAAAATGGAGCTATACTAAAGGGGAAAGAGAGGGGGCGGTCCCATGGCGCGGCCGGTAAAGCGGAGAAGGGTATGCGGGCTGCCTCCTGTGGGGGCGTTCCGGCCTGAAGGAGGGCCAGGCGGCCCAGTGATCGAGGTGACAGTGGACGAATATGAGGCGGTGCGGCTCATCGACCTGCTGGGGCTGACTCAGGAGGAGTGTGCTGCCCAGATGAATGTGGCCCGGACCACGGTGCAGGCCATCTACGACTCTGCCCGGGAGAAGCTGGCCTGCATGCTGGCGGAGGGCAGGCCCCTGACGGTCCAGGGGGGCACTTACGACCTGTGCGGTCAGGCGGAGCACTGCTGCGGACGGCGCTGCCGCCACCGGGGCGGGGGAGGGGGCCGGTGCGAAAACGGCCGCCTGACCTGCCGGGAGGAGGGCCGCNCTCTGCCCGGGAGAAGCTGGCCTGCATGCTGGCGGAGGGCAGGCCCCTGACGGTCCAGGGGGGCACTTACGCCCTGTGCGGTCAGGCGGAGCACTGCTGCGGACGGCGCTGCCGCCACCGGGGCGGGGGAGGGGGCCGGTGCGAAAACGGCCGCCTGACCTGCCGGGAGGAGGGCCGCTGCCCGGGACGGTCTGGAGTGGAACAGAACAGGATGAAACAGGAGGGACAGAACATGAAAATAGCAGTGACATATGAGAATGGACAGGTCTTTCAGCATTTTGGGCACACGGAGCGATTCAAGATCTATGAGGTGGAAGACGGAGCGGTGACTGCCAGCCAGGTGGTGGACACCGCCGGCAGCGGCCACGGGGCGCTGGCTGGATTCCTGCGTGAGCGGGGCGTCCAGACGCTGATCTGCGGCGGCATCGGCGGCGGGGCCAGAACAGCCCTGGCCCAGGCGGAGATCCAGCTCTATCCCGGCGTATCGGGGGCGGCGGACCAGGCGGTGGCCGACCTGCTGGCAGGCCGATTGGCCTATGACCCGGATACAGTGTGCAGCCACCACCACGAGGGGGACGGAGCCCATCAGTGCGGCGGCCACGGAGAGGGGGAGGGCCACTCCTGCGGCCATTCCCACGGGGCTGGCGGCCAGGGCTGCGCCGGACATCAGGGATAAAAACGTCCCGGCATCCAATCAGGATGCCGGGACGTTTTTTACTTACAGTTTGCCAGATGGAGCTCAGCCCAGATTCAGGGCTTCCTTCACCTTGGCGATGATGTGGGCACCGATGTCGCGGGAGGCGTCGGTGCTCTGGGCGCCCAGGTGGGGGGAGACCAGGAAGTTCTCGCACTCGAACAGGGGGGAGTCAAAGCCGGCACCCTCGGTCAGGCCGCCGCCGGCCAGCTCGTTCTCCATAACGTCGGAGGCATAGCCGCCGATCTTGCCGGCCTTCAGGGCCTCGTACATGTCCTGCTCATTGACGATGCCGCCCCGGGCCATGTTGAGGACCACGGCGTCATCCTTCATCTCGGCCAGAGACTTGGCGTTGAACAGATCCTTGGTCTCGGGGGTGAGGGGCATGTGGATGGTGACGAAGTCGGAGACCTTCAGCAGCTCGTCGATGCCCATGCTGGTGGCCTGCTGCTCCTCGAACACGTGGGCGGGCAGGTAGGGGTCATAGGCCACGATGTTCATCTTGAAGGCACGGCCCAGTTCGCCAACGCGCTGGCCGATGCGGCCGAAGCCCAGGATGCCCAGGGTCTTGCCCCGCAGCTCGCGGCCCACGAATTTATACTTGTCCCAGGTCTTGTTCACCTTCACGTCGTAGTTGGCGGGGATGGTGTGGCGGGACAGATCCAGCATCTTGGAGAAGGTCAGCTCGGCCACGGCGTTGGCGTTCAGGCCGGGAGCGTTGAAGACCTGCACGCCCTTTGCCTTGCAGGCGTCCATGTCCACGTGGTTCAGGCCCACGGAGCACACGCCGATGACCTTCAGGTTGGCGGCGGCGTCAATGATCTCCTTGGTGATCTTGGGGTCCACGCGCATGATGAGCACATCGTAGTCCGGGATGAGCTTGACCAGCTCCTCCTGGGTGGGGAGCATGTGGGTGTCCACCTGCATATACTTGCCCAGCTCCTCGGCGATGGCACTGTGGACGGCATCAATGATCAGACATTTCATGGGAAATCTTCCTTTCTTCTTCATATTGGGGCTCTTTGGCGACTCAGGTCGGAAGATGCCCGTTTCCGCCCGGCATTGGTAAAATAGGCAGAAAATCTTCCAGTTATCATGATTATAGCATGACAGACTAAACAGGGACATCACATTTTTCCTGAGGGTTGCCACAGTCGTTCAACTGTGATAGAATACTTGCAGGAAGAGAATGGAACAGAGGGGCGCCCGGAACCGAAGGGCGGAAGGAGCGGCTTTTGGAGGTAGACACGTGAATTTTTTACATCTGAAGTATTTCCTCATGGTGGCGGAGGAGCTGAACATCACCCGGGCTGCCGAGCGGCTGTATATCTCCCAGCAGTCGTTGAGCAACCACATCAGCAACATGGAGCGGGAGCTGAATGTGAAGCTGTTCACCCGCTCCCCCAAGCTGGCGCTGACCTATGCCGGAGACCTGCTGGTGGACACGGCCACCCAGATCCTGGATCTGCACAGCCAGTACCTCAACAAGGTGGGGGATATCAACCGGCACTATATGGGGGTGCTGCGGGTGGGGATCTCCTACACCTGCGGCTTGGCGGTGCTGCCTGAGATCCTGCCCCAGTTCCGCAGAGAATTCCCCATGGTGGAGTTCTCCATGTTCGAAGGCAACTCCTCCGAGCTGGAGGACGAGCTGGCCCACGGCCGGGTGGATCTGGTCATCGCCTTCCACCCCATCATGCTGGAGGGGGTGGAGACCGTCCCCCTGACAGAGGACCGGCTCATCATGGTGGTGCCCAAGGTCTTCACCGACCAGGTGTTCGGTCCCCGGGCGGAGGAGATGCGGGCCCAGTACGCCCAGGGGGCGGATATCACCGCCTTCCGGCAGATGCCCTTCATCCTGCTCAAGCGGGGCAACCGGGTGCGGGGCATCGTAGACCAGTACCTGAGCCGGTGCTACTTCAAGCCCAAGATCATCCTGGAGACGGAGAACACGGTCACCACCCTGGCTATGGCCCGGGAGGGGATGGGCATCGTCATCTGTCCCCAGCTGTTCCTGCGGACCATCCACCTGCCGGGGGTCAAGCCCGCCCCGGAGGATGTAGACCTGTTCCCCCTGGCCGACCCCTCCACCCTGAGCCGGCTGGTGGTGGGCTACCGCCGGGACCGGTATCTGTCCCACTTCGCTGAGCGCTTCATCCTCATCGCCCAGGACGTGCTGAGAAAATAAGCGGCGTATTCCTGGCAGACAGCCGATCCTTCCCTGTAATGGAGATGACCAGAGGCCCCAGTCCGTACTGCACACGGGCTGGGGCCTCTGGTTTCAGATCCGTTCATTCCAATGGGAGACTGTGGGCACAGATATCCAGGAGCGGCGCGATTCGCCTGGCAGAATATCACCGGCTCCCGGCGGGGCAGTCATTCCCGGGCCTCTAAATATGCGTCATAGGTGTTCAGGCGAATGATGGTGGAGATCTTCAGCACCTCCTCTGATGTGGGGGGGCCGGTGAGCCCATTCAGATAGGCGGTGATCTTCTGCATCTCCCTGGGTGGGATGGCGGTAAAGGCGATCTCATTTTCCAGCTCCACCAGCACTTCGCCCAGCTGGCCCCATGTGGGCTGCTGCGCGTGCTGAGCCGTCTCGTCAAAGCGGGCGATGGCGTCGATGGTCATGTAGTCATAAGTTCCCCGCTTCAGATGGGTAGCCAGCCGGTCTGCCGCCCCCAGACAGTCCCACCCGTTTTGAGCGGCGATGTCCTCCAGGCGGGTGTCGGCCCTCTGATACCACTGAAAGAGGGAGAGGAAGAGGAGAAGGAGCAGGAGAAAGACCGCCGCCAGCGCGGTGCGGACCTGCCGGGGGGTAATGTGTGTTCCCTTCATCTCTTCATGCTCCAAAAGCCACGCTTGGCCAGAGAAATTTCGGTCATCAGTTCGGAGAACCGATAGGAGGGACCGAGGTGGTGGTTGGCGGTGTGGGTGATGGCCTCCCGGGTGCTCTCGTCGATGCGGTCCACTTGGATGTCCCAGAGCTCCTCGACCAGGGCAATCTCCTTGGGGTAGCGGGCCAGGAGGTCAGCCTGCACCTCCGGGCTCAGGTCCCAGCGGTCCTGGTCCGCCTCTGCCAGTTGGACAGCCAGAAAGACGCCTGTGGTCAGGGAGAGGACCAGCAGGGGCAGAAGGATGCGTTTTCTCAAATGAGTACGGGCCATAAGAAGCTCCTTTCGCTGTTCAGAACGATCTGGCACGGGGGCGGAGAATGAGCGAAGAGATGCTCCGCCGGCGGCCTTTATGAGCTCTTCCCCTTGTGCTTGTCGTAAATGAGGTGAGCGCAGAGGATGACCGGGACGGCCAGCAGGATCAGGTTTTGACGCCCGTCGGGAGCGGGAGCATGGGGGCGGTGCGGGGCACAGGGGGCCGCCGTTCAGTCCTGCCGCTCCAGCGCCCCGGCCAGACAGTCCAAGACCTCCGCCGTGTCCTCCGGCTCCAGCACCGGGTCATTCTGATAGGAATAGTCGTTCAGAAAAGCGGCCAGGGTCTCCCGCTCCTGAGGGGTGAGCTGCTGAAAGGATTCCGGGCTTTGGACAAACTGACTCAGCTCGGAAAAGACCTCCAGCCAGGCGTCATCCGCTCCGAACCCGGAACTCTGAAAATAATATCCACAAGACGCAATGGTCCGCAGCTGTTCGGCCTCCCAGATCATGGAGTCATGATAGTCCGGGGAGGAGAGATTGCCGGCCAGAAAGTCCTTCGTGCTGGTGAACTCCATCTCCAGATGGTGGTCCAGCTGGGCCAGCTCGCTCTGGAGGACATGATTTTCGTGGCGTTCCCCGTTCAGCAGGAAGAAAAAGTACAGGAGAGCAATAAGAGGAGCGTATTTTTTGGCCTTTTCTCTCACCTTTGCCCAGCGCATAAGATACAACTCCCTTTATTTCTCATGGTTAGGTCCTGGACAGCCTGCCCCGCGTCTGCCAGCCGGACAGTTTGTACTTGTCGTGAATGAAGTGGACGCAGAGGATGACTGGGAGGAGGAAGGAGCCGGCCAGCAGCATCCGGCGGTATAGGTGCGGCCCCGTCCCGCCGGATGCCTCCAGGTCCAGGGTGATAGCTCAGAAGGTCTTGCTATTATGTATCCCAGACAACGCCGTCGATGAGGGTGATATAGAGATTGCTGAGAATAGGAAGCGGCTCATTGGAGACGGTGGAAGGGACCTCCTCCTCCGCCATCATAATCAAGATACTGGCATCCTGGGAGACGCCCCGCCACTCAAACCCACCCCATTCAAAGGAAAAAGGAGGTTCTTCGCCGCCGCTCAGGCTCCGATAGGAGAACCCGCACTGCTTCAGCTGGTTGATGTAGCTGATGACGTCTGGGATACTGGCGCCCCGAATATAGATATTCCAGCAGGGCGCATCCTGATAGACGCCGGTGCCATCCGCATAGTGCTCTCTGTACTGGGTATAGACCACCTGACCGCTGCGGAAATACCCCATCTCCTTGGGAAATTTTTCATCCTGGGGCCAAACATAGGCCTCCCCATCCTGAACCCCAAAGGGAGATAAGACACCCCCCAGACAGAAGGAGCACAGGAACAACAATACCAGGAGCATAGACCGAAGGAAAGGCTTCCTATCTAACTTTTTCATTGAGGTTCTTCAGTCCCGTCATTGTAATAGATACAGTGCTCTTCTCCACGAGGACCGACATCAGATCCAAGTATTGTGGTAGAGGCAGAGATGCTGGCAACACCGTAAGAGAATGAAACACTGATATCAACTCCACCTTGATCCGAGGAAAAATATGCTCCTTGAGCACGAAGTGCTTCAAAATAATTTCCACTTATTACGGGTGTAACAGAGTAAGAGACATTACCTCTTTTAGCCCATATACGGGAATCGCCTTCATCATTGATTTTATATTTATCATAGTAGCATACGATATAATTTTGACGGACAGTAGTTGAAGGCGTTTCGTATTTATAATATGTTCCATCTTCATTATAATAATAAACAGATGAGTTTTGTGCAACCTTTTTTGTTTCAATGGATTGGCTATTTTCATTAATTCCAACCATGGTTAAGGCATATCCAGCGGTATCTTCTCCGGCAGGAATTTTGTCCCACTCCCAGCTGTAAACACATGTGTATTGTGTTGATGTATGCTTTGTACAACGAAGGTCGCTGCTCAAGCTTGCAGATGCACGCATGGCTGCTACATCAAAAGAAACACTACCAGACAGATAAGCTTTCATAAGTGAGACTTCTTCACTGCTGTAACCGTTGTTCATGAGCATGTCGGCCGGAAGTTCACATAACTTTTTGAAAGCCCGTTCATAGGCCGCAAGAGGATCTTCTCCGCTTTGTCCAGAACGTTGAAATTGTAGAGATTCTTGGACTGCAATTTCGTATTCAGACATGGTGTTTATAGTTGTAGTGTTCTGATTTTTGTTTTCATAAATAGAGGAAATACTATTAAAAGAAGCAAAAGAGTTTATAGAAAATAAAGAAATCAGGGCTGTGGCACACAAAAATAACGATAAGAGTCTTTTCTTCATCGTGATTCCTTCCTTTCAATATGAAATTTTAATCGTAAGTTGGAAAATAGCGAAAAAGTAGTGTTGTCAAATGTTACGCTGTCTGGATTTCAGAGTAGATGGTTGCGGTTTCTGAGTCACTGCCGGCCCAGACAGTGACCACCGCCTTGACCCGGTAGGTCTCGCCGGGGGTCACAGACACCGTCTCAGAGACAGATGCCCGGGTCCCGTCCTGGCGGTCGGTCCAGGAGTCCACCAGTATCCAGGCGAAGGAGCCGGATTTTTGCTGGAGCTCCACCCGCACCTCACATTCGGTGGAACGCCCGGTCTGTCCACTCACCCAGCCTTCGATAAATGCGGTCCTGTCGGAGATCATCAGGTCACATCCTTGGTTTTTGATATAGAGGGAATAAGGAACGATTTCTTCAAAAACGGGCGTGTCCTGGGGCGGCTGGGCGGCAGAGGCGGCGGGAGTGGTCACCAGGGTCAGGCACAGGGCCATCCCCGCCGCCAGCCAGCGCATGGGTTTCTTGCGCATAAAAATCACCTCCCTTCATCGGTCCTACTAATATACCGACGAAAGGAGGCGATTCCGGACAAGGAAATCAAAATTTTTTTGAAAAATTTTTAAGAAATGGGTTCCAGACCCAATGCGACCTGTTTCAGCTCTTCCATAGGAATGGTCCCGGACAACAAATAGTAGCAGTTGTCTTCGGTCCAAAAAATAGTATGATCCAGATTTTTTGAAATTGCCATGGCTTCTGAGTTATGGATTTTGAAGTACTCAACCTCTGCGTCCTCAGTGTCTACTCCCAGAATACTGGATGCATTGGCGCCCACTACGATGTGGGTTACTTCCAACATATTTCCAGCGTTGTCCTCGAAACAAATATAGTGCCTGATTCTGCTGGACTGCCGTACAGTCTCCTCCATCCCCTGCGGGAGGTAGGTAAGAACAAAATCTCCGGCTGTCCGATCTGTTTCGCCCTCGGCGGAGAAACGGAAGTTGGTGATCTCCTCATAGACCTGGACCAGCACCTCCAGCACCTGGGCCCGGAAGGCCTGGGAGGTGACCATCAGGCCGGAGAAGCCCACCGCCAGAAAGACCAGCGCCACCGCCGCCGCCCGCCGCACCTGGGCCAGGGCACGGACCCGCCGGGGGGAGCGCCCCATCCGGCGGATCAGGCGGTCCATCCGGCGCTGAAAGGCGGGGGAGGGCTGGGCCTGGGGCAGCTCCCCGTCCCCGGGCAGGGAGGAGAGCCACAGGTCCCGGGCCATGGGCGCGGCCTGGCTGAGCAGCCGGTCCAGCTCCTGATCAGTCATACCTCCACCCCCAATCCCTCAAGAGCCTCCCGCAGCCGGGCCTTGGCCCGGGACACGGTGCGCTCCACGGCGGACACGGTCATGTCCAGCACCCGGGCGATCTCCCGGTTGTCCAGTCCCCGGTCATATTTCAGCAGCAGCACCGTCCGCTGACGGGCGGGGAGCCGGGCCATGGCCTGGGCCGTCAGCTCCCGGAGGGAGGACGCCTCCTCCGGGGGGCGGCCGGCCTGCGCCGGGGCCCAGTCCTCCAGGGGCTCCGCCCCCTGCCGCCGCCGGCGGCGGTACAGATCCAGTGCCTTGCCCTCTACTATCATACCGACCAGGGCCTTCGTTTCCGGACAGACCGGGTCATGAATTTTTTCGATGATTTCCGTGATGCGGAGCAGGGCCTCCTGCACCGCGTCCTCCGCGTCCTGCTGACTGCCCAGGATGCGCAGGGCCAGATAGAACATCAGGTCCCGATATTCCCAGTAGAGGAGGGCGAACTTGTTGCGGCCCTCCTCTGTGGGGATCATCGCCAGGTAGACCAGCATGGACTCGCCCCCTCTCCCTCTGTCCAGTGTAACACAGGCGGGGGGAAATGTCACCCCCGGGCGGCCCCGGAGGGAACAGAAACAGGGGGCGGCAGCGGTCAGGCTGCCGCCCCCTGTGGGCGTGCAGGACAGGGGTCAGCGGTCCAGCTGGGCGGCCACTTCCTCCAGGTAATTGCGCTCCGCCCCCTCCACCTTTCCGGCGTCGCAGGCGGCGGCCAGGGCGGGGTCAATGGGCAGGCGGGCCAGGATGGGCAGGCCCAGCTCCCGGGCCACCTCCTCCAGGCGGCTCTCCCCGAAGATGGCGTGACGGGCACCGCAGTCGGGGCACTGATACCAGCTGTAATTTTCAATGAGGCCCAGCACCGGGATGGACATCATCTCCGCCATGTGCACCGCCTTGGAGACGATCATGGACACCAGATCCTGGGGGGAGGTGACCACGATGATGCCGTCCACCGGCAGGGACTGGAACACGGTGAGGGGCACGTCCCCCGTTCCAGGGGGCATGTCCACGAACATATAGTCCACCTCGCCCCACACCACGTCGGACCAGAACTGCTTGACCACGTTGGCGATGACCGGGCCACGCCAGACCACGGGGTCGGTCTCGTTGGCGGTGAGCAGGTTCAGGGACATGAGCTTGATGCCGGAGGGGGTGACGGCGGGGTCGATGCCCGCGTCGGTGCCGGTGGCCCGCTGGTGGACTCCGAAAGCCATGGGGATGGAGGGGCCGGTGATGTCGGCGTCCAGCACGGCCACCTTCCGGCCCCGGCGGGCCATGGCTACGGCCAGGGAGGAGGTGACGGTGCTCTTGCCCACGCCCCCCTTGCCGCTGACCACGGCGATCACCTTCTTGATGCTGGACAGGGCGTTGGCAGGGACGCGCAGGTCCCGCTCGCTGCAGCTCTCGCCGCAGGTAGAGCAGTCATGGGTGCAGTTTTCAGGCATGATCGATTCTCTCCTTCATATGGTTGGGATCACTTGCCGTCCTGACGGCCGGCAAAGGTCTTGTTGATGCGCTCGCCGGTGGTGTGGACCAGCTGGAACATGGACTGGTAGAGCACCGGGTAGTCCCGGGCCAGGATGTCGTGGCTCAGCTCGGGCATGCGGCTCTTGTCCTTGCCCTGGCCGGCCAGGGCCTCGCACAGCTCCACTTCGCTGCACGCCATGTCAGCCTCGGGCAGGCCGGCGGCGAACTGCCGGGCCGGGACGGAGAAAAAGTCCGGGTTGTTGGACGGGTTGGCCTGATACAGGCGGCGGAACACCTTATAGACAGCGGTGGACAGGTAGTTGGAGGCGGCGCGGATGGCCTCCCGGCTGCCGGTCTTGCCCAGCAGGTCGAAGAGCATGCCCACCGAGTTCACCAGCAGCTTTTTGGACAGCAGGGCCAGTACGCTGCCCCTCATGGAGTTGTCCTTCTCATCGCTCAGGTCATAGAGCTCCTCCGGGGCAATGGTGGTGCCGTCCCGGGTGAGGGTGCGGCCCAGGAGAAAGTCGGCGGAGACCCCATAATAGTCACAGGCCCGGACCACGAAGGCCAGGCCGGGCTCCCGGATGCCGTTCTCATAGTGGGACAGCAGGGCCTGGGAGATGCCCAGGGCACCCGCTGCGGTGCGCTGGCTGACCCCCCGCTCCTGCCGCAGCAGGGAGAGGGTGCGGGAAAATTCTGCGTTCAAATTTCTCACCTCGAGGGGCGGCCCGCAGGCCGCCGTTTCTGGATCTCATCTCGATCTGCAATACATACAGTATAGTATAACGGAAGCATTACGCCACGTAAAGAGAAAAATGAAAATTTTCGCGGAAATTTGACATGGGTGGACAACGGCCGCCAAAACAGGGCTGTTATTCCCGGAAGGAGCGGGGAAAACTGAAAAAAGAGGTCCCACAGGAATTTTATGCGCTTCTGCAGCGGATAAGCCTTGAAATTTCTGGCTGAAAATGCTACCATAAGGGACAGAAAAGCGGCCTTACGGCCACGAATCGAAAAGTTGGAGGGATCACCCATGCACATGTTTCAGAATCTGATCGACAAACTGAAGGCTCATCCCCGCAAGATCGTCTTTACCGAGGGCACCGACCCCCGCATCCTGGAGGCATCCGCCCGGTTGCTGTCCGGGACCTTCCTGACCCCCGTGCTGGTGGGCAACGAGGAGGAGGTCCAGGCCGCCGCCGAGAAGGCCGGCTTCAATATCCGCGGCGCCATCATCATTGACCCGGAGAACTATGACGGCATGGACGCCATGGTGGAGAAGATGGTGGAGCTGCGCAAGGGCAAGATGACCGCCGATGAGTGCCGGGCCGCCCTGAAGAAGGGCAACTACTTTGGCACCATGCTGGTGAAGATGGGCGTGGCCGACGCCCTGCTGGGCGGCGCCACCTACTCCACCGCCGACACCGTCCGCCCCGCCCTGCAGCTGGTCAAGACCAAGCCGGGCAACAAGATCGTCTCCTCCTGCTTTATCCTGGTCCGCGCCTCCGCCACCGGCGACAACGATGTGCTGGCCATGGGTGACTGCGCCATCAACATCAAGCCCGAGGAGGACGAGCTGGTGGAGATCGCCGTGGAGACCGCCAAGTGTGCCAAGATCTTCGGCATCGCCCCCAAGGTGGCTTTCCTGAGCTACTCCACCAAGGGCTCCGGCAAGGGGGAAGATGTGGACAAGATGCGCAACGCCTGCGAGAAGGCCAAGGCACTCATGCCCGATATCCCCGTGGACGGCGAGATGCAGTTTGACGCCGCCGTGTCCCCCACCGTGGGCCAGCTGAAGTTCCCCGGCTCCCCCGTGGCCGGCTACGCCAACACCTTCATCTTCCCTGACATCAACGCGGGCAACATCGGCTACAAGATCGCCCAGCGTCTGGGCGGCTTTGAGGCCTATGGCCCCATCCTGCTGGGCCTGAATGCCCCCATCAACGACCTCAGCCGCGGCTGCAACGCCCAGGAGGTCTACTCCATGGCCATCATCACCGCCGCTCTGGCGGAGTAAACGGCCAGACGACCACAGACTGCGACGGCGGGCCCCGGTGGGGCCCGTCGTTTTACAGAGCGGGGGCCATGGAGTAGACCTGGGGCCCCATCGAAGATGGGGACGGCGCTTGCGCCGTACAAGCGTTTTGCCGGAGGCAAAACCTTGGCGGAGGGGCGGCTGGGCCGCCCCGAGCAATGAGATCCCGAAGGGAACCCGCAAAATGGAAACATTTTGTGGGGCTACTCCATGGCCATCATCACCGCCGCTCTGGCGGAGTAAACGGCCAGACGACCACAGACTGCGCCGGCGGGCCCCAGTGGGGCCCGTCGTTTTACAGAGCGGGGGCCATGGAGTAGACCTGGGGCCCCATCGAAGATGGGGACGGCGCTTGCGCCGTACAAGCGTTTTGCCGGAGGCAAAACCTTGGCGGAGGGGCGGCTGGGCCGCCCCGAGCAATGAGATCCCGAAGGGAACCCGCAAAATGGAAACATTTTGTGGGCCTGCTCCATGGCCATCATCACCGCCGCTCTGGCGGAGTAAACGGCCAGACGACCACAGACTGCGCCGGCGGGCCCCAATAGGGCCCGCCGTTTTGCGTCTTGTGAGGGGACAGGGAAGAAACGGCAGGCACATGGGAGATGCGGTTTTATAAAATCGTTTCGGGGGCCTGTACCGCTTTTTAAGATGCCCACCTTGAAAGGACTGGGAAAAAAACGGCGGATTTTTTCCCTCTGTGTTGCATTTTCTCTGCGGGTAAGGTATGATAATAAAAGCGCATTCTCCCAGTTTTAGGAGTGTTGTCATGAGAAAAGATATCGCTTTGCCCGTGCTGGCCCTGGCGGGGGGCGGCGNTGGGGCCCGTCGTTTTACAGAGCGGGGGCCATGGAGTAGACCTGGGGCCCCATCGAAGATGGGGACGGCGCTTGCGCCGTACAAGCGTTTTGCCGGAGGCAAAACCTTGGCGGAGGGGCGGCTGGGCCGCCCCGAGCAATGAGATCCCGAAGGGAACCCGCAAAATGGAAACATTTTGTGGGTCTACTCCATGGCCATCATCACCGCCGCTCTGGCGGAGTAAACGGCCAGACGACCACAGACTGCGACGGCGGGCCCCGTTGGGGCCCGTCGTTTTACAGAGCGGGGGCCATGGAGTAGACCTGGGGCCCCATCGAAGATGGGGACGGCGCTTGCGCCGTACAAGCGTTTTGCCGGAGGCAAAACCTTGGCGGAGGGGCGGCTGGGCCGCCCCGAGCAATGAGATCCCGAAGGGAACCCGCAAAATGGAAACATTTTGTGGGCCTGCTCCATGGCCATCATCACCGCCGCTCTGGCGGAGTAAACGGCCAGACGACCACAGACTGCGCCGGCGGGCCCCAATAGGGCCCGCCGTTTTGCGTCTTGTGAGGGGACAGGGAAGAAACGGCAGGCACATGGGAGATGCGGTTTTATAAAATCGTTTCGGGGGCCTGTACCGCTTTTTAAGATGCCCACCTTGAAAGGACTGGGAAAAAAACGGCGGATTTTTTCCCTCTGTGTTGCATTTTCTCTGCGGGTAAGGTATGATAATAAAAGCGCATTCTCCCAGTTTTAGGAGTGTTGTCATGAGAAAAGATATCGCTTTGCCCGTGCTGGCCCTGGCGGGGGGCGGCGCCTGCCTCGCCCTGCGCCGCTGGCAGCTGGCCGCCGCGCTGGACCCAGAGACCGAACTGTTCCGCTCCGTCCCGGCCACGCCGGTGCTGATCGGTGTGCTGGCCCTGCTGGCGCTGCTGTTCCTGGTCCTGATCCAGGGGGGAGGGAAGCCGGAGGACTATCCCGCAGCCTTCCGCTGTCCCAGCTCCCTGTATATGACCCTGGTGACGGCGGGGAGCCTGCTCCTGCTGGCCGCCGCGGCGCTGGGAACCCTGGGCTTTTTCCGGGCGTTTCAGCTGTGGCGGGACGGACTGGGCCAGGGACTGCCCGTGATGGAGCTGCTGGCTGCCGTATTGTGCATCCCCTCCGCTGCGGCGCTGATGATCCTGGGGCGGGGCCATTACCGGGGAGGCCTGCCCGCCTGTTATCCCGGCCTGACCACCCTGCCCGGCTACGCCGCCCTGCCCTGGCTGGTGGGGATCTATCAGGAGTACTCCCGGGACCCGGTGGTGCTGCGGTTCGCAGATATGATCCTGGCGGTGGTGTGTGCGGTGCTGGCGCTGTACTTCGCCGCCTCCTTCGCTTTCCGCCACCCCAGGCCCAGGCTGTGCCTGTTTTTTTCCCTGATGGGGATCGTTCTGAACCTGGAGGCGCTGGCCAACGGACAGTCCCTCTTCTTTACCGCGCTGACCGCTGCTGCGGTGCTGGTCCTGCTGGCCCAGAGCTGGGCGCTGCTGCGCACCTGTTTCGGCCCGGCTTGGCCGGAGTGCCTGCTGGAGGATCGAATGCCCAGCGGGGCATTGGAACGGGCAGAAGGGGACAATGCCCCGGGAGGAGCCGGGGTCGAGAATCATCATCGGGAGGACGACTGAATATGGAACGCAAGAGATTTTATATCACCACCCCTATCTACTATCCCAGCGACAAGCTGCACATCGGCCACACCTACTGCACCGTGGCCACCGACGCTATGGCCCGGTATAAGCGTCTCACCGGCTGTGAGGTCATGTTCCTGACGGGCACCGACGAGCACGGCCAGAAGATCGAGGACAAGGCCAAGGAGGCCGGCGTCACCCCCAAGGAGTATGTGGACCGCATCGTGGAGGGGGAGCGGGGCGTGCTGGATCTGTGGAAGCTGATGAACATCAGCAACGACCGGTTCATCCGCACCACCGATGACTACCACGTGTCCGCCATCCAGAAGATATTTAAGAAGATGTATGAGAAGGGGGACATCTACAAGGGCAAGTATGTAGGGAAATACTGCAAGCCCTGCGAGTCCTTCTGGACCGAGAGCCAGCTGGTGGACGGCAAGTGCCCTGACTGCGGCCGGGATGTGGTGGACGCGGAGGAGGAGGCCTACTTCTTCCGCCTGTCCAAGTACGCCGACCGGGTACAGCACCTGCTGGAGGACACCGACTTTTTGGAGCCCCGCAGCCGGGTGAATGAGATGGTGAACAACTTCATCAAGCCCGGCCTGGAGGACCTGTGCGTCAGCCGCACCTCCTTCACCTGGGGCGTGCCGGTGGACTTTGACCCGGGCCACGTGGTCTATGTATGGGTGGACGCCCTGTTCAACTACACCACCGCCCTGGGCTTCCTCAACGACCGGTATGACGACTATGAGAAGTTCTGGCCCGCGGACGTCCACTTTGTGGGCAAGGAGATCGTCCGGTTCCACTCCATCATCTGGCCCGCCATGCTGATGAGCATGGAGATGCCCCTGCCCAAGAAGGTGTTCGGCCACGGCTGGCTGCTGCTGGACGGAGGAAAGATGTCCAAGTCCAAGGGCAACGTGGTAGATCCCTATATCCTGGCGGAGAAGTTCGGAGTGGATGCCCTGCGCTTCTTCCTGATGCGCACCTTCCCCTTCGGCTCTGACGGCAACTTCTCCAACGAGCTGCTGATCCAGACCATCAACACGGACCTGGCCAACGACCTGGGCAATCTCCTCTCACGCACCGTGTCCATGGTGGGCAAGTATTTCGGCGGCACCCTGCCTGAGGAGCAGGCGGCGGACGAGGAGAAGGATGGGGAGCTGGTGGAGCTGATCTCCTCCCTGCGCACCAGGTATGAAGAGCAGATGGAGCACTACGCCTTCCAGAACGCCCTGGCGGAGATCTTCAAGGTGATCGGCCGGGCCAACAAGTATATCGACGAGAACACCCCCTGGACCCTGGCCAAGGACATGGAGGCCAACGGAGCCCGGCTGGCCCGGGTGATGTACAACCTGCTGGAGGTGCTGCGGGTCTCCGCTATCCTGCTCACCCCCTTTATCCCCCAGTCTGCTGCCGAGGTGCTCCGGCAGATCGGCGCCTGCGAGACCTGCTCTACCTGGGAGAGCGCCGCCGGCTATGGGGCCCTTTCTCACACTGTCACTGTCTCCCGGGGCGAGAACCTGTTCCCCCGCATCGATGCAGAAAAGGCCCTGTCCGAGCTGGAGGAGGCTGCGGCGGCGGCCAAGAAGGCAGCTCTGCCCGATTTGGAGGTGGAGCCTCAGCTCACAGAGAAGGTGGATTTTGACACCTTTTGCAAGAGCGATTTCCGGGCCGTTAAAGTCAAGGCCTGCGAAACAGTGAAGAAGTCCAACAAGCTGCTGCGCTTCACCCTGGACGACGGCACCGGCACCGACCGGCAGATCCTCTCCGGCATCGCGATGTGGTACAAGCCCGAGGAACTGGTGGGCAAGACCCTGGTCGCCATCGTCAACCTGCCCCCCCGGAAGATGATGGGACTGGAGTCCAACGGTATGCTGATCTCCGCCGTCCACACCGAGAAGGGCGAGGAGCAGCTCAACCTGCTGATGATCGACGACAAGATCCCCGCTGGGGCCAAGATGTGCTGAACGGGGCTGTGGGACAGATCGAAAAAGATCTGCGTCATTTTAATGGGGCGGGCCGTTGGCCCGCCCCATTTTTGTGCTATACTGAAAGCAGACGCCGGGGGGAGAAACTGGCTCCGGCCCGCCTCCGGGTACCGGAACGGGAAAGCATCTTGAGAGGGGAAGGCTGAACATGTACAGATATGAATATGTGACCTATCGCACCGGGGGCGGCTTCTGGATGGACAACAGCGCCTGTGAGCACCGGGAGATCATAGACGAGTACGCGGCCAAGGGTTGGCGTTACGTGGGATATCTGCCCACCATGTTTTCCGGGGAGGGCGGCACCAAGGAAGTGGACCTGATCTTTGAACGGGAGGAGCCCTGAGCCATGTGGTCCAACTGTTTGTTCGTGGCCCTGGGGGGCGGCCTGGGCGCCGTGGGGAGGTATCTGCTCAGCCTGATTGCCGCCCCATGGTCCTTTCCGGTGATGACCCTGCTCACCAATTTTCTGGGGGCGGTGGTCATCGGCGCCGTGGCCCAGGCGGCGGGACAGCTGCCCATGTCCAAAAGTGCAGTTCTGTTTTTGAAGACCGGACTTTGCGGTGGTTTTACCACCTTTTCCACTTTTTCACTGGAGACGGTGGAGCTGCTGGAGCAGGGGAGATGGGCCGCCGGGGGCGGGTACATCCTGGCCAGCGTGGGTCTGTGCCTGGCGGGGGTGCTGCTGGGGCGGGCCCTGGTGTGGAAGATCCTTTGAGGATGGAGACCCGCATCTGAGGGCGGCTCCTCTATCCAAATGAGGGCTGCCGTGGGGAGAAAATCGTGCGGACGGGGTTGACAGAGAAAGGATCTTCTGCTATATTAGTTAAGCAAATTTATATAAATTCGCTTAATGAAATGAGGGGATCGGATGGACCTGCGGGATAGCCTGAACCGGTATTACTACGATGTAACGGTCAGTGATCTGAGGCAGATCAGCCGCACCGGCGGCGGAGAGCTGTCTTATAATAGCATCATGTATCTGGATGTGATCTCCTACCAGCGGGCCCAGGGGGAGTGTACGGTGAGCACCCTGGCCAATACCCTGCACATCACAAAGTCGGCGGTGACCATCAAGGTCAACGAGCTGGAGCGGCTGGGGATGGTGACCAAGACCCGCAGCGAGACCGACCGGAGGGTGATCCAGTTGGACGTATCCCCGCAGATGACACAGTCGCTCCGAGCCTATGAGGGCCCGTTTGAGCGGGCGATCCGACTGGTGGAAAGGAGCTTCACACCGGAACAGATCGCGGTGTTCTGTTCCATTTTGAATACGTTTACTTCGGAATATATAAAGGATTTTTAAAATGACACAGCATGAAAAATTATTTGAGAGCCTTCCGCCCACCCGGCTGTTTTTCCGGTGCGCCTTGCCCAGCATGATAAGCATGGCGATGCTCTCCCTGTACACAGTGGCGGACGGCATCTTTGTGGGGCGCTATGTGGGCCCCAACGCTCTGGCGGCGGTCAATCTGGTGATGCCGCTGATCATGATGAGTTTCGCACTGGTGGACCTGGTGGCGGTGGGGTCCTCCGTTCAGATCTCTATCCGCCTTGGGGAAAAAAATGAGAGGGCGGCCAACCGGATCTTCAGCTTCTGCACCGGGCTGATTGTGGCGCTGTCCTGCGTCATCGGGCTGGGCGGCTTTTTCCTGGCCGGGCCGATGGTGTCCCTGATGGGGGCGGAGGCGGAGGTCACCGCCATGGGGGCGGAGTATATGCAGGTATATGCCGTATTCGCGCCCGTCATTATGGTATTCTTTGCGGTGGACAACTATCTGCGCATCTGCGGCCGGGTGCGGTACAGCATGATACTCAATGTGGTTACAGCACTGTTGAACATCGTGCTGGATTTTCTATTTTTGGTAGTTTTCCGCTGGGGGGTGGCCGCGGCAGCGGCGGCCTCCTGTCTGAGCATTGCCCTGGGTACAGTGCTGGGCTTCCTGCCCTTTGTGATGGGCCGTCTCCCTCTGCGTTTTGTTCGGGGGACCATCTCTGCCCGTCAGCTGGGGAATATTTTGGCCAATGGCAGCTCGGAGTTCTTTTCCAGTATTGCGGGATCTGTAATGATGGTCATTCTCAACAGCGTACTGCTGAGGCTGTCCGGGTCTATGGCGGTGGCGGCTTTCTCTATCGTGATGTATGTGGACAGCATCGTGGGCTCTCTGCTGTTTGGTATGGCAGATTCCATTCAGCCCGCCATCAGCTACAACTACGGCGCCCGGCGCCGGGACAGGATGCTGGCCCTGGAAAAGAGGGTGCTTTTGACAGGCGCGGCGGTGTCGCTGGCGGCTTTGCTGTGGATGCAGCTGGGGGGACAGTATGTCATCCCTCTCTTTATCCAGGGGGATGACCCTGCCCTGCTGGAGATGAGCTTGCGGGCCATGAGGCTGTTCTCCCTGTCTTATCTGCTGGGCTGGGCAGGGACCTGTCTGAGCTCCTTCTTCACCGCATTGAACCGGCCGGGACGCTCCCTGATCCTGGCCTTCAGCAAGACGCTGGTCTTTCCGCTGGCCTGTCTGGCGGTGCTGCCAGCCGCGCTGGGGCTGGACGGCGTGTGGCTGACGGCGCCGGCGGCCGGAGTGCTGACCGCCGCTCTGGCAGTCTGGTTTTTGATCGCAGTGCTGCGGCAGGAGAGAGCCCAGGACCGGCAGGAGGGGGAGGGTACACCCCAGGCGTGAGACCCGGTCCCATCATCAGAAAAAACAGGTCCTGCGCTCAGAGGAGCGCAGGACCTGTTTTAATGAATCACGGCGGTTCACGCCTCCTGGGCCATGACGGCCAGGGCCTCATCCACGGCGGAGAGGAGGTACTGGATGTCCTCCTCTGTGTGGGCGGGGGAGAAGCAGAGGCGGCTGTTGTGCAGGATGCCGCGGTCCTTCAGCAGGGCCATAAAGCGGCTGTGCTTGGGGAAGCTGGCGTTGGCCAGGGCGTCCCGGTGGTTGATGATCTTCTCCTTCTTGGTGAACACGGGAAAGAGCGCCCCCGGCATCCCCTGGACGATCATGTCCACGCCGTGCTTTCTGGCCAGAGCCTCCATGCCATCCTTGGCCATCTGGGTGTACCGGCGGATCAGGCGGAACGCCTCTCCGTCGTTGGCCTCCAGCTGCCGGATAGTCTCCAGCACAGCCGCGGCGGCCAGGGGATGGCCATTGTAGGTGCCCACGGCCAGGACGCGGTTGTCCTCGATGACCTGCATGACCTCCCGCCGGCCGGCGAAGGCGGCCACAGGGAAGCCGCCGCCGATGGCCTTAGCAAAGGTGCACAGGTCGGGGGTGACGCCGAAGTACTCCTGGGCGCCTCCCAGCGCCAGGCGGAAGCCGGTGAGGGTCTCGTCAAAGACCATCAGCACGCCATACCGGGTACACAGCTCCCGCAGTCCCTCCAGAAAGCCGGGCTCAGGCATGCAGCCGGTCATATTCAGGGTCACGGGCTCCATGATGACGCAGGCGATCTGATCCCCCTGCTCCTGGAACAGGGCGGCCAGCCCCTCCAGATCGTTGTATTCTGCCAGGAGGCAGTCATCCAGGGCGTGGGGGGCGCGGCCCTCGGTGTAGCACATGGCGGAGTAGAAGTCATCCGGGTCCACGCCGTCCCGGGCCTGGAGATCGCCGCGGTCGGTGCGGCCGCCCAGAACGAAGTCCATGCCCCCGTTGTACTGCCCCTTGAACTTTACATACAGGGGGCGTCCTGTATAAGCCCGGGCCACCCGGATGGCGTTGAAGACTGCGTCCACGCCGGAGACGGCGAAGCGGACCAGCTCGGCGCAGGGGACCACCTGCTGGATCTTTTCCGCGGCTTCGATGGCAGCCAGGCAGTCCCGGTTCGTGTAGGCCTGGTCCAGCTGCTCCCTGAGGGCCCGGCGCAGCCCCTCGTTGCTGTGGCCCAGAATGGCGGGCCCGGCGGAGAGGGAGAAGTCGTAGTACACATTGCCGTCATAGTCGGTCATGCGGCAGCCCTCGGCGCTTTTGACATAGACCGGAGCGACGCCTTTGGCCTTCTTGAAATTGGACAGGACACCGCCGGCCAGACAGCGGCTGGCGCGCTGGAACAGAGCTTCATTTTCCGTATGGACAGTCATGTGGGTGGCCTCCTTGTGGATCGTTGTGCTCTGAGTATAACAGATGCATACATCTTGGTCAATAGAAAAAGTCTAAATTAAAAAAGAAAATTATAAGATGCATACAATAAGAGATCCCCCGGCAGTGTCGGGGGATCTCCAAATCAATATTGAATGTGGTTCTCCAGCAGCTCTGTCAGCCGCGCCAGATCCCGGCGGCGGATGCAGTCCAGGATGGCCAGGTGCTCCGTAAGGCTCTCCTCCACCCGGGAGAGCAGGCGGACCGACAGGTACTGATACCGGCGCAGCACGGCCCGCAGGTCGTTGGTGGCCTTCTGGGCATAGCGGTTGCCGCTCTTTTGCAGGATCTGGTCGTGGAGGGCCCAGTCCGCGTCGGCAAACTCCTCCACGCGGACAGTCTCTCCCTGTTCCAGCCGTACCTGGAGGGAGCGGAAGCGGGCCTCCAGGGCGTCCAGCTCCTCTGGGGAGAAAGCGCCAATGGCGGTCCGGGCGGCCAGAACCTCCAGGGCCTGGCGCACCGCGTAGGCATCCTCGATGTCCTTCTGGGTGGCAGATTTGACGAAGGTGCCCACGCCGTCCCGGATCTCCACCAGGTCGTCCCGCATCAGCATCTTCAGGGCCTCCCGGATGGGGGTGCGGCTCATGTTCAGCTTCTGGGCCAGGGCCACCTCGCTGAGCATGGCGCCGGGGGGGAGCTGATTGTCCAGGATACGGCGCTTCAGGGTGTCATAGGCGAACTCTGCGCGGCTGGTCTTTTTCTCTTTGACGGGCAAAGGGCCACCTCCTTCAAGACGGAATGACTGATTATAACACGGAAAGGGAGAGGGAACAAGAGGATTCATAGGGAGAGGGGGGCGGGCTCTCCCATCCGGGCCACCACCTGGGCCAGCTCCGGGATGCTGGGGATGCCGCCGGGGTGCTGAGTGGAGAGGCTGGCGGCGGTGACGGCAAAGCGGGCGATCTCCTCCAGGCCGCCCCGGTCCAGCTCCTCCGGGGGGACGCGGAAGTCCAGCAGGCGGTGGAGGGCGCTCCCGCCGAAGATGTCGCCCGCGCCGGTGGTATCCACAGGGGAGACCTGGGGGGCGGTCAGGGCACAGCTCCCCCTCCGGTTCTGGAGGTAGCAGCCCCGGGGACCCAGGGTGACCATGGCCAGGGAGACGCCGCACTCCTCCAGCAGGCGGCGGGCCCCCTCCTGGGGGGAGCAGCCCCAGAGGAAGTCCACCTCCTCGTCGCTGAGCTTGACCACATCCGCCTGGCACAGGCTCCACAGGATCTGGGCCCGGGCCTCCGCGGGGGAGGGCCAGAGGGGGAGACGCAGGTTGGGATCAAAGGTGACGGTCCGGCCCAGCTCCCGGGCGTAGGCCACCGCGGCCCGGGTGGCGGATCGGGCGGGCTCGTCAGTGAGGCTGAGGGAGCCGAAGTGGAAGAGACGGCAGCGCTGGATGAGGGAGCGGTCCACCTCCTCCCACCGGAGCTGGGTGTCCGCCCCCGGCTTGCGTGCAAAGCTGAAGGAGCGGTCCCCCGCGGCATCCAGGGTGACAAAGGCCAGAGTGGTGAAGGCGGAGGAGGTGAGGCGGATGCCCCGGGTCTGGACTCCAGCCCGGCGCAGGGACTCCAGAAGGAGGTGGCCGAAGGCATCCTCTCCCACCTTGCCCAGAAAGGCGGTGCGCCGGCCATATCTGCTCAGGGCGGCCAGAAGATTGCCCGGCGCGCCCCCGGGATTGGCCTTGAGCGTGGGACAGCCCGCCCCATCGGTGGACACGGGGGTAAAATCAATGAGCAGCTCGCCCAGGGCCACAACGTCATAGACAGCTTCCTCACACATAAAAACACCTCCACAGCGGCCGTGGGGCCCACGGCCGGGATCGTATTTCCATTATATCCGAGAGTAAGAAGAAAATCCAGAAAAAGCGGGGGCGCGCACGATGCGCCCCTCAAAAATGCCCATGGGTCCTGTGGAGGCGGGACAGAAATGGGCATAGTCCCGCTTGATTTCCATAATTTGTATTGAAACGTCTCACAAAAAGCTCTTTCCCTCCGGTTTTGAGCGGGTCCGGATCTGCCGGGCCCAGTCAGGACAGGAGGGATTTTTTATGGCAAGGGGACAGACTCAGTATTATGGACTGAATCAATGGGAGGCTGCGGACCAGGTGCTCCGGACGGAGTTTAACGCGGATAATCAAAAGATCGACGGGGCGCTGAAAGCCATGCGGGATCTGATCGTCAGCCCCAGCGTTCTCAATGCGGTACTGGATAAGCTGCGCAGTGATATCAACGCCCTGTCTGCCCGGGTGGATAAGCTGGAGGAGAGGTGAGAGAGCCCCCCGGAGCAAATGCTCCGGGGGGCTGTTAAATTGCGTGAATCAGAATCTCACTCTAATCAGCGCTTCTGACCAATGGTGAGGGTCAGCGCACCGTCAGCATCATACTCCACAACATACTCACCGGTAATCACGGCCTTGGTGCCGAGATCTTCGTAGTAGTACAGAGTAGTGGTAGTACCAGGGGTACTGTTCTGCTGAGTCTCACAAGTGGAATCACTGTAGAGCTTTCCATCAGCCGCCAACTTAAGGGCTAGCTGGAAATCCGCATCGGAGTTGGTCACCGAAACAGATTTAATGACAGGATCCTTGCCCTCCACAGTGAGCTCGGCGTCACATACGGCGTTGCCGTCAATGCGGAACTCACGGACCCCGTTATGTTCGTCACTGGCCTTAACCTCGGTCCCGGTAAAGGTGTAGCGCTCACCGACCTTTACTTTATTGCCGGTATTGACGGGATTACCATCTTTATCGGTAACAGTGATCTTCCACACAGCAGAATCACTATAGGTCAGGGTGTACTCATCGGCCTTGGTCTCTACGTCGATTACCACGTTCTCCAGACCGGCGGGAATGGTGACGGTCCAGTTCTTGGTGTCGATCTTGGCGGTAACATTGCAATCAACAGAAGTGATGGTGTAGCCCTCCTTGGGGGTCAGTGTCACCACAACCTCCTCATCGGTCTTAGCGCTGTCCTTGTCGCCAGTAGCATTACCATTCACAGTGATGGTGCGGCCGTTGGCGGTGGCCTTCGCGTTGATCGTCCGGTCTCCAGTAATAGTGTACTCGCCGCTCGGGTCCGCAGCAAAGGAGTAGCCGGGCTTGGCGGTGGCGGCCACGGTGATCTTGGTGCCGGCAACGATCTCCACAGGCCCGGTGTAGGGCTCGCCGTCGATGGTCACGTCGGCGTTCTCAACATCGACAGTCACGGTGTAAGAGATGATGGGGTCCACCACGGGCTTATAGATGATATATACCAGCTCGGCGTACTCCTCGTCCTTCTCCACCACGGTGACGTAGGTCAGATAGTCGATGCCGTCCTGCTCCTCGGGCTCATCCTCAAGGATCATGTCGCTGATGCCGCCCTCAGAGACGGAGTACTTCCAGCCGCCCGTATAAGCGGCATAGGAACCAGCAGCCTTAAACTCAGCGGGCTTCTTGGGCTCCATCTCCACGTAGACGAAGACGGTCCCCTCATCGCCGCTGTCGGTGTCGAACTTGACTTCCTTGGACTGGGTGGTGGTCAGCCAGAAGGCGTCATCGCCGGTGGCGTTGACCACGTTGTCCTCCAGCGCGACCTCCCGGTACTCGGTGATGTACTGCTCATCGGTGGTCTTCACAGCCTTGTACAGGGTGCCCTCTTTCAGCGCGTTCAGATCCTGGTCGATGAACACGGACTGCTTCTGGCCGTCCACATAGGCGTTGAAGTACTCCCAGTAGTAGTCGCCGTCGTACTTCAGGGACTCGCGCTTGGTGCTGGTCAGGTAGAAGTAGGTGCTGTCCTCGTCATAGATCTCGCCATCCAGGATGAAGACGATCTCAGCCACGCGGCCGTCCATGACATAAGCCAGCTGGGCCTTCTCCACGTTGGGCACCTCGTCGTAGCCGATGTAGGCCACGTTGTTCATGGTGTCCACGAAGATGGTCTGCTTGTCAACGATGAACTCGTTGTTGCCCTGGGAGACATAGGCCTTGCCGTTCTTGATCTCGGCATCGGGATTAGCAACAAAGGTGTCACCAGCCTCCTTGGCGGGCAGGTACTTGTCGTTGACCTCCTTCAGGGAGTAGACATTGCTGCTCTCGCTGACGGTGTAGGCCCAGATGCGCTCGTCGATGTTGGTGGCGTTCTTAACAACGTGCTCGGAATCATTGTCCCACTTAATATCCTGGCTGACGCCGTGGGTATCCTTGTAGGTGTCCTTCAGCTCCACCTTGGGGCTGGTGCCGTCGGCCAGGTCAACGCGGGCGACCCAGTCGCGCAGCTCCTCGTCGGAGTCCTCCACGTACAGGTACTTGGTCTCGGACTCGCCGGCCAGCTTGAAGCCCAGAACGTAGCCGTTGGGATCCAGGTACAGGTCGTAGTCCTCACCCAGCTCGGGGTGCTCATCGGTGTTGCTGTCCAGATCGTAGACGATGTGGTTTGCACCGGAGTAGGGGTACTTGGTGCCGTCGTCCAGCTTCAGATAGGTGTCGTCGCTGTCGCGGTCGTTCTCCACGCGGCTGACCTCACCGGTCGCGACCTCGGGAGTGATGACCTCGGCAATGTAGAAGTCGTCGTCCTCGTTCTGGTCGATGGTGAAGACGATGTAGTCGTCCTCCTCATAGCCCTCGACATAGAAGTCGCGGTCGTCCAGTTTGGCGTCGTCCTGGCTCAGATTGGACAGGGCCTTGACGTTGATGTACTCGCCGTCGTCGTCGGTCTTCACCTTGGAGACCTGGCCCATGTAGTAGTTGATGGCGACCACAGTGACGGTGGTGTCAGCGTCGTCCACATAGATCTCGGTGACGGTGCCCTTGCCGGTGTACTGATAGTCAGCATCTTCGCCCCGCTCAGGAACGTCGTTGCCCACGCTGTTGTCATAGACGGTGTCAGCGACATCGGTGCCCTCGTCATAGACCTTCTCGCCGTTGACATAGACGGTCCACTCATAATCGTCCTCGTTGCAGACGGACTTGCCCAGATCCTTGTACACATCGTCCTCATCGGTGCCGGTGGTATAGGTGTAGGTGGGGGTGTTGGGAACGGTGATGATCTCGTCCTTGTCCAGCATGCGGACCATGGAGGCGATCAGGCCGCCGTCCTCGGTCAGAGTATCGGTCTTGCTGGTGTCGCCGGCATCGGTCTTGACATTGTAAGAGCCGGTGCCCCAGGTGGTGGCGGGACGGCCATAGATGGTCTCGGTGTCGGTCTTATAGACCAGGTCGAAGTTCTTGTAGCCCAGGGTCTGCAGGTAGTTGAACTCCAGGGAGTAGATGATGCCCTGGTTCTCGTTGTAGTACACACCCAGCAGCTCGTTGTACTGAACAGGCACGGCCTTGGTCAGGGCGTTGAACACCAGCTCAGCCACGTTGTCGCGGGTCAGCCCGGCGTTGGCGGTGAGCTTCAGGTCGCCATACAGGCCCAGAGCGGTGCCCTTGGCGGTGGCGGCCAGCATCCAGTCATTGCCGAAGTCAGCGGCGCTCTGGAAGTAGCCCAGGGCGCGGCACAGCATCAGCACGGCCTGCGCGGTGGTCACGGTGGCGTTGGGGTCGAACTTGCCGTCGCCCACGCCGGCCACGATGCCCAGGCTGGAGCACAGGTTCACATAGCCCTGCGCCCAGGCGGGGACATCGGTGAACACGCTGGTCTCCGCGAACTGGTTGACGTTCACACCGGCGCCATACAGCATGGTGCAGATGATGACCGCCATCTCGGCGCGGGTGACTACGTTCTCGGGGCCGAAGGACCCGTCCTCGTAGCCTTCGAACATGCCGATGGCAGAGGTGACCGCCACGGCATCCTGATTGACGATCTCAGCCTTGTCGGTGAAATCGTCGATACCCTTAGCGCTGGAGCCCACGACCATCATGCCCAGGAGCATAACGGAAGCCAGAGCCAGGCTGAGAGCACGCTTCAGGTTTCTCATTGGATATTCCTCCTTTTTATATTGACAAAAGTCGCTGTTTTCTGACAAACCGGGCCTTTTCTAGAACATTTCGGCCCACTATGCCTGTACAACACTTCTGACACAGGAGGAATTGGTTATAAAAAGGGGGAGATCAGGGGAAAAATCCCTGAGATCACGCCCAAAAAGTTTACCTGGTAGACATTTGGTAGACACATGAAAACAGAAGGGGCGGCAAGGCCCTGAAACATCAGGCCCCCGCCGCCCTTTTTTGGTAGACTTTTGGTAGACGAAAATTCAAATCGCATAGCACATAGGGAGTCCCGCAGGCCGGAGCATCTCCTGCGCTTGAGGGACAAGGAGAGAAGCGGAGTAGGAACCTTGTAAAAGTAACGGAAATTTTGTGAAAAACTTAGCGACGGACAGGCGAATAGAGGAAATTTCAGAGAAATGGGAAGAAGGGCCTTGAAAAGTGGGCGGGAGTGTGTTAAGGATTATATAGTAGAGATAGAGTGTGACCAGAGAAGGTCTGAAGCTTTCGGGATAGATGGAAAGGAATGGCGGATCGACCCATGAGAAGACAGAGCAAGGGCTATGAAATCGATATGTGCAACGGGACGCTTGCCAACAAGATCCTGCTGTTTGCGCTGCCGCTGATGGCCTCCAGCCTGCTGCAGCTCCTGTTCAATGCGGCGGATGTGGTGGTGGTAGGCCAGTTCTGCGGAAAGGCGTCCCTGGCTGCTGTGGGCTCCAACACCGCGCTGATCAATCTGCTGGTCAACCTGTTTGTAGGTCTGTCGGTGGGTGCCAATGTGGTGGTCGCCCAGGACCTGGGCGCCGGACGGAAGGCCGAGGCCAACCGCGCTGTGCACACCTCCATCCTGCTGGCTATGATCAGCGGCGTGGTCTTGATGATCTTCGGCGTCATTATGGCCCGCCAAATGCTGGAGTGGATGTCCTCCCCGGAAAATGTGATCGGGCTGGCCTCGGTGTATCTGAGGATTTACTTCATCGGCATGCCGGCCACCATGGTGTACAACTTCGGCAGTGCCATCCTGCGCGCCAAGGGAGACACCCAGCGTCCGCTCTATTTCCTGCTGGCTGCAGGTGTGCTCAATGTGGTGCTGAACCTGTTCTTTGTCATCGTTTGCAGGTTGGATGTGGCAGGTGTCGCCATGGCCACCAGCATTTCCCAGTATGTCTCTGCCTGGCTGATCCTGCGCTGCCTGATGCGGGAGCACGGGGCGCTGCACCTGAACCTTCACCGGATGCACTTGAATAAGCGGGTCATCGGCCGGATCTTTCAGGTGGGCCTGCCCGCCGGCTTCCAGGGCGTCATCTTCTCCCTGTCCAATGTGGTGATCCAGTCCTCCATCAACTCCTTCGGCGACACGGTAATGGCGGGGTCCGCCGCAGCCCAGAATATCGAGGGCTTCGTTTACGCGGCCATGAACGCTTTCTATCAGAGCGCCCTGACCTTCAGCGGGCAGAACTATGGTGCCGGCAAATGCGACCGCGTGGACAAGGTGGCCCTCTACTGCCAGGGCTTTGTGATTCTGACCGGCCTGATCCTGGGTAACCTGGCCTTTTTCTTCGGCTCTCAGCTCCTTGGCATCTACGCACCTGGGGAGCCGGATGTGATCCAGCAGGGACTGGTGCGGATGTCCTATATCGGCCGGCTGTACGCCATCTGTGGTATTATGGATACCATGGTGGGCATCCTAAGAGGGATCGGCTATTCTATCGTGCCCATGGTGGTCTCCCTGCTGGGCTCCTGTGTGCTGCGCCTGCTGTGGGTCTGGTTCGTGTTCCCCCTGGACCCGGTTCCAGGGAACCTGTATATCTCTTATCCCATCACCTGGGCAATCACAGGAGCGGTCCACATCATCATGTTCCTGGCGATCCGGAAAAAGGCGTACGCCAAGGTACAGGGGAGCGGTCCCTCCTATCTGTCTGTGGATGGACACCATCCGGAAGCGACGGAGCAGTGAAAAGAAAAAGCGGCTGGGGTCTCTGCGCGGAGATCTCAGCCGCTTCTGCCTGTTTAAAAAGAAAAAATCGACCAACAGAAAACTTTTCTGGCGTCATGACCGTCTGAACTAGGTAGAAGGGCCCCTTCTCTCTGCATGGCCCCGTGGCGCGGGGATTGTAACAAAATTGTTGCTTGCATCCGGCAGTGAAACCCGGTATTCTGTTGCAGGAGGAGGGGGAGGCTATGGACTATGACAGACTGCTCAATCTGACCACGGATCTGGGATACCAGCTGATGGCCAGCGGGGCGGAGATCTACCGGGTGGAGGAATCCATGCATCGGGTGCTGAAGGCCTATGGCCTGGAGCGGCCGGAGGTGTTTGCCATCCCGAACTGCATCATCGTCAGCGTGACTACGCCCCAGGGGCATCCTATCACCCGGATGCGGCGCATCCCGGGCCATGGGACAGACATTGAGCTGCTGGAGCGGTGCAACGACCTGTGCCGGCATCTATGCAGCCAGGTCCCACCACTGGAGGATGCCCAGAGCTTGGTCTCCGCCCTGGAGAGAGGGTATCCCCGCTACTCGTCCCATCAGGTACTGATGGGGTATGGTTTGGCCCCCGCTTTTTTCACCCTTCTATTCGGAGGTCATTTCCTGGACGGCCTGTGTGCTTTCGTGTGCGGCTTGGCGGTAGGGATCTGCCTTTTATATGGGGGGCGGTTCATTGGGAGCAACAGCTTCTTCCGCACCGTAGTATGCAGCACAGTGGGCTCGCTGCTCTCCCTGCTGCTGGTGCGCCTGGGCTTCGGATACGACGTGGATACTGTGACTATCGGTGTGCTGATGGTGCTGGTGCCCGGCGTGGCGCTGACCAACGCCATGCGGGAGATCATGGCCGGGGACATCATCTCGGGCCTGAGCCGGACAGCGGACGCCATCCTGGTAGCTTCGGCCATTGCCCTGGGCACGGTGGTGGGGCTGGCCATCGGCCAGATGCTTTAGGACCGTTGGAGGTGGATCGGGATGGAGCGAATTTTTCTGGACTATGTCTTGCCCTGCCTCTGGGCCTTTCTGGCCTGCGTAGGCTTTACACTGGTCTTCAACATCCACGGCGTAGGAAAGCTGATCTGCGGCTTCGGGGGAGGACTGGGCTGGCTGGTGTATCTGCTGGCGGGCAGCAGCATCGTGGCCGCGTTCCTGGCTGCGGTGGCCATCGGCGTCTTTTCGGAGATCATGGCCCGGCTGCGCCGCTGCCCGGTGACCGGCTATCTGCTGGTAGCACTTCTCCCCCTGGTTCCGGGGGGAGGTATCTATTACGCCATGAGCTACTGCGTGGCGGGAGATACAGACCGGTTCCTGGCTGAGTTGCTGCACACCTTTGGGATGGCGGCGGCCCTGGCGGTGGGAGCCATGCTGGCCTCGTCTGTATTTCGGACGGTGTTTCCTCGGCTGTACCACCGGCCGGCCGGGTCCTGAGACGGGGCAAAGAGAGAGAATCATGCGACTGGAATTTTTGGAGGTAATCTGATGAAGCGTTTTCCTTCCTTTCTCTGTTTCCTGATGGCAGCGGCTATCTCGGCCAGCCTGACCGGGTGCGGCGGCAGCCCCGGCGCAGGCAGCTCCGCCCAGGGACAGTCGGCTGACCCGCCTGCCCAGAGCGCTCAGTCGGAGGCCGGTACCCCGGCGGCTGACCCCTCCGGGGCGCCGGATCATAATGTGCCTGGAGAGGGCCCTGCCGGAGCTGTGCCGGAGGGAGAGCCCTCCACCCTGTCCGGCGGATCAGAACAGGGGCAGAACGTCCCAAACAGCCCGGAGGACAAGCCTGCCCATGTGGGAGAGAGCGGAGAGAGCAGCTACGACTTCTCCCAGCCCGCGCCGGAGAGTCCGGCAGTGGACAACACCTACTTTGAGGACGCCGCTTTTGTGGGGGACTCCCGCACGGACGGCTTCCTGCTTTACAGTGGGATCGGGACTGGGACCAACCTGACCTCCAACGGCCTGTCCATCTTCAAGCTGGCGGAGAAAAAGGCGATCACGATTGATGGGACCGCCTATACGCTGCTGGAGGCCCTGGAGCTGGGCGAATATGGAAAGGTGTACCTGTCCCTGGGCGTCAATGAGCTGGGCTACTACAACGACGAGGGCTTTTACCAGGCATACTGTGACGCCATCGATGCTATCCGGGCTTGCCAGCCCGACGCGGTCATCTACATCCAGGGCCTGATCCCTCTGAACGAGTCGGTGGTGGCGGCATCTGGCGGCCCCAGCTATCTGACCAACGAGCACCTCCGGGTGTACAACGGCCTGATGCAGAAAGCGGCAGAGGAAAAGCAGGTGGTGTTTCTGGACCTGTATTCCGAATTTGCCAATGAGAACGGGGAACTGCCCGAGGAGGCCAGCAAGGACGGGGTGCATCTGAAGAGCGACTACTGCAAGCAGTGGCTGGAGTATCTGAAAGTCCATACTGTGGACTTCGAAACACTTTATCCGGAGGGAACTGAGGCATGAGACGATTTGCTGGGATAGCGGCGGTACTGTTTCTGCTTTTGCTGCCGCTGGCCGCCTGCGGCGGCGCGGAGGAGAAGGCTGGGTTTGACCCGGAGATCACCCTCCAGGCGCTGGCGGACGCTGGAGCCTTCTCTGAGGAACTGGAGGAGCTGGACGGCGACACTGCCTTTACCCTCTACGGCTTGGGAAACTCCGGGCTGGAGCGGGAGGATCTGACCGCCGCCAAGGTACTGCGCTCAGCGGGCGCCACCTGTGAGGAGGGGGCTGTCCTGGTCTTCACCAGCGGGGACCAAGCGCAGACAGCCGTCCAGGTGCTGGGAGACTATGTGCAGAAGCAGATAGACTCCAACCGGGACTACCGTCCTCAGGAGCTGCCCAAGCTGGAGAGCGCCGTCATCCAGCAGCGGGAGAACACTGTGCTGCTGCTGGTGGCCGGTGACCTGGAGGCGGCTCAGGGCGTGCTGGAGCAGTAAAGGGAGATAGACTGGGGGGCGGGCCGCAGATGCGGCCCGCCCCTTTTATGCCTGACTGCCTGGAAGAAAACGGAGCACCAAAACTTACAGCTTGCCTTTGCACTGCATAAAAGTTACAATTTGGTTACAAAATAGAGCAAAGGAGCACGAGAGCATGAGACGACTGTTTTTCCGATGGGCCGCGGCCGCCCTGCTGGCGGGCGCTCTGATGATACCGGCCGCCGAAGCCGCCCAACTCCAGATCGATGACAGGATAGTGGAGCCCTCCGCCGCATGGACGGAGGAGGGGACGCCCTATGTGACGCTGGCCGCCCTGTGCCAGGCGGCGGACGGATACACGCTGAGCTGGAATGGGACAGCGGCGGCGCTGACAGCGGAGGACCTGGAACTGACGGCCACCCCCGGCGCCCTCTACGTGGAGGTCAACGGCAGAGCCCTGTATGTGGAGCACGGGGTACAGGTCCGGGATGGGAGGATCGCCCTGCCCCTGGAGGTGCTGGCAGAGGCCGCCGGTCTCCAGCTGACCTGGGACGAGGTGGAGGGAGCCGCTTGGCTGTCCACTGACCAGGCCCAGCCCGCCTCTGCCAGCTACCCGGCGGAGGACCTGTACTGGCTGTCCAGGATTATCTCGGCAGAGAGCCGGGGGGAACCCCTGCTGGGCCAGATCGCGGTGGGCAACGTGATCCTGAACCGGGTGGAGAGCAGCCAGTACCCCGACACTGTGGAGGGGGTGGTCTTTGACACAAAGTACGGCGTCCAGTTCCAGCCGGTGTCCAACGGGACCATCTATGACGCCCCGGCCTCCTCCAGCCTGGTGGCGGCGAAGCTCTGCCTGGAGGGGGCCGACGTGGTGGGCGAGAGCTTGTATTTTTTCTCCCCTGCCCTGTCGGCAGGCAGATGGATCGTGAGCAACGCCACCTATTATACCACCATCGGTGGACACCAGTTTTATGTCTGAAAAACTGAGGCGCGGAGCATCTGCTCCGCGCCTCAGTTTACTCTTCTTCCAGATATCCCCTTCGGCCTCCGGCGGGGACACACAGGGGAAAACAGGACGGAAAGGGCCCAACCGCCGGGTTGACCGGCTCAGACCTCCATAATAACAGGCAGGATCATGGGGGAGCGCTTGGTCTTCTTATAGAGGTAGTTGGACAGGTCCCCCTTGACCGCACCCTTGATGGCGGACCAGTCGGTGGAATAGCGGGCGTCCACGCTGTTGATGGCCTCCAGGGCCACCTGGCGCAGCTCCTCCATCAGCCCCTCGGACTCCTTCACATAGACGAAGCCTCGGGTGATCAGGTCGGGGCCGGAGACCAGGCTGCCGTCCTCCCCAGACATGGACATGACCACCACGATCATGCCGTCCTGGGCCAGATGGCGGCGGTCCCGCAGCACTACGCTGCCCACGTCGCCCACTCCCAAGCCGTCCACAAAGACCTGGCCCGCAGTGACAGTGCCCGCCAGACGGGCGCTGTTCTGGGTCAGTTCCATGACCCGGCCGATGTCGCTGATGAGGATATGATTGGAGTCCATCCCCATCTCCCGGGCCAGCTTTGCGTGGGTCTGGAGCATGCGCTGCTCTCCGTGGACCGGGATGAAGAACTTGGGCTTGACCAGGGCGTGGATGATCTTCAACTCCTCCTGGCAGGCGTGGCCCGACACGTGGAGGGCCAGCTCCCGCTCGTTGAGCACCTCCGCCCCCTTGCGGTAGAGCTCGTTGATGACGTTGCCAATAGAGTGCTCGTTGCCCGGGATGGCGGAGGCAGAGATGATGATCCGATCCCCGGGGAGGATATCCACCTGCCGGTGGGTGGAGAAGGCCATGCGGGACAGGGCGGACATGGTCTCCCCTTGACTGCCGGTGGTGATGATGCACACCCTGTTCTTGGGCAGGGACTTGATCTGGTTCAGGTCCATCAGCACTCCATCTGGGATGTTCATATAGCCCAGCTCGGTGGACACCTTCATGGCGTTCTCCATGCTGCGGCCAGTGACCGCTACCCGGCGGCCATAGCGGGCGGCTACATCGATGATCTGCTGGAGCCGGTCCACATTGCTTGCGAAGGTAGTGACGATGATGCGCTCCTCACAGCCCTTGAAAAGTGCGTCAAAGGAATTGCCCACGCTGCGCTCACTGCGGGTATAGCCGGGACGCTCCACGTTGGTGGAGTCGGCCAGCAGGGCCAGCACCCCCTCGTTGCCCAGCTGGCCCAGCCGGGCCAGGTCGATCATGCCGCCCTGGATGGGGGTGGCGTCAATCTTGAAGTCACCGGTGTGGACGCAGGTTCCCACCGGGCACTTGATGGCAAAGGCCACCGCGTCGGCGATGGAGTGGTTCACATGGATGAATTCCACGGTGAATTTGCCGGCCTTGATCACGTCGCCCGCCTCGCAGGTGATGATCTTGGTCTTGTCCAGCAGCCGGTGCTCCTCCAGCTTCAGGCGGATCAGGCCGGCGCTCATCCGGGTGGCATAGATGGGGGCGTTCAGGGAGCGGAGGACATAGGGCAGCGCGCCGATATGGTCCTCGTGTCCGTGGGTGATGAAAATCCCCCGGACCTTGTTCTGGTTTTTGATCAGGTAGCTAACGTCGGGGATGACCACGTCGATGCCGTACATGTCGTCATCGGGGAAACCCATGCCGCAGTCTACCACCACGATGTCACCGCCGTATTCATAGACGGTGAGGTTTTTGCCGATCTCGTTGAGACCGCCGAGAGAAATGATCTTCAGTTTTTCAGCCATACGATACTCCTTGTTTTTGATTTGTCAAGTTCTGGTCTATGTACGGCTGGGCGCAAAACGACCGGGCGAAGGACGCCCCTGCTTTCCGGCCCTGCCTCGCCGGGAAACGGGGTGTCTCTTCGCCTGATGGAGCGGGGGCCAGGGGCCGCGCCGCTCCCGGGAGGCCCGCCGGGGCATCCGGCGGTTGCGCTCTCGTCCGTACTGTGTGTGGGTGACCGCCTGCGTGCGGGCCCTGCATGGGTTATATTTAGGCGCGGGGAGGGGGCGCCTGCCACCCTGACGCGCATAAATCCAAAAATAAGCAAAATACAGTATAACACATGGGGCTCGAAAAGTACAGCCTAAATTTTCCGCCCTTTTTCCTGACAGGCAGGTCCTCGGCTTACAGCTGCTCCCCGGCCGGGCTCTCCCTCTGCTCCGGCGGAGGGAGCTGCCGGGACAGCTCCCGGTCCAGCTGGGCGGCCCGGCCCGCGTAGAAGTCGCACAGCTCAGCGGCTACCTCCAGGTCGGGACTCTCCGCCAGGATACGCAGGGCGGGCCGGCGGGACAGGGGGACCAGATAGACCCACCCGTTCCCCGTGTGAATGCGGACCCCCTCCCCGCCTGCAGCGGCCTTCCCCTCCGCCAGGGTCTGCATCAGCAGGCCCCGGTTCCCGTGGAGGGGGACCTCCCGCTTCCAGGAGGAGAAGCGGGGTGTCTTGCTCATCAAGGCCTCCAGCTTCTCACCGGAGGAGCCCATCCTGGAACAGATGCGGGTAGCAGCAAAGGCGGCGTCCCGCAGCCAGGGCAGGGCGGCATACAGGGACAGGGCCTGCTCACCGTCCCGGCCCAGCCGCAGAGCGGTGCCGTGGAATCCTGCGGCCACCAGGTCCACCGCTGCGCTGGCCCCATCGGGCACCGCTACCCGCCCCCCGCCGTCCTCCATCTCGATCAGGCAGACCAGGGTGAGCAGCTGCCCTGGGTCCAGAAGGGTGCCAGACTCGTCCTGAGCGGAGAGGTAGAGCCCGCCGTGGAGCCCAGAGAAGGCGGGCACCCCTTTCCGCCAGCGGTCCAATACCGTGCAGCCCAGGCTGGAAAGGGCCTGCCGGATGGCCCGGTCAGCGGGAGCGGATCCGGGGACGGCCACGGTGATGGAGCGCATGGGGAAACGGTGGAGACGGCTGCGCCTGGCCGCGTCGGCGGCGTAGTCATCACAGCCCGCATGGACCCGGACCACCTCGCCAATCTGACCGGCGGGGACCCGGGGGGCGTCCCCCTGGGCTACGGCGTGTTCCAGCTTCCGCTCCCTGGCCCGGCCCAGAGGCAGGCCGCTGCGGCCGAAGAGATGGAGATAGATGCGGTCCCCCTCCTGCTCCAAAAAGAGAGAGACAGGGATCTGATGGTGCTCCGCCAGCCAGGCGGCCTGGGCGGCGCACTCCAGGTCATGGGCCAGAGGGGTCCCGCCGGCCGCGGCGATGCCGCTGGCGGCCGCCTGGGCCAGCATGCGGGCACCGTTCCCGCCCCAGTAGCCAAGGCCCACCTTGCCCTCGCACCCCAGCACGCCGCCGATGGTCATCAGGGCCTCCGGGCCCAGATCTTCTCCCAGTACGCCCCGGATCACCCCGCCGTCCCCGAACAGAAGAGGCTCCCGGCGGCCGGAGGAAGTGATGGAGCGGGACAGCCGCGTCCCAGCAGGGGCAACCCGGGCTGGCCAGAGGCGCACCCCCTCCAGCAGTACGGCCTTCTCCTCCGCCAAGGCCCTCTCTCCAAGGACGGTCCCCTCGTTGAGGACGGCCTCCGGCCGGGCGGCGGCCCCCTTGCAGAGGATGGCTCCGTAGAGGGTGGTCCGCTCCTCCGCCCGGGCGCCGGGGAGGAGCACCGACCGCTGGACCAGGCTGCGGCGTCCCACCCAGCTGTTCTGCTCCAGCACGGTATGGGGGCCGATCAGGGCGCCCGGCTCCACCGCCGCCCCCGGGCCCAGCCAGCAGGGCGGGATCACGGTGACACCCTCTGGGATGGGCTGGGCGCTCCAGACGCCGGGGGACTGCTGAGGCAGGCCCATATCCAGCTTCACCTTCCCAGAGAGGGCGTCCGCCGCACAGTCCAGATAGGCCCCGCAGTCCCCCATGTCGCACCAGTAGCCGCCGCCGGGGACGCCGTACAGGCCGCCGCCGGACTCCAGCAGGGCTGGGAACACATCCTTTCCAAAATCCCAGGGCCTGTCCGGAGGGATCTGCTCCAGCACCTGGGGGGAGAGCAGATAGATGCCGGTGTTGACCAGATCGGTCACCACCTGCCCCCAGGAGGGCTTCTCCACAAAGCGGACTACCCGCTGCTCCTCGTCGGTGAGGACCAGCCCGTACTCCAGGGGCGCGGGATGACGGAAGAGGACCAGGGTGGCCTGGGCCCGCTTGGCCTGATGGAACTCCATGGCGGCAGTGAGATCCAGGTCGCAGACGCTGTCCCCGCTGATGACCAGGAAGTCCTCTCCCTCCAGGAAGGGGGCGCAGGCCCGCACGCTGCCGGCGGTGCCCAGCGGGGCCTCCTCGATGAAGTAGTGCAGGCGGACCCCCCACTTCTGTCCGTCCCCGAAATAGGACTGCACTGCCTCCGGCATGTAGCACAGGGTGACGGCGATCTCGTCGATCCCGTGGCGCTTGAGCAGGCCGATGATGTGTTCCATCACCGGCCGGCCCAGCAGAGGGACCATGGGCTTCGGCATGCCCAGGGACAGGGGGCGCAGGCGGGTCCCCTCTCCGCCCGCCATAATGACAGCTTTCACGATGTGTTTCCACCCTTCCGGCCGGGCTCCGCCGGGGCGGAGCGGGAACGGCCCTGTATTTGTAGCATCTCCTAGTATGACCAGCCGCCGGGGAAATAAACCGGTTCCGGAGCGGTTTTGACTTGTGCCCTGGGAGGGAATATGTTATACTTAGATATACATAATTTAACAGCCTGAGGAAGGACACAGGGACCATGCAGGCCGCCCTGCCCGGCGGGGGCAGGGGACGAGGCGGCCCGCGCTTCCGGAGGATATCGTAATGAACATACAGATTTTTGGCAGGTCCAAATGCTTTGATACCAAAAAGGCGGAGCGCTGGTTCAAGGAGCGCCGGGTGAGATTTCAGTCTGTGGATGTGGTGAAGTACGGCATGAGCCGGGGGGAGCTGTCCAGCGTGAAGAACGCGGTGGGGCTGGAGGCCCTGGCCGACCCCAAGCACCCAGACTATCCTCTTTTCCAGCATCTGGCCTATGACCAGGACAAGCTGGACCGGCTGTGGGAGGACCAGACCATGCTGCGTACCCCCATCGTGCGAAACGGCAGGCAGGCCACGGTGGGCTACTGTCCCGAGGTGTGGGCCGCCTGGGAGTGAATAGTCCGTTATATGGGACACAGGTTCCGGTATGCTGAGTGCATCACCGGAATGAGGAGGATGACCCATGGCGAAGAGTCCCAATCAAAAGCTGAAACTGCTGTATCTGTATCAGATCCTGCTCCAGCGCACCGACGAGGAGCACCCCATCACCGTCCCCCAGCTGATCGGGGAACTGGACCTGCGGGGCATCCGGGCGGAGCGGAAGAGCGTCTACGACGATCTGGAGGCCCTGCGGCTGTTCGGCCTGGACGTGCAGAGCCGGAAGGGCCGGTCCCCGGGCTGGTTCGTGGGCCGGCGGGAGTTTGAGCTGCCGGAGCTGAAGCTGCTGGTGGACGTGGTGCAGTCCTCCCGCTTCATCACCCGGAAGAAGAGCGACGCCCTGATCCGCAAGCTGGAGGGGCTGGCCAGCAGCCACCAGGCCCGCCAGCTCCAGCGGCAGGTGTACGTCAGCGGCCGGGTCAAGGCCATGAACGAGAGCATATATTATAATGTAGACAAGCTCCACACGGCCCTCTCGGCCCGGAAGAGCATCACCTTCCGCTACTTTGACTACGACATGCACCGGAACAAGGTCTTTCGGCGGGAGGGGCGGCGTTACGCCGTCTCTCCCTACGGCCTGATCTGGAACAGCGAGAATTACTATCTGGTGGCTTACGACATCTCCAACCAGGAGATGCGCCACTACCGGGTGGACAAGATGGCGGAGATCGTGGTCACCGGCCTGCCCCGGGAGGGGGAGGACCGCTACCCGGATTTTGATGTGGCCGCCTATGGCCAGAAGCACTTCGGCATGTACAGCGGGGAGGAGGCCAGCGTCACCCTGCGCTGCCGCAGCCACATGGCGGGGGTGGTGTGGGACCGGTTCGGCCAGGACGTGATCCTGGTGCCGGAGGACGAGGACCACTTCACCGTCACGCTGCCTCTGGTGCTCAGCCCGCAGTTTTTCGGCTGGCTGTTCGGGCTGGAGGACAATGTGGAACTGATCGCGCCCCAAAAAGCGGCGGAGGAATACCGCCGGAAGCTGAAGGCCGTGCTGGAGCAGTACGGCTGAACCCCGCCGGAGGAGGGGCGGGGGACAACAAGACACGGAGGAGGTCGCCCGATGAAACGGATCTTAGTCGTAGACGGGGATACGGGTGTGCGCGCCCGGATCGCAAAACATGCCCGGATGGAGGGCTATGATGTGACAGAGGCGGGGGACGGCGAGACCGCCCTCAGCCTGTCCCGGCAGCAGAACGCATTTGATCTCATGGTCCTGGCGGTGAATCTGCCGGGGATGGACGGCTTTACGGTGTTGAAGGCGGTCCGCACCTTCTCCGCCATCCCGGTGCTGATCCTGTCCAGCAAAAACACGGCGGAGGACCGCATCCATGGCCTGGAGCTGGGGGCGGACGACTATATGACCAAGCCCTTTTCGGCGCGGGAGCTGCTCCTGCGGATCTCGGCTATCCTGAAGCGGTGCAGCACCCTGGCCTCGGAGGAGGCGGAGGTGCTCCGCAGCGGCGGGCTGGTGCTGGACCTGACTGCCCGGCGGGTGGAGGTGGACGGCCGCCAGATCAACCTGACGCCCAGGGAGTTCGACCTGCTCACCGTGCTGATGAGCCACCCGGACGTGGCCTTCTCCCGCAAGCGCCTGCTGGACATCATCTGGGGCGGGGAGCTCTCCACTGACACCCGCACCCTGGACACCCATATCCAGCATATCCGCTGTGCCATCGTCCCGTACAGCGACCGGATCGTCACCCTCCGCGGGGTGGGCTATCGGTTCGAGAAGGAATAAAAAAGAGGCCGGACCCTCAAAAGGTCCGGCCTCTTCCTCTCGTGATCCATCAATACACCGTGCCCCGCCCCAAAAGCCTTCCCCCCTGTGGGGGGAAGGTGTCGCGGCGCGAGCCGTGACGGATGAGGGGTCCTCCTCCCCCCGTACCAGTCACAGAGCATGCCAGAGACAGGCGGGGACAAGCCCCGCCCCTGCGCAGAGGCCCAATATCTCCCGCAGGCTTCCAGCTGCCCCCAAAGCCTTCCCCCCTGCGGGGGGAAGGTGTCGCGGCGCGAGCCGCGACGGATGAGGGGTCCTCCTTCCCCCGTCCCACCCACAGGATATGCCAGAGGCGGGTGCGCAAAGCGCGCCCCTGCGGAGAGACCGAAAACGCCCCTGCCCTCAGCTCCCTCCCCCAAGTTGCACCCCCGCGTACAACCCTGCGCCGCCTCATGATAATATATAAGGAAGGACCCTCTTTTTGGGGGCGCCGGCCCCCCTCAAAGGCCCTCTGTAACAAAGCCGACGCAATGTTACCGTTTTGTTACATCTTGCTCCGGCCGCTTGACGATTTCGAGCTTTTGAGATATCATACACACACAGGCAAGGGGAGTTGTACTTTCCTGATTTTGGTAAAATCCATAAAATTCAAGAAAATAGCTCTCATTTGCCAAATATAAAAGGAGGAATATCCAATGAGAAACCTGAAGCGCGCTCTCAGCGTTGCTCTGGCTTCCGCCATGCTCCTGGGCATGATGATGGTCGGAACCAGCGCTAAGGGCATCGACGATTTTACCGATAAGGATAAGATCGTCAATCAGGACGCCGTGGCGGTCACCGCCGAGATCGGCGTGTTCGACGGCTACGAGAACGGGTCCTTTGGTCCCGAGAACGTAGTCACCCGCGCCGAGATGGCGGTCATCATCTGCACCATGCTGTATGGCGCCGGTGTGAACGTCAACCAGTTCGCGGAGACCAGCGTGTTCACCGACGTCCCCGACTGGGCGGAGGGCTATGTGAACCTGTGCGCCAGCCTGGGCATCGTGGCCGGTGTGGGCGACGGCAAGTTCGACCCCAGCGCCACCGTGACCACTGCGCAGGCCGTGCTGATGCTGTGCCGCACTCTGGGCTACTTCCAGAGCGCCACTGACTTCGGCAACGACTGGATGCTGGCCGCCACCGCCAAGGGCACTGAGCTGGGCATGTACGGCGATCTGAAGCTGACCGCCAACGCCGGCCTGACCCGCGACAACGTGGCCGAGCTGGTGTTCAACGCCCTGACCAAGGCTGTCACCGTTGAGTACAACGACACCTTCAACATCTACTTCAACACCGGCAGCACCTGGGCCAACGGCGTGAAGTTCGACTACAAGCAGACCCTGGGCTACAAGAACTTCGACCTGGTGTACATGAATGACGAGGATGACTTCGGCCGTCCCAGCACCGTGTGGGGCACCGGCTCCCTGGCCAACGTGTCTCTGGACGACGAGGGCAACATCCCCGACAGCTACAAGGGCATCGCTGACGACGACATCATCATCAGCATGGCCGACACCGCTACCCACACCTACACTGCCAAGGTCTCTTCCAAGACCCTGTACAACGATGTGGGCCGCACTGCCGCTCAGGAGTATGGCTGGACCGTTTACACCAACGGCGAGGCCAATGAGTACTCCTTCGACGGCAACGACCTGTATGACAACCGTACCAGCACTGACTGCTTCCTGAAGGAGGCCGCTGGCGAGAACGTGACCGGCAACGGCGTTCTGACTCAGGTCTATGTTGACTCCAAGGAGAAGGAAGTTACCGTCTCCGTCATCGACAGCTATGTGGCTGAGGTCTACAAGGTCGATGAGAAGGACGGCACCATCACCCTGTCCGACCTGGTGGACGGCCCCGCCGATGCCAGCGACGACGAGTTTGCTACCACCGCTTTTGCGGAGGACGACGTGGTCGTCTACACCTACGCCAACGACGAGATCCAGTCTGTTGTCAAGGCTGAGTCCGTGGAAGGCACTGTCACCAAGGTGAAGGACAAGGACAACTTCTCCCTGGACGGCACCAGCTACTCCTACTCCAAGAACATGGATGCCAGCGACAAGCTGGACACCGATGATGTGGACGCCGAGACCGTGGCCTATCTGGACGCCTATGGCTATGTGATCCATCTGGACGCTGACGCCGTGGCTCAGGATTACGCCTACGTGGTGGGCGTTGGCTCCGCCAACGACAAGTACGGCGATGACGCCGACTTCGGCGCCACCCTGCTGCTCACCGACGCCACCAAGCTGAAGGTGGACCTGGATTCCGACAGCACGGACAAGTATGATAGCACTCAGGAGGCCCGTGAGGCTCTGGAGGGCTACATCGTGTCCTACTCCAAGGACAGCGACGGCCTGTACACTCTGACCAAGAGAAGCGACAACCGCATCGACCTGAAGGATGATACCTTCAACGCCACCGGTCTGGAGATCAAGTCCGGCACCTCCGCCATGAAGATCTTTGCGACCGACGACTACTATGCCAACAGCAGCACTATCTTCCTGCTGTACGACGGCGACGACTACACCGTCTACACCGGCATCAAGAATGTGCCCGACGTGAAGGGTGACGCAGACACCAACGCCGTTGTCTTCGACAAGGGCGGCGTGGCCAAGGTGGTCTACATCGAGAACGCCAACGTGGACGGCGACGACGAAGTCATCTTCGTGGTGGGCGACACCGGCGCCAAGGCCCAGAAGGACAACGAGACCAACACCAAGTACTATGAGTACCAGGCCATGGTCGGCGGCGAGATCGTCAAGCTGAAGGTCCGCGACGGCGACGCCTATGACTTCTTCAAGACCATCAAGACTGATGAGATCCAGGTGCTCAGCGGCCTGACCTACAACAAGGACGGCTTTGTCACCGACTATGACAAGAACTTCACCGATTGGACTGTGAAGACCGGTATCGGCACCGAGGGCGAGGACGACGAGGTCATCGGCATCGGCGATGCCGCCGGCAAGAACTATGCGACCTACGCCTATGACGAGGACGTGGTGGTTGCCCGCTTCGACGGCGACGACCTGACCAAGTCCACCATCGGCCGCATCAAGGACGACGGCAACGACAAGGTCACCTATGTCCTGGACGGCAAGGTGCTGATGGGCGTGTGCATCAATGAAGTCAAGGGCACCGAGATGCCCAAGAGCTATACCCTGACCCTGACCGAGGGCACCGGCACTGACCTGAGCGCCACTGTGAACGGTCAGAATACCACTGCCTTCCAGGAGGGTGACAAGATCGTCATCACCGCTAAGGCTGAGACCGGATACAAGGACCTGACCGTCACCGTGGACGGCAAGGCTGTGACCCTGGACGGAAACGGCCAGTACTCCTTCACCGCCAAGGCCGGCGATGTGAAGATCGTGTCTAGCGCCACCTCCACTAATATGATCGACAGCAAACTGAACGTGACTGTCACCGATTCTACCGGTGTGACCGGCTTCGCTGTGACCGATGCACACATCGTCACCGCCAGCGACGACAAGACGACCCCCGGCGGAAAGTATAACGGCATGAGCGATGGCGACCTGTACCTGGCCTTCACCGCCCCCGACGGTGTGACCATTGGTAGCGTCAGCGCTGTCAACTTCGAGATCGGCAACCAGAAGTTCAGCAACGTGACCGCAACCGGGACCGGCACTTCCGGGGATATCACCGTGAAGGTCGCTAAGGCGAATGTCCCCAGTGCTGTGGCTTCTGCCTCCAGCGTAAAGATCGACATTCCCGTCACTGTCTCCGGCCAGACCTATCCTGTGTCTGTGAATACTCCTAAGGATATCTATGTGGAGGGCGGGTCTGACACCACCTCTACCCTGAGCAAGACTTCTGGTGCGGCGATCAAGGTGAAGCTGTCCGGCATTGCAAACGGCGTAAAGACCGTGGATGTGGCCTACGAGGTCACTGGCCTGACCGGCGGGACCAAGACCGGAACTGCGAATGGCCAGACCGTTACTGCGGGCGCTGTGACCATTACCAATCTGACCGGCGCCAGCGAGACCGCTGCCAGCAACGTGACCGTGACCATCAAGTCTGTCACCCCTGCCACTGTGGAGTACACGGTTGACTCCGAGGTAGACACCCACGAGGTGGATACCATCTCTGACACTCCCAATGCGGGCAGCGAGGCCGCACTGGCTAATTTCGCTGTCCAGGCGGCGAGCGGAAGCATCGTGACCGGCGCCAAGGCGAAGATCACCTTCACTGTCTCCGGCATCGAGGGCGGTCCCAAGCAGTTCACCACCAAGGAACTGACCGCCGGAAGTAACAAGTACACGGTCAACGCTTCTGCTTTCGATGGCGGCATGCCTCAGATCACTCCTGATGGCAAGGGCGCTGTGACCATTACCCTTAACAAGGTGGAGATCACCAGCGTTCGGGCTCAGTACACTGAGGCCATTACCAACGCTGCTTCTGGTGATGTGGTGAAGAGCTTTAACGACCAGAGCACCGCAGCTTCCGCCGGAGATGTTGCTGTTGTCGATGGCAAGTTTACTGCCACTCTGACCCTGAGCAACTCTGGTAAGAACGGCGATGCCGCCGCTGGCAATTATGTTGCTGTATCTGGCGGCGGCGAGAACAGCGAGATTACCGCAATTTCTTCTGGTAATCAGACCATTGTCTTCGAAGTCACTGCCGATGACACCGCTACCTACAATTTCGTGGTGTCTAAGATCTAATTGATCATTGGTCAATGAAAGGAGCGCCCCCGGGCCCTAAGGGTCCGGGGGTGTTTCCTCTCATGAAAGAGCGATATCTGTTTTACCCAATGGCAAAATAAAAATACTCCACGCCCTCAGAATTCATCTGGGTGGAGGGGTTGTCCTTTGAGGTGTACCAGGAGACCTGATTTCCCGACCAGGTGACATTGACATAGAAGTCGATGTGCCCCAGGCCGCCTCCCTGGGTGACGCCCCGGAGGAGGAGCAGGCCGGAACGGTCGGCGGAGGAGCCGGAGCGGCGCACCGCCAAAAGCTGGGGCGGGAAGGAAAAGGCGAGGGAGACAGGGGACTCCGGGCCGCTGGTCCCGTTTCCGGTGTAGCTGCCGAAGGCGGTGCGGGGCATGGAGCCCTCCACGGCTGACAGGCGGCGCTCCACGCCGCTCAGGCCCTCCTGATCCGCCTTGCTGTCCAGCCGCCCCTCCAGCGCCTCCAGGGCGGTCTGGTCCGCCTTCTGGGCCACAAGGCCGGAGAGCTGGGAGAGGGCGGCGGTCTCCGCCTTGGACTGTGCCAGCGCGTGGAGCGCCCCGTCCACCGCGGCGTTGTCCGCGTTGAAGTCGGTCCGCTCCACTTTGTCCGAAGCCTCCCACTGGCTCAACCCATAATGTTCAGTGTGTCTGCTTGCCATGATCGATCCCTCTTTCTATTAAAAATGATTTCATAGAAGGGGGAAACCGGGGGCTATGTGGGACGTTGAAATACAAATAATGGGATTTCGGGGAAACTGTGCCCATTTTTATCCCCAGACAGCGGCCCGAGGGGATGAGACGGGAGAAAACGGATATCCTACCATGGGGACCTGCTGTGATGTGCCCGCCTGCCTGCTGAGGCCGTCCCTGTATGGGACCCTCTCCGCACAGCATATTCTTGCAGGAACGTGTCTGTACCATGTTCCACCGGGACGCCGCCTCCCGTGCGGGGGCGGAGGGCGGGCGCATCACCGCAGGCCTCTTCTGAATATCAAAGGGACACAGAGCAGAAATAGCCCGGACACGGCGGAGGCCGCGTCCGGGCTATTTGTATCGCGCTGTTTACTCCAGGATGGCCCCCCGGTCGGCGGAGGAAACCATTTTGGCGTACCGGGCCAGATAGCCGGTCCTGATCTTGGGCTCGGGGCAAACCCACTTGGCCCGCCGGACCTCCAGCTCCTCGTCGGACACCTTCAGGGTGATGGAGTGGGCGGGGATGTCGATGGCGATGAGGTCACCCTCTTCCACCAGACCGATGGGGCCGCCGGAGGCCGCCTCGGGGGACACATGGCCGATGGAAGCCCCCCGGGTGGCGCCGGAGAAGCGGCCGTCGGTGATGAGGGCCACATCCTTATCCAGGCCCATGCCCGCGATGGCGGAGGTGGGGTTGAGCATCTCCCGCATGCCGGGACCGCCCTTGGGGCCCTCGTAGCGGATGACCACTACGTCGCCGGCCACGATCCTGCCGGCGTAGATGGCCTGGATGGCGTCCTCCTCGCTGTCGAACACCCGGGCAGGGCCCTCGTGGACCATCATCTCCGGGGCCACAGCGGACTGCTTCACCACGCAGCCGTCGGGGGCCAGGTTGCCCTTCAGCACGGCGATGCCGCCGGTCTTGGAATAGGGAGCCTCGATGGGGCGGATGATCTCCGGGTCCCGGTTGACCACGCCCGCCAGGTTCTCTGCCACCGTCTTGCCGGTGCAGGTCATAAGGCCGGTGTCCAGCAGGCCCGCCTTGGACAGCTCGGCCATGACGGCGTAGACGCCGCCGGCCCGCTCCAGGTCCTCCATATAGGTGTTGCCCGCCGGGGCCAGGTGGCACAGGTTGGGGGTCTTCTGAGAGATCTCATTGGCCATGTCGAAGGAGAGCTCGATGCCGCACTCATGGGCGATGGCAGGCAGGTGGAGCATGGTGTTGGTGGAGCAGCCCAGGGCCATGTCGATGGTCTCGGCGTTGTGGAAGGCGGCCTCGGTCATGATGTCCCGGGGGCGGATATCCCGCTCCACCAGCTCCATGATCTGCATGCCGGCGTGCTTGGCCAGCCGCAGGCGGGCGGACCACACGGCGGGGATGGTGCCGTTGCCCCGCAGCCCCATGCCGATGGCCTCGGTGAGGCAGTTCATGGAGTTGGCGGTGTACATGCCGGAGCAGGAGCCGCAGGTGGGGCAGGCGTTGTTTTCATACTCCTCCAGGCCGGCCTCGTCCAGCTTGCCGGCGTAGTAGGAGCCCACCGCCTCGAACATGTGGCTCAGGCAGGTGCGGCGGCCGTCATTCATAGTGCCCGCCATCATGGGGCCGCCGGAGACGAAGATGGTGGGGATGTTCACCCGGGCAGCCGCCATGAGCAGGCCGGGCACGTTCTTGTCGCAGTTGGGGATCATCACCAGACCGTCAAACTGGTGGGCCATAGCCATGGCCTCGGTGGAGTCGGCGATCAGGTCCCGGGTGACCAGGGAGTACTTCATGCCCACATGTCCCATGGCGATGCCGTCGCACACGGCGATGGCGGGGAACTCCACCGGGGTGCCTCCGGCGGCACGGATGCCGGCCTTCACCGCCTCGGCGATCTTATCCAGGTTCATGTGGCCGGGGACGATCTCGTTGTAGGAACAGACCACGCCGATGAGGGGCCGCTCCAGCTCCTCCTTGGTATAGCCCAGGGCATAGAGCAGGGAGCGGTTGGGGGCGGCGGGGGCCCCCTTTTTAATGACATCGCTGCGCATGGGAATTGACCTCCTCACAGATCCAGACTCAAGTTGTCTGATTTCTCTTGCATTGTCTGACTATATAGTATAAGATAGAGGGGAAAATGTCAAGAGGGAGCTGCGCCTCCGGCACAGAGAAAAGGAGAAGAGAGACCATGTCGAAGCGGAATCTGTCCCAGCAGACGGCGGAACGCCTGTATAACAGCATCGTGGCGGAGGGCACGCTGCGGCCCGGGGACAAGCTCCCCAACGAGGTGGAGCTCTCCCAGCAGCTGGGGGTGAGCCGCGCCACCCTGCGGGAGGCCATCCGAGAGCTGGCCGCCTGTGGAGTGCTGGAGGTCCGGCGGGGGCGGGGGACCTTTGTGTCGGAGGAAGTGGCGGACATCGAGGACTTCGGCTTCTCTGGGCTGGAGCGGCTTCAGGGCCAGCTGCGGGACCTGTTTGAGCTGCGGTCCATCTTCGAGCCAAAGGCCGCCCGGCTGGCCTGCCAGCGGGCCACGGAGGAGGAGCTGCGGGATATCCTGGAGAGAGGGGAGGCGGTGGAGCGGTGCATCCGGGCAGGACAGGACCGGACGGAGGCGGACCGTGACTTTCATGCCGCCATCGTGCGGGCTGCCCACAACGAATTCATGGTCCGGCTGCTGCCGGTGATCCACCAGGCAGTGGCCGCCGCAGTGGAGAGCGGAGAGCACGGCGAGCAGCTGGCAGAGGACACCCTGCGGGACCACGCCCTGCTGCTGGAATTTTTGGCAAAGCGGGACGGAGAGGGCGCAGAGCATGCCATGGCCATCCACATGTGCCGCAGCATGGAGGTGATGGGGCTGGGATGAGCCGGGCAGAACGCCGGCCTCCCTGCCTGCACAAATCTTGAACTGGGACGGAAAAGGTAAAGTCTTGACGAAATTGGTGTAAAATGCTATGCTAAACCTAGAGGTCCACAGGGGAATGGACGTTCCCGGCGGAAGATGCTCCGTGCTGTGGTTCCACGACAACTTGAAGAACAAGGGGGATGCTCCCTGATGGAGGATGACAGGACTTCGTACCGGACCGGGTCAGCAAGTCCTGTTATTTTTATGCCTCTCACGGGCAGGAGGGAGCGCGGGAGATCGTATGGAACTGTCATTTGCATCATTTGTACAGCAGGTCTTTTCCAGCCCGGCCATGCTGGTCACAGTCCTGCTGACGCTGGGCGTCATTTTCGTCAACGGATGGACGGATGCCCCCAACGCCATCGCCACCTGCATCGCCACCCGGTGCATCAACGTCCGGGCAGCCATCCTGACCAGCGCGGTGTTCAACTTCCTGGGCGTGCTCATCATGACCCACATCAACAGCTCGGTAGCCTCCACCATCAGCAATATGGTGGACTTCGGCGGCAACACCCATGAGGCCCTGATCGCCCTGTGCGCGGCTCTGTTCTCCATCGTGGTGTACAGCGTGGGGGCGGCCCGCTTCGGCATCCCCACCAGCGAGAGCCACAGCCTGATCGCGGGCCTCACAGGGGCGGCTATCGCCATCCAGAACGGCATTGGCGGCATCAACATGGGCGAGTGGGTCAAGGTGCTCTACGGCCTGGTGCTGAGCCTGGCGCTGGGCTTCCTGGCCGGGTGGGGCATCTGCCGCCTGGTCATCCTGGTGTGCGCCGGGATGGACCGAAGGAAGACCAACGGCTTCTTCCAGGGGGCACAGATCTTTGCTGCCGCCGCCATGAGCTTCATGCACGGGGCCCAGGACGGGCAGAAATTCATCGGCGTGCTCTTTCTGGGCATGGCCTTCTGCGGCGGGCAGGAGAGCGTCACCGGGATGGTCATCCCCGCCTGGCTGATGCTGATGTGCAGCACCGTGATGGGCCTGGGCACCAGCGTGGGGGGCGAAAAGATCATCAAGTCGGTGGGAATGGATATGGTGCGCCTGGAGAAGTACCAGGGGTTCGCCGCAGACCTGGCGGCGGCGGCCTGCCTGCTGCTCTCCAGCCTGTTCGGTATCCCAGTGTCCACCACCCACACCAAGACCAGCGCCATCATGGGTGTGGGGGCGGTGAAGCGGCTCTCCGCCATCAATTTCGGCGTGGTGAAGGACATGATGCTCACCTGGGTGTTCACCTTCCCGGGATGCGGGCTCATCAGCTTTGTCATGGCTAAGATATTTACGGCGATCTTCTGATCGATCATGGGGAGGAAGAGTGTTATGGCGAAAAAGAGTGATTCCTTTTATTTCGGCAACTTCTACGCTTGTGCGGACTGCGCCTATCAGGCGGCCCACCTGCTGGAGCGGGTCATGCGGGATTTCGATCCCCTGCTGATCCGGGAGAAGCTGGACGACATGCACAAGGTGGAGCACGCCGCTGACGAGAAAAAGCACGAGGTGCTGGACGCTCTGGTCAAGGCGTTCATCACCCCCATCGAGCGGGAGGACATCATCCTGCTCAGCCAGAACATCGATGAGGTGACAGACAAGATCGAGGATGTGATGCTCCGGCTCTACTACAACAACATCCAGAGCATCCGGCCCGACTCCCTGGAGCTGGTCTCCATCGTGGTGAAGAGCTGCGACATGGTCAAGCTCATGCTGAAAGAGTTCGCCTCCTTCCGCCACTCCAAGAGCCTGCGGGACCACATCATCGCCATCAACACCCTGGAGGAGCAGGCGGATCAGGTCTTTGTGACCAGCATGCGGGAGCTGCACACCACCTGCACCGACCCGGTGGAGATCATCTGCTGGCGGGAGGTCTATTTCTACCTGGAGAAATGCACTGACGCCTGTGAGCATGTGGCGGACGTGGTGGAGCAGATCGTAATGAAGAACTCCTGACCAAAGACGCATATGCTGCGCTTTCAGGACCCGGCCATCCAGGGGAGGCCGGGTCTTTTTTTGCACAGGATGTAAAAAGTATTTGACATTCCCGCACATCCATGTTAGAATCAAGATGTCAAAAGAATTTGACATCTTGATTTGACAAGGAGGCAGCGTCATGGAATCCAACGGGACTTCTATTTTTGTGGTGATCTTTCTGGCCGTGCTGATCCTCTCCGCAGTGCTGATCGTGTGGATGTTCGTCTCCCTGGTCCGGTCGGAGCTGGAGGACGAGCGGCGGCAGATGATCGTGGGCAAGGCCAGCACCTGGGCCTTCATCGCCGTGGTGGGCGGCGACCTGATCGAGGTGATCCGGACGGCGGTACAGCAGCCCAGCGGGGAGCCGGCCTCCCCCTTTATCCAGCTGGTAACGGCGGCGGTGGTGTATGCGGCCTTTTTGGGCTGGTTCAAGCACAAGTACGGAGGCTGAGCATGGAGAACAAGATCCGGGCGCTGAGGAGCGAGATGGGGCTCTCTCAGGAAGAGCTGGCCCGCCGGTGCGGAGTGTCCCGCCAGACCATCAACGCCATCGAAAACAACAAGTACGACCCCACCCTCACCCTGGCCTTCCACCTGGCCGGAGTGCTGGGGACCACGGTGGACGAGCTGTTCCTGGGGCCGGGGGAAAAATCCTGCTGAAATTGGCGGGGACCCGTTTACAAAATGGGTCCCCGCTGTTAAGCTTGTTTTAGAAAAGACTCTCTCTGGAACAGATGGGAGGCGCGGGAAATGAAGCACGGAACGATGAGCCTGCGGGACCGGGCGGCGGCTTGGGCCTTTGCCCTGTTCTCGGCGGCGGCCCTGCTGGCGGTGGCCGCCCAGGTTTTCCTGGGGGCCCGGCCGCTGCAGGGGATGCTGCCCCCCCTGGACCAGGTCACGGAGTTCTATGTCACCCCCTCCCACGAGGATATGGTCAGGTTCACAGTGGAGGAGAACGGCCTGGTCCAGGCCCTGGGGGAACTGCGGGTGGCCTGGCGGGGGCCCTATCAGGCTATCCGCTATGAGCGGGGGCAGCATACCTATCATATCGATCTGTTCCGCACCTACGAGCCCTTGGGGGATGTGGTCCTGTATGAGAACGGTTTTCTCTGCTTCGAGGGGAGCCTCTTCCGGGTGGAGGAGGGGGAAGCCTACCAGCGGTGTCTGGAGCTGTGCCGGGAGGCCCTGCCATGAGCGGGCGGGACCGGGCGGCGGAGACGCCCTCCAGAGATATCCCATAGAAAAAAGCCGGCCGGAATAAACTGCACCTCATCCTGTATCCATAGATAGACCCGGCCCCGCGCAGGTCCGGCAGATATCAGAAAGGAAGTAGAAGATGAAACGCTTTTGGAAAAAAAGATGGCTGCCGCTCCCGGTCCTGATCCCGCTCCTGCTGTACGCGGCGGCGGCGGTCTGGACCAGCACCCGGAACGTGTCCCAGCTCCCGGTGCTCATGTACCACCACATCTCGGAGGACGTGGCCACCGATATGGTGATCTCTCCCGCCCGGTTCGAGGCCCATATGGCCGCCCTGAAGGAGCACGGCTGGAACAGCGTCACCATCCGGCAGCTCATTGAATTTGGGGAGCAGGGGACCCCGCTCCCGGACCACCCGGTGCTCATCACCTTTGACGACGGCTATACCAGCAATCTGGAGCTGGCCGCCCCCATCCTGGAGCGCCATGGCCTGAACGCCGTCATCTTTGTCATCGGGATCAACGCCGGGCAGAGCGTCTATGCCCACTCGGGCCAGCCCCTGGACCCGCCCCGCTTCGCCCTGAAGGACGTCCGGCCCTATCTGGAGTCCGGTGTGCTGGAGGTGGAGAGCCACACCTTTGACCTGCATCAGCGGGCCGACTACGGGTACAGCGGCCGCGAGGGGGTGCTGCCCCTGGCGGGCGAGCCGGAGGATGCCTACCGCCAGGTCCTCGCCGGCGACTGCCGTCAGGCCCGGCAGCTCTTCGCCCAGGAGCTGGGCCAGCAGGTCACCGCCCTGGCCTACCCCTTCGGACTGGTCAGCCAGGAGGCGGACCGGATCTTCGGGGAGGAGGGGATCAAAGTGACCGTCACCTCCGTCTTCGGCCCCAACCAGATCCGGGGCGGGGACCCCGCCTCCCTTCGGATGCTGAACCGCTACGCCATCACGGACAACACCTCCACCCAGGAGCTGCTGGATCTGGTCAACTGGCATAAGGAGACCTTTTGGGAAAAGGTCCTGCGCCATCTGGGGCTGGAGCCCTGAGTTCTCCCGCAGATAATGACCTAATAGAAGAGCTTGAAAGTCAATGATGGTTTTAAGCAAAATTTAGGTGGATGATTTCGGATGCTAGTTCTAAAAATACTATCATTCTTATTGGCAATATCCTACATCCTGCTATTCCCGATGTTTCCGCAATATCCCTGGGAGAGCGGTGTTTTAGCTGAATATCTTGGAGAAAGTCTATTTTTACAGATCTATATTGTGATCTGGATCCTTGCAATTATATATGAGCTCATCATATTATTAAGATTTTACTGCCGAAAAAAATATCAATGTACTTTTTCGATTTTTTTACCTGCCGCATTTTATCAATTATATCAATATTATCCGCCTTTTCCTATTTTGAGTCAGTTTTTTTGCTTTCTTGTCCTTTCAGTAAAAGTAATTGAGATTATTTTTTGGCATAAAAGAGTAAAGAATAACGCTCCTAATCAAGGGATACAAATACTGTTAGAGTTCCTTGTGATGACTTCAATATTGATAACAACCTTTCTTTGCTGAATGACAACACTATAGATCATAACCAAAAGGGTTCTTGAGCATATGCTCAAGAACCCTTTTGTCATACATGAAAGGTCAGCGGCACCGCTGTCGCTGGCTTGCGCCCGGTTAGTTGGAAGCGGTATCCAGGTCCTTGTCGCCGCCCCAGATCATATTCTTGCGCAGCTCCTCGCCCACGATCTCCATCTGGTGCTTGGCCAGCTGGGCGCGCTTGGAGTTGAAGAAGGTGCGGCCGTTTTTGTTCTCGGCGATCCACTTTCCGGCGAAGGTGCCGTCCTGGATGTCCTGAAGGACAGCCTTCATGTTCTTCTTGGTTTCCTCGTAGGGCAGCACGCGGGGTCCGGAGACATACTCGCCGTACTCGGCGGTGTCAGAGATGGAGTAGTTCATGGCCGCCACGCCGCCCTTGTTGATCAGGTCGATGATGAGCTTCATCTCGTGGATGCACTCGAAGTAGGCGTTCTCAGGCTCGTAGCCGGCCTCCACCAGGGTCTCGAAGCCGCAGCGCATCAGGTCCACCACGCCGCCGCACAGCACGGCCTGCTCGCCGAACAGGTCAGTCTCGGTCTCGTCGTGGAAGGTGGTCTCCATCACGCCGGCCCGGGCACCGCCGATGCCGGCGATGTAGGCCAGGGCGATCTTATAGGCGTCGCCGGTGGCGTTCTGCTCCACGGCCACCAAGCAGGGCACTCCCTTGCCGTTGACATAGGTGGAGCGGACGGTATGACCGGGTCCCTTGGGGGCAGCCATGAACACGTCCACGCCCTTGGGGGGACGGATCTGCTGGTAGCGGATGTTGAAGCCGTGGGCGAAGGCCAGGGCGTTGCCCTCCACCAGGTTGGGCTCGATGTCCCGCTTGTAGACGTCGGCCTGGACCTCGTCGTTGATGAGCATCATCACGATGTCGCCCCACTTGGCGGCGTCGGCCACGGTCATCACCTTCAGGCCGGCGTCCTCGGCGTTCTTCCAGTTCTTGGAGCCGGCGCGCAGGCCCACGCACACGTCACAGCCGGAGTCCTTCAGGTTCAGGGCATGGGCGTGGCCCTGGGAGCCATAGCCGATGATGGCGATCTTCTTGCCGTTGAGGTAGTTGATGTCGCAGTCTTTCTCATAGTACATTTTTGCCATAGTTATATTCCTCCTTGATCTTATTGTCGTCGTATATGGTGCTACGCCCTCTTTCGATGGCGATGGTACCCGTTCTTGCGATCTCCAGCACGCCGAAGTCCCTCAGCAGGCGGACCAGAGCCTCAGTCTTGTCCCGGTCCCCGAAGATGGCTACGGTAAGAGTCTCCCGGCTGACGTCGATGATGTTGGCCCGGAAGATGTTGGCCATCTGGATGACCTCGTCCCGGGCGTTGCGGTCCAGGGTCTTGACTTTGATGAGGGCCATCTCCCGCTGGAGGGAGGTGGACTCGTCCAGGATCTTCACTGCGATCACCGGAAGGAGCTTGCGGCACTGGGCGGCGATTTGGGAGATCATCAGCTCGTCCCCCAGCAGCACGATGGTGATGCGGGTCACGCCGGGGTCCCCCGACTCGCCGGAGACGATGGATTCGATGTTGTAGCCCTTGCGGGAGAAGAGGCGGGCCACCTGGCTGAGGACGCCGGGGATGTCCTGGACCAGAATGGACAGCGTGTAGGGCTTGATGTCCTTGTTCATATCAGGTCTCATGGTGAAGCCCCCTTTATTTCAGCAGAAAGTCGGTGATATGGGCCCCGCCGGCCACCATGGGCCGGACCATCTCGTCCATATCCAGGCGGCAGTCGATGACACAGCCGCACCCCGCCTGGAGGGCCTGGCCAAAGGCCTGCTCCATCTCCGCCCGGGTGGAGACCCGGAAGCCCTTCAGTCCATATGCCTCGGCCAGCTTGACGAAGTCGGGGCCACGGTCCAGGGTAGTCTGGGAGAAGCGCTGGTGGTAGAGCAGGTTCTGCCACTGGCGCACCATGCCCAGGCAGCCGTTGTTGAAGATGACGGTGATGATGGGCAGGTGGTAGTGCTCCACAGTGGCCAGCTCGTGGCAGTTCATGCGGAAGCAGCCGTCTCCAGTGGTGTGGACCACCACCTTGTCCGGATTGCCCACCTTGGCACCGATAGCGGCCCCCAGTCCGAAGCCCATGGTGCCGAAGCCGCCGCTGGTGAGCAGCTGGCCGGGGTAGTCGAAGTGGAAATGCTGGATAGACCACATCTGATGCTGGCCCACATCGGTGGCCACGATGGTGTCCTGGGGGGCCATGCGGCGGATGGTCTCCAGCACCTGCCTGGGAGTGAGGACCTGGGAGGTCTCCACCTCCGGCTCCCGCTTCAGGGAAAGGATCTGCTCCTTCCAGGCGTCCCGGTGGTACTGGGGGACCCGCTGGTTGAGCAGTTCCAGCACCCGTTTGGCGGAGCCGATGATGTGGTGGTCGGTGAGGATGTTCTTGTCAATCTCCGAACGGTCGATATCGATCTGGACGATCTTCGCCTGGCTGGCAAAGGAGGCAGGGTCCAGAGCCACCCGGTCAGAGAAGCGGCAGCCCACGGCGATGAGCAGGTCGCACTGGTCACAGGCGGTGTTGGATGCCTGGGTGCCGTGCATCCCCACCATGCCGGTGGTGAGGGGGTGCGCGCCGGGGAAGCCGCCGCCCCCCATGACGGTGATGGCCACAGGGCAGTCCAGCTTCTCGGCAAACTCCCGGAACTGCCGGTCCGCCCGCCCGCGGACCACGCCGCCGCCGCACATGAGCAGCGGCCGCTGGGACTGGGCGATCATCTCCACCAGCTTGTCGATATCCCCCAGGTCAGGCTCCGGCGGCTTGAGGCCGTGGCGCAGGTTCAGCTCCCGGATGCTGCCGCAGGAGCGGTTCTCCTTCCAGGGGATGAACTCATAGTCGATCATAGTGGTGGGGAAGGTGACGTTCTTCAGAAAGTCGATGAGCACCGGGCCGGGCCGGCCAGTGGCAGCCACGGCAAAGGCCTGACGCATCACGTCGGGGATGGTCTGGGGGTCCCGGACCAGATAGGTGGCCTTGGTGATGGGCATGGCGATGCCGGTGATGTCCACCTCCTGGAAAGCGTCCTTGCCCAGGGTCTCCTCAGTGACATTGCAGGTGATGAAGACCACAGGAGAGGAATCCATATAGGCGGTGGCGATGCCGGTGGTGAGATTGGTGGCCCCGGGGCCCGAGGTAGCGAAGCACACCCCCACCTTGCCGGTGGATCGGGCATAGCCATCGGCGGCGTGGGAGGCCCCCTGCTCGTGGGCGGTCAATATGTGGTGTATTTTATCTTGGTAGTGATACAGTTCATCATAGAGATTCAGGATGGTCCCGCCCGGATAGCCGAAGACGGTGTCCACCTCCTGCTCCAGCAGGCACTCCAGGATGGCCTGGGTGGCTCTTACTTTCAAGCTGCTGCCTCCTTTGGTTCAGATAGGAACGATGAGATAGGAGCTGAGGCGCCCGGCTTCGCCGGACCGCTTTATATTTGTGCGCCGGAAGCGCACTTACTGACTCAGAACTTTTATCTCCTGACTCACGATCAAATTTTCCCTCCGCCCTTCTGGACGGCGATGACCCCGGTGCGGGCCACCTCCAGGATGGAGAAGGGGCGCATCATGGACTGAAAGGTGTCCAGCCGGTCGGGAGTATCGGACAGCTCCAGGGTGAGGGAGGTGGGAGAGATATCGTCCACCTTGGCCCCCATGATCTCACAGATGGTCATGATATCCTGGCGGGTCTTGTTGTTGGCGTTCACCTTCAGGATCATCAGCTCCCGGCCGATCAGGCTGTTCTCCTCCAGGGTGCGGACCTTGATGACTTCGATCAGCTTGTTGAGCTGCTTTTCCACCTGCTCCACCACGCTGTTGCCGCTGTCCACGATGATGGTGATGCGGGAGATGGTGGGGTCATCGGTGACACCCACTGCCAGGGATTCTATGTTAAAGGCCCGGCGGGAGAACAGGCCGGTGATCCGGTTCAGAACGCCGGCCTGGTTCTCCACTAGGACGGAAATGGTCTGTTTCATGGCTTATCCCCCTCTCAGTCATTGGTCCCAACGTCAGGGTGGACCTCACAGATCAGCAGACAGCTGCCCTGTGTGCCCAGAAAACGGTCCAGCGCCTCGTCCAGGTGGTCCTCGTCCCCCACCTGGATGCAGGGGACCCGGTACGCGGCGGCAATGGTCTCAAAGTCCGGGGAGCCGTCCAGCGCCACGCCGAAGGGCCCGTGGTAGGGGGCGCTGCTCTGGATCTGGTGGACCAGACCCAGGGTGTGGTTGCGGAACAGGACGATCTTGATGTCCATGTCCGCCGCCCGGATGGCGGCCAGCTCGTTCATGGCCATCTGGAAGGAGCCGTCGCCGCAGACCACCAGAGTCTGGCGGTCGGGACCGGCCACCTTGGCCCCCACAGCGGCAGGGAGGGCATACCCCATGGTGCCCAGGCCGCCGCTGGTGAGCAGGCGTCCGTGCTTCTGGGGGATATATTTGCAGGCGAAGATCTGGTTCTGGCCCACATCCACGCAGATGACGGCATCGTCGTCCAGCCGGGCTCCCAGCCGGCGGAGGACTGTGCCCGGGAAGACCGAGCCCGCCCGGCGGGGGAAGACGCGGTTCAGCTCCGCCTTCCGGTAGTCACGCAGCTTTTCCAGCCAGGCCGCCGAGTCGGTGGCCGCCACGTCCCGGTCCAGGATCTGCCGGAGGATGACCTTCACATTGCCCACCAGAGGGATGGCGGCCTGCATATTTTTTCCGATCTCCGCCGGGTCCACGTCGATGTGGATGGTGGCCATGCGGCGCTGGATCTCCCCCGGGTCCACCATGGCCCGGTCGGCGGCCCGGGTGCCCACCATGATGAGCAGGTCCGCCTTGGCCAGGGCCTTGTTGGCGCAGTGGTTGCCGTGGGCCCCGATCATCCCCATGTTCAGCGGGTGGTCGGTGGGCAGGAGCCCCAGCCCCATCATGGTCTTGACCACAGGGATGGAGCACCGCTCCGCCAGCTCCAGCAGCTCCTCTTTGGCGTCGGCCAGCCACACGCCGCCGCCGGCGCAGATCAAAGGCTGTTTGGAGCGGGAGATGGCCTCCACCACCCGTTTGATCTGCAGGTCATTGCCCTTTACGCTGGGCTTATAGCCCCGGATGCTGACCTCCTCGGGGTAGTAGAACTTTTTCAGGGACTGCTCCTGTACGTCGATGGGGATGTCGATGAGCACCGGGCCGGGCCGGCCAGTGGAGGCGATGTGAAAGGCCTCCTTGACGATGCGGGGGATGTCGTTGGCGTCCTTGACCAGGTAGCTGTGCTTGGAGAAGGGGGCCACCGCGCCAGTGATATCCACCTCCTGGAAGATATCCCGCCCCAGCAGATTGCTGGGTACCTGGCCGGTGATGGCTACCATGGGGATGGAATCCATATAGGCGGTGGCGATGCCGGTGATCAGGTTGGTGGCGCCCGGGCCGGAGGTCACCATGCACACCCCCACCTTCCCGCTGATCCGGGCATAGCCGGAGGCCATATGGCCCGCGTTCTGCTCCGTGCGGACCAGGGTGTAGCCGATCTCCGGGTGGGACTTCAAGGCGTCCACCGCCGGGCAGATGGTGGCGCCGGCATAGCCGAAGATATGCGCTACCTGTTCCCGCTTCAAACTCTCGATCAGGGCCTGTGCTCCTGTCATGAGAAGATCACCTCCAAATTGCATGCCGCCTGGGCGGCGGGGTAAAAATAAACGGCTTCGTCCTATCTCGATAGGACGAAGCCGTCTGCTCCGTGGTACCACCTAACTTCACAGCGGAGCGGCCAGAACAGGCCGGCGCTGCGCGCTCATGCCCCTGTAACGGTGGGTCTCCGGCCCCGCCTACTGCGGCAAACGGTTCAGCGGGACTGCTCGCGGGTGATGTTCGGCGCCCTGTTCCACAGGTGGAGCTTACACCAACCGCTCCCTCTCTGTACCCTTTGGAACTGCCTACTGGCCCGGTCATCGCGTTTTGTCATCTTCCGGGTCGCCCCGGTAAAAGTTATTTACTACTTTATCGCACGGGGAGCTGTTTGTCAATTCCCTTTTTGTCTCCGGAACATTTTTCTGCTGGGCTCAGCCCTCGATCTCCATCATCAGCTCTACCCGCTTGGTGTGGCGGCCGCCGTCGAATTCGGTGGACAGAAACACGTCCACCATCCGCTCCGCCAGGTTGGGGCCCACGATACCCGCCCCCATAGCCAGCATGTTGGCATTGTTGTGGCGGCGGCACATCTCGGCGGACAGGGTATCCCCGCACAGGGCGCAGCGGATGCCCTTTACCTTGTTGGCAGAGATGGAGATGCCGATGCCAGTGGTGCAGATGACGATCCCCTTCTCACACTGGCCGGAGGCCACGGCCTGGGCGGCAGCCTTGCCGAAAACAGGGTAATCGCACCGGTCCGGCGTCTCACAGCCGAAGTCCTGGCAGGTGATCCCCTTAGCGGCGAGATAGGCCTTGATGTGCTCCTTCAGGGCGTACCCTCCGTGGTCGGAAGCGATTGCGATCATAATGAAATCCTCCTTCTTCTCTCTTCTTCAACTATTCTTCTGTCACAGCCGGATGAATTGGGGGGTCCGGCGGTGGTAGACGGTGAAATAACGGAAGCCGACTGTCCGGAGCAGCTCCTGGGCCTGGGCGATCCCCTTCCCCACGTCCTCTGGCCTGTGGGCGTCGGACCCCAGAGTGATCAGCTCGCCGCCGCAGTCCCGGTAGAGCTCCAGCAGGGGCTGCCACTGGGTCACAGTGCGCCCGCACCAGGTGTTCACCTCAATGGCCCGCCCCGCCTGGGCCACCCCGGTGAGGAGCGCGCGCAGGCGGTCCTGGTACCTCTCCAGAGTGACAGGATGCCCAGGGATCTTCTGCATATACCGAAGGGGGTAGATGATATGGCCCATCGTGTCCCAGCAGTCCAGATGGACCAGCTGGGCCAGGCTGTCGAAGTAGTCATCCAGGGCCTCATAGCAGGCCCGGGGGGTGGTGTAGTCCAGGAAATAGAAGTCCTTCCCCCCCTTGGCGGGGCTGAGGTTGTGGATGGAGCCGATAACAAAGTCCAGGTCCGCGCCGGAGAGGATGGCGGCGGCGCAGTCCGGGTCCACCGGGGCACCGCCCAGCTCCAAACCCAGGCGCAGCTTCACGCCGGCGGGGCAGTCCCCCCGAGCCGCCTGATACTGGGTCAGGATGGGGGCCCAGTCCAGCCCTGTGACCCGTCCCCCGTCCAGATCCAGCAGGTCGCAGTGGTCAGTGGCACACAGGTCGGAGAGGCCGGCGGCCTGGGCCGCCCGGAGCATCTCCGAGAGGGGCGCCTCACTGTCCGGGGAGCAGCAGGAATGGATGTGATGATCAGCAAGATACATACAGAGACCTCCGGCGGGCAAATTCTGTGGATCAGTCCGCTTCGCCCTCTATTTTATTGCATTTGTTGACATTTTGCAAGTGATTTTCTTGGAAATCCCTTCCTACCATTTCCGGAAGAGGAACGGCGTTCCAGCCAGCGCTAAGCCGGACGGAAAAAGCCGCCGCAGACCCGTCTGCGGCGGCTTTGAAAGGGTCAGTCGAACCGGGTGGGGACATGCCAGATGTCCCGGGCGTAGTCCCGGATGGAGCGGTCGGCGGCGAAGATGCCGGACCGGGCGATGTTGATGAGAGATTTCTGATCCCAGGCTCTCCGGTCCTTGTAGACCTCCAGAGAGCGGCGGTGGGCCTGACAGTAGCTGTCAAAGTCGGCCAGTAGCATATATTCATCGGCGATCCCGCCCCCTCCGCCGAAGAGCAGGCGGTTGGTCAGGTCGGTGTAGGCCCTGCCGTCGGAGAAGCCGGCGGAGATCTGGTCCAGCACCCGCTTGAGCACCGGGTCCTGCTGGTAGTAATCCAGAGAGCGATAGCCCTGGCGGCGGCGCTCCTCCACCTGGTCGGCGGTGAGGCCGAAAAGGAAGATGTTCTCATCCCCCAGCTGCTGGTGCATCTCCACATTGGCTCCGTCCAGGGTGCCGATGGTGAGGGCGCCATTCATCATGAACTTCATGTTGCCGGTGCCGCTGGCCTCCTTGCCGGCGGTGGAGATCTGCTCGGAGAGCTCGGAGGCAGGCATCAGCTTCTCTGCCAGGGAGACCCGGTAGTTCTCCAGGAAAACCACCTGGAGCTTATCCTTGCAGACGGGGTCGGCGTTGATCTGGGCGGCCAGGGAGTTGATGAGCTGGATGATCTGTTTGGCCACGTGGTAGCCCGGGGCCGCCTTGGCGCCGAAGAGGAAGGTCTGGGGCGTGAAGTCCATATTGGGATCGTCCCGCAGCTGCTGGTACAGGCACACGATATGCAGCACGTTGAGCAGCTGGCGCTTATACTCGTGGAGGCGCTTCACCTGTACGTCGAAGATGGCGTCGGTGTTGAGGATGATCCCGGACTCCCGGGCCACATAGCCGGCAAAACGGCGCTTGTTCTCCTGTTTGATGGACTCCAGGCGGTCCAGGACGGCGGAGTCGTCCTTGTACTTCTCCAGGCCGGAGATGGATTCCGGGTGGAGCAGGTAGGCGTCGCTGCCGGTGCACTCCCGGATCAGGGCGTCCAGCTTGGGGTTGATCTGAGAGAGCCAGCGGCGGTGGTCGATGCCGTTGGTCACGTTTTTAAACTGGTCAGGCTGGCGGAGGTAGGCGTCATGGAACACGTCCCGCTTGAGGATATCGGAGTGGAGGGCGGACACGCCGTTGACTGCGGAGCAGGCGCACACGCACAGGTTGGCCATGCGGACCTCCCCACCCCAGATGATGGCCATCCGGGAGACCCGGTTCATGTCCCCGCCGAAGTATCCCTCCAGCTGGCGCTGGTAGCGGGCGGCGATCTCCTTCAGGATCTCCCAGATGCGGGGCAGCAGGGACTCGATCAGGTTCTGGGGCCAGCGCTCCAGGGCCTCGGCCAGGACAGTGTGGTTAGTGTAGCAGACGGTGTTGGTGACGATGTGCCACGCCTCGTCCCAGCTGTACCCCTCCACGTCCAGCAGGATGCGCATCAGCTCGGGGATGACCAGGGTGGGATGGGTGTCGTTGATCTGGATGACATGCTTCTGGTGGAAGTTGCGCAGCGTCCCATACTGGGCACGGTGCTGGCGGACGATAGACTGGGCGGTGGCGGAGACGAAGAAATACTGCTGCTTCAGCCGCAGGGACTTGCCCTCGTAGTGGTTGTCATCGGGATAGAGCACTTTTGCGATGACCTCGGCCATGGCCTGCTGCTCCACCGCCTTCAGGTACTCGCCCCGGGAGTAGAGGGACATATCTACGGGGACCGGGCTCTTGGCGTCCCACAGGCGCAGGGTGTTGGTGTGGTTGGTCTTGTAGCCGGCGATCTCCATGTCACGTGGAATGGCCAGCACGGTCGTGTAGCCCACGTGCTCCGGTTTATTGTGACCGTCCACCCAATGGTCCACGATCCTGCCGCCAAAGCGGACCTCCTCCGCCTCGTCCATCTTGGCGATAAGCCAGGCGTCGCCCAGGCCAAGCCAGTTGTCGGCCAGCTCCACCTGCTTGCCGTCAATGATCTTCTGCTTGAAGATGCCCAGCTCATAGCAGATGGAATAGCCGGTGGCCGGGATCTCCAAAGTGGTCATGGAGTCCAGGTAGCAGGCGGCCAGACGACCCAGACCGCCATTGCCCAGGCCGGCGTCTGGCTCGGTCTCGAACAGGTCAGCGGCGGAAAAGCCCAGATCCTCCAGCACCTGGGTCAAGGTGTCCAGCAGCCCCAGATTATAGGCGTTCTTCTCCAAAGAGCGGCCCATCAGGAATTCCAGAGAGAGGTAGTGGACCTGCCGGCCCTGGGCTTCCCAGACGTGGTTGCTGGTCTCGATCTGATGACCGGACATGATATCCCGCAGGACCATGGCGCAGGCCTTGAACATATGATTAGGGGTGGCCTCATCCACTGTGCGGCCAAAATTCCGCAGGAGCTTGCCCACGATCATCTCAGTGAGCTGGGCTTTGTTGTATTCAGCCATAATTTGCCTCCCTGTTAATTTAAAATGAAAATAAAAATCACGGAGCCTGTATGGCGAAAAATTTTTCCATACAGGCTCCATTGTAGCAGACCGGAGTGGGCGCGTCAATTGGCGGAAGGGCCAAAACAGCCGCCATTTCAGCCCGTTTCCGGCGGGATACCCAGACGGGCCCTGAATCTACCAGCCCAGGATACGCTGATAGATCTCCAGATATTGGCGGGCGGAGCTGTTCCAGCTGAAGTCGGCGGTCATGTCCTCCTTCTGGATGCCGCGCCAGGCCTTTTTGTTGTTGAAATAGAGGTCCACTGCCTCCCGCAGGACCCAGACCATATCGTGGGCGTTGATGTCAGAGAAGGTAAAGCCCCGGCCGGTGCCCTCGAACTTGTTGTAGGGGGTGACGGTGTCCTTCAGGCCGCCGGTCTCCCGCACTACGGGGACAGTGCCGTAGCGCATAGCGATCATCTGGCTCAGGCCGCAGGGCTCGCTGACCGAGGGCATAAGGAACAGGTCCGCGCCGGCGTAAATGGCGGTGGACAGAGGCGCGGAATAGGTGATCTGGGCGGAAAAGCGGCCGGGATACTGGACCTGCGCCTCACGGAAGGCGGCCTCATACTGCCAGTCTCCGGTGCCCAAGACCACCATCTGCACATTCATGGCCATGATCTCGTGGAGGGCATCAGTGACCAGGGAGAATCCCTTGTGGCCCACCAGGCGGGAGATGCAGGCGATGATGGGCACGTCGGCGTTCTCCTCCAGGCCAACGGCCCGCTGGAGGGCCAGCTTGCACTCGGCCTTCCCCTTCACCAGGGAGCGGGCGCTGAAGTTGGCGGCCAGCCCGGAGGTGGCGGCGGGGTCATAGAGCTGGGTATCGATGCCGTTGAGGATGCCCTGGAGCTTTCCGCTCTGCTCGTTAATGACTCCGGCCAAGCCGTGGGCATAGAAGGGCAGACGCAGCTCCTGGGCGTAGGTGGGCGAGACGGTGGTGACGAAGTTGGAGGCCATGATGGCGCCCTTCATCAGGTTGACGTCCTTGTAGTAGCCCAGCATCCCCTCGTTGAGATAGCTGCGGTCCAGGCCAATGACGTCCTCCAGTACCTGGTCGCCGTAGCGGCCCTGATATTCGATGTTGTGGATGGTGAACACCGTCTTGGTGTTGGCCAGCTCGGGGACGTGGTACCGCTCCTCCAGCATGTAGACCGGGACCAGGGCGGTCTGCCAGTCGTTGCAGTGGATGATGTCCGGGGCCCAGCCGAAGTGGCCCGGCGTCTCGATGACGGCCCGGGAGAAGTAGGCAAAGCGCTCACAGTCATCAAAGTGGCCGTACAGTTGCCAGCGTTTGAAGTAATACTCATTGTCCACGAACCAGTAGGTGACGCCGTCCTGCTCCAGGGAGAAGACACCGCAGTACACGTGCCGCCACGACAGAGTGACGTTGTAATACTGCTCGAACTTCATCTGGCTGCGCCACTGTTCTCCGATCCCCTCATACAGCGGTAGGATGACCTTGACGTCGTGGCCCTCCTGGGCCAGCGCCTTGGGCAGAGAGCCGGCCACATCGGCCAGCCCGCCGGTCTTGATAAAGGGCGCCACCTCAGACGAGGCAAACAGAATTCTCATAGATCAGTTCCTTTCTTCATATCAGCGCGGAGGGAGGCCCCTTGTCCGGTCAGGGGCCTCCCCTGCGATCAGACGATGGAATCCTTGGAGATGGCCAGCGGATAGGTGGAGTGGCCCATCAGCATCCGGTCCTGATTCACCTGGACATTCTTGTCGGTGATGGTGTAGGACAGGGAGGCACCTGCGCGGATGATGGTCCCCTGCATCAGGACGCTGTTGGAGACCTTGGCGCCTGCCTCCACAATGACGCCGCGGGAGAGGATGGAGTTTTCCACCTCGCCCTCGATGAAGCAGCCGTCCGCCACCAGGGAGTGGACTGATTTGGCGTCTGGGCCGTAGTAGGTGGAGGGGTTGGACTGGTCCTTGGTCCGGATGGGGCGGTCAGGATCGAACAGGTCCGCCCGCACCGCTGGGTCCAGCAGGTCCATGGAATGCTGGAAGTAGTCGGCCACGGACTGGAAGCGGGCCACATAACCTCTGTGGAGATAGGGCAGCACCTTCAGGGTGCTCAGACGGGGAAGCAGAACGCCCCTGCTGAAGTTGTGGATGTTATGGGCGGCGCAGTAGTCCACCATGTCCAGCAGCAGCTTTTTGGAGATGATGTAGGTCTCCAGCGACTCCAGGGCGTTGGCCGCGTGAGCGGGATTGATGGACAGATCGCTCACCAGTCCATCGGGACCCTGGGTGATGTAGACGGTGTTGCGGGGGGCACCCTTCAGCTCCTGGGTGCAGAGGATGGTGATGTCAGCACCGCTGTCCAGATGCTGCTGGAACACTTCGGCCACGGGCAGGTTGACCACCATGTCGCCCCAGCCCATGATGACATACTCCTGACGGATGTTCTGGAGATAGGTGTAGATGCCCGCCAGCGCCTCCATGTTGCCGCGGTATTCCCCGCTGCCGCCCCGCTCTGCCACGCCGAAGGGGGGCAGGATGCGCAGGCCGCCGTGCTTGCGGCTCAGGTCCCAGTCCTTGCCGGAACCTACATGATCCAGCAGGGACTGATAGCTCTCGTGGACGATCAGGCCCACGTCGCTGATGCCCGCGTTGACATAGCTGGAGAGCATGAAGTCGATCAGGCGGTACCGACCGCCGAAGGGCAGAGAGCAGGTATTGCGGGGGCGGGTCAGCTCACCTAGATTGGAGTCAGAATGGTAGGCAAACAGGATGCCGTGGAGATCGTTCATACCCGCTCACCTCCTTTCACATCTTCCCGGACCATGGCGCTGGGCGTCACGGTGGCCTTCTCTCCCACGGTGACGCCGCCTGCCACTACGGCGATGCCCCAGCCGGGAGAATCGTCCGGAGGCGCGCCCACCACGGCGCCCGCCTCCACCACGGCGTCCTCCGCCACGATGGCGTAGGAGATGCTGGCACCGGCTTTCACCACGGTGCCGGGCATGAGGATGGAGTACTCCACCTTGGCCCCCTCCTCCACCGTGACGGAATGGAAGAGGACCGAGTTGGCCACCGAGCCGTCCACCTGGCAGCCGCCGGTGACCAGGGAGTGGGAGATCACGGCGTTGGGGCCGGTGACGTGGGGAGGTTTGATGGGGGTGCGGGCGTAAATGGGCCAGCTGGTATCATAAAGATCGATGCCGCTGTGGGGGGCCAGCATGTCCATGTTTGCGTCCCACAGAGAGTTGATGGTGCCCACGTCTTTCCAGTAGCCATGGAAGCGGTAGGCCATCAGCTTCTCCCCTGCGGCGAGCATGTTGGGGATGATGTTCTTTCCGAAATCGTTGGAAGACTTGGGATCTGCCTCATCATCGATGAGGTAGCGGCGCAGCTTCTGCCAGGAAAAGACGTAAATGCCCATAGAGGCGAGGTTGCTCTTGGGCTGGGGGGGCTTCTCCTCGAACTCATAGATCTGGTCGTTCTCGTCCACGTTCATGATGCCGAAGCGCTTGGCCTCGTCCATGGTGACCTCCAGCACGGAGATGGTGCAGGCGGCACCGGTCTTCTTGTGCAGGTCCACCATGTCGGCATAGTCCATCTTGTAGATGTGGTCGCCGGAGAGGATGACTACATAGTCCGGATCATACAGGTCCAGGAAGCCGATATTCTGATAGATGGCGTTGGCAGTCCCCTTGTACCAGGTGCCCTGGTCGCCCTCGCGCATGTAGGGGGGGAGGATATGTACGCCGCCATCGGAGCGGTCCAAGTCCCAGGGCTGGCCAGAGCCGATGTAGCTGTTCAGCTCCAGCGGACGGTACTGGGTCAGAACGCCCACTGTGTCAATGCCGGAGTTGACACAGTTGGACAGGGGAAAGTCGATGATGCGGTACTTGCCGCCGAAGGGGACCGCGGGCTTTGCTACATGGCTGGTCAGGGCGTAAAGCCGGCTGCCCTGCCCTCCGGCCAGCAGCATTGCCACAACTTCTTTCTTCATCTCATTCATCACCTCTTGGATTGATAAGCACACACAGGGAAGTATCGTATAACAGACCAGGAGCAAACGGAGAAACTGGTCCGGTTATGCCTCTTTTTTCCGCTTGGAGGCGCCGGGCTTGGCGGGGCGCTTGCCGGAGGGGCCGGTTTTTTCCGATTTGGACGCCTTGGGCTTGCGCTTGGGGAACTTGCGGGTACAGCGGTAGATGACGGCGGCCATGGGGGGCAGGTCGATCTCCATGGACTGGTCCTGGTCGTGGCAGGGGATGTACTCGGTGCGTACAGGGTCCTGGTCGCCAAGGCCTCCCCCGCCGAAGGACACGTCATCTGTGTTCAGCACAGCGGACCACATCCCGGCGAAGGGGGTCCCCACCCGATAACCCTTCCGGTGTACCGGAGAGAAGTTGCACACTACCAGCAGGGGGCTGCCCTCCTTGTCCCAGCGGAGGAAGGAGACAGTGTTGGCCTGGTTGTCATCGGCGCACAGCCACTGGAAGCCCTGCCAGGAGTCATCCTGCTCCCAGAGGGCGGGCTGCTCCAGATAGAAGGCGTTGGCCGCCTTAAAGAACTCCTGGGTCTGGCGGTGGGGCTCGTACTGGAGCAAATGCCAGTCCAGGGAATATTCATAGTGCCACTCGTTCCACTGGGCCAACTCGGCACCCATAAAGGTGAGCTTTTTGCCCGGGTGGGCAAGCATATAGGTATAGAAGACCCGGACGCCGGCAAACTTCATGGGGTTGTCTCCGGGCATCTTGCCAAAGAAGGAGCCCTTCATGTGGACCACCTCGTCGTGGGAGAGGGGCAGGATGTAGTTCTCCGAGAAGGCATACACCAGGGAGAAGGTGATGTCCCGGTGGTTGAACTGCCGGAAGTATGGGTCCATTTTGATGTAGTGGCAGATGTCGTTCATCCAGCCCATGTTCCACTTGAAGTTGAAGCCCAGGCCCCCGTCGCTCACCGGATAGGTGACCTTGGGCCAGGCGGTGGACTCCTCCGCGATCATCAGCACGTCGGGATGGGCACCGAAGACCATCTCGTTGAGGCGCTGGAGGAACTCGATGGCCTCCAGGTTCTCCTTACCGCCGTGGATGTTGGGTATCCACTCTCCGGGCTTGCGGGCATAGTCCAGGTAGAGCATGGAGGAGACCGCATCCACCCGCAGGCCGTCAAAATGGAACTCATCCAGCCAAAACATGGCGGAGGAGTAGAGGAAGGAGCGCACCTCGTTGCGTCCGTAGTCAAAGACGTTGGTGCCCCAGTCGGCGTGCTCTCCCTTCCGGGGGTCGGCATACTCGTAGGTGGGGGTGCCGTCAAAGTGATAGAGGCCGAACTCATCCCGGGGGAAGTGGGCGGGGACCCAGTCCATGATGACGCCGATGCCAGCCTGGTGCATCTGGTCCACGAAATACATCAGGTCGTGGGGGGTGCCGAAGCGGCTGGTGGCGGCAAAGTAGCCGGTACACTGGTAACCCCAGGAGGCATCCAGGGGATGTTCGGTGACAGGGAGGAGCTCCACATGGGTGAAGCCCAGCTCCTTCACATAGGGGACCAGATAGGCGGCCAGATCCCGGTAGCTGAGGAACTCCCCTTCCCCCGTGCGGCGCCAGGAGCCCAGGTGACATTCATAGATGTTCATAGGGCGGCGGTAGGGAGCGTTTTTGGCCCGATAGTCCAGCCAGGCCCGGTCCCCCCACTGGTAACCGGAGAGGTCGTAAAGCTTGGAGGCGGTGCCTGGGCGAGTCTCTGCGTGGAAGGCAAAGGGGTCAGCCTTGCCGGTCAGGCGGCCATCCTTGGTATGTACTGCATATTTATACGCGTCATACTGCTGAAGGCCGGGGATGAACCCCTCCCAGATGCCGCCCTGAACAGGGGTCAGAGGGTTGGCGTTGGGGTCCCAGTCGTTGAAATAACCAAAGACACACACCTGCTGGGCGTTGGGGGCCCAGACTCGGAAATAGTAGCCGGGGACACCGTCCTGCTCGCCGGCATGGGCGCCGAAGCACTCCCAGGCATGGGTGCTGTGTCCATCACTGAACGCTCTCAGTTCATGTTCCGGGGCATAAACCGGGGCATTTTTCTTCGTTTTGGCCAATGAAACCACCTCAAATCACTCTTTTGTGTCACAAATGGTCGAAAAGCACGAACAAAAACCGAAAATTCTCCTCTATATTTATAAAAATTATACAACAGAAGAGAGGACGCGTCAAGTGAAAAGCCGGTAAAATGGAATTTATTCGGAGCCCCCCGGCGGCCGGGGAGCTCCGAACAGGGCGTCAGCGGGCCATCAGCAGCCGCTGAAACATCTTTCCAAAGATGCCGGGAATGGTGAGGCGGTCCACCTGCTGGGAGGCGACGATGGGGATGGTGTCCCGGACCTCGCCGTCCACAGTGACCACCATCTGCCCCAGTTTCTGCCCCCGCTCCACCGGGGCCTCCAGGTCCTGGGCGAGCTGGATCTGGGTGGAGATCAGGCCCTCCTCCCCCTTCCGGACCAGGAGGGAACACTCCCGCTCCAACTGAGGCTGGACCTGGGCGGTGGTGCCCAGCAGCACCTCCACGGGGGCCAGTGGGACATCGGGATAGACCCGGGCGAGCGTATAGTTGGCGAAGCCGTAATCCAGAAGGGCTTTGGCGTCTTCAAAGCGCTGAGCGGAGGTGGGAGACTTCATCACCACGGCGATGAGTTCCATGCCGTCCCGCTCGGCGGTGGCGGAGACGCAGTACAGGGCGGAATCGGTGGAACCGGTCTTGAGGCCGGTGGCTCCCTGATAGAAGCGGACCAGACGGTTGGTGTTTGTGAGACCGAAGGCACCGTCCCGGATGGAGTCCATCCAGATGGTGGTGTACTCCCGGATGCTGGGATGGTTGAGGATCAGCTCCCGGGACATGAGGGCGATGTCGTGAGCGGAGGTGAGGTGGCCCTGGGCGGGGAGGCCGGTGCAGTTGACGAAGTTGGTGTCAGCCATGCCCAGCTCACGGGCCCGGAGGTTCATCTCGGCAACAAAGGCGGCCTCGCTGCCGGAAAGATACTCGGCCATGGCCACAGCGGCGTCATTGCCGGAGACCACAGTGATGCACTTGAGCAGCTCGGAGACGGACATCTGCTCCCCCTCCTTCAGGTAGACCTGGGAACCGCCCATGCCGGCGGCATAAGCGGAGACGGTCACCATGTCGTCCCGGGCAATGCGGCCGCTGTCCAGGGCTTCCATGATGAGAAGCAGGGTCATGATCTTGGTGACGCTGGCGGGCTCCAGCTTCTGGCGGGCGTCTTTTTCGTAGAGGACAGCGCCGCTCTCCTTCTCCATCAGCACCGCAGAGGCGGCGGCTGTCTCCGGCCCGGAGGGGGCGGCGGAGGCGGGGAGGTCAGCAGCAGATACACAGGGCGCCAGCAGCAGGGCGGCCAGCGCCAAAGAAAGGAAACGGTTCATGGCGGGTCCCTCCAAATCCAAATGTTTCTGTGAAAAGGATGTGGAGGGGCGAGGACTTCTATACGCCGCAGCGGACCGGTATTTTTTTCTGCGCAAATCGTTGCATGATGCAAAAATTTTTGAAAAATTTTTGGCCTGCGTGGACGGGTCTGTACAACTTTTTCCGAAGTCGGACCAGGGGTGAGGAGGGTGATGGGGTGAGCAAGGCGGAAGAAAAGCGGCAGCGAGAGCAGCTGATCCGGCAGGTGCGACGACTGACTCGGGCGAGAGTGAATGACGCCGTCAAGCTGGCCTATCTGTCCGGGGAGGCGCTGGAGGCCATCGACGGGCTGGACCTGACGGCTATGACGGAGTTCAAGCGGGCGGGGAACGGAGCGGTGGAGATCAAGTTCACCGACCGGCTCAAGGCCCTGGAAAAGCTGATGGAGCTGATCCGGGAGAACCGGGAGACGGAAGCGGAGGAGCTGCTGCGGACCCTGGGCGGGACGGCGGAGGAGCCGGAATGGGAGCGCTGAGGTTCTCCCCCAAACAGCGGCAGGTGCTGACCTGGTGGCGAGAGGGGTCTCCCCACTGGGAGAAGAGCGCCATCATCTGCGACGGCGCGGTGCGCAGCGGTAAGACCCTGTGCTTAGGCCTGTCCTTCTTCCTGTGGGCCATGGCCCGCTTCCAGGGGCGGAGATTCGCCCTGTGCGGCCGGAGCATGGAGGGGGTGCGGCGGAACCTGACGGGAGAGGTGCTGCCCCTGTTGAGAGGGATGGGATTCCAGTGCCGGGAGCAGCTGACCCGGGGGGAGGTGACGGTGTCCCTGGGGCGGCGGCGGAACATCTTCTGCCTGTTCGGCGGAGGGGACGAGGGGGCGGCGGCACGCATCCAGGGGGTGACCCTGGCGGGGGCGCTGCTGGACGAGGCTGTTCTGATGCCCCGCTCCTTTGTGGAGCAGTGCTGCGCCCGGTGCTCGGTCCAGGGGGCCAGGCTGTGGTTCTCCTGCAACCCGGAGGGGCCGGGACACTGGTTCTATCAGGAGTGGGTCCAGAAGGCCGGGGAGCGCAACGCCCTTTACCTCCACTTCACCATGGAGGACAACCCGGGCCTGTCTCCCCAGGTGCGGGAGCGATACCGGACCATGTTCCGGGGGACCTTCTACCGCCGGTTCGTGCTGGGGGAATGGACCGCGGCGGCAGGGCTGGTATATGACTTCTTCTCCCGGGAGATGGTGTGCGAGCCGCCGGAGGGGCGGGCGGCGGAGTGGTATATCTCCTGCGACTACGGTACGGTGAACCCCACCTCTATGGGACTTTGGGGGGGGTGGGGGGAGGCGTGGTACCGGGTGGAGGAGTTCTATTACGACTCCCGCCGGGAGGGGCGGCAGAAGACGGACAGCGAATACGCCGACGCGCTGGAGGCACTGGCGGACGGGCGGCCCATCAGGGAGGTGGTGGCAGACCCCTCCGCCGCCAGCTTTCTGGAGTGCCTGCGGCGGCGGGGCTGGCAGGTGCGGCGGGCGGAGAACGAGGTGCTCTCCGGCATCCGCACCACGGCGGAGCTGCTGCGGACGGGCCGGCTGGTCATCTGTCCCGGGTGCGGAGACGCCATCCGGGAGTTCGGGCTGTACCGCTGGGACACCAGCGCCGGAGGGCGGGACCAGGTGTGCAAGGAACATGACCACGCAATGGACGACATCCGGTATTTTGCCGTCACGTTGGCGGCAAAGGAGCGCGGCGGCAGCTGGGCCGGGAGCGTGGAACGGAGGATATTTTGACCGGCAGGGGCCGGAAGAGGCAAAGGAGGCTTTTGCGATGAAGCGGCGGGAACGAAACAAGGGGCCGGCTCGGGCGGAGGCGGTGCAGATCCGGGAGAGCGGACGGCATCCCTTCGGCGTGCTGGACCGGTATGTGCCCCTGGGGGCGGGGGAGCTCCAGCTCTACCGGGCCATCCGGGAGGCGGTGCCCATCCTGGACGCGGCCATCTGGAAGCTGATCCGGCTGGCCGGCGGAGTGGCGGTGAAGTGCGGGGAGCCCGCCGCCCAGGCGGGGCTGGAGCGGTTCCTCCGTACTGTCCCCACCGGGCGGGGACAGCGGGGCATCCAGTCCTTTCTGGACTGCTATCTGGACTCCATGCTTACCTGCGGGCGGGGGGTGGGCGAGCTGGTGCTGGACTGCCAGGGCCGGGAGATCGCCGCTCTGCTGTGCGCCGGACCGGAGCAGGTGGAGATCCGGGAGGGGGACTCGCCCCTGGACTTTCAGCTGTGTGCCCGGGGCCCGGGCGGAACCTGTGAGCCCCTGCCCTGGCAGGAGCTGCTGCTGTTCACCCCTTTTCAGCCGGAGACAGAGCACCCCTACGGGGTGTCCCTGCTGCGGTCCATGCCCTTCCTCACCGACATCCTGCTGAAGATCTACCAGGCCACGGGGATGAACTGGGAGCGAATGGGCAACGTGCGCTTCGCGGTCATCTGCCGCCCCGGAGAGGGAGAGGGAGCCTATGCCCAGGAGCGGTGCCGGCAAATCGCCGGGGAGTGGTCCGCCGCCATGCAGGCGGGCAGGCAGGGGGCCGTGCGGGACTTTGTGGCGGTGGGGGATCTGGACATCAAGGTCATCGGGGCGGACAATCAGGTGCTGGACAGCCAGGTGCCGGTGCGTCAGATCCTGGAACAGCTCGTTGCCCGCACCGGTATCCCTCCCTTCCTGCTGGGGCTGTCCTGGTCCAGCACGGAGCGGATGAGCGCCCAGCAGGCCGACCTGATGACCAGCGAGATCACCGCCCTGCGCCGGACCCTGGAGCCGGCGGTGGAGCGCATCTGTGAGATGTGGCTGCGGCTCCACGGCTGGGGCGGCGATGTGACGGTGGACTGGGCAGACATCAACTTGCAGGACTTCGTGGAGGAGGCCAGAGCGAAGCTGTATCTGGCCCAGGCGGAAGCCATCAGAGAGGAGGAACGGACATGAAGGTAGAAAAGGAGGCCCTTGGGGGCCAGAGGGTGGAGCCCACAGAGGAGGAGCTGGCCCTCGTCAACCGGCAGAGCCGGAAGGAGCTGACAGCGGCGGAGGTCTATCTGTTCGCGGTGCGGCTGTGCGACAACGAGGTGGACCGGGACGGGGAGCAGTTTCCACAGGCCACCCTGGAGCAGCTGGCGGAGCTGTTTGTGGGCAAGAGCGGGATCTTTGACCACAGGTGGAGCGCCGGCGGTCAGACGGCCCGCATCTACCGGACGGAAGTGGTCCGGGAGGAGGGGATACGCACGGCGCTGGGAGAGCCCGCCTGCTATCTGAAGGGGTACGCCTACATGGTGCGGACCCAGGGAAACCAGGACCTGATCGCGGAGATCGAAGGGGGTATCAAGCGGGAGGTCAGCGTGGGCTGCGCGGTAAAGCGGGCAGAGTGCTCCATCTGCGGGTCGGACATGGGCAGGTGCGCCCACGAGAAGGGAAAGCGGTACGACGGCAGGCTGTGCTGCGCGCGTTTGCTGGAGGCCACAGACGCTTTCGAGTTCTCCTTTGTCGCAGTGCCCGCCCAGCCCAGGGCTGGAGTGATGAAGCGGGCCGGAGGGAGCCCTTCGCTGAAGCAGCTGGCGCTGGGAGAGCCCGCCGCCGCAGCCGAGCTGGAAGATCTGGAGCGGGCGGCCGAGCTGGGGCGCCGCTATCTGACGGGACTGCGGAACGAGGTGGTCCGGCTGGGCCTGCTGGCGGAGCGCCAGGTGGGGGCGGAGACCCTCCGGCACATCGCGGACCGGCTGGAGGAAAAGGAGCTGCTGGAGTTGCGGGAGAATTATCAGCGGCGGGCGGCGGAGCGCTACCCCATCGCCCCGCAGCTGTCCTACGGTAACGGGGACGGGATGCCGGAGCGGTCGGACGGGGCTTTTTTGATCTGACGGCGGGGCCGTCTTTACAAAATAAATCGGGAGGGATCGGGAATGAACAAGGTTTCCTTTGAGGAGATCGGCGCAGTGGCGGCCACCTTTTTCGCCCAGAAGGAGGTCAAGGCAGGACAGGTGGTGAAGATGACGGGCAACGGCCAGGTGGGGCCCTGCTCGGCCGGGGACAAGTTCTGCGGCGTGGCCCTGTCCAATGAGAACGGGTGCGCCGGCGTACAGGTGAAGGGATTCTGCCCGGTGGCGGTGACGGGCTCCATCGATTTGGGGTGGAACGTGCTGGCGGCGGATGGGGCCGGCGGCATCCAGACGGCGACCGCCGGGGCCGAAGAGTCCCCATCTGGGGTGGAGTGTCTGGTGGTCAGTACAGACACGGCGGGCAAGCGCGCCGTGATCTGCCTGTGAGACAGAGAGGAGAGAGCTGAGATGGCCTATTGCTACGACAATCTGAAGCTGGAGAAGGGGATGTATCATGAAGCGGGGCGGTCCTTCACTCAGGTGCTGGAGAGCCGGGACCCCTCGGAGCAGTACCGGGGCACCGCCCTGGAGGGGCTGGATGCCTTTCAGCGGCAGCTCAAGCGCTTTGATATCAAGGTGAAGGGGACGGGCAGCGACGTGGTGGAAAAGTTCTTCCGCACTGCCGACTCCGCCGTGCTGTTCCCGGAGTATATCGCCCGCTCGGTGCGCCAGGGTATGGAGGAGGCGGACCTGCTGCCCCAGCTCACCGCCGCGGTGACACGGTTCGACGGCATGGACTACCGCTCCATCACCTCCGAGGCGGGAGGCGAGGAGAAAGAGCTGCGCCGAGTAGACGAGGGGACAGAGATCCCCAGCACCACGGTCAAGGTGCAGGAGAATCTGGTGAAGCTGAACAAGCGGGGCCGGATGCTGGTGGCCAGCTATGAGGCGGTGCGCTGCCAGAAGCTGGACCTGTTTTCCGTCACGCTGCGGCAGATCGGCGCCCACATCAGCCGGATGCATCTGGAGGACGCCATCCAGGTGCTGATGGAGGGGGATGGGAACGGCAACGCCGCCCCGGTGGACAGCACGGCAACGGAGGACACGGTGACCTATGAGGACCTGGTGGACTTCTGGGCCAAGTTCGACCCCTATGAGATGAACACCCTTCTGGTGGGCAACGACGTGATGGTGAAGATGCTCAAGCTGGAGGAGTTCCAGAACCCTCTCACCGGGCTGAACTTCCAGGGCACCGGCAGGCTGTCCACCCCCCTGGGGGCCAGCCTGCTGCGCACCTCCGCCATGCCTGCCGGGACCATCATCGGCCTGGACCGGCGGTTCGCCCTGGAGATGGTGCAGGGCAGCGATGTGCTGGTGGAGTACGACAAGCTCATCGACCGGCAGCTGGAGCGGGCGGCCATCACCACTATCAGCGGCTTCGCCAAGCTGTTCCAGGGCGCGGCCCGGGTGCTGGAGCTGTGATGGAGGAACAGATCCTGGCCTTTGTGGAACTGATGGGGGGGCGCGGGAATGAGGAGCTGCTCCGCCCCCTGTGTCAGGCAGCGGAGCGGGAGATGGCGGGCCGGCTGAGGGAGGGGCTGTCCCCCGAGGCGTGCGGGCCCGCCTTCCCGGTGGCCGCAGCCTGGCTGGTGCTGGCCGGACTGGAGGCAGGGACGGACGGCGTGACCTCCTTTTCCGCTGGCGACCTGACGGTACATACCGGAGGAGACGGGGCGGGAGCCATGCGACGCCAGGCGGAGCGGCTGATGGCCCCCTATTTGGCGGACGGATTTGCATTTCGGGGGGTGCTGGGGTGAGAGTGGACACCATTTCCGTCCTGCTGGACCGGTATGGGCAGTGTGTGACGCTTTACCGCGGCGGCGTGGAGCCGGGAAGAGAGGTGCGGGCCTTCCTCCAGCCCCTGCGGGAGGCGGGGAGGGAACAGGCCCGCCCCTCCCCCCTGGGGCTGCGGCGGGAGGACCGGTATCTGATGCTGGGGGAGCCGGACGTCCCGGCGGCCCCCGGGGACCGGGTGGTGTGGCGGGAGAGCGGATATGAGGTCCGCACCGCCCACCCCATCTATCTGGGGGAGCGGCTGTCCCACTGGTGGGCAGTGCTGGCCCCCTGGGGCAAGGAGGAGACATGAGCGGCGGACTGGAACAGATCCGGGAGGGGCTGACCGCCCACCTCAATGGGAAGGGTATCCGGGCAGTACCTGCCTGGAGCGGGACGGCGCGGACGTTCCCCGGCGGGCCGGTGGCCGCAGTATCCCTGCGGGGGTGCCGCTGGGGCCCGGCCGGCTTTCAAGACTATCTGGGGGAGCGATATGACCCGGAGGCGGGGCGCTGGGAGGAGCTGTATGGGCGCAGGGTGAAGCTCACCTTCGGTCTGGACCTGTACGGGGAGCGGGCGCAGGGGGACCAGGCACTCCAGGCGGCCTTCGATGCCCTGGCGGGGGCGCTCCATCGGGAAGGTCCCCCGGGGATGCGGCTGCTGGAGCTCTCCTGCGGGGAGACGGAGTATGACCAGGGGGGGCAGCTGCTGAGGCGGCCGGTGGAGGCGGTATATGAGGCGTGCCTCTATGCCGCGGCGGAGCCGGGCGGCCTTTTCCAGGACTTTGAGATCAGAGGAGGATTGGAGCCATGAGCGTGACCACACATGAGCGGCCGGGGGTGTATTCGGAGTATGATGCCTCCTCGGTGGTGCAGGGCAGACAGGGGCGAAAGATGGTGGGGATGGCTGCCATCCACGCCACGGCCCCGGCAGGGGTGCCCCAGACGGTGACCAGCTACGAGGGCGCGCTGATCGCCTTCGGCAGCACCGGGGGGCAGGATATGACAGAACTGATCCGGCTGGCACTGAAGAACGGGGCGGCCGGCGTGGTGGCGGTGCCGGTGGCGGACGAGGAGGGTTATGAGGCGGCATTTGCCGCCCTGGCGGCGATGGACGATATCGGAGTGGTCATCTGTGACAGCGTGGACCGGGAGGTGCAGCAGTCCCTGCGGGACAGCGCCGCCGCCGCCTCTGCCGCCCGCCGGGAGAGGATCGCGGTGGCCGCCGGCGGGGCGGGCGAGACGG
>NZ_LN866274.1:171211-373458 GCF_001244495.1 Clostridium phoceensis | reverse complement strand
GGGGACAGAGGGGGTGGCGGTCTCGTATACACATCTGGAGGTGTATAGGAGACAGGGATCGCGGTGGCCGCCGGCGGGGCGGGCGAGACGGTGACAGAGCTGCTGGAGCGGGCCAAGGCGCTGAACAGCGAGCGGGTGGTGCTGGTGGCCCCTGGGGGCACCGATGAGGAAGGGGAGGCCGTCTCCGGCCTCTCCCTGGCCGCAGCTGTGGCCGGGGCTATTGCCGGGACAACCGACCCCGCCCTCCCCCTGGGGGGCGCGGTGCTCAGCGGACTGTATGGGCTGGAGACAACCTATGGGGACAACGACCTGGACCTGCTCATCCGGGGCGGCGTGACCCCGGCAGAGCGGACGGGTGGGGTGACCTCGGTGGTGCGGGGAGTGACCACCCGCACCACTACCGACGGGACGGCGGACACCACCTGGAGAGAGCTGTCCACCATCCTGGTGGTGGACGACGTGATCCCCGGCATCCGCTCCGCCCTGCGCAGCAAGTTCCACCGGGCCAAGAACACGGAGCAGAGCCGGGGGGCCATCCGCTCCCAGGTGGTGCTGGAGCTGGAGAACCGAAAGGAGCGGGAGATCATCTCCGGCTATGACAATGTGGCGGTGTCCGCCGACCCGGACAACCCCACGGTGTGCCAGGTGGAGTTCTCCTTCTCGGCGGCCCAGGGGCTGAACCAGATCTGGCTGACGGCCCACATCACCGTATGACAGGCCGCCGGCAAAGGACAGACAGTGAGGAGGGAGCAGAGTGAGTATCGCAGGATTTCCCACCAGCAGCGACATCTATCTGGAGGTGGATGGAGTCAAGGTGGCAGTGGTGCAGAGCTATTCCGCCAAGGCCAGCAAGACCAGCTCGGCGGTGGAGGCCTTTGGAGAGAGCGAGCCGGTGGCCACGGTGCCGGGCCAGACCAGCCATGTGCTGGAGCTGACCCGGTTGTACGCCACCGACGAGGCCATCCGGGACGGCATCGACTTTTACGGGCTGAGCGGTTTCTCTCTGGTGATCTGCAAGCCGGACCGAAAGATCATCTATTCCGACTGCCAGTGGAGCAGCATCAGCGAGGCGGGCACCCTGGGTGCCATGGTGGTGGAGAAGGTGACCATCGTGGCCTCCAAGCGCATTGAGACGGGGGTGTGATAGTGGCGTGGTCGATTTTGGCGGGCGCAGACCGCATGAAACTGGAGAATGGTATGGAGCTGAGGCTGCTGTCCGCCCTGGAAGTTCTGGAGGCCCGGCGGGAGGCGGCCCAGCTGGCGGAGAGCCAGGGAGAGCGGGCCCTGTGCTCCAACGCATGCCTGCTGGCCCGGGCGCTGGAGAGCGGAGAAAAGCCGGTATTTGACAGTGGACGGGCGGTGCTGGCAGGGCTGACGGTGAGTGAGATCGCCGCTCTGGCCGGGCGGTGGAGAGAGTTCGACCGGAAGGAGAACCCCTCCGCCGCAGGAACAGCGGAGGAGTTGGAAAACGTAAAAAAAAACTAGCCGGCAGCCCCGGGGATCGCCTGCGTTGGAGGGTGCTGAAGCAGTTCGGCGCTCTGCCCACCGAGAGGCGGGCCAGACAGATGAAGGAGCGGGACTACCTGTGGTGCCTGCTCAACCAACTGCTAGATGACCAGGAGGAGCTGGATCAGCTGTGCCCCACATGCCGGGCGGAGGCGGAGCAGGAGCGGTGCCCCGGCTGCGGGGCGCTGATCCAGGCTTCCGGGGTGAACCCCTCCTTTGACATGGAGCGGTTTCGACGGCTGAAGGAGGGCGAGGGCACTTGAGAGACTATCTGGAGGAGCTGCTGGCCGGGACGGAGGACGCGCTGGACCAGGCGGAGGCAGAGTGGACGGAGGGGGCCTCCCCTCCCCTGCCCCGCCGATCCAGGGAGCGGCCGGAGGCGGCGGGCGGCCCGGCGGAGCCGGAGAGAAGCGCCGGGGCCGAAGAGGCGGCCAGGGATGGGAAAAACTGGATCGAAACAGAGCAGGAGGGGCAGTCTCGATCCGGAGAGACAGGGGCGGTTCTGGAGTCCAGGGAGCGGGCGGAACAGCCGGAAGGTCCGGCAGGGCTGAGGACGGTCCTGTCCGACCGCCCACTGGAGGGGGATGAGGCGTCCACCTTGTCCTGGCTGCTGTGGGCCGGACGGCAGGGGCGTGCCGTCCCTCGGGAGCGGAGTCTGGGGAGACCCGAGGCGGGGGCCGGGGCTGTGCCGGAGATCCGGGGGGAGGAACGCGCCTCCCTCTGGGAGACAGAGGGGGTGGCGGGCACCCGACGGCTCCAGGCCGCCATGGAACTGGCCCGGCGGGCAGCGGGGTACCGCCGGGAGCCCAGAGCAGACCGGGCGGGGCCGGTCTCCCTTCGGCCAGGATCGGATGAGCCGCTTCTCCGGGAGCATGACTCCGCACGGACGGTGGACCGGATCTTTCGCCGGGATGCCCGGCGGTACGACGGGGGCTTTGCCCTGTTCTGAGAGGAGGATCTCCATTGAAGCTGGCGCCCATGCGCTACAAGGACTATGTGTGGCCCCACAACCCAAGGGTGTACTCCATCGACTATGAGCGGAAGATGGCGGTGAACAAGGTGCCCTTCGGCACCTACCATCTCCAGGACCTGGGCCGGACCCGCCGGGTGATGCGGGGAGAGGGGGAATTTGCCGGAGAGGGGGCCTATTCCCAGTTCGGCCTGCTGGCCAACACCTTTTATGACCCAGGGCCGGGGCTGCTGATCCACCCCCTCTGGCAGACGGCCAGTGCCTATTTTGTGGAGCTGCGGCTGGAGCAGGAGCCCAGACCGGACTATGTGCGTTACTCCTTCGCTTTCTGGGAGGCCAGCGGCCTGTACAGCGGAGCGGTGCAGGAGGTCACCCGGACCGGAGAGGCGGCATCCGGCGGGAACGGCGGAGTGCTGAGCCACACGGTGGAGCAGGGGGACACACTGTGGGCAATCTCGGCCCGATACGGGGTGGGGATGACGGAGCTGCTGGCCCGAAATCCCCAGATCCGCAATCCAAACCTGATCCTGCCGGGAGAGAAGGTGACAGTCCGGTGACAGCCTATGTGACCACGGCGGCAGGCCGGACCTTTCAGCTCCCCGTTCCGCTGTCCTGGGAGCTGAACTATACTGCCGGGGTGCCCAGCGACAGCTTTTGGGTGCGCTGTCCCTGGCAGGCGAGCCAGGGGACGGACCCGGCGGAGTGGGTCCGATTCTCCGCAGCGGAGGCGGGCGAGACGGTGTTTTCCGGGGTGGTGGACGAGTGCGAGGTGAACCAGGGGACGGAGGGCCTGCGGCTGGAAGTATCAGGCCGGGGGATGGCCGCCCTGCTGCTGGACAACGAGGCCCTGGGACAGGACTACGGGACCGCCACCCTGGAAGACATCCTGCGAGACCATGTGGCCCCCTATGGGATCGAATTGGCGGGAGAGGCCAGCCTGCCAGCGGTGAGCCCCTTCTCCGTGCCCACTGGGAGCAGCGAGTGGGCGGTACTCTATGAGTTCGCACAATACTGCGGCGGTGTGTGTCCCCGCTTTGACCGGGCAGGGCGGCTGGTGCTGGAGGGGTGGACCGAAGTGGAAAATCTGGCCATAAGCGATGCCACACCGGTGACCAGCCTGACGGTCCGAGACCGGCGGTACGGGGTGCTCTCCCAGATCCTGGTGCGGGACAGGGTGCGCCAGACGGTGGAGCAGGTGGAGGCCACTGACTTTCTCCGGATGGGCGGCAGGTGCCGCCGGGTGATGACCATGCCGGGGCGGAGCAGCTATCAGGCCATGCGGTACAGCGGACAGTTCCAACTGGACCGCTCCGCCGCGGAGCTGGTCCGGATGGAGGCGGTGGTGCCGGTCCTGTTCTATGGAAAGCCGGGGGACCTGGTGCGGATACAGAGGTCCGACTGGGACCGAAATGGCAGCTGGCGGGTGGTGGAGGCCTCAGTACAGGCGGACGAGGCAGGGGGACGGACCCGGCTGGAGCTGGCGGTCCCCGACGTTGTGATATGAGGTGAGCGAAATGTGGACATCAGACCGGAGAAAAACACGGCAGGCCGGTGAGAGCTGGGTGGACTGGGGAGAAGTGACCCTGGAGGGGGACCCGGCAGGGGCCTATCTGGACGGTGAGCGGCGGCAGCTGGCGGTCTATGGGCCAGGCGGCTACTGCTGGAAGCCGGCCCTGGGGGACCGGGTCCTGGTGCTGAAGGCGGGACAGGGGGGCGAGTCCCCCTGCGTCGCCGGGAAGCGGCAGGGGGAGGCGGAGACGCTGGGCGCTGGGGAGGTGTCCATCTCCAGCAGCGGGGCGGAGAGCGGGCTGCTCCTGCGCACGGACGGCCGTCTGGAGCTGAACGGTCAGGTAATGGTGAACGGCCAGTCGCTGAACGGCCTGATCCGGCAGATCGTGCTGGCAATCCTGGGAGGCGGGTGAAGGGGATGGAGCTTCAGATCCAAAACGGAGACTATGTGCCCGACGGACTGGGAGGCTTCCGCCGGCTGACCGGGGGCGAGGCCCTTTTGCAGCGGGTCCTGTTCCGCCTGGTCCCGCGGCGGGGGGCTTTCCCCTTTATGCCGGAGCTGGGCAGCCGCCTCTATCTGGTGCTCCGGGAGAAACCGGCAGCCCGCCAGGCGCTGGCGGAGCAGTATGTGGCGGAGGCCCTGGCTGGAGAGAGCGGACTGCGGGTGACAGAGGTATCGCTGGCCCAGGAGGGGGACCGGGGCCTGCTGACTGTCCGGCTGGACTGGCAGGGAGAGGCACTGGCCGTCCAGACGCTGCTGTGAGAGGGGGAGCGGAATGAAGGAGCTGGAAGAGATCTATCAGGAGATGCTGGACTGCTTTGCCCAGAGGACTGGGCTGGAGGCGGCGGAGAGCTGCGATCTGGCGGTGCGCTTCTACGCGGTGGCGGCCCAGGTGTACGCCCTGTACGTCCAGGCGGACTGGGTGCTCCGGCAGTGCTTTCCCCAGACGGCGGCGGGAAGCTGCCTGGACAGCCACGCCCAGCTGCGGGGGTTGAGCCGGAAGCAGGCCACCGCCGCGGAGGGGAGCATCCGGTTTTCTGTGGCGCGGGCGGCGGATACGGACCGGCCTATCCCCGCCGGGACCGTTTGCATGACCCCGGGGCTGATCCGGTTCGAGACGGCACAGGCGGCGGTTCTGGAGGCGGGGGCGTCCTGGGTGGATGTGCCCGCCCGGGCGCTGACGCCGGGCAGTGCGGGCAATGTCCCGGCAGGGGCGGTGACCGCCATGGCGGCCGCGCCGGTGGGAATCGCCGCCTGCACCAACCCCGCCCCCTTTGCCGGCGGCGGGGACGAGGAGGGGGACGAGGGCCTGCGCCAGCGGGTACTTAGCACCTTCCGGCGGCTGCCCAACGGGGCCAACGCCGCATTTTACGAGCAGGGGGCCCTCTCCTTTGACCAGGTGGCCGCGGCGTCCGTACTGCCCCGGAGCCGGGGCAGGGGTACGGTGGACGTGGTGGCGGCCACCCTGGAGGGGATGCCGGACGAGGAGCTGCTGGGCCAGCTGACGGACTATTTCCAGCAGCGAAGGGAGATCGCGGTAGATGTGTTGGTGCGGGCCCCGGAGGCGGTGACGGTGGATGTGGCGGTCAAGATCGACGGGGGCGCGGACCAGGCGGGGGCCGCAGAGCGGGTGAAGACCGCCCTGCGGCAGTGGTTCACCGGAGAGCGGCTGGGGCAGGATGTCCTCCGGGCCCGGCTGGGAAGCCTGATCTTCGGCTGTGAAGGGGTAAAAAACTACGAGCTGACGGCGCCTCCAGAGGACCTGTCCTTAGAGCCCGACCAGCTTCCGGTGCTTGGGACCCTGACGGTGGAGGCAATGCAATGAGCTACGGGAGATATTTGCGGGAGCTGCTGGCCCCGCTGAGGCTCTATGATCTGGAGGCCCCCTTCAACGGCGGGGAGCTGAATGTCCAGGGCGGGGCGCTGGACGGGGTGGACACCTGGCTGGCGGAGCTGCGGCGGGAGAGCACGCTGGCGGAGGCGGAGAGCTGGGGGCTGGAGCGGATCATCGCCCTGCTGGCCCGGCGGCCGGTAGCGGACACGCCGACGGGGATGCGGAAAGCCCTGGCTGCGCTGATGCGGATCGGCGGGGACAGCTTCACCCTGGAGGCCATCAACGCCACCATCTCCGGGTGCGGCGTCCATGCCCATGTGGAGGAGAAGGAGATCCCGGGAGAGGTGGCGGTCTCCTTCCCTGACATTCCAGGCATCCCAAAGGGATTTAAGGAGATCCGGGAGATCATTGAGGATATCCTGCCAGCCCACCTGGGGATCGAATATGTCTTCTGGTATATTACATGGGAGGAACTGGAGAGAAAGATCTCCTGCTGGGCGGAGATCGAAGAGCGCCAGCTGACCTGGGAGCAGCTGGAGACGCTGGTGGATGAAACAGAGGAGTGGGCGGGGACCTGACAGTCCCCGCCCACTCCTCTGTCTGGGTCAGGTGCTCTGCTCCCTGAGCAGTTCCTCCAGAAATCGAGACATCTCCAGGACCAAGCTGTCGCAGTGGTCCTTGCGCAGCTCTCCCCGTTCCTTGGAAGCCCGGAGCAGGTCGGCGCAGTCCAGCGCGCCGTGACGTGTCCGGAAGTCTCGGAGCAGTGCGGTGGACTGCTTCTCATCGCAGCCCAGCAGGCCCAGCACCATCAGAGCGCCGCTCACCGCGCCGCAGGTGGAGCCGTGACGCATCCCGGACCCAAAGTGGGCCCCCAGAGCATTGGCCTGTTCCAGCGTGAGTCCCAGCCGGTCGGCAAAGGTCACCAGGACCGCCTGACAACAGTTGTAGTGGACCGCAGGGTCTGCCCGGAGTGCCCGGGCCTTTTCAACATAGTCCATTTCAAGTTTTCCTCCCACAATAGATCGCGATGGTCTGCCGGTCACCGGTCCAGCACCATCTGGTCGTAGCGCAGGTACTGGAAGCCGCACTTCTCATACAGATGGGCGGCCCCCTGGTTCATCTGGGTGACCTCCAGACGGAAGCGGCGGCTGTCCGGGTACTGGGTAAAGATCCACTCCAGGACCTGCCGGCCCAGGCCGCGGCCACGGAACTCCGGCAGGAGATAGACCTCCTCAATGAAGACGCAGGTCCCGCCCACCTCCGCGGAGTAACACAGGGTGACATACAGATAGCCCGCCAGCCGGCCTTCCTCGAAGATCAGGGTGCCCCGGAGCAGGGGCTCATTCCCGGCAGCAGCCAGAAAGGACCGCTCCACGATCTCCCGGGGGACCGGGTGGTCTACCGCGTTGGACCGGTAGAAGGCATCCACCATGGGCAGGACGGTGTCCCGGTCGTCCAGTGTCATATCGCGAAAGGTCAGCATAGCGATCCCCCTTTGTTTCATTGTGTGCTATTATAATATCACAGAAAAATTTTTTCAACCGGAGGTGGGCAAAACATGGACCTCCGGCGTCTAATGGTCAAAAAGGGAGGGATGGAGCATGACGGAACAGGAATTCGCCCTCCGGGCCCAGGACCAGCGGGGTCGGCTCTACCGCACAGCCTTCCTCTACCTGGGCGGGGAGCACGCTGCGGTGGACGCGGTGGACGAGGCGGTGTACCGCGCCTTCCGGGACCGCCGGAAGTTGCGGCAGCCCGAGTTCTTCGAGACCTGGCTGACCCGGATCCTCATCAATGTGTGCAAGGACGAGCTGCGCCGCCGCCGCAGAGAGTGCCGGGTCTGCGTCCCGCCGGAACCGGAGGCGGAGCACATGGATGCCCTCTCCCTGCGGGAGGCGGTGCGGGCGCTGCCGGAAGAGCTGCGCTCCGTGATCGTCCTGCGGTACTTTACCGGCCTGACGCTGGAGGAGACAGCCGCCGCCCTGGAGATCCCCAGGGGGACGGTATCCTCCCGCCAGCGGCGGGCCCTGGATCTTCTCAGGCTGGACCTAACAGACGGACAGGAGGTGGGGTCATGAACCGGAGAGAGGAATACTGGGTGCTGACGGAACAACTGCGCCGGGAGCCCCCGGAACTGGAGAGCGCGGTCCGGCGAGGGATGGACCGCGCCAGGCGGAGGCGCCGGCGGCCAGCGGAGCTGCTGGCCGCACTGGCTGGTGTGTGCGCCGCTTTCGTGGTGATGGTGAACGCCTCCCCGGCCTTTGCCATCTCCTGCGCCAAGGTGCCGGTCCTGCGGGAGCTGGCCGCGGCGGTGGCCTTCTCTCCCAGCCTGCGGGCGGCGGTGGAGCACGACTATGTGCAGTATATCGGCCGGACAGAGGGGGCGGACAGGATCTCCGTTACTGCGGAGTATGTCATCGCCTCCCCAGCCAGGGCACACCTGTTCTATTCTGTGGAGGGCGGCGGCCGGGTGTCCTGGGAGCTCCAGACGCCGGACGGCACCCCCCTGGAGGGATACAGCTCCGCCCAGTACAGCGGAACGGCCGGAGAGGCGGAGGAATTGCGGCACACGGAGTTCCATTTCAGCCGGGGGGAACTCCCGGAGGAGTTCCTGGCCGTGTGCACCGTGGAACCGGCCGGACCAGCAGGGGAAGCGGAAAACAGGGCCCCGGCAGTGGACGGGTCTGGAGAGGCCGGAGAGCCGGCGGAGGGGGAAGCTGTGGCCCTCACGTTCCCCATCCAGCTGGACCGGGACAAGATGGCCGGTCCCAAGACGGTGGTGGTGGACACCTGGGTGGAGGCGGACGGCCAGCGGCTGAAGGTGGACCAGCTGGAGGCCTACCCCACCCACACGGAGATCCATCTCCAGGAGGACCCGGAAAATACCTGCTGGCTGGCGGGGGCCGAGTTTGCCTTTGTAGACGGGAATGGAAAAGAATACGACACAGGGGACGGGTATATCACTGCCACCGGCGGGGAGGATTCCCGCTCCATGCTCCACTATTACCGGCAGAGCCTGTATTTCCTGGAGGGACAGGAGATGACCCTCTCCATCCGGAGGCTGAAATGGCTGGACAAGGAGCAGGAGTGGGCGGACATCGACCTGGCCGCCGGAACCGCCTGCGGACTTCCGGAGGGGACTGAGCTGCTTCAGGTCTGCCGGGAAGGGGACCGCACCATCCTGCTTTTCCGGCAGGCGGAGGGAGGGCCGGACGCCCCCTTCACCTTCCTCTTTCGGGACCCGGAGGGGACGGAGCGCACATTCGACGGCGTGACCACCTCTGGGACAGCGGAGGAGGTGGACGGGAGGAAGAATGTCGAGTATCTGTATCACATCCAAAACTGTGCCTGGGATCGCATCCAGATCCAGCTGGCACATACAGAGACGGCGGACCATGAAGACCTGAACATCCCCTTTGTCCTGCCGTGACAGACCGGGGCCGCGGCTTGAGCCGCGGCCCCGGTCTGCTGTTTTAGTTGAAGATGTCCGGCGTATCGGAGAACAGTGCCCGTACCCGCTCCAGCACAGGGCGGTTTTCCCCCAAGGCCAGGCGGGGGTCGGCGGAGAGCAGGTCCCGTGCCGCCTGCTGAGCCTCGCTGAGCAGGCGCATATCCCCGGAGAGATCGGCCAGCCGCAGGGTGGGCAGGCCATGCTGGCGGCGGCCGAAGAAGTCGCCAGGGCCCCGTAGCTTCAGGTCCTCCTCAGAGATCTTGAAGCCGTCTGTGGTGGAGGCGAAGACCCGCAGACGGGCCAGGGTGTCCGGGCTGCGGTTGGAGGTGAGGAGCACGCAGTAGGACTGGTGCCGGCCCCGTCCCACCCTGCCCCGGAGCTGGTGGAGCTGGCTGAGGCCGAAGCGCTCTGCGTTTTCGACGATCATAAGGGCGGCGTTGGGCACGTCCACCCCCACTTCGATGACGGTGGTAGACACCAAGACCTGGAGCTCCCCTCTGGCGAAGGCGGACATGACGGCCTCCTTCTCCCGGGGCTTCATCTTACCGTAGAGCAGCCCCACCCGCAGCTGAGGAAAGACCTGCTCCTGGAGCTGCCGGGCGTAGACCTTCACCGCCTTCAGGTCCATCAGGCCGGGCGGGGCCCCGTCCCCGGTGCTCTCCTCCACCGCAGGGCAGACGATATAGGTCTGCCTGCCCTCTCCGGCCTGTTTGCGGACAAAGTTGTACATCCGCTGACGCTTGCTCTCCCCCACCACAAAGGTCTGCACCGGGACGCGGCCCGGGGGGAGCTGGTCAATGACGGACACGTCCAAGTCACCGTAGATGATCAGCGCCAGGGTGCGGGGGATGGGGGTGGCGGACATGACCAGCACGTGGGGGGAAGAGGACTGCGGTGCCGCCCCTTTGGCGGCCAGCGCCGCCCTTTGGGCCACGCCGAACCGGTGCTGCTCGTCAGTGATGACCAGCCCCAGGCGGGCGAAGTCCACCCCCTGAGACAGCAGGGCCTGGGTGCCCACTGCCAGGTCCACCTCCCCGGAGCGCAGGGCGGCCCGGGCCGCCCGCTTTTCAGCCGCGGTCATGGAGCCGGTGAACAGGGCCACCCGGACGCCGGCTGGGGAGAGCAGCTGGTTCATGGTGCGGTAATGCTGCTCAGCCAGCACTTCGGTGGGCGCCATCAGCGCGGACTGCCAGCCGCTTTGGGCGGCCAGCCAAGCCCCCCAGGCGGCCACCGTGGTCTTACCGGAGCCCACGTCCCCCTGGACCAGCCGGTTCATGGGGCGGCCAGAGGCCAGGTCCCAGGCGGTCTCCTCCATGGCCCGCCGCTGGGCCTGGGTGGGTGCGAAGGGGAGCAGGGCACAGAACGCCTCCAAGGGGCGGGGGGCAAACACCGCGGCGGAGCACTGGCTGTCCCGGCGGTCCTTCAGAAGGGTCAGGCCGGCGGAGAGGTAGAACAGCTCCTCGAAGGTCAGCCGCCGCCGCGCCTGCTCCAGGGCGTCAAAGTCCTCCGGGAAATGGATGTCCCGGCAGGCCCGCTCCGCCGGGACCAGCCGGTGCGCGGCCCGAAGGCTGGCCGGGAGGGATTCTGCCCCCTGGCCGGCGCACTGCTCTACTGCCTGGCGAATCAGGGAGACCATCAGATGATTGGAGATCCCTGCAGTCAGGGGGTACACCGGTACGATGCGTCCAGTAAAGTCCCGGTCCCCTTCCCGCTCAAAGACCGGATTGACCATAGAGCGGCGGGAGCCCTGCTCCTGGATCTCCCCATAAAACACATACTCCTCCCCAGGCTGGAAGGAATTTTTCAGATAGGACTGGTTGAAGAAGGTGAGGTAGAGGGTGCCTGAGTTGTCTACCACCCTCAGCTTCACCAGCTCCATCCCCTTGCGGATGTAGGAGAGGACAGGGCGCTCCGCCGCAAGGGCGGAGACGCAGACCTTCTCCCCCAGCGGCGCAGCCCGAATGGACCAGATCCGGCGCCGGTCCTCGTAGTCCCGGGGGTAGTAGGTGAGCAGATCGGCGGCCCGAAGGATGCCCAGCTTCTCCAGTTTCTTGGCCCGGGCGGGCCCCACGCCCGGAAAATCCGTCACCGGTGTGTCCAGCGTGATGGTCATGTGGCTCCCCCCCCCTCCCTTTTTTCATGCGGCATGGCCCGGCCTGTCAGCCGGGCAGGATGTGCCTATTTTACCACAGCGAGGAGGAAAAAAGCAAAGGAAATGGAAGCGGCCACTTTTGCCCTGACTGCAGGGGAATCCCCCTTGAAAATCATTTTAATTCCGCTTATGATGGGTCAAAACAGCCGCAGGGCGGAACAGAAAGGGAGGATCACCGTTGAACATGGAAGAAATGGAGGCTGTTGAGATCGCCTATCTGCGCAGGACAGGCCCCTACGGCCCGGAAAACCGACAGCTGATGGAGCGCCTGAAGGCATTCCTGAAGGAGCGGGGCAGGATGGGGTCCGGGACCGTCCTACTGGGGATCGCCCTGGACGATCCCAGCAGAACTCCGCCGGACCGGTGCCGGTATGATGTGGGCATCATCATCCGAGAGGGGGAGCGGCTCCCACTGGACACCCGCAGGGTCCGGGGCGGACAGTACGCCGTCTTTGAGATCCCTCATACGGAGCGAGAGGTCTCCCGGTTCTGGGAAGATCTGGAGCGCCTGACCGCCGGGCTGCCGGTGGACCGCGCCAGCCCCGTTTTGGAGCGCTACTCTGCAGAAAAGGTGGCCCTGCACCGGTGTGAGTTCTGCATCCCTCTGAAGTGAGCATAGGCCGTACCGCCAGAGGAGGGAACGTGCCGCTCTTGCCATCAGGGGAGGGACTGGGGTATAATCAATATCATCTGTCTTTTGAAAAAAGGAGGCTCCCCCATGGCTGAGTATATTCTGAATTTGCTGCCGGTGACGGAGGAGGAAAAAGCTGCCTTTCAGGAGGCAGCCCCCCGGGCCGTCCACGTCTGCGCCGGGCGGCGCACTGTGACAGCGGAGCAGCTGGAACAGGCCACCATCCTTTTCGGGTGGCCCCGGCCCGCCGACCTGAGCCGCGCCCCCCGCCTGAAGTGGTTCCAGTCCATGTGGGCGGGGACCGACGAGTATCTGGCCCCCGGCGTCCTGCCGGAAGGGGTGGTCCTCACCTCCTCCGCCGGCTCCAACAGCCAGTCGGTGGCGGAGCACGCCCTGGCCTGCCTGCTGGCCCTGTGCCGCCGCCTCCCCCAGTGCCGGGATCAGCAGCGGGAGCGGCTCTGGACGGACCCAGGAAAGATGAAGACCCTCTCTGGTGCCACCGTCCTGGTGGCGGGGGCGGGACACATCGGCTCCTGGTTTGCCGGACTGTGCCGGGGGCTGGGTGCCCATACTGTGGGGCTGAAGCGGGATGTCTCCCGGCCGGTGGAGGGCTTTGATCGGCTGGCGGTGATGGAGGAGCTGGACGGCCTGCTGCCCCAGGCCGACGTGGTGGCCCTGATGCTGCCCCACTCCCCCCAGACGGAAGGACTGATGGACGCGCGGCGGCTGCGGCTGATGAAGGAGGACGCCATCCTGCTGAGCATGGGGCGGGGCTCCGTGCTGGATCAGGAGGCGCTGGCGGCCGTCATGGGAGAGGGACGCCTGTGGGGCGCCGCCCTGGATGTCACGGTCCCAGAGCCCCTGCCCCAGGACAGCCCCCTGTGGACGATCCCCAATTTGATCATCACCCCCCACTCCGCGGGCGGGATGCGCCTGGAGGTCACCCGGGCCAACTGCGTCCGGCAGGCGCTGGACAACCTGAATCGCTGGCAGGCTGGGAAACCCCTGGAAAATCTGGTGCGGAGATAGGAACAAACTGAGGCGCGCTGATGAATCAGCGCGCCTCCCTGTTTTTAGAAAAGTGGATCAGTCAGTCCCTTCCCATGGGCGCGGCCCGGTCAGCCCAGCAGCAGGGCCGCCGGGAGCAGGACGGCCAGAAAGAGCAGGTTGGCCCCGGTAAAGAAGAGAAGATAGGCTCCCCGCTTCTGGGGGTGCTCCCGGACGAAGAACTTATAGGAGATCAGGCTGGCCATGGAGGCGATCAGGGTCCCCAGCCCGCCCAGGTTGGTCCCCACGATAAGGGCATCCCACTCCGAGGTGAAGCCGGAGAGGAGCAAGGCGGCGGGCACGTTGCTGATGACCTGGCTGGCGCACACGGCGGTGACCAGCTCGTGGCCGGAGATGGCCTGCTCCAGCAGCGAGCGGAAGGCGGGTACGCGGCCCATGTTTCCAATAAAGACGAAAAATGCGGCGAAGGTGAGCAGCAGGGACCAGTCCACCCGGCGCAGCACCCGCCGGTCGGCGGCCAGGACACACACCACCACGGCGGCGGTGAGGAGCCACACCGGGAGCAGCTTGGCCACAGAGGAGACCGAGGCCAGGAACAGAAGCAGGTACATCCCGGTCCGACGCCGGCGCAGAGAGGGCTCCGCCCCGCCGGGGGCCAGACCGGCCAGGGGGGCGCTCCGCCCCGGCAGGAGACAGAGCAGCAGCATCAGGCCGGACAGAAGGGTGTAGGGCAGCACCAGGGCCAGAAAATCCCCCAGTCCCCGGCCGGACTGGGCGTAAAGATACAGGTTCTGGGGATTGCCGATGGGGGTGGCCATGCTCCCCAGGTTTGCAGCCACAGTCTGAAAGACCACCACCGGCACCGCCCGCTCCTCCCGTCCGGCCAGTGTCAGCACCTCCAGGGAAAAGGGGACAAAGGTGAGCAGGGCCACATCGTTGGTAATGGCCATGCTGGTGAAAAAGCACAGAAAGACCAGCACACACTCCAGCTGGCGGGCGCTCCTGACCCGGCGGAGCAGCTGCCGGCCCAGGCGGCTGAAGACCCCCAGCTCCCGCAGCCCAGCCATCACCGCCATCAGGCAGAACAGCTGGGCCATGGTCCTCCAGTCCACATAGGACAGATAGGCCCCGTCGGGCGGCACCCACAGCATGGACAGCAGAGCCAGCGCCGCGGCGGCGGACAGAACGGCTTCCCGCTTCATCAGGGAAAACAGACGGGCCAGGGATATCACAGTGCTCCTCCCTCCCCCGCCACCCCGGTCAGGTCAAAGGGGGGTGTATATTCCCGCTGGGCGCTGGTCCGCTCCTGGGTAAAGCCCTCCAGCCCCAGATTTGCCATATATTCCGCCGCCGCCCGCATCTCCCCGGCCCGGAGCCGCCGGTGGATCTCGGGAAATTCCGCCGACCGGCCCCAGGGGGTGTACTGGCTCATCAGGGAGAAGAGCACAGTCCCTGGGCCGAACTCCGCCGCCACCCAGTCCATCACTGCCTTGGCCTGACTGACCTGGCCGGGGAGGATCAGGTGGCGGATGACTACCCCGCGGGTAAGCAGGCCATCCCCGTCAAAGGCGCAAGGGCCGGTCTGGCGCACCATCTCCCGGATAGCGGCCTGGGCTGTCTGAGGATAGTCGGAGGCGCCGGAATACCGCCCTGCGGCGTCGCTGTCCAGATATTTCAGGTCGGGCAGATAGATCTGGATCTTTCCCTCCAAAGCCCGCAGGGTGTCTACCCGGTCGTATCCTCCGGAGTTCCACACCACCGGGACGGGCTGGGGGTGCTCCTCCAGCAGCCGCCCCACTACATGGGCGTAATGGGTGGGGGTGACGAAGTTGAGGTTGTGGGCCCCCTGGTCCACCAGCTCACCGCAGATCCGGGCCAGCCGCTCAAGGGTGACCGCTTTCCCGAAGTCCCGGTGGCTGATCTCCTCATTTTGGCAGAACACACAGCCCAGGGAGCAGCCCGAGAAAAAAATGGTCCCCGAGCCCCGGGTGCCGGAGATAGGGGGCTCCTCCCAGCGGTGGAGGGCAGCACGGGCCAGCACCGGCAGCTCCGGCATCCGGCAGCGGCCCAGCCCACGCTCCTCTGTGCGCAGCGCCCCGCAGCGTCTGGGGCAGAGATCGCAGATCATGGCGTTTCCTCCTCCGGTCAAAAATGGCCCAGCCTCTCCTCCACCGCCCCTTGAAAGGGCTGGAAGGCGTTGGGGACGGCGTATTCCCGGGCCAGGGCAGCCCGGTCCGCCCAGACCCACCCCTCCGGCAGCGCGGGGGAGCCCGCCTCCGCCGCCAGGGCGGACATGCGCCACTCGATGTGGGTGAAGATATGCTTCCCCGTCCCGGCGCTCCGGAGGGAGGCGGGAGCAATGCCCCAGCGGGCCAGGGCGTCCCCGGCGGGAGAGAGCTCGTTGGGGTACTCCCACAGCCTGGCCAGAAGCCCCCGTCCCGGCCTGCGCCGCAGGGCCACCCGGTTTTCGTGGAAGATGAGAAAGACGGTGCGCTCCTCCACCCTCCGGGCCTTCTTGGCCGCCTTCACCGGCAGCTGGCCGGTCCGGCCGGTGAGGCGGGCAGTGCAGAACGCCCGGGCCGGGCAGAGGTCGCACAGGGGCGCCCCGTTGGGCAGGCAGACGGTGGCCCCCAGCTCCATCATGGCCTGATTGAAGTCGCCGGGGGCGTCCAGGGGGATGATCTCTGCCAGGGCGGCGGTCACCCGCTTTTTGGTGGCCGGCGCGGCGATGTCCCCCTCGTCTCCCGTGACCCGGGCAGCCACCCGCAGCACGTTGCCGTCCACCGCCGGGACGGGGAGGCCGAAGGCGATGGAGGAGATGGCCCCGGCGGTGTAGTCCCCCACGCCGGACAGGGCGCGGATCTCCTCATAGGTGGAGGGAAAGATTCCTCCGTGCTCCTCCATGATCTGACGGGCAGCCCGCTGCAGGTTTCGGGCCCGGCTGTAATAGCCCAGTCCCTGCCACAGCTTCATCAGTGCGTCCTCCGGGACGGCAGCCAGGTCGGCCACCGTAGGCAGAGCCTCCAGAAAGCGGCGGTAGTAGTCCAGCACAGCGGCCACCCGGGTCTGCTGGAGCATGATCTCCGACACCCACACCCGGTAGGGCGTGGGGTGGCTGCGCCAGGGCAGCACCCTGGCGTTCTCCCGGTACCACAGCAGCAGGGGGATGGGCAGCTCCTTCAGCTGGTCCATAGCATCCCCTCCTCTCTCATCAGATTCCCGGGCATTATACACCATGGGAAGAAAAAAGGCAACGGAACAGGGCCCGGTTCCCTTTTTACATTTGAATCGATGGGTTTTAACTCCATCAATTGTACCAAACATTGATGCAAACAGATAAATATGATAAAGTAAACAAAACAATAGATTGGAATTTGTGGAGCAGGATTTATAATGGCGAGGCATAATGTCGTGAGAAAGATAAAAAATCGAACAACGATTATACTTGTGATGCTTCTGATTTTAATTATGGTCAGTTGGGTGATTTGGGGAAATCTGTCGGTAGAAACAACCAAATTAACAGTAACATCTAAAGACTTGCCTGAAGCGTTTGACAAATTTTCTATTGCCCATATTTCGGATTTGCATAATGCAGAATACGGAAAAAATAATGAAAAGTTAATTGATATATTAGAGGCAGAAAGCCCAAATATAATCGCTATTACTGGGGATTTGATAGATTCTAACCATACAAATCTTGAAGTTGCATTATCTTTTGCTCAGCAAGCCGTAAAAATTGCTCCTTGCTATTTTGTCACAGGCAATCACGAGGCATGGATCGGCTCACAATACGAAGAGTTAAAGACATCATTACAAAATACAGGAATTACTGTTCTTCAAGATGAAGCCATCGAATTGAACTATGGTGATGTGTGTATTCAGCTAATAGGATTAAATGACCCTGATTTTTCAGAACGAGACCGTCTTTTATCGGAAAGTATTTTGGAAGCAAAACTTTCGCAGGTAAATATTAGCGATGGATTTACTATACTTTTATCACATAGACCCGAGTATTTTAATGTCTATCAAAATAAAAATATTGACTTAGTATTGTCGGGTCACGCCCACGGTGGACAATTTCGATTGCCATTTGGGGGAGGAGTTATTGCTCCAGGCCAAGGACTTTTCCCGAAATATGACGCAGGAGCCTATACAGAGAATGGAACAACTATGATTGTGAGCAGAGGTATTGGAAACAGTATCATTCCGGTGAGAATCAACAATCCACCGGAAATAGTTATTATAGAGTTGAACTGTGGATGAATAAGTCTGTATCCTGATTTTAAACATTAGCATCAGGAACACGAAAGAAAGTGGGAGAATATACAAATTCTGCTTTATCAATTAGCTGCCAACTACGAATATACCTCCCACGTCATTTTGACGAAGGGAGGTTATTTATACCCAAAATCAGTCCAAAGGGTAAAAGGGAGGGGCCCGGAATCATTTTTGATCCCGGGCCCTGTGTTCAGGTCAGGCGGAGGATGCTGGCCGCCTCGATCATGGCGGCGGCGAACAGGAGCAGGAAGCCCAAAGCAAGGACCAGCCCATCCTGACGGGACAGGCGGATATCCCGCAGCCGTCCGGCGGTGGTCCGGCCCCCCAGGGTCTGGACGAAGGAGATGTCCGCCGTTCCCGAGGCGATGCAGCAGAAGGCGGACATCTCCACCATGCCGGAGGCCTCGCTGATATGGAGCATGCGCAGCAGCCGGGCCGCGAAAGGGGGCGCTTCTCCGCCCATTTGGAAGGACCAGGTGCCCACCATCAGCCCATAGAGCAGGAACAGCAGGAGGAGACAGGAGTAGCCGCAGGGGATCAGGAGACCCCCCTGCGGTCCCCTGGCGAAGAGGTTGGCCCCCACGAGGACGCAGGCAAAGATCAGATTGAACCCGAAGATCTGGAGCCCGCCCACAAGGGGGCTGGAGGAGACCGCCCAGTTCCACAGGGGATTGGCGTTTTTCAGGAGCCCCTCTGGGAGCAGAGGCCCGCTGAGGCAGGCCGCCGCCAGCGTCAGGGCCATGCCTGCCCCGAACAAAGCTGCCGCCCGGAGCAGGGCGTTGGGCTGGGTGATCCAGCGCCGGATCACATTCACGGCTCCTTCTCTCCTTTCTGATGGGTCAGCAGGCGCGCCATATCCTCCGGAAGGGGGAGGGTAAAGGACAGCTCCTGCCCAGTGACGGGCTGCCGGAGGGACAGCTGGGCGGAGTGGAGGGCAGGGCGGGAGATCAGGGAACGGTCCTCGTACCCGTAAAGGAAATCTCCTGTCAAGGGGCAGCCCAGAGAGGCCATGTGGACCCGGATCTGGTGGGTGCGCCCGGTGTCCAGCTCCAGACGGACCAGGGAACGCCCCCCGGAGCGGGACAGGGTCTCATACCGTGTGCGGGCGTCCTTGCCGTCGGGGCGGACCATCTGCTCCACCAGGGAGCCCTCCCGGGGCCCCAGCGGGGCGTCTACCACACCGGAGGGGGGCTGAGGCCCGCCGTCGCACACCGCCAGATAGACACGGCGGAAGGCTGGGGTGTGGAGCTGCCCCTTCAGCACCTCCTGGGCGTGGGGGTGCTTGGCCACTGCCATCAGCCCGGAGGTCCCCCGGTCCAGCCGGTGGACGGGGTGGAAATCTCCTTCAATACCCTCCGAATTGTAATAATTCAGCAAAAAATTACCTATCGTATCATTAAAATGTCCGGGGCCGGGGTGGACCGGCACCCCCGGGGCCTTGTTCAGGATCAGCAGGTCCCCGTCCTCGTACACGATATCCAGGGGACCCGGGGCGGGCAGGATGCCGCTGCGCCGCTCCGGGTCGGACAGGCGGACGGACAGAGTCTGTCCCTCCCGGGGGCGGAAGGCGGTATTCACCCGGGCCCCGTCCACCAGGATGCCGTCGGGGAGCCACTTGATCCGGCGGATCACCGTGCCGGACAGGTGCAGCCTCCGCCGCAGCAGGGTGTCCACCTTGACGCCCCCATCCTCCGGCCCCAGGACCAGCTCCAGGCGGCGGGTCTTCCTCTGTATCTGTTCCATCCCGCCACCCTCACATCCGCTTGGACAGCCGGGCGCGGAAGACGGCCAGAGCGGAAAAGTAGAAAAACAGCACGATGGACAGGGTCAGGGAGACATCCGACCAGCCGAGCCATCCGGCCGCCAGGAGACCGAGGAACAGGGCGGTCTGGGTAGCCCGGGCAGCCTTCCACACGGCCCGGAGCTCGATCTCCTGGCTGCGCTCGTCGTCGCGGGCCACCCGGGCGGAGCGCAGCTCCTCCGGCCGGGCGAGGGTGTGCCAGCTCCCCGCCATCATGCTGAAGCCGACCAGAAACAGGCAGAAGATCACCTGGCCATACACATCCGCCGCCCTCCCGGTGAGTTGGGCCTGAAGGGGAATGCCCAGGAGCAGAAGCAGCAGGGCGGCGGCCAGCAGCAGGAGGCCCAGACGGCCTGACCGGCTCACATCACGGCGGTAGGACTGGTCGGCCTCCGTCTGGGGGCCGGCTCTGCGGGCCTGCCAGGTCCGCTCCATAGCCTCCGGCTCTGTGAGCAGAGTCTGATACCGGCCCCAGGCCCTGCCCCCCAGCACGGCGGTCCCGCCGGAGAGGACAAACAGGCCGCCCCAGACGGCCTCCATCAGGGGCGGCCCGTCAGCGCCCCGGCGGAGGAGCAGCACCGCCCCGGCGATGCCCAGGACCAGGGCCAGGATGCTGAGGACATAGCGGCGGAGCAGGAAGGACCGGAAGGCGGCGCGCTCCTCCTCCGTCATGGGTGGAATTGGGTTTGGACAGGACACAGGGCTTCCTCCTTTCCAGGATAAAGTTCTCACCGCCGCCGGGCCAGGGCGGCCCGGGCGCCAAGGAAGAACAGGATGTAGGCCAGCATGGAGCCCAGCAACACCTTCACCAGCATCGGGTCCACTGCCACCAGGACAAAGGCGGCCAGGGCCTGGAGAAAAAATGTCGCCACCCCCGCCAGCTGGGCCGCCTGGGCGGTGAGACGCTGGCTGCGCTCGTCGGTCTCCTGAATCCTGGCCTTTTTCCACCGCTCCGGGTGGCGGAGCATCCACTCGTTGCGCAGTAGGTTGGCCAGTGCGGCGCCGGTGATGCCGCTGGCGCCCCCCAGATAAAAGCCTCGGGCGTGGCCGCTGATGCCGCTGCCGGGCACCAGGAAGAAATAGCACACCAGGCCCGTCGCGCCCACCGCCAGGAGGGCGAGGAATGCCCAGCGGCGCTGGATCAGATTTTTTCCATAGTCAGGGCCCCGTCCGGTCGTTTTTATGAGCATGATTTTTCCTCCTTACAGCTTTTTGGCCCAGCGGCCCATATTGACCATATAAAAGACGCAGTGGAGGACCGTTACGGCGGAGGAGAGAAGGATCCAAAGCGTCTCCCCCCGCACCAGAGAGATCACAAAGGGGACCCACAGCAGGTACAGGGTCCAGTACCAGCTGGACTGAGCGGCCTTCTCCCGGATGGCGATGTTACGCTCGTCGGTCTCGCTGCGCTGGAGCTCCTTCCGCTCCTGGGGGGACATGTGCCGCTCCACGGCGCCCATGATCACGCTGGAGCCCCCCAGGCCCAGCAGGGCTCCGCCCATGCCGCACATCAGGCCGGTGATCCCGCCGGGCAGATCCAGCAGGGCGGCCGCCGCCATCAGGGCCAGCCCGCCCAGCGCGGCGGCGGCGAGCAGGATCGGTTTCAGCTTCTTCATGTCTCTTCCTCCTCGAACAGAAATATCTCCTCAATGGAGCTCCCGAAATATTTGGCGATCTTGTGGGCCAGCAGCAGCGAGGCGTTGTAGCGCCCGTTTTCCAGGGAGATGATGGTCTGCCGGGTGACCTCCACAGCGTCGGCCAGCTCCTCCTGGGTGATGCGCCGCTCCTTTCGGAGCTGAGCGATGCGGTTTTTCACGGCGGTCCTCCTCACGCAAAAATGTTTAGCTTGCTTTACATCTGGAGTATAGCACGCTTTACATTTTGTGTCAAGCAGGCTTTACTATTTTGCCCTTCTTTTTTCTGGGGACCAGATCTTGGAGCACTTCTGGGGCGGAGGAGGGAAGAGCTTGCCCCGCCCGCCTCCATCCGCAGGATGCGCCCAAAAGGGTCCCGCCCCACAGGGCGGGACCGCCCTTTCATGCCAGCCCCGGCGGCGGGGCATATTTAATGAAAAAGTGCCCTCCCTTCCGCCGCCTGCCCTGTCCGGGTCCACAAAATTTCTGCCTGCCCCTTGCAACTGGGCTCAGCTCCGCTATAATACCTTTGAGATCATAAGGAGGGCGGCCCCATGAGACAGAGACAGACCGGACAGGCGGACAAGCTGGGCATTTACATCCATATCCCCTTCTGCCGGAGCAAGTGCGACTACTGCGACTTCTACTCCCTGGCGGGGCGGGAGGACCGGATGGACGCCTATCAGAAGGCGCTGCTGGCCCACATCCGGGAGACTGCGCCCCTGGCCCAGGGCATCCCGGTAGACACCGTCTATTTCGGCGGGGGCACCCCCAGCTGGTACGGGGCCCGGCGCATCCATGAGCTGCTCTCCGCCCTGAGCAAGCTTTTTCAGGTGGAGAAAGACGCAGAAATCACGGTGGAGGCAAACCCTGACAGCGTGGACCTGCGTGCCCTGCGCCGCCTGCGGAAGGCGGGGGTCAACCGCCTGTCCCTGGGGATGCAGTCCGGCTGCCCCCAGGAGCTGGAGTCCGTCCACCGCCCCCACACCGTCCGACAGGTGGACGAGGCGGTGGCGGCCGCCCGGAAGGCCAAGCTGAACAACGTCTCTCTGGATCTGATCTACGGCCTGCCCGGCCAGACCATGGACAGCTGGAAGGCTACGGTGGAGCACGCCCTGTCCCTAATCCCCCAGCACCTGTCCTGCTACGGACTGAAGGTGGAGGAGGGCACCCCTCTGGCCCGCCGGGCGGCGGAGGGGGAGATCCTGCCCGACGACGACCAGCAGGCAGACCTGTACCTCTGGACCGTGGGCCGGCTGGAGCGGGCCGGCTACCCCCAGTATGAGATCTCCAACTTCGCCAAGCCGGGCTATGAGTCCCGGCACAATCTGCGCTACTGGCTCACCCGGCCCTATATCGGCTTCGGCCCCGGCGCCCACTCCGACTTCGGCGGGCGGCGGTACTCCTTTGTTCGGGACCTGGACCGGTACATCGACGGCGTGCTCAAGGGCGGGGAGATCATCGACAGCGAGGAGCTCATCCCCCAGCGGGAGCGGGGGGGCGAGTACCTGATGCTCCGGCTGCGTACCGCCCAGGGCATCGAGGAGTGGGAGTACCGCAGTGCCTATTTCATGGACTTTGCCCCCCTGGAGACCCGGCTCCGCCAGTTCCAGGCCCAGGGCTGGGCGGAGCAGGCCGACGGCCGGTGGCGGCTGACGCCCAAGGGCTTTCTGGTGTCCAATCAGCTCATCGGCGACCTGCTGGAGCGGCAGGAGGAGTCCAGCCTGGACCAGCTGCTCCCCCGGGCCAGGGCCCGCTTTTCCGGCAGCCAGGATGGTCCCTTTGTGGATTCTGTTTAAGAATCGGGAAAATGTTTCCGGCCTTTGGACCGATTTTACACACTTTTCACGCAAATGTAATTTTATTTGCCTTTTGGATATAATAGTGTTACAATATAGTTGTATCAGACCGCCCACAGGCGGGATCTGTTTGGACTACTTATGGCATTTTGCCGTATAGACATAAGGACCTCATTACGTTTGAAGAGGGTGCAGCTTTGACCAAATATTTGATTGAGGGCGGACATCCGCTCCATGGAACCATTGAGATCAGCGGAGCCAAGAACGCCGCTGTCGCCATCATCCCCGCCGCCCTGCTGGTGGACGGGGTCTGCCGCATTGAAAATGTTCCCCAGATCAGCGATGTGACCCTGATCCTCCAGATCCTCCGGGAGCTGGGGGCGGACGTGCGCACCATCAACCGCACCACGGTGGAGATCGACTGTTCCCACATTCGGAACCGTCAGGTCCCCTATGAGCTGGCCCGGAAGATCCGAGCCAGCTATTATCTGGTGGGGGCCCTGCTGGGCCGCTTCGGCTGGGCAGAGGTGCCCCTGCCCGGCGGGTGCAATCTGGGCGGACGGCCCATCGACCAGCACATCAAGGGCTTTGTGGCCATGGGGGCCGAGGTGGACGTGCGCAACGGCCTGATCTATGCCCAGGTCCCCGGCCGGGGCTGCCTGGCCGGCGGGCAGGTCTATCTGGACATCGTCTCCGTGGGTGCCACCATGAACATCATGCTGGCCGCCGCCCTGGCGGAGGGCATGACCGTTATCGAGAACGCCGCCAAGGAGCCCCATATCGTGGACCTGGCCAACTTCCTCAACTCCATGGGGGCCGACATCATGGGCGCCGGCACCGACGTCATCAAGGTGCGGGGCGTCCAGCGCCTGCGGGGCGGCTCCTACTCCATCATCCCCGACCAGATCGAGGCGGGCACCTATATGGCCGCGGTGGCTGCCGCCGGGGGCGAGCTGCTGGTGAAGAACGTCATCCCCAAGCATCTGGACTGCATCAGCGCCAAGCTGGTGGAGATGGGGGTGGATGTGGAGGAGCAGGACGACGCGGTGCTGGTCCGCCGCTCCGGCCCCATCACCCGCACCAATGTGAAGACCATGCCCTATCCCGGCTTTCCCACTGACATGCAGCCCCAGATCGCCGCGGTCCTGTGCCTGGCCCAGGGGACCAGCGTGCTCACCGAGGGCGTGTGGGACAACCGCTACCGCTATGTGGACGAGTTCCGCCGCATGGGGGCCAAGATCCAGGTGGACGGCAAGGTGGCCGTCATCGAGGGGGTCCCCGCCCTGACCGGCGCGCCGGTCCACGCCTGTGACCTGCGGGCCGGGGCAGCCATGGTGATCGCCGGTCTGGCTGCCCAGGGCACCACGGAGATCGACGGGGTGTACCACATCGAGCGGGGTTACGAGACCCTGGTGGAGAAGCTGTCCGGCGTGGGGGCCAAGATCCAGGTGCTCTTCCTGCCCGACGACGAGGCCCAGACCCAGGCGGGCTGACCTTTGCACATGCTCCGGGCGGCGGCGATCTGCCGCCGCCCGTTTTCGCGCCCTGGGGGGCGCCACTCTTTCTCCGGGAGGCGGCACATGGAAGTGTGTACTCTGGCCAGCGGCTCCAGCGGGAATTCCCTGCTGATCTGCTGCGGTTCTACTTATGTTTTGCTGGACGCGGGCATCTCCGCCCGCCGGATCACCTCTGCCCTGAAGGCGCTGGGGGCCGATCCCACCCGGCTCAGCGCGGTGCTGGTCACCCACGAGCACACCGACCACGTCTCCGGTCTGGCCACCCTGACCAAGCAGCTGGGGGTGCCCGTTTACGCCACCGCCCCCACTCTGGACCGCCTGGAGCGAAAAGTCCCAGCACTGGCGCAGCTGGGCCGGGCGCTGGAGGCCGGCACCGGCTTCCAGCTGGGGGAATTGTGGGTGGAGTCCTTCTCCACCCCCCACGACGCCGCGGGCAGTGTGGGTTACGCCGTCACCGGCGGCGGGGCACGGATGGCCCTGGCCACCGATCTGGGCCACCTGACGCCCCAGGTGTGGGATGCGGCGCGGGGGGCGGACCTGCTGGTGTGTGAGACCAATCACGACGAGGACTGGGTCCGCTCCGGCCCCTATCCCTACGCCCTGAAGCAGCGCATCCTGGGGGACTTCGGCCACCTGTCCAATGAGGCGGGGGCCGAGCTGGCCGGCCGGGCTGCCCTGGCCGGGACCCGGACCATCCTGCTGGCCCACCTGTCCTCCGAGAACAATACCCCAGCCCGGGCCCGAGAGGTGGTCTCCCGCCGCCTGTCCGCCCTGGGGGTGCGGCCGGAGGAGGACATCACCCTGGCGGTAGCCCCCCGGTCGGAGTGCGGGGCGCTGTACCGGCTGGAGCGGGGCGGAGCTCTCCGGGCCTTTCCGGAAAGGGAGGCATCCCTGTGCTGAGCGTCTATCTGATCTGTGTGGGCAAGCTGAAGGAGAAGTTCTATCAGGAGGCCTGTGCCGAATACATCAAGCGCCTGTCCCCCTACTGCAGGCTCACCCTGGTGGAGCTGCCTGAGGAGAAGCTGCCCCAGGACCCCTCTCAGGCGCAGATCGACGCCGCCCTGGAGAAGGAGAGCCAGGCCATCCGGGCCAAGCTGCCCCCCAGCACCAGCCTGGTGTGCCTGTGCGTGGAGGGCAGGCTGCGCTCCAGCGAGGAGCTGTCCACTTTGGTGGGGACCTGGGAGCACAGCTCCGCCAAGCACCTGGCCTTTGTCATCGGCGGCTCCTACGGCCTGGCGGAGCGCCTGAAGGGGGAGTCCTGGGTCAAGCTGTCCATGTCCCCCATGACCTTCCCCCACCACCTGGCCCGGGTCATGCTGCTGGAACAGCTCTACCGGGCCTTCAAGATCCGGGAGGGCTCCAGCTACCACAAATGACAGGGTCCCGGGCCTGAAAACATGCTCACCGTGGATCCGTCCAAAAATCCGCTGGAAATTCATGCCTGCCTGTGGTACAATGTCCACAACAGCATGTCCCAGCGGATTTTATTGATTGGAGGTCCTACGATATGTCCTATCTTGATGCTTATCATGCATGGCTGAACAGCCCGGCCCTCTCGGCCGCCGAGAAGGCAGAGCTGGCATCCATCCAGGGCGATGACAAGGAGATCGAATCCCGCTTTTTTGATCAGCTTTCCTTCGGCACCGCGGGCCTGCGGGGCACCATGGGGGTGGGGCTGTACCGGATGAATGTCCATGTCATCCGCCACGCCACCCAGGCCTTTGCCCAGGTCATCCTGGAGGAGGGGCCCCAGGCCGCCGCCAGGGGGGTGGCCGTCTGCTTCGACTGCCGCAACAACTCCGACGTCTTTGCCCGGGAGGCCGCCTGTGTCATGGCGGGCAACGGCATCCCCGTGCGCCTGTTCGAGTCCCTGCGTCCCACCCCGGAGCTGTCCTTCGCGGTGCGGGAGTACGGCTGCATCGCCGGTATCAACGTCACCGCCAGCCACAACCCCAAGGAGTACAACGGCTATAAGGTCTACTGGCAGGACGGCGCCCAGCTGCCCCCCAAGCATGCCGACGAGGTGGCCCGGAAGATGAAGGAGCTGGACGTGTTCGACTGCGTCAAGACCATGGACTATGACCAGGCCGTGGCCCAGGGCAGGATCACGCTGATGGGGGCGGAGACAGACGAGAAGTTCCTGGCCAACGTGATGAAGCAGGTGAACGACAAGGCGGTGGTGGAGCAGATGGCGGACACCTTCACCATGGTGTACACCCCCTTCCACGGCACCGGCTATAAGCTGATCCCCGAGGCCCTCAAGCGCCTGGGCATGAAGCACGTGATCTGCGTGCCCCAGCAGATGGTCATCGACGGCGATTTCCCCACTGTGGTCTCCCCCAACCCGGAGAACCCGGAGGGGTTCTATCTGGCGGTGGAGCTGGCCAAGGAGCACGGCGCAGACTTCATCCTGGGCTCTGACCCGGACGCCGACCGGGTGGGCATCATGGTGCGCACCAAGGAGGACGACTTCGTGGTCATCTCCGGCAACCAGACCGGCGTGCTGCTGCTGGACTACCTGATCGGGGCCAAGCGCCGCACCGGCAAGATGCCCGACAAGCCCGTGGCCCTCAAGACCATCGTCACTACCGAGATGGCCCGCAAGGTGGCCGAGGTCAACGGCCTGCAGTGCTATGACACCTTCACCGGCTTCAAGTTCCTGGCGGAGAAGAAGGACGAGCTGGAGAGCTCCGGTGCGGGGAAGGTCATCTTCTCTTATGAGGAGTCCTACGGCTACATGCTGGGGGACTATGTCCGGGACAAGGACGCCGTCTCCGCCTCGGTGGAGCTGACCGAGATGGCGGCCTGGTATGCCTCCCAGGGCATGACCCTGTATGACGCCCTCCAGGCCCTGTTCAAGAAATACGGCTACTATGGCGAGCGCACCATGAACCTGGTCATGCCCGGCCTGGACGGGCTGAAGAAGATGGCTGACCTGATGGCCGGCCTGCGGGAGCAGCCCCCGGCGGAGATCGCCGGCGTGGCGGTAAAGCAGCAGAAGGACTACAAAGACGGCAGCGTGGTGGAGACAGCGACCGGCGCCAGGTCCCAGATGGAGCTCACCGGTTCCAACGTCCTGCGCTATGAGATGGCCGACGGCACCAGCCTGATCGTCCGTCCCTCCGGCACCGAGCCCAAGGTCAAGGTCTATATCCTGGCCAACGGCGCCGACAGGGAGGAGTGCGACGGAAAGGTGGCCAAGTACGCCGCCTGGGCCGAGAGCCTCAAAGACTGAAAAGACAGGCCGGACACCGGGCCCGCTCCTTTGGAGCGGGCCCGGTCAGCTTGTGGAAAGAGCCGTCCCGCAAGGAGTTCCTGCACCCGCAGGCGGCGGAATAAAATTGGATCACATCATTTCCGGGGACGTGTATCTGGGAAGTGGCGCCTCTCACGCAGGATAGGCCGCCTCCATGATCCCTGGACATCCTGCATAGGCGGGGCAGAAATAGGCATAGTTCTGCTTTACTTCCATAATTTGTATTGAAACGTCTCACAAAAAGCTCTTTCCCACCGGTTTTGAGCGGGTCCGGATCTGCCGGGCCCAGTCAGGACAGGAGGGATTTTTTATGGCAAGCGGACAGACGCAGTATTATGGACTGAATCAATGGGAGGCTGCGGACCAGGTGCTCCGGACGGAGTTTAACGCGGATAATCAAAAGATCGACGGGGCGCTGAAAGCCATGCGGGATCTGATCGTCAGTCCCAGCGTTCTCAATGCGGTACTGGATAAGCTGCGCAGTGATATCAACGCCCTGTCTGCCCGGGTGGATAAGCTGGAGGAGAGGTGAGAGAGCCCCCCGGAGCAAATGCTCCGGGGGGCTGTTAAATTGCGTGAATCAGAATCTCACTCTAATCAGCGCTTCTGACCGATATCAAGCGTCAGCACGCCATCATCGTCAGCCACCACAGTGTACTCGCCCTCGAGCACAGCCTTGACGGCAGCGCTCTCAATGTAGTACAGAGTGGTCTCCTGGTTGGGGGCAGCCGACTGCTCATTCTGGCAGGCTTCCTCGGTGTACAGCTTGCCATCGACAACAGCCAGCTTCTGGGCCAACTTGAAATCAGCCTCGGAAGCAGTGACCTTGACAGACTTCACGACGGCATTTTTGCCCTCGGCAGTCAGCTTGGCATCACAGACAGCAGCTCCATCGACACGGAACTCGCGGGCGCCATTGTGAGTATCGCTAGCAGTCTTCTCGATGGCCTTGAAGGTGTAGGTCTCACCGACGATCACCTCGTCGCCATCATTCACGGTCTGGCCCTTGGCGTCCTTGACTTCAAAATCCCAAACACCGGAAGCGGCAAAGTTCAGGGTATAGCTCACAGCCTCAGTGTCCACTTTGATGGCAATATCCTCGGTGCCAGCGGGAACGCTGACAGTCCAGGTGCCGTCGCCGTTGCTCTTGATCTTAGCAGCCTGAGCGCAAGTCACATCGGTGATGGTGTAACCCTTCTCGGCAGTCACAGTGATGTCAGCGGCCTGGTTCGCAGTAATGCTTGTGGGGTTGGCAGCAGCATGACCCTCGACCTTGACGCTGAGGGTGTCAGCGCTAGCGGTAGCGGTGATGGTGGTATCAGAATTGGCAGTCACCTTACCGGAAGGATCGGTAGTCAGGGTGTAGCCCTCCTTGGCCTTAGCGGTCCAGTTGAGCTCAGTGCCCTTCTTAACGCTGATGCTGCCGTTCTCAGTGTACTCCACGCCGTTGACGGTCACGGTGGCGTTGGTCAGCGCGAGGGTGACCTTCACCATCTCCACCACGGGCTTGTGGATAATGTAGACGAGATCCGCGGTGTTGTGGTCGTTGCTGTCCTTCACGACGGTGACATAGGTCATGTAGTCGAACTTCACGCCGTCGTAGGTCTCCTCTTCGGTGCCCACATACATGTCCTTCACATCGCCGTCGGTAATGGTGTAGCCGTAGCCCTTGGACAGATTCTCACCGTTCTTGGGCTCCACATCCACATAGACAAAGACAGTGTCGTCGTCCACGTCATACTTCACCTTGGCATCCTCCACGGTGGTCAGCCAGAAGGCGCCGTCGCCGCGGGCGTTGACGGTGTTGTCCTTCAGCTCCACATCCTCAATGCCGGTGATGTACTTCTCATCCACGGTCTTGGTGGCCTTGTACAGATGGCCGACCTCCAGGGCGCCCAGATCCTGGTCCACGTACACGGACTGCTTCACGCCGTTGACATAGGCGTTGGTGTACTCCCAGTAGTAGTCGCCGTCGTACTTCAGGGACTCGCGGGTGGTCTTGCTGAGCATGAAGTAGGTGCTGGCGCTGTCATAAACATCGCCGTCCACGATGAAGACGATCTCAGCCACATTGCCGTTCTTGGTGCTCAGCACATAGGCCAGGGTGGCATTGTCCACATCGGGCACCTCATTGTAGCCGGTATAGGCGGTCTCGCCCTCCACGTCCACAAACACGGTCTTCTTGTCCACGATGAAGTCGTTCTTGCCGTCGGAGATATAGGCCTTGCCGTTGTTGATCTCGGCGTTGGTCATGGTCTTAGAATCCACAGCCTTCAGGGTGTAGATCTTGTCCTCACCCACGGTGTAGGCCCAGACCTTCTCGTCGATGTTGGTCTTATCCTTCTTGTCCTGGTCCTTATCTACCCAGTCGATCTTGACCTTGTCCTTGCCGTCCTTGTACTCATCGTCCAGGTCGGCCTTGACAGAGGTGGCGTCAGCCAGAACGACCTTGGCGACCCAGTCACGCAGCTCCTCGTCGGAGTCCTTCACGTACAGGTACTGGGTGCTGCCGGTCTCCTGCACGAAGCCCAGCACATAGCCGTTGGGATCCAGATACAGGGTGTACTGCTCGTTCAGAGCGGGGTGGGCCTTCACGTTGTCGTCGTCCAGATCATAGACGATGTGGCCGTCGCCGGAGTAGCTGTACTTGGCACCATCGGCCAGCTTCAGATAGGTCTCGCCGGTCTCGCCCTTGCCGGTCTCGGCGTCCTTATCCTTTTCCACGCGGGTGACCTCGCCGTTGACGGTCTCGGGAGCCATCAGCTCGCAGATGTAGAAGTCCTCGTCCTCGTTGTAGTCCACGGTGAAGACAACGTAGTCGTCCTCCTCATAGCCCTCAGCATAGAAGTCGTTGTCGTCCAGCTTGGGCTCGGTGGAGATGGCCTTCACGGTGACATACTCGCCCTTGGAATCGCTCTTCACCTTGGAGACCTGGCCCAGATAGTAATTGATCTCGACCACGGTCACAGTGGCGTCGGCGTCGTCGATGTAGATCTCGGTGACGGTGCCCTTGCCGGTGTACTTCCAGGTGGAGTCGTCCTTGGAGGTGGGGATGTTGTCATCCACGTCCTTATCTTCCTTGCCGTTGACATAGGCAGTCCAGGTGTAGCCCTCGTCCTTGGCATTGTCGCGCAGGGTGCACACAGACTTGCCCAGGTCCTTGTAGACCTCGTCGATGTCCTGGCCGGAAGTATAGGTGTAGGTGGGGGCGTTGGGAACAGTAATGATCTCGTCCTTGTCCAGCATGCGGACCTTGGAGGCGATCAGGCCGCCGTTCTCGGTCAGATTATCGGTCTTGCTGGTGCTGCCGGCCTCGGTCTTGACGTTGTAGGTGCCGGTGCCCCAGGTGGTGGCGGGACGGCCGTAGATGGTCTCGGTGTCGGTGCGGTACACCAGGTCGAAGTTCTTGTAGCCCAGGGTCTGCAGGTAGTTGAACTCCAGGGAGTAGATGATGCCCTGGTTCTCGTTGTAGTACACACCCAGCAGCTCGTTGTACTGAACAGGCACGGCCTTGGTCAGGGCGTTGAACACCAGCTCAGCCACGTTGTCGCGGGTCAGCCCGGCGTTGGCGGTGAGCTTCAGGTCGCCGTACAGGCCCAGAGCGGTGCCCTTGGCGGTGGCGGCCAGCATCCAGTCATTGCCGAAGTCAGCGGCGCTCTGGAAGTAGCCCAGGGCGCGGCACAGCATCAGCACGGCCTGCGCGGTGGTCACGGTGGCGTTGGGGTCGAACTTGCCGTCGCCCACGCCGGCCACGATGCCCAGGCTGGAGCACAGGTTCACATAGCCCTGCGCCCAGGCGGGGACGTCTGTGAACACATTGGTCTCCGCGAACTGGTTGACGTTCACACCGGCGCCGTACAGCATGGTGCAGATGATGACCGCCATCTCGGCGCGGGTGACTACGTTCTCGGGGCCGAAGGACCCGTCCTCGTAGCCCTCGAACATGCCGATGGCAGAGGTGACCGCCACGGCATCCTGATTGACGATCTCGGCCTTGTCGGTGAAATCGTCGATACCCTTAGCGCTGGAGCCCACGACCATCATGCCCAGGAGCATAACGGAAGCCAGAGCCAGGCTGAGAGCACGCTTCAGGTTTCTCATTGGATATTCCTCCTTTTTATATTGACAAAAGTCGCTGTTTTCTGACAAACCGGGCCTTTTCTAGAACATTTCGGCCCACTATGCCTGTACAACACTTCTGACACAGGAGGAATTGGTTATAAAAAGGGAGAGATCAGGGGAAAAATCCCCGAGATTCTACCCAAAAAGTTTCCCTGGTAGACATTTGGTAGACACATGAAAACAGGAGGGGCGGCGAGGCCCTGAAACTCCAGGCCCCTGCCGCCCTTTTTTGGTAGACTTTTGGTAGACATTTTGCTTTTTTACATCTGTCTTTGCAACGGTGTATTCCCTGTACACTTGAAAAACCTGCATTGGCATAGTATAATCATTAAAAATCTCTAATTTCGGTTTTTGTTTGTGTGTAGAGGTTTTCGCCCCCTAGGGGGCACACAAAAGAATCGGAGTTTTCGGAAATACAGTGTACCTTTTCTGAAGGGTATGCCTCAGTGCATATCTTTTCTGTGGCCAATAGTCTCAAGATCCGGTGTTGTAGGAGGACGATAGTATGAGCAAACGAATCATTACGATCAGCCGTGAGTTTGGCAGCGGCGGGCGCACCATCGGCAAGGAGGTGGCACAGAAGCTGGGATATTCTTATTATGACAAGGAGCTGGTCCGCCAGGTCGCGGTGGAGACCGGCTTTGATGAGAAGTACATTGAACAGGCTGGCGAGTATGCCCCCTCCAAAAACTGGCTCTCTTTTGGTTTTGCTGCCCGGGGGTCCCAGGGAGCCATGGAGGGAATGTCCGCCAATGATTTTCTTTGGGCCATTCAGTGCAGGGTCATTCGGAGCCTTGCGGAAAAAGAGCCCTGCGTCATCGTGGGCCGGTGTGCCGATTATATCCTGCGGGAACGGGAGGATTGTCTCAACGTATTCATTCACGCCTCTATGGCGGCCCGGGCGGACCGTATCGTGCGCCTGTACGGCTCCAGCGAGAAGAGCCCGGAAAAACGCCTGGAGGAGAAGGACAAGAGGCGCCGCGTCTACTACAAGCACTATACCGACGGGGATTGGGGCATGTCCCAGAACTACCACCTCTCTCTGGACAGCGGAATCATCGGCATCCAGCGGTGCGTGGACATCATCTCCGAGATGGCAAAGACACTGTAAAAAACTGCGGCGGATCTTGATCTTTCCATTGACAAATCTACAAAATCTGATAGAATGATTTTTACAAACTGAATAGCCTTATCAAGAGTGGTGGAGGGAACGGCCCGATGAAGCCCGGCAACCTGCGTTCCGCAAGGTGCCAAATCCGGCGGTAGTGTATCGAAAGATGAGGGTGCATGGACTCTGACGCTCCGCCTCGGCGGAGCGTTTTTCATCCCCCCGACAGAAGAAAGGACGAAATATTATGGCAAAGCGACTGTTTACCTCTGAATCAGTGACCGAGGGCCATCCTGACAAGATCTGCGACCAGATCTCAGATGCGGTACTGGACGCCATCCTGGCCCAGGACCCGGACGCCCGGGTGGCCTGTGAGACCACGGCGTCCACCGGCCTGATCCACGTGATGGGGGAGATCACTACCTCCTGTTATGTGGACATCCCAAAGATCGCCCGACAGGTTGTGAAGGAGATCGGCTATGACCGGGCCAAGTTCGGCTTTGATTGTGACACATGCGCGGTGGTCACCTCCATCAATGAGCAGTCCCCCGACATCGCCATGGGCGTGGACAAGTGTCTGGAGGCCAAGGAGGGCACCCAGGACGACGGCCTGGACAACGGGGCTGGGGACCAGGGCATGATGTTCGGCTACGCCTGCGACGAGACCCCCGAGCTGATGCCGCTGCCCATCTCTCTGGCCCAGCGGCTGGCCCGCCGTCTGACCCAGGTCCGCAAGGAGGGACTGGTGGACTACCTGCGCCCTGATGGCAAGACCCAAGTCACGGTGGAGTATGACGGAGAGAACCGCCCCCTGCGGGTGGACGCGGTGGTGGTCTCCACCCAGCACGGGCCGGAGGCGTCCCTGGACCAGATCCGGCAGGATATGATCCAGCTGGTCATCAAGCCTATCATCCCTGCCGAGCTGCTGGACGATCAGACCAAGATCTACGTCAACCCCACCGGCCGGTTCGTCATCGGCGGTCCTCAGGGAGACTCCGGCCTCACCGGGCGGAAGATCATCGTGGACACCTACGGCGGCAGCGCTCCCCACGGAGGCGGCGCTTTCTCCGGCAAGGACCCCACTAAGGTGGACCGGTCGGCCGCCTATGCCGCCCGCTGGGTGGCGAAGAACGTGGTGGCCGCCGGGCTGGCCCGGCGCTGCCAGGTCCAGCTGGCTTATGCCATTGGTGTGGCCCGCCCCGTCTCCGTCCGCGTGGATACCTTCGGCACCGGAACGGTGCCGGACGAACAGCTCTCCGACGCAGTGGAACAAGTCTTTGACCTGCGTCCGGCTGCCATCATCCGGGATCTGGGGCTGCGCCGCCCCATCTACCGCCAGCTGGCGGCCTATGGGCACTTTGGGCGGGACGACCTGGACCTGTCCTGGGAGAAGACCGACCGGGCAGAGGCACTGAAGGCGGCTCTGTAACGGCGTCAGCGGCCAGGAATCTTTTCAGTTGGCGCCTCATAGACTGTACAGGCGCAAATAAGGGCCGGAGGAGATCCTCCGGCCCCTTCTTTCTGAATGACCGGCCCCGGGGCTGGACAATCGCCGCGCCATAGGGTAAAATAGAGAGAAAACAGCCGAAAATGGGTATCTCTGCGCCCCATACAGGAAGGAGATCATAGAATATGGATTACAGCGAACTGCTTCGCCACGTGGATCACACACTTCTGACCCCCACCGCCACCTGGGACCAGGTCAAGACGGTCTGTGACGAGGGCCTCACCTGCCGCACTGCCTCCGTCTGCATCCCGCCCCGCTATGTGAAGCGGGCCGCCGCCTATGTGGGCAATCAGCTGAAGATATGCACCGTGGTGGGTTTCCCCAACGGCTACTCCACTCCTGAGGTCAAGGTGTTCGAGACCGAGGACGCCATCCGCGGGGGAGCGGACGAGATCGACATGGTGGCTGATCTGGGCCTGGTGAAGAGCGGCGACTGGGAGGGGGTGCTGGAGGAGATCAAGGCGGTCAAAGCATCCTGTAAGGGACGTATCCTGAAGGTCATCGTGGAGGCCTGCCTGCTGACCTGTGAGGAGAAGCAGGCCATGTGCCGTATCGTCTCCATGTCCGGAGCAGACTTTATCAAGACCTCCACTGGCTTCTCTACCGGCGGCGCTACCTATGAGGATGTGAAGCTGTTCCGGGAGCACTGCAGCCCCGATGTGAGGATCAAGGCGGCCGGCGGCATCCGCACCCTGGAGGAGGCCCAGACCTACCTGGAACTGGGGGCCGACCGTATCGGCAGCAGCGGTCTGGTTGCCCTGGTCCAGGCTCAGAGCAACGGCTGAGCCCAGCCCTTTTCACACCGAAAGATCCCCGTCCATTGTGAAAATGGACGGGGATCTTTTTGCGTTCTGCAGGCGTATCCCGCAGGAGTGACCTCTCGTTGGGCCCACGGTTCTGGATCGGTCAGTATTGCAGGCCTCCGTTCACATCCAGCACCTCACCAGTGGTCCAGGATGCGTCATCGCTGCCCAGGTATGCGATGGCGCCGGCGATGTCATCCAGCTCTCCCAGTCTCGGGATGCGGACACCCGCAGAGAGCTTATCCACCTTATCCTGAGAGAGAGAGAGGAACATTTTCCCCTTCAGCGGCCCAGGCGCTACGCTGTTCACGGTAATGTTCCAGGGGCCCAGCTCATATCCCAGGCACATGGCCATGCCGTTGATCCCAGCCTTTGCGGCAGCGTAATTCACCCCCACCCCCGGGCGGCCCGTGCGGCCCCCAATGGAGGAGATCAGTACGATCCGGCCGTAGTTCTGCTCCTTCATGGCGGGGACCACCGCTTTCACCGAATGATAGACCCCTGTCAAGTTAATGTCGATCACATCCTGCCACTGGGCTTCTGTCAGCTCATCGATGGGAAAGTGACGGAGAATACCTGCCGTGGCTACCAAGACGTCGATCCTGCCCCACTTTTCCTTTACTTCGGCTGCGGCGGCCTGGCAGTCCTCCAAGCTTCGGACGTCGCCCGGGATGGTCATCACCCGGTCCTCATCCCAGCCTTCCTCTTTCAGCATCCTGGCCTCCTGGTCCAGCGCCTCCCGGGAAAAATCGGTCAGCGCCACTTTTCCGCCCTCAGACAGCAGCCGCCGGGCAGTGGCGCCGGCGATATCCCCCGCGCCAGTGATCAGCACAACTTTATGTTCATATCGCTCCATTGCATATCCCTCCAGTCTTATCGTTGCTCCCCCAGACATGCCTTTGCCCCTTCCAGGGCCCGTCTGGCATGGGTCTCATAGCCTATCTTTTCCACTCTTGTCAGGTGGGGCACTTCCACACCGCACACCACCTGCGGGATCCTGGAAATGATCTCCGCGATGGGGATTGCACCCTCCCCGGGATACAGGCGTTCCGCCCGGCCGGTGTGGATCAGTGCCGCCTCATCCGCGGGAATTGGGGCCTCACAGTCGCACAGGTGCGCGTAATGGAACCAGCTCTGGGGGCACTCCTCCAGCTCATGCAGCTGGACCCGGGAGCGGTAAAAGTGCAGGCAGTCTACCACCACGCCCACGTTCTCTTTGCCGGAGTCCAGGAGCAGCTGCCTGACCTGACGGAGATCGGTGACACTGGCCCATGTGACGAATTCCACGCTGACCGTCTGCTCATATCGGGCGGCCAGCTCACACAGCCGGCAGAACTGATCGGTATAAAATGAGCGGTCCGGGGTCCAGATGTTGGTCAGGATGTGCCGGATGCCCAGCTCTGCTGCGGCCGCCAGCGCCGGTTCATAGTCCTGCACATCCACTCCAGCCGCGATGCGGGCATTCTCTGTATCGTGCAGCAGGATGCCTGTCTCCTGAGCGGCCCGCCGGGTCTCACGAAGCAGATGGGGATCCTTTGCGATGTCATAGGGACGCTCCCCCGGCAGCCCCATGGGGATGGTCCGCAGGCTGACCGCATCATAGCCCGCCCTGGCCGCCACCCGGATCATCTCCGGGGGCGGACAGCTGATGTTTGTCAAATGGACCAGGGAGTAAAGGTGTTTCATCAGTTGCCTCCTAAAAGATATCATCCTCCGGGAAACGGGGCCCGCGGTGCCCGCTCCCCGGAGGACGAACAGTTTCTATCTCAGACGTTCCGCTCAGGCGTATTTCTCAGCGGTGCTGATCTGCATGTCCACCAGCTCATCGCCGTAGGTGGCGCGGACCTCGTCATAGACACCGGAGCACTTGTCCCGCAGCTGCTCCAGAACGTCGGCGGGGAGTTCCACGATCTCGGTTCCGGTCTGAGCCACCAAGTCCATACGCTCAGAGAGCCGGGCGTCGCACTGCTCTCTGGAATACTGAATGGCGGCCTTGCCCACAGCCATGATCAGCTCCTTGTCTGTATCGCTCAGGCCGTTGTAGACGACCTGGCTGATCAGCAGGTTGTGGGATGCGGGCAGATGGTTTGTCAGGATCACATAGTCCTGCTGCTCATACAGGCGGTTGGCGTAGATGACCTCAAAGGGGTTCTCCTGGGCATCGATGGTGCCCTGCTGCAGCGCCATATAGACCTCAGAGAAGGCCATAGGGGTTGGGTTGGCGCCCAGCGCCTGCCAGATGGAGATGTGCAGTTGGTTCTCCATGACCCGGATCTTCTGTCCCTGCATGTCGTCAGGGGACTGGACCTTGATGTTGCTGGTCATCTGACGCATGCCCTGGTCGAAGAAGCCGATGAGCTCAAAGCCTTTATCCTGGTATTTCTCCTCGTAGAAGCGGAAGACCGTCTCATCGTCCATGGTATCCCGGAACTGTTGGGCATCCTGATAGAGGAAAGGGAGATCAATGGCATTCAGCTCAGGGACGAAATTGGCGGTGAATGCGGTGGACCCCAGGAAGAAGGCCACATCACCGGCCTGTGTAGATTCGCACAGCTCAGTGTCGGTCCCCATGGAGCCGTTGAAATACATCTGCAGCTGGATGCGGCCGCCGGTGATAGCGTTAAGCTGATCCGCCATGTAATGGACCAACAGGCCGTCCACGCGGTCCTCGGCGCCGTCGGTGGCAATGATGAAGGAGTAGGAGTCGCCCTGGGTGTAGTCCACAGAGCTGTCCAGTTCAGGCTGGATGTCGTAATCCGCCACGCTCTGAACGGCGCCGGAGCCTGTGCTGGAGCCGGACGGGGGCGGGGTGGAACCCGCGGAGGTCCCCCCTCCTCCACAGGCTGCCAGAGACAGAGACATTGCTGCTGCGAGGGTCAAGCTGATCAGTTTCTTTGTGGTGTTCATTTGAATTCTCCCTTCCTGATTTGACTCGCCGCCTGAGGCGGCCGCTTGTTCTGATGACTCAATCTTATCAGAGCCCTTTTCAGAATTCCAATACCGGTATCACATACCAGAGATCGGTTTTGAACATACCTTTCTTTTTGGTTCTTTTTGGGACTTTTTCCTGTCTTGACGCTGTGGAAAAAGGGGTGCTATAATAATTTTAGACAAAATTTGACCCAAATTCCGGGGAGGGACCGCTGACATGAATCTTCAGCAGCTGTATTACTTTCAGGCCATCAGCAGGCTGAAAAACTATACCAAAGCCGCAGAACAGCTCCTGGTCGCCCAATCCAGCCTGAGCCATTCCATCGGGGATCTGGAGCGTGAGCTGGGCGTCCCTCTCTTCTTCAAGGTGGGGCGGAATATTGATATCACAGAATACGGAAAGCAGTTCCTGATCCATGTGGACCGGATCACCGCGGAGCTGGAGCTGGCCAACCAGGAGCTGAAAAACATGCTCAACCCCAACATGGGCAAGATCCGCATTGCCCTGGCTTACACCGTGAGCAACCGCTTTATCCCCAATATGATCAAGGGCTTTTACGAAAATGAGGACAACCGGGCCATCCAGTTTGAGTTCAGTGAAAAGCAGGCGGCAAAGATCATTGACGCCTTTGCCAACCGGACTCTCGACCTGGGGTTCGGCGCCCGAATGGACAGCGACCAACTGGAATATTTTCACATTTTTGACGAGGAGATCGTCGCCGTGGTCTCCAGCCGCCATCCCCTGGCTCTGCGCGGGAGTGTGAAGCTCCAGGATCTGATTCGGGAGCCCATGGTCTCCTATACCTATAACTGCGGGACCCGGTACTGGATAGACGACGTCTTCCGCCGGTTTCAGCTCACCCCCAACATTATCCAGGAGGTGGACACGGAAAAGGTGATGGCCAGTGCTGTAGCCTCTGGTCTGGGCGTGGCCCTCATGCCCAGAATGACAGAGCTGAGCATCTACGATGTGGTCCCCCTGACGCTGGAGAATTCGGAGCTCCACCGCCCCATGTTCATGTGCTGGCCCAAGGGGGAGACCCTGCGGCCAGTGGTCAAAAATTTTCGGGACTACATTATGGACCGGGTGGGCGAGCTTCCCTCCTGAACCGTTCCCACAGCACAGGGGCGCGATGTCCCGCATATATAGAAAAGCAGAAAGACGCTGCCCGGGGAGAGTGGGCAACGTCTTTCTGCAAGAGAAGAGGAAACAGAAGTCAGCGGATCAGGCACAGCGAGATCTGTGGGAAGATCACGATCAAAACTAGGCCGATGGCAAACAGTATGGTAAAGGGCAGCGAGACCTTTGCGATCCGGATCACCGGGATCTTGGTCATGGAGCTGGCGACAAACAGATTGATCCCAACGGGAGGAGTGACAAAGCCAACTGCCAGGTTCACCACCATCATGATGCCGAAGTGGACCAGATCCACCCCGATGGCGGTCATGACCGGCGCCAGGATAGGCGTGAGGATCAGAATGGCCGGGGCGGCGTCCATCACCATGCCCACGAAGAGCAGGAAGATGTTGACCACCAGCAGGATCGTCCACTTGCTGGAGAAGGAGGATGTGATCCAAGCACCCACCATCTGCGGCACGTTCATCAGGGCCAGCACGCGGCCGAAGGAGACGGCGGCGGAGAGCACGAAGAGGATGGGGGCGATCGTCTTCAGAGACTCCATAAAAACAGCGGGGATCTCCGAGACCTTGATGGTCTTATAAATGAACACGCTGACGAACAGGGCATAGTAGACCGAGATCACCGCCGCCTCAGTGGGAGTGGCGATGCCGCCGTAGATGCTCCCCAGGATGATGACCGGGGTGAGCAGCGCCCAGAAGCTGTCCAGGAACAGCCGGAGGAATCCCTGTCCCCTCAGCTCCCCCATCACCGCCTTGATGCGCACCCGGTCCTCCCCTCTGCGGGCGGAGTAGTAGACCGCATAGATCATCAGCAGGCCGCCCAGCAGCAGGCCCGGCACGATGCCGGCAATGAACATATCGCCCACGGAGGTGCCCGCCGAGGTGCTGTACAGCACAAAGGGGATGCTGGGGGGGATGATGCAGCCCAGGCCGCCGGCCACCGTGACCACAGCGGTGGAAAACTCTTTGGAATAGCCCAGGTTGACCATGACCGGGATAGTCATGGCGCCCACAGCCGCCACTGTGGCAGGGGCGGAGCCGGAGATAGCCCCGTAGAACAGGCAGGTGATGATGACGGCACAGGGCACGCCGCCGATCACATTGCCCACGAAATAAGTAAAGACGTCAAAGAGCTTTTTGGAGATGCCACCCCGGGCCATAATGGTGCCGGACAGCATAAACATGGGGATGGCCAGCAGAGTCAGGCTGTTGACGCCGCTCATCATCTGCCGCAGGACCATGACCAGATTGGCCGCGAAGGTGTTGTCCACGACCCAGGGCAGGATGGAGCTGATGCCCATGGTGACCGAGATGGGCAGGCCGAAGAGCAGGATGACAAAAAACAGGACAAAAAGGACCACGGCTGACATACTCACTCATCTCCTTTCTGAAGCAGGGTGCGCAGGTTGCTCCATACCCCCTGAGCCGCCCGGAATGCGGCCAGCGCAAAGCCCACCATCAGGGAGCCCTGGACAAAATACATAGGTATCCCGCAGGCGGCGCTGGTCTGGCCGTTTTCCACTGAAGCGTAGGCGAACTCCCAGGCACTGGGGAGCAGATAGAGGAAAAAGACTGTCATCACAACGTCTCCCAACAGCAGGATGACCGCCTGTACCTTTTTGGGGAAGAGGGAGATCAGAGTGTCGATCTTCAGGGAGATCCCTTCCTTCAGACAGAACCCTATGCTGAGGAAGGTGCTCCAGATAAACATGAAGCGGGCCAGCTCCTCCGACCAGGTCAGCGAGTTGTTGAGCACGAAGCGGCAGAATATCTGGATACCCAGCACCAGCGTCATACCCGCCAGCAGGAGAAACATGACCCAGCGTTCCAGATTCTTGTCGATTTTTTTCAGCAGTTTCATTTTATACCTCCTCATTTCCTTGTGTGCAGGTCAGCCCTCCGGCATGGGAGTGTGCGCCGTACAGACCAGAAGGACGATCAGCGGCGCCCTTCCGTCATTGAAGATCCGGTGGATCTCACCCCGGTCTATCAGGATCAGTTTTCCCTGATCGATATGGGCCTTCACATTCTGCTCCATGTCCTGGATCACACCGGAGCCGCTGATGACATAGCTCAGCTCCTCAGAGGAGGGGTGGTTGTGGAACACGCTCCCCTCTCCAGGTGCGTACACTGTGACATTGGAACAGAAGTCCACCGAGTTTTTGATGCCAAAGCACTGGAATCGCTTGCGCATCGTGCCGGGACTGTCCCCCTGCCAGACTCCTTCTCCATCTAAAAATGGATCGATTACTTTCATGCCGTTACCTCCCGTCGTTTTCCCCTGGGAGGGTCCAGCGGCAGTGTCACCTCCCAACGGCCTGTCTTGTACTTGTATTATCCGAGAAACCTGCACAAAAGACAAATACCAATATCACATAGCATCTATTGCTTTTGACCATGCGTTTTGAGAGGGCGTCCCGCCATCTCAGCAGGGGTGTGGATGGGGCGGCGGTGGGACGCCCAGCGCATGACCCGCAAAGTGCCCAAGGTGTGCTGTATCCGCGGAGGTAAGCTGGGCATAGTTCTGCCAAGCTTCCATAATTTGTATCAAAACATCTCACAAAACAGCGTTTCCCTCCGGTTTTGAACGGGCCCGGATATGACGGGCCCAGTCAGAACAGGAGGGAATTTTTATGGCAAGCGGACAGACACAGTATTATGAGCTGAATCAATGGAAGGGCCGGGACCAGGTATTGCGCACCGAGTTCAATGCGGACAACGCCAGGATCGACAGGGCCCTCCACGAGCTGAGAGCGCGCAACTGCCAGCTCTACATGCTCACCTATACGGGGACGGGGAGCGGCGGCCGCAGCTTCACCTTTCCCCACAGGCCGGCGGCGGTGCTGATCATGGGCGGGATCGTGACCTTTTTGTGTGCGATCCAGGGGGAATCCTACATCTATCTGCGGTACGGGAACGTGGACACCAAATCCCGGGCTGTATGGGAGGGCAGCACCGTGAGCTGGGAACTGGCCAATGACGACCCGGTGCTTGCCGCAAACGCCGCCGGGGAGCGCTACACCCTGCTGGCCCTGCTGGACGCGGATGCCTGAGCCGTAATAAGAGCACCCCCGGGCTTCGGCCCGGGGGTGCTCTATGATTCCGTAGTAGTTTAAATTTCAGAGAAATCTACTCAGGAAATCGTAGCAGTAACGGTAACATTTCCGCTGGCAGGATCAATGGTCAGAGTATTCTCACGCACCATATCGGTCGCAATAACAGAGAAAGTATCATTATCGCTGGTAACATTAGTACCAGCAATCGCAACCGTCGCGGAATCACCCACCTGCTTGTTAGCACCCACGCCATAGGTCACCTCGAGGGAAGTCTCGTTATACTTGACTACCTCTTCACCGGTGATACCAATGTCATTAGTGTCAACATAGGTCACAGTAACATAGCCACGATACACGACCACATCGCCAGTCATATCGGCAGCGGGGATAGCGCTACTATATGCCAGATAGCCCTTATCAACATCGCCCACAGTGTAGATGAAGCCAGTGCCGTTTGCGCCGGTCACAGCGGCAGGAGCCTCGCCAGCAACTACGTAATCGCTGCTGGACTCGGTATCATCCGCATTCATGATGGTGTACTTCACAAAGCCGGTGGTGACGACGGTATCGGCATTCAGGGCGGCGCTCGCATCGCCATAGGCCACATAGTCAGCGCCGATCTTGGCGGTGGTGGAGCCATCCTTCGCCTCAACGGTGTAGGTGGAGCCATTCTTGATGTACTCAGGCTTTCCTCCATCCACAGTGATCGCCAACATGTCGGTGTCGATCACATCGCCAGCCTCAGGGATGACATCAGTCTGAACACCCTTGCCGTTCACCACGATCCAGTTAGAAGTGTACGTGATCGTCTCGCCTGCGGGAGCGGTCGTCTCTTTTCCGTTCAGGGTGTAGGTGATGACCTCGACCAGATCAGTGTCGACATCCCAGGTGAACTTGCTGTCATAGCCCAGCTTATCCTGGCCGCTGAAGGTATAGGTGGAGCCGGCCTTGCTGATGGTCACGTTCTTGTAACCCTCGTCAGCCAGCTTCTTCTCGATGGCCGCAATGGCTGCCTCCAGAGCGGGCATCTCGCCCTCGTAGGTCACAGTGATGGTGCCGTCACCGTTTAGAGTCACAGTGCCGTCAGCCTTCACGATGGCCTTGGTGGTCACCTCGACCTTCATGTCCTTGGTGACGTTCTTGATGGTGTAGACGCCGTCTTTGGCTGTAAGTACGGTGCCGTCTTCCAGCTTCACGGAGACCAGGTCATAACCGTCAGCAGCACTGATAGAGAACTTGGCATCCATGCCCTTGTCGTTGACAGTGGCCACCTTGCCGTCCACAGAAGTGGTGGCGGACTCGGACTTCACAGTGAAGTCAGAACCGGTGAAGGTGATATCGCGGGTGTCGCCCTTCTCGGTCTCAGTCCAGAAGATGTACACCAGACGGGCAGTCTCGTCATCAACGGTCTTCATAACCCAGGCATCCTTGGCGGAGTAGGTGGTGTTCTTGTCGGACTTCAGGTCCTTCAGATCGTCGATGTCACCATCGTCGATCTTCCACTCCACATTGCCCTTCACGTCCACCAGCTTGCGGACGGTGACATAGATGGTCTCCTCGTCGGTGTCGAACTTGTGCTCCTTATCGTTGGCATCGTCGATCCAGAAGGCATTGTCGCCGACGGCAGTGGGCTCGCCGCTCACCTTAGCGGCGGCCTCCTCCAGCTTGGAGATGTACTGGCCGTCCTCGATGGTCTGGGTGGCCTTATAGAGCACGCCTTCCTTCAGGACAGTTCTGGGGCTGCCGTACAGATCGTTCACGGCGTCATAGGTCACGAACACGCTCTGCTTCTGGCCGTCCACATAGGCGTTCTCATACTCCCAGTAGTAGTCGTCATCGTCATAGTCGCCGGACTCGCGGTCGGTGTCGGCCAGGACGAAATAGGTGGCGTTGTCGTCATAGATCTCGCCGTCCAGGATGAAGACGACCTCGGCGATCTTGCCATCCGCCTTCTCGTTGTTGTCGCCGTCCAGGACATAGGCGATCTCGGCGTTCTCCACATTGGGGACCTCGTCATAGCCGGTATAGGCCACTTCGCCGTTCACATCCACGAAGATGGTCTTGCGGTCCACGATGAGCTTGAAGTCCTCGTCGCCGGCGTCGATGTAGGCCTTGCCGTTGTGAATCTCAGCGCCGTCATAGTAGTACTGATCCTCGGCATAGGTCAGGGTGTACACGTCAGAATTGCTCACAGAGTATTTCCAGATCAGGTTGTCAATGCCGCTGACGGTCTTCTCATCCTTTTTGACCCACTGGATCTCGTCATCGGCATCGAAGCCATTGGAGTTGAAGTTGGTGGGCCAGAAGTCGCCGTCCTCAAGCTCAGGCAGGTCGCGGACCTTGCTCTTCACGTCCACCTTGGCGGTGGTGCCGTCGGGCAGGTACACGCGGGCCACCCAGTCTTTCAGCTCCTCGTCGGAGTCGTCCACATACAGGTACTGATCGATGGACTCCTCAGCGGGCTCAAAGCCCAGAACATAGCCTTCGGGGGTCAGATACAGAACGTACTCCACGTTCAGCTCGGGGTGCTTGTCGCCCCAGGAAGGATCGCTCACATCATAGACCATGTGGGTATCCAGAGCGGTGTAGTAGTACTTGCCGTCATCACCGCTGAGACGCACATAGGTATTCTCGCTGTTGTCCTCATTCTGGACGCGGGTGACCTGGCCGGTGACGGTCTCGGGGGCCATCAGCTCGCAGATGTAGAAGTCCTCGTCCTCGTTGAAGTCCACAGTGAAGACCACATAGTCGTCCTCAGCAAAATCGGTGGTGTAGAAGGTGTTGTCGTCCAGGCTGGGTTCCTCAGACAGAGCGCGGACGGTGATGTAGTCAGCGTCGTCATCATCGGTCTTCACGTTGGAGACCTCGCCCAGGTAGTAGTTGATCTCCACCACGGTCACGTCCAGGGTGTAGTCGTCGATGTAAATCTCCACGACAGCGCCCTTGTCGGTGTACTCCCACTTCTCATCAACATTCTTCCCGGGGATGATCTCATCATCCTGCTCCTCACCGTTGATGAAGGCAGTCCAGGTGTACTCCTCGTCAGCCTGCTGGCCGCGGGCGTCATTGCACACGGCAGCACCCAGATCAGCATACACGTCAGACTCATCAGTGCCGTTGGTGTAGATGTAGTCGGGGGTGTTGGGGACGGTGATGATCTCGTCCTTGTCCAGCATCCGGACCTTGTCGGCGATCAGGCCGCCGTTTTCAGTCAGATACTCGTCCTTCTGAGTGGTGCCGGCATCGGTGCGGGCGTTGTAAGAGCCGGTGCCCCAGGTGGTGGCGGGACGGCCGTAGATGGTCTCGGTGTCGGTGCGGTACACCAGGTCGAAGTTCTTGTAGCCCAGGGTCTGCAGGTAGTTGAACTCCAGGGAGTAGATGATGCCCTGGTTCTCGTTGTAGTACACACCCAGCAGCTCGTTGTACTGAACAGGCACGGCCTTGGTCAGGGCGTTGAACACCAGCTCAGCCACGTTGTCGCGGGTCAGCCCGGCGTTGGCGGTGAGCTTCAGGTCGCCGTACAGGCCCAGAGCGGTGCCCTTGGCGGTGGCGGCCAGCATCCAGTCATTGCCGAAGTCAGCGGCGCTCTGGAAGTAGCCCAGGGCGCGGCACAGCATCAGCACGGCCTGCGCGGTGGTCACGGTGGCGTTGGGGTCGAACTTGCCGTCGCCCACGCCGGCCACGATGCCCAGGCTGGAGCACAGGTTCACATAGCCCTCCGCCCAGGCGGGGACGTCGGTGAACACGCTGGTCTCTGCGAACTGGTTGACGTTCACACCGGCACCGTACAGCATGGTGCAGATGATGACCGCCATCTCGGCGCGGGTGACTACGTTCTCGGGGCCGAAGGACCCGTCCTCGTAGCCCTCGAACATGCCGATGGCAGAGGTGACCGCCACGGCATCCTGATTGACGATCTCGGCCTTGTCGGTGAAATCGTCGATACCCTTAGCGCTGGAGCCCACGACCATCATGCCCAGGAGCATAACGGAAGCCAGAGCCAGGCTGAGAGCACGCTTCAGGTTTCTCATTGGATATTCCTCCTTTTTATATTGACAAAAGTCGCTGTTTTCTGACAAACCGGGCCTTTTCCAGAACATTTCGGCCCACTATGCCTGTACAACACTTCTGGCACAGGAGGAATTGGTTATAAAAAGGGGAAGATCAGGGGAAAAATCTCTGGGATCACGCCTAAAAAGTTTCCCTGGTAGACATTTGGTAGACACGCAAAAACAGAAGGAACGGCAGGGCCCTGAAACTCCAGGCCCCCGCCGCCCTTTTTTGGTAGACTTTTGGTAGACATCGCGCAAATCGGTGTTCTTATGATACCCAGAGAAAATTGCTGCGCAGATCCTGCATTTTGTTTCACAGGGACAGGGAAATCGTTCCCGTCTCAGAACAATATAAGAAGAGTGCCACACCTATTGGTGTGGCACTCTTCCTCTTGGTGGAGACAACAGAACTCGAATCTGTGACCTTCCGCGTGTGAGGCGGACGCTCTACCGGCTGAGCTATGCCTCCATATGGACGGCTCAAAAAAAGGTGGTGACCCGGACGGGAATCGAACCCGTGTTACCGCCGTGAAAGGGCGGTGTCTTAGCCGCTTGACCACCGGGCCGTATATGGCTCAGAGCCAATGCTCTGTTAGATTGTAATGGTAGCGGCACCTGGATTTGAACCGGGGACACTGCGGGTATGAACCGCATGCTCTAGCCAACTGAGCTATGCCGCCATGTCTGCCCGTCTCGAACAGGGCAAGAGTTAGTATAACCGAAGTGTTCCGATTTGTCAACATTTTTTTGCAAGAAAATCTGTTATTTTTTCCGGTGGGAAAAGAGCGGGGACGAAGGGGGCTCCGCCCCTGCTCTTTAGGTCAGTGCAGAAGAACAGAAAGCCCAAAGGCGACAGCGGCAGGGATCAGATTTTCCCAACGGAAGGGATGGTCCAGCAGTCCGCGGATCAGCAGGACCGCGGCGGCGATGCGCAGAAGCCAGGGCAGCAGGCCCAGGATGACCAGGAACGGCACACTGAGGATGGTCAGCACCACGCCCAGGACCAGGATCACAGCCAGGCAGAGCAGAGACAGCGTGAATAGGGTAATCATTTTGAATTTCCTCCTTCCTACTGACGCTATCCTACCATTTGATTCTGAAAGGGGGAGAAAGCCAGCATTAAAAACAGCTTAAAAGCGGCGGCGGTCATACCTTTTATTCCGGATGGAACTGGGCGCGGTACTGGTGCATCCGCACGGAAAACAGCTCACCGGTGGAGGGAGGGGTATAAGTAATGGCGTTGGCTCCGGCCTGGATGGTGCGGAGGATGTCCTCCTCTGTGGGGCCCCCGGTGGCAATGATGGGGATGTCTGGGAAATCTTTTCGAATCTTGGCCACGATCTCAGGGGTGCGTGCGGCCCCTGAGATATTCAAAATATCGGCTCCGGCCCGGACACGCCCGGCGACATCCATCTCAGAAGAGATGATGGTGGCGATGACCGGGATGTCCACCACATGCTTGATCTGGGTGATGGTCTCGTCTGTGATGGGGGCGTTGACCACAACGCCGAAGGCCCCCTGGTGCTCTGCGTACTCCGCCTGCCGGACGGAGCGGGAGCCGCTGGTCATCCCGCCTCCCACGCCCACGAACACCGGGACGTCGGCCACACTGATGATGGCCTGGGCAATGGAGGGCTGGGGGGTAAAGGGATAGACCGCGATGATGGCGTCTCCGTTGACGTTCTTGATGATGGCCACATCGGTGGTGAACACCAGGGATTTGATGCGGCGGCCAAAGATGCGGATGCCGCTGCATTCTGAAATACAGTGGGGGACGGCCAGCAAATGGCTGCGCAGAGTCCCGCTGTATGTAGGGATCTTTTTCATAGGCGTAGTACCTCCTGCGGATGAGACAGGTTTGGGGGCGTCAGGTCAGGTCCTGGATGTGGATCTGATAGATCTTGGCCGGGCGGCCTCTCAAGTTGAGCTGCCGCCGGAACTGTACAGAGGCGTAGCCGCCGGCCTCCAGCTTGGATAGGATCCGGAGAGCACTGCGAGGGGTGATATCCAGATAGAAGGATAGCTCCTCCGCAGAGAGAGTGTCGTTTCCTTTCTGGGTAAGGACGGAGACGATCTTACTCAAATAGAGGGGGGAGATGGAGAGACGGTGGCTGAGCTCCAGCCGCTTTTCATCGGGCGCATCGGTATAGGAAATGCGGCGGACGCTGGAGAGCGGGCCGATGATGGTGTTGTCCTCCATCACGATAAAGGCGGCGGACCCCTTGCACAGCAGCGCCTCTTTCAGCGCCCGCTGGGCGTTTCGGTGGGCATCCACTACGTTGCCGGCACAGCCCCAGGCGGTACAGATGGGAAAATCCAGTCCCGCCTCCAGAAAGGCAGTCACAGGACAGATGGTGTACTGCTGCGTGAGGTCTTTCAGGACTGAAATATTGGTGGTGATCTCATAGTGCTCCCCGTGCTCATAGATGAGGAAGGGGGTGCCGAATTGTTTGTTGCAGGCCTGAAGACGGTCCCCCAGTGCGGCCCACTGTTCCTTGGACAGGGGCATGATGGAACGGATCAGCCCCAGGCAGGCGGCGGAATCATGCATAGACTGGGTGCGCAGCTGCATGACCAGACCGCGGAAGGTCTCCAGCATAGAACCGGGAGAGGGGAAAAGGAACCTGTGGCGGATATTGTGCTGACGGAAGTAGTCCTCCATACTGCCGAAACGGGTCACCAGCAGGTCCACCTTTCCGCTGTCCCAAATCTCTTTGTAGTACAGTTTGAGAGGCTGATACCAGTCCGCGGCGTCCACTGTGCTCCAGTCGATGGGGGCGGTGCCCAAGAGAGGGACACCGTCCCTGAGAAAGATAGAGTGGAAATCTACTGGGATCTCCGGCCGGTCGAAGTAAATGCGTGAGAAATCAAGCTCCGGATTTTGGACCGCCAGGTGGGCGATCAGCTGATAGTAGTCTCGGTCAGAGATATTGAAGTAGGAATGGGGGATCTCTTCCACACTGGGAAATCGCTTTCGGATGACATTATAAGGGTAGGAACCGCTGAATATCAGGGCATCGAACTGCTCCGCGTTTTGCTCATAGAGATAGAGCAGGTGCTCCAGAGTGGTATAGGGCAGGTAGGTGACATTGCAGAAGGTGCGGATCTCCTGATCGATGTCCATGATGTGCTGGAGGGAGCGTGTGGTGGTAAAAATGCCGACAGAGTTCATTGGGACCGATCACCTCAGCTCATATTATATCGGAACCGCTCCGCGCAGACAAGCGTATGACGCAAAATAAGACGAAAATCTTTTCTGCGTGTCGTCAAATCAAGATGTCCAAAAGAACGGCCAGATATGCAAGACAAAGCTGGTGATCTGACTAAATCAAGAACAAAATATTTGTAATAAACGGGGAAATTAAAAAATGCTGTCCTTTTCTATTGACAGTCTGGGCATGGAAATAGTATAGTTACACCATAATTTCCGAAACATGTCTGTAATTATATATTTAATTTCCAATAATTCCGAGACAGGAGCAGTAGGAAGGAGAACGAGTAAATGGCGACAAAAAAGGAGCGGGCGCTGGAGGTCATTGAGGAAAAAAAGGCGCTGCTTTGGCCCATGAGCGACACACTGTGGGACCACCCGGAGACCGGGTTCCACGAGCGCTATGCCGCTGAGCTCTATGGCAAGACGCTGGAGCAGGAGGGCTTTCAGGTGGAGCGGGAGCTGGCCGGCATCCCCACCGCCTTTTCCGGGACCTATGGCCAGGGCGGGCCGGTGATCGGATTTTTGGGAGAATTTGACGCGCTGCCCGGTCTCAGCCAGGCGGCCGGAGCGGACGAAAAGCGGCCGGTGGAAGAGAACGGCCCCGGACACGGGTGCGGGCACAATCTGCTGGGGGTCGGCTCGCTGGCCGCCGCCATCGCCCTGAAGCACTACCTGCAGGACTCCGGCCTCCCCGGCACCGTCAAATTCTTCGGATGCCCGGCGGAAGAAAACGGGTCCGGGAAAGGATTCATGGCGCGGGATGGCGTGTTTAATGGAGTGGACATCGCTTTCAGCTGGCATCCCGGGGAAGTAAATAGCGTCTCTACGGAGAGCACCATGGCCAACTACCAGATCAGCTACCGCTTCCAGGGAGTGTCGGCCCACGCAGCCATGTCTCCCGAGCTGGGAAGGAGCGCCTTGGACGCCCTGGAGCTGATGAATGTGGGAGTGCAGTTCCTGCGAGAACACGTCCCCACAGACACCCGCATCCACTATGCCATCACTGATACAGGAGGCAATGCCCCTGGTGTAGTGCAGTCCCACGCCCAGGCACTGTATCTGCTGAGAGCAGTCCAGCTGCCTCAGGTAAAGGAGCTCTACCAGCGGGTCAATCAAATTGCCAGAGGAGCGGCAATGATGACAGGGACAGAGGTGGAGATCACATTTATCAAATCATGCTCCAACATGCTCATTAACACGGAGCTCAACCAGCTGATGCAGCGAAACTTGGTGGAGGTCGCCCCTGTCCAGCTGGAGGAGGAGGACCTGGAACTGGCCCGGCGCATTCGGGAGACATTGGGCCCAGTACACTCTTATTTCGATACTGTGGCCGCTGAGATTACCGACCCGGAGGAGCGTGCCAGAGTGGCGGCGGATGCCGATTCCCTGGTCCATAGGATCGTGCTCCCGCTGGCCAGAGAACGTCAGGGCTTTGTCTCCTCCGATGTGGGCGATGTAAGCTGGAACTGCCCGGTAGCGCAGATCAATGCCGCCACCATGCCAGCAGGAGTGCCCATGCACTCCTGGCAGATGGTAGCTGTAGGGAAATCTGCTATGGCAAAAAAGGGGATGCTTTATGCCGCCAAGGTCATGGCCGGGTCGGCCATTGACGCGCTGGAGGACCCCGAGATCATACGCCGGGCCCAGGAGGAATTCTGCCAACGCACAGGTGGTCAGAAATACGCGTCCCCCATACCGCCGGAGGTAAAGCCCAGGATCGACTGAACGGCTCTGGCCGGCGCACGGAAAAGCGGCCCGCTTGGTAGGGAGGGGCGGGCATAGCCTGAGACGGAGAAAAGCAGAGGAGGAAAAAAGAATGTCACCTATTGTAATCTGTATCGCGCTGTTTGTGGTGATGCTTGTTCTGTTCTTCACGAACAAGATCCCCATGTCCTTTACCGCGCTGGCGGCCATGGTGGCCCTGGTGCTCTTCGGATGCCTGGACAGCAGTGCGGCCATTGCCACATTTGGCAGCAACACGGTCATCACCATGGCCTCCATGTTCGTAGTGGCCGCGGGACTGACCCGGACCCAGATGATCAATAATGTCACCAGGCTGCTGTACAAGGTCACGGAGGGCTCCTTCACCAAGGTACTGGCGTCCTATGTGGTGATCACCTGCATCATTGGACAGTTCGTGCCCAGTATCGTGGCCATCTTCGCGCTGGTCCACCCGCTGGTCCAGAACATGTGCGACAGAATGAACATCAGTCCCTCCAAAATGATGTACCCCATTGCCATCGCGGCCGTTTCCACCAGCTTCATCATCGAGCCCATCGGCCCCTATGCCGCCTGGTATGTGACGCAGAACGGGTACATGGAGTCCTATGGGTGGACCTCTACCCAGCTGAACATGTGGAACGAGACGGCGGTCTTCCTGCCGGTGGGGATCGTCACTATCCTGCTGGCCATTTTTGTTGTTCCTCGCTTCCTCCCCGATCAGCCGGAGCGGCCCATTACGGCCATCGGCGGGCGCAAGCTCCAGGAGCAGGCTCCCCTCAGTCCGGTGCGGGAGTTCCTGGGCTACGGTGTGTTCGTGGCCGTCATTCTCGGCCTGATGCTGGGCTATACCTCCTGGCAGGTGACGCTGATCGGCGCCATCGTTCTGGTGGCCTCCGGGGTACTGACAGAGCGGGAAGCCATTGAAAACATGAACATGAGCACCGTCCTGCTATATGTGGGTGTGTCCGCATTTGGAACGGCTCTGGCCCAGACCGGTGCCGCCGAAATGCTGGCCGATGTGTTCTCCAAGATGCTGGATGGGATTACCAACGGCTATATTGTCGGCTTCACTTTCTATGTGGTGGGCTTCCTGATGACCTCCCTGCTGTACAACCGGGCCGTGAGCACGGTGCTGATCCCCCTGGTGGTCATTACATGCAGTTCTATCGGCTGTGACCCCCGCGGTCCCATCATCCTGGTGGCGCTGTCCACCATGTCCTCTCTGGTCACCCCCATGGCCACTGCTGTGGTCCCTATGGCGATGAATGCTGGCGGATACAGCGCTAAGACCTGCCTGAAAGTCGGACTCATTCCCGGCGTGGTCCGCGGGATCGTGGGCACCCTGATCGCTATGACCCTGTACCCCATGTAAACTTGTGTTAAATGGAACCGCGCGCCGACAGCTCCCTGGATACAAAACACTCCCCCGAAGGCTTACTGCGTTCGGGGGAGTGTTTTTTGACATTTTACTTGAAATATTCCGCACCGGACTCGAACAGCGGCTGGTGCTTATCTCCGGGAATGTTCCGGCCCACAAAGTCGCCGTACCGCTCCGAGTGCCCCATCTTGCCGAACACCCGGCCGTCCGGGGAGAAGATGCCCTCGATGGACATGATGGAGCCGTTGGGGTTGACGTCGATGTCCAGGGAGGGGACGCCCGCCCCGTCCACATACTGGGTGGCCACCTGGCCGTTCTGGATCAGACGGCGGACCATCTCGTCGGAGGCCACAAAGCGGCCCTCGCCGTGGGAGATGGGGATGGCGTGCAGGTCGCCCACCTGGGACTTCAGCATCCAGGGGGAACGGACCGAGGCCACCCGGGTGGTGACGTACCGGCTCTGGTGCCGGCCGATCAGGTTGTAGGTCAGAGTGGGGCACTGATCGTCCATGGGGCGGATCTCCCCGTATGGGACCAGCCCCAGCTTGATGAGGGCCTGGAAGCCGTTGCAGATGCCCAGCATCAGGCCGTCCCGGTCCCGAAGCAGGTCATGGATCGCATCGGTCAGCCGGGGGTTGCGCAGGAAGGAGGCGATGAACTTGCCGGAGCCGTCGGGCTCGTCGCCGCCGGAGAAGCCGCCGGGCAGGACCACCATCTGGCTGCGGCGGATGGCCTCTTCAAGGGCCTGAGCGGACTGGGCCAGCAGGTCGGTGGACAGGTTGCGTACCACCACGATCTCGGGCTGGATGCCCGCCCGCAGGCATGCCTGGGCGGTGTCATATTCGCAGTTGGTGCCGGGGAAGACAGGGATGACCGCCCGGGGCCGGGCCGTCCGGCTCTGGCAGACGATGGGGGCTCGCTCCCCGCAGGAGATGGCCTCCACTTTTTCCGTCTTTCCCGCCTGGGTGGGATACACCTGCTCCAGCACCCCTTCGTTCCGCTCCAGCAGCTCGGCAATGGAGGCGGTGTCCTCCCCGATGGTAATGACTGGCTCCTGGGTGGTGGTGCCGATGCGCCAGGCCATGCCGGGGAGGAACTCCTCCCCTTCCAGCTCAAACACGATGGCGCCGGAGCAGGGGCCGTACCAGGGAGCGGCGGCATCCACATCGGCCTGGAAGCCGATGGAGTTGCCGAAGGACATCTTCATCACCGCCTCGGCCACGCCGCCGGCCTCCACCGCCCAGGCGGCCTTCACCTTGCCCTGGCGGCACAACTGGTGGAAGGAGTCCCAGGCAGTCTTCAGCTCCCCATAGGAGGGGAAGCCGGGCAGCAGATACACCGGGTGCCCCGCCCCCTTGAATTCGGGCGTAAGCACTTCCCCGGCCTTGGCGGGGGCGATGGCGAAGGAGATCAGCGTGGGGGGCACGTCCAGATCCAGGAAGGAGCCAGACATGGAATCCTTGCCGCCGATGGCAGCCACATCCAGCCCCAGCTGGGCGTCCATGGCCCCCAGCAGGGCAGAGAAGGGCTTGCCCCAGCGCAGGGGCTCGTCCCGAAGCTTCTCAAAATACTCCTGGAAAGTGAGGTAGGCCTGGCGGCGGTCACAGCCGGCGGCCACCAGCTTGGCCATAGAGTCCACCACTGAGGCAGCCGCACCGGTGAAGGGGTCGCGGACCATGGTGTCTGGGTCGAAGCCCCAGGCCATCACGGAGCACAGGTCGGTGCTCTGGCCGGGCAGCACGGGCAGCAGGGCGGCCATAGACTGGGCCGGGGTGCGCTGGGTGCTCCCGCCGAAGGGCATGAGCACGGAGGCGGCGCCGATGGAGCCGTCAAACCGCTCGGTCAGTCCCCGGCGGGAGGCGCACTTCAGGCTGGAGGCCATGTCCCGCAGGTCCTGGAACCGGGGGGAGGGCTGCCGCTGGGCGGCGGAGCGGTCGGGTACGGTGACAGAGGTGTGCTTGTCCGCCCCGTTGGTGTCCAGGAAAGCCCGGGACAGGTCGGCGATGGTCTGGCCCTTCCAGGTCATCACCATCCTGGGGCTCTCCGTGACCACCGCCACGGGGTATGCCTCCAGGTTTTCCGCCTGAGCGGCGGCGATGAAGCGGTCCGCGTCCTCCGGGGCCACCACCACTGCCATGCGCTCCTGGCTCTCAGAGATGGCCAGTTCGGTGCCGTCCAGGCCGTCATACTTCTTGCGTACCGCGTCCAAGTCGATGCGCAGGCCGGCGGCCAGCTCGCCGATAGCCACGGAGACGCCGCCGGCGCCGAAGTCGTTGCACCGCTTGATCATGCGGGTGACCTGGCTGTCCCGGAAGAGGCGCTGGATCTTCCGCTCCTCGGGGGCGTTGCCCTTCTGGACCTCGCTGGCCATGGTGGTGAGGGAAGCCTTGTTGTGGCTCTTGGAGGAGCCGGTGGCTCCGCCGATGCCGTCCCGGCCGGTGCGGCCGCCCAGCAGGACGACCACGTCCCCGGGGGCAGGACGCTCCCGCACCACGTTGGAGGCCGGCGCGGCGCCCACCACGGCGCCCACCTCCAGGTGCTTGGCCACATAGCCGTCGTGGTACACCTCGGCCACATGGCCGGTGGCCAGGCCGATCTGGTTGCCGTAGGAAGAGTAGCCGGCGGCGGCGGTGGTGGCCAGCTTGCGCTGGGGCAGCTTGCCCTCCATGGTCCGGTCATAGGGGGCGCGGGGGTCGCCGCACCCGGTCAGGCGCAGAGCCTGATACACATAGGCCCGGCCGGAAAGCGGGTCCCGGATGCAGCCGCCGATGCAGGTGGCCGCGCCGCCGAAGGGTTCGATCTCGGTGGGGTGGTTGTGGGTCTCGTTCTTGAACATGAGCAACCAGTCCTGCGCCTCCCCGTCCACCGTGGCGGTGACGTGGATGGAACAGGCGTTGATCTCCTCCGACTGGTCCAGGTTCTGGAGCAAGCCCCGCTTTTTCAGCACCTTGGCTCCGATGGTGGCCAGGTCCATCAGGGTCTGGGGCCGGGCCGCGGCCTTCTCCGGTCCGTACACCTCCGCTCGGGCGGTGAGGTAGCGGCGGTAGGCGGAGTCCACCGCGGGGTCCAGGATCTCCACCCGGTCGATGTGGGTGGAAAAGGTGGTGTGGCGGCAGTGGTCAGACCAGTAGGTATCCACCACACGGACCTCCGTGATGGTGGGGTCCCGCTTCTCCTCATCCCGGAAATAGGCCTGGAGGAACTTCAGGTCGTCCAGGTCCATGGCCAGCCCCAGCTGGGAGAGCAGGCCGGCCAGTCCGGGCTCGTCCAGGGTGGTAAAGCCCTGGATCACGGCCACATGGTCGGGGGCCTCGTGGGTGCGGACCAGGGTGGCCGGCTTGTCCATGGAGGCCTCCCGGCTCTCTACCGGGTTGATGAGGTAGCGGCGGATCTTGTCCAGCTCCTCCTCAGTGAGCCGGCCGCCCAGCAGGTACACCTTGGCGTAGGCGATCAGGGGGCGGTCCACCCCGGCCATGAGCTGGATGCACTGGGCGGCGGAGTCGGCCCGCTGGTCGAACTGCCCCGGCAGGGCCTCCACCGCCAGGATGCGGTGGGGATACTCGGGGACGGGGAAAGTCTCGTCATACACCGCATCCACCTGGGGCTCGGAGAAGACGATGCCCTTGGCCTGCTCATAGATCGCGGGGTCGATCTGGTCGGCGTCGTAGCGGTTCAGAATGACCACAGACTCCAGGCCGCGGATGCCCAGCTGGTCCCGCAGAGCACCCAGCAGCCCCTGGGCCTCCACATCGAATCCGGTCTTTTTCTGTGAATAACAGCGCAGTACGCTCATGTCCATTCCTCCAGATATATATTATTTTTTATGTTTCGATCCGTCTGTGTGTCCCGCCCCCGGGGGAGCGGGGGCGCGCAAGGGAAACCTTTGTGGATAGTTCAGGATGGGAAAGGCGGTGGACCTCCCACGCTGGAGCGGGCGGTCAGGGGTCCAGGACCCAGTTCTCCAGCCCATGGAACACGTTGTCCCGCACTGGGTCCAGTCCGCTTAGCCGTCCCCATTGGGTCAGCACGGAGCCGTTTTTGAAGCAGATGGGGACGATGGGGGCGTTCTGGATCAGGTGGGAGCACAGTGAGGCGGCGGCAGAGGAGCGCAGCTCCGCGCCCGCGGCCCGGAAGGCGGATAGCAGGCCGTCGGTGGCCGGGTCGGACCAGCCGCCGTAATTCAGGCCGCCCCTCGTTCCCACCAGCTGAGTCAGATCGAAGTCGGCGGTGAGGCGCACCTCCGCCAGATACAGATCAAAGTCCCCCCGCTCCAGGGCGGCCAGATATTCGGTCCAGGAAAGGCGCTCCAGAGAGATGGACACTCCGGCCCCTGAGAGCTGGTCCACGATGCGCTGGGCGGCGGCCACCTTGCTGCTGTTCTCGCTGTTCACCAGAAAGACCAGCCCGTCGCTGCCCAGCTGCTGCCCTTCCAGACCCTTCACCAGATCGTCGGGGGAGTAGTCCGCGGAGTCTGACAGCAGTTGGTGGTACAGCGGGCTGTCAGGGTGGATGGGTAGCGCTGTGGGGACGGCGTGGTGGGCAAAGGAGATCTCCGCAATGGACCGCCGGTCGATGCCCCGGGACAGGGCACGCCGCAGCTGGGCGGAGCGGAAAGGTCCCCGCTGGGTGTTGAAGCCCAGATAGATCAGATTGGTGGTGCTGTAATCCCATGCCTCATAACTGCCGGAGTAGCCCAGGCTGTTGGTGCCAGTGAGGTCGGCATCCAGCAGGGTGATGTCCCCGGCGTCAAAGGAGGAGATCAGGTCGTCCGCCTGCCCCACCGAGGCTAAATGGATGGTCTGGAATGGGAGGGACCTGCCCTGCCACCAGCCGGAGCGGGCAGTGAGGACGGTCTCCCCTGTTGCCTCCTCCGTCAGCACATAGGGGCCGGTCCCCAGGGGGCGGTCCCCGTCTCCCAGGGCAATGGGGATGTCCAGCAGAACCGGCAGCGCCCCGTTGGGGGTGGAAAGAGTGACGGTCACCGTCCCCTCTCCGGCGGCCACCGACCGCACGCCCCCCAGCCGCTGGGCGTAGTGGGAGTCCGGCGCCATAGCGTCCCGGAGGGCCTGGGCGGCAACCGTCCCCGTCAGGGGGGTGCCATCGGAAAAGGTGATCCCCTCCCTCAGGGTGAAGGTCCAGGTCAGCCCGTCCTCGCTGACGGTGTAACCGCTGCACAGCAGGGGCTGGGCCTGAAAAGAGGCGTCCACCGAGAAGAGCCCCTCATAGAGCAGGGAGCCCAGAGTCAGATTTGCCCGGTTGGCCGCCCGGGCGGGGTGGAGCGTGTACTCGGGGTAAAAGGCGAGGGTAAAGGGGATAGAGGCGGGGATGGCCTGCTCCTCCTTCGCCGCAGAGGAGAAGTCCGTGCCGGAGGCGGAAGGGGGCTCCGCCTGGCCGCAGCCGGCAAGGGACAGGGCCAGCGCCGCGCTGAGAAGCAGCAGGAAAATACGCCGACGACCCATGGGGAACCTCACAGTCATAAAAGTTGGATAATGGCGGCCATGCTGCCCCGCCGCTCCCCCATCACCCGATGAGACCAGAAGCGGTCGGTGCGGCAGGCGGTGCAGTCCGGGCAGAGGGCGATGTGCTCCGGTGAGAGCCCCGCACGGCGGAGCCAGAGGGCGTTGGCCCCCTTCAGGTCCACGTGCCAGCGCCCGTCCTCCGCCGGGCGTATGCAGGTCTCCGCCTGACTGCCCAGCCCATCCCGGAGGGCACCAGGCACGTCGTCGCGGGTCAAAAAGCAGCAGGGGGAGATCCCAGGCCCGATGGCGGCCCGGATATGTTCCGGGCGGCAGCCGTAGTCCTCCCGCATCCGGAGGGCGGCCCGGGCTGCGATGCCCAGGGCGGTCCCCCGCCAGCCGGCGTGGACAGCAGCAGCGCAGCGGCGCACCGGGTCCAGCAGCAGCACGGGGATGCAGTCGGCGGAAAAGATGGTCAGGCACAGGCCGGGCTCGTCCGTGATAAGGCCGTCCGCCTCATACACGCCGGGCTCAGCGGAGCTGGACATCACATCTCTCCGGGTGACGGGCCGCACCAGATCCCCGTGGACCTGATGGTTCTTCACCAGGGCGGCGGGGTCGGCCCCCGCCGCAGAGCAGAAGCGGCGGAAATTCTCCGCCACCCGTTCCGGGGCGTCCCCCCGGTTAGCACCCAGGTTCAGGCTGTCCCAGGGAGCGGGAGAGACGCCGCCCAGCCGGGTGGAGAAGCCATGGGCGCAGACGGATGGATCAAAGCCGCCACAGGCGTAAAACGGGACGCTCTGACAGGTGCGCAGGGTGACCTCCATAGGTGTGCCCCTCCTTTGCCGAGATGTAAAGACCTTAGCACTTTATTGTATCCTAAAATCCTCCGTCTGACAACCCGTTACAAGGGAGAAAAGAGGGCACGTTTTCCTGGCGGGGCGGGCGCTTTTCCCAATGGGGCGCTCCGGCGTGCTGCTGCCCGGGACCTGCCCCGCAGCCGGAAGCGGGCGCCCTGCACAGGGGCCGGAAGGAATATCACCCTGCAGGCCCCTGTGCCCCTGTGGGGCGGTCGCCTCCTATGGACCTCTGCAAAGCATCTTTCCGGCGGCCGGCCTGTGCGGCCGCTCAAAAGTACTTGAGCCCCGGCGGTGTCACCGCCGGGGCTCTCTGGCTCACAGGGCGCAGTGGAAGGTGCGCTTGATGACCTCCTCCTGCTGCTCTCGGGACAGGCGGTTGAAGTTGACCGCGTAGCCCGAGACACGGATGGTGAGACTGGGATATTTCTCCGGGTGTTCCATGGCGTCCTCCAGGGTGGCCCGGTCCATCACGTTCACGTTCAGGTGGTGGGCCCCCTGGCAGAAGTAGCCGTCCAGAATGGCCACCAGATTGGCCTCCCGCTCCCCCTGGTCCCTCCCCAGGGCGTGGGGAACGATGGAAAAGGTGTTGGAGACCCCGTCCTGGCACACGTTCCGATAGGGGATCTTGGCCACCGAGTTCAGGCTGGCCAGGGCCCCGTTCTCGTCCCGGCCGTGCATGGGGTTGGCGCCGGGGGCCAGGGGCTCTCCCAGCTTGCGCCCATCGGGGGTGGAGCCTGTCTTTTTCCCGTACATCACGTTGGAGGTGATGGTCAAGGCGGACAGGGTGTGCTTCGCTCCCCGGTAGAGGGGGTGTTTTTTCAGTTCCCGGATGAAGGTCCGCACCACGAACACCGCCTCGTCATCCGCCCGGTCGTCGTCGTTTCCGTATTTTGGGAAATCCCCCTCCGTCTCAAATTCCACCGCCACCCCGGCCTCATTCCGTACCGGCCGGACGGAGGCATAGCGGATGGCGGAAAGGGAGTCGGCGGCCACGGAGAGGCCGGCAATGCCGAAGGCGGTGAGCCGCTCCACCTGAGTGTCATGGAGGGCCATCTGGCTGGCTTCATAGGCGTATTTGTCGTGCATGTAGTGGATGATGTTCACCGTGTCCGCATACAGCTCCGCGGCATAGGAGAGCACCTGCTCATAGTTGGCCCGGACCGCTTCATAGGAGAGCACCTCGTCCAGGATGGGACGGATGCCGGGGACCACCGTCTCACCGGTGCGCTCGTCTACGCCGCCGTTGATGGCGTACATCAGGCATTTGGCGATGTTGCACCGGGCGCCGAAGAACTGCATCTGTTTGCCCACCGCCATGGCGGACACACAGCAGGAGATGGCGTAGTCATCCCCATACACCGGGCGCATCACGTCGTCATTTTCGTATTGGATGGAGTCGGTGAGGATGGACATTTTGGCACAGAAGGCCTTGAAGGGGGCGGGGAGGTGCTCCGACCACAGCACGGTGAGGTTGGGCTCCGGGGCGCTGCCCAGGTTGCCCAGGGTGTGGAGATAGCGGAAGGAGGTTCGGGTCACCAGGGTGCGCCCGTCAATAGACATGCCGCCGATGGCCTCGGTGACCCAGGTGGGGTCCCCGCCGAAGAGCTCGTTGTACTCCGGCGTACGCAGGTGGCGGACCAGCCGCAGCTTGATGATGAACTGGTCGATCAGCTCCTGGGCCTCCTCCTCGGTGATGACCCCTGCCTCCAGGTCCCGCTGGAGGTAGATGTCCAGGAAGGTGGAGGTGCGGCCCAGGGAGGTGGCGGCCCCGTTGTTCTCCTTGATCCCTGCCAGATAGGCCAGGTAGACCGCCTGCACCGCCTCCCGGGCAGTGGCGGAGGGGCGAGACAGGTCCACCCCATACCGTGCGGCCATCTTTTTCATCTCCTCCAGGGCCCGGATCTGCTCCGAGACCTCCTCCCGCAGGCGGATGCGCTCCTCGTCCATGGGGCCGTCCAGGGCGTCCAGGTCCCGTCTTTTTTCCTCCACCAACCGGTCGATGCCGTACAGGGCAACCCGGCGGTAGTCCCCGATGATCCTCCCCCGGCCGTAGGCGTCCGGCAGGCCGGTGAGCAGGCCGGCGTGGCGGGCCTTCCGGGTGCGCTCCGGGTAAGCGTCAAAGACCCCCTCGTTGTGGGTCTTGCGGTACTGGGAGAAGTGGTCCTCGATCTCCGGGTCCAGGCGATAGCCGTACTGCTCCAGGGCGGACCGGGCCATCCGGGTTCCGCCGTACAGGTTGACGATGCGCTTGAGGGGCGCGTCGGTCTGAAGGCCCACGATGACCTCGTTCTCCCGGTCGATATAGCCGGGGGCAAAGCTGTCGATTCCGGAGACGATGTGGGTCTCCACATCCAGCACGCCCTTCCGCAGCTCCTGGCGCAGCAGGTCCTCACACCGCTCCCACACCGCCCGGGTGCGCTGTGTGGGGCCGGTAAGAAAGCTGCCGTCCCCCTCGTAGGGGGTCCAGTTCTTCTGAATAAAGGAGCGCACATCGATGCTGCGCTGCCACTCGCCGCCATGAAAGCCCTTCCATGCCTGATTTTCCATCTTCATACCGCTCTTCCTTTCTCCGCAGTTGTGGTGTAGGGAGCAAAAAATTCCCGCTCCAGCCGCCGGCACAGATCCCGGTCCATTGGAGGTGTACCTGCCAGAGGGTCGGTCCGTTCCAGAGCCTCATACTTGTGGGCCCCCAGCTTGTGGAAGGGCAGCAGCTCTACCCGCTCCACATGGGGCAGGGTGTCCACATAGGCCCGCAGTCCCTCCAGGTGGGCCCGGCTGTCGGTGAGGCCGGGGACCACCACGTGGCGGACCCACATGGGGGTGCCCGCCCGGCGCACTGCTTCTACAAAGTCCAGGGTGGCGGCCATGTCCCCGCCGGTGACTGCCTTGTAGCCCGCCGGCTCATGGTGCTTCACATCATAGAGCACCAGGTCGGTGTGGTCCAGGATCTCCCCATAAATTCCCCTTCCGGCTCCCGAGGTGTCCAGACAGGTGTGGACACCCTCCGCCTTCAGCCGCCTGAGGCACGCCAGCAGAAAGTCCGGCTGGGCCAGAGGCTCGCCGCCGGAGAAGGTCACGCCCCCGCCGGAGCGGTCAAAGTAACTGCGGAAGCGCAGCAGCCTGCGGACCAGCGTGCCGTCCTCCACCGGCCGGCCGCCCCTGCACTGGGTGTCGGGGTTGTGACAGTAGCGGCACCGCAGGGGGCAGCCCTGGAGAAAGACCACTGCGCGCACCCCTGGACCGTCCACCAGCCCCATGCTCTCCATGGAGTGGATATATCCCGTCATCCTGTTTCCTCCTTGCTTTTCTGTGATGGCGGGGCAAAAAAGGGCGCAAAAAAGCCGCCCCTCCGGGCCCCTTCAGCGCCCAGACGGTCGGCATGGTGACGATCATACTCCCTGTGGTTTCACTCCACTTCCGTCAGTCATATGATCCACATCCACAATACAGCAGAGACCCGCCTCCTGTCAAGAGGCGGGTCCCCGTTTCTACTTTTTCCACAAATCAGCTGGGCCGAGGGAAGGAGTTCCTGTATCTTGCGGCCGCCGGCTCACCGGCGCAGGGGGGTGCTGTCCGGGTCCTCCCGCCGGGCCACCCTGACTACCACGCTGGTCAGGGCAAACAGGGCGATGGCGTTGGGGATGACCATCAGGTTGTTGAACATATCGGTCAGCTCCCACACCAGGTCGTTGGACATCGTGGTGCCCAGGAAAATGAAGATGAGGGCGACCACGGTATAAATAGTGGTGCACAGCTTGGGGGACTTCTTTCCAAACAGGTAGATCACGTTGATCTTACCAAACAGGTTCCACCCCAGCACGGTGGAGAAGGCGAAGAAAAACAGGCAGATGGCCACGAACTTGGCGCCCAGCCCGGCCCCCATCACAGTGCCGAAGGCGGTCTGCGCCAGGTTGGTCTTGTCCAGAACCTCAGTCACCCCGCCCACGTAGCCGCCAGCCAGAGGGCCGTCGGCGGTGTAAAGGGTGGAAATGATGACCAGTGCGTTCAGGGTGAGGACCACGAAGGTGTCGATGAACACGCCGACCATGGCCACCACGCCCTGATCGTGGGGGTCGGTCACATTGGCCTGGGCGTGGGCATGGGGGGTGGAGCCCATGCCGGCCTCGTTGGAGAACAGGCCCCGCTTGGCGCCCTGGCTGATAGCGGTCTTCAGGGCGGCGCCGAAGCCGCCGCCGATGATGGCCTGGGGCTGGAAGGCGTACTGGAAGATCATGGCAATGGTGGCAGGGAGGTACTGGATACGGGCGATAAGCACCACCAGGCCGCCCAGCAGGAAGATGGCCGCCATGACAGGGACGATCTTCTCCGTGACAGAGGCCAGACGCTGTACGCCGCCCAGGAAGATGATGGCGCAGATGACCACCAGCACGATGCCCACCACCCAGGATGGGACGCCGAAAGCGGTCTGGAATGTGGAGCCGATGGAGTTGGACTGGACCATGCAGCCCATGAAGCCCAGGGCCAGGGTGATGGCCACGGCGAAGAAACCAGCCAGGAACTTGCCGAAAGCGCCCTGGAAGGCGGTGGTGATGTAGTACACCGGTCCACCGTGAATATTGCCCTCCTGGTCTACCCTGCGGGTCTTGATGGCCAGAGTGGCCTCAGCGTAGATGGTGGCCATGCCGAAGAAGGCGATGATCCACATCCAGAAGATGGCCCCCGGTCCGCCGGTGAGGATGGCTCCGGCGGAGCCCACGATGTTGCCGGTGCCCACCTGGGCGGCGATGGCGGTGGCCAGGGCCTGGAAGGAGCTCATGCCGCTGGCATGCTTTTTGCCCCGCAGGGTCAGGTTGCCGAATACCTTCCGCATGCCCTCGCCGAAGCAGCGCACCTGAACGAAGCGGGTCCGGATGGAGTACCACAGGCCCACCGCAATGAGCAGGAAGACCAGGATGTAGCTGGACAGGTAGTTGTTGATGTTTACAACGATGGGATAGAGCGTGGCTTCTAAGGATTCCAACATAGTGTTTTCTCTCTCCTTTGGGACAAAAAACGGACCGTGGAGCAGGCTCCGCGGTCCGTCGCATAGGGCGAGGAAAAACTCCCTCGCCGCGGTCCGTTCCTGGACTGCGGCAGGGCAGTTCATCGTCTCTGTCCTTTTGCCTGAGAGATTGGCGGAAGCGTCCCCGCTTCCGTCTTGCACCTTCGGCACCCGATCGTCGAGCTTCTCCAGAGTCACATCCACGCGCAGTCCTCGTCCCGGCAGGGACACCTGAGAGTGTTACTCCTTCGGCAAGCCATAGCTGTTTTCCTGCGCGCTTCGTCTGTCCTATTTTGTTTTCGAGCAATACCTTAACACAGCCGCGGTCAAATGTCAACCACTGGCGTACATTTATACATATCCGGCGGATTTTCCCCCGGCACTCCCCCGGATATTGGGCATTTTCGCAGACAAAGTTTACAGTTTGGCCTTTTTTCCGGGAGAAAGGTATGATATACTGAGATGCTACGATCCATCAGGACGCCCTTTTTCCACAATGATTGAGGATCAACATCAACATCCGAGGTGTTTTCCAATGAGTCTATTTACTAAAATCTTCGGGACCTCCTCCCAGCGCGAAGTCAAGGCCATCACGCCGCTGGTGGATAAGATCGAATCTCTGGAGGAGGAGTACAAGGCCCTGACAGACCAGCAGCTGCAGGCCAAGACCCCCGAATTTAAGGAGCGTCTCCAGAACGGTGAGACGTTGGACGATATCCTGCCCGAGGCCTTTGCTGCCTGTCGGGAGGCGGCCTGGCGGGTGCTGGGCATGCGCCCCTACCGGGTCCAGCTCATCGGCGGCATCATCCTTCACCAGGGCCGCATCGCTGAGATGAAGACCGGTGAAGGCAAGACCCTGGTGGCCACCCTGCCCGCTTACCTCAACGCCCTGGCCGGAAAGGGCGTCCACATCGTCACCGTCAACGACTACCTGGCAAAGCGCGACAGCGAGTGGATGGGCAAGGTGTACCGCTTCATGGGCCTGACCGTGGGCCTGGTCATCCACGGGGTCATGGGCCCGGCCAAGAAGGCCGCCTATCAGGCGGATATCACCTACGGCACCAACAACGAGTTCGGCTTCGACTACCTGCGGGACAACATGGCCATCTACTCCAGCGAGCTGGTCCAGCGCGGCCACTCCTTTGCCATCGTGGATGAGGTGGACTCCATCCTCATCGACGAGGCCCGCACCCCCCTTATCATCTCCGGCCAGGGGGAGAAGTCCACCCAGCTCTACACCATCGTGGACCAGTTCGTCTCCCGCCTGAAGTGCCAGCGCATCGCCAAGGTGGACAACAAGGAGGAAGAGGACGTCAACCTGGACGCTGACTACGTGGTGGACGAGAAGGCCCGCACCGCCACCCTTACCGCCCGGGGCATCGCCAAGGCTGAGCAGGCCTTCAACATCGAGAACCTGGCCGACCCGGAGAACACCACCCTCTCCCACCACATCAACCAGGCCATCAAGGCCCACGGCGTGATGAAGAGGGACATTGACTACGTGGTGAAGGACGGACAGGTCATCATCGTGGACGAGTTCACCGGGCGCCTCATGTTCGGCCGCCGGTATAACGAGGGGCTCCACCAGGCTATCGAGGCCAAGGAGCACGTGGAGGTTGCCAACGAGTCCAAGACCCTGGCTACCATCACCTTCCAGAACTATTTCCGCCTCTATGACAAGCTCTCCGGTATGACGGGCACCGCCATGACCGAGCAGGAGGAATTCGGCACTATCTATGAACTGGACATTGTAGAGATCCCCACCAACAAACCCCTGGCCCGGATCGACCGGCCTGACGTAGTCTACAAGACCGAGGCGGGCAAGCTGCGGGCCATTGTGCAGCAGATCGAGGAGTGCCATCAGAAGGGCCAGCCCGTCCTGGTGGGCACGGTGTCCATCGAGAAGTCGGAGCACCTGTCCGAGATGCTCCGGCGCAAGGGCATCGCCCACAGCGTCCTGAACGCCAAGAACCACGAGAAGGAGGCCGAGATCGTCGCCCAGGCGGGCAAGTTCGGCGCCGTCACCGTGGCCACCAACATGGCCGGCCGCGGCACCGACATCATGCTGGGCGGCAACGCCGAGTTCCTCGCTAAGGCTGACCTGCGCAAAGCGGGCATGACCGACGAGCTTATCGCGGAGGCCACCGGATTCGCGGAAACGGACAACGAGGATATCCTCAACGCCCGGAAGATGTTCACCGAGGCGGAGGCCAAGTATAAAGACGAGATCCGGGCGGAGGCGGACAAGGTCCGCACTGTAGGCGGCCTGTTCATCCTGGGCACCGAGCGCCACGAGTCCCGCCGCATCGACAACCAGCTGCGGGGCCGCGCCGGCCGTCAGGGCGACCCTGGTGAGACCCGCTTCTTCCTCTCACTGGAGGATGACATCATGCGCCTGTTCGGCTCTGAGCGAGTCATGGGCATGATGGAGAAGCTGGGGGTAGACGAGGACACCCCCATCGACGCCAAAATGCTGTCCAACGCCATTGAAAACGCACAGAAGCAGGTGGAGTCCCGCAATTTCCAGACCCGGAAAAACGTGCTCCAGTACGATGACGTGATGAACACCCAGCGGGAGGTCATCTACAAGCAGCGCCGCCAAGTGCTGGACGGCGAGGACCTCCAGCAGTCCATCCAGTCCATGCTGCGCAGCACCATTGAGAACGCCATCCGCGGCCACATGGGAGAGCAGAAGCATATGACTGCGGAGGAGTTCCGGGAGGCCACCGCTCTCTTCCACACCATGTTCCTTTTGCCGGACGAACTGCGGCTCACAGACGAGGAGCTGCAAGGCTACACTGCGGACGGGCTGGTAGATCTGGTCATGGAGAAGGCCCAGGCTGTCTATCAACGCAAGGAGCAGGAATTCACACCGCCCCTGATGCGGGAGCTGGAGCGGGTCATCATGCTGCGGGTGGTGGACGAGTACTGGATGGACCAGATCGACGCCATGAATGACCTCAAGCAGGGCATCGGACTGCGGGCCTACGCCCAGACTGACCCCGTTGTAGCCTACAAAAAGGAAGGCTACGAGATGTTCGAGCAGATGATCGCTGCCATCCAGGAGGAGACCCTGCGCCGCCTGTTCCTGGTGCGCATCCAGCGCAAGGCGCCTGATGCCCCCGCCCCGGAGATCAAACGGGAACGGGTGGCCAAGATCACCAGCGAGTCAGGCGCCAGCGACGGCACGGTCAAAAAGCAGCCGGTAAAAAAGGCGGTCAAGATCGGCCGCAACGACCCCTGCCCCTGCGGCAGCGGCCTGAAGTGGAAAAAGTGCACCTGCAAGGAGTATCACAGCGAGCAGCAGTAAGAACCCACACAAAAGCAGTGGACCCGTATCTGGAGCAAGGCGGCATAGGCGCACAGCTTATGCCGCCTTGCTGTGTACCAGCCTTTGACGATCAGGAGGAAAAGGAGAGCACAGATGGAACAGACAGATCTGATCCGCAGGGCCCGCTATGGCCCCAATACAATTTTGGCAGCCGGGATGTCCAGGGCGCTGAACACGGCGCTGAATTCGGCGGAAAGTGAGCTGCTCCTCCTGGTCCTGATCCTGGACCGGGACAGCGGACGCATCCTGGACGCAGAGTGCAACATCATCCTGGGCATCAACAGTGACTACATCGCATCCCTCCTGGTGGGGCGGAACTTTTACCAGGAGCTGGACGAGATCATCCTGTCCATCCAGCAGCAGTATTTCGGCCCGGGTCAGCGGGCGCTGATTGTCTGTCTGAAGGATGCGTACTCCAAGATGAGGGCTCGCAGCCCCCGTTCCCTGCCGCTCCGAAAGTAGGGCCGGCGCTCTCTCGCTCTGTCTGATTGGTAAAAAACGACAGTAGAACGGGAACGGGATTTTGCTTTTTGCACAATTTCTGTTGACAAGAGCGATCTTTTTTATTATAATTCAGGCATATAATCCGTTCCGCTTCCCAGCGGGCCAAGGGGGCTGGAGGGTATATGTCCGATTTCCCTTCGGGGGCCATCTGTGTCGTTGGCCTGGCCAAGGTGGCGAACCAGAACCCGATCCACAGCGTGCACCGCGCCCTGGCTGGCTCTTTTATCGTGGACCCCTCCAGCGGCCTGGTGTATGATGTCCAGTTTGACACAGTCTGCCAGATCACCAGCGATTTTCTGGCGTCCCTGCTCATTGGTCTCAGCCTCCACACGGACCTGGAGGAGATGATCTCCCGGGTCCAGAGCCGCTACTTCGGCGACTCCCGCCGGGCTATCACCGTCATCCTACGGGATGTGGCTGCCCGCCTGAGGGAGTGCCAGGGGGGCGGGTACAACTGAATCTTTCTTTATTTATGGTGTTGGAGGTCTCCCCTCCAACAGCCGAATAAATAGGGACCTGTTTGATTGCCTGCTGGCAGCCAAGGGGGTCCCTTTGTTTTTTTAGAAATAGGCCTGGGAAACGCTCCAGGCAGAGGCAGGCCCCGGGAGGTGTATGTTGAAATGTTGCCATGAAAATGTGAGCGATGACCCCATCCCTGTCCCCGCATATCTTGTCTGCCTGTGCCGGTAAAAACAACTGTGTGAATCAAGAAAGGAGAAGCTGCCATGATCTTCAACCTTCCCCCTATCTGCGGTCTGTTTCCGCTGCTGCTGTACATCGTCCTGGCATTTAAAAAAGGGATGCATCCTCTGGTGAACGTGTCCATCTGCGCTGTTGTGGGCGCAATCATGGTGAAACAGCCCCTGAACGGCCTGGGCGCGGTGATCTACGAGTCCATGGGCTCCTTCCTGGCCCTGGTGGGATTCATCATCATGCTGGGCTCAGGACTGGGCATGGTGCTGAGAAAGACAGGCGTAGCCGCCGCCATCGTCAATGTGCTGATGCGGAAGATCGGCGTCCGTACCCAGAAGCGGGCTATGATCGCCACCATGGTCTGTTCCGTGGTGCTGGTCACCCTGCTGGGCACTTTGGCAGGTGCCAACGCCGTGATCGCCCCCATCGTGATCCCGCTGGTAGCTGCGGTGGGCATCACTCCCTCCGCGCTGGCCGTCATCTTCCAGGGCGCCGGTCAGACCGGACTGTTCCTCAGCCCCTTCTCCCCGCCTATGGTGACCCTGATGAGCATCACCGGGCTCTCCTATCCCCGCCTTTTGCTGTGTGCGGGACTGCCCGTATCCATCGTCATGTGGGTGGGCACCTTCCTCATCGCCAACAAAGTCCAGAAGGAGACCCAGGGGACGGAGAACTTCGGCCCTGACGGGGAGGCCGCTGCGGAGAACTTCCAGATGGACCCGGCCACCCGCCGCGCCACCATCGCCTTTGCGGTCACTATGGCTCTGATGGTGATCTATGGGATCGCCACCAATGGCGGCGCGTCCTTCGTGATCCTGGTGATGATCGTGGCTGCGATCATCACAGGTCTGTTTGCCAGAATGCCCGTTGGCACCATCTTTGACAGCATGATGGAGGGCTGCGGAAAAATGATGTGGCTGTTCTTCATGTTCCTCATTTTTAACCCCTTCCTGAACTTTGTCACCCAGTCCGGTGCCTTTGATGCCCTTCTCCAGCTACTGGAGCCTCTGATCGGCCCCACCGGGAAGGTGGGCTTCACCCTGCTGACTGTGCTGGTGGGCATCTTCGGCATCAACGGTGCCGCCGTGGCCCAGGCCATGATGATCGATAGCCTGTTCAGCTCCTTCCTCCCGACCCTGGGCATTTCCATGGAGCTGTGGGGCATGATCGTCCTCATCGGTCATCAGATCACCTCATTTGCCTATCCCGGCGTGGACATGATCGGACAGATGGGACTGGCCCATGCCAGCAACATCAAGCCGATGATGAAGCTCTCGTACTTTGCCATTATACCCGGCACAGTGATCCTCGCAGTGCTGGCGTCGTTCATTCTGTAACTAGCTTTCGGAAATAGGACAGGAGGCATATTCTCATGAAACGTATCCCTCAAAATGAAATCTATCGCATCCTCTCCGGACTGGCCGGGACGGTGGGCCTCTATGTGGAGGACTGCCAGTCCGGCGAGATCTTCACCATCAACCCGGAGCATGTGTTTCCCTCGGCCAGCGTCATCAAGGTCCCTATGCTGGCCCTTCTCATGCGGGACGCACAGCAGGGGCTGGTGGACCTGGACGCCCCCCGCACCATCGACCCCCGCAACCGGGTGGGCGGGACCGGCATCCTGTGCGAGCTGGGCACCGATTACACCCCTTCCCTGCGGGATCTGGCCAAGCTGATGATCGTACTCAGCGACAACATCGCCACCAATGAGATCATGGATGTGATCGGAATGGAGCGGTTCAACAGCTTCTGCCGGGAGATGGGCTATCAGAATATTACCCTGATGCGGAAAATGATGGATTTTGAAGCCATCCAGCAGGGAAAGAACAACTACATGTGCGCCGGGGAGACTGGGCGTCTGCTTTCTGCTATCTCCCGGGGCGAATTCGTCAATCCGGAGATCTCCCAGACCATCTTCGATATCATGGCATCTCAGCAGTGCCGCAACAAGCTGCCCGCCCTTCTGCCGGCAGTTGCCTCCTACTCCGGCTCCAAGTCCGCCATCCCGGAAGGGCAGGTCCTGGTGGCCAACAAGACAGGCGACCTGGTGGGCATCCAGCACGACGTGGGCATCTTTGAGCTGCCTGACGGCCGCCGCTACCTGATTGCCATGTTCACCGGGGATCTGGAGAACGACAGCGCGGGCATCGCCGCCATCTCCCAGGTCTCCCTGGCGGTGTATCAGGCCCTTCGGGACTGACCGCCGCCCTCTGCGCCCTATGCGGAGCGCCGCCCGAAAGGGCGGCGCTCCTGTTCTCTCTGCCGTCCTGAGGCAAAATGGGCTTTACGGCTCCATCCGGCCATGATATGATAAGAAAAACGGTTTTGAAGCGAGGGAATCCCATGGCCGAGGTCAGAAAAAACACAGTGCATCCCCTCCATATCGAGGGCTATACCGCGGAAGGAATGGGGGTGGCCCGTCTGGACGGCCGGGTGGTCTTCATTCCCGGGACCATCCGGGGGGAGGACTGGGAGGTCCAGCTGCTCAAGGTGAACAAGGGTGTGGCCTGGGGCAAAGGGACACGCCTGATCTCCCCCTCCCCCGTCCGGCAGGAGCCGGACTGCCCTTACAGCGGGCGGTGCGGGGGGTGCCAGTACCGCCACATGTCCTATGAGGAGGAGCTGGCGGCCAAGGGCCAGCGGGTGCGGGACGCCCTGGAGCGGGTGGGCGGCGTCCATCTGGAACTGCCTCCGGTGCTGGGGGCGGAGTCCCCCCTGCGCTACCGCAACAAGGTGCAGTTCCCTGTCTCCCGAGGAAAGTGCGGGCTGTCCATCGGCTTTTACCGCCCCAGGAGCCATGACGTGGTGGACACGGAGGACTGCCTGCTCCAGCCGGAGGCGGATACGGCCCTGCGTCTGGCCTTCAAGGGCTGGATGGAGGACTTTCAGATCCCCGCCTATGATGAGTGCACCGGCCGGGGGCTGATCCGGCACCTGTATATCCGTACCAACCGGGCGGGGGAAGCCCTGTGCTGCGTAGTGGCCAACGGGAAGGAGCTGCCCCACACCGGAGAGCTGTCCGGTGCCCTGCGCGCCGCTGTCCCCAAGCTGGCCGGGCTGGTCCTCAATGTGAATCTCCGGGACACCAATGTGATCCTGGGCGATGCGTACCGCACCCTCTGGGGCCGGGACTGGCTGGAGGAGGAGCTGTGCGGGCTCACTTTCCGCCTGTCCGTTCCCTCCTTCTTCCAGATCAACCGGGATCAGACGGAGCGGCTGTACCAGCTGGCGCTGGAATTCGCCGGGCTCACCGGGGAGGAGACGGTGCTGGACCTGTACTGCGGCATCGGCACCATCTCCCTGTGCCTGGCCCGCCTGGCCGGGCATGTCATCGGGGCGGAGGTGGTCCCCCAGGCCATCGAGGACGCCAGGGCCAACGCCCTGCGCAACGGTGTCACCAACGCGGAATTCTTCTGCGGGGACGCGGGGGAGGTGGCGGCCCGCCTGGCCGGCCAGGGCGTGCGTCCCCAGGTCATCTGCGTGGACCCGCCCCGCAAAGGGCTCGCCCCGGAGGTGCCGGCGGTGCTGGCCTCCATGGCGCCGGACCGCATCGTCTACGTCTCCTGCGACCCGGCCACCCTGGCCCGGGATGTGAAACGGCTGGAGGAGCTGGGCTACCGGGCCGTCCAGGCCCAGCCGGTGGATCTGTTTCCCAGGACCGCCCATGTGGAGACGGTGCTGCGGATGGAACGCTAAAAAGGTACAGAGGAGGGTGCAGTATGCTGGAAGCAATCACATATCAGGCTATGCTAGAAGATATATCCAGAAACAACATACTGGAGGACACGATTGGGATCCTGATCACTAGGCCTGAATTGGAAGTCGGAAAAGACATTTTATCCAGTCTGAATTATTATCATCATGCAAGCAGCAAAAATGTAAACTTTTATCTTCCGGGATATGGGGCGTATTGGCATGGCACCTATCCGGACGGAAGGGTAGTTACGAAGATCAATGGTGTAGACTGGTCCTTCAGTGATTCCATGTTCGTACAATTTGTAGGTGAGTTGCAGGCACACAGCAGCTGGAGATACTCTGGCGAGAGCGAACTGCTCATGCTGGAGTATAAGAACGGGGTCCTTCGATTTGAAAAAGTCATGCGCTTTTATTTGGAGAATATGCTCCGGGACAATCTGATCCATTCTACGTCATCATTTTTTCAGCAGCTGCTCACAGCGTGCGGGCAGGATAAATCCCCAGGGGGACTGAGCGACCGACTTGCACAGGCCGGAGCAATTCAGGTAACAAAAAACGCTCTGATGGACAGGCTGCCGAATGAAATAAAAGGTCTGCTCCTGCGGGGGAAATACTTATGTGTCCAGGACTTTTCCCCAAAGAACAAGCAGGTAAGTTCTTCAGAAGGCAGATAGGAGGAACTTTTATGACAGACGCTGTTGTGACACTGAAAAAAGGAGAGGGACGGTACCTGCAGAAAGGCGGCCCCTGGATCTATGACAATGAGATCGCGGATATCTCGCCGGGGGCGGAGGACGGCGGCCTGGTCCGGGTCTGCGGCGAGAACGGCTGGCCGCTGGGCCAGGGCTTTCTGAACCGGCGCTCCAAGCTCACCGTTCGGATGCTCACCCGGGACCCGGACGCGGAGATCAACGAGGATTTCTTCCTCATGCGGCTGAAAAACGCCTGGGAGTACCGGAAAAAGGTAGTGGACACCAGCAGCTGCCGCCTGGTTTTCGGGGAGGCGGACTTCCTGCCGGGGCTGGTGGTGGACAAGTTCTCCGACGTGCTGGTGGTGGAGTCCCTGGCTCTGGGCATCGACCGCTTCAAGGTCACCATCGTGGAGCTGCTGAAGGAGCTGCTGGCCCAGGACGGCATCGCCATCCGGGGCGTCTATGAGCGCAGCGACGCCAAGGTCCGCCTCCAGGAGGGGATGGAACGGTATAAGGGCTTCCTGGGGGCTCCCTTTGACACCAAGGTGGAGATCGTGGAGAACGGGGTCCGCTACTTCGTGGATGTGAAGGACGGCCAGAAGACCGGCTTCTTCCTGGACCAGAAGTATAACCGCCAGGCGGTGGGGCGGCTCTGCCGGGGCGCCCGGGTGCTGGACTGCTTCACCCATACGGGCTCCTTCGCCCTCAACGCCGGTATCTGTGGGGCGGAGCACGTCATCGGGGTGGACGCCTCCGAGCTTGGGGTGGCCCAGGCCAGGGAGAACGCGGCCCTCAACGGGCTGGAGGACCGGGTGGAGTTCCTCTGCGCGGATGTGTTCGACCTGCTCCCCCAGCTGGAGCAGCAGGGGGAGCAATTCGATGTGGTGATTCTGGACCCGCCTGCGTTCACAAAGTCCCGCAGCTCGGTGAAAAAGGCGGTCAAGGGATACCGGGAGATCAACCTGCGGGCCATGAAGCTGGTCCGGGACGGGGGCTTTCTGGCCACCTGCTCCTGCTCCCACTTCATGGACTATGAGCTGTTCACCCAGACCATCGGTCAGGCGGCGCGGAACGTCCACAAGCGCCTGCGGCAGGTGGAATACCGCACTCAGTCGCCCGATCATCCCATCCTGTGGGCGGCAGACGACTCCTATTATCTGAAATTTTATATCTTCCAGGTGTGCGACGAAAAGTAACTGTTTTGACAGGGCCCGGTGATGAAGGCGCGGCAGCGCTCCATCACCGGGCTTTTTTGTTCCGTCCAAACAGTGAGGCCGTCGGCCCGGCCTGTTCCAAACGGCGGCTTCTATGGAAAAGTTCAGGGGACCCTTTCGTCATGTGGCCCCCCCGCCGCAGGCAGGGCGCGGCGCCCCAGTACGCCGTGACAAACGACGGGGTATTTTTCTGCCGGGTCGCTCTCCATATCCCGCGCTCCTCCATAGCCCCAGCTCTCTTCCGAAAGTGTCTTTTTTGGAGGTGGAATTGCGAGGATTTTTGTCGTTTTATGTCTCTTACCATCTGTTTCCCGGAATTTACTTTATGATAGGGGCATATTCCAGGGAAAGGATAGGTCTTTATGACGAAAACAGAAACTGTTATCCGCTCTATTTTCGGGGCCGCCGGGATCGACACCCGCCCCTTGGCCCGTGCTGTGGACATTGCCGCAGAGCTGCTGTTCACCCACAGACAGACCATCGATGAGCTCCACTTCACACGGGACATCTATTCTCCGGTGGCTGTGCTGCTCCGTGGCAAAAACGGGGAGCCGCAGTCGGTAAAAACCATCTCGAAAAGCATTGAGCGTCTGTCCAACCAGTGCTGGGACATCCTGGTCGCCAGAGGATTGGTGGGCAAGTACATCGGCGCTGAGATCGGCGACATCCACGCACCCAGGGATATCATCATCTATCTGGCCTTTTACAGCCATCTCGGCGTCCCCTTCTTCACCGCCATGGAACAGGAGTCCGCCCTGCACGGGTGAAATGGGGGCCGCGGGGAGAAGAAGGAGGCGCGGCGCCGCCATCGGGCCCCCCTCTCTCAATACCGGGGCTTCCGCACAGGCGGGGCGGAAATGGGCGCAGTTCCGCTTTGCTTCCATAATTTGTATTGAAACGTCTCACAAAACAGCTTTTCCCTCCGGTTTTGAGCGGGTCCGGATCTGCCGGGCCCAGTCAGGACAGGAGGGATTTTTTATGGCAAGCGGACAGACTCAGTATTATGGGCTCTCCCAGTGGGAGGCCGCGGACAAGGTGGAGCGGGTGGACTTCAACTCCGACAACGCCAAGATCGACGGGGCGCTCCGCGCCCTGGCGGAGCAGGCGGGCCAGAAGGCCGACAGATCTGCAGTGGACAGCCTGTCCAACGCGGTGGAGCAGAAGGCTGACAAGACCGCCCTCTCGGCGGCGGAGGGGCGCATCTCCGCCCTGGAGAGCGGAAAGGCTGACAAGACGGAGCTGGCCGCCCAGATCAGGGCCCTGAGCCAGTCCCACGAGGCAGACACGGCGGCCCTGCGGAGCGAAAACTGCTGGGTCAGGCTGGGGGAATGGTCTCTGACAGAGGAAAGCAGTCTGATCAGTTTGAGCTTCCCGGAGATCGACAAAAGCCGTTTCCGCCAGCTGCGGCTCCATTTCCACATCTGCGGCGTCTCAGCTCTGGGTAATGTTATCCTGCGGATGAACCAGGTCAGTTCGGGCCAGTATGACACAGGGGGGATCAACAGGACAGACGGCCTGTATCTCTCCTTTACCAACTCTCTTTTTGCCGCGGGATTCGCGGAGTGGTTTTTTATCCCCGGTGCCGCGGACCGTCTGCCCTGCCATGTTTGGTACTGTTCCAAGGCGGTCATGAATGGTTCAGACAGTGCGGCTCTGGTGGGGGCCGACTGGGAGAGCCTCTCCAGCGTCCAGTTTGTCCCAAAGGACGGCACTCTCTGCGCTCCAGGCTCGGAATTCGCCCTGTATGGGTTGAAAAGATGACCCACAATTTTGTTCTATGTTCCTGGGCCGCATTTTCCTTTTGATATTCTCATTACCCCAGGGGGATATCAAAAGAATCATAAAAATAAACAGTGATCCCCCCGGACGTCAGTCCGGGGGGATCATCTCAGCCTTTAGGAGCTAAAAGCGCCTTAGGCCAGGACCATTGCAGTCAGCTCGGTATCTGCAGCAATTGTAAAGTCAAAGGTCACAATTTCGGGAGTGTCCACAGTACCAGCAGTAACCTGTCCATTGGAGATGCTGATGGTAGGAGTAGCAGTCACACTGTTAACGGTAGTATTTGCGGTTACACCGTTGGTAGTCTTGGTCAGGGTTACCTTAACGGTCTCACCCTTCACATACTCCTCCTTATCAGTTTTGAGCTCATAGTCGGCAACAGAACTGGTAACAGTGTAGGTTTTCGGAGTTCCCTTCACGGCGCCGACAGTGGTGTCCTCAGTCATGGTCAGCTGATAGGTCACCTTAGCCTTGGTTCCAGTGCCATTGCCCTGGGCAGCGATGGTGGCAGTTTCGGCCACACCGTTGATCTCAATGGTGGCGGAAGCCCAGTCGGTAGCAGTATCGTCCGCCGCCTCATAGGTAATGGTCACCACGGCATCCTTGGGAACCGCAGTAGTGGCGTCCGCAGCAGCAGTCTGGGAATCCCAAGCACCGGTCACATTAGCGGGCAGGGTCAGATCAAAGGTCTCCACGCCAACGGTCAGAGTGCCGGCGGCGGTAACGATCAGCTTTTCAGCGGAACCGTAAGTCTTCACACTGACATTCGCGTCGCCCGCGACGGCCTGAGCATAGGCAGGAACGCCGCCCGCATACACAGCCTCGAAGTCATAGGTGCCGGGGAGCAGGCTGATCTCCTGATCGGCCAGGTACTCCTTGCCGTCGATGGTCACGATGGCATCCTGGTTGAACACCAGCTCCACCTTCACGGACTTATCCTTCTCAGTCAGGACGGTGGTCAGGGTGACATTCCCGTTCACAGTGTAGGGGCTGGTCACAGTGTTCCCGGCCTGATCCTTCACAGTGACATCGTAGTTGGCGGCATCGGTAGCAGTGGCAGTGATGGTCAGAGCAGTGCCGTTGGCGACCTTGTCACCGCTGGCAACGGGCTGGCCGTTAGCGGTCACAGTCAGGGTAGTGCCGGGCACGGCGCTGTAGTTCACAGTGGAGTAAACGGTGGGCTTCTTCTCCCACTGCTCGATGAAGATCAGGTCAGCGGTCTTGCCATCGTTGGAAGTCTTGGCAACATAGACATAGGTGAAGTAGTCGCCGTCGTTCTTCACATCCTCCTTCAGGTCATCCAGAGAACCGTCGCCCACAGAGGGAGCCTTATAGGTGCTCTTGTTGTCCTTCAGGTCATAGGTGGCCAGAACATAGACGGTCTCGTTGTTCACAGTCAGCTGATCCTGGTTGGCGTTGTTCAGGGAGAAGCTGCGGGAGCCAACAGACTTCACGGTGTCGAAATCAGCGTCCTTCACACCATTGGTGTTGGTGCCGATGTAGGTCACGGAGGTGACGATGCCGTCGCCGTTGGTGGTCTCAACGCAGTAGACGCCCTTGTCGGTGACGCTGTTGTGGGCGCTCTGGGTGAAGACCATGGCAACGGGCTCGCCGTCCACGTAGACGTTGTGCTCCTTGTAGGTCTTGTTCTTGTCGTAGGTCTCGAAGTCGCCGGCATCCTTCACATAGAAGTAGGTCTTGTTGCTGTTGGAGGCCACGCCGCCATAGATGAATACAGCGTCCAGAACGCCGTCATCGGTGCTGTCGATGGCCCAGAACTTCACATAGTCGGTGCCGTCGCCGTTGCGGTAGTCAGGCACGTTCTCGAAGCCAGTGTAGAGAGTCTTCTCGTCCACATCCACAAAGGCAGTCTGCTCGTCCACGATGTAGGAGGTGCCGTTCGCCTTGATGTAGGCGGCGTCGTTGTTGATGGTCACGTTCCCGCTGCCAGTAGTATCCTCAGCCTGGTCCTTGGTGTCCTTGTAGCGGTTGGTGCTGGGACGGGAATCGTCCATATCCACGATCTGACGCAGGGTGTAGACGCCGTTGTCCTCAGTGTAGGCAAAGACGTTGCCGGCCAGCAGGTTGACAGCGGCGGTGATCTCGGCATCCTGGATCTTGCCGTCGTTATTGGTGTCGAACTTGGTGTTGCTGGAGCTCAGAGCGACATACTCGTCATCGATCTCCACGGTCTTGGCGGTGCCGTCGGTGAAGACCACCTTGGCGGTGATGGTGCTCAGGGACACGTCAGCATCCTGCACATACAGGTAGTTGTCGTAGTAGCCCTCCAGAGCCTTAAAGCCGATCACATAGCCGTTGGGGTCCAGATACAGACGGTAGGAGATGTCCAGAGTGGGATGCTCCTCATTGATGTCGTCCAGGTCGGACGCGGTGTACTTGGAATAGGTGTGCTTGCTGCCATCGTCCATCTTCACATAGCTGCCCTGGTTGCCCTCGGGGTCGGAGTCCTTGCTGACGCGGGTCACGGTGCCCTCGACAGCCTCGGGATCAGCGATGGAGGCGATGAAGGAGTCGTCATCGTCGTTCACGTCCACGGTGACCACCACATAGTCGCCCTTGGCAAAGCCGTCAGCGATGATGGTGCGCTCGTCGATGGGGTTGGTCATGGTGGCGTTGCTGAGCACGCGGACGGTGTTTTCGCCGTCCTTGACCTTGGTGACCTCGGCCATGTAGTGGTTGATCATGACCACGGTGACGGTGTCGTTCACGTCGTCCACATAGATCTCGGTGGTAGCGCCCTTGGCAGTGTAGGCGTAGTTGGTGTCCTTGTCGTTGGCAGGGATCGCAGGGTCAGCCTGCTCATCGCCGTCCACATAGACATTCCAGGTGTAATCGTCCACCACGCTCTTGCCAACGGCCTTGTAGATCACGTTCTCCTTGGTGTTGGCGGTGTAGGTGAAGTCGGGGGTGTCGGCCACAGTGATGATCTCATCATCGGAGGTCATCTTCACCCGCTCGGGGATCAGGGAGCCGTCCTCATTCAGAACGCCTTCCTTGTTGCCCTCGCCGGAGGGGTTGCCGTCCATCCGATAGGAGCCGATGCCCCAGGTGGTGCCGGGACGGCCGTAATCGGTGTTCTCGTTGGTCTTGTAGACCAGGTCGAAGTTCTTGTAGCCCAGGGTATCGGTGTAGTAGTAGGTCAGGGAGTACAGGATACCCTTGTTCTCGTTGTAGTACACGCCCAGCAGCTCATTGTACTGAACAGGCACGGCCTTGGTCAGGGCGTTGAACACCAGCTCAGCCACGTTGTCGCGGGTCAGACCCTCGTTGGCGGCCAGCTTCAGGTCGCCGTACAGGCCCAGCTGAGTGCCCTTGGCGGTGGCGGCCAGCATCCAGTTGTCGCCAAAGTCAGCGGCGTTCTGGAAGTAGCCCAGGGCGCGGCACAGCATCAGCACGGCCTGCGCGGTGGTCACGGTGGCGTTGGGGTCAAACTTGCCCTCGCCCACGCCGGCCACGATGCCCAGGCTGGAGCACAGGTTCACATAGCCCTCCGCCCAGGCGGGGACGTCGGTGAACACATTGGTCTCCGCGAACTGGTTGACGTTCACACCGGCACCGTACAGCATGGTGCAGATGATGACCGCCATCTCGGCGCGGGTGACTACGTTTTTGGGGCCGAAGGACCCGTCCTCGTAGCCCTCGAACATGCCGATGGCAGAGGTGACCGCCACGGCATCCTGATTGACGATCTCGGCCTTGTCGGTGAAATCGTCGATACCCTTAGCGCTGGAACCCACGACCATCATGCCCAGGAGCATAACGGAAGCCAGAGCCAGGCTGAGAGCACGCTTCAGGTTTCTCATTGGATATTCCTCCTTTTTATATTGACAAGGCTCATTTTGGGGCATTTTGGCCGTTTTTCAGAACATTTCGGCCCACTATGCCTGTACAACACTTCTGACACAGGAGGAATTGGTTATAAAAAGGGAGAGATCAGGGGAAAAATCCCCGAGATTCTACCCAAAAAGTTTCCCTGGTAGACATTTGGTAGACACATGAAAACAAGAGGGGCGGCGAGGCCCTGAAACTCCAGGCCACCGCCGCCCTTTTTTGGTAGACTTTTGGTAGACATTTGGCTTTTTTACATTTCACCGCTGCGGCACTTCCCTCCGGGATAAACCCCCTGCTTTGCCGGCAGTTCTCAGCAGCCATGGATCAAAAAATTTTCAGGGGGTACTTGACATGGAGTGGACTCCAGGTGCTAATCTGTTATCAGGCGGTCCTGCGTGAGCCGCTGTCTAATTGCAGCAGGAGGCGGTTTCTATGACTATTGCGGAGGTCAGCAAAAAATATGAGCTGTCCGCAGATACACTGCGCTATTATGAACGAATCGGCCTAGTTCCCCCTGTTCCCCGTAATAAAAGCGGGATACGAGACTACGATACAGAGTCCTGCCAGTGGGTCGAGCTGATGAAGTGCATGCGTTCCGCCGGGGTACAGATCGAGGCTCTGATCGAATATGTCGCCCTGTTCCAGCAGGGGGATGAGACCATTGGTGCCCGCAAGGCTCTGCTGATAGAACAGCGCGATCAGCTTGTGGAGCGGATGGCGGAGATGCAGCGCTCTCTGGACCGGCTGAATGACAAAATCGAACGGTACGATCAGGGGCTGATGACCAAGGAGCATCTGCTCCGTCATCTCCAGTCGCAGCAGTCCCGGCCAGACTAAACCTGGAACTGGATAAAATGCAGGAGGACATCCCTATGAAACATGAGATCATTCACACAATTTTTGAACGCGGCGGTGAGAATACTGCCTTTGCCCAGTATTTTGTGGGACAGAGCTATCTGAATATGCTCTCCACCCAGGGAGTAGCCATCGGCAACGTAACCTTTGCGCCCGGCTGCCGTAACAACTGGCACATCCACCATGCCTCCAAAGGAGGGGGACAGATCCTGCTGTGCACTGGCGGCCGGGGGTGGTACCAAGAGGAAGGGCAGCCCGCCCGCGCGCTGCGTGCCGGGGACGTGGTCCATATCCCAGCAGGCGTCAAACACTGGCATGGGGCGGAAGCGGACAGCTGGTTCATCCATCTGGCAGTGGAGGTCCCAGGGGAAGGCACCCGCAATGAATGGTGTGAGCCGGTCAGCGATGAGGAATATTCCAAATTAAACTTATCGGAAGCACTTTGAGCATCTTCTCTTTCTCCCGTTCATGCTTGCGTTCCCTCTCTTCCTCTGGTATAATGAGCGCAGTATCCTCCCCCCACAACGACGTATGTAAATTGAGGTGTTGTAATTATGAGAAAGAGAATCGTTTTTTCCCTTATGGCAAGCATTCTGCTCCTGCTCTCCGCCTGCGGCTCCATCCCCGGCATGGAGGGGGGAAGCTCCTCCGGCGGCAGTGCCAGCAGCAGCGACGGCACCTACCATGTAGGCGATACCATTTCCACCGCTTTCTTTGATTTTACAGTCAACAGCGCCGTGGCCTCCGCCGATCATGAGGGTTACACTGCCCAGGACGGCTATAAGCTGGTGGTGGCCGATTTGACTATCAAGAACACCGAGACTTATTCCATGCCAATGGGACAATATGATTTTATGATCGCCTGGGGTGACGGAGATGAGGACTTTGCCTATCCTCTGAACCAGTATTGTGAGTCCCAACTGGCTGATGAGTATGAGATTCCCATTGCCGGCAGTGCGGAAGGCTCTCTGGTCTTTGAGGTCCCCTCTGATCAGAAGGACTTTGCTCTCGGCTTTGAGGAGTACTATGAGGATGAGTCCGTAGGTGATCTGTATGTGGTGTACTTTACCGCTGAATAAGGAATCATTTCATGTATTTTGATACCCATGCCCACTACGACTCCGGGGCCTTCAACGCCGACCGGAAGGAACTTCTGGCCTCTATGCCCCAGAAGGGGGTGGAGCTGATCGTCAACCCGGGCTGCGACCTGGAGAGCTCCCGCACCGCAGTGGCCCTGGCAGAGGAATTTCCCCATGTCTACGCCGCGGTGGGGGTCCACCCCTCCGACTGCGGAGAATGGGGGGAGGGGACCCTGCTGGAGCTGCGGCAGCTGGCCTCCCGCCCCAAGGTGCGGGCCATCGGAGAGATCGGCCTGGATTACTACTGGAAGGACAACCCGCCCCGGGCTCTCCAGCAGAACGTGTTCCACCGCCAACTGGAGCTGGCACAGTCCCTCCGCCTGCCCGTTATCGTCCACGACCGGGAGGCCCACCAGGACTGCCTCTCCATCGTGCGGGAGCATCCCCAGGTCACCGGGGTGTACCACTGCTATTCCGGCAGCCTGGAGGATGCCAAGGTGCTGGTCAAGCTTGGGTGGATGCTCTCCTTTACGGGAGTCATCACCTACAAGAACGCCCGAAAGGCCCTGGAGGTCATCGACTGGCTCCCTATGGACCGGATCATGATCGAGACTGACTCCCCCTATCTGACCCCCGAGCCCTTCCGGGGCAAGCGGAACGACTCCGGCTATGTCCATCTGGTGGCAGAGGCCATCGCCCAGGTGAAGGGGGTCCCCCCGGAGGAGGTCGCTGCGGTGACGCTGGAAAATGGCCGGCGGTTTTTTGGCATTTCCTAAGGTGACGCATCAAGCAGGGGCCGCCAGAACGGCGGCCCCTGGGCTATTTTAAAAAAAGGATGTTTTCTCATGACCATAACCTACGAGTATGAAGACGCCCTCTATGTGAATCTCACCAACAAGTGCAACTGCAACTGCGAATTCTGCCTGCGTCACGGCCGGAAGGAAGGCTCCATTTATACGGAGGACTCCCTCTGGCTGGAACGGGAGCCCACCCGGAAGGAGGCGCTGGACAGCTTCCTCAGCCGGGACGTCTGCTCCTACCGGGAGATCGTCTTCTGCGGCTATGGGGAGCCCACCTACCGCCTGGACGATATCCTCTGGCTGGTAGACCAGCTGAAGGAGCGTTTCGGCCGAAGGCTGCCACCTGTGCGCATCAATACCAACGGCCACGCCAACCTGATCCTCGGGCGGGACGTGGTGCCCGAGCTGAAGGGCCGCATCGACACTCTCTCCATCTCCCTCAATGCGGTCACTGCTGCAGAATATACGGCTCTGTGCCATCCTGCTCAGGGAGAGGCGGCCTATCAGGCTATGCTGGACTTTGCCCGGGAGGCCACCCGGTATGTCCCCCATGTGGTGCTTACCATTGTGGACAAGGACAAGAGCTCGGAGGAGATCGAGACCTGCAGGCAGATCGCCGCTGAGCTGGGGGTGAAGCTGCGTATCCGCAGCTTCATCGACTCCTGAGGTGTTGTCCGGCCCTGCACCCATGCAATAAAAGAGGCTGTCCATCCCGCCGGGGTATGGACAGCCTCTTTTACTGTGATTTTTACGCCGTCAGCTCCAGCTCCTCCAGCGCTTCCCGTTCATTGTCGGCCGAGAAGCAAAACCGGCCGGCCCAGTCGTAGACCTCCACGTGGCCCCTTACCCATACGATGTTATAATCCATACTGTCTTGCTCCTTTCCGTTTTCTGTGCTCTCAGTATAGCGGAAAAGAAGTCCTATAAACCGGACTTTTATCGCGGCGGAGGAAGAGAGTATTTTGTTTTTTGCAGGACGTCACGGGGACATGGTCTTACAGGACTGTCCTCTCTTGATGCTCGCGCAGGGACAGACTTGGTCCTTCACGCCGGTTTCGGTCCGGCGCGGGGAAAGGCCCCCCATCCGTCACCGCTCACGCCGTGCCACCTTCCCCCAGGAGGGGGGGCTTACGGGCAGCTCTGGGAGCCGCCCTTATATGGCACCTTCAGTCACTTCGTAGGGGCGCGCATTGCGAGCCCGCCAGCTTCCTACCGCCCCCTGTTCTGCCAGGGCAGGCGCAATGCCGCCGTGGGGTGTGCACGCCATGCGCCCCCTCCCAAGCGCAAAAGAAGATCGGCTGAACTTGAAAAGTTCAGCCGATCTTCTTTACTCCTCTACGTAGTCGTCATACTCGGAGGGACAGCCGGTTTTCTTTCTCAGCTTCTCTCCAGCGCAGCCGCAGAACTCCGCCACCTTATCCCAGTAGGCGATGACCGCGCATACCACGGCGGCGGTGGTAAGCGACAGGGCCACGATCTTCAGTACGAAACGGGCGACCTTCATAAACGGGATGCCTCCTTTTCCGGTGATTCGTGTCTCTAGTGTACACGATTCTTTGGAAAATTACAATCGTTTTTCCAAATTTTCATGTGCCCTTTTCTTCCGGGCATCAGCGGGACAGCACGAATTGATACTCATCGGCGATATAGTTGGGGATGCTGTACAGCACTGCCACCGCGTCGATGCCGTTGTCCTGGATATAGCCCTGGATGCTGCTCAGGTTATACCTGGGGTCAAACAGGTGGATCTGGGAGAAGCTCTGAGTCAGGAAGGGGGTCAGACTGTCGGAGTAGGAGTCCCGGATCAGCAGCAGGCGGGGGGCGTCGGTCAGGCCGGTCTCCACCACGCACAGGGGCTGGACACCCCCCAGAAAGTAGGAGTATTTGTCCTTTACTTCCAGATAGCTGTCCACATAGAGGCTTCCCTGGGATGGGGTCCCGTCAAAATAGGAGGTCACCTTCACCCCATCCGCCGGGATGTAGGTGTCGATCCGGTCCGGGGCCACCCAGCGCACCCCGGAGGCGGAGAAGATGGTCCCATAGAACTGGTCGGTCACAGTCGTCCTCTCATAGTCCGCCAGATCCACCGGCTCCATCCCCATGGCCTCCATCAGGGCGGTGTAGCCGTAATAGGCGCCCAGGCTGGTCCAGTGGTGGTCGGTGCGGTAGTAGAGCTCCTCCCCGCTGTGGGCGGAGAGGACGGAGAGCAGATCCACCGTGCGGGCCGCGGTCCGGCTGTAAAGGGTCTTGATGATGGCCGCCTCGTCGGCAGTGGGGGCCCCGTCAGGGAGGCGGTCGTGCCACACCTGGGCGGCGGAGGGGATCAGGCCGAAGTAAACCGGCACCCCGGCGTTGCTCACCAGCTGGTCCAGATACTCCAGATTCTGGTCCAGCTGCTCCCAGGTCTCCCCGTCAGGCTCCTCCACTCGGTTGATCAGGGTGTCCTGGGCCGCAAAATAGACCCCGTTGTTCTCCTGCTTGCCGCTGAGCCGCTCCCCCCACGCCTTTGCGGCTACCCAGAGGTCCCGGCCTGCGATGTGGTCGCTGACATACTTCTCTGCATTCTCCATGAATTTCCCATTTTTCACGGTCTCTATGCTCAGCTCCGGCGGCTTCTGGAGGAAGCGGTTCTCCATCTCAGAGAACTCCTCCTTGGGCAGCAGGGCGCTGATCACCAGGACGCCCCCGATGAACACCGTGAAGAGTACGGTGAGAAAAATGCTGTACGCTTTGGTCATGATATCTCCTCCTCAGAACCGGAAGTACAGGAAGGGGTTATAGGTCCCGTCCACCAGATAGGCAGTGCACAACAACAGCCCTGCCAGGATCAGTACCGCCCCCAGGATATGGGCCGTGCGGACATTCAGCCTGCGGTAGACCGCCGCCCCCAGCGGGGTGGCAGCCAGGGCAGAGATGCAGAGGACCGGCAGATAGTTGGCCGCGTAGTACTTGAAAGCCCCATCGATCAGGGGCACGCCTCCCAGACCGAACATCACCTTCAGGTACTCCCCCAGCTGTCCGAAGTCCTCGATGGCGAAGATGGTCCAGCTCACCAGCACAAAAAACAGGGTGTAGAGGTGGCCTACCGCACCGGGGGCCCGCTTCAGCCACCGGAGCAGGACAAATTTCTCCACCAGCAGCAGTACCCAAAAGTACAATCCCCAGAGCACGAAGTTCCAGCTGGCCCCGTGCCAGATGCCGGTGGCCGCCCACACCAGGAACAGATTCAGGACCCACCGCCCCTTGGAGCAGCGGTTGCCCCCCAGAGGAATATACAGGTACTCCCGGAACCAGGTGGACAGAGAGATGTGCCACCGCCGCCAGAATTCGGTGATGCTCCTGGAGATATAGGGGTAGTTGAAGTTGCGCATGAACTCAAAGCCCAGCATCCGTCCCAAGCCTACCGCCATATCCGAATAGCCGGAGAAGTCAAAGTAGATCTGGATGGCAAAGGCCAGCACGCCCAGCCAGGCCCCGGCCACGGTCAGGTCCCCCGGCGCCATGGCCTTGTAGCTCTCCCACAGCATGCCCACGTTGTTGGCGATGAGCACCTTTTTTCCCAGGCCGATGACGAACATCTGGACGCCGGAGGCAAACTTCTCCACGGTGCAGGTCCGGCTGTCGATCTGATCTCCCAGATCCTTGTATTTGATGATAGGGCCGGCGATCAGCTGGGGGAACAGGGTAACGAAGGTGCCGAAGTTGACCAGCGACCGCTGGGCCCGGGCGTCCCCCCGGTAGACATCGATGGTGTAGCTCATGGTCTGGAAGGTGTAAAAGGAGATGCCGATGGGCAGATGGATGTTCAGGACCGGCATGAAGTTTAGCCCCACCGCCTGAAAGGAGGCGGCCAAAAAGTCCCAGTATTTAAAAAAGCCCAGCAGCGCCAGGTTGAAAAACACCGACGACGCCACCGCCCAGCGGGCGCCTCGGTCGTTGCCCCGGGCCTTACATCGCTCCACCAGCATCCCATGGGTGTAGTCGATCAGGGTGGAAGCTACCATGATGACCACATAGATCCGCTCGCCCCAGGCATAAAAGAACAGGCTTACCGCCAGAAGGGCCAAATTCCGCCCCTTCAGCGGGACCGCATAGTAGAGCAGCAAGGTCAGTGACAGATAGACAAACAGAAACAGGGGGGTGGAAAATACCATAAGAGAGTCCTCCTCAAAGCGCAGGCGGGCGAAAGCTCGCCCGCCTGCGGAATGGGTGCTTCAGATTCAAAAGAGCGCGTTGAAGTCGTCTACGATGGCATCGCACTGCTCATGGACCACCATCAAAATGTAGTTTCCGTTGGACACCACCCGGGAGCATTCGGTCCAGATACGGGTGGGCTCGGGATACCAGGCGCCGCCGTTGATCATGCCATCGATCCGGGCCTGGAGGATGGCCTTCACCCCATCCACGTCCTTGCTGTCCGTAACCTCGATCAGGGCCAGTTCCCCCATGTTCATGCTCATCTGGTTCACATAGACCAGCATCTGCTGGGAGGAGACGGCGCTCAGGCCGGGGTAGAAGATCTCCATCAGCTCCTGGTCGGCCTGCTGCATGAAGGAGGGGAACTCATAGTCCCCGGACAGCTGGGTATAAAAAGCGGACAGGTCTGCCTGGTCCGCCGCGGGCGCCTGGGAGGAGCTGCCTCCATTCCCGCTCCCCTGGGAGGAGCTGTTCCCGCCGCCGGAAACGGGCTGATCCTCCGGCAGCTTGCAGCGGACGGTGCAGGAGGCACGCAGCTCCGTCCCCTCCACGGCGGCGGTGATGGTGGCTGTGCCCCGGGCCACTGCGGTGACGGTGCCGTCCTGGGACACGGCCGCCACCGTCTCATCGCTGGAGGTCCAGGTCACCTTGGGGGCATCCACCCCGGACACTGTGGCCTTCAGCTGATAGCTGCTCCCGGCCTTGAACAGGGAAAAGTCGGATTTATCCAGCGCCAGCGCCGCTACCTCCTCCGGCTCGTCCACCGGAGGCTGGGGGGCCTCCGGTGCGCTCTCCCCCGGTGCGCTCGTGTCCGGGGCGCTGGCATCCGGCAGGGAAACGTCGGGCTGGGAGGCGTCGGGGCTCCCCTGGCTGGAGGAGGTGCTGCCGCCAGGCTGGGAGGTGCTGCCGCTCTCCTTGGGGCCGCAGCCAGAGAGCAGGGAGAGGGAAAGGCCAAGGGCCAAAAACAGGGCAAAGGTGCGATGCTTCATCATTTCAGATCAAACTCCTTTTTAGGGGGATCGATCCGCCTGGGATCGTCTTACCCTACATTGGACGACGGTCCTGCCCAAAAAGTTCCCCCTGATCTGAAAAATTTTTGTTCCCCGCCTCAGCGGACCCAAGACACCAGGTTCCCGGTCTTCTCCCGGGGGCCGGGGAAGTCCACGGCGGGCCAGCCCAGGGCCAGTGCGGCCACCGGCATCTCCTCCGGCGTCACGCCGATCTCCGCCAGCTTCTCCTGGACCTCCCGGTCCTCCCGGGTGCGGTAGAGCTGGTTGATCCAGCAGGAGCCTACTCCTAAGGAGAAGGCGGCCAACATCATGTTCTCCATGGCACAGGAGGCGTCCTGGACGCAGGTGGTACTCTCCTTCTGGTTGGTCACCAGAACCAGCACCGGGGCTCCATAGCGGAAGTCCTTGTCCCGGTAGTTCTCCATCTTGCGGCTGACCAGAGCGGTGAGGTCTGCCAAATAATTTGGATCCGTGATCACATAAAAATGGTTCAGCTGCTTGTTCATCCCGCTGGGCGCGAAACGGCCGGCCTCCAGGATCTGTTGGATCACCGCCTCCTGCAGCGGCTCGGAACGGTAGGCCCGGGTGCTGCGTCGGTCGTGCATCAGCTTCAACATCTCATTCATGGAACATGCTCCTTTTCTCCGTCATTCTGTCCCCGGCGTCCGTTTTTGGCCCTTTTTCGGGGGCAGCCCTCATTATATCAGCCTTTTTTCCAAATCTCCACCGGTATTTGGAAAATTTAAAAATTCCTCTTGACAAATGGGCTCCCTTGTCATAGTATAATATATGAACAAGCGCTCATATGTTTAATCGTTAGGAAGGAGACCGCTATGGAATTCGTCGATCACTGTGAGATCACCCAGGTGCACCAGGGCGCGGTGGACCAGGTCCGTCAGGTCCTGCCGCCGGATGAGGTGCTCAGCGACTTGGCCGACCTGTTCAAGATCTTCGGGGATTCCACCCGGATCAAGATCCTCTACGCCCTGCTCCGGTCCGAGCTGTGCGTGTGCGACATCGCTGATCTGCTGGGACTGACCCAGTCCGCCATCTCCCACCAGCTGCGGGTCCTGCGGAGCAGCAAGCTGGTCAAATTCCGCCGGGATGGCAAGACCCTCTATTATTCCCTGGCCGACGAGCACGTCTGCCGCATCATCAGCCAGGGGATGGAACACGTGGAAGAGTGAGCAGTGGCTTTCTTTCATTGCGGATCACGTTTGCCTATGCCCTGGCCGAAGAGGGGAACCGCCGGGCGGTGGCGGAGGAGACCGCCGTGCCAGCCTGCTGCGCCTTTCTGGAGGGGGCGGTGCCTCCCTCCAACCGTGTTCCGTCCCGTCCAGCTGTATCCCGGTGGACTCGGCGGTAATGAGACCATGACCCATCAAAAGTTTTGAGGAGTGTTGAAGATGAAAAAGACGTTCAAACTGGTAGACCTGGATTGTGCCAACTGCGCCGCCAAAATGGAGGCCGCCGTCCAGAAGATCGACGGCGTCACCGCCGCCTCCGTCAGCTTTATGGCCCAGAAGATGACCATCGAGGGGGATGACGCCCGCTTTGATGAGATCGTGAAGGAGGCAGTCAGGGTCTGCAAAAAAGTGGAGCCTGACTGCGAGATCCTGGTGAAATAAAACAGGACAGAGGGGAGCTTCCCCTCTGTCCCCGCCTCTGGAGGGAACCGCCATGACAAAAAAGCAGAAAAAAATGCTCTCCCGCATCCTAATCAGCGCCGTCCTCTTTTTGCTCCTCTACACCGTCCCCGCCCAGGGGGTGGTCCGTCTCCTGCTCTACCTCATCCCCTATGCCGTTATCGGCTGGGATGTACTGTGGCGGGCGGTGAAGAACATCCGCAACGGCCAGGTCTTTGACGAAAACTTTCTCATGTCCATCGCCACCATCGGCGCTTTCGGCTGCGGGGAGTACCCCGAGGCCGTGGCCGTCATGCTCTTCTATCAGGTGGGCGAGCTCTTCCAGAGCGTGGCTGTGGGGCGCAGCCGGCAGTCCATCGCCGCCCTGATGGACATCCGTCCTGACTATGCCAATATGGAACGGGACGGCCAGCTGGTCCAGGTGGACCCGGATGAGGTGGCGGTGGGAGACACCATCGTCATCAAGGCCGGCGAGCGGGTCCCCCTGGATGGCATAGTCACCCAGGGAAACAGCGCGCTGGATACCGCCGCCCTCACCGGGGAATCCCTTCCCCGGGACGTAGCCGCCGGGGACGAGGTGATCAGCGGCTGTGTCAACCTGTCCGGCCTGCTCCATGTCCGGGTCACCAGGCCCTTTGGGGAATCCACCGTGGCCAAGATCCTGGACTTGGTGGAGAATTCCAGCGAAAAGAAGGCCAAGGCGGAACACTTTATCACTAAATTCGCCCGGTACTACACCCCCGCCGTGGTTTTTGCCGCCCTGGCCCTGGCCGTTATCCCCTCCCTGCTGCTTGAGGGAGGCTGGGGCGTGTGGGTCCCCAGAGCGCTGAACTTCCTGGTGGTGTCCTGTCCCTGCGCCTTGGTGATCTCCATCCCCCTCAGCTTCTTCGGCGGCATCGGCGGTGCCTCCAAGCATGGCATTCTGGTGAAGGGCAGCAACTACCTGGAGGCCCTGGCTCGGGCAGGCATCGTGGTCTTTGACAAGACCGGCACCCTCACCCGGGGCACCTTCGAGGTCACGGTGATCCACCCCCAGCAGCTCAGCGAACAGGAACTGTTGGAGCTGGCCGCCCTGGCGGAGCATTTCAGCACCCATCCCATCTCTCTGTCCATCCAGGCCGCCTGCCGGCCCGCCCCAGACCCGGCCCGGGTCACCGACGTCAAGGAGATCGCCGGCCGGGGCGTCCAGGCCGTGGTGGATGGCAGGACCGTGCTGGCCGGCAATCAGAAACTGATGGACCAGTTCCAGATCTCCTTTGAGGACCGCTGCCGCCACATGGGCACCATCATCCACGTGGCGGTGGATGGGGAATACGCCGGTCACATCGTCATCTCCGACCAACCCAAGCCGGAGGCCGCCCAGGCCCTTTCTGACCTGAAGGCCGCCGGGGTCCGCCGCACGGTCATGCTCACCGGCGACGCCCAGAGCGCCGCCGAGGGCGTGGCCCGGGAGCTGGGTCTGGATGAGTTCCACGCCGAGCTGCTGCCCGGAGACAAAGTGGACCAGGTGGAGCGCCTGCTGGCCCAGAAGCAGCCCAAGGAAAATCTTGTTTTTGTGGGGGACGGCATCAACGATGCCCCCGTCCTCTCCCGGGCGGACATCGGTGTGGCTATGGGAGCGCTGGGCTCTGATGCGGCCATCGAGGCGGCGGACATCGTGCTTATGGACGATGACCTCTCCAAGCTGGCCCAGGCGGTGCGCATCGCCCGCAAGACCCTGTCCATCGTCCGTCAGAACATCGTCTTCGCCCTGGCGGTGAAGGGGCTGGTGCTGGTCCTGTCCGCTCTGGGCTATGTGGGCATGTGGTGGGCCGTCTTCGCCGACGTGGGCGTCTCGGTCCTGGCCATCCTCAACGCCAGCCGGATGCTGCGGGCAAAATGACAAAAAGACTAAAAGATCAGGTGCCGCCCCGGGGGCGGCACCTGGTTTTCTCACGTCTGCGTCTCATCCTTGTACCGGTCGATGGGCACCAGCCCCCGGAAAAAATCGTCGTACTGGGCGTTCAGCACGGTCCTCAGGGCGATCAGGTCGCTGACGAACAGATTTCTCCGCCCGGTCTCGATCTGGGAATAGGCGGACTGGAGCATGGGTCTGCCAAGCTGTGCCATCCTGGCGCACACATCCTCCTGGGTCAGCCCCCGGGCCTCCCGCAGTTTCCGCAGGTTCCCGCCGATGCTGAGGTCCTGTATCAGCTTTGCCATAATCGCTCCTTTCAAATTATTGCTATTGCGATTTTCTCGATCACAGAAAATGCTATGGCGCAATGATCACTATCTGGCGATAATTATATTTTTGCCCAATAAAAGCCCCCTGTCCCGAGGGGGAACAGGGGGCCGCCGTCCACTTATTTGCCGCAGAAGTCCTTGGCGACCTCCACGATATGCTCCGCGCTCAGGCCGAACTGCTTGAGCAGGTCGGCGGCGGGGCCGGAGTGTCCGAACTCGTCGTTGACGCCGATGCGGCGCACCAGGGTGGGGCACTTCTCGCTGAGCAGGGCGCACACCGCCTCGCCCAGGCCGCCGATGACGGAGTGCTCCTCGCAGGTGATGATCTTTCCGCACTCCTGGGCCGCCTTCAGCACCAGCTCCTCGTCCAGAGGCTTGATGGTGGCCATGTTGATGATCCGGGCGCTGATCCCGGCTTCCTTCAGGGCCTTGCCCGCCTCCAGCGCCTCATAGGAGAGCAGGCCGGTGGCGATGATAGCCACGTCGGAGCCGTCCATGAGCACCTCGCCCTTGCCGATCTGGAAGGTGAAGCCATCCTCCTCGTGGAACACCGGCACGGCGGAGCGGCCGAAGCGCATGTACACGGGGCCCTCATGCTCATAGGCCGCCTTCACCATGGCCCGGGCCTCCACGTCGTCGGAGGGGGACATGACCACCATGCCGGGGATGGTGCGCATCAGGGCGAAGTCCTCACAGCACTGGTGGGAGGCCCCGTCCTCGCCCACGGAGATGCCGCCGTGAGTGGCACCGATCTTCACATTCAGGTGGGGGTAGCCGATGGAGTTGCGAACCTGCTCAAAGGCGCGGCCGGCGGCAAACATGGCGAAGCTGGAGGCAAAGGGGACCAGTCCCATGGCGGCGGCGCCGGCGGCAGCAGACATCATATCCGCCTCGGCGATGCCGCAGTTAAAGTGGCGGTCGGGGAACGCCTTCTTGAATACGGCGGTCTTGGTGGCGCCGGCCAGGTCGGCGTCGAACACGATCAGGTCGGGATGGGAGGCGCCCAGCTCAGCCAGCGCGCTGCCATAGCTGTCCCGGGTCGCGATCTTCTTCACATCTGCCATCTTACATCCCCTCCACTTCTGCCAGGCGGGCTTTCAGCTCGTCCATGGCGGTCTTGTACTCCTCGTCGTTGGGGGCCTTGCCGTGCCAGCCTGCCACGTCCTCCATGAAGGAGACCCCCTTGCCCTTGATGGTGGTCATGATGATGGCGAAGGGGACGCCCTTGGTGGCTCTGGCCTCGTCAAAGGCGGACTCCATCTGCTCGAAGTCGTGGCCGTCGATCTCCCGGACCTGGAAGCCGAAAGCCCGCAGCTTCTCCGGGATGGGGTAGGGACTCATCACGTCGGTGATCTTCCCGTCGATCTGCAGGTTGTTATTGTCGATGATGACGCACAGGTTGTCCAGCTTATACTGGTGGGCAAACATGAAGGCCTCCCAGGGCTGGCCCTCCTCGATCTCGCCGTCACCCAGCAGGGTGTAGATCCGGCAGTCCTTCCCCTGGTACTTGGCGGCCAGGGCCATGCCGGCGGCGGCGGACACGCCCTGGCCCAGGGAGCCGGTGGACATGTCCACGCCGGGGGTCTCGTTCATGTTGGGGTGTCCCTGGAGGCGGCTGCCGATGTGGCGCAGGGTCTTCAGCTCCTCCCAGGGGAAGAAGCCCTTCAGGGCCAGGGCGGCGTACAGGCCGGGGGCGGTGTGTCCCTTGGAAAGGACGAAGCGGTCCCGCTCCTCCCACTTGGGGTCGGCGGGGTCCACCTTCATCTCCCGGAAGTACAGATAGGTAAACAGGTCCGAGGCGGACAGGCTTCCGCCGGGATGGCCGGATTTGGCGCCATAGGTGGATTCGATGACGCCCATGCGCACCTTGCAGGCGTTGGCCATCAGTTGCTTTTTCTCACTGGCTGTCATGACGTTCTCCTTCTTCTTCGATTTCCGGTCGCAGGTCCTTCTCTCTCTTCCCGCGGCCGGAGCGTTTCTATGCGTATTATAAAACAGTCCTTCCAAAAGTGCAAGGGACCGTCCGCTTACTTTCCATGAAACGATGGGATGGACCCATGCATAAAAAAGAAAAGAGGCTCCCTGTTCCCAAAGGGGGAGACAGGGAGCCTCAGTTTGCCGAAAAAAGCCTCGCAGAGTTCGCGCCTGCGCGCGGCAGACTGCATCTTTCTCAAAAAAGCGGCTTTGCCGCTTTTTCGACCGTCTCATGCCATCGCCAGCCCGGAGTAAGGGGTGTCCATGGGGATGGTCACGTCCAGGCCGGGGATGGTGATGCTCTCCCCGGCGGCGTCACAGTAGTAGATGTCCAGGGAAGAGGGCTCCCCCTTCTCCGGGTCCACAAAGTTGTACTGGAGGGTATGCTGGATGCTGTCCAGGATGGTGGCCGCCAGCTCCCCCGCGTCATACACGTGGAACTCCTCCTTCTGGGGGTCCGGCGGACCGGTAAAGATGGAGCAGGTGTCGGCAAAAGACACCGTCATGCCGCCCGGACCGCTGGTGATCTCGTCCGCCAGATCCAGGTTCCAGCCGGTGAGCTCCGCCATACCGGCGATCATGGCCTCCGCGGGCACCAGGCCCTGCTCGTCCAGCTCCCCTTCATAGGTCATAGGGTATTCCTGAAATGTCCCATCCATGCCGATGTACAGGGTGTACTCTGTCCCCTGGGGCTGGGCCTGGCTCCCGCTGGCCGAGCCGTCCGCCTGTTGACTGGAACTGCCGGCGGAGGACTGGGAGCCTGCCGGCTCCTGGGCGGAGGTACCGGGGTCCGGGCTCCCGGACGCGCTCCCTGTCGGCGTCTCGCCTCCGACGCAGGCGGCCAGACTAAACAGCAGGGCTCCGGCACAAAATACAGGTACTAGCTTTTTCATCGTTTCCTCCTTTTCCACGATGGCCTTGGGTCTCTCACTCCGCTCTGGAGTGATTGGGGCTATCATAGCCACATCCGCCTCCGCCGTCAAGGAATTTTCCCCAACCTTCACACTTTGGTCACGGAATCTTTACCGCCCGGTCAAAAAAGCCCGCTCTCTGACCGGAGGAATATTTTATCAAATGGATGAATTTGGGAAAAGGGGCGAGGCAGTGCCAGTCCTTCTCCTCTGGAGGGGAAGGACTGGGACGCTTTTCTGTCAGGCCGGAGCAGGCGGGATTTCTTGACTTTCCGCAGAAGTGGGCATATTATGAAAAATACTTGATCGTCAGGGGGAAATCAGAACTATGTTTCACTATCTGGACAATGCCGCCACCACACAGACCCGGCCGGAGGCCGCTCAGGCGGCTGTGACCGCCATGACGGAGGAGTGGGGCAACCCATCCTCCCGGTACGCCTTCGGCCAGGAGGCGTCGGGACGGCTGAAGGAGCATCGGGCACAAGTGGCCGCCGGCCTGGGCTGCCGCCCGGAGGAAGTGTACTTCCTCTCCTGCGGCACTGAGGGGGACAACTGGGCCATTGCCGCCGCAGTGGAGAAGAACCGGCGGAAAGGAAAACACATCATCACCACCGCCATCGAACACGCCGCGGTGCTGGAGCCCATCCGGGAGCTGGAACGGCAGGGCTATGAGGTCACCTGGCTCCAGCCGGACCAGCAAGGGATCATCACGGCAGAGCAGGTGGAGGCGGCCCTGCGCCCGGACACCATCCTGGTGGCCATGATGCTGGTGAACAACGAGCTGGGCACCGTCCTCCCGGTGGCCGAGACCGCCCGCGCCATCCGTGCGGCCCGCTGCCCCGCCCTGCTCCACTGTGACGCGGTCCAGGGCTTTCTGAAGGTCCCCTTCACCCCGGAGGGGCTGGGGGTGGACACCCTGGCGGTGAGCGGGCACAAGGTCCACGCTCCCAAGGGCATCGGGGCCCTGTATATCCGCCGGGGGCTGAGGCTGCCGCCGCTGATCCGGGGGGGCGGACAGGAGAAGGGACTGCGTTCCGGCACGGAGCCCACGGCCCAGACCGCCGCCTTTGCCGCCGCGGTGGAGGCGGGGCGGGCCAGCCTGGAGCGGGACCTGGCCCACATGCGGGAACTGAAGGACTACGCCGCCCGCACCCTGCGGGAGCAGGTGCCGGGGCTGGAGCTGATCGGGGCGGGGACCGCCCCACACATCCTCCCTGTCACCCTGCCCGGCTACAAGAGCGAGGTGGTGCTCCGCTTCCTCAGCGACAGGGGGATCTATGTCTCCTCCGGCTCCGCCTGCCACAAGGGCAAGCCCAGCCATGTGTACGCGGCCCTGAAGCTGCCCAAACCCCAGCTGGACGGCATACTGCGGATCAGCTTCTCCTACGACACCGCCCGGGAGGACGTGGACGCCCTGGTCCAGGGGCTGAAGGAGGCTCAGGCCCAGCTGTTCACCAGTTTGTCCTGAGGGGAGCGTCAGACACAGAAGAAAACAAACAAAGAATAAAGGAGTGGAGCGGGATGACACCGGAACTGCGGATCACGGTCCTGATGGAAAATACGGCCCGGGAGGGGCTGGAGGCGGAGCACGGCCTGTCCTTCTTCCTGGAGTACCGGGGCAGGCGCTTTCTGCTGGATGCGGGCTCCTCCGGCCGGTTTGCGGACAATGCCCAAAAGCTGGGGGTGGACTTGGATGGGGTAGAACTGGCGGCTCTGTCCCACGGACACTACGACCATGCCGACGGCCTGCGGGCCTTTTTTGCCCTCAATGACAGGGCCCCGGTGTATATACGGCCCCAGGCGGGGGAGGCTTACTACTCCAAGTCGGGAGGCTCCCCCAGATTTGTGGGCATCCATCGGGAGATCTGGGAGGGCTTCCGGGACCGCTTCGTGCCGGTGGATGGGCTGTACCCCCTCTGCCCCGGGGCCTGGCTGGCGCCGGAGACCGTCCGGGGCGGGCCCTTTGCCAGCCGGGAGCCCAATCTGCTGCGCAAGGTGGGGGAGGACCGGTTCCTGCCCGACGACTTTTCCCACGAGCAGTCCATGGTGCTGGAGACCGGGCGGGGGCTGGTGGTGCTCAACTCCTGCTGCCATGGGGGTGTGGTAAACATCGTGAAGGGCGTGCTGGACCAGTTCCCGGGACAGCGGGTGTATGCCCTGCTGAGCGGCCTGCATATGCTCAGTCCTGGGGCCAATGCGCTCAACTGTCCCCCGGACTATGTCCGCCAGGTGGCAGCCGCGCTGCTGGAGCTGGGTGTGGAGCACCTGTGGACGGGGCACTGCACTGGTCCTGCCGCCTTTGCACTGCTGAAGGAGGAGCTGGGGGACCGGGTGGAGCCCCTCACCGGCGGAATGCGGCTGGGTATTTAAGGAGCGGGATATCGTCCATGTTTGGACGGACTCATTAGCAATTTCAGAAGCCCTCTGCAAAAAACAGATCGCAGAGGGCTTCTTCCGTTTGTTCAAAATAAATTCATAAAGTAACTATTGACAATTTGGAGGTCAGGTGGTACTCTATCGTTAGCACTCAGGGAATATGAGTGCTAAAATTAGAAAAACACCGAGGTGAGCGTGCAATGGAACTGACCGACCGGAAAAAGCGGGTCCTGCGGGCCATCGTGGAGACCTATATCAACACCGCCGAGCCGGTGGGCTCCAAGGCCATCGCCCAGCTGGCTGGATTGGATGTGTCCGCCGCCACCATTCGCAATGAGATGGCAGACCTGACCGAGATGGGGCTGCTGGAACAGCCTCACACCTCCGCCGGGCGGGTCCCCTCCGCCGCAGGTTACCGTTTGTATGTCAACGAGTTGATGGGGCAGCACCAGCTGACCCTTCAGGAGACGGAGCGGATCAACAGAGCGCTGAACCTGAAGATGGAGGAGCTGGACCGGGTCATCGACCAGGCCGGCAAGGTCCTCTCCCAGATCAGCGACTACCCGGTGTTCTCCATCGCGGCCGGCCCAGAGCGGGTGACAGTGAAGCGGTACGATCTGCTGATGGTGGAGAAGGGCGCTTTCATCGTGGTGGTGATGACCGACACCAGCGTGGTGAAAAACAAGATCATCCGGGTGCCGGGAGAGCTGTCCGAGACTCAGCTCCAGCTGCTCTCCGCCGTGCTCAACAGCTCCTTTGTGGGGCTGGAACTGGCTGAGATGCTGGAGGCACTGGAAAAGATGGAGGCCCACTCCGCCCCAGGTGCCTTTGAGATGATCTCCCTGGTGGTGGACTTTGCCATGGAGATCCTGGAGGAGCAGAGCCGCAAGACAGTACACACCGCCGGGATCACCCACCTGCTGGAGCACCCGGAGTATCACAGCCTGGACAAGGCTAAGCCGCTGATGACCTATCTTTCAGAGGAGTCGGAGGCATCCAAGCTGCCGGTCGCCCTGGACGGCGGCAGGAACATGAACATCCTTATCGGCCCGGAAAATGTGAACGAGGCCCTGAAGGACACCAGCGTGGTGATGGCCAGCTATGACATCGGCGACAACATGCGGGGCGTCATTGGTGTGGTGGGCCCCACCCGTATGGATTATGCAAAGGTGACCGCCCGCCTGTCCTACTTCGCCGACAGCCTGACCCGGATGTTCGGCAAGGGAGAGCTCCCCTCCGGAGAAGGAGACGGGGACGGGCAGGCGCAGGAATAGGAGGAAAGGATAGCCCATGAGTCAGAAAGAAAAGAACAAGACGCCCCCCGAGCTGGACGATCAGCTGGAGGAGGCGGCCGCGAAGGAAGCGGCTGAGGAGCCGGCCGAAGCGGAGGCCGGGGCCACCGACCCTCTGATGGATGAGCTGGAGGCGCTGAAGGACCAGGCGGCCCGGCAGGAGGAGAAATATCTCCGGCTGGCGGCGGAGTACGACAACTTCCGCAAGCGGACTGCCAAGGAGAAGGAGGCCATCTGGAACGACGCCAAGGCGGACGCCGCGCTGGCATTCCTCCCGGTGTACGACAATCTGGAACGGGCCCTGAAGCAGGAGACTGCAGACGAGGCGTATAAAAAGGGCGTGGAGATGACCATGAACCAGCTGAAGACTGTGCTGGAAAAGCTGGGCATCACCGAGATCGAGGCCCTGGGACAGCCCTTTGACCCCACCCTTCACAACGCGGTAATGCACATTGAAGATGAGAATTTTGGAGAAAATACCGTGGCCGAGGTGTTCCAGGCCGGCTTCAGGCTGGGAGACAAGGTGGTCCGCTTTGCCATGGTGAAGGTCGCCAACTGACGGAAAACAGAATGGAGGAGACAGCTCAGTGAGAGATCCCATGATCCGGAAAAAAGCCTGCCGGCAGTGCCTCTGCCTGGACCCGGCCGTCTACGCCCTGTTTCTGACGGCCAGCATGTGCTTCCTGTTCTCTTTTGTCTTTTATCTGCTCTCTTTCATCTTTTGACCTTGTAAATACAAATCTTTTCATATTGGAGGAACGAAATTATGTCCAAGATCATTGGTATCGACTTAGGTACGACAAACAGCTGTGTGGCTGTCATGGAGGGCGGCGAGGCCGTCGTCATCCCCAACGCGGAGGGCAACCGCACCACCCCCTCTGTAGTGGCATTTTCCAAGGACGGCGAGCGTATGGTGGGCCAGGTGGCCAAGCGCCAGGCCATCACCAACCCCGACCGCACCATCATCTCCATCAAGCGTGAGATGGGCTCTGACTACAAGGTGAGCATCGACGGCAAGAAGTACACCCCTCAGGAGATCAGCGCCATGATCCTTCAGAAGCTGAAGGCGGACGCCGAGGCCTATCTGGGTGAGACCGTCTCCGAGGCGGTCATCACCGTCCCCGCCTACTTTACCGACGCCCAGCGCCAGGCCACCAAGGATGCGGGCAAGATCGCCGGCCTGGATGTGAAGCGGATCATCAACGAGCCCACCGCCGCGGCCCTGGCCTACGGCGTGGACAAGGAGGAGTCCCAGAAGGTCATGGTCTACGACCTGGGCGGCGGCACCTTCGACGTATCCATCCTGGACATCGATGACGGCGTCATCGAGGTGCTGGCCACCGCCGGCAACAACCGCTTGGGCGGCGATGACTTCGACAAGTGTGTCATGGACTGGATGGCCGCCGAGTTCAAGAAGACCGAGGGCATCGACCTCACCGGCGACAAAGTGGCGATGCAGCGCCTGAAGGAGGCCGCCGAGAAGGCTAAGATCGAGCTTTCCGGCGTCACCTCCACCAGCATCAACCTGCCCTATATCACCGCCGACGCCACCGGCCCCAAGCATCTGGACCTGACCCTGAGCCGGGCCAAGTTCGACCAGCTCACCGCCCACCTGGTGGAGGCCACCGCCGGCCCTGTCCGTCAGGCCATGAACGACGCCGGCCTGTCTGGCAGTGACATCCACAAGGTGCTGATGGTGGGCGGCTCCAGCCGTATCCCCGCCGTGCAGGAGATGGTGAAGAAGCTCACCGGCAAGGAGGGCTTCAAGGGCATCAATCCCGACGAGTGCGTGGCCATGGGCGCGGCCCTTCAGGGCGGTGTGTTCACCGGCGACGTAAAGGACCTGCTGCTGCTGGACGTCACCCCCCTGTCCCTTGGCATTGAGACCATGGGCGGCGTGATGACCAAGCTGATCGAGCGCAACACCACCATCCCGGTCAAGAAGAGCCAGATCTTCACCACCGCCGCCGACAACCAGACCTCCGTGGAGGTCCACGTGCTCCAGGGCGAGCGTGAGATGGCCCAGTACAACAAGACCCTGGGCCGCTTCCACCTGGACGGCATCGCCCCCGCCCGCCGGGGCGTGCCGCAGATCGAGGTCACCTTCGACATCGACGCCAACGGCATCGTGAACGTGTCCGCCAAGGATCTGGGAACCGGCAAGGAGCAGCACATCACCATCACATCCTCCACCAACATGTCCAAGGACGACATCGACAAGGCCGTGCGGGAGGCGGAGCAGTTCGCCGCCGAGGACAAGAAACAGCGGGAGGCGGCCGACATCCGCAACCAGGCGGACCAGATGGTGTTCCAGACGGAAAAGACCCTGGAGGACATGGGCGACAAGATCCCCGCGTCCGACAGGAACAGCGTGGAGAGCGCACTGAACCACCTGAAGGAGACCCAGAAGGGCAGCGACGTGGAGGCCATCAAGGCGGCTACCGAGGAGCTGACGAAGGCGTTCTACGCCGTCAGCGAGAAGCTGTATCAGCAGAACGGCGGTCAGGCCGGCCCCGGCCCGGACATGGGCGGCGCCAATTTCGGCGGCCAGGCGGGCGGCAGCGGCGCCGGACCCGACGTGGTGGACGCCGACTATGAGGTCGTGGACGACGACAAGAAATAAAAACGTTCATGGTCCGCGCGGGCGGGGCATCGCCCCGCCTGCGCGCCCTTGCGTTTCCATAAGAGGGAAGAGCGAAGTGTGGCGAGTGAAGAGATGAGCACCCCGTTTCACTGGGGAGGCAGGAGCTCATCTCCACCTTCCCAGCTCCGTTTTTCACTCTGAATAGAGGTGATACTATGCCAGAACAGAAGCGAGACTACTATGAGGTCCTGGGCGTGAGCAAAGGGGCCTCTGACGAAGAGATCAAAAAGGCCTACCGGAAGCTGGCCAAAAAATACCACCCGGATATGAACCCGGGGGACAAAGAAGCGGAGTCCAGGTTCAAAGAGGTCAACGAGGCCTACGAGATCCTGTCCAACAAGGAGAAGCGGGCCCGGTATGACCAGTTTGGCCACGCCGGGGTGGACCCCAACTACGGCGCTGGCGGGGGCGGCTTCACTGGAGACTTTGGAGACATTGACCTGGGCGACCTGTTCGGCTCCTTCTTCGGCGGCTTCGGCGGAGGGGGCTTCGGGTCCTCCGCTGGCCGGCGCAATGGCCCCCAGAAGGGAGAGAGCCTGCGGGCCAGCCTCACCATCACCTTTGAGGAGGCCGCCTTCGGCTGCGAGAAGGAGATCAACCTGAACCGCACCGAGGAGTGTGACGCCTGCCACGGCTCCGGCTGTGAGTCAGGAACCACAGCGGAGATCTGCCCTGACTGCCGGGGCACCGGGACCGTCCGCATCCAGCGGGGGGCGGGCGGCTTTGCCTTCACCAGTACGGCGCCCTGCTCCAAGTGCCGGGGGACCGGCAAGATCATCCACAGCCCCTGCAAGGCCTGCGGGGGGGCGGGCAGCGTGAGGAAGCAGAAGCGCATCGCTGTGACCATCCCCGCCGGCATCGATGACGGCCAGGCTGTCTCTCTGCGCGGACAGGGGAATGCAGGCAAGAACGGCGGTCCTGCCGGCGATTTGATCGTAGGCGTCCATATCCAGCCCCATCCCCAGTTCCAGCGGGACGGGACCACGGTGCTGTATGAGCAGCCCATCTCCTTCTACCAGGCGGCCATGGGGGCTGAGCTGGAGATCCCCACCATTGACGGAAAGGTAAAGTACAACCTGCCCGCCGGCACTCAGACCGGCACCACCTTCCGGCTGAGAGGAAAGGGCATCCCGGAGCTTCGGGGCCGCGGGCGGGGCGATCAGTACGTCACCGTCCGGGTGGCGGTGCCCACTGGGTTGAATGGAGAGCAGAAGGAGGCCCTGAGGGCCTTCGCCGCCGCTATGGGAGAGATCCCTGCGCAGGAGGAGGAAGAGGGGCTCAAGGGCTTCTTTGACAAGCGGAAACGGAAAAAATAGGTTCGGATCTCAATCGGCGAGTCCGGGGCGGCCGTACAGGGCCGCCCCGGACCCCTGTTGCCGGGAGCTTTGCGGGGCGCACATCGTGCGCCCCGTATTTTTTGACCCAGCCTCGTTCTTCCTCTGCGGGGCGCATGTCCTTCTGTTTCCTTTTCTCCGCCCCTTCTGTATATGTTTTTCTCCACAAGGGGAAATTTTATGTTATAATAGAAAAAACGTGATCTCATTCAGCTTGCCAGCGCCATCCCTGCCTGGGGGCCGGCACCCATCTCAGCTCTGCTGTCCACGGAAGGGAGACCCATATGACAAACGATGCATCGCTCTGCTATGTGGTGGGGGCCATGCCCCTGGACCCCGGTTTCATCCTCACGCCTGTCCCTGGCGACTTGGTCATTGCGGCCGACAAGGGCTATGAGACCCTGTCCCGGCTGGGCGTCCACCCCGGCCTTGTAGTAGGGGATTTCGACTCGCTGGGCTCCGTCCCAGACCATCCCCAGGTCCTCCGCCTCCCCAGGATCAAGGACGAGACGGACACCGGCTTCGCCCTGCGCCAGGGGCTGAAACGGGGATACCGGCGCTTTGTGCTGCTGGGCTGTCTGGGCGGGCGTCTGGACCACACGGTGGCCAATCTTCAGCTGCTCTCCTGGCTCTCCGCCCAAGGGGCCCAGGGCGTTCTGCTGGGAGAAGGCGAGGCGGCAGCCGTGGTCACTGAAGGGACGCTCTCCTTCCCCGCCTCCATGGAGGGCTTCGTCTCCGTGTTCTGCGCCGGCGGTACTGCCCGGGGCGTCACCCTGGAGGGTCTGAAATACCCCCTGGACCACGCGGAGCTCACCAGCGACTTCCCCCTGGGGGTCAGCAATGAGTTCGTGGGCCTGCCCGCCCGGATCTCCGTGGAGGAGGGCTCCCTTCTGGTGGCCTGGGAGGACCGGGGGACCCTGGATGACCTGCTTCCCACCCTGTGGAGCGACTGAAAAGGAGCAATCTGCAATGAAATACTATTTTGTTATAAGGGAGGAGCTCCCCCATGCCTGACCAGAGCAGCGAGAAGGACCTGAGGCTGGCCGTGCTCATCGATGCGGACAACGCCTCCCGCACCGCCATGAAGGATGTGATGGCTGAGGTGGCCGTCTACGGCACCCCCACCATCAAGCGCATCTACGGCGACTGGACCAGTCCCAACATGTCCACCTGGAAGTCTATCCTGCTGGAGACCGCCATTACCCCCATCCAGCAGTACAGCTATACCACCGGAAAAAACGCCACCGACTCGGCCATGATCATCGACGCCATGGACATCCTCTACTCCGGCAACTGTGATGGCTTTGTCCTGGTGTCCAGCGACTCCGACTTCACCCGGCTGGCCACCCGCCTGCGGGAGGCGGGGATGAAGGTGTACGGCATGGGGGAGAAAAAAACGCCCAAGCCTTTCATCGTGGCCTGCGACAAATTTGTCTACATCGAGGTCATCCGGGCCGCAGCCCAGCAGGCGGCCCAGCAGGAGAAGGAATCCGTTCCCCAGAAGAGCTCCAAGAAGAGCAGCAAGAAGGCGGCCCAGCAGGCGGTTTCCGCTCCTGCCGCCAGCGCGGTGCCTCAGGACATGGTGGAGCTGATCGCCGACTCCCTAGAGAACTTGTGTGATGAGGACGGCTACACGCTGATGGGCAAGCTGAGCAATCTGCTGATGAAGAAGCAGCCCGACTTTGACCCCCGGAACTACGGCTTCTCCAAGCTGAGCAAGATGATCAAATCTCTGGACCGCTTCGAGGTGGATGTGCGCCAGGTGGGTGACAACAACACCGACATCTATGTGCGGGACAAGCAGGGAAAGGATAAATAAAAGGCCCTCTGTTCACAGATTCCACTTGTATTTTCCCCACGGCTGTGGTACATTATATTCTCCCCAGGTATTTGGAGGCGCAGATGGAGAGGAGGTGTTCCTGTGGCCGATTCCGTCAAAGTCGTGGCTAAAAACAGCAAAGCCTACCACGACTACTTCATTGAGGATAAATACGAAGCCGGGATCGAACTGGCAGGCACCGAGGTCAAGTCCATCCGTCTGGGCCATGTGAACCTGAAGGATTCCTTCTGCGTCGTCAAGGACGGAGAGATGTCCGTGATCGGGATGCACATCAGTCCCTATGAGAAGGGGAACATCTTCAACAAGGACCCCATGCGCCAGCGCCGCCTGCTGATGCACAAGCGGGAGATCCTGCGGCTGTTTGCCCGCATCAAGCAGGACGGCTACTCCCTGATCCCTCTGTCCATCTACTTCCGGGGCCCCCGGGTCAAGCTGGAGCTGGGGCTGGCAAAGGGCAAAAAGCTCTATGACAAGCGTGACTCCGCCGCAGCGCGGGACGCCAAGCGGGAGATGGACCGGGCTATCAAGAGCCGAAACCGATGACCCCCTCCGGGGGGATAAGAAAGGATATGATCCCAGTGAGCAATCCCATCATCACCATTGAAATGGAAAATGGCGGCGTTATCAAGGCGGAGCTCTACCCCGAGATTGCGCCCAACACCGTGAACAACTTCATCCACCTGATCCAGAAGGGATTTTATGACGGCCTGATCTTCCACCGGGTCATCCCTGGCTTCATGATCCAGGGCGGGTGCCCTGACGGCAGCGGCATGGGCGGCCCCGGCTGGCAGATCAAGGGGGAATTCACTCAAAACCGCTTCCCCAATGACCTGAAGCACGACCGGGGCGTCCTGTCCATGGCCCGGGCGATGGACCCCAACTCCGCCGGCAGCCAGTTCTTCATCATGGTGGAGCAGGCCCCGCATTTGGACGGCCAGTACGCCTCCTTCGGCAAGGTCATCGAGGGCATGGAGGTGGCCGACGCCATTGTCTCCGCCAAGCGGGACTGGAATGACAAGCCCCGTGACCCCCAGCGCATGAAGCGGGTCACGGTGGAGACCTTCGGTGTGGACTATCCCGAGCCGGAGAAGTGCTGATTTAATTTTAAGCCTGCGGGGCGGAATGCCCCGCAGGGTTAAAATATGAATTCCTGGCCCGGCGGCGCAGCCGCCATCCGAAGCGGAGCCCAGCGCAAGCGGGGCCGGTTCGGTGAGGAGGAGCAAGGGAGCCAGCGAAGCTTTCGCCGCCAGGCGGAAACGGAGCTGAGCAGACTTTGTGACGACGAGGGGGCGTACCGGTTTCGACGGGGACGCGGAAGCAGGAATAGCGGGCGGTGGCGCCTGACCACCTGAAAACGGGCAACTTATAAATTAAAGAACGATAACGATACCGTTCTCGCCGCTGCTTAAATAGCGGCCGTCTGACCCGGGAGGACCACGGCCCGGGAACAGGCGTCGTTTCGTGGTGCACGTGCGCCGGCAAAGCTTTGAACCGGCCATGAACGATGAAGCTCACCTGACCCGTCGGCGTGACGGCTTGCCGGCAGGAAAGGGAACTGGGAGAGCAAGACTCCCAAAATAACCGTCTGCGCCCGGAGAAGTTCCTGGGGAAGCGTTTTCGGACGGGAGTTCGACTCTCCCCGCCTCCACCACGTCGGAGCAAGCGTCATATCGCTTGCTCCGACTTTTTATGCTTCGCACGAAAAGTCAGAGCGCGCTCATTTTGCTGCTCCTCCTTTCCACCTGCGACCCGCTTCGCTGGGCTCGCAGGTGGTGGGCGGCCCTGCGGGCGGCTATTTTTCGTTTCTGGCAGAAATATTGGTTTTAACCGCTCTTTGCAAAAGAAAATGCGGCTTGTTTTGACAAGTCGCATTTTCTTTTGAGTTTCGCGCCCTTTAGTCGCTCCACCCTTCGGGACTTCAATGCCCGGGGGCGGCAAAGCCGCCCCCGGGCAACTCACCGCTTTGCACCGAATTCATGCGCCGGCCGGTTGGGCAGTCCTCCTGCCGCCGTTTCGGAATGCCAAACTATCGGTTTTACCCCTTCTCCATACAGCTCGCCGGCCTCCTTTGGGGGCTTTGCCGTCCACCGGCAAGCCGGCACTGGTCCTGCGGCCCCCGTCCTGTTGGGCTCGCGCTTCGATCCTGTGCTGTTTTTCAGGCCGATATCAGGCCCAGATCTCCCAGCCTCTCCTGAAGCACGGCATAGGCGGAGAGCATTTCCCGCACCGGCCCCTCGGGGAGATAGTCCAGCTGGATCAGGGAGATGGGGTGATATACCCTGCTCTGCACCTCCTGCGTCTCCAGCGAAATGGTATTGCAGATCAGATCCAGCCGTCCCTCTCCCTCTGTGGGCTCCAGGAAAAGGAAGAAATAGTCATGGATCAGCCCCTCCTCTGGGATCACGGCCTTTGGAGGCATAGTGACATCCACAACGCACCCATCCCAACTGTCCTGGATGGGAAGCTGCGCCAGCTCATGCATGGTCGTCCCATCAAAACAGATGGCAGTGATGGAGTGGAGGCTGCCATGGCTGACCTGTAGGCGGGTGGAGGGGGCTGGGATGGACATGGGCGCCCCATCTTTTTGGATCTCATACTGGTAATGGGTGTCTACAGCCTCTAAAGAGTACGACAACGGTTCGGCCCGTCTGGCCCGTTCCGACTCGATGTGTGCCAGGCGCAGCTGGCCCCAGGACAGCACCAGACCCAGTACCGTCAGCACCAGACCCAGTACCGTCCCAAAGATGGTCATATAGGTCCCCAGGATAGTGAGGTAGCTCATGTGCCTGCTGGCCGTTGTTTCGTCTCTCTTCTCTTTTTTCAGATTCATATGCTCAAATACTCCTCCATTCTCAGTCTCAGTCTGTTGTAAGTTCGATAGGTGTGATCCCTGCTCCAGCGGCGGTATGTCCGGATCTCGTCGATGGTATCTCCAGCCATCAAGTCGTAGGCCATAAGACGGGTATCCCGGGACTTTATACGGTGTAGAAAGTCATGGAGGCAGACGCTGTTTTGAAAATCACCGTGGGGCATGGACAGCAGCTCGAGCCGTGGGACTGGGATCTCCGGACTCACCGGGATATCCAGGGACTCCTGCTCATAGAGCCAGAAATCGAGGTCTCGTTTCTCCTGAAGGAGGGCCTCCCGAATGATAAGGTAAGCCCTTTTCCAACCCGAAATGCCGTCCCCGCAGAACGCGAAGGGGGCGTCCCGGTAGACTGAGAGAAATGCCTCCCACGCGCACTGGTGCAGATCCCTGATCCCCTGGGGGAGCCCTATGGACCGGCAGATATCTTTAATAAATCCATCGATCAGCCGGCGTTCCCGGGGCGAAAAATCTCGTTTTTTACGTTTCATCTGCTCCTCCTCGCCGCAGATCTTCGGACTTTCTTGGGCTGATCCAGCGCAGAGAGGGCCGGGGGTTCGGGCAGGTCCTGACAGCAGCCGATCCAGGCCCGCCGCTCCTGGCACCACTCCATCGTGTAAAGGGCAGGCAGGGAGATTCCCTTTGCTTCCAGGTACTGTTTGAAGTCAAGATGGAGCACATTTCCTCCTTTGGCGGAAAAACAGATGTTGGGCGTCTCCTCGGAGCACAGGAGCAAGTAGCGGCCGTCTGGGCTAGTCTTTGCACGAAATTCTCTCTGTGCACCCACCCCTCTTTTCAAGGCTCCGTTCATCGAGACCATTCCCTTTTCTGTAATGGAGATCCGGGGGACATCATAATGCCGGCGCAGCGGCGGGATGTCCTCCAGTGCCTCAAAATCCAGCTCTGAGAAGTTCATAAGGTTTTACCCCCTTTTAAATATACGATATGGAAAATTATAGTGGGGTGCAATATAAAAGGAAAGAGTCAAGTCATACGATTATTTTCGACAGTTTTCCCTTAAATGTGTGCATATTCTATGAATAATTATAAGCTATATTGGCGCATACTTAAAGTTTAACTATTTTTTATACATCTTGTTCAAATGGGGCGTATCTTGCGGGGACGGGTCCCAGGGACGCCCGGAGGGCCCTTCCCTTTAGAAGCGGGTATCCCGGCACATGCCCAAAACCTTCCCCTTAGGGGAAAGGTTTTATGGCGAAGCCGTGACAGATGATGGGGTGTTCTTCCGTCTTTCCCAGACCCCCGGTACGGGAGTCACCGAGCGGAGCTCTCCTGGACCTGACCGGCACGGCAAGGCAAGGTTTTCGCACTGACCAGCGTCTCACACCGCTGCCGCCATCGGGCCGCCTCTCTCAATACCGGGGCTTCCGCACAGGCGGGGCAGAAATGGGCACAGTTCCGCTTCACTTCCATAATTTGTATTGAAACGTCTCACAAAACAGATTTTCCCTCCGGTTTTGAGCGGGTCCGGATCTGCCGGGCCCAGTCAGGACAGGAGGGATTTTTTATGGCAAGCGGACAGACTCAGTATTATGGGCTCTCCCAGTGGGAGGCCGCGGACAAGGTGGAGCGGGTGGACTTCAACTCCGACAACGCCAAGATCGACGGGGCGCTCCACACCCTGGCGGAAGGGGCTGTGTGGGAAAAAATTGGGGAGACAAGGGCAGGTATCCCACAAATGTCCCTCTCTATCCACGTCCCCAGCATCGGCCGCTACCGATCGCTGCAGCTGATTTTTCAGGCGTCCATGGCCAAGGGACAGGATCTGATCCTGCTGGCGTCCCCGGGGGATAATTCCAATTACATCACCCTGACGGAAAGTGGGACCGTCTCCGTCACCTCCAAGCAGTTCACACTGCTTCAGACCACAGGGGAAGGAGGGGGAACTGCGACGCTGTTTCCCTTTGGGCGAGACAGCAGCGTAGGCATCTGCATCAACAGCATCTCCCGGGAGGGGAGCACCTTTCGGTCCATCCGCTCTATGGGCTGCAACCCCTCCATTCTCTGGACCTCCATTCGCCAGCTCTTCGTTCTGGGAAGCGGTTCGTCCACCGTGGATACGGGGTCCCAGATCAGACTTTACGGTCTGAGGTAAGAAAAGGCACCCCCCGGATGATTCCGGGGGGTGCGGAGAGATCATCTCTCAGGAAAATCAAGTTCCAGCGTCGTAGGTGATCTCCAGGGTATCAGAACTGCTGAGCGCATCGAAGACGATCTTGATCTCAGCATCTTTGATGGCCCCATCCTCAAAGGTGAAGGAGCCGTCGTTTCCGTCAGTTCCGACTTTGCTGCTCGCGATGTATTCAACTGTGGTGGGGTCGGCCGTCAGCTTATCATCGCCGCTCGCAGCGGTGAACCCGGTCCCGTCTACGGTAACCACAGCGCTGATCTCATCATCGCCGGTCACATAGACCGTGCCGGAGGCCTCTCTGCCATTCACGAACCAGGTCAGGCTCATGCCGGTAGAAGCGACATCCTTGATATCCGCCTTCAGCTCAGCGGCAAAAACCTCTGTGACCTCGATATCCCCGGTGACCTCCCCGGCGGGGATGGTCAGGGAAGTGCCCTGGGCCTTTTCGTTCTCAGCATAGACCTCGCCACCAATGGTGATCCGATAGAACTTTCCGCTGGTCACACCGTTCAGAGTGGCCTCCTTGCCGGCCTCGACATAATTCTCGGTAGCTACTCCGCCGGTGACAGCCACATAGCCGGACACATATTCCTCACCGTCAGCGAAGTTGGAGGTGGAGGTATAGGCAACATAGGTGGTGCCATCCTTCAGCCAGCCGGTGCCCTTGCCGTTGTTGGGCAGGGTCTTCTGCTGACCGACAGCCTTGAAGTACTGAGGCTCACCATCCACAGTGACAGTCACACTGTAGCCCTTCTCGATCACATAGCCGTTGGCGTCGATGGTGACGGTCTTGGCATAGCTCACGGTGCCGTCAGGCGCGGTGATCTTCATGTTGTTGGACTCAGTGATGGTGGCGGCGGCGTTGGCCAGGATCTTCTCCTCCCCATCAATGGTCACGATATAGCCCTCGGTCACATTGCTCGCGCTTTCGAAGGTGAAGGGATCCGCCTTGTAGCCTCCCTTGGTCACTGCGAAGGTGTACTTGCCGGCGGCATCGACGGAGGAGTTGGCGTCGTCGATTACGAAGCCCTTGTCGGTGATATACTTGCGGACGGCGGCCAGAGCCTCATCCAGGGTGGGCTTGTCGCCCTGATAGACTACACCCAGGTCCTGAGGCTTAGAACTCTCGTCCACGATGCCCACGGTCCCCTTGGCCTGAGCCACGGGCTTGGTAGTCACGGTGACGGTCAGGTTCTTGGTGACATTGTTGATGGTGTAAACACCATTGCTGGCAGTCAGGACCTCGTCGCCCAGCTTCACAGACACCAGCTCATAGCCGGAGGTGATGTTGAGCTTGAACTTTACGTCCTGATTGTCGTTGACCTTGATCTTGTTGCCATCAACGACCTCGAACTTGCCCTCCTCCTTGACAACGGTGAAACCGTCGCCGTTGAAGGTGATGGTGTTGTCATAGGTGGGGATCTCTTTCTTCAGGACGTACACCAGATCGGCGGTCTTGCCGTCGTCGGACTTGTTCGCCACATAGACGGTGGTGGTGTAGTCCTCGTCGGCCTTCATATCCTTCAGATCAGTGGCCTTGGAGACATCGGGGCTCTGGTAATCCACGCCATTGGTCTTCAGGTCATAGGTGACGACCACGACCACGCTGTCGCTGTTGGTGACATACTGAACATCCTTCGGGACGCCGCCCACAGTCTCAGTCAGGTAGAAGCTGCGGCTGCCCACGGACTTGACGGCGCTGAACTGGCTCTCCGCGATGGGCTCGACGGAGGTCACCACATTCTCGCCGTTGGTCTTCAGGACCTTGTAAAGCCCCTTGGCGTTCACAGGATCATGGCCGGTCTGGCTGAAGACCAGGGTCTGCTTCTCGCCGTCCACATAGACCTCGTGCTGCTTGTAGTTCTTATTCTTGTCATAGGTCTCATAGTCGGTGGTAGCGGCATAGAAGTAGGTGTCGTTGCTGTTGCTGGCCTCGCCGGAGTAGATAAACACCACGTCCAGCACGCCATCGTTCTCACGGGTATCGATGACCCAGAACTTCACGTCCTCGTCGTTGGAATCGACCTTCTTATAATCGGGAACATTCTCAAAGCCAGTGTAGATGGTATTCTCATCCACATCAACAAAGACAGTGTCCTCGTCCACAATATAGGTCTTGCCATCGGCGGTGATGTAGGCCGCGTCATTGATGATCTCGGCGCCCGCGCCGGTCACATTGGAGGCCACATCCTTGTAGTTCTTGTACAGGCTGTTCTGGTTCTCGCGGTCCGCCTGGTCATCCATGTCCAGGATGGGGCGCAGAGTGTAGACATCGTCGTCCACGGAATAGGCATACACGCCGCCCACCAGGCCGCCATTGTTGTACTCCTTCTCCACGTCGGCCACGTTCATTTCGGTGCCATTGACCCATTCGTTGTCAATGGTGACCTTCTTCTCGGTGCCGTCGGTGAAGACGACCTTGGCCTCGATGGTCTTCAGGTAGCTGTCGGCGGTATCCACATACAGATAGTTGGCATAGTAGTCATCCATCGCCAGGAAGCCAATGACATAGCCGTTGGGGTCCAGATACAGACGGTAGGCAATATCGAGAGTGGGATGGACCTCGTTGATGTCATCCAGATCAGAGGCGGTGTACTTGGAATAGGTGTACTTGTTGCCGTCGTCCAGCTTGACATAGCTGCCCTTGTCCTCATCCTCGGGCTCAGAAGCCTTGGCGACATAGGTCACGCTGCCTTCAGCGGTGGCGGGATCAGCGATGGAAGCGACGAAGGAGTCGTCATCGTCGTTCACGTCCACGGTAATGACCACATAGTCGTCCTCAGCGAAGCCGTCGGCGGCGATGGTGCGCTCGTCGATGGGGTTAGTCTTGGCCTTGTCGCTGAGCACGCGGACCGTGACCTCGCCGTCCTTGACCTTGGTGACCTCGGCCATGTAGTAGTTGATCATGACCACGGTGACGGTGTCGTTCACGTCGTCCACATAGATCTCGGTGGTGGCGCCCTTGGCGGTGTAGGCGTAGTCGGTGTCCTTGTCGTTGGCGGGAGCCAGATCGTCGCCGGCCTGCTCAGCGCCGTCCACATAGACATTCCAGGTGTAGTCGTCCACCACGCTCTTGCCAACAGCCTTGTAGATCACGTTCTCCTTGGTGTTGGCGGTGTAGGTGAAGTCGGGGGTGTCGGCCACAGTGATGATCTCATCATCGGAGGTCATCTTCACCCGCTCGGGGATCAGGGAGCCGTCCTCATTCAGAACGCCTTCCTTGTTGCCCTCGCCGGAGGGGTTGCCGTCCATCCGATAGGAGCCGATGCCCCAGGTGGTGCCGGGACGGCCGTAATCGGTGTTCTCGTTGGTCTTGTAGACCAGGTCGAAGTTCTTGTAGCCCAGGGTATCGGTGTAGTAGTAGGTCAGGGAGTACAGGATACCCTTGTTCTCGTTGTAGTACACGCCCAGCAGCTCGTTGTACTGGACAGGCACGGCCTTGGTCAGGGCGTTGAACACCAGCTCAGCCACGTTGTCGCGGGTCAGACCCTCGTTGGCGGCCAGCTTCAGGTCGCCGTACAGGCCCAGAGCGGTGCCCTTGGCGGTGGCAGCCAGCATCCAGTTGTCGCCGAAGTCAGCGGCGTTCTGGAAATAGCCCAGGGCGCGGCACAGCATCAGAACGGCCTGCGCGGTGGTCACGGTGGCGTTGGGGTCAAACTTGCCGTCGCCCACGCCGGCCACGATGCCCAGGCTGGAGCACAGGTTCACATAGCCCTGCGCCCAGGCGGGGACGTCGGTGAACACATTGGTCTCCGCGAACTGGTTGACGTTCACGCCGGCGCCGTACAGCATGGTGCTGATGATAACGGCCATCTCGGCGCGGGTGACTACGTTCTTGGGGCCGAAGGACCCGTCCTCGTAGCCGTCAAAGAGGCCGATGGCAGAGGTGACCGCCACGGCGTCCTTGTTGACGATCTCAGCGTTGTCGCTGAAGTCGTCAAGGCCCTTAGCGCTGGAACCCACGACCATCATGCCTAGGAGCATAACGGAAGCCAGAGCCAGGCTGAGAGCACGCTTCAGGTTTCTCATTGGATATTCCTCCTTTTTATATTGACAAAAGTCGCTGTTTTCTGACAAACTGGGCCTTTTCCAGAACATTTCGGACCACTATGCCTGTACAACACTTCTGACACAGGAGGAATTGGTTATAAAAAGGGGAAGATCAGGGGAAAAATCCCTGAGATCACGCCTAAAAAGTTTACATGGTAGACATTTGGTAGACACGCAAAAACAGAAGGAACGGCAAGGCCCTGAAACTCCAGGCCCCTGCCGCCCTTTTTTGGTAGACTTTTGGTAGACATTTTTATTTTTAACCTAAGAGACTGAAAAAATATTTGCCACCCCCCAAAAAACTATTGACATTTTTACGATAGCATGATAAGCTAGATAAGCTTCAAGCGGAGAGCGGAAAAGCGCCGGAGTGGCGGAATTGGCAGACGCCCGGGACTTAAAATCCCGTGGGAGTGATCCCGTGCCGGTTCGACCCCGGTCTCCGGCACCAAGATTTCGCGGGGTAGAGCAGCTGGTAGCTCGTCGGGCTCATAACCCGGAGGTCGCAGGTTCAAATCCTGTCCCCGCAACCAATAAATCGCTGAAATCGTATGATTTCAGCGATTTATATTTTTACAACTTTTTTGGCGGTTTATTTTTGGCCATTGAAAACTAAGAGAACTAATCCAGATTTTGACCCTCGTCGGTACAAGCTCAGGATCCTCCGCTGTGCCTTCTCTCCAAACGGCCCTCTTCGCTGGGCCCATATCTGATTTCAGCTTTTTAGTATGTTGATAATTTTCTCCGTCGTCTTCTGGGCTGCTGTCGTGACATAGGGGTAGGTGTCCAGAGTAAACCCCGCTGAGTAGCGCCCCAATATCCCAGAGGCGGTTTTCATATCCACCCCGCTCTGGAGTGTCAGAGTTACAAATGTGCGATGGAGATTATAGAACCGGACCTTACAAACCTCCAGCAGCATTAGCACCCGGCGGAGTATGTGAAGCACACCGTTGTGGGACATGAAGCCGCTGGTAAGACTGGGGAGCCCCCAGAGAGTACTCCCCCACTTTTTTCTTCTGCTGATTTGACCTGTCTGATGTGATCGTTGATGTATCCCCGTCAGGTCTAATGGGAGGATGGGAGAACTCACCTTGGGCATAGTTCTCGAACCAGACACCCATTCACTCGCTCACTGTATGCTTCTTCGTGCTTACTTAATCTACAGTTTTCTCCTGCTCAATGACCTGTTTCAGTTCCACCTTGTTTTCCTCCTGGATGCGCCCCAGCACATCTCGGTAAATCGCTTTGTCCATCCCTGGGGCGTGTTCGGTGGTGTACCGACCCTCCCAGCGGCCGTCCCGTTTTCGGAGCTTTCCCTCCCCGTTGGCTCTGCGTTTTGCCATACCGCTCACTCCTTTTGCAGCAACACACGATATTGCAGAAGGAGAAAGATAGCCGGGAAAACGGGGCAGAGCTATCAAAACAATAACAAGCAGCCTCACCAACATGCTTCAGCAATGTTCTGTCTGGGATTGAGTAGAAATCAGCGGATGTATTGCCGGAAAACGACTAAACATCGTATGGTTCGCTCCAGACCGGTGATGGACATTTTGCTGGCATTGGGCAGGGCACTGCACTGCCTGCGGAAACAGTGGCCATATCTGATCTGTTTTCTGGAGGACGGACGGTTGAATCGAGCAACAACCGGGCAGAGCGCAGTGTAAAGCTCTTTGCAGTGAGGTGAAAAAACTGGCTGTTCTCCAACACGGAGGGCTGTGCCCAGAACCGCACAATTGCTGACAGCCCTATTGAGACGACCAAGAAAACCGGCCTTGTCCCAGATCAGTATCTGATCTGACTGTTGAGCGGGGCTCCAAAACTCGCATCAGCTGAAAAGAATTGGGCGAAGAAATTACTGCCAGAGAATACCTCTAAAGCAGCTGCGGTATCCTCGTAAAAATTTAACTGTACACCTAAAGAGGTCCTGCTGATATGCAGGTCCTTTTTTTCTTTAGAGCTTCTGATTTTCCAGTATTTCTTTTTTCTAAAATTGGTAAAAACATTTTTCAGATGGCTGGGCACAATTGCCGTAGCAGCGCTTTTTCCCAAGGAAATACGCAATCAGCTGTTTTGCGGCCTTCCCAGCTTTTGTGAAATTGTATCAGCGGTGCGGAGCAGCATCGCAACCAAGGTCTCTCTTGATTCGCCGCAATAATCCTGGATCCCCCCTGTGACTCCAATCGCTGCTACACAGCGCAGCTCATGATTGAACACCGGTGCCGCCAGACAGCCGATGCCAAGTGCGAATTCCTCGTTGTCCTCTGCATAGCCCATTTGACGCACTCTATCCAAGTAGCTGATGAATTTGCCCACGTCATCAATCGTTTTGGAAGTCATTTTTTGAAACTGTACTTGGCTCAATAACTGGGGCAAGGTACTTTGGGAAGAAAATGCGGCGAGAACTTTTCCGGCGGCGCTGATATTTAGGGGCAATTCTGCATAAGGGGTAGTATAAATCAGCACTGGGTTTGGAGGAAGGATCTGCTCGATGTAGGTGACGTGGTTGCCCTTCAAAATTCCCATTTGGACCGCCTGATGGCTCTCAATGGCCAGATGGTCCAGTTCAGCATGGCAGACCTGCCGCAGGTTATTGATATAGGTCATTCCGTTGGATAATGTCAGAAGCTGAAGCCCCAGATGATAGCAGCCAGGCTGGGATTCAGACTCTTCCAAATATCCCCGTATGGATAATTGCTTAACGATGCGAAAAGCCGTTGTATTTGGCAGCTCCAAACTTTGTGCGACTTGCTTAATGCTGACCGGCTCCCTGGCTTTTGCCACAAATTCCAAAATATTCAAGGCACGATTTACCGCAGGCACTACAGGATTTTCTAAATTTTCCATTTCTATCATCCTTACATATTCCGAATTCTATATGGAAATTCTGCTTAAAACTTGGACGTATATTTCTTATTGTTACATAAGCGGTCTCTTTTTGTCAACAGGCATAACAAAAATAGCCTCCTTCATTTTGTAATAAAAATCAATTTTTGAAATACACAAAAAAATCTTTCGTAAATTATTGACAAACAGGATAACAGTAATATAATTAAATAAATCAAATATGATAATAGCATTTCATATTTGAAATATAGAGGCGGACGGAGGTAATGGTTATGTTGAGAAAACCTATTGTCGGAATTATTGGATTCTCTGACGGTGACCCAGAGGTCCATGAGGAACTCAAGGATATTGTTCAAAAACAGGTGGATGTCATAGAGGAGGCGCTGCGCGGGAGCGGCCAGGTAGAGGTCATCGTAGCGGACAAACTTGTGGCCTCAGAGCGGGATGCCAAAGAACAGGCCGAGCTGCTGCGCAGCCGTGGTGTGGATATTACAGTATTCTCCTATGGCGTGTTCGCCTTCCCCAATTTTTCGGCCATTGCGGCCCGAAACGGGAAAGGCCCCTTTGTCCTTGCCGCAAATTTGAATCCCGATTGGCCCGGGATGGTCGCAATGCTTGCGGCCGGCGGTGCACTCAACCATCTTGGCATAAAGCATTATCGTGTGGCCGGAGACTTCCACGAACCCGCGGTCCTGAACAAGCTGCTGGCGTATGCCAGGTGCGGAGCCGTTGTGACCCAGCTCAACGGACAGAAATACGGACTGATCGGTGGACGGAGCCTTGGGATGTACAGCGCAGTGGTCAGTATGCAGGACTGGCAGAAACAATTCGGCGTCGATATTGAGCATTTGGATCAATCCGAAATTCTGCGCATTGGCGAGACGATCCCTCAGGAACAGGTGGATAAAGCCATGGCCTGGCTGGAAGAGCATGTGAAAAAAATTCATTATGACGGCCGGCAGCTTACGCCTGAAAAGCTCCAGCTTCAAATTCGGCATTATGAGGCCATAAAGCAGATCATACGAGAGCATCACTATGATTTTGTCGGGGTCAAATGTCACTATGAGATGAGCCGGCACTATTGCACTCAGTGTATCAGCGCTGCGTTCTGCAACGACCCTTACGATTGGGACGGCCCGAAGGAGCCGGTGGTATATGCCTGTGAGGCGGACTGTGACGCAGCCCTTACCATGCAGATCCTGAAGCTGCTGACCCACGATCCGGTCATTTTCATGGATGTGCGCCACTATGACGCAGACCATGATGTCATGGTTTTCTGCAACTGCGGCTCTCAGTCCACCTACTATGCAGGAGCCAGTGATGATTACAGGGAGAATCTCAAGCAAGTGTCCCTCTATCCGGCGCTTAACATATATGCCGGGGGCGGCTGCCATGTGAACTGCATGACCCATCCTGGAAAGGCCACAATCGCCCGTCTGAACCGCAAAGAAGGAAAATACCGCATGACCTTGATCCCCGCGGAATTCGTTACACTTCCGGAAGAAAAAATGGCCGAGACGACCATGGAGTGGCCCCATGTGTTTGCCAAGCTGCCCTTTGACCACAACATTTTCCTGGAGGACTTTGATGCCAATCACTGCCATGCCGTATATGGGGATCACATAGAAGATTTGAAAACGATCTGCAGTATGCTGAATATTGACTGCGAAGTCATGGGCGAGTGATCGGACCTGCTGAAATTGAGGAGGGAATTTTCATGAGAGTGACGGAACATCCAATTATTAATGAATTCCCAAAGGGACGGCTGGTGACCTTTGAGTACGACGGAAAGCCCATGGAGGGATATGAGGGAGAGCCCATTGCCATGGCGCTGAAATCCAACGGTGTAGAGATACATCGCTATACCACCAAGCTGCATAAGCCCCGCGGCCTGTACTGCTCCATCGGCCGATGCACCGATTGCGTCATGGTTGTGGACGGAGTTCCCAATGTCCGTACCTGCATGACTGCGCTGAAGGAAGGAATGAAAGTTCAGACTCAGTACGGCGTCTCCGCAAAAAAGGAGGAAGATGAATGAAGCGATATGATCTTGTGGTCATTGGCGCAGGTCCGGCCGGACTGTCCGCTGCCATTGAGGCGGCCTCAAAGGGACTGGACACCATCGTCTTTGATGAGAATGCCAGGCCCGGTGGTCAGCTGTTTAAGCAGATCCATAAATTCTTTGGATCAAAGGAGCATAAGGCCCGCATCCGCGGGGTCGACATCGGCGCTCAACTGGTAAAGCAGGCGGAGGAAGTGGGCGCGAAGGTCGTTCTGGACGCCGCAGTAATGGGAATTTTTCCCCATAAAGACATCTCCATTATGAAAGGAGACGAGGTCTACACCTGTAAGGCGGATAACATTATTATCGCCACGGGAGCATCCGAAAACACCTTGGCTTTCCCTGGCTGGACACTGCCGGGAGTCATGGGGGCTGGTTCCGCGCAGACACAGATGAACCTTCACGGAGTCATGCCTGGCAAGCGTGTGCTGATGATGGGGTCCGGAAATGTTGGACTGGTGGTGGGCCTGCAGCTGATGCAGGCGGGCTGTGAACTGGTTGCTGTGGTCGATGCGGCGCCTCGGGTCGGCGGATACGGCGTCCACGCGGCAAAATTAGCCCGCACCGGCGTCCCGTTCTACCTCGGACATACCATTCTGCGTGCCGAAGGAGAGGACCACGTCAGAAAAGCAGTGATCGCGCAGGTCGACAAGACGTGGAAGCCGGTCCCTGGAACAGAAAAGGAGTTTGATGTAGACACCATCTGTGTGGCGGTAGGCCTGTCTCCGATGTATCAGCTGGCCATGACAGCTGGATGCCGATTGTCAGATGACCCCAAAAAAGGCGGCGTTCATCCTGTAGTGAATCAATTTGGAGAGACCAGTGTTTCCGGCATTTTTGCCGCAGGAGATGTGACGGGTATCGAGGAGGCCAGCTCGGCCATGATTTCCGGGCGCATCGCCGGGGCTGCCGCTGCCCTCCGGGCCGGCTACATCAGCCAGGAGGAGCACGACAGGCTTTACACATTATACCAATCCTCGCTGGATCAGTTGCGTCAGGGAATGTTTGCAGGGGCCAATAAGGGGAACCCCAAGATCACGGCGACTGACGAAGGGATCCCTCTGTCGGCCAGCCTGCTGGCTAAGGGGTATTTAGAGGAAGATGAGATCTCAAACTTCCCGGGCTGCGAGGCCGGGGGGAGCGGCTTCCATCCGGTCGTAGAGTGTACACAGAATATCCCGTGCAACCCATGCCAGGATGTTTGCCCCAAGCGTTGTATCACGGTGGGCGACCGGATCACGAACCTGCCTGTTGTGCATCCGGAAGTTGAATGTATCAATTGCGGCCTGTGTGTCAGTGCATGTCCCGGCCAAGCTATTTTCCTTGTAAACGAGGACTTGGAGCCAGGATACGGGGCCGTTTCGCTGCCTTACGAATTCCGCCCGCTGCCGGCAAAGGGAGAAAGGGGCACCGCATTGGACCGAAGCGGCAAGCCGGTCTGTCCGGCCGAGATAGTGGATGTGAAAATTACGGCTCCCTATGACCGCACCCCGATCTTGACGATGAAGGTGCCGGCCAACATGACAGGAAAGGCACGATTTTTTGCCAGGGAAAGCGGAAGCGCCAGATGATACCGGAAACGCATTTGAGGAGGGAAAATAATTCTATGAGTTCCATTTCTGATGAGACCTATCATCTGGGAGAATTTGAGCCTCGTCCCGATGATGATGTCGTTATTTGCCGCTGTGAAGAGATCACAAGAGGCGAAATTCGCCGGGCGGTCCACGCCGGCATGTACACGATGAATGAAGTCAAGCGCTTCCTTCGGGCCGGCATGGGGTTGTGCCAGGGACAGAGCTGCAACAAGACCGTTCGGGCCATCATTGCACAGGAACTGGGCATTTCTCCCACCGAAACGGATGTGATCACTGCCCGGTCGCCTGTGCGTCCGGTCCCCATGGGTGTCTATGGAAACGATACATTTTATCCAAAATTTCTGGGAGGTGGCAGAGATGAATAAGGCCAGTGATGTCATTGTCATTGGAGCCGGCGTCGTCGGATGCGCCGCCGCCTATTATCTGGCAAAGCGAGGGGTAAAGGTAACAGTTCTGGAGCGCAGGGAAGTTGCCTGCGGCGCATCCGGGCGCAATGGCAGCGGAGCCAGACAGTCCGGACGTGACAACCGTGAGCTTCCTTTGGCCATGTTTGGGGTAAAACATATCTGGCCCACTCTGGGTGAAGAACTGGGAGAGGATATTGAGTATATCCAGAACGGCAATATGCGCCTTGGTAAAACAGAGAAGGATCGGGAGGCGCTGGAAGAGCTGGTGCGGCAGAACAGCTCCTTGGGGCTGGATGTAAGGATGGTCTACGGCCAGGATATCCGGGAGTTGATCCCTGATGTATCGCCGGAGGTCCAATATGCCACCTATTGTCCCACAGACGGTCATGCAAACCCGATGCGCACCACCCTTGCTCTGTATAAGCGGGCAAGGGAATTGGGCGCACAGTTTATCACCAATATCAAGGTCCTCAAGCTGGAAAAGGTGGCTGGAAGGATCCGCAGGGTACATACAGACGACGGGATCTATGAGGCAGACAGCGTCATCCTGTGTGCGGGATTTGGCTCCAGAAAGATCATGCGCACCGTGGGGCTGGATGTCCCTATGCTGCCTCAGCTGACCGAGGCGTTCGTCACAGAGCCCATTCCAGCCGTGACCGACAAGTTTATCTCCGCCGCGGATGGCTGCTTCTATGCCCAGCAGCAGCGCAACGGAACTTGGGTGATCGGCGGCGACAGCAACTACGAGATATATGACGCCACTTACCCGAGGGAGGTTACATTCTCCTTTTCAGCACCACGGATCGCACGCTTTTTCCTGGAATATATGCCCACTTTGAAGGGCGTGAAAGTGATCCGCTCCTGGAGCGGACAGCTGGATATGTGCTGGGACGGCTCCCCTGTCATTTCTCCGGTGGAAGAGGTCGAGGGCCTCTATGTGGGCTGTGCATTCACCGGACATGGCTTCGGGATCGGCCCTGCGGCGGGATATGTGCTGGCCCAGATGGCTGTGGGAGAGACGCCTGCCGCCGATTTGTCCGGCCTGCGGTATGACCGCTTCCGGCTGCCCAGCCACTAGCGATTGAAAGTGCCGCATCTTCTCGGCCTGAAGTACACAGAAAAGGGATGGATCTATAAAAAATTATTGATCGAAAGGGAGGGACTACTGTGGATTTTTACTCAGTAATTATGGACTTCTTTTGGGTATCCGTTATTCTCTTCGTGGCAAAGATCATTCGCGAGCATGTTAAAATACTCCAGAACTTCTTTATCCCGGTCAGCCTGATCGCTGGTTTTATTGCCTGGGTAGTTGGACCTTATGGCCTGAAGATCGTTCCCCTGACCAGTCTGTGCGGGGACTATGCCGGTGCACTGATCACAGTCCTTTTTGCCACCATTGGCCTCCAGGGACTGGGGATCAAAAAGGGCGAAGGGAAAAAACGGGCCAAGGATATTGCCGGTTACTGTGTCTATCGCCAGATCAACTGGGCTGTACAGTTTTCCGTTCCCATGATCCTTTCCATACTCCTTCTCTCCCGTCTGCATACCGGCGGTGACCTGCATCCTGCATTTGGGTGGCTGATCCCCGTCTCCTTCCTTGGCGGTACCGGCCCAGCCATTGCGGCCGGCCAGGTGCTGGATAAGTATGGATTCTCTGATTTTACTGGACTGGGTATCACAGCGGCTGCCTACGGCATGCTTTTGGGGCTGATCGGCGGCATTATCATGACCAAGCTGGCGACAAAAAGGGGATATACATCTTATATCGAGAATACAGATACGATCAGCCGGGAGCTCCTTACCGGAATTATCCCCAAGGGCAAGCGCGGCTCCATTGGTGAGGAGACGATCGCCTCCATTACGTTGGAGCCCTTGGCGTGGCACTTGGCCCTTATCATGATCCCCACCGGGCTGGCACATATCATTACGATTTACGGCAGCAAAGCGCTGGGGATCGAGCTCCCTGAATTTTCGATCGCATTTTTTGTGTCCTTGATTTTGTACTATGTTTTCCAGGCGACGAAGGTCAACGACTCGGTGGACCCAAAGGTGATCAACGGATTCGGCAATCTGATCTCTGACTATGTGGTGGTATTCAGCCTGGCGATGGTCCAGGTGGACGTTATCATCAAATATGCGGCCCCCTTCCTGCTGCTGATGCTGGCCTTTACTGTCTGGATGGTAGTGTGGTTCTGGTTCTGCGGCCCCCATCTGATCGGCAAGGATTGGTTTGAACGCGGATTGTTCAACTGGGGTTATGCCACGGGCACGTTTGCTACGGGCTTCTGTCTGTTGCGCGTAGTCGATCCGAATAACCGGAGCACCGCTCTGAGCGATACTGCGATCTTGACTCCCTTTGAACATGTGGTGGAAATTACCGCGCTTTCCTTGGGACCTGTACTGTTGTCGACCGGTGCGGAATGGTCTTACCTGGGCGTGGTTGTGGTTTACGGTCTCCTCTGGGTCGCTTCTATCTTTTTCCTGAAAGTGTGGAAGAGAAAGGTCTGCAAGGTCAGTCCCACAAATCCTATGTATTGTCCGTCGGAAGCACAGAAGGATTCACAACATAGCTCTTGTGTGTGATCCTTTGGCTGTGCCTGTCGGAAGCGCAGATATCCCGCTCCGGCAGGTACAGTCATTCCCAATCTCTATGCTGTTTCCGCAGGGACAGCTCACAAACGGTGCTGGTCTGATACAAGGAGGTAGAGAAAATGGACCGTAAGGAACGGACCCTTCGGGCATTGCAGGGTTTGCCGGTGGACCGTCCGCCTATGGTGTTCTGGCACCACTTTGTGGGGGCCGATATGGAAAAGGAAAACTTTGTGGATTCACATGTCCGTTTTTATCGGGAGACTGGCGAAGACTTTATAAAAATGATGTGTGATGGCTTTGTAGCTCTTCCCGACCTGAATGTCCAGCGCCCATGTGACTGGAGGCACATTGCGCTGCCGAGTATGGATGATCCGTTTGTACAGGATCAGCTTACCCATATCAAGCGGCTTCGGGAAGCAATTCAGGATGAAACGGCTGTTTTTTACAATGTTTTCAATCCGGTGTCCACACTGAGGAGTTCTACGAGCGATGAACTGGTCTATGACCATTTGGAACGGCGCGAGCCCGCCCTGTTTGAGGCGATAACCAGGGTGAACGAGTTCAAAATGGAGTTTATGCACCGGCTGATCTCAGACGCTGGTGTGACCGGCATGTTTCTGCCGATGCAGAATAATGATTTGAACGGCTTTACCGGAGCGTGCTATCATGAACTGCTCCGGCCCTATGACCTGTCACTGGTGCAGGAGGCAAATCGTCTCTCTCCGTATAACATCATTCATCTGTGCGGATATTGGGGAGTGCCCAATAGGCTGGAAAATTGGAAGGACTTTCCCTGTGCGGCAATGCATTGGGATGTCCATACCGATAAATTATCCCTGCAGGATGGACGCAAATATTTCACAAAGAAAAAGGCGGTCATGGGCGGTTTCAATAACAAAGAAGGCAGCCCGATCTATCTGGCAGATCGTAAGGCCGTTATAGAGCACACAAAGGAGATCGTCCGGGAGGCGGGGGCCGACGGATTGATCGTAGCCGCGGACTGCTCATTGCTGGAAACCGTGGATCATGCCCGTGTCCGCTGGGTGCAAGAGGCGCTTGATTCTATGGTGAAGATGTAATCTGCTGCGATTTTTGCCGCGGGGCAATGACTGTGCACGGGGACAGACTTCCTGCTGATGATTGAACACAAGGGGAGGATAAATTATGCAACGAATCATGAACAATCCGGACGATATTGTTGATGAAATGCTTGCCGGCTTCGTAAAATGTCATAGTGATATCGTAAAATTGGTCAAAACCGGAGAAGAAAATCCAAGAGGCGTTGTAGCTGCAGTGGATGCGCCCATCGCGGATAAGGTTGGGATCGTTACGGGGGGCGGCTCTGGGCATAAACCGGCCTTTATCGGTTATGTCGGAAAAAATATGTGTGATGCTGCTGCGGTGGGGGAGATATGTTCCTCCCCGGCAGCGCTGGCTTTCCTGGAGGCTTTCCGCGCCGCTGACGGCGGCCGGGGTATCGCCTGCCTGTACGGAAACTACTCCGGCGACAACATGAATGTAAAAATGGCGGTCAAGATGGCCAAACGTGAAGGGCTGACCGTAAAGACTGTGGTCGCAAACGATGATGTGGCATCTGCGCCAAAAGATCAGCGGGAAAAGCGTCGTGGCGTTGCCGGCGAGATTTTTATGTGGAAATGCGCAGGAGCTAAGGCGGCAAAGGGCGGTACATTAGATGAGGTCATCTCCGCAGCACAGAAGGCGATCGACCACTGCAGAAGCGTTGGGATCGGCCTGACCCCATGTACTCTTCCCGCAGTGGGGCATCCGAATTTCGAGATCAAAGAGGGCACCATGGAGGTCGGGATCGGGCACCATGGGGAACCGGGCATTGAAGTTTGTCCGATCGAAAGCGCGAAGCAGATGGCCAAGCGCATGCTCGACATCGTGCTGCCTGATTATCCCTTCCAGAGTGGGGACGAGGTTGCCGTACTGGTGTCCGGCTTAGGGGCTACACCTTTGATGGAGGTCTATGTCCTCTATCATGAGATCGAATCCATCCTGGAGGAGAAGGGGATTCGGATCTATCGCCATTATGCTGGGAATTTCTTTACCTCACTGGACATGATGGGAGCTACGGTGACTGTTATGAAGCTGGATGAGGAGCTGAAAGAATTGATGGATATGGATGCCTGGACGATGGGTTTCAAACAGAATTGAGGGAACAGAAATGTCGGTGGTAAAAAACAAAAACGGTCGTGGTATTTTATTGGCAATGGTCCACGCTATACAGCAAAACAAGCAGCTGCTGGGAGATGTGGACGGACTAATCGGCGACGGCGACCACGGCATGAACATGAACAAGGGATTTACCTTGTACGAAGAACAGCTGGGGGATCAAGACACTTCGCTTTCAGACGGACTGTTCGATCTGGGATCTGTTCTGCTGAATAAAATCGGCGGGTCCATGGGGCCGATATACGGCACCATTTTCATGGAAATGTCCTCTGTCATAGAAGATGTTGAGGATATTACGCTGGAAACATTCAGTGAAATGCTCCGCTCCGGCCTGGATGGGCTTTATGAGATTGTTGACGCCCGTCCCGGTGACAAGACTCTCGTCGATACGCTTTATCCTGTCTGCCAATATGTCCGTGAAGCAGCAAATGTCCAAACGGATTTTTCTGCAGCATTGGAGGAGATGAAGCAGGTCGCGGAGCAGGGAAAGCAGTCTACGAAAGGCCTGACGGCGAAGTATGGGAGGGCGGCACGGCTGGGAGAGCGTTCCCGCGGTGTGCTGGACGCCGGAGCCACCTCCTGCTGCATTCTCCTGCAGGCCATGGCAGATGGAATGAAGTCCGTACTGGAGAACTGACATACAGGAAAGGAATATGGCGATGCTGAAAATTGCGGTTGGCTGTGACCCAAATGCGGCGTCTGCGAAAGCCGCCCTGATGCAATACTTGGGGCAAAAAGGATTTTTGCTTACTGACTTTGGGAGCGATGATCCGATTTATGCAAATGTTGCAATAAAAGTTGCCGAAGCTGTTTCCAGAAAAGAGTATGACCGCGGAATTCTGATTTGTGGTACGGGGCTTGGTGTGTCTATTGCGGCAAATAAAGTAAAAGGCGCCTATGCCGCGCTGATCACCGACGTGTACTCCGCCGAGCGTGCCAGGAAGAGCAACAACGCAAATATTGCCTGCTTTGGTGCCTTTACCATTGGAATCCGGCTGATGGAAAGACTGGCCGAGACCTTTCTCTCCTCCGAGTTTACTCCCGGGTGCGCATCTCAGCCAAAGATAGATCGAATTGCCGCCTATGAGCGGTGATGAAACAGGCTTGGCCTCCTGCCTCTCATAAGGTCATGAGTTTTGATGATAAGTCTCTCATTGCAGCCTGTGGGCAGATGTAGAAAGCCGCTTCGGAGATTAGTCCAGAAATTTTCCGCTGAGTTTTTGTGCGGAGGCCTGCCGGGAACGGTCTGGCACTGCGCATTAAAAAAATACCGGCTGCCCTGAGCTTTACCAGGACAGCCGGTATTTTTATATTTGGTACAAGAGATGCTTGGAGGAAAGCCGGAGATGAAGCTCTCGTTTACTTACAGTCTGGTACTTTGCGTATGATGTAGACTGCATGATGAGGTCTTGAGGTATAATAAGTCTTCGGTAAAAACCATCTCGAAAAGCATTGGGCGTCTGTCCAACCAGTGCTGGGACATCCGGATCGGTGATCAAGCACATCGGCGCTGAGATCGGTGACATCCACGCACCCAGGGATATCATCATCTATCTGGCCTTTTACAGCCATCTCGGCGTCCCCTTCTTCACCGCCATGGGACAGGAGTCCGCCCTGCACGGGTGAAATGGGAGCCGCAGGGAGAAGGAGAAGGCGCGCTGCCGCCATCGGGCTGCCTCTCTTAATACCGGGGCTTCCGCACAGGTGGGGCAGAAATGGGCGCAGTTCCGTTTCACTTCCATAATTTGTATTAAAACGTCTCACAAAACAGCTTTTCCCTCCGGTTTTGAGCGGGTCCGGATCTGCCGGGCCCAGTCAGGACAGGAGGGATTTTTTATGGCAAGCGGACAGACGCAGTATTATGGGCTCTCCCAGTGGGAGGCCGTGGACAAGGTGGAGCGGGTGGACTTCAACTCCGACAACGCCAAGATCGACGGGGCGCTCCACGCCCTGGCGGAGCAGGCGGGCCAGAAGGCCGACAGATCTGCAGTGGACAGCCTGTCCAACGTGGTGGAGCAGAAGGCTGACAAGACCGCCCTCTCAGCGGCGGAGGGGCGCATCTCCGACCTGGAGAGTGGAAAGGCCGACAAGACGGAGCTGGCCGCCTTGGGAGCAGAAGTCCATCATCTGTCCGAAAGCCTCTGCTGGGTAAGGCTGGGGAACTGGACACTGGCCGCTTCTGCATCCTCATTGGATCTGGATCTGTCCAGGATACCAGCAGAACAATATGCACGCCTGCGGCTGGTCTATACCATCAGTGCGCCATCCGTCACCTCACTTCGGGTCCAGCTCAACAGGGTGACGGGGGCCGTCTATCACTGCCAAAGCAGTCCCGGCCGAGGAGATATCCGGCTGGGAGACAGTCTGGAGGGGTCCAGCTCCTTTCGGGAGACGGCCGCGGGGGAGGTCGAGTTCTTTTCCCTTGGAAGCGTTGGGACGGGGGTCCTGGGTCAGGGTTGCAGCCGGGACAGAAACAGCTTTTGGGGGTTCGGAAGCGTCGGCCTGGCCTCTGGAGTGGAGTTTGAGGATTTGAGTGCCATCCGGCTGTTCTGCTCCGAACCCATGAACAAAGGCGGCAGCTTCATTCTGTATGGGCTTCAGCGGTAGGCAACGGCGTCTGCGGAGCGGCAGAAAAGGGGACCGCCCCCCGGGTCACCGGGGGGCGGCAAAATTAACTTGTGATCTTATCAGGCGAAATCAGGCAGTCAGAGTAATTGTGACGACCACACCATCGATCGTATAATTGACAGACCCAACAGCCACAGTAATGGAAGCGCTCTTGGTAACTACATCGCCTTCGCTACCGGTCACATTGCCAGCAATATCAGCGGTAATAGTAGTTCCCGTATATTTGCTCTCCAGAGCACTCTTCAAAGCAGTCTCAGCCGCATTAGCATCGATGCCAGAAGAAGAAACCTCCACACTCACAGCCTTGCCGATTCCGTCCACAGCGTCCTTCACGGTCTTGTAATCGGTAGCCACATAGGAAGCCTGGATCTCCTTCGTGTCCTGAGCCTCACCAGCAGTGATGGTCACAGTCACAGTGGCGGTAAAGGTATCCTCCTCACCGGCGGTGATGGAACCCCAGCTGGGAGCAGAAACCGCATAGGTTACACCATCAGCGGCAGCGGGCAGCTTGGCCTTGATCGCATCGGCGTCAGGAGCGGAGGTAGAGGCAACGGGGGACAGAGTCACATCGCCCAGGGCAGCCTTGGCGTCCTTGACCTTCTTCTCGTCGGCCAGCGCACCAGCAGCACCGGTGGTCTTCCCATCGATATCAGACTTCGCCTGAGTCACGATGCCGTCAATGGCGTTCTTGGCCGCCGCATCGATCTTGGCGTTGGCAGTAGACACGATCGCCTCGATCTCACGGACCTCGGTTCCGGTCAGCTTATCCTCATAGGTGTTCAGAGCAGTCTCCTTGTAGGAGTTCAGCTCAGCCTTGGCGGCGGTCTGATTAGCGGTCAGAGCGGTCTGGGCATCGGCCAGGGCCTTGATCACAGCCTCGACGTCGGCCTTCACAGCGGCGGAGATGTCCTTGGTCAGGTAACCCTCCATCTCAGTCTTCAGAGTGGTCAAATCAGCGGCGGTGTAGCCATTGGTAGCCAGGAAAGCGTTGATGTTGCCGACACGCTCGGAGGCCTTAGCGTCATCATCATACACAGTAGCGGTGAACTCGCCGTCGATGACATAAATCAGCTCAGCCAGCTGCTTGTCGTTCTTGGCGATGTAGACATAGGTGATCTCATCGCCGGCAACAGGAGTCTTCTCGAAAATGATGTCGCTCTTGGCGCCGGACTCCACCTTCTTGCCATTGTTATAGATGTGGACCCAGATGGTGTCGCTGTTCCAAGTCCACTTTCCGGACTTGTTGTCATCGGCGGTCTGGTTTGTGACAACGGAGTTCTTGCCGACCTCCTCGATGGGCAGGTACTTGTTGTCAGCAGTGTCCACCTTGGTGTACTCCAGCACGCGGCCCTGATCGTCCACCTTCACGACCTTGTACAGGCCGATACCGGTGGTCGCGATGGTATCCTCGCTGGCCTTGATCACGAAGGGCTCCTCAGAACCCTTGTCGATCTTCTCGCCGTCCACATAGACGGTGCGGTAGGTGTACTGGGTGCCGTCGATCTTAACAGTCTTGTAGTCGGTGGCGCCGGCCACATAGAAGTAAGTGGAATCCTCGCCGTACTTGGTGCCCTGGTCAACGATGAAGACGATGTCCTCCATGCCGTTGCCGTTGTGGTCCACCACCATGATGGTGGCGCCGTCATAGTTGGGCACTTCCTCATAGCCGGTGTAGGCCACCTTGTCATCCAGGTCGGCAAACACAGTGTTCAGGTCCACCGTGTAGACAGTGGTGTCCTGATCGTCCACGCTGGTGGTGTAGATGCTGGCCTTGTCGGTCTCGATGTTGACCTCGACCTGGGTAGCGGTCTCGAAGGTGAAGGTATAGACATCCTTGCTGTTCTTCTCGTAGGCAAAGACCTTCGCCTCCAGCTTGTCAGCCTCAATGTCGTTCTTGACCTCGAAGTCAGTGGAAGCACTGCCGGTGCCGTTGAACTTCTCAATGGTGCCGTCCACGTCGATCTTGGCCACGGTGCCGTCGGGGAACAGGACCTTGGCCTCTACGTCGCCGGTGGACTCGCTGGCGTCGATCACATAGACGTAGTTCTTAGACACGTCCTCCAGAGCGGCGAAGCCCACCACGAAGCCGTTGGGATCCAGGTACAGACGGTACTCAGTCTCCAGAGCGGGGTCGGCAGTCATGTCATTGTTGTCCAGATCCTTGGCAGAGACCTCGCTGTACACGTACTTGGTGGAGTCCAGCTCGATATAGTTGCCGGTGTCATACTTGGGGTCCTGGCTGACAGCCTTCACGGTGCCGTCAGCGGTCTCAGGAGCGGCCATGGTGGCGACGTGAGCGTCGTAGTCGCTGCCGTCACGGTCGTCACAATCCACGGTGAACACCACATAAGCGTCCTCCGCAAAGGCCTCGGTGTAGAATTTAGTATCCAGCTCAGCACCCACATCGGTCAGAGCAGAGTTGATGTCATCGTAGCTGCCGCCGTCATAGGTGATGTTGGTCAGCTGGACATACTTGCCGTCGGCATCGTCACGGACGCGGCTGACTTGGCCGATGTAGTTGTAGTAGCAGACCACAGTGACGGTCTCATTGGCGGAGTCAACGTAGATCTCGGTCACCATGCCGCTGTCGGTGTAGATGTAGTCGCTGGAATTGTTGCCGGGGCGAGCCACATAGGTATCGCCATCAGCGCTCTCATAATTCCCGTCATCATCCTTGTCATAGTCAACGGTATCCAGATGGCCGTCCACGTAGACAGTCCAGGCATAGGAGGTGATAATGCCGCGGCCCAGATCCTTGTACAGGGTCTTCTCCTCGGTGGCACCGGTATAGACGTAATCAGGCTCATCGGCGATGGTGATGATCTCGTCGGAGGCGAGCATCTTCACCTGACCGGGGATCAGGCTGCCGTCCTCATTGAGGCCGTAGTTGTCGTTGCCGGCGGTGGTGTTGGTCTGCACCCGATAAGAACCGGTGCCCCAGGTGGTGGCGGGACAGCCATAAGTGGTCTCCTCACCGGTCTTGTAGACCAGGTCAAAGTTCTTGTAGCCCAGGGTATCGGTGTAGTAGAAGGTCAGGGAGTACACGATGCCCTTGTTCTCGTTGTAGTACACGCCCAGCAGCTCGTTGTACTGGACAGGCACGGCCTTGGTCAGGGCGTTGAACACCAGCTCGGCCACGTTGTCGCGGGTCAGGCCCTCGTTGGCGGTCAGCTTCAGGTCGCCGTACAGGCCCAGAGCGGTGCCCTTGGCAGTGGCGGCCAGCATCCAGTTGTCGCCGAAGTCAGCGGCGTTCTGGAAGTAGCCCAGGGCGCGGCACAGCATCAGCACGGCCTGCGCGGTGGTTACGGTGGCGTTGGGGTCGAACTTGCCGTCGCCCACGCCGGCCACGATGCCCAGGCTGGAGCACAGGTTCACGTAGCCCTCCGCCCAGGCGGGGACGTCGGTGAACACGCTGGTTTCAGCGAACTGAGTCACGTTGAACCCAGCGCCGTAGAGCATGGTGGTGATGATGACCGCCATCTCGGCGCGGGTGACTACGTTCTCGGGGCCGAAGGACCCGTCCTCGTAGCCGTCAAAGAGGCCGATGGCAGAGGTGACCGCCACGGCGTCCTTGTTGACGATCTCAGCGTTGTCGCTGAAGTCGTCAAGGCCCTTAGCGCTGGAACCCACGACCATCATGCCCAGGAGCATAACGGAAGCCAGAGCCAGGCTGAGAGCACGCTTCAGGTTTCTCATTGGATATTCCTCCTTTTTATATTGACAAAAGTCGCTGTTTTCTGACAAACCGGGCCTTTTCCAGAACATTTCGGCCCACTATGCCTGTACAACACTTCTGACACAGGAGAAATTGGTTATAAAAAGGGGAAGATCAGGGGAAAAATCCCTGAGATCACGCCCAAAAAGTTTCCCTGGTAGACATTTGGTAGACACATGAAAACAGGAGGGGCGGCGAGGCCCTGAAACTCCAGGCCGCCGCCGCCCTTTTTTGGTAGACTTTTGGTAGACATTTTTATTTTTGAGAGACGAGAAAGAGACGGAATCGGTTGCGTGATTTATGTTTAGAGATTATAATGGGGCCGTAACATTGATCAGAGAAGCTTTCCAAGGGAGAGCGGATCATGACAGAAAAGGAGCAATCTATGTCCATTTTGGTGAGCGGTGGCGCCGGATATATCGGCAGCCACACCTGTGTGGAGCTGATCCAGGCGGGATATGACATCGTGGTGGCGGACAATCTGGTGAATTCCAGCCGGGAAGCGATCCGGCGGGTGGAGCAGATCGTGGGAAGGCAGGTCCCCTTCGTTGAGGCGGAGCTGTGCGACCCAGAGCAGGTGGAAGCGCTGTTCCAGAGCCACCCGGATATCCGGGCAGTCATCCATTTCGCGGGCCTGAAAGCGGTGGGGGAGAGTGTAGAGAAGCCCCTGGAGTACTACACCAACAATCTGGTCAACACCCTGGTCCTGCTCAATGTGATGCGGAAGCACGGCGTGAAGGATTTTGTGTTCTCCTCCTCTGCTACCGTCTATGGGAATCCCGGCCGGGTGCCCTTCCGGGAGGACTTCCCGGTGGGGGGGACCACCAACCCCTATGGGACGACCAAGCTTTTCATCGAGCAGATCCTCACCGACCTGTGTGCGGCGGACAGCAGCCTGAACGTGGCCCTGCTGCGGTATTTCAATCCCATCGGGGCCCACGAGAGCGGGCTGATCGGGGAGGACCCCAACGGCATCCCCAACAATCTGGTCCCCTATATCGCCCAGGTGGCAGTAGGGAAGCTGGAGAAGCTCCATGTGTTCGGCGGCGACTATCCCACGCCGGACGGCACCGGGGTGCGGGACTATATCCATGTGGTGGACTTGGCCCGGGGCCATGTCTCCGCGCTGAAGAAGCTGGAGGAGAGGTGCGGCCTGTTCGTCTGCAATCTGGGGACCGGGAAGGGTTACTCCGTGCTGGAGGTCCTGCGCGCTTATGAGAAAGCCTGCGGAAAGACCCTGCCCTATGTAGTGGATCCCCGGAGGCCGGGCGACATTGCGGAGTGCTATGCGGACCCGGAGCGGGCAGAGCGGGAGATGGGGTGGAAGGCGCGCTACGGCATCGAGGAGATGTGCGCCTCCTCCTGGAAGTGGCAGTCCATGAATCCGGACGGATACGGAAGATAAGAGGGGGTGGAAGTATGGAAAAACCGGTGCTTGTGGTCATGGCGGCCGGAATGGGGAGCCGATACGGCGGTCTGAAGCAGATTGATCCCGTGGGGGCCAACGGCCAGCTCATCATAGATTACTCCATCTACGACGCCAGGCGCGCCGGCTTTGAGACGGTGGTATTCGTCATCAAGCGGGAGCTTGCGGAGCAATTTCGGGCCGCCATCGGCGACCGGCTCTCCCGGGTCATTGAAGTAAAGTACGCCTATCAGGAGCTGGAGGACCTGCCCGCCGGGTACGGGGTCCCGGAGGGGCGGGTGAAGCCTTGGGGGACCTGCCACGCGGTGCTGGCTGCCCGGAAGGAGGTGGACGGCCCCTTCGCAGTTATCAACTCGGACGACTACTACGGGCCGGAGGCGTTCCGGGAGATATACCGCTATCTGGAGGAGCACCCGGACAAGCCGGGGTGCTATGAATTTGCTATGGTGGGTTATCTGCTGGGCAATACGGTGACGGAGCACGGACATGTGGCCCGGGGGGTGTGCCAGGAGGATGAGGAGCACTATCTGCTCCGTGTCACAGAGCACACCCACATCGAGAAGGACGGGGCGGACGCCCGCTCCACGGTGGATGGCGGGGAGACCTGGACCCGTCTGCCGGGGGACACCGTGGTGTCCATGAACCTCTGGGGCTTCACCCCCAGCTTTCTTTGGGAGGCGGAGGCGCGCTTCCCCGCGTTTCTGGACCAGGTACTGGCAGAGGACCCCCAGAAGGGGGAGTATTTCCTGCCCAGTGTGGTGACACAGCTGCTGGAGGAGAAGCGGGCCCGGGTCAAGGTGCTGCGCAGCACCGACAAGTGGTATGGTGTGACCTATCGGGAGGATAAGCCCCAGGTGGTGGCCGCCATTGCGGCTATGACCCAGTCCGGGCTCTACCCGGAAAGGCTGTGGGATATCTGAAACGCAGAAAAATATCCGCCTGATCCGGCTGTTGAGCACCGGTCCGGCGTAAAAGAAGTCCGGCTTCCCAGCAGCAGAGGGGGCCGGACTTTTTGTGCAGTGCGGTAAAAAAGAATTCGACAGATCATCCAGATAACGGAAAATCAAAAAAGAACAGATGTACACACAAAAAGGACAAAAAGCTGCCGAAAGCAAAGCAGGCCCTGCCGGCCGTTCAATTGAAAGATAGAAGGCTCTTTGCTATAATAAGCAATCAGACAAAACGGCGTGCATATTATTGTCCGGGACAGGTCCTGAGAACGGGGGACCTGGAAGAGAGAAGGGGGGAGGAGCCGTGTCAGCGCTGATCCTGCTTCTGCTGGCGGTGTGCCTGGCGCTGCTGATTCTGGAGGACCGGCAGGTGCGGCGGGACCGCTCTGAGCTGGTCCACGTGGTCTATGTGAACGGCATCCGGGGGAAATCCACTGTGACCCGGATGATCGACGGGGGCCTGCGGGCGGGAGGGTGGAAGGTGTTCTGCAAGACCACCGGCACCGTGCCTATGGTTATCGGGGTGGACGGAACGGCCCGGCCTCTGGTCCGCCGGGGGCGGGCCAACATCAGCGAACAGGTGCGGGTCCTCCACCGGGCGGTGCGGGAGGGGGCCCAGATCCTGGTGATCGAGTGTATGGCGGTGGACCCGGCGCTCCAGGCCGTCTCACAGCACCGGATGGTGCGGGCGGACATCGGAGTCATCACCAATGTCCGGCTGGACCACACTGCGGAGATGGGGCCCACGCTGGAGGAGATCTGCGACTCCCTCTCCAACACAATCCCCTGGAATGGGACCCTGTTCACGGCAGACGGAGCGTTCCTGGACCAGCTTCGGACCAACGGACGCAGAAAAAACTGCCGGGTGGAGCTGGCCCAGCCGGACAGCGGCCTGCCGGACTTCGATTTTCCTGAAAATGTAGCTCTGGCCCTGGCGGTCTGCCGGGAGATCGGGGTGGACCGGGATCGGGCGCTGGAAGGGATCCTGAGGTATCAGCCGGACCCCTATGCCCTGTCCCTATTCCGCCTGCCCTCTGGGGCGGCTTTTGTCAACGCCATGTCGGTGAACGATCCGCAGTCCACCCAGCTGGACTACCACCGGGTGGCCGGCCGCCCAGGAATGGTGGGCCGGAGGCTGGTGCTGCTGATCAACAACCGGCCGGACCGGGGATATCGGACGGAGCACATGATGATGGTGGCCCGGGGGCTGGAGCCAGAGGAGATCTGGCTGATCGGTGCCTCCCAGCGGGCGGTGCGCCGCACCCTGCGGCACATCCTGCCGGACACACCTGTCCGGCTGTTTCCTGGAGCGGAGGCACTGCCCTTGGACAGCCGGGGGGCGGACACTATGATCTTTGCCGCTGGAAACTTGGCCGGCCCGGGTAAGGCACTGATGGAGCGGGTACGGAAGGAGGGAGAGCAGAGTGTATTATGAGATCGTACTGGCGGGGGTGGCCATCAGCCTGCTGTTCGTGGAGCTGACCGGCCTGTCGCCCGCGGGCCTGATCGTGCCCGGCTACCTCGCCCTGTGCCTTCAGACGCCTTGGAGGATCGTCTACACCCTGGCAGTGGCTGTGGCGGCCTGGGGCATCGCCAAACTGCTGGGCAATGTGATGATCCTGTACGGCCGCCGGCGCTTTGCGGTCATGGTCCTGCTCTCCTTTGCCATCGATCTGGCGGTCACCAGCTTGGGCCTGCTGGCCTATGACCCGGGAATGATCGGGGTGCTGGTACCGGGCATCATGGCTCAGGAGCTGGAACGGCAGGGATTTTTGAAGTCTCTGGTCCCTTTGGCGGCGGTGGTGGGCATCCTGGCGCTGATCATGATGTGGCAGGGGATGCAGGTGTTTCCGATATGAGCAGAGCGAAGCGGGAACGGAAGCTGCTGGCCCTCCTGCTGGCCTGCGCACTGCTGGCCTGGGGGACTGCGGCGCTGGCGGCGGGACAGGGCCGCCGAACGGAAACGGGCTATGCCGCTGTGCAGCTGGCAGCGGCGGATCTGCTGGAGGACTGCTTCCGGCAGGTGCGCACCTACAAGGAGGAGCTGGGCATCCCCCTCAGCGAGCTGGACTACCATCAGACCGGCATGATCGGGGAAAGCTACACCGGGATCACCACCACCCTGGGGGCCATCGAGGCGAAGCGGACCACCGCCTGGCCGGAAATGGGTGCGCTGTGTGTCCGCCTGCTCCACGAGGCGGGCGTCCGATCGGGGGACACCGTGGGGGCCGGCTTTTCCGGCTCCTTCCCCGCCATGGATCTGGCGGTGATCGCCGCCTGCCAGGTGATGGGCGTGGAACTGATCTATATCTCGTCAGTGGGGGCATCCACCTACGGGGCCAATCATCCCGCCCTCACCTTCCCGGAGATGGCCCACCGGCTGGTGGAGGACGGGCTGCTGGAGACAGACAGCGCGGCCGTCACCCTGGGCGGGGGAGGCGATGTGGGCGGGGGGATGGACCCGGCCTGCGCAGAGGAGATCCGGGGTCGGCTGGCGGAGGCGGGACTGCTCCTGCTGGAGGAGCCGGACTACCGGCGCAATCTGGAGCTGCGCCAGCAGCTCTATCAGCAGGAGGGCCCCATCGACTGCTTTGTGGCAGTGGGAGGCAACGTGACTTCCATGGGGCGGGGGGAGAGCGGCATCAGCCTGGGGCAGGGCCTGCTCTCCCCGGAGAAGATCGTCCGGCTGACAGAGGACAGCGGGCTGGTGCAGCGCTATCTCAGCCAGGGGCTTCCGGTGATCAATCTTCTGAACATCAAGCAGCTGGCGGCGGACTACGGACTGCCCTATGACCCGGCCCAGTGGCCGGAGCGGGGGACCTCTGCCGTCTACTTTGAGACTGAATACCCCGGGGCGGTGCTGCTCCTGGGACTGGCTGGGGCCGCGGTGCTGCTGGCTCTGTGCCGATGGGTGAGGAGGAGCGCGGGGACCGCGCGGAAGGAGGAGAGAGGATACCATGGACAGACAGAATCGTCCGCTGACCATCCTGACCATTGACGACGAGGAACAGATCCAGTACGCCCTCAGGGCCCTGTTCAACTCCCAGGGCTGGGAGGCCATCTCTGCCCGGGATGTGGAGGAGGGAGTGGGAAAGTTCCGGACCTGCCGCCCGGACCTGGTGCTGATGGACTACCATCTCCCCAAGATCAACGGGGTCAAAGGGGTGGAGATGCTGCGCCGGGAGGACCCGGAGGTGCCGCTGATCGTCTTCACCATCGAGGACAACCAGCGGGTGGCCGACCAGTTCCTGGATGCGGGGGCGAGTGACTTCGTGCTTAAGCCGGTGAAGGCCCTGGACATCATCGCCCGTATCAAGCTGCACGTGCGTCTGGTGGAGAGCCGGCGGGAGAACCGCCAGAGCACAGAGGAGCCGGTGAAGGGCATTGGGCAGGGCACACTGAGCCTGATAGAGGGTTATCTGCGCAGTGTCAGCGAGTACCAGCCTGTGGAGGCCATCGCGGAAGGGACGGGGCTGGCCTATCAGACCACCTACCGATATCTGCAATATCTGGTGTCGGTGAACCGGGTGGAGGTGAGCCAGCACTATGGAAAGGTGGGGCGCCCCAAACAGCGCTACCGGATGATCCGGGAGGCGGGCGACGGGGAAAAGCCCGAAACAGGACTATAAGGCGGGACAAAAAGCGCCGGTCAGCCATTGGGCTGGCCGGCGCTTTCTCATTGTCCGGGACAGAAAAAGCTGTGGTCAAAATAGACAAATAAAAATATAAAAGGGAAGAGGCCTAAAAAAGAGGGAGGAAGAGAAAAATGAGAAAAAACTAGAAATAAAAGGGAAAAAATGACGGATCAAAAAAGGATAAGAGTGGCCTGTTCATAAATTTTTAAAATTTCAGAAATAAATAAGAGAAAAAATTGCACAATGAAATGGGGGCGCTGTATGATAGATTTAGTTAGAATTATGGCGGGCGCAGATGGTCGCTGCCGTCCGTCACAATGGGGGGAGGAATAAGCTGGAACAGACGGAAATAAAACATAAGGTGAACGCACGGCCCTATTGGAAAGGAGAGTCAAAATGGGAAACAGACGCAGACACATTGGATCCTCGCTGGCGGCCCTGACCCTGACCCTATCCCTGCTGACGGGACTGCTCACCGGATGCGGCCCCGGCGGGAGCCAGAGCAGTTCTCCGGAGGCCGGCAGCACGCCCCCGGCGGCCAGCCAGAGCACGCAGACGCCGGAACAGCCCGCCCTGCCCGAGCTGACCACAGATACCTACGGCAACGCCGCGGTGGGCTATCAGGCAGCGGTGGTCAGCGCCAATGAGTACACCTCCCGCATCGGCATGGATATCCTGGAGGCGGGGGGCAACGCGGTGGACGCCGCGGTGGCCATGATTTTTGCCAACAGCCTCACCGAGCCGGGTGCCACCAGCCTGGGCGGCGCCAGCTTCATGACCATCTATCTGAAGGAGACGGGCGAGTACATCTGTATCGAGGCCATGGAGACCGCTCCTGCGGCGGCGGGCATCGACACTCTGGACGAGATCAATGAGAAGAAGGGGGCCATGCTGGTCACCGTCCCTGGACAGGTCCACGGCGCCCTGACCGCCCTGGAGAAGTATGGCACCATGACCCGGGAGGAGGTGCTGGCCCCTGTCATCCAGCTGGCGGAGGAGGGCTTCGATGTCCACATCAGCTTTGAGGAGCGGGCCTCGGCCAGCTTCGACAAACTGGTGCAGAGCGAGGAGGCGGCCAAGATATTTACCAACGAAGGCCTGCCCTATGCGGTGGGGGACCACTTCACCAACCCCGACTATGCGGATACCCTGCGCAAGATCGCGGAGGGCGGCATCGACGAGTTCTACAAGGGGAGCATCGCCCAGACCATCGTGGACGAGGTCCAGCGCCTGGGCGGCCTGCTCACCATGGAGGATATGGCCAGCTACACCAGCGTGGAGCGGGAGCCCATCAGCACCACTTATCACGGCTATGAGATCGTGACCCAGGGCCCGCCCTCCAACGGCGGCGCTCCCATGCTGGAGATGTTCAATATCCTGGAGAACTACGACCTGGTCTCTATGGGCTTCAACACCCCGGAATATCTGTTCACCTTCAACGAGGCTCTGCGGCTGAGCATGGCGGATGGCATCACCTACTTCGGGGACCCGGATTTTTATGAGCTGCCCATCGATACCCTGATCTCCAAGGAGTACGCCAAGGAGCGGGTGGAGAACGACATGCCCAAGGACGGCAAGGTCAACCCCACGCTTGTTCCCGGGGAGGGCCTCCCCTTTGAGAAGCTGACCACCGCCACGCCGGAAAGCGGTTCCACCACCCACGTCTCCGTTATTGACGAGTTTGGGAATATGGTGAGCACCACCCACACCATCGGCGGATATTTCGGATCCTGTATCGTGGCTCCGGGTACCGGCTTCCCCCTGAACGCCCACCTGTCCAACCAGAAGCTGGACATTGCAGAAAAAGACAACCCCAACTTTGTCCAGGGCGGCCTGCGGGTCATGAGCACTATGTGCCCCACCCTGGTGGTCAAGGACGGCGAGCCTATCATGGCCATCGGCTCCCCCGGCAGCTGGTGCATCCCGCCTGCCATCGTCCAGATCCTCAATGCAGTGCTGCTGTTCGACATGGACCTGCAGCAGGCCATCAACGAGCCCCGGGCCATCTTCACCTCGTACAGCGCCCCGCTGAAGGTGTACGCCGAGCCCCGGCTGCCGGAGGAGACCATCCAGGCCCTGATCGACGCGGGCTATGAGGTGGACTCCGGAAAGGACTGGAACACCAGCCTGGGCAGTGTGGGCGTGGTCCTGGTGGACCCGGACGACGGCTTTGTCTATGCGGGCGGAGATAACCGCCGGCAGTACAAGTCACTGGCCTATTGAGAAAGCCAGCGCATACAGATACCAAAAGTCTGATGGGCATTTGAAACGGAATGAGAAGGGAGGAAAAGAAGGCCCATGAGGAGATGTATGCGAGGTAAAAAATGTTACATCAATAAGGAGGAGAGCATATGAAACGGAATAATCAGTCCCTGACAACGAAATTCAGCGCACTGGCTCTTGTACTTGCAATGATGCTGTCCCTGCTGGCGGGCTGCGGACAGACCACCCAGCCGGCAGCCAGCTCCACCCCTCCCGCGGCTTCTTCAGAGCCCGCTGCCTCTGAGCCGGAGACCCCCGAGATCCCTGAGACCATGGAGGGCGATGAGTTCGGAAACGGTGCCATCGGCACCCATGGCGGCGTATCCAGCGGCAGCGTGTACGCCTCTCAGGCTGGCCTGGAGATCCTGCAGGCCGGCGGCAACGCCGTGGACGCGGCGGTGGCCACCGCTTTCGCAGTGGGCGTGTGTGAGCCCAACCTGAGCGGCATCGGCGGCTGCGGCATGATGAACATCTATCTGGCGGATAACCACGAGTACGAGATCCTGGAGTACATGGAGACTGTCCCCGTGGCGGTGGAGCCCGGCTGGTACAATCCGGAGACAGACTCTGCCACGGCCAAGAATGCCGCCGTCCCCGGTCAGGTGGCTGGTCTGCTCACCGCCCTGGAGAAGTATGGCACCATGACCCCGGAAGAGGTCATGGCCCCCGCCATCAAGCTGGCCCGGGAGGGCTTCCCCATCGAGGAGCGTCTGGCCAATGCCATCATGGACTCCTTTGATATGATCTCCGCCAATGAGGAGGCTGCGGCCATCTACACCAACGACGGCCTCCCCTATGCGACCGGCGATCTGTTCAAGAACGAGCCCCTGGCCGACACCCTGGAGGCCATTGCCAAGGGCGGCATCGAGGAGTTCTATACCGGCGAGCTGGCTCAGAAGATGGTGGACGGTCTCCAGGCCAATGGCAGCCTGATGGCCATGGAGGACCTGGCGACCTACACCGTGGCGGAGCGGGAGCCCATCCGTACCGAGTACTACGGCTATGAAGTGGTCACCGTTCCCCCTCCCTCCAACGGCGGCGATTGGCTGCTGGAGATGCTGAACATCATGGAGGAGAAGGACATCTCTCAGTATGACCCCAGCACTCTGGAGTACCAGTACATCTTCAACGAGGCCTGCCGCATCGGCTTGGTGGATTCCTACACCTACATCGGCGACCCCGCCTTCTATGACCTGCCTGTGGAGGAGATGATCTCCGACGAGTTCGCCGCCGAGCGGGCTGCCCTTATCGACATGGACAACATGCAGGCCATGGAGTCTGTGCCCCTCAGCGACCTGCCGGTCACCAAGCTGGAGCCCACCGCGGAGGAGAGCCAGCATACTACCCACATCGCCGTCATCGACCAGTACGGCAACATCGTCTCCACCACCAACACCCTGGGCAACGGCTGGGGCTGCAAATTTATGGCCCCCGGTCTGGGCTTCTTCTACAACAGCCACATCGGCAACCTGGACCATGAGAACCCCGACAGCCCCGACTATGTGATGCCCGGCAAGCGGGTGCGCTCCACCATCTCTCCCAGCCTGGTGCTCCAGGACGGGAACCCCATCATGGCGGTGGGCTCCCCCGGCTCCCTGGCCATCCCGCCCGCAGTGGCCACCATTATCAACAACGTGCTGCTGTATGGCATGAATGTGCAGCAGGCCATCAATGAGCCCCGCGCCATGGCCATCAACCGCTCCGGCATGGACTCCCCCGCCCGGGTGAGCATCGAGCAGCCCCGCTTCGATCCGGACCTGGTGGCCCAGATGGAGGGGATCGGCTACGAGATGAAGGACGTAGGCGAGTACAACATGGCGGTAGGCGGCATCGCAGCCATCTATCTGGACCGGGACAACGGCATCTTCTATGCCGGCGCCGACCCCAGACGCGGCTATAAGGCCCTGGCCTATTAAGACCCGGCATTCCGCGGGCCCGGTCCGGCTTCCTGCCGGCTGAACGGGAACGGACGGCCCTCCCCGGCTCTCCGGGGAGGGCACGGGCCCCGATCTCCGATTGGCTGATCCGGTCCGGGGACCCCAGATACCCGGCCGGAATGCGTGTTACAAGGAGTGGTAATGAGTGAATTTGACTGAAGCGTATCTGCTGCTGGCTGTCATGCTGGCTGTCGTAGCGGTGGTCAGCGTTCTGTTCAAAGGGAAAAGCGGCCTGATCGCGCCCCTTATCTTCGTGGCGGGCCTGATCACCGCGCTGGTGGCCGGGCTGGGCTTCCGGCTCAGAGAGGTCACCGAGGGTCCCTTCGTCTTTGTGGACACCCTGATGTGGGTGCTGTGCGGCGCAGCCTTCTCCTATCTGCTGTATGTCAACGGGACCTTCCAGTTCCTGTTCGCCAAGGTGGTGGGGAAGAAGCGCAGCCCGGCCGCCCAGATGTTCATCCTGATCCTGTTCATCGGCCTGCCCGGAATGATCACCGGCACGGCCCTGGCCAGCGTGGCCACCACCGGCCTGATGGCTGGCCGCTACCTGCTGGACAAGGGGATGGAGAAGAGCAAAGTGGTGGAGGTGGTGACAGTGGGCGCTCTGATGGGCATGCTGCTGCCTCCCCTGTGCGTACCCGCCATGGCCCCCACCATTGCCCGGCAGGGGCTCTATCCCGGCGCTTTTGAGGGATATTTTCTCCCCATCCTGATCCTGGCCCTCCCCGCCCTGATCGTCTACTGCGCCCTGGCCGGGCGCCGGGTGCTGGGGGAGTGGGAAGCGGACGGGAACGTGGAAAAGACGGGCAGCGCGGTCTGCCTGATCCCCCTGGCCGTGGTGGCGGTGCTGGTGCTCTGCTACAACTTCCTGTACTTCCTGATCCCCTATTACGGGGGTTATCCGGTGATTTACCTCATCGGCTTCGTGCTGGCCCTGATCTTCAAGTGCAAGGGAGCCAACCCCCTGATCGCGGCGGCGGACGGCATCCGCACCGTGGCGGTGGAGCTGGCCCTGATTCTGGCCTATGCCTCTGTGGTCGAGACCTTCAACCTGGTGGGCGTCAACGGCACCCTCTCCGCCCAGATGGAGATCGCCGGCATCAACGGCGCAGTGATCGCCCTGGTACTGGGACTGCTGGTGCTGGCGGGCGGTCTGCTGCTGGGAACCCCCTTCGCCTATGTGGTGGGGGCGCTGGCCACTTATCTGGTCAGCAACTCCAACTATGGAAGCTATGAGTTGCCCATGATGGCGGTGGGCGCCGCCATCGCCATGAGCATGTTCCTGGCCCTGCGGGGCAGCCTGGCGGAGACGGTGGGCGAGACCCTGGGGGTGACTGGGGTCACCGGAACTGAGGTGGTCAAGCGCAACATCATCTTCACGCTGGTGCTGACCGCCGCCATCGTGGTGTTCCTGGTGGCAGGTTCATCGCTGAAGTTCCTGATGATTTAAGGGGGGACGAAGAATGATTGCTGCATTGTTCATCATCTATCGGATCATCGTCGCTGTCCTGGCCCTGGTGGTGATCTGGGACATCGTGCGGGAGAGATCGCTGGCCCATGTGATGAGTCTGGGGATCATCTGTTTCCCCTTGATCCTCCGCGCGCTGCTGATCAAATGAAGGGGGAACGGAAATGAAAAACAAGAGTCTGATCCCAAACATTGCCGTTCTGCTCGTGGTGGCCCTGGTCTGCGTGCTGACAGGGCAGATCTATCTCCAGCAGCAGAAGGACGACGTGCTGTACACCGAAAATCCCAACATCACCAGTGTGATCCGGCTGAGCGACTACAATCCTGACTTGAAGGACACGCCGGGCGACGTGGATATCTATGTCTTTGACAGCGGGATCCCCGGAGGCAAGGCGCTGATCTACGGCGGCACCCACACCAATGAGGTGGGTTCCATGCTCAACGCCGTGACCTATTTGGAGAACGTGAAGTGTGAAGAGGGCACCCTCTATGTGATGGTGCGGGCCAACAACAGTGGATACAGCCACACCCAGCCCCTGCTGGCCCAGGCCAACAAGATGACCTTCCAGCTGTCCGACGGCTCCACCCGGGAGTTCCGCATCGGCACCCGCATCTCCAACCCGGTGCACCAGTGGCCCGACCCCAACTACCGGCTGAATACCTCCAAGCGGGAACTGCGCCACGACGAGATCGCGGAGATCCGCAACCTGAACCGCAACCACCCCGGGCTGGAGGAGGGCTACCTCACCGAGATGGTGTGCTACGCCATCTATAACTTCATCCAGACTGAACAGATCGACTTTATCTTTGACGGCCACGAGGCCGGCGGCGAGTCGGTGAAGCTGGTCAACACCCTGGTGGTCCATGAGAATGCCATGCCTCTGGGCTCCTCCGCTGTGATGAACTGCGTCATCAACAACCTGCCCCTGAAGATGGAGATCTCCGGCCAGACCTCTTACGGCCTGTCCCACCGGGGCCTGGGCGACAATACCGACGCCCTGTGCACCCTGTTCGAGACCTGCAACCCCGCCATGGGCAGCTACCACGACAAGGTGACGGAGGAGCTGGTGAAGGACGGCATCTCGGGCAACTATCTGGCCATGCATCGGGCGGGGCTGTTCCCCAATTCCTACGACTTTGACGAGAACGGCTGGCCCATCGAGAAGCGGACCGCCTACCACATGAGCATGAGTGCGGAGATCATCAACACCTTCGACCAGATGTACCCCGACAAGCCCCTGAAGATCTCCGGCCTGCCCGATGCCAACGAAATGATCGCCAACGGCCTGGAGGCCACCCTGAAGTCCCTGGCCTGAGGGACTCGACTGGTAAGGTGCCAAGTCCCGGAGGACCGGGATCAAGCATAGAACTGAAATGATCTTAGGAGGAACTTAAAATGAAAAAGCGCAACGTATGTATGCTCCTGGCCGCGGCCCTCAGCTGCAGCCTTCTGCTGACCGCCTGCGGCGGTGGCGGGACCAGCACCACCACCCCGGGGACCAGCACCCCGTCCACCAGCACCAGCGCCCCCGCCGGGAGCGGCGGCGCCTCCACCGGTGCTGAGAGCGGCTACACCTTCCGCACCAGCGAGAGCAACCGGGTGGTGACGGAGAACGGCACCTTCACCAAGGACCAGGTCTCCGCTCCCGTCCTGATCACCTCCTTCGGTCAGAGCGCCGACGTATCCATGCTGGACGCCCTGATGAAGAAGGTGGGAGCTGAGTACACCTTCGATGCCACCGCCTCCGCAGAGGACGCCGCCGGATACAAGACCATCATCATCGCCAGCGGCGCCTCCTCCAAGGGGCTGGGCGCGGCCGGCATCTCCCAGGAGGACGAGATCGCCCGCGCTGAGGCCATCGCCCAGACCGCCAAGGACAACGACATCACCGTGATTGTGGCCCACATGGGTGGCGCCGCCCGCCGGGGCACTCTGTCTGACCAGTTCAGCGACCTGGCCCTGGGCTGTGCCGACTACATCATGGTAGTGGAAGAGGGCAACGATGACGGCAAGTTCTCTGACGCCGCCACCGACGCCGGCATCCCCATCACCATGCTGTACACCATCGCTGACGCTGTGACTCCGCTCCAGGAGATCTTCGGCGCCTGAACCCATTGCACTCAAGGAGGCCCCGCCTGTCAAAACGGGTGGGGCCTCTTCCCAAAAGCGGACGCTCCGCCGGCAGAGGCGGCCGTCTGCCCGACTCCCGCGAATACTCCGGAACAGGAGGGATTTGATTGGAATTTGAACTGGTAATATTCCTGGTCATGCTGGGCGTGTTCCTGCTGGGGAACTTCCTGCTGAAGCTGCCGGTCAGCTTGTCTATGGCGGCCGGCGCTATCGCCGGCGCCCTGGTGGGCGGGGAGGGTATCCCCCTGCGCCATCTGTTCGAGGGCACCTTTGTCTATATGGATACGGTGCTCATCATCTCCATGGCCATGATCTTTATGACGGTGATCCAAAAATCCGGGGCACTGGAGGCCCTGAACGCCGTCATCGTCTCCCGCTTCCACAAGGTCCCGGCGGTCATGCTGATCCTGCTGATGCTCATCATCATGTTCCCGGGCATGATCACGGGCTCCTCCACCGCCGCGGTGCTTTCCGCCGGCGCTATCGTGGCCCCCATCCTGCTGATGATGGGCATCCCGGCCCCCCAGACCGGCGCCATCCTGGCGGTGGGCGCCATCATGGGCATGGCCGCCCCCCCGGTGAACATCCCCGCCATGCTCATCGCCGGCGGCGTGGATATGCCCTACATCGGCTTTGAGGGCCCCCTGGCCTTCATGACCTTCCCCTGCGCCATCTTCACCGTCCTCTTTGTGGGCCTGCGCTACTGCCGGCACCTGGATTACGACAAGATCAAAGAGGGGCTGAACCTGGAGGTGGGCAAACAGTACGGGCTCAAGCTCTACATCCCCATCCTGGTGGTCATCGTCCTCATGGTGGGCAGCCGGGCTCTCCCCAACGTGTTCCCATCCCTGGGAATGCCGCTGATCTTCTTCATCGGCAGCGTGGTGGGCCTGTTCACCGGCAAGAAGTTCAACGCCATCCAGGCAGTGTCGGAGGCTGTGGAGACCACCGTCCCCGTGCTGGGCAAGCTGATGGGCGTGGGCATGTTCATCCAGGTGATGACCCTCACCGGCGTGCGGGGCTACATCGTGGTCAGCTGCTTCGGCTTCGGCCTCATCGTCCTGTATGCCGCCGTCTGCCTGGTGATGCCCGCCTTTGGCGCGGTGTCCTCCTACGGCGCGGCCTCTGTGCTGGGCGTCCCCTTCCTGCTGGCCCTGCTGGACACCGGCGACCAGATCGTCATTGCCGCCGCCCTGTCCTTCATCTGCTCCATGGGCGACCTGATGCCGCCCACGGCCCTGGCGGGCAACTATGCGGCCCAGATCGTGGAACAGAAGTACTCCCGGGTGCTGCGGCACTGCGCCATCCCCTTCATCGTCTGCATCCTGTACGGCCTGGTCACCCTGCTGGTGTCCGGCAACCTTTCGTTCCTGACTTGAGATAGGAGGGGAAAGCATGTTATTATATGTTTATTTGGGCCTGGTGCTCTTCCTGCTGGTATTCGTCATCAAGAATATGGTGCGGGAAAAGAACCTGATGCTGCAGATCGACGCCGCGCTGGTGGTGGTCCCGCTGGTGCTGCGGCTGCTGCTGATCAAATGAGGGGGTGGACAGAGTGAAGATCGAAGTGAAAAAGAGCTGGTTATCCGCCCTGATCCTGCTGGCTCTGGCCGCCGCCGCCATCGTGTATCTGGCCGGCCAGTTCCTCTCCATGCGGGAGGTGGAGCCCATCTACCCTGGCCCCGGAGTGACAGAGATCAAGATGCTGTCCGACTGGTATCCCGGTCTGGAGGGAACCGCCGGAGACACGGAGGTCTATGTGCTGGAGGGGGAGCAGGAGGGGGACTCCATGCTGGTGCTGGGGGGCACCCACCCCAATGAGCCTTCCGGCCTGGTGGCCGCCGTCCTGCTCATTGAGAACGCCCAGCCTGAGGCGGGCACCCTGTACGTCATCCCGCGGACCAACAACAGCGCCTTCACCTGCACTGACCCCCAGGAGGGGGCCCCCATGCGCTTTACCATCGACACCCCCAACGGGGAGCGCTGGTTCCGCTTCGGCTCCCGGGCCACCAACCCCATCCACCAGTGGCCCGACCCGGAGATCTATGTCCACGCCTCCTCCGGACAGCGGCTGTCCGGCTCCGAGACCCGGAATATCAACCGCTCCTACCCGGGGCGTACCGATGGCACTTTCACCGAGAAAATGAGCTACGGCGTGACCCAGCTCATTGAACAGGAGGGCATCGACATCACGGTGGACCTCCACGAGGCATCTCCCGAGTACCCCACCATCAACACCATCGTGGCCCATCAGGATGCCCTGTCACTGGGCTCCCAGGCGCTGATCAACATGCAGCTGGAGGGAATGAGCATCGGCCTGGAGCCCTCTCCTGAGAACCTGCACGGCCTGACCCACCGGGAGCTGGGCGACTACACCGATACCCTGGCCCTGCTGATGGAGACCTCCAACCCCTCCCAGGGCCGCCTGAGAGGAAAGACCGACGAAAACCTGGTGGTCACCGGACAGGATAAGTACTATCTGAAGGCGGCTGGCTACGGCCGTCTGTACGACTTCGGCTATGACGCGGACGGCGCCCCCATCTCTGAGCGGGTAGCCCGTCATGTCACCGGCGTGGCTCAGTTCGCGGTGGCCTTCAACGAGCTGGGATTGGGCAACCTGGTCATCAACGGTATCCCGTCCTATGTCGATATGGCGGCGGACATCGGGCAGTTCCTCGCTCCCGACTGAGCGCGGAAAGTTGGGAGGTGAAGGCATGAAAAAGCAGATGTTGAGTCTCTTCCTGGCCCTGGCCCTCACCGGCTGCGCCGCCCCAGGGCCGGGGAGCACCTCCGCCCCGGCGGAGAGCGGAGCGGCCCCCGCAGGCAGCGAGGCGCCGGCCTCCGCCTCCCAGGAGGAGAGCGGCTATGACCGCCGGGAGGCCATCGAACGGCCGGAGATCGGTGCGGAGGTGGTCATCGACCCGCCCTATGATTTCGACCCCGCGGAGATGGTGCCTGGCGACTTTGGGGACTACTTCACAGACTGCGATTATCCCACCCAGGTGAGCACCTACAAGCTCGCCGAGGGGACCGACATCGAAAATGAGGTGACGGTGCTCCAGGGGGAGGAGGAGGGACCCACCATCTACATCGTGGCGGGAGTCCACGGGGATGAGATCGCTGGCTGGATGACCGGGAACCTAGTCAAGAAGATCGGCATCCGGGCCGGGACGGTCCATATCCTGTCCCCAGCCAACCGCTGGGGCGCGGAGGCGGACCCCAGAGTCCGCTATGTGACGGAGCAGGAGGATCTGAACCGGTCCTTCCCGGGGGACCCGGAGGGGAATATGGCCCAGCGGGTGGCCGACTCCATCTACCAGGACATCCAGAGGGTGGACCCGGTGTTCCTCTTTGACCTGCACGAGGCCCGGGCCAACGCGGAGAACAAAGATTTCCTGGGCAGTTCGCTGATCTACACCGACCTGAGCGAAATGAGCGACATGTACCTGGAGATGCTGATGGCCACGGAGTCCGGCGAGCTGTGCTCCGAGCGATTCAACTTCTATGGACCCGGCCCCATCGGGAGCATCAACAATACGGTGACCACCCAGCTGGGCATCCCCACCATCACAGTGGAGACCTACCGGGGCTATGAGCTGGAGCGCCGGATCGGAGACCAGCTGGACATCGTGGAATACGTGCTGCGGTACTACGGCCTGATTTGAGCGTGCAGCGGCCCGAAGCCGGACTCGGGATACAAAAGAAAAGACACGGCAAGCCTTGCCCCGGGCATCCAGGGCAAGGCTTGCGGTGTATTCCTTGGGCGGACCGCAGGGGAAGAGGGGGATGGACTTGAAACGAGAGCATGAGCTGGGACAGACGGCAGAGGCCAGAAAAAGAACGGACCGGGACCTGCGGTGCATCGGCTGGGGCCTGGTGCTTCTGGGGGTGCTGATGCCCGCCCTGGTGACGGTGGAGAACACCGGTATCTACCGCACGCTGATGAACGGCATCTATCAGGGGCAGGAGATCTACGTGCTGCTGGCGGCGCTGAAGCTGGTGGTGCTCAATGCGGTGCGGGCCTATCCCCACTACATGGGCGTGTTTTTTCTGGTGGAGACCTTCCGGGGCATGGAGCTGAGACGGCGGCTGCTGGCCTCCATCGCTGCGGTGGGCATCCTGATCCCTGGAGTGTATCTCCTCATCAACCGGATCTATGGCATCCGCTATGACTTCGGGATCCCGGCCCTGTCCATGATCGCCATGATCTGGGTGCTGGCCAAGATCGATTTCAGCTTTGTGGGGCTGATGAAGAAGGGGCTCATGGTGGCCTTTTTCATCACGGCGCTGCAATTCCTGGACATGATGCCCCTGCTGTGGAATTTTCCCTTCGGCAGAGGAGAGAGTTCCTATGACATCAAGCTCGTCTCCAAGTTCCTTCAGGCGGACAGCTTTCTCCAGGCCATGGCCACCATCTTTTTTGCCCTGTTCCTCTTCATGTCTGTGCTGCTCCTGCTGCTGGTGGTGGATGAAAACAACATCCGCCGCATCAGCGAGCAGAAGGAGCTCAACGAACACATGCTGATGGAGACCCGGATGCGCATCCTGGAGAACCGGACCTATATGGAACTGCGCCACCTGGTCCATGATCTGAAGTCCCCTCTGACCAGCATGCAGGCCCTGGTGGGGGTGGTCAAACTGTCCGCCGGCAGGAGAGGGGACCAGACGGAAGGGGAGTATCTGGAGCGGATCGAGACTATGATAGACCGGATGAGCAGCATGATTTCCGAGATCCTGCACGAGGAGCAGCGGAGCGTGGTGACCACCCAGGAGCTGCTGGACGCCGTGATGGCCCAGATCTCCAGCGCGGAGTATGCGGACCTGGTCCACACGGAGAACCGGGCTCCAGAGGCGAAGATCCGGATCAACAAGATCCGATTCTCCCGGGTGCTCATCAACCTGGTGGAGAACGCCGCCTATGCGGTCCGGAGGCCGGACGGCAAGATCTGGATCAGGGTCGAGGAGACGGAGGGGGCAGAGATCCGCTTTCAGGTGGAGGACAACGGGACAGGGATTCCCAGGGAGCTGCTGGGCGAGATCTGGGAGAAGGGATTCTCCATCCGTAGCTCCAGCGGACTGGGACTGAATTTCGTACAGCAAGTGGTGGAGCAGTGCGGCGGCAGTGTCGAACTGGAGAGCGTGGAGCGGGAGGGAACGGTGGTCACCGTCTCCCTGCCCCCCTGTGAGGAGGATGTGTGTGAGACAGGACCAGTATGAGCTGAAGGGAGCGGTGCTGGAGGCACCGCTGGAGTGGCAGGGCCTCCGTCTGGCTCCCGGACGGGGGGGCGTCCTGGTCACGGGGCTGGAGGGGACGGACCAGCGGCGGTTCCAGCGGCAGCTGACCGTACTGAAAGGGTACGCCGCCCTGGCGGCGGACAGGCGGGGGGAACGCCCCCTCCGCCTGCGGCAGGAGGACCTGCCGGAGCGGGAAGGGCCGGAGACCCTGGCCGCAGTCTGGTACGGCCGGGCGGCGGAGGCGGAGGACCAACACGGCACCCTGGTGGCCTGCTACAACGGGTTCGGCGCCCTGCCGGGGGGCTTTGCCGCTGTGGAGGAGAGCCTGGCACGCTGGGCTGGGCGGCCCCTGGGGGAGAAGCTGCTGGACTATGTCCAGGCGGTCCGGCGGGAGGAGGGGGACCTGGCCGAGAAGGCGGAGCCCTTCCAGACCCTGCCCAGCTGGACGGGCCGGGAGACGGGGGAGCTGCTGCGCGCGCTGCTGCGGGCGCTGTGTGAGGGATCTGGCGGGCGCGGGAGCGCCCAGGGATAAGGGGGGAGCGGAGTGGAGAAGCGAGCCAAGCAGCTGGAATACCTGATCACCAGCATGATCCTGCTGGGCATCGGGATGCTGTTTTTCTTCATGAACGAGAGCGTCAATACCTATACGGTGCTGCGTTTTGGCCTGTTTCAGATCATGCAGAGCGTGCTGCTGCTGATCTGCGCTATCCTGCTCTGGTATCGGGCATATGTGGTCCGGCGGGAGCAGGAGACGGCCGAAGGGGGGGCGGAGACGCTGGGAGCAGCCCCGGCTGCGCCGGAGGAGGCCGGAGAGGAAAAGCGGGAGGCCAAGCGGGACGCGGTGGACAGCGTCAATGCCACCATGCTGCTGGTAGTGGTCACCGTGCTGGTGGTGGGATTCTATCTCTTCACCCTGAAGCCCCGGGAGGATGTGACTGGGGCCGTGGCTCCCCTGCACATGGTGGTATGCGTGGTGTCCTTCATCCTTTACGCCTGTGTGGAGCGCTGGTGGTCCATGCAGCTGGACACCAACCCGGATGCGGCCAGCATCTGCAACCTGATGGTGCTCAACAAGATCGCTGTAGCTGCCCTGATGGCGGATATGGTCACCTCCTTCACCGGGCTGTTCAGCGTCAGCCAGTATGTGGACTATGTCATCCTGGGCTGCTGGTTCTATGTGGCGGCCATGGCGGCTGTCAGCGTGGCAGTGAAGATGACCCGGCACCGGGAGGAACTGGTCTTCCGTCTGTACATCCTGTTCCCGGTGTACTACTACGGGGGACAAAAGGGCAGCGGGGCCCTGACCTGGCTGGAGCAGCACACCGGCATCTCCATGCGCTCCCTGTGGAGCCTGAAATTCATCAAGATGATCCTGCCCTCCTGCGCAATGGCGGTGCTCCTGCTGGTGTGGCTGTCCACCTGTGTGGTGCAGGTGGAGACTTATCAGCAGGGGGCGCTGTACCGCTTCGGCAGTCTGGCGCGGGAGGATATCCTGGAGCCAGGCCTGCACTTCAAGCTTCCGGTGCCCTTTGAAGAGGTGAAGATCTACAACGTCACCCAGCCTCAGGGGATGATCGTGGGCTATGAGGGGGACGTAAACAACAAGAACAACCTGTGGACCCGCCCCCACGAGGGGGAGGAACAGGCTCTCCTGCTGGGCAACGGGAATGAGCTGGTGGCCATCAACCTGAAGATCACCTACCGCATCAGTGACCTGTACACCTACCTGACCCGGTACAGCAGCCCGGAGGATGTGCTCAACGCCAAGGGCTATGAGGTGGTGATGGGGGAGACCATCCATACGGACATCAACACCATCATCAGTGAGGACCGCAGCCAGCTGTCTCACCGCATCGAGGAGCAGCTCAAGGAATATGCCCGGGAGGCGGAGCTGGGGCTGGAAGTGATGAGCGTCACACTGGCCAGCATCCACCCGCCGGTGGCCATCGCGGATATCTACCAGAGCGTGGTGAGCGCGGGCATCCAGAAGAAGACCAGCGTCCTCACCGCGGAAGGGAAGGCTCTGGTGGCACGGGAGGGGGCCGAGGCAGACAAACAGCTGGCCATCAATGACGCCGGCATCCAGCGGGATGAGCGGGTCTCCAGCGCCAACGCGGAGATCCAGAAATACAATGCCANGTAAATCCCGCGTCCCCCCTGCTGGAGTACCTGTCTCTTATACAAAGCAATTTGTTTAAAAGAGAGGGGCGTCCCACAGGCAAGCACCCACCCGCCGGTGGCCATCGCGGATATCTACCAGAGCGTGGTGAGCGCGGGCATCCAGAAGAAGACCAGCGTCCTCACCGCGGAAGGGAAGGCTCTGGTGGCACGGGAGGGGGCCGAGGCAGACAAACAGCTGGCCATCAATGACGCCGGCATCCAGCGGGATGAGCGGGTCTCCAGCGCCAACGCGGAGATCCAGAAATACAATGCCAGCATCGAGGCCTATCTGCTGGACCCGGAGGCCTATCTGCTGGACCGGTATCTGGAGAGTTTCCAGCAGGCTCTGGCCCAGCAGAGAAAGTATATCGTAGGGCCGGGGGTGGACGCCGGAGCCCTGTATGCCAACTTCGGACTGGGCGGCTCGGGGAGCCGGTGGTTCAGCGGCCTTGACGGCGGAGGCGCCGGCGGGGAGCAGGCGGCGGAGACACAGACAGCGGGGACGCAGGCGGAGACCGGCGCAGTGCCGGGTGAGGAGGGGACATGATATGAAAGGGAACCGCATCATCAAGTGGATGTTCGCCCTGATCGTGGCGGCCATCATCGGCTTCTTTGGCTTTGTGTTCAAGGTAAACGAGGGGGAGTACGCGGTGGTGACCCGGTTCGGCGCGGTCCGGTCGGAGGTGACCCAGGCAGGGATGTACCTGCGCCTGCCCTGGCCCTTTGAGGACGTGCAGATCCAGGACGCCAGGAAGCGGTATCTGGACTCCGGCTACCTGGAGACTCTGACCCATGACAAGAAAAATGTCATCATGCAGACCTACACCATCTGGAGCATCGCCGACCCCCTGCGGTACTACACCAGCGTGGGGGATACCGCCCTGGCGGAGACCTACCTCAGCGACCTGGTCACCAGCGCCAAAAATGGGACCATGGGCAACTATGACCTGTCCGCTCTGGTCTCCCTGGACGAGGAGGACATCAAGATCGACGAGATCGAGGCCGCCATGCTCCAGGAGGTGCAGTCCCACGCTCTGGAACAGTACGGCATCCAGGTCCATGAGCTGCGGCTGAAGCGGGTGGGCCTGCCGGCCACCAACGTACAGAGCGTGTTCACCCAGATGCAGGCGGACCGGCAGAAGTACATCGACCAGCTGCTGGCGGAGGGTGAGCGGGACGCCCAGATCATTATGAGCGAGTCAGATGCGGAGGTGGCCGCCATCGTGGCCGAGGGCCGGGAGGAGGCTGCCGCCATCAACGCGGAGACGGAGCGGGAGGTGGCAGAGATCTATGCCTCGGCCCACAGCCAGGACCCAGAGCTGTATGAATTCCTACAGAAGCTGGCTGCCCTGGAGAACTCGGTGGACGAGGACACGGTGATGATCATCACCATGGACACCCCGCCATTCGACGTGCTCTACGGCGATGACTGAAGGCGGTGAGGGAAGATGAAGGATTCTCAGCGGTTCATTGCCATCATCAACACCGCCATCCGCTACTGCAAATGGCTGATCGTCATCCTTGTGGCGCTGATCTGCTGCTCCGGCATCCGGGTGGTCAACAACCACGAGGTGGCGGTGGTGCTGCGGTTCGGACGGCTGGTGGGGGACACCCGGGAGGAGCAGGTGAAGGAGCCGGGCCTGCTGCTGGCATTCCCCTATGTGATCGACGAGGTAATCAAGGTGCCGGTGGGAAAGGTGCATGAGGTGTCCATCACCACTCACGCCGCCTCCGCTGACCCCACCTATGCGGAGATCGAGGACACCGGCTATGTGATCACAGGGGACGAGAATATCATCCACATCGATGCCACCCTGAAGTATCAGATCTCTGACCCGGTGGAGTACGCCCTGTACAACAGCGACCCAGAGACCGAGATCAACGGCGTAGTCAGCGGCGTGATGACCTCCTGCGCGGCGTCCAAGAGCGTGGACGGCCTGCTCACCGACCAGAAGGCGGAGTTCGGAAACGAGGTCATCCGCCAGGCCCAGGCCATCCTGGACGGGATGGAGATGGGGGTGAGCATCGTGAGCCTGGAGTTCAAGAGCATCAAGCCCCCCAGCGCCCTGCAATACCACTTCGACCAAGTAAACGCCGCCTCGGTGGAGAAGGAGACCCGCATCCAGCAGGCCAACCAGTACCGGGAGCGGGTGATCCCGGAGGCCAACGCCGCCGCCGATAAGCTGGTGAGCGACGCCCAGGTGTCGCAGCACGACCGGATCAACCGGGCCAACGACCAGGTGGCGGAGTTCTACGGCCTGTTCCAGGAGTATCAGCAGAACCGGGACGTGGTCTACGAGCGGGTGTTCCGGGAAAAGGTGGTCACCATCTTCAACCAGATGGGCGGCAAGATCGTGCTGCCCGAGGGGACCAACACGCCCCAGATCTTTCTGCCCTGAGGAGGGACGGCTATGGAGAACCTGACGAATACCGCGGTCCACCTGCTGGAGGACAGCCAGGGGGCCGACCTGACCCGGCGGGAGAAGCGAAAGCTCTCGGTGGAGATCACCACCGCCATGATAGCCCTGGTCTGTCTGGTCACCGGACTGCTCTATAAGGGGATCTTCCCGGAGCAGACGGCGGTGGCGGGGCTGATCTATTCTGTGGGCGTGCTGGTGGAGGGCCTGCCCCTGCTGGCGACCGCCATCCGGGGCTTTCTCCAGCGGGACGTGACCAACGCCATGGAGATCCTGGTCTCCATCGCCGTGCTGGCCTGCTACATCACTGGGCAGCACGAGCTGGCCATCCTGATCCCGGTGGTGCTCAGCGTGGTCCACTTTCTGGAGGAGCGGAGCATCATGGGAGGCCGGGACGCCATCGAGGGCCTTAAGCAGATGCAGGCCACCGACGCGGTGCTGGAAACTGAGGATGGGGAGGTGACGGTGGAGGTCCAGGCCCTAAAACGGGGGGACATCATCATTGTCCGACCTGGCATGGGCCTGCCCATCGATGGCACCGTGATCTGGGGCAATTCCAACATCGACCAGAAATCCCTCACCGGTGAACCCCTGCCCGCCGCCGTGACCGTAGGGGATACGGTGTACGCCGGCACCACCAACCTGGACGGCATGATCAAGATCCGGGTGGAGAAGGAATATCAGGACACCTCCTTCACCAAGATCGTCAGCCTGCTGGAGGAGGCCCAGAGCATCACCGTGCCTGAGATCCGGATCGTGGACCGGTTCATGCACTACTACATCCCGCTGGCCCTCATCGTGGCCGCCCTCACCGCTCTGCTCAGCCGAAATATCTCCAACGCCATCGCCGTGCTGGTGGTGAGCTGTCCCTGCGGGCACATGCTGGTCAGCTCCGCCCCCATGATCGCTGCCCTGGCGGTGTCCACCAAGCGGGGCATCCTCATCAAAAACGCCAAATTCGTGGAGCAGCTCACCAACATCACCACTGTGATCTTTGACAAGACGGGCACCATCACCCGGGGGGAGCTTTCCATCAGCGGCTTCTATCTTCAGGAGGCCCAGAGCAGGGAGGAGCTCTTCGCCAGGGGCGGCTGCGTGGCGTGCAGCTCTATGCACCCCATCTCCCGCTCCCTGATGAAGACCTTAGAGGGGGAGGGCATCCCCTATGAGGAGGGGTTCCAGGTCCGGGAGACCGCGGGCAAAGGACTGACCGGGACCCGGGGCGGGGAAGAGATCCTGTTCGGCTCACGGCACTGGATCGAGTCCCTGGGCTACCAGCCGGAGGACCCCCATATGGACACCGGAGGGGGTCCCGCCAACTGGGTGGTGTACAATGGGCGGGTGCTGGGCTGCCTCATGTTTGATGACTCCGTCCGTCCGGAGGCTGAGGAGGTGGTGAGCCGGCTCCACGAGGACGGGATGGAACAGACTGTGCTCCTCACCGGCGACCGGGAGTTCGCTGCCCGGAAGGTCCAGCGGCAGACAGGGATCGACCAGGTATATTTCCACCTGCTGCCGGAGGAGAAGCTGGAGCACGTGAAGCGGCTGAGGCAGGACGCCCATGTGCTTGCAGTGGGAGACGGCATCAACGATGCCCTGGCCCTGGCAGAGGCGGACGTGGGCATTGCCATGGGAGCCATGGGCTCTGATGTGGCCATCCAGAGTGCCGACATCGCCCTTATGAACAACGACCTGAACAACATCCCCTTTGTCATGTCCCTGGCCAGGAGCACCAAGAGCATCATGTATCAGAACATCGGCATCGCCTTCTCCGTCAGCCTCATTATGATGATCCTGGCCGCCGTGGGGGTGATCCCCGCCCTGGCCGGGGCCTTCCTCCATAATATCGGAGCCTTTGTGATCCTGATCAACAGCTCCCGCATCCTCCGGGACAGCGGCGGGGAGGGCTGAACGCCTGCCGCAAAAAATTTTCTCTCTCTGGGTGTACGGTTTCGAGCACATATTCCATGGACCGCGGCATATACTGATGTGTACGCCGGTGGGAGGACCACCGGCGCCGCGATCAGATACAGAGGGAGGAAGTTCTCGATATGGAAGAAAATCAGATGATCCAAGTACAGCGTCCGACGCAGCCTGAGCCCTGGCGCGATCTGGACGATCTCATCTTTCAGGGGGACGGCTGGCTGGCCAGCGACCGCTGAAGGGCCGTCTCGCTGAGCGAGACGGCCCTTCCATTTGTCGAAGCAGAGGGAGAACGCCTCTGCACGGTGGGAGCGGCGGCGCAAAAAAACACTGGAATATCCGGTTTTTTCTTTACTTTCCAGCCGAGTTCAGATATAATAATTGGGCTTTGATTGGAATACTGCCCGTCAGGGCGGGAATTTGATGGAAAGAGTGAGGACCATATGCTCCAATTCGACGAATACAAGGTCAAGCTGAACAACCTGGCTCCCACCCTGGAGGAACTGGGAAAAGCCCTGGACCTGGAATCCGCCGAGCGGGAACTGGACATGCTCCAGGCGGAGAGCGCCGCCGACGGCTTCTGGAACAACCTGGAGAAGGCCCAGAAGGTGCAGCAGCGCATCAAGAATTTACAGGATAAGGTGGACAAGCAGAACAAGCGCCGCCGGGAGTGGGACGACCTGATGGCCCTGTGCGAGATGGGCAATGAGTTCGAGGACGAATCCCTGCTGCCCGAGCTTGAGGAGGGCTTCGCCCAGCTGGAGCGGGACATGGAGGAGGCGCGCTTACAGACCCTGCTCACTGGGGAGTATGACAGCTCCAATGTGATCCTGACCATCCACCCCGGTGCCGGCGGCACTGAGGCCCAGGACTGGGCCCAGATGCTCTACCGCATGTACACCCGCTGGACCGAGCGCCACGGCTTTACCTATCAGATCATGGACTACCAGGAGGGGGACGAGGCGGGCATCAAGTCGGCCACCATCATGGTGGAGGGGGAGAACGCCTACGGCTACCTGAGAGGGGAGCACGGCGTCCACCGTCTGGTTCGGGTATCTCCCTTTGATGCCAACGCCCGGCGGCAGACCTCCTTCGCCTCAGTGGAGGTCATGCCTGACCTGCCCGAGGATGTGGAGGTGGATATCCGCCCCGAGGACATCGAGATGCAGGTCTACCGGGCCAGCGGCGCCGGCGGCCAGCACGTCAACAAGACCTCCTCCGCTGTGCGCCTGATCCACAAGCCCACCGGTATCGTGGTGGCCTCTCAGCAGGAGCGCTCCCAGTTCCAGAACAAGGACAACTGTATGAAGATGCTCCGGGCCAAACTGGTGGAGCTGCAGATGCAGGAGAAGGCGGACAAGATATCCGACCTGAAGGGGGTCCAGCTGAAGATCGAATGGGGCAGCCAGATTCGCTCCTATGTGTTCATGCCCTACCAGATGGTAAAGGACAACCGCACCGCCTATGAGACCAGTAACATCAACGGCGTGATGGACGGGGACCTGGACGGGTTCATCAACGCCTACCTTACCGCTGAGGCCACCGGGAACTGGGCGGAGAAGTGACCAACGGAACGGCCGGGGACAGAAGGGCGGGCCGCGGGAGGAGACTTCCGCGGCCCACTTTTTTATAGTTGCCGCCAAGGAGTGGATACGCTATACTGGAGGCAGTCCCCAGGAGCGGGGAAAAGAGACTGATCGATCAGAAAGGCGGGAAAACCATGCAGTATCAAATCACAGGAGAACCCATGCCGGTGGTGATCTGCCAGCTGGCCAGCGGAGAGAGCATGATCACAGAGAAGGGGTCCATGGTCTGGATGAGCCCCAACATAGAGATGCAGACCTCGGCGGGCGGCATCGGCAAGGCCTTCGGGAGGATGTTTTCCGGCGAGTCCATATTTCAGAATATCTATACCGCCCGGGGCGGCGCGGGGATGATCGCCTTTGCCTCCAGCTTTCCCGGTTCCATCCGGGAGGTGGAGGTCATGGACGACCGCCCGATGGTGGTGCAGAAGGCCGGCTTCCTGGCAGCGGAGGAGGGGGTGGAGCTGTCCATCTTCTTCCAGAAGAAAACGGGCGCCGGATTTTTCGGCGGCGAGGGCTTCATCATGCAGAAGCTGTCCGGCCGTGGCAAGGCTTTCGTGGAGATCGACGGCTCTGCGGTGGAGTACGAGCTGAAGGCGGGGGAGAAGATGGTGGTAGACAGCGGAAACCTGGCCATGATGGACGCAACCTGCTCCATTGACATCCAGACGGTGAAGGGCGTCAAAAACGTCCTCTTTGGCGGTGAGGGGCTGTTCAACACCGTGGTCACCGGCCCGGGGCGCATCGTGCTCCAGACTATGCCCATCAATAATTTTGCGGCGGCGGTGGCGTCTGTCCTGCCCAGCAGCAAGTAAACAAGGAGCAGAAAAATCGCTCTCCCAGACCTTTGAGTCCGGAAGAGCGATTTTTCTGCTCACAGGGGTTCGGCGGCTACCGGATTGATGAGAGAGCCGATGCCCTGGATGCGCATCTCCATCACGTCGCCGGGATGGACCGGGCTGACACCGGAGGGGGTGCCGGTGAAGATCACGTCGCCAGGTTCCAGGGCGAGGGCCTGAGAGAGATAGCTCACCAGGTGGCAGGGGTCAAAGATGAGATTGCGGGTGTTGGAGTGCTGCTTCCGCTCCCCGTTGACAAAGCTCTCGATCTCCAGCCCGGCCCGGGGGTCCACATCGGTGACGATACAGGGACCGATGGGGCCGAAGGTATCAAAGCCCTTGCACAGCGCCCACTGCCCGGTGGGGGACTGGAGATCCCGGGCGGTGACGTCGTTGCCCACGGTGTAGCCCAGAACATAGTCCGGGGCCTGCTCCGGGGTGACATGGCGGGCATGACGGCCAATGACCACTACCAGCTCCGCCTCATACTCTACCTGCCGGGTCAGGGCGCGGGGATAGAGGACCTTCTGCCCATGGGCGGCCAGGCAGCTGGGCGGCTTAAGGAAGATGTTTGGGGCGGTGGGAATGGGGGTGTGGAACTCCTCGGCGTGATCCCGGTAGTTGAAGCCCACCGCCAGCATCTTGCCGGGAGAGCAGGGGGGCAGGAGCTTCAGACCGTCCAGGAGAAAACCCTCTCCGGTCTCCTCCCACCAGCCAAACAGGTCACCGGACAGGGTGTAGACCACGTCGTCCTCCACGCGGCCATAGGTGGGGCCGTCCGGCCCCAGAAAACGGATGAATTTTGCCATCTTGCATTACCTCCCGCACTCAGAATGAAGGATGCTTCCTGCTTCTAGTGTACTCCGGACGGAGAAAAAAGGCAAGTGGAAAGGAAGATGCTCCGGGCACGGCGGACAAGGGGACAAAAGTGCGTCTCCCGGATCGGGAGACGCACTCGGCTTTTCGAAAGCTTTTTTCAGGGACAGATGTTTCAGGATCAGACAGGGGAGTTCGAGGGGGCGGCAGCCCGCCTCGAATGAGATCACATCCCCCGCAGTCTTTGTACGTCAAGGGCTGCGGCGAGCAAAGCGGGGACTTTTCCGCCCCAGAGCGGGCGGAAAAGTAGCGGGATGCATGCTGTGGAAAACGTCCATGGAGGATTTCCACACAGAATAAGCGTATCTCCCGGACCGGGAGACGCGCTTGGGCGGGGACAGAGTCAGAAGTCGTCCTGATCCATCAGAGTGACGGTGAACTCCAGGTGCTCCCCGCCCCGCAGGACCTCCAGGAGCAGGGAGTCGCCCACGTCCAGGGTGCGCTTGATCCGCTCCAGGTCGGCGAAGGTCTGGACCTGCTGCCCGTTGGCCGCCACGATGATATCCTGGGGCTGAATGCCCTGCCGGTGGCAGTCGCTGTCCGGATCTACCTCCTCCACCACCAGACCGCCGTTCTCCCCCTGGCCCCGGCGTACGATGATCCCCAGGGAAGGGCGGGTGACCGGCGCTCCAGCGATGAGGCGGTCCACCACCTGCTTGACCCGGGTGGTGGGGATGGCGAAGCCCAGCCCCTCGGCAGAGCCGTCGTCTGCCACGATCTTGATGGTGGTCACCCCCACCACCTGGCCCCGATCATTGAGCAGGGCGCCCCCGGAGCTGCCGTAGTTGATGGCTGCGCTGGTCTGGAGGAGGTACATGGTGGTCCCTTCCACTGATACCGGCTGATCCAGGGCAGACACGATGCCCGGCGTGATGGTGGAGCGGTAGCCCATGGGGTTGCCGATGGCGGAGACGGGGTCTCCGCTGCGGAGCAGGGTGTCATCGCCAAATTGGGCGGGGGTGAGGCCGGAGGCGTCGATCTTCAGCACCGCCAGATCCTCCAAAGGCTCGAAGCCCACCAACTGGGCGGACCAGAGCGAGTCGTCGGAGAGGGTGACGTTGACCTGTTCGGCGCCGGCGATGATATGGGCGTTGGTAACGATATATCCGTCGGCAGTGAGTACGATCCCAGTACCGGTAGAGACCATTCCGGCGCTGTATGCGGTCAAGGCCGCAATGGAGGGGGCGGCCTTTTCATAGACCTGGGTGTAGGTCAGCGCCTCACCGGAGGGGGGAGTGATGGAGAGGATGACGCCGGTGCCGGTCTCCGCCTGCGGAATGGAGGGGGGCGCGGAGAGGTCCTCCTCCTGCTCCCAGCTGCTGTATCCCGGGTCGGACCCAGAGGGGACGGGGTCCGCGGAACGGGGGGCGAGGCCGCCATTGAACAAGACTGCAAGGGCGGTGAGGGAGACGATCAAAGTCAGCGCGACGAGAAAGCCGATCCGACCGCTGTGGCGGCGTTGGGGCGGCCTGGGAGGACGGTATTTCTGGGGCGGGATCACCACGGCGGGCGGCGGGGAGAAGGGGCGGGCAGGCTGCTCCCAGGGGCCGCCCTGCCAGAGCCCATCGCTTCGATTGTCCATAGAAGAAACCTCCCCGCGCCCTGGGGCGCTCAGTTCAGTGTGAAGATTCCTGCTCGGAGCAGGGGGACATGGGGGCGAAGGGCCGCCCGCACGCCCTTCCAGTCAAAGAATATGCCGCAGGGGGGACAAACATACGCGGCCGGACGAAAGGGGTCCGCGCCGCAGGCCCAAAGAAAACGTCACAGAGGAGCCTGGAAGAACTCAGGCAAGGGTGAGGGTGAAGGTAAAGTTGGTGACACCGTCCTCACTGGTCACGGTGATGTTTTCTTTTAGATTGCCCAGAATGGTCTTGACGATATACAGGCCCAGGCCCACGCCCTCCCGGTCCATGCTTCTGGAGTAGTCCGCCTTGTGGAAGCGGTCAAAGAGGAGAGAGAGCTCGTCTGGGGGGATGGTGGCCCCCAGATTGCGGATGGAGGTGTACGCCTTTCCGTCCTTTTTGGTGATCTGGACCGTGATGGTGGTCCCCTTGGCGGCAAATTTGGCGGCGTTGTCCAGCAGGTTGTAGCACACCTGGGTCACCGAATCCGGGTCGCCCCACACCTTCAGGGGCTCGTCCGGCATTTTAACGTCCACATCCAGGTCACGTCCGGTGATCTTGCCCTCCAGGCTGACCAATACCTGGGAGACGGTCTCCGTGAGGTCGAACTGCTCCTGAGCGGTGATGTTCTCCGTCAANATCCGGGTCGCCCCACACCTTCAGGGGCTCGTCCGGCATTTTAACGTCCACATCCAGGTCACGTCCGGTGATCTTGCCCTCCAGGCTGACCAATACCTGGGAGACGGTCTCCGTGAGGTCGAACTGCTCCTGAGCGGTGATGTTCTCCGTCAAAGCATTGAGGCGGGACAGGTCCAGCATCCGCCGCACCAGCCGGGACAGGCGGCGGGTCTCAGAGACGATGATCTCCAGGGAGTCCCGTTCCCGCTCCGGGGGGATGGTGCCGTCCAGGATGCCCTCCGCAAAGCCGGAGATGGTGGTCATGGGGGTCTTGAGCTCGTGGGAGACATTGGCGATGAACTCGCTGCGCTGGGTCTCCACCTTGGACAGGGAGGCGGCCATGGAGTTGAAAGCCTCCGCCAGGGTGCCCACCTCGTCGCACCGGTTCTCATAGCCTGTGACCCGCACGTCGAACTCCCCCTGCCCGAATTTCCGGGCGGCCTCTGCCATCTCGTTCAGCGGACGGACCTGATGAGAGGAGGTGATGGAACTGGCGATCACGGCGATGAGCAGCACCGTCACAGCGGTAAAGAAAAAGATGGTGGCGGTGGCACGCCACATCTCGGAGACGCTGGAAGTGTCGGAGGAGACCAGCACCAGCCCCTGAGGGATGGTGGCTCCGCCGAAGATGATGCCGAAGGGGTAGGCGGCCAGATACCGCTTCTCGGAGTAGATGCCGTCCAGGTTGGTCAGGCCGTTGTAGGAACCGCTGGACAGCACCTGCTGGAGGACCCGCTGGGGGATGCGGCTGTCGGTGTAATTGGACAGGTCGGAGGAGCTGCCGCCGGAGGCATAGATGATATCCCCGTCCACATCGGAGAGCAGCACGTTGGAGTCGGAGACAGAAGCCAGGGTAGCCACATAGCTGCGGAAGTAGACATCCAGGCTCCCAGACTGCTGGATATATTCGGAAGTAAAGGAGGCGATATAGTCGGCGTTGCGCTCCATGGCGTCCCGCTTTTCTGCGATGATATAGCGGTAGGAGAGCATCATGAAAGCGGCGGACAGCATGAAAAAGGAGAGAAAGACGATGGCCACCATCATGAACAGCTGGCGCTTATACAGGCTTTTCAAGGCAAACACCTGCCTCAGCCGGGCGTCCCGGCGGGGGAGACCTCGAACTTGTAGCCCACGCCCCAGACCGTTTTCAGACGCCACTGGTCGCTGACCCCCTCCAGCTTCTCCCGCAGGCGCTTGATATGCACGTCCACAGTGCGGGAGTCTCCGAAGTAGTCAAAGCCCCACACCTCATCCAGCAGTTGGTTGCGGGTGAATACCCGGTTGGGGGAGGAGGCCAGGTGGAACAGCAGCTCCAGCTCCTTGGGCGGGGTGTCCACCGGCTGGCCGTTGACGATCAGCTCATAGGAGTCCAGATTGATGACCAGCTTGTCAAAGGCCAGCTTTTTGGCGCCCCCCTCCTCCTCGCCGCCGGCGGTGCGCCGCAGCACAGCGTGGATGCGGGCCAGGACCTCCTTCATCTCAAAGGGCTTGACAATATAGTCGTCCGCACCCATTTCCAGGCCGGAGACCTTGTCGCTGGTCTCCCCCTTGGCGGTGAGCATGATGACGGGCACCTTGCTGCTCTCCCGGATCTTTTTCAGTACGGACCAGCCATCCATCACCGGCAGCATGATGTCCAGCAGCACCAGGTCGGGCTGGAAAGCCCGGAACTGCTCCACCCCCTTGCCGCCGTCCTTGGCCACCAGGGGCTCAAAGCCCTCTTTTTCCAGGTAGAGGTTCAGAAGCTCCGCAATGTTGCTGTCGTCCTCTACGATCAGAACTTTTTTTGCCATCATCAGCACCGCCTTTTCCATGTTTCGGGGAAGAGACAGGGCGCTCCCCAAAGTTTATCCTGTGACCGGGAGCGCGTGCCACGGCCCCGCATCACACCGTTCTCCTTCTATTATAAGGGATTTTGCCCCTCTTGGGTGAATTTTTTGTAAATATCCCTCAGTTTTGGACGCTCCGCTGATCGATATAGGAGTGATCCACCTGGATCACCGGGTAGTAGTGATCGGACAGGGCTCGGATCGACCGGGTGAGCTGCTCCAGCACCTGCTGGTCGGTGAGGCGGAAGCCATAGGGGACCACCACGTCAAAGATCAGGTTGGTGTGGAGCGGACCAGCTGTGATGCGGAAATCGTGGATGGTGAGGACCGGGTCCAGCTCCTGGGTGAGCCGGGTCACCTGGTCCCGCAGGGCCAGGGTGCGCTCGTCATTGACCACCGGGTCCACGTGGATGACGGTCTCGATGTGGTGGCGCTCCTTCAGTTCCCGCTCGATGTGGTCCACTACGTCGTGGATCTCCAGCAGGTCGCAGCCGGCGGGGACCTCCACGTGGAAGGACATCATGGCCCGCCCGGGGCCGTAGTCATGGTAGACTAGGTCGTGGATGTTGAGGACGTGGGGGTGGGACAGGACCAGCCGGTCGATATCGGTGGCCAGCGAGGGGTCCATGGGGCGGCCCAGCAGAGGGTCCAGGGTCTCCCTGGCAGAATCCCACCCAGTCTTCAGGATGAACACCGCCACCAGCAGGCCGGCGAAGCCGTCCACCTGGACATGGAGGAAGTGAGAGATCAGAGTGGACAGGAGAACGACCCCAGTGGAGACGGAGTCGGAGAGGGAGTCTGCTGCGGTGGCCTCCATGGCGGCGGAGCCGATGCGGCGGCCAAGGGTCCGGTTGAAGAAGAACATCCACAGCTTTACCAGGATGGAGAGGAAGAGAATGACCACCGCCATCCAGGAGAAGGTGGTGACTTCCGGGGAAAAGATCTTCTCCAGGGAGGACTTGCCGATCTCCACCCCCATCAGAAGGATGGCCAGGGCCACCACCAGACCGGTGAGGTACTCCATCCGTCCGTGGCCGAAGGGGTGCTCTTGGTCGGCGTCCTGTCCGGCCAGCCGGAACCCCACCAAGGTGATGACGGAGGAGGCAGCATCAGACAGGTTGTTGAAGGCATCGGCCACCACGGCAATGGAGCCGGTGGCCAGGCCGGAGAGGAGCTTGCCCAGAAAGAGCAGGGCATTGAGCACGATGCCCACGCCCCCGGACACAGAGCCGCACCGCTGACGGACCTGGGGGTCTCCGGGATCCGCACCGGAGGGGAGCAGAAGACGAATGAGAAACGCGGTCACGGGGACTCCTCCTGTCATTTCGGAATTTTATTATTATCCCACATCTGGAAGGAGCAGTCAAGAAAAAGGAGGTGGGGACCCTTTTTTACCTCGGGACTGATGGGCTCCAACTCCATCGATTTTACTATACATTGAACAGAGCAGAAAACTATGATAAAATAGACAGAAAATAAATTCCCAATTTGCCTAGGAGGAAGTAGTATATGAAATGTTTAGATTGTGGAATGGAAATGGAACAAGGAACTGTTGAAGGTATTGGACAAGGTGGTGGACATTGGTATGAATTTACTTCTAATGAAGAAAAGAAAAAATGTGGGCTAAAAGGTTTTTTTACCCGAAAAACGATCAGCGTAGAAACTTCTGTTCTTGAAAAAACTGCATGGTACTGTCCTAAATGTAAGAAGATTTTAATGTGGATGGACAGCAACGAATAATATAAATCCTGATTTAACAGAGGAGCATGGTAGTATGAAAAAAACAATAGCTTTGATATCCTTACTGGTTTTAATGCTTTGGCTGGTCGGCTGCAACAAAAAAACGGTCAATATCAACTTTCCATTTGAGGTTGGAGATGTTGAAACCATTGAACTGTACCGCTATGCGGGAGCGCCCGTTTCAGCAGAAAAGAAAGTTGTTGATGCAGAAGAAACTATAAAAGACTTGTATGATATGTTCGAGGGGCTGACCTTAGAACTCAAAGAAGTAGAAGAAACCACAGGAGCAAAGATAACCAGTTTTAGATTTAATCTATCCGACGGAACGACCTACGAATTGATTTATGGCTGCTATGGAGTAAAGACTGGCAATCTAAAATCCTCAACAGGCAATTTTGAATACTTTACGAGTGCAGACATTGGAGCTTATTGGAGCGATATTGACCTTGAAGCAGTTGCCGTTGAAGAAAGCGAGCTGCCGAAGTAAGTTGCCTCGTTTTAATTTTTGGACTGGCTTGTATTGAAAAAGTGCATACTAAATTTTCATCATCAGTGTGTTGGTATGTGCCTTTTGAGGTTTGCAACATGCAGGTCAAACATAGACTAGGGAAAAGCTCCACCTGTTCAAGGGTGGAGCTTTTTCTGTGCATTTCGGCGAATAAATCGTTGGGCAGGCCTAAATAAGTCCAAATGGGACAAAGGAAAACCATGTGTCGCCAACCGCCCGCGGCGGGGGAGCGGGGAGGGGGAGATCAGCCCCGGGGGGAGGGGCAGCGGGCCTCCAGGGCCACCCAGCCGTTCTTCTCCCGCCGGCCGGTGAGGGTCAGCCCCTGGCGGACCAGGGCCTCCTCCACCTCGTGAGCGCGGGTGTCGATGATGCCGGAGCACAGGAACACCCCATCCTCCGCCAGCAGAGCGGGGACCTGAGCGGACAGGGGGATGATCACGTCGGCCACGATGTTGGCCAGCACCAGATGATAGCGCTGACAGGCCAGCTGGGCGGCCAGCGCCCGGTCGGAGAGGATATCTCCCGCCCGGACGGTATAGCGGTCCCGGCCGATGCCGTTGAGGGCAGCATTCTCATAGGCCACATCCACCGCTTTGGGGTCGATGTCCACCGCGGCGGCGGTGCTGGCACCCAAGCACAGAGCAGCGATGGAGAGGATGCCGCTGCCGCAGCCCAGGTCCAGCACGGGCCGGCCGGTGAGGGTGTGCTCCTCCACCCCCTCCAGGCAGAGCTGGGTGGACGCGTGGGAGCCGGTGCCGAAGGTGAGGCCGGGGTTGAGGTACAGGGGGCTGCGGCCCTCTGGAACGCGCTCATCCCGCATCCACTCGGGCACTACATAGAGGCGCCGGCCGACCTCCAGAGGTTTATAGTACTTCTGCCAGCTGTACGCCCAATCGTTGTCCGTCAGGGGGGTGACGGTGTACTCCGCGTCCAGGCCACGTGTGTACTGCTCCAGCTGGACCCGGCCGGCCCCGTCGTCGGTGACGTAGAACTTCACCCGGGTGACGCCCCGCATCCGGTCCATCAGCTCCTGGTCCACATAGTCCCAGTACTGCCGGTTCTGCTCCAGAAACTGCTGGAACTCCCCCTCATCCTCGATGACCAGCCCGGTCATGCCCGCGGCGGTCAGCTTGGCGGTCACCTCGTCCAGGCGGTCCGGGGTGGTGTTGACGGCCACTTCCAGCCATTTGATCTCGTCCATGGAGACGCTCCTTTGTGATGAAAATAGAAGTTGGCTCAGCGCTGAGTGCCCAGATAAAACAGAGCCAGGGTGCCGGGGCCGGAGTGGGCGCCGATGACGGGGCCCACATAGTTGATGCGGATGTCCTGGGTGCCGAAGCGCTCCCGGACCATCTGGGCCACGGCCTCCGCGTCCTCCAGGCAGTCGCCGTGGCTGATGAAGACGGTCTGTTTCCCCGCCTCGGTGACGGTCTTTTCCATCTTGTCTACCAGGGCCTTCAGGGAGGACTGCCGGCCCCTGGCCTTGCCGATGTTGATGAGGTGCCCCTCGTCGTCCACGTGGAGCACAGGCTTGATCTGGAGCATGGAGCCCACCACGGCGGTGGTGGCGGAGATGCGCCCGCCCCGCTTGAGGAAGTGCAGGTCATCCACCGTGAACTGGTGGCAGAGGGAGAGCTTGTTGGCCTCGGCCCAGTCCCGGACCTCCTCGATGGTGCGGCCCTTCTTCCGCTCCTGGGCGGCGTACCACACAAGCAGCCCCTGGCCCAGGGAGGCGCACAGGGTGTCCACAGTGTACAGCTTCCGCTCCGGGTACTTCTCACTCAGCTCCTCCACCGCCAGCTTGGAGGACTGGAAGGTGGCCGACAGACCAGAGGAGAAAGCCAGTACCAGCACGTCCCGGCCAGCCTGGAGCAGGGGCTCGATGGCCTCCACATACTGGTTCATGTTGACTGCGGCGGTGGTAGCCACCTCGCCGGCACGGAGGCGCTGGTAGAAGAGATGGGGGTCCATCTCCCGGTTGTCAGGGTAGTTGTGGTAATCGGCCCCGCCGATGGTGAAAGTGAGGGGAAGTACCTGCACGTCCGCAGCCTGGGCCATCTCTCCGCTCAGGTCGGCGGAGGAGTCGGTGAGAATGATGAAGTCGGACATAAGATTGACCTCCTGATATTTGAACTGGAGCGGTGCCGCTCCGAAGGGATCGCGATGAGATCACTTTTTTGCCTTTTTTGGGGCCTCCTCGCACGGGGGCTGGAGGATATCCAGGATGCGTGCACAGGCCAGCTGGCTGGCATAGCTGCGCAGGGCCAGGTCCAGGGCCAGGCGGGGCAGGTCCTCGGGGGCGGCCTGGGGTGGCAGGGATTGGGCGGTCTCATTCAGCGCCCGGTCCAGGGCCTGGAGGAAGTAGGCGTACAGCTCCTCCGGCGGCTTCTCCCGCTTTTCCCCAGCGGAGATGAGCACCTTCATGTCCCGCACGGAGAGCACCCGCTTCAGGGCGCACACGGCGGTGAGGTAGCCCAGATGGATGGGACCGTACCGCTTCCCGTCCGCCCGGGGGACCAGACCGTCCTTGATATAGTTGTTGACCATGGCAGAGGTGAGGACCTCGCCGTCGTCGAAATGGATCAGCTGGCGGGGCATGTAGGAGATGATCTGATCCATGTAAAGGGCCAGATCAGGCAGCTCCGCCCAGGGGGTGGGACGCTCCTGCTCCAGCCGCTGCTTCAGGTCCAAAAGCTCATCCAAGGGAGAGCCCCCTTTCAAAAGTGGTTATCGTTAGTATATCACAAAATAACAGATACTGCAAAGGAAGATCACACAGACCCGCCTTTTTTCTCCTGACGCTCCTTCTGACGCTGGCGCAGCCGCTCCAGGGCCTGCTTGTGGTCGATGGAGCGCATCTGGGGGAAAGCCCGCAGCAGGCGGCGTTGACCGAAGGTGTGGCGGTCCAGCAGCTCGCTCAGGGATTTGCGCAGCTGTTCCAGCTCCTCCAGACGCTGGGCCCGGCGCAGCGCCAGATCCAGCTGATATTCGCTGCGCTGCTCGGCCAGCTCCTCTTTCCAACTGGCCAGATCCTCCATCAGATCCTCACGCCGGTCGGCCAGGGACTCCTTCCAGTCCGCACCTTTCTCGGCTGCATCCAGCACCCGGTCAGCCAAATTTTCGCCCAAATCATTGGAGAGAGCCTTGATACGGCCGGCCAGCTCGTCGATTTGGCCCAGGCTGCGGTTGATCCGGGCGATGGTGCGCACGGTGGCGGTCAGGTCCACCGCCATGACGGAGACGAAGCAGGCCAGCAGGACCAGGCCCAGGGTGTGGGGGATGTGGCGGATAAGCCATAGCACCGAGGGGTGGATGATCTCCATCACCAGCAGGCAGGCCAGCCCCCAGGCCAGGGAGAAGCGCAGGCAGATATAGCCGCCCAGGTTGAAAGGCTCGTTGGTGTAGTCCCACCAGCGCTGATGGAAAAGCTTCTCCAGCGCAAAGCCAACCCCCAGTTCCAGCAGGGAAGTGAGGAGCACCGAGCCCAGAAAGAGCAGGAGTGTGTTCTCCATAAGAGGGGTGAGGCAGAGGACCACGATGACCACGCCAAAGCCGTAGATGGGACAGACCGGGCCGTTGAGAAAGCCGCGGTTGACAAATTTACCGGTGTTCAGGGCGAAAAAGCAGACCTCCAGGCACCAGCCGAGAAAGGAATAAATAAAAAAGATCCATAAAAACAAATAAAAAGAATGCAAAAGATACCTCCTGCCCTCAGGCTGTGTGGGATGCGTCCATGTCTGTCTGTTAAGAAGTATAGCCGATTTGCCGGGGAAAGTCCAGAAAATTTGTGGGAATACTTGACAGGACGAAAAGGACAGAGTAAAATAATTAGAACTTCAAACTATTTGAAATTCAAAGAAAAATACTTGTCGGCGGAGAGGGGGAGAGCCCGGTGACAGCGGAGCAGGAGCGCTATTTCAAGAGCTTTTTGGACCACATGTTCGACCATATCATGGATCTGGAGGAGCGGGCCCTGCACCACGTGGGGGCGGATGACCTCTCCGTGCGGGAACTGCACGTGCTGGATGCAGTGGGGGAGCGGATGGCGGACGGCCGCAACACCATGACAGGCATCGCCGACGGCCTCTCCATCCAGGTCAGCTCGCTGACGGTAGCGGTGAACACTCTGGTGCGGAAGGGATACCTGGTCCGGGAGAGGGAGAACCGGGACCGGCGGGTGATACGGGTCCTGCTGACTGAGAAGGGGGCGGAGGCCAGCCGGGTCCATACCCAGTTCTATGGCCGGGTAGTCCACCGGGTATGCAGCCGTCTGAATGAGGAGGAGTCCCAGGTGCTGGTCCAGTGCCTGCGTCAGCTGGACGAGCTGTTCGACTCGTTGAAGCGGCCGGGGAAGACCGGCGTCAGTGAAAAAAAGGGAGGTTCTTGACCATGTCCGTTCAGATCCTGACCGACAGCACATCCGATATCCTGCCGGAAGAGGCGGAGCAGAAGGGGGTGCGAGTGGTCCCGCTGCTGGTGAACTTCGGGGAGGAGGCCTTCCGGGAGAATGTGGAGATCACCCACCAGGAGTATTTTCGACGGCTGGCCCAGGCAGAGAGCCTGCCGACCACCAGCCAGCCCACCCCCCAGGACTTCCTGTCCCATTTTGAGCAGGTACGGGACGCGGGGGACAGCCTGGTGTGTGTGCTGCTGGCTTCCAAGCTCAGCGGCACTTTCCAGAGCGCTCAGCTGGCCAAGGAGCTCAGCGGCTACGACGAGATCTATATCGTGGACTCCCAGCAGGCCCTGTGCGGGCTGCGAATGCTGGTAGACTTTGCCTGCGTGCTGCGGGATGAGGGGCTGTCCGCACGGGAGATCGCGGAGCAGGTGGAATCCGCCAGCCACCGGGTGCGCCTGTTCGGCATCGTGAACACCCTGGAGTATCTGCATAAGGGGGGACGCCTGCCCGCCTCCATGGCGGTGGTGGGGACGCTGCTGAAGGTGAAGCCCCTCATCACCCTGCGGGAGGGAGAGGTGGGCATCCTGGGCAAGGGCCTGGGGGTCAAGAACGGCCTGGACAACCTGCTGAAGCTGATGGGGGACGAGATCCATCCTGAGCCCCGTCTGCCCCTGTACTTTGGATATACCCAGACCCACAACCTCTGTGACCAGCTGCGGGAGCGGGTGGTGGAGAAGTATCACCCGGCCCGGGTGGAGCAGAATTCTGTGGGGGCTGTGGTGGGTACCCATGTGGGCCCCGACGGAGCCGTAGTGGTCTACCTGGATCAGGAATAATATTTTGCGGGATTGCGGAAAAAGCCGCCCCTTTCGCCAGCTTGGCGGAGGGGGCGGCTTTCGCTGTTCCCTGCAGGCCTGCATCTCCATGGAAGGCCGCCCCCTCATTTATGACGGTATGCGCCGTGCCGCCTTTCCCGAGAGAAGGCCTTTCGGGCGGCCCACAATTTTTTCAAAAAAATAGGGCCGGCCTATTGACAAAAGGAAAATGACTGTTATACTGTGCATATAGTATATATACAATATGACCCGAGAGAAAGGATAAGCGCTCCCCTGGGCGGGCCGGCGGCGGTCCGGACGCCGCACGCCTGGTCTGGCGGGGTGCTTATAAGGTGCCGCAAGTGGACATCATCATCAGTAATTCCAGCGGAAAGCCGATCTACGAACAGATCGCGGACCAGGTCAAGGAGCAGATCATGGCAGGCGCGCTGGCGGCAGGGGACGCCCTGCCTTCCATGCGCCTGCTGGCCAAGGAGCTGCGGATCTCCGTCATCACCACCAAGCGGGCCTATGAGGAGCTGGAGCGGGACGGATTCCTGGAGAATGTGCCGGGAAAGGGGTGCTTTGTAGCCCCCCAGAACCGGGAGCTGCTGCGGGAGGCCCAGCTGCGCCGGGTGGAGGAAAAGCTCACCCAGGCCATCGAAGAGGCCCGACGCGGGGCGGTGTCTCTGGAGGAGCTGAAGGAAATGCTGACAGAGCTGTATCAAGAGGTGTAAAGCGATGGAAAACATCATTGTCGCAGAGGGACTGCGGAAGGAATACGACGGATTTGCCCTGGAGGATGTCTCCTTCCGGGTCCCCGGCGGAGCCATCATGGGACTGATCGGGGAAAACGGGGCGGGCAAGACCACCACCATCAAATGCCTGCTGAACCTGGTCCGGCGGGACGCCGGGACCGTCACCCTGCTGGGGATGGATGATCTGGAGGGAGAGAAGGAGATCAAGCAGGATGTGGGAGTAGTGCTGGACGAGTGCTTCTTCCATGACAGCCTGCGGGCAAAGGACGTAGGCGTCATTCTGGCGCCGGTGTACCGGGGTTGGGACGAGGAGCTCTACCGCCGGTATCTGAAGAAATACAAACTGCCGGAGAAAAAATTTATCAAGGAATACTCCCGGGGCATGAAAATGAAGCTGTCCCTGGCGGCGGCCCTGGCCCACCGGCCCCGGCTGCTGATCCTGGACGAGGCTACCGCGGGGCTGGACCCGGTGGTGCGGGATGAGATCCTGGACGAGTTCCAGGGCTTTATCGAGGACGAGGAGCACGCGATCCTTATTTCCAGCCATATCACCAGCGACCTGGAGAAGATCGCAGACTATATCACCTACATCCACCAGGGCCGCGTGGTGCTCTCGGACAGCAAGGACGCCATTCTGGAGCACTATGCCAAGCTGGGCTGCACCCAGGCCCAGCTGCGGGACATCCAGCCCGGAGATCTGGTGCGGGTGCGGAAGGGCAGCTTCGGCTGTGAAGCGCTGGTACGGGACCGGGCGGCCTTTGCCCGGAAATACCCCGGCCTGATGCTGGACCGGGTGACGCTGGAGGATATCATGCTCTTGATCGGAAAGGGGGAGTCGGCATGACCGGCCTGATGATGAAGGATGCCCTTGTGATGCGGAAGACCCTGAGGCTCTATGCCCTGTTCCTGTTGTTCTACTCCGGATTGGCCGTGCTGGGCGTTTTCCCCATGTCCATGGCCCTGGCTATGGTGGAGGTGATCGTGATGGTGCTGCCCATCTCCAGCTTCAGCTATGACGAGGCGGCGAAGTGGGACCGGTACGCAGCTGTGCTGCCCGTGGGACGTACCGCTGTGGTAAAGGCCCGGTATCTCTTCCTGCTGCTGGTGCTGCTGGCGGCGGCGGCCATCGGGCTGGTGGGGAGCATCCTGGCCTCCCTGCTGGCACGGGAGGATCTGGGGGAGCTGCTGGCCACCCTGCTGGTCTCTATGGGCTTAGGGCTGATGATCGCGGACATTATGCTGCCGGTGGTCTATCAGCTGGGGCCGGAGCGGGCCCGGCCTTGGATGTATGTCATCATTTTTGCCCCTATCGTGGTGCTGCTGGGGGGCGCCAAGCTGGGCCTCTTCGATGGGATAGACCTGTCCTGGCTGGATCAGCTGCCCGAGCTTGCTGTCCTGGGGGTCTTTGCCCTGGTGCCACTGGTGCCCCTGGTGGGGATGCTCCTGTCCTGCTGGATCTCCTGCAGGATCTACGCCAGGAAGGAGTTCTGAGGTGGACTGGGCGCGGGCGTCCCTGTGGGGCGGAAAGGCGCTGGGGCTGGCGCTGGCTCTCCTCTGTCNGGCGCGGCCTTCCCTGGGGGGCGGGAGGGCGCTGGGGCGGGCGCTGGCGCTCCTCTGTCTTCCCAGGAGCATTGAGCCGGACGGTCCGGCGGCCTGGGGAATAGCGGCCGGGGGTGTCCTCCTGATCCTCTGGGGCGGGGGCCGGGGCGGAAAATGAGCGCGCCGGAACGGCGGGCCCCTTGCGCCCGGCCCGGACCCCGTGGTACAATAAAAGGAGAATACAGGGAAAGGGAGCGTGAGCGCCGTGACGACACAGGAGGCGATCCGAGAGCTGCAGAATATCCGCCAGTACTGCGCGGCCAAGTCCATCCCAGCGGTGGATTTTGCCCTCAAAGTGCTTCGGGAGAAGCTGGAGCAGGAGGAAAAACAGTAAAAAGACAGGAAAAAGCCCCGGCATCCGAAAATGCGGATGCCGGGGCTTTTCACTTGAGGGAAATAAGATGGCCGGAAAAGAGCTGGGTCATGCGGCGCGGTGGGACTGGCCGGGGGAGAGCTGCTTCATGATAAACAGGAAAGCCAGCATGAGTACGATGCCCACAGGCAGGGCAATGAAGGGGGTCTGCACGAAACCGGCCACAATATAAGTGACAAAGGAGATGACCGCACAGGAGATGGCGTAGGGAAGCTGCGTGGACACGTGGTTCACATGGTCGCACTGAGCGCCGGCAGAGGCCATGATGGTGGTGTCAGAGATGGGGGAGCAGTGGTCGCCGCACACAGCGCCCGCCATGCAGGCGGAGATGCAGATGATGCCCAGGGGATTGTCCAGGGGGAAGACGTTCTGCACGATGGGGATCAGGATGCCGAAGGTGCCCCAGCTGGTGCCGGTGGCAAAGGCCAGGCCGCAGCCGATGAGGAACACAATGGCGGGCAGGAAGTTCTGCAGGCTCTCCGCATTGTTGTACACAAAATCACGGACAAAATATTTGGCGCCCAGGGAGTCGGTCATGGACTTCAGAGACCAGGCAAAGGTGAGGATGAGGATGGCGGGGACCATGGCCTTGAAGCCCTCAGGAACGCAGGACATCATCTCCTTGAAGGACATGGACCGGCGCACGGTGTAGTAGATCAGGGCGAAGAGCAGGCCGAAGGCAGAGCCGAACATCAGGCCCACGGAGGCGTCCGAATTGGAGAAGGCAGAGACAAAGTCGGTGCCGGAGAAGAAGCCGCCGGAGTAGATCATGCCGATGACGCAGCAGACGACCAGCACCGCGATGGGCAGCACCAGGTCCATGACCGTGCCCTTGGTGTCGTCGATCTCCTCATCCAGCATGGCATAGGGGTTGGAACCGGAGAAGAGGTCGTTGTTCTCAATGGCGTTGCGCTCGAACTTGGCCATGGGGCCGAAATCCACCTTCATCAGGACCAGACCCAGCATCATTACGATGGTGAGCAGGGCATAGAAGTTATAGGGGATGGCCCGGATGAACAGGGTCAGACCCTGGCCGTCCTCCGCAAAGCCAGAGACGGCGGCCGCCCAGGAAGAGATGGGGGCGATGATGCACACCGGGGCAGCGGTGGCGTCGATGATATAAGCCAGCTTGGCCCGGGACACATGATGCCGGTCGGTGATGGGGCGCATCACACTGCCCACGGTGAGGCAGTTGAAGTAATCGTCGATGAAGATCAGGCAGCCCAGCACGATGGAGGCCAGCTGAGCGCCTACCCGGCTCTTGATGTTCTTCTTGGCCCAGCGGCCGAAAGCGGCGGAGCCGCCCGCCTTGTTCATCAGGCACACCATGGTGCCCAGGATGACCAGGAAAATCAGGATGCCCACGTTGTAGCTGTCAGACAGGACGGAGACGATGCCGTCGCTGAACACGTGGACGAGGGTGCCCTCAAAGGCAAAGTTGGAGTAGAGCAGGCCGCCCACCAGGATGCCGATGAACAGGGAGGAGTAGACCTCCTTGGTGATCAGGGCCAGGGCGATGGCGATGACCGGGGGCAACAGGGAGAAGGCGGTGTTGTAAAAGCTGCTGGGGGACTGGACATAGCCGGTCCCGCCGCAGGTGGCACACACATTGNCAAGGGGGGGAGCTGTCCTTACCCCCCATGAAGGTGTGAATAGGAGAAGGCCTGGCCATCCCGGCCCCCGCCGCAGGTCACACCCTCATGGGCCCCGCCGCAGGACTCGCACTGTGGGTCCAGGCCGTAGCACACCATACAGGCGGTGCTGGTGCCGCAGTCGGGACACTCGATCATCTTGCTGCCCGGCTCGTCGGTGGGGTTGGAGGCGAAGACGGAGGTGGTCAGGGCCAGCAGCAGCATGACCACCAGCACCGCCCGTGTGATCCAGGTGCGTCGCGTTCTCATAGAAATCGTTCCTTCCTTTCTTTTGATCCACACACATCCCAGCTGAAGCGGCGGTCAGACAAAAGAAAAGGCCATGGCGCGCGATCCCGGAGCGGCCATGGCGAAGGGGGGCGGTCTGGCGGCGAAAACAGGCCAGACGGCAGGCCCCCCTGGATAGCGCTCCACTTGCAGTGACAGTCCGGGGGATCTTCTCCCCCGGCCCAGGAGGGGACGCCCAGGCAGGCGGCCCGACCTTCGGCGGCGTTCCCTCTCCCCCGGGACGGCTGCCTGGCCTCTGTCCCGGCGTACGCATGAGCGCCGCGCCTCTATCCGACACGATTCAGTTGGAAGTGCAAGTATCCTACCACGCCTCTGTCAAAAAGTCAAGGCATTTGACGGGCGGTTTGGGAAAAAACGAGAAAAAAGTCAGCTGTGGGACATGAAAAAGGTGAAAGTCCCGGTGGCCACGGTTTCACCGGACACATTGGTCAGCTCCACCTGGATGACGGAGAGGTGGTAGCCCATCTTCTTCGGGGTGGCAGTGCAGAAGATGCGGGGGCCATCGGCGGGGCGGAGGAACTCCATGGTGCTGCTGGAGGTGACGCAAAGCCCCCCTTTAGAACAGGCGCAGCACCCGCCCACTGTGTCCGCCAGGGTGGCCAGGGCGCCGCCGTGGACCTTGCCGTGGGGGTTGATGCTGTTGGGGCCCACCTCCAGCACCCCCTGGGCAAAGCCGGGCTCCACCCGGGTGACCAGAACGCCGCTCTCATAGGAGAACTGGTGGGGGGCGTTGACCACGGAGTTGAGGTGGACTCCAGGCAGGTCGGCGTTGGAAGAAGAGAGAGACAAGGGAAACACTCCTTTTTCACAAAAAGTCTGAAAGACGGGAAAACGGGGAGAGTTGTATCCATCCGCCCCTCCGGCGCATAGGATGGGGAGAATCCAGGCGGGCGCAGGCCCGAAATAAGGAGGGAGCGACTGTGGAACAGAGACAGACCGCCCCGGCCCAGGACACGGAGCGGGCGGTGGTGGATTTGGAGACCTTTGAGCGGGTCTGGCGCAGAGTGATGCCCAACCAGGACATGAGCCCCATCCAGGTGGGGGCGCCGACCGGGCCGGGGACCGGGGTGGAGCGGCAGGCGGAACGGATACCCGCCCCGGCGCAGCTCCAGAATCAGGATCAGGGGGCCGCCCCGGCGGCCCAGATCCAGAGCTCGGCGCAGCTCCAGCCCCAGAGCCAAGTTCCCGCTCCGGCGGAGCAGGCCGCTGGGCAGGTCCGGCAGCTGGAGGAGTTGATGGAAGGGGCCTGGATGGGCCACAGGATCTATCTGGAGCTGGCCCGGCGGGCCCGGGGCAGCGGGGCCCGGACCCTGAACGCCCTGGCGGCGGAGCAGCGCAGGACGGCCCAGCGGCTGGCGGCCTGCTGGTTCCTGCTCACCGGCGCCTGCTACCACTTCTCCAGCCCGCCCATCCCGCGGGTCTGCCCCCTGGCCGCAGCGCTGCGGGAACAGTTCCTGCAGGAGCAGAAGTGGAGACGGTTATGCCAGCGGGCGGCAGCGGAAGGGGACAGCACCGCCTGCGGGGGGCTGTATGAGACGCTGGACGGGCAGGCGGAGCACCGCATGGAGGCCATCCGATGCCTGCTGGAGCAGATGCAGCCCCTGCCCAGCGGGGGTTGACGGATGGAGAAAATCTGATAGACTTGAGCCATAAGGACCAGAGGGTATCTTAACACGAAAGAGGGCCGGTGTCATGTGTCAATTTCAACAGTTCCGATTTCCGTCCAGCGATGGGAGCAGCTCCTGCTACGCCGGGGCGTGGCTGCCCCCGGAGGAGCCTCGGGGCGTGGTGCAGATCGTACACGGGGTGGGGGAGCACATCGGCCGCTATGAGACAGCGGCCCGATTCCTGACCCGACAGGGCTTTCTGGTGTGCGGCGAGGACCACCTGGGACACGGGAACACGGTCCAGGACGGCCGCTACGGCGCCTTCGCCCCCCAGAACGGGTGGAAGCTGGTAGTGGCCGACATCGCCCGACTGCGCCGCATCCAGGGGGAGAAGCATCCGGGCGTCCCCTACTTCCTCCTGGGCCACTCCATGGGCTCTTTCCTCACCCGGACCTACCTCATCGACTATCCGGGGACGGTGGACGGAGCCATCCTGTCGGGGACCGGGCAGGAGCCCGCCCCCCTGGTGGCTTTCGGAAAGCTGCTGGCCGGACTGGAGTGCCGCCGGCTGGGGTATGACGGGGTGAGCCCGCTGGTGGACCGCCTCTCCCTGGGGGCCTATAACCGCAGGTTCCGGCCCAACCGGACCAGCGCGGACTGGCTCTCCCGGGACGAGGAGCAGGTGGACGCCTATCTGGCCGACCCGCTGTGCAGCCACAAGTCCAGCGTGTCCATGTTCCGGGACATGATGGGCGGTCTCCAGTACATTGCCCGCCGGGAGAATCTGGCGCGGATGGACCCGGACACGCCGGTCTATTTCTTCTCTGGGGACCAGGACCCGGTGGGCGGCATGGGAAAAGGGGTGCGCAAAGTGTACGCCATGTTCCAGGCGGCGGGCTGCCGGGACGTGACCCTGAAGCTGTATCCAGGCGGCCGACATGAGATGTTTAACGAGCTGGACCGGCAGCAGGTCTTTGACGACCTGCTGGCCTGGCTGGAGGCCCACATGCCCCGGGAGGGACGGGCGTAAAGAGACCGGGCGCGCCGCGCAGAGCGGCGCGCCCGGCTTTTCAATACCGGTGGACCCAGCCGCTGAGGAACCACACAGGCAGCAGCCACATCAGCAGATAAAACAGCAGGTTCAGGGGGGAGAGGGAGGCGTAGGCGTCCACAGAAGTCAGGTAGTAGGCCAGCAGAACCCCCAGGGTGGAGCCGGCGCAGGTGAGCACCGCGGAGGCCCGGACGGCCCGTCGCAGGCGGCGGGCCCCCACCACCGACTCGGCGAAGGGGAGCAGCCCCTCTCGACAGAGCACGGCGGTGAGCACGCCGGTGTGGTCCTGCTCCGGATCGGACAGCTCCCGCCGGCGTTCCACCGGAGGAAAGTCCATCCGGTCTGCCGCCAGCTTGAACCGCTGCTGGAGCATGGCCGGGATGAGATTGAAGTCTCGGGTGGCCAGCACCGGCCCAACCCGCTCCCGAAGCAGGGAGGTGAGGGAGGGAAACACGGTGTCGGGCAGGGTGTAATTCAGGGCGAAGATGCCGGCCAGCTCTCCATCGATGGCACAGAAGACCGCGTTTTTCACGTTCAGCCCCTGGGGCAGGGGCACCTCCATCAGGTTCATGAAGGCGGCGGAACCCACCAGCACCTGGTCCCCCCGGATGTTGGCGGAGAGGCCTCCGCCCTCATAGCAGCACAGGCTGTCCGCCCTGCGGAAGATGGCCCCCTGGGTGCGGAGCAGGTCGTGGAAGAGCTTTTCCAGCCCACAGCCCGAGTCCCGGATCAGGGTGGCGGTGTAGCCCACCACCCGTTCCACGGAGAAGTCCCCAAAGACCTTGATGCCGTTGAGCTCCACAAAGCCGGGGGGGAACAGGTCCAGATCGGTGATGAGGACCCGGTTGCCCCGCCGGGACCCGGCCGCGCCGGGCCAGCCGGCCAAGGCACCGCCGCTCTGGGAGACCCGGCGGGCCACCTTGTGGAAGGAGCGGCCATAGGCCAGTGCCCCGCCGAAGCCGGCGGCGGCAGTGAAGGTGGCGGAGAGACACCACATCAGGTGCTCCCCCTCCCCGATGCCGAAGGAGGCCAGCAGGGAAAAGACTATGCAGGCCAGCAGCAGGACGGGACAGAACACCCGGTAGATGCGCTGGGCGCCGTCGTCCATCTGGATCTGGCTGCCAAAGCCGGCGGGGGTGCCGGACCACTTGGCGTAGGTGTCCTTCCCGTTCCACTTGCCCTCGTCCAGAGTGACCAGATAGGGCTCCGCGGCAGCCGCTGCGGTGCGGCAGGACAGGCGCAGGGCACACCGCTTGTGATAGGTGCCGTGGAGCAGGAAGAACAGGCCGAACAGGGCGGCGGGACAGTAGGAGAGCTGCCCGCCCCGGTCTTGGCTCCCGGCCAGCAGCAAGGTATCCGCCAGGGTGAAGGCGCAGGAGAGGGCGGCCAGGGTGTCCATCCCCACCTTCAGCCTCACACCGCGCCACAGGCCGGCGGCCAGCACGTCGAGAGACAGCAGCATACCTGCCCCCAGAAGCCCGGCGGAGATCCAGAGGAGGAGGGGATATCCCACCGCCAGCTCCGGGGGGAGGGAGACAGGGAGCGAGGGGAGCAGGCAGGGGACCAGAGCGGCGGCGGCCAAAAGAAAGACCAATAGGGAGCGGACCCGGAGCCCCTTAAGGCCCTTGCCGTAGGTGCGGGCCAGCTCCTGGGGGGGGAGGTCGGGGGGCGGGGGCTCCTGCCGGCGGGGCCGGCGGACATAGCGCAGGTCCTCCTCCGTCTCCTGGTCGGTGCCGGGGATCAGGGTCTCCAGGCGGCGGACCTCCTCTGGGTCCATCTGCTCCGACTCCTCAAACATACGGTCGGCGTAGTCATCCGCCTTTTTGCTGATGTCCTTGAGGAAGGAGGCCAGAGGGCTCTCCTCCTCGGGAAACTCGACCACCTTGTCTCCATTTTCTTCGGCATCCAGGACGGCGTCTGCCTCCGGGGCCTCCCCTTCGGGCTCCGAAGGGCCCTTCTCCGGCTCGGACTCATCCTGGGGGGCGGGGCCGTCCTCCTCCGGAGGTAGAGCTCCTCCCCCTGGGAAGGCCACCACGTTGTCTCGGTTCCGACGGGGACGGGGGGCCTCCGGCCAGGGCAGGTCGGGGCCGTCGTCCTCCGGGGGCGACGGGCGCAGGGGGATGGCGCTGCGCCCCGGCGGGCTTTTGACGCCGTACTCGGCCAGAATGTCGTCCAGGGAGAAGCCGCCGTCCTCCGCACCGGCGATCAGGGACTTGACATCGGCCAGCTCGTCGCCGAGATTCAGTTTTTTATCCTCACGGTCGCTCATGGTCATTCCTCTGTGATGTGTGAAATGGGAATTCTGTGCCGCTGACCCCTGGGGGCGGCAGGTGCGTTATCCGCCCAGGCGCTGACGCACCGCCTCGTAAAGCAGGACGGCAGCGGCAGCGGAGGCGTTGAGGGAGTTGATCTTGCCAAACATGGGGATGGAGACGGTGAAGTCACAGTTCTCCGCCACTAGACGGCCCATGCCGTCCCCCTCGCTGCCAATGACGATGGCGGCGGGGCCCTTTAAATCGGCCTGATAGAGCTGGGTGGTACCGCCGGCAGCGGTGCCGAACACCCAGACGCCCTCCTCCTTCAGCTCCTTGAGCAGGGAGGGCAGGTTGGGCACCCGGGCTACTGGCACATGGGCCACCGCCCCGGCAGAGGTCTTGGCCACCACGGCGGTCAGGCCGGCGGAGCGGCGCTTTGGAATGATGACTCCGTGGGCACCGGCGGCGTCGGCGGTGCGGATGACCGCCCCCAGATTGTGTGGGTCGCTGAGCTCGTCGCAGACCACGATGAGGGGGGCCTCACCCCGCTCCCGGGCAATATTCAGGATGTCGTCCACAGTGGCATATTCCCGCACGGCGGCCAGGGCGATGACCCCCTGGTGGGAATGGGTGCGGCTCATGCCGTCCAGCTTCCGGCGGTCGGCGTCCACTACCACAATGCCCTTCTCCCGGGCGGCGGAGGCGATGTGTCCCAGGGTGGGATCGGTGTCCCCCTTCATGAGAAAGATCTTGTCGATGGCTACGCCGGCCCGCAGGGCCTCGGTGACCGCATTGCGGCCTTCAATGACGCCGTCGTTTTCCGCCTCCACAGGGGCGGAGCGGCGCAGCGGGGGTCGTTTGTTCATGGAGCAGTCCTCCCATCCGTCGTTCCAGTTTGCATAATAAAATAATATATCACAATCCGGCAGGGAGGGGAAGGGTCAAATTGCGGGGATCGGAGGAAAACGGCCGAAAAGAGAGGAAACCAGGAAAAAAGACGGGCGATGGGGCAGCATCGTCAACTTTCACAAAATGTTTACAGCGCTCTTTCTTGTTTTTAATAAGGAGATATGGTATGATACTAATCAATGTACCCCGCACACCCGGCCGGAGCAGTCCGAACGATCTTATGGAAAAGGCAGGAGGTTTTCTCCTTTGAAACCAGATAAAGGAAACAATAACGGAAATAACAACAAGAGAAACATCATGGGCCTGGTCAGCATCATCTTTTGGGCCCTGCTGTTCACAATGATGATCAAGAGCTGCACCTCAAGCTATGCCAACATGGGTACTGTGGAAGTGCCCTACACCACCTTCAAGGAGTGGCTGGCGGAGGACAAGATCGACACCGTCAATGTGGAGAACGGCAAATACACCTTCACCCTGCGGGACGGCGTGGAGGTGGAGCTGCCCCGGGAGGAGACCTCCGGCGGGAGCGGAAGCCTGATGAACTCCCTGATCCCTGTTCCCGCCCAGACGGAGGAGGAAAAGCAGTATATCACCGTCCCCCTGGCCGGGGTGGACGACCCGGAGCTGCTGGCCATGCTGGAGGAGCACGCCGATCACGCCTACACCGAGCCGGTGGACGAGTCGGCCTATTTCCTCAGCCTGATCCTCTCCTATGTGCTTCCCCTGCTGCTGATGGTGGGACTGATGATGTTCCTGTTCCGGGGCATCGGTGGAAAGGGCGGCATGGGCGGCCTGGGCGGCGTGGGCAAGGCCAACGCCAAGGTCTATGTGGAGAAGAAGACCGGCGTCACCTTCCGGGATGTGGCTGGCCAGGACGAGGCCAAGGAATCCCTCCAGGAGATCATCGACATCCTCCACAATCCCCAGAAGTACACGGAGATCGGTGCCAAGCTGCCCAAGGGCGCCCTGCTGGTGGGCCCTCCGGGCACCGGTAAGACCCTGCTGGCCAAAGCGGTGGCTGGAGAGGCGGGCGTGCCCTTCTTCTCCATCTCCGGCTCTGACTTTGTAGAGATGTTTGTGGGCGTGGGCGCCAGCCGGGTCCGCGATCTGTTCAAGGAGGCCAGCAAGATGGCCCCCTGCATCATCTTCATCGACGAGATCGACACCATCGGCAAGTCCCGCGACAACCGCATGGGCGGCAACGACGAGCGGGAACAGACCCTGAACCAGCTGCTGGCCGAGCTGGACGGCTTCGACCCGGGCAAGGGCGTCATCGTGCTGGGGGCCACCAACCGGCCCGAGGTGCTGGACAAGGCCCTGCTGCGGCCCGGCCGGTTCGACCGCCGCATTACCATCGACCGGCCCAACCTGGCCGGCCGTCTGGCCACCCTCCAGGTCCACACCCGGAAGATCAAGCTGGGAGAGGACGTGGACCTCAAGAAGATCGCTCTGGCCACCGCGGGGACCGTGGGCGCAGACTTGGCCAACCTGGTGAACGAGGCCGCCCTGCGGGCAGTCCGGCACGGCCGAAGAGTGGTCACCCAGGAGGATCTGCTGGCCTCCTTCGAATTCGTTATCGCTGGAAGCGAGAAGAAGAACAGCGTCCTTACCGAGTTTGAGAAGAAGCTGGTGGCCTACCACGAGGTGGGACACGCTATGGTGGCCTACAAGCAGAAGAACGCCGAGCCCGTGCAGAAGATCACCATCGTCCCCCACACGGAAGGTTCCCTGGGCTACACCCTGCTGATGCCCGAGGAGGACAAGACCAACCTGCGCACCAAGGAAGAGCTGATGGCCAAAATCACCGTCTCCATGGGCGGTCGGGCCGCCGAGCAGGTGGTGCTCAACACCATGACCAACGGTGCCTCCCAGGATATCCAGGAGGCCACCAACCTGGCCCGGAACATGGTAGCCATGTTCGGCATGAGCGACGAGTTTGGTATGATGGCTCTGGGCTCCATCCGTAACCAGTACCTGGACGGGGGCTACGGCCTGGACTGCGCCCAGGACACCGCCGCTGTCATGGACAAGGCGGTAAAGGCCATCCTGGACCAGTGCTATCAGGACGCAGTGGAACTGATCCGGGAAAACCTGGAGGACATGCACAAGGTGGTGGCCTACCTGCTGGAGAAGGAGACCATCACCGGCGGCGAGATGGTGGCCATCATCCAGGGGCGGGACCCCGCCCTGGTGGAGGACGCTTACGCCTCCACCCAGGGCAGGAGCCGTTCCCTCACTGGGGACATCGAGCCCCCCGCCAAGAACATCCACATCGTCAGTGAGCCGGTGTCTGCGCCGCAGCTCCCAGACGGAGAGCCGGAGCAGAGCGGTCCGGAGGAGCCGCCCGCCCAGCCCCGGGATGACGAGACACCGCCCCCTCAGGACGGGGAAGGGCCCAATGAGAAGCCGGAGCAGGACCGGCCGTAAAGCAGAAGACCGGGGCGGCGCTGAGCCGCCCCGATTTTTTCAAGATCGACAAAGAGGGAGAGAGAAGGTATGATCCGACTGGCGACAGAGCAGGACCTGCCCCTGGTGGGGAGCATCTATGAGGAGATCCTGGCGGAGGAGGAGAAACGGCCCGCCTCCTTTACCAACTGGCAGCGGGGGAAGTACCCCACGGTTGAACACGCGCGTGCGGCCCTGGAGGCCGGCACCCTGTATGTGGCGGAGGAGGACGGAGAGGTGTACGGCTGCGTCAACCTGAACGGAGAGCAGCTGGCGGAATATGCCGCACTGAACTGGTCCGTCCCGGCGGATCCGGAGGATGTCATGGTGATCCACACCCTCTGCATCAGCCCCCGGTGGGCTGGGCGAGGGAAGGCACGGGAGTTCGTGGCCTTCTGCGAGGAGGAGGCCCGCAGGAAGGGGAAAAAGGTGATGCGCCTGGACACCTATGAGGGGAATCTTCCGGCCAACACCATGTATCCCAAGCTGGGCTATACCTTTGTGGGCGGGACGGAGTTCTTCTTCCAGGGCTTTATCCGGGAGATTCTGAACTGCTACGACAAAAAGCTGTAAATGGGAGCTGCGCCCACCTCAGTTGAGGCGGGCGCAGCTCATATCCGGGACCGACACCGGCAGAGCGGGGAGCGGAGGGGGGGGGCGCGGCGCAGACCGCAGGCCCCCTCAGCTCGTAGGAAACGATCCGCAGAGTCCCGCACCCGCAGGTGCGAAGGAATTACAGGCTGCCAAAAGGTCCCTGAAGGACTTTTTGACAGAGTGAATTAAATCTGCTTTTTCGGCGGCATGTATGTGAAAAAATACGACTTGTCCTGCAAGTGTGAACTTTGCCTGTCGTGAGTGGACAAGACGTGCGCACAGCGGGGACAGCCTGCTCCAGGCATATCAGGGCGCCAGCCACCGCCACAGAAAGAAGAGCAGGAGCGCCTGGAACAGAAACAGGAGAGGGAAGCCTGCCCGAAAATACCAGTGGCGGGTCTTGTGGTGGAAAAAGTACATCCCCAGCATCCCCCCCAGGGAACCGCCCAGGACGGGAAAGAAGAACAGGGCCTTCTCCGAAATGCGCCAACAGCCCCGGCGGGCCCGGCGCTTGTCCAGCCCCATCAGGGCGAAGGCCAGCAGGTTTGCAGTGGTCCAATAGAGGCAGGCCAGCTGCCAGAGTTGTGTCCGCATGATTGCTCCTTTCTGATAGGCGGCAGGGGGGACAGAGAAGGATCCCTATCAGAGGATAGCATGAAAGGAAGCGATTTTCCAGCCCCCAAAATAGGTGGAAATAAAAATTCAGGAATGTGGGGGCAGGAGGTGCAGAAAAAGGGGGGAATGTGGACAGCGAGTGTCGAATATAAACGAATCTAAGCGCATATCGTCGGATTTGATATAATTGCTTCCATTTTGTCGTATGATTTCCTTAAAACTAAATTGGGAGGAAATGTCGATGAATGAAATAAATGTAATTCGACGGGAACTGCGCGCCCTGGGGATCACGAGGCGATGCCGCTGTTATGGCCGCATCGTAATGGCCATTCAGCTGGCGGTGGACCAGGAGGACAGCCTGGAGGCAGTGACCAAGGAGATCTACTGGGAAGTGGGCAGCCGCTGCGGGCGGAAATGGACCGCGGTGGAGCGGAACATCCGCACTGCGGTGCAGATCGCGTGGCGGACCAACCCGGAACTGCTGCGGGAGATGGCGGGGTATCCCCTGGACGGGCCGCCCACCGCATCGGAATTTTTGGAGATCCTGTCCAACGATGTGCAGCGGGCGATGGAGAGAAGAGAGGAGGGAGTGTCTTCAACTCCCGGAATATGACAGAAAAAGGGGGAGAAAGCCGGCCCGTGCATTGCACCGGAGAGAGAAAAACAGTATAATGGAGGGGATCCTTGTGAAAAGAGGGGGACATCCATGTATATTGCTGATCTTCATATCCACTCCAGGTTCTCCCGGGCCACCAGCCGGGACTGCGACTTGCCCCACCTGGACTGGTGGGCCCGGCGCAAAGGCATCCAGCTGATAGGGACAGGGGACTTCACCCATCCGGCTTGGCGGGCGGAGATGCGGGAGCAGCTGGTCCCCGCGGGGGAGGGGGTCTATGCCCTGCGGGAGGGGCTGACAATGGAGGGGACTGCGCCCGGGGCCGCCCCCCGTTTCGTGGTCACCGGGGAGATCAGCTGCATCTACAAGCGCCACGGGCGGACGCGGAAGGTGCACAACCTGATCCTCCTCCCCAGCCTGGAAGCGGCGGAAGAACTGTCCGTCCGGCTGGAGACCATCGGCAACATCCACTCGGACGGCCGCCCCATTCTGGGGCTGGACAGCCGGGATCTGCTGGAGTTGACCCTGGAGACCTGCCCAGAGGCCGAATTCATCCCCGCCCATATCTGGACGCCCCACTTTGCCATGTTCGGTGCCTTCTCCGGCTTTGACACCGTCGAGGAGTGCTTTGGAGACCTGGCGGACCAGATCCACGGAGTGGAGACCGGACTGTCCTCTGACCCGCCCATGAACTGGCGGGTATCGGCGCTGGACCGGCTGAGCCTTCTGTCCCACTCGGATGCCCACTCCCCCTCCAGGCTGGGCCGGGAGGCCGACCTGCTGGACACCGGCCTCTCCTATCCGGAGCTGGTCCAGGCTATCCGCACCGGGGAGGGGCTTCTGGGCACCCTGGAGTTCTTCCCGGAGGAGGGAAAGTACCACCTGGACGGACACCGGAACTGCGGGGTGTGCCTCACCCCCGCCGAGACGGCGGAACGGGGCGGACTGTGTCCGGTGTGCGGGAAAAAGCTGACCATCGGGGTGGAGCACCGGGTGGAGGAGCTGGCCGACCGGCCGGCGGGCTTCCGGCCGGAGGAAGCCAAGCCCTTCGAGAGCCTGGCCCCCCTGCCGGAGGTGATCGCCGCCTCCACCGGCGGCTCGGCCGCCGGGAAAAAGACCCTGGAACAGTATGAGCGCTTGCTGCAGACCCTGGGGCCGGAATTCACTATCCTGCGGGACGTCCCCATAGAGGACCTGCAGCGGGAAGCGGGCCCCTGCGTGGCGGAGGGCATCCGGCGCCTGCGGCTGGGGCAGGTGGAGCGCCGCCCCGGGTTTGACGGGGAATACGGTGCCATCTCCCTCCTTGCCCCGGCGGAGATCCAGCGCCTGAGCGGACAGGTCTCCCTGTTTGGGGCAGAGGAGACCCCAAAACAGGGGGAGAAAAAGCGGGGACAGCTCCCAAAGCGGCCGAAGGCGGCGGAGCGGGAGGGGGAGCAGGGCCTCCAGCGCTCCAATCCCCAGCAGCAGGCGGCCATCTCGGCGGAGGAGCGAACCGTAGCGGTGGTGGCCGGACCTGGCACAGGCAAGACCAAGACCCTGGTGGACCGAATCGCGTGGCTGGTGGAGGAGCGGGGGGTCCGGCCGGGGGAGATCACTGCGGTGACCTTCACCAACCAGGCAGCCGCTGAGATGCGCCAGCGGCTGGAGGAGCGCCTGGGGCGGCGGGCCGCCTCCCGCATGACTATCGGGACCTTCCATGCCATCTGCCTGGCTCTGCTGGGGGATGTGGGGCTGATCGGCCAAGGGGAGGCCCTGTCCCTGGCGGAGGAGACCCTCCGGGTGCTGGGCCGGAAGGGGAGCGCACGGGCGCTGCTCCAGGGGGTGTCCCGGGTAAAAAACGGCGCGTCTCTGGAGACGGCTGGACTGGAAGAGGAGATTTGGCAGGCCTACTGTGCCCGGCTGGAGGAGCGGGGGATGCTGGACTTTGATGACCTGCTCATCCGGGCGCTGGCGCTGGACACTGGGGGCCGGACCTGCTTCCGGCACCTGCTGGTAGACGAGTTCCAGGACATCAACGAGACCCAGTACCGGTTGGTCCGGGCCTGGAGCGCCAGCGGGTCGCTCTTTGTCATCGGAGACCCGGACCAGTCTATCTACGGTTTCCGGGGGGCGGACGGGAAGTGTTTCCAGCGCCTGCGGGCGGAACGGCCGGAGCTGCGGGAGATCCGGCTGGTGGAGAACTACCGCTCCACGCCGGAGGTGCTGGAGGCTGCCGCCCCCGTGATCGAGAAAAATCCGGGCGGTTGCCGCCGCCTGCGCCCCAACCGGCCCTCCGGCCCGGCGGTACGGATGGTGAGGAGCCCGGATGCCTTCTCTGAGGGGGTGTTTCTCGCCAAGGAGATCGGCCGTATGACCGGCGGGGTGGACATGCTGGAGGCCCAGGCCCTGGGCCACGAGCGGACAGTGCGGGCTTTCTCTGACATCGCCGTCCTCTGCCGCACCCATCGGCAGCTGGAGCTGGTGGAGAAGTGCCTGCGTCACGACGACATCCCCTGTGTGGTCAGCGGGCGGGAGGACTTTCTGGAGGACCGCCAGGTGCGGGGAGTGCTGGCCTTCTTCCGCTCCCTCCAAAGCCCGGCGGACCCTGCAGCCCTGGAGACCGCGCTGGGCCTTCTGTGGGACTGTCCCGCCGACCTGGCCGGAAGGGCCCGCCGCCTCTGGACACAGGGGGCAGACCTGGCGGCCTTGGAGGAGGCGGTCCGAGGCTATGGCCATCTGGAGCTTTGGCTGGACCGGGTGAAGGAGTGGGAGCCAGCGGTGGAGAAGGAGAAGCCATGGAAACTGGTAGAGGGTTGGGAGGAGCGGTACGGGACCTCGCCGGCCTTGGAGAAGCTGCGGAATACGGCGGTGTTCTACCCAGCCTTCCGCTCCCTCTGGGAGGCCCTCACTCTGGGGGAGGAGGCGGATGTGCGCCGGGCTGCGGGCCGGGGCTGGGAGTCCGGGGCTGTCCGGCTGATGACTCTCCACGCCTCCAAGGGACTGGAGTTTCCTGCCGTCTTTGTGGCGGGACTGACAGAAGGCACGCTTCCCCTTGAGATGCCCGGCCGTCCGGCGGATCTGGAGGAGGAGCGCCGGCTGCTCTATGTGGGGATGACCCGGGCCCGGGAGGAGCTGATCCTCAGCGCCGGGGGCGGACCCTCTCCCTTCCTGGACAGCCTGCCGCAGGGCGTGGCCCAAGAGCAGGCGGGCCGGAGGCAGGAGCGGAGACTAGAGCAGCTGAGCCTCTTCTGAGACGGGGAGCCCCCAGGTCCGGCAGAATCAGTACACTGGAAAAGAGAGACATCTGCGGCTGCGCCCTTGACAGTGGGTGTGTGTCCCATTAGTATGGAGGAGCGGGGACGAAAAAATAAACGGTCCGGGATGGAACAAAATCCCGTGTCGGGTCGTCTATACAAATAGAAGGAACACTTTGGATACCAGGAAAGGAAACGCGACTATGAAATGGAATCGGCTGTTGGCCGGCGCGGTGTGTGCCTCCCTGCTGAGCGTACCCGTCTGGGCTGTGGAGGGCGGGGAGGCTCCGGCCGCCGGGGCGGGCCAGACATCTTCCACGGCCTGCGGGGTGACGCTGGACGGAGTTTGCCTGGACCTGAGCGAGGCGCCCGCCGCGCCCTACCAGGAGAACGGACAGGTGATGCTCCCGCTGTGGAAGGTGGCCCAGGCCCTGGGATGGACTGTGACCTGGCTGCCGGAAGAGAACGGGACCCGCATCGAAAATGAGGATCAGGTCATGAACCTGACCTACGGATTGGACCGCTATGCCTGCGCCAGCAAGTCCTCCATCGGGGCGACCTCGCCGGAGCACTATGGAGCGGCGCCGGTGGTGGTGGCGGGACGTACCTACGTCCCCGCCTCCATGTTCCAGCTGCTCTCCTGCACCGTGACGATGGAGGGGGGGACCGTGGCCCTGCGGACAGAGGGCGCACCACCCGCGGAGGACGAACCGCCCTCCGGCGGGGCAGTGGAGTATCAGACCGCAGCCGAGGCGGAGCAGGCGGTGGGGTTCCCATTGAAAGCTCCCGGGGAGCTGGGAGCCCCTGAAAAGATCCAGGTGATCAGCGGAGCGGTGGCCCAGCTGAACTGGCCGGAGGGCATCAGCTATCGGGTGGCCCGGGGGAGCCAGGAGGTCAGCGGCAGCTACACTGCCTACGGCTGGGAACGGAGCCAGAGTGCGGGAGAACAGATGGTGACCATCAAGGGGAATGGGGACTGGACCTATCTGGCCGCGTGGAAGGACGGGACATACAGCCATGCTCTCGCTTTTGAACAGGGCGTGAGCGCCCAGCGGGCAGTCAGCCTAGTTGGGGACCTGGTCCCGCTGTCTGGGGAATAAGCGCATCAAAAAGGAGGGAGCCCCGCTCCGCCGGCACCATGGCCGGCGGAGCGGGGCTCCTTTGAGAAAGAAAGGGGGCTCAGTCCCCCTGCATCACAGTCAGGGCCTGGCGGCAGTTCTCCACTACGTTGATCTCGTGGCTGCCCCCGTACTCCCCATCCAGCGTCCAGGGAATGGGCTTTTCGGCGGTGAACTTCAGATGGGAGGCGTGGAAGGAGAGCACGGCCCCTGACTGGGGGGGCTCCTGTCGGATAAGGGCCTGGAGGCTGTCAGTGAGGTCGGTGATGCTGGTGGGCTTGCGGACCAGAATGACCTCAAACAGCCCGTCATCCAGCACCACCCGGTCTGTAGGCAGGGCCTTCATTCCGCCTACGGAGATGGTGTTGCACACCATTCCGTAAAAGAAATCGTCCTCCAGCACCTGGTCGTCGCACTCGATCCTCAGGTGGTAGGGGGTGATGGAGGGGAGGGAGGCGATGCCCGCCATCACATAGGCCAGATGGCCGAAGGTGTTTTTCAGATCCTGGGGGGTGTCGTAGGATACCTCGGTGAAGGCGCCGAAAGCGGCCACATAGACGAAGGGGCGGCCGTTGAGCCTGCCGATATCCCAGGGGCGGGGAACGCCGGTCTCTGAGGCGGTCTGGGCGGCTTTCACCGGGTCCCGGGGCAGGCGCAGGGTGGTGGCGCAGTCGTTGGTGGAGCCAAAGGGGATGTAACCCAGCACCGGCGGATGGTCCAGCTGCATCAGGCCGGACACCGTCTCGCTGAGCGTGCCGTCCCCGCCGGAGCAGACCACCCGGTCGAACTGGCCGCCCAGCTCGGCGGCGATGCGGGTGGCATCCGCCTTCCCCTGGGTGGGATAGACGGTGGTCAGGTAGCCCGCCTTGGTAAAGACATCCAGAACAGCGGCCAGATCGGCCGTCACCCGCCCCTTGCCGGCGGTGGGGTTGTAGAGAAAAAGCATGGTTTTCAAAGCTGGGGCCTCACTTTTTTATGAGATTGGCGCCCGGAGCGCCCCGTCCTTGGACTCCCCGGATGCTGCTGATTACGAATTATTATAAGGAATGGGACGGAAAAAACAAGGGAAAATTTGTGAATCTTTATGTCATCTGTACAGGAGAAAAGAAAGGAACGGGCCCGTTCCCGGAAAATGGCGGAAAAAGTGGGAAAATCCCTTGCGTATCCGGCCAAAAACGAGTAAAATGTGGAACGCAACAAACTTGGTGCCCGGCGGAGGTGTGTGCTGCCCCGTCTCAGCAGACGGCACCACCGCTATGGGGTGAATGAAAGAGATGGATCGAAACGTCCTCTCCGCCGCTTTCCATGTCACCATTCCGGTGCTGATGGGCTATCTGGCCATCGGGATGGCCTTCGGCCTGATGATGGATTCGGCGGGATACAATGTGTTCTGGGCCCTGCTGATGAGCCTGATCATCTATGCCGGGGCCGGACAGTACATGGGGGTGACTCTGCTGGCTGCGGGGGCCTCCCCCCTTCAGACGGCTCTGATGACCCTGTTGCTGAACTTCCGGCACATGTTCTACGGCCTGTCTATGCTGGAAAAGTTCCGGGGGATGGGGCTGCGGAAGCTCTATATGATCTTTTCCCTCACTGATGAGACTTATGCGCTGCTGGCGTCCGCCAAGGCGCCGGAGGGGGTGCGGGAGAAGGACTACTACCTGGCCATTGCCCTGATGGACCACAGTTACTGGGTGCTGGGCACGGTTCTGGGCTCCCTGCTGGGCAGTGCCCTGTCCTTTGACACCACCGGAGTAGACTTCGCCATGACCGCCCTCTTCATCGTCATCGCGGTGGGCCAATGGAAGGGGACCCGGAACCATCTGCCAGCTGCTATCGGCTGCCTGGCCACCCTGGCCAGCCTGCGGCTGGCGGGGGAGGATAATATGCTGATCCTGGCGCTGGTGGTCATCGTGGCCGCCCTGCTGGTATTTTCACCTAAAATGCCGGAGGGACAGGCCCTGCACAAGGCCGGGACAGGAAAGGAGGAGCGGACGCTGTGAACGGAGAGACCACACGGGATCTGCTCCTGATCCTGGTGATGGCCGTGGTGACCTTTGCCACCCGGCTGCTGCCCTTCCTGCTCTTTGACCGGGGGGAGGAGCCCCCCAAGGCGGTGCTCTATCTGGGGCGGGTGCTGCCCCCGGCCATCATGGCCATGCTGATCGTCTACTGCCTGAAGGGCGTCAGCTTTGCCACCCCGGCGGGGTGGGTACCCGCCCTCCTCTCCTGCGGGGCGGTGGTCCTCCTCCATCTGTGGAAGGGGAACGATCTGCTCTCCATCTTTGGAGGGACGATCCTGTATATGGCCCTGGTCCAGGGCGTGTTTGGGTAAGGAGGAGCGGAAATGGAAGACTGTTTGGCCGCCCTGCGGCAAGAGGTGGACCGCCTGGACGATCAGATCGCGGAGCTGTTTTTGAAGCGCATGGAGGTGACCGGCCGGATCGGGGCCTGCAAGGAGGAGCTGGGGCTGCCCCTGATGGACCCCCGGCGGGAGCTGGAGGTGCTCCGGAGCGCAGCGGCGGAGACGTTGGATGAGGGCCGGAAACTAGAGCTGGCCCACCTGTTTGAGACTGTGCTGGCCCTCAGCCGCCGGGACCTGCGGCGCCGGGTGGGAGGGAACGATCCCGGTCCGGGATACAGCCGATGCCGGAGGGCCGAGGCCGCCGCGCGGCAGCCGGTGGAGAGACCCAGGGTGGTCTATCAGGGCGTGGCGGGGGCATACAGCGAGATGGCCTCCCTGCGTTTTTTTGGAGAGGACTGCCGGTGCCAGGGCCTGCCCACCTTTGAAGAGGTGTTCCAGACAGTGGCCCAGGGCGGGGCGGACTACGGCGTGGTGCCCATCGAAAACAGCTCCACCGGGGCTATCCGCCAGGTGTACGAGCTGCTGGGCAGGTATGAGTGCTACATCGTGGGGGAGAATACCGTCAAGGTAGAGCACTGCCTGATGGCTCCCCATGGGGCTACCCTGGATACCATCACCCATGTCTATTCCCACGAGCAGGGGCTCTTCCAGTGCGAGCCCTTCCTGGCCCGGCATCCCGGCTGGGTGGGGGTGGCCCACGGGGACACGGCGGGCAGCGCTCAGTATGTGGCCCAGACCGGGGATATCACCAAGGCGGCCATCTGTTCCAGCCGGGCGGCGGAGCTGTATGGCCTGGAGATTCTGGCCCGGGGAGTCAACTACAACAGCAACAACACCACCCGCTTCGTGGTGGTCTCCCCGGTGATGGAGCTGCGGGAGGGGGCGGACAAGATCTCCGCGGTCCTCAGCCTTCCGGACGAGGTGGGCAGCCTCCATGAGGTACTCACCATCTTTGCCGTCCACGGGCTGAACCTGGTGAAGCTGGAGTCCCGCCCTCTGCCGGGACGGAGCTGGGAGTATCTGTTCTTCCTGGAGTTTGACGGGAGTCTGGCGGACCCGGCGATGGACGGTGCCCTCCAGGAGCTGTCCCAGGCATCCGCAGAGATGCGGGTCCTGGGGAACTTCAAAAGCAATCTGTAAGGAGGAGAGGCGATGGACAGGGCTGTGCTTATCACCGGAGCTTCCCGGGGCATCGGGGCGGCGGTGGCCCGCCGCTTTGCCCGGGAGGGCTGGCGTGTGGGGGTGAATTACCGCACCTCCCGTGGCCGGGCGGAGGCCCTGGCAGCAGAGATCGCCGCCGCCGGGGGACAGACCGCCCTCCTGCCCGGCGATGTGTCTGACCCGGCCCAGGCGGCCGCTCTGGTCCGGGCGGCGGAGGAACAGCTGGGCCCCCTGGACGCCCTGGTGTGCAACGCAGGGGTCGCCCTGCCCCAGCAGTTGCTTACCGACACCACGGACGAGCAGTGGCGCCAGGTGATGGGGGTGGATCTGGACGGGGTGTTCTACACCCTGCGGGCGGCGGTCCCCGGCTTTGTCCGCCGGCAGCGGGGGGCCATCGTCACCGTATCCTCCATGTGGGGGGTCACTGGCGGCTCCTGCGAGGTGGCCTATTCCGCCGCGAAGGCGGGGGTCATCGGCCTGACCAAGGCGCTGGCCAAGGAGCTGGGGCCCTCCCACATCACCGTCAACTGCGTGGCCCCCGGGGTCATCGACACGGAGATGAACGGGGGACTGGATAGCGAGGCCCTGGCCGCTCTGGCGGAGGAGACCCCCCTGGGCCGGATCGGCACGGCGGAAGAGGTGGCGGAGAGCGTGTGGTTCCTGGCAGGGGGCGGCGCCCCCTTCCTCACCGGACAGGTGATCCAGCCCAACGGCGGGATCGTGATCTGACCGCGGGAGCGGGAGAGAGGGAATAGCGCCGCCGAAAGGCGGCATACTGAAATGAGACGACCCCCCGAGGGAGAGGGCGGACCCCTTTCACGCCGGGTGGGTGGGAAAGGAGGTCCGTGATGCGCGGGAAGCGGTTCGTGTACGGCTCCTACCGGGGACGGAGGAGCACCACAGACGTGTTGAAGACCGTAGCCCTGATCCTGGCGGTACTGGTGGTGCTGGCCGTGGCCGGAGTGTGGATGGCGCAGAAATACATCGTCTACGACGACGGGGGTTATCACCTGGAGCTGCCCTTCTTTCAAAAGGAGGGACCGGCCCAGGAGCCGGAGGACTTCCGGGTGGCGGTAGAGCCCGCCGCCTCCCAGCCGGAGGAGACACCGGAGGAGGGAGAGCCCCTTCTGGCGGCGGTGACTGTCCCCCTTTCAGCGGTGGAGGACGGCTCGGCGGAGGCGCTGGCCGCCCAGGCAGGAGCCAACAGCGTCCTGCTGGACATGAAGACAGACCGGGGCCAGCTGGGCTTCGTCTCCCAGCTGGCCATGGCCGCCTCGGCGGGGGTCAACGCCGGACAGGCGGACATCAACCGCCAGCTCCAGGCCCTCAACAGCGGGGAGCTGTACACGGTGGCCCGCCTGTCCTGCTTCCGGGACCACGCCCTGGCCAAGGATGAGACATATGCCATCCGGACCAACAGCGGCTACCGGTGGACCGATCCGGAGGAGCTGCGGTGGAGCAGCCCAGCCAGTCAGGCGGTCCAGGACTATCTGGTCGCTCTGATGGTGGAGCTGGCCCAGCTGGGCTTTGACGAGATCCTGCTGGACAACTGGGGCTATCCGGCGGAGGGAAATCTGGGCTATATCAAGCAGGGGGATGCCTACGACCTGGAGCACCTGTCTCAGCCGGTGGAGGAGTTCCTCGCCAGAGCGGAGGCGGCTCTGGAGCCCTACGGGACGCGGCTGGCCCTTCGGAGCACCTGGGCGGTGCTGGAGGGGGAGGAGAGTCCCGGCGGCCAGACGGCCCAGCTGCTGGAGCGGTATGCCCAGCGGGTCTGGCTGGAGGCGCCGGAGGACGGTATGGCGGACCTGCTTTCCCAAGCGGGGCTCCCAGAAGGAGAGGAGCGGCTGGCCCTGCTGGTGGAAGAGCTGGACCCAGACCTGGACTGTTCCCAGGGGATCTGGGACCCGGAGACGTGAATTCCGTACGAGGAAACAGGCAAGGCGTCTGAGCTCTCGCTCAGACGCCTTGTTTTTCTCCCAAAGAGGGCGGAGCCATGTGGCTCCGCCCTCTGGAAGATAGAATTTACGCGTGGGCCCCGGCGTGGGTGTAGGAGGAGGGGGTGGGGGCCGCCTCCCGGGCGGCGGCGGGGGCTTCCCCGCCCTGCTGCTTGGCCAGCGCCTTGGCGTTGGCCAGCATCAGCTTGATGCGGTTCTCCTGGTTGATCTTGGTGGCGCCGGGGTCGTAGTCGATAGCCACCACATTGCTGTACGGATAGTCGTCCTTCAGCTTGCGCAGCATGCCCTTGCCCACGATGTGGTTGGGCAGACAGCCGAAGGGCTGGGTGCAGACGATGTTGGGGGTGCCGGTGTGAATGAGCTCCAGCATCTCGGCGGTGAGGAGCCAGCCCTCTCCCATCTTATTGCCGTCCCCCAGATAGCCCTGGATCATTCGGTGCAGGTCCTGGAAGGTGCCCGGTGCACGGAAGCGGCCGGAGCGCTCCAGCGCCTGGATCATGTCCTTCTGACAGGCCTCGATGTACTTCATAAAGAGCTGGCAGGCAGCCTTCTTGATCCACTTGCCGCCGTACAGATCCACGTCCACTACCCGGTTGTAGATCTTGAAGATCATGAAATCGGTGAGGCCGGGGACCACGGGTTCGGCCCCCTCGGAGAGCAGAAAGTCCTCCAGATTATTGTTGCCCAGGGGGGAGAACTTTACATAGATCTCACCCACGACGCCCACCCGCACCTTCTGCTCCCCAGTGACGGGGATGGAGGCAAAGTCGGCGCAGATGGCGTCAAAGTTGGTCCGCATCTGGCCGCGGCTCATCCCCTTACCCTGCTGGAAGCCCTGGATCAGCCGGCCCTGCCAGGTGGAGACCATGGCGTCAGTGGTGCCCCGCTCCCGCTCATAGGGCCGGACCTGGTTGGCCACATTGACGATGATGTCCCCGTACATCATGGCGTAGACCATCTTGCGGATGATGGGGAGAGTGAGGGAGAAGCCGGGATTTTTCTCCAGACCGGACAGATTCACCGAGATCACCGGCACAAAGGCCAGGTCCGCTTTTTCCAGCGCCTTGCGCAGCAGGTGGATGTAGTTGGAGGCCCGGCAGCCGCCCCCGGTCTGGGTGATGAACAGGGCCACCTTGTGGGGGTCATAGCCGCCGTGCTTGATGGCGTCGATCAGCTGTCCGATGACCAGCAGGGCGGGGTAGCAGGTGTCGTTGTGGACATATTTGAGCCCTTCATCGATGATGCCCCGGTGGTTGGAGGTGAGCATATCCACCTTGTAGCCCTCCAGCTCCAGCAGACGCTGGAACATCCCGAAGTGGACGGGCAGCATCTGGGGCATGAGGATGGTGTACTCCTCCTTCATCTCCTTGGTAAAGAGGAGACGGCCGGTGTCGTCATATACTAGCTTCGCCATATCAAAATCCCTTTCTGCCGATAGTCGCAATAAAATCAGGAATGGGGAACGAAAAGTCAGGAATTGAGGGGGCCGGCTGCGCCGGCGCGTTTGAACCGGTCCCGCCGGAGCGGATCGGTCCCAGTTCCCTCATTTCTGATTTCTAATTTTCTTTTCGCGCATCAATGGCCGCCATGAGGGAGCGGATGCGGATCTTGACGGCGCCCAGGTTGCTGATGTCGTCGATCTTCAGCTGAGTGTACAGCTTATCCCCGTCCTCCAGAATGGAGCGCATCTCGTCGGTGGTGATGGCGTCGGTGCCGCAGCCGAAGGAGACCAGCTGGACCACCTGCATGTCGGGCTGGGTGCACACATACCGGGCGGCGTTGTACATCCGGCTCTGGAAGGTCCACTGGTTGAGCACCTTCCGGGGGGCGTAGCCCTCCAGATAGCTCAGGGCGTCCTCCGTGACCAGCACGAAGCCGAAGGAGGTGATCAGATCGTTGATGCCGTGGTTGATCTCCGGGTCGATGTGATAGGGGCGGCCACACACCACGATGATGTTCAGCCCGTGGGAGCGGGCGTAGTCGATGTATTCCTTGCCGGTGGCGCGTACGTCGTGGACGTAGGCCTCATAGGCCTCGTAGGCGGCCCGGGCGGCGGCTGCCGACTCCTTTTTGGGGATGCCGAACTCCTGATGCATCAGCTGGGCGATGCGCTTGCCGAAGTCCTTGTGCCGCCACAGGCCCACATAGGGGTCCAGGAAACGGGTCTGCTTTAGAGAGGGCACGTTGGCGGCGATCAGCTCGGGGTAGTAGGCCACCACCGGGCAGTTGTAGTGGTTGTCTCCGATGCCCTCGTCGTTGTTGTAGGACATGCAGGGGTACCAGACGGCGTCCACCCCCGCCTCCACCAGGGCCTCCACGTGGCCGTGGAGCAGCTTGGCGGGGTAGCACACTGTATCGGAGGGGATGGTGCGCTGCCCCTTGAGATACAGCTTGCGGGAGGACTCAGGGGAGAGGACCACCTCAAAGTTCAGCTTGGTGAAGAAAGTGAACCAGAAGGGGAGATTTTCGTACATGTTCAGCCCGAAGGGGATGCCGATGCGGCCCCGGGAACCGTCCCCCTCCCCCTTGCCGTGGAGAGCACGGAGCTTCTGATACTTGTACCGCATCAGGTCGGGCAGGTGGTGGGGCTCCTCCCCCAGGGGGCGGGAGCAGCGGTTGCCCGAGATAAAGCGCCGCCCGCCGTCGAAGGTGTTGACAGTGAGGGAGCAGTGGTTGGTGCACAGACCGCAGGTGGCGGGCTTGGCGGTGTGGGTGAACTTCTCCAGGTCCTGGGAGGAGAGCAGGGCGCTCCGCTCCAGGTGCAGGTCCCGGGCGGCCAGAGCGGCCCCAAAGGCCCCCATGATGCCGGCAATGGTGGGCCGGGTCACCTCCCGCCCCAGCTCTCGCTCAAAGGAGCGGAGCACCGCGTCATTGAGGAAGGTCCCGCCCTGGACCACGATGTGCTGGCCTAAGTCGTCAGCGGAGGCGGCCCGGATGACCTTGTAGATGGCGTTTTTCACGATGGAGATAGACAGGCCGGCGGAGATGTCCTCCACGCTGGCGCCGTCCTTTTGGGCCTGCTTGACGCTGGAGTTCATGAACACGGTGCAGCGGGAGCCCAGGTTGACGGGCTTTTTGGCAAACAGGCCCATCTTGGAGAAGTCGGCGATGTTGGAGCCCAGGGCCTTGGCAAAGGTCTCGATAAAGGAGCCGCACCCGGAGGAACAGGCCTCGTTGAGCATGATGGAGTCCACCGCGCCGTTGCGGATCTTGAAACACTTCATGTCCTGGCCGCCGATGTCGATGATGAAATCCACATCGGGGTTGAAGTGGGCGGCGGCCTTGTAGTGGGCCACCGTCTCCACCAGGCCCAGGTCACAGGAGAAGGCGTTTTTGATCAGGTCCTCGCCATAGCCGGTGACCGCCGCGCCTTTGATCTGGATGCGGTCGCCGCACAGCTCGTAGATTTTTTTCAGCTGCTCCAGGACGATGGAGACCGGGTTGCCCAGGTTGGAGTGGTAGTAGGTGTAGAGCAGTCCGCCGTCGGCGGTGATGAGGGCCAGTTTGGTGGTGGTGGAGCCTGCATCCATCCCCAGCCAAGCGGGGCCGGCGTAAGTGTGGATGTCCGCCTCTGGGGGCCGGCTGGCATTGTGCCGGGCCAGAAAGGCGTCGTACTCCTCCTGCGTGTCAAAGAGAGGGGGCATGGTGTCCGCCGAGGTGTTGGTCTCCCGGCTCTCCTCCAGCCGCTTCAGGGCGTCCTCAAAGGGGACGGGCTCGTAGTCGGTGGCGCACAGGGCCGCGCCCATGGCGGCGAAGCAGTCCCCGTCTTCCGGAAAGACGGCATGCTCCCCGTCCAGCTTCAGGGTCTCCACAAAACGTTGCCGCAGGCCCATCAGGAAGTGGAGGGGCCCGCCCAGAAAGACGATCTTTCCCTTCAGCTCCCGGCCCTGGGTGAGGCCGGCTACCGTCTGGTCCACCACCGCCTGGAAGATGGAGGCGGCTACGTCCTCTTTCCGACCGCCCTGGTTCAGGATGGGCTGGATATCGCTCTTGGCGAACACGCCGCAGCGGCTTGCAATGGGGTAGATCTTCTCGTGCTTCAGGGAGAGGGAGTCCAGCTCGTTCACCGACACATTCATCAGGGTGGCCATCTGGTCGATGAAGGCGCCCGTCCCGCCGGCGCAGGAGCCGTTCATCCGCTCCTCCAGCGCGCCGCCGAAAAAGATGATCTTGGCGTCCTCGCCGCCCAGCTCGATGACGGCATCGGTGTCCGGAATGTAGGTGTTCACCGCGGCGGCGGTGGCGTACACTTCCTGGACGAAGTCCAGGCCGGCAGCCTTGGCCACCCCCAGGCCGGCGGAGCCGGTGATGACCAGCTTGACCCGCTGGCCGCTGAGCTGGCCCGAGATGGACTTCAAGGTCTCACAGGCCCGCTCCCGGGTCTTGGAGTAGTGCCGCTCATAGGAGCGGAACAGCAGCTTGTTCTGTTCATCCAGCACCACCACTTTCACTGTGGTGGAGCCGATGTCGATACCGATGCGCAGACTCATAAATCAAGAAACTCCTACCGTTGGGACGCCATAAGGACCCAAAATAATCACTTCTAATGATAGTGCAGGCGCAAAAACTTTACAACAATCTTAACGGATTCTTAACGGCTGAAAACGCAGGAAATACGACTTTTTTATGCCGGAAATCCGTCAATTTGACAACAGGGGGAAAATATGCCGCCTCCCACAGGCACAAGGGCCGGGGGGAGGCGGACGGGGTGGCGTCAGGATATCTTTACGCCCACACAAGAGGCGCGAGGCCAGGAGACAGTGGCTGTCAAGCGGCCCGATCCCGATCCTCCTGCCGGTCACTGATCTGCACCAGAGCGTGGCACATTTCCCTGCTGGACAGGGAGAGACGGCCCAGCTCCCCACCGCCTTCGCCGCAGAAGATCAGGCAGGAGTCATAGTACAGCTCCACAGGGTCCAGGGTACCGTCCTGGGGATTACTGGAGGACAAGAGCTGCCGCACCTCCTCCACCAGGACGGCGTCCCGGATGGAGGCGTACCGTCCGGTGAGAGAGCCGAAGTATGCCACAAAGGAATGGGCTTGAGCAGCCACGGTGGAGAGGTCCTGGAGCCAAGACAGCTCCTGGACCCATTGGGCAGTTCCGCTGGGGAGAAGGGCCAGGGGAAGCGGACCGTTCTCTTGGGCAAGGATCAGACAGCAGTTCCGCTCCTGCTCAGCGAGATAGAAGACTACGCCGTCTCCTGGCCCGCCGGAAATGCGGAGAAAGGGAACAGTATCCGGGTCAAAGTTCACGGAATCGGTGGGGTGCCCACCGCCGGAAAGGAAGGTGACCAGCTGTGCCCTGGCCTCTGGGGAGGAGATGAGGGGCGCAGTGCTGCTGTAAGCGCGCCCCTTGCAGCACTGGACAGCGTCGGCCTGCCGGATGGCGGAGAGCAGGTCATCCTGGGTCTGAATGGAGGGAGACTGAGCTGAGAGACGGAGGAGCTGAGGAATGGTGCTGCTGGGCAGGGCAGCCACGGGGACGGCCCCGCTGGCCGTCCCGTCCAGATAGGGCAGGACATAGACCGGGCCGTTGGATGAGGGATAGAGGTAGAAATACATCCAGTCCTCCCTCATGGAGAGGGCCAGTTGATAGGAATATGGAGCCATGTCCGAGAACCCGAAAGCTGTCGCATCCCTGCTGTCGTCATACTCTACCGCCTGAAGCAGGAGCGACCGGGCCTCCTCCAGGGCACCCTCCTCCTCTATGGGAGGATACCCCGCGCTGGAGACTGGCGGCGCTGTGAGATGGATGGACCGAGCGTCCTCCACGGCCGCCGCATACCCGGCGTAGCTGTATGGGGAGGGGGGACCGCCCCCGAAGGCGAGCACCGCCGCCAGCGTCAGGAGCACCGCCGCTGCGGCCAGAGCGGCTTTTTGGGGGCGGTCCCCCTTCACCAGCCGGGCCACCCGCTGTTGGATGGCCTGCCTGCCCTCCGCCATGGCGGACACCATCAGCCCCATACTCCCCCGATAGATATGGTCTGGGAAGGAGCGGACCTCCGACTTTGCTGCCTCCTCCCTCCGAACACAGGGGTGGTACTGCTTGTCCTGGCCCACGGGCGTGCTGCGGACCAGTCCATTGGCCTCCATCCGCTCCAGAGTGGTGATGGTGGTGTCCTTGGCCCAGCCTGCCCGCTGGGAGAGCCGGGCTGCCAGCTGCATCACTGTCTGAGGCGCATGCTCCCACAGACAATCCATCACATACCATTCGCTCTGAGTTAGACAGACTTCTTTCCGCACCACCATCCTGTAGACCCTCCCTTTGTCTATCGTATAGACTGATTATAGCAGGGAAGGTCTACAATGTCGATTCAATAAAGTGCCGCCTTCCATTTTGACTTTTAGTGTGGATTTCCTTCCGGTGCGTCTGCCCCGGGAGGATAGGGGGTAAAAGAAGAGTAGGATTACGCATTAATAAAATAAAAGGGCCCGCCGCGGGCGCGTGACGCGCCTGCGGCGGGCGG
>NZ_LN866274.1:86339-171073 GCF_001244495.1 Clostridium phoceensis | reverse complement strand
ATTTAATAATGTGCCCCCTTCCATTTGGCTTTTTAGGGTGGATTGCCTTCCGGTGCGTCGCCCCCGGGAGGATAGGGGGAAAAAGAAGAGTAGGATTACGCATTAAAAAAATAAAAGGGCCCGCCGCGGGCGCGTGACGCGCCTGCGGCGGGCGGAGACGGGGCCCGGCTGAGGCTCTCTGAGGGGAACAGGAGTTCACTTCCCGTAGTTGACATACAGCTCGGGGCGGCGGTCCTTGTAGGCGGGGAGCTTTTTGCGGACGGCGTCCACCCGGTCCAGACTGACGCGGGCGACCAGTAGCTGCTTTTCTCCACCGGCGGAGGCCACTGGCACGCCCATGGGATCGACCACCACGCTCTCACCGATGGACTTGTCGTTGGCCTGGTCACAGGCCAGCATATAGACGGTGTTCTCGATGGCGCGGGCGGTAATTAGGGAGCGGAAATGGAGGCTCTTCATCTTGCCGCAGACCCAGGCGGTGGGCATGATAATGATATCCGCGCCCTTGGCTCGCTGGTCCCGGGCTACCTCGGGGAAGCGCACCTCGTAGCAGACGAACAGGCCGATGCGCCCGAAGGGGGTGTCGATGGGCTCAAAGAGCTGGTCGCCGGGCTTGATCTTGTCGGACTCCTTGCTGCCGAAGGCGTCATACAGGTGGGTCTTGTGGTAGTGAGTGACGATCTCGCCCTCACTGTTCACCACCACACTGGTGTTATAGTTGCGGTCATCGTCCGGATCGTCCACGATTTCGTTCATGCCGAAGACCACCCATGTCCCGTACTGCTTGGCCAAGGCGCGCATCTCCGTGACAAAGGGGCCGTCCAGGCGTTGGGCGGTGCTGTGGCAGACCTCGACAGGGGTGCCCAGGGGAAACTCGCTCATAAACAACTCCGGGAAGATCACCATATCCGGCTCATATTTTTGTGCTTCTGCCATCGCCTTTCGGGCCTCTTCCAGGTTGTGATCGGGGTATCCGTCGGAGGCCATCTGAGCTAGAACGAATGTGCTCTCGCGTTTTACTTTCATCATCGTTCACCTTTCTTTCGTGCGTGGAGGACGTTGGACTGGGACGGCCGCTCCACGCTCCGGCGGCGTCCGGATCAGATCATAAAGAAGTCATCGCCCAGCAGGGAATCCCAGTTGGCCAGCCGCGCGGCGATGTCTTTGGAGAACTCCAGCTCCAGCTGCCGCGTCAGATAGTTCACCAGGGTAACAGGAGCTACAAAAGAGCTCTGATAGGAGGAATTTTCCATACAGCAGCGGAGAATGACGTCGAAATCGCCCTCCTCCATGGTCAAATTGAACTCCCGGTTGGTGATGAGCAGCACGCTGGCCTTCTGCCTTTTCGCATGGGAGAGCATCTGATAGGTGGCCCGGTTGTACCGCGGCGCCCAAAAGGCCACAATCAGGTCCTCTGAGTTGATCTCGATCAGCTCCTCAGCGTAATCCAGGCCCTCATTGTGAATCAGATGGACGCCCTTCCGCAGCATCCCCCAGTTGATATAGGCATATGTGGCCATGGAGCGGGAAATGCGCATGCCCACGAGATAGACCCGCCTGGAGGTCTTCAGTAGGGTGCAGGCCCGTTCCAGGTCCTCCCGGGACAGGTCCTGGAACGTCCGTTTCAGGTTTTGAATGTCTTGGCGGAAGGACTTCTCCAGCAGATACTCGGAACTGTCCTCTTCCGGGCTGGACTGAGGCAGGTCCTCCGGCTCCTCTTCCCGGTCGTGGAAGCGGAGCCGTGCCGCCTTCTGCATATCGGTGTACCCCTCAAAGTCAAGCTCCCGGGCGAAGCGTACCACTGTCGCCGTGCTCACGTTGGCAGCCTTGGCCAGCTCGTCTGCAGTGAAGAAGAGTAGCTTGTCCATGTTGAACAGCAGATAGTTGGCTACCTTCTTCTGGGACTTGGTCATCTGGTTGACCTGTTTTCCGATTTTTGTGACCAGGCTTGACATTGCAGATCCCTACTTCCGAACTATTCGCAGATTGAGGCGTTCTGTTTCTCCTTGACGGCCGCCAGCAGGACGACCGCGACCAGGATGGAGACCAATCCGCATACGACACGCGGGGTCATTGCCTCTTTATATACTGTAATGCCAATCAAGACGCTGGTCAATGGTTCAAAAGTAGAAAACAGAGAAGTTTTTTGTGCGCCGATATATTTTGCCCCTAATTGGAACAGCAGAACGGCCATACCTGAGAGTATGCCAAAGAGTGCCACCACCGCCCAGCCGGAGGGCTGGATATCGATGGTAAATGTGCCGCTGACTGCGGTGAAGAGGCCTATGTAGGCCGTGGCGAGCAGGTTCAGCCAGAACATGAGCTGAAAGGCCCCCATCTTTTGCAGGCCGCTCTTCGACAGATAGACTGCGTAAAAGGCGTAGGTGACGCCGGAGAGAAAGGAGAGGGCGATGCCCAGCAGGCTCACACCCCCGCCTGGCGTATAGAGTAGCAGGATTCCCGCAGTGCACAGGACCACGCAGACCACTTTCAGCCTGGAGATGGCCTCCCGATAAAAAATCACGCACCCCAGGATGACCAGAACCGGATAGACAAAGTGGATGGTGGTGGCCATGCCGGAGTCTAAATAGTTGTAGGAGGAAAATAGCAGGATGGGGGTGACTGCATAGCCGGCGGCGCAGAGGGCTAGCTGGAGCAGAGTTCTGCCCTTTACCGAAACCGAGTCTTTCTCAAAGATCCTGTGCAGGATCAGGCCCAGCATGCTCCCAATCACCATGCGGTAAAGGGCAAGCACCGCTGCGTTTCCGCCGCCAGCGTACACCAGACGCGCCAGCAGGGGGTTGAAGCCGAAGATGACGGCTGACAGGATGCTGTAAACCGTCCCCCGGACGATCAGATTTGTATTCGATCTCAATATGCCACTTCCTGACAGGGCCCCGTCCTGAAAGCGCCAGCGGTCCCGCCGGCGCTTTCAGGGGACAGGGAACCGAATGGGGGCCAGCTCTTCAGCAGCCGAACTGCTCCTTCATAAAGGCCACGATGCGGTCCACACAGCGCTCCACGATCTTCTCGCCTTTCTCAGCGCTGGCCAAGGTGGCATCGCCCAGAGTGCCGTTGGGAGTGCGCTCAGCAAATTCAGGGTAGGTGATAAAGTCAGGCCACTTGTACAGGGAGGGGTCCTGCTCCACATTGTACAGCTTGTCCATCTCCACATACTCAGGGTGTAGGTGGAGCATCACGCTGGTGCCGCTCTCACTGGCATGGCCGTGGGCACGCCAGCCCTTATTCTCGCAGATGTCCGTGGAGTTGGGCTGGATGAAGCGCCACCAGTCCACCTGATTGCACTTGATGCCGTACTGGCGCTGCTTCTCCCGGGCCAGCTGGGAGATGATAGGAACATTGCCCGCGTGCATATTGATGAACATGAAGTTCTTGAAGCCCCAGTGGGCCAGGGAGTCGATGATGTCCTCCATTACTCTATAGTAGGTATCAGGCATGATCTTGATGGTGCCGGGGAACTGATAGAGGGAGGCGGACTCGCCCACCTCGAAGCAAGGGCCGATAATGGCGTTGGTCTTGGCGGCCACCCGCTCGCAGACAGCAAGGGACACGATGGTGTCGGAGCCCAGTGGGAGCTGGGGCCCGTAGACCTCATAGGCACCGCCGGGGATGATGACCGTGTCGGTGCCATTCTTGATTGCCTCAGCCAGTTCGGCGGAAGTCATTTCTTTCATCCATTTGGTGTTTTTCATGATTGCAGTCCTCCTATTGATATATTTGTGTTTCATCGCATTTGGGATGTGATCCGTGAAAGGAGTCCTGACCGTAGCTCCGGCGGAGCACCGGACAGGGAGGAGCGCTCATTCCCCTCTAGCGTGGATGCGGCGTCCGAAGAAGAGCCCGCAGCCCAGCAGCACAGCCAGCAGCAGCCAGCTCCAGATGTAAGTAAACAGCGGGCTGGTCATGATGAGGGTGGCAAAGATCAGGGTGTACTGAAGCTGATAGGTGTAGCCCAGAGTGGAGGAAGAGGTGATGTTGGTGGCTGCGTTGGTTTTGTAGTCGGGGTCCACGATCTTCAGGAGCAGCAGGCCAGTGGCCAGAACGCCGCAGCACTGGCCGAACAGGCCGATGCCGGTCTCAAACTGGCCGTTCTTGGGCAAGACCCGCTTGCCCAGGATGAAGCAGGCCCAGTAGGTGACGATGGAGACTCCTATGCAGACCACGATCAGGGGGACGGCGTAGGTGACAAACACGCCCAGGTTTGTGGTAGCCAGAGCGGAGACGATCAGGTACTCCAGCGCAGTCCCGGAAATGCGTACTACGGTGGGGCGGTCGATCATGTCGTTGATCTTGGCGCTCTTCTGCGTACAGATGCAGAAGACAGCGCTGAAGATCAGACAGCAGGCAAACAGGGGCAGATTGGAGAAGAAGGGGTTGATGGCCATCAGGCCGGTGCGCAGCAGATAGCCCCCCATGATGATCAGGCCGACCATCATTAACTGGGCACCCAGAGGGTCTAAAGTGGCGGAGGAGGTGACGCTGTTGCCCAGAGAGGGGCGGTGTCCGGGCTCATAGTAGCCAGTGAGCATATCCTTGGGCAGGTCCTCAATCTTCATCTTGATGCTGGTCTTGCCGTTTTTTGCCGCGCGGTTGATGATGATCATACCCCAGATCACGCCGCACAACAGGCCGACGGTAGCGAAAGTGGTGCCCAGCTCAATGCCGCTTTCCATATAGCCATTTTCCACGAAGGTGGTGCCAACGGCGATGGCCATGCTGTGGCCACCATAATAGCCCATGACAGGTAACAGACCAAAGCCCAAAGGCAGGTCCTGGATGAACAAGCCCAGCAGGAAGGTCAGTGTCAGGCCCACAACAATCTGGAGTTGATGGATGGTGCCGCCCAGAAAATAGGTCTGCATGGCGCCGGCCCCCACTTTGTTCAGCTTCAGGCCGAGGAAAGAACAGCTGAACACGATGGCGGACAGGACGCCCGACCACTGCCCCAGCGTGGTAAATTCCATGTGGATGGGAGAGACCTGGCCAAGGACTTGGGGGCCGCACAGGATCGCAAGGATGCCCGCCAGCAGGGCGGCGGGAATATAAAAGCGTTGCAGAGCATAAATTTTTCTTCTCAACCAGGCAGCAACGATCATGAGTACGCTGAGTTGTGCGAAGTCAACCAATACGTCTGTTAATGTCATGTCAGTTCTTCCTTTCTGTTTCTGGCTGCTTTGGTGAGGTGGAAACTTCTGTCCGGCAAAGAGATCCGTTCACCGATCCCTCCTGTATGGGAGGGGTATTCTCCTTTCTCCTGAGATCGGTCGAATTGAAATAATTATTTCATTGAGAACAGTTTAATTTGAAAATAGAAAATAGTCAATTCAATTTCGAAACAAATATTTCATCTAAAGTTTGTGCAATTTTACATTTTGACGACTAAAAATGAATGACAATTGTTTAATGTTTTGATGCAATATTGGCCAAGTAATGACGATTTTTAAAAAATCAAAGTAATATTTTGAAGTTTATAATAGAAAATCACAGAATGCTTTTTAACGGCCCCGTTCTGAGACCCCTTGATAATCAAAAGGGTGATTTTGAATTGAAAATGTCATAATAATTTCAAAAAAACCAGAAGAGAACGGATCAAAGCTGTGCAGTCAAGATTTCGCGCTTCTGCGGGAGGGAGTGGGAAAAGGAGGCAGGCACCGAAAAAATAAAAAGCCCGCCGCAGGCATGGATCGCCTGCGGCGGGCTCTGGAAAAATAGCGGGACCAAAGTGAGCCAAACTTGGGACAAAAGCCGTCCGGGATGGTTCTGAATCATGGACCAGCGTGGTGGTCGTGATTCCGAAAACAGAATGAGCCCACGAGGAGCTTTGCAATGAAATGAAAAAGCTCGTTGTAAGCGATACCGCTACGAAGCGGCGGCCCCGAACCGGAGCCCAGCGGAGTGAGTCTGGTTTAGAACAGAGGAGAAAGAGCGTGGATGAATGGTGTCTTTTTTGCCTCAGGCATAAAAAGACGCCGGAGCAAAGCGGACTTTGCTCCGGCGTGGTCGGAGTGGCAATACAGAATTTCTTGAAAAACCCAGTAATATCAATGGTTTTTAAGCAACAGGAACGACTATGTCTCTTAAAAGGTAGATACCAGTTAGATTTCTTTGATATAACGTTCTGAAGCGTTACAAATCAGTTTAAAAAGTGTATTAATGTAATCTTGGAGCTGTTGCCTGCTTTCGTTGTTGAGTGTAAGATGAGTGCGGCCAAATGCTATATATTCATTGTAAGTGGACTCTAATCGCTGTATAATGGAAGAATAGTTACTCAGATAGAAACTATAGTCATTATAGTAATCCAATAATTTTCTTATACCAAAATTAAACTTTCCAAGATTTTGATTAAATAATTCAGTGCTTTCTGGATGATCTGTCAAACAATGTCCTAAAGCCCTAAAATTGTTTTTCGATTCCAGCAGCAAAGAGAACAACTCAGAATTAATCTTTCGTTTTACTTCGTCCTTGTGTTCGTTATGTTTTAATCTAGACTGAAAAATAGATTGGATAATAAATACTAGAATACCATTTGATATAATAGGGACGACCATTAAAATCCAATCTTTTGTTTCCATCGTATGACACCCCAATCAAATGTTCTTATTATTCCATTAAAAGTTTTTGTGTTAAACAAAAACGGTGAGTCCTTGAAAGGACTCACCGTTGGTACGGCCGAAGGGACTCGAACCCCCAACATTCAGAACCGGAATCTGACGCTCTATCCATTGAACTACGGCCGCATATTAAGAAGCATTTTCTCAATGCGCTCCGTTATTATAGCAGGGATCTTCCAAAATGTAAAGGGGATTTTTCACTTTTGGGGGATTTTCTTTCCCACGGGAGGGAGTTGCCCCGGCGTGAGCCAGCGGATGGAGGAGGCGCAGCGGGCAGGAGAGCAGACGGCGGCCCGCCAGCCGGGGCCGGAGAACAGGGTGAAGCAGACGGAACCGAAGGGGAGACAGGCGCCGGAAGGGAGGATCTGCCGGGGAAGGGGGACGGGGATGGCGGAGACGGGCCGAGTCAGACCCAGACCGGTGAATTTGCAGAAGCTCTCCTTCAGGGTCCAGAGCTGGGTAAAGGCCTCCGGGTCGTCTCCCAGCCCCAGCAGCCAGGCCCGCTCCTCTGGGGAGAGCAGGCGGTCGAGAAAAGCGGAACGCCGCAGGGTGATCTGCTGGATGTCCACCCCCACCTCGTCCCGGTCCAGGGCACACAGGGCCCGGGGTCCGCTGTGGCTGAGGTTGAAGCGGAGCTGGGGGAAGTCCGGAAAAAGGGGCTTTCCCCGCTTTCCACGGGCGATGGAGGGCAGCTGCTCCAGATCCCAGTGCTCCCGCAGTCCCACAGCCAGAAGCCCGTAGGCCTGGCTCCGGTGCGTCATGCCGTCCAATCCGTACAGCACCATGGTCCTCACCTCCTGAGAGGGATTTTACCACACCGGCCCCCAAAAGTCATGCCGAAAATCAGGACAGGTCGGCAAAGAGCACCCCGGCAGGCGGGAAAAAGGTGAACAGGAGGATCAGCGCCCCCAGAAGGAAAGCCAGGATTGCGGGGATGCGCCACCGCCAGCCCCGGAAGGGACCGGAGAAGCGGACAGGGAACCAGAATCCGAAGGCCATCAGCCCCAGATACAGGGCGATGTCCAGCCACAGGGCGTGGAGGGCGAGCGCCGCATGGAGCAGCAGGCCCAGGACCAGCATCAGGGGACACAGGATGACAAGGGACAGCAGCCAGGGGCGCATCCCGGTGGGACGGCCCCAGGCGAGGAAGGCGGATGCCGCCAGATAAGGCCAGTACAGGATCTTGATATGCTCCCACAGGCTCTCACGGACGGGAGACAGAAGGGCGGAGAGGGTACAGGGAAATCTGGCATACAAAAAGTGGAGGCCCACGCCCGCCAGAACGGCGCAGACAAATACCGGGACGATCAGCTTTTTGGGATAAAACATGGATATGCCTCCTTCCATGAGAACGGTTCTGGTGCATTGTATGGCGCGTCAAAAAAATTATGCAGATGCCGCCGTATAATCCATGAAAAAAAGGGGAGATTAGGAACGAGAATTTTTTGGATCGCGGAGGTGTGCCATGGATATGACGAATCAGGACTATGGAAAACTGGTCAACCAATACTCTCAGTCCTCCCCTCTGGGGAAAAATATGGTGTGGGCCTTTTTGGTGGGCGGCGCTATCTGTACCGCGGGGCAGGGGCTGTCCAACCTCTATCAGAACTGGGGGATGGATCAGGATGTAGCCGGCGGCGCCGTCTCCATCACCCTGATCCTGGCGGCGGCGCTGCTGACCGGGCTTGGGTGGTTTGACAAGCTGGCCAAGCGGGCGGGGGCCGGAACCCTGGTGCCCATCACCGGTTTTGCCAACGCCATGGTCTCCCCCGCTCTGGAGTTCAAAAGCGAGGGGCTGATCACCGGCACAGCGGCTAAGCTGTTCGTAGTGGCGGGGCCAGTGCTGGTGTTCGGAATCAGTGCATCGGTGCTTTACGGACTGATCTTGTGCATCTTCCGCGGATAATATCAGCAGACGCCGTCCCAATCGAGGGACGGCGTCTGCTGTGTGCGCAAAAGAAATTTTTGACAGTTCGGGAAGAGAACTCCCTGTAAAAAATGGAGGTCCCTGCGCCTGAGGCATTTCCGCATTTTCCATGGAAGGAGTGGAAGGTCCCGCCATGGTTTTTCGGCGGAAGGGATGGCCATAATGAGTGTGTGGACGGCGCCAAGGGCAGTCCACGACATGATTTTTGAAAACAGGGGGTGAAATTGATGGAGCAAGAGACAAAGCAGAAGCCATGGACCGGGATCGCTGCCGGGGTCCTGGTCCTGTGCCTGATCCTGAGCCTGGCACTCTCCGACGGCGGAGCGCGGGCGGCCTCGGCGGGGGCGGTGCTGGAGCTCCCCCGGAGCGGCGGAGGGGCTCAGCCGGTCTCAGGCGCCCAGGTGGGGGACAAGGTGGTCCCCCTGGGCCGGGCGGTGGGAATCAAGCTGTTTTCCGACGGCGTGCTGGTGGTGGGCCTGTCGGCGGTGGAGACGGACAGCGGTCCGTCCAGCCCGGGCCGGACCTGCGGCCTGAAGGCGGGTGATATCATCACCCACATCAATGGTCAGGAGGTCAACACCATCGAGGAGGTCCAGGACATCCTGGGTGATGAACAGGGGGATGCCATGACCCTGCGGGCCACCCGGAACGGAAAGCCGGTCCAGCTCTCTGTCCAGGCCATTCAGAATACCCAGGGCAGCTATCAGCTGGGCGTCTGGCTGAGGGATTCCATGGCCGGAATCGGTACCATGACCTTTTATGACCCGGACAGCGGGGTGTTCGCTGCCCTGGGCCACGGCATCAACGACGTGGATACGGCCACGCTGATGCCCATGGAGTCAGGGAGCATTATGTACGCTTCTGTGACCGATGTAAAAAAGGGAGAGAGCGGCGCGCCCGGAGAGCTCCATGGCAGTTTTGACGTGAACCGGGATCTGGGCGATCTGTATGCCAATACCAATCTGGGAATCTATGGCGTCCTGCGGGACGGAGCGCTCTCCCCTCGCGGGGAGGCTGTGGAGGTGGCCGCCCGGGAAGAGGTGCATGTAGGAGGCGCCACCATCCTGTCCAACATTGCCGGAGAGCAGGTGGAGGAGTATCAGGTGGAGATCACTCACGTTTACCCCGCGGCCGCGGGGGATACCCGGAACCTGATGGTGCAGGTCACCGACCCCCGGCTTCTGGAAACCACTGGAGGAATTGTCCAGGGGATGAGCGGCAGTCCGATCCTTCAGGACGGCAAGCTGGTGGGGGCGGTGACCCATGTCCTGGTCAACGATCCTACCCGGGGATACGGCATTCTGGCGGAAAATATGGTCTCCCAGTGTGTGGGGGAGGAGCAGGCCCAGGTCTCCTGAGTGCCGGCGTTCTGTCGAAAAAAGCGGAAGATACCCGAAAAGTTGATTTCCAAAAAATACCAAAAACATCTTGCATATGCTGTCTGATTATGATAAATTATTGGTGACCGGTCGAAACCCCATAAGGGAAAAACAAGGGCAGGTGCGGAAGCCTGTCGGAAGGGATTTGATTGTGAAAATGGGTGCAAAACGGATTTTGGTCGCCGATACCGGGGAAGAATTTCGCCGGAGCTTTATCGAGACCGTGGCCAGCGAGCCTGACATCCAGGTTTTGGGAGAGACGGGAGACGGGCAGGAACTGGTCCAAATGGTAAAGGAGATGGCTCCGGACCTGGTAGTCATGGAGATCGTGCTGGCCCAGATGGACGGCATCGAGGTGTTGGAGGAGCTGGCAAAGCTGGAGCATCGGCCCAAGGTGCTGATCCTGTCCAGTTTTGCCAAGGGAAGCATGGCCGAGCTGGCCGCCGCCAAGGGAGCGGACCACTATATGACCAAGCCCTGCCGGGTGAGCACGGTGTGTGAGCGCATCCGGCAGCTGACCGGCGAAAATAAAAAGGAAGAAAATGGAGATATCCCCTATAATTTGGAAAATACTGTCACCTCCATCATTCACGAGGTGGGGGTGCCTGCCCATATCAAGGGCTATCAGTATCTGCGGGAAGCCATTCTGATCGCAGTGGCCGATATGGATGTCATCAACGCGGTGACCAAGGTGCTCTATCCTGAGGTAGCCAAGCGGTTCAATACCACCGCCTCCCGGGTGGAGCGGGCCATCCGCCACGCCATTGAGGTGGCCTGGGACCGGGGCGACTTGGAGACGCTTCAAAAATATTTTGGCTATACTGTATCCAATGTGAAGGGGAAACCCACCAACTCAGAGTTTATCGCAATGATCGCCGACCGGCTCCAGCTCCAGCAGAAGGAGATGTGATGCGGGGCGGCAACAGGCGGGGGATCGCAGGGAAAGATCCTCCGCTTGTTATTTTTTCCGCCGTCTGGTATAGTAGCAGGAGCGGCCCGGATGAAAGAGAGCCCGGGCCGGAAGATCAGGGAAGGGAGGTGGGAGTCCATGACGATCCGTTATCAGCCCAGGGGCGTGTGCGCCCGGCAGTTCGAGATCCAGGCGGAAGATGGAATCATCCAGTCTGTACAGGTGACGGGGGGATGCAGCGGGAATCTCCAGGGCATCTCCAGTCTGCTGAAAGGGATGCCGGTGCAGGAGGCGATCCAGCGCATGGAGGGGATCCGCTGCGGGATGAAATCCACATCCTGTCCCGACCAGATGGCCCAGGCGCTCAAACAGTTCCTGTAAAAGAGAAAGGTCCGCGGATCCCGTCTGTGAGACGGGCCCGCGGACCTCTTTTTTTGAATCGGTCGGCAGGTCAGCGGCGCCGCCGGCCATGATAGCTGCCCCGGCGCCCGCCTGCTCCGGCGCCCGCTCGGTAACGGCGGCGCTTACGGAAGACCAGCAGGCGGAGCAGGACGAGGACGGCCACGACCAGGACTGCGGCCAGGATCAGCTTCGTACCGGAGTTGGCAAAAAACTGACGGATCTGCTCCTGCCGATAGAGCAGCTCGGAGCGATCCACAGAGGTGGTGGCCACCAGGTCCAGGGTGCCGAATACCTCCCCGTCGTAGGTGAGGGTCATGGTCCCCATCACCTGCCCCTCCTTCACCGGGGCCTCTACCGTGTCTTGGAACAGGGAAATGGTGGGCTCAATGGCCTCCAGGTCCATATCCACCGGGAGGGTGCGCTCCAGGGTGCCCACCGGCTTGACCAGGACTTGGTTGGCGTCCTGGGACAGGGTGACGTTCACTGCGGCCACGGGGGTGTCCTCCTGGGAGATGGTGGTGCGCTGGAAATTCCGGAAGCCCCATTTCAGCAGGGCGGTGCTCTCCGAGAACTGCTTCAGGTCGGTGGAGCCATCCTCCCGGACCGCCGGCTCCGCTCCCAGGATGACAGCGATCAGATACTCATCCCCGTCCACGGCGGCAGAGACCAGGCAGCGTCCCGCCTCCGGCGTGGTACCAGTCTTGACGCCGATGGCCTTGTCATAGACATAGCCCATGTAGTGCCAGTTGGAGAGGAGGGCGTTGGTGTTGTAGAACTCCCGGGGCTCAGACAGGTTGGTGGCGGGGACGGTGTAGACCGAGGTGCCCACCACCTCCCGGATCAGGTCGTGCTTCAGAGCCTCGCGGGTGAACAGGCAGATGTCGTAGGCGGTGGTGTAATGGTCGTCGTCGTGCAGGCCATGGGTATTGGCGAAATGGGTGCCGGTGCAGCCCAGCTCCCTGGCCCGCTGGTTCATCAGCTCGATAAAGGAGGCTACGTCGCCGCACACGGCCTCGGCCAGGATGTTGGCTGCCTCGTTGGCGGAGGGGAGGAGAAGACAGTACATCAGGTCCTTCACCGAGATGACCTCCCCCGGCTTCAGGTTGGCGGTGGAGCCGTCGGCGGAGAGGTCGAACTGGGAGGTGCTGCTCACCGTGATCATCTGATCCTGGGACAGCTCGCCCCGGTCGATGGCCTCCGACACCAGCAGGGCGGTCATCACCTTTGTGATGCTGGCCGGGTAGGCCTTCTCCCGGGCAGCCTTCTCGTAGAGGATCTCACCGTAATTGGCGTCCATCAAAACGGCATGGCGGGAGGTGATGTGGGGGGCGTCGGCCGCCAGGGCGGAGAAGGGGGCCAGCAGGGTGAGGGCCAGCACAAAGGTGACCAGCAGGGAAGAAAGACGATATTTTTTCATAGGAAAATCCTCATATTTATGATATACTACCATCAGCGCGGGAGCAGAGCGCTCCCGCTCCTGGTGAGATTATAATTGCAATCATTATAGCAGGATCTGACGAATTCCGCAACAGCTGGGAGGGAACAACTTGGCCGCCATGACCAGATTTGACAAGATCGTTCTGGGGCTCACCGCCGCCTTTCTGGTGGTGACGGGGGGCTATTTTGTCTCCGGACAGCTGGGGGAGGCGGAGTACCAGGTGACCGTCTCAAAACAGGTGCCTGCGGTCAGCGCCTCCTTGCCGGAGGTGGAGGACGGCTATCCGGACAGCCTGCTGGAGGGAGAGGTCATTGATCTGAATACCGCCTCCGCAGCCGACCTGACCCGGCTGCCGGGGATCGGGGAGAAGCGGGCCCAGGCCATCGTGGACTACCGGGAGAGCAGCGGCCCCTTCCAAAGCGTGGAAGAGCTCACTGAGGTGAAGGGGATCGGCGAGGGCATCCTGGCCCAGGTATATGACTATGTGACAGTGGGGGGACCGGACTCACCCGCTGAGTAAGGAGAAAGACGCAATGGCAAAGATTCTGATCGTGGACGACGAGCGGGTGCTGGTAAAGGGCATCAAGTTCAATCTGGAGCACGAGGGCTACCAGGTCCAGGACGCCTATGACGGAGAGGAAGCGGTGGAGCTGGCCCGGGAGGGGGGCTTCGACCTGATCATCCTGGACGTGATGATGCCCAAGATCGACGGCCTCCAGGCATGCATGCGCATCCGGGAGTTCTCCAACGTGCCTATCATCATGCTCACCGCCAAGGGGGAGGACACGGACAAGATCATCGGCTTCGAGTGCGGGGCGGACGACTATCTCACAAAGCCCTTCAACATCTTGGAGCTGAAAGCCCGGGTGCGGGCTCTGCTCCGCCGGGCCGGGGCTGCCCAGCAGCAGCGAAGCGGCAATGAGCTGGCCGCAGGCCACATTATCCTCAACACGGGGGAGCGGACGGCCAGCCGGGACGGGGTCTCCGTGGAGCTGACCGCCAAGGAGTTCGACCTGATGGAGCTGCTGATGCGCAACCCTGGCCGGGTGTACAGCCGGGAGAACCTGCTGAACGTGGTTTGGGGATATGAGTATATCGGGGATTTCCGCACCGTGGATGTGCATATCCGCCGCCTGCGGGAAAAGCTGGAGCTGGACCCGGCCAACCCGGAGTATATCCGGACCAAGTGGGGAGTGGGGTACTATCTCAGCGCCCGTGGCCCGCGCCGCCTGGAAAACGTTTGAGGAAAGGCGTGTGGAAGAGATGTCAAAGCGAGAAGAACAGGGCAAGCAGGGTGAGCCATCCCTGGAGGAGCTGGGCCATGGAGTGGGATCGCCCTTTTGGGGGGAGCTGCACAGCTTTCTTCGGGAGTCCTATGGGGTCTCCCCCACTGTGGAGTACAGCGGGTGCAGCCTGGCCCCCGGCTGGAATGTAAAATATCGAGCCAGAGGACGAGCGCTGTGTACCATCTATCCGGATACCGGCACCTTTACCTGTATGATCTCCATCGGACAAAAAGAAGCCCCGGCAATGGAACTGGTGCTCCCTGGTCTGACCGCCTATGTGCGGGAGGTCTATCAGAATTCCAGACCCAGCCGAATGGGGCGCTGGCTGATGATCCGGGTATCGGGACCGGAGATCCTGGAGGATGTCAAAACATTGCTGCGGATCCGGATGCCGGTCCGGGGAGCGGGAAACAAAGGCTGAAAATATCCGGCTTGCGGGAAAAGGGAGGGAGCGCTGTGCGGGAGGAAAAGAAGAAAAAGAGGGGCAGAGTTCCGTTTTTTTCCTCCATCCAGATGAAATACGCCATGAGCTACCTGGCCATCGTGTCAGTGGTGCTGATTCTGCTGAACACCTACCCGGTGCTGGCCTCCCAGGACCTGCTGTTTGGCTCCAAGCGGGATTCGCTGAAGAGCCAGGCTGCGGTGATGGCCTCTGCCCTGATGGAGCTGGAGCTGCTCACCTCGGACCAGGTGGAGCGGGTCATGACCATGCTGGACAGCAGCGGCCTGACCCGGGTAGTGGTCACCGACCCCGCAGGGCTGATTCTGTACGACAGTACCCAGCCCAGGGAGAAGCGTGGGGAGACAGCGGAGACCGCCCCGGTCCAGGAGGAGCCGGAAGAACCCCAGTACCGCTATGCCCTCTATCAGGAGGTGGTGCTGGCCCTTGGGGGGAATGACGTGACCTGCTCCGAGTTCAGCGGCCAGGTGTTCCGTTCCACGGCGGCGGTCCCCATCGTGTACCGCAATATGACCATCGGCTGCGTCTATATCTGTGAGGAGGACGCGGTCCAGGGCGCGCTGTTGTTGAACTTACAAAAAAATTTGCGGAGCATCTCCCTGGTGGTTGCGGCGGTGACCCTGGTGATGAGCCTGTTTTTCGCCCAAATGCTCTCCTCCCGCTTTACCGCCCTGCTCAGCGCCATCCGCATTGTGGGGGAGGGGGAGTATGGGCACCGGCTCCAGCCCTCGGGCCGGGACGAGCTGGCCCTGCTGGCGGAGGAGTTTAACCAGCTCACTGACCGTCTCCAGACCACGGAGGAGGTGCGCCGGCGCTTCGTATCCGACGCCTCCCACGAGCTGAAGACCCCTCTGGCCTCCATCCGGCTGCTGGCAGACTCCATTCTCCAGAACGAGACCATGGACCAAGTGACCCTGCGGGACTTCGTTTCCGACATCGGGACAGAGGCAGACCGGCTGACCCGGATCACCGAGCACCTGCTGGCCCTGACCCGGCTGGACAGCCTGCCGGCGGCAGAGACCTTCCCGGTGGACGTGTCGGCGGTCACCCGGCGGGCGCTGTCCATGCTGGCGCCGGTGGCGGACGCGGCTGGGGTGGCCCTGGGATCCAATTTGAAGGATAAATGTGTGGTCCAGGGGACGGAGGACGACCTATACCAGATCTGCTTCAACCTGCTGGAGAACGGCATCAAGTACAACCGGCCAGGCGGCCGGGTGATGGCGGACGTGTACCGGGACGGGGACCAGGTCCTTCTGGAGGTATCGGACACGGGGGTGGGCATCCCGGAGGAGGACATGCCCAAGGTGTTCAACCGGTTCTACCGGGTGGACAAGGCCCGCTCCCGGGCCGCCGGCGGCACCGGGCTGGGGCTGTCCATTGTCCGGGACACGGTGCGCCGCCACGGGGGATGGGTCACCGTCCGGGCCCGCCAGCCGGAGGGCAGCGTGTTCACGGTGGGCTTTCCCGCTGTGCCGGAAAAACGGAAGGAGGGAGACCGGGGATGAAGCGGTGGACAATGTGCCTGCTCCTGGGGCTGCTGCTCCTGCTGGGGGCCTGCGGCACTGCCGCGGAGAAGGGCGGATACCAGCTCTATTTCGCCTCCGGTCTGGAGGACGGCAGCGCCATCCTCAGCGAGCCCTACCAGGGGGAGGCGGACCCGGGCCCTCGGGAATTGATGGAGGCTCTGCTCTCCGGTCCCACGGAGGAGGAGCTGAACAGCCCCTTTCCCAGCGGGGTGTCCCTGCGGAGCTGGGGGCTGGAGGAGGGGGTGCTGGTCCTGAATCTGTCGGAGCAGTACGGCGGACTGACGGACATCTCCCTCACCGTGGCCGACTACTGCATCGTCCTCACCATGAGCCAGCTGGACGGAGTGGAGGCAGTGGAGATCAATGTGGCCGGACAGCCGGTGAGCTACCGGAACCACCAGATCCTGACTCGAGAGGAGGCGGTGCTCTCCCAGCCGAGGCAGGGGCAGGAGGCCCCGAATGAAGGGGCTTGACAAAACGCGCGGACCCGTTTAATCTAAACTACATTGTACCGAAGAGCGGCGCCGCCGCTCCAGAGAGAAAGAAGGAATCAGAGCATGAGTCACTATCAGATCGGCACCAACTGCCTGCATGCGGGCTACCGCCCCGGAAACGGGGAGCCACGGAATTTCCCCATCGTACAATCCACCACCTTCCGCTATGAGACCAGCGAGGAGATGGGCAAGCTGTTTGATCTGGAGGCCAGCGGCTATTTCTATACCCGCCTCCAGAACCCCACCAACGACACCGTGGCGGCCAAGATCTGCGCCTTGGAGGGAGGCACCGCTGCCATGCTGCTCTCCTCCGGCCAGGCGGCCTCCTTCTACTCCATTTTCAATATTGCCTCCTGCGGCGACCATGTAGTGTCCTCCTCCACCATCTACGGCGGCACCTACAACCTGTTTGCTGTCACCATGAAGCGCATGGGCATCGAGTTCACCTTCGTGGACCCGGACTGCACCGCCGAGGAGCTCAATGCGGCCTTTCGGCCCAATACCAAGGCCGTTTTTGGGGAGACCATTGCCAACCCGGTCCTGACTGTGCTGGACATCGAAAAGTTTGCCGATGCGGCCCACAGCCATGGGGTCCCCCTGATCATCGACAACACCTTTGCTACCCCGGTGAACTGCCGACCCTTCGAGTGGGGGGCCGACATCGTGACCCACTCCACCACCAAGTATATGGACGGACATGCCCTCCAGGTGGGGGGGGCCATCGTGGATTCGGGCAACTTTGACTGGACCCGCTATCCAGACAAGTTCCCCGGCCTGTGCACCCCGGACGAGAGCTACCACGGCGTGACCTACACCGAGCGGTTCGGCCTGGGCGGCGCCTATATCACCAAGGCCACCGTCCAGCTCATGCGGGACCTGGGCTCCATCCCCTCCCCCCAGAACTGCTTCCTGCTGAACATCGGTCTGGAGACCCTTCCCCTGCGCATGGCCAAGCACTGCGCCAACGCCCAGGCGGTGGCGGAGTACCTGGAGAAGCACCCCAAGGTGGCGTGGGTCAACTACGCCGGCCTGCCGGGCAACAAGTATTATGAGCGCGCCCGGAAGTACCTGCCCAACGGCAGCTGCGGCGTGGTCTCCTTCGGGGTCAAGGGAGGCCGGAGCGCAGCGGAGACCTTCATGGCCGGTCTGAAGCTGGCCTCCATCGCCACTCACGTGGCCGATGCCAAGACCTGCGTCCTCCACCCCGCCTCCTCCACCCACCGCCAGATGAACGACGAGGAGCTGGCTGCGGCTGGGGTAGCCCCCGACCTGGTTCGCTTCTCAGTGGGCATTGAGGATGTGAAGGACATCATTGCGGACCTGGAGCAGGCGCTGGCCGGGGTGTGACAGGCGTCCCAGCTGGACCCTGCATGCGGAAGGATGGGAAAACTGCCGGAGCCGGATCTTCCGGCTCCGGCGGGACCAGAAGGAGGGACTGTCATGGCAAAGGAAACAGTTTTGCTATACAACTGCGGGGGCGATGAATTTAAGACGCTGCGGGCCCTGCTCATGATGCTCCGGGTCCGGGTCCGCATGGTGGAGCCTTCCCGGTACCACCTGCCCCTGGAGCAGGTGGCCGCCGGAAAAGGCGAAGAGGACCCGAAACAGCAGGCGGATATCCCGGAAGCGATGATGGTCTTCTGTGACCTGGGGCCCGGCAGGCTGGACCAGCTGCTGAACACCATGCGCAGGACGGAGTTTCCGCCTGTGCTCCTGAAGGCAGTGCTGACTCCCACCAACCGGACGTGGGATTCCCGCCAGCTCTGGCAGGAGCTGCGCCGGGAGCACGAGGCGATGCGGGGCGGTCAGGAAACCCAGTAAAAATTCATTGACAAACCCCTGTAAAAATTGTATAATAATCAAGCGGTTCTGAAAGAGCCGCTGATTTGCGGCTGTGCTGGAATTGGTAGACTGGCAAGCTTGAGGTGCTTGTGTCCTATGGGCGTACGGGTTCGACTCCCGTCAGCCGCACCACTCTTTGAGTCCCCGGAGTCCTTGTAAATCAAGGATTCCGGGGCTTTTCTTTTTCTTCTACTAGGTGATTTGTCCGTTGTTTGTCCGTTATGGTTTGAAAAAGCTGCCTCCAACGATGGGAGACAGCTTCTTTTTTATGCCTGTTTCTTTGATAGAAGGTCAGCCACAGCTTCGCTCGCTCTGGCCTGTGCCTCCTCGAAAGTGTGGGCATAGATATTGAGTGTAGTTGTCACTTGGGAGTGACCCAGGGAGGCGGATACTGTTTTGACATCCACGCCGCTGTTGATTAGCAGGGAGGCATTGAGATGTCGGAATGTGTGGATACCTAGAAACCGTTGGCCTGTCTCTTCGCAGAAACGCCGCAGCCAGTGATATGGTGTGTTGGGGTGAATCGGATCTCCCATATCGCCCACAAACAGGCGACCGGAGTTGTGCCACTGATCTCCCAACCGTAGCCGGTCTTGTGCCTGCTCTGCCCGGAGCTGCCGCAGTACGTTAAACACTGGAGCGGGGAGCTTTAATGCCCGGTGGCTTTTTTCGGTCTTGGTATCATCGGTAAATGTTCCACGTCCTGCTAGGTATTGAGAAGTCCGCTGCACTTTGACCACGTGGGACTGAAAATCTATGTCCTGCCACTCAAGCCCTAACAGTTCTCCGCGCCGGAATCCGCCATAAATCGCCAAAACAAAGAAGGCCCTGTACTTAATAGGGGCGTGGTCCAAACTTTCAAGAAATGTTTGTGCTTCCTCGACAGTATAGCAATCCCGTTCCGGGGCCTCTCCGGCAGGGATTACCACACGCTTGCATGGATTGGAGGAGATTATTTCAAACCGAAAGGCATAGTCCAGAACAGATGATACAAAGGAGAGATAGTGCTGGATAGACTTCGGGGCAAGTTTTCCGCTTCCCTTTTGGATGGTAAATAGCTCTTTTGTGGCTTTCCCCAGAGTCGTGGAGATCTTCTCTGCTGTGGTTAGGGTTACTCCCTCCCCTCGACACATAGACGATATAGTGGAGCGGGAAACGCCGCTGGTCTCTGCTAGGTCCTTTTGGGTTCTACCCTTCAATATGGCGGATAAATCGGCCTTTGGTTTTGCAAGGTCTCTTTTTGTGCTGATTCCATCCTCCCCCAGGTTATCAATGAATCGCTGGATGTGGCGTGCGGTCAGTTTGTCTAGGCGAATATGTCCGATGGCCTGATAGGTCCGCTCCTCCAACTGTCTGAAGCCGTGCCACAGTCCGGGGGCGTAGATTGGGCTCTGCGTATTCTTTGAACCACTGTTCCGCAAAGGCCTGAAACTTGATGTTTCCGTTGCCCACACCCTGGGCCGAACACTTTTCGTCAAACAAAACCGCTTGCCGATTCAGTTCCTTCTCAATCTGCTTCTCCGTCATGCCTGGCTTCGGTTTCCACGTCATGGAGCGCATCACCTGTCGGCCCGATGTGTCATAGCCACATGAGGACCGAATAAGGTAGCTTGTTCCCGTCTTGCCCTCTCGCTTCTTGATCGTGGCCACAGGTCATTCCTCCTTATTTGGCCCCGCAGGAGCGCCGTTGTCCCGCTCCATAGTCTCCGCTATGGCCCGGTTCACAAAGCCGTTGACGGACTCGCTGTGGGCCTCTGCGTGGGCTTTGATGATCTCTTTCTGTCCTTTCGGGACGGTTAGGTTTATGCGGTCATAATTCTCACTCATATACTTATTGACGGCTTTTTGCTGTGCCTTTGATACTGGCATGCTCTCACCTCCAGGGGGTGTCTTGAAATAGGGACACCCTTTCCATTATGGCTCTATTATAGCACATTTGTCTATCTGTGTATATATACATATTGTATATATCTGCGTAGATATATTTGGCTACTGTGCGCATTGATATATCTGCACAGATATATTATAATAAGACCATAGCGAGAGGTCAAATGGTGCTGAAGCAATAGGCACCAGGCAAGAGCGGGCAATCGGCCAATGGAGCGCTGAATCGTAGACCAGCCCAACCCGCCGCCTCTGCAAGTACCTTGACAACCGAATACCGACACCGTATAATCTGAGCAAGGAGTGATGATGATGGTAGACAAAGAGCTGCTAGAGGCCATCGGCCAGATGATGGATGAAAAATTCGATCAGAAATTACAACCCATCATTGATCGGCTGGACAAGCTGGAGGAATCCAATGAGGAAGTCCGTGATGGAGTAAACGCCCTTCTGGAATGGGCGGAGGAGTGTGGGAATGTGATCAAGTTCCCGCTTCCAAAAGTAAAGTAAGTACACAAATCAGGCGGTGCCGGTGTTCGGTGCCGTCTTTTATTTTGCGAGGGTAAGTGTATGCCCTCGCTTTTTCATGCGTTCAATTTCAGGACGGCAAAAAGGCGGGGTTTAGCCCCCACCCTCTTGCTCGTCTCGCTCCATCCGCTGATCTATCGCCGAGACTATATATTGATTCATGCTCTCGCCAGCGGTGGAGGCAGCGGCCTTTATATCGTCCTTCTTGCCTTTAGGCATCCTAATTCTAATTTCGTCCAGCTTTTCAAGGTATTTAATTGATGCCTTTTTCTGTGCTTCACTGACTGACATATTGCTCACCTTCCGGGGGCGTCCTGAAATGAGGCATACCCTCTTTATTGTGCCTCTATTATAGCATATCTGTCTATATGTGTCCATATAAAAATGCAACAAATATATGGGAACATATTTAGCTGTTCTGTCAATAGATTTATATGGGAACATATAGTATAATAAGACCGTAGCAAGGGGGGACACCCCAAGCGGGACAAGCGAAAGTGGACGATAGGATCAAGACCACTACATAAGACCGGAACGGGATACAGAATGAGCCCTGCAAGATGGAATCCCCTGTAAAGCCCACCAGCGCTTGTCCCAGAGAAAACAAGGAGGAAATTTGTAATGAGCACAAACGAATTAGAAAGCAAGGTCCGGGAGCTGCGCCAGCTGCAAGCCCTGATCGCAGAGGCTGAGGCAGAGGCGGAAACCATCAGGGACGCTATAAAGGTGTTTATGGGCGATTCTGAAGCCGTGCAGGCTGGGGAGTATAGAATCACATGGAAGCACGTAACTTCCACCAGAATGGACACAGCGGCCATCAAAGCGGCCTTGCCGGAGGTGGCGGCCAGATTTACCAGGACCACGACCACACGCCGCTTCTGTGTAGCATAAAGAGAGCCCCCATATCCCAGCCGACCAAAGCAAGAGGATATAGGAGCCTGTAACCCCGGAGGGGGCTATGGTGATAGCTTACCACGGTCCCCTCCAGATTTCAAGATGGAGGAGATACCGATGGAAACGATACATGGCAACCTAGCCACTCTCAAGAGCGTGGAGGCCATAATGGAAGAAACAGACCGGGCCATTGTCCCTGTGGTGGGTGACTGCCTGGAGGGGGCTGGGGTGCAGGATGGCGGACGGGTGGCTGTGGCCTTTGACAGATACCCGGCACCGCCCAGACATAAGAGCAGGGGAGGAGACGGCTCTGTGGACCTCTGCCTGTGCTATGCAACTTTCCCCGGCACCAGAAAGCCTTCGGTCATGCTCAAGGCTTATGATGGTGTGTGGGGCGCTTACCAGATGGTGGGGACCAGATACAAGAGCATGTGGGACGGGGATAGGTTCCGCCCAAACTGTGGTATATTCGCAGAAAGGATCTTCGGTGTGATTTTCGCAAGCTGGGACAAAGATGGGAATCTGTTGTGGGAGCGGGATCTGAACAGCTTTCCGGCCACGCTGGGGTGCACGCCGACCATCCACGGGGAGGTGGAGCCGGCATGAGAGTATCACACCGTGCATCTGAATATTTGGCCCTGTTCGCTGCGGGCTTTACAGTCACAGAGATCTCCCGCCGCTGCGGGGTCTCAAAGTCTACAGTCTCCACCCTGTTGAAAAAAGCCAGAGCCCCGAAGGTACAAAGAGAATCCGCTTCTAGGACATGCCCATATAGCTCAAGCTGCTTTACCTGCCCCATGCGTGATTGCGTTGTTGAGGGAACGGAGATAAATGCTCTTGTCTCTTGGGAGGAGGTTGCTGTATGAGCACATCAGCAAAAACGCTTATTGCTGCCCCGGTTATCTACAATGAACTCAAAGACGCAGAGGAGAAAGCTATTGCGGTGCTTGGTCTTTTAGAAGATGTAATTCAACCTGCTTTTGGAGATTTGAGGTGTGATGGCCTGTTAGATCAGAAAGGGAAAAGCCGGGGAGATTGTGCAATCGACTGGGTAGAGAAAAACTTTAACGCCTTATACTCAGCCTGTTATGCGGCAAGAAGTTTAATCGAAGATGTGGCCGATACTCTCCAGATGCTTCCTGTACAGCAAGAGACAGAAATAGGAAAGGAGGCCGCACAGCATGACTAAAGAAGAGCGCCGCCAGAGGGCGGAGAGAGCCCGCCTGGAGCGGGAGAGGGAGGCGCAGATAGAAGCACTCCGCCAGATCAGGGACGACCCACAGGCCACTCCAGGGGAACGACTGGAGGCGGTGAAGTTGCTGCTAGAGCTGGAATAAAGAGATGAAGGAGGGGGCTGCCCGCACGAGCGGCCCCCTTTTTCTGTATAATGTCACAGAGTTGGAAAAAGTTCCCCTCACCGGTCCCTTAGCGAGATTCCCAAAGAGGGTAGGGGTGGGGGGGATGTACTATCGGCATATCCGGGCCAGATCTTCCATCAGCCGCTTTCCGTGCCGGAGCTGATATTGTGAGAAGCGAATCAGGTGGCGGCGGTATGTTGTTTCGTGCATCCCCTTCGGCTTATCTGGACGAAAACCCAAAAAGGAAAATCCATCTATAGGCCACGGTGGGAGGGTCAGATATTTCTTTGCGTATTCCATCCCCTTCCAGTAGTCCACCATCCCGTCCTTTGTCTGCTGCTGGCTTTTGTAATTCAGCCGGGCGCACTTCCGACATAAGAACCCCCGCCGCCCGGTCAGGTACAAGAACCGCACCCGCCCGCCACATCCAGGGCACAGGAAAAAGGTCTGCCGCCCGCCATAGCCGTTGCGCTTGTGGGATAGATTGATCTTGTATTCGCTTGGAGGAAATATCTCACAAAAGCTATCTTCCTGGTATATGTCCAGGTATTCCCCACCACAGAATAGCCCGCCCCAGGCATGGGTAAATGCCAACTCAAAACTATCTATTCGGGGTGTCCTCTCAACCTGTTCATGGGTCTTATTCCACCCTCCAGCATTACAGCGAAAATACAAAGCATCACCTTCTTTTGTGCCTAAACACTATGTAAGATATGCTCTCAAGTCTCTGGATACCCTGGGATGTCGCAGAGCCCGCAGAGCAGCGGCGTGTATCTTGTGGTCCACCTTCTGCTCCAGCCAATACCGCCGCCGGATCACCGTCCTCTGATGCTCTGGCAGGCCGTCCACAGCCCTGTGAAGTGCTTCCCACTCTCCGATGCTCTCCAGGGCTTCCTCCGCTCTGGGGTCCGGTATCACGTCCTCCAGGTACAGGAGATCTCCCTCCCTGTCCGCAAGGGGCGTCTCCAGGCTGACCGCTGATTGAATGGGGTCCAGCTGGTCCCGCTTTGTACGCTGCCCGCTGGCCTCAGAAAAGGCCCCTCTGAGCTTTAGACCGTACCATGTGAGGAATGACCCGCCCCTATCATCCCAGCCCTCCAGGGCTTCCAGAAGGGCGAGAAAGGCCACCTGCTCGAAATCATCCACAGACAGCCCGGCCCGGCCACCTACCGCCATAGTCCACCGATACGCCCGATCATGGGCAAACCGCCGCACCGCTGCCCACAGCTCCAGCAGCTTGTCCTTGTCCCCGCCCTGGATCGCCCTCGCTAGTTCTTCATTGGTCATTGATGTCCGGCCCCTTTCGTGGTAGAATGTGGGTGGCAAGTTCACACACCATCACGGGGCCGCTCTCACTCGCTGGGAGCGGTTTTTCTTGGTTCGCTCTGGGTTTGATATAGCTCCAGCCAGTCCCCCAGCTTCATCACCACCAGCCACGGGGAGCGGGAGCGGCGGAAGAACACGGCGGGGAGGCCATCACCAAAGCGCACGGCGTCCCGCTCCGCCTGTTCCAGCCAGGAATAAGGCCGCAGCTGCTCCGCCCGCTTGCACTCGATATGGACGCCGGGGAGGCCGGTTAAATCCGGCACCTCCCCAAAGGACAGGGAGCCGCCCCGCTCGACGGGATAGCCATACTCACGGAGCAGGGCGGCAAGTTCCCTCTCCCCATCTGCGCCTTTGCGCTGGGATTTTCTACCCGTTGGGATCACCCCACATAGAAAGGATTTCCTCCAGAGCATCCGCAATCCGCTCCAACTGCTTTACGATTGCTAAAGCCTGGTTGTCCGTCATATTTTCACCTTCTTCCCATTTGGAGTGAACATCATCCCAACATCACCGCCGCCCAGGTCAATGATCTTCGCCCCCAATTCCTGGGCCGTGGTCAGGAAACAGCCACCACCGGGATGATCTATGTAGCGGTCCGGGCAATCCTTTTCGCAGGGCTTACCATCCAGGGGACAAATTATATCTTTCACGATTACAGCTCCTTTTCTTCGTTTTTGCCCACACCGGCAATCCGTTGCGGCGCAAGGGTTTGCAAAATGGGGTCCGGGTGGGGCCGGGTTTTCCGAGGGGTATAAAATTTTCTCTCGCATAGAAGGGACTATAAAATGCCAGACCCACCCGGACCCGCCCTCCATTTCATCCCTAAAACAAAGGCCATCTTTGACGCAGAGTGCGGTGCTCCCGCTGGCCTTTTGCGCTTGATTTCAGCGTGGGCCTCCATAGCCTGCTTCCAGTTGGACATACTTTCGGCTCGGTGCCCGTTGCGCTCGCACCACCCTTGATAGGCTTGGTATGCCTCCTCGGTCCTGATCCCCCCGTGTGGGTCTGGCTCCATCATCTCATCCACAAAGCGGGCTATCTTATCGCTGTCCCGCCGGTATTGGGCCGTAGCCTCCCGGACGGCGGGCGGAGCCTCAAGGCCAGTTTCCCGCATCATCCAAAGTCCATCCAGGCACCAGTTGAGAATACCGCTCATATTTTCAGCCTGACGCAACTTGTGTTTCAAGCTCTTGTCCTGCTCCTCTTCAGAGAAATGCCGGTTGAACGGGATCACCTTCACACGCCCGGAATCAAATACAGTGGGGTCCGTCACCTTCGGCAAGTGGTTGGTGTTGATGAACAGCTTGAATTGCGGAACAAACTCAAAAGAATTTTCATTGAGAAAGCGGGCGTTGATGGTGTCCCGGCCCGTCAGGGTCTTAACCAGACTGGCAGATAGGACCATCTGTTTGCCCGGCTCAGAGATGTTGACCACACGGGCTCCCGCCAGCCGTGCGATATCCTCTGTGGGAGCGTTGCTGTTGGCCTTGTCCTTTTGAGTGATGGTCTCAGGCCGTGCCGCCCGGCCATATCCGCCTACAAGGGTCATATAGGTCTCCATAAGTGTCCCTTTGCCGTTGCGGGTGGTGGCTCCGTAGAGGGTAAAGAAGCACTCCTCCGAAGTGTCGCCGGTCAGGCCGTAGCCCATAGCCTTTTGCAGATATGCGGCGGTATCGTGGTCCCCCTGCATGATGTCGTTGATAAACCGCTCCCACAGCTCGCTTTTTGCCTCCGGATCATACTTCACGCTGGAGATCGTTGCCAGCAGATCAGATGGGGAGTGTGGTCTAAATTCCCGTGTGTTCAGGTCCAGGGTCCCATTTTTGCAGTTGAACAGATGGAGGTCTTGGTCAAACTCTGTCATGCTTACCGGGTGAACACTGGCCGCATCTTTCAAGATGGTCTCCCGGTTGGTGCGCCGCTGCCACTTCCCCACATGGGCTTGATAGGCGACCCTCTGCTTTTCGTCCTGGATGGACAGCGCATAGACCGCCAGGGCGTCCGCAAGGTCCTTGCATAGCTCCATAGCCCTCAGATTGCCACTGTCCGGCTCCCACACCTTTCCGTTGTAGATATACCACCGCTTGCGCTCCGGCACATACCGGGCCTTGTTCTTGTACCAATCCGCGAACAGGTTTCCATTGCCGATATCGCTCCACCCATAGCGGGAATTTTTGTCCGGGCGCAGGTCCGCCAGCTTTACCGGTCCATTTGTGGTGTCGGTGGTGATCTTCTCCGCCTTGCGTCTGGAATGGGCCTGTGGGTCATATCCACCGGAGCAAGAAGCAATAGCTTCCTGAATGGTGATCGCTCCGTAAGTGGACCCGCTCTGCCGCCGGTCCCATTTCTCACGCATCAGGCCGGAGGAGCGGAAAAGCCGATCCATCCGGGCGGCGTCCTTGTTGGTCCACCACGCCAGCCAGTTGCAAAGGGCCATATCCGCCTCGCTCTGGCTCTGATAGGAGGAGGTATCCCCCGCCCACAGGGCGGCAAACTGCTCCCCGTTGCGCCCCTTCTTGGCTTTTTCAATCAATGCCACGTCATCCAGCTCGACCGGTCCACAAGAAGCGGAGGCTGGTGTGGTTTTCTTCGTTTTGGTCCGTACCATATACTTCTCCAGCACAGCGGCCAGTTGTTCCCCATGTTCCTCAATCTCAAGGCCAGGGGTCAGGGCGTTGCCGGTCACGGTGACAAACTTGTTGGTGCATCCCGCTATGTAGATCTCTAATCCCAGCTTTTGGTTGTTGATGTAATACCGGGCCTTGTCATACTGAAAACCAGCAGCCTTGAACAAAATCCGCAGGCCGTGACCGCTGGGGGAATACTCCGTATAGCCTTTTATGGTGTCCATCACATCAAAGGCCAGCGGGGACAGTTCACCGTTGTCGTCAATGCAGTCGTCAATGCAGTGGTCAATGTCGATCGCGCCCACATGCCCGAAGATGCCAACGCCCAGCCCATCATACTGGCCCAGCACTGCCAGCGCCGTATCCAGCGGGGCAAAGGTGGCCGGGTTGGTGCTCTGCGCTCTGCCGCCGGTGCGGGGATTATAGGGAACCTTTGTGGGCTTTCCCTCCCGATTCTCATATTTCCACACGCAAAATAGACCGTCTCGGAGCAGGGCGGGAGGTAAATTTTTATATTCAACCATTCTGCCTACCACTCTGCTTTCTCGATTGCATCAGCGGCTTCCAGAATCTCCGCCGCTCTACGGCGAAGCGAATCTACGCAGCGGTCCTTTTCTTCCTTGCTAGATGGGAGGTAGTATCCGTCCAGGTTGTTGCTGAGGATCGGGATATGCCTCCGGCGCTCTATGTGGATCTGCTTTCTTACATCCCGTTCTGAACGCTGGGTAATCCTTACCAGATCCCGAAGATGGAGACCTTGTCCCGCCCCAGGAAGTAGAAATTGAGAAATATATCCCGCTTGCGTCCGGTCCTGGTCTGATGTACAATAGTTTTTGGAAGTGGTGTCCGCCCGCGAAGCCGACCCCGTTTCCTCCGCCCGTTCTGCTGTGCCACCAGCAGGGCGGGCACTCTTTCTGTTTCGCTGATCCACGTCTTCACCCCCTAATGGGCCGAATCTCGGCACTGTGGAAGGGAGGAGGCGTAAACAGAAATTCCTCTAATCTGTCCAGGTCCAACAGATACTTCTTTCCGCATCTAGTAGAGGGAATTTCTCCTGCGATTACTTTTCTTCTAATTGCGGTTCTGGTTAGTGCTGTGCCCGGATCATGTTCCCGCACATAATCGGCAGCTTGCTCAATGGTTCTCATTCTCATTTACTTCACATCCTTTCTTGAATCGAACACTAGTTTGTGTTCCTGTGACATATAGTAGCATGTTTTAAAATACTAAGCAATATGTTGTGGTGTATTCTTATTTTATAATGTATCTTGTGTATCGACATGTATAAAAAACGATGATTAGCAATAGCCAGCTATTCCCTAAGACCCCCAAAATCACAGCGCAATTTCTTGCGTGAATAATTATTTTAAACAGAAGTATAAAAATGAATTTCCTTGATAAATTTCTAATATTTTCTCAATTTTCTACAAATAAAAACAAGGGGAGGGTGGTCCGGTTTTTGTGGCTACTTTTTGTCCGTTATTTGTCCGTTGTTTTTATGAAAAGCTATCGAAAAAGGAGAGCTGGGAAAATAAATAAATCCCTTGTATCCGTTGGGACACAAGGGATTGTGATATATAATAGAAAATCATAAAAAGAAAAAATGCCCATTCGACTCCCGTCAGCCGCACCACCAGAAAACCCCGAGAGTCTTTTGATTGCAAGACTTTCGGGGTTTTACTATTTCTGTAAAAGGCGTCTTGGGCATGATTGCGCATCTTTCTTTTAGTCGTGAGATCAAGAAGTCCCCTACCGCCTGACTGGCCGCTGCCTTGGATAGGCATAGATATTTAGAGTGGTGGATACCTGAAAATGGCCTGAATTTGCAGCTGCGGTTTGCCCATCGGCACAGGAGTTTATCAGTAGAACTGCATTGAGATGGCAGAAAGCACGGACGACAAGAAAAAAGTATAGAAAAACGAAGGCCCGTGAGCACGACTTGTCGTGCCCACGGGCCCTTTTTCTATGGGACAGAGGGAAGCCGGGATCAGTTGTTGATGCCGGTCCACTGCTCGGAGCCGCCGGCCTTGATGTGGTCGTGGCTGTTTGAAGCCTCCATGATGGGGTAGAAGGCCCAGTGGTTGCTGTTCAGGTCAGAGAAACTGACCAGCCGGTCCAGGCTGCGGTCCACGAAGCTCTGGTCCGGGGTCCGGCCCAGCATGTGGTTGACGATCACGGCCACCTCGGCCCGGGTGATCGAGCCGCTGGGGCGGAAGCTGCCGTCGGGGTAGCCGCCGATCCAGCCGTACTCTGCGGCGCTGGCCACATAGGGGTAGAACCAGTCCTGCGCGGACACATCGGGGAAGCTGCACCGGGCACTGGGAGCCATATCGGCGAAGGAGAGGGCCGCCGCCGCGAACTCAGCCCGGGTGATGGTGCTGTTGGGGTGGAAGGTGCCGTCAGGATAGCCGGTGAACATGCCCAGGGAGGCCAGCGTCTCCACCGCGTCAGCGTACCAGGCGCCGTCGGGCACATCGGAGAAGGAGACCGTGGCGGGCACATTCTGGTCATTCAGAAGGGCGTAGAACATCTGAGCCACCTCGGCCCGGGTCATGTTTCGGTCAGGGCCGAAGGTGCCGTCGGGATAGCCGCTGAGGTAGGCGATGTGGTCCCGGGTATTCAGCCAGCGGTCCACGCCGTTCAGCTTCTGGCTGGCGGTAAAGACAGCGGTGATGGTGTGGTTCTTATGCACCTTTTCGAAGGTGTAGCGGCCCACGGCTCCCACGCTCCTGCCGTCCACCAGCACGTCCGCCAGCTCATAGCCCTCGTCCGCCTGGATGATGAAGCTCTTGTTCCGGTCATAGGCCACCTGCACCCGGCCGTCCGGGCTGATGGAGCCGCCCTCGCCGGCCGTGGCGGTGATGGTCAGATAGGTGATGCCGCCGTCGTCATCGTCGTCGTCATCATCGTCACCGCCCTCGTCGGTCTCCGTAAAGGTGACGCGGATGGTGTGGTTCTCCGTCACCTCCTCAAAGGTGTAGGAGCTGCGGACACGCTCACTGTCTCCGTCCACCCGGACACGGTCGATCTCATAGCCGCGGTCGGGGTCAAAGTCAAAGCGCTGGTCCCCGCCGTCCGGGACGAACACATCCCCCTCCGGGTCGATGCCGCCGCCGCTTCCGGCGGAGGCTTCGATGGTCCAGTAGGAGGGCTCGTCGGGCACGCCGTCTTCGTCCTCATCTGCACCGAAATAGGCCACCACTTCGCTGTCCTCCCGGATATCCTCCAGGGTCCAGCTGCCGGTAAAGGCGTTCTCCGGGTCGTTGTTGGAGTAGACCACATCGTCGTTGACGGTGATGTAGTCCAGGGCACAGCCGTCCTCGGCGTGGATGGTGAAGGGCAGATCATCTCCGGCGTCTACGGTCGCCTCGGTGGGATCGATGGAGCCCTGCTCCTCGCTGTCCGAGGAGGCGGTGACGGTGTACTGCTCCTCCTCCGGCTCCTCCTTGTCGTCGGGCACGCCGTTGTCATTCTCGTCCTCGCCGAAGGTGACCACAACTTCGGCCGCTTCCTGAACATTTTCCAGCGTCCAGGTGCCCTCAAAAGGAGCGGTTATATCGTCGTTGGTGTACTCAGTTTTACCGTTCACCTGGATGGTGCCCAGGGCATAGCCGCCCTCGGCGTCGATGGTGAACTCCACGTCCTCTCCGGCGTTTACGGTCTTGCTGGTCGGATCAATGGAGCCGCCCTCGCCCTCCACGCGGGCGGTGACGGTGTACTGGGTCTCAGTGACATCGGGCTTGTCGTTGCCGTCCTCGTCATAGCCCCAGGCGGCCCAGACCGCCTTGTCCTCATCCATAGCGACAGAGGTCACGGTGTTGGGGGCGGTGTCCTCGACGCTGTAAATGGTTTCGTGGTCGTCCTCAGTCATCCAGCCGATGAAGAGGACGGGGACATCCTGCTGTCCGTTGTACTCCACAGCGTCGTGGGTGGGAGCAGCGATGTCGCTCAGAGTATGCGGGCCTGCCGCCACATCGTTTACCACATATGGATCAGTTTGACCGTCGAACGCGCCGCCGTTGGCGTGGTAGGTCAGGGTATAGGCGGCCTCCGGCTCGTTGGCGTCAGGCACACCGTTGTCGTCCTCGTCCAGACCGAAGGTGACAGAAATCGTGTGATCCTCCGTCACATCCTTAAAGGTGTAGGAAGTCCAGCTGGTGCCGGGGGCGGGAGCCGTTCCGTCATTTTTATGCGCTGTGCTGTCAATGGTGATGGTGTCCACGGCGTAGCCGCTGACGGGGGTGATGGTGAAGGTGGCGCTTCCTCCATCGGACACATAGGCTTCTTTGGGATTGATGGAGCCGTTGGGCCCGGCGGTAGCGGTGATGTGGTGGTCATCTTCGGTGACATCCGGCGTGCCGTCGTCGTCACTGTCCAGGCCCCACACTGCGTAGACCGTCATATCGCCGCTGATGGTCAGGCGCGTGGAGGTTTTGGGCGGAGTATCGCCGCGCTTATAGACTTTATTCTGTGCGGAAGTATCTGTTGTCCAGCCGATGAACAGCACCTTATGGCCGTCCTGGTCGGCGTGGGAGGGATGATACTCGTCTGTGGATTTCAGAGTGTGTCTGTCCCCGTCGTTCAGGCCGGTCTCCGTCTTTTCGGTCGTGCCCTCACTGCCGAAATATCCGCCGTTGGCGTCATAGGTCAGGGTGCGGTCGTACTTGTCCGGAGTGCCGTCTTTGTCCGCATCCACCGCAAAGGTGACGGTGATGGCGTAGTCGGACCGGACATCACTCAAGGTGAGGATTCCGCTGGTATAGCCGGGGATGTTGTGCTCCCCGTCGTTGGGGTAGGTCTTAGTTTCCACTGTGGAACCACTGACATCCTGCTTCACAATGGTGACGGTGTCCAGGGCGTAGTTTGTATTGGGAGTGATGGTAAATTCGGCATCCGTCCCGGCGATCACATAGCGGGTCGGGGGCGTGATGGAGCCGTTGCCTCCATCAACAGAAGCGGTGATGCCATAGGACTCATCCTGCACGTCGGGTTTGCCGTCGCCGTTGGTGTCATAGCCCCATACGGCGTAGACGGTCTTATCCTCCGAAGAGACATCCACCGTGGCGGCGAGGATGCTGTCATCATAGTTGTCATCCAGTCCGTAAATGGTGTCCTTTTTATCCAGAGACCAGCCTACAAAGGCCACCTTTGTACTCTTATCATCCGCATGGGTGGGCTTGAATTCGGCGGTGGTGTTCAGCCTGTAACTGGGCTGCGCCGGGACCGTCTCGGTTTTGGTCTCATCACTGCCGAACGTGCCGCCGTTGGCGTTATAGGTCACGGTGCGCTTGTCCTCTGTAACGTCGGGCTTGCCGTCACCGTCGGTGTCGTAGCCCCAGGCGGCATACAGGGTGGTGTCGGCGTTGACAGTGTAGGGGCTGGCCACAGTGGTGGGGGCGGTATCGTTGGCGGACAGGATCGTAGTGGTCTTGTTAGTTGCATCCGTCCAGCCGATGAAAGCTACCGCGACGCCGCCCACGGCGCTGTGTGTGGGGCCGCCGGCCAGGGTTACCTGAGTGCCGCCTGTGATGTTGGACTGGGCAGACGGGACATTGGTCACACTGCCTTGAACTGCGTTGCCGTTGTAAGTGAGGGTAAAGCTTCGCTGAGAGGGGTCATAAGCGTGACTGACGGTAACGGACGCGGCTATATTGCCAGTCGAGTCATACACGACCCGCCCCTGTGGGGTGGTTTCATATCCGGGATAAGAATTTTCGTAAGTATCTTCGTAGCCCGCAATTGCCGTCTCAGTCAGCTGATAGGCGGTTCCCGCCGGGATACCGGAAACGGTCGCGGTCTGGCCGGGCTGGAGCTGGAAGGTCCCATCGGAGTTCAGCGGAGTCTCTGAGCCATCCCCGATCTTGACTGTGACAGGGGCCTTCTGGGTATCCAGCTTCCCGTTTACAGTTCCCTCCGGCGACACGTTGTAAAGCTCCAGTTTGTAGGTGAATTCCGGCTCGGGACTGGGGACATTGCTGCCAGTGGTCGTATTTACCTTCACCGTCAGCGCCCCGGTGGGGGTCTTTTCGGTGCGCAGGCCGTTGTTGCCCAGACGGACGGTGACTGTGGTGTCGTCCACATTATAGACCGGGTGGCGGTAGTGGACGGCGGTGCCGGTCCCGTTGACGGTCTTGTCGGCGCTGCCGTCGGACACACGGCTCAGCTTGGCGGAGCCTGCTTTAATGTATAGGCCGTCGGCGTCTCCATCTGTGTGGCCGATGAGCGCCTGGGGGTTGAGCACCAGATGGTAGTCGGTGAGCAGGTCGGCATCAAGCTCGCCCGTGTCCCCTGTGCCTTGCGCCTGATAATACCGGTGCTCATAGAAGAAGGCGGCGCCTTGGCCTTTATGCGCCTCCTGAGCGCGCACGATATTATAGGTCGTTCCATCGATCACAACAGTCCCTCGCTCGGGAATAACAGTGGACTGGAGCAGGTGATCCAGGGCCTCATCGTGCGTCAGAAGATTCTGGTTGCCGCCTGCAACATTGTCCACCAGCACATACAGGGGGGTGTCCTCGGTGTAGTGGTAGAAGGCGTTGGAGGCAGCGGGGGTAAAGACGGCGGTGGCGGTGCCGTACTGAGTGTCATCCTTGGCGGCGGCATCCCAGGCGTTGCTGTAGAAGCTGGTGGTGCCGTCTTTGGAGTGGGCGATCAGGTAGTCGTTGTCGTCCTGATCGAATGTGACAGCATCATCCCGGGCCACCGAGTAGAACAGGCGGATGGGGTAGGCCTCCTGGTTCTGCTGGATGGAATAGGTCTTGTGGCCGTCTCCGTCTACATGGGTGGTAGCTGTGACGGTGCGCAGGGGGATCAGGCTGGCCGGGACCTTCCAGGTGAGGGTCTGGGTGTCCCCGTCTGCTGTGACGGTCAGCTCCAGATCAGCCAGGTTGGCCTCTCCGTAGATCTCGTTGCCCTCCACCGTGCCGGTAAAGGTGTAAGTAGCGCCATTGTCGTTTGTTGTGGCCGTGAACGCGTGGTCTCCATAGAGCACGGTGGGGGCGCCCACCACCTTCATGTAGGGGCCCAGCTCATCGGTAAAGGTGATGAAGCCGCTCTCTCCGCCGGTGCCCGGTGCGCCCTCAGGGGTCTCAGTGGGGGAGGTGGGGGCAATCGTGTTGATCTCGTCTAGGATCTGCTGAAAAATTGTGTTCCAGTCTTCTTGGCTCTGGAAGTTGCTGGCTAAATAGAAATTATCGTTGTACTTGTAATCTTCGTAAGTAATATTGTCGCTTCCGGGGTTATCGGTTTTGGAAATAGTAGTATATTGGTCCGCACCTGCCGGCCCTTCAGCGCGGCTGAGACGGACGGAGCCGTTTGTCTGGTAGTCGGTGTACGCCTGTTTTAGTTCATCTCCAAAGCCGGCACCAGTCTCCAGACGCTCTTTGGGGTTGAGGGCAGTGATGGCAAGTCCTTCGTCAGGACCTGCCTCCTCAAGACCGACACCAACAGTGAAGACGTGTACGGAGCGGTCGGGATCTGCTCCATAGTAGTGCTCTGATACTTTGGCCTTCATATTGCCAGCAGTCATCATTGTCACAAAGGCCTGGGCTCTGTGATTCAGAGGAGTATTATTTCCAATATACTCTGGATCAATGTTTCGCCTGGAAGGCGTCATAAAGTTGGTATCACCATTCTCCGGCTCGCCGCAGGATAGGAGCACCATCACAGGGGCCCGGGTCAGCTCGACACCGTCCACGGTGACAGTGGTATCCGACGTTTGGAGCAGAAGATCCATACCGGTATAAATACCAATCTGCGTGTTTCTCTCTTCTCCGCTGTCAAACTCAAATTCTTCCTCGACAATTGAGATGCCCGCATCCGTCTTGCCATAGGAAGCGACATAAGTGGTATCTGCCCAAATACCGTTATCATGGACCCCAACCTGCAGCAACTCCTCCGGGGACTGATCGGAATAGTTGCTGTAGTGATCCAGCGGCAACAGGGGGATTGCCGTATTACCGTACGCCACAACAGCGATCCGGTTGTTGGGGTTGGCGGTCAAAAGATTTTCCAGTGCGTCGTTTGCTGCCGCTACCATATCCTCTACATATGGCTCCATTTCCGGTGCCATATCCAGCACGATCACGGTGTCCGTGGGCACCTTGGTCTCGTCCACAATGGTGGCCGCCGAGCCCAGGCCGGACAGGGCCACCAGAAAGTCAGCGCCAGCCTCTTTCTTCACCGTGTTGTCCGTCAGCCCCTCTATGGTGGTGCCGGGCAGTTTGATATCCTGGGTGGACACGGACTTGTCCGTCCAGATACGTCCGATGTCCTTGGTGGTCAGGTAGGCGCTTCCGCCCACACCGAACAGGTCCTCCCAGTCGGTGTAGGTGGTCGTGTCCGCGACCGGAGCCGGGTCCGGGTCCGCCGCCAGGGCCGTGCCGGGCAGAAGACTGAACAGCATACAGACCGCCAGCAGCCAGCTCAGCGGCTTTCTCAGTTTTCGCATGTCGCATTTCTCCTTTTCTCATCTCGAACAGAGTGTAGTCAGCCCGCCCAGGGCGGGCGGTGTGTTCAGGCGCCCCTCACCTCCTGACAGCCGCCCCAGCCGACGGCGGCCTGTTCCGCCTCCAGCAGGCGCTCATGGGTCTGCTCCACCAGCTGGGCCACAGTGGCCTCGATCTCCGCTCGGGTGGTGTAATACAGCTTCCGCAGGCACCGCGGGTTGCCCTTTTCCGGGGGGACCTGGGCATCCCGGCAGAGCCGGCGGATGCTGACAGAGACCCCGGCCCGGCCGCAGGGGCGGCCGGTGCGGGTGACAAAGATGGGGCCGGAGGAGATCCCCCGCCTCCGGGCGTAGTCCAGCAGCTCCCTCCGGAGGCAGTCGGGCAGGCGCTGGGGCATCGCCTCCCCCGGGAGGAGCAGGACCCCCTCGCCCGCCGCCTCCACCGTCACCTGTTCCAGCTCGTGGACCGGCAATCCGGTGGAGGTGAACAGCTTGATCAGCAGATAGACCCGCTCCTGTCTCAGAGCCCGGGCGGTGGACAGCAGGCGCAGGTATTCGCTCCGGGTCAGCTCCAGCTGGGCATCCCTGCCGCAGGAGAGCCGCCCCGTCAGCTGGAACTCCCTGCAGCCCAGCCACTCCAGGAAGCTGTTGGCCGCGGACACGCTGGTGTTGACCGTGCTGGGGGAGTATCCCTGGTCCAGCAGCTGCTCCCGCCACTGGCGCAGGGTGCCCCGGCCGATGCGGCCGCCGGGCAGGGCGGCATACAGCAGCTCCAGCTTCTTTCGGTAGGAGGATACTGTGCTGGGGTTCCGCCCTCGTTCCCCCAGGCTGGACAGATAGGAGCCGATCTGCTCCCGGGTGACCGTGATCCCCTGTGTCTGGGGCTCCTGCAATGCGTTCTCCCCTTGGGAGATGCGGCTCTCTTTCGTTACCCCATACGACTCCCTCCCATTTATAGACAGNAGGCTGGACAGATAGGAGCCGATCTGCTCCCGGGTGACCGTGATCCCCTGTGTCTGGGGCTCCTGCAATGCGTTCTCCCCTTGGGAGATGCGGCTCTCTTTCGTTACCCCATACGACTCCCTCCCATTTATAGACAGAATTGTTCTTCCGTCATAGAAAATATGCGGGATAGAGCGGCGTTGACAGTTTCCTCCTTTCCAGGCAGAAGAAAAAAGTGTCTAAAATATCAGGATTTTCTGAAAAAAGGCACGACAAATCAGGCCAAAAAGACAAAATGTTTTTTGGCCTGATTTGTCATGCCTGAATCTGGAAAAAAGATTGATTTCTATTTCAGAAAATGGTAAAATATAAACTACTCCAATTATGTATTTTGAAATTTTGGAGCAATTTTAATGACAGAAGAACAATTTTGTCATAAGCTAGGAGATCAGCCGTAGCTGATCCAGGGTCCGGGCATGCTCGGCGCCGGTGGAGATGAGGTAGATGCGGGTGGTCTCGATGCTGGAGTGGCCCAGCACGTCAGCCAGCTTTGCCACATCCCGGCTCACCCGGTAGAAACACCGGGCAAACAGGTGGCGCAGGTTGTGGGGAAAGACCTTGGACGGAGCGACCCCGGCCGCCCGGCACACCCCCTTCATCTCTGCCCAGATCTGCTTCCGGGACATGGGCCTGCCGCTTCTGGTGAGGAACAGCTCGCCGGAGGTGATTTTTTTTTGCCGGGCGTACTTCTCCAGCTTCCGGCACAGCTTCCCCGGCAGAAGGATGGTGCGGATCTTCCCCTTCAGGGCGATCTCCGTCCGGCCCTCCCGCACTGCCTCCGCCGTGATATAGCGCACCTCGCTGACCCGGATGCCGGTGGCACAGATGGTCTCCATCAGCAGGGACAGCCGACCCCGCCCCAGGCGGCGGGCCGTCTCCACCAGCCGGGCGTACTCCTCCCGGCTGAGCTCCCGGGCGGAGTCCCGGAACAGCTGCCGCTGCACCCGCAGGTGCTTCACCCGGCAGTCCTCCCAGCCCAGAAAAGCCAGCAGGCGGTCCAGGGCAGTCAGCTTGCCGTTGACCGTGGCGGGGGACTGGCGGGCGGACAGCTCCTCCCTCCAAGCGGCGGCCAGCTCCCGGGTCACCTCACGGCCGCCCAGGAAGGCGGCGAACTGGCGGACCTCCCGCAGGTATTTTTCCAGGGTGGCGGGGCTGCGCTCCTCCTCTCCCAGCTGTCGGGCAAAGGCCGCCAGCGTCTCCTCTGTGATCTTCCGTGGTTCCATATGATTCCTCCTGTGTCTAAAGGTCTTTCCTTAGTTTACCTTGACAGAGGAGGATTATTGCTGTCTGCACTGCAAAAACATCTTCCTTGTGCGGCCGCAGCAAAACAGAGGCCCCTTGTCAAGTGATTTGCGAAAATTTTAGTAATTTATTTTTCAAAGGCTGTTCATGCAGGCCTCGAACACCTCCGCCGCCGTGTGGAAATTGAATATCTTCCGGGGATAATTATTGATCCATTCCTCCGTTTTTTTCAGAGTAGATGCCGGAATAGTTGCAAAATCTGTCCCTTTCGGGTGCTTGCGGCGGATCATGCCGTTTTGGCGCTCGTTCGATCCTCTTTCCCATGAGCTATACGGGTGGCAGTAATAGACCGTCGTCCGGGCACCTTTCCGCCGACAAGCCTTTTCCATGCCCGCGCAGTCGGCAAACTCCGGGCCATTGTCTACGGTGATCGACCGAAATACCTTGTAGAAAAGGGCGCCGTATTTGCGCTCGAGCGTGTTTAGGGCCTTTACCACGCTTTCGGTGGTGTTCGTCTTTATCGGGATCATAATTTCATGGCGAGAGAGCCGCTCCGTGAGTACCAGCAAGCGGGGGCGGCTCTTTTGTATGCCCTGTACGGTGTCCATTTCCCAATGTCCGAAAGTCTCCCGGGAGTTGATCTCCTCCGGGCGCTGTTCAATGCTCAAGCCTTTAGGGGCCCGGGCCGCACGGACGCGGCGATAACCCCTCTTTTTCTCCGCCTTATGAGGGAGGTCTTTATTCGTTATCCCGAGGAAAAGGCCGAGGTCGATATAGCGATAGAGAGTGCGGACGGAAATCTCGGTATCGAATACGAGGCCCTTTGCCTTGATCTCGCCGAGGGCGGCCTCCGGCGATCTGTTCCCGCCTTTGATGGCGGCCTCGAGGTATCGGGCGAGGCGGTGATCCTTGCCGATTTTGAGACCCGGCCCCTTGTCCGGGTAGTGATCCTCGTACCGAGCTTGTGCAATATCGGGGATATAGCACTCCCGGTCTATGAGCTCGGTCGTGCGCTGAATACCGAGGCCGCGCTTGATCTCCCGGTAAATCGTGGAGACATGGCGGCCCAACTCGTCGGCGATCCGCTGTTTCGACCACCCATCTTTGAGGCGTGTCTCGATAATAAGGCGCTCTCTCCAAGTCAAGTGCTGGTAGTTTTCTCCCATTTCCAAACCCTCCTGGTAAATCAAAGCCCCGCCGCGGCCATGTAGACCGGGCGGGGCGTGGTTTATTTCTGTAAAAATTCCTCTATCGCTCGTTTGATAATTTGAGCCTGGACGGCCCCCTCAGCGTCGCACTTTTCCCGAAATGCCGCCGCGAGGTCTTTCGGCACACGGACGGAAATCACGTCATAGGCTTTTTGGTTGTATCTCGACTTTACCGCCGTCGAGGTCTTAGTCTTTCTCTTGCTTTCTTCCACGTTTCCGCCTCCTCACGTTGATAACGATAGAGCATACCGCGAGGGTGATACTCACTCCGCACAAAATATAAATGACTGTGTCCATGACGGTTTGACATTGAGCCCGTTTCATGTTACTATGCAAGGGCGAGGGGGATTGCTCCCCCTGCCCTTTACTCGGTGAGCTTTTCTATCAGCAGTAGAATGGCAATCACGAGGTTTAGGATCGCGGTAACAAGGTTTATGTAGCTGTCCGGCTTGGCCTTGTTGCCGCTTTTCTTTTTGCGTTTTTTGCTCAATGCTTTATCCTCCTTTCGCTTATTATAATACCATACTGCTTGCAGTATGTCAATAGTTTTTTTGCAAAAAATATCCGCCTCGGGAAATCAATCCCGGGGCGGGTTTTTGTCTGCACCTATGAGCCAATCGGCGGAGACGTGGAAAATTCTCGTCAGGACGAGGAGCTCGTAATCCGTCACGAGGCGAGAGCCGCTCTCGATCCGACTAACTGCGTCTTGTTCAATGATCGCGCCCTCTGTCTGCATTTTCGCCGCGAGGGCTGTTTGTGATAGGCGGGCCCGGAGGCGTAGCTCCCGGACGCGGTCGCCCGATACGTTCCCCTTGCCCTCAAATTGAAATTTTCTCACTCGCCCGAGTTCCTCCTATGGTAATATCCAATATTCTAATTGACATTAACATATTTTCCTCGGGTTCTTATGGGAATACTCCATAGCTCGAAAAAATAAGGGCCGGAGTTTCCTCCGGCCCGCTCGGGTTATGCTTCCTCTCTGGCCTCGTGGTACATGACGGCCACGATTGCGGCCTTGAGGGTCTCCTTGCGGAGGTTGAGGTCGGTCGCGCATACCTCTTTCGGCGTCCCGCCGTTGACGGCGCCGGAGTCCAGCAAGGCCGCCGCGGCGCCTTTCCAGTATTCCGGGACGTCTTTCAAGTCCTTATAGACAGGGTTTTCCTCGTCGAGGACTTCTTTCACGGTCTGACGGATCAGGGCCTTTAATTCTTCGTTGCTCATGTCGATTTCCTCCTCGTAGGTAACGTAGGGGATTTTTCCCCACTTTTTCCACTTCCGGGCGTTGTACCCGGATTTACTTCCGATATTTGCGACGGCGGTAATCTGTACGCCGTTTTTCCATGCGGGCGTACACTCTACCGCGAGCCCGCCGCCGACATAAATTCCGATATGGCCCGTCGTCCACACCGCCGCCCCGGGCGCGATCCCGGAGAAATCGGTCGAGACGCCGGAACAAATCGAGATCATACCGTCCGCCGAAATGTCTGGGCAGGCGCCCGCGAGTACCTGGTTCATGGTCGGATAGGTGGCGCCGCCGTAGGTTCTGGCGCTATCCCCGCTCCACCCCCACAAGATCGCCTTAATGAGGCCCACGCAATCGAAATAAAACGCCTTGGGGTTTCCGGCGTAGCGGCGAGCGGCGTCAATCCACCCCTTTTCTGTATTCTTTGCGTAGGCGTTCGCCGCCCGGGTGAGGCTCGCGTCGGTGATCGGCGAGCCGAGGCCGCCCCAAATATACGAGGTCTTATAGTCCCGGGCGATAGAGAGCGCCTTTGCGATAAAGTCGGCCGAGTTCATTTACTTTCCCTCCTCGGTGGTCTGAGTCCCGTCCGTGGCGCTCTGTTCGCGCTGGGTCTGAGTGCCGAAATAGAACGCGATCACGACGGCGTACACGGTCATAAAGTCCTGCGCGATTTTGTTCGTAACGGCGAGGTAGGCAAAAACCGCCGTGAGGGTGATCGTGACAATGGATTTCACGGAGAGGAGGTTTGCGATACGCTTGATGATCTTTTCATTCATGGTGTAGTCCTTTCCCCGGGTCAAATCCCGGTGTCCCCTAAATCTTTTGTTGTTGGTTCTTCCTTGTCGTCCTTTTTGAGGACGGTTTTCAGGCATAGCAAGAGGAGCTCGCCGCCGAAAAAGCCGAGGATCACGCCCAGGAGGGCCGCGGGGTCGTTTCCCGTCCTGGACATGATACGGAGCGCGTACCAGCTCGCCCCGGAGGCGGCGGCCACACAATAGGCGATTGTCACCTTTGCGAATAGGTGAGGAATTTTCCCGATCCGCTTCACGAGCCAGGAGAGACGAGAGGGCGTTTTCGCCTCATATTTCCCGCTCATAGCCCCACCCGGGCCAATATGTAGCCCACCACCGCCGCGGTGACGAGGAGGATCACTTTCTCGACGAGGGTTTTCCAGCGGTTCCCCGGCTCCGCTTCGATCTTCTCCACCTTGCCGGAGAGATCGGAGAGGTTGGTTTTAACCTCCTTGATCGCCTCCGTTTGGTGCTTCTGCTCTTTCGCCATAACCTCGACCGAGGTCGCGAGGCGGTTTATTGCCTCCGTGCTTTTCTCGAGGTGGTCGAGCCTGTGCGTGTTCGATTTACTGCGGGCCTCCGTCTCGGCCAGCTTTACGGCCATTTCTTCGCCCGTCATGCCGTCACCCCCTCGGCGGTCTTGATCGCCGCTAAAATATCCGCCTTTAGTGTTAAGCCCGTGAGCGCGATCCCGTTCTCGGAGGCGTACTCCTTGAGCTCCGCGACGGTCATAGCGTCCAGGTCCTTAACCTCCGTCCACCCGTAAACCCCGGGCTCCCATACGTTATTGTCGAGATCGGACGTCCATTTCTTTTCAGAGTGGGAGACCTTGGCCCCGGCGCTATATGCGTCATGGGCCCCGATGGGCTGGGCCCACTTCGGCCACTCTTCGGAGGGATCGGCGATCTCGGCCCACAAGCTCGCCGCGGCGTCCGGCGTCCAATTCTCCTGTGAGGTGTGAGCCTGGACGCAACGATAGAGGCGGCCCGCGTGGAGGCGGATCGCTCCGGCCTTATATGCAACGGGATAGGCCCATTCGGCAAACTGCGAGGCGTTCTCCGCCGCCGTGGTGTCGTCGATCTGTCCCGCCTCGGCCATAACGGTAAAGACGATAGAGGCGGCCACGGTTGCTTGTGCCATGTCCTCGACCTCCGCCGCGAGCTGTGGCGTGTGATCGGTCTCGACAAGGACGCTCTCGACCTCATACCACCGATAAAAGAGCCCGTCGCCGGACTCCTCGCGGAGGAGATCGCCGACGATCACCTCGTAGACGCTTACCTTGTCCTCCTGGGTCTGCGTGAATGTGACGAGGTCGCCCGTGAGGCCGATCTCGGCGTCGGACTTGATACGGAGATAGCGGATGCTTTTCCCGTTCCGTCTCGTGGTTCCGATCATGTACTCGAGCATAATATTCTCTCCTTTCGCGACGCCTCCCGGACGACGCTCTTTATTGTTTTCTCGATAGGCCGGACGTGCTTATCGTAGAGGCTCCACCCGGCACAATGCTTTAGCTGTCCCGACCGTGATAAAATTCCCCGTGCCTGGATCGGCGCTATTTTGCGGTGGGCCGCGATCCGTTTCCGGGCCCGGGTGCATTGTCTTTTCAGGCGGAGGAGGTTTTTCTTGCGGATCAGAGTTAGGCCCCGCTTGTAGCGGTAGCCGACCGCGTTCACCATGCGTTTGCGGGTGTTGTAGAGTTGCCAATTCTCCTTTAGGCGGAGGCCCACTCTCCCCAAAAACTCCATGATCGACCGGATCGCCCGATGGAGTTTCTTTTTGTTGTGTCCGAAAATAGTCAGGTTGTCAATATAACGGACGTAATGACGGACGCCGTCTCCGAGCTTTTCCCGGATATAGTGGTCGAGCGGCTCGAGGACTGCGTTCGCGAGCCATTGAGAAATGTAAAACCCGATCTTGATACCGTCCTTGATGATCCGCCAAATGAGACCGAGAAAAGCCTCGTCCTTGATCTTTCGCCGGAGAAACCGCATAACCTCTCGCGGAGAGAGGGAGGGATAAAATTTCTTTATGTCCAGCTCGGCGGCGTACTTTGTGCCTTTCTGGTCTTTCTCGAGCCACTTCTCAATAGCTTTCCGGGCGCGGTGCGGGCCCCGGCCTGGTATGCTCCCGCAACAATAGAAATCCATTCCGCGCATGAGGACAGGGGCCAGGACTTGAACGATCATGTGGTGAACGTATTGATCCGGCCATAGGGCGGGCTCGTTGATCTCGCGCCATTTCCCCGCCGTGGAGTCGTAGCGAGGAAATGTCCGGGGCTTTTTCGGGCGGAAATCCCGTAGGAGTTCGCAAAGCTCGTCCGCCCGGGCCTCTTTCGTGCTCTCCACCCATTGAGCCGTTTTATTCTTCTTCCGGGGCTCATTGACTGCCTCGATTGCTAAAAGGGCGTTCTCACGAGTGCAAAGTTTCTCCATGAGATACCCGATCCGTTTTGTATTTTTCATGCTGTGGTCGCCTTTCGGACGTAAATAATTTTTCTTATTCACCTCACGGCCTTTCAAATCCATATCGGGCTTACTTGGCCGTGTCCCTGCGGCGAAATTTTCACCGAGCGGTGAGGAAAAGACTACGCGGAGTTTCGGGTATGGAATAAGTAGCCGCGAGCCGAGGTTGGAGTTCGTGTTGGAGGGCGCGTTGTTGCCGTTGAGGTAGAACGGCCCCGCGTTGGTGCCGTTGTTGTAGTTGCCGCCCACATAGAGCCCACGGACGCCGGAGTTATAGTTGCAATAATCCGGGCCCGGAAAACGGAGACCCCGGTCGCATGGCGTAGCCAGTCCCTAAATTGCGAGGTTTTTTATGGGGGTTGCGACCCCCAAACCCCCGGGCGGCTTACGCCGCCGAGGGGAGTTTTTGAAGCCGCGAGCCGAGGCTGGAGTACGCGCCGGAGGGCGCGTTGTGGCCGAGGAGGTAGAACGGCCCCGCGTCGGTGCCGTTGCCGTAGTCGCCGCCCACATAGAGCCCACGGACGCCGGAGTAATAGCTGCAATAATCCGGGACGTATGTCGTGTCGGAGCCGCCGACCGTGTTCGGGTAGATAAAGGAATTATCGGAGGAGTCATGCCCCCACGCCTTGATCCACCCGCCCGAGGTCGCTCGCGTGTTGCTTCTCACGGTGGCGCCTGTGCCGTTGTAGGTGTCAACGAAATTCGCCGGGTTGTTGTAGGTGCAGATATTCGCGCCGGAGAAAATAATTCCGTCGCGCCACTCGAGCACATTTCCCCACCAATTTTCAATATTGCGATACTGGATCGCGACGTTTCCGTCCGTGCCCGCGGCGCGGCCCGTGTGGTAGGTCATGGAGTCGGTTCCGCCCGTATTGATAACGGAGCCGGAGTCCACGTTTCCGCGCCCGATCTTGGTTTGTCCGTTCCAGTTCGCGAACTCGACGAGGTAGAGATACCAAAGCGTGAGTTGCAAGGCGAAATCCGCTTGATAATATCCGGTTCCGAGGGCCTTAATCCCGCTCCTGAACGAGGAGAGGGAGGTATTCACTTTCGGAGACTGGCCCGTCCTGGACTGATAGGAGGAATTGCACTCGTAGCGGCCAATATAGACGACGTCGCGCTCTCCGACGCCGTCGCCGCGGTCTCGGTGGGCCGGGGAGACCTGGAAACCGTCTGTCGCCTGGTCTGCGATCTGCACCTTAAAGGGCGAGTGCGTCACCTTTACCCAAAATTTCGGGATTTTTACGAGGGTGTTATTTCCGTCCGTTACCTTTGTCATGCCCGACCACGGGAGGCAGTTATCAAAGGGAGAGCTCCCGGCCCCGGTTCCCACCGCGGGGACGGGATCAGCAAAGAGGGCCGAGTCGTCCGTCCTGGTGAGGGCCGTCGTGCTCGAGCCGTCCCAGGTGACGCCGTAAATACGGACAAAGGCCGCCGTCACGTTGCAAGTCTTATTCGCGGGGGCGTTGTGGTTGGTGCCCGCGGAGACCTTGATCGTGATAACCGCGGAGCCGCTCTTTTGATTGACGCCGGAAACCGTTACTTTCGTCCCGCTCACGCTGACGGTTGCGACGCTGGTATTACTGGACTCGGCGGAGATCGTACCGTTACCCGCCCGCGTGACGGTGATCGTCCTGGTCGGGTTCGAGCTGTCCAGCGTGAGGGAGGTCGGGGAAATGCTCAGACTGCCCGCGGCCTTGCCGATAGTCCAGTTTACGGACTTCGCCGCCGTGGTTCCGTCGCTCCACTCATAGTTAGAGGTCGGAGTAAAGGTCGCGGCGTAGGTTCCGGCGTTCGTGGCTGACGTCGTCCCGCCGAGCGTCAGTTGTGCCGAATTGTAGTTGTTCCAGTTCGGCGAGAGCGAGGAGCCCGTATAGGTGAGGCTCCCGCTCTGGCTCGGGACTGTGGAGATCACTGCACGGGAGACGGTGACGGGCGTTGTCACCGCCGCCGAGACGCCGTTTTCCGTATATTTCACGGTGACGCTCTGACTCCCGAGGGAGGTAAAGGTCGATGGGCTCGTCGTGTAGCCCGTTACCGCCGCCGTGCTCCCGTCCGTATAGGTGGCCTTTACGACCATTCCCGCCGTGGAAAACGCCTCTCCGTAGCGATACGCCGTCTTTGTGGGCGGCGTGGTGACTGCAATCGTGACGAGTTTCGGGATCACGGTCACGGCCTGGGAGGCTGTGACGCTCTTTCCGCCCTCGGTATATCGGATCGTGACACTCGTCACGCCGTCCAGTAAAGGCCCGCTCGGCTCCACGGCGTAGCCCGTGGCGGCCAGCTTGGCGCCGTTGGAATAGGTCGCCGTTACCACCATTCCCGCGGGGTCGAAACTCTCGCCGGAGAGGTATCTCGTTTTCGTGGGCGGCGTCGTGACGGCAATCGAGACGAGCTTGATCCCACCTCCGCCGCCGACCATGTTATACACGTTTCCCATATTTAACCCTCCACTTTGATTTTCATAATCGAGACCTTGAGGGCCTCGGTCGGTGTTTCTTCACAATGGAATGTGATCTGTCCCTCCGTGGTGACGCTGTCCGCATAGATCACGGCGGAGGTATAGGCGCCGTAGCTGTCCGGGTCGGGGGTGATGATATACCCGTAGCCGGAGACGACGAGGCCCGCGTTCTGCATGGTCTGAGCGCCGTTCGACCACCCGCTCACGGGAAGCGTGACGACGATCTCATTCGCACCCGGGCCCGCGGGGCCCTGTTCGCCTCGGTCGCCCCTGCCGCCCTTGAGCTCCCCGGAGTTATATTTCTCCTGAAATGTCTCGCCGTCGTCAAAGGTGACGCCGTCCGCCTCCGCGGTCTTGGCCGCATCTTTGATATTGTCGATCATGGCCGCGTGATCCGCCGCGGTGTAGTTGCGACCGATCAGCTCACCCGCGTTCCAGGACTTCGCGGAGCCCTCGACGCCGCGGGTGCACCCGGAGAGGGCGTTTGCCGTCTTGGCTGTATAGAGGATCGTCTCGCCGCCCTCGTCGGTGCCGATTGTGGCGTAGTTCGGAGCGTCGGGAAATGCCGAGACGTCCGAGACTTTTATGATGGTGTCCGCCGCGCCGATGGTGTCCGTGAGGGTGGCTTGAGGCGAGAACGGAATACCGTAATACATGGGTTTCATGGGTTGCACCTCCGTCAAACTGTGTTATCGCCGCGGGACTGTATGAAGCCCTGGACGATAAGGTCGATACTGATATAGGCGAGGTCGTCCGGCCTCACCTCGAGCGATAGCCAGCTCCCGCGGGGGATCATGTTGTCCGAGCCTACCAAAAAGGCCGTTATATCGAGCTCGGCATTTCTCCCGGCGAAATCCGCCTTTTTCTCCCCGTTGACGTAGAGGGAAAAATTCTGAGGGTTGCCGTACTCGAAAATACCGGGCGTGATCTTGTGCTCGTGGCCGGGGATCGTGACCTTATGGGAATGGCCGGGGATCGTAATATCGTGCGTATGGGCCGGGATCGTTACCTTGTGGGAGTGATTGTCGATCTCTACCTCGTGGTTGTGCCGCGGGATCGTGATTTCGTGGTCGTGCTCTCCGTGGGAGTGGGCGCCGGACTCGATAAAGGTCGCGTAGCCGTCCGCGATCACGTTCCCGTTGGCGTCCTTTCCGCCGTAAACGGCCAGCTTTACGCGGTCGGGTATGCCGTGGTTATGCTTCGCGGCGTTATACATGGCCGCCTCGGTCGGATAGATGTTTTCGGCGGAAAGAATAACCGCGGTCGCCGTAAGCGTCTTTTTCGCCTCGTAGGTGGTGGAGGTGTACGTCCCGCCGCCCGAGGTGGTCGTCGCGGTGGTTCTGCCGCCCGACGAGCTCGTCCGGGTGTCCTCGTCGCTCGTGCTCGAGGTGATGGTCTTACTCTCCGCCGCCTCCGTGGCCTTGGAGTATGCGCGGAACTTTTTTATACGTACCTTTACGAGAACTTTATTCACGATCCGCATTTCCGAGGGGAGAAAGAAATCCATTGTCGCCCCGGAGTCCGGGGCGCTGTTGGCTTGGAGGGCTTGACTGTAAATCTGCGTCGCGCCCTGGGCGTAGGTCTGCTCGATCCGCTGACGATCCGCCATATCGGCCAGAGAGGCCGCGATAGAGGCCTCCCGGTTGGCGACGGTGATCGTGGACTCTTTCAAATCGTCCCGTTTCCTGGTTAGCTCGGTTATGTAGGTATCGACGGAGTCCCCGACCTCCGGGAAGATAATACGGACGCGCTTCCCGATTGCGGCCTTATCATAGTCCGAGGCCGTGAGTTCGTGAAAACCCACGGAGTAGGAAACGAGCGGCTCTTGCAGTTCTGAGAGCATGATCTCCGCCGCCGCCTTGAGGGAGGCCGCGTCCTCATACCGCCGATCTATCCACACCCTTTCAATGATCCCGTACTTGTCCGTGATTTCTTTCGGGCTCTGAATGTACGGGACGCCGTCGTTTACGCCCTTAATATTGAGCTGGTTTATGCCCTCGCCGTAGCCCAGCGGATAAAGCCGGGTAACGATATTCTGAGGATCACGGCCTCGTGTGTAGCTCGTCATATTGTAGCGGCGCCGGACGTACATTTCAGGCCGCCCGGTCGTGACGAGCTTTTTCAGGGAGAGGCGCCACGGGTAAACGGTGGTATCTGTGACGATCATAGGGGACGAGAGCGGAGAGAGGACGGAGAAAAGCGCCGAGAGGAGCGACTCTTGCTCCCACCCGTATTCAAATTGATTTCGGAAATCGCACTCGTCGAGCACCCAATTTTTCACGAGCTGGTGATCCAGGATATAACGGATCACGTCGGCTGTGTAGACGCCCAGGTTTCCGACGACATGGTAGCCGAAAAGGACATTGTCGATCAGTGTCGCGAGGACGTGCTCGCATTGATAGGAAATCCCGCCCGACTCGGAGACGGATAGTGTCTCCGGCATGATCCGATAGAGCTCCCCGCCGTCCGGGCGGACGTAATAGAACGGCTTACAATACTCGTTTTTTGAGTCTCCGTATGGGAGGGAAAAATAGAAATACCACACGGAGTTGATTTTCTGCGACTCGGAGGCCGCGTAGGCGTTCTCAAGGATCGCCACGCGCCGCCGCGTCTTGTCGAATACTTCAATCATAAATATCTCTCCGTATAGATGATCTGTCCCTCGAGATCGCCCCCGGTCGCGCTTTCTACGATCAGGCGGAGGAGCTCTCTCGAGACGTTGATCCAGTCTCCCGACTGAGCATAGAGCACGTTTTCCCCGTCCAGCATGGCGAGGAAAACGTCGCTATCAAGCCGGAGCTCGCCCCCGGGCGGAATGGTGACTTGCATAAGCACGACCTCCGCCGTCTGAGAGGTGGCGTCCATGATCGCCGTGAGAATATCCGCCGCCACAAAGGCGGTGCAAATATTTTTCGAGGCGCTCCCGCTGGCGTTTAGGGCCTCGTAGGCCGCGAGTATTGTCGGGATATGCTTCGATCCCTGCACCGCCGCCGCGAGGCTGTCAGCGGACGCCAGGGCGGCGCGGAGGTTCTTTATTGCCTCCACCTCCGCCGCGAGCCGTTCTGCCGCCGTAAACCGGGCGACAATGTTCGCCGACATTTTCACCGCGGAGGAGAGGGCCTCGGTCGCGCTCATGGTGGAGACGACCGAGATCGTCCCTCGGGTGTAGCCCTGGACGGCGTCGGCGTACCGTTCGCGGACGTCTACGGGGATCGCCACGCCCGCGACGGAGTTCAAGGCCTCGGAGAACGTCTCCGCGATCTCGATTGTTTTCGTCTCGAGATTGACGGAAAATTTCGCGAGGCTATATCTCCTCTCAAACATCAGTTAATCCCCACCTCGATAGCGGCCTCGGCAATCGTCGGCATATACCCTTTCTTGATCTCCACCGACTCGACAAGAGCCTTGATATACACGGGCTCGCCGGACGAGGAGGCCGAGTAGATGGCCGAATGTGTCCAGGTGCCCCACGCCGTAGAGGGACGGTTGAACGCGGTCGCGACGGAGTTCCGGGCGATAATCTGTCCCGAGGTCTGCTCCGCGGGTGCGCCGAACGTGAGCGCGGCGCGGGCGTAGTTGTCGCCGGAGAGCTCGGAGCCGCCCGCCTCCGGCGAGCCGTTCCAGAGAGAGAAATAAGGCGCGATCCCCTGGATCGACTGGCCGCGGAGAATGTTCAAAACCTTAGTTTTCCACGCTCTCGAGAGGTTTCCCGTGAGGTAGAAAAGGACGTCTCCGGCAAGGAACACGGGAGGCTCGTCGGCGCCGATTACGAGGGGTTCCACGAGCTCGCCGCGGCAAAGCATATTGCCGCCCGCGAGGGAGTCCAAAATACCGACGTGTGTAATGGTGCCCGCCGCGGTGACGGGCGTCGGGAAAGTAATGTCCTCGAGGTTTTGGACGCCGATACCGCCGTTTGTCTCTGCGGGGGAGGAGAAATCAATCTCGATCCGCTTATATCCCGCATAGCTTACCTCCGTACCGCTTGCCCCGTCCTCGCCGGGGTCGTTGAGGTAGAGAGCGAGGTAGACTTTCGCGGGGGCCGCAAAGGTGACGCCGCGGAGGACGTTCAGGACGCCGTTTTCCAGGTAGTCGCAAGCATACATGATTAAACACTCCTTTTTATGGCTGTAATGGTTACGTTTGAAATATCTGTTTCCGACGTGTTGCGGAGCACGATCACGCAAGGGGCCTCCGCCGTCCCCTGGTAGTCGATCACGTTCTCGCCGTTCTTGAGCGGCTCGGTGATCGTTTTCCCAAATGCAAAGGGCGGGTTATACGACCAGGTAATCGTAAACTCGCCATATTTGAGGTGTTGGGACATGGGCGGCCCGCCCGACAATCGGGCGAGATAATACTTGTCCGGCTCGCGGTCGAAAATCAGCCGCCCGGAGCCCGAGAGCCAATAGGCAATTTCCCGGCATACCTCCGGGACGGTCTTTCCCTCCGGGCAGACGAACGAACAAAGGACGCTCTCGGCCCGCTCGTTATAGACCGCTCCGACGTCGTCGTAATAGCCGGAGCGCCCGGGGATCGTGATTTTCCCCTCCCGCTTGGGCGGGAGGAGTGTCCGGCTTTGATCCTGTGTGTAAATGCCGAATTTGCTACTATGGACGCCCTTAAAGGAAAATCCGCTCATAGGCTACCGCCTCCTCTCGATCTTTTTTCCCGCTCCGTCATGTAATAGAGCTCTTGGGCCACGCGCTCGACGTCCTGGTCGTCCCGGACTTCCATTTTCTCAATATGGAATTGATAGGTCAGGCCCCCGCCGCCCGCTTTCTCGGTTGCCGCGGCGACGACTGCGGCGGTCTGCCTCTGCTGGGCGGCGACGGCGTCGGCCTCTGTGCCTTTCGGCTGCGCCCGCTCATAGGCCCGGATCGCGGATTTTGCGAGGGACTCATACGTCTGCTCGAGTTGGCTCCGCATATCCTCGCCGCCCTCAATGGCACCGAGGATCGTATTCCGACCGTCGTCGCGGAATACGCGGGACGGGGAATGAATGTCCAGGGTAGATTTATAGGCGTTGTTTGCCGCCCGGGCGAGGGATCGGTAGGTCGATACCAGAGAGGAGCGCATACTTTCGGCGCCCTCGATATAGCCCTCAATGGTGGCGGCGCCCGCGGCCCCGGCCTCTACGGAGACGTCGAGCTCGTCCGCGCAATCTTTCATGCGCTTCTCGATGTCGGCCATTTTTTCGGAGAAATCCGTCTCCATTTCGGCGACGGTATCTCCAAAGGCATTTTTACCATCCTCGACCTTTGCGAGCTGTTCGTTCAGGGCCGCGATCTCGTCCTCGCCGCCCTCGACAATGGCCGCGAGGATCTGAGCGGACTCCTCGGAGCCGTCCGCGAGCTTTTTTACGAGGCCCTCGTCTACGCCGAGTTCCATAGCCTTTTGAATGTTGGCGGCGTAGGTCTCCATATAGGAAACCTGGCCCTTGAGGGTCTCGATCAGGCTATCAATGGAGGTTTTGGCCGTGCCGTCGAGATCATTAAAGAGCCCGAGTTGTCCCTCGATACTCTCGACCGCTTTCGCGTGGCTCTCCTCGTAGGCCGTTTGTAGATCCTCCATTTCGGAGATCAGGCCGTTTACTGTGGAGGTCATTTCCTCGGTGGCCTGGGCGCTTTTTTCTTGCCACGCGCCGAACTCCGCCGACTCCTCCTCGAGGGCGGCAATCTGCGCTTGATTATCCTCGAGGGCCGTTGTGAGCTCGTCTATGTTGTTTTGGAGCGTCCGGGTATTCCCGGAGCCCGTTTCCTGGGCCTCTGCAAGGGCCTCTTGCGCTTCTTCGAGGCGGGCGGTTATCTCCGCTTGTTCGGTGTAAAGCTCCGAGAGGCGGGCGACCTGGGCCTCGTATTCCTCTTGATCCGCCGCGTGTTCGACCAGGGCGTCGAGGGCCTCGGTCGTCATGTTGATCGAGTCCGTGGCGGCGTCGTAGGCGAGGCCGAGGTTCGGAACGTCCTCGTTAAGCTGGGCCACCATTTCGGCGATTGCGGCCTTTTGGGCGGCGGATTTCTCCTCTACCTCGAGGAGGGATTGCAGGGAGTCCGCCGTCGCGGCGGTCGTGGCCTGTTCCTCGGCCATAGAGTCGGAGAGTTCCTCATAGGCTGACTTTGTTTCCTGGAGGGACTCGGTAAAGGCCCGCGTCTCCTCGTCCGCATTGTCCAGGGTGAGGATAAAGGTTCCGATAGCGGCCACGAGGGCCGTTACCCCCGCCGCCACCAAAAAGGCCGGATTTGCCGCCATTATGGCGTTAAGTACGCCTTGCGCCACGGCGGCAATATTCGCGGCGTTGGCCGCGAGGGTTACTCCCGCCGCGAGAGTGCCGATCCCGACCGTTACCGCCGTGATCGCCTTGACGAGCCACGGGTTTTCATTGACGAAATCGGTCGCCCAGGTAAAGGCGTCCGCACCCACGGAATACAATTTCTCGAGGGCCGGGTTCAGTTGGTCGCCGATGGCGATTTTCAGGTTTTCCGAGGCCGTCGTCATTCGCTGTTGTGCAAATTCCGTTGTATCTGCCATTGTCTCGAAATTCCGCTCGACGGCGCCGGAGCTGTTTTGCATTTTTACGAGGGTATCGTTAAATTTCTCCGATCCCTGGTTGAGGAGCGTTAGGGCGGCCTGTCCGGCTGTGGTAGAGCTCCACAAGTTCGAGAACGCGGTCGAGTTCCCGTCTACGCTGTCCGAGAGGATCGAGATAACGTCGCCCAGGCTCGCGCCGTCCGCCATGAGTTCGGCAAAGGATTTCCCGGTCTGCTCCTCGAGGATCGTCGCGACGGTGCCGCCCTCGGAGGCCAGCTCGTTAAACATGGCGCCGAGGTTCGTCGTCGCTATGGCCGTATTCGTGCCGCTTGCGGTGATGATCGCATAGGAGGCGGAGAGCTGGTCGAGGCTCACGTTATACGCCGCCGCGGTCGGGATCACACGGCCCATAGTGGCCGCGAGCTCGCCGACGCTGGTTTTACCGAGGTCTTGCGTCTTTACGAGCATGGAGGCGACCTTTTCGGCGTCCGATCCCGCGAGGCCGTAGGCATTGAGGGCGGTCGTGACGACGTCAACGGCGGTCGCGGACTCCGTAAAGCCCGCGACGGATAGCTTTGTCGCGGTAGAGACGAAATCGACCACGTTCGCGGTGTCCACGCCCGCCGACAAGGCTTGATAGGTGGCCTCGGCGAGAGACTCCACCGCGACGCCCGTCTCGCCGGAGAGGCTCACGAGCTGGGCTTTGATTGTGTCCATAGAGACGACGGAGGTATCGGCAAGGGTGGAGACCTTGGCGAGGGCCGTCTCGAAACCCGCCGCGGCCTGAGAGCACTCCATGAGGGCGTCCGCGATCTCTTTCACGCTCTTAGCGACGCCCGCCGCGGCCAGGGCGGCGGCAAGCTGGGTTATTCCGTCCTTGGAGTCTTTGACCTTGTTCCCGAATTTGTCGATAGAGGTCGCGCACCCGTCCGTTGACTTCTTGGCCTCGTCGAGGTATTTATCGTTTTCGCTTATGGCCTCGTTCGTCTCGTTGAGCTCGATCTTTGCCTTGTTTAACTGCTGTTGCCAGTTCTCGACGCCCCGCTCGGCGGCGGTCTGTCCGGCTTCGGCGTTTGCGAGCTCCTCTTTCCACTTTTCGAGCTCGGCGGTGAGGGCCGCTTGCTCCTCCGAGGTGTCCCCGGTCGAGTCTTTCAGCTCCGCGAGGGCTTGCTCATACTTCGAGACGTTGGCCTCCGCCGCCACGACGCGGTCGGCGTAGGCTGTTTGTGCCTTTTGGCAGTTCTCGAGGGCCTTTTCGAGCTCGGCGACCTTTTTCGCCTGGGCCGTCTGCATAGCAGAGAGGGCCTCACCTTTCGCCGTGAGGGCCTCCATGCTGTTCGCGTTGTTCTTATATTCGCTCTGCACCAGGGCGAGGGACGACTTGAGCGTCTTTAACTCTGAGTTGCAAGAGGCTATTTTCTGTTTATACTCGGCCTCGCCCTCAACGGCGAGTTTGGTCGAAATCGTTCTTACTGCCATACGGCGAGGCTCCTTTCGTGTATGGGAATACTCAATAATTTACTTGCTATTCCCATAAAGGCGGGTTATACTTGGCCTATGAATTGCAAAAATATTTGTGTTAGGGGTGCTATGATGAAATCAATTATCGGAGTCAACGGGACTATGGAGCTATACGAGGATCATATCGTATTGAAAAGGGGCCGGTTACTTGGCAATTTTGATAAAACAACGTACCTAAAAGACGTTATCGAGGTTCAGCTCAAGAAACCGGGCCTCACCCGCGCCGCCCTTGTGGTGTCTACCGCCTTAGATCACAATGGCGGAAATCTGACCTCGCCCGACGCAAACGCTATTTTTCTCGCCTCGAAACAATGGGACGAGGGCGTCGCGTTCAAAAGGCTTGTAGAGGATCAGGTTTCCAGGATAAAGGGCTCCGCGGAAAGTTCTCCCCATTCGCCCGCGGACGAACTTACAAAGTTCAAAAAACTGTTTGATGATGGTGTTATTACGGAGGCGGAGTTTTCCGCCAAAAAGAAACAATTACTCGGTATCTGAATTATTCGCCGGAGGGTGGCCGCCCTCCGGCCTTTTAATCGTCCTGAGTGGCCTTTTTGCCGCGGGCCCGGAGCCATAGCTCCCACATATCGAACAATTCTCCCGGAGGCATGAGGAGCGCCTCTTTCCGGGAGACGCCGCATAACGCCGCGATCCGCCCATAGTGGGCGCGTGTCACGTCGTTTTTTTTTGCGCGTTCAGCTCGGCGAGGCCGAGGTCGATCTCGTCGTTTTCTTCGACGACTTCCCGGCCATAGCCGAGCTCCATAGCGGCGGGGATCGCGAGCTTGAGGGCCGCGATCTCGCTCGGTGTAATAGTGGCCCGGATCGTGGCCGCCTCGATGATCGGCCCCTTGTCGTAGCCCAGGTGTCGGCGGGCGAGCTCGCCTTGCTCGGCCAAAATGGCCGCGGCCTCACAAGCTACGGAGAGGCCGTCCCGCGTGTTTTTGCCAATGGCCCCGAGGAGTTCCGCCGCGGTGCCGAATTTTTCTTGCAGTTGAAACATGGCCTCCCCGGTATAGGCGAGGTATTGCGTTCTCCCGGCGAGGGTGATTTTTACGGCTTTCATGGTATGCCCTCCAAAGTGTGAAAATAGGGAGGCGAGGGAAATCCCCGCCCCCCTGCGTCAGCTTTAGCCGCCCGGTGTGACGGTTCCCTTGAGCTGTTCCTTAACCCAGGCTTTCGCCGCGGCCTCGGTGGTGAGCTCCTCCGTAATTCTCCAATCATCGGAGTTGCAACGGAAAACCGTAAAGGTCGTGGAGTTCGTACCGAACGTGATAGAGTCCGCCTTGGTGGCGGCGTTATCATTTCCGAGCACGGCCTTAACCCTGGGGTAGAAATAGCCCTTAAAGAGCTTCACACCCTTACGCATAAGGACTTTGTAATAGGCGAGACCGCCCAGCGGCGCGGAGTCGCCCGCCTTGTAGTGGACTTTCTTCTCCTCGACGGTACACCCGTAGACCTCCGCCGCGACGTCGTCCGTCATGTCGTCGGTCTCCATAGCCACCGAGCCGGACGAGAACTCGTCCACGCTCTCGGCGAGCTCGTCGTCGGCGTAGAGCTTGCCGGAGGCAAGGTTTACGGTGAGATCAGCCTTGACGAGGCGGCCAATATTGACCGGGCCCTCGTAGGTGGGGAGGGCGTCGTCCGGCTCGGTCTTGATCTTGGAGAAATGCGGATACTTAGCTCCGAAACTTGCCATAGTAAAACCTCCTATTGAGAATTAAAGTTTTTTGCCGTCCAGGTAGGCGTGATAGACTTTCTCGCCCGCCGCAACGGCTTCTTGTTCTTTCCGCTCGTTCGCGGTTTTGAGGGCAGGGCGGCCCGGTTGGCCTCTTTTGCCGAACTCATTCACAAAGGCGACCTCCGCGTTACGGGTGCCGCGCTTATTGTGGCCCTGCGGGGCGACGGTGATCGACTTGTCGAGCCCCGTCCGCTTGATCTTGCCCTTTTTGATTGAGGCGGCGGTCGTGCCCGTATAATACGGGCCTTTCCACATTCTCGACGCCTCCGACCGCTGGGCGGCCTCGATCACGTCGGCCTCTGCATTGAGCATTTGATCCGTTACGGAGTCCGGGAGACGGGCCAGTTCGTCGAGATCGCCGATCAGGTCGTCGAGGCCGGAAACGGACATGGTTCCCATTATTCCGCCCCCACTCCCCGGGCGAGCTGACACTCGAAAACGTGGTGCTGTCCCTCTTTGTCCGAGGCGTTGGTATAGCTCGGCCAGGTAGTACCCGCCGCGGCCAGGGCTTTTTTAATGGCCCGCCGCTTCTCGATAGTGTCCTCGCCTGTTGGGGCGAATAGGTGAACGGAGATCGAGAAAAGCTCATGCTCCGGCTCGTCGTCGCCGAAATCGGTCGGGGTGGATATGTACCCGAACGTGATATAGGTCGGCTCGGTGCCCTCGTAGGTGTCAGCCTCGACGGGCGCCACGGGCTCGAGAGCGGCTTTCAGTAGGCTATTGACCGTCATACCGCCGCCCCCTCTCCGGTGCCGTCCTGGGCGCCCTCGGCGGGCTTCGGGGCCTCTTTGCAATTAAGCTCGATAACCTCGCCCGCTCGGGTGTACGTCCTCACGACCTCATAGGGGTTTCCGCCGTATTCGATCCGGGTCTCGCCCTCATAGTCCGAGCCTCGCACCTCGAGGACGAGGGCGATTTTGTCTCCGGCCTGTTTGGCGGCGTAGAACTCGGATCGGGTCGCGGATTTCTTGTTGACGAAAACCTCCCGCCGCGCTTCGGTCTCGACCTTGTAGCCGTTTTCGTTGACCGTTTTTTTCACGCCGACGAGGGTCGCAATATCTCGCCAATACACGAGAGCTACACCTCCTCCGTGGGTTCGATATACTCCGAGGCCATAGAGAGCGCGATCTTTTGACTCCTGAACGAGGCGCGGTATTTATCCGCGTCGTCGTTGTCGAGGCCAAACTCCGCCTTGACATAGGTCGAGATCGCTTGTTTTACGAGCGGATCGGTCTCGTCCGCCGCTCTGGCCGGGAGGACACCGCCGCGCACGAGATCGGCGCGGGCGGCGAGGATCAGGTCTTTAATTTCCCCGTCCAACTTATCGACGGACGAGCGCACCCGGAGACGAATATCGGAGAGGTACTCCGAGGAGACCTCCGCCGCGGCGATTGTGTTCGCTTGCTCGCTCATGGCGCCCTCCTTAACCCGAGATCGTGTACTCCGCCGTCAGGACGTCCGAGGCGGTATGCCCGTCCGCGTAGGCTTTTGCCTTGATCGTCACGGCCTCCGTAATGGTGATCTTGTTCTCGTAGAGGGTGGACGACTGCGTCGGGTTAGACTTGTCCAGCGTGTAATAAATCCTCGCTCCATCGGTCGCAGAGGAGAGCTCTACCTCCGTACCGCTGGCGACCGGGCCCGCGGCAGGGTTCGCCGCGGGCGTCTCAGTCTTTGCCGATGGAACTACGCTTTTTTTACGCGGATAAAGCCGTTTTCGGTGACGACGTTACCGCCGATCATGGCCTCGCCCATGACAGCGAGGAGGCCCTCGGCGAATTTGTAATCGCGGGAGACTTCCACGGAGTAGGGGCCGAACAAATCGAGCTGGTAGGCGTAGGGCTTGCCGTATGCCATGCAGTAGGACGCCGCGGCGGTGCCGGAGGCAGACAGCGCGGGAAGATCGTCCACAATGCAGAATTTCACGGCGAGGCCGCCGTCCTTGATGGTGCCCGTGGTGGTGCTTTCCTCGGAGAACTCGATCTCATAGACCGCCTTTTTCTCGTTGGTGCCGCGGACGTCGCCGAACGCGATCAGGTCGGTCTTGTTCAGCAAGAGGACGCCGCCGCCCTCGACGTTCTTCGCGCCGCCGTAGTTGAGAGCGATCTTGCGGAGCGTGGTCTCGTCAATGGAGGAAATCTCGAGGTCGGTTCCGGCGCTGATGGCCGCGGCCTTGAGAATACCCGTAGGCTCGGGGATCGTGGCGGCAGGGTTGCCCGTGACGATCAGGGTTCCCGTCTTGGCGCGGAGAGCGTTCAGAGCGGACGCGGAAACGCGATCCTGATAGTTGAGCGGAGTCGTGCGCTGGATATTGCGGGAGACATAGGAGAGGGTCGTTACCAGGGTCGGCACGATCTTAGCGATCTTGAGGTTCGGAGTGCTTTCGGGGGTGGCGGAGCCGTCGTCTTTCTTGGTGGCCGCGGTCTGACCGCCGCTCACCTCGTAGGCTACGGAGTCCTCGCCCATGCCGTCAGCGGGGACGACGCGCACCATATCGACGATCCCGGAAACGACGTTCTGACCGGGGTTAATGCCGGAGACGCGGGACGGCTGGGCGATATTGCCCCCGGACAGCGTCAGGGAACGGTGGAGAGCCTCGGTCGTGATCTCCATACGGTGCTCAGTCGCGAAACGCTGGGCGCGGGCCTCGACCTCGCCGACGCCGATACCCTGCAAGTCGGCCATGCGGGCCGCGCGGGAGTTCACGCCATAAGGCAGGCCACCGCCCGCCGCTTCGCCGTGAGCGCCGCCGCGGCCAGTAATGGGATTGACGGGGCCCGGGGTGGGATCGCCCTCGTCGCCGGAGCCACGGTCGCCGTGGCCGCCGCGCTCGCCCTGGTGGGGATCAATGCCGCCATTGAGGCGGCGGGTCGCGGCCTCTCTGCGGTCGAGCTCGCGCTCCTCTTTGTCCAGGTCGTCGAGCTCACGCTCGAGGGCGTCCATATCGACCTCGTCGGTTCCGGCCAGCATGGCGCGGATTTCGGCGCGGCGCTTTGCGATTTCCTTACGTCTTTTTTCAAACATGGTTCTTTCCTCCTGTCATTCGTCAGTATGTGAGTAGGTACGAGTGCGAGCTAAAAGCCTCCGCCGCCTCGCGGCTTGCTCCAAAACCTTAACCTCTTTCGAGTGCTCCACCTCGAAAAAGGATCGTGCGGAGAGGGACGTCTCCTCATACGCGGGAATATCCACCGCGGAGACGTCGTATAGCTTGCGGATTTTAGTAATCGTCCGGGTGTGCGTGACGTTGTCATACTTGGACTCGCGCACGGAGAACGAAAAACTCATTTTGTCGATATAGCCGCCGTCGATCTCCTCGTAGAGATCACGGCCCGCGGCGGTGCCGGAGAGATCGGCCTCCATATCGACGCCGCGGTCGGTGATATTGAGGCTCAGAGTCTTATTACGGAGGCGGGCGACCACCTTTCCGCCGTGGTTATAATTCATAATCACGTCGGACATATCGCACCCGTCAAAGGCGTGGCGGTCGATCACCTCGTAATATTTGACTCCGTCATACTCGTAAAGGCACGTCGGGGAGTCGAACACTACCGCCGTACCACGGACGCGATATGCGTCGTTTTCTCCCTCGCGTGGAATGAGGGAGAAATCTTGCAAGGCTCTATATTCTCGGCCTTTCTTGATAGGCATTTACTGCCCCTCCTTTCCTGTTTTCGGCTCTGTCGGCTCGGGGTCTTTCGGCGGATCGTCGGGCGGAGGGTCGGTCTCCGTCGTCTGGCCCGTGCTCCCGAGCTGGTATTTGTCGATAATATCGGCGTTTACCATGTTCAACGTCTGCACCCTGCGGGCGCCCTCCTCGCCGCCGATGGGTGGGAAGCCGAAAATATCGAGAACTTGATCCAGGGAGACGGCGCCGATATTTGTCAAGAACTGAGCCGCCGAGACGCGCTTGTCGAGGGTTTCAAACTGAATACGATCCAGCTCGCAAACGATCTCATTTCCGAAACCCTGCTCCCGCTCCGTAAAGAGGGCATTTGTGAGGCCTTGGGCCAGTTGCATATAAAACGGGGCGAGCTGGCCGCGATAAAAGGCGTCCATTTTTTCGGCGTCGGCCTTGTTCTGAACGATGTCCTCATTCACGCCGAAATAGTCGTAAATCTCCCGCCGCACAAACTCGAGTTGTCCGACCGGGAGGGGCGTTTCCTTTTGCGTGATGGGCGTATATTCGTACTTGTTATCAATGACGATCACGCCCGCGCCGTTCGTCTCCATGCGGAGGTTATCTCGAATGAAGTCGTCGCGGCGGCTGTTCAAATCCTCCTGTTTGGTGACGCTGTTCGCCTTGAGTATGCCGCGGATCACTGAGACGAGCTTTGCAAACTTGCTCATACTCTTGTTGAACGAGTCCGCGGTCTCGAGGGTGGGCGTCAACGGCGTGTTGTTGTCGCCGAAAATATCGTTATCGAGATAGTGACGGCGGAGGTGGATAATCTGCTCGTAGGGGACGGTATAGACCGAGCCCGTGGCAAAGGTGAGACGGGCGTACATTTGGCCCATGTACTCGACGAGATCGACGCGGGAGGCGTTGATCGGGTAAAGGGCCGTGAGCTTTCCGCCGTCGAATACGGGCAGAATAAAGGCGTTGTTGTAAACCGCAAATTGAGCGGCCACCCGGTAATAAAAGGCGTAGGCCGTCATATACGGGTTTGGCTTGCTCTGCAAAAGGCGGTTTATGTAGTCGGACATATCCTCGCGGCGCCCGCTCGCCCGTCGAATGTGCCTCGGCTGGATTTTGGCCGCGTTTCGCGCCCAGGCGTCCACCGCGGCGCGGACGGTCGCAATATCCCAGGCCCGCCCGGAGAACGGCGTAAAGCTCGAGTCGAAAGAGGAGAGGAGCCGAAACGCCGGGAGGTTTGAGCCTCCGTCGCCCGTGGGGCGTTTCCCGAAAATGCTTTGAAATAGGCCTCGAATGTTCATTTTTTCACCCCACGTTATACATGAAATCTTCGTAATACTTGACGTAGATCGTCCAGGCGTTGAGGAGCGAGACCATACCGTCGATCCTGCGCTTTTCGGTGATCTTTACGGGCTGAATGTTGTTGAGGCCCGATTTTTTGACGCCCGTATTCGTCAAGCACCATACGAGCATAGGGTTTCCGTTGTAATTGACCTGTTTCCCCTCGAGAGCGGCGCCCATTTCCCGCATGGGTTGACTCCATGTATAGGGGCCCTGGGCGACGGCCTCCATGTCGAAACCGTTCGATTTCATTTCGTCTACCCAATAACCCGCGAGGGCCCGGTCGTAGCCGACTTTTATGCAGTCGATTTTGTACTCGTCCCGCATTTGGCAAAACCAGGCCGTGACGTCGGAATAATTGACGCGGTTTCCCGGGCAGATTGTGAGGAGGCCGCGGTCGGCCCATTTTCGATATGGGGCCTCGTTGGTGTTCTTCTCCTCGAGGTGTGCGACGCGCTTTTCAGGGAGGAAATATTGTTGCAGAACATAGACAATCGGGTCTCCCGGCTTGCGTATGAGGAGCGTTGCCGCGGTGAGGTCGGTCGTGGCCGAGAGGTCGCACCCGCCGAGGGCGTAGGTGTTATAGACGTCCTGGAACTCAAAACGGAGATCGCTCTTGATGGCGTCGAAAGATAACCAAACCGCCGCCGACACTTCCCGGATATTGAAATCCTTGCAGAGGACGCCGGGGAGATCGTCGGGGCTGTTCTTCGCCCGCTTGACAAAGTCGGCGAGGGTCTTATACTTCTTGATCGTCCCGAGGCCCGGGTTTGCCTTTTGCCATTTGGTCGGGTCTGTCCACTCCTCGCGGGCGTCCAGCTCGTAGAGGATCGGGAGGAAAGTCGGCTCCTCCATTTCGCCGTCCGCAATTCTGCAAGCGATCTCATAGAGGCTATCAAAAACGCTCTCGCGGACGGTGCCCGCGGTGGTAATCATCACGACGAGCGGTTGACGGCGCGAGGAGGTGGACTGTTTCATAACCTCGTAGAGGCCGCGATCCTTTATCGCGTGGAGCTCGTCAATGATTACGGCGTGAGAATTCAGGCCGTCCAGGGTGTTAGAGTCCGAGGCGAGGGCCTCAAATGTCGAGGCCGTGGCCGGAAAATAGAGATCATTCCGCCGCTTTTTCAGGACGGCCCGGAGCTCCGGCGACTGCTTCACCATGTTTATAGCTTCGGTGAGGACTTTTTTCGCCTGGTCTCGTTTGGTGGCGACGGAGTAGATTTCCGCCGCGCCCTCATAATCCGCGATCAGCATATAGAGCGCAATCGCGGCGAGGAGTGTCGATTTGCCATTTTTACGGCCCACAAGAAACATTGTCTCGCGGTATCTGCGGAAACCCGTCTCCCGCTCAAGGAAACCGAAAAGGGCTTGAATATAGGCCTTTTGGAAAAGCTCGAGCTTGAGAGGGGCGCCGATCACGCCTTGAGACTGCTTGCAAAACCGCTCCGCGAATAGGATCGGGCGCTCGCCGACGTCCTCGTCGAAATAGTACGGAGAGGCCGGATCGGGCTCGCGGATTTCCCGGGCGAGGCGCTCGTAAACGGCACGGACGCGCCGGGAGGTGACTACCTTTCCGCTCTCGATTGCCTCCCAATACTCGAGAATGTAATTCACCGCTTACCAGCTCCCGCGGGCTTCGTGGCGAAATTCATAAGCTCCTCTCCGGCCTGTTTCTGAGTTTTCTCCGGGAGGAGGTCGAGGAGGCTTTTCGAGAGGGAGGTAAACGACTTGATCGTCGTATTGTAGCTCTTGAGGGCCGGGGTTTCGCGGCGTAACTGCTGAGCGCCCTGCTTAAAATCTTCGATCAGATCGCCCGCGTTGATCTCCTCGACGAGGCGCTCGAGAGTGACGGTCGTAACGGCAAATTGATAGATCAGGCCGTCCGCAAATTGCTTTCTTTCGGCGGGTAGATCACGGAAAAGACGCTGAATTTTCTTTCTTTTTACCTCGATTTTGTCGGAGATAGAGAGGCTTTCATAGGGGATTTTTGATTTTGCCATTAGATGTGTGACCTCCTCTCTTTTTGTGCTATACCCCCCCTTATGTATGCGCCCGGGGGGTTCTAAACGAGGGTGGAAAGCGGTTCGGAATGGCTATCCCCGGGGTGTCGAGGTGGGGGGGAGGGCCTCGAGGCCGGAACTCCGCCGCGGATCGCGTTTCATTTCCGCCGCTTCGCTTTTTTGTCCACATTTCCCGCGGCGCTTGTGGATAACCCGGGAGGCGTGGGGGTGGCGGAGAGGTGTACTTCCTGCGTCTGCGATCTGCGCGGGCCGCCGTCGCTCGTTCTTGTGCTTATGACAAAAGCTCACGCTCGACAAGGTTTCCCTCCTCGTCGAACATGAGGCCGCGATCTGTGGGTAGGTCGGAGGCGTGGGCGATGGCGTGGCAATCCCGGCAAAGTAACTCGAGATTATTCTCGCCGAGCGCGATCTCCGGCGTGTTGATGTTCTCCGGCGTCAAGTGCTCTTTGTGATGGACGATCTCGCCGGGGCGCCCACACTTCACGCATAGGCCGTGATCCCGGGCCACGATATAAGCGCGAGTGCGGCGCCATTCTTTCGAGAGATAAAAACCTCGTGCAAACTCTCTCAAACGCTCGCCTCCAAATGGTGTGAAAGAGGCGCCCCTCCCGGCCTCGGGCGGTCTCACGCATAGAGCGCAAGGCCTCGGCAGAAAAGGGCGCACGGCGACGGGCTTTCCCGCCCTCTTTCACGTTACCAGCGTAACACAAGGGCGCGGTCTTGTCCGTACAGACTTTTTTCAATTTTCCGGGCGCGGCTAAACGGAGGCGAGAGCCCCCGCCCCATAGTACAAAATCGCAAAGGCCGCGACGGCCTTATTCCTGAGATCGTAGATCGATGTCTTGGAGCTATACGAGAGCTCGTCCGCGATCTGCTCTTTACTCTTGTGCTCGATATACCAGGCACGGAGGAGCTCGGCGTCGGCGTCGTCCAGTTGAGCGAGGACGCGGTCGATCTCCGCTATTGTGCTCCGGGTGGCTACGATCTCCCGGTTTATCTCGGCCAGTTCCAGGCGGGCGGAGGTATGCGCGTTGATACCGCCGCTCGAGGCATAGGGCCGAGGCTTGATATTATCTCTCTCGCCCTTTGCCTGAGTGGAGGCAAGCTCACGCCGCCGCCCGAGGTTCTCGAGTGCTTGCTCAAGGTTTCCGCGCTGTGCAAGCAATCTCTCGGCGGCTTTGAAATAATTTATCATATCCGTTTCCCTCCGTGGCGGTATTCGCGTCCGAGGTTGTAGCGGTGTTTTGCCATGACAACGGCGTCAACGTCTACCCCGAGCGCGGCCATGAGGTCGAGGGTTCGGAGGATCACGTCGGCCAGCTCGACCGCGATCCCCTCCGGCTTGCAGGCTCCGGCCTTTTCCCCTCCGGCGTCAGGGTGGCCCACGTTCTCACAAGTGAGGGCAAAATCGCAATCGTCCGGCGAGAGCGCACACGTCCCATAGACGAGAGGGCTCCCGTTTCTGTATTCCTCGAGAGCCTCGGACAGCTCGGCATGGATCAGACAAAGGGCCTCCGGGAGAGAGGGCGGCTTTTCCCACCACCCATGATTGACCGCGTTCTCGTGGACTTCCTTTGCGAGCTCGTTAATATTCATAGCTTGCACTCCTTTCCCTGGGCTTCGTTCCCAAACTTTACGCATTTACAAGGCCATAAAAGGCCGATCACTCAATCGGTCGTTTTCGGCGCCGCTCATGCTTCGGCGGCGTCAACACATACTTAAAATAGAGGTAGCCCCATTGAGTTTCTTTACTCTCGACTAAAACATAGCCTTTCGGCGGGCGAGGAGGGCGCGTCGTCGAGTAGTTCCGTTTTACGACGGTCGGCTCCTCGCGCTCCGGGCGCTTGAGGTTCTTCGTCTGTTTCCAGCGGTGGCCGCCCTGCTCCGGCGTCCAATGGTCGAAAAGGTAATTTGCGAGGCCCGTATAATCGCGGCCATAGTCTACACCATTATAATAATTGTGCTCTCTGAGGTGCTCGATCCTCAACACGTCACCGAGGCCCCAAAGATCGCGGATCAGCTTTTCCGAGACGCCCTCGGAAATCATGTGAAAATGTATACGGAAAGTCGTCTTGCCGCGGCCCATGTAAATATTGATCTTCGCGTCGGGCGCGTGGTATTTCAGGCGCCGGACGTAGAGGTCGCGAATACGACGGGCCTCGTCGAATGTATGTACTTCGCTCTCATTGTCGAGCGTAAGGGTGCTATATAATGAGGTAGGGCCGTAATTCTCATTTATGAGGCGAGCGTGTTTCCGCCGCGAAATGCCGATCCTGTGGAGTTCCCGCTCCTCCTCATTTTTGAAGCGCGGGCGGGGCTCCGCCTTTTCGAGGCTCTTGATCCGATCCGGGACGTTATAAACTTCCTGCTCGCAAACGACCCCCGAGAATGTGCGTCGTTTCACTCGTTGCATATCAAAAACCGCCTTTCGGGCGTAGGGCCGAGGCCCCTTGCATTTTCTTCCCGGAGGTGATAATATAATAAAGGTATGGCAATCTCCCTCCGGGTGGTTGCGCCCCCGACGCTCTCGTCAAGCGTCGGGGGCTTTTTCTTTTACCCGTTTTCCACGAGGCCGCGGGCCGTCGCGGTATAGTCTTTTCCGTCCGCAAGGTCTACGCCGACATAATAGGCGCGGGCGGGAGGCGTGATCCTTGCGGTGTTGGCCTGGGCCCGATCCGCCGCGGCGGTCTCTTTGCAGTCGCACCGCTCGCCCGCGTCCAGGTGAGCCCCGCAAGACGGGCACTCCTTAAAGGGTGTACTCACTTTCTGCGCTCCTTTCTCGGCGGCCCTTGGCTCGCCGGAGGTCTGCGATCCAGTCGAGGAGCGTTCTTTTCGCGGCGTAGTAGATAGGCGGGATCAGGAGGAGGAGATACTCTCCGCCGCGAGCCTGATAGCCCCGCTCGAGATAGGCGTAAATCACGCCCAGGCGAAACGCCGTCAGAGTTACCAGGATCACGAGCGACCACTCGATCAGCGGGCCCGGATAGATATAAAGGGCGAGGCCGCGGGCGGCCAGCCGAAACGCACTCTTGCGGCGGTTCCACCTGATATTGAAACGCTCCCGCGGGTGCTTCGTCGTGTAGAGTCTCAAGACTTTTCCTCCTTTTCTATGTCCTCGACCGTCTCGTATTTGCGGAGATCGCACTCCCACGCCGGGAGGAGGCGGTTTAAGCCCGGGATCAGGTTCCACGCCGAGAGCCACCAATAACGGGCCTGTCGGCGAGCGCATAGGAAAGAGCCGTATTTTTTATGTAGGCTCCGGCAATCGTGGCACGGTGGCGGGAGTTCGGCCTCCGCCGTCTCTGGCTTGTCCATCATTCCGCCGCCACCTCCTCGAGGCGCTCAAAGGTACACTCGCGGGCAATCTGCGTCCAGCGGGCGGCCCACTTTCTCGCGGCAGAGATCACGGCCTCGTATTTCCGCGGGCCCGTCACCTCGACGGCGCCATAGGCCGGGTGAGATACTTTCCAACGATAAACAGGGCTTTTCATCCTTTTATCTCCTCCTCAAGCTCAAGAAAACCATTCTTCGGCGAGATTTCGGGCGTCCATCATGGCCGCGTGGTCTGCTATTGAAATCACCTTTTCTACCTCTGCGGGCTTATCTTCGGCGTAAATCGTTGCCTCCGAAACGGTGGTCGCGTCGAGGATTTTTTTGCACAAATTCCCATGCTTTTCGCATAAGCGGTCGTAATCTGCGCTCATTTCTCGTTCGAGAGAGGCTTTTTCTCTCTGATACTCGCGGAAAAGGTCGTATTCCTCCGGGTACATTTTTACGGTAACTTCCATACCCCGCCTCACTCTCCGTCCTCAAGGTCGCAAGAGCGGGTTTCGCTCCGGGAGACCTTGATTTTTCCCTTGCTCGTGACGGAGAATTTCGCCTTACACCGCCCGCGGACGTTCAGGCTCGCGGAGGAGATCGGGCCGCGGGCGATCATTTCGGCCACGTTCTCGAGGAGGCCGACCGCCTCGACGGGGATCGGCTTAAAACCGAGGCTCTCGGCGTCGTCGCCGAAAAGACGTTGCACACGCTCGCAAGCGTCCGCCACCTGTTCATGTACGCGACGTTCTTGCCGTGCAGTCGGGCAGTTGCAAACCTCCGTCGCCGTGTCGTCTGCGGCGGCCTGGGACGGGTGGGGCCCGACTTCCTGGATTTGACCGCAATACCGACAAGCGCCCGTTGTGACGGCCATAGCGACGCCGATAACTGGGGCCCGGTTGGCGACGGCCTCCTCACAATCGCAAAGGCGGGTAGCGGCGGCGTCTGCGGTTCGCTGGGTCGGGAAACCGCCCTCACGGGCGCCCTCGAGGGTTACGCCCCACTCACGCCCGCAATACTTACACTTTCCGAGCCTAAACGATCCGATCTCCTCGTCCTCCTCCGTAGGAGCGGGATCAGGTTCGGCGGCGTCGGCCTTGTCGTACTGCTCAAGGTATCGGGCGAGCTCTTGCTCCTCTGCCTTGATGGCGTCATAGTCGCCGAGGGTCTGGATCGCGTCGGACGGGCCAGAGAGGAGCGCGGAAATGTTGGTGTATTTCTCTCGGGCGTGTTCCTCGACGGTCGGGGCCGGGGCCTTTGCGTCCTCGAGGGCGGCGCGGAGATCGGCCTCCTCGCGGGCGAGGTCGCCTTGCTCCTCGTCGAGGGCCGTATTTTCTGCGTCGAGGGCGGCGCGGTCGTTGGGATCGACCTTGTCCCGCTCCTCAAACATGAGGGCGGAGAGATCGCGGCGGCGGAGATCAATCCGAATGAGGCGATCTTGCACCTCGGCCAAACGGGCGCGGTCGGCGTCGATCTTGGCGATCATGCGGTCGCGATCCTCTGCGTTCATGTCTCCGACGTAGGCGTAATAGCTCGAGGCCTCCTCCGGGACGTCCGAGGTGGAGAGAGGCGCCCCGTCCTCCGCCGTGGCCTCCTCTTTCGTGATCGCCACGAGCTCAATCAACCAGGCGGGCGTTACATTTTCACCGTAGGCGGGCTCGATAGATTTTACCCGCGCAAAGCGGCGGGCGGCGTCCTGTGGCATAGAAACCGGGGAGGCCCACTTATAGGCGGCCTGTTCCGGCTGAACGACGGAGTCGGCGGCCAGGATCACGCGCTCGGACTCTCCGCCCTGCGGGTTCTTGAGGCGATACCAGGGCTCGCGGATAAATACGACGTCCGAGACCTCGACGGGAGAGGCGAACACGTCCGCGACGCCGTCTCCCGCTCCGAGACGGTTTCCGTCCTGGCCTACGAGGTGCCAAATGTCGGCGCAATCGGCCTCACTGGAAAACGAGGCGCCCTCGATATAGCGCGGCGCGGGTTTAATGGGCTTCGTAATGGTGAGCCCGCCGAGCTTGTCCAGCTCCCGGGCGTCCTGGGTGGTTAAAATCAGGCTTTTCATGGTATGGCGATCTCCTTTCATTTTTCCTTTCTCCGTAGCTCAGCCCGGAGAGCTTTTTCTTTCGTTTTGACCTCGCGGCGGCCCTCAATGATTTTCAGAGTTTCCCGGATTTCCGCCGCCGTGGCTCTTTTTAGGTTCGTCTTGAAATTCATGTCGCTTGCCGGAGTCCCTACAAGCCACTTTATAACCTCGTTATTCATGCGTTTTTACCTTTCCGCCGATGGTGACGAGGAGGATCGGGGCCGGAGTGTCCGGCCAGTCGTCCATGTCAACGGCGATCCGTTCGACGATATTATTTCCGCACACCTCGACACACCGCGTTCTTTCGAGCTCCTCGACCGTGCCTCCGGCCACCGCCTCGGAAATATCGGCTCCGAGGTGGTGGATCACAAAGAGGCGTTCTTTCGGGAGGAGTAGGGCCATGAGGCCGGATAGAGTGAGGGCCTTACTCATGCTCTACCTCCGCCGCCTTGTGGAGGGCGGCTATTTCCTTGCGCTGACGGAGAATAATAGCCTCGGCCCGCGAGAGGAGGCCAGCGAGGCGGACGCCCGTCGTTTTCTTATTTATGAGTTCTTCTATCGACTCGCAAGTACGCTTTATGGTGAGATCGTCGATAGGCTGTTTCTTGATCGTATCGGCCCATAGTTCCGCCGCCGTTTTCATACGTCCGCCTCCTCGATAGAAATACTCGTGAGATCGGCGATCTTTTCCGCCGCCTTGTCGAGCTCCGCCGAGAGACGTTCCCGCTCCTTGCGCCAATATTCGAGACGGTTTTTGAGGTCGGCCTTGAGGAGATAGGCCCGGGTTTCCTCAATCGTCAAGCCCTGCAAATCCTCGCGGAACTGTACTCGGATCGACTTAACCACGCCGTGGCCGCCGAATTTATACCGCTTATCTCTTTTGATCTCCACATTCACCGAGGCGACGGGCTCATAACCTACGCGCAAATCGCCGGGGCCGTCGATCTCGGCGACGATTTTCCAGGTAGCGGCCCGGAAAATTTCAATGCCGCGGGACTCGAGTTCCGACTCGATTTCGTGCATATACCAGCGGTGATAAACTGGGGTAGACGCTTCTTTCCCGGTATATTTCTCTCCGTCAAACTTTTCGAGGCGTCCGTTTAATGCGTCCTGCAATTCTTTGTTCGTCATGGTATGGTAATCTCCTTTCGGGTGGTCGGCCTTATAGGGCTGCCTGTCGTTTGCCGCGGGACTTCTGGAAATTCCGCTCGGCGGTGATCTGCGCGACCTTTGCGCTATACACGCGGAAACCGTACTTGTCTACGGCCCCGGTGTAACCGTTCCTCAATTCGCGGTAGATCGTCGCGGGGTGGACGCCGATTTTCTCGGCTATTATGGCCACCGGGGCCCGGTCATTGTGGAGCCGCTCAATAGTCGCCCGATCTTCCGGCCCGAGGTATCGGAGTTTTTGGCCCATTTCTCCGGCCTCCTTTCGTGTAAAATAAAAAAGTGAAGTGCGTCCGAGGCCTTGCGACCTCTTTCGCACTTCACTATACAATCAACACCGCAGCAAAACAGAGAATGGAAATCTTGACAAGCGGGGGATGCATCTATATAATAAATATGTTTCGCATTTGGACGAAAACACTCGAATCGGATCATAAAGGAGGCAGTCGGGTTGAGTACAGAAAACCAGGCGCAGGAAAACAAAATGGGGGTCATGCCGGAAAACCGGCTGCTGCTGACCATGGCGATCCCCATTGTCATATCCATGCTGGTCCAGGCGCTTTACAATGTGGTGGACAGCGTCTTTGTGGCACAGCTGAGCGAGGACGCGCTGAACGCCGTGTCGCTGGCCTTTCCGGTGCAGAATCTGATGATCGCCGTGGCGGTGGGCACCGGTGTGGGCATCAACGCCCTGCTGTCCAAGAGCCTGGGCGAGGGCAACCAGGCCAAGGCGGACCGCACCGCGATGAATGGACTGTTCCTCAGTGCCCTCAGCTTTCTGGTGTTTGCAGTCATCGGCCTGACCTGTTCCCGCCTGTACTTCACCATCCAGACGGACATCCAGCGGATCGTGGACTACGGCGAGAGCTACATGATGATCTGCTGTGTGTGCTCTTTCGGCGTGTTCTTCCAGATCACACTGGAGCGGACCCTCCAGGCCACCGGCCGTACACTCTATACCATGTTCACCCAGGCCACCGGCGCCATCATCAACATCATCCTGGACCCCATCATGATCTTCGGCCTGTTCGGCTTCCCCAGGATGGAGGTGGCCGGAGCGGCGCTGGCTACTGTTACCGGACAGATCGTGGCGGCGATCCTGGGCCTGTTCTTCAATTTAAAGAAGAATCCGGACCTCCATCTGTCGGTGCGGGGCTTCCGGCCCAGCCGCACCATCATCGGAGGTATTTACAGCGTGGGCATTCCCTCCATCGTCATGCAGTCCATCGGCTCGGTGATGGTCTTTGGGATGAACCAGATCCTGATCGCCTTCACCCAGACGGCCACCGCCGTCTTTGGTGTGTACTTCAAGCTCCAGTCCTTCATCTTCATGCCCGTCTTTGGATTGAACAACGGGATGGTGCCTATCGTGGCCTATAACTACGGCGCGCGGAAGCCCGCCCGGATCATGAAGACCATCAGGCTCAGCGTCTGCTACGCAGTGGGCATAATGCTGGTGGGGCTGCTCATCTTCCAGTTTGCCTCCCCCGCGCTGCTGCGGCTCTTCCAGTCCGGGGAGAGTGCCTCCGGCGATCTGCTGCGCATCGGAGTGCCGGCACTGCGTATCATTTCTTACAGCTTTTTGTTTGCAGGCTACTGTATCGTGGCCACTGCCGTATTCCAGGCACTGGGGCACGGCGTGCTCAGTCTGGTGGTCTCTGTTGTCCGGCAGCTTTTCGTACTGCTTCCAGTGGCTTTCCTGCTCTCCAGGGTCGGCGTGCTGGACTGGGTCTGGTGGGCCTTCCCCATCGCGGAGCTGGTGGCGGTAGTCCTGTGTACGGTGTTCCTGAGACATGTGTATCATAAGGAGATCGCCCCTCCAGCAGGAGAACGGGAGGCCGCCTGAGCAGGGGGGAGTCCAGAGGATCAGCCCCGCTTTTTTCTGAAAATAAAAACAGTCCGTAATTCTTCTAAGAAGAATTACGGACTGTTTTTGCGTTGAAGTTTAGCCCAGCAGATGGAAGGCCACGATGAGACCGGAGAAAACGATGGACACGGTGGAACACAGCTTGATGAGGATGTTCAGGGAGGGGCCGGAGGTGTCCTTGAAGGGATCGCCCACGGTGTCTCCCACCACGGCGGCCTTGTGGCACTCGGAGCCCTTGCCCCCGTGATGGCCGGATTCGATGTACTTCTTGGCGTTGTCCCAGGCACCGCCGGCGTTGGACATGAACACGGCCATGGCAAAGCCGGTGACGGAGACGCCGCCCAGCAGGCCCGCCACACCGACGGGGCCCAGGATCAGGCCGGTGAGGATGGGGACGATGATGGCCAGCAGGGCGGGCTTCACCATCTCCCGCAGGGCGCCCTTGGTGCACAGGGCCACGCAGGAGGCGTAGTCGGGGTCTGCCTTGTACTCCATGATGCCGGCGATCTCCCGGAACTGGCGGCGGACCTCCAGCACGATGGACTGGGCGGCGGTCTGCACCGCGCTCATGGTGTAGGCGGAGAAGACGAAGGTGAGCATGGCGCCGATGAACAGCCCCACCAGCATCAAGGGATTGGTGAGGGACAGGTCCAGGGTCTCCGGGGTCTTCTCCTGGACGATGCTCACATAGGACACCAGCAGGGCCAGGGCGGTGAGGGAGGCGGAGCCGATGGCGAAGCCCTTGCCGGTGGCTGCGGTGGTGTTGCCCAAGGAGTCCAGAGCGTCGGTGCGCTCCCGAACGGCCTCAGGCAGGCCGGACATCTCGGCGATGCCTCCGGCGTTGTCAGCCACGGGACCGTAGGCATCGGTGGCCAGGGTGATGCCCAGAGTGGAGAGCATTCCCACTGCGGCGATGCCGATGCCGTACAGGCCCAGGTTGAAGGACTGGCTGCCGCCGGCGGCGTAGAAGCTGACGATGACGGCCGCGGCCACGATGAGGATGGAGGCCATGGTGGACTTCAACCCCAGGGAGATGCCGCCGATGATGATGGTGGCGGAGCCGGTCTTAGAGGCGTCGGCCAGCTGCTGGGTGGGCTTGTAGGTGTCAGAGGTGTAATACTCGGTGAAATAGCCGATGGCGCAGCCGCCCACCAGCCCGCAGAGGATGGCGATATAGACGCCCCAGTTCCCCAGCATGAGATAGGTCAGGGGGGCGGCGGCCACGGCGGAGAGGGCCGCAGCCAGATAAGTTCCGGTGCGGAGGGAGGTGAGCAGGGACTTCTGGGTGGCATCCTCCTTGGTCTTGACGAAGAAAGAGCCGATGATGGAGCAGACGATGCCGCAGACGGCCAGCATCATGGGCAGGATCATGCCCGCCCAGCCGTACCCGGCGATGGCGCCCAGGGAGAAGGTGGCCAGGATAGAGCCCACATAGGACTCGTACAGGTCGGCACCCATGCCGGCCACATCGCCCACGTTGTCGCCCACGTTGTCCGCGATGGTGGCGGGGTTGCGGGGGTCATCCTCCGGAATGCCAGCCTCCACCTTGCCCACCAGATCGGCGCCCACGTCGGCCGCCTTGGTGTAGATGCCCCCGCCCACCCGGGCGAACAGGGCCATGAAGGAGGCGCCCATGCCGTTCATCACCATGATGTTCCCCAGGGTGAGGGGGTCGTCGATGCCGGCCACGAAGCGGAGGATGACGAACCAGATGGAGATGTCCAGCATGCCCAGACCCACCACAGTGAAACCCATGACAGAGCCGGAGGAGAAGGCCACCCGCAAGCCCTTGTTCAGACTCTCGCTGGCGGCCTGAGCGGTGCGGGCGTTGGAGCTGGTGGCGATTTTCATGCCCACGAAGCCGGCCAGCATGGACCAGATACCTCCGGTGAGAAAGGCGAAGGGGGTGAACTGGGAGAGCATCTCTCCCCCGGTGGCAAAGGCCATCACCAGCAGGACGAGGAAGACCACCAGAAAGACCTTCGCCACAGTGGTGTACTGGTGCTTCAGATAGGCGTTGGCCCCCTCCCGAATGGAGGCGGCGATCTTGACCATTTTGTCACTGCCTTCGGAGAAGGTCATGACCCTGCGGCTTTGGAGCCAGGCAAACGCAATGGCAATGGCCGCGCCCACGAAACCGATCCAGAACAGATTGTCCATCATTCAACACACTCCTTCGCGCTTGGAAAAAGGGCCCCCGCCAGAGCGGAGGCCCTTCCATGCAACCGCTGTTATGGTCATATTGTACCATACTAGACGGGCTTTGCAATAGAAAATTTATCGTTAAGTAAAAAACAAACCGCAGGAATGGAGAAAAAACGCAGAGATCTGCCTAGACCCGGCGCCAGGTGCTGCGGCTGAACATGACTAAAATTGGGAAGATCTCCAGGCGGCCGATGATCATGCACAGGGAGAGGACCAGCTTGCTCAAGGGGGAGAAAGCGGAGAAATTGCCGGCCGGTCCCACCGCGCCCAGTCCCGGGCCTGTGTTGCTGATGCAGGTGATGACGGAGGTAAGGGTCTCGGTAAAGGGAAAATCGTTCAGGGCGACCACCAGGGAGGCACCCAGGGTGATCATGGCATAACAGGAGATAAAAAGGAGCACGGAGGCGAGCGTGGACTCGTCCACCGGCTTGCCGTCCAGCTTCACGATCTCCACAGAGCGGGGGTGGATGATGCGGTGGACCTCCCGGCGGATGGCCCGGCCAGCCAGCAGGATGCGGGAGCATTTGATGCCGCCGCCGGTGGAACCGGCACAGGCGCCGCACAGCATCAGCAGGATAAAGATAATTTGAGAGAACTGAGGCCACAGGCAGAAGTCTGCCGTGGCGAAGCCGGTGGTGGAGATGATGGAGGAGACCTGAAAAAAGGCATAGCGCAGGCACTGGAGAGGCCCCTGGTACAGGTGCCGGATGTTGAAGGCGATGACGGCGGTGGACAGGCCCACCACCACCAGGAAAAAGCGCAGCTCATCGCTCTGAAGCACTTCCCGGAAGCGGCGGCACAGCAACAGGAAGTACATGGCGAAATTGATGGAGAACAGCAGGGCGAAGACGGCGATGATCATCTCCAGCACGGGGTCGCCATAGGCGCCTACACTGGCATTGCGGTTGGAGAAGCCGCCGGTGCCCGCCGTGGAGAAGGCGTGGATAAACGAGTCGTACAGAGGCATGCCGGCCAGCTTCAGCAGGGCGACCTCGGCCAGTGTCATGGCGCAGTAGATCCCGTAGAGGATCTTGGAGGTCTGGGACTGCTTGGGGACCAGCTTGGAAAAGACCGGGCCCGGGGTTTCCGCTTGGGTGAGGTAGTGAGAACGGATGCCCAGGGAGGGGAGCAGAGCGGTGAGCAGCACCAGCACGCCCATGCCGCCCATCCAGTGGGTGAATGCCCTCCAGAACAGGATGCCACGGGGCTGGGCCTCGATGTCGGTGAGGATGGTGGCACCGGTGGTAGTGAAGCCGGACACCGACTCAAACAGGCAGTCCACAAAGGAGGGGAAGGTGCCGGAGAAGTAGAAGGGGAGCGCCCCCATCACGCCGGTGACCAGCCAGATCAGGCCCACGGCAAAGAAGCCCTCCCGGGCGTAGAAATGCCGGGTGGCGGGTACAGCGGACAGGGCCAGTCCCAGAATGGCCATCAGCAGGATGGTCAACAGGAAGGGGGCGGGGTCCTCCTGGTACAGCAGGGCGACCGCCAGCGGCAGGAGCATGAAGAATGCCTCGACCAGCAGGACGCGGCCCACCAGCCGGGATACCAATTTCAGATTCATGACATGCCCCCCGGGGCAGAGAAGGTGTGCTCGCCCTCGTCATAGATGTCGTTGAGATCCTGAAGACGCCTGTCTCGGGAGATGAGGATGACAGAGTCTCCCTCTTGGATGGACGTGGAGCCTTCCGGGATAATGATCTCGCCTCCCCGGGCCACCACGGCCACCAGAATACCGGGCTTCAGGGACAGGTCCCGCAGGGGCGTGCCCAGATGGCGGGTGGAGGCGGTGACGGTAAACTCCATGGCCTCGGCGGCCCCATCCGCGATGCGGTACAGAGCGTTCATCACGCTGCCCTGGGAGTTCTGCATCCCCCGGACCACCTGGAGAATGTGGGAGGTGGCCAGCTGCTTGGGAGAGATGATGCTGTCCAGACCAACGGCCTGGGCGATACGGTTGTAGTTCTGCCGGTTGGATTTGGTGATGACTTTGGAAAGGCCCAGCTGGGCGGCGTACAGGGAGATGATGAGGTTGTCTTCATCCCGGTCGGTAAGAGCCACGAAGGCATCACAGGAGGAGAGGTTCTCTGAGTCCAGAAGCTCCTGATCGGTGCCGTCGCCGCAGATGATGGTGGAATGGGGGAGCAGTTCACTGAGAAAACGGCAGCGGGCCTCGCTGAGTTCTACGATCTTGACCTGCATCTGCATCTTCTCCAGCAGGATGGCCAGATACAGAGAGATCTTGCCGCCGCCCACGAGAAAGACCCGCCGCACCTTGGGGGTGTAGCGGCCCAGAAGGCGGAAGAACTGATCCAGGCCGGTGGGACGGCCGATGAGGTAGAGATTATCCCCTGCCTGGGGGACAAAGGAGCCGTTGGGGATGATGACCTCGCCGTCCCGGTCTACGGCGCAGAACAGGAGGGAGAGCTTTTTGACCTGGCTGGACAGGTCCTGGAGTGGATTGCCCACCAGAAAGTCTTCCTCCATCAGGCGGAAGCCCATCAGCTCCACCCGGCCCCGACAGAAGGTCTCGATATTGGCGGCGGAGGGGAAGCGCAGCAGCCGGGAGATCTCCACAGCGGTGGCATTCTCCGGATTGATGACCATGTCGATGCCCAGGTCCCGCTTCAGCTCCGCCAGGCCAGAGGTGTACTCCTGGTTCCGGATCCGGGCGATGGTGTAGCTGGTGCCCATTTTTTTGGCCGTGAGGCAGCAGACCATGTTGACCTCATCGGTGCTGGTGGCAGCGATCAACAGATCGGCGTGCTCTGCCCCAGCTTCTCGAAGGACGGCGGCAGAGACACCATTTCCCTTGACGGACATCACATCCAGCGTGTCAGAGGCACGGCGCAGGGCGGCCTCATGGGTGTCCACGATGGTGATGCTGTGGTCCTCACTGGCGAGCTGGTCGGCCAGGCTGAAGCCCATTTTTCCATTGCCAACGATGATGATATCCAAAACGCAGCACATCCTGGAAAAGATTTACGGCAAAAAGCAAAAGAATATGAGGCCCCGCCGTATCCGGGCCCAAGCAAAGAAAAATGCGCCCTCGACCGAACCGGAGCTGGAGAGGGCGCGTTTTAAAAGGGACTAGATCGTCCACTGACTGTGGATGATGCCTACCAGCTGCCAGCAGGAGTCGGAAGGGGAGAAGACCAGCTTCAGGGAACACCAGTCCAGCCCGGCGTTGGCGGGATCCAGGCCGGGAAAATGAAACTCAACGAAACGGCAGCCGGGGTATGCCTCGGTCAAATTTTCCAAAGCGTTGCCGCTCTGCAGAATACGGTCCACTCCGATCTCAGGGGCCTGGGTGTAGTCGGTATTGAACACATAGGTGGAGAAATATTCGGCTGGAGTCAGCTCGATCAGGCTGCCCAAGCCGTCGGACACGCCCCAGGTGTACACCGTCTGATCAGTGGAGAACTGCCGGACCTGAGCGGCAGTGAAGCGGAGGTCGCTGTCCCGGTCAACAGTGGAATAGGGCGTAAAGGTAACGCCCTCCTCCGGGTGGACGAAAGCGGCCAGAGTATCATAATCCCGCTCCTGAATGGCGCGGACCACTGCACAGGCAGAGCTGAGCAGAGGAAAGTTGTCGCTGGAATTGAACGCTGGCAAGGTATTTGCAGAGCTGCTGCCGGAAGCGGAGGCAGACCCTGCGGAGACAATAATGGAGTTGACCACAGACGGGGTCATGGCCGTCTCCCGCTCTTTCCAGGGAAGGTACTGGGCGGGGCACAGGGTGCCCACAAAAAATCCGAGGAAGAGGGCTAAGAAGCCAGTTATAATGGCAACGCGTTTGATAAAACTCATCTCCTTGCGGCAGAATGAAAAGCATATGGGATCCCCTCTATCCCCGCTCGAGTATCTTTCAGACGGGGAAGAATAGGATAAACTGCAAATTCAAAATAGATTCTGGGAAGCTATTGTAGTACAAAATTGATAAGACGTCAAGCATGGCCTGTCTGAAAGCCGCGCTTTCCGAAAAAACGCAAAGAAAAAATGGAAAAATAAAAATAAAAAAGAATAAAATGGAAGATAAAATTCACGATTTAAAATAAAAACGACTGGGCGCCGTCCTACGACGGCGCCCAGTCGATCGATAAGGTACGAGAGAAAATAGGATCGGAACAGCCTGTCAGGAGAAGGAGCTCCCTTGGACGGAGCCTAGATCCTCCCAGCTTGCCGGCAGTTCGCCAGGACTGTACGCGTTCCTATCCTGACGGGAACGCCAGACGCGTCCGCCGAACACACAGCATTCTCCCGTCTGCCACAGTCCCCGACTGCCCTGAGGCGGGAGGTAGTCCTTGGCCCGGGCGGGGTCCGTGGTGTGGCAGATGTCCCACAGGGAGAAAGCCAAGTCCGGGCTCCAGCCCGGCTGACCGGTGGCGTCGTGCTGCTGCCAGAGGCGGTAGACCTGTCCGTTCCACCGGTAGGGCTTGCCCACCGGAGTCTCTTCCGTGAGATAGGAGCGGGGGCGCCAGGTGGGGATGGCCTGCTCCTCCGCGATCAGGGCGGTGCCGTCGGCCTCGCCGGACACAGACCGCCCTGCCAGGGCCAGGGCGTCTGCCCCGCCCCGGTGTTCCAGCTCCTCCAGGGCCAGGGTCACGATGTCAGCCACAGAGCTCCACCCCCTTCTGATAGGCATCCTCCAGCTCTGAGCGCAGCTGGGCGGCGCTGCCTGCCTGCTCAAGCGCCGCGATCATCGACTCCTGCTCTTGGAGGAGCGCCTGCTTCTCCTGAAGAGTATCCTCCAGCTCCCCCAACTGGGCCTGGAAGCCGGCCACATCCTCCAGATACTGCTCCGCTGTCTGGAGAAGCACCGTGTAGCTGCGGGTAGCGTGGGCGTACCGGATGTCCCGGACCTGGAAGCCATACCCTGCGGGCAGCGGGCTTTCCCCCACAACGGCGGGGCGGGACCAGTCGATCTGCTCGATACGGGCCAGCTCCGCCATCTCCCGCTCAAAGACGGCCAGATAGGTCCCGTTGGCGCTTCCCCGCAGGATCAGCCCGCAGGGAACGCCGTCCACCTGGATCTTGTTTGGATACAAGCTCATTGTGTTCTCTCCTCTCTGAACTGTTGTGCCGCCATGCGGCCGGGGATATCCCCCTAAGTGTGGCGGGACGGCCCTCTCAGTTGCCCGGTGCCGTACACCTTGCCCCAGGATCTCCTGGCGGGCCCCGGGAGGCACACCCGCCCGACTCCGGCATATAATGGGGGTGCATCCACTTGATGTGAGGTGATCCTTTTGACAACGATGCAAGCCACCGTCCTCCAGGTGGGGAACGGTCAGCTCCTGGTCCAAGACCAGAGCACATCCCAGCAGGTCCTTGTGAATACGTCCATCGCGGGCTGTTTTGCCGTAGGCAATCAGGTGTTCATCACCTATAACGGTGTGATGACCGCCAGTATCCCGCCCCAGATCAGCGCGATGAGCATCTGCCTGATCCGCAGCTGACGCGGTGATGGGAAAAGCGCCCCGGACGCCTGAAAAGGCGTCCGGGGCGCTCAGCTTGTGGAAAAAGACTCGCGTAGTTCGCGCCCGCAGGCGCGAATCAAGTTCTGACCTGTTTTCCCCGGCGGCATGTGCGTCAGGGGAAACACTTGCAGCCTGAGACTTTTTCGACAGTCTCTTTTTCGGCCGCGGGTCAGGGGGTCCCCTGCTGGGAGAACCAGGAGCGGGCATACTCCGCCACCAGGGGGGCCAGCGTCTTCAGGGACAGGCCGGTGGTGTTCACGCACAGGTGATACCCCTCCCGGCTCCCCCAGGGCAGGTCGGAGAGCATGGCGTGGTGCCGGGCCCGGTGCTGGTCCACCTGCCGGAGCTTCCGCTCCAGCTCTCGGAGAGTGAAACGCTCGTCGTCGGAGCTGCGCTCCCGGCACCGCCGGAGCCTGGACTCCAAATCGGCGTAGACGAACAGCTTCAGGGGGCGGTGCTCCGCCAGGATCAGGTCCGCGTTGCGGCCCACAATGATGCAGTCCCCGTGGGCGGCCAGGGCCCGGAGGACGCGGCGCTGCTCCTGAAGCAGCTGCCGGGAGTCATGGGGCATGGAGGGGAGATAGGCAAAGGTGCGGCCGATGGTCAGTGGGACGCCGCGAAAGTGGCCCTGCTCCAGCACATCCTCCACATAGCCCTCGTCCAGTGCATTCCTCCGGGCAACGGCGGAGATGATCTCGCGGTCGTAGTAGGGCCAGCCCAGGCAGTCGGACAGCCGCTTGCCCAGCTCCCGGCCGCCGCTGCCGAACTCCCGGCTGACGGTAATGATCTTCATGGATCGGCACTTCCTTTCAAAGAGGCATGGCTCTGTCCAGCGGAGCGGCGCTCCAGAAAGAGGAACATGGACAGACAGAGCAGGATCTGGACCACAGAGGAGGCAGGAGTGCTCAGACCGATCTGGAAGAGGGTGGCCCCCGCCATGCGGCTCATGAGATAGGCTACAGGGATGCGGACGAAGAAGGCACCTATGATACCCTGGATCATGACGAACAGGGTCTTTTCACAGCCATTGTAGTAGCCGGTGAAGCAGAAGAGAAAGGGAGTGAGCATGCAGTCGATGGCATAGGCCTTCAGATAGCTGTGGGAGGCCGCCACGACCTCCGGGTCGGGGGAGAAGATGGCGGAGAGAAGGTCACCGTGGAAGAAGGTGAGCAGGGCCATCACCAGGCCGGCCGCCACAGAGGTGAGGATGCCATACTTCAGGGCCTTTTTCGCCCGGATCGGGTTGCCCGCCCCCATGTTCTGGGCCACAAAGGAGGACATGGACTGCATATAGGCGGAGGGGACCAGCATAATGAAGACGCACACCTTTTCCGCCACCCCCACGCCGGCGGAGGCCGCCACGCCGAAGGAGTTGACGATGGCCTGGATGAGCAGGAAGGAGGTCCCCACCAGCAGCTCCTGGAGGGCCACCGGCGTGCCCAGCCGCAGCTCAGCGCCGATAATGTCCCGGTGGAAGCGCAGGTGGCGCCGGGAGAAAGCGAAGGGCAGAGACCGGCGGCGCAGGCGGATCAGGAACAGGGAGACAAGCACGCTGACGGTCTGGGCGGCCACGGTGGCCAGGGCGGCCCCGGCGGCCCCCATGTGGAACCCGGCCACCAGGAGCAGGTCCCCGAAGATATTGATGACGCAGGCGATGGCAACGGTGAGCAGAGGGGTCCTGGAGTCGCCGATCCCCCGGAAAATGGAGCCCAGGACGTTGTAGGCCACAATAAAGAGGGAGCCGGCCCCGCAGATGCGGATGTACAGCACCGTCTGATGGAACGCGTGCTCAGGCGCGTGCATGAGCCGGGCCAGTACCTCGGCTCCACCCACCAGGACGGCAGTGAGCAGGACGGCGAAGCAGGCGAACAGGCAGATGCCGCCGCCGATGGCGCGGCCCGCATCCTCCGGCTCCCGCCGGCCGATCCGCTCCCCCACCAGGATGGTGATCCCCATGGACAGGCCGGTGACAACCATGGTGACAGTCTGGAGCAGCATGCTGCCGGTGGCTACGCCGGAGACGTCCGCCGTCTGGGCAAACTGGCCCACCACCAGCAGGTCCACGCCGCCGTAGAGCGCCTGCAGGAACAGTGTGAAGAGAACCGGAACGGCAAAACGGATCAGAGAGCTGAAGATGTTCCCCTCCGTCAAGCTGCGCGGTCGTCCCATTTTATCATTCCTCCTGAGTATTTTGTCGCGGCCCGGAGAAAGGCTGTGCCCCGGCAGTCCGGGTGGTCCGCGCCATAACAAAAGCCGGATAAGTTCAGCAGACATCTCAGTCTGCCGCCTTATCCGGCTCATCATTTCCAGCGAATGACTTGCCCTCCGAGCGAGCGGCATTTATTTTATAACAGGTTCCGAGGAAATGTCAAGGGCGAAAATGATGCAGTTTCCGGCCCCGGGCCAAGCGCCCCGGATCGAGGGAGCGCCCGGCGGCCTTCCGGGGGCCTGTGCAGGGGCGCATATCATGCGCTTATTATACTGGGGGGCGGCTCACTGGGGAGACCGGCCTCTGCATGGTGCGTAGCCTTCCGTTCACCGTGCGGCGGGGGCCACGTCCGTTCTGCTGACCTGACTGGATGGAAGGGGGCACCTGCGGCGGCACGGTACACCAGAGGTTTTTCAGATCTTTCCGGAAATAAGAAGACATGCGGAAACAGGTCACCAGAGCGGAGTTCTCCATTTTGGGCGATTTTCACAAAAAAAGAGAAAAGATATCATGGAAATCTCCTCTTTACAAATGACAAAATGTTTGTTAAAATATTGACAATAGAATCGTTAAAAAATTAACGATTCTGAGGGGCGGGCCACCGCTCCATTTGGAAAGGAGATACAGCGATATGGCAAAGAAAGCCCAGTATTCTGTGGTAGACAGCAAAGAGAGCTTCGAGGCACTGTTGACCCGGGTCCGTCAGGCCCAGCAGGAGTTTGCCCGCTATTCCCAGGAACGGGTGGACGCCATTTTCAAGGCCGCTGCCATGGCGGCCAACCAGGCCCGCATCCCTCTGGCCAAGGAGGCCGTGGCGGAGACCGGCATGGGGGTCGTAGAGGACAAGGTCATCAAGAACCACTACGCCTCAGAATATATCTATAATACCTATAAGAACGTGAAGACCTGCGGCGTGGTGGAGGAGGACCCCGCCTTTGGCGTGAAGAAGCTCCTGGAGCCTGTGGGGGTGATCGGTGCGGTGATCCCTACCACCAACCCCACCTCCACCGCCATCTTTAAGGTGCTGCTGGCCCTGAAGACCCGCAACGGCATCATCATCAGCCCCCACCCCCGGGCCAAGGGATGCACTGTCTCCGCCGCCAGGCTGGTGCTGGAGGCGGCGGTGGCCGCCGGCGCGCCGGAGGGCATCGTGGGATGGATCGACGTGCCCAGCCTGGAGCTCACCGGCCTGCTGATGGCGGAGGTGGACCTGATCCTGGCCACCGGCGGACCAGGCATGGTGAAGGCGGCCTATTCTTCCGGCAAGCCCGCCGTGGGCGTGGGCGCTGGCAACGTCCCCGCCATCATCGACAGCTCCTCCGATGTGGCCCTGGCGGTCAGCTCGGTGATCCACTCCAAGACCTTTGACAACGGCATGGTGTGCGCCTCGGAGCAGAGCGTCATCGTCCTGGACCCCATCTACGACCAGGTGAAGGCGGAGTTTGCCGCCCGGGGCTGCTACTTCCTGAAAGGAGAGGAGACGGACAGGGTCCGAAAGACCATCCTCATCGACGGCTCCCTGAACAATCAGATCGTGGGCCAGAGCGCCCACCGCATCGGCGAACTGGCCGGCATTCAGACGCCTGAGACCGCCAAGATCCTCATCGGCGAGGTGGACAGCGTGGAGCCCTCTGAGGAGTTCGCTCACGAGAAGCTCTCCCCCGTGCTGGCCATGTACCGGGCCAAGGACTTTGACGACGCGCTGGACAAGGCCGACCGCCTGGTGGCCGACGGTGGCTACGGCCACACTGCCTCCATCTACCTCAATGCGGTGACTCAGCGGGAGAAGCTGGACCGCTTCGCCCAGCGGATGAAGACCTGCCGCATCCTGGTGAACACCCCCTCCTCCCAGGGAGGCATCGGCGACCTGTACAACTTCAAGCTGGCCCCATCCCTGACTCTGGGCTGCGGCTCCTGGGGCGGCAACTCCGTGTCGGAGAACGTGGGCGTCAAGCATCTGCTGAATATCAAGACCGTGGCGGAGAGGAGAGAGAACATGCTCTGGTTCCGGGCACCTCAGAAGGTGTATTTCAAGAAGGGCTGCCTGCCCGTGGCCCTGCGGGAGGTGATGGACAAGAAGAGGGCGTTCATTGTCACCGACCAGTTCCTGTACGCAAACGGTTATGCTAAGCCGGTCACCGACCAGCTGGACCAGATGGGCATCGCCTATGACGTGTTCTATGACGTGGCTCCCGACCCCACCCTGGCCTGTGCCAAGACGGGCGCGGAGCGGATGCGGGCCTTCGGACCTGACTGCATCATCGCCATCGGCGGCGGCTCTGCCATGGACGCGGGCAAGATCATGTGGGTGATGTACGAGCACCCCGAGGCCGATTTCATGGACATGGCCATGCGATTCATGGACATCCGCAAGCGGGTGTACACTTTCCCCAAGATGGGGGAGAAGGCCGCCTTCATCGCCGTCCCCACCTCCGCCGGCACCGGCTCTGAGGTGACCCCCTTTGCCGTCATCACCGACGAGCGCTCCGGGGTGAAGTACCCCCTGGCGGACTATGAGCTGATGCCCACCATGGCCATCGTGGACGCGGACATGATGATGAACGCCCCCAAGGGGCTCACCGCCGCTTCGGGCATCGACGCTGTCACCCACGCCCTGGAGGCCTACGCCTCTATGATGGCCACCGACTACACCGACGGCATCGCCCTGCGGGCCCTCCAGATGATCTTCACTTACCTGCCCCGGGCCTATGACAACGGCCCCAGCGACCCGGAGGCCCGGGAGAAGATGGCCAATGCCGCCACGATGGCGGGCATGGCCTTCGCCAATGCCTTTTTGGGAGTGTGCCACTCCATGGCCCACAAGCTGGGTGCCTTCCACCACCTGCCCCACGGAGTGGCCAACGCCCTGATGATCTGCCACGTGCTCCGGTTCAACGCCGCTCAGGTCCCGGCCAAGATGGGCACCTTCCCCCAGTATGACCACCCCCACACCCTGGAGCGCTATGCCCAGGTGGCGGACGCCCTGGGCATCCGGGGCGGGAACGACCAGGAGAAGCTGGATAACCTGTGTGCCGCCATCGAGGAGCTGAAGGCGCGGGTGGGCATCAAGGCCACCATCCGGGACTACGGCGTGGACGAGACGTATTTCCTGGACCACCTGGATGAGATGGTGGAGCAGGCATTCGACGACCAGTGTACCGGCGCCAACCCCCGCTACCCCCTGATGAGTGAGATCAAGGAGATGTACCTGAAGGCCTATTACGGAGAATAAGAAGACAGAAAGGCCGCCCGGCTCACGCCGGGCGGCCTTTCTGTCCAAAAAGCGGAGAAGCCACGTTCCTGAAAAAGGCACAGTCCAGGAGGCCGCTTCCCCCTTTGGTACTGTGCCGGAGGGATCAGCGGTTCCGGGTGCGCCAATACATGAGGGAGTGGAAGCTCACCACCAGCACCCAGCCAAGGCCGGTGGCCAGGGCCACGCCGGACAGGCCCATGGGGCGTATCAGGGCGTAGGAGAGGATGACCCGGGCGGAGATCTGGATGATAGTGCCGTAGACGGGGACGGTCACCTGTCCCCGGCCCCGGAAGTAGCCCACGAAGGTGTTTCCCAGGAAGCAGAGGATGTAAAAGCACCCCACCATCCGCAGGTAAGCCACACCATTGGTCTGGGTGAAGGAGGAGGTCTCCCCCGCCAGCAGGGCGATGGCGGCGGGGGCGGCAGCGTACAGCAGCACAGACATCACTGCGCCCAGGGCCAGCATCATGAGAAAGCTGGTACGGAACCCCTCCCGCACCCGCCGCTCCTCCCCGGCTCCGGTATTCTGGGCGGTGAAGACAGAGACGGCCTGGGCCCCGCTGTCCCCGAAGGAGTTGGCGAAGCCCTCGATGCGGGTAGTGGCGGTG
>NZ_LN866274.1:25369-86116 GCF_001244495.1 Clostridium phoceensis | reverse complement strand
TAGGATGTTTAAAAAGACCATTAATGAAAAGGCTGGTACGCCCCCCCCCCCGCCCCCGCCGCTCCTCCCCGGCTCCGGTATTCTGGGCGGTGAAGACAGAGACGGCCTGGGCCCCGCTGTCCCCGAAGGAGTTGGCGAAGCCCTCGATGCGGGTAGTGGCGGTGTAGGCGGAGATCATGGGGGTCCCCATGGAGTTCACCGCCCCCTGGACCAGCAGCTTGCCGATGTAGAGGCTGGACTGGTGCAGGGCGGACACCGCCCCATAGCTCACCGTCCGGCGGAGCAGGCCCCGGTCCAGCCGCCGGTCCTCCCGGCGGAACAGGCCCCGGTCCAGCCGCCGGTCCTCCCGGCGGAACAGGAGCTGGGGATAGCGCCGGGCCAGATAGAGCAGGCACAGCGCCACGGAGAGCAGCTGGGCCAGCACCGTGGCCCAGGCCGCCCCGGCGATGCCCATGCCCAGCCGGGCCACGAACAGCAGATCCAGAGCCAGATTGGCGGCCATAGCCGCCAGCAGGGCCAGCAGGGCGGAGCGGGTGTCTCCCACAGAGCGCAGGGCGGCGGCGCACAGGTTGTAAAAGAAGGTGGCCAGCAGGCCGCCGAAGATGACCACCAGATAGTCCGCGGCCAGCCGGGCCACGTCCTCCGGGGTCTGCATCAGGGTCAGCAGGGGCCGCAGCAGGAGCAGGGCGGCCAGGCTCAGCACCAGGGTGAACAGGCCGCCGAAGACAGAGGCCAGAAACCCCTCCTGCCGGAAGCCGGCCAGATCCCGGCTGCCATACTGCTGAGCAAAGAGGACGGAGATGCCTGTGCAGCAGCCGCTGAGGAGAAAAAGGAACAGGTTCATCACCGTCCCCGCCACCCCGATGGCGGCAAAGGCGGTCTCCCCGGCGAAGCGGCCGATGACCATGGCGTCTATGGTGTTGTACAGCTGCTGGAGGATGTTCCCAAAAATCAGGGGGAGGGCCAGCGACACCAGCTGGGGCGGGATGGAGCCCCGGGTCAGGGCGGCGGTCTCCACAGCGTGTCACCTCACAGTTTCATCAGGTGAGATCAGGATAGCACAGGGAGAAACAGTTGTAAAATAATTGTTTTCTCCCTATAATATATAAAAAAGTTGTATTTTGGGGTGAGACAGGTGACAGAGCTGGACACCCTGCGGGCGGAGCTGGCCCAGGTCGAGGGCATCGAGCTGTGCTGAGGGCTCAGGGGGCCAGGTAGAACTCCAGGGCCTCCCGGACCACCAGCTGGGGCATGCCGGGGCCGGACAGGCTGTGGTCCCCGCCGGGCACTTGGATGAGACGGGCGCCGAAGGTCTGGGCAAAGCGCCGGGCCGCCTCCGGCGAGGCGGTCTGGTCCTCATCCCCGTGGATCATACAGACCCGCTCCTCCCCGGAGCGGTACAGTTGAAAGAGGTCGTGGGCATCCAGATCCGCCAGGAAGGCAGGGGTCAGCTTCAGGGGGCGGACGTAGCCCTGGTCCAGCATGAGGAAGCCCTGCCGCGCCAGCTCCTCCGCCTGCTCCGGCGTGGGGGAATGGAAAAGCAGGGGCATCTCCACCGCCGCGCTGCGCAGGAAGGACCGCGTCCCCCGGTGGGGGCGGGTGGACAGGTAGATCAGATTCAGGTAGGCCCCGAAACTGGAGGAGAAATAGACCACCCGGGCCCCGGGGGCCAGCTCCAGGGCCCGGGCCTCTGCCCGGGCCAGGTCGTCCAGGCAGTGGCGGATGCTCAGAGCGTCCCCATCCACCGGGCTGTCCCCGTGAGCGGGGAGGTCCAGTGCCAGGGTGCCGATGCCGTGCCGGGGGAGCTCCCCGGCCAGCAGCTGGGCGGTGGGGCTGTCCTTGCTGCTGCCGAAGCCGTGGGTGATGAGGCAGACCATGGACTCGCCGCCCTGGATGGTGTGCCGGCAGGGGATGTTATATCCGTTGAGTCCGGAGAGAAGTTCCTGTGTCATAAGCGCTCCTTTCAAAGGGCGAGGGCCCCTTTTTCTGCTGCACTGCCAAAAGCTGATTTGAAAATACCACAGCAAAATGACCAGGCGGGCAACCGACGGTCAAACTGGCAGTTGCAGTTATCATTTCAAGGTATCCTGATACCATTCGTAAGTGGGTTTGATACCCTCCTCTTGCTCAAAGCGTTCTTCCAATGCTCCGTAAAAATATAATTCCAGTAATTTCTTCAAATCCGGCAGAGCCTTACTTCCGTGAAGCAGTCCATCTTCACTCAGGTATTCTTCATTCCAATCAAATTCCTCGTGGTCAAACCAGACTAAAGACCAGGTGAGTGGGTCGTTTTCATCAATCTCCTCCTCTGGTATGGACAAATCAATGCACAGCGGCCCCCAACCACCTCCCCAATCGCCAATGGGAATCAAATTTCGAAAGCAGTCCTCCGGTAGTTCACAAAAATCACGGATCTCTTGCAAAATTTCTATGTTTTTTGACACTTCGTTCATAGATTGTGGGCAGTCGATTGCCAACCAGAGTGGGCCAAGGTCTCCTTTGTCTTCAATAATAGAGCATAGAAAATTGTCATTGCGAATGTTTTGAGGAAGCCGGAATGAAGTCAGAAAAGCCCTGTAGAGAGAGGGCAGCTTGACCTGATACTCTTGCTCAAATGTAGCAATGTCCTGTTCAGTAATGGAAGATGACACAAATTCCTTGCCAGGGAACCAACCCCGCTCTTGTAATTTTTGACATGCGCTTATCACAAAATTTCTTTCTTCCAAAGATATCATGGTGTCCCTTGCTCCTTCCTTGGGAGTCCAAACAACCTCCAATTTGTCTTTTTACTTACTTTACCATATTTTTATGTCTTAATCAATGTGTAGTGAAATGGCCAGAGNGGGGGGTTCCAGCCCCCCCCCCCCCGGGGCTTTTTCTTAAACACATCTAGATGTTAAAAAGAGAGAGGAGTTGAACCCAAACAGTAAAAAAAAAAAAGGGGGGGGCGGGACCCGCCGTTGTCAGCCAGGACAGACTCTGCTAGAATAGGAGAGAGACCGACCGGGGCTCTCTGGAGAGGAGGAATGGAGATGGAGGGATGGGACCTGCGGGCGCTGGCGGTGCTGGAGCGGCTGAACGCTGCGGGACACCGGGCCGTCCTGGTGGGAGGCTGCGTCCGGGACAGGCTGATGGGCCGGACGCCCCACGACTATGACGCGGCCACCTCCGCCCGGCCGGAGCAGATCCGGGAGGCCTGTGCCCCCATGCGGGTGGTGGAGACCGGCGTGCGGCACGGGACGGTCACCGTTCTGTCCGGCGGCCTGCCGGTGGAGGTGACCACCTTCCGCCGGGAGGGGCGGTACACCGATCACCGCCGCCCGGACCGGGTGGAGTTCACGGGGGATCTGGGGGAGGATCTGGCCCGCCGGGACTTCACCATAAACGCTATGGCCTGGGAGCCCTCCGGCCTGACTGACCCCTTCGGAGGCCGGGCCGACCTGGCGGCGGGGGTCATCCGCTGCGTGGGGGAGCCGGAGCGCCGCNGGCCTGCGGGGGCCCGCGGTGGGCCGGGCGCTGGCCGCCCTGCTGGAAGAGGTGATGGAGGGCCGTCTCCCCAACCACCGGGCCGAGCTGATGGCCGAGCTGGACCGTTTGGCGGGGAGGGAGCGCTGAGCGCTCCGTTGCCCGCTGGGGGCACAAAACAGGACCGGGGGACAGCACGGACTGTCCCCCGGGGCATTTATCCCAGCATCACATCCAGCAGCATCATCACCAGGAAGCCGCACATGACGCTGGCGGTGCCCACATGGGAGTGCTCCCCCAGGTGGGCCTCCGGGATCAGTTCCTCCACCACCACATAGATCATGGCCCCCGCGGCGAAGGAAAGGACCCAGGGCATCACCAGGGAGACGCTGCCCGCCACCAGTACAGTGAGCAGGCCGAAGATGGGCTCTACCACGCCGGACAGGGCGCCCGCAGCGAAGGCCCTGCCGGTGCCCACGCCGTCGGACCGGAGGGGGAGGGAGATGGCGGCCCCCTCAGGGAAGTTCTGGAGCCCCATCCCGATAGCCAGGGCCACTGCCCCGGCCAGGGCGCCGCTGCCGGTGTCCTGGGCGGCCATGGAGAAGGCCAGCCCCACCGCCATCCCCTCCGGGATGTTGTGCAGGGTGACGGCCAGTACGATCATGGTGGTGCGGCTCAGATGGGCGGGCAGCCCTTCCGGATCGCTGCTGCCGATGTGGAGATGGGGGGTGAGCCGGTCCAGGACCATGAGGAAAGCCCCGCCCAGCAGGAACCCGCCGCCCACCGGAAGGGCGGGGGACTGCCCCATCTCCTCCGCCATTTCCATAGAGGGGATGAGCAGGGACCACACAGAGGCAGCCACCATCACGCCGGCTGCGAAGCCCAGAAAGATCTTCTGGGTGGCGGGTTTCAGGTCCTCCCGGAAGAAAAACACCATGGCGGCTCCCAGCACGGTGGCCAGACAGGTAAAGCCGGTGCCGATGGCGGCAAAGGTAAGTTCTCGGATCAGCATAGCGACCTCCTGCCCCAGGGACTGGGGCACGTTCAGTTTATGTAGAGCGGGGCCATTCTATTTGGGCGTCCCCGCTCCTGGGGCGGGTCAGAACAGAAACCCGGGCTCCAGGCCGGGCGGGAGCTCCAGCTCCCGGAACATCCCGGCAGTGAGGGCCTCAAACTCCGCCGGGTCCGCCGCCTTGCGCAGCTTTTTGGCATAGCTTTCCGGGTCCCGGAAGAGGTGGATGAGATAGGACCAGAGCTCCTTCATCCGCAGCATGGCGTTGCGCCGGCTGCCGAAGTCACGGGCATAGCCCTCATAGAGGGCGTCGTGGAACGCGCGGAGGGTGTCCCGGTCCGCGCCGGGCCCGCCCTTGGCCTTGGAGGCCAGCGCCGGGTCGGCCACCAGCCCCCTGCCCATCATCAGACCTGCGCCGGGGAAGCGGACAGAGAAAGCTCGGCAGTCCGCCGCTGTCACCAGGTCTCCGTTGTAGCACAGGGGGGTGCGGCTGGCGGCCAGGATGGCGGGGAACAGCTCCGGCCGGGCGGGGCGGCGGTACAGGTCCTCCCGCACCCGGGTGTGGACAATGAGCTGGGCGATGGGATACTTGTTGTAGATGTCCAGGATGGGCCAGAACTCCTCCGGGTCCTGGATACCCAGACGGGTCTTGACAGAGACGGCAGTGGGGGAGGCGGAGAAGATGTCCTCCAGCAGGTGGTCCAGTTCCTCCGGCCGCCCCAGCATCCCGGCCCCCTTCCCCTTGGCGGTGACGGTGCCGGAGGGGCAGCCCAGGTTCAGGTTGACCTCACGGTAGCCCATCCGGGCCAGCTCACCTGCCGCCCAGAGAAAGTCCGCCCCGCTCCGGGTGAGCAGCTGGGGCACCGCATCCAGGTCCCCGTCCTGCTCCGGCAGGATGTCCCGCAGCTCCCGGCGGGTGAACACGTGGTGCTGGCTGGGGGAGAGAAAGGGCATGAAATACCGGTCCACCCCCGGGAAGAACCGGCGGTGGGTCCGGCGGAACAGGGCTCCTGTGATCCCCTCCATGGGGGCGAAAAAGCAGCGCATAGCCTGCAATTACAGACCCGCCGCAGCCAGCAGGGCCTGAGCATCTCTCTCATCAGGGCGGGTGCGGACCGCGTCGAAGTCCTTCAGCAGAAGCTCTGCCTGTCCGGCGGAGACGGGGTCCTGAAGCATGGCCTCATAGCGGCGGCGCACTCCCTCTCCCATGCGCCCAGGACACATGTACCAGCCAATCACGGTGCAGTTCTGGGGGAGTTCACCCTCAAGGCGGCGGATGATCTGAGAAAAATACGCCTGATCCGCACCAAAGCCGGCGGTGCCGAAGAGAAAGATCTGCTTGCCTGCCAGTGAGGGGAGAACAGCCCGCAGACGGTCGGAGCAGGTGCCCTTGTCCGTCCAGAAACCCAGATAGACCAGCTCGGCTTTCGAGCAGTCCAGGGACCCGACTGGACCGCATGGGACGTTGGGCAGGGCATGGGAGAGGGCTTTGGCCAGATATTCTGTGTTTCCTGTGGCGCTGTCATATAAAATGATCTGCTTCATCATCGGGCTCCTTTTTATTCTAAGCAATAGGGACTGATCCTCATGGTGATTATAGCATCCCGGCGGGGCTCTTGTCGACAGCAAGAGAAGGAAAATCATAGCGGTAGGGAGGGAAAATGTTCATGGTAAAATCTTCACAAAATGAAGGAGGCCAAAAATTAAAATTTCATAAATATGCAAGGTATGTTTTGACTTTTGGACAAAAACACAGTAAAATAAAAAGGGGGCTTCTGCCCGATTTTCCGCGGCACGGGATGGCCGCCCCCAGAATTTTAGGATGACAAAACGCAGGAAAAGGAGAATAGAATGATGAAGACAGGTTTGCGGCGCCTGTTGGCGCTGGCCCTGGGAGCGGGGCTGCTGACCGCGAACACCTACGCGGCCGCCACTACATTCACCGATGTGCCCACCACCTACTGGGGCTATTATTACATTGACCGGGCCGCCACAGAGGGGCTGGTGTCCGGCATCGGAGACAACCAGTATGGACCGGAGCAGACCCTGTCCAACGCCCAGTTCGTCACCATGATCTGCAACATGTTCTATAAGACGGCGGTGGCCGCCAACCAGAACAGCTCCGGCCAGTGGTGGTATCCCTACATGGCCGCAGCCTACTCGGCGGGCATCCTGAGCAACACCACTGTTGCCCAGCGCCGCGCCGCCGCCGGCGGCTGGACCGAGGCCATGGTGAACGCGGAGATCAGCCGCTATGACATGGCCCAGATCATGGTCAACGTGGCCGGCTCCAAGGGGTGGGAGAACCCCAGCGCATGGGATCTGATGGCCGCCCGGATCAGCATCAAGGACTGGAGCACCATCCCCAGCAATTACCAGAATGCTGTGGCCGGGGCTTATGCCAGGAAGCTGCTCAGCGGCGATGAGAACGGCAACTTCAACGGCGCCGCCAGCACCACCCGTGCCCAGGCAGCTGTGGTGCTCTGCTCCTTGTATGACGCCTCCACCACCATCCAGGTGCCCACCTACGTCAACTCCAACCGGCTGGTGAGCGGCAAGACCCCCTCCGAGTCCAACGTGTATGACGACCTGGTGGCCCTGAAGAGCGACTATCCCGAGAACTACCTGTGGGATATGACCCGCAGCTACACCTCCAAGGAACTGGGCACCGCCACCGGCGTGGAGGCCTTTGCCTACATGCTCAGCGACAAGGTGTTCGGCGCCATGGCCGCCAGCAAGCTGAAGGACCCCGCGGACCTGCGGGTGGGCGACGTGGTCAGCTTCGACTCCGGCAGCGACTTCGGCGTGGTGGTCTCTGTGGACCGGAATGACTTCACCTATGTCACCTGTGACAACAGCGGCTGGATCACCTGGAAGGAGACCGCGGACCTGGACAGCAGGGATACTGTCTACACCCGCTATCTCACCAAGGCCTCCGGCGACGACACCCTGAGCAACGGAGAAAAGGCCACTGAGTCCAACGTGGAGGACCTTCTGGACGACCTGATGGACGACTATGAAGACGGCGACGACTGGGATATGAGCGACCGCTACACCTCCAACGTGTTCGGCTCCGCCAAGGGCGACGAGGCCTTTGCTTACACCATCAGCGACGAGATCTTTGACGAGCTGGATTACAAGAGCGTGAAATATGCCGAGGACCTGCGGGCAGGCGACGTGATCTATGACAGCGGGAATGAGCTGTGGGGTGTCGTGGTGGATGTGGACACCAAGAACGAAGTCTGCACCTACGGCAGCATTGATTCCAAGGACAGGATCGCATGGGATTTCGAGGCTGATTTCGATGACCTGGACGAGATGTACACCCGCTATCCCAGCAGCTCTTCTTCATCCTCTGACGATGAACTGACCAACGGGGACAGTATTACCGAGTCTCATGTGGAAGATTATCTGTGGGAGTTTGAGGACGACAGGGATTATGGCGATGGAGAATACTGGGATGACGATGATGAAGACTTTGCCTGGAGCCTGAGTAATGAAATCTTCGGTGATTTGGATGATACCCGACACAGGGACTCCGATGAGCTGAAGATTGGTGATATCGTGGAGTTGGACGATGGCAGTTATGGCGTGGTCATTGGCATCAGCAAGAGTGATTTCGATTATGTGGGCCTCTATTCCGACGGCGAGATTTGTTGGGACTTTTACGCAGATTTTGATGACATTGATTATATTTATACCCGTTATCCCGACAGCACCTCTTCTGACGACACCTTGAGCAATGGAAAAAAGGTTAATGAGAGCAATGTAGAGGCCCTTTTGGAAAAGAAGCTGAAGGATATCGACTCCTGGGACATGAAGGAATACTATGATTCCAAAGTGTTTGGAGATGATCTGTCTGGAGCCGAAGGGTTTGCCTGGATGCTCAGTGATAAAGTATTTGGAAATTTGGACTATGAGCGTTTGAGCGACAAAAAGGAGCTCCAGGCAGGGGATGTGATCGAGTTCAAAGACGATGATTCCTATGGTGTCGTGACGGATTCGCAGGGAGATAGTGACTACGATTTCTTTTATGTGACTGTAAACAGTAAAGGAAGAATTCAGGAAGACCAAAGGGCAGATTACGAAGATATTTACCGCGTCTACACCCGCTACCCCGACTGATACGCGAACGACAGACCAGACCTCACAGGCGCGCGGCTCAAAAAGCCGCGCGCCTGTTTCATCTCCTTCCCGTCCATCTTCACGCCCCATCTCAGGGGCGTCCCTCCACACGGGCCAATAGGCCGGGCGAGCCTGGGACCTGCCCCTGCATGGGAGCTGGGAACAAATATACCCCGCATGGTGCGCATGCCCTGATCCCGATGTAGGGGCGGGCTGGCCCCGCCGGCCCCAAAGGTATCCCGCCCTGTCACCAGCTTTCCTCAAAAAAGAGGTATATTTTTTTCCAAAAAGCTGGTAGAATAAACCGAAAACATACACAAGGAGTGAGCTTATGGTCCATCTTTACTGCGGAGAGGGCAAGGGTAAGACCACTGCCGCCATGGGGCTGGCCCTGCGGATGGCGGGCCGGGGAAAGTGGGTGGTGGTGGCCCAGTTCCTAAAGGGGGCGGACAGCGGCGAGCGTTATGCCCTGGCCATGCTGCCTCAGGTCACCCTGCTCCCCCTGCCGGAGCGGGTGAAATTCTCCTTTCAGCTCACCCCGGAGGAGCGGGAGGCGGAGCAGGTCCGCTATCTGGCCTTGGCGGAGCAGGCCCGGACACTGGGGGCACAGCCGGACTGCGGACTGCTGGTGCTGGACGAGGTCTGTGCTGCGGTGAACACCGGCCTGCTCCCACTGGAAGAGGTGATCTCCTGCCTGGACCGTGCGGCGGGGGAGGTGGTCCTCACCGGGCGGGACCCCGACCCGGCCCTGGTGGGACGGGCGGACTACATCACTGAGATGGGCAAGCTGCGCCATCCCTTTGACCTGGGGACGGCGGCCCGGCCTGGGGTGGAGTACTGAGGGCAACATCGCCATAAATGTGAAAAAATCGTGAAAAACTCCCGCCGGACAGTTGCAATATTTCGTGCAAATAGGTATAATATTTCCGCGACTGTCAAAGGAGGCCTGTGGGGGCCCCCGGAGGGCGGCGGCGACTTGGGCTTGTTTGAGACATGCCGGTACGTCCGGTGCCGCCGTGTTTCAGACAAGCCCCAGGATTGAAGAAAGGAATGAAGTAAATGGCAACAAAGTATGTGTACCTCTTCTCTGAGGGCAACGCCAACATGCGTGAGCTGCTGGGAGGCAAGGGCGCCAACCTGGCCGAGATGACCAACATCGGCCTGCCCGTGCCCCAGGGCTTCACCATCACCACCGAGGCGTGCACTCAGTACTATGAGGACGGCCAGAAGATCAACGACGAGATCCAGGCGCAGATCATGGAGTATATCGTCAAGATGGAGGAGATCACCGGCAAGAAGTTCGGCGATCTGGACAACCCCCTGCTGGTCTCTGTCCGTTCCGGCGCCCGGGCCTCCATGCCCGGCATGATGGACACCATCCTCAACCTGGGCCTGAACGAGCAGGTGGTGGAGGTCATGGCCCAGAAGTCCAACAACCCCCGCTGGGCCTGGGACTGCTACCGCCGCTTTATCCAGATGTACTCCGACGTGGTCATGGAGGTGGGCAAGAAGTACTTTGAGCAGCTCATCGACAAGATGAAGGAGGAGCGCGGCGTCACCCAGGACGTGGAGCTCACCGCTGATGACCTGAAGGAGCTGGCAGGCCAGTTCAAGGCCGAGTACAAGGCCAAGATCGGCGTGGACTTCCCCACCGACCCCAAGGAGCAGCTGATGGGCGCCATCAAGGCCGTGTTCCGCTCCTGGGACAACCCCCGCGCCAACGTCTACCGCCGGGACAACGACATCCCCTACTCCTGGGGCACCGCCGTCAACGTGCAGTCCATGGCTTTCGGCAACATGGGTGACGACTGCGGCACCGGCGTGGCTTTCACCCGCAACCCCGCCACCGGCGAGAAGAAGCTGTTCGGTGAGTTCCTGACCAACGCCCAGGGCGAGGACGTGGTGGCCGGTGTCCGGACCCCCATGCCCATCGCGGAGATGGCCGAGAAGTTCCCCGAGGCCTTTGCCCAGTTCGAGGGCGTCTGCAAGACCCTGGAGGACCACTATCGGGATATGCAGGACATGGAGTTCACCGTGGAGCACGGCAAGCTCTTCATGCTCCAGACCCGCAACGGCAAGCGCACCCCCGCTGCAGCCCTGAAGATCGCCTGCGACCTGGTGGACGAGGGCATGATCGACGAGAAGAAGGCCGTGGCCATGATCGAGCCCCGCTCTCTGGACACCCTGCTCCACCCCCAGTTTGACGCCGAGGTCCTGAAGAAGACTCCCGTCATCGGCTCTGCTCTGGCCGCCTCCCCCGGCGCCGCCTCCGGCAAGATCGTCTTCACCGCTGAGGACGCCAAGGAGTGGGCCGCCCGGGGCGAGAAGGTGGTCCTGGTCCGCCTGGAGACCTCTCCCGAGGATATCGAGGGCATGAAGGCTGCCCAGGGCATCCTCACCGTCCGCGGCGGCATGACCTCTCACGCCGCCGTCGTGGCCCGCGGCATGGGCACCTGCTGCGTGTCCGGCTGCTCCGCCATCGTTATGGATGAGGAGAACAAGCAGTTCCAGCTCGCCGGCAAGACCTTCCACGAGGGCGACTGGCTGAGCTTGGACGGCTCTACCGGCAAGATCTATGACGGCGCCATCCCCACTGTAGATGCCTCCATCGGCGGCGAGTTCGGCCGGGTCATGGCCTGGTGCGACAAGTACCGCCGCCTCCAGGTCCGCACCAACGCCGACACCCCCCACGACGCCGCCCAGGCCCGCAAGTTCGGCGCCCAGGGCATCGGCCTGTGCCGCACCGAGCACATGTTCTTCGACGAGGACCGCATCCCCGCCATCCGGGAGATGATCTGCTCCGACACCGTGGAGCAGCGCGAGAAGGCTCTGGCCAAGCTGGAGCCCATGCAGCAGAGCGACTTCGAGGGCATCTATGAGGCTATGGAGGGCTGCCCCGTCACCATCCGCTTCCTGGACCCCCCGCTCCACGAGTTCGTGCCCACCGAGGAGGCTGACATCGAGAAGCTGGCCAACGACATGGGCAAGACTGTCGCTGACATCAAGGCTATCATCGCCGGCCTGCACGAGTTCAACCCCATGATGGGCCACCGGGGCTGCCGTCTGGCCGTGACCTACCCCGAGATCGCCGCCATGCAGACCCGCGCCGTCATCAAGGCAGCGCTGAATATCCAGGCCAAGCACCCTGAGTGGAACATGGTCCCCGAGATCATGATCCCCCTGGTGGGCGAGGTCAAGGAGCTGGCCTATGTGAAGAAGGTAGTCACCGAGACCGCCGACGCCATCATCGCTTCTGTCAAGTCCGACATGAAGTATAAGGTGGGCACCATGATCGAGATCCCCCGTGCCGCTATCACCGCTGACGAGATCGCCAAGCAGGCCGACTTCTTCTCCTTTGGCACCAACGACCTGACTCAGATGACCTTCGGCTTCAGCCGTGACGACGCGGGCAAGTTCCTGGATGCCTACTACGATAGGAAGATCTATGAGAACGATCCCTTTGCCAAGCTGGACCAGAAGGGCGTGGGCCGTCTGATTGAGATGGCTGCCAAGCTGGGCCGTACCGCTAACCCCGACCTGCATCTGGGCATCTGCGGCGAGCACGGCGGCGATCCCTCCTCTGTGGAGTTCTGCCACCGTGTGGGCCTGGACTATGTTTCCTGCTCCCCCTTCCGTGTGCCCATCGCCCGTCTGGCCGCCGCGCAGGCTGCCATCAAAGAGGGCTGATCCCAAGCAACTCTCTGTGAAAAAAGCGCCCCGCTCATATGAGCGGGGCGCTTTTTTCAGCTCAAAGGCGGGAGAGAGCGCAGGGAGTGCCTCAGAACAGGCTGAGGATCAGGATGGTGTACCGCTTCAGGCCCAGCATCCCGCACCCGAGAGCGATGTGGTAGTTTTCTGATGCGCCCCATCCCAGCTCGCGCAGCAATGTGCTGGATCTGCTGACTATGTGGAGTTGGACTCCTCGAAAAGTCCGCGTCCCCAAGGGCTGAAAAGGGACACTGGGAACGCTTTAAGAACAAAAAAGACGCGTAGCGTTTCAACCGGAATTACGCGGTAAGACGGCATTATGGGGCGGGGGAGATTATGAAGGAATGCGACCCGGAGACTTGGAGATCGGATCGGTGATTGAGGTGCTCCCTCAGAAACAAGAGACTGCCAACACCGTCTGCGCTTGGCCTGGTCCGCTGTTCTGCATATGGGGGTTGCAGACCGATAAGCAAACAGTGAAAGCTTGACATTTTGTACACCCAGGATGAATTCCACGCTCCGCCATGTTACGAGTTCGCCCTCTGCCACTTGATGGTGGTAGAGGATTTGATAAAACTGTTTCCGATTATTTAGGTTCAGAAATAGGTGAGTAGATACAATGAAGCGATTAAATGCTGATGCAATTGTCGACAGTAAAGATTCGGGTCCTTTCCAATTTACATTAGATGTCATTTTGAATACGCAGTATGGTCCTTTGATATGAACGGCGTTCATTATAGAGAAGCAAAGCTGTTCTGTCAAGTGCTGCAATCATTTTCGAGTTCTCTGCGGTTTGTTTGATTTGAAGCGATGAAAATTTGGTGACTCCCTGCCGGTAAGGATAAAGTCAAAACTGCATCTAGATTAATATCTTGAAACAGACTCAAAAGAAGGGCCGTCTCTTTGCTCGAACCAGGAAAATTACTTCATTTATATATGAACTGTAACATATTTGTGAATTGATTGTAAAAATGCTTGGACACCAATTGACAGAACATTGTTTTCGCAATATGCTACTACACAGATAGTTTAATAATAAACTGTCTGCAATAAAAATGAGGAGACTATTTCACTATGGAAGCGTATGATCGATCCTCGCAAGATGTATGCAGTGAATTGAAAACGGAACCACGATCGGGGTTGACCTCCACCCATGCTGAGGAGATATTGACCCAAGTAGGGGAGAACCGCTTGAAGGCAAAGAGAAAGCAAACCGTTGTTGAACGATTCTTCAGCCAGTTCAAAGATGCCATGATTCTCATCCTGCTGGCTGCAGCGGCTATCTCCTTCTATGTAGCATTGCAGGGCAGCGATCCAACGGAGTTTTTTGAGCCGGCTCTGATCCTGCTCATTGTCATTTTGAATGCCATCATGGGTACGGTTCAGGAGAGCAAGGCAGAAAGATCACTGGAAGCACTTCAAAATATGTCTGCTCCCCATGCGCGAGTGCGTCGTGATGGACAGGAATCCATCATTGACGCCAGCAAACTGGTGCCCGGGGATATCGTTTTGATCGAAGCGGGCGATTACATTCCCGCAGATGGGCGCCTGATCTCGGCTTTCAATCTGAAGGTGGAGGAGTCTGCTCTTACTGGTGAATCCGTTCCGGTTGAGAAGGACGCTCAGGCTGTGGTGGCCTCCAGTGCGCCTCTGGGAGACCGGCTGAACATGGTCTACTCCGGATGCAGCGTGACCTACGGCCATGGTGAAGCAGTTGTGACAGCTACTGGCATGAACACCGAGATGGGCCATATTGCCGGGATCCTGAACAACGAGAAACAGACTCAGACACCTCTGCAGAAAAAGCTGGCCCAGTTTGGGCGGATGCTGGGTGTTCTGGCGATCATCATCTGCGCAGTGATTTTTGCGATCGGTCTGGCCAGTGGCATGGAGCTGATGGAGATCTTCATGGTATCGATCTCTCTGGCGGTTTCTGCCATCCCAGAGGGCCTTCCCGCTATCGTTACCATCGTGCTGTCCATCGGTGTTACCCGGCTGGCCAAGCGCAATGCCATCATTCGAAAACTCCCCGCTGTAGAGACACTGGGCGGTGCTTCGGTGATCTGCTCAGATAAAACAGGTACTCTGACCCAAAACCGTATGACCCTCATTCAGGGCTACTGTGTCCAAGGTGATCTCAGAGAAGATATCTCTTCCGCCAACACGCCTGAGATCCAGACTCTGCTCAAACTTGGGACCCTGTGTTGTGACGGCATAGTCACCATTCAAGATGGGAAAGAAGTGGATATCGGCGACCCAACGGAAACCTGTATCGTTGCTGCCGCTCTGAAAAATGGCTTTTGTAAAGACGACTTGAACAAGGCGTGCCCCCGTGTAGCTGAGGTCCCCTTCGATTCCGACCGTAAGCTCATGAGTGTGGTCTGTCGGATTAGTGGCAAATTAGTTGTCATTACCAAGGGCGGTTTCGACACCCTAGCCTCACGCTGTACTGACGGCTTGACGGAGAAGGCCGCCAACGTGGTAGAGGAGATGAGTCGGCAGGCTCTACGTGTGTTGGCGGTGGCCTGTAAGGTCATTGATGAGGTGCCGGAAGAAGTCACTTCGGAAACTTTAGAGCACGATCTGACACTGATCGGACTGGTCGGCATGATCGATCCGCCTCGTGAAGAGGCCAAGCAGGCGGTGGCTGTTTGCCGTCAGGCAGGTATCAAGCCGATAATGATCACTGGAGATCATGTGCTCACTGCGTCCGCTATTGCCCAGCAGCTCGGCATCATGGAGCCTGGTGACCGGGCTGTGACTGGAAGTGAGCTGGCCAAGCTGAGCGAGGAAGAGTTGGATCAGCAGATTGAAGATATCGCAGTTTATGCCCGTGTGTCTCCAGAGGATAAAATAAGGATCGTCAAGGGCTGGCAACGCAGAGACGCGATCGTAGCCATGACGGGTGACGGTGTCAATGATGCCCCCGCTTTGAAGGCAGCAGATATTGGCTGCGCGATGGGGATCACTGGTACTGATGTTGCCAAGGGCGCCTCTGATATGACGCTGATGGACGATAACTTTGCCACTATCGTTTCTGCTGTTCGAGAGGGCCGAGGTATTTATGACAATATTAAAAAGGCGGTCGCGTTCCTTCTGGGTACCAATATTGGCGAGGTGCTGGTCACTTTTATTGCCATGCTGCTTTGGAATCAGGCCCCCTTCCTGTCCATGCAGCTGCTGTGGATCAATCTAGTCACTGACTCTCTGCCTGCTATTGCCCTGGGAATGGAGGCCATCGACCCCAATGTGATGGACCGTCAGCCAAAGCCCAAAAAGGAAGGGATTTTCGCCAACGGGCTTGGAATTCAAGTTGTTTTGCAGGGTGTCATGTTTGCGATCCTGTCACTGATCGGATTCCGTGTTGGCAGTCAGGTCACCGGTGCCATTGAAGGTGGCCGAACCATGGCTTTCCTTGTGCTGGCCTTTGCGCAGATCCTGCATGCGTACAATATGCGCTCCCATAAATCGCTGTTTAAGACCGGACTATTTACTAACAAATATCTGAATCTAGCCAGCCTTGTTTCCACTGCTTTGATGTGCTTGGTGCTTTTTGTTCCTCCGATCGCCTCCGTGTTTGGCCTCATCCGTCTTCCTATGAAGCTGTATATGCTGGGCTTTGGGCTGGCGGTCGTTCCCGTGGTCGTACTGGAGATCGTCAAGGCGTTTGGGCTGGTGAAACATCATAAGTGAGTTGATATTCGATGAAGAACGTCGTAGGAACATTCCATAAAATACAGAAGGCGTATTATCAATACTGCTATCAGGCGGTAGAACCAGACGGGATCAAAATGAGTGAGATGGCTTGTATATTGTCTCTCTACAACAGTGCGCCTAAAGATACTGCACGGGATATCATTGAGTACTCCTGCCTCTCTCCCGGCATGGTAAGCAGGAGCTTAGAGTCACTTCGTAAGTCTGGTTTGGTTGAAGGATATCGTGACCAAGAGGATAGCCGATATATCCATCTGCGTCTGCTGCCGAGAGCGGCCCCGATTTTGGACAAGCTCACACAGGCTCAAACCAAATTCATTACTTGTATTGCGGAAGGCATTTCAAAAGAGGATTTTGCGCAGGTCTGCCAAATTGCAGAGAAGATGGCTGAAAATCTGGATGCGAATCCGAAACTCAAAGAGCCCCTCACTTAAAAACAAGAGGAGTGCATGGAGAGTAACTCCTTGCACTCCTCTTATATGTATAAAACAAAACCAAAAGCAGATATCTTGGCATCTAAATATCGGGCGACAGAGGAGGTTTCACAATGCAAGTGTGGTTCAGCGAATTTATTAGAGGGCGTGTGTTCTCTGTCCTCTTTTGTATATTAGGTTTTGGGCTGACGATTTATCTGTCCAGCCGATTGGGCATACTGATTGAGGAATTTGCCGGCCTTGACCTCCAACTGGCAATTTTTTTGATACTGACAGTGTTTTGCACCTATATGCTCATCTATGTGAATATCCACAGAGAGAACAAGAAAACACAGAAGTTATTCAACCTATGTGGAATCATATTTTCTTTTTTTCCAAGCACAGTGATCTGTTTTTTCTTGTTCGACCTGATAAGATCCCTTTGCGGAGCCTCCGATGGGCGGCTATACCTCATTCCACTGCTGTTGGCTGCTGTTGTGTCTGCCTATGGATTTGTCCATGCCAGAAAGATCTTTGTGAAAGAGTATTCGATACCCATTGCTGCCAGCAGCAAGCACCAAAGATCTGAGGTAAAGGCAGTACTGCTCAGCGATATCCATACCGGGAGCTATGTGGATCGGAAACAACTCCACAAAATAGTTGATGCAGTCAATCGGTTGCAGCCAGACCTTGTCATCATGGCCGGTGACACCTTTGATCAAGATGCCTTCGGGCATTGTGATATGGATGGTGTCAAAGCAGAACTACAGAGGCTCCAGCCAGAGGGAAACGTCTACGCTGTGCTGGGGAATCATGATCCGGATTCGAGCCATAAAGAGGTCAAGGAATATTTCGAGGAGGCTGGAATACATCTGCTGATTGATGAATGTGCAGAAACAGAGGACTTCTTGATCGTCGGTCGGGATGATATCTTGGGAAATCCTGCCCGCAAGGGCATTTCTGAACTGTTCGCCGGTGTGGATACGGAGAAGCCGAAGATCATAATTGACCACAACCCTTTAGGCATCGAAGATGCCGTCAAAGCGGGGGCCGCTTTGATCCTTTGTGGGCATACCCATAAAGGACAGTTTTTCCCCGCCACACTGTTTACCAAGTGGGCATACGGCAGACGCGGATTCTATGGGCACTTTCAGACTGGAGAGACCCATAGCGTTGTTTCATCTGGGACCGGTTATTTTCAACTGCCAGTCCGTTTGGGGACGAACAGCGAAGTCGTTGTTTTACATATTAAACTTCAAGCATGATGAAGGGGGCGGGATAGGGGGCGGCGCGGGTCACCTTTCATAGGTATCCACCGGGGCTTGAACATCTGTTCCCTGGGCCGGTCACAGCAGCGGCGCGGCGGCTTTTGCAATAAAGCCCAGCAGCCGGCGCTTGAGTGGCTCTGCTGGGAGCAGATCCAGCGTGACTTCCCTGCATTTACCCTGTGTCTTTTCAAAATCGTCTTGGATCTGGGGGATACAGTCCGTTCCCCACAGATAGGTCGCGCATTCAAAGTGATGATAGAGGCTGCGGTAGTCCAGATTGATGGTGCCGACAACAGCCTCCCGGTCGTCACAAACAAAGACCTTGGCATGTACGAAGCCGGGGGTGTATTCGTAGATCTTCACCCCGGATTCCAGCAGGGATCTGTAATGGGTCAGCGCAAGGGCAAAGGGGATGTACTTATCTGGAACACCAGGCAGGATGATCCGCACATCAACACCGCGCTCGGCGGCATACTTGAGCGCATTTTCCAGCTCACCGTCCAAAATCAGATATGGCGTCATGATATGGACATACTTCTGGGCCCGGTTCAGCATATCCATGTAGACCTGCTCGCCCACCTTGTCCTTGTCCAAGGGGCAGTCTCCGTAAGGCATGACAAAACCGTTTGCAGCCTGCTGCTTTGCCGGTACATTCAGAAATGTGTCAAAATCCGGTGCCTTTTCATCCAAGTACCACATGTGCAGGAACATCCTGGTGAAGCTGCGGGCTGCTTCGCCCTTTACCATCACGGCGGTGTCCTTCCAGTGACCGTACTTTTCATAGGCGTTGATGTATTCATCCGCCAGATTGATGCCGCCGTTGAAGGCGGTCTCCCCGTCGATCACCAGGATCTTCCGGTGATCGCGGTAGTTATAATGGGTGGAGACAAAGGGCTTGATGGGGGCAAACATTTTGCTTTGAATGCCAAGAGATCGAAGCCGCCTGGGGTAGTCATGGGGCAGGGTAGACAGCTCACAGGTGCCGTCGTAGAGCATACGGACCTCCACGCCCTCTTTGGCCTTCCGCGCCAGGATCTCCAGGATCTTGCCCCACATTTCCCCCTCATCCACGATGAAGTACTCCAGGAAGATGAACCGCTTTGCCTGCTCCAGCTGGATCAGCATCTCCCGGAACTTGTCCTCGCCTAGTGGGAAATAGGTGACGGCAGTATGGTCATAGACCGGATAGCATCCACTGCGCTGAACATAGCGGGCAAGCGCCGCGGCTCCGGGGTCGGACTGCCCCAGGGCCTGAGCTGTCTCCGGGGACTGGACAAGGGTTTCCGCAGTTTCCGTATTCAATTCCGCATAGCGCTTTTTCAGAGCCCGGTGGCCAATGTTTTTCTGGGTGTAAAGAAACAGCAGGGCGCCGAACACCGGCAGGAGCATGACCACCACCAGCCACGTGATCTTGGCGGTGGGGTCCATAGCGCTGTTGAGCAGATACAGTACCATAAAAAACGTGAAGATCACAACGCCGCCGTAAATGTGGGGCAGGAAGGCCTCGAACCAGTGAAAGATGCTGAACAGGAACAGCACCTGCACGGCCAGCAGGACGAGGATCAATCCAGAGCGGCTGAAGATCACCCGGAAAATCCCCCGCTTGCCCTTTTCCAAAAGGTGTATCCCTGCTTTTTTGGAATTCTCTTTCATAATAAGCCCTCTCTTTTGGAAATTACAAAAATTTCCGCAAACCTTATGCAACAGCAGTTCTTAACTTTTATTATATCATTGAAATCTCCTATTTGAAATGGAAGTCACCAAAAGTTAACAAATGCGCTTGCGGGGTGTACAAAATTTTATATTGGATAGGTGGAAAAAATACGCTTTAGTAAACGGGGACAAAGATAAGAAAACGATCTTGTTTCAGCAGTTTAAACATGTCTGTCGGTTCATTTTGGAGGCCGGTCATTCTGGGCTTTATTTCATAGGGGAAATTATTGAAACCTACATTGTATAGGTGTTTTTGAAGAAGGGGTGGCTCTTTGCTTTGTGTTACGAGCTATAATAAAGGAGCACCAATTTGGATAGGCAAGTGTACAGAATGAAGGCCAGTTCTGGATATTCTAACTTCGGCAGTCCAAAAGTGAAAAAGATACCGCCGGCTATCAGCAAGACAGCCGGCGGTATCTTTTATCAGATCTCTGTGCTGGCCTTCATGGCCTTGAAGCCGATCAGGACCGTCCAGACATAGGCGCAGGTCTTGGGGATCATCAGCATACCAATCATAGGGACGACGTCTGCCCAGAGGACCACGGGAATGTAGAAACCGAAACTGAGCACAATGGTCAGCCACATATTACGGAACGCGCGGTCCTTTGCTTGCCGGGCGCTCCTGTAGAACAAGACGATGATCAGCAGGCCCAAAAGCGCAAAGGGAATGTTCCGGTAAATGCCCCAGGAAAGCGGCGCATTGGCGCTCAGCCATGCATTCTGAGGGAAGAAGCAGAGGGCGATCCGCAGGGCAGACAGCAGATACACGGCGGCGGTAATGCCGTTTTGACCATTGACCTTGTACCGGACCCGCCACACATAGTAGAGGATGATGTAAAAGATCGTCATGGTAATGGAGGTGATGAATTTGCCTATGCCCAGGGGGACGATAAAGTTTTCCAGACCAGTGGTGCAGAGAGCCAGAGCCCGGGGGACCAGATGGAAGGCGTCGCCGGCGCCAAGGACGACGGCCATGATGCCGAACAGCCAGTACTCTTTGTTTCCCCTGCTCTTTACGATCATGGTGACGCCAATGGCGATCACGGAAGTCAGATAGACTGCATCAAACAGTGTTTCAACAATAGCTTGCATAAAGAGGCCTCGCTTTCCTACTTGATATGAACTTTGTTCATTTTGCTGGATAAAGAATTCCCGCATGAACGGGAATTCTTTAACGGTAAAGGATCCGTTCCACCATCCTGACAATGCCGGCACAGTCATAGTCGTGCCGCAGCAAAGAGGAGATGATCAGAGAGAAGATGATCTCAACAAATTTTTGAGGAGTAAAGACGTCGTCAAAAACCGCCCGATCTACATTTTTATCCCGCATTAGGACCATGTGGAAGCCCTCCTGAATGTGTTTCCACGATTTTGCCATCAGCTCCTGCCCACTGGACTTGTCTTCACCGACAAAGCTCATGGAGTGCATGGAGAAGAAACCGGGATATATTTCATTCCCACGCCGCATACTTTCATAGGCCCATTCAATGCAGTCTGGAAACCGTTTGAAGGAGGTCTGGCCATCAGGGATGTGGAAGATATCGCACCAGACGCGTTCCACCGTTGCGGCGATCAGGTCAGATTTGCTGTCAAAATAATTATAGACGGAGCCGACGGAGATATTGCAGGCCTGCGCCACGCTGCGGATGTTGACGGCCGCCCAGCCGTTCTCCTGGATCAGCTTGCGGCTGGTCTCCAAGATGGCCTCTTTGGAAGTGATGACTGTGTTCACGTTTTCACGCCCCATTCTGAACGATGTTCACTATAGCATCCCACCCTTGATTTGTCAAGACTTTTTTGTGTCAGGTCTCTACCCTGTCAATGGTCGAAATGGACGGCAAAAGCAGCCGTTGACGGGGGCCGCAGGCTGTGCTTTGTCTGTTATCAAGGTGGGACAGCCGCAGGCTGGCTGTCCCACCGCTGTGATATTAGTTTGATTTTTTATCAGCCCGATAAGCTGGGATTACAGGTCCATTAACATTTGCGCAAAATGTTCAATATGTTCAGAGAGATCCTGTTCTCCATAGTAATCGGCAAACAGGACGGTATCTCCGCGACGCAGCACGAGGATGCCGCCGGGCAGAAAAACACGCGGTTCCCCGGTTATCTCATTGACATGAGTTCGCCCTTCGCGTTTGGCGTACAAGCATTCATCGAGAACATCAAACTGCTGATAGTCACCGGAGTTGTTAAATTTCTGCCTGCTCCATTCCTCTGCCCGCATTTCGGCGAGTATATCCAATGGGTAACGAGTGATGATGACCTCCAGATGAGGTACGTCATTTGGGCTGTCATCCTCGTTGAATGCACCATACTGATGAAAATACCAAGATTCCGGGTCGAGTAGCGTTCCACCATGAGAGATATAGTCCATGCTGTAAAACACATCCCGGGAGAGCGGCAGATCTTCTCCCTCAATGTCCGTCAGAGTGATGAAGCCGGAACCTGCTAGATCATAGGGGCGGTAATCTGTTCCCGCAAACAACTGTATGGTATTGATAAAGACCGGAAGCAAAAACGCGAATCCTATCGCCAACAACCAGCCGACTCTTTCGTGTCTCTTTGGAACTGTCCCGCTTTTAATCGCCTTTCGGTAGCACAGTAAATGGAAAAGCCCCAACAAGTACGATAAGTCAATCAGCAACAACCCAAACGCTGTCAGTAGGAACGGGAGCACAGGTCGGTTGGAAAAGGTCTCAACGGGATAATATCTGAGCCATGTCCAATCAATTTCCCATGGGGAGCCGTTTTGATAAAGGCTGAGCAAAAGCACATTTCCGAAGGCAAGCAGTACACCTCCAATCACTTTCTCTTTGAAAAAGCGCTTTAACGCATAATCCTGTGTTTCCGAGTCTGTATGTGCCTGCGCCGTCAAGTCGTCAGAGGCAAAGACATAGAAACTTCCGCGGAAGATCCCCCAGTAGTGCCAGCCTGCATCTTCGTAAAGCGCATTTAGCTCTGGATCATCATTTACTGCTCCGCGAATCGGCTCTAAATGGATTTGTACCGTTTGTTGCGCTGTCTTTTCAAAAATGGTGAGGGGGCCAGTGGTCATGGAAAAGCGCAGTCCTTTCCCAGCCATAACAGCGAACCAGTTTTCTAACCCTGGAATATCAAAACCGCCAACTGGTGTTATACGGATCACAGTCTTGCTCATAAAAATTCCTCCTCTCCGTCAAGGACACAGGCTTTTAGGCGTGCCAGCTCGTCCTTAAATACTGCTCTGCCTCTCTCAGTCAGCCGATAGCTGCGTTTGCGGCCATCGGTTTGTGTTTCTTCGATCAGGTGCTCATCTTGAAATTTGCCTAACAATGTATAAAGCGTACCGGGACCAAGACGCACCCGTCCATTGGTCTTCTGTTCTACAAATTCTGTGATCTCAATACCACACATTTCACGGTGCAGGAAAGACATCAGCACATAGAACATTGACTCTGTCAGTACCCCTCTATCTTTCATATCGATCATGGCACCTCTCTCTGCAATATCGTCTCACGATATTGCTTTTCCCCATTCTAACATCGCGGCGCGATATTGTCAAGCAGCTCCTCCTGTATATGCGGATATGGAGTTGTGAAATTTAATGTCTTTAAGATTTAGCAGAACAAAAGAAAAAGCCGACACCTACAAAACTGTAAGTGTCGGCTTTGGTTCACCCTGTTATGCGCTTTTATTTTTGCGTTTGTGGAGTAAGCTTGGCATAAGGGCTGCACTCCTGTGTTGCAAAAGTTCAGCGTTTTCAAGAGGTCGAGGCATGTCTTAGTACATGCCGCCCTTACGGACCACTCTTTGTGTCGGCATCACATTTTCAATAAATATCGCAAAAAATCAATTTATTTTCTAAAAATAGCGAACTATTTAGAATGTTTTTGCAAAATACCGATTTCCGATCCACTCCGTAACTCTCCTTAAATCTACAGAAGTTTACGGGCAAAGTGTGTAAGCTGTGTGTAAGCTATGTGCAAACACAAGGATGAAAAAATGCAGTGATTACAAGGCCTGCGCGATCTGTCGGAAGGCCCGCTCCGCAGATTCAAAGTCGCTATGTGTGTAAACATCCAGCGTCACGCTGGCCGTCGAGTGGCCCATGAGGTATTGCAGACTTTTCACGTCCAGCATAGCCTGCTGTGCGTTGGTACAGAAGGTATGTCGCAATACATGTGGAGTGACCGCAGGAAGCGTTTTCCCATACATCTTGACATACTTTCTTTGCATCCCTCTCATATAATTCTCTAGGTGCATAGCGACCTTAGGTCGGGCATCTTTATCCAGAAACAGGAACCCACTGTACCCATCCACCATCATCTCCACCTTTGGGTTACCACGGCGCTCCATCACCCTGCGAAAGGCCATATAGACCGCATCTGTCATAGGGATGCTGCGGTTTCCGCTGCTGGTTTTTGGCGGTGCCACAAAATACGGCTTGTCTGCTGTACGACAGAGTTGCTTACGAATGTGGATACAGCGCCGGTCAAAATCGACATCTGCACGAGTCAGCCCATACAACTCGCTCACTCGCAGCCCTGTGCCCAGCAGAATGACAATATCATCGTAATAATTATCTTTGCCATAATCACGGATAAACTGCAAGTACCGTTCCTGTTGGGCCTTGGTGAGCGCGCTACGGACATAGGCATCCTTGGGGATCACATCAGACAATTTGAATTTGAACGGATTCTTACGAATCATGTCATCATCTACTGCCATTTCAAAGGCTGGCCGGAGAACACTTTGAATGATCCCAATGGTATTCTGCTTGAGCCCGGCATCATGCAGGGCCACGAACCAACCTTTTCCATCAGAGAGTTTGACGCTTCTGATCTTTCTCTGCCCGAAAGGGTCAGCATGAATCCGTTTGATTGCCGTGCCATAGGCTCGCATGGAGTTTTCCTTTAAGCCACGCCTTAAATTCATATACCGATCTACCAGCTCTGCAACTGTGATTTCACCACCGGCGTAGTCGATGCCATCCAGTATGTCCTTTTGGATCTCCTCTTCCTTTTTGCGAAGTGCTTCCAAGGTTGGTTCATAGATGTAATACCATTTTTTATCCCCATTCCTGTGATAGCGATAGAAATAGGTCCCATTAGGACGTTGGCCTTCCCCGGAACGAAAGATCCGGCCCTTTTTATCTTTGCGCTTTTCGGACAATTCTTCGCTCCTTTCCGCCGGAAAGCGCTTAACATAGCATATCTGAATCATACACTATCTTCCGCCATTTTCCAAGCTCAAACCGAGAATGCAGACTCCAAATATTTCTCGAACGCTTTTCTCTTGATCAACCGCTTGCTCCCATTCCAGAGTACAAACGGACAATTCTCATCATTGGTCATATCCCGGAGTTTGTTCACCCCAATCCCAAAGTAGGCTGCCGCTTCCTCCAGACTGAGGTTGGCTTTCTCCCAAACAGGGACTTTCTCAGACGGCATCCATCCCACCGCCTTCCTGTGACGCTAATGACGGTAATGACGGTTCTTCCCCAGTGGGGGGTATATCGTCATTTGCGTCATTACTGTCATCCATCGTTTTCTGGGAAAATGTGATTCCCCTCCGCTTACTGCTCCTGTGATTGCGGTAGAGGATCCCATATTCTCTCTCCAGCCTCGTTGTCAGTGTGTTGAGTCTCCGCGTCAACGCATTGGGCTCATTCGTTAGACTGGGATCGATTTCCTTGATTAGACGCATCAACTCTGTTGCAGTACCTTCCCAGCAGCCACCGTCCACAATCTGAGCGATGACCTCCAATACTGGTTCAGGAGGCTCCTGTATCGCATCCAATTCCTTCCGAACCAGTTCCCAGATACAGCGTTCTCTGTTGAAGGAAAGCACATACCGCTGGCCAGGCATATCACGGACACTCTGCTCCAGGAAAACTTCATTCTTTTCCCGGTGCAATAAAAATGCCCCATCCGCAGCCCCCAGCAGGCCGTTGGTCCCAGAAATCTGATTGAACGGATTTTCATCTTCCGTTTGCTTTCGGGTATGATGCACTACAATCAGCGCAACGTCATGTGCATCCGAAAAAGTCTTCAATGGCGTAATCGTCTCATAATCGCATTTATAACTGAAAGATGTCCCAGTATCCTCACGGATCCTCTGTAAGGTGTCGATTACAATCAATCTGGTCTCCGGGTGATCAAATACAAAGTCATGAAGCTGTGGGATCAAGGCCTCTCCCCGCTGCTCTATCTGGAACAGCAGGTGCAGGTCATCCCCGGCCCAGTCCGTGCCAAACATCCTCACCAAACGTGCTTGCAGCCGTTCTCTGGTATCCTCCAATGTCATATACAGCACGGTTGACTTCCGTGTTGGCATTCCCAGAAAGGGAACTCCTTCTGCCACGCTCCAGCAAAGCTGTGTTGCAAAAAAGGATTTTCCGATTTTCGGAGTGCCGGCCAGAATATAGGTGCCGGTGGGCAGCATTCCTTCTACTACTATGGGCTTCGAGGGCAACTGCTTGTCCAGCAATTCACCCGCAGTCATAATTTCATGTTCAAACATCGTTACGAACTCCATTCATATCAAAAATCAAAACCATCTGCCATGTAATGGCCAGATTGCATCCTCACCGGTACGGATTGCTGTGTCAAAATCCTCCAATAGGCCGGATGGCATAGAAGTCAGGTCTGCATCAGGTGGGCAGATCTTCTTCGCCGTGGAGAACTGGAAATCAAAGAAGTAATTGCTTTCCTCACCGTTGAAATCTGGCTTGCCGATCCCGTCTAGTTGGAAGAGATAGCCTGGCAGCATGGTCACGGGACAGCCACAGCGTTCGTATAACCACTTTTGAAGTTGGAAACTATAATAGCCGTCCAGGATTGCCTGAAGCAGCATGATTCCATGACGATCCAGTGTCCCATAGTAAAAGGTGTTACTAGGCGTAAAGCGGATCAGTCGGCTATGGGGATTCTTCGCATGACGCACGATCCGTTCTGCCAGGGCCCAATCATCTCCAAGAAGGAGATTGCCACCGAAATGAAGATTTCTGCCGATTTCGGACAGTTCAAACCGATCACGCAACAGCTGCTCCGTTTCTGTATTCCAGCGCATATTGCGATCTCCTAAATAGTAGGCGGGATAGTAGGTGTATTCATCTGCAAAGATCCCGGACGCCCGTGCGGACTTGTTATCCTTGCCAGATTTCTTATCCAGGTGATAGGTACTGTAGTAGACCAACTTCTTGCCTCTGGCTGCATCCTGCGATTTACCCGGCATCCATACGGCTCCAAGTTTTATGGCAGCCAGCAGACAGGCTGCATTCCTGTGCAGACGATGGGTTCGCCGCCAGTTTCCCTGACCATCCTTTGGGGCCAGAAGATGCTGTCGGATTTGCGCCGCCTGATTGGGAGAGAGATGCTGAATCTGCCGCAATCCCGCCTCGGTCAAACTCAGAGAGCGGACCACATGGCGCTGCTCCGCCCGGAATATCCGTTCCTTCAGATACCCTGCCCGGACCAATTCTGTAACCACTCTGCGATTATAATCGTAATAGCCTTCCATCCACCGTACCAAAGAGATTGGAACCTCTCCGCAATATCCCACAAATAGCAACAGACGAAATCCGAACTGCCCAACTTGCAATTTCATTTTGAATACCTCCTATTACAATGTATTTACGGTTGAAGGAACGGCAGCCAGCCGTGTCTTTTTCCGCATCGTTGCCAAAGCTGTTAGAATGAGAGAGTCTTGGCCTGATGTATACCTCCAAGGACCAGCGCGTCCGTGACGAAGTCCGTCAGCCGGCCTCTTCGCACCAACCAGACCACTCCTCCACGACCTTGATCCTGTCCACACAGACCACCTTTTACAGGCTGTCCAGTCCCCCACACGCCTTTTCTCACAGCAGTAAACATCCCCAAAGAGGCTGCCTGCGCTGGCACGTATCTTTTATACCAAGCAAACCCACACGCGGTTCAGCCATCCGCCCGGAATCCCTTGCAAATCAAGGCTTTTCCACTCCAATACACCACCGAAAATGTGCAGCTTCCCTAAAACAGATTTTGGTATCGTTTTTCATGGCTATTGCTGCATGATTTCGGTGCCGTTCTTCCAGCACTCCGGATAACACTTCAACCACTCTGGGAACTGCTCCGGCGTCAGGATCCAGATGCGGGTGCTGTCGTTCTCTCCGTGGTGGCTGCACTGAAAGGCCGAGCAGAGGGAAGAGGTGTCGTTGACCAGAAATGCCGCTTCCAGCACATCCTGACAGTGCTTCAGTTCCAGATTATCGTGGTCAATAAATCGGTGGCTGCGACTGATGTCATAGATATGTTCATAGACCAGCACACAGGTACGGAACTTTGGGGGGAGTGTTTCCTGATATTCCCGCCGAATGGCATTCCGCAGCAGACCGGCGAGAAATCGGGAGCGATCTCCATCTGCGCGCTTCGGCAGCATCGCCGGCAGGAGCAGGGAGAGCCAGCCTTCTGTTGTGAATTCCACAGAGGTGATGTCCTTCGCTTCCCCGGATACAGATGTGGCGCTTTGACGACCAGTGAGTTCTGCGGCGGCATATTGCCGGAGTCGGATGGCTGCCGTTTCCGCAGACTGGACCGCTTCCAAAAGAGCCTGTTCCTTTTTTAATCCATTCATCATGATATCACGTCCTTTTTCTATTTTCCGAGAAGGAAGATACATGGCCTTCGATTTTGAATCATTCCAGGTTCCTCTTGTCCAAGATTCCAGGTCATCTTCTCTACCCCCTCATTAAAGCAGGAGAAAAAGCGGGGCAGAACACAACCCAGTTTTGAGAAATTTTTGAGGAAATTTTTCCGCCACATTTCCTTATCATAATGAATGTAGAAATCCCCCCGCCTTTGACCACCCTCCAAATGAAAAAATGACGTATAACGTAGACTTTCCTGAACCAAGCCGGGGGCTCGATTACATTCGCTCTACGTTATACGTCATGAAAAAAATAATGGTGAGATAGGTCTACGCTGTACGTAATATTTCTATCAAAGCACCGCCGGAAGCCGGAGTACAAATCGATTCCCGCCAGCCTGATGTTCCTCCACCCACACGCTGCCGCCGTGGACCTCCGCGATGGCCCGGACCAGGGCCAGCCCCAGGCCAGTGCCGCCCAGCTCCCGGGAGCGGGCGGTATCCACTCGGAAGAAGGGCTCAAAGACCCGCTCCCGCAGCTCCGGCGGGATGGTGGGTCCCTGGTCGGCTACGGTGATGACCATGTCGTTTCCATCCAATTCCGCACAGAGCCGTACCTGTCCGCCCTCCGGCCCGTATTTCACTGCATTTTCCACCAGATTGAACAGCGCCCGGCGGAGCAGCTCCCTGCTGCCGGTGATGGTGCCGGGAGCAGAGTCCACCAGAATGACAGAACCTTTGCTGTTGGCCAGAGGAGATATATCATCGGCAACTTGGCCGAGCAACTCCTGCAATTCGACTTGGTCGGTGCGGGGCACCTGTTCCAGATTGGTCAGTTTCAGCAGACTGTCCACCATGCCGGAGAGCCGGTCCACTTCGCCCTCCAGAATATCAAGAAAGTCCCCTGTGACCTGAGGCGTAAAATCCCGCTTCTTGCGGAACAGACCGATCCGGGTCTTGAGAACGGCCAGTGGCGTGCGAAATTCGTGAGCGGCATTTTGGGAGAAGCTGCGCTGCATGACAAAGGCCTGGCTCAGCCGCTGGGACAGTTCCTGAAAGGACTGCGCCAGCTGTGTCACCTCGTCCCCGCGGTCCGGGATGGACAGGGGCCGATCCAGGTCCTTGGCAGTCCGATGTTGAATTTGCGTATTCAGGTCCTTCAGCGGCGCAAGAGCATGGCCCACCAGCAGGTAGATCAGCAAAAGTCCCATCGCCAGGATCGCGGCGGTGGCCAGCAGACTTTGGGTGTGGAAGATCCGCTGGGCCTGCTGGATCGCTGGTGCTGCCGGAGCAATGAGCGCGGGCTCCCCATCAATTACGGTGCCGGGAACGGCTTGCGCTGGTTCCAGAGGGACGACAGTGATGGTGTCCGCCAGTTGGATGGCAGATAGATTGCTGGTCACAGCCAGGGCAGCACAGCACAGTGTCAGCAGCAGGGCACACAAGAGTGTGATACGCAGCCGCAGAGAACGAAAGGGTTTCATAGCGTCTCCTTTTCCATCAGGCGATACCCCTGACCGACCTTTGTTTGGATGGGGTCATCACCCAGAGCATCCCGTAACTTTTTCCGCAGGGAGGAGATGTGCATCCGAATGACATTGCTGAAGGGGTTGGCGTCCGACTCCAGTACATGCTCCATCAGCTCCTCCTGACTGACCCAGCGGTCCCGGTGGAGCACCAGGTGTTCCAGAATGGCGAACTCTCTGGGCGTCAGTTCCAGCGCTTTCCCGCCAGCGGAGATGGCGCGGGAGGACGTGTCCAGCGTCAGCCTACCCACAGTAAGTACCGTATTTCGGGAGACAAACTCCCGGCGCAGCAGGCTGCGGACCCGGGCCTCCAGTTCCTCCAGGGCAAAGGGCTTGGTGAGATAGTCATCGGCTCCCAGATCCAACCCCGCCACCCGATCGGACAGCTCGGCCCTGGCCGACAGGATCAGCACCCGCAGCTCCGGGTGCTCCACGCGCACGGCCCGCAGCAGGTCCAGCCCGTCCATGCCGGGCAGGTTCAGGTCCAAAATCAGCAGGTCGAAGGATTCGCTCAGGAGCAGGTCGTAAGCCGCCGCGCCGTCATAGCACCGCTCCACCGTGTATTTCTCCAGTTCCAGATCCTCCGCAATGCCGTCGCACAACAGCTTTTCGTCCTCCACCACCAGAATACGCATCATCAGCCCTCCTCCACATGATATACCATAATAACAGAAACCTGTAAATTTTTCATCAATACGCCTTGATGAAAAATTTACACCGTATTTGTTATACTCCCTCCTGTTCCATTAGAACAAGGAGGTTTTATTGATGAAATTTTGGACGAAGAAACGAGCGGCGGCTCTGGGTCTGGCCGCTGTCATGACGCTTTCCCTGACTGCCTGCGGCGAAAAGGCGCCCAGCCTGGAGGAAGTGGAGCAGGCCATCGAAGCAGGCACTCTTACCGTGGAGGATGCTCTGGACAAGGGCTGGGTGGATCAGGCGTGGGTGGATGCCTATCAGGAAGAAAGCTCTGTGCCAGCCGTAAGTAAGATCGAAGCCAACCGGGTGGGGGAGTTTACTACAACGACCCTGTCCGGCGACCCCTTTACCCGGGAGGATCTGGGGGATGTGCTCCTGTTCGCCTTTGTGGACCCGGCCAGCGAGGAGGCGGGAGCATTTTATGACGCAATGACAGCGGCGTGGGACGGCGTACAGGAGGCGGGGGCCGGAATGGTACTCTGCCTCAAGGGGGAAGACGAGAGCGGACGGTTTGCAGACGCCCCCTTCCCGGTGATCCTCTATAACGACTCTCTCAAGGAGGCGCTGGGGAACAACAGCGGCATGGTGGAGGACAAGGAGGTGCCCAACACGGCCTCCTGGTATGAGAACGGTTCCTTCCTGTCTGCATGGATGATGACGCTGGATGCCGAAGAACTTCCCGAGGACGCGGCGTCCTTTGTTGCCATGGGGCAGGAGGGGAGCGCCGGGGACAATGCACCATCTGACAGTGGCGCAGCCTCTATGGTCCCAATGGGTTGAGCGGCATGAGAAAGATGACCATGTTCTACTTGCTGGCAGCCCTGCTGATAATGGGCCTCGGCCTGTGGCGGGGCGAGGGGGCAACAGTCCTCTCCAAGGGGATCAATCTGTGCATGGAGTGTGTGGGCATTGGCTAAGAACAGACATCGCTGGAAGATCCAGCTGGGCGCGACGCTGGCCACCAACCCCTTCTTTCTGAACTTCTTTCAGGGGAAGATCTCTCGTGGAAAGCTGAAAGGGGTCTGTGTCCCTGGACTGAACTGCTACTCCTGTCCGGCTGCGGCGGCCTCCTGTCCCATCGGGGCGATCCAGGCCGTGATCGGCTCCTCCAAATTCCATTTTGCCTACTATGTAGTGGGTTTCCTGCTGTTCATCGGCGTTCTGCTGGGCCGGGTGGTATGCGGCTTTCTGTGCCCATTTGGCTGGTTTCAGGAGCTGCTCCACAAGATCCCCACAAAAAAATTCAGCACAAAGCGGTTCCATATCCTTACTTATCTGAAATATGTGATCCTGGTCCTTTTTGTCATCGTCCTGCCGATGACAGTGGTGAACGAGGTGGGAATGGGGGACCCCTTTTTCTGCAAATACCTCTGTCCCGCCGGGATCCTGGAGGGCGGAATTCCCCTGTCTCTGGCCGACGCCGGCATCCGGGCCAGTCTGGGCTGGCTCTTCACCTGGAAAAGCTGTATCCTGCTGGGCGTCGTGGTGCTGTCGGTGTTCTTCTACCGGCCCTTCTGTAAATGGCTGTGCCCTCTGGGGGCCTTTTACGGGCTGTGCAACAAGGTCTCGGTCTATCGGCTGGAGGTAGATCAAAACAAATGTACCTCCTGCGGCGCGTGCAGCCGGGTATGTCAGATGGATGTGGACGTATTCCGCACACCCAACCACGCCGAGTGCATCCGCTGCGGGGACTGTGTGGCCACCTGCCCCCATCAGGCCATCGCCAAGACCTTTTCTCTGAAAAAACAAGCGAAAAAGAAGGAGGCTATACTATGATGAAAAAAGGATCATCTCTGCTGTTGGCGGCGGCCCTGCTGTTGGCTGTTCTGACAGGCTGTTCCGCCGGGGAGGACAACTCCCTGGTATCCAAAACGCCCTTTCCGGAATTCTCTGAGGTGGACACCCAGGGAAACCCGGTGACTAGCGACATCTTTGCGGACTACGACGCCACCATCGTCAACTTCTGGAACAACGGCTGCGGCACCTGCATTGAGGAGATGCCGGAGCTGGAGGAGCTGTATCACCAGTTTCAGGAGCAGAATATCAATCTCATCGGCGTAGGCACCGATTCCGGCGAGGGCGAGGAGCAGCTGGAGACCGCCCAAAACATTCTGAAGGAGAAGGGCGTCACCTATGTGAACATCTCCCCGGACCCGGAAGGCGAGTTCTACAAGGACTTTGTCTCCGAGATCTTCAGTTATCCCACCACCTACATCGTGGACGGTGAGGGCAATATCATCGGCGCCCCCATTGTCGGGAATGTGAAAAAGCAGATCGACACAGTGAATGAGCGGCTGGAGTTGATTTCCGAGTAATTGTAAAGGCGGCTGTCCTCCTTGGACAGCCGCCTTTCATTGATATGCGTTATTCGGACAAAAGCCAGCTGAGCTGTACGCTGTCCCAGGAATATCGCTCCTCCAATTCTTCCTGAGCGAAATGGCACAGTTCAAATTTGGGAGACAGCCCGCGGTCTGCTGTGGCGTCAAACCAGAGCCAATGGCCATCCAGATCTGCGATATTCCACATGTGGTGCTCACTTCCATAGAGCCCTGTGGCGGTATAGCAGGGGATGTCTGCCTGCTCAAAAAGCAGCTTCAGGGCGAGAGAATACCCGCCGCAGATGGCTACCCCGTCCCGGAGAGCGCCGACAGCAGTCTGGGAGTCGTATGGCATATTGGCCCGGTCGGAATAGTACCGCCGGTCATATTGAACGTATTCCGTCAGATACCGGTACAAAGTTTCTGCCTGCTCCCGCTTTGTCATGGTGTCATCGATTAGTTTTTCCGCGGCCTCGGCGGCCAGAGTTTCCGCCTGCTCCAGCAGGGTGAGACACTCCTCCATGGTCATCCCCATAGCTGGGGAATACGTGAGCTGTGTCCCGTCCTGGCTAAGGGAGCAAAGGATATACCCGCCGCCTACCTGCTGCAATGCATAGCTGATCTGATCCGGGTCCATAGCGGGGTCGGTCATTCGGATGTTCAATGGCTCCGAGCTCAGATGGGCCTCCGCTGTTTCTATCAGCTCCAGGATCGTGTCCACTGTGATCCCTTGCCAGTCTGCGGGATAGTTTCCGGTCTTATGGGGCATATAGGAGATCTGGCAGGTCAGCGCCCCGTTTTCCAGTTCAGCAGTGATGTCATAGGCATATTTCAGTTCTGGATGCTGGCCGATCAGTTCATAATAGAGATTCCTAAGGTCAATTTCCGGCGTCTGATCCCAGACCACCTGAGACACCTCCATGGGTAATGGCTGGCGTACCTCTGAAATTGCAGCGTAAAGCTCTTCCTGAAGCATTTTCGCATCGGTGATATTCAATGGAATCACTTCAGTCGGCTCGACTGGTATCTCTACCGAAGGATCTGTGGATTCTGAACCAACAGATGGCGGCGTCAACTCGGGGCCGTTTTCACTGGCGGCACACCCCACCAGCAATAGAACTGTTAACTGCGCCATCACCCATAGTAATGTGAATTTCTTGATTTGAATTTTCATTAAGATCTCTCCTTTTTGTCTTGGTTGACAAATACCTTCTGCACGCTGTCCCTATATGTTCACGCTTATCATTCATTCTCTGTGCAGTGGCACCCTGACTACCTTATCACAAAGAGAACTGCCGCAGCAAAAGAGTCTTGGGGGGATCCAGTTTCAGGCGAGTATTGAACTCTCAGCTGTTGCTGCCGCATTACTGGGCGATGATGAAAAAGTACACTGGTTCAGTCCCTTTTTGACAGCCGATTCATATTGGCCGAGGCAATGCGCTTCATGGAGCGGATGGAGCAAAGACACACCAGAATGGTCAGCAGATCCGCCGCAGGCTGGGTCAGGTAGATCCCTGTGACACCAAATAGCTTGGGCAGGACCAGAATGAAGGGCACATAGAACAATCCCTGCCGGATCATGGACAGAAACAGACCGTAGCCGGAAGCGCCGATGGTCTGGTAGGTGATGGTCATCATATAGCACAGCCCGAAAGCCGGATAAAGTGCCACCTGAGAGATCAGCAGCCACCGTCCATAGTCCACAATGACAGGATTCTGGTTAAACAGCAGGATCAGGGGACGGGACAGCAGGATATAGGCGGCGGCTACCAGCACCGTCAGGACCAGCGAACCCTTGAGCGCAAAGCGCACCGACTGATGGAAGCGGTCTTCCTGCTTGGCGCCGAAGGCGTAGGAGGCCACCGGCTGATAGCCCTGCATAAAGCCCATGACCACATAGCAGCCGATGAGGATGAGCCGCTGGACCACGCCGTAGGCCGCAATGATGTTGTCGGCATCCGGCAGGGGCGCGGCGGCGATATTGGTGAGAGAGGATGCCACCGAAAGGCAGATCTGGATGACAGCCGTGGGGATGCCGATGACAGTGACGGTTTTGATGAGCTTCCAACTGGGGCGGAAGGAGCGCAGGTGCAGCTTGATAATAGAATGTCCGCTAAGGTAGAACCATGCCAAAATAAAGAAGGTGACGAACTGGGACACTGTTGTAGCAAGGGAGGCTCCCTCCACGCCCATGCCCAGCCCCCAGTCAAACATGAATACGGGGTCCAGCACCACATTGAGCAGTGCGCCGGTGATGACGGCAATGGAGGAGATCTTTACGGAAGACTCTGCCCTCGCCGCGCAGTTCATGCTCTGGGCGGGCAGATTGGCCAGGGCCGCCACAAACATCCAGAAGGCATAGTCTTTGGCCAGCGGGAGAGATGCCTCAGAGGCGCCGAAAGCCCGCATCAGCGGTTCGATAAACACGATGCCGCCCACGCACAGTATCGCGCCGATGACGATGGATAAACCGATGATGGTGGTAACAGTGCGGCTGGCTCCGTCCTCATCTTTGGCCCCAAGCTGCCGCCCAGCCAGCACAGCTGCTCCGGCGGCAAAGATATTCTCGATGGATACCATGATGAGCAGAAGGGGAACGGTGACCCCCACTGCCGTCAGGGCGATATCATCTTTCAGCATTCCGATATAGGCAGTATCCACAATGTTGTAAACTGCTTTGGCCAGCAGGGCCAGGGTGGCGGGAAGGGCCAGCTTGATGATGGCCTTTGAGGGTTTGGCTTCTCCCAGAATAGAAGCGTTCTGTTTGGCGGCCATATCACTCACCCCTCTCTGTCACGCCGTACAGCAGCACGGTCAGCAGCTTGCGGCACTGGGCGTCCCGGTGGACAAACCGTTCCTCGGCGGGGATCGCGGGCGATTGGTTTTGGGCGTTGATGAAATCCTGAAATTGCCGGAACAGGTCCACCACTTCTTCTGTGGTGATGTCGGAGCGCAGGGGCAGCCGGCGCAGCAGCCGCTCCAGTGTGGATACGGTCAGGGTGTCAAACGCCTTCCGCCTTGCCCGCACCTCTTCCGCCAAAGGAGTGGGGGGCGAGATGACTGCCTCGCAGAAGATGGACTGATAGATGGGATTCTCCTGAAAAAAGGCCATGCGGGCGCTGAAATACCGCCCCAGCTGGTCCTCCGCCGATCCGGCGTCCTCCTCCGGCAGGGCGGCGCTGAGATGTGCGGTCAGCCGCTGGAAGCACTCCTCCACACAGGCCAGATACAATTCGTCCTTGTTCTCAAAATAGTGGTAGACGATCCCTTTGGAAATTCCTTGGGCGGCACAGATGGTGTTCACTGAACTGCCGCCGTAGCCTTTTTCTGCAAATTCCGCCAGCGCACTGTCCATGATCCTGCGCTGGGTCTGTTGATTCTTTTCTTCCCGTTTCATAGGTCTGCCTCCGAAAGATAATTGACCACAAGGTCTATTTTCTGCATCATAGCACAAATAGACCTTGTGGTCAATATTTGAAATGTGAACTTTTTGTGTGATAAAGAAACTGACATGGAGGCAGCGCCTACTGGTAAAAAGGAACATAAAAAGCCCCCTGTATCCACAATCGTGAACACAGGGGGCTCATTCCATGTTAAGCGCTTCCGGACTAGTAAAGTGTGTAAATCGTGTGTAAGCTTACAGCACTTGCGCGCAAAACACTTCGAATTCTTGCGAAAAACGTGTCATCTTGCGCTTAAATCCTCAGAAAAGCAGCACTTAGAGCGATTGTTTAGTACATGCCACCCATGTCGGGAGCGGCGGGGGCTGCAGGTGCGGGAGGCTGAGGCTTATCGGCCACCAGGGATTCGGTGGTCAGGAGAGTAGAGGCAATAGAGGCGGCGTTCTCCAGAGCGGAGCGGGTCACCTTGGTGGGGTCAACGATGCCAGTGGGGATCATGTCGCAGTAGACCTCGTTGTAGGCGTCGAAACCGTAGCCCACCTTGCCGGACTCGCGGATCTTCTCCAGCACCACAGAGCCATCAATGCCGGCGTTGGCAGCGATCTGCTTCACGGGGGCGGTCAGTGCGCGGGCCACGATCTGCAGACCGGTCTTTTCGTCGCCCTCAGTCTCAGCGTAAAGCTTCTCCACGGCGGGGATGGCGTTCAGATAGGCGGTGCCGCCGCCGGCCACGATGCCTTCCTCCACAGCAGCGCGGGTAGCGTTCAGGGCGTCCTCGATGCGCAGCTTCTTCTCCTTCATCTCCACCTCGGTGGCAGCGCCCACCTTGATAACGGCTACGCCGCCAGCCAGCTTGGCCAGACGCTCCTGGAGCTTCTCCTTGTCGTAGTCGGAGGTGGTGACTTCGATCTGGCTCTTGATCTGGCCGATGCGGGCCTTGATCTCTTCGGAACTGCCGGCGCCGTTGACGATGGTGGTGTTCTCCTTGGTGACCTTCACCTGGCGGGCCTGACCCAACTGATCCAGAGTGGCCTCCTTCAGCTCCAGGCCCACGTCGGAGGAGATCACAGTGCCGCCGGTGAGGATGGCGATATCCTGGAGCATCTCCTTGCGGCGGTCGCCGAAGCCGGGGGCCTTGACGCACACCACGTTCAGGGTGCCGCGCAGGCGGTTGACGATCAGGGTGGACAGGGCGTCGCCCTCCACATCCTCAGCGATGATCAGCAGCTTCTTGCCGGACTGGACCACCTGCTCCAGAACGGGCAGCAACTCCTGGATATTGGAGATCTTCTTGTCGGTGATGAGGATGAGGGCGTCGTCCAGGTTGGCCTCCATCTTCTCAGTGTCGGTGACCATGTAGGGGGTGACATAGCCGCGGTCGAACTGCATGCCCTCCACTACCTCGGAGTAGGTCTCGGCAGTTTTGGACTCCTCGATGGTGATGACGCCGTCGTGGCCCACCTTCTCCATGGCCTCGGCAATCAACTGGCCGATGGCCTCGTCGCCGGAGGAGACAGCGCCCACGCGGGCGATGTCAGCGGAGCCGTTGACCTTCTGGCTGTTGACCTTCATGGCCTCGATGGCGGCGGCGGTGGCCTTGGCGATGCCCTTCTTCATGACCATGGGGTTGGCGCCGGCGGCCAGGTTCTTCAGGCCCTCCTTCACGATAGCCTGGGCCAGCAGGGTAGCAGTGGTGGTGCCGTCACCGGCCACGTCATTGGTCTTGGTGGAGACCTCCTTCACCAGCTGGGCGCCCATGTTCTCAAAGGGGTCCTCCAGCTCGATCTCCTTGGCGATGGTCACGCCGTCGTTGGTGATGAGGGGGGCGCCGAACTTCTTGTCCAGCACCACGTTGCGGCCCTTGGGGCCCAGAGTGATCTTGACGGTGTCAGCCAGCTGGTCCACGCCCTTTTCCAGAGCCTTGCGGGCTTCCTCGCCGTAGCAAATGATTTTAGCCATAACATATTACCTCCAATTTAGAGAAGACTTAGTTTGAATCAGAAATTAGGAGTTAGAACTTAGGAATTGCGGCGGTCCGGCTTTACCGTAGCCATTGGGATCGACTGCCGCCTCAGGCAATTCATCGATCCGACGTTTCTCATTCCTAGTTGCCGTCGCTGAATTTCACTCTACAATGGCCAGGATATCGTTCTGACGGACGATGGTCACCTCTTCGCCGTCGATCTTTACCTGGGTGCCGGAATACTTGCTGGTGATGACCTTGTCTCCCACCTTCACGGTCATAGTGACCTCCTTGCCGTCCACCATGCCGCCGGGGCCCACAGCCAGGACCTCGGCCACCTCGGGCTTCTCCTTGGCGGCGCCGGTGAGGATGATGCCGCCCTTGGTGGTCTCCTCGGCCTCCACCATCTTCAGAATGACGCGGTCAGCTAAGGGCTTGAGTTTCATAACAGGTTCCTCCTTATATGATATTGGTATTAAACGAGTTGGGGAGAGTGCGCCGACACTGTGACCGACAGGACTCTCGGAATGTTAGCACTCAATAAAACTGAGTGCCAACCACGAGTATGATAATAAACGTTTTAAAACAAAAAATCAACCCCCAATTTCAAAAAATTGCGGGCAATTTCGTAAAAGTTTACCGTCCGTTCACAAAGTGGAGAAAAGAGTGCTAAAATTCGGGGGAATAATCGGCACCCGCAGGGAAGAAAAAGTTGATTTTCAAGGGGGAGAGGCGGACGGTGAAGCGGGTCCCGCGCATGACCTCGCCGTCCACCACCACGGTGATCTCCCGGGAGGAGGAAAAGGAGAGGGACTGGCCGTGCCAGTCGGTGATAAGTTGGGGGTACTGCCGGTAGAGCCCCTGGGCGTACTTGCCCACCAGGCGGAAGAAAGTGAGGCGGCTGATCTCCCCCACGGCCAGGACATCCAGCACACCGTCGTCCGGCATGGCGTCCGGCACGGGCATGAAGCCGCCGCCGTAGTGCCTGCCGTTGCAGATGCACAGGATGGCGGTCTGCCGCTCCTGCCAGTCCAGGCCGTTGGCACGGATGGTCAGGGGACGGCAGAGGCCCCGGAAGATGACCTGCTCCGCCAGGGATAGAAGATAGGCGCCGATACCGGAGACAAAGCGCAGGTCCTTATATCGGTGCACCCCCGCGGCGATGCGGGCGTCCACGCCGGCACACACCACGTCCAGGCCCAGCTTGCCATTGCAGTCCATCAGGTCAAAGGCACGCTGGGGGCCGGCGGCCAGGGCCTCCAGGTCGTAGAACAGCTCCCGGAAGCGGGGGCCGAACAGCTTGAGAAAGTCGTTGCCCGTCCCCTTGGGCACGCAGGTGACCGCGGCGTTGTCAAAGCCCGCCGCCCCGTTGACCACCTCGTTGAGGGTGCCGTCCCCGCCGCAGGCGTAGATGCGCACCGGCCCCCCCGTCCGGGCCGCCGTCGCCGCCAGCCGTTGGGCGTCCCCGGCCTCCCGGGTATAGGCCACCTCGTGGGGAAAGGACAGCCGGGACAGCAGGGTCTCCAGCCGGGCGGTGCTCTCCGGCCTGCCCGCCGCCGGGTTGATGATGAACAGGTGCCTCATAAATACCTCCCAGGGGTCAGGGCAGGTCCCCATAGCCCCAGATCAGCGTCCGCTCCACATAGCCCGCCCAGTGGAACTCCTCCAGCACGCACCGCTCCGGGAGCGTGGAGGACAGCCCCAGCTCCGTCAGCAGAGAGCGGTCCTTTTGGAGGGTCCAAAGCCCGTCCGCCGGGTCAGTGCGCAGCCAGAAGGTCTCAAACCGCTCCCGGTCATAGATGAGGACGATCTCCGCCTGGCCCAGGTCTCCCCCAGGCATAAAGAGGAATATTTTGCAGAAGGGCAGGTCCGCCGGCTTGGCGGCGATGAGGGCCTCCGTCTTGCGCAGCAGGGCGGAAAACAGGGCCTTCCGGCCCTTTCCACGGGGGTGGAAAAACCGGTGAGAGTACAGGTCCAGCTCCAGAAATTCTTCCCGACCATCCGCCTCGTCCGGGCGCCAGTCGGGCTGGTAGTCCTCTACCACCCGGATCAGCTTCCTGAGCATCCGCCGATAGCCCCGGAATTTTTTGACACGATATGCCATGATGCACCTCCTATTTGACGCCGTAGAGGAACAGGTCACATTTCAGCATTCCGTTATATAACTTCCGCTTCCTGTCCGCCGTCTTCCCAAAGGTGCGCTCAAACTCCGTATGGGAGGAGAGCAGATACAGCTTCCAGGTCTCCGGGAACTTGGTCCATGCCTTTCCGAAGGCGCGGTACAGCTCCTCTGCCTCCCGGCGCTCCATAATGCGCTCGCCGTAGGGAGGATTGGTGACGATCCGGCCGTACATCCCGCCCCAGTGGAAGGTGCGGGCGTCCGCCGCTTCAAACCTTACAATGTCGTCCACCTCGGCCAGCTGGGCGTTGTGCCGGGCCAGCTCCACGGCGGCAGGGTCGATATCGCCGCCCCAGATCTCATAGTCCCCGTGGAACTCCCGGTCCTGGGCCTCATCGGCGGCATCCATCCAGGCCTGAGCGGGGAGCCAGCTCCACTTCTGAGCGGAGAAGGAGCGGTTCAGGCCCGGAGCCCGGTTTTTGGCGATGAGGGCGGCCTCGATGGGGATGGTGCCCGAACCGCAGAAGGGGTCGCACAGCGGGTCCCGGCCCCGGTAGCGGGAGAGGAGCACCATGGCGGCGGCCAGGGTCTCCCGCAGAGGGGCGTCCACCCCGTGGGCCCGGTAGCCCCGCTTGTAAAGCCCTGGTCCCGAGGTGTCCAGCATCAGGACGGCGGTGTCTTTCATGATGGAGAACTGGATCTGGAAGAGCGCTCCGGTCTCAGGGAGGGTATTCAGGCCGTAGGCATCCCCCAGACGGGCGGCGGCCGCCTTTTTCACAATGGATTGGCAGGCAGGCACGGAATGGAGGGCGGAATTAAGGCAGTGCCCCTTGACAGGGAACCGGCCCTCCCGGGGGATGAACTGCTCCCAGGGGAGGGCACGGGTCCCCTCAAACAGGGCGTCGAAATCTCCGGCAGGGAAGGTGCCCAGCACCAGCAGCACCCGCTCCCCGGTGCGCAGATTTAGATCCATCCGCGGGATGTCGCCGGGCCGGCCGGAGCAGAGGACGCGGCCATTTTCCGCCCGCACCTGGTCCAGCCCCAGGCGGCGCAGCTCATCCGCAGCCAGGGCCTCCAGGCCGAAGAGGGTGGGGATCGCAAAGTTCAGAGTTTCCATGGCAGTTCTCCTTATTCCTGGGGGGCGGGCGCCCCGAGATCAGTGTAGATGCCCGAGATGCCCTGGCGGACCAGGGCGGCCTGATCCGCCGGGTCATTGACCGTGTGGACGAAGAGAGGGACCTGGGCCTCCAGGAGCGCCTCCACATAGCCTGGGGTGTCCGCCAGCTCCGCCGGGAAGGTGATCCCCTCCAGGGGGTGTTCAGCAGCAAAGCGGACCAGGGCGGCGGTGTCCTGCTTTTCGGACCAGGACATCTGATACACGGTGAGGATGATGTGCTCAAAGCCCAGATCTGCCACCTGGTCATATTCTTCCGGGTGGTAGATCTGAATGATGAAGCGGCTGCGCAGATCCGGACAGCGCTGGGCGATCAGGGCGGCGCCCGCCGCGCAGTCCTCCTTGATGTCAGTGACGATGGAGACGCCGGGGTGTTCCCTCAGCCAGGCGATCAGATGATCCAGGGTCAGGGAAGTGAAGCCGTAGGTGCTGTCCCGGACGGCCTCGAACTGGGCCAGGGTGGGGGAGTCCGTGTCCAGGATGCGGCCATAGAAAGCGTTCCAGTCGTGGACGCAGACCAGCTCCCCGTCGCAGGTCCAGGAGAAGTCCAGCTCCAGCAGCCGGAAGCCGTTTTCGTAGGAATGTTCCAGCGCCTCCAGACTGTTGCTGCCCGTCACTCCCTCCGGGGTGACGCCGCCGGCGTGGAGGATCATCAGGGGGGTGTGGAGCTGCTGCGCCTGAGCGGTGATGGCAGGAAGGGAGACGGCCAGGCCCGGCGGAGCAGAGAGGGGAGCTCCGGCGGACAGGGAGGCAGTGAGCATGAGGGAGAGGATAAGTTCTGAAACGATGGGCATGGGCGGGATTCTCCTTTAAGCGTCGAGAGAGATTGGTAAAAAACAGTATATCGGATTTTTCGCCATTAGGCAAATACTTTATAGAGCGGAAAGGCGGCGCTCCCCCGATCCTGAAATTATTTACAGAAAAAAGAGAGAAAACCATAGCAATTTTTTGTAAGATATGATATCCTGTCATCCAAGGAAAGAAGTTTTCTTTCCAGCCCCCCGGGATGGGAACAGAAAGGAGTGTGCTATGATACCCATACCGTTTACTGTGCTCTGGCTGATCGCCCTGATCGTGTTCGCGGTGGGGGAGGCTATCACTGTGGGCCTGACCTCCGTTTGGTTCGCGGTGGGTGCTCTGGGTGCGCTGATCGCGGCAGGCTTTGGCGCGGCGCTGTGGCTCCAGGTGGTGGTCTTTCTGGCTCTGTCCGGGGTGACCCTGCTGCTGGTCCGCCCCTTGGCAAAGAAGTTCCTGACGCCCCGCTACCAGGCCACCAACGCGGACCGGGTCATCGGCGCCACAGCACTGGTCACAGAGGAGATCGACAACCTGAAGGGGAGCGGCCTGGTGAATATCTCGGGACAGGTCTGGACCGCTCGCTCCGCCCATGACGTTGTCATACAGCCTGGGCGGGAGGTCAAGGTGCTCCGCATCGAGGGAGTCAAGGTTTTTGTAGAGCTGTTATAAGGAGGAGAGATCATGGATAGTATTCTTTCGTTTTTAGTGCCCATCATCCTGGTGGTGCTGGTGCTGCTGGTGCTGGCCGCCAACGTCCGGGTGGTCCCGCAGTCCCGCGCATTCGTCATTGAACGCCTGGGCGCCTTTCAGGGCGTGTGGGGCGTGGGCCTGCACTTCAAGATCCCGTTCATTGAGCGGGTTGCAAAGAATGTTTCCCTGAAGGAGCAGGTGGTGGATTTTCCCCCCCAGCCCGTCATCACCAAGGACAATGTTACCATGCAGATCGATACGGTGATCTATTTCCAGATCACCGACCCTAAGCTGTACACCTATGGGGTGGAGAATCCCATGTCCGCCATTGAGAACCTCACTGCCACCACCCTGCGCAACATCATCGGTGACTTGGAGCTGGACCAGTCCCTCACCAGCCGAGACCACATCAACGGTCAGATGCGGGCCATTCTGGACGAGGCCACCGACAACTGGGGCATCAAGGTCAACCGGGTGGAGCTGAAGAACATCATGCCGCCCAGAGACATTCAGGAGTCCATGGAGAAGCAGATGCGGGCCGAGCGCGAGCGCCGTGAGTCCATCCTCCAGGCCGAGGGACAGAAGCAGTCCCAGATCCTGGTGGCTGAGGGCGAGAAGCAGTCCGCCATCCTGCGGGCTGACGCGGCCAAGCAGGCCGCCATCCTTCAGGCTGAGGGCGCCAAGCAGGCTAAGATCCTGGAAGCCGAGGCCCAGGCCCAGGCCATCATGAAGGTGCAGCAGGCCACCGCTGACGCCATTAAGCTCATCAACGAGGCCAACCCCGGCGACGGCGTGCTGAAGATTAAGGCCCTGGAGGCGTTCACCGCCGCCGCCAACGGCAAGGCCACCAAGATCATCGTACCCAGCGAGATCCAGGGCCTGGCGGGCCTGGCCGCCGCGGCGAAAACGGTGTTCGACACCGAGGACCCTAAGCCGGCCGCCCCCAAGACCACCCTGCCCAAGCAGTAAGACACAGACACGATCCAGGCGCCGCCCCATGGGGCGGCGCCTGTTTTTATGGCCGGCGGTGCGGTCCGGCTGACAGAAAAAAGGAACGCTCCGGACGCCGGAAGGGCGGCCGGAGCGTTTGCTCAGGGTTGTGAGAGATAGATGTGGAACTGGGCCCCCTCCTCGCCGGAGAAGACGATCCAGCCGTTTTCCGGAAGAACAACGGTGGTGTCTCCATAGAGCCAGGAGCTGGCCTGGAGACCCAGAGCGGCGTCATACACATAGAAACCGCCGTTTTCCGGGACCTCCACCGTCATCTGACTGCCGGCGGCCTCGCCTGTCCGGTACCAGCGGGCTGTCTGCCCCGGGCGGATGATGCACCAGGACTCCGGCCCGGAGAAGATGGGGGAGACGGAGCTTGCGTCCTGATAGAGGGAGCCGTTGAGCTCCAGGGTCTCGCAGCCGTCTACATCCAGCACACGGATCACGGCACTGTCCCGGCTTCCGGTGCCGGGGATCTGAAGGACTGGGGCGGCGGTGTCAGGGGCGGTGAGCTGATTGGTGAGCAGATAGCCCTCCGGGCTGCCCTGAAGGGTGACGGCGGCAAAGACGCCGCTTAAGGCGTAGTAGGCGGAGGACCAGCGCTCGTTGGTTTGAACGTACATCTTACCCTCTCTAGCCTCCCAGGCGGCCTGAGTGGCCTCGTCCGGCTGGTAGCTGGGCAGGCGCTCCATGGCGTAGGAGGCCACACAGAGGGTGGTCAGGCCGGGAATGGAGGCGTAGCTCTTCTGATAGAGGTAGGTCTCCCCGTTGTCCTCCTGGACTAGCTTGAGCAGGACGGAATCGCTCTCGTCCCGGAAACTGCCGTCCTCCCGGTAGGTGAAGGTCCCCTCCATCCCGGTAAGGGTGAGCACGCCCTCGTCGGTGATCTGGAGCTGGGCGGCGGCGGTGGAGGTGCCGTACCAGCCGCTGAGCTGGGTCAGCTCGGCGGGCATCTGGGCGGGCTGGGCGGGGGTGAGGGCGGCCTCCTCCTCCACCTCGACGCCCTGCTCAGCCAGGGCATCCAGAAGGATACGGGCGGCGGCCAGCTGATTGTAGGTGCTGATTCCGCCGGAAGTGAGCACCGCGGCGGCCATGTCATACTCGGGCAGGATGACCAGTCCGGCATGATAGACGATGGTGTCGCCCCCCTTGACCAGGGCCTGGATGCCGTTCTGACTGAAGGGGAACATATGGACGCTGTCCCAGCCCAGGCCATAGGCGACGGCGTCGCCGTCACTGTCCTCGGGCCACATGCCCAGCAGATACTGGTCGCTGGCCATCTCATCCAAAGACGCCTGGCTCAGCAGACCTTCCCCGCACAGGGCGCCGCCGAAGGCGGCCAGATCGCTGGCGGTGGAGTAGATGCCTCCTGTGCCCACGATGGTCAGGTTCTCGGCGGGCAGGGCCCGGGTGTCAGTCCCCAGATAGGTCTTGACCAGCCGGCTGGTATCGAACTCCTCCATAGGGGTCAGGGTGTTCTCCAGTCCCAGAGGCTCCAGCAGGTACTGGTTTAGAAAGGCGGTGTACTCCATGCCGCTGACCCGCTCGATGACCAGCTGGGCCAAGGTGAAGCTGTCGTTGGAGTAGACGCTGTAAGCGCCGGGCTCGGCCTGAAGGGTCTGCCCGGCCAGCCGCTCCAGCAGGCGGGAGGGAGCGTCATCGTTCCCCTGGTCCCCGAACAGGAAGGCGTCATTGGTGGTGCCGCCCATCAGGCCGGAGGAGTGGTTGAGGAGCATGCGCACCGTGATCTGGGTGTAGCGGGGGTCTGCCATGGTGAAATCAGGGAGATAGGCGGTGACCGGCTCATCCAGGTCTACTTTCCCCTGCTCCACCAGCTTCATCATGGCGGCGGCGGTATAGGTCTTGCTGATGGAGCCGATGCCGTACAGGTCATCATCGGTGAGCGCGCGGTTCTCCGTCTTGGAGTAGACGCCGTCGTGCCCCTGGAGGGTGACCTCTCCGTTCTCCCAAAGGGCGTACTGGACACTGACGGCGCCGCCATACTGCATGGCGTACTGGGCGGCCTCATGGGCGGCCTGGGCCCGGTCCTCCTGTGCGGCGGAGGCGGGCAGGGCCAGAGAGAGGGAAAGGACCAGCGCCAGGAACAGGGCGGTCCATCTGCTGCGAAGGTGTGTCATAGGATCTTCCTTTCTGATATGGAGGTTGGTTTCATTATAGCGGAAGCAAGGGCCCTGTCAAGGGAATGGAAAGCGGAAAATTGTGCATATTTCAGCACAATTTTGTCCTCTGACCACAGTCAGAGGACAATTTTTTTGAAAACAGAAAAAATATGAACAGCGGTTAATTTTTTTGAAGGAAAGGTGAATACCCTTCGGTTGCGGAGAAAAGGTCTCCTCTGATACAATGGGCACACCAAGGAAAAGGGGGACGGAACATGAAATTTCACGAGATCCTGCGGCAGCGGCGCCTGGCACTGGGGCTGACCCAGGAACAGCTGGCCCAGCGGCTGGGGGTGTCAGCGCCAGCTGTCAACAAGTGGGAGCGGAACAACTCCTATCCGGATATCACCCTGCTGCCCCCGCTGGCCCGTCTGCTTGAGGTGGACCTGAACACCCTGCTCTCCTTTCAGGAGGAACTGACAGAGGAGGAGATCGGAGCATTTGCCAATGTGCTGGGGGAGAGAGCCCAGCAGGAGGGCTGTGAGGCCGCCTTCCGTCTGGCCCGGGACAAGCTGCGGGAGTACCCAAACAGCGACCTGCTGGCCTATACGGCGGCCCAGATACTGGACGGGGCACTGGTGCTCTGGAAGAGGGGGGAGAACGACCCGGAACGGGAGCAGGCGTGGAAGGGGGAGATCCTGGCCCTCTACCGCCGGTGCGCGGACAGTGGAGACAGGCGGGTGCGGGAGCGGGCGGAGCGGATGCTCATCTCCCAGTACATGGCCCAGGGAGAGCTGGAGCAGGCAGAGGAACAGCTGGCCCGCCTGCCCCAGGAGGACCGGGAACGGCCCATGCTGGAGGCCATGCTCCGCAGGAAACAGAAGCGGTCGGAAGAGGCGTGGCCCATTCTGGAGCGGGAGCTGTTCCGGCAGGCATCAGATCTCCAGTCTACCCTCATGGCTTTGATGGACCTGGCGCTGGAGGCAGGGGACAAGGCGTGCGCGCGGCAATACAGTGAGACGGCGGAGCAGGCGGGACGGGTGTTCCAGCTCACCGCCTACGCAGTGGCGTCTGCCCCGCTCCAGCTGGCGCTGGCGGAGCAGGACGGCCCCGAGGCGCTGGCGGTGCTGGAACGGCTCCTGCGCAGCCTGGAGGAGCCCTGGGACCTGAGTGCGTCCCCTCTCTACCGCCACTTGCCCACAAAGGAGGCTGCGAGGGAAGTCCAGCAGATCATGCTCCAATATCTGCTGGAGGAACTGGAGCGGGACCCGGAATCCGCTTTCCTCCGGGAGACCCCCGGATACCAGGAGATGCTGGAGCGGGTCCACCGGGCAGAAATATAGATAAAATCAATTATTTTATAAGAAAGATCGATTTGAAAAATGGATTGGGGAGGAGTATGATGGGGACAAGATGAGACAGGTTCACGGCAGCGCGCCGGGCGGGACAGGGATACCTCCCCCTGCTTCCCCCGGGGCGGCCGAAGCGTGGTGGAGCCGTGTCCGTCTGCGACAGAACAGAGCACAGAGCCAGCCCGGTGGTCCAGGGACCACCGGGCTGGCGCGCTGTATGGGGCCGGACCGGGGAACTGCCCGCAAAAGGCACCCGCTCCCTGTGGGGAAACGGGTGCCTGGGATGATTTATTCTTCCGCCAGGGCCTTGGCTTCCTCAATGGCCTTCTGCTGGGCCGCGGGAGGGCAGTCCTCATAGCGGACAAAGTGGAAGGTGAAGGAGCCGCGGGACTGGGTCATGGCCCGCAGGTCGATGGCGTAGGTAGACATCTCGGCCATGGGGACCTCGGCCTCCACCACCTGCTCGCCGTCCTTAGTGGGATTCATGCCCATGATGCGGCCGCGGCGCTTGTTCAGGTCACCGATGACGTCGCCCATGTAGCTGTCTGGAATGGTGACCTTCAGCTCGCCGATGGGCTCCATGAGCACGGGGTTGGCCTCAGGCATGGCGGCCTTGTAGGCCAGCTGGGCCGCGGTCTTGAAAGCAATCTCGGAGGAGTCCACGGGGTGGTAGCTTCCATCATAGAGGACAGCCTTCAGGTTGACCACGGGGTAGCCCGCCAGAGGTCCGTGAACGCAGGCTTCACGCAGGCCCTTCTCCACAGCGGGGAAATAGTTCTTGGGCACGGAGCCGCCGAAAACCTCCTCGGCAAAGACCATCTGGTCGCTCTCCGGATTGGGCTNGCACGGAGCCCCCGAAAACCTCCTCGGCAAAGACCATCTGGTCGCTCTCCGGATTGGGCTCAAAGCGGACCCAGACATCGCCGAACTGGCCGGCACCGCCGGTCTGCTTTTTGTGGCGGCCCTGTTTGGAGACTGTCTTGCGGATCTTCTCACGATAGGCCACCCGGGGAGCCTTCAGCTCCGCCTCCACATTGAAGCGGCTCTTCAGCTTGGACACCAGCACATCCATCTGCATGTCGCCGGTGCCGCTGAGGACCATCTGGTGGGTCTCGCCGTTGTTCACCAAGGTGAAGGTCGGGTCCTCCTCGTTCAGGCGGGCCAAGCCCTGGGCGATCTTGTCCTCCTGCCCCCGGGTCTTGGGCACGATGGCCACGGAGTAGCAGGGCTCGGGGAAGGGGATGGGGGGCATGAAGAAGACCTTGCGGGCGTCACACAGGGTATCGCCGGTCTTGACCTTCTCCAGCTTGCCGATGGCGCCGATATCGCCGCAGGAGAGCTCCTTGACCTCCACGGCCTTCTTGCCCCGCATGGTGTACAGCCGGCCCAGCTTCTCGGGGGAGCCGGTGCGGGCGTTGACCAGGGCCAGGTCGGAGGTGATGGTGCCGGAGATGACCTTGATGAAGGAATACTTGCCGTACTGGTCGGAGACCGTCTTGAACACGAAGGCGCTGGGTACGCCGCCGGGGGAGACTGCGTATTCCTCCTTGTCGCCGCTGGGGAGCATGCCCTTGCGCATGTTGCCCTCCACCGGGTTGGGCAGAAGCTCCACGATATTGTCCATCAGCATCAGGGAGCCCATGGTGGACACGGCGGAGCCGCACAGCACGGGGAAGAGGGACAGCTCCCGCACGCCCTGGCGCAGGCCCTGGATCATCTCCACATAGGTGAAGTCCTCGCCGGAGAAGAATTTGTCCATAAACTCCTCGCTGGTCTCGGCCACGGATTCCTTCAGAGCGTCGTTGAACTGGGTGACCACGTCCTCTTTGCCCTCGGGCAGCTCGATCTCCACCCGTTTGCCGTTCTGCATCTCGTAGGCGCGCTTGTTGAGCACGTCGATGATGCCGGTGACCTTCTTGTTGTCGTCCCAGATGGGGACCACGATGGGGGCGATCTTGTTGCCGAAGCGCTCACGCAGGGCGTCGAAGGTGGCGTTATAGTCGGAGTTTTCCTCATCTGTCTTGGAAATATAGATAAAGCGGGGCATGTCGCGCTCCTCGCAGTAGCGCCAGGCTTTTTCCAGCCCCACAGAGATGCCGTCTTTGGCGGAGCAGACGATGATGGCGGCGTCAGAGACCTGGAGGGCCTCCAGCACCTCACCTGAGAAGTCGAAGCTGCCCGGGGTGTCCAGAATGTTGATCTTGCAGCCCTTATATTCCAGGGGAGCCACGGAAGTGGAGATGGAGATCTGGCGGCGGGTCTCCTCCGCATCATAGTCGCAGACGGTGTTGCCGTCGGCGGGCTTGCCCATGCGGTCGATAGCGCCGGTCATGTAAAGCAGGCTCTCCGCCAGGGAGGTCTTTCCGCTCCCACCGTGTCCCAGCAGACAGACATTGCGGATGTTTTGTACAGAATAGCTCATTGTTACCACTCCTTATGTTTGGACTGACTCATACAGACTCCCCAGGCGGAAGCCGCCGTGGCGAGGTGATCTGCTATTGGCTATTATATCGTAAAAATGCACATCTGACAACCTCTTTTTTGTCGCAGACGTAAAATGAAACAAAAATGAAGAAAAAGCGGCTCTCCCACGAAAAAAAGCAGAAAAGAGCCCTGGACCGGGCGCAAATCGCGCCCGGTCCAGGGCTGAAGTAAGATTCAGGGATACACCAGAGCCACTGCGGGGCCCTCCACCCCGCTCTCCCACAGGGCGGCGGCCTGGGCGGTCAGGGCGTCCAGCAGGGAGTGGTCCCCCTCCGCTTCCAGGGCGGTCCAGCGAAAGCCGTCCGTCTCCTGCCAGTCCCGGTCCTCCAGTTCCTCTGGAATGGTGGAGAACAGGAGCAGCCGGCCGGGACTCTGGCCCAGCTGTCCGGCCAGGTCTTCGGACAGGGCGGGGGCAAGGGCGGAGAAGTCCCCCGGGGCGCCCGCTCCCTGTTCCTGCAGGGAGAAGGGAGCGATGGAGGCGGGGGACTCCGCCTCCATCGGGGCGGTGTCCTCGGCTTCCGGACGGCCCGCATTGCTGGAGCGGACCTCGGCAGAGGGGGAGGACTCCCCGCCGGCAGCATAGGCACCGGCAGCGGGAGTGGAGGAAGCGGCCTGGGACTCCGAGGCGCTGGCAGGGGCGGCGCCGGTGCTGTTCCCGCCGCCGGAGGAGAGACCCGCCATTTGGGGAAGCAGGCCGATGCACAGGGCGGCGCAGGCCGCCATGCCCAGTGCTCCCCGGAAGGCAGGGCGTTTCCAGAGCGGGACGACCTTGGCAGGGGCGCTGTCGGCGCGTACCCGCTCCATCACGCCGGAGACGAGCTGGGGCGGGGGATCGCACTCACCCAGCTGGACGAGGGCCCCCTCCAGCTCCTCCAGCTCCCGGGCGGCGGCCCGGCAGGCAGGGCATTGTTCCAGGTGGGCGTCCAGCTCCCGCTGCTCTTCCGGGGACAGGGGGCCGTCAAGACGCAGGCCGATCAGGTCCAGCGCACGTTCACAGCCTGACATGCCGGGTCACTCCTTTCTGTGTCGTTCTATCTCCATAGACGCCGGAGAGTCAAAAAAGTTCCCATCCTCCAGCAAAATTTTTCGCAGGGAGAGACGAGCCCGGGCGATACGGGATTTCACAGTCCCCAGATCCAGGTCCAGGACCTGGGCGATCTCCTGGTAGGAGAGTCCGGACAACTCCCGCATGATCAGCACCTGGCGGTGGTGATCCGGGAGGGAGGCCAGCCCCCGCTCTAGGGCCCGGCGGCGCTCTGAGCGCTCCACCGCCTCCTGGGGCTGGAGCTGCTGATCCGCCACCTGGACGGGCCCGTTTTCCTCGTCGTCCAGGGAGAGGGCGGGCCCCATGGACTGGGTCCGCCTCTTCTGAGCCCGCAGATGGTCCAGGCACAGGTTGGTGGCCAGGCGGTAGAGCCAGGTGGCAAAGCTGCTCTCCCCCTGAAAGGTGGGGAGGGCTTTCCACGCCTGGAAAAAGGCATCCTGGGTCAGATCCAGAGCATCCTCACGGCTGCCCGTCATTCGCAGCGCAAGGGTATAGATCCGTTTTTCGTTGTCCCGGACCAGCTGTTCGAAGGCGTCCTGGTCCCCGTCCCGGGCGCGGGCCGCCAGCTCCTGGTCAGTCATACCTTCACCCCTTCCAAATCCAAACCCTCCGGCCCCGCGGCCGGGGTCAGCACAGGTCCCGCTTGATTCCCTTTGTCACCCGGTACACGTCCTCCAGGGTAGTGATCTTCACGATCTGCTCCTTATAATATCCCGCGTGGGGGACCCCCTTCAGATACCATGCGTAGTGGCGCCGGGCCTCCAGACAGGCGATCTTCTCCCCCTTGTTGGCGGCGGAGAGCTGGAACTGGCGCACCGCCGTGTCGCAACGCTCCGCCAGCGGCGGCATGGGAGGGATCTCGCGGCCCTCCAGAGCTGCCCGGCACTGGGCGAACAGCCAGGGGTTGCCGAATACCCCCCGGCCGATCATGGCCATGTCCGCCCCAGTGTAGGCCAGGATACGGGGGGCGTCCTCCGGCTTGAACACGTCGCCGTTGGCGATCACAGGGATCTTCACCGCCTCCTTCACGGCGCGGATGTGGTCCCAGTCCGCCCGGCCGGCGTACATCTGGGCCCGGGTCCGCCCGTGGACGGCCACGGCGGCCACGCCGGCCTCCTCCATGGCCCGGGCAAACTCCACACAGTTGATGGAACCCTTGTCCCAACCCAGCCGGAACTTCACCGTCACCGGACAGCCGGCCCCCCGGATGACCGCCTCAGCCACCCGAACCGCCTTGTCCGGGGTACGCATCAGGCCGGAGCCGTCCCCGCTGTTGGCCACCTTGGGCACCGGGCAGCCCATGTTGATGTCGATGAAGTCGGCGCCGGAGACCTGGCGGGCGATGGCGGCCGCCTCCTCCATGCAGACCGGGTCGCTGCCGAAGATCTGGGCGGCGGCGGGATGCTCGCCATCCCCCAGCTGGAGCAGGGGGATGGACTTCTTATCCTGATAACACAAGGCCTTGGCGCTGACCATCTCTGTACAGGTCAGGGCGGCGCCCTGCTCCCGGCAGATGGTGCGGAAGGCCATATCAGTGACCCCGGCCATAGGGCCCAGGGCCAGAGGCGCTTCGATGGGGATGCCTCCAATGGACAGCATATGGGCAAGGACAGCGGGGCGGGGCCCGAGCAGGCCGCCGTTTCACGCGCCGCGTCCTCTGTCTTCCTTTCCTGAGTCAGATTTATTTATTGTATCATACCCCCACCCGGTTGACAAGGCCGCCCTGTCCGCTTTACAATGAAAAAAGATCACCTGCGGAAGCAGGGGGAACTGGGAGAAATAAGATGGAATTTGATGTACTTTGGGCGGCCCTCCATGGCGTATCTGCCTATGCGGAGCTGCTGAAGACGCCGGTGATGGAGCAGAGCCGGGCCCTGGTGGGCAGTCTGGCCCAGGGGCGTGGAACGGAGGCCCTGGAGGCCTATACGCAGCTCTTCCACCTGCTGCGGCGGGAGGGATACCAGGGACTGGGTGACTGGCTCTGGGACGGCCTGCGCTATGTGGAGAGCCCCTATGGAACGCTGGCGGAGCGAGGGGACAGCGACCCCGCCCTGGAGAACGCAGCCCGGCGGGAGGTGGAGACCTTCCTCCTTCTGGCCCGGATGGACTGCGACCGGTATGTGGGGGAGCTGTCCAATCTGCTGCCCCCGGTGTACGCTCCGGTGCTGGCTGGGCTGCCCCGGTGGCGGGCGTCTGCCCCTTTTGACTTTGACGGCCTTACGGCGTTTTACCAGGAGAATGGCTGCGGCCTGTTCGCCCGCTACCGGGCCTTTGTCTGGGACAGCGGGGAGCTGATCCCGGTGGCCGACCCGGACTGCCCCCGGCCGGAGGAGCTGATGGGCTACGAGCTGCAGCGGGGACAGGTGGTGGCCAACACCCAGGCCATGCTGGAGGGGCACCTGGTGAACAACGTGCTCCTCTTTGGCGACGGCGGCACTGGCAAGTCAGCCACTGTAAAGTCTATGCTGTTCCGCCCCGGCTTCGGGGATCTGCGGCTGATTGAGGTGCAGAAGGAGGGGCTGGCCCAGATGCCCCGGCTGATCCGCTCCCTGGCGGGACGGCGGCAGAAGTTCATCCTCTTCATCGACGACCTGGCTTTCGACCAGGACGACAATACCTATTCCATCATGAAGACTATCCTGGAGGGCGGGCTGGAGCGCCGCCCGGCCAATGTGGCCATCTACGCCACCTCTAACCGCCGCCACCTGGTCCGTCAGTCTTTCAGCGACCGGGCGGGGGATGAGGTGGACGCCTTTGAGACCATCTCGGAGAAGACTGCCCTGGCGGAGCGGTTTGGACTGCGTATCCCCTACCTCACCATGAGCAAGGCGGATTATCTGGCCCTAGTGGACCATCTGGCCGCCCGGGCCGGGGTGGCCATGTCCGCTGAGCTGCTCCACGCCCAGGCCATGACCTGGGAGATCCGCCACGCGGGGCGCACCCCGCGCACCGCCCAGCAGTTCATCGCCAGCCTGTCCCTCCAGGAGAAGCAGTAACACCGGGAACGGAAAGAGAGCTCCCCCGGACGCGCCTTAGGGCGTGTCCGGGGGAGCTCTTTGCACGGGCAGGTGGGCCGGAACTTTCGACAGAGGGGAAGGACCGGGAGAATAGGGACTTGCGTGGGGGGAATAGAGTAGGGCGGAGGTGTTGGCATATGTTGTCGCCATGGATCTATCTAATGATGAACGGTCTGTTTTTTACTCTGCGGCTCTCGGGTGGGAGCGGGTCCTTCCCACGGCCGCTGAAGGCCGCGGAGGAGCGGGAATACCTGGAGCGGGCCGCCCAGGGGGACCTGGAGGCCCGCAACCTGCTGGTGGAGCATAACCTGCGGCTGGTGGCCCATATCGTGAAAAAGTACTATGCCCAGACTGGAGACCAGGACGATCTGATCTCCATCGGGACTATCGGGCTGATCAAGGGGATTTCTACCTTCAAAAGTGATAAAAACGTCCGTCTGGCTACCTACGCCAGCCGCTGCATCGAAAACGAGATCCTGATGCACTTCCGGGCGCAGAAAAAGCTGGCAGGGGAGGTGTCACTGGCGGACAGCCTGGATGGCGATGACGACGGCAGCTCCCTGTCGCTGATGGATGTGATCGCCGTGGACGACAACATGCTGGAGGAACTGGACACCCGGGACGCCTGCCGCAAGGTACGGCACTGCGTGGACACCTGCCTGACCGATCGGGAGCGGTCCATCATCACCCTGCGCTACGGCCTGGATGACCGCCCTCCCAGAACACAGCGGGAGATCGCCTCCCGCTGCGGCATCAGCCGGTCCTATGTATCGCGCATTGAGAAGCGGGCGCTGGAGAAGCTGGAACAGGCTATGCGGGAGTAAGGGCGTCGGAGTGCAGGGGGAAAATGTTAAAAATGGAATGATGCAAATACTGCATCATTATATTGAAAAGAAGGAAAAATGAGGAAATCCAAAAGAAAAAAGAGAAAAACAGAGAAAAAAACTGCAAAAATGAAGGAAATTATGCAAAATGACCGAAAATTAAAAAAGCGACTTGCAATTATAGGCAAAATGTAATATAATAACTCTGCAAATAGGTCGGCCGCATCCCTCGGGCGGAAGGCCGAGTAAAGCTTGAAATGGAGGAAAGAGAATATGAAGAAAACACTTGCTCTCATCCTGGCGCTGTCTCTGTCCCTGGCGCTGGCCAGCTGCGGCAATCCCAATCAGCCCAGCAATTCCGGTACCACTTCTACTCCTGCCGCTTCTACCGGCACTACTTCCACCACCACACCTCCGGCCGGCGGCTCCGGCGAGACCGTCACCCTGGCGACCGGCGGCACCTCCGGCACCTATTACGCCTACGGCGGCGTGATGCAGACCACCCTCAACCCCCTGCTGACCACCGGCCAGCTGAATGTGACTTCCACCGGTGCCTCTTCCGCCAACATCCTGGAGGTGGCTGACGGCAATGCCCAGATGTCCATCCTGCAGTCCGACGTGCTCTCCTATGCCCACAGCGGCACCGACCTGTTCACCGAGGCTGAGACCAGCAGCCAGTGGGTGGCCGGCCTGTACAACGAGACCGTGCAGATCATTTCCGCCCCCGGCATCAAGGACGTATCCGAGCTGAAGGGCAAGACCGTCTGCGTGGGCGACGTGGGCTCCGGCACTGAGGTCAACGCCCGCCAGGTCCTGGAGGCCTACGGCATGACCACCGCCGACATCACCGCCACCAACGGTTCCTTCGGCGACGCCGCCAACGACCTGAAGGACGGCAAGATCGACGCCGCTTTCACCGTGGCCGGCGCCCCCACCACCTCGATCACTGAGCTGGATGCCACCGCTGAATTCGATATGATCAGCCTGACTCCCGAGGCCGTGGAGTATCTGACCACCAACTACCCCTTCCTGGTCCAGGAGGACCTGCCCGCCGGCACCTACCCCAACAACATCGACTATGATGTGACCTGCGTGGCCGTGAAGGCAGTTCTGGTGGCCTCTGAGGACCTGTCCGAGGACTTCGTCTATGAACTGCTGACCCAGATGTTCGAGAATCAGGAGAGCATGGCCGCTACTCAGGCCAAGTTCCAGTTCCTGACCCTGGAGAACGCGGTGGCCGGTGTGGGTGATGTGCCTATGCATCCCGGCGCTGAGAAGTTCTATACCGAGAAGGGTGTCCTGTGAGGGAGGACCGACCTCGCCGCACGGCCCGCCGGTCAAGTTCCGGTGACGAGTGACACCGGGATCTGATGAAAAAAAGGGTAATGGGAGCCGCCGCGATAATCATCATTATTGCGGCGGCTCTTCTAGCAACAGTCAGCGTGCGGGCGGGCTGGTATCTCACCCTGCGCGGCGGGGAAAACGGTGAGACCTGCGTCCGCTACCGCCTGGACGAGGGAGACTGGTTCTGCGTGGGCTTTATCCACTCGGTCCATAAAAATCCGCTGATCGACTGCTATCAGATCCAGGAGCACAAGATCTATGTGGAGCAGACCTACTATTACAGCTTCGGCGCCGGGGTACAGAGCCAGCTGAACGAAGGGGAGTCCATGACATTGGGCGAGGACGGCTCCATTGTAGTGAGCAATATCCACAAGGATTTTGAGACGATCCCCCTGCAATATATCGTAGGCTCCCGATCAGATCACACGCTGATCCTGGGCGACATCCGGGAGGACTATGACCAGGTCCGTGATCTGGTCGGGGTGTTCCCGGAAGATGGGATGGAGGAGGTGACTTTGGAGAGCGGGATTCGAGTCATCAGTTTGAGCGCACTGTTTGGAAGAAGCTCGGTGGTCTCCATCGGGTACGAGTATCGGCTGTTCTGACCGCCTTGTCCGCTAGGGGCGGCGTCAGAACGATGCGACTAAGGAGGAGAATAATGGGCGATTTGGAAGATCGCAGCGTCAACACGGCTCCTGCCGGTGATCCCAGCGTAGACGTGGGAACGGCGGAGGACGTGGAAGCGGTCATGAAGAAGTACGACCGCGAATCCAACACCCGGATCTGGACCGGGGTCCCGGAGCTGGTCATTCGGATCATGCTGGCTCTCTTTTCCCTGTTCATGGTATGGATGAACCTGTTTGCCAGCTTTGACAACCGCGTCCGGCACTGCCTGTTTTTGGGCTTTATCATTTTGTTTGTATTCATTCTGTACCCTGCGAAAAAGGGAACACAGAAGGTGAATCACATCCCCTGGTATGACATCGTATTGGCAGTGGTGGGCGCGGCCTGCTACTTTAACTATGTCATCAACCTGAAGAGCATCGTGGCCATGATGACCCGGATCGGCACCACTGAGGTGGTGCTGGGTATCATCGGCATCCTGATCCTGGCGGAGTGCTGCCGCCGGGTGGTGGGCATCCCCATCCTATGCGTGGCCACGGCCTTCGTTCTTTATGCTTATCTGCCCATGTTTGCCGGAAAGACGGTGCAGAGCATTGTGTACAACCTGTTCTACACCACCAACGGCGTCATTGGCACCCCCATCAGCGTGTGCTGCACCTACATCGTGCTGTTCATCATCTTCGGCGCTTTCCTGGAGGCCACCGGCATCGCCAACTTCTTCATTGAAGGGGCAAACGCCATCGCAGGCTCCGCCTCCGGCGGTCCCGCCAAGGTAGCCGTCATCTCTTCCGCTCTGTGCGGCATGGTGTCCGGTTCCTCTGTGGGCAACACCGTGACCACCGGCGCCGTTACCATCCCCCTGATGAAGAAGACTGGCTATCCCCCGGAGTTCGCGGGTGCCGTTGAGGCCGCCGCCTCCACTGGCGGACAGATCATGCCCCCCATCATGGGCGCCGCCGCTTTCCTCATGGCCGAGATGGTCGGCGTCCCCTACTCTGAGATCGTGATCCGGGCCATCCTGCCCGCTTTCCTGTACTTCGCGGGCATCTTCCTTATGGTCCACTTCAAGGCCAAGAAGATGGGGCTGCACGGTCTGCCCAAGGACTCCCTGCCCAAGGCCAAGGATATCCTTCCCAAGATCTACCTGCTGGTGCCGCTGATCGTGCTGGTGTACATGATCATCGTGGGCTTCACCATGTCCCGCAGCGCTGTGTATGCCACCTTCGCCGCTATCACCATGGGTATGGTGGACCGGGAGAAGGGCGGCAAAAAGCTGCTCATGGCCCTGCCCCTCATCCCCCTGGCTGTCATCGTGATCCTGGGCAACAAGTCCTACGAATGGATCCCGGAGAACCTGGATAACATCTGTATGGGCCTTTGGGTGGTGCTGTTCGTTCTCTTCACGGTAATGAGCAAGCCCAACCGTGAGGCGGCCCCCTCCTATGTGGACGCCTTGGCCGCCGGGACCCGGAATACCCTGTCTGTAGGCGTAGCCTGCGGCATCGCGGGCATCATCGCCGGCGTGGTGACGATGACCGGTCTGGCCAATGTGCTCATCACCGCCATCGTACAGGTCGCCAACGGTCAGCTGATCATCGCCCTGTTCCTCACTATGCTGTGCTGCATCGTGCTGGGCATGGGCGTCCCCACCACCGCCAACTACGTCATTATGGCCACCACTTGTGCCCCTATCCTGGTGCAGGGCATGGGCATGGATCTGATGGCTGCCAACTTCTTCGTGTTCTACTTCGGCATTGTGGCCGACATCACCCCGCCCGTGGCCCTGGCCGCCTATGCCGGCTCCGCCATCGCCAAAGCGCCGCCTATGAGGACGGCCTTCAACGCCACCCGTCTGGCCATCGCGGCCTTCATCGTGCCCTACATCTTTGCTTTCAATAACACGATGCTGTTCATTGGCGATTTCAGCCCGCTGGACGTGGTGCAGGTGGTCCTTACCTCCTCGGTGGGTATGTTCCTCATCGCCGCCGGCATGATCGGCTACATGCTCCGGGATCTGAACTGGGGCGTGCGGATCGTGTGTATCGCCGCCGGTCTGATGCTGATCCATCCGGGCACTCTGACCGACATCATCGGTATCGGCGTTCTGGTCGTGGTGCTGGTGTTCCAGATCATTACCGGAAAGGGCAGTAAGGCTGTCAAGGCGGCCTGATTCTGCAGAAAGAGCAGAGCCTGGATCTTTACCAGTCAAACACAGGACCCCCTGCGTCTTATGGCCGCAGGGGGTCCTGGTGTATCTTGGGGGGATCTAAAAGGCAGCATTGCGCTTGGGCGGTAAATGAGATATAATAAATACGATATTCATTTCTGACAGGGAGCACCGGCCGCCGGACTCCGCAGTCAAAGATTTCGGAAAGGGAGGTCCCCGTGACATGAACACACTTTTAGAGCTTTTGGAACAGGACTGCACACAGTCTCCCGCACAGCTGGCAGCACAGGCCGGCATGACCGAGGCAGAGGCAAAGGATGAGCTGCGCCGGCTGGAAGAGGAGGGCGTGATCCTGGGATACCAGGCTGTGATCGACTGGGACCGGGTCAAGCGGGAGAATGTCACCGCCCTGATCGAGGTGAAGGTGACGCCTCAGTCCCTGGCCGGATTTGACCGCATCGCCGAGCGCATCTATCAGTATGACGAGGTGGAGAGCATGTATCTGATGAGCGGCTCCTTCGACCTGACAGTCATCATCTCTGGACGCAGCCTGCGGGAGGTAGCCCAGTTTGTGGGCGAGCGCCTGGCCCCACTGGAGGGGGTCACCGGCACGGCCACCCATTTCATTTTGAAAAAATATAAGGAGAAGCACCTGATTTTCCGGCCTCAGGAGCCCCAGGAAAGGGAGTATATCTTTGTATGAATTATGAGACGATCTTGAATCAGAAGATCCAGGGCATCCAGCCCTCTGGCATTCGGAAGTTTTTTGATATTCTGGAGGAGATGAAGGACGCCATTTCCCTGGGCATCGGGGAACCCGACTTTGTGACACCCTGGCACATCCGGGATGCGGGTATCTATTCCCTGGAGCGGGGGTACACCAAATATACCTCCAACGCGGGCATGGCGGAGCTGCGGCGGGAGATCGCCAGCTATCTGGACCGCCGGTTCGGCCTGAAATACGACTACGCCAGCCAAATCTTGGTCACAGTAGGGGGCAGCGAGGCGCTGGATCTCTCCCTGCGGGTGCTGCTGAACCCGGGGGACGAGGTTATCATCCCCGTCCCATCCTTTGTCTGCTACGGACCGCTCACCGAGATGGCGGGGGGTGTCCCGGTCTATGTGGAGCTGAAGGCAGAGAACCAGTTCCGCCTGACGCCTGAGCAGCTGAAGGCCGCCATTACCCCCAGGACCAAGGCGCTGGTGCTGCCCTTCCCCTCCAACCCCACCGGCGGCATTATGGAGCGGCAGGACCTAGAGGCTCTGGCCCAGGTGCTACGGGACACGGAGATCATGGTGGTCTCCGATGAGATCTATGCCGAGCTGACCTACGGCCAGCGCCATGTGTCCATGGCCAATCTGGAGGAGATGTATGACCGCACCATCGTGGTCAACGGCTTCTCTAAGAGCCACGCCATGACTGGCTGGCGGATGGGCTATGTCTGCGCCCCCAAGCCTATCATCCAGTGCCTGACCAAGCTGCACCAGTTCGGTATCATGTCCGCCCCCACCGTCAGCCAGTATGCCGCCATCGAGGCCATGCGCAACGGGGACCGGGACATCGAGCACATGCGGGAGGAGTACGACAGCCGCCGCCGCTATTTGGTGGAGAATCTGCGCCGCATCGGTCTGAGCTGCTTTGAGCCCAAGGGCGCTTTCTACGTCTTCCCGGATATCCGTTCCACCGGCCTGACCTCCAACGAGTTCTGTGAGCGCTTCCTGCGGGAGGAGCGGGTAGCGGTGATCCCCGGTTCCGCCTTCGGCCCCGGGGGCGAGGGCTTCGTCCGGGCCTGCTATGCCGCCTCGATGAAGGATATCTCCGAGGCCATCACCCGGATGGACAACTTCCTGACCAACCTGCGCCGCAGCCAGGGCAGGGGTTGAAAATGAACTCAAATAGGATATTATTCGAAAAAAATTACAAATCGTATTGAAAAGCGCCCGGCTTTGGTCTGCCTCTGGGACGAGCCCCATGTAATCCCTGCACCCTGTGGGTCGGGGACCACACAAGAGAAGGGACTCGGTCGGGGACATCAGGCCGGGAAACAGAGAGGAGAATCGACCATGAAT
>NZ_LN866274.1:0-25262 GCF_001244495.1 Clostridium phoceensis | reverse complement strand
CCCAGGGCAGGGCTTGAAAATGACCTCAAATCGGATATTATTCGAAAAAAATTACAAATCGTATTGAAAAGCCCCCTGCTTTGGTCTGCATCTGAGACGAGCCCCATGTAATCCCTGCACCCTGTGGGTCGGGGACCACACAAGAGAAGGGACTCGGTCGGGGACATCAGGCCGGGAAACAGAGAGGAGAATCGACCATGAATATCGTATGCCTGGATATGGAGGGGGTCCTGGTCCCGGAGATTTGGATCGCCTTTGCGGAGGAGAGCGGTATCCCGGAGCTGAAGCGCACCACCCGGGACGAGCCGGACTATGACAAGCTGATGAAGTGGCGCTTGGAGATCCTGAAGGAGCACGGCCTGGGCCTGAAGGAGATCCAGGCCACCATCGCCAAGATCGACCCCCTGCCGGGGGCCAAGGAGTTCCTGGACGAGCTGCGCACCCTCGCCCAGGTGGTCATCCTCAGCGACACCTTCGAGCAGTTTGCCAAGCCCCTGATGGCCAAGCTGAACTGGCCCACCATCTTCTGCAACACCCTGGAGGTGGCCCCCGACGGAGCCATCACGGGCTATCGGATGCGCTGCCCCCAGTCCAAGCTGACCACGGTGAAGGCCCTCCAGTCCATGGGCTATGAGACGATCGCCAGCGGGGACAGCTTCAACGACCTGGGGATGATCCAGGCCAGCAAGGCGGGCTTCCTGTTCAAGAGCACCCAGGCCATCAGGGCCGACCACCCGGAACTGCCCGCCTTTGAGGAGTTCGGCGAGCTGTTGGAAGCCATCAAGGGGGCCATAGGCTGATAGCTCTCTGTCTAAAGAACGGAGAAGACGAAATCAGACCGCACTTCAAATCACATTGAGGAGTGCCCCCAACAGAGCAGAAGCAAAGATAGGTGTTGCGAAAGGAGTGGGCCCTATGAAGACCGTGGCGGTCATTTTTGGACTTATTTTCCTCGTCTACCTGGCGGCCTGGCTGGGCAGCCTTGACATGGCGGCCCGCATCGCGGCCCTGCTCCTGATTGCTGTGAAGGCTGTGGGGCTGGGAGCGCTGGTGGTCCTTTGCTGGAAGGTCAAGAAACAGTGGGACCGGATGGAAGAAAAGCTGGATGCCATAATCTCCCAGCTGGAGGAGTGGCAGCGTCTCAAAAAGTAACCTTTCCCACAGCGTGCCGTCCAAGTGTGCCGCTCCTGCAAAAAGGGGCCTCTTCGGTGATACCGTAGAGGCCGGTCCCAGACCGGCATGCCAGGATTCGCACCGGGAGTGTCGGCTTAGCAAAGCCAGGCGCAGTTGTGGAATTGCATGCGCCCTGAATTTCTGCAGACCAGGGCCCAGTGGCCCGGTGGGAATTTAGACCAGCCACTCAGATTTTGCGAGCCGGAAATAACGTATGACCAAACAGGAGCGTGTCCCCGTAATGAAGGACCCGGGGTAAGGCGGATATGAGCGTGAAGCGATCATCCTGAGCTGCCCCCCGGCGATCCTTTGGTGACTTTCCCGGCGCTGGGAAAGTCACTTGCCGCCCGCAGGCGGCGACCCACCTGCGAAAACTACCCAAGACGGCGCGCCGCGTCATCGCGCCCTGCGGAAAGAACCAAAACTGCCAAGGCCGGCAAAATCCCCCTGCATCAAGAGAACGATTAAAGTGAGTGACCATTGATGAATGATTTATTTGAAACCCTCCCCTTTCGTCCGGCGGATATCCTGCTCCCCCAAAACTGCGACCTGGGCCTGTGGAGCGTGGTGGCCTGTGACCAGTACACCTCACAGCCGGAATACTGGCAGCGGGTAGAAGAGAGGGTGGGGCGGGCCCCCTCATCCCTGCGGCTCATCCTGCCGGAGAGCTGTCTGGACGGTCCCAGCGTGGAGACCGACATCATGGAGATCAACAACACCATGTCCCGCTATCTGCGGGAGGAGAGGTTTGCCCTTCTGCCCCAGACCATGATCTATGTAGAGCGCACCCTGCACAACGGAAAGCTCCGCAGAGGACTGGTGGGCATGGTGGACCTGGAGCAGTACGACTATGAGCCGGGCTCCCCGGCCCAGGTGCGGGCCACCGAGGGCACCGTCCTCTCCCGTATCCCGCCCCGAGTGGCGGTGCGGAAGAACGCCCCCATTGAGCTGCCTCACGTCATGCTCCTCACTGACGATCCGGAGCGCACCGTCATCGAGCCCCTGGCCCGGGAGAAGGCGGGCATGGAGCAGGTCTATGACTTCGATTTGATGGAGCGGGGCGGCCACCTGGCCGGCTGGAAGCTGGGGAGGGAGCAGCTCTCCGCCGTGGCCGGCGCCCTCCAGGCTCTGGCTGATCCCGCCGCCTTCAACGCCCGCTACGGGACCCAGGACCAACCTGTCCTCCTGTTCGCTGTGGGAGACGGGAACCACTCCCTGGCCACCGCCAAGGAGTGCTATGAGCGGCAGAAGCGCATCACGCCCCAGGATCAGTGGGAGACCCTGCCCTCCCGGTACGCCCTGGCGGAGCTGGTCAACCTCCACGACGAGTCCCTGGAGTTCGAGCCCATCCACCGGGTGGTCTTCGGCGCGGAGCCGGCCCAGGTGCTCTCCGCCCTGCGCATGGCTTACCCCGATGCCCGGGAGGGGGAGGGGGACGGACATGTGATCCGCTACCTCTACGGGAACGCCCGGGGGGCTCTCACCGTCCCTGACCCCGCCGCCCAGCTGGCGGTGGGAACCCTTCAGTCCTTCCTGGACCGGTGGATGGAGGGGCGGTCCGGCGTCAGCCTGGACTATATCCACGGGGCCGAGGTAGTGGAAGAGCTGACCCGGCGGCCCAAGGCCATCGGCTTCCTCCTGCCGCCCATGAAAAAGGAGGAGCTGTTCCCCACCGTGATCCACGACGGAGTGCTGCCCCGAAAGACCTTCTCCATGGGGGAGGCCCACGACAAGCGCTTTTACTTAGAGGCCCGGAAGATCCGGCTGTGAACCGGTGGAGGTGCGGACGATGGAACGATTTGCCCCCGCCAAGCTGAACCTGACGCTGGATGTGCTGGGAAAGCGGCCTGACGGCTACCACGACCTGAAGATGGTGATGCAGTCCATCACCCTGGGGGATACCCTCACCCTGGAGCCGGGCGGGGAGGGCGTGCGGGTACAGACCGACCTGCATTTCCTGCCCACGGGGCCCAAGAACCTGGCCGCCGCCGCCGCGCTCCGCTTCTATGAGACGCTGGGACGACCGGTGCCGGGACTGGAGATCTCCATCCGCAAGCGCATCCCGGTGTGCGCCGGGATGGCCGGCGGCAGCACCGATGCCGCCGCTGTGCTGCGGGCCCTGAACGAGAAGGAGGGGAATCCCTTCTCCATGGAGGAGCTGGCACGGGTGGGGGAAGGGGTGGGCTCCGACGTCCCTTACTGCGTACTGGGCGGCACCGCCTTGGCCGAGGGGCGGGGGGAGATGCTGACCCCGCTGCCCCCGCTGCCCCGGTGCTGGGTGGCTGTGTGCAAGCCGGATTTCCCCGTCTCCACGCCAGAGCTGTTTGCACGCATCGACGGGATGCGGGTCCGCTGCCGGCCCGACACCGCCGGACTGCTGGCAGCGCTGGCGGCGGGGGACCTGCCTGGTGTGGCCCGACGCATGTACAACGTGTTTGAGGAAGTGCTGCCGGAGCGGCAGGAGGTAAGGGTGGCAGAGATCAAGCACACACTGATCCAGTGCGGAGCCCTGGGCGCCACCATGAGCGGGACGGGCCCCACCGCCTTTGGCCTGTTCCAACGGAAGGAGCTGGCAGAGGAGGCCTGTGCCCTTCTGTCAGAGCAGAACCGGGATACATTTTTGGCGGAAACGGTTTAAGAAGGAAAGACACTGTCCATACTCTTCGTAGAATTCCACTCGGAAAATACGAAAGGTATGGATGGTGTTGTATATGGACCGAAAAATGAAGCGCTGGGAGTTGGCGCTGATGTGCGGCGTGCTGTGCGCACTGGCACTGGGGGGATGGCTGGACCGGGAGCAGGAGCGGCTGGCGGACCAGGTGATCCGCCTCCATGTCATCGCCAATTCAGACAGCCCGGAGGACCAGGCACTGAAACTGGAGGTTCGGGACCAGGTCCTGGCCCACGCGGAGGAGCTGTACCCGGCGGGGGCAGACCGCACGGCGGCGGCGGCGGCCATCCAGGAGCATCTGCCTGAGCTGGCAGCGGCAGGACAGCGGGTGCTGGAGGAGCGGGGCTGCGACTACGCGGTCCGGGCGGAGCTGACAGAGACCTGGTTCCCCACCAAGGAGTATGAGGACTTTGCCCTTCCGGCAGGAGAATACACGGCCCTGCGGGTGGTCATCGGCGAGGGAGCGGGGCAGAACTGGTGGTGCGTGGCCTTCCCGCCCCTGTGCTTGGGTGCGGCCAGCGAGACGGTGGAGGAGGCGGCCCAGGCGGGACGCTTCACCGATGACCAGGCCGCCCTGATGACTGGCGAGACCCAGGGATATGTGCTGAAGTTCAAGGCCATCGAGCTCTGGGAGGGGCTGAAAAGACTGACCGGGGGTTGAAAGGGAACGGGCGGGGGAGGCCGGAGGGCCTCCCCCGCCTGTCATTTGCAAAAGATTCAATGAATCTTTTGCATGGTACTATCTATAATTTAACACTAGAAAAAATGTATTGAACAGGATATAATGAAAGACATCAGTCCAAGCAGCAAAAATTATGGAAAACAACGAAAAATGGAAGGCGGTAAAGCGGAGGAACAAGACATCTATTTTGTAGAGCGTGAACAAATTTAGGGAGGAAGCAAACAAGATGAAAAGAAAGATGCAGAGATTTGTGACTGTGTCCACTGCGGCGGCGCTGTCTCTGGCCATGGCGGTGCCTGGAAGCGCGGCGTATCAGCCGGAGCAGAAGTTCCAGGACGTGAGCCGGAGCGCATCCTACTACGAGGATGTGATGGACGCCAACTACTACGGCCTGATGGCGGGCGTGAGCGGGAAGACCTTCGATACGGAGAGCACCATCACCCGGGCCATGTGGGTGACGATGCTGTACAAGATGGCGGGACAGCCAGCGGTGCAGAGCAAGGACACCTTCACCGACGTGAAGACGGGCGACTGGTTTGCCCAGGCGGCCACCTGGGCGGTGGAGCAGGGGATCACGGCGGGCTACGAGGACGGAAGCTTCGGTGTGAACCAGACCATCACCCGCCAGGAGATGGCGGTGATGGCGTCCAAGTTTGCGGCGCAGTATAAGGACGCGGCGGTCAGCGCCTCTGCGAACCTGGCCGGTTACGCCGATGCCGGGGAGCTGGACAGCTGGGCCAGCGAGGCCATGTCCTGGGCACTGTCCAGCGGTGTGATGCAGGCGGTGGACGGCAAGCTGTCCCCCAAGAGCACGGTGAGCCGGGCCAACACGGCGGGTGTGGCCGTGCGGCTGTATGAGCTGGGCGGCGTGGATCTGGACACCATCACGGCGCTGGAGAAGGACTGGACCCAGGCGGCCCAGCTGCCGCTGACCGGCTGGTTCACGAAGAACATCGATGTGGAGGGTGACCGCCAGGTGACGGTGTACATCTCCGAGGAGGCGTCCATCCGCTCCTACTTCACCGTGATCGCGGTGCCCAATGGTGTGGATACCCAGCAGTTCCTGGAGGACGAGGGGTGGATCGACCTGATGGACCAGAAGGGCGAAGGCCTGTTCGTACTGGAGCCCGGCGCGGAGGGCTGGGGCAGCGCGGCGGAGGAGAAAGCCTACGTGGACGCCGCCATTGCCTTCCTGAAGAGCGGCAGAAATGAGGCTGGCATCAACGTGTTCTCCACCTTTGGAGAGTTTTATCTGGCGGGCTACGGCGAGAGCGCCGCTCCCCTGGAGGCCTGGGCCGCTGAGAATCCCATCTTTGTCATCAGCCAGGCATTTGTAAATGCCGCTTCTGCCGGGAAGGCTGTTCTGGAAGAGGCTGGTTCTGTGCTCTATGACGGCTCTAATACCAGCGGCTATGATGCTGGCTTCAAGACCGACGCAGAGTTCCAGGCAGTGCTGAAAGAGTGCGGAATGGAGCAGATCGCCCGTAAGGATGTGCCTGTACCCACCTGGTTTGCCGGAACCTCCTCTGCTGACAGCGTAGACTATTGGAAAGAAGCCAATGACTGCGTGTCCAATGCAGACGGGGAGGGCGTATATCGTCAGGATAAGGACTCGGATGCGATCCAGACTGCTTTTGCCAATGCGCAGCTCCCCGCCAGTGAGCGGTACGGCATTTCTCAGGTGAAGGTGAGCTCTGAGACCCCCAGCGCCGCTGAGATCTATGCTTTCCTGTCTGTCTACACCCGCTACGACAACACCTTCGCGTATAGCAACGCGCTGACCTACCGCCTGGACTATACCTCTGCCCGAGTGGCTGCCCAGCAAGCGGCTAAGGCCGGACAGGTGCAGAAGACCCTCAGCGACGGGACCCAGATCCTGGCCCAGGAGGATGTGGCCATTGACGGCCACGGCACCGTCCAGGTGGGCGTGATCGCCTTCAGCGACAACAGCGGCGACGGGCTGTGGGACCCCCGGGAATATATTGCCTATGTGCCCGATGGCTTTGAGGGTAAGGAACTGCCTGTGCTCGTGATTTACCCTGGCAACAGCCAGACCGACTCCATTTTTATGGATTCCACCCTGTGGTGGCAGGTAGCGGATAAAGAGGGGATCGTGCTGGCTTTTGTCTGCGAGACTTACAGCGCCAGCCCCAGCAGTGTGTCTCACGCTGACTCCGACAAGTTCTATAACTCCCTGATGGCCGTGCTGGAAGAGACTATTGACGGCACTTATGCGGATCTGGACTTCACCCGGATCTACGGCTCCGGACAGTCTGCAGGCTCCATGGCTACACAGGGCTTTGTCCGCACTAACCCCGAATTCTATGCGGCTGCTGCCTCCACCTCTGGACTGGCCGTGCCTGATGGTACTTCTCAGCTGCCCGAGGGGGCTGGCGGGGCTATGCCCGACTTTGTCATCACTGGCCAGAGCGACTTGGATAACCTGATGCCTGACCTGTGGGGCTCTGAGATGGCCAATGAGTGGATCACCTACCTCTTTGATGTGAACAACATGCCTGACGCGCAGATTGGTACTGCCGATGATGAGCATGAGTTTATCAACGACCGCACCAAGGTCTATACTTGGGAGAATAGCGACGGGGTGCCCATGGTCAAGTATGGATATACCCTGCTGCGTGCCCATAACTGCAGTCCCTATGAGATGCCCATCCTGTGGGATTTCATGGAGCACTTCAGCTTTGAGAAGGCCGAGGACGGCACGATCACCCGCTATTACAGCGCCTCCGCGTTTGAGAGAGACGACGCGGTGATCCTGAAATAAGAATCAACTGTAGCAGAACGACCGGGAGCCCCATGGGGCTCCCGGTCGTTCTGCTTGCGGAAAAAGCCTTGCGGAGTTGGCGCCCGCAGGCGTGGACCAAATTCTGATCTGGTTTCCCCGGCGACATGTACGTCGGAGAAAACCTTCTGCGAGATATTTCCGCCTGGATAGACGCTTCACAGCTCCAGGGAGCCGGTGGCGATGCAGGCGCCGCTCTTCCGGTGGAAGAGCATGATGTTGTCCCCGGAGACGGTCACAGGCACCTTCTCCCCGATGGTGAACAGGGAGCTGCCGAAGATGACGCCGGTGAGCAGGAAGTCGTCCACCCGCACCTTGATGGTGGACTCCATGCCGGTGGGCATGGCGCCATAGATCTCCCCCTCCAGGGGACTCTGGTCCGCAATATCCAGAAACTCCGGGCGGATGCCCAGCACCAGGTCCTGGTCGGTGAGCACTGGATCGTCCTGAAGGGAGTCGTCGTCCTCCACCACCTTGGCGATGTGGTAGCGGAAAGCCTCGTCCTTATTGCCCTTCTCCACATAGGACTTCTCTGCCGCGCGCTTCCGATGGGCCTCCTCCCGGGCCGCCGCCTGGGCGGCCCGGTCCCGGAACCACTGGGACAGGTCCAGCGGGGTGCTGGGGCGGAAGAGTGCTTTCCGGCCCTGGAACACGGTGAGCTCCACCGCGCCGTCGGCCCGCTGCGCCCCCTTGGCCTCCACGAAGTTGATGGAGGGGTTGCCTACGAAGTCGGCCACAAACAGGTTGTTGGGCTGGTGGTACACAGTGAGGGGGGCGTCGTACTGCTGGAGCACGCCGTTTTCAATGAGGCAGATCTGGGTGGCCAGGGTCATGGCCTCCATCTGGTCGTGGGTGACATAGACGAAGGTAGAACCGGTCTCCACGTGGAGGCGCTGGAGCTCATAGCGCATCTCCAGGCGCAGCTTGGCGTCCAAATTGGACAGGGGCTCATCCATGAACAGCACCGAGGGCTCGGGGGCCAGGGTGCGGGCGATGGCCACCCGCTGCTGCTGGCCGCCGGAGAGCTCTGCGGGGTAGCGGTCCATAAACATGCCGATCTTCACGATGCGGGCCACCCGGCGGACGGTGAGGTCGATCTCCTCCCGGGTGAGCTTGCGGGTCTCGGTGATCACCTGGCCCCCTTTTACCAGGCGGAACTCCCCGTCCAGCTCGCCGCCCGCCGCAGCGGCGGACTGCCTGGCGGCCTCCACCCTGCCCCGGAGGGAGGCGATCTCTCCAGACAGGTCGGGGGACTGCTCCAGGCGGTAGGAGAGGAGCTGCTTGGCGGCGTAGATGGAGATGGTGAATGTGTCCACCAGCTTCAGCTGGGCCTTCTTCTGGTCCAGCCTGCCGTCCTTGTCCCGGCACTCCTCCAGCACCCGGACCACCTCGGCGGGCTGCTCCAGGATCTCCGCTAAACGGGCGGCGTTCTTGGCTTCGAAGTCGACCTTGGGCAGGGGCTCCTTGATGTTTTTCAGGCCGAAGGAGATGTTCTCATAGACAGTCATATTGGGCCACAGGGCGTAGTTTTGGAAGAGAAAGCCCACCTTGCGCTTGTTGGCCGGGATGTTGATGCCCAGGGCGCTGTCAAAGACCACCTGGTCACCGATGGTGATGCGGCCGCTGGTGGGGGTCTCCAGACCGGCGATCATCCGCAGGGTGGTGGTCTTGCCGCAGCCGGAGGGGCCCAGCAGAGTGACGAAGGCATTGTCCTGGATGACCAGATCCAGGTCATCCACGGCGTAGAACTTGCCCCAGCGCTTGGTCACATGTTCTAATTTGATCTCAGGCATGGTTTAACCTCCTATTCCCTCGTCCAGACTGGCTCCGGTGACCTTGTTGACCACGGTGTTGAACACCAGGATGGTGATGATCAGGATCAGGTTGATGCCGCTGGAGAAGGCGTATAGACCCATCTCGTCGAAGTAGTCCAGGGTGGTGGACAGGATGAAGCCCTGGGTGCACAGCAGCATGAACAGGGACAGCTCCCGCAGGCAGGTCATGAAGGGGAGCATATAGCCGCTGATGATGGAGGACTTCTGGATGGGGATGATGATGCGGGTCATCCGCTTGACCCAGGGCACATCCTGGATGATAGCGGCCTCCTCGATCTCGCCGGACAGCTGGAGCATGGAGTTGAGGGAGCTGCGGCTGGCGAAGGGGATGTACTTGATGGTGCCTACGATGATGAGCAGAGTATAGGTATTGAAGAGGTTGACGTGCTCATTGGAAAACAGGACGAAGAAGGCCGCCCCCACGGCGATGGAGGGCATGAGGTAGGGGAGGAAGGCCATGGAGTTCACATAGCTGGCCGCCTTACTTCGCCGGTTCTTGGACACGGCGTAGCCGATGAGGGTGCCGATGGTGCCCGCCAGCAGGGCACAGGCCACGCTGACCAGCAGGGTGCCCTTGAATGCGCTCCAGATAGTGTCGTTGTGGAGGATGCCTTTCTGTCCGTACATGCCGTTTTCGGTGATGTTCTCATCGGTGACCCACCACTTGGTGGTCAGGTTGTCCGGGTCCCCGGTGTATAGGAAGGAGTAGTCCCCCGGATTGGGGAGGAAGGTCTCGAAGGCGAAGGAGACGATGGGGAAGATGCTGGTGAAGAAGGTGACCACCACCAGGACCAGGGCGATGATGTATTTGCCCGCCCGGCCCAGATTGATCTTGGAGATCTGTCCCGACTTGCCGGTGACGGTGGTGTAGTTTTTCCGGCTGTGGAGGGACATCTGGTTGAGGAGCATGATGGCCACGCCAAAGATCATCATGATGATGGCCAGGATGCTGGCCTCGCCGGTGTACTTGGAGTTCATGGACACGTACTTGGTGGACAGAGTGGTCAGGCCCAGGTAGTGGGGCACGGGGTAGGAGCCCATGGAGCTGCCGAAGACCAGCAGGATGGTGGACAGAATGGCCGGCTTCACCATAGGCAGGGTGATCTTGCACATGGTCTTCCACTTGGGGGTGTCCAGAATGGTGGCTGCCTCCTCCAGGTTGGCGTCCATGTTGCGGAAGATGCCCCCGATGAGGATATAGGCGAAGGGGGCGTAGTGCAGGCCCAGCACCACCAGGCTGGGAAAGAGGCCCTTGCACCACCACAGGGGCATCTGGATGCCCGCGGTAGCGGCCAGCAGGCCGTTGGAGGTGCCGGTGACGGCGTTGGAGTTGAACAGGTTCTGCCACACCACAGCCAGGGTCCATTGGGGCATGATGTAGGGGAAGATGAAGATGGAGCTGAGGTATTTCCGCCAGGCCAGGTTGGTGCGGGTGACCAGGAAGGCGAACACTCCGCCGAAGAGGATGGACACCAAGCAGGTGCCCACGGCCAGATAGATGGTGTTCAGCAGGGGGGTCCACAGGTTGGTCTTGGCCAAGGTGCTGGTGAACAGGTCGATGTAGTTCACCAGGGTATAGCCGGCGGTCTGGCCGGTGAGATGGGCATCGATGGTGCCGGGGTGGATCTTGAAGGTGTCCTCCACAATGGCCACGATGGGGGCGATGGTGGTGATGGTCACCACGATGCCCATCAGCAGCAGGATCACGTTGTGAGGCTTGGACAGGAAGGTCCTGAGCCTGTTCCAGAGGATGGCGGACCGTGCGGCGCCGGGGGTCGTGGTTTGGTTCATATGCGGCACTCCTCTCATGCGGGAATGGAGGGGCGCCCTTGGAGGCAACTCGGCTCCAAGGGCGCCCTGCTCTGCGTTTCGTCAAAACCGGCGCTCAGCGCCCAGAGGTCCGGTGACGCCGGGGATGGGGCTCAGCCGGCGCTGTACTTGTCCAGCATCTCGATCCAGCTGCCCACGGTGAAGGAGACGGAGGCGCAGTACTCGGGGTCCTCCAGGACCAGCTTGCCCTCGTTGGTCCACCAGTCGTAGCCGTGGTCGTTCAGGGCGGCGTACTCCACGGTGGTGCCGTCCTCGGCCATGCCGCCGGTCTCGTGGTGATAGATGGCCTCGTTTTCCGCAGCCACCTCGGGATTAGAGGAGTAGCCGCCGATGTCCTTGCCCCAGGCGGAGAAGCCGTCGGCGGTGCAGGTCATGTAGGCGATGAAGGCGCAGGCAGTCCAGGGCAGAGGGCTGTTGTCGGTGACGAACAGATAGTGGCAGTAGCCGAAACCGCCCATGCCGGTGTAGCCGTCGTTATAGGCCGCCACGGTGATGTTGTTCTTGGAGACGGAGGCGGACTCCTCCACGCTGCGCAGCTTGGAGTAGACGATCAGGCCGAACTGGTCAGTGGCGGACTGGTCCACCAAGGTGTTGCAGATGGGGCCGTCGTCAGTCTGGGCATTGTAGCTGCCCACCCACAGCTTGATCCAGGCCAGGGCGTATTTGCCGTTCTCCCCCAGGCCCAGGCTCTCGGCCTCGGAGGCCATCTCGTTGATGGTGGGCTGGAAGTAGGCCTGTTCCTCGGCGGACAGGGCATCGAAGGCCTCCTTCAGCATGGCGGCGTAGTCATCCCGGGTGAGCATATACAGGAAGTTCTTACCCACGATTTCAGAGTCGATGTCCATAAACAGGCCGTGCTCGCCCTCGGCCACGAAATCCCAGCAGTTGTCATAGGACTTGGAACCGGTGTTGTTGTACATGAAGATCTTGTTCAGAGTCTGAAGGGGCAGATAGCCCTGGTACGCCTCGGGGGTGGTGCCGTTGGCCTCCGCCCAGTCCTTGGGGATGAAGGTGTCCAGAATGCCGGTCTGGACCATCTTGGACTCGATCTGGTTGCCGTCCTGGATCAGGGTCATGGCAAAGGTGCCGGTGTCCTTCAGGGAGTCGGCGGTGAGCTGATCGAAGATCTTGTTGTTCTTGGGCTGCTGCCACTCGAACTCCATGGTGTAGCTTGGGTCGATGGACTGCAGATACTCGATGAACAGGGGCAGGGCACTCTTGCCGCGGCTGGAGTTGCCCACGCCCAGGAAGGTCTTGCCGTTGGACTCCTCGATGGCCTTCTGGGCCAGTTCCTCCAGGGTCATCCCCTGGGCCTCCTGGATGATCTGCTGGGTGGGTGTCAGATCGGCGGAGGGCTGGGGCTGGGGTTCGCTGCCGGCAGGGGCGGAGCTGCCGGCGCTGGTCCCCGCAGAGCTGCCGCCGCCCTGGGTCCCGCCGCCACCGCCGCAGGCTGCCAGGGAGAAGCTGAGGGCACAGGCCAGGAGCAATGAAATGGTACGTTTCATTTTGGTTCCTCCTTCATCATTTTTCATAAAATTGAACCTGATATCCCAGGTCCTGTGTGCAATTTTATTGTATCGCCTCCGTGATGGAAAAAACAGGGGACAAATCTGCGCTTTTTTGTTATCTTCTGCAATTTCTGTGGAAATTAGATGAAAAGAGGAGGGGGGGTGTGATATAATTATGCAAAACACCAAACTGAGCACAAAACAGGCGAGGGGGGAGCGGAATGAGAGGACGGCTGGCAGCGCTGGCACTGACATTGGGGCTGCTCCTGACCGGGTGCGCGGCCGGGGAGAGGGCCTCCGCATCGGAGTTCGCCCCGGAGGAGGGGGAGCGGCTGGTGGTGTACACCTCCCACAAGGAGGAGGTCTACTGGCCCATCATCCAGGAGTTCGAGGCGCGCACCGGCATCTGGGTGGAGGTGGAGGCGGGGGGCACCAGCGAGCTGCTGGCCCGCCTGCGCCGGGAGGCGGACGCCCCGGCAGCGGATGTGATGTTCGGCGGCGGCGTGGACAGCCTGGAGGCATATCAGGACTGCTTCTCCCCCTACTTCTGTGCCGGTTGGGAGGGGCTGGACCCGGCCATGCGCTCGGAGGAGGGACTGTGGACTCCCTTCTCCGCCCTGCCGGTGGTGCTCATCTACAACACCAAACTGGTGGTCCCGGGGCAGATCACCGGCTGGCGGGATCTGTTCTCTCCGGCATGGCAGGGGCGCATCGCCTTCTGCGATCCCAGTGTGTCCGGCTCCTCCTTCACCGGGCTGATCACCCTGCTCCAGGCGGTGGACGGGGATACGGACGAGACCCTGATGCGCTTTGCTGTCAGCCTGGACGGCCGGCAGCTGGACAGCTCCGGTGCGGTGCTGGACTCGGTGGCCGGGGGGACGGACCTGGTGGGGATCACCCTGGAAGAGACCGCCCTGAAGCGGGCGGCGGCGGGAGAGGACATCGCTCTGATCTACCCCGATGATGGCACCAGTTGCATCCCGGATGGAGGCGCCCTGGTGCAGGGAGCGCCCCACCCGGAGAACGCCCGGAAGTTCCTGGACTTCATTGCAGGCAACGATGTGCAGAGCCGGCTGGAGACGGAGTTTTCCAGACGCCCCGTACGGGAAGGGGTGGAGAGCGGCGGCGTGCTGCGGCCGCTGGAGGAGCTCGTCCTGGTGGACTACGACCTGGCCTGGACCGTGGAGCACCACGACAGCATCCTCATGTCCTGGGCTTTCTATCTGGGGGGAGGGGAGGAGCCGTGAAAAAACGCCATTCTTTCCACAGAAGGCTGTTCGCGGGGTTCCTGTTGGCCTCCCTGCTGCCGCTGCTGCTGTGCTCGGCCATGCTGCTCCAGATCTTCCGCCTGCGGCTGGACAGCCAGTTGGAGGAGGAGTCCCGGGAGCAGCTGGACCACGTGATAAGCTCCCTGGACGGCCTGTACCGGGGCTTTCAGCAGACAGCCCTGGCCCTTCAGGCAAGCCCCTATGTGGCCCCTGCACTCTCCCGGGGACAGCGGGACAGCACTACCGTCTATAGCGAGCTGTACAGCGCCACCGAGGGCAGCCGTCTCAGCGCCCAGTTCGACCTGTATGACCGGGACGGGGTCTGGATGTACTCCACCGGCAGCGGCCCGGTGGAGCCGGTGATGCCCACCCAGTGGGGCGTTCTCTACGCCGCCCGGCAGAGCGTCGGGCTGGCCTTCACACAGGTGGACGGCGGGGAGGGGAACAGCGCGCCCCTGTTTCGGGGGGCGGCCCGGATCGCCGGTGAGGCGGGGGAGGACGCAGGCTATCTGGTCATCACCCTGACCCGGGCGGACTTCCAGCGACTGCTGGAGGGGACCTACGGCGGACAGAGCGACCTGCTGCTCCTCGACCGGTACTGGCGGCCCGTCTACGCCAGCCAGACCGCCCTGGCCGGCCGCCTGGCTGTCCAGCTGCGGGAGCAGCTGCTGGCGGGGGAGGAGCTGGGCCAGGAGGGGGAGGAGTACGCCTATCGGGCGGCCTTTCAGGAGGAGATGGGGCTGTACGCCGTCCTCCAGCGGCCCCAGGCACTGAACCGGGATACCCGGGGCCTGCTCACCACGGTGACGGTGAGCAGCGCCCTGGTGTGCGTGGGCCTCTCCGTGCTTATGAGCCTGCGGCTGAGCAGGCAGATGTTCTATCCCATCGAGCGGCTCCACAGCGCCATCGGCGAGGTGGTCCACAACAACCTGGACGTCTACGTCCCACCCTATCAGGATGACGAGCTGGGGGAGCTGGCCCAGCGGTTCAACGGAATGGTGGTGGCCCTGAAGCGCAACCAAGAGCAGCTGGTGGAGAACCAGCGGGAGTTGAATGAGGCCCAGATCCGGATGCTCCAGGCCCAGCTCAACCCCCACTTCCTGTGCAACACGCTGGACACCATGAAGTGGATCAGCAAGATCAACCAGGTGCCCCAGGTGGCCCTCATGTCCACCGACCTGGCGGACATCCTGCGCTTCTGCATCTCCCCGGACGAGTTCGTCCCCCTGCGGCGGGAGGTGGAGATCCTCCGCCGGTACATGGAGATCCAGTCCATCCGCCTGTCGGGCAAGTGCCGCCTGGAGGTGGACATGCCACCGGAGCTGGAGGAGTGCCGGGTGCCCAAGATGATCCTCCAGCCCCTGGCGGAAAACGCCATCCTCCACGGTCTGGACGGGGTGGAGGACGGGGTGATCTGGGTCCGGGTGCGCAGTCAGGGAACCCAAACCCTGACCATCTCGGTGGAGGACAACGGCCGGGGACTGCCCCCGGAACTCATGGGACCCTATACCGGCCCCCCGGAGACCTCCGGGCGGGGCCATCTGGGACTGTATAATGTGGATACCATTCTGAAAAAGCACTACGGGGAGGCGTATGGCCTCCGCCTCGGCTCCCGGCCCGGCGGACCGGGAGCGGCGGTGACCGCCTCGCTGCCCCTGTGGAAGGAGGAAGAGATATGCTGAAGGTACTGGTGGTGGAGGATGAGGAGATGATACGGAAGGGGATCGTCCTGGCTGTGGACTGGGCCGCGCTGGACTGTGTGGTGGTGGGGGAGGCTGCTGACGGCCTCCAGGCCCTGAAGGCTGTGGAGCGGTACGACCCCTCCCTCATCATCACTGACCTGAAGATGCCCAATATGGACGGCATTCAGATGATGGAAGCCCTGCGGGCCCGGGGCAGCCGGGCCTATGTGATCATTCTCACCGCCTACGACAGCTTCACCTATGCCCGGAGCGCCCTGCGCCTGGGAGCGGTGGACTTCCTGCTGAAGCCCTTCCACGACGGGGAGCTGGAGGCGGCGGTGATCAAGCTGCGCCGCCGTATGGAGGCGGAAGGGAGCGGGACCGCCCCCGCCCTGCCGGAGCGGAAGAAGGGGGACAAGAGCAAGTATGTCCTCCAGGCGATGGATTACATCGGCCAGCACTACGGGGACCAGAACATCTCTGTGGGGGAGATCGCCCAGCACCTGGGGCTGAGCGAGAGCCATTTGAGCCACCTGTTCCGCAAGGAGACCGACTACACCCTGCTCAACTACCTCACCCGCTACCGCATCCACAAGGCTATGGAGCTGCTGCGGGACTGCCGCACCAAGGTGTATGAGGTGGCCGAGCGGGTGGGCTATCGGGACATCACTTACTTCTCCGCCACATTTAAAAAAGTGACGGGCATGAGCCCGTCGGAATTTCAGGATACCTGCCGCTAGGAGGCTGTGAGACATGGTGAGAGGCTTGGTCTTTGATTTGGACGGGGTGCTGGTCCATACCGATGAGCTCCACTACCGGGCTTGGAAAGCCCTGGCCGGCCGGCTCGGCCTCCCCTTCACTCGGGAACAGGGGGACCGCTGCCGGGGTGTCTCTCGGATGGGGAGCCTGGAGATTTTGCTGGAGGGCAGCAATCGGTCCTATACGGAGCGGGAGAAGCTGCGGATGGCGGAGGAAAAGAATGACTGCTACCGGGCCCAGCTCCAGGAGCTGACCCCTGGCGATGTGCCGGAGAGGACGGTGGAGACCCTGAGGGAGCTGCGCCGCCGGGGCTATCGGCTGGGCCTCGCCTCCAGCAGCAAAAACGCCGGGGTGATCCTGACACGCACCGGCTTGGACGCCCTCCTGGACCGGGTGGTGGACGGGAACCAGATCACCCGCTCTAAGCCGGACCCGGAGGTATTCCTGCGGGCCGCCCAGCTGCTGGAGCTCCCGCCCGAGGACTGCGCAGGGGTGGACGACGCCCTGGCGGGGGTGGAGTCGGCACGGACCGCCGGCATGACCGCAGCTGCCATAGGTCCCGCCGCCTTGGCAGGGGCGGGGGACTGGAATCTGGAATGCCTCTCCCGGGTGCTGGACCTGTGCCCGCCTNTGACACGCACCGGCTTGGACGCCCTCCTGGACCGGGTGGTGGACGGGAACCAGATCACCCGCTCTAAGCCGGACCCGGAGGTATTCCTGCGGGCCGCCCAGCTGCTGGAGCTCCCGCCCGAGGACTGCGCAGGGGTGGACGACGCCCTGGCGGGGGTGGAGTCGGCACGGACCGCCGGCATGACCGCAGCTGCCATAGGTCCCGCCGCCTTGGCAGGGGCGGGGGACTGGAATCTGGAATGCCTCTCCCGGTTGCTGGACCTGTGCCCGCCTCTGGAAGGGGGGCGGGACCTGTGATCCGGCTCATCGCCTGCGACATCGATGGGACCCTGCTCCGGGGGACACAGCGGGAGATCAGCCCTGCTGTATTCCGGGAGGTGGTCCGTCTGGGGAAACAGGGGGTCCGCTTCTGCCCGGCCAGCGGGCGGCAGTACCACAGCCTGCGGGGGCTGTTCGCCCCCATAGCTTCCCGGCTGTACTATGTGTGCGAGAACGGGGCGGTGGTGTTCGGACCGGGCGACCCGGGACCGATATTGGCCAAGGAGACCATGGAGAGGGAACAGGCCCTGGAGCTGTGCCGGGAGATCCTGGATATGGATGGGTGCGAGGTGTTGATCTCCGGGGCCGGCATCAGTTATCTGTGCCCCAAGGAAGGGGACATCGTGGACCATGTGCGCTATTTTGTGGGCAACCGCACCGCCCTGGTGGACCGCCCGGAGGAGATCACGGAGGATATCGTGAAGGTGTCCGCCTACTGCCGCCGGGGGGCCGCGGAGGCGGAGCCAGTTCTGGCACCCCGGTGGCGGAGGATTTGGCGGGTGGCGGTGGCGGGAGAGAAGTGGCTGGACTTTACCGCGGCGGACAAGGGAAAGGGGGTGCGGGCCCTGTGCAGGGCTCTGGGGATCGGGCCGGAGCAGGTGCTGGCAGTGGGGGACAATTACAACGACGTGCCCATGCTGGAGCTGGCGGGAGAGCCCTGGATTATGGAGGGGGCGGACCCGGAGCTTCTGCGCCGCTTCCCCCGGCACTGTGCCCGGGTGGAGGGTGTGCTGGAGCAGATCGGGCAGCGGCTGGAGAGCTGAGCGGGAGGTTCCTGCTCCATATGGAAAATCAAGAGCCCCCTGCGCCCGTCTGAATATTCCAGACGGGCGCAGGGGGCTCCCCCGTGCGGTCAATCGGAGATCTTTTTCAAGTCGTAGGGAGTGGTTTGGTAGACATAATAATTGAGCCAGTTGGTATAGAAGAGCTGGGCGGCGGAACGCCAGCGGACGACAGGGGGGCGGGAGGGGTCGTCCTGAGCGAAGTAGTTTTCCGGTACGGCGATATCCAGCCCCTTGTTGACATCCCGGAAATATTCGTTGGCCAGGGTGTCCGGGTCATACTCCGGGTGTCCGGTGATAAAGAAGCGCCGATTGTCTGAACTCTTGACGGCAAAGACTCCGGCCTGCTCTGAGATGGCCAGCAGCTCCAGCTCAGGGACCCGCTGGATATCCTCCAAGCGGTTCTCGGTATAACGGGAGTGGGGGATGTAGAAGATATCGTCAAATCCCCGGAACAGCGGTGACTGGGTGCGCACCACCCTATGGGGGAAGACGCCGAAGAGCTTTTTGCCCAGATCATATTTGGGGATCTGGTAGTGGTAATACAGCCCGGCCTGGGCCCCCCAGCAGATGTGGAGCGTGGAGTGGACATGAGTTTTGGTCCATTCCATGATCTGGCAGAGCTCATCCCAGTAGTCCACGTCGGTGAAATCCAAATTCTCCACCGGTGCTCCGGTGATGATCATGCCGTCATACTTCTTATCCTTGATCTGATGGAAGGTCGTATAAAAGGAAGACAGGTGCTCGGCGTCAGTATTTTGGGAAATGTGGCTCAGGGTGTGGAGCAGCTCTACCTGGACCTGGAGCGGAGAGTTGGAGAGCTTGCGCAGCAGCTGGGTCTCGGTGACGATCTTAGTGGGCATCAGATTCAGGATAAGCAGGTTCAGCGGGCGGATGTCCTGATGGATGGCGCGGTATTCAGTCATGACAAAGATGTTCTCTCCCTCCAGAATGGCCCGGGCGGGCAGAGAGTCGGGGATTCGGATCGGCACAGAAAGGCCCCCTTTTATTATAGTAGCAGAGATAAAATAAGGGTATCACAAGGAGTGTCGTTGTGCAAGAAGGAATTAGACAGATAGATGTCCACTGAAGGCGGACACATTCTTTTATAGAGAACAAAACTGGACTGCTCGACAGAGAAAAGCAAAAAAAGTCGAAAAAAAGAAAATTAAGTGTTGACAACTGAGGAAGTGTTTGGTATAGTAATCAAGCACTTCACGAGAGCGCCTTTGAGAAAAAGGCGGGCGGATTTGAAGTGCAGTTATCACAAGGGAAGCGAAGCTGAGGACTTTGAAATCGACTGAGAAGTTCGAAAAAAGTTCTTGACAAAGCGAGAAAGATGTGGTAACATATCAAAGTTGCCGAAAGGCGGCGGGCGCACAGCGCTGCGGATGAGAGAACAAAAGAGCTTGAAAAAACTCGAAAAAAGTTCTTGACAAAGCGAATGAGATGTGCTAAAATTTAAAACCGCCGCTGAAAAGCGAGCGGGCCGCGCAAAAACAAGTTAAAAAGAATTTGAAAAAAGTTCTTGACAAACGAGTTTGAGTGTGGTAAAATTAAAACCCGCCGATGAACGGCGTGCACCTTGTAAATTAAACAACGTAACGAAAACACGAAGCACCAGATTTGGATTTGGTTGTTCAAACAAGCTTGAANAAAAAGAATTTGAAAAAAGTTCTTGACAAACGAGTTTGAGTGTGGTAAAATTAAAACCCGCCGATGAACGGCGTGCACCTTGTAAATTAAACAACGTAACGAAAACACGAAGCACCAGATTTGGATTTGGTTGTTCAAACAAGCTTGAGCTTGAAGGACGACCGTTAAATTTCTTTGAAGCTGGAATGAGCTTCAATAAAGTGATTTGAAGAGCCTCGGTTCTTTAGATACCATTTTATTGAGAGTTTGATCCTGGCTCAGGATGAACGCTGGCGGCGTGCTTAACACATGCAAGTCGAACGGAGTGCCTTAGAAAGAGGATTCGTCCAATTGATAAGGTTACTTAGTGGCGGACGGGTGAGTAACGCGTGAGGAACCTGCCTCGGAGTGGGGAATAACAGACCGAAAGGCCTGCTAATACCGCATGATGCAGTTGGACCGCATGGTCCTGACTGCCAAAGATTTATCGCTCTGAGATGGCCTCGCGTCTGATTAGCTTGTTGGCGGGGTAATGGCCCACCAAGGCGACGATCAGTAGCCGGACTGAGAGGTTGGCCGGCCACATTGGGACTGAGACACGGCCCAGACTCCTACGGGAGGCAGCAGTGGGGAATATTGGGCAATGGGCGCAAGCCTGACCCAGCAACGCCGCGTGAAGGAAGAAGGCTTTCGGGTTGTAAACTTCTTTTCTCAGGGACGAACAAATGACGGTACCTGAGGAATAAGCCACGGCTAACTACGTGCCAGCAGCCGCGGTAATACGTAGGTGGCAAGCGTTATCCGGATTTACTGGGTGTAAAGGGCGTGTAGGCGGGAAGGCAAGTCAGATGTGAAAACTATGGGCTCAACCCATAGCCTGCATTTGAAACTGTTTTTCTTGAGTGCTGGAGAGGCAATCGGAATTCCGTGTGTAGCGGTGAAATGCGTAGATATACGGAGGAACACCAGTGGCGAAGGCGGATTGCTGGACAGTAACTGACGCTGAGGCGCGAAAGCGTGGGGAGCAAACAGGATTAGATACCCTGGTAGTCCACGCTGTAAACGATGGATACTAGGTGTGGGGGGTCTGACCCCCTCCGTGCCGCAGTTAACACAATAAGTATCCCACCTGGGGAGTACGATCGCAAGGTTGAAACTCAAAGGAATTGACGGGGGCCCGCACAAGCGGTGGAGTATGTGGTTTAATTCGAAGCAACGCGAAGAACCTTACCAGGGCTTGACATCCTACTAACGAAGCAGAGATGCATTAGGTGCCCTTCGGGGAAAGTAGAGACAGGTGGTGCATGGTTGTCGTCAGCTCGTGTCGTGAGATGTTGGGTTAAGTCCCGCAACGAGCGCAACCCTTATTGTTAGTTGCTACGCAAGAGCACTCTAGCGAGACTGCCGTTGACAAAACGGAGGAAGGCGGGGACGACGTCAAATCATCATGCCCCTTATGTCCTGGGCTACACACGTACTACAATGGTGGTAAACAGAGGGAAGCAAGACCGCGAGGTGGAGCAAATCCCTAAAAGCCATCCCAGTTCGGATTGCAGGCTGAAACCCGCCTGTATGAAGTTGGAATCGCTAGTAATCGCGGATCAGCATGCCGCGGTGAATACGTTCCCGGGCCTTGTACACACCGCCCGTCACACCATGAGAGTCGGGAACACCCGAAGTCCGTAGTCTAACCGCAAGGGGGACGCGGCCGAAGGTGGGTTCGATAATTGGGGTGAAGTCGTAACAAGGTAGCCGTATCGGAAGGTGCGGCTGGATCACCTCCTTTCTAAGGAGAACTCAGCAGACGATAGTTTGCTGCAGTGTCCTAGGTCAGTAATGGTGGAGCGTAAAGTCGTTACGTTGTTTAATTTAGAGGGCGCACGCTGGAGGGCGGCGAACCTTACGGGCCCATAGCTCAGCTGGCTAGAGCGCACGACTGATAATCGTGAGGTCGGTGGTTCGAGTCCACTTGGGCCCACCACTAAAAAGCTCTGAGGTATGGGGGTATAGCTCAGCTGGGAGAGCGCCTGCCTTGCAAGCAGGAGGCCAGCGGTTCGATCCCGCTTATCTCCACCAAGATCGGATTGAAGTGTTTGGGCAATGGTCCGAGCATTTCAATCTGACCTTGAAAAAGGTTGGAAGCCTGCACCTTGAAAACTGAACAGTGAAGCAAGCAAGAAATTGCGAGCAAGCAACAGAGAGGTAACAAAGTAAAATTTGTGGACTTTTAAATAAAGGGTAACACAAACTACAATGAACCAAATCTGAAGCCTGCATAATTCTAAAATGACGATAGAGAACAGCTGAAAGGCTGTTCTACGAAGGTCAAGCTAGAAAGAGCGCAAGGGGAATGCCTTGGCATCAGGAGCCGATGAAGGACGTGACAAGCTGCGATAAGTCTGGGGGAGCTGCACATAAGCATTGATCCCGGAATTTCCGAATGGGGAAACCCGGCGGAGCAATACTCCGTCAACCTGCGTTGAACAAAATAGGCGTAGGTAGGGAACCGCCTGAACTGAAACATCTAAGTAGGGCGAGGAAGAGAAATCAACAGAGATTCCGCTAGTAGTGGCGAGCGAACGCGGAAGAGGGCAAACCGGTGGATTTATTCACCGGGGTTGTGGACCGGCGCACGGCAGAATAAGTTAGCTGAACGGTATGGGAAGGCCGACCATAGCGGGTGATAGTCCCGTAAGCGAAAACTGAGTTCTGTTAGCTGGGATCCAGAGTACCGCAGGACACGTGAAACCCTGTGGGAAACCGGGGGGACCACCCTCCAACCCTAAATACTACCTGATGACCGATAGAGGAGCAGTACCGTGAGGGAAAGGTGAAAAGGACCCCGGGAGGGGAGTGAAATAGAACCTGAAACCTTGTGCTTACAAGCACTCAAAGCACGTTAAGGTGTGATGAGGTACTTTTTGTAGAACGGTCCGGCGAGTTATTGTATGCAGCAAGCTTAAGGTGTTCAGCACCGGAGGCGAAGCGAGAGCGAGTCTGAATAGGGCGTATGGAGTTGTATGCAATAGACCCGAAACCAGGTGACCTATCCATGGGCAGGTTGAAGTGGGGGTAAAACCCCATGGAGGACCGAACCGACCCCCGTTGCAATGGTGGCGGATGACCTGTGGATAGCGGAGAAATTCTAATCGAACTTGGAGATAGCTGGTTCTCCCCGAAATAGCTTTAGGGCTAGCGTTGATTTAGATTACCGGAGGTAAAGCACTGAATGGGCTAGGGGCTGATAAAGTTACTGAACCCTATCAAACTCTGAATGCCGGATAATTGATGATCAGCAGTCAGTCTACGTGAGATAAGTCTCGTGGACAAAAGGGAAACAGCCCAGACCCACAGCTAAGGTCCCAAAGATACGCTAAGTGGAAAACGATGTGGAATTGCGAAAACAACCAGGATGTTGGCTTAGAAGCAGCCACTCATTAAAAGAGTGCGTAATAGCTCACTGGTCGAGTGATTCTGCGCGGAAAATGTAACGGGGCTAAGCGTAACACCGAAGCTTGGGATGCAGCAATGCATGGTAGGGGAGCGTCGAATACGGGGTGAAGTCGCAGCGGGAGCAGCGGTGGACTGTATTCGAGTGAGAATGCCGGAATGAGTAGCGAGAATTATGTGGGAATCATAATGGCCGAAAATCTAAGGTTTCTTGGGGAAGGTTCGTCCGCCCAAGGTAAGCCGGGAGCTAAGGCGAGGCCGAGAGGCGTAGTCGATGCACATACGGTTGAAATTCCGTAGCCACCGAAACTTAAGCTAGAAGGACACTTGGAGCTATCCAGACCCGGGCGTTGGTTGACCCGGGCGAAAGGGACCGAAAATAAGTAGGGAAGCTGGAGAATGACGAGGCGAGAAAAGTTCTAGTGTATGCTAAGGTGCCCGTACCGCAAACCGACACAGGTAGATGAGGAGAGAATCCTAAGGCCAACGGGAGAAGGGTTGTTAAGGAACTCGGCAAAATTACCCCGTAACTTCGGGATAAGGGGAGCTCCCTAAGGGGAGCCGCAGAGAATAGGCCCAAGCGACTGTTTACCAAAAACACAGGTCTATGCTAAATCGAAAGATGACGTATATGGGCTGACGCCTGCCCGGTGCTGGAAGGTTAAGAGGAGGGCTTAGCGCAAGCGAAGGTCTGAATTGAAGCCCCAGTAAACGGCGGCCGTAACTATAACGGTCCTAAGGTAGCGAAATTCCTTGTCAGGTAAGTTCTGACCCGCACGAATGGCGTAACGATTTGGGCGCTGTCTCAACAGCCCACCCGGCGAAATTGTAGTACCGGTGAAGATGCCGGTTACCCGCAACTAGACGGAAAGACCCCATGGAGCTTTACTGTAGCTTAATACTGAGGATTGGTAAATCATGTACAGGATAGGTGGGAGACATGGAAGCTTGGGCGTCAGCTCAGGTGGAGTCACCCTTGGGATACCACCCTTGATTTACTGGTTTTCTAACCTGCGGCCGTGAATCCGGCCGGGGGACACTGTTAGGTGGGCAGTTTGACTGGGGCGGTCGCCTCCTAAAAGGTAACGGAGGCGCTCAAAGGTTCGTTCAGCACGGACAGAAATCGTGCAGTGAGTGTAAACGCATAAACGAGCCTAACTGCGAGACCGACGGGTCGAGCAGTAACGAAAGTTGGAGTTAGTGATCCGGCGGTATGTGAGTGGAAATGCCGTCGCTCAACGGATAAAAGCTACCCTGGGGATAACAGGCTGATCTCCCCCAAGCGTCCACAGCGACGGGGAGGTTTGGCACCTCGATGTCGGCTCGTCACATCCTGGGGCTGAATTCGGTCCCAAGGGTTCGGCTGTTCGCCGATTAAAGTGGCACGCGAGCTGGGTTCAGAACGTCGTGAGACAGTTCGGTCCCTATCTGTTGCGGGCGTAAGAGATTTGAAGGGAGCTGTCCTTAGTACGAGAGGACCGGGATGGACAGACCTCTGGTGCACCAGTTGTCCTGCCAAGGGCACAGCTGGGTAGCTACGTCTGGACGAGATAAACGCTGAAAGCATCTAAGCGTGAAACTCTCCCTAAGATTAGATCTCTCATCCTTTATGGAGTAAGGCTCGACGTAGACTATGTCGTTGATAGGTCGGAGGTGGAAGTGCTGCGAGGCATGTAGCTGACCGATACTAATAAGCCGAGGGCTTGACCTTAAGGTCAAGGAAGAAGAATGCAGGCGCTTGTGAGCGAAGGAAAAGCGAGTTTCACTGTTCGGTTTTGAAGGCGCAGGAGATGCACCTTTAGCTCAGTTGGTAGAGCAACTGACTCTTAATCAGTGGGTCCCCGGTTCGAATCCGTGAAGGTGCACCAAGTGGTCCTGTCCAGGACGCTGGGTGCGTCCTGGGCGGGGACTGCTGAAAGAGGAGCGACGATGGCCCGTTGGTCAAGCGGTTAAGACGGCGGCCTCTCACGCCGCAAACATGGGTTCGATTCCCGTACGGGTCACCAAATTTCTCTTGACAAATCAAAAATAGCGGATATAATACTTACTGTTGGGAAGACGGTAAGGAGAGAAAAGGCGCAAGAACTTTTCTTTGCTTACTTTCTTTTCGGAGAAAGTAAAGTAGGTGCTGATTAGAGCGAGGGTCCACCCGTTCCCATTCCGAACACGGAAGTTAAGCTCGCTTCTGCCGAAGATACTTGCCTGGAGACGGGCTGGGAAAATAGGTAGTGCCTACACA
>NZ_LN866273.1:97753-109418 GCF_001244495.1 Clostridium phoceensis | reverse complement strand
CCGGTAGGCACCGGTGCCCAGTAACACGGAATTTGTGTCCTCTCTGAACTCTCTCAGAACTTTTTCTTGGGAGGCACCACTTTGTTGAATCAGGATCTTCTAAGGAATGTCACGGCCTTGAAGCGCTGCATAGACATCCTCCATATCAGTCTTTGCAGTAAAAAGCACCAGCGCCATGCCATGAGAGATCTCCAGAAGCTGAATCAGGCGCTCCACCCCCTGTTGGATGAACTCCTCGCGCTCTTTGGTGGGATGGGGCAGGTCATTGCAGTAGTAAATGAGGGCATGCTCATCGTAAAGATAGGGGGAGGGCTTTGGCTCCGCAAGCATTCCGGCATCTCCTAATGGAAAGCCGGTACTCCGAACAAAATAGGAGTATTGCTCTTCTAGCTCGCCATCCTGCGTGTTAGTCAGGGTAGCCGAGGTCAGGATTGTCTGTATCGAGGCGCTGAAAAACAGGTTGTTGATGATGGTGCTGGTATCCTTTGGGCACCATGTCAGCTGCGTATATGGGCCTCTGCGCTCCAGCCACACGAGCTGTTCCTCCCAAGAGGTGGCAAGGACGTAAAATGACTCCACAAGGATCTCCAGGTCATCGACGGACACCCTGTTCCGGTTTCGGCGTCTCATGTCGGCATAGATCTGGATGCTGTCAGAGAGCTCCACCAATGACTGAGATGCTTTTTGGACCAATGCGGCAGTATGTACGTGCTCCCGCAAGAAGAGACGTTCGGAATCGCGTACAGTGCGGTCCGCACCGTCGATCTGCTGCTGCATTTGATCGCTCAGATGTCGGTACAGGGCTTTTATATCGTGCACTGTGCTGGAAATTTTTCCGGCAACATATTGTCGCTCTGTGGGCCAAATCGATTTCTCAGCTGCATAGATGGTTTTAATGATCTGCCTCTGCCAACATTGAGTGGTAGTGGCGCTCCGCACCTTTTCCTCCAGGTGATGTGCCTCATCTATAACGACCAGCTTGACTTCATTGTTTAACAGCCCATCTTGCCCCTGATTCCGGAGGAGCAGGTGTGCGGCCAGGAGATCCTGGTTGCAGACGATGACTCCGCGGGTATAGCGTAGGGCAATACGCATATTGTAATATTGGCAATCGTCGGCATACTTACAGGTAGCGCACTCTGATTTGCTGAAGCGGGTGATATTGATCTTATCCCAGACTGCGTCAGAAATATGCTGTGTAAAGGAACGCCGGTCCTGATGGCCGGCTCGGATGTCACTTATGATTTGGGTCTGAGCACTGCCGTCAACAGACTGAAAATACTCACTCGCGCGTCGGAGACAAAGATAGTGGTTCTTCCCCTTCGCCAAAATGAGGTCTGGTTCAATGCGCAGCCATTTCTTCAGCCGCTCCACATCGCTCAGAAGCTGCTCCTGCAAGGCAATGGTTGACGTTGCGATCACGACTGGAGAAAAGGTTTTGGCATTGTAAAGCAGAATGGGCACCAGATAGGCAAAACTTTTTCCTATCCCAACGCCAGCCTCGATCACAACATGACTGCCGCTTTTGATTGCGTCCAGCACGTCGAAGGCCATGTCCTGCTGTCCCTCTCGTTGCTGAATGCCAAGCCGGGGCGCGTCATCCCAGAAGAATTTTGTGACGCTTTCGCTGATATCATATATCTTAGAGGCTAAATTCCTCTTTTTGTCTGCTGATGGATCAAATGCCGATATATAGCTCAATTAGTATCCGTCTCCTGTCCCATGTCCAACTTTTTAGATAATACATATTGTTCTCGTGACACACGACCGTCTTGCATTATTGCTTCTCTTAATAATAGTGCAGAATGAGGAAATGTCAATAAGCAACTAAGATTGACCTAATCGCCCTGTGTAGGAATACAATACATGTTGGACGGATGAATAAAAAAGGATCAGGGATAGGGTCTCATCGGTTATAGTTAGAGTTATCACACAACAACTGTATGAGAGGGGACCATATCCTTCATGAGCAAGAGTATAACACAGGACATGGCATACCGGCAATCCCTGATGAAGTACGCAGAGAAATACGGCGTGAGCTGTGCCAGCCGTAAGTACAACCGTACATCTACTTCTGGAAGGCCCGCTGAGATGGGAGTGTGGTAAGTCCCGGCGGCCCCACAGCTACCCCAACCAGCATACAGAGACAGAACTAAAGGTGATTTGCGATATGCACCGGCGCAACCCAGACCTTGGCATGGTGAGCTGTGGCACCGGCTTACGGAAACGGGGATATACCCGCCGCCCGGAAAGTCTGTTCCGTGTCATGCGTAAATTGGGACTGTTTCCTGCTGGCGAAAAGAAGACAGCATATAACCGAAGTTGAATGTTGCCTGCTTTGTTGCCCAATCCTGTCTAACAGATGCCGATTTCGTAATTTCTTCAAATTACTGTCTTATGAGAACAGGGGTATTTCTGAACACAGTTTCAGCCACAGAGTGGTGTGAAGCATACGGGAACGGCACTTTCAAAGCGTGGCAGAAGGCAAATGAAATGGAGCGGAGGCGGCTCAAAACAAGCAAAAATTTAAAAAATCTTTTGATACCTATTGGGAAATCAGGGACTGAAAATACTAAAATTTAACAAATAAAAGCAGAAAAATTAAGCGCCCGGTTTCCAAAGCTGGGAACAAAATTGAGAATAAGAAGGAATACGTAAGAAAAAACAGTCGGATGTAGAAGAATAGTATCTAAGGATCCCTCCAACCCGTAAGCAACTTCCAGCGCCTTCATTCGTATTCTCATGTCCATAGTTTTCCTGAAAAGAGAGATTTGCGGGTGCATTCTTTTTTTAGGCACCTCCTTCACACGCCGGTCTATACACCCCAAAAGAACGATATGTGGGCCGGCATTTGCCGGCCCACATATACTTTGCTGCGGAATACCAAGAACAGTGTTTACTGGAGGAGCTGGAGGACACCCTGGGGGACCTGGTTCGCCTGGGCCAGCATGGCCTGGGCGGACTGGATCAGGATGTTGTTCTTGGTGTAGGCCATCATCTCGTCGGCCACGTCGGTGTCGCGGATGGTGGACTCGGCGTCCTGGATGTTCTCCTCCATGACGCTCAGGTTATTGATGGTGTGGTCCAGACGGTTCTGGGTCGCGCCCAGAGTGCCGCGGATATCGGAGACATAGTTGATCATGCCCTTCAGGGACTTCATGGCCTCCACGGCGGTGTCAGCGGTGCTCACCTTCAACTCGGAGAGGACCTTGCCGGTGCCCTCAGTCATATCCCGCAGGGCATCCTTTTTAATGCTGGCGATCTCCACAGTGATCCGGTTGTACTTGTCGCCGGTGTCGCCGATCTGGAGGGTGATGCCGATACCGTCGAACTTGACCTCGGGAGCCTTGGTGTCGCCGGCAGCGGTAGTCTCTGTCAAGGTAAGCTTATCACCGTCAGCCGCCACGGTGAAATTAGCCAAAGTCACCTCACCCTCAAGGGTAGTAGCGATATCGGCAGCAGTGGCGTCGGCATCAAGCTCAATAGCAGTGTTGCCGGTTGCTGTGGTCTTGCCGGTCTCCACAAACTCATAGGTCTTGCCGCCGATGGTCATGGTGCCGCCGAAGAGGTCAGCGCCGGTCTTGCCGGTGAAGTCGATCTCGGTCTTGGCGGCGGCGGGGCCAGCGCCTGTACCGGCGGTCGTTGCAACATTCACAGTAGTTGTATTCCAAGTCGCATTGACACCGACAGTGCCTGCACTGGCGTCAGTACCAGCCGTATTCGCTGTGACCACAATGGCATTGCCTTCTCTGCTGACAGTGTGGTCAGTCAGTTTGCCGCCCAGAGCAGTGACGATGGCGTCCAGCTGAGCGTCTAAATCTGTAACAGTGGTACTATTAATGTCTCCGCTTCCATCGTCTTTGGCACTAATGGTCTGACCGGCGATAGAGAGAGTCTGGCCATCGGTCAGCGCAGTTTGACCATCAAAATCAAACTTATAGACGGCCTTGGTGCCATCAAGGGTGCCATTGGTGGCGGTGATGACGGGGGCGCTCATGTCGCCGTTGAGCAGATTGATGCCGTTGAAGTTGGAGGCGTCGGCAATGCGGTCGATCTCCTCGGTGAGCTTGTCGAACTCCTTCTGGAGCTGATCCCGGTCGGTCTTGTCCTCATAGGTGCCGTTGGCGGACTGCTCGGCCAGCTCCACCATGCGGTTGAGCATGTCGTGGACCTCGGTCAGGGCGCCCTCGGCGGTCTGCACCAGGGAGATGCCGTCCTTGGCGTTCTTCTGGGCCACGTCCAGGCCGGTAATCTGGGCCCGCATCTTCTCGGAGATGGCGAGGCCCGCGGCGTCGTCGCCGGCGCGGTTGATCTTGTAGCCGGAGGAGAGCTTCTCCAGGTTCTTGGAGAGGGCGCTGGTGTTGTTGGTGTAGTTGCGGTAGGCGTTCATGGCCATTATATTATGCTGGATCCTCATTTCGTCTGCTTCCTTTCAATGAAATGAATTTTTTGGAGTCTTTGCTTATTTTCCGCACAGTATCCTTCTGTGCGTCCGTGGGGTTTAGCAGGCTGACACAGCCGCCGTGGCCTTTGGCGGATCATGCCGTCCTGCGCGGACATTTATTCCAACCGGCCCATCGATGACGACCGGATGAAACCAAACTGGGTTCTGTTACGCTTCCTTCGCCCTCTGGCTGTGGGACAGGGCCTGCACCTTGGCGGACAACTCCTCCTCCCACACAGTGGGAAGCAGATGGATCAGCTGGCGACGCAGGGCCTCCGCGTCCTCCTGACTGCCGTGGGCCTCCATCCGGTCCAGGATCTGCTCCATCACCTGAACGGCCCGCTCACGGTCGGCGCTCCAGTGGTAGACCGCCTCCCGGCGCCGCTTTCCGCGGCCGCGGGGCAGGCCGGCCAGACATGCCGGCCTGGGGACTCCTGTCCGCTCCAGCACCTTGCCCCGCACAATGGGGATACTCCGGTCTGCCTCCACCCGCAGATAGGCGCGTGGGCCGGATACCTGGGCAAGCTGGACCACAATATCGCCGTTGATGGTTATGTACTCATCCGGGAACAGCGAGAGTTGAAGCATAGGAGATCTCCTTTTTCGATCCGGCGGTGTGTCCATACGCCGCCTGCTAAAATCATCGTCATAATGTTTGGAACGCCCAAGGGCTTGGGCTTCGGACACGGCCCCTCTTGGGGAGGCATCCACTCGTTTCCCAACGGTCTCCCGCCCGGAAAACGCTGAGGAAAACGGCACTTCTTTGGGTATGCCGCTTCGCTCAACGCTCCCGGACCGGGAGCATGGGCCTGCGCCGGTGTTCCGGCCGGCAAGGGGTCTATCGCGGCGGAGGGGTCAGGAGGCTGCCGCCGCGGTTTGCTGATGCTGGTGCCGGACCAGCCCCCGAGCCTTGATGTTGACGGCGGCGTTCACGCCCCGCCGGTGCTCCGCCCCGCACACGGGGCAGACCCAGCGGCGGGCTCTNGCTGAGGAAAACGGCACTTCTTTGGGTATGCCGCTTCGCTCAACGCTCCCGGACCGGGAGCATGGGCCTGCGCCGGTGTTCCGGCCGGCAAGGGGTCTATCGCGGCGGAGGGGTCAGGAGGCTGCCGCCGCGGTTTGCTGATGCTGGTGCCGGACCAGCCCCCGAGCCTTGATGTTGACGGCGGCGTTCACGCCCCGCCGGTGCTCCGCCCCGCACACGGGGCAGACCCAGCGGCGGGCTCTGGGGGCAAGGGTCTCGTTGACCGCGCCGCAGGCGGAGCAGACCTTGGTGGTGGGGAACAGGCGGTCCACCTCCAGAAGCTGCTTGCCCTGCCGCTCCAGCTTGTAGCGCAGCAGCTCCCGGAACATCCCAAAGCCGGTGTCCCGGACGGCGCTGCCGCCCAGCGTTTCGGAGATCGCCTTGAGAGAGTCCTCCCGGATGCAGACCGCGTCCCAGGCGTTGGCTATCCGCCGGGACTCCTTATGGAGGAAGTCGCGCCGCTGGTTGGTGATGTGCTCATGGAGTAGCCGGTATTTTTGCACCAGCTCCTGATAGTTTTGGGAGCCCGGCTGGGACCGGCTCAGCTTCCGCTGGACGGCAACCAGCTTGTCCTGGGACTGCCGCAGCCACCGGGGCGGGTCGGCAGCGGTCCCGTCATCCGCCACATAAAAGTGGGAGAGGGAGTATTTCAGGCCCACGGTCCGCTCCTCAACAGGCGCCACCGGCTCCGGCTGGCGTGCGGGACAGGCATAGAGCAGATACCCATAATATTTTCCGGTTTTGGTCCGCTCCACCGTGACTCGGACCAGCCGCCAGCCGCTCCGGGGACGGCGGGGGAATTTTGCTCGGATCAGGCCGGCCTTGGTCATGCGGACCGCGTCCCTGGTGGTATAGATGGTGGCACTGTTTCCCATCACATGGTTGCAGGCGGAAAAGGTGTCCCGGTCATCCTTTTTCCGCTTGAATTTGGGGTAGCCAAAGGCCGCCGGATTGCGGAAAAAATTACGGAATGCCTGGGAGAGCTTGTTGTATTCCTGGGTCAGCGCCTGGTTGTCCACTTCCTTGAGGAAGGGGGCTCCTTTTTTATACTTAGCCGGGGTAGGAAGGAAGTGAGCGTCTGTTTCCAAATAAAAACGCTCATGATCGGAGAGCATCTGGTTCCAGATATACCGGCAGCAGCCAAAGGTCTTTTGGAACAGTTCCTCCTGCTCCGGTGTGGGATAAAGGCGGACCTTGATGGTGTTGTACTGGACCACCCGGCCCGGTTCGGCATGGCCGTCCTGCTTTTTCTGTTTCATGGCGTCCATCCCTCCCCTGCGTTTCTCCATGGAACCGGCGGCCCTGTTCCAAAGGGTGTACCTTTTGGAACAATACCACAGTGATGATTCCACCCACCGTTCTATATTGTTATCGTCCAATTTCTCATAAAGTTAAGAATCTTCCTCCAAAATTTTGGGCGTTCAGAGGGCTGGTCCCAAAGGTACACCTTTTGGAACAATTTTTGCATGATTCTTCACTAAATGATAAACGGCTGGCCCCCTGCGTCGAACAGGGATCCGGCCGTTCTCTGATTGCATTTTTTACACTCTTTTGGCTCTGCGCAGGAAGGTCTGGTGGGAGATCCGTAGCTGTTCGGCGGCGGCCCGTGAGGAGATCTCTCCTTTCCGCCAAGTCTGAGCCAGATCCTCGAAACCCTCTGGCATGGGGAGCTGCCGCCGCCCCAGGTGGGCCCCCCGCTTTCGGGCGGCCTCGATCCCCTCAGCCTGCCTCTGACGGATGCTGCGGCGCTCGTTCTCTGCCACAAAGGAGAGCACCTGGAGCACAATGTCGCTGAGGAAGGCGCCCATCAGGTCCTTGCCACGCCGAGTGTCCAGCAGGGGCATGTCCAGTACCACGATGTCCACGCCCTTCTCCTTGATCAGCACCCGCCACTGCTCCAAAATTTCCTCATAGTTCCTGCCCAGGCGGTCGATGCTCTTAATATAGAGCAGATCGCCTTTTTTCATGCGCCGCACCAACCGTTTGTACTGGGAGCGCTGAAAATTCTTGCCGCTTTGCTTGTCGAGAAAAATGTTTTCCTCCGGTACGAATGCCTCCCGCAGGGCGATCAGCTGGCGGTCCTCGTTCTGTTCTTTGGTGCTGACCCGGATATAGCCATATGTATTGATGTTACCAACCTCCCGCACAGTGCGGGATTTCACTTCATTCCTGATCTCCATTTGAAACTACCTCCCTTGATTTCTGTCCTCCGGTGTACCGACCTGACTCTGCCGCAAGAGTAAATAGATAAGTCTGCCCTAAACCTTTCTTGGTATTGAAACTCCCCCATACTTTGGTTTGCTTTTATTATCGCAAGCATCGCATTTTGATGTCAAAACATCGCTTGCGGGGGAATACCCCTAGCCTCAATGCCGCAAATCGGCGGGACTTTTTTGCGGCACTGCAGAAAAGTTTGTGAGAGAAAACCGCTTTTGACAGTGTTGTCAAAAGCGGTTTTGGGTTGGGAGACCTGTCCTGTCTGGGGGAAACCAGCTCCACACGGGGCTGTACATCGAGAAACACTTCCTCATGTTCGGTGTCCGCTACATCGCAATCAACGACAATGTGGACACGGACAACACCGAGAGCGGCGAGTTGATGCCGTTCAAAATTTGTTAAACGAGTGGTTTGTGCGTGACGCCATCCGGAAGATCCGGGCGGTGAAGCGGGCCAGGGCGGAGCGCGGGGAGCGGTCCCAGCCAGATCGCCAGAACGCTGAAACAGGAACAGGTGCTGTGTCCCACAGCCTATTTGGTACGACCCATGTGAGCCTCGACCTGGATAATCCCTATGGCTGGTCCGACAGCACCATCACTGATATGCTGGAGAACAAACTCTACCCGGACAACACTATCAACATGAAGTACAGCTCAAAGTCCTACAAGGACAAACGGAAAGTAGAGTATCCGCGGGAGGAACGCCTGGTATTCGAGAACACCTACCCTGCCCTTGGCGGCAAGGGGGGTATAGGACATTGTCCAGCGGGAGGTGCGGAGGCCGGAGAGGGAGCTGGCCGCCATACGGAAGAGGGGCGCCGAGCTGGAGGCTATCTTCAAGAGGTTGTACAAGGACTCCGTGTTGGGCAGCCTGCCAGCGGGCAGTTCCAGTCCGCTGGCAGGCAGCTACACGGCGGAGCAGGAGGCCCTGAAAGCGGATATCCTGTGGAGGGAGGCCGGCATCCAAGCCTTGAGAGAGAAGGTATCCGATACCGACAGTTTCATAGCCAGAGCCAAGCGATACACGGATATCACGGAACTGACACTGGAGCAGTACCGAAGCCCGGATATGATGGAGTTCTATTAAAAAGTCATGGCGGGCGGCCCGCTGGCATTTATCTAAGATATTTTTCGGAAAACAATGAAGCAGGGGATTTGGAGCGGGGCTAACCAGAAGCAGCTGGCAGTGAAATATTACGCGCCCTTTTACCTGTTTCTGAGCCTGTCGGACGCCGACCGGACTGCGGAGGAAAAAGCGGAGATCTCAGCGTCTTATCAAAACACCTGATGCAGTTTACAGAAAAATATCAGAAGCATACCGAATAAAATCCAGGAAGGAACTAAAATGAATCAAGAAACCAGTCTGAAGTACTATGGCCTGACCGGCCGCTTTACAACACTGGCAAATGAATTCCCGGAATGGACAGCGGCCTGCTGGGCAAGGAGCGGCTGGAGAACAATGGCCTGCGCAATGATGACCGGGGCCGCAACACCACCACACGCCGGGAATTGATCTTGCTGCCACAGGGCTGTATGGTGGTGGACACACCGGGGATGCGGGAATTTGGTATGTGGGACCACACCTCTGGGATAAACCAGGCTTTCGCGGAGATCGACGAGCTGGCCGCACAATGTCGCTTTCGGGATTGTACCCACTCCAGTAAGCCCGGATGCGCAGTCAGACGGGCGCTGGAAAGTGGCGAGCTGTCGTGGGAGTGGTGGCTGTCCTATCAGAAACTGAGGATGGAGAGTGCTTTTTTGGACGATAAAGAGGGCTATCTGGCCGCAAAGGAGAGACGGGAAAAGGAGATTTCCAAGCTGATTAAACAGCTTCCTGTCAAAAAATGAGTTTCAAATAGAACCCTACACACCACACCAGCATGAAAAAAGGCCGCCTCTATGATGTCACAGAGGCGGCCTTCGTGGACTAATACGCTAAAATAAAATGAGGGAGAATTACACTGGCTATATGTGCGTGGATGTGGTGGGGCTTCCTTCATGCCCAGTCCTTCGCCATCAAAAAATCCCGGATGTTGCGGTGCTTGATCCCATTGCGGCTCATATCAAGTTCATCCATAGAGACAACATACTTTGGGAAATTGTCGCGGATGCTGTGATAGGCCCCAAATTCACGGGCGATAGTTTCCTCCGAGGCGAGCAGATATGTGACCTGGACATACAGCTTTTCTCCCCGCTTATCGCACACAAAATCGATTTCCTTATCTCCGGCTCTGCCAACTGTAACTTGGTAGCCTCTGCGAAGTAGCTCCAGATACACGATATTCTCCAGGATCAAGTTGATGTCTCTCGTGTTGCCGCCAAAGACTGCCTCGCGGATGCCGTGGTCGGCAATATAATATTTCTCGTTGGAGGCGAGAATCTGCTTGCCCTGCAGGTCCTCCCGCTTCACCTGATAGAAGAGATAGGCATCGCAGCAGTATTTGATATAATTCAGGATTGTCTCCGGCGCTACTGTGCGCTGTTCATTTTTAAGGAATTTCGCAAGAGAGGTGGCGGAGAACGTGTTGCCCACATTGTCCATCACATAGGCAATGATACGCTCCAGCAGATCCACGTCACGGATCTTATTTCGCTTCACAATGTCTTTGAGTTGGACCGAGTTGAAGAGGTCGTGGAGATATTGCTTCGAGGGTTCCTCCTCATACCGAATATTGGCCAGATATGGCATTCCGCCGGACAGGAGATATTTTTGAAAGCATCTTTGAATTGGCTCTTCTGGCACAATGGAATGGTACAATTCCATGAACTCCATGAAAGAAAATGGATAGATGACAAACTCTACATAGCGTCCGCCCAGATAGGTTGCCAACTCGCCGGACAGCAGCTTGGCATTGGAGCCGGTCAGATAGATGTCGCAGTCCAGCGCAACACGGAGGGAGTTGATGCACTTCTCCCAGTCCCTGACTTCCTGGATCTCATCAAAGAAGAGGTATACCTTGCCGCCGGTATCCGAAGCTCTTTTGGTGATCTCATTGTGCAACGCCTCAGCGGTTTGCAGATGGGAATACCTCATATCCTCAAAATTGATGGAGATAAATTGAGCCGGGTTGGTCCCGGACTCCTGAAGCTCCTGTTTGATCAGATCCAGCATAACGGATTTTCCGCAGCGGCGAATACCGGTCATGACCTTAATGAGGTCTGTTCCAATAAACGGCCGGATGCGGCTCATATACAGTTCCCGTTTGATCACCGTCTACACAGCTCCTTTCCTCCTAGCTGCTTTCAGTATATATCATACACAACTGAAAAACAAGTCGAAAAAACGGAGTTATAAGATATAACCGATAAAGTTCATATAGAAAAAACTTTAACAGTTATAAAAGAACTACGCCAATTCCCCCAATTAGGGAACAACGGAGTTCTTTTATGTCTCTGGCTCAGGCAGAAGCAGTGCGGTGCTGGCGGAAAAGGAGTCCTCATCTGCCCTCACAACCAGCTCACTGTGATACTTCCGGAAGGTGGCCCGTGCGGACTTGAGGCCCATGCCGTGAAGGCCACCGGGCTTGGTGGAGTGGTATTAGTCCCTCTTTCGGATCAAAATCCACTGGGGCAAACCGGGCATCGGTGGCGTCAAAAATGCTGCCATGGCCGGTTGGGGTCGGGCCAGTGACGTCAATTTTGTTGCCACATGATTTTGCCGCTCTCCCCAAATGGCGTTCCTACCCCTTTTTCGGCGGCTCTGTCGCACTCGCTCCCGGCGAGGTCATGGCGCGGGCTCTCACTCGGACGGTCATTCACTTGTCAACGCGCAAAAAGAAGCCGTTATATAGGCGTACCAGCCCTGGCGAGAGTTCTTCCCCCGCCGGGGCTCTTGTGGGTCGTCTATGTAACGGCTTAAAAGTCTTGAGAAAGCCATGCCTCAGATGGCTTTTATATATCGTATTTAATTTTCATCATGCATGATTAAACATTTTAGTTTAGCACATATGAAGCGGTCTATCAATGGGAGACTGGCGGGGG
>NZ_LN866273.1:16359-97530 GCF_001244495.1 Clostridium phoceensis | reverse complement strand
TGCCCCCGCCACATGGTTTAACTGCCAAAGGTTTTGCTTTTGTTTGCGCTTCTCGCGGGTTATGCCATATCACGGTACAGGAACGTCACGATCTGGGCGCGGGTGCAGGTGTTATCGGGGCTGAAGGTCGTTGCGGAAGTCCCGGCGGTAACGCCCTGTGTCACAGCCCACTGGACCGCATTGATGTAATACGCATTGCCAGCGACGTCCGTGAACATACTGCCGCCACCCACCGCCGGAGATTTCTCATAGCGGTAGAGGAACGTCACGGCCTGCGCACGGGTGCAGGTCGCGTCAGGGCTGAAGGTTGTGGCGCTGGTGCCGGAGGTGATCCCCTGGGCAACCGCCCACTGTACGGCGTCATAGTAATAGCTGCCGTAGGCCACATCGGCAAACGGGGTGTTCCCGCTAGCCTTGGGAGAGCCCGCGGAGCGCCACAGGAAGGTCACGATCTGAGCGCGAGTGCAGGGGGTGTCAGGGCTGAATGTTGTGGCAGTAGTCCCGGCGGTGATTCCGTTCTTTACAGCCCATGCCACTGCGTCGGCATAGTAAGCGCCGGAAGCCACGTCCGTAAATTCCGGAGCGGGAGTCTGCTCCTGGATCTTCACAAAGCTGGCGTCCACGGTCACCTTGCCGCTGGGCATGATGAAGGTGTACTTGGTGTCGCTCACCTTGGTTACCTCCACCTGGGTCCCATCCCGCTCGGTGATGGTCAGCCGGTCCAGCTCATAGCCGCTGTCGGGCCTGACGGTCAGGGTGACCTTCTCGCCCTTTTCGGCTCTGGAGGGGGAAGCAGTCACTTGGCCATGGGAGATGGAGGACGAGGGGATGCTGACCAGATTGCCGCTGGAGGAGGAATCTCCTCCACCGCCGCCGGGCGTCGGATCAGGGTCAGGTGTGGGGTCGGGATCGGGATCCGGGTTCTCACCGGAACCGTCCTCCACCCACTGGGGTCCATTGTCTGGGTCGTTGACATAGTGCCCTTCAGCAGAAGCGGTGACAACCAGACACAGACACAGGACAGCCGCCAGAAGCAAAGCTGAAATTCTTTTCTTCATCGCACTGTCTCCTTACTTAGTGGTGGAAAAATTTGTGCCGGACTTAAGTGTTTCCACTGCAATTCCTTTTCCGTTACCGCCGACAATACCACTGATGCCACCCTTACCCGGGCCTATGTCATCGGCGAGGGCAACCAGGACTTCTACTTCCTTCTGCGGGACGACATCAATTTTGCGAAGGTGGAAAACAAGCGCGCAGTGGATACCGGTGTGATGGTCAGCGGCGAGGACGTGGTTTACTCTTTGAACCGCGCCAGAGACAAGAACTCTGTGCCCAATAACATCTCCTATAGCTCCCTGGAGATGATCTCCAATGTGGAGATATATGAATGCTGATAAGATAGTTTATAAGCTCATTTTTAAAATATGAGGAAGGCATCGTGTGTTAATCAAACTTGCACAAGGAATTTTACAGTTGCCAGCACTCAAATGCTGCATTGAGAAATACCTGTTGGGCAGATGAGAACGATATAAATAGCAAAATTGAAAGCTGGCGCAAATGGCACCAGTTGAGGAGACAAATCCAGACGTTTCAATATGGTTTGCGGAGAATAGATAGGGAAAAGGGGCGGCAATCTGCCGCCCCTTCAGTCTACCAGGTCATAGATTTTTCACAAAGCATCTATATTATTGCTACCGCTTGTTCCAAGAGGACCACAGATTACTCCTAATTCCGAACACTTTGTCTGGAATTGGCAAAGAAAGATACATGATAAGTGTGCCTTTCTTATCAGACGTTGTGGCGTTACCGAATTTTATAAAAAGCTCAGGAATCGTTCTTCAGCGGCCAGCGATAAATTGAGACAGGAACCAGGCAACTCCATTTTGTGAATTCGGCAGCGTCACATATTGGGCCGCCCGCTGGACGTCCGGCGGCGCATTTCCCATCGCGACAGAGGTGCCTGCCGTATGGAACATCCCCACATCGTTGTAGTAATCTCCGAAGACGCACACCTGTTCCGGGGCAAGGCCCAGATATTGACACAGGAAGCGGACGCCTGACTCCTTGGAAGCCTCTTTTGAGGTGATGGAGATACAGGTTCCCTCGGTGCAATTTGCGTGGAGATCGGGAGATTTTCCCAGCTCCTGAGAGAGATATTGCCGGACAGCCTCATCTGGATTTTCAATAAAAATTTTCACCACGCCTTCCCGGGCAATCCAGTCTGGGCTGTAAGCATCGAAGAAAAGGCATGGCACGGGGGAGATGCCCATCGAAGCGGCCTGGGCATTATAGTGTCGGAAACGGGGCAGGCGGGTGGTGTGCTGGCCCAGATAGGCGTGTTCCGCAGTATAAACTGTGTAGTCAAGGCGCATACGGCTGCATATATCCATCAGATGGAGGGCAGGAGCAGACGGTATGGGGTGAAAATCCAGTTTCCGCTGGCTGTTCCAGTCCAGGATTAACGCGCCGTCATAGGTGATGACCGGACCGGAGATTTTCGCCTGCGCGCAGAATACCCGAAGCATGGCGGGGGATCGGGCGGAGATGAAGGTATAAAGAACTCTGCCGCGAAGCTGATGCAGAGTTTCCAGAAGAGTGGGCGAGAGGGTCTCGTCCGGCAGCAGCGCGGTACCGTCCAGATCCAGCAAAACCAATCGAATCTGCTCCAGAGGGGAGGAAGGAAGCTTTTTGCCTGTCATATCACAACCTCACTTTAAACAGAGCCTTCCGCACGACGGAGGGCTTTCCCTTTGCGAGGGCCGGAGCATGGACATCATCGGGAAACAGAATCAAAAGCTGTCCGTCTGTCAAGGTGATGGGCTGGCTTGGACCGCTGTAAAAAGAGACGTCGCGATCCGGACACGTGTCTGTAACGTGGGTCATCTGTCCCAGAAAGCCGCAGCGGATGATCTCTTCCCCGCGCAGGACCATTTGTATATCCAGAAAGTCCCGATGGGCTTCCAGAACCGCTTCCTCTTCCGGCTTGGTTGTGACATCGGAAATACGGACCCACACGTCCTGCCCGGAAATAGAGTGTTTTCCCGGTTCCAGAGCGTCCAAGTCCGTTGCTTGTATGAACCGCAGGGCCACATCCAGATTTGGGGTAATGCCCTGATAGCGGTCGCAGTCATTTCTGTGGGTGAAGATCATGGGGATTCCTCCTTTTTGGAACTCGATAATTGATCATAAAAAGGCGGCCCACATGCACAGGAATGTGAGCCGCCAACAGGAGGATTAACCGATGATCATCTGAGTCTCCGTCAATGCTTTGCGGATACGTTCCACTTCCGCCTCTCCCAGAGGGAGGAAGGGCCGCTTGGGCAGTCCGATGTCTACGCCCAGCATGGGCAGGACGGCGTGATAGAAGGGGACGGGGATACCGGAACCGGTAACGGACCGAAGCAGATTGGCTTTCAGCTGCAGCTCGCGGGCCTCGGCAAACTTGCCGGCTTTGCAGTCCTCATAGATCTCCTTGATAAAGGCCGGGAAGGCGTTGGACAGACCAGACACACAGCCGTGAGCACCGCCCACCACAGCAGGCAACAGGTGAGTCTGGGAACCGATCAGGAACAGGAAGCCGGTTTTTTTGACCTTCGCCATGAAGTCATAGAACAGAGCAATGTCGGCGGAGGAGTCCTTCACGCCCTCCAGGCCGATGTCGGCCAACTCAGCCAGCAGGTCGCCGTTCACAGTGAAGTTGGAGTACTTGGGGTTGTTGTAGAGGATGACGGGGATCTTGACAGAGGCGATAATGTCGGCGTAATACTGCTTGATTACCTCGGGGGTGTGACGATAGTAGAAGGGGGTTACGGCAGCAATGGCGTCGGCGCCGACGGACTCGGCGTGCTGAGCCAGCTCAATGGTGTCGTTCAGATTGGTGCAGCCGATATGCATGATGACGGGCACACGGCCGGCGGCGGTTTTAATGGTGACTTCCGCCAGAGTCTTCCGCTGCGCCACGCTCATGATGGGGCCGGAACCATAAGAGCCGCCCACGAACAGGCCGTCCACGCGGTCGCTGAGGTAATCGATATAGTTGCGCAGCTTTTCTACATCGACCTCACCCTTGGCATCAAAAGGAGTAATAACTGCGGGATACACACCGGAAAACTTCTTAACATCCATGATTTTGCTCTCCTTTTCTGATAGATGATAGGATTTTGAATGGTTCGGTCCGAATGTTGCTGTCGAGCGGGTACCCGTTTGCTTAACCTGGCTTGATGCTATCATAGAACTTTTTGTTTGTAAACTATCAATCTCTTATCGTTTTAATAACTAAAAATTATGAATTTAACGATCAGGAAAAAAGCGAAGGGTCTGATCCATAACTGGAAATTATCGATGATATAGCGAGGCGGTAGTGGTCAATTTTGATGAAATGTGGTACGATCAAAGCGGGATTCCAGTTGGAAATTAATAAAGAACGGTGGGGAGGAATGTCAAATGGTCGATGTTGTCACGTTGGGAGAGACCATGGTCGTGTTCGACAGCGTCACGCCCGGACCGCTGCGGTATGCGCACCAATATACAAGCCATACAGGGGGAGCAGAGACGAATGTGGCTACAGGCGTGGTTCGGCAGGGGCACACCGCAGGCTGGATCAGCCGGGTTGGAGACGATGAATTCGGGCGCCTGATAGTGAACACCTTCCGCGGAGAAGGTGTGGACACCAGCCGTGTGGCCTTTGATGCCGGACACAGCACCGGGATATTCTTCCGAGAGGCCATGGGGAACGGGGAATACCGGAATACCTATTATCGAAAAAATTCTGCATTCAGCGCATTTACGCCTGATCTGCTGGACGAGTCGTACATCCAGAGCGCCAGGTATTTTATGGTTTCGGGAATTACGCTGGCGGTGAGTCCTGCGGTGGCCGCCACGGCGTGCAGGGCGATAGAGGCCGCCAAAGAGAAGGGGGTCAAAGTCTGTTTCGATCCCAACCTCCGTCTGAAGATGTGGACCATTGACGAGGCGCGTGCGGCGATGGAGAAAATCTGGCCCATGGTGGACATCGTCCTGCCCGGCAGGGAAGAGGGGCAGCTCCTCTTTGGGACGGATCAGCCGGACGAAATTGCGAGAATTTTCCAGGAGCGATACCGGATTCCTTCTGTTATCATTAAGGATGGAGCCAAAGGGGCCATCGGATATGAGGAGGGGCGGAAGGTGGTTTCGCCCGGCTTTCCCGTGAAACGGGTCGTGGACGCCTTTGGAGCCGGAGATGCGTTTTGCGCCGGAATTTTAAGCGGCTATCTGGAGGGACTGCCTCTGGAACAGACGCTGCGGAGAGCCAACGCCATCGGCGCGCTGGTGGTCTCTGCTCCGGGGAATATTGAGGCGATTCCGGATGCGGGACAGGTGGAAGCATTCCTGCGGGGACAGGTGGAGATCGGTCGATAACATCAGCATGGAGGTAAAAAGTAAGGAGGAACCTGATCATGAAAGTATTGATCGTAGGCGGTGTGGCAGCGGGCACAAAGGTTGCGGCCAAGCTGAAGCGGGAGAGACCAGACGCGCAGGTATTGATTCTGAACAAAGGGAAGGACATCTCTTACGCAGGGTGCGGTTTGCCCTATTATGTGGGACATGTGATTGAAGAACGAGGCGCTCTGGTGGTCAATACCCCCGAGGCATTCACTGGACTCACCGGCGCCCAGGTGCGCACCGGTGTGGAAGTTACCGGTCTGGACCGCGCCGGCAAAACAGTTGCAGCCAAAGATCTGATCACGGGAGAAACCTTCACCGAGGGGTATGACAAGCTGGTCCTGGCGGTGGGCGCCCGATCCTTCGTCCCCCAGTGTGAGGGGCTGGGTTTGAAGAATGTATTCTTTCTGCGAACCCCTGATGACGCGGCAGCCATGCGGGAGCAGGTGGATGCAGGAGAAATCAGGCGGGCTGTTGTGGTAGGCGGCGGCTTCATCGGCCTGGAGGCGGCGGAGAACCTGGCTGCCCAGGGCGTGAAGGTGTCCGTAATCGACTTTGCTCCCCATGTGCTGTCTGAGCTGCTGGACCCGGAGTGCTGTACTTATGTGGAGTCCAAAATGGTCGATGCGGGAGTGATGCCCTTTACCGGCGTGGCTTTGGAGGGAATTACTGGAAACGGCAAGGCGGAGAAGGTACTCACCAGCCGCCGTCCCATGAAGGCGGATGCGGTGCTGCTGGCCATGGGCAACCGCCCCAATACGGAGTTTTTGACGGACTCCGGCCTGGAAATGGTCAAGGGCACACTGGTGGTGGATGGAGATATGCGCACCAACGATCCGGATATTTATGCCGTGGGCGACTGCGCCCTGGTGACCAACCGCGTGACTGGAAATCGCCAGTGGTCCGCCATGGGATCCACCGCCAACATCACCGGTCGGCTGGCTGCCCTCAGGATTGCCGGTGAGGTCGGTCCTGCCTACCCCGGCGTGCTGGGCACCGGGGTGGCCAAGCTGCCCGGCGTGAGCATGGGCCGAACCGGCCTCACCGAGACCGCCGCCAGAAGGGCCGGCATTGATGTGGAGACCATTGTGGTGGCAGTGGACGACAAGGCCCACTACTACCCCGGGTCGGAAAAGATGATGATAAAGCTCATTTGCGACAAGGAGAACCACAGACTGCTGGGGATGCAGACTTTGGGGAACGGGGCGGTGGACAAGATGACCGACATCGCCGTTACCGCCATCTCCATGGGGGCAGTTCTGGAGGACCTGCAGAACTGCGATTTCGCCTATGCGCCTCCCTTTTCTACTGCTATCCATCCCTTTGCCGTGGCAGTAAACGCCCTGCTGAACAAGCTGTCCGGCAAACTGGAGTCCTTTACCCCCGCCCAGTATGCCGCGGGTGAGGCGGAAGGCTACACCATGTTGGACGTGTCCATCCAACCCGCCCTTCCGGACGTGCCTTACATTCAGCTCAGCCAGGTGAACGGCCCGCTGGAGGGACACCCCCTGGATGAGAAACTGCTGTTGGTATGTTCAACCGGGAAGCGAACTTATCTGCTGCAGAATCGACTGAAACACTTTGGCTATACCAATACCCGCATTCTGGAGGGCGGCGTGTTGTTCAACACCCAGCTGGGGCAATAAGTGTGACAACTATTTTCAGACAGCAAGGAGAGTAGACAGTATGAAAATCACCGACGCGGAGAAAAAAGCCTTAAAAGGGAGAGGCTACATCATGAACAGGGACGGGGAACACTTTGTGGCCCGTCTGATTACGGTGAACGGGGTGCTCACCAGCAGTCAGTTTATGGCAGCGGCCGAGGCCGCAGAGAAATATGGCAGCGGACAGCTGGCCATGACTTCCCGCCTGACGATCGAAGTGCAAGGGCTGACCTATGAAACCATAGAGCCATTTGACGCGTGTATCAAGGCAGCGGGCCTGTACACCGGCGGTACCGGGTCTCGGGTGCGCCCCATTGTGGCCTGCAAGGGCACCGTGTGTGTCCACGGCCTGATCGACACTCAGGGACTGGCCCGAGAACTTCATGAGAAGTTCTACAAGGGCTGGTACGATGTCAAGCTGCCCCACAAGTTCAAAATCGGCATCGGCGGCTGCCCCAACAACTGCATCAAGCCCTCGCTCAACGATTTCGGCATTATGGGACAGAGAGTGCCCGCCTATGACCCGGATGACTGCAACGGCTGCAAAAAGTGTTCCGTGGTGGATGTATGTCCGGTGAAGGCCGCCCAGCTGGACGAGGATGGCATCATGCAGATCGACCGGACCGTCTGCAACAACTGCGGAAAATGCGTGGATGCCTGCCGGTTTGACTGCGTGACGGAGGAGAAGATGGGCTATCGCATTTTTGTGGGCGGCCTGTGGGGAAAGCGCCAGCGCCTGGGCACCATGGTGGATGAAATCTACACCAAAGAGCAGGTTTTCGAGATGGTGGAGCGGGCGCTGCTCCTCTATCGGGAGCAGGGCAGGACAGGTGAGCGCTTCGGTATGTTCATCGAGCGTATCGGTGTCGACAACTTTATCGGCCAGCTGAAAGCCGGCGACGTGATGGAGCGAAAGCAAGCCATTCTGGACGCGCCTCTCCATCTGGAGGGCGGCGCCAGCTGCTGACCGAGGACGCTTCGGCCGAACTTTCGACCCCGCCGACCGAGGGCTTCCCTCGGCCGGCGGGATATGTTATAGTTATCTTGTATCTTGAAAAATCTGGCGGCTTTTGTGGTCTGCTGTGAGGAGCATCCATGAAAAACATACGATTCCGATTTCTTGCCGCAGTGCTTTTGACGGCTCTCCTGGGGGGCTGCGGCAGTTCTCCGCAGCCGGCGGATGAGGCCGACTCGGCACAGTCTCAGGGGACGGTATCCTTCACGGACGATCTGGGGCGGGAGGTGGTGCTGGAAAAGCCGGAGCGGGTGGCCGCCCTCATCGGCAGCTTTGCCGACGTATGGTGTCTGGCGGGCGGGCGGGACACCCTGGCGGCCTCGGCCCACGACGCCTGGACCTCCTTTGACCTGGGGCTGGATGACGACGTGGCGGACCTGGGGGCGGTGAAGGAACCCAATCTGGAGGTCCTTCTGGCCGCCCGGCCCGACTTTATTTTATCCAGCTGCAACACTACGGCGGACCTGGAGCTGCAAAGTACGTTTGAAAAGGCCGGTATTCCGGCGGCCTACTTCGACATCCAGAGCTTTGACGACTATCTGAACATGCTGAAGATCTGCACCGGCCTCACCGGCTGCCCGGAGAACTATGAGACCTACGGCCTGGAGGTCCAGGAACAGGTGGAGGCGGCCAGGGCGCGCCAGGACGGCTCGGCTCCCACGGTGCTCACCATCCGGGCCACCGGCTCCAGCTGCAAGGTGAAGGGGAGCTCTGATTTCCTCCTGGGGGAGATGCTCTCCGATCTGGGTTGCGTCAATGTGGCGGACAGCAGCGCCTCCCTGCTGGAGGAGCTGAGTCTGGAGGCCATCCTGGCCGCCGACCCGGACTATATCTTTGTGGTTCTCCAGGGCTCGGACGATACCGACGCCCGGGAGACCCTGGAGAAGACCCTCCTGTCCAACCCCGCCTGGGGCAACCTGCGAGCGGTGCGGGAGGGGCGGTTCCACACCCTGGAGCACTCCTTATATAATCTGAAGCCAAATGCGCGCTGGGGGGAAGCCTATGAAAAGCTTGCGGACATCCTCTACCCCTGACCTCCGCCCGGCGGGGCGGGTGCTGTCGGGGCTGCTTCTGCTCACCCTGTTCTCCGCCCTGCTCAGCCTCTGCCTGGGCTCCACCGCCGTACTCTCTCCCACCCTGATCCCGCAGGCCCTTCTGGGGCAGCTGGAGGGCACCCTGGAGGGAGATATTGTGCAGCTGGTCCGGCTGCCCCGCACCTGCGGCTGTCTGCTGGCGGGGGCCGCCCTGGCGGTGTCCGGGGCGGTGATCCAGAGCGTGCTCCATAACCCCCTGGCCGCTCCCAACATCATCGGGGTCAACTCGGGGGCGGGGCTGATGGTGGCGCTGTGCTCCGCCCTGCTGCCCCAGTCAGTGGCCCTCACCCCTCTGGCCGCCTTTCTGGGGGCCCTCCTGGGGGTGCTGCTGGTGCTGTTCATCGCGGAGCGCACCGGAGCCAGCCGCATCACCTTGGTGCTGGCAGGGGTGGCGGTGTCCAATATTTTCAGTGCGGGCATTGACGCGGTGGTCACGTTTTTCCCGGATGCCCTGCTGGGCTACTCCGACTTCCGCATCGGCGGGCTGAACAACTTGTCCATGGACCGAATTGTTCCCGCCTTCTGGGTGGTTCTGGTTTCTCTGATCCTGCTGATTTCCCTCTCCGGCGAGATGGACATTCTCGCCCTGGGCCGGGAGGCGGCCCAGAGCCTGGGGCTGCCGGTAAAGCCCCTGCGCCTGGTCCTGCTGGCTCTGGCGGCCGCCCTGGCGGGGGCCGCCGTCAGCTTCGCCGGTCTGATGGGCTTTGTGGGGCTGCTGGTCCCCCACATCATGCGCCGGGCGGTGGGGGAGGACAGTCTTCCCCTGCTGCTGGCCTGCGCCCTGGGCGGGGCCTCTCTGCTCACGGTGTGCGACCTGCTCTCCCGCCTGCTGTTTGCCCCCTATGTCATCCCCGTGGGCATTGTCCTCTCCCTGGCGGGCGGCCCCTTCTTCATCTGGCTGCTCCTGCGGCAGAGAGGGGGGCGCATTCCATGATTCAGCTGGAACATATCTCCGCGGGCTACGGCGGGCCCCTGGTGGTGCAAGACGTGAGCCTGGACCTGAACCCCGGGGAGGTTCTGGCTCTGCTGGGCCCCAACGGCTGCGGCAAGAGCACCCTGCTGCGGGTGATTGCCGGGCTCCAGCCCCCCGCCGGGGGACAGGTGCTGGTGGACGGTGAGCCCGCCGCTCGCCTCACCCGGCGGCAGCTGGCTCAAAAGGTCACCTATCTGCCCCAGTCCCGCAACGTCCCCAACATCACCGCCTACCGCATGGTGCTCCACGGCCGGTTCCCCTATCTGTCCTACCCCCGGCGGTATCGGCCGGAGGATCACGCCGCCGCCCGGAGGGCGCTGGAGCTGGCCGACGCCTGGGAGCTGGCCCAGCTACCGGTGCAGACCCTCAGCGGCGGCCAGCGGCAGAAGGTGTATCTGGCCATGGCTCTGGCCCAGGACACCCGAACCATCCTCATGGACGAGCCCACCACTTATCTGGACATTCAGCATCAGCTGGACCTGATGCGCTTCTCCCGGACTCTGGCGGGGGAGGGACGGGCGGTGGTGCTGGTCCTCCACGACCTGTCCCTGGCCCTGGGGGGTGCGGACCGGGCCGCGCTGCTGCAGGAGGGGCGGCTGGCCGGAATCGGCAGCCCGGGGGAACTGTTTGAAGACGGCGTGCTGGATCGGGTGTTCGGGGTGTCCGTCCGCCGGATCATGGCGCCGGAGGGGTGGCAGTATTACTGCGTATCGAAAGGATAAGGAGGGGGAACGTGGCTTATTTTCCCTTTTTTGTGGATTTGAAGGATGTCCCCGGGCTGGTGATCGGCGGGGGCCGGGTGGCGCTGGGCAAGGTGGAGCGCCTGCTCCCTTACGGCCCGCGGCTCACCCTGGTGTCCCCAGCCGTTTTGCCGGAGCTGGAGGAGATGCCCGGTCTCACCCTACTGCGCCGCCCCTTTGAGGAGAGGGACCTGGCGGGGGCGGACTTTGTGGTGGCGGCCGCCGGGCCCGAGACGGACCGCCGGGCGGCCGCTCTGTGCCGGGCGCGGCGGATCCCTGTCAATGTGGTGGACGACCGGGAGGAGAGCACCTTTTTCTTCCCGGCCCTGCTGAAGCGGGGAGAGCTGTCTGTGGGGGTGTCCACGGGAGGATGCAGCCCCTCGGCGGCGGTCTATTTCCGGGACCGGTTTGCCGAAGGCCTGCCCGAGGGAGTGGAGGAGATTTTGGCATATTTGGGGGCTGTCCGCCCCTGGGTGCGGGAGCATGTGGAGGGGGCGGCCCGGCGGGAGGCGGTGCTGAAAGCGCTGTGCCGCCGGTGCCTGGAGCTGGGCCGCCCCCTGACGCCGGAGGAGAAGCGCAGTCTGGCGGGCGTGGAGACAGAGGAGGGAGAGGGATGAGCGGGTCAGTCGGGCGGGTCTATCTGGTGGGGGCCGGCTGCGGCCCGGCCGAGTGGATCACCCTGCGGGGATATCGGCTGCTGTGTGAGTGCACCGCGGTGGTCTATGACGACCTGATCGACCTGGAGCTGATGGACGCCATCCCCCGGCAGGCGGCGCGGGTGTACATGGGAAAGCGCATGGGCCGGCACAGCGCCCCCCAGGAGGAGATTTCCCGGACGCTGATTCAGCTGGCCCGGTCGGGCCATCAGGTGGTTCGGCTGAAGGGGGGAGACCCCTTTGTGTTCGGCCGGGGCGGGGAGGAGGCGCTGGCTCTCCGGCAGGCGGGCATTCCCTTTGAGGTGGTGCCCGGGGTATCCTCCGCCATTGCCATCCCGGGCCAGGCGGGCATTCCCGTCACCCACCGGGGACTGAGCCGTAGCTTCCATGTGATCACCGCCCACACCGGGGACGGCTCCTCCGAACAGCTGGACCGGCTGGCCGGGGCGAAGGGGACGACGGTTATCCTGATGGGACTGTCCCAGCTCCCCGCTCTGGTGCGGCGGCTGACGGCGGCGGGGCGCTCGCCGGATACCCCGGCCGCCGTGGTCTCGGGGGGCTGCGCCCCCCATNATAAAAGGGACGGGCGGGGGCCCGCCGGGGGGGGGGGTGTTTGCCCCCCCGCCGTGATCGTGGTGGGAGAGACTGCGGCCCTGGACCTGACCTCGCCTGTGACCAGACCGCTGGAGGGGGTCCGGGCTGCCCTCACCGGAACGCCGGCCATGCAGGAGCGTCTGCGGCCCCTGCTGACGCAGCTGGGGGCGCGCCCCTTCTCCCTGATGACCACCCGCACGGTGGAGCTGCCGGTCTCCTTCCCCTGGGAGCAGCTGCGCCTCCGCCCGGGGTGGATTGTGCTCACCAGCCAGAACGGGGTGGAGGCATTTTTTCAGGCTCTGGATCGCGCCGGAGTGGACCTGCGGTCCCTGGCCGCCTGCCGGTTTGCCGTCATCGGCTCCGCCACCGGGGCGGCCCTGCGCCGACACGGCATCTCCGCCGACCTGTGTCCGGCGGTCCATACCACCCGGGGACTGGCGGACGCCCTGCTGGAGCGGCTCTCCCCCGGGGAGTCGGTACGGCTGTTCCGCTCCCGGCTGGGCTCCCGGGAGCTGGAGCGGGCGCTGTCCCAGCGCTTTCCCACAGAGGATATTCCCCTGTACGATCTCCGGCCCGCCCCGGTGGACCGGGGCGGGCTCCAGGACCGGCTGGAAGAGACGGACTGCCTGTTTCTCTCCAGCGCCAGCGGGGTGGACTTTCTGCTCGACAGCGGGGTGACGATTCCCCGCGGACTCACCTGTGTATGCATCGGCCCGGTCACAGCCCGCGCCCTGGCGGCCCGCAGCACCGCCCGCTGCCTGCTGGCCTCGGACATCTCGGCCCGGGGGATGGTCCGGGCGCTGCTGGACCGGAAAGAAGAAAACGGCGGCCGTTGAGGCGGTGGGGGTACAGGGCATGGGAGGACTCACTCTTGTATCTCTTAAGTTATTGTGGTAAAGTATAAGGGTAAGCCGCCGTGCCTATGAGAGAGTCTGATGGCTGGATCCCTTTTCCGCATCGCAGGGGAGTAACAGGCAGGCGTCGGCCGAAAAAAGGTCCAAAGCCGGACTTGGCTGGCAGACTGGGTGGACAGGAGAAGGGTGGACGTATGCTGAACACAAGGCATCTGAAAGTTTTCAATGCCGTCTGTAAGGACATGAATATGACCAAGGCGTCCAACGAGCTGTATATTTCACAGCCGGCCATCAGCAAGACAATTTCAGAGATTGAGGAGTACTATGGGCGTACCCTGTTTGAGCGGCGCAACAAGACCTTGCTGCTGACGCCGGATGGAAAGCGCCTGTATGAGTATTCCTCTCAGGTGCTGAACCTGATGGAAAAAATGGACCAGAGCATGGCCGAGGCGAATCAGAAGGATATCGTCCGGGCGGGGGCCAGCATAACGGTGGGGACCTCGATTCTGGCGGAAATTACACGGGCGTATCGGGAAAAATGTCCTCAGACCCAGATCGTCGCGACGGTGGACAATACAGATGTGATTGAGCGGGCGCTGCTGGACAGTAAGCTGGACCTGGCGATGGTGGAGGGAGACATATACAGCCGGGCCATTCAGACAGAACCCCTAGGAGACACGGAGATTGTCCTGGTGGTAAACCGGGACCACCCTCTGTATGGGAGGGAAAACGTCACGGTGGAAGATTTGAAAGACATGGATTTCATTGTCCGGGAGGAGGGGAGCAAAACCCGCGCCCGCTTCTCCATGGAGATGTCGAAAACGGATGTCAGATGGTATGCCGCCTGGTCCTGCCACAATACACAGGCTATTAAAAATGCGGTGGACGCCGGACTTGGAATCGGAGTTCTGTCCAAGTTGTCTGTCCGAAGAAGGCTGCAGACGGGACGATTTTGGGCCATTACTCCTTTTGACACGCCGCTGACACTGCATCTGCACATCGCTTACCGAAAGAAAACCTATTTCACCAAGGCGCTGGATGAGTTTAAGGAGTTCATGCTCCAGCGGTTTCGGCTGATCGAGATGGACGGATATACCAATTAGCGGCAGGAGTGATGGGCTGTTTGTAAAGACTCTGCGGAATCTGGTAAAAAAGTTCGGAGGTGCTTCAGTACCCCCGAACTTTTTTGATGGAGGAAAGAAGACGCCTGGTGTGCAAAGATGAGAAAATGCCGGTTAACTTGGGGTGAGAGATCTACAGAACCGGAGGATAGTGCAAGAATTTATAAATCCATAACGTCTTGTTATGGATTTGATTCGATTTTAATATTTTTCATTTATACGTTTCTATGCTAAAATTTGTACAACATGAATGGTTTGTGGCCGAGAATATCTCGAGAAATCGTCAAAAAATCAAATTCGGAGCGCTGTTTCTGTGTAAATTGCCCTGGGCTTCAAGAGGAGCGGCCGATTCTCTTCAGTCAGGCGCGCAAAGGGAAAACTAGGATCAGACAAAAGGAGGCGACTGAAGTGGATACCAAGGAACTACTGGAACAGACCATTCAAGAAGAACACCAGCTTCGATTTCCGAAGTTTGACGCGGAGGATGCGTGGCGGCTGGGCAATCTCCTGGTGGAATTGGCCAGGCAGGAGCAATGGAATCTGGCGATTTCGATAGAAAGCAATGAGAAACAACTTTTCTACTACGCCTTTCAGGACACGCACCTCAACCATCAGCGGGCGGTGCGAAGAAAATGCAACGTGGCGCATGTGTTTCGGTGCAGCTCTCTGCGCGTATTCTGTGAGTTGGAACTGAGTCACACGACCATTGCGGACAGGGGCAGGGACTTTCAGGAATTTCTCCCGCTGGGAGGCGCGTTTCCCATCTATGTGCTTGGAGTCGGACAGGTCGGAACGGTGTGCGTTTCCGGTCTGGATCATCGAGACGACCACAGGGCAGTGATTCGGACAGTCCGCGCGTTTCTGGCGGAACAGGGATAGGGAGGAGACGGCGGTATTATGGTAGGGAATTTGATTTTGATTGCGGCGACCGTGCTGGTCTCCGGAATCGTCCTGGCACAGACTTCCACATTTTCGGATTACAGCAGCATCTCAGCGGTGGGGCCTGAGGCTGTCCCCAATGTGCTGGCTGTTCTGATGCTGGCGATTGCCGCCATTCTGGCGGTACAGGAGGTGCAGAAAATCCTGCGCGGCCGGTATGAGAACCCCACTTACGTACAGGCGGAGCTGCAGAAAACGAAAGAGACCTGGGCAATGATCCTGTCCAACAAGATGGGAATTCTTCGGGTGGCGGGCAACCTGATTATGATTGTGCTCTTTGCTCTGCTGCTGCGGACGGTGGGCTTTGAAATCTGTGCGTTTGTCTTTTTGGCGGGCGGAATGCTTCTGAACGGCGTCCGGAAAGTGTGGCAGATCATTCTGCTCCCGATCTGCACCATCGCCATCATTTACGGGGTCTTTGTTGTGGCTCTGAGAATCAACATCCCCATGCTGTTTTTATAAGAGAGGAGGGACCATGCTTTGACAGTTGGAAGTGTAATGGAGCTGCTCTCAGTGCAGACGATACTGTTCACGGTGTTTGGAACCTTTGCCGGGATTATTGTGGGGGCCATCCCTGGCCTGACGGCCACTATGGCTGTGGCAGTTCTGACCTCACTTACTTTCGGCATGAACGATATTGACGCCATCGCCATGATGCTGGGGGTATTTGTGGGAGGTGTTTACGGGGGTTCCATTGCCGCTATTTTGATGAAGGTGCCCGGTACCTCCAGCGCGGTGATGACTTCTCTGGACGGCTATCCCATGGCCCAACGGGGAGAGGCAGGGAAGGCGATCGGTATCTCTACGGTGTCCTCCTTCATTGGTGGGATGTTCAGCTGCATCGTACTGGTTTTGGGCTGCTCCCTCATCGCCACTGTGGCCGCCCAGTTTGGGTATCCAGAGTATTTTGTCCTTTCTATTTTCGGATTAGTTGTCATTGCAGACGCCTCCTCGGAGTCTCTGCTGAAAGGGCTTTTGTCCACCATCATCGGCGTCCTGATCACCACCATCGGAATGGATAGTCTGACCGGCCTGAATCGATTTGCCTTCGGAAGCCGGGAACTGATGGCCGGTATCGACCAGGTCCCGGTGTTGATCGGCCTGTTCGGCGTGTCGGAGATTATCAAGCAGTTGTTTACCATGGATAAAGGGAAGAAGGATTACCAGAAGATTGGAAAGATTTTCCCTGGCTGGAAGTTGATCTGGAAGTTGAAGGGAACCCTGTTCCGATCCACGGTCATCGGGACCGGCGTGGGAATCATGCCGGGAGCGGGCGGACCTATCGCCGCCTTTGTAGCCTATAACTCCGAAAAGACCAACTCCGACCACCCGGAGAAATTTGGTACCGGTATTCCCGAGGGCATTGCCGCCCCTGAGTGTGCCAACAATGCCACTGTGGGAGGTGCCCTGATCCCCATGCTCTCGCTGGGTGTTCCCGGAGACGGCGTGACCGCCATTATGATGAGCACCTTTGCGATTCACGGACTACGGCTGGGCCCCATGATCTTTGTGGAACAGGGCCCCATTGTGACAGGAGTTTACATCTATTCCATCATCGCAAATATCTGCATGCTGTTTATGGGGCTGTTTCTGGCCCGGTTTTTCGCCAAGCTGCTGAAGCTGGACAAGAGAATGCTGCTGCCCCTGATTCTGATTACCTGTGTTGTAGGTTCCTACGCCTCCAGCAACAAGACATTCTTTATCCTGGTCATGGTGGTGTTCGGTGTGCTGGGCTTTCTGCTGGAGTCGGTGGGCGTGTCGTCCTCTCCACTGATCCTGGGTATGGTGCTGGGTGACCTGCTGGAAACCAACCTGCGCCAGTCTCTGATCCTCTCACAGGGAAGCTACGAGATTTTCTTCAATCGTCCCATTTGTATCTTCTTCTGGGTTTTGACGGTCTTTATGGTTGCCTATCCCAAGGTCAAGCGGCTGATCCAGAAAGAGAGGGCAAAAGCGGAGTAAAACAGGAGAGATCATATTTTTATTAAAGGAGGATCTACTTATGAAGCGGAAACTGTTGGCATGGACACTGGCGCTGGCTATGGTCGGAGGGCTTGCGGCCTGCAGCCGCGGCACGGACGCGCCCGGCGGCTCAAGCAACGAGGGAGAGGGGACCTCGTATCCCACAGACAACATCACCATGATCATTCCTCAGGGGCTGGGCGGCGGCAGCGACCTGATCGCCCGGAGCATTGGGATGGAGATGGAGAAGACTCTGGGCGTGAGCATGATCTATGAGAATTTGGACGGCGGGTCCACCTCTATCGGGATGGAGCAACTGGCCGACAGTGAGCCAGACGGGTACACCATCGGCATGGCAATGACCAACTTGGCCACCCTGACGACACTGGGCTACTCTGATCTGACCTGCGATGATTTCGAGCCCATCGGCGCTGTGGTCTATGACGCGGCCACAATCCTGATCCGCACCGATGATGAGCGCTTTTCCAATGTGGAAGAGCTGATCGCCTATGCCAAGGACCATCCCGGCGAGCTGAACTGGGGCACCGGCGGCGCGGGCGGCATGTGGCATCTGGCCATCCTGGCCCTGTGCAACGAGGCGGGAATTGAGGTCAACATCGTGCCCAACTCCGGCGGCGGCACCGGCGTGGGGCTGGCCCTGGCCAATGGCGACATCGACGTGGCCGTGTTCAGCCCTGTGGACTGCATGTCCCAGATCGATGCAGGCCAGATTTTCCCCATCATGTCCATGACGGAGGAGCGCATGGCCGCATTTCCCGACACCCCGACCGCCCAGGAACTGGGCTATGATTTGGTGATTCTGTCCACCCGCGGGTTCGTGGCGCCCAAAGGCACACCCCAGGAAGTGCTGGATGTGCTGGAAGAAGCGGTCAAGACTGCGGCGGAGAGCGAGTCCTATCGGGAGTTCATCGACAACATGGCCTCCAACTGGTTCTATCTGGATGCGGACGAGTATTATGAGCACATGAAGGAAGAGGAAGAAATTTATATTCCGCTGCTGGAACAGGCCGGACTGGCCCAATAAAACAGGCTGAGCCGGGGACACCGGAGTCGGTGTCCCCGGCTGTATGGAACGGGAAAGGAGCATCCGAATGGAATTTTATCAGTATTTCGGCGGGCAGCTGGTTAAGGGAGAGGGGACCACGCGCCCCGTTTACGCGCCGGGTACGGGAGAAAAAATTGTCTCTCTGCCCGGAGCCAGCAGGGAACAGACTCTGGCTGCGCTGGCCAGCGCGCAGAAGGCCTTCCCCCTCTGGTCCAGAATGTCTCTCAATGAGCGGGGAATCTGGATCAACAAGCTGAAAAGTGTTCTGCTGGAACACCAGGAGGAGCTGGTGGAATTGCTCAGCCTGGAGACGGGAAAGTCCTATGCCGGAGCCAGCCGTGGGTTCCAGGTTCTGTGCGACGCGCTCAGCTTTTACTATGAGGAGGCGCGCCGAGTCTATGGCCGGGTCACACCCGACTACAACACGGATTACAGGACCTATCACCTGACGCAGTATCAGCCTCTGGGTGCGGTCATCAGCCATCTGGCCTGGAACATGCCCCTGCTGAATCTGGGAGCAAAGCTGGGACCTGCCCTGGCCTCCGGCTGTACCTGTGTGATTAAGCCTGCCTCTCTTACGCCGCTGTCTGCGCTTCGGATTGGCCAACTCGCCCACGAGATCGGATTCCCTGCCGGTGTGGTCAACATTGTCAGCGGTACAGTGGACGAGGTGGGGACCACGCTCAATGAAAGTCCCATCCCCAAAATGATCACCCTGATTGGCTCCACTCAAACCGGCCTGCAGGTGGTGGCAGCTTCCAGCAAGAGTATCAAGTCCCACTCCCTGGAGCTGGGCGGAAACGCTCCGGCTGTGGTCATGTCGGACGCCGACCTGCCTGCTGCCGCCCGCTTCCTGGCCGGGCTGAAAATGAATAACTGCGGACAGCTGTGCACCAGTGTAAACCGGGCCATTGTCCACGAGTCAGTGGCCGAGGAATTCTGCGCCATGGTGGCGGAGCAATTTAAGGCCTGCCGGCTGGGATGGGGTCGGGAGGAGTGCGACATGGGTCCCCTGATCTCGGAGGGAGAACGCGCCCGCGTGATGGGGCTGATCGACCGGGCTGTCCAGGCAGGGGCTCATCTGGTCTGCGGCGGACAGATTCCCGAGGGAAAGCCGGGCTACTATCTGACTCCCGCTCTGTTGACCGGCTGCACCAACGACATGGAGATCTGCCGGACAGAAATCTTTGGGCCGGTTCTGCCCGTCATCACCTTCCGAACCCTGGATGAGGCGATCGAATTGGCCAATGACACGGAGTACGGACTCTCCTCCTATGCGTATACCACCAATTTGTCCTCCGCGTTCCGCCTTTATCAGGAGCTGGAGACCGGCGAGGTATTTATCAATGTGTGGGGCGGCGGTTCGCCGCTGCCTTATCCCCACAGCGGTATGAAAAAAAGCGGAATCGGCGCAGATTTTTCCACCGATTCCCTTCTGGAGTATTACCGCATCAAACGCGTGTGCATGACGCCGTAAAGCAGGTGTTGGCGAAAGACACAGCAGGGTAAAGTCGGGCGTTTCCGAGGAGGACCTGCTGCGGTATGTGCTCAACACCTACGCAACGTTTCTGACCCGGGGAATTTACGGCACATATGTATACGTCTGCGATCAGGCCCTGCGGGACTATCTGCGGCGGTACATTCCCGCCTTTGAATCGGGAGAGGAGCCGGAGAGCGGCCGGAGCCGAAGGAGGGAGCCGCTCCTGAGTCGGCGGAACCCAAAACGAAAGGGCATCCTTACGGATGCCCTTTCGTTTTGACAAAGCATGACAAGATAGATAGTTCAAAATTTCAATCGGCTGTCTTGGAGTTCACCCAACGGCCCTTCTGGGCCGCGGCGCTTTTGCGCCGTACGAGCGTTTTGCCGCAGGCAAAACCTCGGCGAAGGGCGAATTTATTTCGCCCGGGCAATGGCAAGACCCCCGGGAATCAAAAAAGATGCACCCTTCAAAGCCTTGTGGCGCAACGATTTGTCGTTTCATACAGGAATTCTTTGACAGCAAATCTGACAGTACGGAAAGAAATGAAATACATATATCGCTTGCATCTGCAACATAATCAATATGAACCTTAATAGTTATAAGCAACAGGACGGCCTTAAGAAGGACCGGGCCTGTTGCTTATCTTTAATAAGATTAGACTAAGGGAGAGGCTCTGACCTTATATTGTTATATTCTTTAGAAAATCCGAGTGGGGAACATATGGGAGGTCAAGTCGAAGCCCCATACGGTTGAGTTCATTTAACTTGATGAGCACCAAATTAACATTTGTTCCCATTATTGAGGAAAGCTGAACCACATCATATCCGTGACCTGCAAGCTCAAGCAATTCCTCACTGTCGATACGCAAGTGGGCTGCAAAGGCATTGGCCTCATACTCCATCTCGCTCCGCATATCAAACAGGGTGAATTCCTGGAGCCCCATTCTGCTCTTGGCTTTCTCCCTATGAAAAATATCATGACCGATCTCATGCCCACAGACCATTTGAACTGTAATGTGATCCATGTTGGAGTTCAGCAGAATATGTCTCTCCTTATGCTGGTAACTATACATTCCCAGCAACTCCTTAAAAGTATCAATTTGGTGTATATAAATGCCGATCTTACCGGCGATTCGCAGGGTATCCCGCGTTCCACAGCGCCTTACAAGTTCATTCGCTTTATGATAGATCGTTTCTGCCTTTTGCAGCATAGACGTTCCACCCCCAAAAGCACAAAGGTTTCCTTGCATCACAAATCATATATGGGTCACTGTCCCATAATCAGGATTTTTTAAATTTTTTTCGTGTATATTTTTGCACGTTCCTTGCTTTTGACTCCCAATAAATGTCCTGTAACGCTTTCATCACAGCATCTTTATCTTCTTCGGACAAAGTGCCGCCAGCACACAGGCCGGAAAATCCATCAACCACAGCTTGGGCCTGTGATGCTCCGTGAGCGCCATATCGTTCAGCGGCATTGACCACAAATTCTTCATCTTCTGTCAAGAGGTAGTTTGTTTCAACATTGAGGGCATTTGCAAGGGCTGTGTAGGTTTCTCTTTTCCGGGGGTAACTTTCCCCTTTTTCATAGCTGACGATAGTACGGAGCGCAACATGAGTTATTTCCGCAAGCTGCTTCTGCGTATAGCCTATATTGAGTCTTGCGGTTCGTACTTTTTCAGCAAACTTCATTATACTACCTCCAACTGATGTGCAACTAATTACACATTCCATATTGACATATGCAGTTAATTTGCCTATAATATGGAATATGAACTTGACCTGCACATATAGTACAACGAGTTGCACATCGTGTCAAGATTATCATTTCTTTTTGTCGAAATTCGTTTTTATGAAAATAGGGGTACAAATGATGAGTTATTTATCCCGAAGTGACATTGAAAAAATAGCAACCCAGGTTTTCAATGACTACAAGCATTTACCTTAGTTTGTAGACCGGCAAGTTGATCGTGTTGACCCTGAAATCCTCGCATGTGAGCTTTGCGGCCTCCACATTGACTATTTCCATCTATCAAAAGACGGGCTGACCCTCGGAATGACCGCATTTAAGGAGGTCGGCGTTGAACTCTACGATGATAGTGGACAGCCCTGCTTCTACTACCTTGATGGAAGAACTCTCCTAATAGAAACTGACTTAAAGAAGAATCCAGCTCTGTGCGGAAGATATCACTTTACTTTGGCGCACGAAACAGCCCACCAGATTTTAGCCAGCTTATATTCAACTAATAGATTGCTTCAAAATCGTGTTGTCTATTATCAGGGGCGTAGTCCGCAATTTCCAATCCGCGATTGGGATGAGTGGCAAGCTGATAATTTAGCGTCTGCTCTCCTGCTCCCCTCTGAGATCGTACTTGGGGCGCTCCAAAAATTTAACTTAGAGTGCGGTATTGATATATTGAATAAAATATACCGGCCAAAGGAATATGAACTATTCTGCAAAATGACACAGTTCCTTGGTGTTTCCAAACAGGCTATGTCCATCAGACTGAAAAGGCTTGGCCTGCTGAAAAAGGATTATTTGCAGAACCCCTATGCGCTGGCCGATATTGAAATGGAGGATGATAACTGATGGCCCAACCTATCAATGTTGCCGTGAGGTGCCCTAAATGTAATTGGCGCGTGATGGACAAGATATCACCTACTACAGGAAAAATTGAGATCAAGTGCCCCCGATGTCATAGGGTCGTGGAGGTCGATTTGGCCCTGCGCCGGAAGATATTATACCGGAAGGCAGGGTAGTTTCGGATATTAAACACGAAGCGGGAAGTGACAACAGAATAAGGTCTAAGTGTACCGAGCAACGGGTCATCGTACCGTAAGGTAGATAGTCACCAAATGGCCGGACATTAGGAATGTGAGGGGACGTACCCCTCTATTTCCTAATGCCCGGCCATTTTTTTGTTGCCGCTCCAGAAATGGAGTAGGGAATGGATCTGTTTGCTTGGCAGGCGGCGCTCTGCCGCTATCCGTGATCTCCTTGAATTTTTGACTTTCAAAAATTCAAGGAGATCACAAATGAAAACTACATATTTAGTTTATAAACAGGTGAATGGTGTCCGTCGGCTCGTCGTGGCAACACCGGCAGAATGGGATGCTATTTTGAAAGAAAACTGGGGATTGCCCGCCGAGCGGCGTCGGTACTTCATAAAAGACTGCTTTGCGGATGGGGATGAATTGGATTGTATGTATATCGAAATGACCGCAGTCGAATACCAGGAGTGGAACAGCAAAAACACAGTTGCCCAGCGGAAGCGCAAAGCTGGTTCAATCTACTCAGTTTTATCCTTGGACGCCGGTGTGCCAGAAGCCGGACTTGAATCGCTACACGAAAGCGTCCCCTCGGCCTTTGATCTCGAAGGGCTTGCTGCTGACCACCTTCTGATTGAAGAACTGAAGACAGCCCTGCGTAAATGGAAGCTCTGGGCAGAGGACTTGCTGGAACTCTATTTGTCTGGTGCGAAACGCTCCTGCACAAACGCTCTGTGCGAGAGGTACAAACTTAGTGATCGGGCTGTTCAAAAGAGGAAAGCGGCCTTTGAAAAATTTGTCTTAGATTTTTTAAAAAAATAAGTTCGGTTTGAGGCGTTGAAAGTTGTAGTAGGGGGTTGAGAGGGCCGCAGGCCCCTCAATGCTCCTTGATAACCGAATACCCATTCGTCAAGTACATCAGTTCCGATGTGTGAAAGCATGAGCTACCACAACAGGGTACGCCACGAGGCCCGGACTGCTGGAAATCATGACCTGTTGAAAATAAGGTCTGCGAAAATATCCAGTTTTTCCGGGATGAGCGAGAACTCCCTTTGTAAGTGCCGGGTTGCCCCCGGCATGGCAATGACAGTCGGAATCACAATGGTACTCCCGCCCAGCCACAGTCTCAAACAATGGGGGCGGCTCTGTCAGAACGACAGTTGGGGTGAAACTCCCGTGAGGTGGTGAGCAGGCCACCGCTTGACGACTTCCCAGGCTTCGGCCTGCGCACGGGGTGTCGAGGACAAATAGTGTGCATTACATATCTGACCGCCAACACGAGGACGGCCAATCGCCAGCTATGATAATAGGGGACTCTGGATGGATTGGCGGTCAGATGTGTTTTGCACACTACCTGGGAAGTAATTGGGTATTTGGCTGCAAGGGCAAATCACATAAAGGTGAGGTGTCCTTATGAATATAGAACTGCCAGATGAAGTGCTGCGCGGCCAGATGTACTATGCTGATTTAGATCCGGTGATCGGCTCTGAACAGGGCGGCAACCGCCCCGTCCTTGTGATCCAGAACAACATAGGGAATCGCCACAGCCCGACCATCATCATTGCCCCTATCACGACCAGGGTGAAGAAACTCCATCAGCCGACCCATATCGGTGTCCCTCCATACTTTGGCCTGCCCCAAAACTCTATGGTTATGCTGGAGCAGATCAGAACGATTGATAAGGGCAGGCTTGGCAGCTATGTAGGTTGCTTAGATGATGATGTGATGGACTATGTTGACGTGGCCCTTGGCATCAGCGTCGGCCTGCATAATCTTGCCGAGAAGGAACAGAAGCCGTATGCTGATGAGCCGCGTGATGAGATGCGTGGCGAAATGGTGCTGACTCTTTGTGGCACCTGCCTTAGACAGTTCATCTGTTCACCCGAACATATTGTGAGGCGGATTAACCACGCACAAGCTAAAGAACCTTGTATGTACTGCCACGTCCGGGACGGCTACGATTACCGTATCATTCACAAGAAAAAACACCTGGGCGATGACAGGTATTGAGGAGGCACGAGGTATGACTGATGAATTGATGGAGCAGCGCATGGCAGAACTCAACGCCCGCAACACAGAAAAAGCGCCTGCTTTTGACAGCGAAAAAAGGGCCTACTCCGTGGACGATATTATGGCTATGTTGGATATTAGCCGCTCATCTGCGTACATTCTAATCAAAAAAAACCTCTTTCGGAGCTTTAAGATTGGAAAACAACTCCGAATCTCTAAAGCAAGTTTTGACGAGTGGTTGGACAAGGGTTGATTGTCAACAGTACGATTTTAAGTTGGTCTGAACAATCGCACATTTGAGATAAAAATGTCTCCCCGGTACAATGCAGTCAAGGCAAGTGCCTTGGCTGCATTGGCAGGCTCATCAAGTCGGCATAGGGAGGTATTTAACGGAATATGAACGATAAAATTATGGAACAGCGTATACTGGAACACAATGCTCGAAACGCAGAAATGGTTCCAGTACATATCAAAGAAAAACGAGCCTACTCCGTGGGTGACATTATGGCTATGTTGGATATTAGCCGTTCGTCCGCATACATCCTAATTAAAAAGGACTTCTTTCGAGGTCATAAGATTGGAAATCAGATTCGCATCTCGAAGGTTAGTTTTGATGAGTGGCTGGATGGTGTATCTCCCACTCCACGCGATATTTGACTTCAGCTATTACAAAATCTACATAGGAGGAATATCTGTTATGGGAAAAACCAGCATCTCTGTCCCCGAAATGCAGAGGCTGCTCGGTATGAAAAAGGTCGAGGCATATTGGCTCGTAAAACAGGGACGCTTCAAGGTTACTCTTGTCGGCGGCAAAATGCGGATCATGCTGGACAGCTTTGAGGAATGGTACGGCAGTCAATTCCGCTACAAAAAGGTCAACGGGCCGGAACCAGGACAACTACTCCCTGCGTCTCTGACCGTCCCGGAGACGGCTGGCATCCTCGGGCTGAACCCTGGCTCCATCTATGAGCTGATAAAGAACCATGCACCCTTTGAGACGTTCAAGGTCGATGGGCAAACTCGCATTCTAAAGGAAAACTTTGAGACGTGGTATCAAGGACAGTCCCATTATAAGAAACGAGAGGACGCGGCACCGCAAGAGCTGTTGGACGCAACCCTTTCGGTGAGCGATGTGGCAAAACTGCTGGGCATACACCGAAACAGCGTTTATAACATGGTGAACAAGCGAGATTTGTTTGTCACAGTGAAAGTGAATGACAAGATCCGCATTTATAAGGACAGCTTTGAAGCGTGGTATAAGTCCCAAAATCGCCATACCATAGTTGCCAGCTGAAAGGAGGAACAACCGTGGCGTCAATTATCAAACGTAAAACCAAATATTCCGTTGTTTATACCTATACGGACAGCAATGGCGCCAAGCGCCAAAAATGGGAAACCTGCGGCTCCCATGCGGAAGCCAAGAAGCGAAAAGCGGAAATTGAGCATCAGCTAGACACCGGAGTGTTCATCCCGCCCAGTGCCGACACCCTATCCGATTTTCTGGACGAATATGTATCCCTCTATGGTGTCAACACATGGGCCCCCTCTACCTTTGATGGACATACGGCGCTGATCAGCAACTACATCAAGCCCATCATCGGAGATGTGAAGCTGGATGACATCAGCCCCAGAATGATAACTAAATTCTATAAAGACCTCCAAACCGTGAAAGCAGTTCCCCGGTACGGGCAGCCCGAGGGGGAACTTATCTCCCCCAATACGATACGGGAGATACACAAACTCCTGCGGAATGCGTTCAATCAGGCGGTAAAGTGGGAGCTGATGGCAAGGAATCCTGTTCAGAATGCCACCGTTCCCAAAGCCGAGAAGCATGAGCGGAATATTTGGGACGCTCAAACACTGATGAAAGCGTTATCCCTCTGCGATAACCCATTCCTCGCCCTGGCGATCAATTTGGCCTTTGCCTGTTCCTTGCGAATGGGGGAACTGCTGGGCCTGACATGGAGCTGTGTGGATATTAGCCAGGACAGCATAGACCATGACTGCGCCTATATCTATATCGACAAAAAACTTCAGCGGATCTCTAGGGAATCACTGGCACAGATCGGGGAAAAAGGTATCATGTTTAAGTTTCCCACGATGCGAGGGTGCAATTCCACTGTACTGGCCCTGAAAGAGCCGAAGACCAAGACAAGTGTGCGGAAGGTATTTCTGCCCAGGGCGGTAGCGGAAATGCTGGTAGAGCGCAGAAAAACGATTGATGAACTGAAAGAATTGCTGGGGGATGAATATAGAGATTATGACCTTGTATTCGCCAGTACCCAGGGGACCCCTACCGAAGCAAATTACATCAACCGGGCCTTTGACAAACTCATCACGGAAAATAATCTCCCCAAAGTGGTATTTCATAGTCTCAGGCACACCAGCACGACCTACAAACTTAAACTCAGCGGTGGCGACATTAAAGCTGTTCAGGGTGACACCGGGCACGCACAGGCCACAATGGTCATGGAACGGTATGCCCATATCTTAGACGATGACCGCCGTGTAAACGCCGCAAGATTCCAGAAAGAGTTTTATGGGGGTGGCAGCACAGCGGAAACCGCAGCGGTGACTGAGTCTCCCGTGGAACAGCAGCCCCCGGCACCAGACCCGCTTCAAAACCTTGACGCAGCAGCCAAACAGCAGTTGCTTCTCAAACTCCTTACAGAATCCCCGGATATGGCGGCGCTTTTGACAGCCCTTGCAGGAAGAAGCGCATAATAGAGACGGACAGGAATGAGTACCATTCCTGTCCGCTTTTACATAGTTGTGTTCGGCGCTCTTTGATTGCCCGGAAAGCTAATTTGTGGTATAATATGGACATAAAATCTGTTGCTAATACGAGGGGGTGTCGCTTATGGCATTGGAGAATAAGCTGGGTATCACCGACTCCACTGAACTGGCAAAGGCGGAGGAACGGATCAGCAAGACAAAAGCACTGGAGATGTTTCAGCAGGGTCTGCTGGACACATTTGAAGTCGGTACGTTCCGGGGACTTTCCCAAATCCATAAATATCTGTTTGATGAAATATACGACTTTGCGGGACAGGTTCGCACAGTGAACATCGCCAAGGGCGGTTTCCGTTTTGTCCCTGTCCTCTATCTTACCTCGGCCCTGGAAAACATCAGCAGGATGCCGCAATCCACGTTTGATGAGATCATCGCAAAGTATGTTGAAATGAACGTGGCCCATCCTTTTCGTGAAGGAAACGGACGCAGCACCCGCTTATGGCTGGACGCTATCTTGAAGAAAGAACTGCGTCAGGTCGTGGACTGGAGCAAGGTAGATAAAGACGACTACCTGTTGGCGATGGAGCGCAGCCCAATCAAGGACACCGAGATCAAGCTACTCCTAAAGGCCGCTCTAACCGATCAAATCAATGATCGTGAGGTTTATATGAAAGGCGTGGATGCCAGTTACCGCTATGAGGGCTACAACACCTACAAGACCGGCGACATTTGAATTGAACTGGTTGCCATTGATGTTGCAAAGATGAGATGTTTTGAACGCTGAACCGTCAAGCGATTTTTCATCCCCTTGCTAATTGCTTGCTAATTGCGGCCCTAAAAAATGGCCGTGATTAGCAAGAAAACGTGGCAAATTGTGAGTGATGGGATTTGAAAAAAGTGAGTGTTTGCAAGGGTTTGCGGGGTGTTGTGAGTGTCCGTCACAACCGCGCTGGACCTTCTCCTAAGCGGTAGGTCGGAGGTTCGACTCCTCTCGGGCGTGCCACGTCGGAGCAAGCGCCATATCGCTTGCTCCGACTTTTTTAAAGTCAGAGCGCACTCATTCTGCTGTTTCTCGCTTCCAAACCGGACTCACTTCGTTGGGCGCTGGTTTGGTGCCGCCCTGCGGGCGGCTATTTTTCCTTTATGACAGAAATATCGGTTTAACCGCCCTTGCACGGCGGGGCAAGTTCCGTATCGCCTGCGCGGTCTTTTTGTGCCCTTGCCCCAAAAGACGGCATCCGTCCAGTCCCTCACACCAACATTCATGTGACCGTTTATTGATATTGACGCGTCCCCTTTTCAAAGCCGGTAGCCGCATCTCTCTTTATCGTATCAGTGTCCGGGGGCAGTACGCCGCCCCTGCCAGCAGGAGAGAGCGCTGGATTACAGAAGACCCCGCTCCTGACAGAAAGCCATAATATCCCCCACATAGTCCTCCCTGCACTTAATGGGAAGGTCAACATGGTCCACCCCCTGGTGGAGTACCAGCTTGGAGCCTTTCAGGGCCCTGAGAGTGCGGAGCATCAGTTCGGGGCTGCTGATGTTGTCCTCGGTCCCGCCCATCATAATGGTGGGGACAGTGATGCGGCCCAGCACCTGGGCAAGCTCCTCCTCTGTCTGAACTTTTGCAAAGGGTTTCCGGGGATTGAGAACAGCGGACTGGGCGGGCATGTTGGTCCAAAACTCCACAGTCTGCTCTACCGCTTTTTTGGCCTCTCCGCCGATGACGGGGTCAGACTCCAGAGGAACAAACGCCTTGGCACAGTAAGAGGCCTGCTTTTCCGCATAGGGGACCCAGGTCTCCCGGCTTTTCGCTGCGTTGATGGTGTCCATGCGGGCAGAGCCGGTTGGCTTGCCGTCCTTGAGATGGGGACCACTCCCGCTGGCAAAAAAGCCCCGCAGGCGGTCCGGGTGGTTCATGCACAGATGCCAGCCAATGCCGGCACCGTGGGAGTGGCCGGTGTAAAAAAATTTTTCTATCCCCATGGCATCGGCAAAATCCACTACGTCCTGAGCCCATACGTCATACCAGTCGTCTCCCAGGTCCTCTGTGACCATGGAGGAGGGGGCATAGCCCCGAATTCGGATGATGAAGGCATGAAAGCCGCAGCGGTCCGCCAGATCCTTGGTATAGTAGATATGGCTGTTGACAAACTGCTGCGCCTGGATGAGATAGCGGTCTCCCCGACCGAATTCTTCATAGTAGAGTGAAACATGGTTCAGATTCAGAATGGGCATAAAAGGTTCCTCCTCAGTTTGCAGATTGACGTTTTCCCTCGATTTGATGATCTGGATAGGGCCAGGGCCGCATGGGAATGCGGCGGCGGCAGTGGCTCATTCGCTCCATGTTGGATTCTACAACAAGGCTGAGACGCTGGCCGTTGAAACGGCAGTAAAATGTATTGTAGTCCATCCAATCTGTGGAGCGGACCTGAAAGATGAAGCAGAAATCAGAGGCCCAGCCGCCGCTGACCCAGTGCCGGACCGGACCCGTGTGAAACATCATGTTCAGCCGTTCGTTTTCCCTGGGCATGGAAAGAAAGGCATCATTGGCGATCCAATCCCCATGGAGACCGACCTGAAGAGTACAGGATTCCTGATCCGTTTCCAGGGAAATATGGGGCTGTCCCTCCCGCAGGGACAGAGAGAGGGTGCGCAGATGCCAGGGGTTCTCCTCCAGCACATAGACGCAGCCGTAGTAGTCGTCCAGAAAGCTGGGCTGTGCCGCTGTGCGCGGAGCGCAGGACCAATGGGACAGATAGGACTTGAGACGGGCGGATTCTCCATGGTCGGGGACGGCTTGGGGCTGTATGGCTGAATAGAGGGTATCCCAGAGGATGGCAGGGATCAGACCGCTGTCCTCCTCAATGGCGTTGCAGACGATGGCCATTTCCTTGTCCGGGAACAGAAAACCGAACTGACTGCGGCCGCCGTCCAGGCGGGCTCCCTCCCGGGCGTTGCGCCAGAGCTGGAAGCCGTAGCCTGCCAGCTGGTCGCTGTGCATGAAGGAGATAGAGGAGCAGCGCCGGGTAGGGACCTGGAAGGAGACAGCTGCCCGCACCAGTCGGGCGTCCAGCAGCTGTTGTCCATTCCAATTGCCCTCCTGAAGATAGAACAGGGAGAGCTTGGCGAAACCTTCCGCAGTACACATGGTGCGGGAGCCCTCCAGCTCCCCGCGCTGGGTCTGTTCCACAGTGCAGTAGATGCCCAGGGGCTCCAGAAAGCGGGGGCGCAGGAAGTCCAGATAGTTGATGCCGGAGACTTTCTTCACGATCAGGCCCAAGATGTGGGGGACACCGTTGTTGTAGAGAAAATGGGTGCCGGGTTCAAAGTCCAGAGGCTCCTCCAGAAAGGCGCGGACGCTGTTGGTGCTGTTGAGCACCGGTCGGAAGGTGTCCCGATCATGGCCGGTGGTCATGGTCAGGAGATGGTAGACGGTGATGGATTCCATCCTGGGGGTGACTGTTTCGGGCAGATCTTCCGGAAAAAGCTGAGTCAGGCGTGTCTTCAGTGAGACCAGTCCTTCCTGAATGGCGAACAGAACAGCTAGGCCGGTGAGGGCCTTGGCAGCGGAATAGATGCGCCGGGGGGTGTCGCCCTGATAGGGACGGCGGTTGGCACCCAGCAGTTGAAAGCCGTTGCGGAAGATGTACAGACTGTGGAGATCGACATCCAGGCGGTCCAGCTCGGTCAGAAACTGCAGGATCGCACCGCTGGGAACGCCCTGGGAATCAGGGGAGGCGGTATGGAAGCGGCCTTCCAAATAGGGGACATAGTGCAAGGTGGTCCCCCTCCTTTCTGCGGCTGTCCGTCGTTAACCGACCAGACGAAAGCCGCCTAGAATTGCGACAAAAACAAGAACTGCGGAAAAAATGGGGGCGAGGATGGTCTGCTGCCGGATCAGCCTGCGGCGGAGGGACTCATCACTGCAGCCGGTGAGCACGGCGGCGCCCCCCTGGGAAAAGGGGCTGATGCTGCTGGCGGTCAGGCCCATCTGCATCCCGCAGTAAATGGTCCCCACTGGCATACCGGAGGCAGAGGACAGGGCGGAAAGCAGAGGAAGCATCATGGGAACCACCACGCCGCCTGAGACGAAAAAGCTGAGCACACACATGACCAGCACTACCCCAGGCAGGATCCAATGGGCGGGGATGGTGTTCTGGAGCAGATCGGACAGATAGCTGACGACCCCCATGGAGTTGGCCAGGGCCATGTACATGCCGGTCAGGGAGAGCATCAGCAGGGTGTCCCAGGGGATGCGCGTCTGAACTACGCGGTGATAATCCGCAGTTTTCAGAAGCACGTTCAGCGTGATGCCGATGACCGCAAGAAACTGAAAGCTGCAGTAGGTGCTGATCCACTGGGTCACAGGATTGGGGAACAGCAGCTGGACTGCGGCAGGCACCACGATCATAGCGATGATGCCGAGGATGATAAAGAGAGTCTGCCGCTGCCCAGTATCAAACGGGGCCGGTCTGGTGAGAGAGACCGCCGAGGATCTGACCCGCCAGCCCCTCAGGAGAACAAACATTGCCACATACAGAATGGTGTAAAATATTCCGCGGAAGGTAAAGAAGTCCACCACATATCCCGAGGAAGTGGAGAGATCGAAGTAGATCTCCAGCTGTCCCACATTGGTAGCATACCCGGAGGTCCAGGGCATGCTGCCACCCACCATGGAGGAGGTCCAGAGCGCCACGGATACCAGGAGCGGATCGATGCCCGCCTGGAGAGCCAAACTGAAGCAGATGGCAGACATGAAGAAGGGAGCGGCCCCACCAGCACCCAGACCGGCCACAATGGCGGACACGCCGAAAAACAACAGACCCAGAAGCCAGCCTGCCCCCCGACAGGAGTAGAGCAGATGTTCCGCCACTTTTTTCAGTGTCCCGTTTTCCTGGGCAAAGCCGAAGAGAAATGTGGCCACCATAAAGTTAAAAAACAGGGGCACTGGAAAGAGGGCGACCACGCCGCCGGGGGTCAGACCGCCTGCTGTGGTGCCCAGCAGAAAGGCAAAGCTGAGCGAGATCAGGCCAATGTTGATGTTCAGCCTGGTCCCCAGGATTAGGGCAAGCACGATAAAAACAAAAAACAGGATCGTATTGAGCAAGCTTACATCCCCTTTCGCTCCAGCATCCGATACAAGGTGGCGCGGCTGATGCCCAGCAGTTCGGCGGCCCGGAGCTTGTTGCCGCCGCTGAGGGCCAGGGCTTCCTCCAGCGTATAGCGGCTGCGGAGGCTCCCACCGGCGGCGGAAAGCCCCCTGTTTTCCTGAATATAGGTCTCCACCAGCTCCGGACCGATCTCATCGGAGTCGCTGATGACGCTGACCCGGCGCACCATGTTCTGGAGTTCCCGGATGTTTCCGGGCCAGTCATAACGGAGCATGGCGGCTTTGGCTTGGCTGCTGAAGCGGAGATAGCGTCCCGCCCGCTCCGAGGTCTCGGAGAGAAAGGCGTCGGCCAGCAGGATAATGTCCCCCTGGCGCTGGCGCAGAGGCGGGATACACAGTCCCAGCACATTGATGCGGAAGTACAGATCTGCCCGGAAGGTGCCCTCCCGGACCATAGAGACCAAATCACGGTTGGTGGCAACAATAATGCGGATGTCAATGGGAATGGGAGTCTCAGCACCAATACGGCGGATGCTGTGCTCCTGCAGGACACGCAGCAGCTTGCCCTGCATGGAGGGAGAGATCTCACCGATCTCATCCAGAAAAATAGTTCCGGTATGAGCACACTCGAACAGGCCCCGCTTGCCGTCCCGGCTGGCTCCGGTAAAGGCTCCCTTTACATAGCCGAACAACTCACTTTCCAGAATGCTTTCTGGGAGGGAGGCGCAGTTGACAGCCACAAATGGCATGTCCCGCCGGCGGCTGGCCCGATGAATTCCCTGAGCAAACATTTCCTTGCCTACACCCGTCTCCCCCTGGATGAGCACAGTCTCGTCCACCTTGGAGTAGCGCAGGGCCAGCCTGAGCGCCTGCGTCATGCAGGGGCTGTTCCCCAGAATGTGGTCAAAGGAATAGACAGCCTGATTTTCCTTGGTGGTGAGCGTACGGCGGATACTGACCTCGGAGCTCATGACCGTATTTACGTCCTGAAAGATGACCGACACACCCTCCAGCGTGCCGTCCCGCTTCCGCAGGATGGGCTCCGCATGGTAGAGAAAGATTCGGTCTTCCAGCTTGGCGATTTGATTAAGATAGGGACGGCGAGTAGAGATGACGTCAGCGATGCGGCTGAACTGGGGACAGACGTCATCCACAGAAAAGGCGACTGCATTGAGCTGGTCCAGCTTCAGATATTCGCTGGCCAGCCGATTCATCATCAGGATCTCACCCAGGCAGTCCACCGTAATGGCGGCATAGATAGAGGACTCCATCATGGGGGTCCCGGTCTCGGATTCATCCTGCCGCTTTTCCAGATAGGACTGGGCCAGAGAGATGGCCTTTCGGATCTCGGAATCCCGGGTCTTGATGAGTACAGTCGGGATCCCGTACTGCTTGGCGATCCTGGCCTGATAGTAGCCCCCCACCAGTACATCGATGTCCTGGACCTTCTCCAGCTCATGGGGGATCTTTTCCGGGGACACAGTAGGAAGCCATACCAGATCAATGGAGAGCAGGTCCCGGACATAAAACACATCCTTCAGAACTCGGCGGAAGCCAAAGATAGCGATGCGCTTTCCCAGCTTAGATGCCTCCAGCAGAGCGTCCATAACGTCCTCCGCCTGCAGATCCACCATAATTACGGGGACATCCACACTCTGGCGCACGATTTTTGCAAACATGCCGAAGGCGATCAGAACTTTGGCGCCCTGGGCTACTTGGCTGCGGGATACCTCCTCAAGATCCTGGGTATTGGAGAGGACCACCTGGCAGTTGGCAGGGGATTCCCGCAAAATATTCTGGACCTTTTCGGCGGCCAGCAGGTCCGAGGCAATGAACGTAATGTCTGAGTGCATATCCCATCGCTCCTTTATTCGTTTCGGCGTTGCTCCGGGAGGGGGAGGACACACGCAGCTGAGCCGCCCCCAAGCCCGTGGGTGAAATATAACGATTATACCACAGCCCTGACCGAAATGCGGGGGAGCGAAACAGTCAGGCAGTCCTTTCCTGCTTTTCCAATCTGGACAAAATTACCACAGCCAGGGCAACGGCCAGGACCACAGGGACGACAAAGGCGGCAAAGCCCACACGGTAACCGAACACAGCGCACAGCACGCCGCCCACCGTGGAGGCCAGTGCAGAACCGATGTCCATGCCCAGGTAGTTGGTGGAATTTGCAGCGGCCTTCCGCTCCGCAGGAACGGTGCGCATAGAGATGGTCATCAGTACGGGAGAAATGCCATTCTGGCCGATTCCGATCAGGATACCGGAGATAATGAACCAGGTCAGATCCTGGGCAAAGGCGAGACACAGGAGGCCTGCAGAGAAGAACAGGCCTGCGGGGATCAGGGTGGCAATGGGTCCCTTCTTGTCGAGGAGAATGCCGAGGGCGGGGCGGGCGACCCAGCCCATGAGAGAGGCGGCGGTGGCAAACACGCCGATATTGGCGATCCCCAGCTCCTCCAGGGCAAAGGCAGCCATAAAGACGGTGATACCGGTCCGGGTGCCCTGAAAGGCCACATTGATGATCATGGGGGAGATGGCTTCCTTGGCAAACAGGTTGTTCAGCTTCAGGCCGCCGAACATGGACTGGCCGGGCAGGCGCGCTGGGACCTTGGTGGGGGCGGTGAAGCACACCAGCACCAGACCGAAGGCGGAGATGGCGGTAAAGACCAGCAGCATGGAGGCATAGCCCATGTACTCGGCCAGGGCAAAGGCCACAGGCTGGGAGACCGCAGAAGCGATCATCTGGGAAATCATGAAAAATCCCATGGCGGTCCCCAGATCCTCCCGGGGAACATACTCACTGACGATGACGGCGGTAATAGTGGAGATAAAAGTCCAGGATACGCCGTGGATAATTTTGGCCGGCACTGCAAAGGCGGAGTTGTCCATGCTCAGCGAATACATGAACACAGCCAGGGTCAGGGCCCCCACTGCAGCGATGTAGATCAGCTTTTTGTTGCCGCGGTCGGTAATAGGGGCAGAGAAGGGGCGGATGATGAAGGCGGCCCAGCTCATGGCGCTGGCAATGAGGCCAATAGTGGTCAGGTCCATGCCGGCCAGCCGCCAGCCTGCGCTGGTGACAGAGTTGGTCATAGAGTGGGTGATGCAGATGACCGTGTACGCCACAAAGAGCATAATAAAGTTCTTGTTGGCGATCTGGAAGAAGGTCTTCTTCTGCGGAACAGCATTACTCATTCAAATTTCCTCCCATTTTATAGTTTGTTTTGGAATTCCATAGATTAATACAAGCAAGTTCTGTGCCAACTTAATTTTATTAAAAATTACGGGGAAACGGCAGAAAAAAGGGGGGTTTTTAGAAATGATGCTGTCTCAAAAGTGTTTCATATCTGTCTCGCGATACAAAAAAGAGGACCATCAGCAAATTTGAAAGGCAGGAATATTTGGCTTGAACTGCCCGCTGCCCCGTACAGAAAAGAGAAGCTTGGTGCCAGAGCAAAAAAATGCCCCCGCTGTGTACACAGCGGGGGCATTTCGGAGAGAACTTATTCAATGGCAATGCGGTTTTGAGTGGGCAGGGTCTGCTGGTCCTTCTTGGGCAGGGTCAGCATCAGGATGCCGCTGTCATATTTGGCATTGATCTCCTCGGGCTGCACATCGCCCACATAGAAGCTGCGGCTGCAAGTGCCGCTGTACCGCTCCTGGCGGATGTAGCGGCCCTCCTGGTCCTTCTGGTCCCGGTCCAAGCCCTTGGCGGCCTGAATGGTCAGATAGCCGTTTTGCAGCTCCACGCTGATCTCATCCTTCTGGAAGCCGGGCAGGTCGATATCCACCTCGTAGTGGTCCCCGGTCTCCTTCACGTCGGTCTTCATCAGATTCTTGGCGTGCTTGCCGTATAGGGGATTCCGGGCGCCGAACAGGCTCTTCTCCCAAGGCTCATCAAAGAATTCATCCAACAGGTTCTCACCAAAAATGCTAGGCAACATAAGTCATTCCTCCATTCGCGATCCTTATTTCGTGCCTGCCGGGGGACCTCTCAGGTCCCCCTCTTTCTTGGTACGCCCTTAGTATAGCACTGAAATTAGCACTGTCAAGCAGAGAGTGCTAAAATTCATAAAGTGTTCACAAGATATTGCAAAAAAAGACATAAACAGAACGAAAATGGAAGAAATATTCCGAAAAAGTTGGGGTGGTCAGAGGGGAGGCAGGGGAAACCCCTGCCCCTGGGCGCGCTGGAGACCAAGCTCCATCAGGCGGCGGTCCGTGTCCAGGGTGGCGGGATAGGGCCAGCGGGGCGCACAGCGCTGGAACTGACGCCAGGACAGCAGGGCGGCCTCCGGGTCCCGCTGGGCCAGCAGAGCCCAGAGGAACTCCATGCGGCTGGTGGAGGGGGTGAACTTCCGGGTAGCCTTGCAGTAATGGAGAAGGGCAGGGGTGCGGAGGGGGGCCAGCTCCTCCTGGGAGCGGCCCAGGAGCAGGGAGCAGGAGAGCAGATCCACCGTCAGGTCCCACCGCTGGATGTCCAGCAGGCCAGAGGGGACGTCCAGCAGGGTTCGGAAAGCGGCTTCCGCCCCGGACAGGTCCCCCTGGTCCATGAGCCGGCTGGGGAGGAAGGATAGGGCGGCGGCGGTAAAGGGGTCCTGGGGCTCCAGGTCCTGGGGGAGCTGGAACCAGCGGGCGGGCTGGTCCCGGAGGGGGATGCCCCGCTGGAGGAGGGCGTGGCACCGCAGCTGGAGGGCGAAGGTCCGGCGGGCCTGGGGGCTGCGGGAGAGCAGGTGCAGGTTGAAGCCGTCGTTGGCTACCCCGTCCATGGAGAGAGGGATGAGGTTGACGGCCCCCAGAAACAGGCCGGCAGCTGCAAAGATCAGCAGGAAGACCGGCCAGGGAAAGGGGAGGAGAAAGGCGGTCAGGGCCGCCGCCAGGGCGGAAAGCAGATTGGCCAAGCCGCCCCCAAGATTATAAAGCCGGAAGGGGACCTCGTCCCCGTCTGGGGGCTCCAGCAGGCACTGGCCGCCAGTGCCGGGGAGGTAGAAGCGGCGCAGGACCAGGCGGCCATTCTGGCGGAGCAGGGTGAAAGAGCCCACCCGGAAGGAGAGGAAGCGGTAGCCGGAGAGCAGGCCGCAGACCAGGTGACCGCCCTCGTGCAGGATGGCCTGGAGCCAGAAGGAGAGGATCAGGCAGGCCAGGGAGGGCAGCAGGACAGTCATTCCATAGGGGTCCAGAGCCCACATGAAGAAGTAGCCCCCTGCGGCCCCCAGAAGGGCGGCAGGGATAAGGACAGCCAGCTTCCGCCAGGGGACGGTGTGCCGCTTCAAACGATCAGTCCTTTCTGTTGTGACATGTCGAAAAAATACAAATAGGAGAGAAAAGCTCACCCCTCCGCCCAGTCCTCATAGGGCACAAAGGTAAATGAGATGTCCCAAGGCTGCTGGTGGTAGACCAGATAGACGATGTCTCCCTTGCCTGCCATCTCATTGGCGGTGAACTGGGGAAAGGGGACCAGGGGCAGGGTGATCTGGCTGGCGCCTCCGTCAGCCTGGGCGCGGGCGGTGTCCAGCCGATGGACCCAGACGGCAGCGTTGCAGGCATACACTGCCACCAGCAGGACCCCAGCGGCGGCAGCCGCCCGATTCAGGCGGGTGAGGGGCCGCAGGCCCTCTGCCCGGGCACGTCGGAAGAGCACTGACGCGGCCAGGCACAGAAACAGGTAGCTGGAGAAGAACATCCGGGCGTTCACCGGGGAGACCACCAGCATGGGGCCGGTGACCACCAGCAGGGAGGCCACCCAGAACCAGAGCTCCCGCCTGTCCGCGCCGCCCCGCCACTCGGCCGCCAGGATCAGCCAGAGCAGGGCCAGAGCCAGGCCCAGCCAAAGACATTCCTCCCGGTACAGGTCCCGCCGCTTCAGCACGACCAGAAGGCGGTCATAGCCGATGTAGAGGTGGAGGGGGAGGAGGAGGCAGGCCCACAGCCTCCAGCGGGGGCAGCCCTGCCGCCGTACCAGCCACAGCAGCAGGAGGCTGATGGTCAGGCAGAGGGGAATGGGGCGGAGGAGGACCTCGGTAAAGATGACAGGCAGGTTGTCCCGGGCCAGATCCAGCCCCACCCCCCGCAGGCCGCTGTCCACCTGAGCGAAGACGGAGTTGGTCATGCTCAGGGCCAGCCCGGCCCAGCTGCCTGCCAGCAGGGCGGCCCGGAGAGACGGGGCGGGCAGGAGGCCCCGGAGGGCGGGGACCAGTCCGGCCAGAGCCATAGCGGAGGAGAGGAGGACCAGATAGGCGGTATTGTGCTCGGTGAACAGACCGATGGACAGGGAGAGGAGCAGGACGAGGGGCCAGCGGTCCGGCCGCCCCTGGCGGAGCAGGAGAAGCAGGGGGAGCAGGAGCAGGGTGGGGGCCAGATAGTTGGCCCAGGCCGCAGACCAGCTGTACACCTGCTGCCAGATGCCCCAGGGGGCCCATACCACCAGGAAGAGGGCCAGGGCAAAGGATTCCCGGCCGCCTGCCGGCCCGCCCTGGAAGAAGCGGGAGAGGAGCAGGGTGAGTCCCAGCATCCCGCCCCCCAGGATCAGCACCCGGAGGGGCCAGAGGGGGGAAAACGCCAGCTTGCCCAGGATCAGCCCCAGCAGGTTGCCCAGATACCGGCCGTTGGATGGGACGCCCAGCACCACGCCCTCCTGGGGGATGGGGCGGACCAGCAGGAAGTCCTTCCAGGAGGCGAAGTCCCAGTAGATGAAGTAGCAGTCGTCGCACTCAGGGACGAAGAGGAGGGCGAGGAGCAGGAACAGGGCGGCGGAGAGCAGCACGTCCCAGCGCCGCCGGCGGGTGGTCATGGAGAGGCCTCCTTTCGGGGGATGAAAAAGCGGCCCCAGCCGCCGGTCAGGCCGGGGGAGGGGCCGTTTGTTCGCTTTGGGTGTTCTGGCGTGGAAGGGGGATCACTTCTGGCCGCCCTTCAGGGCCTTCATCCGGTCGCCGTGGTCCAGGATGCGCTTGCGCAGCCGGAGGTTCTCCGGGGTGCACTCCAGCAGCTCGTCGTCAGCCAGGAACTCCAGGCACTGCTCCAGAGACATCTGGCGGGGCGGGATGAGGCGCAGGGCGTCGTCAGAGCCGGAGGCCCGCATATTGGTCAGCTGCTTTTTCTTGCACACGTTGACGGAGATGTCCTCTGCCTTGGGGGTCTCACCCACGACCATGCCGGCGTACACCGGGGTGCCGGCGCCGATGAACAGCACGCCCCGCTCCTGGGCGTTGAACAGGCCGTAGGTCACTGCCTCGCCGGTCTCGAAAGCCACCAGGGAGCCGGTGTTCCGGCGCTGGATCTCCCCCTTCATGGGGGCGTAACTGTCAAAGACGGAGGCCATGATGCCCTCGCCCTTGGTGTCGGTAAGGAACTCGTTGCGGTAGCCGAACAGGCCCCGGGCGGGGACCAGGAACTCCACCTTCATCCGGTCGCCCACGGGGGTCATCTCCACCAGGTCGCCCTTGCGGGAGCCGATCTTCTCCATCACCGCACCCACACAGTCAGAGGGCACATCCACTACCAGGCGCTCGATGGGCTCGCACTTCACACCATCGATCTCCTGATACAGAACACGGGGGGGAGAGACCTGGAGCTCATAGCCCTCTCGGCGCATGGTCTCGATGAGAATGGACAGGGACATCTCACCCCGGCCGGCCACGTTGAAGGCATCAGTGCTGTCGGTCTCGGTCACCCGGAGGGAGACGTCCTTCATGGTCTCCCGGATCAGCCGCTCCCGCAGCTGGCGGGAGGTGACGAATTTGCCCTCCCGTCCGGCAAAGGGGGAGTCGTTGACGGAGAAGGTCATTTCAATGGTGGGGGCGGAGATCTTCACGAACTCGATGGGCTCCACCGCGTCGGGGGCGCAGATGGTGTCCCCGATGGTCACGTCGCCGATGCCGCTCATGGCGATGATGTTGCCGGCGGTGGATTCGGTGACGGGGACCTTGCCCAGGCCGTCGAACTCATACAGCGCGGTGGCCTTGGCCTTCTTGGGGGCGGCGTCGGGGTCGTGGTAGTTGCACACCGCGATCTCCTGGTTCTGCTTGATGGCGCCCCGCTCGATGCGGCCGATGGCGATGCGGCCCACGAACTCGTTGTAGTCGATGGAGGAGACCAGAATCTGGAAAGGGGCGTCCACGTCCGCGTCGGGGGCGGGGATATACTCCAGAATGGTGTCGAACAGGGGCTTCAGGTCGCTGCCCGCCACATCGGGCTGGACAGAGGCCGTGCCCTGACGGCCAGAGCAGAACAGCATGGGGGAGTCCAGCTGCTCCGGGGTGGCATCCAGGTCCAGCAGCAGCTCCAGCACCTCGTCGATGACCTCGTACACCCGCTGGTCGGGGCGGTCGATCTTATTTACTACCACGATGACCCGGTGGCCCAGCTCCAGGGCCTTGGACAGCACGAAGCGGGTCTGAGGCATGGGGCCCTCCGCGGCGTCCACCAGCAGGATGACGCCGTTGACCATCTTCAGGATGCGCTCCACCTCGCCGCCGAAGTCGGCGTGTCCCGGAGTATCCACGACGTTGATCTTCACATCCTGATACTGAATGGCGGTGTTCTTGGCCAGGATGGTGATGCCCCGCTCGCGCTCCAGGTCGTTGGAGTCCATAACGCGCTCCACCACGGCCTGATTTTCCCGGTACACGCCGGACTGCTTGAGCATCTCATCCACCAGAGTGGTCTTGCCATGGTCAACGTGGGCAATTATGGCAATATTTCTCAGTTTTTCGTTCTTCATCATTTTTCCTCCTACCAGCAATATGGCAAGACCACTCGGGGCCCCATCGCCGATGGGGCGCGCCGAATGGCGCGTACAAGCTTTTGTCCGGAAGAAAAAGCTTGACGCAGGCGGAATTTATTTCCGCCAAGCATTTAAATATCTGGGGTCCCTGCGGGGCATCAGGCCCGCGGGGCGGCCATACCGTGGCCGGCGTGGGCGATCATGGCGGCACGTCTCTGTTTTTCGCGCTTTGCGGCCGCTTCTCATTTAAAGATACAAAACCATATGAGACGCCGGAGAGGAGGCTCAAATGGCGGATCGCCGCAGATCAGCGGGAAGCGCTCCCCAAAGGGGAGGTGTTCGTGTTGACGTAATATTATACAGCGCCCTTTCGAGAAACGCAACATTTTTTGCGGAAAAACAGAAGAGGATCTATTTGGATCCCCGATTTGACACGGAGAAGCGGAAAAATAGGAGAGGATATTGTGATTTCGCCAAAAATTTGAGGCGGGAAAACGGGGGGCACAGGGGAGCCCACGGACAGAGTGGGGAGGACGGGACAGGGGCCACAAGATATCGTGAAAAAACCGGAAAAAGACGAGAAAAAGAAATAAAAAATTTACATTTGGAGAGGAGAAAAAGGGGTTGACGTAAAGCGGGATTGCGTGTATAGTACGTTTGTAACCAAATTGTAACATTTTCTTTTCCGTTCTGTCACTTTTGGGGCAGCGGGAAATTTGATCTGGAAGAGGTCATGATTCATGGACGAGGTTTTGCACAAGCCCGCCGGCCGCCGGCCCCGGCAGAGTGACGGCCGGGAGCTGTCAGCTCAGGAGCAGCTGGGGCTGCTGGCGCGCCGGGTGGTCACAGATTGGAAGCATTTTTATCAGTGGGCCCGGTTCCATGGCCGCCGTGTGATCCACACGGTCCATGACCTGGCGGGGGGGAACCGCGCCACCGGTCCGGTCACCTTTCTGGCGGTGTCCGGAGCGCTGGGACTGGCGCTGACTGTCTCCACCCTATACGCCCCGGCCTACACTGTCACGGTGGACGGGGATACTCTGGGTGTGGTGAGCGACCAGGCTGTGGTAGCCGACGCGGTGGCTCAGGTGGAGCGCCGAGGCACGGAGATCCTGGGACACGACTACCAGGTGGAGGGGCAGATCGGTTATGATTTCACCCTTTCCCTGCGGTCTGAGCTGACCCAGCCCGACCAGGTGGAGAACTACTTCCTGGAGCAGCTCAGCCAGGTAGCCGATGGCCTGCGCCGCTATCAGGTCAGCGTCAACGGCGTGACGGTGGGCTCCGTGGAGGAGATGGGAGCCCTGGAGTCCGTGCTGGACCAGCTGAAGGGCCAGTATGTGAATGAGAACACCATCTCCGCTGAATTTGTGGATGACATCCAGGTGGAGGATGTCTACTCGGAGGAGGGGCAGATGACCGCCGAGGAGCTCCAGACCGCCCTGATGGCCAACACCACTGGCGACACCACCTACACGGTGGTGAAGGGAGACACCTTCAACGCCATCGCCTATGCCAACGACATGTCTGTCAGCGACCTGAAGGCGCTGAATCCGGGCATCGATATCAACCGACTGATGATCGGGGACGTGCTCAATGTGAAGGAGCAGATCCCTCTGCTGTCGGTGACTACGGTGGACGACGTGACCTATACCGAGCCCATCGCATGCCCGGTGGAGGAGGTGAAGGACTCCAGCATGTATGTGGGGGACTCGAAGATCCTGACCCAGGGTACAGAGGGCGAGGCCCAGGTCCACGCCCAGGTGACCTATGTGAACGGGAGCGAGACCCAGCGGGAGATCCTGTCCTCCACCACCCTGCGCGAGCCCACCACAACAGTCAAGGCGGTGGGGACCAAGGAGAAGCCTAAGACAGCCTCCACTGGAAGCTACTCCTGGCCCATCCGGGGGCGGATCACCTCCTACTTTGGCGGGCGGAATATTTTCGGCAGTTACAGCTACCACTCCGGCATCGATATCTCCGCCTCCTACGGTGCGGCCATCAAGGCGGCAGACGGCGGCACCGTCACCTTCGCCGGCTACAAGGGGAGCTATGGCTATCTGGTCATCATCACCCACGACAACGGCACCCAGACCTATTACGGCCATAACTCTTCCCTGTTGGTGTCCGCAGGACAGAAGGTGTACAAGGGACAGCAGATCGCCAAGGCGGGCAGCACCGGCCGGTCCACCGGCACCCACTGCCACTTTGAGGTGCGGGTGAACGGCACCTCGGTGAATCCCCTGTCCTATCTCAGCTGAACGACCAGAAACCATTTGGGCTCCGGCACAGGAAAGGCTGTGCCGGAGCCTTTTCATGCCCCTTTGTACATGCGGAATAACGGGGGAATAAGAAAAGTCCCGCCGCTCAGGAGCCTGAGCGGCGGGACTTCTGATCGTTAGTCAGAAGGAAAGGAGGACCCGATCACAGATGGATGGCCTGGACCACCTTGGCACACCGGGGGCACAGGGTGGGATGGGCCGCATTGGCGCCCACCAGGGGGTGGTGCTTCCAGCAGCGCTCGCACTTGTCTCCATTGGCCTCGCTCACCAGTACCCGCACACCGGCGATGGGGGTGTCGCTCCCCTGGGCGTACAGAGCCGGGTCGTCCGACACCTCCACGTCGGAAACGATGAACAGGTCGGCCCACTGGTCCTGGAACTTCTCCTGAAGGGCGGTCAGGTTGTCCGCCTGGTCCTGGGCCCGCACCAGAGTGATGTGGGCCTCCAGGCTCTTGCCGATCTTCTTCTCGTTCCGCGCGGCCTCCAGGGCGGCATTCACCCCGTCCCGCAGCTGGATCAGAGCAGTCCAGGAGACCAACGCGCCCATGTCGTAGTCCTGGAAGGGCTGGTTCATCTCATTGAGGACCACATTGCGGGGGTCGTCACCCTCCCGGTGAGGCATGGCCTGCCAGATCTCGTCGCAGGTGAAGGCCAGGATGGGGGCGAACAGCTTAGTAATGGTGTCCAGGATCATCCACAGAGCGGTCTGAGCGGAGCGGCGCTCCAGGCTGTCCACTCCCTCACAGTACAGACGGTCCTTGATGATGTCCAGATAGAAGGAGCTGAGCTCCACCACACAGAAGTCGTTGATGGCGTGGGAGACCACATGGAACTCGTAGTTGTCGTAGGCGGCAAAGCACTTTCGGATCAGCTCGTTGAGCTTGGTCACCGCCCAGCGGTCCAGCTCCAGCATCTCCTCCGGGGACACCAGGTGATCGGGGTCAAAGCCGTCCAGGTTGCCCAGGCAGTACCGGGCGGTATTGCGGAACTTCAGATAGTTCTGGCTGAGCTGCTTAAAGATGTTGTCCGAACAGCGCACGTCCACATGGTAGTCGGCAGAACCCGCCCACAGCCGGAGCAGGTCGGCACCATACTTCTTAAAGATCTCCGCGGGGTCTACGCCGTTGCCCAGGGACTTGTGCATAGCCTTGCCCTCGCCGTCCACGGTCCAGCCGTGGGTGACGCACTCCTGGAAGGGAGCCCCCTTGCCCAGCGCGCCCACGGCGGTGAGCAGGGAGGACTGGAACCAGCCGCGGTACTGGTCCAGACCCTCCATATACATGTCGGCGGGCCAGAAATTCTGGTCCTTCTGCATGGAGGCGAAGTGGGTGGAGCCGGAGTCGAACCAGCCGTCCAGGGTGTCCTCCTCCTTGGTGAAGCCCGTCCTTGAGCCGCAGTGGGGGCAGGCGAAGTCCTCTGGCAGGATATCCTTGGCCTCCATCTCATACCAGGCGTTGGAGCCCTTCTCACCGAAGAGCCTGCTCACAGCCTCAATGGTCTCGTCGGTGACGATGGGCTTGCCGCAGTCGGCACAGTAGAACACCGGGATGGGCAGGCCCCAGCGGCGCTGGCGGCTGATGCACCAGTCGGCCCGCTCCCGGATCATGGAGATCATCCGGTCCTTGCCCCAGGCAGGGAGCCACCGAACATCGTCGCAGGCGGCCACCGCCTCGTCCTTGAAGGAGTCCACGGAACAGAACCACTGGGGGGTGGCCCGGAAGATGATGGGTTTTTTGCAGCGCCAGCAGTGGGGATAGGAGTGAACGATCTCCTCACTGGCGAAGAGGGCTCCGCTCTCCTTCAGGTCGGTAAGGATGACCGGGTTGGACTCCTCCGTCTTCAGGCCGGCGTACTTGCCCGCGTAGTCAGTGTGGCGGCCCTGGTCATCCACAGGGACCACCAGCTCCACCTTGTAGCGCTTGCAGGTCTCGTAGTCATCGGCGCCGAAGCCGGGGGCGGTGTGGACGCAGCCGGTGCCGGAATCCATGGTGACATACTCGGCGCAGCACAGCAGGGATTCCTTATCCAGGAAGGGGTGCTGGGCCTTCATATACTCGAAGTCCTGGCCGCGGAACTGCTTAACGATCTCATAGTGGTCAAAGCCGCCCGCCTGCATCACCTTGGCGCACAGGGCCTCGGCCACAATGTAGAGCTCTCCATTGTCCGCCTTGACCAGCACATAGCTCTCCCGGGGGTGAACGGCGATCGCCAGGTTGCCGGGCAGGGTCCAAATGGTAGTGGTCCAGATGACGAAGTACATGTTGGACAGGTCGCCATATTGGCTCAGACGGCCCAGATCGTCCTTTACCCGGAACTTCACATAGACAGTGGTGCAGGGGTCGTCCTGGTACTCGATCTCCGCCTCGGCCAGGGCGGTCTCGTCGTGGGGGCACCAGTACACGGGCTTAAGCCCCTTGTAGATGTAGCCCTTGCGGTACATGGAGCCGAAGACCTTGACCTCCTCCGCCTCAAAGCCGGGGTCCATAGTCTTATAGGGGTGCTCCCAGTCCCCCAGCACACCCATGCGCTTGAAGCCCTCCATCTGGATGTCGATGTATTTCTGGGCGTAGTTGTGGCAGGCGGTGCGGAACTCTGCCACGCTCATCTTCTTGCGGTTGAGCTTCTGCTCCTTGATGATGGCGGACTCGATGGGCATGCCGTGGTTATCCCAGCCGGGGATGTAGGGGGTATAGCGGCCCCGCATGGCGTACATGCGGGTGATGAAGTCCTTGATGGACTTGTTCAGGGCGTGGCCCATGTGCAGATTGCCGTTGGAGAAGGGAGGGCCGTCATGGAGGGCGAAGCGGGGTTTGCCCTCATTCTTCTTCAGCAGCTCGTGGTACAGGTCCATGTCGTTCCAGCGCTGGAGCATCCCGGGCTCCCGGTTGGGCAGACCGGCCCGCATGGGGAAGTCAGTCTTGGGGAGATTGATGGTCTTGTTGTAGTCCATGGGTTTGCTTCCTCCTATTCTGGGTCTTTTTTAGACTTTTCGATCAAATTACATAGAAATGTGACCAGGCCACACGCCCGGCAGAGCATAGCGTGGGGAAATTCCGGAAACGGGTCCCGCGTGAACATACTGGTGGTGTCATCACCTGGGGGGGCCAGTTCCACCATATCCGTGGGGCTGTGAAAAAACCGCAATTCCTGCTGGGTCCAGAAGGGATATTTTTGCGTGTGCATGGTCCCTTCTTCCATAAGAAGGCCGCACTTAGGGCACTTCATCAAAGCCACTCCTCTCTGGAAAAACAAAAACGCCCTTGTCTCTCAAAGAGACAAAGGCGAACAAGACCTCTGCGGTACCACTCTTCTTGCCGGAAGGGCATCCCGTCCCAGCCACTCAAATGCTGCCCGGTAACGGGGGCATCCGGAGGGGCTTACTCAGGTTCAGCCCCCCTGCTCCAAGGTGATCTTCCCCAGCCCCTCCCGTCCGCCTTGCACCAAACGGCGGCTCTCTGTGCGTCTCGGAGGCGGGTACTCTTCCTTTTCTGCGCATGATAACGATATACCCTTATATTCTATCCACTTTATTGAGGAATGTCAAGAATTTTGTTGAGGATTTTCATGTCTAGCACGCTCCAGTCATAGGTGCGCAGAGCGCCCCCTCCGCACGGCGGAGGGGGCGCTTCCAGTGTATCTCTGCGATCTTATTTGATCTCATAGTCCCGGCCGAACTGGAGGTTGCCGAAGTCGATGCGGCGGGTGCCGTGGACCGGCTCCTCCTCAGGCTCCTCCTCCGCCTGGGGGGCGGGGGGGAACTCTGCAGTGTCCGACAGGTCCTCTGGGCCCTCCGCAGCCTCCTGGGCGGCCTGGGCCTTTAGATTCTCGGCGGTGGCGTCTGCCATGGCCTGGGCCACCAGGCGCTGGACATTGTCATCGATCTCCTCCACGGCCTCCTCCACCGGGTCGGCCTGGGAGACCGGGGCGTCGGGGCACAGCTGGGAAAGGCCGTCCAGGTAGCGCAGCTCCTGCTCGTGGAGGGCCCGCACCTTGGCCACATAGGCAGCGGTGGCGGATTGGGCGGCGGACAGACGGAACTCCTCGTCGCCGGCCTGCTTGCGGATATTGGCCACCCGCTCCTTGGCCTCCCCTTCGGCGTCGGAGAGGATCTGGGCCTTTTTGGCCTCCGCCTCCTTCACCAGCTCGTCGGCCATCCGCTGGGCGGTCATCAGCGCCTTGCGCATGGCGTCCTCGGTGGCGCGGTACTCCTCCACCTTCTCCACCAGGACCTTCATCTTGCTCTTCAAAACGGCGTTCTCATTGTACAGTGAGGTATAGTCCGCTGTGAGCAGATCCAGAAATTCATCCACCTGAGCCATGTTGTAGCCGCCGAAGGAAGCCTTGGGAAAGGCGCGCTCGGAGACCTCCTGAGGAGTGAGCATATTCATTACCTCCTAAATCAAAACGCTTTTTTCAGCGCAGGACCTCGTCGTCGTTCTGGGCGCGCCAGTCAAAATACTGCTCCAGGACCACGGGAGTGCCGTCGTCCCAGGTGAGGTGGGTCACCAGATAGCCCATCAAGTCCGACAGGGCCTGTCCGTACAGCCGCTGGGCCGTCCAGATACCCTCTTCGGCTGGGAGCAGGGCATAGATATCCCCCTCCTCCCAGGAGGCGGGGGCGCAGGGCCAGGCGAGAGTCCCGTCCGCCTCATAGAGCGGTCCCTCTCCCCGCAGCTCCAGCCATTGGAGCAGGTCCAGCGTCTCCACGGTGCCGGTCTCTGGTACGGTGATCTGGGCGGTCATGCCGGCCTGAACGCTCTGGATAGACCAGAGGGGGAGCTCCAGGACCTGAAAAGCTCCCTTGTCATAGGAGAGGACATGCACTTCCAGCATGCCGGCCCCGGCCCCATTGGACTGTGGGATCAGACCGGCCACCACCAGGGACGCGCCCTGCCGGTCCTGGATGGAGAAGAACAGGGGCTGATCCTGCTGGGGAGAATAGTAATAATACCGGCCATTCAGGTCACAGGTGACCAAGTCATCCCCAATCTGGGCCTCTACATACCAGCGGAACAGCAGATTCCGGGAATCCGAGCCCTCCGGCGGCAGCGCCTCAGGGGGCAGGTCGTCCGCGGACTGAAGGGCATACAGGCGGACGGCCTCCTCTGCGCCGTCTCCGTCCAGATCCATGGAGAGGCAGCCGTGCTCCATGAGGAGCGGGGCCTGCGGCTCCTCGTCTTCGGAGGCGGAGGCGGCCCCTCCGCCGGCGCAGCCGGACAGCAGGGCCAGGAGCAAAAGGAGGGGGAGGAGCCGGCCCGGCGGCCGAACGGCGACGCGTCCCATCTGCTCAGAAGTACAGCCCGTTGTTCTCCAGCTCGTCGATCAGATCCCCCAGGATGTCCACATTGTAGGGGGTGATGATATAGGTGGAGATGGCCACCTTCTTGATCTTGCCCTCGTTGGCATAAGCCACGCCGGAAAGAAAATCCAGCAGGCGGCGGGCGATCTCCTTGTTGGTGGACTCCAGGTTGAGCACCACGGTGCGCTTCTCCCGCAGATGGTCGGCGATCTCGCTGGCGTTCTCAAAGCGCTCTGGCTTTACCAGCACCACCTGGAGCTGAGTAGTGGTGTGAATATTGACGACCTTGTTGCTGCGGCGCTCCGGCTCGACCGGGGCGCTGTACAAAGAGCCCGTGCGGTCCATCCGCTCGGAGCGGTCCCGGCGCTCAGGGACGGCAGCACGAGGCGCCGGCTCAAACTCCTCGAAATCGTCCTCGTCCTCATCCTCGTAGGGGTGGGCCAAGCGCTTGAGTTCATCCATAAATCCCATAGCGGTATCCTCTCTTTTCCTTGGTGTAAGCTCTGCCGCCGGTTCAACGGGCGGTGTGCATGGGCGGCCGGGGGCCGAACAGCGCGGTGCCGACCCGGACCAGCGTGGCCCCCTCGGCGATGGCGTCCTCAAAGTCGCCGCTCATTCCCATGGACAGGCAATCGATATCACATTGATTATCGGACATTTCGCGTCTTATGTCAACAAAAAGCTGATACATTTTTGCAAAAAAAGGCCGATTGGCACCGGGGAGGGGGCTGATAGGCGGGATGGCCATCAAACCCCGCAGGCGCACATGGGGCAGGGACTGAGCCAGCTCAGCCAAGGGACGGAGCTGGGCCGGGTCCACCCCGCCCTTGCTCTCCTCCATGCCGATATTTACCTCCAGCAGGATGTCCTGAACCAGGCCCAGCTTGTCCGCCTGGGCCTCCACAGCCCGGAGCAGATGCTCCGACCCCACCGACTGGATCAGGTCCACCCGTCCCACCACCTGCTTGACCTTGTTGGTCTGGAGGTGGCCGATAAAATGGACACGGGCGCCCTCATAGGCGCCGGCGGCCAGGTGGGCGGTGAGTTCTTGGACCCGGTTCTCTCCGCACAGGGTGATGCCGGCGGCGATGGCGGCGCGGATGGTGTCGTCGCTCTGCACCTTGGTGGCGGCGCACAGGGCGATATCCTCCGGGCGGCGGCCGGACGACTCTGCCGCGGCCGCCATGCGGGCCCGGACTGCCTGGACCTGCTGTTGGATGGACATATGCAATCTCTCTCTTTCTCTACAGGTGACGGGCTGCCGGATGGGCGGCCCTCAGAAATTCAGCAATTTCCCGTCATAGAGCCCGGTGGCCCGGACGATGACCTCGTCCCCCGCCCGCAGGACGGCCCGCCCCTCGGTGGCGGGGGAGACCACATAGAAGTCGGACTCCTCGGTGAGGATCTCCACCGGCTTGAATTCTGCCCGGCCGCCCACCAGGGTATAGACCCCCACCAGGTTGGTCTGGACGGTCTCGCCGGTCTCCGGATCGGTGGACTCCTGGGTGACTATGCGCAGAGCGGCCTTGGGGATGCGCAGGCCGGAGCTGCTGCCGAAGATGAGTTCCACTGTCTGGCCGCGGAGCAGAGTGATCTGGGACAAATAGCGGTTGGAGGAGAGGACCACCACCGCACGGCCGTCCACCGCCTCCCCCACCTGCTCCAGCGTCATGGGGACGTCCTGGCTGAAGGAACCGGAAAAGCGGGCGGTGACGGAGCTCTCCTTGGACAGGCGCAGGGCCTCCTCCTCCGAGACCGCGGCCGCGAAGTACCAGCGGTCGGAGGTGATGAGCTTGCCGGCGGTGCCGGAGGGGGCCGTGACCTGCTGTCCGGCCAGGGCATCCAGGTCGGCGGGGGTCATGGTCAGGATGGACTGAGGGGTGAGCAGGCTCTCATAGCCGTCGGCCAAAGAGGAGAACACCCCCGCGGCAGGAGCGGTGATGCGGCTGGTGACGCTGCTGGACTGGGTGCGCAGGGCGCGGTACTCCTCTATCAGCGACTGCCGCAGGGCGGAGAGCTGGGAGGAGTCAAGCCCCTCCCCATAGGTGTAGCTGCGCTTGAGCACCTGGCTTTTCAGCTCCATCACGTCGTCATCCAGCTGACGGTAGGAGCCAGAGGCGGAGGCGAACCGCAGGGAGGCCAGGGACTGGAGGATGGATTCGTCCAGCCGGGCGGCGGAGACGACGTCGTCGGTCTGGTTCATGGCGTAATCCAGCAGCTCGATCTCCATGGCCAGCTCCTCCATCTGAGCCTGGACGTCCAGCGCCTGGCTGTTCTGGTGGACCAGAGCCACAGTCTGGCCCCGGCCCACTTCCTCCCCTTCTGCCCGGGTAATGTCCAGGATGCCCGATTGGGCGGGGAGGAGCTGTTCCTCCCGCACCACCCAGCCGTCTGCCTCTAGGCTGTCATTGGCAGTATAGGAGTAGGTGAGGGTAGTGGTGAAGGGATCGGTAAAGCTGTCCCAGGCGTAGACGCCCAGATAGGCGGCCAGCATCACCGCCAGAAGGACGATGACCAGCGTGACCAGACTGTTGCCCTGTTTCATGTGACCGGCTCTCTTTCTCTTTTGCGGATGGGTGTGGGGATGGGGCGGGAGTTACTCCAGCTCGCCGGGCTGGCAGAGGGGGACGGGCCGCTCCGGGACGATAGTGGAGATGGCGTGCTTGTAGATCACCTGCTGCTTGCCATCGCTGGTGAGGACCACGGTGAAGGCGTCAAAGCCGGTGACATAGCCCCGCATCTGAAACCCGTTCATCAGAAAGATGGTGACGGGGCGGCGGTCCCGGCGGACCTGGGTGAGGAAGATCTCCTGAAGATTGTTGGTTTTCTGCATGGTGAGCACTCCTTTTTTCTTTAAGGCGGAGCAGAGCTCGGCCCGAGTGCCTCTATACTAAACCAAATTCTTCCAAATATTTTGTCGAAGTCCGGCAGGCCGCTTCAAAATCAGGCTCCGGTCCCCAGAAGAGCCATTTGGCCCCTTCGGTACGGCGGAACCAGGTGAGCTGGCGCTTGGCGTACTGCCGGGAGCGGAGCTTGATCTCCTCCGCGGCGGCGCAGACATCTCCGCCGCCGCGCAGCGCGGCGGCCATTTCCTTGTAGCCGATGGCCTGCATGGCGGTGCACCGCGCCGGGACACCGGAGTCCAGGAGGGCCCGGACCTCCTCCGCCAGGCCTGCGGCCATCATCTCGTCCACCCGCCGGTCGATGCGCGCCCACATGTCCTCCCGGCGCTGAAAGGCCAGGGAGAGGGTGAGGGCATCGTACCGGAGCGGGAGGGCCCGGGTCTCCCGGTTATGCTGGGAGATGGTCTTTCCGGTCTGCTGAAAGACCTCCAGGGCCCGGACGATGCGCTTGCGGTCGTTGGGGTGGAGGCGGGCGGCGGCCTCCGGGTCGGCGGCGGCCAGCTCCCCCAGCATGGCCTCCCCCCCCAGGGCGTCAAAGCGGGCCTCCAGCCGGGCGCGGAGACCGCCGTCGGGGGAGAAGGGGGCGAAGGTGCGGCCGGAGAGGAGGGAGTCCAGGTAGAGACCCGTCCCGCCGGCCACGATGGGGAGCTTGCCCCGTGCCAGGATGTCGTCCACGCAGGGGGCGGCCAGCTCCACGTACCGGGCCACGGAGAAGTCCTCCTCCGGGTCGGCTACGTCCAGCATGTGGTGGGGGATGCCCCGCATCTCCTCCGGGGTGGGCTTGGCAGTGCCGATGTCCATCCGGCGGTAGACCTGCATGGAGTCGGCGGAGACCACCTCGCCGCCGTGGCGCAGGGCCAGCTCTACGGCCAGGCGGGTCTTGCCCGAGGCGGTGGGGCCGGAAATGACCAGGATCTTTGGGGGCATGGGAGACTCCTTTCAGCGGGCTCAGGGGCCGGTATAGAGAAAGCCTGCCTGGTCCAGCGCGGCGCGGACCCGGTGCCAGGCGGCCTCATCTGGGCAGAGGATGGTGTGCAGGTGGACACCGCCGGTGAGGGCGGACAGGGGCCGTGCCCCGCTTCGGGACACCTTTTGGAGGAACTGCCCCACGTCATACCGGGAGGATAGGTGGAGCTGGCCGGTGAGCTGGCCGTAGACCGGGTGCTCCACGATCACNGGATGGGGGGAGCGGGCGGGGGGGCTGGCCGTAGCCCGGGTGCCCCCCGATCACGTCCAGCACGGGGCAGCCGTTACCCACCAGGAGCTCCAGCTCCCGGCCCATGTCCTCCGGCCGGTGGACACAGGCCAGCTGGCGGGTCAGACCGGGGGTGGGGCGGGGGAGCAGATAGCCCCGGGGGGTGGCGGCGATGTCCAGCCCGCCGGCCCTCAGCAGGGCGATGTCCCCCACAATGATCTGCCGGCTGACAGAAAAACGGGCCGCCAGGACGGAGGCGGAGACCGGCCCGGCCGCCTGGGAGAGATAGTCGGACAGCGCGGCCCGGCGCTGGACTGCGTCCATGGGGGACCCTCCTCTCTTGAAGATCTGGGTGATATTTAATCATAGCACAGATCGGAGCGGGAAGCAACTGCCGTCTGCGGCACGCCGGGCACCAAATCTTTCCGGGGACCGCTTTTGGCGCGTTTGATGGCTGCATGCGCCCCTTCGTTCCGCTCCCGCGGCACAGACAAAGGGGGCTGGGTCGGAATTTCTCTTGAAGGATCTTAAATAGATGTGTTATAATACTATTCTGAGCAACTATAGCCGAAGGGCGGGAAAGGAGCGGGTGGCCTGTGAAGTATGAAAAATGGACGGTGGCCCCTCCTGATCCGGCTGCCCTGGCTGCCCTGGAGGAGGCGGGGATCTCACCTCTGCTGGCGGCGGTGCTGTCCGCCCGGGGCGTACGTGCGCCGCAGGAGGCCCGGGCCCTGCTGGAGGGTGGGGAGACGGCCCTGGAGGACCCGCTGGCTCTGAAGGATATGGCACAGGCGGCCGGCCGGGTCAGGCTGGCTCTGGAGCGGGGAGAGACCATCGCAGTCTACGGGGACTACGATGTGGATGGCATCACCGCCACCTGCCTGCTGACCGATTTCCTCCGACGGAAGGGCGGGGCAGTCATCCCCTATATCCCAGACCGGCTGGAGGAGGGCTACGGCCTGAACCGGGAGGCGGTGACGGCCCTGAAGGAGCAGGGCGCCTCCCTGATCGTCACGGTGGACTGCGGCATTACTGCCCTGGAGGAGACCGCCTGGGCCCGGTCCCTGGGGATCGATGTGGTCATCACGGACCACCACGAGTGCAAGAGCGGCCTGCCCGCCGCCCAGGCGGTGGTGGACCCCCGGCGCAGCGACTGCCCCAGCGCCTGCAAGGGCCTGGCCGGCGTGGGGGTGGCCCTGAAGCTGGCCATGGCCATCAACGGACCAGAAGGGGACGGAGACGTGCTGGCGGAGTACTGTGACCTGGCCGCCGTGGGGACGGTGGCCGACGTGATGCCTATGACCGGGGAGAACCGGACCATCGTCCGGCTGGGGCTGGAGGAGCTCTCCCACCCCCGCCGGCTGGGCCTGGCCCTGCTGATCCGGGAGGCGGGGCTGGAGGACAAGGCCATCACCGCCACCTCGATCGGCTACACCCTGGCGCCCCGGATCAACGCCTCCGGCCGGATGGGCCGGGCCCAGATGGCGGTGGAGCTCCTCCTCACCAGGGACCGGGAGCGGGGGGAGCAGCTGGCCCAGGAGCTGTGCGCCCTGAACCGGGAGCGGCAGACCATTGAGGGCGAGATCTTCCGGCAGTGTGTGGATCGGCTGGACCGGGCCCCCCAGAAGGGGGCGGTGCTGCTGGCCGACCCGGAGTGGCACCAGGGCGTGGTGGGCATCGTGGCCTCCCGCCTGACGGAGCGGTACGGCTGCCCTGCGTTTATGATCTGCCTGGACCACGGGATGGGGAAGGGCTCTTGCCGCTCCTGGGGCGGCGTGAACCTGTTTGAGCGGCTGGCAGAGTGCAGTGACCTGCTGGAGGGCTTCGGCGGCCACGCCCTGGCCGCCGGCTTCACCGTGCGGGAGGAGAACATCCCGCTTCTCTCCCGCCGCCTGCGGGAGGGTTTGGAGCGGGCCCTGGGGGCCGGGGCATCCCCAGCCGCCCTGGAGGCCGACGCAGAGGTGGAGGCCCGGGAGCTCACTGTGGAGGCGGTGGCCGATCTGGACCGGCTGGAGCCCTGCGGTACTGGCAACCCCCGGCCCGTCCTGGTGCTGCGGGGGGCCCTGATCCAGTCCATGTCCCAGGTGGGGCGGGGCCGCCACCTGAAGCTGCGGCTGGAGTCCAAGGGGACCCCGCTGGACGCCATTTTCTTTTCCGCCGACGGGGCCGAGCTGGGGCTGGCCCCCGGCGGCCGGGTGGATGTGGCCTTTTATCCCCAGATCAATGAGTTTCGAGGCACCCGCTCGGTGCAGCTCCAGGTGGCGGACCTGCATCCGGCCCCCACCCGGGCTCAGGCGGAGCGGGCTGTCTATGAGAAATACCGCCGGGGGGAGGGCCTGACCCCGGCAGAGGCCCGGCTGCTGATGCCTTCCCGGGCGGAGTTTGTGGGGCTGTGGCGCTATCTTCAGCACCGGTGCGCCGGGCTGGGCCGGGTGGAGGACACCGCCTCCCGCATTGCCCGGGGGGCCTCCCGGGCCACCGGACAGAGGGAGGCCGCCGAGCGGGTCCTGCTGTGCTTGGAGGTGCTGGCGGAACGGGGGCTGATCGACCTGGAGACCGGTCCGCAGGGGGTGGCGGTCTCCCTGCGGCAGGTGGAGAGGAAGGTGGACCTGGAGGCCTCCCCCATCCTGGGCCGTCTGCGGCAGGCCATCCGCGGCGGCAGTGCGGAGGCGTAGCGCCGAGGAGAGAAGGCGCTGCGCGCTTTGGGCGGCCCCCGCTTTACTCTAAACTTTTGCGAGGTGATCCGAATGGACCCTATTCTGGAACGATATCAGGCGCTGGAAGACAAGGTGAGCGCCTATACCCCGGGACTGGACACCCAGCGCCTGTACCGGGCGTTTACCTATGCGGACGCGGAGCACAAGGGGCAGCTGCGCAAGGACGGCACCCCCTATATCACCCATCCCCTGGCGGTGGCAGAGATCGTGGCCGACCTGGGGCTGGACGCGGACTCGGTGATCGCGGCCCTGCTCCATGATACCATTGAGGACACCAACGCCACCCACGAAGAAGTGGCCAAGCAGTTCGGCGAGACGGTGGCCGCCCTGGTGGAAGGGGTGACCAAGCTGTCCCGGGTGCAGTACACCTCCAAGGAAGAGGAGCAGATGGAGAACCTGCGGAAGATGTTCATGGCCATGGCCCAGGACATCCGGGTGATCCTCATCAAGATCTGCGACCGGCTGCACAACATGCGCACCATGGAATACCAGTCCCCCGCCAAGCAGCGGGAGAAGTCTCTGGAGACCATGGAGATCTACGCGCCCATCGCCCACCGCCTGGGCATGCAGAAGCTGAAGTGGGAGCTGGAGGACCTGTCCCTGCGCTACCTGGACCCGGTAGGCTATAAGGAGATCGAGGACGAGCTGGCGGCCAGGTCCTCTGCCCATGAGGAGTTCCTGGCCGCCGTCCAGCAGCGCATCACCCAGCGGATGTGGGAAGAGGGCATCCGCTGTAAGGTCTACGGCCGGGTGAAGCACACCTACTCCATTTACCGCAAGATGTTCGCCCAGAACAAGACGCTGGATGAGATCTTTGACCTGTATGCTTTCCGGGTCATCGTGGACGACATCCCGGAGTGCTACAATGTGCTGGGCTGCATCCACGACATGTTCAAGCCGGTGCTGGGCCGATTCAAGGACTATATCGGCACCCCCAAGCCCAACATGTACCAGTCCCTGCACACCACCGTCATTGGCCGGGAGGGGGTCCCCTTCGAGGTGCAGATCCGCACCTGGGCCATGCACCAGACGGCGGAATACGGCGTGGCCGCCCACTGGAAGTATAAGCAGGGGCTGGCCAACAAGCAGCTGGGCACGGAGCACGACTTCGAGTGGGTGCGCAAGCTGCTGGAGAGCCAGCAGGACACCGACCCGGACGAGTTCGTCCGCACCCTGAAGGTGGATATGTTTGCCGACGAGGTGTTCGTCTTCACTCCCAACGGGGACGTAAAGAGCCTGCCCGCCGGCGCCACCCCCATCGACTTCGCCTACTCGGTCCACTCCGCGGTGGGCAACCGGATGGTGGGGGCCAAGGTCAATGGCCGGATGGTCCCCTATGACCACCAGCTCTCCAACGGCGACATCGTGGAGGTGCTTACCTCCAAGACGGCCAAGGGGCCCAGCCGGGACTGGCTGAAGATCGCCAAGAGTAACGAGGCCCGCAACAAGATCCGTCAGTGGTTCAAAAAAGAGAAGCGGGAGGAGAACATCGCCACCGGCCGGGCAGCTTTTGAGTCGGAGCTGAAGCACGTGGGCCTGAAGCTGGAGGCTATCACCGCCCCGGAGGTGCTGCCCAGCATCCTGCGCAAGGTGCGCTTCGGCACCTTGGACGAGCTGTACGCCTCCATCGGTTACGGCGGCACCACCGCGGTGAAAGCGGTGGCCCGCATCCGGGACGAGATGCTGCGCCTGGGCCGCCTCCAGGCGGAGAAGGCGGCGGCCGCCTCCAAGACCACGGCGGAGAGCGTCATCGTCCCCGCCAGCAGCCAGGAGGTCCCGGTGCTGAAGGGGTCCAACAAGCACTCGGACTCTGGCATCATCGTGGAGGGACTGGGCAACTGTCTGGTGAAGTTCGCTAAGTGCTGCACCCCCGTGCCCGGCGACCCGGTGGTGGGCTTCATCACCCGGGGCTACGGGGTGTCCGTCCACAGGCAGGACTGTCCCAACGCCGACCCCGGCAAGCGCAAGCCGGAGGAGGCCGCCCGCTGGGTCAAGGTCTCCTGGGTGGAGGGCAGCCTGCCCAGCTACCAGACCAGTTTGGAGCTGTCCGCCAAGGACCGGGACGGCCTGACCCTGGATGTGGCCATGGCCCTGTCCACCGCCAAGGTGAAGGTGTCCGCCCTGTCCGCCCGCTCTATGCCCGACGGCTACGCCAGCGTCAGTGTGGTGCTGGAGGTCAAGGACCGGGAGGAGCTCTCTTCCGTCATCAACAAGCTGAATAACATCCAGGGTGTCTACCAGGTGGTCCGGGCCAGCGGAAAATAATATAGATGGACAAAGGGGGGCAGGATGTCATGGTATGGGAGATCTTAGGGATACTGTTCGCTTGGACCTGGCCGATCTGGGCCTTTGTATTCGTGTTCTGCTTGGCGGCCGCCATCTCCAGGGCCGTTCAGGAGGCGGGAGACGGGAAGAGCCGGGGGAGCGGCTGGTATGCTTTTGGAGCGGCGCTGGCCCTGGCGGTCATCCTGGGCGGGCTGGTCTCCCTGATCGTCATGGCAGTGTGACGATCATCAAAAAACGATCGAGGTGAAATGCGATGAGAGCAGTGGTGACCCGGGTCTCCTCCGCCTCCGTCTCCATCGGCGGGACGGTGGAGGGAGCCATTGAGCAGGGCTTTCTGGTCCTGCTGGGGGTGGGCCCCGGAGATACGGAGGCCGTGTGTGACAAGCTGGCTGAGAAGATCTGCAACCTGCGGGTCTTTGAGGATGAGAACGGCAGGATGAACCTGAGCCTGGAGCAGGTGGGAGGTGCCCTGCTGGTGGTGTCCCAGTTCACCCTGTATGCCGATACCTCCAGCCGAAGACCTGGATTCACCGGGGCGGCCAGACCCGACCTGGCGGTCCCCCTGTACGAGCGATTCATGGAGCAGTGCCGCCGGCGGGGCTTCCAGGTGGAGCACGGGACCTTCGGCGCGGACATGCAGGTGGCGTCGGTGAACGACGGACCAGTGACCATTCTGTTCGATACGGACAAAAACGGAGCGGGAAGGGCGTAAAGCGCGGCGCGGTCCGCGCTTTGGCTGTCCCCGCCGGACTTTGACCCAAAAGAGGTGTTCTAACGATGAAAGTAAAGCTGCTGCGGGTGGGGCCCATCGGCACCAACTGCTATATTCTGGAGGACGACCAGACGAACCTGGCCGCCGTCATCGATCCCGGCGACGAGCCGGAGCTGATCCAGGAGGCGCTGGAGAAGGAGGGGGTGGAGGTCCGGTATCTCCTCCTTACCCACGGCCACTATGACCACACCACGGCGGTGCCAGCCCTCCACCGGGTGTATCCCCAGGCGGATATCTATATCCACCAGGCTGACGCCAACGGGGCGGGCAGTACCTTGTTCCCCCTGGCCGGCGAGGTGGACGATCTGAAGCTCTACGACGAGGGGGATGTGATCCGCCTGGGGGACCACGAGATCCAGGTGCTCCACACCCCCGGCCATTCCCCCGGCTCCGTCACCCTGAAGGTGGAGGACGTGCTTTTCACCGGGGACACCCTGTTCGCCGGCTCCTGCGGCCGCACCGACCTGCGGGGGGGCAGCTATGAGCAGATCATGCAGTCCCTGAAGCGGCTGGGGGAGCTGAAGGGGGACTTCCACGTCTGTCCCGGCCACGAGGCCACCTCCACCCTGGAGCGGGAGCGGAGGAGCAACCCCTTCCTGATGGAGGCCATGCGGAGCTGAGGGGGCGCCTGCCCGAAGATTTTTCCCGTGAGGAAGGTGGACTATGAAGCTGTATCTGGATCTGGACAACTATGACTACCAGCCGGAGCGCTATAAATACGCGGTGGAGCAGATGATGCTCACCCTCTTCCCGGAGGAGCGGCCGGAATATCCCCCCCGGGAGGGCCGTACACTGAAGGGGGAGACCAACGCCGCCCGCTTCACCCTGCGCCGCAGCCCCGTGTGGACCACCGTCCGCGCCCAGGTGTACCGGCCCCAGGGGATGGGGCAGGCTGCGGTCCGTGTGGGGAGCGGGGAGCTGGACCGTCCGCCGGAGCAGGTGTACCACACCCTCCAGCACGCCCTGAAGATGGCATTTTACCAGGCGGGCACCGCCCTGCTGGGGGGCGAGCCACCCTGGGGCGCCCTCACCGGCGTCAGGCCGGTGAAGCTGCCCATCCGGGCCATGCTGGCGGGGGCCACGGAGGCCCAGGCCTGCCGGGAGCTGGAGCGGGAGTACCACGTCTCCCCCCGCCGGGCCCGGCTGGCGGTGGAGTGCGCCCGGGCCAGTCTGGCGGAGGACCGGCAGCTGGAAGAGGGACAGGTGTCCCTGTATATCGGCATCCCCTTCTGTCCCACCCGGTGCGCCTACTGCTCCTTTGTCTCCGCCGACGTGGGTCGGGCCCTGAAGCTGGTGGACCCCTACGTGGAGGCGCTGCTGGAGGAGGTCCGCCGCACGGGACAGGTGCTGGAACAGGCCGGGCTGCGGGTCCGCACCCTGTATGTGGGGGGCGGGACTCCCACCACCCTCTCCGCATCCCAGCTGGACCGCCTGCTGGCGGCGGCGGAGGCCCATCTTCCCCTGGCGGGCTGCCGGGAGATGACGGTGGAGGCGGGGCGGCCGGACACCATTACCCGGGAAAAGCTGGAGGTGCTGCGGGAACACGGGATCGAGCGCATCTCCATCAATCCCCAGACCATGTCGGACCAGGTGCTCCAGGCCATCGGCCGCCGCCACACCGCCCGGGACATCCGGGAGGCGTTCTGCACCGCCCGGGAGGTGGGCTTCGCCTGCATCAACATGGACTTGATCGCCGGCCTGCCCCAGGACAGCGTGGAGGGCTTCCGGGACTCTCTGGAGGAGGTGCTGGCCCTGAGGCCTGAAAACATCACCGTCCACACCCTGGCCATGAAAAAGGGGTCCAGGCTGATGGAGGAGGGGGGCGCGCTTCCTTCCGGTGAGGAGACGGGCCGAATGGTGGACCTCAGCCTGGAGGCCCTGGAGGGGGCCGGCTACCGGCCCTATTACCTCTACCGGCAGAAGTACATGTCAGGCGGGCTGGAAAATGTGAGCTGGTGTTTACCGGGAACGGAAAACCACTATAATATCATCATGATGGAGGAACTGCAGAGCGTCCTGTCCCTAGGGGCTGGCGGGGTCACCAAGCTGGTGGACCGGAGTTCGGGGCGGATCGTCCGCCTCACCAACCCCAAGTATCCCCATGACTATTTGGCGATGTCCGCCAAAGTTCTGGAGCAGAAGGACGAGATCCTGCGCTTCTACCGGGAGGTTTGAACCAATGGCCTATCAACTTCAGGAGATCAACCGAAGGATCAAGACCGATGTCACCGAGTTTCTGGAGGAGTGCGACCAGGCGTATGCCCAGCGGGTGTCCCTGGCCGCAGACCGCATCCTGAGCAATCTGGACAAGAGCCCCGTGGTGCTGCTCTCCGGGCCCTCGGGCTCGGGCAAGACCACCACCGCCATGAAGATCGCGGAGGAGCTCCAGCGCCGGGGTGTCAATACCCACGCGGTGGCTATGGACAACTACTTCAAGAGCCTGAACCGCAAGACCGCGCCCCGCACCCCCGAGGGAGACATCGACTACGAATCTCCCCAGTGCCTGGATATGGAGCTGCTGGACCAGCACTTCGCCGCCCTGAGCCGGGGGGAGGAGATCATCATCCCCAAATTTGAGTTTGCCCGCCAGATGCGCAACGACGCCCGGGGCACCCCACTGAAGCTGGGGAAGAATGAGATCGCCATCTTTGAGGGCATCCATGCCCTGAACGACGACATCGCAGGTCCTCACCCGGAGGCCGCCAAGCTGTATATCTCCGCCCGTTCCAATGTGAACGACGGGGCGGCCCTCCGATTCAAGGGGACCTGGATGCGGCTGACCCGGCGGGCGGTGCGGGATTACAGCTTCCGCGGCACAGGTGTGGCTGACACACTGGAGATGTGGGCCAACGTGCGCCGGGGGGAGAAGCTGTATATCTCCCCCTATAAAAACCGGGCGGACATCATCTTCGACTCCTCCCTGCCCTATGAGGTGTCGGTGATGAAGAATTTTGCCCTGCCTCTGCTCCAGGCGGTGCCGGAGGAGAACGCACGGCGTGGCGAGCTGCTGGAGCTGATCGAGGCGTTCCAGTGGTTCGAGCCCATCGACCCGGAGCTGGTGCCGGTAGACTCTCTGCTGAGGGAGTTTATCGGCGGCGGCAGCTATAAGTACCATTGAACGAAGAAGAGAGAGCTGGGGCGGCAGCCCGCGGGCCGTGTGGCCCGGGGCACGCCGTGCCAGAAAAATGTGGAGTGATGTTTGATGTCTGATCCTCTTGTCTATGACTCAAGGAGCGTGCGGTTCAAATCCCCCTATGGAGCGGTCCCTTCCGGGACCCAGGTGACGTTCACCCTCCGCCCCCTGCGGTCGGAGGGCTACTCCCGGGGGAAGCTCACCGCCCGGCTGGAGCAGCGGGACAATCAGATCATCACGGTGGAGCTGCCCTGGACAGACACCGATCTGGGGCGGGATGCCTTCTCCGGCGTCCTGGACACTGGGGACTATGTGGGACTGGTGTGGTACACCTTTCAGCTGGAGACCATCACCGGTCGGCGCTGGAACATAAAGGAGGAGTACCAGCTTACCGTCTACGACGGGAGCGAGATCGTGCCCCGCTGGTTCGGGGAGGGGGTGAGCTACCAGATCTTCCCCGACCGCTTCCGCCGCACCCGGGTGCCTGACCCCGCGGGACTGGTAGGGGGGCGCACTGTCCACCAGAGCTGGCAGGAGGAGCCGGAGTACCGACCCGACGCCAACGGGGAGATCCGCAACCGGGACTTCTTCGGGGGCGACCTGAGGGGCGTGATAGAGGAGCTGGACTACCTCCAGTCCCTGGGGGTGGAGACGCTGTACTTCAACCCCATCTTCGAAGCGGCGGAGAACCACCGCTACGGCACCGCTGATTACAGCCGGGTGGACCCAATGCTGGGGACCAACGAGGACTTCTCCGAGCTGTGCCGGCAGGCCCACCGCCGGGGGATGCGGGTGATGCTGGACGGGGTGTTCAACCACACCGGCTTTGTCAGCCGCTACTTTAACGGGGACGGCTATTACCCGGAGCCAGGGGCGGTGCAGAGCGAGAGCTCCCCCTACCGGCCCTGGTTCCAGTTCCGGCACTGGCCTGACCAGTACGAGAGCTGGTGGGGGATCTATACCCTGCCTGCCGTGGAGGAGAGCTGCCCCGGCTACCGGGAGTTCATTTTTGGGGATGAGAACTCGGTGGTCCGCCGCTGGCTGCGGGCGGGGGCGGACGGCTGGCGCCTGGATGTGGCTGATGAGCTGCCCGATGACTTTGTGGCCGGGATCCACACCGCCGCCCGGGCGGAGAAGCCCGGGGCCCTGCTCATCGGCGAGGTGTGGGAGGACGGTACCACCAAGATCGCCTATGGGGTCCGGAGAAAGCACATCCTGGGCCGCCACTGCGACGGGCTGATGAACTACCCCTTCCGAAATGCCGCCCTCAACTTTCTGCGGGGCGGGGACGGGGCCAAGTTCGTTTCCGCCATGGAGGCCCTGAGGGAGAACTACCCCTCTTTTGCCTTTTACTCTGCCATGAACTCTCTGGGCACCCACGACACCCCCCGCATCATCACTCTGCTGGGGGTGGGCAGCGAGTGCAGGGACCAGAGCAAGGACTGGCGGGCCTGCTTCCGCATGAGTATGGAGCAGTACCAGCGGGGAAAGGAGCTGCTGAAAGTGGGGGCGGTACTCCTTTACGCCTTTCCCGGTTCCCCCACAGTCTATTACGGCGATGAGGCGGGACTGGAGGGCTTTGAGGACCCCTTCAATCGGAGACCCTACCCCTGGGGCCGGGAGGATCGGGAGCTGGTGGACTGGTTCGCCGCCCTGGGCAGGCTGCGGAAGGAATGCCCCGCCCTGCGGCGGGGGGATATCCGGTATCTGGCCGGGACGGGCCATCTGCTGGCTTTCCTCCGGAGCACGGAGGGGGAGCGCCTGCTCACCGCGCTGAACGCCGGGGACGAGCCGGCGGTCCTGGCTCTGCCCTGGACGGAGGAGCCGGAGCGCCTGCTGGGCGCTGGGGAGTGGGCCTTGACCGGGGAGGGCCCGGTGCTGATGCTGCCCCCCCGCAGCGGCGGGATCTGGCGCGTGGGGGAGGCGGAGCCGGCCCAGATGTAGAAGTGCCGCCAGTGGGACGAAAAAGTTCAAACGCCCCCTTGCATTTCCCTGAAAAACATGCTATACTTTTCCCTACGTCCGGGCATAGACCCGCTGAACAAACGATTTGCCCGCTCTGGGCTTTGAAAGGAACGAGAAATGCCATGAAAACTGCTGTTACCGTGATCCAGGTGCTGTGCGGACTGTTTCTGATCGCCGTGGTCCTGCTGCAGTCCGGCAAGAGCGCGGGCCTGTCTGGTGCCATCGCCGGCGGCGCGGATACCTTCCTGTCCAAGAACAAGGCCAAGACTGTGGACGCCAAGCTGGCCAAGTGGACCAAGTGGGTGGCCATCGCCTTTATGCTGCTCACCCTGTCCCTGAGCCTGATCCCCTGACTGTAAAGAGCCCCGCCTGTTTTGAAAACAAAACAGGCGGGGCTTTTTTATAAGATAGACTGGTCGGTCGGATCTATGAGCCGGTGCTGTGGTGCCGTGCCCGGCGTACTTCCAACACCCGGCTGAGCAGGGCGCCCAGCAGGAGCACGTTGCCGCAGAAGTAGAGCCACACCAGAAGGATGATGAGGGAGGCCAGAGAGCCGTACAGCATGGAGTAGCGGGAGGACAGGCCGATGAACCAAGAGAACAGAAGAGAGCCTGCCACCAGTGAGACGGCGGTGAAGAGGGAACTGAGCAGCAGCTTCCGGCTGCTGCGGAAGCGCCGGGGAGTGCCCAGGCGGTAGATGGCCAGCACCAGCAGCAGGACGAAGCAGAACAGCAGCAGATAGCGGATCCAGAGCCAGAGACTGGACAGGGCGGAGAGGGGGATCAGGCGCAGCAGGGGATGGGGCAGATGGGTCTCCAGCAGATGGAAGAACCAGTCACCGGTGAAGATGACCACCACAGACAGGTAAATGGTGAGCAGGAACAGCAGGGAGAGAATCACGCTGAGGGCGATCCGGCGCAGCCCGCCGGGGTGTTCCAGGCCATACAGCTTATCCATGGCCAGCAGCAGGGCGCGGAGCCCTGCGGAGGCGGACAGGGCGATGGCCACCAGGGCGGCGGCCACGATGGCGGGGGACTGGTTCAGGGAGGCATAGGCCAGATAGTCCTGCATGACAGCCAGGGCCTGGTCGGGCAGGACCTGGTCCAGTCCCGACAGGAGCTGCTCCAGACTCAGGTGGAACAGCCCGATGAAGTAGTTCACGCACATAAGCAGGGGGAACAGGGTCAGGATCAGAAAATAGGACAGGGCGGCGGCCGCCTGCGCCACGCCGCAGCGGCCGTAGGTGCTGAACGCCTCCAGTGTGAAGGAGATGGGCGGAAAGGACAGCAGACGCTTCAAGAGGCACCTCCTCTCGTGTCCAACGGTGTCGAATAAGGGAAAATTGAGAAAAGCCGCCTGCAAAGCAGACGGCTTTTATGGTGCAAACACAGGGCAGAACTCAGGCCAGCTTGTTCAGCTTCAGAGTCAGGCTGCTCTTCTTGTTCGCGGCATTGTTCTTGTGCAGCAGACCCTTGGCAGCAGCCTTGTCGACCGCCTTGACAGCCACCTTGTAAGCGACATCGGCCTCGCTGCGGTTGCCTTCCGCCACCGCGGCTTCAAACTTCTTGATGTCGGTCTTCAGCGCGGACTTAGCGGCCTTGTTCTGCATGGCCTTGGCCTGATTGACCAGAACACGCTTTTTGGCAGACTTAATATTCGGCAAACCAAACACCTCCTCCGATCGAATCGTAAAATGGTGCACAGAAACTCTGTGCAGATATGTATTATACCATTGGATCTTCAAAAAATCAACTGTTTTTTTAAATTTTTCCCGCTTTTTTGGATAGAATCCCTGGCGCCGCAAAAAATAGGGCAGAAGCGGCAGCTATTCCACTATATCTTGCGGAGGGAGGAGCGGGACATGCGGAACAGAAGGACGGACCTGGCTCTGGAGGCCAGGGAGCTGTGGCAGGAGTCGGCGGAGGAGCGTACCCAGCTGGAGGGGGTGGAGGCCCGGGAGGAGATGAGGGAGGGCATCCCCGTGACCCGGGTCAGCATCCTGGACAGGCGGGGGGAGGAGGCCCTGGGGAAGCCTGTGGGGACTTATGTGACCCTGACCCTGGACGGGCTGGCCAGACGGGAAGAGGATGCTTTCGGCCGGGCGGCCCGGGCGGTAGCGGCAGAGCTGGGGGAGCTGCTGGGCTTCCTTCATCCAGAGGCCCCAGTGCTGGTGGTGGGGCTGGGCAACCGAGCCATCACCCCAGACGCTGTGGGCCCCAAGGTCCACGAGTACACCCTGGTGACCCGGCACCTGGTACGGCAGGTGCCGGAGCACTTCGGGGACCTGAGACCAGTGGCATCCCTGTCTGCCGGCGTGCTGGGGACCACCGGTATGGAGAGCGGGGAACTGGTCCGGGCGGTGTCGGAGCGGCTGCGGCCCGCCTGCGTGATCGCGGTGGACGCGCTGGCCTCCCGGTCCCTAAAACGGGTGTGCCGCACGGTGCAGCTGGCGGATACCGGCATCGCCCCGGGCTCTGGGGTGGGCAACCACCGGGCGGCGCTGGACCGGGCTTCCCTGGGGGTGCCGGTGATTGCGGTGGGGGTGCCCACCGTGGTGGACGGGGCCACCCTGGCCGCCGATCTGCTGGGTACGGAGGAGCTGCCTCCCCTGGGGGAGGGGAGGGACTTGATGGTCACGCCCAAGGATATCGACAGCCAGGTGGCAGACCTGTCCAAGGTGATCGGGTACGGCATTGACCTGGCTTTACAGCCGAGCCTCACCCTGGAAGACCTGGATCTGCTGTTGAGCTGAGGGGGGAGCCGCTGCCAAATGGGAAGAAAGGGAGGTCCCGACAGAGGGGCGGCTCCCAGAGCCGCCCTTCAGGCCTTCCCCCCACCGGGGGGAAGGTGGCGCGGCGTATGCCGCGACGGATGAGGGGTCTTTCTTTTCCCGTCTCAGTCATGATTTGTCAGAGGGATTCCACCCTGCGGGGCGGAATCCCTTTTGTGGCATCCTGAGACGGAGGCGGGCCTGTACTCCTTATTTCTAATGGTTTCTTCCCGAAACGCCCCTGCCGTGGACCTTCCCCACATAGGACCAGAACACCCCCAGCCAGGACCGGAACAGAGCCGGTCCTGGCTAGGGACTTTTTAAGAAGAAATTTCCCCGGGGATGACCACAGTCTCCCGGTAGTACTGGGCCTGGAGGAACTGCTGGTAGAATCGGGCCTCCTCCGGGACGAGAGCATCTGTGAGGATGCCGCCGCTCAGGAAGAGCCCCCGAGTATGGATCAAGGGGGAGATGGCCTCCAGCTGGCGGGACAGCTCCATGAAGCCGGGGCCCTCCCAGCCGCACAGCTCAAATACCTTGTTCATCAGAAAGCAGGGAGAGAAGTCGCCGCCCTCCCCGGTGAAGCTGCTGCCCAGCGCCTCACGGGCGGCGGAGTTGGCCCAAATAAGGTAGGGGGTGGAGTAGTACTCCCGGAAGCCGGAGAGCTGAGACAGGTCGAAGCCGGCCCCGATCTCGGTGTACCCCGTATTGCCGTTGCCCATCCAGGGCTTGTGGTCCCCAAAAAGGACCAGCACAAAGGGCTCGGGCCGGGCGTTCAGCTCCCGGGTCAGCCGCTCCATGGCGGCCAGGGTGCTGGAGACATTGGACATATAGTTGTTGAGCATGTTGCAGGTCTCCGCCGACCAGCCGGTGTCCCCAGGGGACAGGAAGACCTCCTGGGCGGAGGCGGTCTCATAGGGGCCGTGGTTCTGATAGCTGACGGAGAAGGAGAACCAGGGGCCCGGTTCCCGCAGCCCGTCCAGAATACCGTCCACCAGCGCCTCGTCGGAGCGCATCACGGCATCCACCGGGTCCACCAGCGCCCCGTAGTAGTTCTCGGTGAACCAGCTCTCCTCAAAGCCCAGGTACTCGTTGACATTCTGGCGGTTGTAGAACCAGCTGTAGCCGGGGTGGTGAAAAAGGGTGTGATAGCCCTGCTCCCGGAAATACCAGACATAGGAGTCAGTGGGCTTGCGGAAGTCCTCGTGCTGAGTGTAGCCGGTGAGAAAGCCCCACTCGCTGTCCACCGTGCCGCCCGCGAAGATATTGGTCAGCAGGTCGCCGGAGACGGACTGCTCCTCCAGGTCGTGGAGCGGGGCATAGACCGCCTGGACGGCGGGCTGCTCCGCCAGGGCGGGGAAGTCGGTCAGGTCACAGAAGGCCTCCAGCATCACCCCGACCACGTTGACCCGGCGGTCCGCCGGGATGTCCTGGTCTGGATACCGGGCGAGCAGGGAGGCGGCCTCCTCCGGGTCGTAGTCCTCCGGCGGGGTGGGGAACATGTCCTGCACGCTGTACAGAAAGGGGTAGAGGCAGCCCCGGGAGACAAAGACCTCCACATCCGACCAGGGGGTGATATGGGTGTCGTTGGCGGTGCGGTCATACAGGCTCTGGTCGCAGTAGAGGGCCGCATAGGACACCGCCAGCAGGGCGGCGGAGGAGCACAGGCAGAACCAGCGAAGGGGGCCCCGGCCTATCCCGCGGGGCAGAAGGAAAACGGAGAACAGGAGGCCCAGGATCAGGCAGGCCGCACACAGCCACACCAGCCAGGTCAGGTCCAACTGATAGTGTCCCACGATCCCCCCCGCCTCAGTGACCAGGCGCAGGTCGGCGGCCAGCAGAGGGTCCCCTCGCAGGCGGATCTTGAAGTAATTCACCAGGGCCAGTCCCACACAGGGGAGGAAGCTGCCCAGAAAAGCTGCCCAGGCCCGACGGGTAAGAAAATAGAAGAACCAGATGAGCAGGATGGGCGGCAGGACATTGAGGAGCAGGAGCATGGGCTCCAACAGGAAATAGGACAGGAACAGGTCCGTGCTGTCCAGTTTGAGATAGGCGGTGGCGGCGAGCATCAGCGTCAGGACGCCGACACAGAAGCCCAGCCCTGTCAGGGCAAATGCCAGCCAGACGTGGTGCCAGCGGAGCAGTTTGGGCTGGGTCCCTGGGGGAGCCAGCAGAACAGCGCGCAGCCGAGTCATTCAGATCACCTCATGCGGGATGGGGGACGCGGCCCCATAATGGAGCAGTATATCACAGCGGACCGGAAAAAGAAACAGCGGATTTCCCAGGCGATCCAGCCCGATGCCCGGGCAGCCGCCCCCTGCGTGGAATGCGGGGCCCAAGGGACGGGAAGGGGCGGCAGCTCCAAGCATCCCGTGGGGGGCCCAGACCCGCCCCGCAAACTCCCGTCTTGCCTCTGCTGCCGTTCCAGTGGTATAATGTTTCCCGACCTATCACAGATACGGGACTATGTCCCGGGGAAAGGGTGTCGCTTATGGGGCTCAGAGGTATTTTTGATCCGGAAAACGGCTTTTTCCGCACACTCTCCCGCATGGTGGACGTGGTGGGGCTCAGCCTTTTATGGGTGGTGCTCTCCCTCCCTCTGGTCACCTTCGGCCCGGCCTGTGCCGCCCTGTACCACACGGTGACCCACTGTGTGGTCCGCCAGGGGGACAGCACCTACCTCACCTTCTTCCGCTCCTTCCGGGCCAATCTCCGGGTGGGCATCCCCGCCGGCCTGCTGGTCCTGGCCGCGGGCGCCCTGCTCCTCCAGGGGTACCAGATCATGGTCCTGGCGGCCAATTCCGTGGGCGGCGGCGCCCTGGCCATGTACGGCTGCTACTGCGCGGCCCTCATCGTCCCCGCCGGCGTGTCCTGCTGGGCCTTCCCTCTGCTGTCCCGCTTCCAGATGGGGCTGGGACACCTGCTGGTCACTTCCTTTCAGGTGACCCTGCGCCACCTGCCCCAGACCCTGCTCCTGATCCTGCTCCTGTTCGTCACGGTGTGGACCACGGCCGGCTTCTTCCCGCTGGCCGTCTTCACCCCCGCTCTCAACGCACTGCTCGCCTCCATGCCCGCGGAGCGCGTTATCCGCCGGTATCTCCCAGAGAAGGAGCCTGAAGGGGAGGAGCTGTGACCCTCTCCGCACCTCTCATTCGACGGCAAACGGGCGGGGACACCATTCCCGGTGTCCCCGCCCGCTTTTTTCACTGCCCGAGCGCCCCCGTGGCCGGATCGGAGAGGACCGCTTCCACCCTGGCCGCCAGCTGGGCATGGCCCGCCTGGGTCAGGTGCATGTGGTCCACTCGATTCAGCTCACAGCCCTCCCCGTCCAGGAAACGCGCGCCTAGCCTGGCTGCCAGCCGGCGGTAGTGCTCCGCCAGCTGACGGGACTTCTCCGCGCATCCCCAGCCCATGGCAGCGGCCACGGGGGAGTGCTCCACCTCCGGACGAATGGCGGGAGGCGCCACGACCAGCAGGTCGGGTCCCCCGGGTCCCCAGCAGTCCTCTGACATGGCCTGCCGGGCCAGCCGCTCCATCCCACGGGCGATCTCCTCCGCCGAGAGGCCGAAGCGCTCCTTGGTGTCGTTGGTACCCAGCATCAGGATCAGCAGGGAGACCGGGGCATGGCTCAGCAGGCAGGGACGCAGATAGGAAATGGCGTCCAGCCCCGGCTCCAGGGGATCGGGGAATACCGTGGTCCGCCCGCACAGTCCCTCCTCGATCACCAGATATTCCTCTCCCAGGGCGCGCTGGAGCAGACAGGGCCAGCGTTCCGCCTCGCTGAACCGGCCTCCGCAGAGGGTTTCCCCCTCCTGAGCTCCACAGTAGCCGTGAGTATTGGAGTCGCCCAGACAGATAACATGGCGCTTCATGATATTTCAGTCCCCCGTTTTGTTTATTTTTTTGTACCTATAACCTATCAGTTTTCCTGAAATTGTCAAGGTTTTGTTTCAATTTGGGTCTAACTCCACGTTAAAAATTTTCTTTTTTCGCAATTTGTGAAAATTTTTTCATTCCGTCTTGACAAGCTCAGTGATTTCCTATAAAATTTTCTTAACCCAATCGGCAATTATTTGTGAAAAATGATTCACAAGGAGGACAATGAAATGAAATTTAAAAAAGTAGCAGCTCTTGTCTTGGCTTCCGCCATGACGCTGGGCCTGGCTGCCTGCGGCAACGGCAACAGCTCCACCCCCAGTCAGTCCAGCGGCGGTGCCTCTTCATCGGGCACCACCTCCAGCAGCGCCACTGAGATCAGCCTGTGGTCCTTCAACATCGGCGGCTTCACCGAGGCCTCCAACTGGGATTCCCTGATCGCCGCTTTCAACGAGGCCAACCCCGACATCAAGGTCACCGTCACCCCTATCAACTATCAGGACGGCGACCAGAAGCTCACCTCCGCCATCACCTCCGGCAGCGGCCCCGACATCATCTTTGAGGGCCCCGAGCGCATCGTGGGCAACTACGCCCGTGAGGGCCTGATGGTGGACCTGGGCGACGTGTGGGGCGATGCCTCCGCGGATATTGGTGAGAATATTTCCAGTGTCTGCCAGCTGGACGGGACCTACTACATGTACCCCCTGAGCGCGGCCGCCCACTGCATGGCCATCAACTACGAGGTCTTTGAGGCCGCCGGCGCCCTGCAGTACATTGACGAGGAGACCCGCACCTGGACCACCGAGGGCTTCGAGGCCGCCATGGCTGCCATCAAGACTGCCATCGACAACGGCACCGTCACCGTGGCCACCCCCGGTATCGTCTACTGCGGCGCCCAGGGCGGTGACCAGGGTACCCGCGCCCTAGTGAACAACCTGTACTCCGACTACTATGTCACCGAGGACGGCACCTCCTACAATGCCAACAGCGCCAACAATGTGAAGGCTCTGACCCTGCTGCAGAACATGGTGAACGCCGGCTCTCTGTCCGCCAACGCCAGCTACGCCGCTGCCGATGAGCTTCAGGCTTTCGCCAACCAGACCTGTGCGGTCAGCTTCTGCTGGAACTTCTCCAACTACAGCCAGTACGCGGACCAGACCCAGTTCACCCCCTTCGCCATGGCGTTCCCCTCTGACGATGGCACCCCCGAGCTGGAGATGGCCGGCCCCTACGGCTTCGGTATCTTCGACAACAAGGACCAGGCTAAGATCGACGCCGCCAAGAAGTTCATCGACTTTGTCTGCAACGATGCCACCGCCGGTGTGGAGGCTGTGAAGACCTCCAGCTTCTTCCCTGTGCACTCCGACTGGGGCGATGTCTACGCCGACGCTGAGGATGCCGACCTGCGCGCTCCCTTCGCCCTGATGAGCAACTATCTGGGCCGCTACTACAACCTGACCGGCGGCTGGACCGAGCAGCGCGCCCTGTGGTGGCCCATGCTCGCTGAGATCCTGACCACCGGCGCTGACGTTCAGACCGCTGCCGACAACTTCGTGTCTCAGGCGAACGCCAACATCGGCTGACCTCCTGCGGAAGCACGTATCCTGTTCCATGCGATCCTGTGCCCGCTCCCTGAATGAGAGGGGGCGGGCACTGTGTATCTTCCGTCCTCCCCGGGGGAGGGCAGGCAAATTCTTGTCAAAGAGGGGGAAATCTTATGGCTCAGAACACTCCTGCTCCGGCTGCCGGACAGAAGCCTAAAAAAGTCAAGAAAAGCGCTACCTCCGGTATGAGCCGCGCGCTGGTGCGGCGGGAGACCACCTCGGCCTACCTGTTCCTGCTGCCCAGCCTGATCTTCTTTGTGACCTTCGTGGTCGTCCCCATGTTCATCTGTGTGTATTACAGCTTTACCGACTACGGACTGGGCGGCGTCAAGGGCTTCGCCGGCCTGTCCAACTACATCAAGCTGTTCCAGGACCCCATCTTCCACCGCGGCTTTCTGAACACGGTGCTCATGGTGGTGGTGGCGGTGCCCAGCGTCACCGCATTCTCCCTGTGGGTGAGCTCCGCCATCTACAAGATGCACTCCATTCCCCGCTCCTTCTTCCGATGTGTGTTCTACCTGCCGGTGGTCACCGGCTCGGTGGCCATCACCGTGGTGTGGAAGTGGATCCTGGACCCCTACAACGGCATCCTCAATCAGGTGGCCGGCACCTCCAGCTTTGACTGGCTGGGCAATCCCAAAACCGCCATCTGGTTTATCATCCTGATCCTGTTCACCACCTCCATCGGTCAGCCCATCGTGCTGTATGTGGCGGCTCTGGGCAATGTGGACAACTCCATTATCGAGGCAGCCGAGGTGGACGGCGCCACCAAGTTTCAGGTGTTCTGGAAGATCAAATGGCCCTCCATCATGCCCACTACCCTGTATGTGCTGGTCATCACCACCATCAACACCTTCCAGTGCTTCGCGCTGATCCAGCTGCTGACCAAGGGCGGCCCGCTGAACTCCACCATGACCATCATGTACCAGGTCTACGACACCGCGTACCGGCTCAACGACCTGGGCTATGCCTGTGCCATCGGCGTGGTTCTGGCCCTCATCATCGCCATTTTCTCCGCCATCCAGTTCAAAGTGGCGAAGACTGACAATTAAGGAGGGGCGAGAACATGAAAAAAACCACTGATCTGAGCGGCACCTCCAAGGGGTATAAGGTTTTCTCCGTGGCCATCCTGGTGGTCATGGTGATCTTCTTCCTGTTCCCTCTGTACTGGATCGTCACCGGCTCCTTCAAGAACAAGCTGGAGATTACGGCCCGGACGCCCATCTGGTTCCCCATCGAACCCACGGTGGAAAACTACGCCCGGCTGTTTGACAACCCCGCCTTCCTGTGGCTGTTCAACATCATCTTCATTTCGGCGGCGGCTATGATCCTGACCTGTCTCACCGCCTCCCTGGCGGGCTACGCCCTGGGCAAGAAGCGCTTCATCGGCCGGGGCGTCCTGTTCACCATCATCATCTGCGCCATGGCCCTGCCCAAGCAGGTCATCGTCATCCCTCTGGCCCAGGAGATGACCAACTTCTTCCATCTGAACGATACCCTTTGGGCCGTCATCCTGCCCACGGTGGGCTGGCCCTTCGGCGTATTCCTGATGAAGCAGTTCTCCGAGACCATCCCGACAGAGATCCTGGAGGCGGCCCGGGTGGACGGCGCGGGTGAGCTGCGCACCTTCATTACCGTGGTCTTCCCTATGATCAAGCCCGGTATCGGTGCGCTGGCAATCTTCACCTTCGTCAACACCTGGAACGACTACTTCCTCCAGCTGGTCATGCTCACCAGCATGGAGAGCTGGACCCTGCCGCTGGCCATCGCCAACCTTCAGGGCGAGATGTCCACTGACTTCGGCCTGATCATGGCGGGCGCGGCGCTGGCCTCCATCCCCATCATCATCGTATTCGTGGCCTTCCAGAAGTACTTCACCCAGGGTATCGCCATGGGTGCGGTCAAGGGCTGATCCTAAAAAACTTTAAATCTTTGCAAATTATATTGGAGTGATCGATTTATGCGCGATTTCAGCAAATATCAGGGCGTCATCCCGGCATTCTACGCATGCTATGACGATTTGGGCGCCGTCAGCGCCACCAAGGTGCGGGAGCTCACCCGCTATCTGATCGGCAAGGGCGTGAAGGGCCTGTATGTGGGCGGCTCCTCCGGCGAGTGCATCTACCAGAGTGTGGAGGAGCGCAAGCTGGTCCTGGAGAATGTGAAGGCCGAGGCCAGAGGCAAGGTCACCATCATCGCCCACGTGGCCTGCAACAACACCTCTGACAGCCAGGCCCTGGCCGCCCACGCGGAGAGCCTGGGGGTGGACGCTATCGCCGCCATCCCACCCATTTACTTCCACCTGCCTGACTACGCCATCGCCAAGTACTGGAACGACATCTCCGCCGCCGCCCCGAACACGGATTTCGTCATCTACAACATCCCCCAGCTGGCCGGTGTGGCCCTGAACGGCTCCCTGCTCAAGGAGATGCTGAAGAATCCCCGGGTCATCGGCGTAAAGAACTCCTCCATGCCTGTCCAGGACATTCAGATGTGGAAGGACGAGGGCTGCATCGTATTCAACGGCCCCGATGAGCAGTTCCTGTCCGGCCTGGCGGCGGGCGCCATCGGCGGCATCGGCGGCACCTATGCCGTCATGCCCGAGCTGTATCTGAAGATCTATGAGCTGTACGGCAAGGGTGAGATGGAGACTGCCCGCCAGATCCAGAACGAGGCCTGCCGCATCATTTACAAGATGTGTACCGCCAAGGGCAACCTGTACGCGGTCCAGAAGGCCATCATCCGTCTCCAGGGCGGCCCCGACGCGGGCAGCGTCCGCCTGCCCATGCCCCCTCTGGCCGACGGAGACGCATCCATCGTGCGGGAAGCGGCAGGGATGATCTCGGCTGCCATCGGGAAGTACTGCTGATCTAACGAGACCAGGGCCGTGGAACTACTCCATTCTTCATAGTCCTCGGACCCATAAAAAAGGAGGAAGAAAAGACCGCCGGCCGGCGGTGCGGCAGTGTGGAGACCTGTCGTAAGCCCCGGGAGGGACAGTCCGTCCGGGGGAGGGGCCTGCTGCGGAGGCAGAGGTCTCACGGCCAGAAGCCATGTCAACTGTCAGTCTGAAGAACATCTACAAGATCTATGACAACTCGGTCACCGCAGTGAGCGACTTCAACCTGGAGATCGCGGACAAGGAGTTCATCGTGCTGGTGGGCCCCTCCGGCTGCGGCAAGTCCACCACCCTGCGGATGGTGGCGGGCCTGGAGGAGATCAGCAAGGGAGAGCTGTACATCGACGGCAAGCTGGTCAACGACGTGGAGCCCAAAGACCGGGACATCGCGATGGTGTTCCAGAGCTACGCACTGTATCCCCACATGACGGTGCGGGAGAACATGGAATTCCCCCTGAAGCTGAAGAAAGTGCCCAAGGAGGAGATCCAGCAGCGGGTGGACCAGGCGGCGGAGATCCTGGGCATCACCCAGTATCTGGACCGGAAGCCCAAGGCGCTGTCCGGCGGCCAGCGGCAGCGTGTGGCCATCGGGCGAGCCATTGTCCGGGAGCCCAAGGTGCTGCTGATGGATGAGCCCCTGTCCAACCTGGACGCCAAGCTGCGCAACCAGATGCGTGCGGAGATCATCAAGCTGCGGCAGCGGATCAACACCACCTTCGTGTACGTGACCCACGACCAGACAGAGGCCATGACCCTGGGCGACCGGATCGTGATCATGAAGGACGGCTTTGTGCAGCAGATCGGCACCCCCCAGGAGGTCTTTGAGAAGCCCATCAACATCTTCGTGGCCGGCTTCATCGGTACGCCCCAGATGAACTTCTTCAACGCCCGCCTGGAGAAGAAGGGCGGCGACTACTCGGTGGAGTATGCCGGGGCCAGCTTCCCGCTGGACGGGGAGATGAGCGCCAAGCTGGCCGGGAAGGGACAGCAGAGCGCCGACGTGATCCTGGGCGTGCGTCCGGAGCACATCGCGGTGCAGAAGGACCCTTCCGCCTCCGCCATCGAGGCATCCATCGAGGTGTCCGAGCTGATGGGCAGTGAGCTGTACCTCCACGCCACCGTGGAGGGCGGCCAGGAGGTGGTCATCCGCACCCCCACCGTAGAACTGCCGGCGGAGTACCGGGGCGGCGTGCCCTATGGCACCAAGCTCCGCTTCACCTTCTCCCCCAGCCTCATCCATCTCTTCGACCCCGAATCTGAGAAGAGCCTGCTCGTCTGAATCGAGGAACAGAAGTAGGAAGACACGGATAAGCACCCGGTGCGGCCCCCGTCCGATCATGCGGACGGGGACCGCGCCTTTTTGCAGAGGGCCCCAGCACCCGCCCACCTCCGGGCGGGACCGTGCCCGTTCCAGCCTCCCTGTTCCGGCGCTGACGAGCCGGAGCAGGGAGGCTTTGCGCCCGGGCGGACATGTTTGGCGGGCCTTTGTCCGAATATACCATATTTTCCCATAGTTTTCGGTATTTTTAACAAAGTCATAGGGCGGCCTGCGTGCTCTCCCCGGCAGCCCCGGCGGCCAGTCTGGATTTTGATGCAGCTCATCCGTCTTTTTTGCATTATAATTTTTGCGCTCCTTTGTTTTTAATGGATTTGGCGGTAAAAATCCGTCATTTTCGTTAAAATATGAATTATTTATTTTCCCATCTTGCGTATCAATTTTTAAAGGACTATAATAGCATCACTTCGCTAACTCAATAAAGTACCTGGTGCCAGAGAAAACAAATTTCTAGGAGTGGTCAACAATGTCCTTTCAGAACGCTTACCTTAATTCCGTGATGGATGATCTGCGGGCCCGCTACGCCCACGAGCCCGAGTACCTCCAGGCTGTGGAGGAATTTCTGGAGCCCCTTTCCCCTGTGATCGATTCCGACCCCCGCTATGAGCAGCAGAACATCGTGGGCCGCATGGCCGAGCCGGAGCGCCTGATCTGCTTCCCGGTGTCCTGGGTGGACGATCAGGGCAAGACCCGCCTGAATCACGGTTTCCGGGTGCAGCACAGCTCCGCCCTGGGCCCCTATAAGGGGGGGCTGCGATTCCATCCCTCTGTCAACCAGTCTGTCATGAAATTCCTGGCCTTTGAGCAGACTTTTAAGGACTGTCTGACCACCCTCCCCATGGGCGGCGGCAAGGGCGGGTCCGACTTCGATCCAAAGGGTAAGTCCGACGGCGAGGTCATGCGGTTCTGCCAGGCCTTTATGAATGAGCTCTACCGCCACATCGGTGAGAACACCGACGTCCCTGCGGGTGACATCGGCGTGGGCTGCCGGGAGATCGGCTACCTCTTCGGACAGTACAAGAAGCTGAAGAACCAGTGGACCGGCGCCATCACCGGAAAGAGCCTGGCCTCCGGCGGCTCCCTCACCCGCACCGAGGCCACCGGCTTCGGCCTGTGCTACTTCGGCGCCGCCTATCTGGCCGACCACGGCCAGTCCTTCCAGGGGAAGAAGGTCATCATCTCCGGCTCGGGCAATGTGGCCACCTACGCCAATCAGAAGTGCACCGAGATGGGAGCCACTGTGGTGGCCATGAGCGACTCCAACGGCTATGTGGTGGACGAGAACGGCATCGACTTCCGCATCATCCAGCAGATCAAGGAGCAGAAGCGGGAGCGCATCAGCACCTATCCCAACTATGTCCCCACGGCCAAATACGTGGAGGGCTGTGCCGGCATCTGGTCCGTCCCCTGCGACATCGCCATGCCCTGCGCCACCCAGAACGAGATCGACACCGACTCCGCCAAACTGCTGGTGTCCAACGGCTGTAAGGCCGTCTTTGAGGGCTCCAACATGCCCTGTACTCCCGAGGCCATCCAGGCCATCAAAGCCTCCGGCCTCCTCTACTCCCCCTCCAAGGCTTCCAACGCCGGCGGCGTGGCTGTCTCCGGCCTGGAGATGAGCCAGAACAGCGAGCGCCTGTACTGGACCTTTGAGGCGGTGGACGCCAAGCTGAAGGAGATCATGGAGAACATCTACCGCCAGTGCGCCGACACCGCAGCTAAGTACGGCCAGGAGGGTGACATCCAGGCCGGCGCCAATATCGTCAGCTTCCTGAAGGTGGCCGACGCCATGCTGTGGCAGGGCGTGTATTGATCGCTCCGTCTGAGCCCCTATCAGAATGCGTCCCCGGGACAGAAACTGTCCCGGGGACGCATCAGCTTGTGGAAAAAGCATGGCAGAGTTCGCGCCCGCAGACGCAAACCAAGTTCTGAGCTGGTTTTCCCGGCGACATGTGCGTCGGGAAAACCAGCTCAGGCTGCAGGTGCAGGCAGACTGTCGAAAAAACGGCCAGCCAAAGGACTCGGAGGAAAAGATACTGTGAAAGAAAACCTTCAGGGTTGTCTTTCACATGCAATCAAACCACTTTTCAGAACGTTAAAACGTTCTGAAAAGTGCTCTCAGCTCGTCGAAAATGCTTTGTCGACAAGCTGAGGGTTTGCCCGCCTGCGGCGGACAGACCCTGCGCGCAGCACTGCTGCTTTCTCGAAAAAGTGACTTTTCCACTTTTCGACAGTTTCACGCGCCCCCGGGACAGTTTCTGTCCCGGGGGCGCGTTGATATACCGGGGTGTGGGCCCGATGCCAGTCCCCCTTTATTTCAGACCAGGCGGCATGATCCGCAGGGCGTAGGTCATGCTCTGGCAGGGGATCTCCAGGTAGTCGCAGACCTTCCAGTTGAGGTACACCTGGCCGTCCCGCTCCACAGTGGGGCCGAAGGTCATCTCCTCTGCTCCATCCACCACCAGCTCCTCAGTCCCTACGGTGAGCACCGCGGTGTGGCCCCGGTAGGTGATGGTCACCGTCCCGGCCTCACGGTCCCAATGACAGCCGGCTCCCAGCCGGCTGCACAGCTCCGCCGCCGGCACCTGGTCGTCAGCGCTCCAGCCGGGGTAGTAGAGGACGAAGGGCCGCAGGCTCTCGTCCAGCTCCGCCGGGACGGGCCCGCTGCTGTCCACCGGGTACTCCAGGTCCCCAAGGATCACCGACTCCACCTGGTCCAGATCCACCACCCGGTCAAAGAAGCCGATGGTGGTCTCGGTGATGGTGCGCTGGCCCTCCGGGGCATCGTCATACTCCGGACGGGTACCCCACCCGGCCTTCAGGTCGCCGGGGGTGTAAATGGTGCCGTCCTTCAGCTTCAGGAAGAACTCCCCCTGGAGGAAGGTGTCCCAGGACTCCTCCCACTCCCCATAAGAGTAGACCAGCTTGTAGCTCAGGGGGCCGAACTCCAGCAGGTGGACGGTGGCGCTCCGGTCCCACTCCGGATTGAGGAGGATCTTGCACTCCGGCTCCACCGTCACGGCGCCCATGGAGCCCACCTCCGGCAGACGGATGGCATACTTCGGTCCCATGCAGTCCACCCCGATCCACAGGGTGTCCAGTCCCTCCTCCATCTCGTTGGGGTCGAATTCCACCCGGAGCTGGGTGGTCACGCTCCGGTCGGTGCGCAGGCTGATGTCTTCCCAAAAGCTGTAGCTGTGCTCACCCTCCAGTTTGGGGGAGGCGTTGCAGTACCGCCAGGACAGCTGTTCCCCCGCGTAGTCGGCGCTGGCCAGCCATACATCTCCGGGATCAAAGGTGGACTCAGGGGCATCATAGCGCTCCCATGGGCTCATCTGGGCCCCCTCCATCAGCCAGGCCGCCCCCTCGTCGGTGAGGGCCTCCAGGGTCACCTGGGCTACCAGGCCGTACTGGTCTACCACGGCGCTGTCCAGGGTCAGGCGGAATTTCCCGTCCGACACGCTCTCGCCCCCCTGGATATAGGGCTCCACCACGCTCAGGTCGCCCTTGAAATACCGCTCCAAAAATCCGCTGTTCACTGCCAGGGCGGTGCCCATCAGCAGTGCTGCCGCCAGGGCCGCTACCCCCGCAGCACGTATCCTGTGCTTCATCGGTCTGCTCCTTTCCGTCTGCCCCTCCGCCAGCACCCGCTCCATCAGCTCGGGCGCAGGACGGATCTGCTCCATCATCTGCTTGTATTCTCTTCGATCCATGCTATCCCTCCTCCAGCAGCACCCGCAGCCTGTCTCTGCCCCGCATCAGCTGGGACCGCACCGTGGCCGGGCTCCGGTCCAGCAGCCGGGCGATCTCCTCCGTGGTCATGTCCTCGTAGTAGTAGAGGTGGAGCACCGTGCGGTACTTGTCCGGCAGGCGGCGCAGCTCCTCCCAGAGCGCCTCTCCCTCCGGGGAGGGGGCCTCCAGCGTCTCACTGAGGGGCTCCGTCCGCCGCCGCCAGGGCGCCGCATGAAGCTTTTTGGCGCAGTTGATAGTGACCCGCAGCAGCCAGGCCTTCCGGTGCTCCTCCGAGGTGAACTGGGGGTCGCTGCGGAGGTAGCGGAGAAAGACCTCCTGGTACACATCCTCAGCGTCTGCGGTGTTCCCCGTCCGGGCAAAGGCAAGGCGATAGACCATGTCAGAGTAGCGGCGGACCGTCTCCTCCGCCTGGCTCGTCCGGTCCATGTCATCCCCCTCCTTTCACCTCAAACACCCCACAGCGGGGCAAAATGTTGCAGGGATCAAAAAATTTTTGCGCGGCCCCTGAACCGGACCTGCGCAGGGGCACACAGTGGGTGTCTGCCTCATAGAAGCGGGACGGGAGAAGAAAGACCCCTCATCCGTCACGGCTTCACCGTGCCACCTCCCCCCAGAGGGGGGAAGGCTTTGGGGGCGGTCCGCACCTTTCCTCTTTTGTGATCTCCTCATTTATGGTATATATATATCAGGAAAAATGGAAGGGCCGGCGGCCGGGCCCCATCTGTAAGAAACTTGTAAGACTTCCCCCAGCTTTTTTGTAAGAAATCTCTGCTATCCTGTTCCCAGGCAAACCGAGAGAGGAGCTGCGCTATGGACACAAAGGAGACCGTCCTGGTGGTGGATGACGACCGGGAGATCGTGGGGGCCATCGCCCTGGCCCTGGAAAAGGAGGGCTACCGGGTGCTGCGTGCCTATGACGGCATGGAGGCCCTGGACCACGCCCTGGACCCGGAGCTGCGGCTGATCCTGATGGATGTGATGATGCCCCGCCTGGACGGCCTCTCCGCCGTCCTCCGCATCCGGGAACGGCGCAACCTGCCCATCATTGTCCTGTCCGCCAAGAGCGAGGAGAGCGACAAGGTGCTGGGACTGTCCATGGGGGCGGATGACTATGTGACCAAGCCCTTCTCCACCCAGGAGCTGGTGGCCCGGGTGCGCAGCCAGCTGCGGCGGTACACCCGGCTTGGGGATGTGAACGCCTCCGCCAGAGACCGGCGCATCGTCAGCGGCCGGCTGTCCTACGACCCGGACAGCCGGGTCCTGACGGCGGACGGGGACGAGGTGAAGCTCACCGCAACGGAGCTGGGCATCCTGGACCTGCTGATGTGCAACTTGGGCCGGGTCTTTCCTGCGGAGGAGATCTACCGCCGGGTCTGGGGGGAGGAGGCCTACGCCTCGGAGAACACAGTGATGGTGCACATCCGCCGGATCAGGGAGAAGATCGAGCTCAAC
>NZ_LN866273.1:0-16252 GCF_001244495.1 Clostridium phoceensis | reverse complement strand
TGGGGATAAGAGCCAGCCTGCTGGCCGGCGGATTGGGCCAGTACGGCTGGTGGTCCACGGAGCTGGGCGCCCGGTGGGCCAGGGACAGCCTGGAGGAGGACTGGCAGGACACCGCCGCCTTCCGAACTATCATCTGCAACTGGCTGGACGCCTGTCTCACCGCGGGGACCTGGGAGTACACCTCCGGAGGCGACTACGGGAAGGAGCTCCTGGATGGCCTGGAGGGGGACAAGAACCTGCTCTACGCCGTGGCGCGGCGGGGCAGTGTCCTGTACACCAACACCTCGGACGGCGGCTTCCTCTCCTCCGGCCAGCCGCCGGAGGGGTACCGCTTCGCGCTGCGCTGTGAGGACGGAATGGTGTCCATTACCCAGGACGGCCGGGAACTGGATGTATATGGGGACGGCTGGTACACCGAGGACGACCTGTGGTTCGTCCCAGGCTATGAGAACTTCCCCATGGATGCGGATGCCAGAAACATCCAGGTCTATCTGGCCGCGGCGTCAGATCCAAAGCCTATGGTCTACGGGAATTATCTGGGCTCCGGCGCGGATATCTGCACCTCCCAGCTCTATGACCTGGTCCAGAACCTGGCGCAGTACCGCCGGGAGCTGCTGACAGAGTGGGGGATGCTGGGGGGCGGTGCGCTGCTGCTGGCCCTGGCTCTGGTCCTGCGCCGGGACAAGGCCAGGGCGGACCGCTTCCTGGCCCGGGGGACCGGCCGGATCTGGTTCGAGGTCAAGGTGCTCCTGGCCCTTCTGGCGCTGCTCCTCCTCCCCTGGGGGGAGTTGAGCAGTTGGTCCTCCGAAACACCCGTCGCGTCCTATACAGCGGCCTCTTCCACCGCCAGCAGCGGCTCCGCACAGTGGGACACGGGGGCCGTCGCCCTCTATTCTTACAGCGGGGATGTGGTTCAGTCCCAGGCAGAGACCCATGTGTATGGAACGGGGGAAGGGCCGGACGTGCTCTTCGATTTCCTTCAGGCGCTGGGCACCCGTCCCGCCGCCGCTGTTCTGGCCTTCCTGGCTCTGTACCTGCTGGTATTCAACGACCTGCGGTACAACAGGCAGGCATGGCGGCACGGAGTGCTGGGGATGCTGGCCGCCCGGGAGCTGGAGCTCCCTGTCCAGAAGCGGCTCAGCCGCTCCGCCGGCCTGGTCTCCCTGTCCTGTCTGCTGCTGAACTGCGTCACAGCCGGTCTGCTGATCTGGTGCTCCAGCTGGTCCTGGGGCTCCGTCCGGCTGGAGACGGCCTGGCTCCTCTGTCTGCCGCCCCTTCTGCTCGCTGCTGTGACAGCGGCATTCCTGTTCCGCCAGCGCCGGCTGTGGGGGGATCTGGGGGCGCTCACCGGTCAGATCGCCGCCGTCCGGGCGGGGGAGCTGGCCCGCCCCCTGGAACTGCCCCGGGACCACGACCTGTCCCAGGCGGCGGATGACCTGAACCACATCCAGCAGGGGCTCCAGGCCGCCATGGAGGAGCGCACCCGCAGCGAGCGGATGAAGGTGGAGCTGGTCACCAATGTGTCCCATGACCTGAAGACCCCCCTCACCTCTATTATCAGTTATGCCGAGCTGCTGGAGCAGGAACATCTGGAGCCCCCTGCCGGGGAGTATGTGACCATCCTCTCCCAAAAGGCCCAGCGGCTGAAGGGGATGGTGCAGGATGTGTTCGAGGTGAGCAAGGCGGCCTCCGGCCAGCTGCCGGTGAGCCTCAAACGGCTGGACCTGGCCCGCCTGCTCCGCCAGACCCTGGCGGATATGGACCAGCCCATCCAGGAGAGCGGGCTGCAGCTGCGCACCCAGCTCCCCGACCACTCGGTGCTCATCCAGGGGGACAGTGACCGCCTCTACCGGGTGTTCCAGAATCTGCTGGGCAACGCCTTGAAATACTCCCTGGCCGGTTCCCGGGTGTACCTGACCCTCACGGTGGAGGAGGGACAGGCGGTGGCCGCCCTGCGCAACACCTCTGCCGCAGAACTCCGTCCCGGCCTGGACTACACCCAGCGCTTCGTCCGGGGGGACGAGAGCCGTACCGACGGCGGCAGCGGGCTGGGCCTGTCCATTGCCTCCAGCTTTGTCCAGGCCTGCGGCGGTCAGTTCCAGGTAGAGACCCAGGCCGACCTCTTCACCGCCCTGGTCTCCTTCCCCTTGGACGCCTCCCCGTCCGATCCCAGGTGATCCGCATTTCGGAAACAGCCGTACGGGCGGACTTTTTTGACAAATGGAAAGGCCCAGGCGCTTTTGCGCCTGGGCCCTCTGTGTCAATGGGGTTACGGTCCTTCCGCGCGGACGGGGCGGAGGGCGGCCTCCTCGGTCTGATCGGGATACAGCTTCCGCAGATGGCGGATGCAGAGGATGGCGGCGGGGATCAGGAACAGATCGGCGCTGATCCAGGCCACCGGGGAGGCAAAGCAGGCGGCGGTGAAGCCGAACAGGGGGACGAAGACCTGGCCCATCACCGTCCGGGCGGCCATCTCGAGCACCCCCGCCAGGATGGCCAGCTGACTGAAGCCCATCCCCTGGATGGAGAAGCGCACGATATTGACCAGGGCCAGGGGGAAGAAGAAAGCGGTGAGGGTAGTGATATACTGGCTGGTGAGGGACACAAGCCGGGCAAGATCGGCCTCATCCTGGTTCAGGAACAGCATGGCGCACTGGGGAGCGAAGAGCAGCATGGCCCCCACGGCCAGCACGGCATAGCCCAGCCCCAGCCAGGCGCAGGCCCGCATCCCCTGTCCCAGCCGGTCCAGCTTGCAGGCCCCCACGTTCTGGCCGCAGTAGGTGGCCATAGAGGAGCCCATGGCGTCATAGGGGCAGCAGATCAGCTGGAACAGCTTGGCTCCGGCGGCCACCGAGGCGATAGCGGCAGTTCCCAGGCCGTTGACGGCGGACTGGAGGATGATGGAGCCGACGGCGGTGATGGAGTATTGGAGGCCCATGGGGATGCCCATCCAGCACAGAACCTTGGCGGAGTGGAGGTCAAACCGCTTCTCCGCCCCCTGCATGCGCAGGATGGGGAAGCGCCTGACCATGAAAGCCAGACAGGCCAGGCCGGACAGAGCCTGGGAGAGCACGGTGGCGATGGCCGCCCCCGCCACTCCCGCACGGAAGAGCAGAATGAAAGCGAAATCCAGGCCGATATTCAGGATGGAGGCCAGGGCCAGGAAATAGACCGGCGTCTTGCTGTCCCCCAGAGAGCGCATGATGGCAGCCAGCAGGTTGTAGAGGATGGAGGCCGGGATACCCATGAAGATCACGAAGATATAACTGTACGCATCCGCGAAGATCTCCTCCGGCGTCTGCATGGCGGTCAGGATCGTACGGCACAGCAGGCCGGTGGCTGCGGTGAGCACCACGGCGATGCCCGCCCCCAGATAGGCGGCGTTGGCTACGTATCGGCGCATTTTGGAGGGCTCTCCCGCCCCAATGCGCTGAGCTACCGGGATGGCGAAACCGTTGCAGATGCCCATGCAGAAGCCGATGACCAGAAAACTGATGGAGCCGGTGGAGCCCACCGCCGCCAGCGCGGCAGACCCCAGCAGTTTGCCCACGATCATGGTATCCACCAGATTGTAGAGCTGCTGGAACAACAGGCCCAGCAGCGTGGGCAGGGTGAAGCCGGCGATCAGCCGCATGGGGCTGCCGGTGGTGAGATCGCGGGTCATAGGGGGTCCCTCCTTCTGATGCGGAGCGGGGCGCCTGCGCCCGTCTCCTGGACTGCAATATTATAGCGGTCCGCCCCCCTTTGGGATAGAGCTTTTTTTCACAATCTTTTCCCCGCTCCCCTCCGGCCGGTCTGTCAAATTGTCATGACCGGGACCGTGGGGCCTTCTGCCACAGCGGCCCGTCTCGCCCCTCAGCCCTTCGGAGCGTCCTTCTCGGTGGGCAGCAGCTTTTTCCGCTGAGAGAGGAACAAAGTCAGGGTGGTGGCACTGGCCAGGATGTCGGCGATAGGCTCGGCCGCATAGATCCCCATGACGCTGCCGGTGACTCTGGGCAGGATGAGGGCCAGGGGCACCAGCAGGATCACCTTCCGCAGCAGGGCCAGGAACAGGCTGGTCCTGGCCTGACCAAGGGCCATGAAGGTGCTCTGGCAGGCCATCTGGGCGCCGAAGGCCCAGATGCCCCCGAAGAAGAGGGGCATGACCCGGGACACCAGCTGGATCAGCTCCTGCTCAGGGGTGAAGATACGGGCCAGCACCCCCGGGATCAGGGCCACCATGACAAAGGCGGAGCAGGTGACCGTCATGGTGACGGCCAGCAGCCGCTTGAAGGTCTGCCGGACCCGCCGGTAGTTCTTGGCCCCGTAGTTGTAGCTCATAATGGGCTGGACCCCCTGGGTGATGCCCTGGGTGGGCATGACGATCATCTGCATAATGGACTGGATGATGGTGATGGAGCCTACATACAGGTCCCCGCCGTAGGTCTGCATCCCGGTGTTCAGGACCACGGTCACCAGGCTCTCGGTGGACTGCATGATAAAGGGTGCCACCCCCAGGCCGGCGATCTTCCCCATCACTCTGGGGTCAGGCCGGACATAGGCGCGGCGGATGCGCAGGATGCTGTGGGGACAGCAAAGGAAGGCAAGCACCCAACAGGCGCTCACCGCCTGGGACAGGATGGTGGCCAGGGCCGCACCCCTTACCCCCCACTGGAAAACAAAAATAAAGATGGGGTCCAGTACGATATTCAGCACCGCGCCGATGAGCACGCTGAGCATGGCGGTCATCGCTTTCCCCTGTGCGCTGATGAAGGTGTTCAGGCCCAGGGCCAGCTGGACGAAGACCGTGCCCAGCAGATAGATGCCGATGTAGCTGGAGGCATAGCCAATGGTGGCGTCCGAGGCGCCGAAGGCCCGCAGGATGGGCTCCTTGAAGGCGCTGAAGCCCACCGTCAGCACTGCGGCGGTCATCAGCAGAAGGGCCAGAGAGTTGCCCAGGATCCGCTCCGCCTGGTCCTTTTTTCCCGCCCCCAGCTGGATGGCGGCCAGCGGCGCGCCTCCCTGCCCGGCAAAGGCGGCAAAGGCGGACACCAGCGTAATGATGGGAAAGGTCACCCCCACCCCGGTCAGTGCCAGGTCCCCCACCTCGGGGATGTGGCCGATGTAGATGCGGTCCACGATGTTGTACAGCATGTTGATGAACTGGGCGGCCACCGCTGGTACGGCCAGCTTCAGCATCAGACGGCCGATGGGTGCCGTCCCCAGCACATTTGATCCTCTCTCCTCCACAGGAGTCACTTGCCTTTCTTTTCTGGATTTTGAGTCAAAGCCCCAGCCCATAGACCCGGTTGGCGTTGTCAAAGAAGACGGCGGGGCGGCGCTCCTCCGGCACGATGCGGGTGACGTAGTCCCGGTATTCCGCCAGATTGACGATGGGCCAGTCGGTGCCGTACAGGAAGCGGTCCCAGCAGCCCAGATAGTCCATCCAGGTGCGCAGCAGCCCCACGTATCCGGCCCGCTCCACAAAGTAGCGGTCCAGGTCCGCACGCCCCTCCAGCAGCCCGGACAGGTCAGCGCACACGTTGGGGTTCTTCTCCAGCACCGCCGCGGCCGCCTCCAGGAAGGGGTTGCCGAAGTGGCACATGACGAACCGGGTCCTGGGGAAGTCCGCCGCCGCCTCGTCCAGCGCCAGGGGGTGGCTGTACTTCAGGTGGGCCCGGGGGTGGGCGGTGAGCCCCATATGGACCGCTACCGGCTTGTCATACCGCTCCGCCAGACGGTAGACGGGCTCGTACACCGGATCGGACAGCCAGATCCGGTTGTACCCGGGGTAGAGCTTCACGCCGCAGCAGTTCTCCCGCTTCAGATGCTCCTCCACCTGGTCGGGCAGGTCCTCCGGGATGTGGCTCCCCCGGCGGAGCACCAGGCTGTCCAGCCCCACGCAGTAGTGGAACAGGTCCCGGGGGTAGTTGTGGAAGCCGGTCTCCAGGCTGCGGTTGCCCATCACCACCCCGTGGACGATCTCCAGCTCCCCATAGACCTGCCGGAGATGCTCCACCGAGTTCTCGTGCCCCACCCCACGGGCCATGGCATCGGTCCCCGGCTCGGACGGAAAGATGTGCAGGTGCGCGTCAATGATCTTCATAAGTCCCTCCTCTGATCCGGCGGCGCAGCCAGGCCGCGCCCCCATTCAGGCCAATGGCCAGCAGTGTGGAGAGCACCGCCACCAGGAAGGGGAGCAGCCAGCTCCGCTCCATGGCCCAGGCAAAGCCCGGCACAGTGTCGCTCCACTCCTTCATCACCCCGTAGATGGGCACATGAAAGGCAAAGATATAAAAGGTCAGCTCCCGCCCGCAGCGGCAGGCGGTCCTCCTCAGCACCGGGCTTTTCACCGCCGGACCGGCCACACAGGCCGCCATCACGCACACCGCGGCCAGCACCGTCCCCACATGGAGGTCCAGGAATTCCGTGCGGCTACGCTCCCACAGCGCCAGAAGGGACCCCGCCGCCGCCCCCAGCCAGAGCCAGCCCGGCCGCAGGGCCTCGATCCGCTCCCGCTGCGATCCCGTCCAGGTGCCCAGGAGGAAGAAGGGCAGGCCGTCCAGCCACACGTTTCGGATGCGCACGCTGTCCACTGCCAGCCCCTGGAGGCTCCGGCCCTCCCCCAGAACCAGGTGGACGGCCAGCAGGCCCAGGGCCAGGACGGCCAGCAGGCGGTGGGGCAGGCGGCCCCGGAGCAGCGCGGTGAGGCCCCACCACATCAGGTAGATCATCAGCAGCGCGGCCAGAAACCACAGCGGCCAGGAGTAGGGCAGGGGAAAGAGCTGCCACAGTACCAGCGATGCTGCGTTGGCCCAGGTAAAGCGCCCCAGAAGGTAGGCACCCATGGAGGCACCGCCGTGTCTGGCCATGGCGCACCCAAGACCCAGCAGGGCGAGGCAGGCGAAGAGCAGCAGGCCGGCGGTGCGGACCGTCCGGCGGGCCAGCACACGGGGCGGACTGCGCCAGCTGAAAAAGCCGGCGGAGAGGAAAAACAGCGGGACCGCGAACCGGGCCAGGCAGTTCACCGCCACCCCGATCTGTCCCGGAAGGAGGATATGGATAAAGATGACGCTGTAAATGGCGACACATTTCCACAGGTCCAGCTTGTCGTTGTGTCCGCTCCCGCGCTCCATGCGCCTCACCTCCTCTGGTCTGTAACATAACATTATATCACAGCCGCCCGGGAAAGAAAAGCCGAGTCTGTCCCGACCTTCCTCCCTCTCTCGTTGAGTTGTTGTCCACGACTTCAACTTTAACCGATGAGGCATTGTCCTCCATCCTTTTTATTCATCTGTCCAGCATGTATTGTACTCCTACAGTAGGCGAACGACCGGGGGCAAAATTTTTCTTTACAGGGGAAGCGGGCTGTGGTATGATGCCGGGGACGAGTTCCCACATCTCGTCCAAGCACGGTCGTGAGACGCGCCGTGTTCGTTCGGGAGGCCCTGCCTCTCGTTCTCTAAAAAAGAAAATGGAGGTTTTTTTATGCGCAAATTTACCACCCGAGACCTGACCCTGGCCGCTGTCCTGGCCGCTGTCTACGCAGCGCTCACCATCACTCTGCCCGTGCCCCAGTACGGAGCGGTCCAGATCCGGTTCGCCGAGGCCCTCACCGTGCTCCCGTTCCTGTTCCCCGCCGCCACGCCGGGGCTGTTTGTGGGGTGCATCATCGCCAACCTGTTTTCCCCCTTCGTGCTGGATGTGGTGTTCGGGTCCATGGCCACCCTGCTGGCCTGCCTGTGGACCAGCCGGATGACCAGCCGATGGCTGGCACCCCTGCCCCCCGTGCTGTGCAACGCAGTGATCGTGGGGGCGGAGATCGCCTGGGCGGAGACCGGCATCACTCCCGCGTTTTGGACGGCATTCGGCTTCAACGCCGTGACGGTGGGGCTGGGTGAGCTGATCGCCTGCTATGCTCTGGGCTCCCTGATGCTGTCCGCAATGCCTCAGGTGCCCTATTTCAGGGGAATGATCCCGGCCGAGCGGCTGGAGCGGCTGTCTTCCCGTGCGGGGCGGGAGCGGGCCTGAAGATAGAACGAGAAAGAGATCACCGGTCGGGAGAGCCGTCCGGTGATCTCTTTTTGCGCATGTTTGGGGTGGGACATGCATAATCTGGAGGGTGTGAGAGCGATCAGGGGAAAGGCGGGAGGGCGGGACATGAGATTCCAGGGGCGAGACGCCGCCAGGGGGCGGAGGATGCGGAAGGATCTGGGCCGGACGGCCGGAGCGGGGGTGGCCCTGGCTCTGGTCCTGTTCCTGATGCCCGCCCTGCTGGTGCGGCAGGGGGAATTTTCCCAGGAGCTTCTGCCCCAGGGAACACTGCCCCTCCATCGGACGCCGTCCAGCGTCTCGGCCGCCAGCCAGGACCGGGGGCGGGTAGTGCGGCTGAGCCGATCGGACGGGACAGTGGAGGAGCTGACCATGGAGGAGTACCTGTGGGGGGTGGTGGCAGCGGAGATGCCCGCTTCCTTTGAGGAGGAGGCCCTGAAGGCACAGGCCTGCGCCGCCCGTACCTATACGGTCACCCTTCAGGAGGCATCCAGCCCCCGGCACCCGGACGCCCAGATCTGCGATGACAGCGGCTGCTGCCAGGCGTATCTGGACCGGGCGGAGGCGGAGGCCCGCTGGGGGGCCAATGCGGAACTGTACAGCGGAAAGATCCAGCGGGCCGTGGAGGAGACCGATGGACTGGGGGTGCTCTATAACGGGGCGCCCATCCAGGCGGTGTTTTTTTCCTCCGCTGCAGGCCGGACGGTGGGGGCAGTGGAGGCATGGGGGAATTCGGTGGACTATCTGGTGGGAGTGGAGAGCCCGGAGGGGGAGGAGGTGCCCAACTACCACAGTCAGGTGGTCCTGACGGCGGAAGAGGTCAGGACGGCGGCGCTGGCACAGTATCCGGGGGCGGACCTGTCCGGGGACCCCTCGGGGTGGTTCTCGCAGCCGGTAGAAAATTCAGCCGGCGGAGTGGCCTCCGTGGATCTGGGAGGCGTCACCCTCACCGGGAGCGAGGTGCGGACTCTGTTCGGGCTCCGCTCCGCCAGCTTTTCCGTATCCTGGGACGGGGAAGCCTTCACCTTTGACGTCACCGGCTACGGACACGGGGTGGGCATGAGCCAGTACGGGGCCAATGCCATGGCTAGGGAGGGGAGCGATTTCGAGGAGATCCTCACCTGGTACTACACCGGGACAGAGGTGGGGGAGCTGTACGGAGCGGCGGGGGAATAAGATCGGGGAAACAGCCCCTGCCGCACCGGAGGCCCCTCCGCTTCTGACAGAGGGCCGTCCCGTCCGCAGCACATAGGAAGAGCACCAGATGCGGGAACACGGCCAGATGAGGAGTGGACCAGAGAGCAGAATTCAAAGACCATCCCGCGGGGCGGTGCTTCCCTATATGAGCACCTGGAGCAACAGCAGAGCCGCAGATGCAGGCCGGCCTCCGAATGGCATTGGGAAGAGGCGGGGATACAAAAAGGGCTCCGGCAGCTTCTGACTGCCGGAGCCCTTCCATATTTCATCCATCAAAGGTCAATATGCCACGCCCCAGTAGATCATGTGCTTGGCGGGCTTGCCGCAGCAGACGCAGGTGTCGCCCACTGCCTCCTGCTTGAGGGGCATGCACCGGGAGGTGACCCCGGCCTGCTCCTTCATCTTCAGCTCACACTCCAGCTCACCGCACCACATGGTCTTGGCGAAGCCGCCCTCGCCCTCCATGAAGGACTTGACTTCGTCCAGGGTGCGGCACACCTTGGTGTGGTCCTCCAGATTCTGTTTAGCCCGCTGGAACAGTCCGTCGTGGACCGCGTCCAGCAGCTCCTGAACCTTAGCCTCCAGCTCTGCCAGGGGGACGAAGACCTTCTCGCCGGAGTCCCGGCGGCAGATGCAGCACTGGCCCTTCTCCATGTCCTTGGGGCCGATCTCCACACGCAGGGGGACGCCTTTCATCTCGTACTGGGCGGCCTTCCAGCCCATGGACTGGTCGCTGTCATCCATCTGGGCCCGGATGCCCGCCGCTTTCAGGCGGTTCAGCAGGGCGGCGGCGGCGTCCAGCACGCCCTCCTTGTGCTGGGCCACGGGGATGACGATGGCCTGGATGGGGGCGATGCGGGGGGGCAGGACCAGGCCGTTGTTGTCCCCGTGGGTCATGATGATGCCGCCGATCATCCGGGTGGACACCCCCCAGGAGGTCTGGTGGGGGTAGTGGAGCTGGTTGTCCCTGCCGGTGAAGGTGATGTCAAAGGCCCGGGCGAAGCCGTCACCAAAGTAGTGGCTGGTGCCCGCCTGGAGGGCCTTCCGATCATGCATCATGCACTCCACGGTATAAGTCTCCTCCGCGCCATTGAATTTCTCCTTATCTGTCTTGCGGCCCCGGACCACGGGCATGGCCAGCACATTCTCCATGAAGTCGGCGTAGAGGTTCAGCATCCGCATGGTCTCCTCCCGGGCCTCCTCCTCGGTGGCGTGCATGGTGTGGCCCTCCTGCCACAGGAACTCCCGGTGGCGCAGGAAGGGGCGGCTGGTCTTCTCCCAGCGCAGGACAGAGCACCACTGGTTGTACAGCTTGGGCAGGTCCCGGTGGGAGTGGATAATGTTTTTATAGTGCTCACAGAACAGGGTCTCAGAGGTGGGACGGATGCAGTAGCGCTCCTCCAGCTTCTCGCTGCCGCCGTAGGTGACCCAGGCGCACTCAGGGGCAAAGCCCTCCACATGGTCCTTCTCCTTCTGGAGCAGGGACTCGGGGATCAGCATGGGCAGATACACGTTCTCGTGGCCGGTCTCCTTGAACCGACGGTCCATCTCCCGCTGGATGTTCTCCCAGATGGCATAGCCATAGGGGCGGTAGATGAACATGCCCTTGATGGAGGAGTAGTCGATCAGCTCCGCCTTCTTGCACACGTCGGTGTACCACTGGGCGAAGTCCACCTCCATGTCGGTGATCTGCTCCACCTGCTTCTTCTTGTCATTGGCCATTCTAGATCCGTCCTTTATCATCAAACTAAAAACTGGCGCGGCCCCGCAGGGCCGGGCATCAGATCAATGTGTCCCATCCATTTTATAAACAGAACCGGGAAAAGTCAAGGAAAACAAGCGGTATGGGAGGCCCAGACAAGGGGAATTCTATATCCTCAGCCACGCCGCGGCAGCGGACCTGGTAGGCTGAGGCGGGGCGAGACCGGGCCTTTTCCTTGCGCGTGGGCCGATTTTGTGTTACAATGACCCGAAATGCACAGAGCAGGCGGCAGAGGATCATCCACGCCGCCTGCCGGGGAGACGAGAAAGAGCGATGACACGATACGACGCAGGAGAATTTGATGTGGCCGTCATCGGCGCGGGCCACGCTGGCATTGAGGCCGCCCTGGCCTGCGCCAGAATGGGGCTGCGGACGGCGTGCTTCACCATCAACCTGGATGCGGTGGGCAACATGCCCTGCAACCCGGCCATCGGCGGCACCGGTAAGGGCCATCTGGTCCGGGAGCTGGACGCCCTGGGGGGCGAGATGGGCCGGGCGGCCGACCGGGCCTGCATCCAGTACCGCCTGCTCAACCGGGGCAAGGGACCGGCAGTCTGGTCCCTGCGGGCCCAGGCGGACCGGCGGGAATATCAGAAGGTGATGAAGCACACCCTGGAGCGCCAGGAAAACCTGTGGGTGAAGCAGTCCGAGGTGGTGGACATTCTCACAGACGGAGGGGCGGTGTCCGGCGTGGTCACTTACACCGGGGCGGTCTACCGGGTCAAGGCGGCTGTGGTGGCCACCGGGACCTATCTGGGGGGACGCACCATCGTGGGGGAGGTGGTCCGGGACTCCGGGCCTGACGGCCTGGCTGCCGCCGTCCCCCTGACAGCGTGCCTGACGGGGCTGGGCCTGACCATCCGCCGCTTCAAGACGGGCACGCCCCCCCGGGTCAATGCCCGCAGTGTGGACTTCTCCCGCATGGAGCGGCAGCCTGGGGATGAGGAGGGGCTGGCCTTCTCCTTCCAGACAGAGCGCCCGCCGGAGAACCGGGCGGTCTGCTGGCTGACCTACACCAACCAGCGCACCCACGACATCATCCGGGCCAATCTGGACCGCTCCCCCCTGTACGATGGCACCATCGAGGGGGTAGGGCCCCGGTACTGCCCCTCCATCGAGACCAAGGTGGTCCGCTTCCCGGATAAGGAGCGCCACCAGCTCTTCGTGGAGCCCATGGGGCTGGACACGGAGGAGCTGTACATCCAGGGGTTCTCCTCCTCTCTGCCTGAGGAGGTGCAGCTGGAGATGCTGCACACCGTTCCGGGGCTGGAGCGGGCGGAGATGACCCGGTGCGCCTATGCCATCGAATATGACTGCGTGGACCCCACCCAGCTGGAGGCCACCCTGGAGAGCAAGCAGGTGCCGGGACTGTACGGAGCGGGACAGTTCAACGGCTCCTCCGGCTATGAGGAGGCGGCGGTGCAGGGCTTTGTGGCGGGGGTGAACGCCGCCCTGAAGCTGTTGGGCCGCCCGCCATTGATCCTCCGCCGGGATCAGGGATACATCGGGGTGCTCATCGACGACCTGGTGACTAAGGGGACCAACGAGCCCTACCGCATGATGACCTCCCGCACCGAGTACCGGCTGCTCCACCGCCAGGACAACGCCGACCGCCGCCTGACTCCCATCGGCCGCGGGCTGGGGCTGGTGAGCCGGGAGCAGGCGGAGGCGGTGCAGGTCAAGTATGAGGCGGTGGACCGGGAAGCTGCCCGGCTGGAGCGGGCCGGGACACCTCCCTCCGCTGCCTTGGACACCCTGCTGGCGGAGAAAGGGGAGCCTCCGGTGCGGGACGGGGCCCGGCTGGCCGACCTGCTGCGCCGGCCCAGGATCACCTATGAGGAGCTGGCTCCCTTCGACCCGGAGCGCCCCCCCCTTCCCAGGGAGATTGTCCGGGAGGTGGAGATCACCATCAAGTATCAGGGTTATATCGACCGGCAGCTGCGGCAGGTGGCGGAGATGAAGAAGCTGGAGGACCGGCCTCTCCCGCCGGACCTGGACTATGAGGCCATTGGCGGCCTGCGGCTGGAGGCCCGGCAGAAGCTGGCCCAGATCCGGCCCCGAAACCTGGGGCAGGCCAGCCGGGTGTCCGGCGTCTCCCCCGCTGATGTGGCGGTGCTGATGGTCTATCTGGGCAAGTGAGGACAAAGGAGAAGAAGATGAAGCTGACACAAGTGAAGGGCAGCACCTGGGTGCTGGAGGCCAACGAGCTGATCCCCCTGTACCTGCTGGACGACCGGCGGTGTGTTCTTCTGGACAGCGGGCTGGCCAAGGAGCGGGAGGAGATCGAGAAGACCCTGCTGGAGGCGGGGCTGGAGCCGGCAGGCATCCTGTGCTCCCACGCCCATGTGGACCACTGCGCCAATAACCGGTATTTTCAGGAGAAGTACCACCTCCCCGTGGCACTCACCGCCCCGGAGGCGGGGATGTGCAGCAGTATCCTGAATTTGAAATGCTACCGGCTGCTGGTCTCCCCCGACGCGGCGGAGCAGGAGATGAGCGAGATGGTGCACGTCCCGGACCTGATCCTCCCACCGGTGGACGGGCCCATCCGGCTGGCGGGAGCCATGTTCCGCATCCTGCACACACCGGGGCACTCCTCCGGCCACATCTGTGCCGTCACCCCGGACAACGTGTGCTACACCGGGGACGCCCTGATGTCCCAGGCGCTGCTGGACGCCAAGCTGCCTTACGGCCTGTCCATCCAGCTGGCCATGGAGAGCCGGGAGCGGCTGCGGGAGCTGGAGGACTGCGACTTCTTTATCATGGCTCACAAGGGGGTGTGCGCCGGAAGAGAGATCGGCCCCCTCATCGACGCCAACCAGGAGCTGGTGCGCCGCCGGGCCGGAGAGATCCGGGACCTGATCACAGAGCCCATGGACTTCAGCCAGATCTGCCGGGCGGTATGCACCCGGTTTTCCCTGCTCACCCGGCGGCCCCGCCGGGCGCTGTACTACGAGCGGAACATCCGCCTGTTCGTGGAGTATCTGATGGACCAGGGGGAGCTGGGCATGGAGACCCGCCAGGGGACGGCCTTCTACCTGCCATCAAAGAAAATATGAGGACAGTATAACCGGGCCCCGGAGATATTCGATCTCCGGGGCCCGGTAAATTCTGTGCGGACCGTTAACGAGCATATTGCTGCCAGCTGGTCGGCGTATATTCAATATTATATAATTTTTGCGGGTAGATAATAACATGGTTTAATATCGAGAAATTACAGAAAAATTAAACCAAAAATTCGAAAAATTTATTTCAGAAATAGAAAAGCTCCTCAAATTTTTTGTCCAGCGCGATGCACAGCACCAGGGCCAGCTTGGCGGTGGGGTTGAACTGGCCGGTCTCAATGGAGCTGATGGTCTGGCGGGACACGCCCACCAGCTTGGCCAGGTCTCCCTGGGACAGACCGCGCTCCGCCCGGGCCACCTTTAAGCGATTTTTCAAGACCAGCTGTTCATCCATGTCCTCACCATCCCTGTGAGAAGTATCTTACCAGATTCCAGGCCAAAAAAGCAAGAGAGATCAGCAGCGTCACCACGTCGGAGGTGTTCCTCCGCTTGGTGAGACGGTAGAGGCGGTTGCCCACACAGGAGGCCCAGAACATGGCCAGCACACTGTTGGCAGGCAGGCCGTGGAGCCGGTTGAAGATCACGATCACTACCCCCACCAGAAAGACCAGGATCAGGCTGAAGGACTCCCCCTCGATGCGGACAGTGCGCTCCATCTCGTCCTGAACAGCGTTTTCCTTCCGGCTTTTCGCCAGGATCTCCTCTTTTTGCATTATGCTTACCTCCTTTTATACCCAGTCCATGCCAGCCAAAACGATGTGGAAGATGGTGGAGAGGCTGCACAGAACCGAAACCACGCTCCACACCAGATAGGACCGCCTGCGATAGTAGAAATAGAGGGCCATGTTCTTTCCCGCTGCGCTCACCACCACCGCCAGGAAGAACACCCGGTAGTCGGCAAAAGCCGTCCCAGTAAAAAACTTTTGCAGGAACAGAATCGTAATGAGAGCGGCGTTCACCAGCAGGATGGCGCAGTAGGCCGCCTGGTTGGACTTCTGTTGGATGCTCCGGTCTCGCTCGTCCCCGGGCTGATTTTCCATTCGGCTCTTCTCCAGGATCTCTTGTTTTTCCATCTGATACACACTCCCTTTTTTGATCACGGTGCGGGCGCCAGCGTCAGTACCAGCCTGGCCGGCCCCAGCGGTCTGGCCGGGCTCACGGCAGGGTCTCCAGGATGTAGGAGACCAGGGAGAAGAGGGAGGCCAGTCCGGCCAGCACTGCGGTGGCCAGCACGCTCTTTTCCTTCCGGGCAAAGTAGCGGCCTGCGGCCTCGCAGGAGAGATAGGCCCAAAACAGGGTCAGGGGCAGGGAGTTGTCCAGCCCCCGGACCATGTTGTAGATCATGATGACGAGAAACAGCACCAGAAATCCCACCACGCCGTACTGCCGGCCCCGGTCCTGGGCATAGGTCAGGCCCTCGTCCTTCTCGCGGCGGCTCCGCTTCAGAATGTCTTCCTTGTCCATCATAGCAGCGCTCCTTTCGTTTGGTGAGGCAAGCATATCACGTCACCTCAAAATTGTCAAGTAAACTTTGCAAAAAAATAATAATACTTTGCAAGATGACAAGCGTAATAAGATGACGGGGAGCGGCAGAGGGCCGCTCCCCGTATGAGGTCAGGAACGAAACGAGAGCCTGGAGTCTGGCTGAAAGGGGAGGCGGCCGGGGTTGCCCTCCGCACGCAGGAGGGTGCCGGAGGCCGTGTCATAGAGCACGGACCAGACGGTGTCCCGGCCCTCCCTGCGGTCATACTGGCACAGGAAGCCCATCCTGCCGGAGAGCAGGTCCTGTCCAGCTTGGAGGTCGAGCTCCGGGCCCCAGGCGGCCAGGGAGCGGGTGAGGGTCAGATAGCGCTCTTCCGCCCGCCAGTCGTCGTCTGTCTGCCGGCGGAAGGGGGCCATGGCGGAGAGGTGGAAGGAATTGACGGAGCAGACGAAGGCGTCCGTCTCCCCGGGACAATGGATCTGGGTGCGCTCCGGGGCACACTCCGCCAGGGCGATACGCCCAGCCCGGTCGGCCAGCACCAGCGTGTGGCAGGAGGAGACGGGGAGCTGCCGGAGCAGCAACAGGGCCTGGGGAACATCCCGGCAGGATTCCAGCAGGAGCCGCAGGGTCAGACCAGCATTCAGCCCGGGGCGGGGTGGGGTGGGGGGGACCGCGGGGGGGCCCGCCGCCCGGCCGAACTGGTTGACGCCGTCC
>NZ_LN866272.1:11818-38098 GCF_001244495.1 Clostridium phoceensis | reverse complement strand
CAAATTCCGTGTTACTGGGCACCGGTGCCTACCGGGAGGGGATCAGTATCGAAGGTAAAAGCCTCTCCCATGTGATAATTTTCCGCCTACCCTTTCCTGTACCCGATCCGGTCATTGACTATAAGGCGTCGATTGCGAATGATCCCCTGATGGAGGTCAGCGTACCGGAGATAATCATCCACCTCAAGCACGGTATCGGCCGCCTGATCCGAAATGAAACGGATACTGGCACCATCTCCATCATCGACCGGCGTCTCCGGGATGACCCACCGGAGCGATACCATGATATCGTCTGGGAAGCCCTGCCGATCCACAACAGGACTATTGACCTTCAGGTCGTCCGTGAATTTTATGAGAAGGTCTGTAAAATATAAATTAAGATAAAACAGGCAGTTATTTCTATGAAATAACTGCCCGCCCTGCTAGTGAGTCTAAACCTCTTTAGTATCTCAAGTAAAAATCTAAGCGAGTTGACGCATATCCGCTTTAAAAATCAGGAATGGTAAAAACAAAAATTTTTCCGGTTTAATGTTTACATTGTCCCAACTTTCCATTTCTGATATTGGGCTCCGCAGTGGCTTCAGCTCAGTGCAAAGTTTTGCCGAACCTTTAAAAAGCATGTTGGAATCTTCCCGGATTGGTTCAGGGGCATGACCTGTTCAACAGCTGGATGGAGGATAGCTATTACGGCGTGTTGAATGAAATGAAAACCCAGGAATCTTTTCTTACCCTTGGCTGTTTTGGCATGGATGAACGAATTCTATGCCTTACATCTCCGGCAGAAACGGCATCTGACCTGTCTGGACGCATTATTGCGGCCACAGCCCCTGTCTTTCAGCAGATGTAGTGGAAGGGACTGTATGTTGACGTCTGTCCCGTTTCCAGGGAAGAAATTGCATTGGCGGTGCGTCAGAAAGACTGCGATTCGGTCAGCTGCACATGCGACTAATACCTGCGCCTACAGTTGTACCATATGCTGAAATACATTGTGCCAGATAAGACCAGCGTTGATTCCTACATTTTGCTGATAAATCGAAACCTCCATGAACAGCTGTCCCAACAGGAACAGATGCTCCTAAACCAGTTTGTGCATTCTGTCTGGGATGAATTGGCCGCAGGCAGCTGAAGGAGCGAAGAGCTTTCCTATTCAACTGTGTTGCATTGACACCAAGCTATGACTTTCGTCAGCAGCTGTTCAAGCATCAGGCTGTACTAGAGCAGTACCGTGCCAAGTTGGGCAACGAGTATTTAGACAGATTGCCGGAGGAGATCAGCCGCCTGGAAAATCAATATCCTTCTGATAATTGAAACAGCAACGCCTGCTCTGCGTCCAGCAGGATGTTTCTGGGGAAAGCCATCATATGGCATTTTTGATCCAGCGCCATACAGTTCTCCCCATCACAGGTATAGGGCTGCCATACTGACAGGCCGTTGCCGTTAGGATTCCCTGTTTTAATAAAATTTGTCCAATAGTCGCACACCTGCCCGGACAGTTCATAGTCAGCTCCAGTATAGTTTCTCCAGGATCGGGCGATGGTCCGGAATATGTACATATGCTCTCCGGAATGGTATGTTCCCCCAAAAGGGTGGTCGGGGACATCCCGGGTGAACATGTAGAGATAAGATGCCTTTTTCCCCGTCTTAGCTCGATAATCGCACCAGTTGAGCACACCTTGATACATCTTCAGCGTCATCTGACCCAATAGATATTGCTCCGCACCCTCCGGCGTGTCAGCCGCTAACTCTCTAATGATTGGCTCCGCTTCTGCCCCATAGCGGCCGCGTAACATGGCCACTGCCTCCTCCGGATCTTTCCTGTCTGGTTTTTCCATCCAGGTACTGCTTTCATTGGAACAGCAGCCAAGCAGGTAGTCAATGTCATGCTCATCCCCATCCAGCACTGTCTGGTAAAGGGGTTTAGAAAGATAATATCCATCTACCGCAGGACAGAACGGAATAATGCCTATACCAATTTCTTGCTCAAAGGCGGTATAGCCTTCTAAAATCCGTTCTGCAGGAAGCAGACGCGCTTCTTCTATTGAATTTACGCCTAAGCGGGAAAGGAACTTCTCTCCTCTGCGCTCCATGTCCTCCATTGGTTCGGATGATGCCTGCCCTGGTCCAGTCATTCCGCCCAATCCGCCCCCGCTCTCAAATATAGCCCGTTGAATCTTTCCCCGGGTTATCGGAGTGCTGGTCAGCATCTGGGCACTCATAGCTCCGGCAGATTGCCCAAACACGGTAATCCGTTCGGGATCTCCCCCAAACGCGGCGATATTTCGACAGACCCACTCCAGTGCAAAAATTTGGTCCTGAAGTCCATAATTTCCCGAGACATGACGGACTGCCTCTTTACGTAAGTCTGGATGAGCAAAATATCCAAAGGCCCCAAGGCGATAGTTAAACGATACGAAGACAACCCCTCGCTTAGCAAAAGCTTCTCCGTCAGTCTCCAACTTATTGGCGAAGCCCCGTCGGTAAGCTCCACCATAGATCCACAGAGCGACGGGAAGTCTCTCCCCAGAGGACTCAGCCGGAGTGGTAACATTAATATACAAGCAGTCCTCGCTCATAGGAAGCTCTATTGGATAACTTTCCCGCTGAAAAAATGATCCCTTAGGGAACCGGTTCTGCATAGGGATCTCCCGGTATTCCCCTGCCAACAGGGTCCCCTCCCATGCCGGCGCGGGCTGCGGAGCCCGCCACCGCAGCTCTCCTATTGGCGGTGCAGCGTACGGAATCCCCAAAAACAAGCTAAACGCTTGATTATTGCCGCGAATACCACGGACACGCCCAGTTTCCACCGTTGTTTCAATGATCGCCAATTTAATTACCCTCCATAATATGGTAGCGGATTTAGACACGATAGCCAATGGTGTCTTTTCCCAGCTTGTTGCTAAAGCTGTTAAAAAGAGAGAGAAAACAGCCTCCTTGACATGTTCAATTTTTTAGTTTAAACACTCGTAAATTTTGAATAAAATACTTTTCTTTAACAGCCTGAGTAGGCATTTCCAATCCTGTCCAAAGTTTGAAGGAAGCTGCCCCCTGGTAAAGGAGCATATACATGCCGTTAAAAGTCTTTAGGCCTGCCTCTCGGGCCATTTTCAACAGAGCAGTCTCTTGAGGCTCGTAAATTACATCGGAGACCGTCAGATTTGGATGGAAGTAGCTGGAATCCGGGATAAGACAGCCGGGGACCCGATTCATGCCCACGGGAGTAGTGTTGAGCAACAGATCTGCCTGGGCAATACAGCTGCGCAGGCTCTCTAGATCGACTAAGTCATGGAGGGTGACTTTGCAGGAAGTCTGCTCGTTGAGCTGCTCCACAATATGCTTCACCCGGGGCCAGAAGGCGTCGCGGGTGTTGAATACGTCGATGGCCGCCACACCATCAAAGGCGGCCTGCACCAGAATGGCAGTACCCGCACCGCCGGCACCCAGCTGTACCATCCGCTTGCCCACCAGGTCGCACCCGGCGTCCTTGGCGCTCATCATATAGCCGATGCCATCGGTGGTGTAGCCAGTGAAGACCCCGTTTTCATTGACTACGGTGTTCACCGCGCCGCAGATCTTGGCGGCGGGGGAGAGCTGATCGCACAGCTCGGCCATTTTGTTCTTGTCGGGCATGGTGAGATTGAATCCCTTTACGCCCATTACCCGCAGACCGTTCACCGCCGTCTCCAACTGCTCGGGGGGAACATCAAAGGCCAGATACTCATAGTCCAGATTCAGCAGGCGGCAGGCTTCGTTATGCATCTCAGGCGAAATGCTGTGGGCCACGGGGCTGCCCAGCAGACACAGAAGACCGGTATGTCCAGTTACATGTGCACTCATAGACCTCTCTCCTTTCTCAGTCGGCCAGACCACGGTGGAGGATATCCATAGCGGTTTTGAGCTGTTCCACGGGTATTTGTCCGGGAGCGGATACCTGCCCCACGGCGCCAAAGGTCATAGAGGAGCCGAAGTATTCCCCACACAAACGAGTGATGACACCTTTACCCATGGACATAGTAATAATAGGCCGATCAGCATGGCAGTTTGCCATCTCCTGCGTGGCATCCAGCAGAGTGATCACATCTGCGGGGCCTTTGGGCATAACGGCGATCTTGGGGATATCGGTACCCATGTCCTGCATTTTGCGCAGACGGTAAATAATGTCGGACTTGCTGGGAGTACCATTAAAGTCGTGGTTTGAGCCCACGACGACCTTGCCGGCAGCGTGAATGGCGTCGATGGCCTTCCGGACTAGCTCGTCACCGGAGAAGATCTCCACATCTACTGCGTCGGCATCGCCGGAGTTTGCCACAGCGGTATTGAGCGCCAGATAGGCATCCGGGGAAATGTTCTTCTCCCCTCCTTCTTTCTTAGTACGGAAGGTAAAGAGAATGGGCGTTTCACCCAAAGTGGCACGCAGAGCCTTTAAAGTGGAGAGGACCTTGGCAGTGTCAAACACATCCTCGTAAAAATCCACGCGCCACTCCACCACATCCATGGTGTAATTGGCAAATTCCTTCGCCTTGGCAAGGATACCCTCGGTGGAAACTGCCACAATAGGAACAATGACTTTGGGAGAACCGGAACCCACTTCGAGATTACGCAGAATAACGGTTTTCATATTCATACACTCCTTGTATTACCGCAGTTCAAAGCCAGCGCCGGCTTTGTTCATAATATCAAAGAAACCGGGGAAGGACACCGCGGCGCACTCGGGATTGCTGATTTCCATCTCGCCATCGGAAAACAAGCCGCATACGGCCATAGCCATGGCTACCCGGTGGTCGTCGTGGCTGTTGACGCTGGCTCCGGTGAGGGCTCTGCCCCCATGGACAGTCATGGAGTCGGCGGTAATATCCACACTGGCACCACAGGCGGTGAGTACTTCCTGCATCACGGCCACTCGATCAGTCTCTTTCACACGGACATGAGCCAGATTAATGAAGTGGGTATCTCCGTTGGCATAGGCGGCGGCTACGGACAGAGCGGGCAGACTGTCGGGAATGGGATTCATGTCGATCTCCACGCCATGGAGCGGCTTACCGCCTCGGATGGTCATGGAATGATTAGCGGGGTCTTTGGTGATGTCTGCTCCCATGGAAATGAGAATATCCACTACGGCCTTGTCGCCCTGGCTGTCCTCGAAATTCAGTCCGGTGATGGTCAGCTCAGAGGGGGTGCACACCGCAGCCACCAAGGGAAAGGCTACACCGGACCAGTCGGAGGCCACCAGACAGTCACAAGCGATGAGTTTCTGACCGCCCTTGACATAGTAGTGCTTATAGTCGGGGGTGCTGTCTACGGTTACGCCGAAGCGCCTGAGCCAGTCCAGGGTGAGCTGAACATAGGAGGCCTCCAAGGGATTTTCTACAATAATCTCCACAGTTTCCCCGGCGGGAAGCAGAGCGGCAGGGGCCAAGATACCGGAAATATGCTGGCTGTTGAAGCCAGGCAGGTGGCACACGCCACCGTGAAGGGGGCCCTGAATGACCAGAGGAGGGCAGTCGCAGTTAGGCCGGGTGTGAATGCAAGTGCCCCCTAGTTCTGTGAGAGCATCAGTCTCATGCCGCCAAGGACGGCGACGAATCTGCTCATCGCCGGTAATTACGGCGTAACCATCGGTCAGCAGGGTGCAAATACCAGTAACGAAACTGGTGGTGGTTCCAGAGTTCATTGTATCAATGATATTTTCGGGAACCTTGGGCCGTCCGTTCAGGCCAGTGACGGTCCAGGTGTTGGCATCCTCGTCCACTACCACCTGAGCACCGAAAGACTGGGCTGCAGCCAAGGCGGCCAGGCCGTCCTTAGAGGGGAGGGGATTGTGAATGACGGTGGTACCGTCAGCCAGCATCCCAAATAAGACAGCACGGATAGTGTGGCTCTTGGAACCGGGGACGGCAATTTGGCCGGACAGGGCACCCCTGTGAGAATATGCGTACATGACCAATTATCCTTTCTATTTTAATTGCTGACGTTTACCCGATACAAAGTGGGGGCAACGGTCGTTTTCTTTCTTGAAGGATATCTTAATAGAAGGTGAATTTTAACTTTGCGGTTTTATTAAATTAAAAATGTGGCAGCCACCCACCGTTGCTTTTGGACGGCTGCCACATTAAATTTTAGGGATTCTTTCCAAATGCCCTCAATAAGAGCATACTGTTAAAGCGCCCATGTCATCAGGCCAGGAGTTATTGCAAATACGGTAATAATTGCTGTCATCATTAACCAAAAAGGAAAGACCTTCTTAAAGAGCCGGCCAATTGAAATGCCTGCCATAGGTGCCATAATCATAAGGCCGTAACCAAACGGTGGTGTCAGCAGGGCAATGCTCCCAGTTGCTGTCATAATTGTGGTCCAGACTTCCAGATTGGTTCCGATTTGCTCTGCCCAGGGAAGCATGATTGGGATGATAATGTTGCCCGCATTCATAAAAAATCCGGTTAAAGATGTAATGATAATGGTAACCAGGAAAAGAATCGATGGTTCGGAGAAGGTTGTATTATCCAGCAATCCAGCAACCCACTCATTTATGCCAGTTTCAGGCAGAGCGAAAGAAAATGTATTGGCCATCGCCAATACCATACACAAAGGAGCGATTGTTTTTACCGATTTTAAAATGACTTCCCAAACTTGTTTCCAAGTCAATGTCTTATAAATATATACAGCAATAAGTGCGGAGTACAAAACCGAAATTGCCGCTGCCTCGTTTGCTGTAAAAATGCCGCTGAAAATGCTTCCAAGAATGATGATTGGGGACAGCATTGCCCAAATACTATCAGTAAATGTTGACCACAGGCCGTTAGCCTTACGCTCCGAATGTTCAGCCAGAATTAGATCCATATCTAGGTTCTTTTCTTTGCGACAATGAATTAAAGAACAAACAATTAGAGAGGCGGCCAATGTTAGACCAATAACCATACATAGCTTATAGGTATCTGTAATGTTTGCTCCTGTAAGGCCCCCGGTGGACAGAGCTACAGAGGTGGGAGGGATAATCATTCCTAAACAACCTGCGGAGGCCAGGACTGCAGTATAGTAAACCTTATCGTAGCCAATACGAGTTAAAATGGGCAGACACATTGTTCCGATAGCTGCAGTTACTGCAATGGCAGAGCCGGATACCATTCCATAAAATGCGGCAGTCAGCAATGTACAAATGGGGAGAAATGATTTTTTATCTCCAAGAAAATAGGCAAAAAACTCATAAATTCTCTGAGCAATTTTTCCTTCTGACATTAGATTGCCAGCGACAATAAAGAACGCAATGGCCAAATAAATATTTTTATTACCCGCGATGGTCCAGTTTGTAATCGAAATCAGATCATATGTATCAACTCCCATCAATAGAGGCAACAGGGCCGCAGATCCAAAACCTAATACCATGGGTGCTCCGGCAACAATTACCAAGGCTAAAAATATACCCAATACATACGCAAATACCATGATTGCCCCTCCTAATTTTTATTGTTCCATTTCTGGATCATTTTTTGAATCATTCGCAATAAACCAATTGTATATCCCAAAACGGCGGAAAATCCAACGAAGCGCAGTGGAATTCCAGATGCGGAGCCAGCACCGGATGCAGTGATAAATGCCTGAATAGCCCCCCAAAGTAGAATGGCGTATATAACACCACAAAAGACTAATATTGCCGTATTCAAAAGTTTTTGAAGCCTTCCTTTATAGTGGATTAGCGACACTGTCAGGTCACAACTGTATTTCATGCAGTATCCTAATGTGAAAAAGCTAAGATAAGAGTAAAGATATTGGGAAATTTCTTCTGCTGCTTTTGCGGCATCTGGTATTAAATACTTTATAATCGCTTGAAAAATAACGACAGCTGTTCCGATAATGACCAATGCCGCAATAGCGTATTCCTCAAATTTATCAAAAAACTTGTTGAACATCTTATTTGCTCCTTACACTTCTTTTAATTGAATTTCTGGTAAAGCAATTGCATCATAATCCCTCTTAATTTCAAAAAAGTTATCCAAAAAACGAATACAGCGAACGATATTTTTATCTGCCTTGATGGCTGGGCCACCATGTACCTCTCCGGGAAAAATTTCTAAGAGCGCATGGGAATTGCCGCACAATGCATTTATCTTTTCTGTAATCTCCTTTGATTGCAGATATGGAACCAATACATCGGCTGTACCATGCTGAAACAATGCCTTTGGAAACTGGGATGTTACATAATTTACAGGGCTGGCAGAAGCTGCCAACTCGGTTTTTTCGTCTAGGGCCCCACCTAACAATTTGGGGATAGCTTGTGTTTCTACCTTTTCTTCTCCGAATAGCTGTAGTGTTTGTTGATGACCAGTTAAAAGATTACTCGGGCCATACCAGCTAATTAACATGTCCACATGATCTGATTCTTCTGCGTATCCCATGGAGCGATCTTCAAGTTCTTGACAGTTAGGAGCTGCAGCCGCCATTTGAGCAAGATGGGCACCGGCTGAGTTGCCCCAAATAGCAATTTTTTCAGTGCTTAATCCATAATGTCCGCCGTTTTTTCTTAAAAAGCGAAGGGCTGTTTTTATGTCGTGGATTTGTGCCGGCCAAATTGCTTCGGTAGACAATCTATATTCCACTGCGGCAATTGCATAGCCCGCACTGATGATTTTAAAAATTGGGGCCATATAATCCACTAATTTTGTCCCTGAAAACCAGCCGCCACCATGAACATAGACTACTACTGGATATGGAGGTTTTCCGTCGGGCAGAATAATGTCCATCACCTCGCTTTTCGATTTGTTTCCGTAAGTGACATTTGGAAAGACGGATTTGAATTGTTCAAGATCAACCACTTTCATTTTGCTAATCATCCTTTCGCAATATTATGAGTAAATGTTTTCATGAGTTAAAATATATATTTTAGTTGAGATTATGTCAATATAATTCTTGAATTCAATAAAATATTTGCTTTTTCGCCTAAATATTTTGTCTAATTTTTGTGTATACTGCAATATAGAAAAAATATTCTAAAATCGTTTTCTTTGGAGGGGAAATGATTTTTATTTTTTTGATTTATTTTATATTTTTGTTATTTATCTTGAAAAATATTATTTTATGTGTATAATAATATTGTAAATAAATCGTTTCGTTAAAGAACTAATGCGTTTTTTCCTTGGCTATGCGCTTTAAAGGATGTGAATCCACTTTGGATAAAAAGACAACAATTAAAGATGTGGCTGCACTTTGCAGAGTATCTATCGCGACTGTTTCTCGGGTTTTTAGTAACTCGAGTTCTGTTGACCCCGCGATTGCGGAAAAGGTTAAGGCAGCTGCCCTTCAGTTAAATTACCGTCCTAATTTGGCCGCACAGGCCATGAGACGGAAATCTGCAAATCAAATTGCAATCGTTGTTCCTTCGCTTTTGAATTCTTACCATGCTGATATTGTAGCGGGAGCTATTGCTGAAGCTGATCAGTGTGATCAAAATGTAATCGTAAAAATTAGTGACTTTAATCCGAAAACTGAGAGTGAATGTTTTGATTCTCTGACTAACGCATTTATAGATGGGATTCTGTTTCTTCCTACTTCAGGACACAATCCAATAGCACGTTTTCCACAATTTCAAACGCTTCCTCATGTGATTATTGGACGGCGAAATTTCGACAGTCATGCCTCCCATGTTTGTGTGGATAACATTGCGACAGGGTATATAGCAACACAGTATCTGCTGCGGTTAAACCGCAGACGTATAGCCTTGTTGATAAACCTGCCCATAGAACAGTTAGAAAATAAGGATAGCGTAGAAATTTTTAACCTTCTAAATTCCAAATCGCATGAATCCTTTTCTATTTTTGATCGGTTTTCAGGATATCAGACCGCGTTAAAAGAAGGCGGGGTTAATTTCGATTCTCAGCTTCTTATCCCCTGTGGACTATCTGAAGATACTCTTCTTTTCAATATTCAGCGTGTCCTTGGACAACAGATTGAATTTGATGCCATCTTAGCTCCACAGGTCAACGCTGCGATCCAAATCATTCGCTTCCTTTCTTCCCAAGGAATAGACATCCCCAGGGATGTTTCTATTATTTCTTTCACCGGAGGCCCTTTAGCCAACATCAGTAAGCCATCCGTCACAACTATTTCCTCAGATTATTATGAATTGGGGCGTTCGGCGGTCCATCAGTTAAACAGTTTGATTCGCAATGGCGCGGTAAGTGAAATAGTTTACCCTGTCAATTTGGAAATCCGTCAGTCCACACTCAAAAAAATCAAAGCAAATATGGAAAAAGACTAAAATGATATTTACTCTCCACCGAAAATGTGCCTATATCAAAGTGAGCTAGTTTATTGGACTGGATTGTTTAGGGATAGCGCTGATAGTGAATGGTGAACTATTTGTATTGGATTTTTCTGATAGGTGCAGAAGTAAGCGTGATATCATTCTAGCTCCTGAGTGTATTGGCCTAAAATGCGGAATTGCCGCAAGAATGTGACGGTTAATTAATAGTCTACAGGAAATACACCCCGCAAAAACATTCCGCCTACTGCTCCTACAACACTCCCAACAAAGGATATATCCCCTTATCGCCCATCTAAATCATGTGAGGATTCTATGATGTTTCCCTCTAAAGAAAGTGATTGAAACTTGACACCCAAAAGCCTCCGGCCCATCTGGATACTTTTGGTTAGTTTTGTAAAGAGGGACATACTTGAGATGCAAATAGAAGCCTCCGGCTGGACCGGAGGCTTCTGCTGATCGCGCAGGCCCGCCTGTTGACAAATCGGCGCCTTGGCCTTATACTAAATACAGAAAAGGGCGCTATCAGCAAATGGTTAGCACCCTACTTTGATTACAGAAGTAACCGCCGTGGTTGGGAACTGAAAGGCTCCCATTTTGTTGGACACTATGGTAAAATGGTGTCTAACAGAATGGGGGTCTTTCTCAATGCCCAGATATCCAAGAGAAGCAAAACTTGAAATGATACGACTATACCGTGAAGAGCATCGGTCAATGAACTGGATTGTAGAACATTATGGAGTCAGTCTGTCCTATTTGCGCCATCTTTTGGAATTTCTACCCGGCGTACTGGCTGGGGCTGATACTGCTTCAGCCGTCTTTTAACATAGTGAATGAGTGCTGTATTCGTGAACTTTGACAGGTAGCGGATGGTTTTCCCATCCATTCCCGCCGTTTTGCTACCTTTGTTTTTGCTGATATTTCGGTAGGCAAGCAGAATATTTTCATCGGCGGCCACCAGCTCCATCAGCACGGTAAATCGTTTGTTTTCCGCACTTTGGGCATAGAGCCTGTCCAATACCTCCTGCAAGCCGAAGTATTCAGCGTTGCGCAGTTTCGCTTTCTTTTGCAATTTCTTCACTGTCATAGTCGGCATACCTCCTTTGGGGTGTGCCTTTCTTAGTCATACTCGAACCTATGAATACTGTTCTTTTATTCTTGCTTTCAAAGCCGACTGGTGCCTGTTCCTCCACCGCCATTACAGCAGCTTCAACGGTCGTGGCACCGCTCTCAGTTGGATAAAGGCACGTTATACAGTCTGCTTTCCGTGCCAGCACTTCACAGCGCCGCAATGCGCTCCATGCTCCAACCTTTCCACGTTCCGATATTCCTATCTGTGCATATACCTTTAGGTGGCCCCTTTAAGCCAGTGCGCTTGGGCGGCGCCTGTAACGCCGCAGGGAGTTTCATACTAACGACTCTTACTCGTCCCAACGCACACCGCCATAGGCGGCAACCGCATTTCTGCGGCTCATTCGTCTTGACCCGTACATTCAGGGCTTCGTCAGTGCGTTCCACCGCACATCCTCACCATGGGTATTTTATAGACCCCCGACCTATAGGCAACACCATCCACCTCTGGACAGCTTTCGTGTGTGCATCCATACCCTTACGGTTGCTCTCAGCCGACTTCACCGAGCTTCTGACGGTCAGCGTTTCCGCTTACACCGCCAGTCGGAGTCTCAGGGCAGGCGTTTCCGGACGTTACTCCATCATTCCACCTGTCGGATTATCAGTTCTCCAAAGCTATCTAATTCACCTCCCTTTCAGCTTTGTGCCTAACCTTTTCAGTTAAGAACGAGTCGCACCGTAATATGCCTGGTATTTGTTATCCAGGCCCAGCTCTTTCAGGCTGCGGTGGGGATAGCCGTTGGAGATGATGCCCACCACCTTGGGGTCGCTGGCCGTTTCATCAGCCAGATACTTGATGCTCTCGCCGGGGCCTACGGTCTGGGGGACGCCGGGGGTAGTCGGGTTGACGCAGTACGCCGGAGATTCTTTTTGAATACCGTTGTTGGACTCATAGAGAAAATAGGTATAGACCTGTTTTTTGACCGCGCCGTTGATGGAAAGATAGTCCAGTTCATGTTCGCCGTTGTAGATGTTCACCTCGCCCAGGGCGGCCTCCGGTGTGTCTGCGGCAAAGGCGGCGGTAGAAAACAGGCCAAAAAGGGTCAGCAAAGCCAGAAAAAACGATAAGATTCTCTGTTTCATATCGTGCGTATGCCTCCTATTACAATAAAATAAGCGGCCCTTGATGTGCTTGGACACCAGGACCGCTTGCGGCTTTATTCAGTTTTCGTTCAAGTTTCTTTACAGTGTTTGAAGATACTCCAGATAGTCCAGCGAACCATCCAGCAGGATCGCCATATCTCCCCGTGTGATCATGTCGCCTTCCAGGGTGCTGGCTAAGGCCAGCACCAGCTCCACGACCTTCTCACAGGCGGTATCGCATTCCCAGCTGTCCCGTTCCAGGTAGCGGAGCATAACGGTACATGCCATCTACGGGCTGACTAGATTGCCGGGGCCAAACCGCCCGTCCCCATGCCTGGCCATCATTCCCATGGAGGCGCATACGCCAACAGCCACCTGAGCCCACTCCGGCACACCGGAAAAGTTGGTAGTACACATCCGGGTGTACCGATCCTTCTCCCAGGCTACGTGTTTCGGGTTCAGGACGATGGGACTAATCAGGCAGGTCAGTTCTGCCCGTGTCAGCGCCTTGTCCAAATTCAGGTCGCCGTGCTCATCGCCCGACATCAGCCCTGAAGCTGAAGCCGGGCGGCGGCCTCCTCTTGGTCCGTGGAAACCTCCAAAGCATGGGCAGGCAGGGACAGCGCCAGTGTCAATGCGGCGCAGAAATCGTGCATTTCATACTGTTTTCGATCCTGGAATGGGGTGTTGCTATCCCAACCGTACCATAGGGAGGCATAAACTATCTAAGGTGCGATCTTCTTTTCAGCGGGTGAGTTATGGCACCTCCACGGCCCGGACCGCCCAGCGGTAGGCGCTCTGGTTGCGGACACAAGTAAAGAGGGTGATGCAGTTCTCCGCAGTGGGGGACAGCAGGGAATTTTCCATCTCGCTGATCTTGTTCACGCTGGTCACGGCGTAGGTGCGCTTGCCCAGCTTGGTGGTCAGGATGATCTCATCTCCCACATCCAGCGTGTGGATCTCCCCAAAGTGGGCGTTCACGCCCCTGTTATGGGCAGCCACGCAGATGTTTCCGACCCAAATGCTGGTGTCCTCAAAATGGCCCGCTCCCTTTCTCAGCACGGAGCTTCCCGTCCCCTCATAGACCTTCACATTGACATCAATGCTGGGGATTTTCAGGGTCGCCAGGTAGCCGCCCTGATAGTAGAGGTCCGATGTGACCTCTGTGAAGCCGGTGGTGGGGAGGACGCTGGATGTGCCGCCGCTGGGGAAGCCGGAATAATCGGGCGGAGCGACGGTGGTGCCGGCGCTGCCGTTGATAACGGCACCATCGCCCAGCATATAGCCGGGGGCCAGATTGGGGGTCAGCGGAGTGCCGGTATTCGGGGTGTAGGCGGTGGGGCTGCCAAAGGCGGGCGGGACCAGAGCCGCGTTTTTGCTCGCATCCACATTGGGAAGCTCCCCCCGGTCCGCCGTGACAACAGGTTCCACTGAAGTCGGCTTACCATACTCCGGGTCACCGGGGGCGGCGATGTCGTATTCCAACGCGCTGGCGGGAACAGCCAGGGCCGCGGTCAGGCACAGCAGGGACAAAAGCATGGTCAGTTTCTTCATATCGTATTACCTCCGTCGCTTGATGAAGTAGAACGCCCCGCCGCCAAGCAGCACCGCCGCGACAACGGCCACAACCGGCAGAACGCTGTTCTTCTCTCCGGTCTGGGCCTCCTGCCCGGTGGGATCAGTCTGGTCAGGCGGGGCGCTGGGGTCGGAAATATCTCCGGTGTTCTCACCGGGGGCGGGGTCCAGGGCCGTGCCCTCGAAGATCGCCACATAGCGGATTTTGTTCAGATTGATGCGGCTCACGGTGCCCGCGTAGTCGGCGGTGACGGTATAGCCCTTCACATAGGAGCTGGTGGCGGAGCCGGAGTAGGAGGCCATAGCGGTAAAGTGACTGTCTCCCTCGGTCTGCCAGTCCACAGCCTGGAGGGTCATGGAATTTCCGCCGTCCTGAATAGTTTTGGGGATATACTGCGTGTCCTGACTGGCAAGGCCGGGGTAGGTGCGGGTGGCGGTCACGGTTTTGGTGGAGCTGCCATACTCGGCCACCTCCACCTTCACCGTATCCAGTTTCAGGGTCAGCACCCCGGACAGGCCATCCTCCGTGATAAACTCCTTTGTCTGCGGCAGCAAAGCCAGCACCGCGCCCATGTCCTTGCTCCTGCTGTTCACGGACACGGTTTCCATGTGCTGGCGGCTCTCGTTGGCGGGGAGTTCCTGTTTCAGCAGGTCCGTGAGGGTGTAGTGGTAGCCGTCCTGTTCAAAGTCGGAGCGTGGGATGCTGCCGGGGTCATCCTCCGGCCCCAGGTCATACATTTTCCTGATCTCAGTACCATCCTCGCTCCGGGTGACTGCGGTGGGATAGCAGGGTGACGGCTGTGTGGGTTCAGACGGGTCGGCGGCAAGGGCGGCAGGGGCCAGACACATGGAAAGCGCCAGGACGCACATGAGCCGGGCCGCGTGGGTCAGGGGTTTCCGCTTCATAAAAAACTACCTCCATGTTTTTGATTTTAGGCACAAAAAATCCTCATGGCACGCCATGAGGTCCGACAATACCTGTGTTCGGTTTTCTTGCGCGCTGTTCTCCAAAGGTTTTAACCGGCTGAAAAAGGATAGACAAAGCCTTTCTTTTCAGCTGGAACAGCAGGTTTCGGGGAGAGAGTGTGAGAGGGGGGAGAGCGGCAGGCATACTGTGGCCGCAAAAGGGCAGACTTTCCCCTGGGCGTAAGGTTCATCGCTCCATCTCCCTCTGCCGCTTGCGGTACAGCTCCAAAGCCTTCACGATAGTATCCTCAATTTTCTGCGCAGGCGTCCCCGGCTTGAAAAACTTGTTGATCCTTTCCCTGGGAATTTTGAATTGCTCCACCTGATTGGGCTTTTCCTCCTGCATGATGGAGAGGATCACATCCGGGTTCAGCTTGCCATGCTCGGAAAAGCTCCGCATTTTGATGGCCTGGGCATGGGATGGGGTGCGGATTTCTCCCTCCATGACCTCCAGCAAGGCGGTCTGCTCGGCCTCCGGCAGATAGGATAGCTCCACGGCGGGGCGCAGGGCCATTTGCAACTTGCCGGCTTCTTTCAGCACAGAATTGTCCACCATGTCCAGCAATTCCGGGATAAGGTTGGTTAAGCGGATATAGCGGCGTACTTGCTCATGGCTCTCACCAGCGGCCTTTCCAATTTGAGCCGTACTTAAAGCTGCCTTCCCAGATAACTTCTCCACCAGTGGTGGAGAAGTCAAATCCGTTCTTTGCCCTTGCCGTTTCATCGCGTCCAGTTTCATTTTATAGGCAACTGCCTTTTCTGACGGCAATATCTGTTCCCGCTGAAGGTTGCTGTCCACCATGACAATGATGGCCTCATCGTCCGTCAGTTCCCGGATGATACAGGGCACCGTGGGCAGGCCCGCCAACTCCGCCGCCCGCTTGCGCCGGTGGCCGGACACCATCTGATAGCTGCCGTCCGGCATGGGACGGACCAGCGATGGGACCAGGACGCCATATTGCTTTACACTGTCCGCCAGTTCCACCATACTTTGATCCATCCGCACCTTGAATGGGTGATTGGGAAAGTCGCTGATCTCCGCGGCAGGCAGGTCGGTCACATAGCTGCGCTGGGCGTTGTCCCGGTCTTCCTGGGTAGAGAATAGGTCGTTATAAGCCTCGTTCAGCCCCAGGTCGATTGCGGTTCCTTTGTTCAAGGGCGATCACCTCCTTTACCAGCGCGGTGTATGCCGCAGCTACCTTCCCTTTGCTGTCATGGGCGAAAATGCTCTTACCCTCTACGCTACACTCTGCCGCCCGGACAGAGAAAGGCACCTCCGTATTCAATACCCGGAGATCACGTCCGGTCTGCCGCAGGGCCGCGATGATGCTTTTTGCATTGTTGGTACGGCTATCCACCATGGTCAGCAGGATGCCATCGATTTTCAGCAATGGGTTGATCTGTCGCCGTACCTTGGCCACCGATCCCAACAACAGCTTCAAGCCCTTGGTGGACAGGTAGTTAGCCTGACATGGGATAAGAACACTGTCCGCCGCTGCCAGAGCGTTGATGGTCAGCATACCCAGCGAGAGCATACAATCGATCAGAACGTAATCATAATCCCGCTTGACCGTGCCCAGGTAGCTACGCAACACAAATTCCCGGCTCATGGTGTTCACAAGACTTACCTCAAAACTGGACAGGCCGATGTTGGAGGGCACCAGATCGACACCCTCAATATTTTTCAAAATGCCCCTGTCTTGTGGTGAGAGGATACCATTGTCCACAACGATTTGCATCAGGTCAGAGATGGTCGTTTCCAACTCGTCCGGGTTCTTCACACCCAGGCTCACTGTAAGACTTCCCTGGGGATCTGCGTCCACCAACAACACCTTTTTCCCCTGCCGCGCCAGTCCCACACCTAAATTGACCGCCGTGGTCGTCTTACCAACACCGCCCTTTTGATTGGTAACAGCAATCACTTTGCACTTGTCCATGGGCTACTACCTCCTCTTCTTCGGTTATAGTCATAGCCGGTTTACAGCGCTTGCCCAGCACAACAGCCATGTAAAGCGGGCCAGCGGTCCACTTGGGGTCACTGACCCTTGTCTGTGAGAAATGCCAGAACATTCTCCATACCAGCGTCAAAGATGAAGTCCTCGCTCCCCGCCAAAAATTCCTCCATGAACATCTGCGCCAACGCGGGGTACTGCTGGCAGTCGGTGAAGTCCTCCGGCGGCGCGATCTCCACCAGGGCGTAGATGCCCTCCAGCACCTTCATGGCCCCGGCATAGTCGCTGTGGCTCACCATGAGCAGCAGGGCCCTCTCTGTGGCCCGCAACATGTCCGGGTCCCCCACCTCCATGAAAGCGTTCCACAGGGCCTCCATGCTCTTGTTGGCGGCGCTGCGAACATCACCAACCAGCGTCTTGATTTGACTCTCACTGTTCTGCACTTCGACTTTTCTCCAATTCATGATTTTTCCTCCTACTGTAAAATCATAGCTGTCAAAAGAATTTTAGACGGCTATGTAGGCTTTTGGGCAGGGCAAAAATATTTAAACTGACAACCACTCCATTTTCCCATTAGCAGAGGATGATGCTGGTTTTTTGCCTGATTAGCAAAAGTTCTCTTTTTTCGGTAGAAAAGCAAAAAAACCTTGCTAATTGATTAGCAAGGTTTCGGAGGAAGATGGTATGTAGTTCAAGGCGAGTTTGGGGGTAACAGTGCTTAGCAAGAAATAACGGATTGAGCGCCCACCATTCAGGTGAGAAATACAGTGGTTTCCCTCATTTTTCAAAAAGTTATAAAAAAAGCACAAAACCTTCTGGAAACCCGAAGATTTTGTGCTACTAATGGCACCCGCGGGAGGATTTGAACCTCTGGCCTACCGCTTAGGAGGCGGTCGCTCTATCCAGCTGAGCTACGCGGGCCTATGAAATTACCCGATTGAAATCGAACTCGGAATGGTACGCTTGTATCCCCGGAGTGGGGCGCTCTGTTCCCTACTTAGGAGGCGGTCGCTCTATCCTACTGAGCTACGGGCGCATAAGAATCTGCTTTATTTTAACGCAAGCTGCCCCTTCTGTCAACGCCGATCTTCCGCAAACACCACAAACGCCCGGTCCGAAAGGACCGGGCGTTTGTGGGAAGAAGGAGACAATACAAAAGGGGACCGGGCCCCGGCCTGCCGACTGGCAGGCATGTCCGGCGGCCTTCTGTACAGGGGTAGCGATGGAAACGGAGGTCAGCGGCCCCCTTCGGGGCCCCGGCCTCGGCTTTCCGCCTTGGACCTTTCAGCGGCCTCGCGCCGCCTCTCTGGAAAACCGTGCCGGCCCGGCCGGGCCGGCACGGAATGGATCAGAACTGGCTCTCAGATCACTCCACGTCCATGTCCGGCTTGTTGAACTCGCCGAACAGCTCCTCGTTGCTGGGCATATCCTCGGGCAGAGGACGGGCCACCCAGGTGGTATTCATGTAGTGCTTCAGGCAGATGTTCTCGGACACGATGTTGCCGCCCCAGGTGCCGCACCCCATGGAAGACGTGGGAGGCATGCCGTTGGTGGAAGAACCGGAGTTGCCGCGGTTGTTGGGCTGGCGCACCATGATGCGGGACACGGGGGCGCACATGCCCAGACGATGGATGTGGTCGTCGTCGAAGGAGTAGATGCCGCAGCTGTGGCCCTTGCCGCCCACGTTGAACATGGCCTGCATCATGGTCAGCGCGTTCTCAAACTCCCCGTAGTACTTGAACAGGGTCAGCAGAGTGGTCAGCTTCTCGCTGGAGAAGAAGTGCTCCTTGCCCACGTTCTCGATGCCGCCGCCGGTCACAGCGATGAACTTCCGGTCAGCCGGGATCTCGAACCCAGCGGCCTCCGCCAGCTTCTGCGGGCTGATGGCCACGGTGTTGGGCAGACGGTGCCCCGCCTCGTCCCACATGACGGCCTTCAGCTTCTCAGCCTCTTCCTCGTTGGCCAGGTAAGCGCCCTCCTTCACCAGGGCGGCTACGAACCCGTCGTACACGTCCTCGTGGATGATCAGGTTGCCGTCGCAGGAGCAGCCGGAGCCGAAGTCGGAGCACTTGGAGATCCGGGTGTTCATGGCAGCCTCAGCCTGACGCTCGGGGGTGTTGCAGGTGTTGTCGATGATGACAGTCGCGTTGCCGGCGCCGGAGCCGTAGGCCGGCACACCGGAGGAGTATGCGGACTTGACCATGGGACGACCGCCGGTGGCGATGACCAGGTCGCAGCGCTTCATCAGCTCCTGGGTCAGGGTGATGCTGGGCTCCTCGATGCCCTGGATGATGTCGGCGGGAGCGCCCTCACGCACCAGGGTCTCACGGATGATGTTGATGCACTTGTTGGTGGTCTTCTTCGCGCGCGGATGGGGGCTGCAGATGATGACGTCACGGGCCTTGATGGCGTAGATCACCTGGCCGGCAGGGGTCAGGCAGGGGTTGGTGGTGGGCACCAGGGACGCGATCACGCCCACAGGCTTGGCATACTTCACGATGCCCTTCTCAGGGATCTCCTCGATCACGCCCACGCTCTTCTGACGCAGGCAGTCCCGCAGGATCAGCTTCAGCTTGTTCCGCTTGTTCCGCTTGGTCACCTTGTCGCCCAGGCCGGTCTCGTCCACCGCCTCGTCAGCCAGGTTCGCCCAAACCTTCATGTCGATCACAGAAGCGGCGACCGCCTGGCACAGCCGGTCCACGCGCTCCTGGTCATAGGTGGCGATGATCTCCGCCGCAGCGCGGGCCTTAGCGACCATCCCGTCCAGCATTTCGATCTGCTCAGGAGTGACTTCTTTCGCCATTGTAATGATCTCCTTTTCCTTATTATTTGCCGGACCTCCGTCCAGCTTTCCTTACTGTCGCCATTATACCACTTCTTCCTCTCCCGTCCAATACTTCATTTCAATGAAAATGATAGAGGCATTTTATGAAAAACTTTTTCATTCTTTGGCCTTTTTTCTGTCATATGGATGATTTTTCCTCTCTTTTCCCCCGAAGGGACAATGGTTATGCTTGACACCGGCCCCGGAATAGAATATCTTTATAATATGTCCTTAAATTAGACCCGGCACCAGGAATCGACTCCCTCAGGCTCGACTCCGGCTTCGCCAAACCATGCAGGGAGGTGGACTTCTTGACTTTGCTTCAGCTCCAATATTTTCAGGTCCTGGCCCGTGTCCTGCACTACACCAGGGCGGCGGAAGAGCTGCACATCTCCCAGCCCTCCCTCAGCTATTCCATCAGCGAGCTGGAAAAGGAACTGAGGGTCAAGCTGTTCGAGAAGGAGAACCGGAAGATCAGCCTGACCGCCTATGGGGAACAGTTTCTCCCCTATGTGCAGCGTTCCCTGGCCCTGCTGGACGAGGGGGCCGCTGTTCTGGAACAGATGGCGGGCAATCTGCCCCAAGTAGCCAAGCTGGGCTACTTCCACAGCATCTCCGCCTCCCTGATCCCTGCGCTGGTGGAGGGCTTCTACCGGGAGGAGGACAACCGGAGCATCCGCTTCCAGTTTACAGAGGGCCCTTCCTTTGATATCTTTAACCAGGTGAAGGCCGGGGAGCTGGATATGGCCTTCGGGATGCACCGGGATGACTGGGCCGAATCGGTCATCATCATGCGTCAGCCCCTGTATCTGGCGGTCCCCAGCGACCACCCCCTGGCTGCCCGCCACTCCGTCACCTTTGATGACTTTGCCCGGGAGCCCCAGGTGATGCTGGACAAGCCCAGCAGCCTGCGCACCCAGATGGACCGCATCTTCGCCCAGCGGGGCGCGGTGCCCAACGTGGTGTTCGAGGTGCGGGAGTGCAACGCCGCCCTCCAGTATGTGGCCCTGAAATTCGGGGTGTCAGTGCTTCCCCAGGTTCCAGCCATGGACACGGAGAAGGTGTCCATCATCCCCATCTCTGACCAGGACAAGGAGTTTGTCCGCACGGTCTATCTCTCCTGGTCCCGCTCCCGCCCCATGTCTCCCGCTGCCCAGAGGGTGCGGGACTATATCGTGGAGCACTACTCCATCCCGGAATGAACCGTTCCGCCGGAGGTCCGCCCGGACCTCCGGTGTTTTTTCTCTCCCCGGCACACCGCGGAAAATTTCCGAAAAACCCCGATTTTTTCCTTTACAGCCGGGCCAAACTATGATATAGTATCTCAGCATGGAATCATGCGTCATCCTGCCCATCCGCTTCGTTTCAGGGTACGGCCCGGACAAGAGCCCGGGGCTTCACCCACCTGTTACGCAGCCCTTTGGGCAAATCATTGGAAAGGTGGAATCTCCCATGATCCGCAAGGACGAAAAGACGGCCGTGATCGAGGCCAACCGCACCCATCCCACGGACACCGGCTCCCCCGAGGTCCAGATCGCCATCCTCACTGCCCGTATCAACGAGCTCACCGAGCACCTGAAGGTCCACAAGCAGGACAACCACTCCCGCCGCGGCCTGCTGAAGATGGTCGGTAAGCGCCGCAAGATGCTGGACTATCTGATGGCCAAGGACATCGAGCGCTACCGCGCTATCATTGCCAAGCTGGGCATCCGTAAGTAATTTGTTGAATAAGGGGTGGCGCGCCTGCGCCACCCTTTCTTCCCATCTGAGACCAACTTTTCCCGAGGGCAATGCCGCTTTTTTAGCAGTTGAATCCGGGCCTGAAGCGGGCGGGCGCCGGCATGAGGAGGGCCTTCCTTCAGACCCGGATTCAAGTGCTAAAGGGCTGGTATTCCACCTCCGGGACAAAAAACTTCAACAAAGGAGTGTAGACATGTCAACCATCATCAAGCACAAGGAATTCCCCAAGTTCAAGAGCTGGACCATGGACCTGTGCGGCCGTCCCCTGACCATCGAGGTGGGCAAGGTGGCCGAGCTGGCCAGCGCCTCCGCCATGGTCAAATATGGCGAGACCACCGTCATGGTGGCCGTCACCGTCTCCCCCCGCCCTCGGGACGGGGTGGACTTCTTCCCCCTGTCCGTGGACTTTGAGGAGAAGCTGTACGCCGTGGGCCGCATCCCCGGCTCCTTCATGCGCCGGGAGGGCCGTCCCTCTCTGCCCGCCGTGCTGGCCAGCCGCCTGATCGACCGGCCCATGCGCCCCCTGTTCCCCTACGACTTCCGCAACGACGTGTGCATCCAGTGCACCGTCATGAGCGTGGACTACGACTGCTCCCCCGAGGTGGCCGCCATGATCGGTGCCTCTGCCTGTGTGAGCTATTCCGAGATCCCCTTCGCCGGCCCCATCGGCTGCCTGGAGGTGGGCTATGTGGACGGTCAGATCGTCCTCAATCCCAATCAGGAGCAGCGCAAGACCTCCCGCATGGACGTGACTGTGGCCGCCACCGCTGAGAAGGTGGTCATGATCGAGGCCGGGGCCGACGAGATCCCCGACGAGATCATGTACGCCGGCATCGTGAAGGCCCACGAGGAGATCAAGAAGCAGGTGGCCTTCATCAACCAGATCGTTGCCGAGATCGGCAAGCCCAAGATGGAGTATGAGCACGCTCAGTTCAACCAGGAGCTGTTCGACAAGATCGTGGCCGACTTCATGGACGAGGCCAAGGCCGCCATGGATACCGACGACAAGAATGTCCGGGAGACCCGCTGGAACGCCATGATCGACCACTGGCACGAGAAGTATCTGGAGGAGTATCCGGATATGGACCAGTACCTGGAGGAGTTCACTTACAAATTCCAGAAGAAGATCGTCAAGGCATGGCTGCTGGAGGGCCACCGTGTGGACGGCCGCGCCAAAAACGAGATCCGTCCCCTGGCCGCCGAGGTGGGCGTGCTGCCCCGGGTCCACGGCTCCGGCCTGTTCACCCGCGGTCAGACCCAGGTCCTGTCTGTGTGCACCCTGAACACCCTGGCCGCCTCCCAGAAGCTGGACACCATCTGGGAAGAGACCGAGAAGCGGTATATGCACCACTACAACTTCCCGCCCTACTCCGTGGGCGAAGCCAAGCCGCCCCGCTCCACCAACCGGCGGGAGTACGGTCACGGCGCTCTGGCCGAGCGGGCCCTGCTCCCCGTGCTGCCCAGCCAGGATGAGTTCCCCTATGCCATCCGCGTGGTCTCCGAGGTGCTCTCCTCCAACGGCTCCACCTCTCAGGGCTCCATCTGCGGCTCCACCCTGGCCCTCATGGACGCCGGCGTGCCCATCAAGGCCCCTGTCGCCGGCATCTCCTGCGGTTTGATCCAGGACGACGACGGCGGCTTCACCACCTTCATCGACATCCAGGGCGTGGAGGACTTTCACGGTGAGATGGACTTCAAGGTGGCAGGCACCAAGGCGGGCATCACCGCCATCCAGATGGACCTGAAGAACGACGGCCTGACCCACGAGATCATCAAGGAAGCCCTGGACATCACCCGGGATGCCCGGTACGCCATTCTGGACGAGATCATGCTCCCCTGTATCGCCGCCCCCCGGCCCGAGGTGAGCAAGTACGCCCCCAAGATGATCACCATCAAGATCGACCCCGACAAGATCCGGGAGGTCATCGGCAAGGGCGGCTCCGTCATCCAGAAGATCACCGCCGAGTCCGGTGCTCAGGTGGACATTGAGGATGACGGCACCATCCACATCGCCTCCCCCAACGCCGAGGCCTGTGACGCCGCCAAGAAGATGATTGAGACCATCGTCTTCGTCCCCGAGGTGGGCCAGTTGTATTACGGCAAGGTGGTCCGCATCCTCCAGTTCGGCGCTTTCGTGGAGCTGGCCCCCGGCAAGGACGGTATGGTCCACATCTCCAAGCTGGCGGAGCGCCGGGTGGAGAAGGTAGAGGATGTGGTCAATATTGGCGACATGATCTGGGTCAAGGTCACCGACATCGACGACAAGGGCCGGGTCAACCTGTCCTACAAGGACGCCCTGCGGGAGATCAAAGCCAAGCAGGCCGCCGGTGAGAGCGTGAAATAACTATCCACACGTGAGTTTGGCGGCGGAGTGCGGGCACTCCGCCGCCTTTTTCTGATGGGGACAAAGCTATGGGCTATTCTGTGTTAAGCAAATATCGCTCTGAGCTGATGGGGGCCGCCATGCTCTGGGTGATGCTGTTCCATGCCGCCGATCTGACCTTCCCCATCCCCGGGCTGGACCTGTTTCGGGCGGCGGGCTTCGGCGGGGTGGACATCTTCATCCTGCTCTCCGCCATGGGGCTGTCCCTCTCCCTGAGCCGCCGGGAGCAGGAATACGGTGCCTTTCTGGCGCGCCGGGCCCGGCGCATCCTCCCCGCCTATTTTGTGGTGATGGTTCCCTACACCCTCTTCCTCATTCTTCGGGGACAGGCCCCCCTCTCCGCCCTGGTGTGGAACTCCACCCTCCTCGCCTACTGGGTCCATGCCCCTGGGGCCTTCAACTGGTATGTGTCCGGCATCCTGCTCTTCTATGTCCTCACCCCCTGGTGTTTCCGCCGGCTGCGCCGCTCCAGGCACCGGGTGCTGTGGACGGCAGGGGCCGGTGCCGCGGCAGTGGCTGTGTGCCACGTGCTGATCCAGGACGAGTACTGGCACTACCTGGACATCTTTTACCGCTTCCCCATCTTTTTTCTGGGGCTGCTGGTGGGGCTCTATGTGTGGGAGGACCGCCGGCTGGGCAGGCGTGATCTGCTGTTCTGGACCCTGTGGCTGGCGGCCGGCCTGTGCTACCTGGCCGCGGCCCTGCCCCGGCTGGAGGTCCCCCACCTCCCCATGTGCCATCTGTTTCTGTTCACCACCGTCCCCATGTGCCTGGCGGGCTGCGCCTGCTTTGAACACCTGCCCCTGGGATGGCTGCGCCGGGGACTGCGGCTGGTGGGGGAGCACAGTCTGGAGATCTATCTGCTCAACGTCAGCCTCTTCTCCGAGACTGCCCTGCTGCGCAGCTGGCTCCCTCTGGGGACTGGCCCCTACTATTTCCTCGCCTTTTTCCTGAATATCCTTTTGGGCATCCTGCTCCACCGGGGGGTGGAGGCCGGGATGCGCCGCATCCAGGCCCGCCGGGCCAATTGATCCGCAAAGGAGGCCGCACTATGGGAAAGATCAAACGTCTGCTGGACCGCTTCGACGAGATGGGCCGCTACCCCATCCAGGAGCTGGGCTACTCCCGCACCTGGCTGATGTTCAGCTATCTGGGGGCCTTTCTGGTCCACCGCTGCACCATCGCCGACTACTTCCTCTACCACTTCTATGAGCGCAACCGCCGGGGCCGGGCGGAATTCGTCACCCTGTACGACATGCGGGATATCCACCGCAAGAACCCCCAGACCGCCTTCGCCGACTTTGAGGAGAAGGACCGCTTTCTGGACCGGTTCCAGGCCTATGTGCACCGGGACTGGATCGGCCGGGTGTGCCGGAACAGCCGGGAGGAATTCGACGCCTTTGCGGACCGCCATCCCCGCTGCATCATCAAGCCCCGCACTGACTCCGGCGGCCACGGCGTGGAGCTGTGCACCATCACTCCAAACGGATCAGGTGTGGGAGCGGCTCACCTCCCAGGATATGATCGCCGAGGAGCTGCTGGAGCAGTGCCCGGAGATGGCCGCCCTCCACCCCAGCTCGGTGAATACAGTCCGGGCCCTCACCATCCGGGGAAAGCTTTGCTCCGCCGTCCTGCGCATGGGGGTGGGCGGCGGCTTTGTGGACAACGGCTGCTCCGGAGGCATTTTCGCCGGCCTGGACGTGGACACCGGCATCGTCACCACCCAGGGGGCCGATCTGATGGAGCACCGCTTCCTCCTCCACCCCACCACCGGCCTGACTATCCCCGGCTTCCAGGTCCCCCAGTGGGAACAGGTGCGCCAGACGGTAGAGGAGGCGGTGACCCTGGTCCCCAACGCCATCATCGTGGGCTGGGACGTGGCCGTCACCGCCCAGGGTCCTGTGCTTATCGAGGGCAATGCCTATCCCAGTGTGCAGATCATGCAGACAGCTGGGATGCAGGGACTCAAGCGCCTGTGGAACAGCGCCCTGCGGGGCTGACCGCCTTCTGCCCGGGCGCGGAGGCCGAATTTTCGGCCCCCGCGCCCTTCTTTTCGTCTTTTTTCTTGATTTTCCGACCATTCTGTTATAGACTGTCTAAGACTTGCCAGGATAGGTGGCTGCCTCCCCCGCAGTCAATCTTTTCGAAGGAGAGATCTATGTACCGTTCCATTACCCTGCCCAACGGGGCAAAGCTGCTGACCGAATTCGTCCCCGGAGCCCGCACTGCGGCCCTGGGGTTCTTTGTGGGCACCGGCTCCCGCCACGAGCGCGCCGCGGAGAGCGGCGCGGCCCACTTTATTGAGCACATGTCCTTCAAGGGGACCCAGCGGAGGGACGCTGGCGCTCTGGCCCGGGAGACCGACGCCATCGGCGGG
>NZ_LN866272.1:0-11711 GCF_001244495.1 Clostridium phoceensis | reverse complement strand
GGGGAAAAGCTGCGGCCCGACTTCGTCCCGGGCCCCCCCTCGGCGCCCGGGGGTTTTTTTGGGGGCCCCGGCTCCCGCCACGAGCGCGCCGCGGAGAGCGGCGCGGCCCACTTTATTGAGCACATGTCCTTCAAGGGGACCCAGCGGAGGGACGCTGGCGCTCTGGCCCGGGAGACCGACGCCATCGGCGGGCAGATCAACGCCTATACCACTAAGGAGCTCACCTGTTACTATGCCCGGTGTCTGGACAGCCACCTGCACCGGGCCATCGACCTGCTCAGCGACATGCTGTTCCACTCCCGCTTTGCTCAGGGGGACGTAGAGCTGGAGCGCGGGGTCATTCTGGAGGAGATCGGGATGTATGAGGATACCCCGGAGGACCTGGCCGCGGAGCGGCTGGCCGCCGCGGTCTACCAGGGTTCCCCGTTGTCCCGCCCCATCCTGGGGAAAGCCTCCACCCTGAACAAGATGACAGGGGAGAGCCTTCGGGCCTATCAGGAGGCCCACTACCGCCCCGGCAATCTGGTAACCGCCCTCACCGGCAGCTTCACCCCCCAGGCCGTGGAGGAGCTGCGCGCCATCCTCTCTGAGCTGGAGCCCGGCCACGTCCCCAGCTGCAAGGGGGCCCGCTACCGCCCCGCCTTCACCGTCCGGCGAAAGCCCACGGAGCAGAACCACCTGATCCTGGCCTTCCCCGCCTTCAGCTATCTGGACCCCCGCCGTTACCAGCTGCTGCTGCTCAACTCCATCCTGGGGGGCGGCGTCTCCTCCCGGCTGTTTCAGGAGCTGCGGGAGAAGCGGGGGCTGTGCTACACCACTTACTCCTATGTAGCCGACCACGCCGACACCGGCCTGCTGGGGGTGTACACCGCCCTCAGCCCCGAGCTGGAGGGGGAGGCGCTGGATGCCGCCTGCGCCCTGCTCCGGGAGCTGGCGGAGCACGGCCCCACCCAGGAGGAGCTGGAGCGGGCCCGGGAGCAGGCCAAGGCCAGCGTGCTCATGGGGCTGGAATCCATTCAGGCCCGCATGAGCCACCTGGGCACCTCCCAGCTGCTCTATGGCTCCGTGCTGGAGCAGGACGACATTCTGGATGCCTATGACGCGGTCACCGTTTCCCAGCTGCGGCAGCTGGCGGAGCAGATCTTTGACTTCTCCCAGCTCTCTCTGTCCGCGGTGGGCCGGGTGGCCCCGGCGGAGGAGTACGCCCAGCGGCTTTCCCGCTGACCCCCCAGTTCTGTCACAGACCAAAGCCCGGGGCGGCACTGATGTGCCGCCCCGGGCTTTTACGATTTTACCAGCTTTTCCGCCAGCTCTCCTTCCGCACCAGAAGGACAGCCGACAGGACCAGCATGGGCATCCCCGCCAGTATGCCGGTGACGGCAGGACCCCAGATCTGGCGCACTGCCCCTTCCGCCCCCCGGAACAGCAGAGCGACCTGTGCGGCGGCGTTGATCGTCCCGTGGGCCAGCGCCGCTGGCCAGAGGGAACCGCTCCTCTCCGACAGCCAGGCCAGGAAACTGCCTGCCGAGGTGGTAAAGAGGCACATCCCCAGAATCCCCAACCATGGGAAGCCGGGATAGCTGGTGCCATAGTTGTGTCCCATAAGATTGATCGGTGTGTGCCACAAACCCCAAATCGCGCCCACCAGCAGGCAGGCAGGGAGGGTGGACATCCTCTGCCGCAGGGCCGGATAGAGAAACCCCCGCCAGCCGATCTCCTCTCCTATGGCAAAGAACAGATTGATCACCGGACCGTAGACCAGTACCCCAAGCAGCAGGGATACCGCCGTGCCCCTAGAGATCCCCGCCTGTTCCATCATTGGCGCCAAGGCTGGAAGCGTGCTGTCAAAATCCCGGAGATATACGCCAAAATAGAGCAGCGCACCCAGGCCTGCGGCAGCCAGGGATAGGGCCCAGGCAGCCAGATACCACTTCCAGTTCCTTCTCAGGGCGGGCCGCAGGGAGAAAGACAGCACCGGTCTGCGCCTCCCCGCCAGCCACATCAGCCACACCGCCAAGGCAGGCGTCCACATCACCACCGTGTTGAGCAGCTGAGCAGTGACAGCGCCCGGGGGCATCATTCCACACATCAGCCAGATCCCCCACGCCGTCCCATAGGAGAGGAGCAGATATCCCCCCATCTCCCTGCCCCCGGGCCGATCGGTCATTTATACTTCACCGCCGTGCCGTAGGCAATGACCTCAGCTGCCCCCTGCATCACAGAGGAGGAGCCGTAGCGCACGTTGATGACCGCGTCGGCCCCCAGGGCCTCCGCCTCATCCACCATCCGCTTCACCGCGATCTGCCGGGCCTCGTTGAGCATCTCCGTATAGCCGGTGATCTCGCCGCCCACCAGCGTCTTCATACCCGCCATGAAGTCCTTTCCAAAATTCTTGGACTGCACCACAGTCCCCTTCACCATGCCCAGTGCCTCGATCTCTTTTCCAGGGATATATTCAATATTTACGAGCAGCATCCAGCTCTCCTCCTTCAATTTCTTTCATTCGTTGCTTCAGCACGATCCACACGGCTGGGATGGTCACCAGGTCGCCCACTGCCAGGATCAACAGGAGCAGCCGCAGCCAGTCCAGCCCCTCCAGTCCGGCCAGCTGGGATCTGCCCCACAGCAGGAGCAGTGCCATGGCCAGCTGGACCAGGGCAAAAAAGGCCGCGCCCTTCCTGGCGTCCTTCTTCTGGGCGCGCTGGCCCGGGTCAATATTTTTTGGCATCCTCTTCCTCCCCTCTTTTAATTTCCCTCAGCCGCTGGATCAGGGCGGCCAGCACTCCTCCCACCACCGCCAGCCCCACCACGCCGTACAGGGCCATGACGCCCACCGCGATGGTATCCGCCCCGCCTGCGCTGAGGAAGGCCCACAGCATGGTGCCTACCAGGATGAACACCACCAAAATGGTGCCCAGCGCCGCCAGGACCGGGGCCAGCCGGCTGGGTTTTCGGTCAGTATTGCTTCGCATCCTCCGCCTCTCCTTTCTCGATCTCCCGAAATCGCTGGATCATAGCCAGCAGGACCCCCAGGATCACCACGCCCGGGATAGCCACCAGCACCACCAGCAGGGGCAGCGGGGGCGCATCCTCCGCATCGATGGAGAAGCCCCACAGCATCAGGGCGATCAGCCCCCCCATCAGGAACACGGTGAGCAGCGTCACCACCACCGGGGCCACATATCGGATCCTGCGGGTGTCTCCCTGCTGGCGGTCCAGAAAGGTAGCCCCCTCCTGCTCCATCTGTTCCATCTCCCGGAGCAGTCCCCCCGCGTCCAGACTGTCCAACCGGACCTCCCGGTCCTTCAGCGCCTGACAGAACTGGACCGCCTGGTCCAGATTCTTCCGCTCCCGCTCCAGCGTGACCAGATGCCGGCGCATCCCGTCCCCCAGGGTCCGGCTGCCCGTCTGCATCTGCCGGATCTCCTCCAGGGGGACTCCCAGCTTTCTCAGCAGCTTGATCTGCCGCAGGAGCTCCACCTCCGGCTCGCCGTACTCCCGATAGCCGTTCTGGCTGTTCCGTCCCGGCTTCAGCAGCCCCTGCTCCTCATAGAAGCGGATGTTCTTCTTTGTGATGCCCACCAGGGCCTCGACTTCGTTGATCTTCATCGGTATCCCCCTCGCTCTGTGGTTAGGTTATACCCTCCAGCGAGGGGAAGGTCAAGCATTTTCCGTCATTTCATAAAGATTTTTTCTCTCTCTGCCGCCAGATCCACCGTGCCAGCACGGCCAGGGCCACAGCCCAAACCAGCGCCACCAGCTCCACCCCCGCCAGGGGCATATGGGCCGCGGCCAGGATGGCACAGGCGTCCACCCCCGCGTGGAGGGCGATGGCCGCGGGGAAGAGCCACAGGGACGCCCGGCGCTCCACAGCCCGCCAGACCAGCACCGACAGGGAGATGTGGATGGCAACGGCCACGATCCGCTCCAGCCCGCCCCACAGATAGGTGTGGGGCGGCGCGGCCACCGCAGCCGCCAGCGCCTGGGCCGCCGCGTCATCCAGCTGGCCCATGTGCTGCTCCAGCGTGCCTGTGTTCAGCCAGAAGGAGAGCAGCAGGTTGCTGACGTTGGTCAGCCCCACCAGCAGCACCGCCTCCATGCCGCCGTGGCCCGCCCCGTAGATCAGGGCGTCCTGGGGCGTGCCCCCCTTCCCGCTCCGCCTCAGCAGCTGAAAGGCGGCAAATCTCCCCGTCTCCTCAAACAGCCCCGCCATCAGGCCCCCATACAGTGCGTAGAGTCCCAGATCGCCCGTAATGACCCCGCCCGCAGGGCCGCCTAGGATGAGCTGGTGGGCTCTCTGCTCCAGCACCAGGGCAAATACCAGAAACACCGCCGCCCCCAGAAGAAAGGCCCGCCAGCGTCCGCCTCTCCGGCGGAAAAACAGCCCCAGTCCCAGGGGCAGGCCAAAGGCGATCAGCAGGGAGGCCGTCATGCAGGCCATGGCGGCCCCAGGCATCGTTCCGTATCCTTCCATTTTTATCCCTCCTTTTTCGACCGGCCCCGGCGTTTTGTCCCGGCCGGCTTTCGGGCCCACCCTACCCCTTTCCCCCGGTAGAAAGTCAAGGGTTTCTGCAAAAAAAGTTTCCTTCCCCCTGGTGGAAACTTGTGTTTCTGCCGGTTTTACCCCTGTTTTTCCCAAAAACGGGTGCCCCGGCGCGCTCTGCATTGAGATGCGGGCCCGGAGAGAAAAACAGCGGACGCCTGTCATGCGCCCGCCGTTCTCTATCCAGAACCTCGGCCCTGTACGCGCCGCGGTCCTTCCTGTTCTCTGTCAGCCCTTCTCTTTTACTTCCACCACCGTCAGCCGCTCTCCCCGCACCTGGAAACGGATCTCCCAGCCGGCGAACTCCATGCCGTAGATCCGCTCCGGGTCCCTCTGATAGGAGGGCCGGGGGTCCTGGGCCAGCACGCCCGCGGCCGCCTGCCGCCGGTCCTCCGGCAGCAGGGACAGCCACCGCTCCGGGAACTCCACTTCCAGCAGCCGGTCCGCCCCGGGTGCAAAGCCCCCTGTGGCCTCCGGCCGGCAGTCCCCGTAGGGGAGGTAGGGCTTGATGTCAAAGATGGGGGTCCCGTCCATCAGGTCCGCCCCCGCCACGTGGAGCACCGGGCCCTGGGGGGTATGGGGCTCCACCCGCTCCAGGCGGACGGAGGACAGCCCGACAGCGTTGGGCCGGAAGGGAGAGCGGGTGGCAAAGACCCCCATGCGGGTATTGCCTCCCAGCCGGGGCGGCCGCACCGTGGGGGACCAGTCCTCCCGCACCGCCTGGGAGAACTGCCAGATCAGCCAGATGTGAGAAAACCCCTCCAGCCCCCGCACCGCCTCCGGGCTGCGGAAGTCCGGCTCAAAGACCACTCTGGCCTTCAGCGCCTCCACCAGCCCGCTCTGGCGGGGTATCCCGAACTTGGACGGGAAATCACTGTGGATGCGGGCAATGATTTTCATAGGCACAGTCTCCATGGGCTCTCCTCCTGACAGGCATCTGTTTCGGGCCCCCGGGCCCCTGCTGCCCCTATTATAGCGGAGGGCAGGCCCACTGTCCATGCCCCTGTCACTCTTGTGGCAGGACATTTCGTTTCAGGCTGGTATAGGCCATCAAGATATAGAACAGGTAGATCAGGCAGAACAGCCCCAGCGCCAGGGCGGTGATGGCTGCGGGGTGATAGATCCCCGTCATGGTTCCCGGCTCCACCGCGCCGCCCAGGTTCAGGAGAAAGGGAACTGCAATGAGCGCCGGCGGAAGGGCAGGCATGGCGTAATAGATGGCAAACTGGCACCCCAGCGCCCGCCGCATCTCCCGCCGGTCCATGCCCAGCTTCCGCAGCAGGGCGAGCTGTCCCCGGTAGCGGTCTGTCTCGCTGAGCTGCTGGACTGTCAGGATGGTAGCGGCGGTCATGGTGAGGACCAGCGCCAGATAGTACAGGGGAAACACCACCATGGCGGACATGGAGGCCGCTTCTGTCTCCTGATCCGCCTTGGAGTAGAGGGTGTCGTAGAGGCCCTCGGCCGCGTCATAGCGGTCCCGGATGGCACAGAGCCCCGCAAACTGTTCCCCACTCACCGGTTCCTCTGTCATGGCGGCTATGGCGCCGTGGCTGACTGGACAGTTCCGGGCCAGCTCGTCGGGCACCACCAGCACAAAGCCGTGTCCATTGGCATCCCACAGATTCTGATTCAGCGGGCCTGTCTCTATCCCCGCCAGCTCCAGTGTCTGGCCGGAGATCCGGATGGGCTGCCGGTAGTCCGCCAGGGACGGTCCCAGATAGTCCTGGCAGTGGATCAGATACTCCCCAGTTTCCAGAGTCACTGCGGGCCACCCCTTCATGGCCCGGAGGGCGGCATAGTCGCTGAATGCCATCAGCATGTCCCGGCTGGAAAACTTGTGGTAGCTGGCGTGGTCCGCCAGATAGTCGGTGACCTGGGCGTCCTCCCCCTGATAGACCGCGTACCGCCGCACCGCTGTCACTGGAACAGAGCGGCGGATCTGGTCCTGATAGGCATCCAGATGAGCCTCGTTTTTCGTGCCGATGTACAGATCAAAGGCGGATGCCTTTTCCATCCGGCTCTGAAACATAGCGCTGAAGGTCATCCCGCTCCCCTCCACGATCAGGGTGGCGGTGAACAGCAGGGAGACCGTGGCCATGACGATCCCCATGGTGGCCAGCTTGGCGGTGAGAGTGCGGAAGACCAGCAGAGTCTGCCCAGCGTACTTTTTCGCCGGACGCCTTTCAAAAAAGGCGGGGACCCCTGAGGCAAAGCTGAGAAAGAACCCGTAGAGGAAGGCGATGACGCACCCCGTGCCCAGCAGGCTGGGGATCATCCCGCCCATCAGCAGCAGAAGGGTCCCCACTGCCCCCAGGATCACCGAGAGAACAAAGATCCGCCGGCGGCTCCGGCTTTTTTCGATGACTTCCTCCTCGTTCCGTCGGTCCAGGTAGATCAGCTCCCGGATCTTCATCCTTCGGATGCGCCTCCGGCCTTTCAAGAGAGCAAAGAGGTAGATGAACAGAAAATAGACCAGGGTCAGCCCCACCGCCGGGGGCGAGAACGCCAGGGAGACCCGGTAGGGCGCGCCGAACAGAGCCAGCATCACAGCCCTCAATGCCTGAAACAGCAGATCCCCCGCCGCCAGCCCCAGGAGCAGAGCCGCGCCGCCCACCGCCAGGTTTTCCAGAAAAAACAGCCGGGCCACCTGACGGTGCTCCAGCCCGATCAAAATATAGGTGCCCAGCTCCCGGCTGCGGCGGGAGAGCATGAAGCCGGTGGTATAGGAGACCAGCCAGCCGGTGATGAGCACTGCGGCCGCGCTGGCCAGGACGATCATCAGGGGCAGAGAAGCCAGTTTTTCCGACAGATCGGCGATCTCCCGGGAAAAGACCAGACCGTTGAAGGCATAGATCAGAGCGGCGGCCATCACAATGGTGACGAAATACACCAGATAGTCCCGTGCCTGCCGCCGGGCGTTGCGCCAGGAAAGCTTATATAACGTCACTGACATCACCCCCCAGCAGAGCCAGCACGTCCAGGACCTCATGGTAAAAAACCGGACGCCCCCGCTCCCCTCGGAGCAGTTCGTGGAACAGCCGGCCGTCCTTCAGAAAGAGGACCCGGGCGGCATAGCTGGCGCTGTATGCGTCATGGGTCACCATGAGGATGGTGGCCCCCATGTCCCGGTTCATCCTGGTCATGATCTCCAGCAGGTTTTTGGATGCCTTGGAGTCCAGCGCTCCGGTGGGCTCGTCGGCCAGCAGCAGGGACTGTCCGGCCACCATGGCCCGGGCGCAGGCCGCCCGCTGCTTCTGGCCGCCGGATACCTGATAGGGGAATTTCTCCAGCACGTCCATAATCTCCAGCCTGGCCGCCATCTCCCGCACCCGGCGCTGCACCGTCTCCGGGTCGGTGTGGTTCAGGCTGAGGGCCAGGCCGATGTTTTCCTCCAGTGTCAGGGTATCCAGCAGATTAAAGTCCTGGAACACAAAGCCCAGCCGCTCCCGGCGGAACCGGGCCAGCTCCCGGGGCGGGAGGGCGGCGATGCTCTCCCCGTCCAGCAGGATGTCCCCGGCGCTGACGGTGTCGATGGTGGAGATGCAGTTGAGCAGGGTGGTCTTCCCGCTGCCCGACGCCCCCATGATGGCAATAAATTCCCCGTCATCCACTTCAAAGCTGACCCGGTCCAGCGCCTTGGTCACATTGTTTTTGCTCCCGTAGTATTTTTCGATGTTCCGTACTTGCAGCATCTTGATCTCCTCCTTTGCTGTCCCTTACAGGATACTGCAAGACCGGCCCCACTGGTATCGGCTTTCTATGGCCTCAGCTTACAATTTTGAAAGGTTCTCCCGGGCCGGAAAGAGGAGGGTCATCCGGGTCCCCTTTCCCTCCTCCGAGGCGGCCCGCAGCTCGATCTCCAAGGCAGCCGCCAGCCTCCGGGCCAGATACAGCCCCATTCCGGTGGAGCCGCCCCGGCTGCGGCCGTTGCTGCCCGTAAAGCCCCGGTCAAAGATCCGGGGCAGCTCATGGGCGGGGATGCCGATACCGTTGTCCTCCACTGTCAGCTCTACCCGCCTCCCCAGTGCCCGGGCGGACAGGGTGACGACAGGCTGGGCGCTGCGGTAGCGGGCGGCGTTCTGGAGCAGCTGCCCCAGCAGGAAGCATACCCATTTCCCGTCGGTGTAGACCCTCTGATCCAGATCCCGGGTCTCCACCCGCACCCCGCTCTGGATCAGCAGGGCCCTGTGGCTCTGGAGGGCCTGGTCCGCCAGCTCCTCCAGGCTGGTCTCCCGGATCACCAGGTCCTTTTCCGGACTCTCCGCCCTGGCATAGAACAGGGCCCGCTCCACGTGGGCGTCGATCTGGGCCAGTTCCCGCTCCAGCCTGCGCCGGGTATCCGGCCCTACGGTCCTGGAGATCAATCGGGCCGCCGTGATGGGGGTCTTGATCTCGTGGACCCACTGTTCCACATACTCCCGATACTCCCGCTGGGCCGCCTGCGCCTCCGACACCGCGCCCACCATGGCCTGGCCCGACTGGTGCATCAGGGCGAACAGCTCCCGTTCCCAGAGCCCTTCCGGCTTTGGGGCACACTCAGCAAACAGCTGCTTCTGGTCCAGCCCCTCCATAATGGCCTTTAGCTCCGCCAAGCGGCGGCGGAGCCGGACGCACTCCCAGAGCTGCGCCAGCACAAAGACCAGGATCAGCCCCATCAGGAGCAGAGCCACCACGCCGGGCTGTGTCCCGGTGGCCAGCAGGAAGAGGGCGGAGGCCGCCGCGCACCCCCCCTGGAGCACAATCCGCCCCAGCCGGTCGGACAGAAAATCAGCGATCGTCATACTGATACCCCATTCCCCGCCGGGTCTTGATCTGCTCCGGCAGCCCCAGCTCCCCCAGCTTGTTCCGCAGCCGGGTCACATTGACACTGAGGGTGTTGTCATCGATATAGATCCTGCTGTCCCACAGCGCCTCGATCAGGTCTGCCCGGGACACGATCTCCCCGGCGTGGGCCATCAGGTGGGCCAGGATCTTCAGCTCGTTCCGGGTGAGCTCCGCGGTCCGTCCACTTGCCCACACGGTCCCCCTGGACAGGCTGAGCCGCACTCCCCCAGCCTCCAGGATGTCCGGCTCCGAGGGACCTCCGCTACGGCGCAGCACCGCCTTGATCCTGGCAAGCAGAATGGGGATGCTGTACGGCTTGGTGATGTAGTCGTCTCCGCCCAGGCTGAGCGCCCGCAGCTCGTCCGCCGCCGAGTTCCGGCTGGTCACCACCACGATGGGGACCGGGCATCGTCTCCGAAGCTCGGCGCACAGGGAGAAACCGTCCCGCCCGGGCAGTCCCAGATCCAGCAGGACCAGATCCGGCCCAAAGGTCCCCGCCTGCCCCGGCACGTCCCCAAAATCCGTCACCGCCAGAGCCTGATAGCCCTCATTCTCCAGCAGGAGGGCCAGCTCCTCCCGGATGGCTGGGTCATCCTCCACGATCATGATCTTCCGCATGGTCTCCGTCCCCCTCTACATCCCGTTTGGCGCTATTGTACCACGCCCAAGCCCGGGCGTCTACGCTGCTCCCTGGCATATTGCCGCCAAGTCAAGCCCTATCTTCCTTCTCTGAAGCCCCTTGCCCCTCCCTGCCGATTTCCTGTTTTCTAAAGCGCAGCCGGCAAAATATACTTTCTACGGGCTCCAGATTTTTTGTTTCTCGGCATTTTCACAAGAACTACTGCTTTCCCCTGTTTGTTTTCTTTTAAAAGACAATTGTCCCTCCTTGGATTACGATGGTAACATGTGCCTCTCTCATATGTGTCTATTTCCCAGTTTTTTACCAAAGCTTCCTTTATATTTCTTCAGTCTATCAGAAAAATAAATTTTACGTTCTGCACAGATTTCTTATTCATGAATAGGGTCACACAGACTCCCTCCCTTATTTTGTTAAATTTTAGTTTTGACTTCCCCCTTTTTTCATGGTATTTTGTTTTGCGTGCCTCCCAGACAAGATGCACTCTTTCAGATACTGGCAGACAATTACTTGATACAGGAAAGGATGACTCAAATTATGAATCCCCCTACTTCCTCTCTCAAAAAGGGCTCCAAAGAGTCCCTTACTTCTGTAAAGAGTGAGGAGCCTCCCAGTTCTCCGGCCACGACTCATATTTCCATTCAGGTCACCCATCGCTCCAGCAAGTCTGGCCGCAGCCACATTCTACCCCTTCTGCTCCTGATCATTGCGGCTGTCCTTCTTCTTTTCCTTCTGACCGTTTTTCCTGGTTCTGTTTCCGTGTTTTTTTCACTGAATACATAAAGGGTATCCTCTATTTGAGGACACCCTTCCGAAAATCCAAATTTTTACCCGAAAGACCGATTCGTAAAATAATTCCGGTCTTTCGGGTACATTAAACCACAAACCAAACCGCACTCCGCTGGAATAAGGAGGCGCAACGCCTGAGCACGCTCTCTAACTGATAAAACAAATCGGAGCAAGCTTTGTATCGCTTACTCCGATGTGGAGCTGCTACCCAGATTTGAACTGGGGACCTCATCCTTACCAAGGATGCGCTCTACCGACTGAGCTATAGCAGCATACGTTCCCCCAATGGGGGTTATATCAGCAACAGGTAAAACCTGACATTTTTAAATGGCGACTCGGAAGGGACTTGAACCCTCGACCTCCGGCGTGACAGGCCGGCGTTCTAACCAACTGAACTACCGAGCCATTTAATCAATATAAAAACAGATCACTCTGCAACTCTCTGGCAGGGGCAGAAGGAATCGAACCCTCGGCACGCGGTTTTGGAGACCGCTGCTCTACCTGCTGAGCTATACCCCTATATGGTGGGCCTTCACGGGCTCGAACCGTGGACCGGCCGGTTATGAGCCGGCTGCTCTAACCAACTGAGCTAAAGGCCCATTAACCGTTCACACGTTATTTTGAAATTACGGCTTGCCGTCACGAGCAAGTGGCGGCAAGCCGCATTTTTGGCTCCCCAAGTTGGACTCGAACCAACGACCCTGCGGTTAACAGCCGCATGCTCTACCGACTGAGCTATTGAGGAATGTGAAAGGGTCCGGCCCGGTTGGACCGGACCCTTGTGTAGGCACTACCTATTTTCCCAGCCCGTCTCCAGGCAAGTATCTTCGGCAGAAGCGAGCTTAACTTCCGTGTTCGGAATGGGAACGGGTGGACCCTCGCTCTAATCAGCACCTACTTTACTTTCTCCGAAAAGAA
>NZ_LN866271.1:0-9258 GCF_001244495.1 Clostridium phoceensis | reverse complement strand
ATGAGCTTTCAGAGCTGTCGGAGGTTTTTGATATGGACTTTACCATTATGTCTCCTCTGTCTTATTTTGGACGCCGCCGGTGCGGCAAGAATGCTCGGTATCTCTATGCTCTGGTCTTTGATCTTGATGGGGTTGGGATGCCACAGCTCCGGGACACGCTTCACCAGATGAACAAGGATATTCTGCCCAAGGCTACCTTCGTCGTAAACAGCGGGACGGGACTTCACCTGTATTATGTACTGGAGGAGCCGATTCCTATGTATCCGTACAATCAGAAATGCTTGAAGGAACTGAAATACTCCCTCACCCGGCAGATATGGAACAGGTACACCTCCACCATCAAAGAGCCGCAGGTACAAGGTATCCTGCAGGGCTTCCGAGTGGTCGGGTCTGGTTCCAAGCTGGGCCGGGAGTATCCTGTGACAGCCTATCGGCTCGGCGGGCGGGTGACGGTAGAGGAATTGCTGGAGTTTATCCCGGATAGCAATGGAGAGCAGCAGCAGCTCCTGGGCCTTATGCGGAAGGGCCGGCTCTCTCTGGAGGAAGCAAAGGAGAAGTATCCAGATTGGTATGAGCGGAGGATCGTCAAGAAGGAGCGGCGGGGCCGCTGGACGGTCAAGCGGGATCTTTATGACTGGTGGCTGCACCGGATCGGGGATGAGATCAGAGTTGGCCATCGGTTCTACGGTATTATGACATTGGCGATTTATGCGAAGAAGTGCGGGATCAGTGAGGAGGAGCTGCGTGAGGATGCTTTTTCGCTTCTGAAGCCCTATGACGATATGAGTATCGAGGACATCAACCGTTTCACGAAGGATGATGTAGTGTGCGCTCTGGAGATGTTCAACGAGGATTATGTAACATTTCCCAGGGATGATATAGCGAAGATCTCCGGTCTTACTATGCCTGTCAATAAGCGGAATTGGCGTAAACAGAGAGAGCATTTACAGTTTGCGCGTGGTGTGCGAGAAGTGAAGGGAAAACTGGGAGACGTCGTTTCTGGTGGAGGACGGCCATCAGCGCAGTGTCAGGTTTCAGAATGGCGTCAGCAGCACCCAGAGGGGCGCAAGGCTGATTGCCACAGGGATACTGGCCTTGATCCAAAGACGATTCGGAAATGGTGGGGCGAAACGAGTTGATAATTTAGCATAATTATGATAAAATAAAGATGAGGTGATATTATGAATATGATTCGACCTGTTTCGGATTTACGGAACAATTTTGCCGACATTTCAAAGACAGTTCATGAGACTGCAAAGCCAGTATTTCTGACGAAGAATGGATACGGAGATATGGTTGTGATGAGTATAGAGGCGTTTGAGAGCCTGCAGTTTGAAAGTGAGGTATATTTTAAGCTGCAGGAAGCGGAGCGAGAGGCCGAGCTGACCAGCAAGCGATATTCCTCAAAAGAGGTGCTGAAAGCCATGCGAGATGCCATAGGAGGAGAACAGGTTGTATAATTTGGAGTACCTACCTGTTGCCCGGCAGGATATGATTGATATTGTCCGATATATCGGCGTAGAGTTAGCAAATCCTGTTGCTGCGGATCGCTTGGCTACAGAACTGATAGAGGCTGGAGAAAGGCTCCCTAAGTTCCCATACGCAAATCCTGCATATACACCGATTCGACCATTAAAACATGAGTACCGGAAACTATTGGTACAGAATTACTTTATGTTTTATTGGGTAGATGAAGAAAAAAAGCTGGTAACAATCGCTCGAGTGATCTATGCAAAGAGAGACTATAACTTGCTACTTGAATGAAGGAGAAGTTTATGAGTTTCGATGAACAGGGGAAAAGTTCCGGGGAATGGGATAGCAATTTCTATCGAGGTAAGCTGAAACGAGGGCGTGAACAGGTGCGTGCTGGCCTTGGAATTATAAAGACGATGGAAGAACTGGAGGCGATGGAAAAAGATGAAAGCCAAGGTGTTACAGATCAGCTATGAGCCGGAGCGTGACCGTTTGACCTGGGATGGTTGGGATATTCACTGCGGCCAGAGCCTTGAAGTCCTTCTTCCGGATCGGCTCGGTGGCGGCACATGGCGGGCCGTCTCCTTTGAGCACAATGACGATGGATGGTATATGCCTGGGCATCCTGGTGTGTCTCCGGTGGGCCTGTGGGCCCGTGAGAGCCAGAACTAAACTAAGCCGGTTCCCACCAAAGGGAACCGGCTGTTTTATAGTCACTATAATTCTATATTTCTATATTGATATAAAAATATATTTATAGTAATATAGAATTATATATTTCTATAAAAACAGATTGAAAGAAGTGGAGTGTGAGCACATGATCATTGCAGTAGCAAATCAAAAAGGCGGCGTCGGCAAGACGACCACGGCCCAGGCACTTGCTGCAGGACTGGCCGGGAAAGGGTATAAGGTGCTGGGAATTGACCTCGATCCCCAGGGAAACTTCTCGTCGGCCTGTGGCGTAGAGAACTACAATGTTCTCACGGTCTATGAGGTGATGAAGCGGGCGGCCACGATCCAGGAGGCCACGCAGCACGCAAAGGGTGGCTATGATGTTGTGCCGGCCAATATCATGCTGGCCGGAGCAGAGCAGGAGTTGTCCCAGACCGGGAAGGAGCATCGGCTGAAGGAGGCCGTGGCTCCAGTCGCCGGCGACTATGATTTCATCGTGATCGACACACCGCCATCCCTGGGTGTGCTGACGGTGAATGCCTTTACCTGCGCCAGCGATATTCTGATTCCTACCACTGCCGGGATCTTCGCCACAGCCGGGATTTCCCAGCTCAACGAGACGGTCACCAGTGTCCAGAAGTATTGCAATCCTGGTGTGAAGATCCTGGGCATCCTCTTTACCAGGTTCAATCCAAGAGCAAATATCAGCCGGGAGATCAGGGAACTGGCGGAGCAGCTGGGGGAGTACATCTCGGCGCCGATCTATGAGACCTATATTCGGTCTGCGGTGGCAGTAGAAGAAGCCCAGGCGAATCAGACCGATATATTTGACTATGCCGGGAAGTCTACCGTAGCGGAGGATTATAGGACCTTTATTGAGGAATTTTTGAAAGGGGTAATTGTGTGATGGCGGGGAAAGCGAAGTTTAATCAGGAGGCGGCTCTTCAAAATATGGTGCGAGCAGGTCAGGTATCCGCAGCAGAGGGACCCATAAAGGCAGTGGTGGGTAGCAAGAATAAGGATCGGGTGCAGCGGTCATACTTTTTGGATCGGGATATTGACAAGGCACTTAGGAGAATGGCGCTGGAGGAAGAAAGAAATTTGACTGAGACAGTCAATGATCTTTTACGCAGGGGATTGGAAGAGTATCTAAAATAAAATGGGCTATTTAGAGAAAAATTATAGAAAAAATGGAAAAGGCAATCAGTGATTGCCTAAATGTAAACCGCTTGCGGTTTACATTTAATAAGTGTTCGTGTACTTTAGGGGTGCAGAAAATGAAATTGGAAGAAAAGCTGTTCTCTTTGCGCAAAGCAAAAGGATTATCACAATTGAATCTGGCAGAAAAGATTGGTGTTTCTCGACAGGCTATTTCAAGGTGGGAAGCTGGGATAGCGAAGCCGACAACTGATAATCTTAAATGTTTAGGGACACTATACAATGTTCCATTGGAGTATTTACTTAATGACGATGCAGTTGAACTGCCTCATGAGGAACTAAAGCCAATCAAGGCAGAATCTATTAATGAAGCCCCAAAGAGAAAAATTGTACTGGCACTTATAGTAGCTGGACTCACTGTGCTGGTGCTATGTACAATGATTTTTTGGAGAAAGGAAGAAACAACAATTCCCATGGAGAAAATAGAAGGGAGTGATGTGGTTACGGTAGATAATTTTGTGATGGATTGGTAGATGTAGAAGAGAGGGGGGGTGAGAAGGATGAAGAGGAAGAAGACTTTTTTCTTAATGCTGGTACTGATTGCATTGGTATCATGCTTTAGATTAAGTGCTGTAGCAGCAGGTGCTGATCTATCTGATGGCAATTTTCTGGAGGTGCGAGCTACAGGAAAGTTCGATATGGAAGTCCCGGCCAATAGTGCTGTAAAAGCTGACAGCAGTTTCCCGCTGGAAGTTGGAGAGGTTGTAACGATTAAGGCAACGTATTCCCCCTTTTCTGCGAGCGTAGACTTCGGACTGGTCGCACCAGATGGCTTGTTCTATGGTCTGAATACAACAACAGGAAGTTTTGATAAGGCTATCAAAGTAAGTCAAAGAGGGCATTATTATTTTGTAGTAAGAAATAATTCTTCGGAAATAATTCATGTTTCTGGCCATGTGAATTATTGATGAAGAAGAAAAGATAAAATAGGAGGTAGTAGCGATGAAAAAAGTTTTATCTGGTATGTTGGTACTTACGATGATGTTTTCTCTTTTGGTTCCTGCAGTAGCTGCGGAAGTTCCAACTGATGAAATTATAGGAGAGATTTTCTATGAAAGCGAACCAGTTGGATATTTAACTGCAGGTGAGCAGTTGCCTCCTACGACTATTTTGTCCTCAGTGGATAATCCGGATGGTTCTATTACAATTTATGAGTATGAAAACAATGTTTTGATTGAGGCTCATACGACTCAACCTGGAAGTGGACGAATTGATAGCGTATACTATGATGCAACAGGTAATACCACAACCGAGACTGAGTTTACAAAGAGACAGACTCGTGCGGATACAGATATTCCGGATGAAGTGCATTTCCGAAATCTTGGATATATGCATTATAGAAACACATTTACCAATACGATTTTCTCTATTAATTGTGATTTAAGAGAGGGATGGTTTAAAGATCGGGAGTACACCTTTAATGCGGGTACATCTCAACGACTTGGAAAATGGACTGCAGCAATTGTTTCTATCTTCTTTTTCCATCATGAAGCCGAAAAGATGGCGGAAAAGATTGTTTCTGGTGCAACATCTTATGGAATCTTAGAGAAACTTGCAACGGGTTTTTATTCATGTGTCCTTACTCGAACAATTGTATGTGATTACTACAATCAAGAAATCCATGGAGAGCCTACACAGCCATCTGGGCAAGGGGAATCTGCGCGGCTCGATGGGGTATATGCCTATGTCGATTATGGTAGTGGACCCGAAGTTAAGACAGAAGGGTACACGGTGAGAGATTGGGGAAATTCTGGAATGGGACGGCAAATGATGTATAAAGTATTTGGAATTGATGAGGCCCCGACATCATGGAGTAATGTAGATTTGAGAGCCCTGTATGGATAACCTCATAATTATTTTATTTTCCATGTATTTTTGCTACCGTTCCTTTCGGGATTTTGCTGGAGATGATGAAGCAATTCGGAAAGAGTACAGGGAACTACCAGGAAGAAAGAAATGGCAAAAAAACAAGGCAATCCTGGAAATGATTATTGGAGTAGGAACAATAATATTTGTGCTATGCCAGAGGGAAAAGATAGCCACAATTGTGATTGGAATTGCCGTGCTGTTTGCGTTTGTGCTGTCGATAATAAACAATAAGAAATATATACGACAAGCAAGAAAAGAGGACAAGCCATAAACTGAAGAAGCGGTGGAGGAAAATCGTTCCCTCTACCGCTTATATAACGGTTTACCCGTTTGCACTATATGTGAACGGGTAAACCGTTATACGGTTATTTTTATGAATATGTTGACTTCTCTGTTTTAGTATGGTACGATGAGCATGGATAGAAATAGGCTGCGAACGGTGCTGGAGCCGGGACAGCGGCCTGATGGGAAGGCGGTGGGATATGGAGGCTGCGGCTGGTAGGGTTGCAGCGGATCAGAGGTAGGCTCGTCTGGGCGAGGGTAAAGAGTGATTAGGCCCAGAGCGTCTTGGCCGGAGCTGCCGGCTGGGGGTTCAGCAAATACCCATACAGAAGCCATGACAGGGTTGATACTCCTGTGTGGTGTGCGGGCTTGCCACAGTAACCTTTGTGAAATGGAAAGCGCACCATGGACCCCAACACGAGTAATCCTTTTGAAAGTGATGGGTAAGCAAAATGTATCATGTCCCTATCCACTCTCTGATAGTAGCCAGGATACTGTAGATCTCCTGGAGAGCCGCACCCTCTACAAAAGTGCCGACAGATCCCGAACTGCCGTAGATCTCAATAAATCGGGACTGCACACATAAGCAGTTCAAAAAAGTGTCGGGAGCGATCCCAAATCCGTCACACATAAGACGTTAAAAAGTGTATTTGCCGATTGCCGAGTCTCCGAGGGGAGCTGACATGAGGCGGCTTTGCTTGAACAGATGATAGAAAACAAGAAATCATGATTTATAGTTTTGTAGAAATGCAGATTTATATATGTATAGATTTAATTAAAAATAGATTTCTGTTTATCTATAAAAATAGAAATCTATTTTACGAGAGAGGAGGGGCCTATGGGCCGGCGCAACAAGGCTTATCACAAGGATCTTCACCAGCAAGCCTATGAACGATTGACCAGTATGCAAGCGTTTGGGGAGAGCAGAAAAGAGGCAAAGGCGAATGGGACGGACAAGGATAAGATTTTCTCCTTCAGCACCTACCAGAGTTACTGGAAGCACACGAAGTATTTTATCAAGTACATCAAGGAACACCATCCAGAATGTACTACACTGAAAAGTGCCAGGAAGTATGTAAACGAGTGGCTGCAGGATGGCGTGGATCGGGGCCTGTCTGCATGGACGGTTGGTGTGCAGCGGTCGGCCATGGGAAAACTGTACGGGATCTCTCCAGATGATGAAGACTTTTTCAAAGCTCCGAAAAAGGAACGGGAAAATATCAAGCGGAGCCGCGGCGACCGGGTTCGGGATAAGCACTTCTCCAAGACGAACAATGATGGGCTAATCAAGTTTTGTCAGGGGACTGGGCTGCGTCGGAAGGAGCTGGAGGAGCTGCGGGGGAAGGATCTGGTCACCAGAGAACAGGTCGAGGTTGAGTTATCCAAGCTGGAGAGTCGGCCTGCAGAGGAACTGACGCCGGCCGACACCAAGCGGTTGGAAATGCTCCAGGACGCCCTTTTATTCCCGGAGGGTTACTTTACCCATGTCCGCAACGGAAAGGGTGGCAGGGAGCGCCTAAGCCCTATCATCGGGCCAAATGCGGGGCAGATCATAGAGCGGATCAGTAACACGCCGGCAGAGGAAAAGGTGTGGCAGCACGTCCACCAGAGCGCCGATATTCACGGATACCGGGCCGAGTATGCCACGGTGATCTATAAAGTTAACGCCAGAGAAATCAAGGACATTCCTTATGACCGGGTGAACAAAGGCACCGGGCATCGCTACCAGAGCGAGGTGTATACCTGCCGCAAAGATGAATCTGGTAGGAAGTTGGACAAGGCTGCTATGTTGGTGTGCAGCAAGGCGCTGGGCCATAATCGGATCGATGTTGTGGCCAACAACTATATCCGAGATCTATAAAGGGGGGGCGCTGCCATGAGCGAGTTTGTAAAAAAGACAATGATAGGGTACAAGGAAGTTCCTGGCGGCCAATCTGATCCGGAGTGTACTCACGTGATCCTGAGCCTGAAGGAGTATAATGACCTCTTGCGGGAGATCTCCCAGGCGAAACAGGAAGCCAGAAACGAGAGAAGCAAGGCAGATGATGATAAAAAAGAAAATGAACGAAAACTGAAGCTAATGGCGCAGGAGCATGAGCAGACGATAGAAGAATGGAGAACTGCACTGGAAGCGGAACGAGCTGAAAGTGCCAGCCAGAAGGATCTGAATGAAAATCTGCTGCGTGTTGCCAGGGAAAGGGCCAATGCGGATCGAAAACTGAAACGCAAGAAGGAGCACACCGGCTATGTGGTGGTGGTATCTTCAGAAAAGATCTATCGGTATAAAAGTAGACAAAGACTGGAATCAGTGAAACTATGGGAGACCGTGATTCAAAGCCCATATTCGATAGAGTTTCCAGCAGAACAGGCAAAGAAGCTGATACTGGAAGAGTTCTTCCCAGAAACCGGGGAGTGGGAAGCTGCCAGGTTAGGGATAGAGCGATGGGTCGCCGGTGACTATGAGGATTTCCTGAGTGCTGCGGATAAAGACGAGGAAATTATGCAGCAGAATACAGCTCTGACGGAATACCGGAGTTTCAGGGCCAATTATCGGGCCGGGTACTGGGAAATGATATTAGTTCATACAAGGCCCCTGGAGGTTGTCCCGAAGGATATGCGAGAGAACTGAAGGAGATAAAAATGATGAAGATGGGATTGTGTGCAGAGGATGCGGTAACTCATAACTTAACCGTAGTATGGACTGGACTGGGTACCAGGGAGCTGGAGGAAGGGGAACAGCTGGAGATTCGGGTGGCCGGTCACTGGATCGAGGTTGAACTGGAGCGAGATCTTGACGGCGGCTGGAGTTGGCGGGACCTGGAGACCGGCTGGAGCCTGAAGCGTACAGATGTCGCGCCAGTCAGTGTCCGGAAAAACGACGCCTAAAATTAGCCTGTCCGAGGGCCTTGAAAGCGCCGCCTGGACAGGCTATAATAACAATCAAAATAGGGAAAAACTCTATTGATAATATATGCCCGATATAAGGGGTTGGTGAGAATGGAAATATGATCTAAATTTAGGCTGTCGAAAAATAGGGAAAAACTCTATTGATAATATATGCCCCCCTATGGGCCTTTTGGCCCTAAAAGAAACTCGTAAATTTCTCTCTTAGAGGGGGAGAAAGTCGGAGGGGAATTGGGGGGTGTGCGGAGGCTGTGGTAATGTGGTAAACCCGATAGGGTTTTCCATCATTTCCATAGCCGGAGCACGGGGGGAAAGGGGGAGGTGACTTTCTCTTTAAGGCCCCAAAGGGGCCGCTCTTTGGCTCCCCCTTTCCCCCCTTCCGCCCGCAGGCGTTCCCCGCCGCAGCGGATTTTCTTTTTGCTACTTTTTCTTTTGGAGGTGAGTGTATGCCTATGGAGCAGCAGGCCGCTATGGAGCAGCTGCAGGAATTGTACAGGGAAAAGAATGAGCATTTGGAGAAGTTCCTGGAGCCGGTCACGCCCTTTGAGTTTTACCGGGAGATCTTCCCCGTGGGCAGCTTTGAGCGGAAGGGCCATTTTGAGGACGCGAAGGGCAACGGGATTGCGGTGACGGTACCGAAGGCCGCAGGGATCGCGTTGGAGATCCAGGAGGAAGGTAAGGCCAAACGCTATACCATTACCGATGAGCTTTCAGAGCTGTCGGAGGTTTTTGATATGGACTTTACCATTATGTCTCCTCTGTCTTATTTTGGACGCCGCCGGTGCGGCAAGAATGCTCGGTATCTCTATGCTCTGGTCTTTGATCTTGATGGGGTTGGGA
>NZ_LN866270.1:0-996 GCF_001244495.1 Clostridium phoceensis | reverse complement strand
CATTGAAATGAAGTATTGGACGGGAGAGGAAGAAGTGGTATAATGGCGACAGTAAGGAAAGCTGGACGGAGGTCCGGCAAATAATAAGGAAAAGGAGATCATTACAATGGCGAAAGAAGTCACTCCTGAGCAGATCGAAATGCTGGACGGGATGGTCGCTAAGGCCCGCGCTGCGGCGGAGATCATCGCCACCTATGACCAGGAGCGCGTGGACCGGCTGTGCCAGGCGGTCGCCGCTTCTGTGATCGACATGAAGGTTTGGGCGAACCTGGCTGACGAGGCGGTGGACGAGACCGGCCTGGGCGACAAGGTGACCAAGCGGAACAAGCGGAACAAGCTGAAGCTGATCCTGCGGGACTGCCTGCGTCAGAAGAGCGTGGGCGTGATCGAGGAGATCCCTGAGAAGGGCATCGTGAAGTATGCCAAGCCTGTGGGCGTGATCGCGTCCCTGGTGCCCACCACCAACCCCTGCCTGACCCCTGCCGGCCAGGTGATCTACGCCATCAAGGCCCGTGACGTCATCATCTGCAGCCCCCATCCGCGCGCGAAGAAGACCACCAACAAGTGCATCAACATCATCCGTGAGACCCTGGTGCGTGAGGGCGCTCCCGCCGACATCATCCAGGGCATCGAGGAGCCCAGCATCACCCTGACCCAGGAGCTGATGAAGCGCTGCGACCTGGTCATCGCCACCGGCGGTCGTCCCATGGTCAAGTCCGCATACTCCTCCGGTGTGCCGGCCTACGGCTCCGGCGCCGGCAACGCGACTGTCATCATCGACAACACCTGCAACACCCCCGAGCGTCAGGCTGAGGCTGCCATGAACACCCGGATCTCCAAGTGCTCCGACTTCGGCTCCGGCTGCTCCTGCGACGGCAACCTGATCATCCACGAGGACGTGTACGACGGGTTCGTAGCCGCCCTGGTGAAGGAGGGCGCTTACCTGGCCAACGAGGAAGAGGCTGAGAAGCTGAAGGCCGTCATGTGGGACGAGGC
>NZ_LN866269.1:0-10880 GCF_001244495.1 Clostridium phoceensis | reverse complement strand
CAAATTCCGTGTTACTGGGCACCGGTGCCTACCGGGAGGGGATCAGTATCGAAGGTAAAAGCCTCTCCCATGTGATAATTTTCCGCCTACCCTTTCCTGTACCCGATCCGGTCATTGACTATAAGGCGTCGATTGCGACTGATCCCCTGATGGAGGTCAGCGTGCCGGAGATGATCATCCACCTCAAGCAGGGTATCGGCCGCCTGATCCGAAATGAAACGGATACTGGCATCATCTCCATCATCGACCGGCGTCTCCGAGATGACCCACCGGAACGGTACCACGATATCGTCTGGGATGCCCTGCCGATCCACAACAGGACTGTGGACCTTCAGGTCGTCCGGGAGTTCTATGATGGAGTTTGTAAAGTAATATAGAACACCAGATGTTGCACTATAATAATTAAACCCCACTAAGGCAAACTTCTTTCAGCATAGATAGACATTAGATAAAAGGCCCCCTGTGTAGAAAGGTAGACTACACAGGGGGTTATTTTTTATTATTTCAAATGTGATTTGCTACTTCAAACGCGTCCCAGATGGCATACATGATGTTGGACACTTTCTTGGAATCGCCCAGACAGTACAACTCAGGGATATCAAACTCCAGAGATTGATACAAATCATTATTTTCCTTATAGCCGACGGCAAGAACTACGCTGTCGCAAGACAGATTAATCGTATCGCCTCTACTCTGAAGTATTAGCTTTCCATTTTGATAAGAGGAAACCTTTGCGTTTACGATGGTCTCAATCCCATGGAAGGGAATGAGACGCTCCAACATTTCGCTGTTGGCGTGGCAGAGTGGGCCGTTGAGCGCAAGCAACTTATCCAGCGCCTCTACGATTTTCACGGTTTTGCCGTTCTGCGCGAGCCAGAGAGCTGTCTCGCAGCCAACTAGCCCGCCACCGACCACGACCACAGTCTGGCCTGGGTCCTTTTTTCCTGTCAGCACATCTGCGGCGGAATATACCCTGGAATCATCTCCCAAAGAGAACATTTTGGGCTGGGAGCCGGTGGCACAGATTACTGCATCGTAATGTCCTTTGATAACCATTTCAGTTGTTACAAGGGCATTACAATGAACCGGAACCTCTAACAATTCTAACTGACGAGTAAACCAGTCGGCCAATGCAATATCGTCTTTCTTAAAGCCTGGCGCACCACCGGGAATCAGATTTCCGCCCAGGTAGGACTTCGCCTCAAAAACTTCCGGCTTATGTCCGCGAATAGCCAGCACCCTAGCAGCTTCGCAACCAGCCACGCCGCCGCCAATCACCATGACTTTTTTGGGCTTCAGGATTGGCGTATAGGCCGTATAGCGCTCGCGGCAGGCTTGGGGATTAACGGCACAATTCAGGGCGGAATACTCCTGAATGCGTCCCATACAGCCCTCCTGGCAGGAGATACAGGGACGAATCTCATCCATGCGACCGCTGCGCAGTTTGTTGCAGTAGTCGGGATCTGCCAGAAGGGGCCGCCCTAAGCTGACCATGTCGCAGGTACCGTTTATAATCGCCTGGGAGGCCATATCCGGGTCATCCATGCGGCCGGCGCAGATGATGGGAACGGAGACGGTCTCTTTCATCAACTTGCAGTAGGGGCGGTACAAGCCCTTTTCCTGATACATGGGGGGATGGCTCCACCACCATGCATCATAGCTGCCCACATCGGTATCAAGGGCGTCATAACCGTAGGAGACCAACAATTTGGCGGCCTCTACACCCTCCTCCAGGTCACGGCCCTTTTCTACAAACTCCTCACCGGGCAAGGCTCCGACCCGTAGCTCCTTGATAAAGCTCTTAGGGCTGTAGCGCAGCGTGACCGGGAAATCCTGACCGCAGCGGGACTTGATCTCCTCCACGATCTCCCGGGCAAACCGCAGACGGTTTTCTAGGCTGCCACCGTATTCATCTGTCCGCTGATTGAACAGGGCGATGGCGAACTGGTCAATCAAGTAACCCTCGTGGACAGCGTGGATCTGCACGCCGTCAAAGCCGGCACGTTTGGCGTTATAGGCGCCGTCTCCGAAGCGCTTCACAATGGAGTGAATCTCATCAACGGTCAGTGCGCGGCAGGTCTTGTCCAGCCAACGGTGCTGGATGGGGGAGGGGGCGACAGGCGGGAACTCCCCCAGGTTAGTAGGGATAGTGACCCGGCCGAAGCCGCCGGACATCTGAAGAAAGATCTTGGATCCGTAGGCGTGGATGCGCTCCGTCATCTCCCGGGCGGTGCGAATGAAATGGACGGGGTTGTGTGTGGAACAGGGACAGTTGGGCATTCCGTGTTCCTCGACCTCATTGTCCACAAAGGTGACACCGGTAATGATCAGTCCAGTCCCACCTTTCGCGCGCTCTGTATAGTAGTCAATCCCTCGCTGGTTAAAGCCACCTTCCGCGTCTGCCAGACCCAGGGGGCCCATGGGCGCCATAGCAAAGCGGTTTTTAATCAGGCAGGAGCCGATTTGAATCGGCTGGAATAATACCTTATGTTGCTCGTTCATAGTGGATGTCTCCCCTTTTTCTTTTGGTGGCCCCATTATAAACGATAAAGCAGCTTTTGCTGCAAGACAGGATTCTATACAAAATTACGCTATTGAATCGGCACCCACAGATCCACATATACCTTCATGGTATCTGGAGCGGTCTCGACCAGAATAATGTTGGCAACCATGGGCCCAGCGATATGAAACCCCCTGCTTTCCGCGTAGAGCAATGGTACGCTAAACACTTCGTTCGGGTCGGCAGGAAAGTCCTGCTTGGCAATCCTGATCGTGTGGAGGGAGGGAAGGCCCCCAATCCTCTGTACGGTATCGTTGCACGGCAGCTGGCGCTGGTTGGCCTTCTCTGCCCGGATCAGATACCCGAGTTGGGAGGTACGGGAGGGGTATTGGCTGATTGCCGACAGGTGAACGAGGGGCATGGCATCGACCCAGGGCCTGATAATCCCGCGTTGGTGCCGGTTGGCTGACAGCCAACCGGTCTCCGAATCGCTGAGGAAAAGCCATTCTGGCGACCGTTCGAATTCATATCGATTCAATAGCCGGTCAATTGATTCAATGTCATCCAAGTATTCGTCAATGGAACATACCAAGTCGGCATAATACTGTGCCTTTCGCTGCGCCTCCTGGGATGCCGCTTTGATGCGGGAATAGATCAGATGCCGGTCATTTTCAGCGCCGCTGAACTGTCTGCTGATCTCCTTCAGCGGGATTTTCATATTTTTGTATTTATTGTAGGAGAGCAGGCGAAAAATGTCCTGCAGGTCATAGAGGCGGTACCCCGCCGGATCCTTATGGGGGTGAATGATATCTTTTGACTCCAAAAAGCGGATCGCACTTGTTGTAATTCCCAAGATATCCGAGAGGTCCCCAATGGAATATAACATAGAGTTGGCCCCCTAAAGCTGCTTTAGCCTGCCGCGGCACAAAAATACCCTTAAATACAGCCGGCACAAATTTTCAGTTCTTGTTCGATATGGGTTTGGATATGCTGAAATTCCTCTTGTATGATAGCGGGAAAATCAGAAACGGCCTGGTCGAGCTTTGTGACATCGCGGCTGTAGCAGAGATACAGATTGCGATAGTAGGGGATCCCGTTGATGGAGGCGTTGAAAAGGTACAAATCGTCCAATATGTGATTCTGGATGGACACATAATAGTACAGCAAGAGCTCGGACAACAGAATGACCCCCATATTTTTTCGGCACATGTTCAGCATCATGTTGAGGGGGACATGGTTGTAGATTATGCAGTTCTCTCGCTTCAGGCCGCCCGCATTGTGCAAAAAATATGCATGTGTGCTGGGAATACGGCTGTCCTCTTGCAGCAAAAACGTCAGATCTCCAAAGTCGGATGGAGAGACACCTTCGAGGGACTTGTTCAGCAACCCTGTGTTATCTTGGAAGTATTCGTGGTATTTCTGCTTTGACACCGCAAAGAGGTTGCGGTCACGGAAGAGGAGACGCTGAATGATATCCTCGCTTTCCACAGGGATCTGTTCCCCAACGTAAAAATGGATGGAGTGATTCAGTAATTCGCTCTGGATATGAGTATCGCCCAGCTCGTCTGTCCGGCTGTCATCGCAGAAGATCTGAGTTCCGGGATACTGCTCCGCGTAGAGCTTCAGAATCGTGGGGAGAAATACAGTCGCCTTTGTCAAGTTGCACTTCATCTGGATGGCAGTGGGGTTTTGGAGTTTCATCTGCGCTAGTTTCCTGTTGATGTCTTTTTCAATGCTGAAGATTTGCTCCGCTTTTATTGCAATCAGCTGACCCGCCTCCGTCAGTTGGAGGTCAGGCCTGCGTGCAAAAAGCTTGACTGAGTAGTGCTCTTCTAGTTTTCCGATGTGTTTTGAGATGGACTGCGGCGACACAAACAACCTCTCTGCGGTTTTGCTGAAATTCAGATCCCTTGCGGCTTCAATGAAGTAGTACAGGTTATGAAATGTCACGAACACACCTCCCCCTACAAAGTGACTTCAGTCTACTCAGAATCCGTTGAGATGTCAATGGGAATAATCGGTTTCTGAGTAAAGATACTTTCTTTTCAGAAGACAGTTTCAACCTTTTGGTTGCGGATGTAGAGTAAAGAGGTGTTTTACATTTTAAACAAAGATTGCTACAATCCCCTTGAAAAGTCGGATGACTTCTACAACAACGTTTTTGGTCTACAGAAGGGGGGAACAAACCAGACCAAAGAGAATATCTGCAAGCCCTGGAATCTGAGATTATGGGCGGAAGGCCCGAAAACAACGTAGAAAAGAGAAGGTGCATCCATGTTAACCGTTATTCTTTACTTCGCAATGATTATCGGATCCGTGTTGATTGCCAAAAAGCTCGGCAATCATGTGGGCTTTTTCTGTCTGGCAGTGGCCTTTGTGGTCGGCCGGCTGGTCTATGGCCTGTCAAATAACGATTTGATTGGCTACTGGCCCACTTCCATGATGTGGATTATGATTTTTGCCACTGCGTACATCGGATTTCTCAACAAGTCAGGTGCCATGCGTGGCATTGCAGTCCGGGTCATGCGGCTGTCTGGCGGGCGGACTTGGCTGGTCCCGTTTTTACTGTACTTAATGGCCTATGTACTGAATGCACTAAACTGCGGTAAGTATGGTGGCCCCGTTATTACCTCATCTATCGCGTTCTCTGTCGCAGCCAACATGGGGATCAACCCGGTTCTGTGCGTGGTGGCCATCTATACAGGACTCCAGGCCGGCTGCAGATGGCCCTGGGTGGGCGACTCTGCAGCCGAGATTGGCCAGGCAGAGGAGTTTGTCGGTCTGGGAACCGGTGTCGATGCCGTGTACCGTATCAACGCTTTCATGTTTATTGAGGGTCTTGTCCTCTTTGCAATCCTCTATCTGATCACCAAACCTTGGCGAGCATCCAAGAAGGGCGATGTGCTGCTGGAGCGGCCGGAGCCTTTTACGAATGAGCAGAAGAAGTCTCTATGGTTCCTGCTGGCCACTATCGTTTTGATGATGGTGCCGCCAATCATTCAGAACTTCCTGCCCAATCCGATCACTCTCTGGATCACGACCTATATAGATGTACGCATGATTTTCACTGTGGGTATTGTGATCTGCTCCCTCTTCAAGCTGGCCGACCCCATTGAGGTAATCAAAAACGATGTTCCATGGAGCCTGATTCTTACCATCTGCGGTGCCTGTACGCTATGTGGGCTTGCCTCTGCTATGGGCGTTCAGGAGACCTTGATTGACGGTCTGTCCAAGATCCCCAGCTGGCTGGTCTGTCCCAGCATCATGCTAATTGGTGGCCTACTGACCATTTTTGTGGACGGTACCGCATTCAAGTTTGCGTTGTTCCCCCTGGTCGACAGTCTGGCCGCTCTAGCAAATGTTACACCGCTGGCCATGTTTACTTGTATTGTTGTGTCCGTCTCTATGAGCGCAATCAGCCCGCTGTCTACCGGCGGAGCCCTGCATCTGACTGGCTGTACGGATGATACCGTCCGAAAGGAGATTACCACCAAGATGCTGGCCGTAGCGCTTTTGGCCGCAGTCCTTGGCACCGTGCTCGCCCTGCTGGGGATTTTCAATCTGTTTTAAACAAGAAACCTTACCATAGCGGGCGCTGCCTGCGTGATTTGAAATTTATTGCAAAGAAGGGTAATTATGAGTTTGAATGAACAAAAAAGCCGTACCATGACGCCTCGCGTGAAGGCTATTTATGACCGCGTGCGCAAGCCGGAAGTGGTGTTCAGTGTGGAAAAGGCATCGCTGTTTACCAAGGCCTATCAGGAGCACGAGGGCGAAGCGGACCCCATCCGCATGGCCAATGCTCAGGCCTATATGATGGAGCACATTCCCATCTACCTACTGGATGGCGATCTGATTGCCGGCGCGCCGGCCTCTAAGCCCATGGCGGTGGAAGCGGACTTCTGGACCAAGGGAACTTGGCAGAAGGAGGGCATCGAATCGCTGCGTGGCGAGGAGTATGCCATCTCCGATGAAGACGCCAGCAAGATGTATGAGCTGACCGAATATTGGCACAAGATTATCCCGGAATATAAGCTGTATGAACTCTATGACGATGAGATGTGGGCCTGGAAGAGAAGCGGCTATCTGCTTCCGGTTAACAACACCCTGGAAGAGGCTGCCGGCATGGGCTACGCCTGTAACGGCATGGCTATCCTGCCTGAGGCGGACACCTATCAAATCGACTATGGGTATGTGATTGGCAAGGGACTTCAGGCTATCATCGACGAAGCCAAGGAGGAACTTGGAAAGTACACCGCACTAAGCATCCGCACCGACGAGGATGTGGACAGAATCAATCTGCTGAAGTCCTTTATCATCATCAACGAGGCGGTCATTCGCTGGGCAAACCGCTATGCGGATCTGTGTGACCAGCTGGCTGGCGAGGCCAAGGACGAAAAGCGCAAGGCTGAGCTGCGGGAAATGGCGGAAAACTGCCGCGTAGTCCCTCAGTATCCTGCCAAGACTTTTAAGCAGGCGATGCAGTTCCAGTGGTTTATCTTCCTGATGATCAGTTGCCAGACCACCACTCCGCTGGGCCGTATGGACCAGTATCTGTATCCCTACTACAAGGCAGATATCCAGGCCGGTATCATCGATGACGAGACCGTTCTGGAGTATCTGGAGCTGTACCGCACCAAATTCATGCAGATGAAGAACACTTCCGGCGGTCAGAGCCGTCTGAAGTGGTCCGGCCAGGCCCGTTGGAATAGTGCAACATTGGGCGGCGTCGATCGGGATGGAAATGATGTGACCAATGAGCTGAGCTATTTGTTCTTAGAGGCAGCATATCGCTGTCCTACACCTCATCACACTCTGCATGTCCGTGTCAGTGATAAAACACCAGAGGCCCTGATGATGAAGAGCCTTGAATTGGTTAAAACCGGTATCGGTATGCCCTCCTTTATTAGCGATGAGTGCTATATCGGAAACTTAGTGAAAAAGGGAGTTCCGTTGGAGGTAGCCCGGGACTACTATATCATCGGCTGCGTTGATGTCACTGTTCCAGAAGGCTGGGGAATGGTATTCTCTATGATGGTTAACGCCCTGGCGTTTGATACTTTTATGCATGACGGCTACAGTCCTATGCTCAAGCAGCAGATTGGCCCTCATACCGGCGACGTGCGCGGAATGAAGACTTATGAAGAGTTCCGGGAAAAAATGATTGAGCACATGACTTACTTCATGGAGTATTTTGCACAAGACTACCGGCTGCGCTATTTAACCGCTCACAAACATATGCAGGATCCATTCCCCATCTCTCTGTTCTCTGACGGCGTCAAGATCGGGAAAATCGGGAAAGACCGTCAGCTTCCGTATGGAATCGGTCCCACTATGAATATCGGGATTGGTACTATTAACGTCGGTGATTCCGTAGCAGTGATCAAAAAGCTGGTATTTGATGACAAGGTCCTGACAATGGATGAACTGCTGAACGCTTTGGACGCAAACTGGGAAGGGGAGCGGAATCAAGCGATTCGGAACATGTGCCTTGCCGTTCCAAAATACGGAAATGACAACGAGGAAACAGACGCTGTTGTCAGTGATATCTATAGCCGCTTGGCGGATGCAGGGTGCCAGATTGACAGCTACCGTGTTGGCCCGGATGGGAAAATTGCAAAATTCTGTGTTGCAGGCATCTCCATCACCTCCCATGATCCCGGCGGACGTCTGTGCGGAGCAACGCCGGATGGCCGCTATGCCGGAAAATATCTGGCTGACGGGGCCGCTTCCCCCATCCAGGGCATGGATACACACGGTCCAACCGCCATGCTGAACAGTGCGCTGAAAATTCCTCAGAAAAAGCTTCAGTCCCTGCTTCTGAACATGAAGCTCCATCCTTCTGCACTGCAGAACGAGGAGGATATGAGCAAACTCAGCATGATGATTCGCACCTATCTCTCTGAGGGCGGGAAACAAATCCAATTTAACGTTGTGGACCAGGAACTTCTGAAAGAAGCTCAGAAACACCCCGAGGAGCATAAAGATCTGATTGTCCGGGTGGCCGGCTACAGTGCCTATTTTGTAACACTGGCGCCCAATGTTCAGGACGAGCTAATTGCGCGAACAACTCACATGGTTCTATAAAAAAGCTGTTCAGCCTGTGGTGCGTCTGATAAGGGATTCACCACAGGCTGAACACCAACAAGCGAGTGAGGTAAGAAAAGATGGGTGCTATGCAGGGCACGGTATTCAACATTCAAAAATTTTCTATTCATGACGGTCCAGGGATTCGCACCACTGTTTTTGTAAAGGGATGTCCTCTGCGCTGTATCTGGTGCCATAATCCAGAATCAAACCGTGTACAGGCGGAAGTCATGTATTATAAGAATCTTTGTATTGCATGCGGCCGCTGTGTACCGGCCTGTCCGCAGAAGCTGCTTAGTTTGGAGGGACAGACTCTGCAGGTCAGACATGACGGTTGTATTGCATGTGGCAACTGCATCTCAGCGTGTCCCAAACAAGCAAGAGAACTAATGGGACATCTGCAAACAGCAGATGAAGTGTTTAAGGAAGTTGCAAGAGATCATTTATTTTACAAACATTCCGGGGGTGGGGTTACCATCAGTGGAGGAGAACCACTGAGTCAGCCGGAATTCGTTTCCGCTATTTTAAAGTGCTGTTCAGATAGGAACATCCATACATGCATTGAAACCTGCGGATTTGCAGACAGAAAAGCTATTGATCAGGTAATGCCTTATACTAATATTGTACTTTACGATATCAAACACTTAAATGATTCGCAACACAAAGCCCTTACCGGGGTATCGAATAAATTGATTCTGGACAATCTCAGGTATATTGCGCTAGATTTAAAAAAAGAAATATGGTTAAGGATGCCTCTGATAAGTGGAGTAAATGATGATGCGGATTTGATTCGTCAAACTGCTGAATTTATTCTACCTTTAAAGCAATATATTTCAAATGTTTATCTTTTACCCTACCATACCCTCGGAATTTCAAAATTAGAAGCGTTGGGACGTTCAACAGAACCATGTATTGGATACCAGCCGCCAAAATTGGAGCACCTGGAAATTCTGTCTGACGTTTGGAAATCATATGGGTTTACAGTGCATATCAGTGGTCACTGAAGCCTGGGGCTCAAAATTCTAAGAATAAATTCAGGCACCATGGCGAGGAATCCCATATATAGAGAGGCCGCATCACCAAGCACAGAGCGAATGGACCAGAGCCATGGTAATAGTATATTGAGATTTCATCAATAAGGAAGAGGAATTTTAGAATGGAAATAGTAAAACTGAGGGACGTTGAAATCGGTATTGGTAGCCCAAAAATTATTGTCCCTATTGTAGGGAGAAGCCGAGAGGAGATACTGGCCAGAGCCCAGGAACTGACAAATATCCCACTGCATGTGGTGGAATGGCGGGTAGACTTTTATCAGGATGTAAACGATCTGCCGTCTGTGCTCTCCACACTACGGGCACTGAGGGAGGCTTTGGGGAACATTCCGATCCTCTTCACATTCCGTACCAGAAAGGAGGGCGGCGAGCGGGAACTTCCACCGGATCGTTATACCCAGCTCAACCTGGCGGCAGCCCTATCTGGAGACGTGGATGCTGTTGATGTGGAGATTTTCTCCGGGGACAGCGTGGTGCGGGAGAATATCGACGGGATCCATCAGGCGGGCAGGATCGTGGTAGGTTCCAATCACGATTTTCAAAGAACACCCAGCCAGGCGGACCTGATCTTTCGCCTGAGGAAAATGCAGGATATGGGGGCCGACATCCCTAAAATCGCTGTGATGCCCCGGAGTGCAGGGGATGTGCTGACGTTGCTGTCGGCCACAGAGGAGATGACGCGCTGTTATGCGGATCGCCCTATTATTACCATGTCCATGTCTTCCCAGGGGGTAGTCAGCCGCCTGTGTGGCGAAGTGTTCGGCTCCTCCATGACCTTTGGGGCGGTGGGACAGGTGTCTGCGCCGGGACAGATCCCAGTGGATCAGCTCCGCCAAGTCCTTGAAATCCTCCATAATTCTCTTTAATTCCGATTCCGTTTTGAATGCTCCTGCCTAAGCTGACGTTTCTTTGTTTAGCTCAGGCAGGAGCATTTTATGGCAGAGCCTTTCGGGGCCGTTCTGCCGTAAGCGTCAAATAATAGCGTGGATTGAATAAGGGTTCAAAGTGTGCCACACTGTCTATGGAAGTCACCGTGACTTGCGGTAAGCTCCGGTGACTTCTCGGTATAAAGGGTAATACTTACCGAAAAGTCAAATATGGAAGATGTCTATGCAGCGCTTCAAGGCCGTGACATTCCTTAGAAGATCCTGATTCAACAAAGTGGTGCCTCCCAAGAAAAAGTTCTGAGAGAGTTCAGAGAGGACACAAATTCCGTGTTACTGGGCACCGGTGCCTACCGG
>NZ_LN866268.1:0-1312 GCF_001244495.1 Clostridium phoceensis | reverse complement strand
CGGGTCCGCTGCCCCGCCCCCGCCAGCACCTGGTCCGGAGCGGGGACATTTGCCTTGCGGTTGAAAAAGCTCCCCTTCTTTTTCACCTCGGGAGCGGTCTGGGCCGTCTTGCCCACCAGGGGGCCGTCCTCCACCGGGATGTCGATGTCCGCCCGGCGGGAGGGGGTCCGAACGGGCTCCGGGGCGGCAGGCCGCTCCTCCCGCTTGCTCCGGCGCGGGCGCTCCGGCTCCTCCTCCGGCTCATACTCATAGCGGGGCCGGTCGAAGATCCAGTCCGCCACCTCGGCCAGGGAGAGGCGGAAGGCCCCCAGTCCCGCCAGCAGGAAGGCCAGCACGAACAGGATGGTGGAGCCCAGGCGGCTGAACACCTGGACGCTCCCCTGGGCCAGCACGCCCCCCAGCACGCCGCCGGAGGTCAGCTCCTCCCCCGCCGCCCACAGGGTCTTCACCAGGGCGGCGTCCCAGGGCAGGACCCTGCCCAGCAGCCCGTGGACGATGCAGGAGAAGAGCAGGGGCAGCAGCAGGGCGCAGGTCACCCGCAGGCGCACCGGCCGCCCCCGGTGGAAGGCCAGGATATAGGCCGCCAGCAGCAGGGCCGGAGGCATCAGCCAGAAGCCATAGCCCAGCAGGCCCTTCAGCAGTCCGGAGAAGAAATCGATGAAAATGGCCTGGATGTGGAAATAGCCCAGCGCCGCGAACAGGGCCAGCGCCAGACACACCACCGCCCCGATCTCCCGACGCATGGGCCGGCGGGCCGGCGCTTTGCTCCCGCGGCTGTTCCCCCGGCTGCTGCCGGAGGCACTGCCGCTCCTGCGCGTTCCCCCGGAGGAGGTGCGCTTCCCTCCGGTCTTCTTTTGTGATGCGGCCATATGTCCGCCTCCCTTTCCGGTCAATCAGGTCTTGGTCCGGGGCGCCCTCACAGCCCCGCCAGGCTGGCGGCCAGGGAGATGGCTCCCGCCGCCCAGCAGTAGTAGGCAAAGGCGCCGAACTTTCCCTTGCCCGCCAGCAGGTTCACCAGGCGGATGGCGAAGTAGCCCACCACGCCGGCCACCAGCATGCCCACCAGATAGACGGGCAGAAGGCTGGTGTCGATCCCCGCCTGGACCGCGTCGATCAGCTCCAGCAGGGTGGCGCCGAAGACGGCAGGCAGGCTCATCAGGAAGGAGAACCGGACGGCAAAGGTGCGGTCATAGCCCCGCAGCATCCCCGCCGAGATGGTGATGCCGGACCGGGAGATGCCGGGCAGGGTGCCCAGCGCCTGGGCGCAGCCCACCAGAAGGGCGTCCAGCACAGTGGCAGTCCGCTCCGTTTG
>NZ_LN866267.1:0-1190 GCF_001244495.1 Clostridium phoceensis | reverse complement strand
GGCACGCCGCGGGCCCCCCCGCCGCCCGAGGGCCCCGGGGGGGGGGAGCTTGTCTTTTATACACATCTAGTTGTTTAAAAGAGACGGGCCCGCCATAGAGGGCGTCCAGGGCGGGTAGCTGGGCGGTCAGGCCGTAGTAGCTGTCCCCGCCCAGGCCGATCAGGTAGAGGAGCAGGGCAGCCGCCAGGGCGGCGGGCAGCCCCAGCCGGGCCAGGCCGCGGGCGATCACCACCCCCAGCAGGACCGCCGGGAAATACCACAGGTGGTACAGGGTGCCGTCTATGAGCAGCTTTTTGAGCCACTCCAGGGGGGAGAAGCCCCCGTTGTACCAGTTCAGGGGCAGATAGAGCAGAACTGCGGCGGCGTAGAGGGTCAGCGTCCGCTTCAAAAATCTGCCCGTGCCCCTCCAGCCGTCCCGGGAGAGAAAGTACCCGCTGACCATGAGGAAAAAAGGGACCGCGATCCGGGCCAGCACCCGGGTGAGCCAGAAGTCGGCCTCCGGGGCCAGTCCGGCCAGAGGGGCGGTGTGGTTGCACACCGCCAGGAACGCCGCCAGCAGGCGGAAGCGGTCCAGCACAGGGACATCCCGGCGGGCGCTCATGGCTCTCCCTCCCAGACGGTGAGGATGAACCCGCCGCAGTTGTCTCCGGAGAGCTGCCAGCACCCCGCCGGCGGCTCCAGTTCCAGGACGGCGCTGGGGCAGGGGAGTCGGGACACCCGGGCGGTCCTGCCGCTGCCCAGCCGGCAGAGCCGGGGGGACACCTCCAGGAAGGGGACGTACTCCTCCAGACAGAGCCCGTGCTCCTCCATCAGCTGGGCGTGGGGCGCCCCCACATAGCGGAAGTGCCAGGGCTCAGCGGCGATGCCGGTGAGGGCCTCCTTCTCCCGGCAGTACCGCTGGAGGAAGCCGTACCGGGCCGCTGCCCGTCGGAAAGCGCCGCAGGCCCCGGAGTCGGGGAAGCTGGGGCGGATGAAGTCAAGATCGGGGACGTCCTCCCCCAGGTCGATGGCCAGGCCGGTCTGGTGCTCGCTGCACCCCGGAAGGGCCACGTACTGCCGGGTAAAGGCATCCCCCTCCCGAGCCCGGGTATCGTCCCAGATGGCCTGCTGCTCCGCCCGGCTCCGCCAGCCGGAGACGGGGACGATGGTCCGCCCGCCCCCCACGGAGCGGATGCAGGCGGCCAGCAGCC
>NZ_LN866266.1:0-2417 GCF_001244495.1 Clostridium phoceensis | reverse complement strand
ACGCCTCCGCCTCCGCCGGGACCTCCGCCTCCGCCAGCGCCCCCGCCGCCAGCGGCAGCGCGCAGAACTGAGACCCTTCACAGCGTAGAAAAACCTCCGCCCTGCCCCCATGTGGGGGCAGGGCGGAGGTTTTTATATACCGGGGCCCTCCGGCAAAACGGGGCCTGCCCGCCGGAGAGCGGAGGAGAAGCGAAACAGGAGAACGGTGGTGCATAGGATCTGGACCACCAGCACCACCAGCAGGAACAGGGTCAGCGCGATGGAGAAGGAACTCAGGGGGCCGGAGCTGTCCACCCCCAGGTAAAACAGGACGGAGGCGGCGGTGGAGAGGACGGTGACCACCGTGCGGGCCCGGAGCAGGGCGGGGGAGAAGTCACGGCCCGTCTCTCCGGCGTGGCGGGCGGCGATGTCCGCCAGGTCTGTGAGGAACTGGAAGTGGAAATACAGGGTGGTGAGCTCCACCGCCAGCGCCAGCCAGCTCAGCAGCCAGGAGAACTGGGACAGGTCCCAGGCTGGGAGGAGGGAGGCATACTGTTTCAGCGCCCAGAGGCCCAGGGGGAAGGTGAGGGGGCCCAGGAGCCGCAGGTCTGGATGTTCCTCCTCCAGGGCGGTGACGGCCCGGCTCAGCAGATACCACCCCACCGCATTGGGGAGGAGGGAGAAGCGGTTAAGGTTGATGTCCAGATAGAGGAAGAAGTAGGCCCAGGCGGCGTACTGGACCCCGCGGATCAGTTTTGAGTTCAATCCAGATGCACCTCCCGCTCCAGTGGGATGGGGACCTCGTTCCCCTGGCTGTCCGTATAGGCGGCCTCCAGCCAGTCCGCCATGACGCAGTCCGCGGCGGGGATGCGGTTGGCATACCCCTTGCCGCGGCTGCCCCAGTACAGAACCCGGCTTTCCCCGGGGGCCAGCTCCACCTCCAGACCGGACACATCATAGCCGGTATAACAGCTGTTCTGGACTTGAGACAGCAGACCGAACACCGGGTCCTCCTGCTGGCCGTCCTCCGGGGCATCCGTTCCGGTCAGGACGGAGACCCCCTCGTCCCAGTACTGAGTGACGTCCAGGGTCATGGTTTTGGGCTGGTCGGTATGATTGGTGAGTCGAAGCACCATTCCGCCCACAACACTGGTAAACCGGGCATCCAGATCTGGGGCATCGGTATGGATCGAGCTGCCGAAGCCATTCAGATCCAGCTTTTTGACAGCAGAGCCCTCTATATAGGCGTCTTGGACCCGGAGCTCTGCCTCGGGCCATAGCTCCAATTCCACCCCATCCGCCTCTCCGTGCCAGGTGAAAACGGGGGGCTCCTGGCTGGGGAAGGGAAGGTTGTCGTAAGAAGTGAGCCGTATCTGTTCCCACTCAAAGGGGGAGGCCAGCCGGCCGGTTTGTACCGACAGGGGCGAGACCGTCCAGGTGCCGTCCTCCCGGCGCTGGAGGTGGAGGGTGTGGCGGCGGTAGCCGATGGAGCGCTCAGTGCCCTCCCGTGGCCCGCCCTCGTCCCGGAAGAAGTACATCTGGGTCCAGTACCCCCCCTCCCCATCATAGGAGAGTCCCCGGAAGATGGGGCCGGTGCGGTAGGACGCCGATCGGGGATCGGTCCCCGGGAGCACGCTCCAGCTCGCCCGGTCCGTCTGCCGCCACTCCTCCACCAGGTCGGGGAGCTGCTCCTGTGGGAGGGTCATGGCCTGGTAGGCGTAACAGTCCTGAACGTCGTGATACTGGGCGTAGATGCCCTTGCTGTATGCGTCCAGGGCGCCCCCTACGGTGGCGGGCCGGTGGGACAGGGCGTAGGAGAGACTGCCCACGGGGCCCAGCAGGCGGACAGCGCCGGGGAGGGGATCGGCGGCGGAGACCGGCAGGCCCACTACCAGGGAGAGGGTCAGCGTCACCACCATGCAGACGGAGACCAGTCCCATTCCCCGGGGAAAGGCCTTGAACCGGGTGATGGCCTGGATGCGTGCCTTGATGTTCTGTCCTCCGTTGGCCATGGTGGTGGCGCCGGGGAAGCGGCGCCGGCCGTCATCCGCCATGGACAGCAGGACCCGGCCGTAGTCCCGGCGGTCCTCCCCCTCCAGCCGCTCCAGCACCAGCTGGTCACAGCGCTGCTCCCGCTGGTTGTCGATGCGGTCAAAGATGCGCCACAGGAAGGGGTTGCACCAGTGGACGCACCGGAACAGGGCGGTGACCCACCCGGCGGCCACGTCCCGCTGTTTCAAATGGATCAGCTCGTGGAGGATCACCTTGCGGTCCGGGGCCCAGCCCATGGGGAGCACCAGCACCGGACGGACCACCCCCACCAGGAAGGGGGTAGAGGCTGCGCGGCTCTCCACCACCCGCCGGGGCATGGACAGACCGAAGCGCTCCGCCAGGGCGGCGACGGCCTCCAGCCGGGCTCCGGCCACCGGCACGGCCTC
>NZ_LN866265.1:0-894 GCF_001244495.1 Clostridium phoceensis | reverse complement strand
CCGCCCGCAGGTAAGCATGGAGTCCAGATAGCAGTCCAGAAAGGACTGGATGCCCCGCTGTCCCCGCCCGGTGGGGACAGTACGGAGGAACCGCTCCAGCCCCGCCTGGGCGGCGGGCTCCCCGCACTTCACCGCCACTCCGCCGGCCAGCCGGATCAGCTTCCAGATGGCCGCGTCCAGGATGGGCACCGCCTCCCGGATGGCCCGGTAGAGCTGGAGCTCCCCCGCCCCCAGGGGCACATACCGGTCCAGCACGCCGAAGGGATGCCGTCCGCTCTCCCGGATCTGCACCGCCTCCGCCCGAGCCGGCCCCTTGTTTCGTTCCCGCCGCTTCATCGCAAAAGCCTCCTTTGCCTCTTCCGGCCCCTGCCGGTCAAAATATCCTCCGTTCCACGCTCCCGGCCCAGCTGCCGCCGCGCTCCTTTGCCGCCAACGTGACGGCAAAATACCGGATGTCGTCCATTGCGTGGTCATGTTCCTTGCACACCTGGTCCCGCCCTCCGGCGCTGGTGTCCCAGCGGTACAGCCCGAACTCCCGGATGGCGTCTCCGCACCCGGGACAGATGACCAGCCGGCCCGTCCGCAGCAGCTCCGCCGTGGTGCGGATGCCGGAGAGCACCTCGTTCTCCGCCCGCCGCACCTGCCAGCCCCGCCGCCGCAGGCACTCCAGAAAGCTGGCGGCGGAGGGGTCTGCCACCACCTCCCTGATGGGCCGCCCGTCCGCCAGTGCCTCCAGCGCGTCGGCGTATTCGCTGTCCGTCTTCTGCCGCCCCTCCCGGCGGGAGTCGTAATAGAACTCCTCCACCCGGTACCACGCCTCCCCCCACCGCCCCCCAAGTCCCCTAGAGGTGGGGTTCACCGCACCCTAGTCGCAGGAGATATACCCCCCCCCCC